>CAWIPP010000002.1:840000-2826303 GCA_963838175.1 uncultured Thermoleophilia bacterium | reverse complement strand
CGCCATAGGAGTAGGTGCCGCGGCGCCGCGTCGGGCGTTGCTGCTGTCCGGGGATTGATCGAGTCACGCAGGCGCAACGAGGATCGCGCACAAGGACTTGGAGGGATCCCCCGAGATAGGAGCCGATCTCCAAATAGGTGAACGGGCCCCTGGTGGCAACGGCGCCGTGCAGGGCCAGAAGCGAGCGTCGATCCCAGTTGATCAGCTGCGCCTCGACGCCCGAAGAGGTCTTCGTCGAAGGCCTCGATCCGCTGTGCGAGGTTATTCATGGAGGATGGGTCGAGTTTGTACCCGCGTTGCCGGAAGATGCAACAGAACGTAGGCTAGCTCCAATGTTGGGGCTCAGGATGGCGGCCATCACGGCGCGCAGCGCCCGCTCGTTCAGAGAGGGCTCAGGTTTGCGTTCGGGCTGCCGGAAAAGCCGGAGTACCCGCAGCCGGTGCACCGGTTGAAAGCAAAGAAGCCGCTGGAGAGCAGTTCGCGTCAATCAGCGAAGGGGCCCGATCTCTGAAAGTGGCGGCACTATTTCCCGATCTACCACCGCCACCTCAGGAAGTTCATCGGTCGATAGATCGATCTGGGAGATCGGTGTCTTCGGCGGTGGAAGCCTCCCGATGGGGCGGCAATACTTCGGGCGGTGGCTGCCGGGACACTCGTCGCCAGCCTACCCAGCGATACCAAGGGTTCTTGAGACACTGCAGTGCACGCGAACGCAGACGGCGTCCATCACGAGGACTGTGAACTTTGCGGGGTTCGCGTTTAGGCCGCTCGGAGCGAGCACGGCCCCGACCCGCTGCGTAGTCACTCTGATACACGGAGAGGCGGGACGGCAACTCCTGCGCGGTCCGACGGGCGCACACGAAGAGCATGGTGGGGTCTGAATTTGTGAAATCGACTCGGCGTCCGAGTACAGCGGGATCCGTCAACGTATACCACGAAGCCCCGCGTGATTCCTCCCTGAGGAGGACGGCCTGTAATGCGCACCCGTGCGCAGGACCCAGTACGCGTCGACAGCCCGTGGCCAGCGCAGTTGTTCGTTGGCGTGGCGATGACGATGTGTCCGCCGGCTCGAAAATGCGCATCGCATTATGGATGGGCACAGGGTAATTCCACACGTGCTTGATAGAGTTCCACCATCGAGAACCACCGAGGCCGTGCGGTCGAGCGCCGACGGTAAAGGATGGTTTGGATCGTGCGTGTCGGTGCATCCCTCGAAGTCAGAGACGTCAAGTGACCGGATTCCCCCGCTCCAAGGTATTGGAGCAATGGCTCTAAAAAGACTGCTTGGGACGGACCCGTAGGCGTAAGAAGCTCTTCGACCACCTTGACGTCAGGCTTGTCATCAACATCGCGATGATGCTCACAACTTGGTCTGAACTGGAGACCAAGTACGTGCTGTCGCCCAAGCATCATCGTGCGGTCAAACCTCACGCCAAGGCGACGTGTGGCCAAAAGGGAACGTGAGGACGTCGGCTGTGATGCCCAGGGAGACTGCTCTAGGATCGTGGTCGGAGTTTCTTGCCACGACCCCCCGACCCGTCTCCTTTATCAGGGAACAGGCTGCGCGCGACTGGCTTGTGAAGCGTAATCATGAAGCTCTCGCCAAAGCGCCTGGATGCTGTGTCAGCTCGGTCGCGGGATCCTTCCTGGAATGTGACAGGGTAAGGCCATAGCGGCCCGCGTCCTCTTCGTTTCACATGACGCCTCCCTAACCGGAGCGCCAATCATGCTGCTTCATTTCTTGCGCTGGCTCCGCGCGAACAGCGAGATGGAACTCCATGTCCTCTTGATCAGCGGTGGCGAGCTCGCCCCTGACTTCGCCGCGCTCGCGCCGGTGACGTTCATTGCGCCGCAAGCGAACGGCGAGTCCATTGTCCGCTCGTTGCTGCATCGCGCGAGTTGGGGGGATCCGCTCCTATGGCCTCCACCGACTGTACCGCGCGCTGAGCACGTCATCCGCCTCGGCGCGCGTCGGGCCCTTGTCGGCGACATCCGACGGCGACTGGGGGCGGCTGCCTGCCCCGATGTGCTCTACCTGAACAGCGTTGGCTCCGCGCGAGCGTTGTCCTTGTTTCCGAAGTCACTGCCGGTGATAACGCACGTGACGAGATGGCGTTCTCTCTCGAGTCGCTGAAGAGGAAGTTGCCCTGGACTGAACAGCAGATGCGAGACCGGAGTCATCGTTTTGTCGCGGCATCCGAGGCTGTGCGGTCGGCGCTCGTCGACGTTACGGCCGTCGATGCCGGGCGAATCGTGGTCTGCCACGAGGCGATTCCGCTAGAGGACGAGCCCGTACCTGCGATCGCGGTCGAACGGATGCGACGTGAGCTTGGCCTTGCCCCTGATGCAGTTGTCGTAGGTAGCGTAGGAGCCCTTACCTGGCGCAAGGCCCCTGATCTCTTCGTGCAGGTGGTGAAGCGGACGATCGACCAGCTCGGAAAGATTGCGGTCGAGTTCGTGTGGCTCGGGTCCGAGCCGCATGGCGATCCGACTGCGATCCAGATTAGGCACGACCTCGCCCGCACGGGGTTGGAAGGTCGCGTCCGAGTCATCGAGCCTCGCAAGGATGCGCGTCCTGTGATGGCCCTGTTCGACGTGTTCGTTCTCACGAGTCGGGAGGACCCGTTTCCTCTCGCCTGCCTCGAGGCCGCAGCTCTCGGCAAACCGGTCGTCTGCTTCGATTCCGGAGGGATGTCGGAGTTCCTCGAACCCGACGAGCGGCTGGTGCTCCCGTATCTGGACGTCGAAGCAATGTCGAGACGGATCGCCGAGCTGGTTAAGTCAACCGCCGAGCGAGCTTCGCTTGGAGACCGGCTGGCACAAAGGGTCAGACAGCGTCACACGATCGATGACACGGCGCCGGTGTTGCTCGACGTGATTCATCAAACACTCGCAGGCGCACTTCGGGAATGAGCTAGCCTCATGGCCAGACTCGGCGGCGCACGTAGTAGGAGCCTACTTCTCGGTCGAGAAAGGAGAATCGCACCCCTGCTTCCACATCCGCCGCATCAGATTCGCGTCTGCTACTTCCGCCACAAGGTGAGAGTTGAAGTCGTACGTGAATCGTTTGAATCCAGCGTGTGCGATTGAGCCCAGGAAATTGAAATGGCCCGCTCTGGGTGGCCATGTGCACAGCCTCTCCTTGAGTTGCCGACCGCTATCGGCGTCAATCACCCGAAGTTGCCCATACCCGAGCTCTGCTCGCTCCTGGCGCGCGTGTTCTAAGAGGACCTCGATATGGTCGGGATCGAATTCATCGTCGTCGTCGAGGGCCGTGATCCAGAGCCCGTTGGCGAGACGAAGGCCTTCATTCATCGCGTTCCACCGGCTACGCGCCATCGCTCTGTTGGTTCGTCGGGGTAAGGACCGTGGAATGGAAGGTTCACGAACTTGATCCGGTCGTCTCCAATCGAGGCGACTCGCTCCTCGGTGTCATCGGTGCAGGCGTCCCCAACAACGACTGCTTCCCAGTTCCGGTACGTCTGGCCGAGAACTGAAGCGAGGGCGCGCCCAATCAGCTTGTCGGAGCGGTTGTATGTCGCGACCCTCACGGTGACGAGGGGTTCGGACTCGTCGTAGGGGGATTCGTAGTCGGGGGCTGACCTGATTTCCTCAAGTAGTTTCGGCCAGTTTTTGGTGGCCTCGTATGCCCTTGCTGCCATCGCCTGTGCATTGCGAACCTCCCGCTGAAGACGCTCGAGGCGGAGGTCGAGTGGACGCAAGAGCACACGTCTGATCCGTTGCCGCATGTCTCTATCCTACGAGCGATTTGGACGAGGGTGTGAAAGCACTATGGCTCGTAGGCTGGCCGTTCCGGTACCGGCTCAACTCGCAGGCGGATGGTGCGCCGCCGCTAGCTCCCAGAGCGCATGCACCGTCGGACCGCTGGTGGGGGTTCGCGCTCGCCGCCGGCGCGGTAGTCACCGCCGATGTCCGTCCCCGGACCGTTGTCATGGGGATTCCTGCGCGAGCGCAACGCCGTGTTCCGGAAGAAGATCTGATTGAACGCTGGCGTCGCTAACCCACTGGAGGATGGTGGACGGACTCATACGATTCGAGCACGTCCGCAGTGGTGCCGTGGTCGCGCACCTTGCCGTCCTCCAGCCAGAGTCACGCGCTCGCACACCTCGGCCACCTGTTCGCGGTGGTGGCTGACGAAGATCACCGTGCGCCCGTGCGCGATGCAGCCCCTTGATCTCCTCCAGGCAGCGCGCCTGGAACTCGCCGTCGACCACCGCGAGCACCTCGTCGAAGACGTAGATGTCGGCCGGGAACTGCATCGCGACCGCGAACGAGAGCCGCGAGATCATCCCGCTGGAGAAGCGCTTCACCGGCGTATCCATGTGGCGCTCGAGCTCGGCGAACGCGGCGACGGCCTCCATTCGGTCCTCGATCGTGCCGACGCGGGAACCCGAAGCGAGGACGCGAACAGGGTCACGTTCTCGCGTCCGGTGAGCTCGGGATGGAAGCCCTGGCCGACCGCGAGCAGCGGCAGGACGCGGCCCGCGCACGGTCATCTCACCGCTCGTCGGCAACGTCGTGCCGGCGATGATCTGAAGCAGCGTCGACTTGCCGGATCCGTTGACCCCGACGATCCCGAGCGCCTCGCCGCGGTAGACAGGTGAAGTCGACGCCCGCGAGCGCCTCGAACTCCGGCAGGCGCGCGCCGCGGCGCAAGAGCCGCCGCGCGGTCCGCGGCAGGCTCTGGTGCTCCCCGAGCCGGTAGCGCTTTCGCAGGCCTCGGGCCGAGACCGCGATCGGCGGCTGCGGCGTTGCTGGCTGCGACGGCCATCAGATCTCGTCCGCCATCGTGGGTCTCGCAGCCGGGCGAAGAGCCACCAGCCGAAGAGCGCGAGCAACGGTGGTTCGCAACGAGCGATGCGGCGATCGGCTCGACCGACGGCTGATAGCCCGAGAGCACCATCCAGCGCGATGCCTCGATGACGCCTGTCAGCGGATTGAGGCTCACGAGCGACGCGCATGGCGTCCGAGAGACTCGGCAAGCGAGTAGCCGATCGGCGCCAGGAACACGCCGACCTGAAGCAGGAACGGGAGCGCGCTGTTGATGTCGCGGAAGCGGACGGTCAGCGCGGAGCGTGATCGCGACAACGCCGATGGTCAGCACGAATAGCCACAGCAGCGCGAGCGGCAGCAGCAGCGACGCGCGGGGAGAGCTCGCCGGTGGCCGCGGCGACGACGACGGCGCGCCGAGCGCGGTTACGCCGTACGAAGGCAACGACGCGATGACGGCCGGCGATCGGAAAGCCGTGCCGGGGGCAGGGGGTGAAGCGCACGAAGCTCGTGTTCGTGACCATCGAAGCGGTGCCGATCGTCATCGACGCCTGGAAGAACGACCAGACGCTGAGGCCGACGAGCGCGAACAGCGCGTACGGGACGCCCGAGGTCTGGACGTCGGCGACGCCCTGGAAGGCGACGACGAAGCGCGACGAGCAAGCGCCAGCGGCTGAAAGACGAGCCACAGCGGCCCGAGCGCCGACTGCTTGTACTTGACCTTGAAGTCGCGCGCGGCGAGGACGCGGATGATCGAGGCGTCGCCTGGGATGTCTCGCAGCCTGATGCGTCGCTTCGCGGGCCGGATGACGCGCTCGACGGGCCATTCGAGCGGAACCTGGCGCATGGGTTCGCGCGTCGCCTCTGTCTGTAGCTCGACCTCGCTCACGTACCCCTCGCGCGCTGTAGCGCTCCTCGCCGGGCCACGGCGATCCTCTTTGTCGTCGGTGCATACCGCTGCGGCGCGCGCTCGGTCCGCCAGATCCACAGCGTCGCGATCAGGCACAGCGCGATCGCCAGCAGGTGGGTCCGGTAGCGAAAGCCGGTGCCGGCGTTGCCGGTGCTGAGCGAGTAGGCGCAGAGCAGGAAGAACCCCAGGTAGACCAGCGGCCCCGCGCGGGAGAGGATCTCGCCGCGGCGGCGCCAGATCGTCCGGATCAGCACCGCGAGCACGGCGAGCGCGAAGAGGCCTCCGATCGCGCCGAATCGCTGGCTTGGGCTTCCGAGCTGCCACACGAAGGGCTTGAAGGTCACGTCGAACATCCGAATCGGGAGGTTGGTGATCACCTCCTCGCGGGTCGAGAAGTCGACGCGCTCCAGCGAGAGGTTTGCGTCCGCGTCGGCGGCGTTGGCGTCCTGAGAGGCCTGCACGTTTTCCTCGAGGTTCTCGTCCGAGGAGGCCTCGAGGACGACCGGGGCAGCGATCGCGGCGAATATGGCGACGATCGCGAGGAGCGAGAGCGCGCTGACCTCGTTGCTGCGGGTCGTGCGCAGCCCGGCGTGCAGGGTGATCGCGGCGCCCGCGGCGATCAGGAACCAGCCGGCGTAGGGGCGCGTCGCCACCCCTACCAGGCAGCCGGCGGCGATGATCGCCAGCGAGACCAGGTCGCCGCGCTTCCACATCCGCGCGCCGCCGAAGGCAACGAGGCCCTCGGCCAGGAACATCGGCGCCTCCTTGTGGAGGACGCTGGCGAAGAAGATGCCGCTCGGCTCGATCGCGAGCAGCCACGCCGCCACGATCGCGGCGCGGGCACCCGCCAGCTCGTACACGGCCGTCGCCAGCAGGGCGATGCCGGCGACGGCGATTCCGACCTCGGCCAGCCGCAGCACGAACTCGGGCGAATCGAAGGCCCACACCTGGACCGCGAGGATGAACTTGTGAAACTCGCCCGTCAGCGCATCGATCCACTGCGTGGATGCGAACGGGGAGCCGGCGATCTCGGTCGCCTCGCTCAAGAAGAGCGTCTCATCGCCGCCTCGTAGCTCGGAGCCGACCGAGGTCAGCGATACCCCGGCCGCGGCGATCATCCGCGCGCCCGCCGCGATCGCGATCGGCAGCCCGATCGCGAGCCCGGGGCGGTTGCGCCTCAGGAGGCGCACCAGGGCCACCAGGACGTAGGCGACGAGCAGGATCGTCGCCGCGCCGGTCAAGAGGTCGTAGATGGTCTGATCGGTGGTGAGCATGCGCCCTACGAGGTGCGAAGGGTAACCTCGTCCGCCGGGGCATGGGCAGTTCAGGACGACACGCAGGCTGGAGCCGATCTGCGTCGCCAGCGGATCCGCTGCGCTTCGCCGCCGGTGCTTCGAAGCTTCCAACCCACGATCACAGATCGTAAGCTTGTGCCATGCGTCGTCCGCGATTACGACGGCTCCGGCGTTTCCCAGCGCGCCGCGGAGCGCCGCTAGATTGGCCGTTCGCGCCGTCCCGGCGACCTCATCTCAGTGAAGGCTCTCCTGCTTGCGTACGACTTCCCGCCGCTCGTTTCCGTCGGTGGGATGCGCCCGTACTCCTGGTCATCGGACCCGTCCTCTCGGCCCTCGTCGAAAGCAAGGATGTCGATCCGGCGCGGATCGTGGTCTGTCACGAGGCGATCCCGCTAGGCGACACGCCAGTGGCGGTGCTATCGACAGGCGCGGCGCCAACTTGGCCTTGCGCCCGGCTCCGCCGTCGTGGGCACCGTCGATGCCCTCAACTGGCGAGAGTCGCCTGACTTATTCGTGAAGGTTGCAAAGCGGGCTACCGATCGGCTCGGTGATAGGGCGGTGCAGTTCGTCTGGATGGGATCGGAGCCACCTGGGGACCCCACCGGGACACGCGTCCGCCACGACCTCAAGCATGCCGGATTAGGTGATCGGGTCCGGTTCATCGGCCCCCGCGCGGACCCGCGCCCCGTGATGGCACTGTTCGATGTCTTCGTGCTCGCTAGCCGCGAGGATCCTTTCTCGCGTGCCTCGAGTCCGCAGCGCTCGGCAAGCCAGTCGTGTGTTTCGATGCTGGCGGGATGTCGGAATTTCTCCGGCCCGCCGAACGCCTCGTCATCCCATATCTTGACGTTGAGGCGATGTCGGAGCGGATCGTGACCCTGCTCGATTCGGATGCTGAACGACAGGCACTCCGGACAAGCGTTGGCGCGGAGGGCAAAGAAGCACCACACAACCGACTTTTGAAGCCCCGTGTTGCTTAAGGTGATCCGCCGAACGCTTGCCGAGGTGACCCACCTGTAGGTTGAGTTCGGTAAGGCCCCATGGATTCTGGTGGGTGCCGATCTGCTTGCGGACCCCTCATTTCCCTCGCACGAGCAGTGACGGCGACGGCGATAGGGTGAACCGAGGGCGAGCCTGCATTCCTATGCTCGCCCATCTGATGCTACCGATCGACTGGGACCCAGGCTCAAGACTGAAGCTCGCAATCGCCGGCTACGGCTATTGGGGGCCAAACCTTGCACGAGTAGCCGGATCGTGCCCGGGCACTGAGCTGAAACTGATCTGCGACCGCAGCGAGGAGGCAACTGAGCGAGCCCGCCTCAACCATCCGACCGCGACCGTCACCCGCGACTGGGACGACGTCTTGCAAAACGACCAGATTGATGCAGTGGTTATTGCTCTGCCGGTTCAGCAGCACTTTCAGTATGCGCTTGAGGCGCTGCAGGGCGGCAAGCACGTTCTGGTGGAGAAACCGCTGGCAGGCTCCGTGGCTGAATGCGACAAGCTCGCAAGCCAAGCGTTGCAGAGCGACCTCGTGCTGATGGTGGGCCACACGTTCGAGTACCACGCTGCGGTTGAACGGGTGAAACGCTACCTCGATAGTGGAGAGCTGGGTGTCCCGTACTACATCGCGATGCGGCGCACAAACCTTGGGATCGTGCGGTCGGACAGCAACGCGCTCTGGAGCTTGGCACCTCATGACGTCTCGATCCTCTGTAACTGGCTCGATGCTGAGCCCCTGGGTGTGTCGGCGAGTGGACTTGCTCGGCTTCAGCAGGGAATCGAGGATGTCGTCTTCATGACCATCGAATTCGAGCGCGATGTGCTGGCGCACGTTCACACGAGCTGGCTTAACCCGAGCAAGGTTCGAGAGGCGACCGTGGTGGGCAGCGAGAAGATGGTCGTCTACGACGACGTTTCCATGGATGCCAAAGTGCGGCTGTATGACAAGGGAATTGTTCGAGCACAGGGGCCAACGAGATCGCTCGGCCGCTACGAGGACTTCGCTCGATATCAGCTCTTGGTGCGGGCAGGCGACGTCGTGATCCCGAAGATCGACTTCAGGGAGCCGCTCGTAGTCGAAATCGAGCACTTCGCTGAGTGCGCGCTGACAGGAGTTCCTCCTCGCACTGGTGCGGCGAATGGCCGTCGGGTCGTTGCGGTGCTCGAGGCGGCGCAACGATCGATAGAGACAGGTGCCAGCGAGAGGATCACAACTGCACTCCCAGGGAGAACTCCCGCGTAGGCCGTGATTCCACTCGTCGACCTGGCGGCCGTCCGTGCCGAGCTCGGAGATGAGCTTGAGCAGGCGCTGACCAGGGTCATTGACTCGGAAACATTCATCGGGGGAGAGGAGGTCAGTGCGTTCGAGCGTGAGTTCGCCGCGTACCTCGGAGCTCGGCATGTGGTGGGCGTCGCGAACGGCACCGACGCGCTCGAGCTGGCTTTACGGGCTATCGACATCGGTGGAGGAGAGGAGGTGCTTGTGCCGGCTTTCACCTTCATCGCTACTGCCGAAGCTGTGGTCGCAGCCGGTGCGAGACCGCGCTTTGTAGATGTTGACCCGATCACAGGACTAATTGACATGGAGAGCTGCAGGCGGCGTCTCACCCGGTCCACGCGTGCCATCGTTCCCGTTCATCTGTACGGACGCATGGTCGAAATGAACGCCCTGACCTCGTTCGCGATGGAACATGGGCTTAACGTGGTGGAGGACTCCGCGCAGGCTCACGGCGCCCGTCAGGCAGGGACCCCGGCAGGAACCTTGGGCCGAGTCGGCACCTTCAGCTTCTACCCAGGAAAGAACCTCGGCGCATTCGGCGACGCAGGCGCCATCGCGACAGATGACGACGAGGTTGCCGACAGGATCAGGTTGCTGCGCGACCACGGGCGCCGCGCCCGCGACGACCATGTGCTCGTCGGGCGGAACAGCCGGTTGGACGCGCTCCAGGCGGCTGTCCTGCGCGTGAAGCTTCCCCGCCTCGATAGCTGGAACGAGGCTCGCCGTCGGGTTGCCGCCACCTATGTGGATTCCTTGCCAGCGGAGGTGCTGCCGAGAGCGGACGATCTCGGCTCGGGTGATGTTCACCACGTCTTCCCGGTTTTCCTTTCGAACCGGGACGAGCTCGCTGCGCATCTTCGCGCGAAAGGGATATCAACACGTGTTCATTACCGGCGGACGCTGCCCTCTACAGGTGCGTTTAGAGAACTTGCCGATCGCTGCCCCGCGGCTGAGGAGTTAGCCGCAACAGAGCTGTCATTGCCGATTCATCCCCACCTCGGGGATCGCCAACAGGCTCAGATCAGCGCCGCCGTGAACGAGTTCTTCGCAGGCTAGATGAACGGAGAATAGGATCGCGCCGGTGAGACCCGAGCTCGTTTCGCATCCTGAGCGCGCACCGGGGCTGGTGCTTGGTGATCCGCTTGAGTTGCCTGCCGACATCGTGCTTGGTGCGCACGTGATCATCCACTCCGGCACGATGATCGGTGAGGGCGCCGTGGTTCAGGATCACGCAATACTCGGCAAGCCACAGCGACTGGGATTGTTCTCAACCGCTTCGCGGGACGTGTCGACGTCGACGGTCTTGGGAGATCGCGTTGCGATCCTGGCTGGCTCGATTGTTTTTTCAGGGGCCGAGCTGGCTGAAGACGTCACGGTGGGTGACCAGGCTCATATAAGGGAGCGCACCGTCATTGGAGCGGGCACCACCGTCGGCCGCGGCTCTGCGATCGATAACGACGTCCAGGTCGGCGAGCGGGTCCGGATACAGACCAACTGCTATGTCACCGCTCACACGGTGATCGAAGACGACGTGTTCGTCGCCCCCGGGGTTGTGACGGCGAACGACAACACGATGGCTCGTCACCCATCCGGCCAGCCGCTTGTTGGGCCGACACTACGTCGTGCCTGCCGCGTCGGCGCGGCGGCGATCATCTGCCCGGGGGTCGAGGTCGGCGAGGAGGCGTTCGTGGCCGCAGGTGCGGTAGTAGCAGCAGATGTGGCGCCGCGCAGCGTTGTTATGGGGGTCCCCGCCCGCGAGGTCCGGGCTGTCCCCGATGAGGATCTGCTCGCGTGCTGGCGAGCGCCCTAAGTCAGTGGGCGTCCACTCAGGACGATGGAGGATGGTGCACGGCCTTGTCAGCCGCCAACACGTCCGCTGTCAGGCCGAAATCCGTATCCGTCCATCTTCGAGCCACATTACGCGCTCGCACACTTCCTCCACAATTCTAAGCGCCGCTGCAGGTCGATCCTTCTACGCTTGCATCAAGGGACTACAGGCGGCTGAGACGTGTGGGCGGGCATGTGCCACGCGTCGTCCGCGATTCCGAGGGCTCCGGCGTTTCCCAGCGCGCCGCGGAGCGCCGCTAGATTGGCCGTTCGCGCCGTTCCGGCGACCTCATCTCAGTGAAAGCTCTCCTGCTTGCATACGACTTCCCGCCGCTCGTTTCCGTCGGTGGGATGCGCCCGTACTCCTGGTACCGCTACTGGCGGGAATTCGGTGTGTCGCCGGTGGTCGTCACCCGGCAATGGAGCAACCGTCACGGGTACGAGCTGGATTACGTAGCGCCGAGCGAATCAGCCAGATGTTCGGATCGAGGATGCGGAGCACGGGACGATCATCCGCACGCCCTACCGACCAAACCTGAGCAACCGGATGCTTCTCGCGCACGGCCGGAACCGTTTCAGGCTGCTCCGGCGGGCGGTGACCGCGTGGTACGAAATTGGCCAGTACTACGCACACATCGGACCGCGTCGGTCTCTATATCTAGCGGCTCGGCGCTACCTGCGAGAGCACGGGGCGGACGTGATCGTCGCTACCGGTGAACCGTTCGTGCTGTTCCGCTACGCGTGTGAGCTCTCGCGTGAGTTCGGGGTTCCCTGGATCGCCGACTACCGCGATCCGTGGAGCCAAGACCGCGGCCGTCGGGGAAAGCGCATCTCCGAGAGGTGGGACGCGCGGTTGGAGCGGCGATTCACCAGGACCGCGAGCGCCGTCACCACCGTGAACGACTTCTTGGCGAGACGTAATCGGCACGCTCGTTGCCGGGCAAGCCCTTCCACGTGATCCCAAACGGATACGACCCGGAGGCGATGGCAGGGGCAGCCGAGCAGCCGCAGGGCGGGGAGAAGCTCACCCTGGCGTACGTCGGCAGCATCTACCCCTTCTATCCGCTGGATAGCTTCTTTCGCGTCTGCGAGGCGTTCGTGCGCGAGCGCGAAGGGCCGCAGCTTCGAGCTGCTCTTCCTCGGCATCGGCGACCAGGCCGCGGTGGAGGAGCTCTTGGCGAGCCGGTTTCCCACCCTCGCCCCCTTCGCCACCTTTCATGGACGGATGCCGAACGCCGAGATGGCACGCGTGCTGGCCCGCGCGAACGCGTTCGTCATGTTCAACAACTACGCCTATCCGGGCACCAAGATCTTCGACTACCTGGCGCTCAGGCGGCGTGTCCTGCTCTGCTACTCGGACGATCCGGAGGCGCTGGAGCTCAAGGCGCGTCACTACAACCTGGATGATGCCGACGCTCGTGACTCACGCGTTCTCGAGACCCTGCTCGAGGAAACGGGCGCCGGCACGGTGGTGCGGGACGCCGCGCACCTGCGGGAGGTGCTCGCCGACCTCTATGACGAGTTTCTCCAGAACGGCGAAGTCGCGTGCCACTCGCATGGCATCGAGCGATTTTCGCGCCGCACCCAAGCGGGGCGGATGGCGGAAGTTGTGAAGGAGGTGGCGGGAGGATGACCGCTTCCGCGCCGACTCCTCGCGTCGCCATCGTCGACTACGGGATGGGCAACCTGCACTCGGTCAAGAGGAAGCTCGACCGGATCGGAGTCCATGCACAGCTCACCTCCGAACCCAGCGAGCTACTCCGCGCGGACAAGCTGCTCCTCCCGGGGGTGGGCCACTTCGGGAAGGCGATGGAGCATCTGGCGACGTTGGGCCTGGTTCCGGCCCTGCACGAGGCCGCGGTGGTCAGAAAGACTCCGATCCTCGGGATTTGCCTCGGGATGCAGCTCTTTGCCCGCCAGAGCGAGGAGGGTGGCGCGGAGGGGTTGGGCTGGATCGACGCCGACGTCGTGCGCTTCGGTATCGACGACACCCGCCGCTTCAAGGTGCCGCACATGGGCTGGAACGGCGTCCGCATCGCCCGATCCAGCCCTCTGCTCGAGGGGGTGACGGAGCAGACGGAGTTCTACTTCGTGCACGCGTACCACATGGTCTGCCGCGACAGCGCGGACGTGCTCTGCGACACGGACTACGGATACCCGTTCACCTCGGTGGTGCAGCGGGAGAACCTCTACGGCGTCCAGTTCCATCCCGAGAAGAGCCATGACGCAGGGGAAGCCCTGCTGAGGAACTTCCTCTACCTTTGACCGATGTTCAGGCCCCGCGTCATCCCGGTGCTGCTCCTGCGCAACGAGGGCCTGGTGAAGACCGAGGGCTTCGGCAAGCAGCGCTACATCGGGGATCCGATCAATGCGGTGCGAATCTTCAACGACCTTCGCGCGGACGAGCTGGTGTTCCTCGACATCCTCGCCACTCGGGAGGGCCGGCTGATCTCTCTCGACTTCGTGCGCAACGTGGGCGAGGAGGCCAACATGCCGTTCGCCGTGGGGGGAGGGATCCGCTCGCTTCGGGACATCCGGAGCATTCTCTCGGCGGGAGCCGAGAAGGTGGTGATCAACTCGTTCGCCGCCGAGAACCCGGACTTCATCGCGGAGGCGGCGGACTCGTTCGGCTCCTCCACGATCACGGTCTGCATCGACGTGAAGAAGAAGCGGCTCGGCGGCCCTCGAACGTGGACCGCGGGGGGAACGCGGCCCACGGAGTACGCTCCGGAGGAGTTCGCCAGGTTGGCGGAGGAGAAGGGGGCGGGCGAGATCATCGTGCAGTCCATCTCGCGTGACGGCACGATGGAGGGGTACGACCTCGACCTGATCAGGCGGGTCTCCGCAGGCCGTCACCATTCCGGTCGTGGCCCTCGGCGGCGCCGGGAGCCTGGACCACCTCAGGCAGGCATACCACGAGACACACGCGAGCGGCCTCGCGGCAGGAAGCATGTTCGTCTTTCACGGCCCGAAGCGGGGGTGTTAATCAACTACCCCGATCGGGCCGAGATTCAGTTCTGAGGAATAGACCCTGAAAGCATGCCCACGACGCAACTCGACCCCGCCCGTGGAATGGGACGACGGCAGCCGCCGCGTATGCACGCGCTGCGTCATGTCGACCACCGACCCGGAGATCACCTTCGACGCCGAAGGCCGCTGCAACCACTGCACGGACTACCTCGACCGGATCGCCAACCTCACCTACAAGCCGGGGACGAGCGAGCGCGAGCTCGCGGCCATCGTCGAGCGCATCAAGGCCGCGGGTCGTGGGAAGGAATACGACTGCGTCATCGGCATCAGCGGCGGAATCGACAGCTGCTACGCCGCGTATGTGGTCAAGAGCCTTGGTCTGCGCCCGTTGGTCGTGCACATGGACAACGGCTGGAACTCCGACACCGCGGTCAAGAACATCAAGAACGTGGCCCGGACGCTGGGGATCGACTACCAGAGTGTCGTGCTCGACTGGGAGGAGTTCAGGGACCTGCAGCTCGCCTTCCTCAGGGCATCCGTGCCTGAGATCGAGACGCCCACGGACATCGCCATTCCCGCGGCGCTCCACCGCGTTGCGGCGGAGAACGGCGTCCGCTTCATCATCATGGGAGGGCAACTACGCGACCGAGGGAATCCTGCCCCGCGCCTGGCACTACAACGCCAAGGACGTACGCTTCCTGAAGGCGGTCCATCGGCGGTTCGGGAGCGGAAAGCTCCGCACCTTCCCGACCTTCGGCTTCGTCAAGGAGGCCTACTACAAGTTCTTCAAGGGCATCCGGCTCGTGTACGTGCTCAACCTCGTCCCGTACTCGAAGAAGGAGGCCATGAAGAAGCTCCAGGAGGAGCTCGGGTGGGAGTACTACGGAGGAAAGCACTACGAGTCGAAGATCACCGGCTTCGTGCAGTCGTACATCCTGCCCGTCAAGTTCCAGATCGACTACCGGCGGGCCACGCTGTCCAGCCAGATCTGCGCGGGGGAGATCACCCGCGAAGAGGCGCTGGAGATCCTGAAGAGGCCACCCTTCGACGCCGCGCGCGTGCCGGAGGAGAAGGTGTACGTCGCCAAGAAGTTCGGGATCACCCTGGAGGAGATGGACGCCATCCTGGCGGCTCCACCGAGGACGCATCGCGACTACCCGAACAATGAGAGGCGCCTGGAGCTCCTGTACCGAGCGTATCGTCGGTTCTTCCGCGCCTGACCGGACTACCCCAGGATCCCGACACCTTCGGGGGGTTCGATAGCGACACCTTGGCCTGTCGTCCGATGGGCCGTCGCTCGACCCTACGTGCTTATGAAGCTCGCCCGTCAGCGCATCGATCCACTGGGTGGACGCGAACGGGGAACCGGCGATCTGAGTCGCCTCGCTCAAGAACAGCGTCTCATCGCCGCCTCGTAGCTCGGAGTCGATCGAGGTAGCGATAGATGATCTGATCGGAGGTGAGCATGCGCCCTTCGAGGTGCGAAGGGTAACCTCGTCCGCCGGGCATGGGCAATTCAGGACGACACGCAGCGTACGCGCGCGATGTGTACGGGTTTCTCGCCTACCGGCTCGGTTCGCGCGCTCTTGCCGAGGAGCTCACGCGGACGACGTTCGAGCGAGCGCGGCGCGACGGCTGGGTGCCCGATTCGGGCTCGGTGCGCTCGCGCGTCGCGTTGCTTCGGGTCGCCCGCCAGGTCTCCGACGGACAGGAGGCCGTTGACGCGAGCGCCGCTGGTGATCTCACCCTTAGCGCGGAGTTGACCGAGGCGCTGGCGGGCCTCTCCGCGCGTGATCGCATGGTGCTGGCGCTGTACTTCGGCGGCGGGCTCGCGGGGATGGAGATCGCGAGCGTGATTCGCAGCGACGAGGCCCGGGTACGGGTTCGGCTCTCGCGGGCGCTGCGGCGCTTGCGCGTGGTGCTAGAGCGCGACGAGCGCGATCACGACCAGCAGCAGCAGGCCTGATGCCAGGCACGCCCAGGACAGGAAGGGGCTTGCGTACGACGCGCCCCTAACCCCGCCGAGGATCTCGTCGACCTGCGAGGCGAGCGCGGCGGAGGGGTCGGGGCGCTCCTGCTCCAGGCGGGCCGCCACGCGCTCGACCTGGTGCAGCTGTCGCGGCAGGATGCCGGGGTCGAGCTCGTCGCGGATTGGCGCCATGGCGTCAGTCTTGCAGCCGCCGGCGGCGTGCCAGCAACTCCGCCTCCTGTACAGCGCGTCGACGTCGGCCAGAAGCCGCGGGACCGAGTGGCGCTCGAGCGCGCGCCGGTGTGCGTTCGCGCCCAGCTCGGCGCGCACAGCGCCGTTCGAAGCCAGGAAGGCGATCGCCCCCGCCAGCGCTTCGACGTCCCCGGGCGGGAACAGGATCCCGGTCTGCGGCGTGACGCCCTCGGGCACGCCGCCGACGCCCGATGCGATCGCCGGGCGGCCCGCCGCCGCGGCCTCGATCAGCGACACGGGGGTGCCCTCGTTCTCCGACGCGAGCACGGCGATGTCGCCTGCCGCCGCGACCGCCACCAGGTCGCGGCGGTAGCCGAGGAAGCTGACGGCTCCCGCGACCCCGAGCGCGCGCGCGAGCGCCTCGAGCTCGGGGCGCAGCTCGCCGTCGCCGACGATCACGAGCCGCAGCTTCTCGGCGGCGAGCTCGCGGGCGCGCGCGAAGCCGCGCAGCAGGAGATCCACGCGCTTTATCGGCACGACGCGACCGACGAAGGTGAGGACGATCTCCTCGTCGGCGACGCCGAGGGCGCGCCGCAGCTCGCGCCCGGCGGCCCCGTCGGCGCTCCCGAACGGATCGAGGTCGAGGCCCAGCGGGATCACGCGAAAGCGCTCTCGCGGTGCGACCCCGAGGCGCACGAGGTCGTCCACGGTCGCCTGGCTTACGCCCACGAGGCAGTCGCTGCGCTTTGCGAGCCGGGCCTCGAGCGCGCGGTAGAGGCGGCTCTTCGCGGCGCCGAAGTAGCCCTCGAGGACGTGGCCGTGGTATGTGTGGACGATCACCGGCGCGGGGCGCAGCGCCGCGAGGGCGGCGGCGCGACCCACGAACCCCGCCTTGGCCATGTGGGTGTGCATCACGTGGGGGCGAAAGCGGCGGGCGATCCGCATGAGGCGGAGGGTCGCCGCCGCGTCCAGATGAGGTCGCGGCGCCTGCCCGAGGCTCGTCAGGAACCGCATCCTCGCTCCCTCGCTCCTCGCGAGATCGTCCATCGACTCCTCCCCGGCGGCGACGCGCCCGTGGACCAGGAGCGTCTCGTAGCGGGCGGGGTCGAGCCGGCCGCTGAGCAGCGCCGCCTGCTGCGCCGGCCCGCCGAGGTTCAGCCGGGTGATGACGCGGAGGACGCGAACGCGGCTCAGGCGGCTACACGGCGTCAGGCGACGACGCGAAGCCGTGGCGGCGTGCGTGGTGGCGGCGTGCTCTCTCGTGGGCGATGATGTCGTCGATCGCGTCCTCGAGCGTACGGGTCGGGCGCCATCCGATCAGGTTCTCGATCTCGCGGCAGTCGGGCACCCGGTTCCCCAGCTCCTCGAATCCCTCGCCGTAGGCGTCCTCGTATGGAACCATCCGCAGCTCGGAGCGCGAACCGGTGTGCTCGATCACGCGCCGCGCCACCTCGATGATCGGAACCGGCACGACCGAGCCCACGTTGTAGACGTTGCCGGCCGCCCGCTCGCAGTCCGAGAGGCCGAGGAGCGCGTCAACCGTGTCGAACACGTGCGTGAAGCAGCGAGACTGCTTCCCGGTGCCGTAGACGGTCAGCTCCTCGCCCTTGAGCGCCTGTCGGACGAACCTCGGCACCACCATTCCGTAGGCGCTCGACTGGCGCGGGCCCACCGAGTTGAACAGCCGCGCCACCGTCATCCGCGCGCCGCGGTCGCGCGCGTAGCCGTGGGCGACGGCTTCGCCGAAGGCCTTCGCGATCCCGTAGGACCAACGTGCCACCGCGGGCGCGCCGACGATGCGGTCGTCGCGTTCGTGCAGGGATCGCCCGTTGGATTTGCCGTACACCTCCGAGGTGGAGGTGAAGACGAGCGGCGTGCGGAAGCGGGCGGCCGCCTCCATCACCGCGTCGGCGGCGCGAACCGTGCGCAGGACCGATTCGAGAGGCTGGTCGACGATCAACTCGACTCCCACCGACGAGGCGAGGTGAAAGCACCCATCCGCGGTCGCCATCAGCTCGTCGACGAGCGCTCTGGTCGCAAGCGGATCCGACGATCAGCTCGACCTGCGAGCCGTGGTCGGCGAGCAGCGCCTGGACGTTCTCACGGCTCCCCGTGCTGAGGTCGTCGAGGATCGTCACCTCGTCGCCCCGCGCCACGAGCCTGTCGGCCAGATGCGAGCCGATGAATCCCGCCCCCCCTGTAATCAGATGCCGCAAACGCGCGTCTCCTCGTCCCTGTATCACCCTGCTGACGAGAACAATAACACGCGGTTTCGACCGGTCCGGTACTCAGGGTACGAGATCGGGGGCGTTCGGGTTTCGCCTCTTGGCGCGCTGCTCGGCCTTGGCGGCGGCGCGGGGATGCCCTGCGCGCGCCTCGAGGATCGCGACCGCGGCCCAGCGCCGCCAGTTGACGGGCTCGCGCTGGGCGGAGGCGCGGGCGGCCTTGATCGCGGCGTTGATCCTGCCCCGGCGCGCCAACAGGCGAGCCTCCTGGAGCCGCGGCGAGGCGGCGTAGGGTTGGGCCGAGATCGCGCTGCGGGCGTCGTCGAGGGCGGCCGCGGTCCGCCCCTCGGCCTCCGCCTCGTAGCTGTCCTCGAGCTTGACGGCGCCCCACAGGGGAGGGACGATCGCGATCAGGCCGGCGATCGAGAGTGCGACCAGCCCGACCCTTGGCGCGGCGCGCTGCCACGGCGGTTTGGTGGCGGAAGTCCGTTGCCGCTGCAGCGCGCCTCCGGCGCAGGCGATCGCGGCGAGCGCGAAGAAGATCGCCGGCAGAACGCCCAGCTCCCACAGCCAGTCGACCGTTGCTCCTGCGGCGAACGCGGCGCAACCCGCGGTCGCTCCCGCGAGCACCACACGGAGTTCCGGCGGCGCTCGCAGCGCGCGCCACGACCCGATCCCCAGCACCCCGCCGCAGATGCCGACGATCAGCACGAAGCCGACGATCCCCAGCTCGCCGAGCGTCTCCAGGAACAGCGAGTGGGCGTCGCGGACGTAGGCGACGTAGGAGCCCTTCTGGGTCCACCAGAAGTCCCACGTCCCCGGGCCGATCCCGACCCACGGCTCGGTGGCGTTCGCGTCCACCGCCGCCTCCCAGAAGTCGTAGCGCCCGCTGCCGCTGAAGTCGAGGATCTCCTGACCGCGGGAGGCCTCGCCGGGGGTGGTCTCCTGGCCCTTGCCCTTGAACTGCTCCCACTCGTCGGAGGCCTTGCTCGGCGCCCCGGCGCCGACCGCGATCACCAGCGCCACCGCCGCCACGGCGCCGGCGGCGATCGCGGCGGCTCGGCGCGGGATGTCGAGAAGCCCGGGGTACATCGCGTCGCGCACGAGGCGGCTCAGGCCGAACTGGGCCAGCGCCACGGCGCCGCACACCGCAAGCGTGAGCACGAGCAGCTCGCCGCCCTCGCTCTCGGCGGTGCGCGTGGGCAGCCCGCGGTCGAGCGCCTCGCGCTGCTCGGTGGCCGCGAACAGGATCCCCGCGCCCGCCGCGGCGATCGCCAGGGTGAGGAGCTTCGGGATCCGCTCGGGGGCGAGCAGCAGGAACGCCGCGAGCCCGATCACGGCCGCCGGCACCGACAGGCTCGAGGTGGTGAGCCACAGGGTGAGAGCGACGAGCGGCAGCGCTCCGGCGGCGAGCGCCCGGGCGAGCGTCGACCGCGCCGAGGAGGCTGCGGCGAGGGCGAGCGGCAGGCCGATCGCCGCGAACGCCCCGAGGCCGCTCGGGTAGTTGAGCGGGTAGGCGAGCCGTCGCTCGATCTCGATCTCCTGCAGGTACTGGCCCGCCACCTGCTCGGGGAACCAGTCGGGCCGCATCCGCGACAGGGCGGCGATCGCGCAGACGGCGACAATTCCGAGCGTCACTCCGTGTAGCAGCTCCCGCCAGCGGCCCGAGCCCTGGACGGCGAGCGCGAGCGTGAAGATCCCGAGGTACGAGGCGACCCGCGCCAGCTCGGTCGCGGTGCGCTCGTCGCTGTCGGTCCACGCGAGCGACAGCGCGGTCCAGCCGGCGAAGGCGACCGCGAGGCCGAAGATCACACGCGAAGCGGCGTTGCCTCCGGCGGCAGGGAGCACGTTGAACGCCGCGGCGACCCCCACGGTCCACCACGCGGCGATGCCGACCACGGAGCGCGAGGTCGGATCGAAGCCGCCGTTCGTCATCCCCAGATAGACGATCAGGATCGCCGGCGTCGCGATCGTCGCGAGGTCCACCAGACGCTCGCGGGAGAGGGTGTCGCGGAGCGTCTCGATCGGGCAAGGCTAACCGCACTCATCCAAGTTCGGCTACGAGGGCCTGCGGCTGTTCGACGCCACCAACCCGTCCCAGATCAATCCGGAGG
This sequence comes from uncultured Thermoleophilia bacterium, assembly GCA_963838175.1. Taxonomy (GTDB): domain Bacteria; phylum Actinomycetota; class Thermoleophilia; order Solirubrobacterales; family 70-9; genus DASUSH01. The sequence goes on along the minus strand of CAWIPP010000002.1, from coordinate 2,805,729 downwards.
AGGACCGTGAGGACGCGGGCGACCTGCTACGCGCCCCACACGCCTACATCGTCGGTTGGATTGCGCAGCTCCAGTGCGTTCGAGCTGTTCTCGGGGGTCAGGCTCGGCCGGATGCGATCAGCGCGAGGCTCGTCAGGCTCACCGTCCCGTCGTCCGCCGCGCGCTCGCCGACCGCGTCGGTGATCGCCGCCCAGGTCTCGTCCTGGACCTCCTGTGGGTGGGGGTCGATGATCGCGCTGATCGGCGGGGCGATCTCCTTGACGAACGTGGTGAACTCCTCCGCGGACTCCCACTCCATCGTCACATCCGCCTCCTCGACCTCGACCTCGGAGAAGCCGCCGCCCTCCAGCAGGCCGCCGATCGCCTCGGGGGTCGGCCGGGAAAGCGGTCCCGGTGTGCCCGGGGGCGGTGGCGGGACGTCGAGCCGGCGCATTGCCGTCTGCATGGGGATGGCGAGGAACGGAGCCCGCTCGGGTGGTCCCCAGGAGCTGATCGCGATCCGGCGCTCCGGCCGGAGGAAGCCGCGGATCCGCGCCGCCGCGGCCTCGCCGTCCGGGTCGAAGATGATCCCCCAGCGGGAGAGCGCCGCGTCGAAGCTGGCCTCGGGGAAGTCGAGGCCGGCGGCGTCCGATTCGACGAACTCGATGTTCTCGATGCCGGCGGCGGCCGCTCGCTCGCGCCCGAAATTGAGCATCTCGGCCGAGATGTCCGTCGAGACGACCTCTCCGTCCGGGCCGACGACCCGCGCAGCGGTCAGCGACGGCTCGCCGTATCCCGCCGCAACGTCGAGCACGCGGTGGCCGGACTCGACCCCCGCCAGCTCGACCATCCGCTCGCTGACGTGCTTGGCCCCCTCGTCGATCAGCGCCGACCACTTGTCCCAGCCCGATGCCGCCTTGTTCCACTGCTGCCGCTGTCCGTCGCGGAATTCGACCGGATCGATGCTCTTGGCTTCCATCGTGACCTCCTGTCAGGTTGTTGCTGGTTGCGACCGGAACTCGTACTGGACGCCGGTCAACTCCTCCGAGACCTCCCAGAGCCGGCGCGCGGCCTCCTCGTCGCGGGCGGCGCTGGTCGCGGTTGCGCTCGGCTGGGGGTGGCCGCGTTGCTCGCCGCGGCCGTCCGGGCCGACGTAAGTCCCACCCTCGAGACCCGGGTGGGTGGCTGCGTAGAGCTGCGGCAGCGCGCCCATGTCCGCGTCCTGGGCGAACAGCTTGTTCGTCACCACCATGAAAATGCGGTCGAGGGCGGGAGGCGCCGCCGACTGCAAATTGGTGGCCGAGTAGCCCGGGTGGGCAGCGAGGCTCGAGACGGTCGAGCCGGCAGCTCGCAGGCGGCGGTCGAGCTCGAAGGCGAAGAGCAGGTTGGCGAGCTTCGACTGTCCGTAGGCGCGCCAGCGGTTGTAGCTGTTCTCGCTGTGGAGGTCGTCGAAGTTGATCCGTCCCATCCGGTGCGCGGTGCTGGACACGGTCACCACCCGAGCGTCCTCGCGACCCTCCATCGCTCCGAGCAGGAGCCCCGTGAGGGCGAAGTGGCCGAGGTGGTTCGTGCCGATCTGGAGCTCGAAGCCGTCCTTGGTCTCGTTGCGCGGAGGCGCCATCACGCCGGCGTTGTTGATCAGCAGGTCGAAGCCGTCGTGCGTCCCCTTGAACCCCTCGGCGAAGGAGCGAACCGAGTCGAGGCTGGCCAGGTCGAGCTCGGCGAGCTCGGCCTCGGCGCCCGCCTTGACTTCGTTGACCTCGCGGAGCGCCGCGGCGCCCTTGTCCATGTTGCGCGCGGTCATCACCACCTGGGCGCCGGAGCGGGCCAGCTCGCGCGCGGTGATCAACCCCAGGCCGCTGTTGGCGCCCGTGACAAGCGCGACACGCCCGGTTTGGTCGGGGATCTGATCGGCCGTCCACTTCTCGGCCATGACCGCTGAAACTACACCCGGAACGGGTTAGCGGGGAAGCGAGGCGCGCGGCGGCGGGAGCTTGTTGTGGCCGGGCGCCCGCAGGCCGTCGAGCATGATCTCGACGTAGCGCTCCCAGTTCAGCTCCGGCATCGAGCCGGCGGCGCCGGCGGTGATCGCGCAGAGCCCGCAGATCAGCGTCGGCACGTCCTCGATCACCGCGTCCTCGCGCATCCCACCGGCCCGCTGGGCCTTGATCATCAGCTGCTCGGTGAGGTCGGCGAGACCGCTCGCCACCGCCTCCTGCTGACCGAGCTCGGGCTTCGAGCTCATGAACTCAGAGAGCGCGCGGTCGCTCATCTGAAGCTGCGCCGACTCGCGCATCAGCTCGCAGAAGGCCTCCCAGGGGTCGTCCTGGGCGAGAGCCGCCTCGGCGCGCTCGGCCTGACGCTGGAAGCGGTCGGCCACGAGGGCGGCGATCAGGTCGTCCTTGTTCGGGAAGTGCCGGTAGACCGTGCCGACGCCGACCCCGGCGGAGCGAGCGATGTCCTCCATCTGGCAGTCGAGGCCCTCGGCGGAGAAGCGCTCGCGGGCTGCGGCGAGGATCGCCTCGCGGTTGCGGCGAGCGTCGGCCCGCAGCTTGGGCGGGGGCGCCTGGGGTGCGGCCTTCGTCTGCGTCGGCGTCATCAGTTCGAAAATTGGGGGTTGACAAACGGAATCCTAATTCCGTATAGTACCCCGAAACCGGAACCGGAGTTCAGGTTCCACAACGAGTATCGCATAGGGATCAGACAAACGCAAGCGACGCAAGGAATGTGACCAGATGACCAACGCCCAGGAATACCGAGAGCGCCGCTGGATCGCCCTGATCCTGCTCTGCTTCGCCCAGTTCATCGTCGTCCTCGACGCCTCGATCGTCAACGTCGCCCTCCCCTCGATCGGGGAGGCGCTCTCCTTCTCGCAGGAGAACCTCGCCTGGGTCGTCAACGCCTACGTGCTCACCTTCGGCGGCTTCCTCCTGCTCGGCGGGCGGATGGCGGACCTGCTCGGGCGCCGGCGCGTCTTCATCGCCGGCCTGCTCCTGGTCGGCTTCGCCTCGCTGGCGGCCGGGTTCGCCTCCAACGAGGGTCAGCTGATCGCCGCCCGCGCCGCCCAGGGCCTCGGCGCCGCGATCATCTCGCCCGCCGCGCTGTCGATCATCACGACGATCTTCAGCGACGGCTCCGAGCGAAACAAGGCGCTCGGCGCCTGGGGCGCCGTCGCCGGCGCCGGCGGCGCCGCCGGGGTCCTCTTCGGCGGCATCCTCACCGACACGCTCGGCTGGGAGTGGGTGCTGTGGATCAACGTGCCCGTCGCCTTCGCCGTCGCCCTGCTCGCGCCGCGGCTGATCGCGGAGAGCCGCTCGGAGTCGGCGACGCGCCACTTCGACACGGCGGGCGCGGTCACCGTCACCGCCGGCCTCTCGGTGCTCGTCTACGCGCTGGTCGACGCCGCCGACGCCGGCTGGGGATCGACCCAGACACTGGGGCTGCTCGCCGTCGCCGCGGCGCTGATCGGGGCCTTCGTCGCGATCGAGCTGCGCTCGCAGGCGCCGCTGGTCCCCTTCCGGATCTTCCGCCTGCGCACCCTCACCGGCGCCAACGTGGTCGGGGTGCTGGTCGGGGCCTCGCTGTTCTCGATGTTCTTCTTCATCACGCTCTACATGCAGCAGGTGCTCGGCTTCAGCCCGATCGAGGCCGGCCTCGCCTACCTGCCGCTGGCGCTGACGATCATCGCCGCCTCCGGGATCGCCTCCCAGCTCGTCACCCGCGTCGGCTTCAAGCCGGTGCTCGTCGCGGGCATGGTCTCGATCGCGGCCGGGCTCGTCTGGTTCTCCCAGGTCTCGGTGGGCGGCGGCTTCACAACCGACATCCTCGGGCCGTCGCTGCTTGCCGCGGTCGGCCTCGGCTTCGCCTTCGTGACGACGACGATCGCCGCCGTCTCCGGGGTCCGCGAGCACGAGTCGGGCCTGGCGAGCGGGTTGATCAACACCTCGCAGCAGATCGGCGGCGCCCTCGGGCTCGCGGTGCTGGCGACGATCGCGAACTCGCGCACCGAGGATGTGATGGCGAGCGCGGGAGGCGATCCCTCCGCGCTCACGGGCGCGCTCAACGAGGGCTTCCAGTCGGCCTTCCTCGGCGGCGCGGGGATCGCGCTCCTCGGCCTCGTCCTCGCCCTGGTCCTGATCCGGGGCAGCGACAGCCGCGCCCACGTCGCGCTCGGCTCCACGCAGGAGCAACCGGCGCGCGCGTAGCCCTGGGGTCTGACCCCTCTGTCCCCGGGTCACGCCCCGGGGTCTGACCCCTCTGTCCCCGGGTGCCTTCGACGACTTCCTACCGGACGTTGCTAAGTCGAGCCCCGCCGCTCGGCCTCGGCCTTCAGGTGCGGCATCCCCGAGTCGAGGCCCTTCTGAAGCGTCGTTCGCATCGGGCCCCGCAGCAGGCGCGGCAGCGGGCCCGCCCAGGACTCCTCGGTGACGACGTGGGTGCCGCCGTCGCGGGGCTCGAACCGCCAGACGTGGACCGCGCTGATTCCGAACGTGTCGCCCGTCCAGCCGATCAGGCGCGGGCGCTCGACCTCACGAAGCGTGGAGCGGATCGACAACGGCCCGGTCTTCCACTTGAACTCGGTCCCTTCGGCCACCGGACCGTCGATCTCCAGGGCCTTCACGTCCGAGTTCCACGCGGGCCAGCTCGGAAAGTCGGCGAGCACGTCCCAGACGGCCTCGGGCTGCGCGGCGATGTCGATCTCGCTCGAGGCGACGGCCGGCGCGTTCCGATCCACGTCCATTGGGCGAGCCTGAGCCTAGGCCTTCAGGACCAGTCGTCCCAGCGCTTCAGGTGGGGCGTCGGGTCCATCACCGAGCCTCCCTGCTGCCACTGGCCGTCCCACATCTCGAAGTGCAGGTGGCACCCGGACGCGTTGCCTGTGTCTCCGACCCGGCCGATCGCCTGACCGGTCCGGACCTTGTCGCCGGGCTGGAGGTCCGACGGCTCCTGGAGATGCATGTAGGCGTAGTCGACGTCCGTCTTCTTGCCGTCGATGACGATGTAGTTGCCCGCCGCCGAGTGGGACTGGTTGAACTCGACCTGGCCCGCCCGGGCGGCGACCAGCTTCGTGCCGCAGTCGGCGAACACGTCCTGGCCCTGGTGGCCGCGACCGGCGCCGACGCCGTCGCCGTAATCGTGCTTGCCGTTGATCGGGAAGGTGTGGTCGTACTGCTCGAAGGCGGCGGAATCGCCCGAGGCGGAGCGGAACTCGTACTTCCCGTTCGGCGCCACGTCACCGTCGTCGGTGACTCCGTTCCACTCGACGCTCGCCTCTCCGCCGGTCCCGTCGACCGGCAGGGTGGCGACGGTGGTCCCGTCGTCCGCCGAGACCACGTCGAGCTGGCTCGATCCGCCCTCGAGCGTGAAGTGCGCGGTGGCCCGGCGTTTGCCCTTGAAGAAGCCCTTGTCGGGATCGACGCTGAGCCCGTCGGGTGAGTTGTTCCCGGGCGGGTCGTCCGGCACCGGCTCGCTCGGGCCTCCCGGGTCCGTCGGGCCGTCCGGATCGGTGGGCGCGTCCGGGTCGGTGGGCCCGTCCGGAAGGGTCGTGCCCGGATCGTCCTCGTCGACGGTCGGCGCCTCGGCCGACCCGGCGATCTCGAGCTCCTCGGGCGCGGTCGCCTTGCGACGCTCGGAGTCGACCACGCGCGGCCTGCCGGTGACCGCGCCCTCGGGCACGGTCGCCTCGACCGAATTCTCGGAGACGCTGTCGGGCTCGACCTTCGCGCGGCGGTCCTCGTCGCTCGTGAACTTGACCGTTTCGACGAGGGCGAGGCCCTTCCCGCGCAGCTTGACCGTGGAGCCGACGGAGGCGACGTCGCCGTCGCAATCGGAGACGCAGGCGACGCGCTTGAGCTTCGGATCGTCGTCGGCGCGAGCATCGGCCAACGAGGCCAGGGCGAGCCCGGCTCCGAAGCTGGCGACGATCACCAGGGCGGAGAGCTTCGGGTCGGGGACCAGCCAACCGGGGATCTCACGGTCGAAAACGCGCAAGGGGGCCTCTCTTTCTCAGGCCTACGGGGTTAGCTGACGGGCTCGCGCCGAAAGAGCAGCGCTACGGACCAGTCAGGTCCGATTCGCCCCAGGAGGCGTGGATCGTGCCCCCGTTTGGTTCCCCCGCTCTCCACGGCCGTGGCCGCGGAGACTCGGCAGGTATTTTCGAGGGCGGCACTATACAAATCGCGCTGGCCGGATCTGCCGGTCGCTTCCATGCCTGGTGAGCGCGACACCCGCCTGATCGTCGCGGCGGTGGGGATCTCCGCCCTCGGGGACTTCCTGCTCTGGATCCCGCTGACCCTGCACATCCAGGAGATGACCGACTCCGGGATCGCGGTCGCCGCGCTGATGCTCTGCCTATGGAGCCCGGTCGTCCTGCTCGCGCCGCTCTCGGGGCTGCTCGTCGACCGCCGCGAGACCCGCGGCCTGCTGATCGCCGCCTCCCTCGTGCAGGCCGCGATCGCCGCGTCGCTGGCGCTCGCCCTCGACTCGCTCGCCGCGATCCTGGTCCTCGCGGCGCTGCTCGGGATCGGCTTCTCCGTCGCCCAGCCGGCGGAGTTCGCGCTGGTGCCGGTGGTCGGCGGGGACCGGTTGACGGAGGTGAACGGCTACGTCGAGACGGCCCGCTACGCAGGCCTGACGGCCGGACCGGTCGTCGGAGGCGCGCTCGCCGCCGCCGGTGGCGTCGAGCTGGCGATGCTGGTCAACGCCGGCACCTTCGGCGTGGTGGCGATCGCGGCGCTCCTGCTCCGCGCCCGGCGGCCGCCGGGGGCTCACGAAGCGGGGCCGGGACGGGCCCGCGACGGGGTCGCCTATCTCTTCCGCGAGCGCACGCTCGCGATCGTGATCACGGTCGTCTTCGTCTCGCTCCTGTTCATGAGCGCGACGATCACCGCCGAGGTCTTCTACCTGAAGGAGGACCTCGAGGTGGGCGACTTCGCCTACGGCGCGATATTCGCCTGCTGGACGGTCGGGATGATGCTGGGCGCCCTCGTGGTCTCGCGAAGGGTGGCGGCCGCGGGCCTGGGCGCGGCGATCCTCGTCGCGGTCGCCGTCCAGGGAGCCGGGGTCGGCCTCCCCGCGGCGTGGGTGGCGGTCGGCTACGCCGCGGCGATGTGGTTCATCGGCGGCATCGGCCACGGCACGAAGAACGTGCTGGTGCGAACGCTGATCCAGCTGCGCGTCCCCGCCCACGTCCACGGGCGCGCGTTCGCCGCGTACAACGGAATCCGCAACAGCGCCGAGCTGTTCGCGCTCGCCGGAGGCGGAGTCCTCGTCGCCGCGATCGGCGCGCGCGAGACCCTCGCGATCGCCGGCGCGGTGCCGGTGATCGCCGCCCTCGCCGGCCTGGTCGTCTACCGGCGTGGCCGCGAGCGCGAGCCGACGGGCGAAGCCGTCCCCGGGCCGATGCCCGAGGAGGCCGAGGGAGCTCCCGCCCCGCCGATCGCCTAGGCCAGTGCCATGCCCGGCGCGACCCGGGTCTCGACCAACTGGGGGCGGTCCGAGCCGATCGCGCGGGCGAGGGCGTCGCGGAGCGCCTCGACGTCGTCGGCCCGGGTCGCCTCGACGCCGTACGCGTCGGCGATCTGCGCCGACTCGAGCGCCGGCAGGTCGAGCCCCGGTGCGCCCTCGACCGACTCGAGGCCGGCGAACCACTTGAGGATCGCGTACTCCTCGTTGCGCAGGACGAGGACCGTGACCGGGACCGAATACGCGGCCGCCGTCCACAGCGCGGTGACCGCGTACTGGACCGAGCCCTCACCGATCACGCAGACGACGGGACGATCGGGTTGCGCGAGCTGGACGCCGACCGAGGCCGGGAGGCCGAAGCCGAGGCCGCCGCCCGCGCCGAAGAAGTAGCTGCCGGGGCGGCTGATCCGCAGCCGGTTGCGGACCGCGAGCGTCGACGAGGGCGACTCGAGCACGACGATGCCGTTCTCGGGGAAGACGTCCGCGAGGGCCGCGGCGGCGGCGGAGGCGTTGATCGGGTCCGACTCGGGCGGGTCCTCGGCGGGCCAGGGCTCCTCCGGGGCGTCGCGATCGCTCTCCCCCACCCGCTCGGCGAGCGCCCGCAAGGTGAGCCCGACATCGGCGACGATCGCCTCGCCCATGGGCGCCCGGGCGGCCTCGTCCGGGTCGCTCGTGATCGCGACCAGGGCGGCACCCTCGGGCAGGAAGGGGCCGGGGATGTTCGGGTAATAGGGGAAGACCGAGCTGCCGACGACCAGGATCAGGTCGTGGCCGGCGAGGGTCTCGGAGATCGGGCCGACGGCCGGCGGCAGGACGCCGCGGAAGTTCGCGTGGCCCTCGGGGAACCCGATCCGACCGCCGCCCGTCGCAGGGGTCGCCCAGACCGGCAGCCGCTGGCGCTCGACCAGCGCGATCGCCGCGTCCCAGCCTCCGCTTGCGTCGATGTCGGGGCCGGCGACGATGACCGGGTTGTCGGCGCCGGCGATCCGCTCGGCGAGCTCGCCGAGGACGTCGGGATCGGGGACCGTGCGACCGGCCACCGAGCGCGCGACCGCCTGGCGGGCCTTCTCGTCGGACACCTCGGCATCCCAGTCGTCCATCGGGATCGAGACGAAGGTCGGGCCCGCCGGGGGCAGCGCGGCGTGGTGGATCGCCTGGCCGAGGGCCAGCGGCACGTCCTCGGCGAGCGGGACCTCGAAGCTCCGCTTGACCAGCGGATGAGGCATCCGTGCGGCGTCGCGGTTGGTCAGGTTGGCCTGCATGGTCATCATCGACCGGGCCTGCTGCCCGGCGGTGATCACCACCGGCGAGTGATTCGCCTGCGCGTTGAAGATCGCGCCCATCGCGTTGCCGACCCCGGGGGCGGTATGGAGGTTGACCAGCGCCGGCGACCCCGAAGCCTGCGCGAAGCCGTCCGCCATCCCGACGACGACCGCCTCCTGGAGGCCGAGCACGTAGGTGAAGTCGTCGGGGAACTCGGCGAGCATCGGCAGCTCGGTCGAGCCGGGGTTGCCGAAAACGGTGGTCATTCCCCGCGCCCGGAAGAGCTCGAACGAGGCTTCGCGAACCGACGGCATCCCGCGGAAACCTATCCCGTCGCGCGCGCGCCCGGTCGGGGTATGTTCCCGGGCGTGAGCCGAGCGGCCGGCCCGGGCGAGCGACTGGCGCGCCGCGCCGGCCATGCCGTGCTCGGGCGCGTCCGCGGCGGGCGGCTCGAGCTGAACGAGGAGTGGAGCGGACGGCGGTTCCGCTTCGGGCCCCCGGGGGCCGAGCTCGCGGCGACGGTGGAGGTTCGCTCGCCCGCCGTGTACGGCCGCCTGCTCCGCGATCGCAGCGTGGGGCTCGGGGAGACCTACGCGAAGGGACTGTGGCAGACCGACGACCTACAGCCGCTGCTTCGGATCGCCGCCCGCGAGGCGGCGCGGACGGACCCGCTGCGGCGGCGCCTGGCGCCGCTGGCGCGGCCGGTGCAGCGGCTGTGGAACCTCGGGCTGCTCAACACGCGGGACGGCGCCCGGCGCAACATCTCCGCCCACTACGACCTCGGCAACGACATGTTCGAAGCGTTCCTCGATCGCGAGGCGATGCTCTACTCCTCGGCCCTCTACGAACGTGAGGACGCGAGCCTGGAGGAGGCGCAGGAGGCGAAGCTCGAGCGGATCGCGGCGAGGCTGGAGCTCGCGCCCGACGACCACCTGCTCGAGATCGGCGCCGGGTGGGGCGGGTTGGCCGTGTGGATGGCGTCGCGGCACGGTTGCCGAGTGACGACGACGACGATCTCGCACGAGCAGCGCGAGTACGCGGAGGCCCGGGTGCGAGCGGCGGGGCTCGAGGACCGGGTCACCGTGCTCGGCGCCGACTATCGCGACCTCCCGGGCACGTACGACAAGCTGGTCTCGATCGAGATGATCGAGGCGGTGGGCTGGGAGTACTTCGACCTGTTCTTCCGGCGGTGCTCGGAGCTGGTCGGGCCCCGCGGACTCTTCCTCCTCCAGGCGATCGCCGTCGACGACCGCGCGTACGAGGCGGAGAAGACCTCGCGCAGCCTCGCGAGGGAGCTGATCTTCCCCGGCGGCTGCCTGCCCTCCCGAGAGTCGATCGCCCGCTCGGTCGCCCGCCATACGGACCTACGGGCGGTCTGGCTCGAGGACATCAGCCCGAGCTACGCGCTGACCCTCGCCGAGTGGCGCCGCCGCTTCCGTGCCGCCGCCCCCCGCCTCGGCGAGCTCGGCTACGACGAGCGCTTCCGCCGGCTCTGGGAGCTCTGGCTCGCGATCTCGGAGGCCGGCTTCCGCGAGGGCCGCATCTCCGACCTCCAGATCCTCTTCGCGAAGCCGGGGTGGAAGGGAACCGTCCCGGCGGCGCTGGGGTCTGACCCCTCTGTCCCCGCGGGGACAGAGGGGTCAGACCCCGTTTAGTTAGGGGTCGGCGAAGAGCTGGGGACGCGGAAACGGTCGCTTACGCGTTCGGTACGGGCGAGCCGGCGAAGAGCACGAACCAGACGAACATCGCGATCGCCGCCATCACCGCGCTCGCGACCAACACCGAGTCGAGGACGCTGGCGCTCTGCGAGTGGCGCTCGTCGCGCATCGACTCGAGCCACGGCAGCGGGATCTTCGTCGGGCGGAATCGCTCGCCGCCGCGAATCGCCATCACCCGGCGGTTGAGCGCCGCGAGGATCTTCGCGATCACGATCACCGAGATCACGATCCCGACCAGGACGACGAAGTAGGCCCAGAGCCTCGGCTCCTGAGTGCCCACGATCTGCGAGCCGATCCACAGCCAGCCGACCGGGACGACGGTCCAGAGCGAGAACGCTCCGACGAGCATCAGGGCGACCAGGAATCCGGCCTCCAGCCGGCGAGTCATACCCCCGCTGATAGCAGATGCGCGCTCATCGCGCCCCGGCGGGAGTCGGCGTCGCGAGGGGCGCCCGCCGCTCGCCGGGGGTCGGGGTCGGCGGTCCACCGCCCGAGCGGCCGACCCGGCCGACGCCCCAGCCGACGATCGCGACGAACCCGAGATAGAGGGCGAAGACGAAGCCCGAGCCCGCGGCCCAGGCCCAGCCGGGGACGTCGTCCTTGAGCTCGCGTTGGAGGATCTCCTTCTCTTCGATGAGCTCGCGGGTTACCCCGTTCGTGGCTGGGACCTCCTTCGCGGGGATCGCGGGATCCTCGGGGAGGAAGACGGGCGCGGCCGCCATCGCATCGCCGTCGTGGACGCGGACGATGGTCTTCCACTCGCCGTCCACCGGGAGCGGCTCCGCCGAGCGCCAGACGCCGCCGGCGCCCTCCTCGAGCGGCTCGACCTCGAGCCCGCCGCCCTGCCAGGCGGTGACGTTCGCCCAGGTGGCGTCCTCGGCGAGGGTCGGCGGCTCGAAGCGCGCCTCGACGATCGCCTCGCGCGGCTGGGCCCTCGTCTCGTCAACGTTGATCGTGACCTCGCCCTGGGGGACCTCGGTGCGCAGGCCGAGCGCAATCATCACCCCGAAGGCGACGAGCGAGCCGACCGCGGCCACGCGGGCGACGCGCTGCCCTGGCAACTGGCCGCGCAGGCCGGCGGCGATGAGGCCTCCGAGGATCCCGCCGACGAGCCCGCCGACGACCGCGAAGATCAGGCCCTCGGGCAGCAGGGACTCCTGCCACGGGATCGGCATCACGAGTTGCGACCAGCCCCACTCGGCCGCGAAGCCGATCGTCCCGACCGCGAGGCCGGAGGCGACCCCGAAGGCGAGCGGGGTGCGGCCGCGCATCGCCAGCGCCACCGCCTCGACGCAGAGCGCCTCGACGACGAACAGGGGCATCGCCGGGGTCGTCTCGCCGAGCACGGGCCCGACCAGGACGGTGAGGATCCCGCGGAGCACGAGATAGAAGACCGTCGCGGCGAGCGCGCCGCCCGGCCCCGCCCACAGGCGGGCGATCACCAGGCCGAGGCCCGCCCCGAAGCCGAGCAGAAGCGGCTGGAAGACGGCCGCGAACTGGGGGACGCCGAAGTCGAACTCCATCGCGAAGACGTCGACCGCGATCAGCAGGCCGCCGCCGAGCGCCACGCGGCGCGTCCACATCGCGATCGCGGCGAGCCTCGGGGACTGAGCGCTCTCAGCGCCCGCCGAACGGCGATCGGGGGTCTGACCCCAGAAGCCTGCGCGTTCGACGAGCCCGGCGCGATCGAGGGGTCAGACCCCCTTGCGCGAACTCCCTCTGCGAGCAGCAGCGCCTGGCCGATCAGCGTGGTCACGGCGCCCCCGATCATCATCAGGTGCGTCGGGCCCCAGAGCGTCACGTCCTGCCCGAAGACCCGGTGCCAGATGTCGTCGAGGGGGAAGCCCGCGAGGCCGAAGAGCGCCGAGGCGGCGATCACGACCCCGCCCACGGGCGCGTACCAGTCGTCCGCGAGCCGGACCGCGGCGGGGCCGGGGCGCTCGCCGGGTCGGGGCAGCGCGATCGCGAGCCAGCCCGCGGCGAGGCAGCCGATCAGGCCGAAGAGGATCGGATAGTGGGCGAGGTTGGCGAGCGGGCCGTCGTCGCGGCCCTGGTCGATGTGGATCGAGACGTCCCAGTAGACGCCGAAGACGGCGGAGAGCAGCGAGGCGACGAGGACCACGGAGGGCAGGGCGACCCAGTACGGCAGCCCGAGGATCGCGCCGATCCGATCGGCGGCCTTCGCGAGAAAGGTCGACTTGCCGGAGCGGTGCCGCCAGAGGAAGAACGCGATCGCGCCGAGGATCGCGGACACCATCACCGTGGCGATCACGACCTGCCCGATCGCGGCGCCTCCAGCCGATGGCTGCGACTGGGCCAAAAGCTCCATGCTCTTATGTTACACCGATTGATGTAAAGGTAAACATCCACCCGGCGCGGGCGCTAGCGCTTGTAGGTTGATGATGAAACGGTGGAGCCATCGCCGCGCCAGCCTCGCCCGCTCACCGATCTCGATGAGAGCGTCGCTACAGCGCTCCGCTCCGGGCTCGACGCCCTCACCGAGGAGGTGATCGACGCGATCCGGGCCGAGGTGCCCGAGTACTCGCAGCCCCTGACCGGCGCCTTCGGCCGCAACGTGCGCACGGGCGTGCGGGAGGCCCTGACGCGATTCGTCGAGATCGCCGCGGGCCGCGGCGGCGAGGACCCGGAGGGCTGGCGACGGGTCTACTTCAACCTCGGACGGGGCGAGGTCCGCCAGGGCAGGACGATGGAGTCGCTGCTCGCCGCCTACCGGGTGGGAGCGAGGGTCTCCTGGCGCCGCGTCGCGGAGGCCGCGGAGGCCGCCGGCGCCGGGCCGTCCGAGCTGACCGCCCTCGCGGAGGCGATCTTCGCCTACATCGACGAGCTCTCCGCGATCTCGGCCGAGGGCTATGCGCACGAGCAGGCCGCGACCGCGGGAGAGGCGGAGCGGCGACGGGAGCGGCTGGTCCGGATGCTGCTCGAGGGCGCCGGTCCGGGGGCGATCGAGGCGGCGGCCGCGCAGGCGGGCTGGGAGCCGCCCGCGCGAGCGGCGGCGCTGGTCGCCCGCGAGGAGCGCTCCGGCGCTCTCGCCACCCGGCTCGGGGCCGGCGTGGTCGCGGCGGCGCTCGCGGACGGGCTGGTCTGCGCCGTCGTGCCCGACCCCGACTCACCGGGGCGCGAGCGTGAGCTCAGAGCGGGCCTACGAGGCCGTTCCGCTGCGGTGGGCCCGGCGGGGGGACTCGAGGAGCTGCCGCGAAGCGCGGCGCTCGCCCGCCTCGCGCTCGAGCTCGCCGAGGGCGGCGTGCTGAAGATCGGCGACGCCCCGGTCCGCGCCGCCGAGCACCTGCCGGTGCTCGTAGTCCACCGGGATCGCGAGCTGCTCGCCGAGCACGCCCGGGCCGAGCTCGAGCCGCTGGACGAGCTGGGCCCGGCCGCGCGCGAGCGATTGCTGGAGACCCTCGAGGCCTGGATCGCGCATCCCGGCCGGCCGACTGAGATCGCCGGCGAGATCCACGTGCACCCGCAGACCGTCCGCTACCGGCTCAAGCGCCTTCGCGAGGTGCTCGGCGACATCGACGACCCCGAGCGCCGCTTCTCGCTCGCCCTGGCTGTGCGCGGCGCCCGCTCCGCAAGCGGCGAACCGCCCGGATAAGACATCGATCCATGGAACATGGGGCGCCTAACATGGTGTCGTGGCGGAGGAGAGGCAGAGCTTCAAGATCGACGAGCTCGCCCAGCGCACGGGCATGACCGTGCGCAACATCCGCGCGCACCAGTCGCGCGGGCTGCTGCCGCCGCCGGAGGTGCGGGGCCGAACCGGCTTCTACGGCCCCGAGCACGAGGCCCGAATCGAGCTGATCAAGGAGCTTCAGGCCGACGGCTTCAACCTCGAGTCGATCCGCCGTCTGCTCGAGACGGCCAACGGCTCGAGCGCCGACGTGCTGCGGTTCACCCGCGCGCTGCGCGAGCCGTTCGCCGCCGAGGAGCCCGAGGTGGTGACGATCGAGGAGCTGTCCGAGCGGTGGCAGCGAGACGATCCCGCGCTTGTCCGCAAGGCGGAGCGGATCGGCTTCCTGCGCCCGCTCGGCGACGGCCGCTACGAGGAGCTCAGCCCGCGGATCGCGCACGCGGCCGTCGAGCTGGCGGAGATCGGCGTCCCGGTCGAGGTGGCGCTGACGGTCGCCCAGAAGCTCCGCCGGCACGCCGACGGCGTCGCCCGCGAGTTCGTGAAGCTGTTCGTGAAGCAGGTGTGGGAGCCGTTCGTCGAGGCGGGCCAGCCGGACGACCAGTGGCCCGAGGTGCTGGCCGCGCTCGAGCGCCTGCGCCCGCTGGCGGGGGAGGCGCTCCAGGGAATGTTCGGGCTGGCGATGACCGATGCGGTCGAGAAGGCGTTCGGGCGGGAGCTCGAGCGGGTGCAGCGGCGGCGGCGGTAGTTCGGCCGCGCCTCGCGGGCTTACGCCCGAGGCGTTGGGGGCGCGACCGACGCCGCCGGTCCGCTCGCGACCGGCGCCTTCGGCGCCGGCGCGGAAGACGCGGGCCCGGCGGCATCGGTCGCGCCCACCCTGGCCGAAAGCTCTCGGATTGCTTGGTTGATGGCTTCCGGGGCTTCGATCGCGCCCATGTGGCCGATCTTGGGGACCTCCGTGTAGTCGGCCGGCTCGGGAAGGCGGTCTGCGAGCTTGTGGGCGTGGGTGGGCGGCGTGAGCTTGTCCTGCTCGCCCGCGATCACCGAGGTCGGGACCTTGAGCTCGTCGAGGGCGTGCCAGAGGTCCATCTCGGCGATCGACCTGCCCGACGCGCCGCGGACGTCGGGGTTGGAGCTCAAGAGCATCCGCCGGCAGAACGCCACCCGTGCCGGGCTCGCGTCCCGGCTCATCGCCACATAGCGGACGGCGGCGTCGGTGATCGGAGAGGGCCCGGGTGGGATCGGCGCCTCGGCGGTCATCAGCAGCCGGCCGAGCGGATACCTGAGCCCGTCGAGCCGCTTCGGGGTGCGAAAGACGACCGCCTCCGTGATCAGGTCGCCGACGCCGGTGTTCTGCAGCACCACTCCCGAGACGCGTCGAGCGACCTGGTCCGGGTGCCGGCCGGCCCACGCGACCGTCGTCATCGCCCCCATCGAATGGGCCGCGAGCAGCGCACGCTCGTCCTCGGGCACGCACGCGTCGAGCACGCGCCCGAGGTCGGCGGCGAAGCTCTCGAACGAATAGTCCTCCGCCGGGGCGCTTCCCCCGTGGCCGCGCTGGTCGTAGGCGATCACGCGGAACTCGCCCGCGAGCTCGTCGATCTGGAAGCGCCAGTACTCGAGCGAGCACATCCAGCCGTGGACGAGCAGGAGCTTCGGCGCGTCGGGCGGGCCGAAGGCCCTGACGTTGAGCTCGGTGTCCTCGGCGGAGGCGACGGGGATTCGCTCGCCTCCGAGCGGCCCGAAGAGCAACTCGCAGTCCGGGTCGGCGGCGATCGCCCGTTGGAGTCGCCAATGGGCGAGCCCCACCCCCGCCCCCGCGACTCCCGCGCCGGCGGCAAGGCCTAGGAGGGTGGATCTACGGGGCATCCTCCGCCATTCGCGCCAGGACCAGCTCGCGCAGGTCCTCGGCCTCGAGCTCGGCCGGCTCGGTTTCGTCGACGAATTCGGCGAGCAGATGGGCGATCCGGATCGGGTCGGTGACCTGAGGGAAATGGCCGGCGTCGGGGATCACCTCGAAGCGGCTCCCCGGCATCGCCGTGTGGGCAAGCTCCCCGTGGGCGACCGGGATGATCGGGTCGTTCTCGCCCCAGATGATCAGCGAGGGCATCGCCTCGGCAAGGTAGAGCCGGTCGACGGCGCTGATCCGCTGCCCGAACGGGTCGATCACCGCGCGGATCGTGTGCAGGAACGCCGCCCGCGCCTCGCGGTCGTTGAGCGAGGCGTAGCCGCGGGCCCCCTCGGCGATGTCCGTCCCGGCGCGCAGGCCGAGCATGCCGAGCGCACGGCCGAGGGCCGCGCCGGCCTCGAGGAGCCGCGCGTGGGTGAGCAACGGCAGGACGATCTCCGAGCCCGGCAGGCTGGCCGCGCGAAGCAGCGGATGGACCTCGCGGGCGATCCCCCCGCTCGACATCAGCACGAGCCTGCCGCAGCGCTCGGGAAACTGGTAGGCGAGCTGCATCGCGATCCCGCCGCCCAGCGAGTGCCCGACGACGGTCGCGGGCTCGGCGGCGAGGCCGATCAGAAGGTCGCGGATGCCGGACGCGTAGGCGCCGAGCGAGTAGTCGCCGCGCGGCTTCGCCGACTCGCCGTGCCCGAGCAGGTCGGGAGCGAACACGGTGTGGCGGTCCTGGAGGACCCTCATCACCGGCTCCCACTGCGCCGAGTTGCCGGTGATCCCGTGGATCAGGACGATCAGCGGGCCGCTGCCGGCGAGGCGAAAGGCCACCCGGTGGCCGTGGATCCGCACCTCGTGGAGCTGGCTTGGATCGCTGCCCGCGGCCAGCGCGTCGAGCGCCTCGGGATCGACCGGGGTGGTGGCCGGAGGCGGGGGGGCTTGAGACTCTTGGCTGGGGGCTGTGGACATGGTCTACCGGGGGATTGTTACATCGTTTGATGTAAAGTTCCCTCCCCGCAAGTACCCCGAACACCCCCGGAGGGAACACCGAGATGGCCACGTCCGCTGAGGAGCTCGTCGAATCCGCGACCCAGGACGCCGGCGCCGCCGGCGACGACGGTCCCGGGTTCTCGATGGAGCTGAACCAGGACCAGAAGGACATCCGCGACTGGGTCCACGGCTTCGCCGAGGGCGTCGTCCGGCCGGCGGCGGCCGAGTGGGACGAGCGCGAGGAGACCCCCTGGCCGGTCATTCAGGAGGCCGCGAAGATCGGCCTCTACGGCTACGAGGCGCTGGCGCAGTTCTGGTTCGACCAGTCCGGGCTTCAGATGCCGATCGTCAACGAGGAGCTCTTTTGGGGCGACGCCGGGATCGGGATGTCGATCATGGGCACCTCGCTCGCGGTGGCGGCGATCTTCGGCCAGGCCACCCCCGAGCAGATGGCGGAGTGGATCCCCCGCTGCTTCGGCGATCAGGAGGAGCCCAAGGTCGCGGCCTTCTGCTCCTCCGAGCCGGACGCCGGGTCCGACGTCTCCGCGATGAGGACCACCGCCAAGTACGACGAGGCGAAGGACGAGTGGGTCCTCAATGGCCAGAAGGCCTGGGCCACGAACGGCGGCATCGCCGACGTCCACGTCGTCACCGCCGCGGTCGACCGCGAGCTCGGCTCCCGAGGCCAGGCGGCCTTCCTGGTCTCGATCGACACCGACGGGATCGAGCAGGGCGCGAAGGTGAAGAAGCACGGGATCCGCGCCTCGCATACCGCCGACGTCCACCTCGACGACTGCCGGGTCCCCGGCTCGCAGCTGCTCGGCGGCAAGGAGAAGCTCGACGAGCGCCTCGCCCGCGCCCGCGAGGGCAAGAAGTCGAAGTCCCAGGCGGCGATGCAGACCTTCGAGATGAGCCGGCCGACGGTCGGCGCGCAGGCGCTCGGGATCGCCCGCGCGGCCTACGAGTACGCGCTCGACTACGCCAAGGAGCGGGTCCAGTTCGGGCGTCCGATCATCGAGAACCAGGCGATCGCCTTCACGCTCGCCGACATGAAGATGGAGATCGACGCGGCGCGGCTGCTGGTCTGGCGGGCGGCCTGGATGGGGCGAAACCAGCACACCTTCACGAACGCCGAGGGCTCGATGTCGAAGCTGAAGGCGGGCGAGGTCGCGACCTGGGCGACCGAGCGGGCGATTCAGATCCTCGGCGGCAACGGCTACACCCGCGAGTACCCGGTCGAGCGGATGCACCGTGACGCGAAGATCTACACGATCTTCGAGGGCACGTCGGAGATCCAGCGGCTGGTCATCTCGCGGGCGATCTCAGGGGTCCAGATCAAGTAGGGGCCAAGCCCCGAGGACGAACGGGAGGGAACACATGACCGAAGAGCAGGCCGCCGGCAAGGCGGAGACGAACGGTGCCGGCGACGCCGCGACGATCGACACCTCGGCCGTCGACGCCGAGGAGTTCGCCCAGAACATCTCCAACGTCACCGACGAGCAGCTCGCGGAGGCGATGTCCAGCGAGATGCGGCCGACGATCCTCAACGAGATCTTCAGCCGGATGGAGCAGCACTTCCGCGCCGATCGCGCCGGCGACACCGACGCGGTCATCCACTGGCAAATCGGCGGCGGCCCCGGCGGATCGGAGGACCACTACGAGGTCGTCGTCCGCAACGGCTCGCTCTCCTACACCGACCAGCCCTCCGAGGAGCCGCGGGTCACCTTCAAGATGGACGGCGCCACCTTCCTGCGGCTGGTCACCGGCAACGCCTCCGGCCCGATGCTGTTCATGACCGGCAAGCTGAAGATCGAGGGCGACATGATGTTCGCCCCCCAGGTCCAGAGCCTGTTCAAGATCCCGGGCTGAGCCGCCGACATAGGTCCCGATGCTGAACCCCAGCAGGGGACCACGGCTGCTCGCGGCGAGCTGTGGGGCATCTACCGCTGCGAGAAGTGGGGCAAGCACTCGGCCAGCGTCCACGCCGCCGGTCGCGCGATCGACTACCGGCTCGACGCGGGCATCTCGAATGACCGACGGGCGGCGATGCGGCTGATTCGCGTCCTCCTCGAGGAGGACCGCAACGGCAACGAGGCCGCCTGTTACAAGGACAACGGCAAGCGCGACCGCGACGTCGACCGCACGACCGCCCACAAGGACCACGTCCACATCGAGCTCAATTGGCGTGGAGCCCGGAGGAGGACGACCTTCTGGCGGGACGGGCTCGGCTGACCCTCGGCCGCCAAAACTAAACGGGGTCTGACCCCTCTGTCCCCGCGTTGCGGGCGGCGCTATGCAATCCCGAGGTGGCGGGCGCGTTCCAGCAAACGCTCGCGCACCTCCTCGGCGCCCTCCACGACTCCGCCCCGCATCAGGACGCCCGGGGGGTCAGATCCCTGCTCGGTCGACGCTGACGTGTCCCCCTGGGGGTCAGACCCCCTCGCGGTCCTTGGCGCCTTTCTCTCGGTATGCGAGAGAAAGGCGCCAAATCCCGGGGTTCACCTCGTCGTGCAGCCTGCTGCGGCTGGGGCCATAGCCCCACTTAGGCTGCACACGTTGCCGGCGGCGCTATGCGACCCCGAGGCGGCGGGCGCGTTCGAGCAAACGCTCGCGCACCTCCTCGGCGCCCTCCACCACCCCGCCCCGCATCAGGACGCGGCCGGCGACGACCGTGGTGTCGACGACCGAGCCCGAGGCGGCGTAGACGAGGTTCGCGACCAGGTCGCCGGGGGTGAGCTCTGGGGCGTCGGCGCGGACGAGAAGGAAGTCGGCGGGATCGCCCACGGCCGGCGTCCCCGGCTCGCCGTGTAGAAGCGGGGAGCGGGCGCCGGTGGCGATCTCCCAGGTCTCCCCCGCCGTGACCGCCGCGGGGTCGCCGGCGAGCTGCTTCTGGCCCAGCGCGAAGTGCTTCGCGTCGGAGAGCAGGTCGAGCGAGTTGTTGGAGCCGGCGCCGTCGGTGCCGAGGCCGATTCGGACGCCCTGCTCCCGGGCCTCGAGATACGGAAACGTGCCCCCGACGGCGAGCTTCATGTTCGCCACCGGGTTGGTCACCACGGTCGCCTCGCGCTCGGCGATCAGCTCGAGCTCGGCGCGATCGAGCCAGACGCCGTGAGCGAGCACGGTCCGCGGGCCGAGCAGCCCGACCTCGTCGAGGTAGGCGGCCGGGCGCATCCCGTGCGCCTCGACGCAGTCCGCGACCTCCTGCTCGGTCTCGGAGAGGTGGATCTGGATCGCCAGCTCACGCTCGGCCGCGGTCTCGGCCACCCAACGCAGCGAGTCCTCGCCGACCGTGTAGATCGCGTGCGGCGCGAGCGCCGTGGCGATCCGGTCGCCGGCCTCGATCTCCCCCACCTCGTCGAGGCTGCGCAGCGCGACGTCGCGAAGCCCCCCGGTCCCCGCGGCGTCGTCGCCGTCGATCAGGGGCGCGCCGATCACGGCCCGGATCCCGGCGTCGGCGACCGCCCGCGCGGTTGCCCCGGCGTGCCAGTACATGTCCCAGAACGCGACCGTCCCCGAGCGCACCATCTCGAGGCAGGCGAGACGCGCCCCCCAGTAGACGTCCTCGTGCTCGAGCCGCGCCTCGACCGGCCAGATCCGATCCTGGAGCCACTTCATCAGCGGCATGTCGTCGCCGTATCCGCGGAACAGCGTCATCGCCGCATGGGTGTGGCCGTTGACGAGCCCGCGGACGAGCGCGGTCCCCGAGCCGTCGACGACCTCGTCGCCGTCGCGCGGCGCAACGGCGGGCCCGAGCGCGGTGATCCGACCGTCCTCGACGCGGATCCCGACCGGCCCGCCGTCGACGAGGGCCCCGGTGACGGTGAGGCTCACGACGCGCCCGCCAACGCCGGGACCACCTGGGCGAGGGCTTTCAGTGCTCGCTCCCGGTTCGACGCCTTTCCCGCCTCGTACTCGGCGAGGGTCAGCTCGCGCGGGGCGACGCCGTTGGCGTAGTTGTCGACGTTGCAGACCGCGGCGTATCGAAGCCCGAGCTCTCCCGCGATCGCCGCCTCCGAGCCGATCGTCATCCCGACCACGTCGGCGTGCGGCGCGATCGCCCGGACCTCGGCCGGGGTCTCGAACCGCGGGCCGAGCGACTGCCAGTAGACGCCGCCGTCTCGCAGCGGCTCGCCCGCGGCCGCGAATGCGGCCAGCAGTCTCCGCCCGCCAGCCGGCGTCGAACCCCGGCACCACGTGGCCGCGCGCGTCGTCGAATCCGGTCGCCCTCACCAGCAGTGAGATGAAGTCGTCGGGAGCGAGGAACGTGCCGACCTCGATCTCGGGCCGCAGTGAGCCCACCGAGCCGAGCGCGAGCACGCGATCGCAGCCCGCCTCGGCAAGGGCGCTCAGGTTGGCCCGATGGTCGATCGCATGCGGAGCCGCATAGCCCTCGAGCCCGTGCCGCTGGAGGTAGACGAACTCGCCGGCGTCGCGCAGGACGACCGGGCCGAAGCGCGTCGCGACCTCCAGCCGCCGCGCGCCCTCGGCGAACGCGGCGCCCAGCAGCGTGTGGCCGGCGAGGACGGCGAGTCGCGGCATCGGCGGGAGGATAAGTTGGCCGGGAGGCCCGAGCTAGGCGGGCGTGTCAAGCCGGACAAAGATCGGCGCGACCGTTGGCCGCCGCGTCGAAAATCTCCAACGGTTGTCCCAAAGATCCCATCCGGATGCTGCGATACTAGGGCCGATGGAGACGAGGGTTGAACGTGTGGTGCTCGAAACCCCCCGGCACCGCATAATCGGGGATCTTCACCTACCGCGTGAGGGTTACCGATCTCGACTCTCGGACTTCCTCAATCGAGGGGATCTCGAGTTCATCCCCCTCGTCAACGCCGAGATCTCCTCGGCGAATGGGGGCGGGACTTCGTCCCGCTCCTTTCTGGCCGTGGCCACTGGCCACGTCCAGCTCGCCTACCCCTACGGGGACTCCCGGCAGTAGCGGGACCTCGTGAGGCTTCCCACGACCCCAGGGATGGGGTCGCGGGAGCCTGCCGTAATTGGGCGCCGCTAGGCGATCCGCGAGCCGAGCTCGACGTCGACGTCGGGGCCCAGCAGGATCACGCCTCGCCCCTCGTCCGCGGCCCCGAGGACGAGGACCTCGGAGAGGAAGGGGCCGATCCGCTTCGGCGGGAAGTTGACCACCGCGACCACGAGTCGCCCGGCGAGCTGCTCGGCGGAGTAGTTCTCGGTGATCTGAGCGGAGGAGCGCTTGGTCCCGATCTCGGGCCCGAAGTCGATCTCGAGCTTCCACGCCGGCACGCGCGCCTCGGGGAACTCGTCCACGGAGGCGACCCTGCCGACGCGCATGTCAACGGCGGTGAACTGCTCCCATGAGATCTCCGCCACGGGCGGAGACGATTAGACCGTGCGTCTGCCGGCGCTAATTCGCGGCCAGATAAGCAGCACGAGACCGATCAGGATCAAGACGATCCCGAGCGCGTAATGAACGAGGATCGCGAGCACGATCCCGATGATGATCAGCAGTAGCGATAGCTCCATTTCCAATCCTCCTTGTGGGCCGCTCCTACCTACCCCCTGCGGGTGGCGGCCACACTTCCGGGCGAGATCATTCGCCCAGGCCGGCGACCCGGTAGGCCTCCTGGGGATCGGTGAACCCCTGCCCGCTGACGATCCGCCCGTCCCGTAGCTCGAACAGCCAGGCGAGCTGCGCGTCGACCCGGGTCCGCCCCTCCAGCCGCTCGACGACACGTCCCAGGACCACGACCCGGTTCCCTAGATCGCGGACCTCGTCGATCTCGTTGCGGACCTCGGTGTGGCGGGAGATCATCTCCGAGGCCCACTCCCGAAACCCGTCGGGACCGATATAGACCTCCCGGCTCGCAGCGCTCAGCGGGCTGGGACGCCACTCCGCATCGGGCAAGACCAGCCGATCCATCTCTCCGAGCGCACCCGACTGCCAGGCCATCATCGCCCGCCGCACAAGTTCGACGTTCTGCTGAGACATCCCCGCCGGGGATTATCTCGCAGGCGACGGCGAAGCTTGGAGTCACGCGGCGTCAAGACCGAGTGACGCGATGAGCGGAGGGGTGGGATTCGAACCCACGAGGGACCCAAGAGCCCCTAACGGTTTTCGAGGCAGACCTGGCCTCCAGCAGAATCGGCTTGGCTACACCAGTTCTCTCGGTCGAGAAACTCCGATGGGACCGGCCTTGGGAACGGCGAGGAGATAGGCATCAAGCGCCGTCGCCGCTTCTGCCTCAGAGCTTCGTGCGGCGTGATGCGCACTAATCCCGACCGAGCTGATCACCCACCGCCCGGTTCGGTCTGCCAGTCGGACCAACAGCCCTTCGATCCGGGCTTCGGCTAGGCGGCCCGCGCCGTCGCCCGTCGCCGTCCAGCTGGACCCCGACCGGCCCCCGTTTCCCGCGTCAGCTACCTCGCGTCCGGAAAGCGCACGACGCTGCGATCGAGCGGCATCTGGTCGCGGCGTGTACCCGGCTCATCGGCAGGGGCGAATGGCAGCTCTCCGTTGGGCCGCAGGCCGAGGACCTCGTCCGAGAGGTCCGGGCTGGTGATCTGGCCGAGGAGCCGGAAGCGTTCGAAGACGAACGGCAGGCCGTCGCTGGCGAAGCTGCGCGTGGTCTGGACTTGGAGATGGAGGTGTGGCGTGGCCGAGTTGCCGCTGTTACCGAGCTTTCCCAGCACCTGGCCACGGCGAACGCGCTCTCCGACGCGGACTCGGACGGAGCCGGGCTGCATGTGTGCATAGATCAGGTATCTCTCCGGCCCGACGCGCAGCGTGACGTGATTGCCGGGGAGGTCGGCGAACGGCGGCGGCGTTGGATTGTCCGGCGGCGGTTGATCCGGGAATTCGTCGCGGGCGGTAACCACCTTTCCAGCAGCCGCGGCGATCAAGGGCTGGCCGTAGCTGAGGTAGCTGGACAAACGGTGGGGGTCTCCGACCCAGGCCCGATGTTGCTCATCGAGCATCATCCAATCAATGGCGAAGCGTTGGGGGACGACCAGGTTGCCGTCCACGGCGAGCAGGCCCCGACGATGATGTGTGTTGTTGTCGCAGCACCCCTCGCCCGCCCCCCAGATGCCGCTGCGCACCGGCGGACCCAGCTTCAGCGGCTCTTGCGCCCCGAGCGAGACGCGACCGACCAAGCTTGAAAACTGTACTGATTGTTCGCCCGGCGGCGGGCTGGTGGAGGCGACAACGCGATGCTCCAGGACGTCGGGCAGGCTCGCCTTCCGTTGCACTCCGACGTCGAGCCATACGATCGCCGAACCGGAAGGGCCGAGCAGCGTCGTGGCGGCTGGCGTCACCCCCGCCGGCGCGCCGCCGACCGGATTCATCCTGGAGGACAGTGCATCTCCCGCAAGCGAGAGCAGCACGCGGTCGGTTTCGGCATCGCGAACCTCGACTTGCTCGACGTCGACGGCGAACGGCGTCGTGCCCGTCAAAACAAGCTCATAGGCGATGTGATGGCGTCCATCGGTGCCCCGCACGGCGCTCGGGCGCGTGAGCAGCGACGCCGCGAGCCCGGTGAGATCAGTCCCCCGCACTCCGGCGCTGGGGTCAGCCGCGGTCCTCGCCTGCGCCGGGATCGATATCCCTGCCGCCGCGATCAGCGCCGTGACGAGGACCGCGAGCCGCCTCCTGCGATGCCCCGACACGCGGGCAAAGTGCTCTTCCGTGACGTGCCCTCGATCACCCATTCAGGATCTGAGCACATCCTATCCGCGGCTTATAGAGCGGAGGGGGTGGGATTCGAACCCACGAGGGAGTTCGCTCCCAGAGGCGCCGCGAAGCGTCTGGCGACCTGATCGCCCTCCAGGACATGCGCCCGCGAGCGAACGATCCAATTTCGCCTGATCCTCCCGACGAGGAGGCCATAGAGACATGAGCGCCGCTCCCGCCATCGAGCGAGAGGAGGCCCGCCAACCATCAACCGCTACTTGACAGCCGGCCCTTCTTCATAGAGACGACGAGAAGCAGGCCCCTAGTCATTCGAGCAGAACTTGACAACCCGCTCCCACATCGCGTCGGCGTCGGTCGACGCCGACTTAGCCAGAGCCGCAAAAAACCCTCCTACCAGCAGAGAACCAACCGAGGTGATCACACCCAGCAGACCTCGAGCCTCCTCCTCGTCGCTGAACGAAACCACGGCGTAAATTGCCGCCACCGCCAGGGCCACTGCCATCAGGAAGACAAGGGCCTGATAGGCGAGCTTGCCACGCCTCGCAGAGTTGTAAGCGCGCTTCGACATGTCGCACAAGTCGTCAACCGGCGCATCCGCTTCAAGCGTGAGTGTCCGAGGACCAGTCGGCTTGTCCACTTCGAACCCCCTCGTTAGTGGGTTAGGTGTCGGATACGACCATAAAGGGAATTTCGGGAACCGTACGTCCTGTCCCGCGTGACCTCGCCGGGGCTCGAACTTCAGCGCGCGTGAAACGCACCGCCGGGGCGTTTCCAGCTTGTAGCGGAGGGGGTGGGATTCGAACCCACGAGGGACCCAAGAGCCCCTAACGGTTTTCGAGACCGCCCCGTTCAACCGCTCCGGCACCCCTCCGGGGGTCGGGGGGAAAGGCTAGCGGCGCTTCGCTACTCCTTGACGGTCGCGTAGCGGAGAATTTCCACGACCTGCTCCGGCGATTCCGCGGTCGCCATCGCGGCGCGGTCGATCTCCTTGAGCGCGTGATCGTGGTCGGGCGGGTGGAGGCTGACCAGCGGCTTGCCCAGAGCCGCGGCGTAGCCCGCGTCGAACGCGGCGTTCCACTGCTTGTACTTCTCGCCGAAGCGGACCACGACCACGTCGGCCGAGCGGATCAGGTTCTGGGTGCGGATCGCGTTGACCCCCGCGCCCTTGTGGTCGTGCCAGAACTTCTCGTCCTCGCCGCCGAGGATGTCGACGCCGACGTCGTCGGAGGCGCCGTGGTCGGTGACCGGGCCGGACAGCTTCACCGGCAGACCGGCCTCGCGGACCCCCTCGGCGATCCGCTCGCGCCAGTCGGAGTGGATCTCCCCGGCGAGGTAGACGTTCCAGGTCCCGTTCTCGGGCACGGGCGAATCCTAGACTCGTGCGATCGGGGACGAGAGCGGCATCGATCGCGACAAGGCTCGCCGCGCTGATCGAGAGCGAGCGGGCGCTGTTCGCCGAGCGCCATCCGCGCTCGCGGGAGCTGTTCGAGCGGGCGCGCGGCTCGCTTCTGGCGGGCGTGCCGATGAGCTGGATGGCGCGCTGGGCGGGCGGGCATCCCGTGTTCCTCGCCCAGGCCGAGGGGGCGCGGGTGACGGACGTCGACGGCAACGAGTACGTCGACCTCTGCCTCGGCGACACCGGCGCGATGGCCGGCCATGCTCCGCGACCGACGGTCGAGGCCGTCGCCCGAGCAGGCGGGCCGCGGCGCGACGACGATGCTGCCGAGCGAGGACTCGATCGCCGCGGCCGAGGAGCTGGCCGCGCCGCTTCGGGCTGCCGCGCTGGCAGCTCACGCTCTCGGCGACCGACGCCAACCGCTTCGCGATCCGGCTCGCGCGCGAGATCACGGGCAGGCCGAGGATCCTGGTCTTCAACTACTGCTACCACGGCACCGTCGACGAGGCGTTCATCACGCTGCGGCCCGACGGGAGTGCCGGCCCGCGCGAGGGAAACGTCGGCCCACCCGTGGACCCGGCGACCACCACCCGCGTGGTCGAGTTCAACGACCCGGCGGCGCTCGAGCGGGCGCTCGGCGAGGGGGACGTCGCCTGCGTGCTCACCGAGCCGGCCCTGACCAACATCGGCATCGTCCTCCCGGACCCCGGGTTCCACGACACGTTGCGGGAGCTGACGCGGTCCACCGGCACGCTGCTGGTGATCGACGAGACGCACACCTTCAGCGCCGGCCCCGGCGGCTTCACCGCGGCCCACGGCCTCGAGCCGGACATGCTCGACGATCGGCAAGGCGATCGCCGGCGGGGTCCCCGCGGGCGCCTTCGGGATGAGCGCCGCGGTCGCCGATCTCGTCGCCGCCCAGGAGGAGGCCGACTACGAGGATGTCGGCGGGATCGGCGGGACGCTGGCCGGGAACGCGCTCTCGGCAGCCGCGATCCGCGCGACACTCGGCGAGGTGCTGACCGAGGAGCGCCTTCGACCGGATGACCGGCATCGGAGAGCGGCTCGCGGACGGGATCGACTCGGTGATCTCCGCCGCGCGGCTTCCCTGGCACGTCGCCAGGCTCGGCGCCCGGGCCGAGTACCGCTTCTCCCCGTCCCCGCCGCGGACCGGCGGGGAGTCGGCGCGGCTCGGCGACCCCGAGCTCGAGGAGTACCTGCACCTGCAGGCGCACAACCGCGGGGTGCTGCTGACGCCGTTTCACAACATGGCGCTGGTCTGCCCGGCGACGAGTGCGGAAGACGTCGACCGGCACACCGAGGTGCTCGCGGAAGCGGTGTCAGGATTGCGCTGATGTCGAGCGAACGGGCGAGCTGGGAGCTCGAGGCGGGAGCGCCGATCGCCGAGGGGCGAACGGTCCTCAAGGTGCTCGGGGGCGGCAAGCGCTACGAGGTCTTCCTCGTCTGGGACGAGACGATGCACGCGATCTGCGTGGCCAAGATCCTGCGCCCCGACCAGGCCGAGGACGCGAGGGCGCTCGGCGATCTGGGCGAGGAGGCGGATTTGCTCGACCGGATCGCCCATCCGGTGATCGTGCGCGGCTACGACGCGGTGCTCGACGGGACCTATCCGCACCTGATGATCGAGCACCTCGAGGGGCCCTCGCTGCGCCGCCTGATTCGCCGCGGCGGCCCGCTGCCCCCCGAGCAGCTCCTGCCCCTCGCCCTGCACGTCGCCGGCGC
The DNA here is from genome assembly GCA_963838175.1 of uncultured Thermoleophilia bacterium. Taxonomy (GTDB): domain Bacteria; phylum Actinomycetota; class Thermoleophilia; order Solirubrobacterales; family 70-9; genus DASUSH01. Next base: position 2,777,970 of record CAWIPP010000002.1, on the reverse strand, counting down.
GCTCCACTACCTCGAGCAGGTCGGCTACGTCCACCTCGACGTGAAGCCGGACAACATCATCATGGGGATCCCGCCGCGGCTGATCGACCTCTCGATCGCCCGCTCGCTGGAGCGAGCGGCGAAGAGCCGCGGCCCGATCGGGACCGACGCCTACATGGCGCCCGAGCAGTGCGTCGACGACGGCGGAGAGCCGATGGGATCTCCGGCCGACGTCTGGGGGCTCGGCGCGACCCTGCACCACTCGATCTCGGGCCATCGGCCCTTCCCGCGGGAGAAGGGGGCGCGAGAGAGCCCCGATCCGAACGTCCGCTTTCCGCAGCTCCACTCACCGCCCGAGCCGCTGCCGAGCTCCGCCTCGGCCGACGTCGCCGAGCTGATCGGCGAGATGCTCTCCCCCGCGCCCGCCGATCGGCCGAGCGCCGCCGAGGTCGCCGAGCGGCTCGAGCCGGCGGTCGCGCGCCAGCCGAGCCGGGTCAAGCTCGGACGCCGCCGCGGGATCTGACCTGTCCCCAAAGGGGTCAGACCCCTCCCCCGGACCTGACCTGTCCCCAAAGGGGTCAGACCCCTCCCCCCGGTGGGGTAGGCGGATGGCCGCGTGATCTTGGCGCGCGGCTCGTGTTTCGGGGATATGGGGAACCCCCTGCACGAGAAGGAGGAACTCGATGAGAGGACTGAAGGAGCACGAAGGCGCTCCGCACGCCTACCTGCACCTCGCCGATGAGGCGGCGATCGAGCGCGAGCCCGCGTCGCTCGCGCGCCGCGCGCTGGCCCTGGGGCTGGCATTCGCGCTGATCGTCGCGATGCCGCTGCTCTGGGTGCAGACCGCATCCGGCGAGCCCGGGCCGGGCCACGACGGCTCCGGCGTCACGCAGGGCAGCTCCGGGCCGGGGTCGGGACACGAGGACGACGACGACCTCGACGACGACAACTCGGGGCCGGGCAACGGCGACGACGACGAGAGCACGACCGGTACGAGCGCCCGCGGCGAGACGAGCCAGGGCACGTCCGGGAGCCAGGAGAGTCGACCGGGACCAACGGGACGAGCGCCAGGGGCGACTCGACCACCGGCGGGACGAGCAGCGGCGGTGAGTCGACCGGCACCAACGGCACCAGCAATGGTCAGTCGGAGTCCGGCACCAGCGCCGACGGCGAGTCGACCGGGAACTCCGGTCACGGCGGCGGCACCCAGACCCAGACGCGGACCGGGCAGTAACCCGAACGCAGGGACGTACCGACGCGGGCCGCGTGGCGAAAGCCGCGCGGCCCGCTTCACGTTACGCGCGAGGCTCCGCCGCGGTTAGGATCGCCGAGGATGCAGGAGCAGCTCAAGTACTCCCTGCCTGAGTCCGAGATCCCGACCCACTGGGTCAACGTGATGGCGGACCTTCCCGGCGAGCCCGCGCCGCCGCTTCACCCCGGAACGAAGCAGCCGCTCGGCCCCGAGGACCTGGCGCCGATCTTCCCGATGGCGCTGATCGAGCAGGAGGTCTCGGCGGAGCCGGAGATCGAGATCCCGGAGGAGGTCCGGGAGATCCTCAGGCTCTGGCGCCCGACGCCGCTCTATCCGCGCCCGCCGGCTGGAGCGCGAGCTCGATACCCCCGCGCACATCTACTACAAGTACGAGGGGGTCTCGCCGGCCGGCTCGCACAAGCCGAACACCGCGGTCGCCCAGGCCTACTACAACCGCGAGGCCGGGATCCGCAAGCTCGCGACCGAGACCGGCGCCGGCCAGTGGGGCTCGGCACTGGCGCTCGCCTGCCAGATGTTCGGGCTCGAGTGCGAGGTCTTCATGGTCGGCATCTCCTACGACCAGAAGCCCTACCGGCGGGCGATGATCGAGACCTGGGGCGGCACGGTCCACCGCTCGCCCTCCGAGCTCACCGAGGCCGGCCGCGCCCAGGCCGAGCACGAGTCCGGCAGCCTCGGGATCGCGATCTCGGAGGCGGTCGAGGTCGCCGCCTCCTCGGACGACACCAACTACTCGCTCGGCTCGGTGCTCGGCCACGTCTGCCTGCACCAGACGGTGATCGGCTCGGAGTGCCTGCGGCAGATGGAGGACGCCGGCGAGTACCCGGACGTGGTCGTCGGCTGCGTCGGCGGGGGCTCGAACTTCGCCGGCATCGCCTATCCCTTCGTGCGCGAGAAGCTCCGCGACGACCGCCCCACCCGGTTCGTCGCCGCCGAGCCCGCCGCCTGCCCCACCCTGACCCGCGGCGAGTACCGCTACGACTTCGGCGACACCGCGGGCCTCACGCCGCTGATGCCGATGTTCACGCTCGGCCACGACTTCGTCCCCCCGCCGGTTCACGCCGGAGGGCTGCGCTACCACGGCGACTCCCCGAGCCTCTCGGCGATGGTCAAGCAGGGGCTGATCGAGGCGAGGGCGATCGCCCAGACGAAGGCGTTCGACGCGGCCGTGCGGTTCGCCCGCTGCGAGGGCATCATCCCCGGCCCCGAGCCCGCCCACGCGATCCGCGCAGTCTTCGACGAGGCCGAGCAGGCGAAGCAGGAGGGCACCGAGCGGGTGATCCTCTTCAACCTCTCCGGCCACGGCCACTTCGACATGTCCGCCTACGAGGCCTACCTCGCCGGCAACCTCGAGGACCTCGAGTTCTCCGAGGCGGACATGGCGTCCGCGCTCGAGCGCCTCCCCGAGGCGCCCGCGCTGACCTGAGCCGCGAGCTTCCGCTTCGGCCGGGGGGAGAGTTTGGGCGCTCGGCGCCTTTACCGGTTGACGTGCAGATCGATCAAGCTGAAGTCCAAGCCTTCGTCGAGGAGGTGCTACGGCATCCGCTCAGCGACACACTCGGCTCGTTGCTCGACGCGCTTCCGGAGTCAGCGTTTCCGGGCGAGGAGCCGGCAGCCGTGCTCGATCGAGATGCTGGCGGGGAGCGTGCACCCGTCGCGGAGGCTGCCGGCGAGGACGCGGTGCGACAGGCAACGGCTTCGTCGGCGCGGTCGCCGATCGAGCGATCTCCGATCTGCGGACGGCAGCAACGCTCGCAGCGGAGCGCGATCTACGTAATACGTGTACGTTAGTCGTAATACAATGGCTCCGTGAGAAGTTTGAGACTCGATCCGGAACTCGATGATCGCGTTCGGGCGGCTGCGACGCGGGAGGGGACCAGCGTGTCCGAGTTTCTGCGCCGAGCCGGCGCCGAGCGCGCCGAGCGCGTTCTCGCGGAGCGTCCCAGCGACCAGCTCGGCGAGGTGATCGGCACGATCCACTCCGGCGGCGGGCGTGCCCGGCGCTCGGGCGGCGCCTTCGGCGAGCTGCTCGCGAAGGACCGCGGCCCCGGGTGACGCTCACCGACGCCGGCCCCCTGATCGCGCTGATCGACGCGGGCGAGGCGGATCACGACCGGTGCCGTGGCGCGCTGGACGAGCTGGCGCTGCCGATGGTGACTACCTGGCCCGCCTTCACCGAGGCGATCTACCTCCTCGGGCGCGCTGGGGGCTGGCGTGCACAAGCGGCGCTCTGGAAGCTCGTCGAACGCGAAGTCCTACTCCTCGCCGAGCTCTCGCCCGAGTCGACCTCGCGGTCCGCCGAGTTGATGCGGAGGTATCGCGATCAGCCGATGGACCTCGCCGACGCCACGCTCGTTGCCCTCGCCGAGCAACGAGACCTACGCGTGGTCTTCTCGCTCGATCATCACTTTCGCTCCTATGGGCTCCGCGGCGGGCGCTACCTGGAGCTCGTGCCCGGCTGAGGCTTTGGGCCCGGGGTGCCGCATGGCGTCCGCCCTCGAGCGCCTCCCGAGGCCCCCGCACTAACTAAAGGGGGTCTGACCCCGTTTAGGTTGTGGTCAGCGGTTCGCGAGGAGTGCGTCCACGTTTCATGCGAACGCCGCGGTTGTGAAGCAGGTCGGCTCGACGAACTCCTCCATGCGCAGCGCGTGCTCCCACGGCATGTCGGCGACCGTTCGCAGAAGCGGCTTCGCCACCCCCACCGCGTGTGGCGGCAGAGCCGCGATCCGTTCGCCCCACTCGCGGGCGACGGGCAGCAGCTCGTCGCCGCGAACGACATGGTTGACGAGCCCGAGCTCAGCGCCCTGCTCCGCGGTGACGTGCTCGCCGCCCACGTAGCAACTCGAAGCGCGCTGGTAGCCCACCCCGCGCGTCAGCGCCCAGCTCGTACCCACCTCGGGGATCAGGCCGAGACGACCGAATGCCGGCACGAGCATCGCCCGCTCTCGGCGAGCACGATGAATCGCAGGTGAGCGCGAAGCGAGACCCACGCCGGCCGCGGTTCCGTCGATCGCGGCGACGAACGCCTTGTCCGCGTTCGCGATCAACCGCGACATGCCGCCGAATTGCTCGCGGATCCAGCGCCAGACCTCATACGACCCGCCATCGCCTTCGAGGTCCGCAAGATGCTCTGTCGCTCGTCTTCATCAGCCTCAGATCGCCGCCGTCGAAAATGCCTTTCCAGCGCCGTGAGCACTATCGCCCGCGCCTCGTAGTCGGCGACGAGCTCCTCCGTAGCTGCGACGCGTCTGCATCATCAGCCCACGCTCAGCACGTTCAGCTTCTCCGTCCTGCATCTTCAGCACCGCGTAGCCCTCGCGCGCTCCACCGAGACCATCTCCTCTGCTCCACTCCTCCCCTCTCGCGGATCAGCTCCTCATACTCTATCGTTGCCATCACTTCTCCTTTTGGTTGCCCGCGGCTCATCTTCGCTCGAGTTCGACCGTCTGGTACACCGAATCGCCGGAAAGCGGGACCGCCGCGGCGGTTCTCTCAGCGCTCGTAGCGAAAGCACCTTCGCTCCGATGGACAGGCTCTCCACGCTCGACTCCTCGTTTCTCCGCGTGGAGACGCCTTCCGCCCACATGCACGTGGGATGGCTCTCGCGTCTACGCCTCCCCAGAGGCGCAAGTGCCCTGGACGCGGAGCTGCTGTCGAAGCGCGGATCGCGGCGCGGCTTCACCTCGCGCCGCGTTCCGCCAGGTGGTCCGGCCGCTGCCGCTCGGAGAGCCGGCGTGGTCGGACCACCACGACTTCGACCTCACCTCACACGTCAGGTGGTCCACGGTCGCCGCAACGAAAGCGAGCTGCGCGAGCTCTGCGACGAGTTCCTCTCGCGCCAGCTCGACCGCGTCGCGGCCGCTCTGGGAGATCCTCGTCGTGCCGCGAGCTGGAGGGGACCGCGCAGCGATCGCCGGCAAGGTGCACCACGCGATGGTCGACGGGATCGCGGCGGTCGAGCTGGGGATGCTGCTCTTCGATCGGCTCCCCTGAGGTCGAGCCCACGGAGGCCTCGGCCTGGGAGCCGGAGCCCGGCGGCCGCCGGGCATGCGTGTCGCCGTCGACGCCGTCGCCGACACCGCGCTCGACCAGTTCCGCGCGGCGCGGCAGGCGTGGCCACGCTGGGCGCTGGCCCCGGGTCGCACCGCGAGCGTCGCCCAGACCATGCGCCGGGCGGCGCTGTCGATCGCCGAGGACGCGCTCAACCCCGCCCCACCCTCCTACCTCAACCGCCGGCTCGGCCCGCGCCCGGACCCTGGTCACGCGCCGATCTCCCGCTGCCGCGCCTGCACGCGCTCAAGCGGCGCCTCGACGTGAAGCTGAACGACGTCGTCCTCGCGCCTGGCGGCCGGCGCCCTGCGCCGCTTCGCGGCGACCGTGCGACGAGTCGCCCCACGGACTCTGCGCGCGATGGTCCCGGTCAGCGTCCGCGGCGAGGGGAGCGACCGGACGGCAACCGGATCACGTTCGCCTTCATCGAGCTGCCGTGCAACGAGCCCTCGGCGATGCCGCCGCGTCGTCGCTGATCCACTCCCAGACCCAGGAGCTGAAGCGACTCCGGCCGCGATCGACGGCTCGGAGGCGATCCTGCGCTCGACCTCGGTGCTGCCCGGGCTTCCTCAAGGACCGCGCCGCGCGCCTCGCCGCGAGCCCGCGCCTCTACAACCTGACTGTCTCCAACGTGCCCGGGCCCGGCGCCCCGCTGTTCGCCGCCGGCGCGATGGTCGAGGACATCTCTCCCGGTGATCCCGCTCGCCGACGCCCACCTGCTCTCGGTCGGCGTGCTCAGCTACCGCGAGCGCCTCCACTCGCCGTCCACGCCGACCCCGCGCGCTCTCCCCGAGGCCGGCGAGCTGGCGGGCTTTTCGCCTCCGCGCTCGGCGAGCTCGAGCGCGCCCCCCGCCACGGCGCTCCCCGCCGCAGGCGCTGCTCAGCGCGGGCAGCGTCGGCGCCAGGATCCTGTAGGCCTTCACGCCGAGGCCGAGGCGCTCGCGATCCTCGCCGACCGAGGGATCGAGGCCGGTCAGCTCGCGGATCCGGTCCAGCCGGTGAGCGACGGTGTGGCGGTGGGCGAAGACGGCGCGGGCGGTGGCGTTCGTGTTGCAGTCGTTGGCGAGGTAGGACTCGAGCGTTCCGAGCAGGTCGGTGCGGTAGTCGCGAGTCGTGCTCGACCAGCGGCTCGACCGTGTCCTCGGTAGAAGCTTCGGACCTCCTCCGGGCTCGAGGCGAGGGCGCGGAACAGCAGCCGGTAGACGCCCTCGCCGATCCCGCCCTGGAGCTGCTCGGCGAGGCGTTCGTCGCGGGCGACGACCTCGAGCGCCAGCTCGGCCTCGCGGACCGCGCGGCGGAGCTCGCCTAGCTCGGCGCAGTACGAGGAGAAGGCGGCCGGACCGTGGCTGCGCAGGCGGCCGGCGATCTTCCGCGCCGCGTCGGGCGTCGGCCAGCGCGCGCGCCGGCCCCGTCGTCGCCGGCTCGCGCCCCGGCAGCAGCGCCAGCAGCCGTGTCGCCGTCGAGCGGCTCGGCGATCGCCCCCGGCCACTCGCTCGTCACGAGCGCAGCGGCGAACGCGCGGCTTCCCGCGATCTGATCTCGGCGGCGAGGACCGACCGCGCCGGCTCGCAGGTCGCAGCCCGACCCGTGCGGCGCGGCGGACGATCTCCTCGAGCGTCGATGCGCTCGGAGCGCAGGTCCTCGAGAGGCCGCCGCGCAGGTCCTCGGCGAGCCGGTCGCGGCATCGGTCGCGGCGACCTCGGCGAGCGCCGCGGTCGCCGCCGAGCGCAGCACCTCGCCGAGGTCGAGCTTCAGCGGCCGCGGGCCCGTTGCCGTTTGACGCGGCAGAGCCGATCGACCGCGCCGATCTCCTCCTCGCCCGCGAGGACCGCGAGCTCGTCCTCGACCGAGCCGGGCCGCTCGGCCGCCTCGCCGCGCACCCGCGCCGCGACGTAGTCGACGACCTCGCCGGCGGCTCGCCGGCCGAGCGCGGCGGCGAGGCCGCGGGCCGGCAGCACGATCGCCACCGGCCCGCCGGCCTCCGATGCCGCCTAGCTCGGCCACCCCCCGGAGCCCCGCGCCGTCAGCACCGCCGCGAGCATTCTCGCCTGCAGGTCTCGCATCCGGCCGCCTCAGGCTCCGGGGTGTGGACCTCGCCTAGATCACCGGGAGGTAGCGGTCCAGCTCCCAACGGGAGACCTGGATCCGGTACTCCTCCCACTCGGCGCGCTTGATCTCCACGTAGCGCTCGAACACGTGGTCGCCGAGCGCCCGGCGGACCAGGTCGGAGTGGGCGAGCTCCTCGATCGCCTCTCCGAGCGTCTCCGGGAGCTGCTCGATCCCTCGGTGCTCTCGCTCCTCGACCGTGAGGTCATAGAGGTTGCGCTCCATCGGCTCCGGGCACTCGTATCCCTTCTCGATCCCGTCGAGGCCCGCGTGGAGCATCGCCGCGAAGGTGAGGTAGGGGTTGCAGGAGGGATCGGGGCAGCGCAGCTCGCACCGCGTCGCCTTCTCCTTGCCGGGGTGGTAGACCGGCACCCGGACCAGGGCCGAGCGGTTGCGCTGCGACCAGGCGGAGTAGACCGGCGCCTCGTAGCCCGGCACGAGCCGCTTGTAGCTGTTCACCGTCGGGGCGAACAGCGCCGAGATCTCGCGCGCGTGCGTGAGCAGCCCGGCGATGTAGCTGCGCGCCACGTCCGAGAGGTGGTGGCCACCCTCAGCGTCGTAGAACGCGTTGGTGTCGCCCGTGAACAGCGACTGATGCGTGTGCATCCCGGAGCCGTTCTCACCGAACAACGGCTTCGGCATGAAGGTCGCGTAGGCGCCGTGCTCCTGCGCCACCTCCTTGACCACGATCCGGTAGGTCATCGCGTTGTCGCACATGCGCAGGCCCTCGGCGAAGCGCATGTCGATCTCGTGCTGCGACGGGCCGACCTCGTGGTGGGTGTACTCGACCGGGATCCCGAGCCGCTTCAGCGCGTTGACCGTGTCGCGACGGAAGTCGGACGCGGCGTCGAGCGTGGTCAGGTCGAAGTAGCCGCCCTTGTCCAGGATCGTCGGCACCCCGTCCTCCCCGAGCTCGTCGGAGGCGAAGAGGAAGAACTCGAGCTCCGGCCCGAGGTAGAAGGTGTCGAAGCCCATCTCCTCCATCCGCGCGAGCGCCCGGCGCATCACGTAGCGGGGGTCGCCCTCGTAGGGCTCGCCGCCCGGCTTCAGCACGTCGCAGAACATCCGCGCGACGTTCCCCTTGTCGGAGTGGTCGCGCCACGGCAACACCGAGTAGGTGCTCGGATCGGGCATCGCGATCATGTCCGATTCCTCGATCGCGTTGAAGCCGGTGATCGACGACCCGTCGAAGCCCATGCCCTCCTCGAGGGCCTCGTCGAGCTCCTCGCGACCCACGGCGAAGCTCTTCAGCTGGCCGAGGACGTCGGTGAACCAGAAGCGGATGAACTCGACGCCGTCGTCAGTGACCTGACGCAGGACGTCCTCCTTCGGACGTCCCAGGCTTGGTTGCGATTGCCATTTCCTCGCTGCTCCTTTCGTTCCGGCGTCGGCGGTGTGCGGGGGCCCATCGTCGGGCGCTCCGCGCACCGCCTCCGCCTGCTCTCCTCTAGGCCGCGACCTCCTGCGGCTCGTGCGCCTGGAGGACCTCCTCGCCCTCCTCGCCGGTGCGGATCCTGATCGCCTCCTCCACTGGGGAGACGAAGATCTTCCCGTCGCCGACCTCGCCGGTCCGCGCGTGCCGGAGGATAGTCTCGACCACGAGGCCCTTGTCCTTGTCCTCGACGACGACCTCGAGCTTCAGCTTCGGTCGCACGTGGACGGTCAGGGCCGAGCCCCGATAGTGCTCGACGATGCCCTTCTGGCGCCCGGAGCCCTTGACCTCCCCGATCGAGAGGGACGGGAAGCCCCTCTCGAGCAGGTCGGCCCGGATCGGCTCGAACGCCTCGTGGCGGATGAACGCCTCGATCTTCTTCATGCGGTTCACCTCCTCCTAGGCACGGGACGGCTCGTCGGCCGCCATCTGGGTTGCTGGCGCGGGCGCGGGCGCACCCCTCGGCGCCGCGGGCGCCGGGGCGCCGGGAGCTCCGAGCCCGTACTCGGGCTGTGGGATGAACTGCTCGGGGTAGCCGTACATGCCGTGCTCGGTGATGTCGAGCCCGGCCTCCTCCTGCTCGTCCGAGACGCGCAGGCCGATCGTCGCCTTGATCAGGCCGAACACCGCGATCGAGGCGATGAACACGCACCCGAACGCCGCCGCGACCCCGAGCGCCTGGGCGCCGAGCTGGTCGAAGCTGCCGGTGTACCAGAGCCCGGCGTCACCGACCGCGTTGAACTCCGCGAACCGCGGCGCCGTGAACAGGCCGCAGGAGAGGGTCCCCCAGACGCCGGCGAGGCCGTGCGCCGAGAGCGCTCCCACGGGGTCGTCGAGCACCTTCTCGATCGCCAGCACTCCGACGACGACGATCACGCCGCCGACCGCGCCGATGATCGGCGCCGCCCAGAACTCGACGTAGCCGGACGGAGCGGTGATCGCGACCAGGCCGGCGATCGCCCCGTTGCCGGCCATGCCGATGTCGATCGTGCGGCGCAGCAGGTACATCGTGCTGACCGCGGCGACGACGCCGGCGGCGGCCGGCCAGGTTGGTGATCAGCGCGATCTCGGCGAACCGGTTGCCGATCCCCGACGCCGCGTCACCGAAGGCGCCCAGGGTCGAGCCTGGGTTGAACCCGAACCAGCCGAGCCAGAGGATCAGCACGCCGAGGCCGACCAGGGGCATCGAGTGCCCCGGGATCGCCCGCGGCTTGCCCTCGGCGTCGTACTTGCCCCGCCGCGGGCCGAGCAGGAGCAGGGCCGCGAGCGCGCCGGTGGCGCCGATCAGGTGGACCACCGTCGAGCCGGCGAAGTCCTGCATCCCGATGTTGACCTGCAGCCAGCCGCCGCCGAAGATCCAGTGGCTGATCACCGGATACAGCACCGCCGCGAAGATCACGGCGTAGATCAGGTAGGCGCTGAACTTGATCCGCTCGAGCGTCGTGCCCCAGACGATCGCCAGGGAGACGGCGCAGAAGACGAACTGGAAGAACAGGAACGCGGCTGGACTGATCGCGTACGTCTCGAGGAACGGGATCTGGGCCGCCGCCGCCTCCGGCGTCGAGCCGATGTCGAGGAAGAACCCGGCATCGCCGGCGATCAGGCCGGCGCCGCCCCAGGCGAGCGCGAACCCCACCGCCCAGTAGGCGAGCGATGCGACCGAGAAGTTGACGAAGATCTTCGCCACTCCGGCGCCCGCGTTCTTCATCCGCGAGAAGCCGACCTCGAGCAGCAGGAACCCCGCCTGCATGAACATCACGAGCACGGCCGCGACGATGACCCACATCGTGTTCAACGCGATCTCGGTGTCGCCAAGCCCGAGCTTGAGCTTGTCGATCTGGTCCGGGACGGCGGCCGAGGCCGGGCCCGGGAGCGCCAAAAGCGCGAACACGGCGACAGCCGCCGCCGCGAGATATGCTCGTTTCATCTGTCACGCCCTCCTTGGGGTAGCCGAATCCGACTCGCAAGGTAGGCGTGCAGAGGGCCCGTGTCTTTGGCCTCGTGTCGAGACATGGGCCCTTCCCTTTGTCCAATCGGTCGGTCCCCGCTCGCTATCGTCGAGCCCCCTCGGAGAGGTGACCGAGTGGCTTAAGGTGCGCGACTGGAAATCGCGTGGGCGGTTAACGCTGCCTCGTGGGTTCGAATCCCACCCTCTCCGCTCGCGCCCGCTCGGAGCCGCGGCGAGCACGCCGCCGCTGTCGGGCTTATGGTTGTGGTGCGACCAAAAGTCCGAACAGCGGACTCAATGCTCGCGCGGTTGGCGAGCGCGGCCCATGGTGTCGTGACGCGGGCGGAGTTGCTCGAGGCCGGGGTCACGGAGGGGGAGGTCAAGCAGCGGGTCCGATGCGGAGCCCTGCTTCGCGAGTATCGCGGCGTCTACCGCGTCGGCCACCGGGCACCGAGCGTCGAGGCGCGATACCTGGCCGCGGTGAAAGCTTGCGGCGACGGAGCTGCGCTCTGCGGAGCCGCGGCCGGCCACATCTGGGGCCTCGTGAGAGTGAAGGCGCCGGAGCCGGAGGTTGCTCGTGCCATCCGACAGGACAGTGAAGGGCGTGAAGACGAGCATTTGCCGCACGCTCGATCCGCGCGACGTGACCCGATCGCGCGGGATCCCGATCACGTCGGTCCCCCGAACCCTCGTCGATCTCGCCGCAACCCTGCCCCTACGAGCCCTCTCCCGTGCCTGCCACGAGGCTGGAGTGCGCTATCGCACGACGCCGGCAGAGGTGGAAGCCGTGCTCGCAAGGCGGCCGAACAGCCCCGGAGCGTCCAAGCTGCGCCGGATCATCCGCGGGGAGGAGCAGGTCACCCTGAGCAAGCTCGAAGCGCGCTTCCTCGAGCGCCTACGCGAGGCCGGGCTACCGTTGCCCGAGACCAACCGTCCCGCCGGTGGACGCCGCGTCGATTGCCGCTGGCCCGAGCAAGGGCTCACGGTTGAGCTCGACAGCTATCGCTACCACGCCTCCCGCCACGCCTGGGAGGAGGATCGGCGCCGCGAGCGCCAAGCGTATGCGCGCGGCGACGAATTTCGCCACTACACCTGGGAAGACGTCTTCGAGCGGCCGCGGCCGATGATGCGGGAACTGAAGGATCTCTTCAGAGACAGGCCCTGAGCTTGGCGAACGCCTGCTTGTTGTTGTTGAGGACGCTCAGGACGGAGGTTCTCTCGCGGGCCACGAGGACGTCCACTGCCCGCTTGTTTCTCTTCTCGGCCGCCGCCGCGTCGGGCTCCTCGGCATAGAGCTCGATCGCCCCGACGACGGCGACCGGGCCGGCGCGGACGTCGATCTGCTTGCCGCCCTCCGGGGTGGCGAGGCTCGGGACCGGCGTGTAGCCCTGGTCGGAGATGCACGAGCGCGCCCTCTTCACCTCGGCTGCGGGCGGGGCGGGGGCTTCGGGGGTCGAGGGCTCGGCGCCGGCCTCGCCGGTGGCGCCGGTCCCACCGGAGGCGCACGCCCTGATGCTCTCGAACTCGGAGTCGTCGACCGGCCCGCCGGAGACGACCGCGACGGATCCGACCGCCTCCCCCTTCGTCTCGATCCCGGCCCCGAACTCGCCGGCGCCTTCTTCGGCCGCCGCGACCCGGTCCGCGGCCTGGCCCGCGTCGGCCTCGACGGTCAGCGTCACGACGCTGTCCTCGGAGAGATCGACGGCAACCTGTCCCGGATTGGGCTCGGTGAGATCGTCGTATCCGGCCTCCTGGAGGCACTCACGAATTGAGCCCACCATCGCCTCCTGCTCCGAGGCGGCGTCCGTGTCGTCGTCGGACGACTCACCGCAGCCCGCCAAGCCCAGCGCGATAGCAGCGCAGGTGGCTAGCGAGGCCAAGCGCTTCAACCGCGCCACTCTAACCGGCCGTGGCAGTACTACTCAGGCGGCGCGGGGGAAGCGCATGACGAGGGTCGTGCCGTGTCCCTCCTTGCGGAGCTCGACGCCCTGGGAGAGGGAGCCGATCAGGGCGAGTCCCAGTCCCAGGCCCGGGCTGTCCGGGTTGGGGGTCACGCCGACGCCGTCGTCGGAGACGCTGATCACGACCGAATCGCCGTCGGGGAAGGCGCGAATGTCGATGTTGCCGGGGGCGACGCCGCGAAACGCGTGCAGGACCGCGTTCGAAACCGCCTCGGATACCGCGAGGGCGATGTCGTCGGGATTGGCTCCGTGGGCGCGAGCGAAGTCGGCTGCGGCGTGCCGCGCCTTCGCGACGCTCTCCGACACGGCGGAGAGCGAAAGCTCCAGCGCACGCTCGTCGAGCTGAGCCGACACTGTCAGGCTCTACCCGCATCCTCGCCTCCGAAACGGCGCTGTCGGTCTCTTAGGGTCTCCCGGGCATGCCAGACCAGCCGATCCCTCCGCCCGATCCGAGCGATCCGGGCCTGCTCCGCCCGGAGCAGGCCGCGCTGCTCACCGATCTGTACGAGCTGGCGATGACCGCCAGCTACCACATTCGGGGGATGGACGAACCGGCGGTATTCGAGCTCTTCGCGCGCCGCCTGCCGCCGCGCCGCGACTGGCTCCTGTGCGCCGGGGTCGGGCCGGTGCTGCGGCTCGTCTCCGAGCTTCGCTTCGCCGAGCCCGAGCTGGCCTACCTGGCGTCGCTCGGCTTCGCGGGCGACTTCCTCGAGCGGCTCGCCGGCTTCCGCTTCTCCGGCGACGTCGAGGCGATCCCCGAGGGCACGATCTGCTTCGCGGACGAGCCGATCCTCCGCGTCACGGGGCCCCGGATCGAGGCTCAGCTTCTCGAGACGCTCCTCCTCAACCAGCTCAACTTCCAGACCATGGTCGCGACCAAGGCCGCGCGCGTGGTGCTCGCGGCGGGCGGAGGCGAGCCCGGCGGCGGCGACTCGGTGATCGACTTCTCGCCCCGCCGCGACCACGGCGCGGACGCAGCGATGAAGGTGGCCCGGTCGGCCGCCGTCGCCGGCTGCGGCGGGACCTCGAACGTGGCCGCGGCGATGCGCTACGGGCTGCGACCGGTCGGAACGATGGCGCACTCGTACGTCCTTTCCTTCGACCACGAGTCGGAAGCCTTTCGCGCGTTCCTCGAGGACCACCCTCAGAACACGATCCTGCTGGTCGACACCTACGACACCGAGGCCGGCGTGCGGAACGCGATCGAGGCCTCCCGCGGGACGGGAATCCCCCTCCGCGGGGTGCGACTCGATTCCGGCGACCTCGAGACGCTCGCGCGGGCCGCCCGCAGGATCCTCGACGACGCCGGCATGACCGATGCGCTCGTCGCCGCCAGCGGCGATCTCGAGGAGGGCCGGATCGCCGAGCTCGTCGCCGCGGGCGCTCCGATCGACGTCTGGGGGGTAGGAACCGACCTCGGCACCAGCCGCGACTCGCCGGTCCTCAACGGCGTCTACAAGCTGGTCGCCGACCGCCGCGGCGAGGCCGACCTGCCGGGAGGCTGGCGCGGCGTCGCCAAGCGCTCACCTGAGAAGGAGACGCTCCCGGGAGCGAAGCAGGTCTTCCGCCGGTTCGAGGGGGGGCACATGGCGGCGGACGTGATCGCCGCCGTCGACGAGGACCTCGACGGCACCCCGCTGCTCGTTCCTGCGATGCGCGACGGCGAGGTCGTGCTCGAGGAATCGCTGGAGGAGATCCGCGCGCGCACCGCCACCCAGCTCGCCGCCCTGCCGGAGGAGCTGAGGCGCGCGAGCGGCGACGAGCGACCCGAGCCCTATCCGGTGGCCTACTCGGACCGGCTCAAGGCGCTCGGCGGTCGCTGAAGAACTCGCGCAGAAGCGCGGCGGACCGGTCGGCCAGCACGCCTGAGGTGACCTCGGGACGATGGTTGAGCCGCGGCTCGCCGAGCACGTCGAAGACGCTTCCGGCGGCGCCCGCCTTCGGATCGTCGGCGCCGAACACCACCCGCGGAACCCGCGCCAGGACGATCGCGCCCGCGCACATCGCGCACGGCTCGAGCGTGACGTAGAGCGTCGCGTCGGCGATCCGCCAGCCGCCCAATCGGGCGGCAGCCTGCTGAAGCGCGAGCACCTCCGCATGCGCGGTCGGGTCCCCGCGCAGCTCGCGCTCGTTTCCCGCGCTCCCCAGCACCTCCTCGCCGCGTGCGACGACGGCCCCGATCGGCACGTCGCCGTGCTCGACGCAGCCCTCCGCCTCGCGGAGGGCCAGCTCCATGAACTCCTCGTCGCGGTCAGGTCGTGCGCACTATCCACACGCCGCTCGGCGCGTGGTGGGAGACCTTGTTCGGGACGCTTCCGAGCAGGAATCGCTTGGCGCCGGTCATGCCCTTGTTGCCGACGACGATCAGATCGGCTCCCACCTCCTCGGCGACGTCGAGGAGGGCGTCCGCCGGCTCGCCCTCGCGGGGATGCTGCTGGACCTCGATGCCGGCCTGCTTCGCCTCGCGACACGCGCTTTCGAGGATCTGGTTGACGTCCTCACGCGGCCCGACCGCGTGGGCGATGTCGCCCGGCACCTCCCCGGCCTCCTCGCGCAGGCGCTCGCGCGAGATCGGCTCGAACGCGCTGACGATGTCGAGGCTCGCGCCGGTGGCCTTCGCCAGCTCGGTCGCCTGGCGCACCGCTTCGGAAGCGGTGTCGGACCCGTCAGTGCCAACGACTATGCGGCCGAACATCACTCTCCTCCTGGTTGGATCGCGCTGGGCGGCTGATACTAACCGGCAATCAGAGGCTGACGAGCCGCACCGTCCCGATCACGATGGAGGCAACCAGGCAGACGATCAGGATCGCCATCGCCAGCTTCCAGATCGTGGGCATCCGTTGGAGTCAACCACGTGAGATGCCTTAGGGTGGCCCCGGATGGCCCCGCAGCCCGAGAAGGTCGCCGACGGCGTCTGGCGCCTCGCCGGCGACATCCGGGGCGCGATGAACGTCTACTACCTCGAGGACGAGGGCGGCGTCACCCAGTTCGACGCCGGAACTCGGCCGATGACCAAGCATTGCGCGCGGGTGTCGGCGGAGCTCGGCGGGCTCAAGCGAATCGTCCTCGGGCACAGCCATACGGACCACCGGGGGACGGCGCCCGGCCTTGACGCGCCCGTCCTCTGCCATCCCGACGAGCGCGCCTACGCCGAATCCGACGCCTGGCCCGACTACTGGGACATGGACGAGATCGACTGGCTACCGTCGCGGCTGCTCTACAAGCACTTCCTGCACCGCCGCTGGGACGGCGGCGCGGTGCGGGTCTCGGACACGGTCTCCGAGGGAGACGAGATCGCGGGCTTCAAGGTGCTCCACTTCCCCGGCCACGCGCCGGGCCAGATCGGCCTCTGGCGCGAGTCCGACGGCGTCGCGCTGGTCAGCGACTCGATCTACCTTGTCGACTCCATCCGCCTGCGACCGCTTCCCCACGGCGAGCTCATGGTCCCGCATCGGGTCTGGAACCAGGACACCAGCCAGGCCGCCGAGAGCGTCCGCAAGCTGGCGGGGCTGGGGCCGACCACCATCTTCCCCGGCCACGAGGGGCCGATCACCGGCCACCCGGACGAGGTCCGGGCGAAGCTCGAGCGCGCCGCCGACGAGGTGCTCGGCGGCGGACCGGCCTAGCCCGTCCGCCCCGACGCAGTCGTCACCGGCGAGCCCTCGCAGGCGATCGTCGCCGCGGCGACCGCGGAGGGTGTCCGGTCCGTCGGTCCCGAGCAGCTGGTCGCGCCCGCGGGTGCCCCGACCCGTCCTCCAATGACGCACGTGGACCTGACCACACACGAGGTGGATGAATCAACGTTCGTCCTCTGCTCAGGGGGCGGGCGCCAGGATCACGCTACCCGGCTCGCTCTCCCCTGGGTTCGCGAGTTAGTGGCGGATAGCGCCACAAACTCGCGAAGTCCCTCTCAGACCGCGACCGGACGCTCCCACTCGGTGCGGAAGACGCGGTGGCGGCCGGCGAGGCCCTTCAGCTCGAGCTCGCGGCCGTCGTCGAAGGCGAAGCCGTTGCCGGATCCGTCGGCGGCCTCGCGGAGCGGCGCCGAGACGAGGATCTCGCCGCCGCGCGCCTGCGCCGCGATCCGGGCCGCCAGGATCACGCTGCGGCCGAAGATGTCTCCCTCCTCGCGGATCGCCTGCCCAGTGTGCAGGCCCATCCGCACCCTGACCCGCTCGTCGTCTTCGACCTGGGCCGCCTCGAGGTCGCGCTGGATGTCCACCGCGCAGGCGAGGGCCCGCTCGGGCTCCCGGAAGGCGAGCATGAACCCGTCGCCCTGGCTCTTCACCTCGAAACCGCCGTGCTCGCGCAGGCGGCGCCGGAACAGCGAGTTGTGGGCCCGCAGCACCTCGAGCCAGCGCTCGTCGCCGAGCCGCTCGGTCATCAGGGTCGAGTCCTCGATGTCCGAGAAGAGGATCGTCACCGTGCCGTCGGGAGCGACATGGGCGGAGAGGTCCGGGCGCTCGTCGGAGACCGCCTCGATCATCGAGTCGATCGAGGTGGTGACGTCGACGCCGGCGAGGCCCTGCGCCTCGAGCCGCGTCGCCAGCGCCCGTTCCACCAGGCCCCTCATCCCGAGGTCGCGGGCCGCGTCGAGAGCGCGGCCCAGCAGCTCGAGCGCCCGTTGCCGGTCGCCGTCGCCCCCGCGCTCCAACAGCAGCTCGGCCAGCTCCCAGCGCAGCCGCGCGGCGACCGGCCGCTCGCCGGTGCGGCCGCAGATCGTGAGCGCTTCGCTGAAGTGGCGCTCGGCCTCCTCGAGCCTCCCGAGCGAGCGGGAGAGAAGCCCCAGGCGCATGTCCACCGGGCCGTAGCAGGCCGCCGCCCGCCCCGCGACCACGTTCAGCCCCGCGTAGGGGGAGAGGATCTCGTAGAGACGCTCCGCTCCTGCGCGATCGCGCAGGAACGCCGCGGCGTCGGCGAGCAGCGAGTGGGCGATCACCCACTGGCTGTCGTAGAGGATTCCCGCGAAATCGCTTGCCGCGAGCGGCTCGTACGCCTCCCTGGCCGCATCGGCGTTGCCCAGCTCGGCCTCCAGGTTCGCGAGCGCGCAGCGCCAGGCCGGGACGGCGGGGAAGCGCTCGACCATCTGGGCGATCGAGGGGCGGATCTCCTCCAGCCGGCCGAGGTTGCGAAGCAGGAGCGAGCGCTGGATCGCCCAGAACTGGATGGCCAGGGGCTCCCCCGCGCGCTCGCCGCCCCTGAGCGCCTCCTCGCCGAGCCGCTCGGCGTCCTCGAAGCGGCCCTCCATCAACGCCCGGGTGGCGCGCAGGAGCGGCACGTGCCAGAGGTGCTGCGGCTGGCGGAGGCGGGCGGCGAAGCGCTCGTACTCGGCCAGCTCGCGGTCGGCTGCCTCGACCTCGCCGAGCTCGAGAAAGGCGCGGAATCGGTAGGCGTGGGCGCGGACCTCGAGGTCGGGCGCTTTCATCCGCCTCGCGAGCTCGCACAGTTGCTGGGCCTCGTCCAGCCGCTGCTTGGCGCCGTCGGGCTCGTTCCCGGCGACGAATTGACGCCTGACCAGGGCGAGCGCGATACCCCGGTCGTCCCCGAGCCGCTCGGCCATCGCCAGCGCCTCAGCGCTCAGCTCGTCGGCGCGCGCCGGGTCCTCCCAGTAGACCTCGCCCCCGAGCGCGCTGAGCAGGCGCGAGCGCGTCGGGCCCTCCGCGGCGCCCGCGCCCTCGAGCGCCTCGGTGACCATCGCGATCGAGCTCGCGGTCGACCACCCCGGCCTCGCTCAGCTCGGAGATCCCGAGCGCGGCGTGGGCGAAGCGCTCGCCGTCGTCGCGTGCCCGGGCGAGCGAGGCGGCGCGCTGAAACGTCTCGCGCGCGGCCTCGTAGCGGCTCGCGCGGGTCTGCGCCTGGCCCAGCTCGAGCAGGAGCTCGGTTCGCAACTCGGGATCCGGCTCCGGGGCGAGCTCGAGGACCTCGCACGCACGCACGAGCTGGGCGACGGCGTCCTCGTGCGCGAGCCGCTCGGTCGCCTCGCGCGGCCGCCCTGCTGCGCGTACTCTGCCGCCCGTGCCGGATCTCCCAGCGGACGCCGCCTCGATGAAGTGATGGGCGAGCTCGGCGAGTGACTCCGACGGCTCCGGCCCGCTCAGCTCCTCGATCGCCGCGGCGATCCGGCCGTGAACCGCCGCCCGCCGGGTCGACCGGGATCTCCGCGTAGAGCGTCTCGCGAACGAGCGCGTGCGAGAACGAGTACCGGCCGGGTGTGCGATCGGACTCGGTGACGATCCGCGCCGCCACCGCCTCGGCGAGTGCCGCCGCGACCTGCTCGCGGTCGCCGTCCTCGCAGGCGCGCTCGAGGACGTCGAGCGAGAACTCGCGCCCGATCGCCGCGGCCACCGTCAGCACCGCGTTCGCGCGCTCGGAGAGGCGGTCGAGGCGGCGGCCGACGACCTCGCGGACACCCTGCGGGATCGCGCAGCCCGCGGCCGTCGGTCGCCGCGCCCTCCAGCCTGCCCTCGCTGGCGAGCAGGCGGACGACCTCGCTGACGAAGAACGGGTTGCCCTCGGTCTGCTCGAGCACCGCCGCGGCCAGACCGGGCGGGGGCGTATGGCCCGGTCGACATCCCGATGTAGCGCTCGATCGCGGGCTCGTCGAGGCCGCGGAGCTGGACCCGGTGCGTGCGCTCCGCGCCGGCGAGCTCGGAGAGCGGTGCGCGCAAGTGGGTGGTGGCGGCCGAGCTCGACGTCGCGATAGGTGCCGACGATCGAGCAGGCCGCTGTCGCGAGAGCCCGCCGGCGAGGAACCGGAGCAAGAGCAGCGAGGGCTCGTCCGCCCAGTGGAGGTCGTCGAGGACGACCATCAGCGGTCGCGAGCGCGCCGCCGCTGTGAGGAACGTGGTCGACGGAGTCGAAGAGCCGGAAACGCGCCTCCTCGTCGGACGGATCGCCCGCCTCCGGCACCGAGCCGAGGTGCTCGCGCAGCTCGGGGACGATCCGCGCGATCTCGGCCGCCCCCGAGCCCAGCTCCCAGGCGAGGCCGACCGGATCGGAGTCGCGGACGTACGAGCGGATCGCCTCGGCCCAGGGCCAGTAGGCCGGTGCCCCCACGGCCTCGTGGCAGCGGCCCCAGTGCACGCGCATGCCCTTGACCTGGGCGTAGGTGGCGAGCTCCTCGGCCGTCCGCGTCTTGCCGATCCCGGGTTCGCCCACCAGGAGGACGAGCTCCGCCGCGACCGGAGCGGGCCTCGTCGACCGCCTCGCGGAGCTCGCCGAGCTCGCGTCTCACGGCCGACGAAGACCCCGCCGGCGAGGCTGTCGAGCGGGTTCGCTTCCTCCGTTTCCTCACCGGGTTCGACCTCGGGAGCCGGCGCCGACGCGGCGGCCTCGAGCTCGCGCCGCGCGATCGCGGCGCTGGCGTGGCCGCTCCTCGGGTCGCTTGGCGAGCAGCGCCAGCACGACTTCGTCGACGGCCGGCGGCACGTCGGAACGGAGCTTGGAGGGAGGCACCGGAGCGGAGCTCAGATGCTGGCTGATGATCGCCACCGCGTCGTCCCCCGGGAACGGCGGCTGCCCGGTGAGCATCTCGTAGAGGAGCGCGCCGAGCGAGTAGAGGTCCGACGCGAGCGCCGGCGGCGCGACCGAGCGCCTGCTCGGGCGGCAGGTAGGCGACCGTGCCGACAAGCGTGCCGTCCTCCCCGGCTCGCGATCCCCCCGCCTGGGTCAGCGCCAGCCCGAAGTCGCCGAGGCGGGCGCGACCGTCCTCTCCCAGCCACACGTTGGCCGGCTTGAGGTCGCGATGGACGATCCCGCGGGCGTGCGCGTGCTCGAGCGCCCGAGTGACGTCCGTCGCGATCGCGAGCGCGCGGTCGAGCTCGAGCCGCCGCTCCTCGGCCGCCTCGAGCAGCGAGGCGACGTCGCCACCGGGCATGTGCTCGGAGACGATGTACGGGCGACCCCGGTCCTCGCCGCTCTCGAGCACTCCGACGATGTGCGGGTGCTCTCCGAGCCTGCTCATCGCCTGCGCCTCGCGGCGGGCGCGGGCGAGCATCGTCTCCCCCACTCCCTCGGTGTCGAAGACCGAGACGGCGACCGCGCTTCCGTCGCGGTCGCGGGCGAGATAGACGCGCTTGCGGCCGCCCTCGTCCGAGCAACCGCTCTGGCCGGTAGCGGCCGCCGGCGATCTCCGGCGGCAGATCGCGTGGGGTCTGACCCCTCTGTCCCCGGGTCGCTGGAGCCGCCTGGTCTCCGGAAACGGGGACAGAGGGGTCTGACCCCGTGGGTGTGGCCGCCTCCGGCGCCGGGGCCTGCTCGAGCACCGCTCCGCACGAATCGCAGAAACGCGCGCCCTCACGGTTCTCGTTACCGCAGCTCGGACAGCGCATCGCGGCTATTCAAGTTAGAGCACGGAGCCACCGGGCCCGGTTGGATAGCGGATCGGGGGTCAGTCGTCTAGCCTCCCGGGCCGTGTCCGAGGCGATCCTCCACACCAACGCCGGCCCGATCGGGATCGAGCTCCACGACGAGGAGGCTCCGAAGACGGTCCAGAGCTTCCGCAAGCTCTCCGAGGACGGCTTCTATGACGGCCTCACCTTCCACCGGGTGATCGCCGACTTCATGATCCAGGGCGGCTGCCCGGAGGGGACCGGGACTGGCGGACCGGGCTACACGTTCGAGGACGAGATCAACGAGCACAAGATCGTCCGCGGCGCGCTGGCGATGGCGAACGCCGGGCCCGACACGAACGGATCGCAGTTCTTCATCGTCACCACCGAGGAGGCGCCGTGGCTCGACGGCAAGCACACCGTCTTCGGCCGGGTCACCGAGGGCATGGACACCGTTGATGCGATCGAGGCGACTCCGACCGGCGCGGGCGACCGGCCGGCCGAGCCGCAGGTGATCGAGCGCGTCGAGCTGCGCTGAGCGCGGCCGCGTGGGCTTCCTCGACCGCCTGCGCCGCGACGTAGGCGAGCCGCATCCCGACGGCCTCGCCGAGCTCCATGTCGGCGATCCCCGCTTCGACGACTGGGAGGTGGTTCGCGACTTCGGCGAGCTGGAGACGGCGCGCGCCTTCCGTCAGAACCTCGCCGAGCGAGGAATGGAGGCCGTCCTCACCACCGATTGGCCGCTCGACACCTTTGGCCGGGGCGACATCGCGCTTCGCGTGCCGCCCGGTCGCTGGTCGGAGGCGGAGGAGCTGCTCGCCGGGGACTGAGCCCCGGCGGAGCGATCAGGTCGCGGCCGAGGCGCCGACTCCCGACGAGCGGGCGCCCAGCGAGCTGGCCGCCGCGCAGCGATTCTTGCCGTGCTTCTTGACCCAGTAGAGGGCCTGGTCGGCCCGGGCCTCGAGCTGCTCGGCCGTATGGCCGTCGCGCGGCACCGAGGCCACGCCGACGCTGATCGAAGCGTGGCCGCCGACCGGCGTCGACAGCTCCTCGACCGCCGCCCGCAGGCGTTCGGCGGCGAGCGAGGCGCGCGACTGGTCCGTTTCCGGGAGGATCAGCGCGAACTCGTCGCCGCCGAGACGGGCGACGCTGTCGCCGCGGCGGATCGTCTTCTCCGCGGCCACGGCAATGCTCGTCAGCACCCGGTCCCCGGCGGCATGCCCGCCGCGGTCATTGATCGACTTCAGGTCGTCGACGTCGAATACAACGATCGAGACGGGGCGGTCGTAGCGGCGGTAGCGCCGGATCTCATTGCCCAGCTCCTCGTTGAAGTAGCGACGGTTGTGTGCTCCAGTCAAGGGGTCGCGCATGGCGAGGCGCTCGAGCTCGCGGACCCGAAGCTCCCGGGCGCTCGCCTTGGTTACGACGTTGATGTCCAGGTACCGAATCGCCGCGGGCACGAATAGCGATCCGCCGACGAACAGGAGCGCCGGCAGCGCAAGGTCGTCGACGCCGACCGGCTCCGGATTCGAGAGCGCCTGCACCGCGAGTAGCAGGTTGACGACGCCGCCCAGGATCGAGAACACGCCCGCGGTGCCACGGAAGGCGATCCGCACCGGCCGCCGCGCCGCCGGCAGCGTGATGCGGGGAACCACCAACAGAGCGAACGTGAAGCAGAGGAGCGCGACACCAACCGAGAGGCTCGCGAGCAGGAGCTCGGCCACTGGCATCTCCGACTGCTCGAGCCCCGCTCAGCCGGAGGTGACCTCCGCGAGTCCGACGAGTGGTTCACGCATCTTCCTGGCGATCTCCACGGCCTCGCTTCGCGAGTGGACGCCGAGCTTGCGCAGCATGCTCTTCACGTGGCTGTAGATGGTGTCCTCGGAGAGGACCAGCTCCTCCGCGATCGCCCTCGTGTCCTTGCCCTGAGAGATCAGGTCGAGGACCTCCCACTCGCGCGGCGTGAGGTCGCTTCGGACCGGCCGGACCCCGATGCCGTTGTCGGGCAGAGCCTTCAACAGGTCGACGATCTTCATCGTCAGGCGGCGTGAGATCGCCGCTTCGCCGTTCGCCGCGCCTCGGAGCACGTCCGGCAGGCGATCGACGCCCGCCCGCTTCGAGATGAACCCGACCGCGCCGGCTCTCAGCGCGTCGAGCTGGACCTCCTCCTGGTCGTGCTGGGAGAAGACCACCACGCGCACCTCGGGGGCGTCCTCGGCGAGCTGACGGATCACCGAGATCCCGTCGATGACGGGGAGGGCGATCTCGACCAGCGCCACGTCCGGGCGGTAGTGCCGCGCCAACTCCACGGCCTCGACTCCGTCCTTCGCCACTCCTGGGATCACGAACCCCGCGTCCTCATGGAGCACGTCGCGAACGACGCGAGCCGCGAGCGGATCGGAGTCCGCGATCAATACCTTGGGCTTGGTCTTCGGCTCGGGTCTCGCATGGCCGTTCGATGCCGGCGTGACCCTCCCCGCCTCGGTTTCGGTCGTCCTGGTGCTCATCTCTTTTTTCTTACCTTTCATCGACTGAGTGGGTCCGGAACCCGCCCGAATGCGCGTCCCAGGCGACGTTTGCCTCTAGATACCTCGCGAGCAGCGAGTCCGGCGTCGAGGGCGGTCACATCCATGTGACGGAGCGGCCTGGAGGGGCTCCCTTTCTCCCCGCGCTCGGTCTGCCGCCGGTTGGTCCTCCGCCCAAGTTGCCTCCGCGGTAACTACGGAACCTGACCGATCGGGGTGGTGATGAGATGGACGCTGTACCCATGGTCTTTGCCTGGCAGGACGTCCTCGGTGGGGAGCGTCGTGCCTGGCTGTCACCCTTTCGGAGGATATAGTTGCACTTTCCGGACTAATGAACGGGGACGTTTCTACCCTATCAGGCGTACGAAAATTAGCCGGTAATGGGGTCAGCCGGTCAGTTGGAGGTCAGCCCGGTCAGTTGGTGGCGGGGGCGGCTGGGGTGACCAGCGCCTTGCGGACCGCATCCTCGCGGGAGCGCGCACCAAGCTTGCGGTAGATCCGCCGCACGTAGGCCTGGGCCGTCTCCGGCTTCAGGTCCAGCGCGCTCGAGATCTCAGGCACGCTTTCCCCGGCGTGCAATAGCTCGAGCACCTCCCATTCACGAGGGGTGAGCGGGCTGTCGATCGGTCGAAACCTCAGATGGGCACACCAATACTCCCCCTTTACCCGGGTGAGAAGGCGGGACTCGAGTCGCCGGCTGATCGCCGCCTCGCCCGCCAGCACGCATCGCAGGACGCGCGGCAGGATCGCCGGATCGAGCGACTTCGGCAGGAATCCCGCGGCCCCGGCGCGCAGCGCCTGAATCGCACCCTCGTCGTCGTCCGTGCTCGAAAGCACCACGACCTTCGTCTCCGGCGAACGGGCGACGATCTCACGCGTCGCCGCGATCCCGCTTCGATCGGGTAGCGAGTCCGCGATCGCGACCAGCTCGGGGTCGCCGCTTCCGAGCTCCACCGCCTCGCGGGCGGAGGAGGCCTCATCCGCCACCCTAAGGTCGGGCGCGCCGTCAAGGCTCCTGCGCACGGCCTGGCGAACCACCGGGTCGGGGTCGGCGATCAGGATGCGATGTGGAGTAGATGTAGTGCCGTTCACAAGAAGCCCCGTCCCCCGGCCCCTATGCCACGGTTGGAGGACCAGAATCACTGTACGTCCGCCCGGTGCGGCGGGCCGGGGAGATTTCCTTGGGAGGTTCGGCTTGATATTCCCTCCCCGGCCGGCCCGGTCGCCGATGAGGAATGCCCCCCGGCAGGGGTTGCTAGTCCCCGAGGAGGATTCGGCGGACACATTTCAAACTCGCTGTCGTGAGTCCGGCATCGGCATACCACGAGATCAATACGCGGATCCCGGCGACAGCAGGCACCGATGCGCTGGGTGCCTGGATCTTCGCGGCCGGCTTCCTCATTGTTTCAACGCTGACGAATCGGGGGGCACCCGTCGTCGCCCCTCGGTCCGTCCTCAGGCATGCTTCACGCATGCCGCCGCTGCTCGCCGTCGACGCTCCCTCGATGCTCTTCCGCGCCTTCTACGCGCTCCCGGACTCGATCAAGGGGGCCGACGGGCGACCCCGTCAACGCCCTGCTCGGGGCGGCGAACCTGATCCTGCGCGAGGTCGAGCAGCACGATCCGCGCGCCGTCGTCCTTTGCTTCGGGCCGGACGCGGCGACCTACCGGGTCGAGCTCTTCGCCGACTACCACGCGGACCGGCCCGACCTGCCCGACGACCTCGCGCCGCAGTTCGCCGACAGCCGCTCGTTCTTCGAGGCGTTCGGCTGGACGGTCAGCACACACGACTCGCTCGAGGCCGACGACCTACTCGGCTCCTACGCTCGACTCGAGTCGGACGCCGGCGGCAAGGCGTTGCTGCTCACCGGCGACCGCGACATGTTCCAGTGCGTCGGCGAGCGGGTCAGCGTGCTCTACGTCCGCACCGGCGGCAGGGGGGCCGAGGAGGTGACGCCCGAGGAGGTGGAACGCCGCTACGGGATCCCGCCCGAGCTGGTGCCCGACTTCATCGCGCTGCGCGGCGACCCCTCCGACGGAATTCCCGGCGCAAAGGGGGTCGGCGAGAAGACCGCCGCCGAGCTCTTGCGGCAGCACGGCTCCCTCGAGGCCGTGCTGGAGGGAGCGATCCGCGAGCGCCGGCCGGCCCTGCGTAGCTCCCTGCTCTCCGCCGCCGATCAGCTCGCCGACTTCAAGCGGATCGCCACCCTCCGCGACGCGGGGGTGGAGCTGCCGCCCGACCGCCCCACCGATCTGGAGGGCGCCGCGATGGCCGCCCGCGAGCGGGGCATGAACCGGCTCGCCGAGCGGCTCAGCCGCTTCGCGCTAGAGAAGGCTTGGGAGTAAGACGCATGGGACGGCCGCATCTCTGCACTGCCTCCGTGGCCGCGGCGCTGGCGCTCGGCGGGGCCGGCTGCGGGGCCGGCGAGGAGAGCGATCCAGAGCCGGGGCTATGCCGTGCCGTCGATCTCGCGCTCGCGAGCTCGATCCCTGCGGCAAGCTTCCGATTCCCGGCGGCTGGCGCTGCGGATCGATCGAGGTGCCGACGGAGCGCCGCGATCACTCGCTCGGTGAGACCAGGATCGGCTTCGCCGTGAGGCGCCGCGACGAGCCCGGCCGCCCCTCGGCCGGAGCGATCTTCGCCGTCGAGGGCGGCCCCGGCTACTCGAGCACGGGCACCGCCACGGCCTTCACGAAGCTGTTCGGCGACCTGCTTCGCCGGCGCGAGCTCGTGCTCGTGGACATGCGCGGGACCGGGCGCTCCGACGCGCTCGACTGCCCCGACCTTCAGCGCGGCCGGGCGCCGGAGTGGATCGCGCTCTCGGAATGTGCGCGACGGCTCGGGCCGCGGGCCGAGACCTTCCGCACCGCGGCGGCGGCCGACGACATCGACGACGTGCGGCGAGGCGCTGGGGCTCGAGCGAATCGTCCTCTACGGCGATTCCTACGGCACCTTCCTCGCGCAGTCCTATGCCTTCCGCCACCCCGACCGGCTGCGGGCGCTGGTGCTCGACTCGGCCTATCCGGCGCGCGGCGAGTCGGCCTGGTATCCGAGCCTGCCGCGGACGGGGATTCGGGCGATCTCGATCGCATGCCGGCGCTCCGACTCGTGCTCAGGGGATGCCCGCGCCCGGCTCGAGAAGCTCGTCCGCTTCCTGCGCCGGACGGGCCGGGGCGTCGGCCCGCTCATCGACGCGATCGGGGAGGCGGGAAACGACGCGCTCGACGCGCCGGGCGCCTACCTCGCCATCGACCGCGCCGGGGTCGCGCTTCGGCACGGCAACCCGGGCCCGTGGAGCCGGCTCACCCGCCAGCCGAAGCCGCTCCACCGGCACGTGCGCTTCTATTCCCGGGCGGGCGAGCTGGTCTTCGGCTGCAACGACTATCCGATGATCTGGGACCGAAACGCCGCGGAGCCCGAGCGGCGCGCGCAGCTCGATCGCGCGATTCGAGAGTACGACCGCGACGCGTTCGCGCCGTTCACGCCGCGCGAGATCGCGCTCTCATCGGAGTTGGGGTATCTCGAATGCCTCACTTGGCCCCCGCCCCGCCTGCCGCGGGAACCCGCGGTCGCGGCCGCCGCCGAACCGACCGAAGCCCCGGTCCTGGTGGTGAATGGGGAGCTCGACGACATCACGACGCCCCGCGAGGGCCGTCTCGTGGCGGACGAGTTCCCGGACTCGCGCTTCTACGAGGCGCGCAACGCGGGTCACACGCTCCCCCTCTACGACTCCCACTCGAAGCCCGCGAAGCGGATCCGCCGGTTCCTCCGCCGGCACGACCGCTAGCCCGGGCGCTCAGGCGGCGCGCAGGTGGCGGCGGTGGGCGGTCCGCGATCCGACCAGGTCAGCCCAGTCGGCCTCGTCGAGGGTCCTCGGCTCGGTCCGCTCGAGGAAGTCGGCGAGCACGTCTGCGAGCCCCTCGGGGTCCTCGAGGTGGGGGAAGTGGGCCGCGCGCGGGAGCGTCTCGAAGCGGGAGTTCGGGATCAGCTCGTGCGCGGCGCGACCGTGCTCCAGGGGAATCGTGTTGTCGCGCTCGCCCCAGACGACCATCGTCGGGACCGGCCCGAGCAGGTAGAGGCGGTCCACGGCGCTCACCCGCTGGCCGCGGACGTCGATCACCGAGCGCAGCGTCTCGAGGAAGGCCTTGCGGGCGCCGGGATGCTGGAGCGGCCGCAGCGCCCGGATCACCGCCCGAACGTAGGGGGCCTTGCGCGAGCCGCGGCGGTCGAGCCGTTCGGCGGCGGAATCGAGCACCGCGAGGGCCCCCGGGTGCGCCGCGAGGCGCACGGCAAGCGACGCGCCCGGCATAGCGGCGACTCGGAGCAGCGGGCTGACCTCGGCGCCGAGCCCGCCGCTCGAGACGAGCACCAGACGCTCCACCCGCTCGGGGAACTGCCAGAAGAACTGCATCGCGATCCCGCCGCCGAGCGAGTGCCCCACGAAGGTCGCCCTCGGGACGTCGATCGCGGTCAGCAGGTCGCGGATCGCGGCCGCGTGCGCGCCGATCGAGTAGTCGCCCCGGGGCGTCGCGGAATCGCCGTGACCGATCAGGTCGGGAGCGATCACCGTATGGCGCTCGGCGAGCCGCATGGCGACGTCGCGCCAGTGGCGCGAGGAATTCACCATCCCGTGGATCAGGACCACCGGGGGACCGCTCCCGACCGCGCGGTAGATCACCCGGTGGCCGTGCAGGTCGACCTCCCAGGCCTCGAACTCGCGCTCGGCCGGCGTCAGCATGGCGCGGGACCCTAGTGATCCGGGCGATTAGATTCCACGCCGTGGCTGATGCACAGCAAGCGACGGCGGAGGAGGAGCGCGCCGCCTACCCGCACTTCCTGCGGATCCCCACGCGCTGGCTCGACAACGACGTCTACGGCCACGTCAACAACGTCCAGTACTACGCCTTCTTCGACACGGTGATCAACCGCTGGCTGATCGAGGAGGGAGGGCTCGACATCCACCGGGGCCAGGTGTTCGGGGTCTGCGCCGAGTCCCACTGCCGCTTCGAGGCCGCGGTCGCGTTCCCCGAGGGCGTCGACGCCGGCCTGCGGGTGGGCGAGCTCGGCGGCTCGAGCGTCCGCTACGAGATCGGCCTGTTTCGAGAGGACTCCGACGAGCGCCTCGCCACCGGCTGGTTCGTCCATGTCTTCGTCGACCGCGACTCTCGCCGCCCGGCCGAGATCCCGGCGCCGGTCCGCGAGTCGCTCGAGCGGCTGCTGATGGATCGATGAAGGTCCGCGGCGCGGTCCTCCGCGAGATGGGCCTCGAGCCGCCCTACGCCGAGTCGCAACCGCTCGAGGTCGTCGAGCTCGAGCTCGATCCGCCCGGCCCCGGGGAGCTCCTCGTCGACGTGCGCGCGGCGGGGCTCTGCCACTCGGACCTCTCGGTGATCGACGGCTCGCGCCCGCGGGTGATGCCGATGGTGCTGGGCCACGAGGCCGCCGGCGAGGTGCTGGAGGTCGGCCCGGAGGTGACCGAGTTCGAGCCCGGCGACCACGTCGTGCTCGCCTTCGTCCCCTCATGCGGGCACTGTGGCCCGTGCCGGGACGGCCGCGCGGCGCTCTGCGAGCCGGGGGCGGCGGCCAACGCGGCGGGGACGCTGCTCTGCGGCGAGAAGCGGTTCCACGACGACGGCGGCGCCGACCTCAACCACCACCTCGGCGTCTCGGCGTTCACCGAGCGCATCGTCGTCTCGGAGAACTCGGCGACCACGGTCGACCCCGAGCTGCCCTTCGAGCTCGCCGCCCTGTTCGGCTGCGCGGTGCTCACCGGGGTCGGGGCTGTGGTCAACAGCGCGGGCGTCCGGCCCGGGGACAGCGTCGCGGTCTTCGGGCTCGGCGGGGTCGGGCTCGCGGCACTGCTGGGGGCGCGAGCCTGCGGGGCGACGACGATCGTCGCGGTCGACGTGATCCCCGACAAGCTCGAGCTCGCCCGCGAGCTGGGCGCGAGCGCGACCGTCCGCGCCGGCGACGACGCGGTCGACGCGGTACGGGAGGCCACCGGCGGCGGCGCCGACCATGCGATCGAGACGGTAGGGAGCGAGCAGGTCCTCGCCGAGGCCTACGGGGCGACGGGGCGCGGCGGCACCACGGTCACCGTCGGGCTCCCCCACCCCGACCGGATGCTCGCGATCCAGGCGGTCAGCCTGGTCGCCGAGGAGCGGACGCTCCGCGGCTCCTACCTCGGCTCCTGCGTCCCCACCCGCGACATCCCGCGGTTCATCGAGCTCCACCGAGCCGGCCGGCTCCCGGTCGAGCGGCTGCTCAGCGGCCGCCTCTCGCTCGACGAGATCAACGCAGGCTTCGACCGCCTCGCGCGCGGCGAGGCGGTCCGGCAGGTGGTCGAGCTCGGCGGCTAGCCGCGCTCGCGGCTCGACCTGGTTTCAT
This sequence comes from uncultured Thermoleophilia bacterium, assembly GCA_963838175.1. Classification (GTDB taxonomy): domain Bacteria; phylum Actinomycetota; class Thermoleophilia; order Solirubrobacterales; family 70-9; genus DASUSH01. The sequence continues at coordinate 2,747,981 of CAWIPP010000002.1, read as the reverse complement.
CGCTCTCGTCGACGTCGGGATCGATCCGCGTCGCGTGCTCCTCGTGCGCGGTCGCGGTTTCGCGCTCGCGTTCGGCCTCGCGCGAACGCTGCTCGGCCTCCGCGGCCTCGCGGCGGGCGCGGGCCTGCTGCTCTTCGGCGGCCGCGGCCTCCTTGTCGGCGGTCAGCTTGCGCGACTCCGCCTCGTGACGGTGCTCGCCCGCCACCTGGCGGCGATCCTCGCGCTCGATCTCCTTCTGCTGCGAGCGGCGACGAAGCGCGGCGACCAGCAGCGCGATCAAGATCAGCGCGCCGACCACGATCAGGACGATTGCGATTGTGCTCATATTTCCTCCTCATCGGGGCCCGTTCCCCCGCTGCCCCCGCACCGCTACCCGAATCGGGTGATCTCAACCTGAGTGCCGGTTAGGCGGCTGCTGCCGCCTCGTGCTCGAGCCGCGCGTGCGTGTCGTCGTCGCAGGACGCGAAGAACGAGCCGACCGCGTCGACGAGGTGCTCCATCGACTCGGCGCCGAACAGGACCGGCTGATACTTGGTGATGTCGTACTCGAGCGTCGCCATCTCGGCGAAGTCGATCGGGCGGATCTCCATCCCCCGGAACTCCTCGATCTCGCCGTAGGAGGAGAGGATGCCGGCACCGTAGGCGCGCAGCTCGCCGTCCTCCCAGACGACGCCGAACTCGATCGTGAACCAGAAGACGTCGGCGACCATCTGCAGGCCCTCGTGTGACTGCATCCGACGGGCGGACTCGCCGGCGAGGCGGTTGAGCTCGGCGAACTGGGTGTCCGCGAGCAGGTGCCCGTGCCCGATCACCTCGTGGATCAGGTCGGGCTCCGGCGTGTAGAGCGGGGCGTCGTGATGGCGGACGTACTGCGTGGAATGGAAGCGGCGGTCGGCGAGCGAGCCGTAGAACTCGTCGAGCGGGACGATCCCGGCGGCGGGGACGTACTCGAAGCCGGTCAGGGGCGTCAGACCGGCGGTGACCTCGTCGAGCTGCGGGATGCGGTCACGGGGCAGGTCGAGCGCCGCGACCGCCTCGCGGAACGCCCGGCAGGCGTAGCGCTCGTACTTCGGGGGCAGCTCGCGGCAGACCGTGCGCCAGACCTCCTGCTCGGACTCGGTGTAGTCGATTCTTGGGATCGGCCGGCCCGGCTCCCATTCGAGCGCGGCGCCGGCGATCTCGTTGCGACGCTCGCGGTACACGGGGTCGTTCACGCCAGGGTGCTCGTCGGAGAGGTGGACGGTGACGCCGCCCTCGGCGGTCTTGGTCACCGGCGAGTAGAGCTGTGCCTCCTCGAACATCGGCTCAGCCCACCGTGGTCGCCGAGACCTCGTGCTCGGGCTCGTACCAGGAGAGCGCGTAGTCCGGCTGGTCGAGCTCCTGCGCCAGCGTCGTCAGCCGCAGCGGCCGGAAGGTGTCCCACATCACCGCCAGCTCCTCGGTCCGCCGCGCGCCCAGCGAGGCCTCGACCAGCCCGGGCTGGGGGCCGTGGGGGAGGCCGCTCGGGTGCAGCGTGATCATCCCGACGTCGACGCCCTTTCGCGATCCGAACTGGCCGTCGACGTAGTAGATGGCCTCCTCGGACTGCACGTTCGAGTGGTGATAGGGAAGCGGGATCGCCTGTGGGTCGTAGTCGAGCTCGCGCGGGCAGAACGAGCAGATCACGAAGTTGGGGCCCTGGAAGGTCTGGTGCACCGGCGGCGGCATGTGGATGCGCCCCGTGACCGGCTCGAAGTCGTCGGTGTTGAACGTGTACGGATAGACGTATCCGTCCCAGCCGACCACGTCGAAGGGGTGGTAGTCGAGGAGATAGGACTGGAAGCCGTCGCGGACGCGGACGGTGAGCGGGAACTCGCCGCGCTCGCGGTGGGTCCGCAACTCCCGCGGGCGGGTGGAAGTCTCGCTGGGAGAAGGGCGCGTGCTCGAGGAGCTGGCCGTAGCGGTTGCGGTAGCGGTTCGGCGTCTCGATCTCACCGGGGGTGTGGAAGCAGAGCCAGACCTGCGAGTTGGGTTCGTCCTCGTCCATGTTGATCCGGTAGGTGGTCCCGCGGGGGATCACGACGTAGTCGTGCGGGCGGTAGGGGACATCCCCGAAGATCGTCTCCACGGCGCCGGAGCCGTGCTGGATGAACAGGACCTCGTCGCCCTCGCCGTTTCGGTAGAAGCCCTCGCGATCGGCGGTCGGCTTGCAAATCGAGACCTCGATGTCGCCGTTGAACTGGAGCAGCCGGCGCCCTTCGAGCCAATCGCCTCCGGGCGGCACCGGATTCGTGTCGGTGAGCCGGTGGACATGGGTGTCCGGCACCCATTCGTCGCGTGCGATTGGCTCGAACGACCCGACCTCCTGCACCCGGCAGGGCGACCAGAGGTGATAGAGGATCGACTCGTTGCCGCTGAAGCCCTCGAAGCCGATCACCTCCTCGGTGAGCAGCGTCCCGTTGTCGCGGAACTGGACGTGGCGCTTCGCCGGGTACGTCGCCCAGGCTTACGTAGCGCATCAGAGATTCCCCCTTCGTTCCTGCTCGTGCTCGATCGCCTCGAAGAGCGCCTTGAAGTTGCCGGCGCCGAAGCCGGTCGCCCCGTGGCGCTCGATGATCTCGAAGAAGACCGTGGGCCGGTCGCCCACCGGCTTCGTGAAGATCTGAAGCAGGTAGCCCTCGTCGTCGTGGTCGACGAGGATCCCCTCACGGTGAAGATCACCGAGGTGGTCGGCGACCTCGGGCACCCGCGAGGGTACCTCGTCGTAATAAGCGTCGGGGATCGGAAGGAAGCCGACGCCTCGCCTGCGGAGCTCGGCCACGGTGGCGACGATGTCCCGGGTGGCGAGGGCGATGTGCTGGGCGCCCGGGCCCTCGTAGAACTCGAGGTACTCGTCGATCTGTGAGCGCCGGCGCCCCTCGGCCGGCTCGTTGATCGGGAACTTGATCCGCCCGTTGCCGCTGGCAACGACCTTCGACATCAGCGCCGAGTACTCGGTCGAGATCGCCTCGTCGGAGAAGTGGACCAGCTCGACCATCCCGAAGACGTCCTCGTAGAAACGCACCCATTGCCCCATCCGGCCGAGCTCGACGTTGCCGACGACGTGGTCGATCGCGATCAGCTGGTCGTCGCCGGCGCCGTTCGCGTCTGCGCCGTCGACGAACCCCGGCATGAAGGCGCCCTCATAGCCCGAGCGATCGACGAACGTGTGGAGGGTGTCGCCGTAGGTGGCGATCGCCGCCAGCCGGATCGTGCCGTCCTCGTCGCTCAACTCGAATGGCTCCTCGACGCTGCGGGCGCCGCGCGAGACCGCCTCGGCGTGGGCGGCCTCGACGTCGGGGACCGAGAGCGCGATCGTCTTGACCCCGTCGCCGTGACGGGCGTGGTGGCGGGCGATCTCGGTGTCGGAGCGGAGAGTCCCGGTGAGAACGAGGCGCACCCGGCCCTGCTCGAGCACGTGCGAGGTGCGGTCCCGTACCCCGGTTTCGAGTCCCGCGTATGCCACCGGGCGGAAGCCGAAGGCGTGGCGGTAGAAGTAGGCGGCCTGGACCGCATTGCCGACGTAGAGCTCGACGTGGTCGATCCCGTTGAGCGGCATCCGGTCGGCGCCCTCGATGGGTGCTACATGCGTCTTGGTCGCGGTTCCGGGAGGCATCTCCCTCCTCACTCCGATGCCCTCTTTATGATTACCCCTTCGGGACGCCGTTACAACACCGATTCGTTGCGTCTGAAGGGGTGATCGAGTGGAGCTGGACGCGGTAGACCAGCAGATCGTTGCGCTGCTGCGCGAGAACGCGCGACGCTCGTTTCAGGACATCGGCTCGCGGGTCTCGCTGAGCGCCCCGGCGGTCAAGCGGCGCGTGGACCGGCTCGAGGAGGCCGGGGTGATCCGCGGCTACTCGGCCGTGCTCGACCACGTGGCCCTGGGCTGGACGACCCATGCGGTGGTCTCGCTCTTCTGCGAGGGCCAGATGTCCGGGAGCGAGATCCTCGCCACCGCGGGCCGCCATCCGGAGGTCGCTTCGGCGCACACGATCGCCGGCGAGGCGAGCGCGATCCTCCATGTTCATTCGCGCGACGCAGAGCACCTCGAGCAGGCGCTCGAGCGGATCCGCGACGCGCCCGGGATCCTGCGCACCCAGACCCAGGTCGTCCTCTCGACCCTCTTCGAGCGGCCGGTGGAGTAGCCGACCTGTCCCCGAAGGGGTCAGACCCCTCCCGCCGACCTGTCCCCGAGGGGGTCAGACCCCTCCCCCAAGTGGGTAGGTGATCGGGGTCTTGAGGGTGCCGAGGCCCGGGGCGCTGAGCGTCACCGTGTCGCCCGGCTCGAGGAAGCGCTCGCCGTCGAGGGGGCCGAGCTCGAGCAGGCAGCCGCGGTTGAGCGTCCCCGAGCCGAGGACATCGCCCGGGCGCAGTCGGGTGTCGCGGGCCGCGTGGGCGACCAGCTCGGGCCAGGAGAAGTGCTGCTCGGTCGCGTCGGTTCGGGTCAGCTCGTGCCCGTTGACCGCGGCGGTCGCCTCGAGGTGGAGGCGCCCCTCCTCGTAGGGGAGCTCGTCCGGGGTGACGAGGCAGGGGCCGAGCGAGTTCGCGAAGTCCTTCCCCTTCGCCGGCCCGAGCCCGACGGTGATCTCCTCGCGCTGGACGTCACGGGCGCTCCAGTCGTTGAACAGGGTGAAACCGGCGATCTCGGCGTCGGCACCGATCACCGCCGCGATCTCGAGCTCGAAGTCGAGCATCGAGGTCGCTTCCGGCCGCCGCACCGGCTCGCCCGGGCCGTGGATCGCGGCCGGGTTCGAGAAGTAGAAGGTCGGAGCCGCATACCAGGCGGGCGGGATCTCGCCGCCGCGGCGCCGCCAGCCGGTCGCTACATGCTCCTCGAAGGCGAAGAAGTCGCGAACGCTGGGGGGATCGGGCACCGGCGCCAGCAACGACACCTCGGCCAGCGCATGCTCCGCGCCTGACTCGTCGCGTCCCTCGCCCCGGAGCCAATCGAGCATCGTCGGCGCCCGCAGCACGCGGACGCGCTCGCCGTCGAGGCGTCCCACGCGGACGGCGCCGGCGGGGTCGCGGAAGCTGGCCAGCCGCATTCGGGCGCATCCTCGCACCCAACGGCCGCGGACCTTCGTGGCCGACCCCGCTCGGCGCCGCTCGCGTTGCCGTTCAGGCCGTTGTCCGAGCCGGCTCGGGATCGGGTCGGATCACGACCGTGTCGGCGATCGCGGTGATCTCATCCGCGGGCATTCCGACGCGATTGGCATGGCTGCGGATCGCGTCCTCGCTGGTCGCCTGGTAGACGCAGAACGTGCCCAGCGCTCCGTCCTCCTCGGCACGACGTGACTGCGGATCCAGCGGATGTCCTGCGGAACTCGCTGTCGGCGACCTCGCGCGAGCGCGCTGCCGCCTGCTCGAGCTCCTCCGGGCTCGCCCATCCCGATCGCCTGCGGATCATGTAGAGATTCTCTCCGGGCCCCTTTCCGTAGGGTCGGGAACCACGGTCTGAGCGGTCCGGCGGCCGGACAACCGTAAGACCACACCGTACCTCCGCCCCCTCCTACCGTATGGAGCCGAGCCATGACGCCCGCGGAGCAGCCACCGCCCCCGCCTGATCCGAGGCGCATCCTCGGCGAGCGCTCGCTGAGCCCGCGTCCCGGGACGCCGCCGCCCGAGGAACCGCCCGAGGGCGACTCCGGCGACAGAAGGCTGAAGATCGCGCTCGTCATCCTCGCCGCGGCGGTGCTTGGGCTGGGCGCGGCGACCGCGGTGGTGATCGCCGAGGGGCCCCAGGAGAAGCTGATCACCACCACCGAGACCTCGACCAAGCGGGTCCAGCCGACCACGACCACGGTCTCGACCACAATCGTCACCACGGTGGTCAGCACGATCACCACCACCAATCAGACCGTCACCGAGACGGCGACGGAGACGATCACCGAGGCGGTCGAGTCCGGCGACTCGAGCGGGTCGGGTGACGGCGACGGCGACTGACGCCGCCGCGGCCTCGAATCAGGCGGTCACGGTCCGGTGAAACCGCCGGCGTAGCAAGGCCCGCCGAAGCAGGTGTCGGCGATGAAGCTCTCGGCGTTCGGACGCAGGAAGTCCGAGACCATCTGCATCTCGGGAGGCGCCACCCGGGGATCGCCGTGGGGATCGCGGCCGCTGCGGTTCGGCACGTTCGCGATGGGCGGGGGATCGGTCCCGATCACGTCGAGCGGCGGCGTCGGGTTGGCCCTCGTCGGCCCGCTGTCCCAGTAGACGATCGCGGAGTCGGTGAACGGATAACTCGGGATCCGGGGGATGTCCCAGGCGACGTCGACGCCGGGCCAGCGGCCCGGGTAGACGACGGGGTCGTGGATCGAGGCTCCGATCGTGCGCGCCTCGACGTCAGCCTGCCAGCTGGTCACCTGATGGTCGCCGAAGGCGACGTTCAGGAGCACCTCGTGGGAAGGGGTGTTCGGCAGGGGGTCGTCGGTCATCCGGTGGGCGTACCCGTTCGGGTCGCTGCGATCCCAGAGCATCTGGATCATCGACAGCACGAGCTGCTGGGTCATCGGATCCGGATAGGCCGGGTCGAGGATCAGCTTGTAGGTGTCGAAGTCGATCGAGCGGTTGAGCAGCACCGAGTAGTTCATCGCCGGCACCCCGAGCGAGGCGCGCGTGTGGTCCGGGGCAACCGCGGTCAGCGCGCCTCCCAGGATCCCGCCCTGGCTGTTGCCGTTGTAGTAGAGGCGGGAGGTGTCGAGCACCGGCGGGCTGGACGCGTCGGCATCGTTGACGTGGAACGCGGGATTGCCGACGAACCCGTTCGTGTGGATCATCAGCCGCCCCAGGTACAGCGTGTTGAGCAGCCCCTGCTGGACCCGGTCGGTGAGCTGGGGGAAGTTGCTCAGGTTCGGGAGGATGTTCGAGGCGATGTTCGGGACGTCGGCGTTCGAGAAGCCGATCGTGTCCGTCCCGCAGACGACCATGTTGTGGGTCGAGCCGAGCGTCTGCGATGCGCCCGAGGTTGCCTCGTTGCGGCTCCCGAGCAGGCCGTGGCCGATGAGCACGGGGCGGGCCGGGGTGGCGTCCGCGTCGACCGCGCTGCGCGGAACCATGCAGTTGAAGTTCGCGGTGTAGGTGCCGTTCTGGCTCGGTAGCCCGTTCTGGCCGAGCTGGAAGGTGCCGCCGGGCTCGCAGTTCGGCTGCAGATAGCAGGGCACCTCGTAGGTCCCCTGGACCCGCCGCGCCATCTGCGCGTCCTCGGCCGGGGTGAAGTTCTCGACGGAGGTGACGTTGAAGCTCGGCGAGTTGCCCTGCACCTGGACGTCGGCGAGGTTCGTGTCCCCGAGCTGGGCGAAGGCGTCGTCGCGGATGCGGAGCATCCGCTCGGCGATGCTCTCGTCGCTCGAGACGGTGAAGTCCCAGGCGAGGTAGAGGTTCGCCCGGCCGATGTCCGCCTCGCGCAGGACCTTGAACACCTTCTCGAAGCGCTTGCGCTGAGAGTTGATCGGCTTCTTCTTGGACGGCAGGTCGTCGCGGTAGTAGCGGAAGCCCTCGGGGGCCGCGAGGTCGTCGCCGGTCTCGTCCTGGAGGTCGCGCAGCGCGACCACGTAGCGGTGGCCCGAGGCATAGTTGACCGCCGGGTGGATCAGCAGCGCCCTGCTCTCCGCCGTCGGCGAGTTCGCGTCGAGCTCGGTCCAGATCGGCCAGCGCTCTCCGGTCTGCACGTCGATCACGACGATCGGCGCCTTCCGCTTGTCGTAGCGCCCCGGGTGGGCGAGGGGGACGGGGTTCGTGTTCTCGAACGCCTGCGGGGTGTTGAGCCCTGGGATGTTGACCACCGTCGTCTGGCCCGGGCTGAAGCCGTCGTTGCGGTTGTAGGGCGCTGCGGCGATCGGCACCCCGCTCGCGTTTTGCGGCATCGCGGCGTTCCGGAACCTGACCGCGCGCCCGGTGCCCTGCTGCCCGCCACCGCGCGAGCCGTTCGCCGGCCGCGTGTAGAAGTCGTCCGGGAACGGGAGCATGCAGAGCTCCTCGTCGGGCTCGGCGATGAAGTTGCAGCGGTCGGCGCGGCTGAGGTCCACCCGGCCCGGCTTGCACTTGCCGGTATTTCGCTTGAGCTCGAAGCGGGCGCTCGCATTGCCCCCCGCCTCGACCTTGATCGTGCGCCCCTCACAGGAGCGCGTCTGCTTTCGCGAGGACTTGTTCAGTCCGAGGCTGAGCGTCTCCGAGCCGCCGCCGGCGTCGACCTTCTCCCGCTTCGCGAACTTGCGGAAATTCGGCTTGTCGAAGGTCTTCGAGCTCGCCTCGACCTTCGATTTCCCGGGGCTCTTGGCCTTGACGCGGACCTCCAGGCCGTCCTTGAGGATCTGCTTCTGCCCCTTGTCGAGGACCTTGACCTTGGCTTTCGCGGCGCTCGTGGGGGCGGCGGCGACGGCCCCGCAGGCGACTGCCGCGAGCATCGTGGCGGCGAAACGAGTCCTCGAGTTCCCTCTCAAGCTCGCGAAGCCTAGCGGCCCGACGCGCCCCCAATTGAGGCGCGACCCGGCTCACCGGCGCGCACCGCTTGGTAGAACTGGTCGCACGGTGTGGGGCAGCGGTCTATTCGGAACAGGGAGGCGGAGGCGCGTCGTGCTGGGTTGCGTCGTCGCCATGGCGCTGGCATCGTTTGCCGCAACGCCCGCCCGCGCCGCGCCTGAATTCACGGCGCGCGGCAGCGTCGAGCAGGTCTACGTGAACGGCCTGAAGCCGGACGAGCGGATGGCGCTCGTCGATCGCAAGGGCCGAGAGGTCGCGGAGCAGCGGGCCAACGAGCTTGGCGGCCTTTTGTTCCGCCGCGTCGAGCCGGGCTCCGGCTATCGAGTTCGCCGGGCGGGAGGCAAGGAGAGGTCGGGACCGCTCACCGTCCTTTCCAAGCGCTCGGCGCCCCCGGACGAATCCGTCTACGACCAGGAGATCGCTCCGAGCGGTTACCAGTACCTGACCACGCGCGACGGCACGGAGCTCGCGATCAGCGTCCGCCCGCCCCAGGGCGTCACGAACGCGCTCGGGATCCCGGCGCCGCCGCAGCCGCCGGGCAGCCCGACGCCGGTGCTGATCGAGTACTCCGGTTACGGATACGCCGACCCGGACGGGCCCGAGAGCGGGATCTCGGTCGTCGGCAACCTGATGGGGTTCACCGTGGTCGACGTGAACATGCGCGGCACGGGCTGCTCGGGTGGCGCCTTCGACTTCTTCGAGCCGCTCCAGAGCCTCGACGGCTATGACGTGATCGAGACCATCGCGCGGCAACCGTGGGCGCAGCACGGCAAGGTCGGGATGATGGGCGTCTCCTACGGCGGCATCAGCCAGCTCTTCACGGCCGCGACGCGGCCGCCGAGCCTCGCCGCCATCACGCCCCTCTCGCGTAATCGATCAGGTCCAGACCACGCTCTATCCGGGCGGGATCCTCAACACCGGGTTCGCGCTCGAGTGGGCGAAGGACCGGGCCGAAGACGCCAAGCCGGCCGGTCCCGAGAGCGGCCAGCCGTGGGCATACGAACGCATCCAGGAGGGCGACGAGACCTGCGCAGCCAACCAGTCGCTCCACGGCGAGGCGCCCAACCTGCTCCGGAAGGTCAAGCGCAACGACACCTACCGGCCGAAGGTGGCCGACCCGCTGTCGCCGATCACGTTCGTCGACAAGATCGACGTCCCCGTCTACATGGCCTGCCAGTGGGAGGACGAGCAGACGGGTGGCCACTGCCCGACCCTGGCGAGCCGCCTCACCGGCACGGACAAGAAGTGGATCACGTTCACGAACGGGACCCACGTCGATTCGCTCGCCCCGGCGTCCGCCAACCGCTGGTTCGACTTCCTCCAGCTCTACGTGGCCAGACGGAACCCGGCCACGTACGCGCCGTTGCTGCAAGCGGGCGCCCCGGTCTTCTACGAGGAGGCGATGGGCGTCTCGGGGGTGACGATGCCGCCGGACCCGGTCCAGCAGCAGCCGACATATGAGGCGGCGCTGGCGGAGTTCGAGAAGCTCAACCCGGTTCAGATCGACTTCGACAACGGCGCGGGCGCCCAGCCCGGGCAGCCCCGCGCGGGGTTCAATCGGTCCTTCGAGAGCTTCCCGGTCCCCGGCACCGAGGGGCGCACGTGGCACCTCTCCGCCGACGGCGAGCTCCGCGAGGGACGCGGGGAAGGCGGCCCGGACTCGTTCAAGTGGAATCCGAAGGCGCGGTCGCCCGACGAACCTCGAGGGCGGGACCGGCGCCGGAGAGGGCGGCGTTTGGACCGCGTCGCCCGACTACAACTGGCAGCAGAACCCCAGCGGCACCGCCCTCTCCTACGTGACGGAGCCGCTCGCTGAAGACACGATCGCCGCGGGCGCCGGCTTCGTCGACGTCTGGGTCCGCTCGTCGAAGCCGAACGTCGACCTCCAAGCGACGATCACCGAGGTCCGGCCGGACGGCAAGGAGACCTTCGTGCAGGGAGGCTGGGTGCGCGGGGACATGCGCAAGCTCGACCCGAAGAAGTGCGACGCCGCTAGAGCCCGTCCTCAGCCTCAGGGAGTCCGACATGCGACCGCTGCCGCGCGACCGCTTCGTCAAGGTCACGATCCCGCTCTACTACCAGGGGCACGCTTACCGCGCCGGCTCGCAGATCCGCGTCATCGTCTCCGCCCCGAACGGCGATCAGCCGATCTGGGCGTTCGCCAAGGCGGAGCCGAGGAAGGGCGGCGCAAAGGTCGAGATCGCCCACGACCGCAAGCGGCCGTCGAACCTGACCCTCCCGGCGATCCCGGACGGCGACATCCCGACCGAGCTGCCCCCCTGCCCCGGTCTCAGGGGCGAGCCGTGCCGGGACTACCAGCCGCTCGCCAACGGCTGAGGCGGGTGTCAGCCTCCGGTGTGGGCCGCTTCGTCGTGGCTCTCGGCGTCGCTGACTGGCGCGTCCCCGTTGAGGTGACCGGCTCCGTTCGCCGAATTGCCGTTCGAATGGCCATTCCGGCTTAACCAGCCGTTCGATCGAGGCCCCGCCCCGTTCGTCGCCGCGCCGCCGGCGCTGTTTCCATTCACGCTCGCGGGCGCACCGATGTCGAGGAGCTGCTCGAGCAGGTCGAATGCCGCGTCGAGGTCGCGTCGCCCGATCAGGACGCGCGCGGCAAACTCGCCGGCACCCTCGTCGAGCCGCAGCGCCTCTACCCATCCGACGAATACACCGATTCGAACGCGCATCGCAAGCCGGCTCATCGCCCGTCGTAGGCGGCCACCCGAAACGTTGCCGCCGCAGGCGGCGAGGCACAGGTCGCGGCGGCGGCGACTCGCGTCGCCGGGAACCCGCGAGTTGATGATGCGCGTCGCATAGGGAGCGAGTCGCTGACGGTCGACATAGGCGACTCGGTCGTTCCAGGCGCGCAGGTAGCTGGCGATCACGGGGTCGACGCAGCGCGGCCGATCCGAGAACGGCTCCGCGGCGAGGATCGAGGCGAGCTCGACCACACAGGCGCCTTCCCCGAGCGAGCCGTGCCGGCCCGGTGTCAGCCGAACCCGCTGGCCCGACGGCAGGACGACGATCGAGCCGTTCACGCTCAGAACCCCCGCCGCTCGCGCTGGTGGTTGAGTGAACGCCGCACGCGCGGGTCGCCGCCCGGATCAGCCAGCTCGGTCCTGACCCTCAGATTGTGCACGGTGATGAGCGCCGCCAGCACGGCGATCGCCGCCGTGAGGCCCAGGACCTCCGCCAGCGGTACCGCGGCGAGGAAGACGAAGAAGACGTAAAGGACGACAGCACCCAGGGTCAGCAGCCAGAACGACACTTTGAGCTGTCCGAACACCTGCATCCGCGTGACCTTGTGCGGTCAGATTACTCCGCTCGGTCAGTCGAAGCAGCGGGGCGGCCGGGACCCGCTTGGTGCGCTTCTCAGGAAGACCTACTTCCGAAGTACATCCCGCAGGTGGCCGCGCTTCTTCCTCGCCGACCCCTTCGCCTGGCGCCCCTGGCCTTTCGCCTTGCTCCCTGACCGACCTCGCAAGGCGCCGGTTGCCTCCTCGGCCCGACCGCGCAGCTTGTCCAGGGTGCCGCCTGCCTTGTCGCGTCCCTTACTCCTCACCTTCGACTCCTTTCGTTCCGTCGCTCCGAATAGCGAATGCGCCTCAGTCCCCCTCGCCTACTTCTTTATCCACCGCCTGACCGACGTCCTCGCCGGCCTCCTCGGCTTCTTGTCCCGCCTCCTCGGCCGCCTGTCCCGCCTCTTCGGTCGCCTGCTCGGCCTCTTCGGACGCGCTCTGGTCGTCGTCATCCCCGCAGCCTGCCGCGACTCCGGCGACGGCGAACACTGCGGCCGCGACGAGAATCGCCAGCCGATGCCTCAGCACCTTCATCTCTCGAACCTCCGTGTCGACTTAGGCGGGCAGTCAGCGAGCACCCGTCGCTTGCTGCGATACCCGCGCCACCAGGAAGTACACGCTCTGGCAAGCAAGCACACCCGCTTGAGTGGCTTTTTGTACCTCTGCCCGAGATCCCGAGAACGTGCAGCTTCAGCGCGCCCGACAGGATTCGAACCTGTGACCTTCGGTTTCGTAGCTTTCGAGTCAGTAAGCGTTCCGCTTTGCATGGAAAGCGGAAGCGCTTGCGATCGCTTCTGCTTCTCGCGCGTTGCGGAAGCGCCGTCGGGGTGCGCGATGCGCTCTTGCAGGTGGTCCCCGGCGCGAGTCTGGACGCGACCCCTCTGTCGCGCTCAGGGCACGGGATATCTTCCCCGGCACATGCTGGGGGCTCAAGCCACAAGGCGGGCGTTCAATGCCTCGCTCAGGCTGCCGTCCCGGATCAAACCCGAGGTCTTTGTGTGACCAGGCCTCAAGTCCTCCTTATCCCGGGCTACTGCGAGCTGGAGTGGGTAGTACGGCCAGAGCTCGAGGAATGGGCCGAGGTCGCGGTGTTCGACGCCCCCGGCGTGGGCGACGAGGCTCCCCCCACCGCGTATGACACCTCGGCCGTCGCGGAGCGGGCGGCCGCGGAGGTCGATCGCCGCGGATGGCAGAGGTGCGTGATCGCCGCCGACGAGTTCGCGATCGCGTCAGCGGTGAAGTTCGCATCGCGGCATCGGGAGGCGGTACAGGGACTGGCGCTCGGGCACGCCTGTTTGAGCTTCAGCTCCGATGCCGACCCGCCCGCTGTGAACGCGGAGGTTCGGTCGGCCTTCAGCCAGGTGGCCGAGCTCGATGACCGAATGTTCATTCGCCACCTGACGCAGATCACCCAAGGTTTCTACGGTGAGGAGCTCGCCGACGAGATGCTTGAGCGAATCCCCACTGGCGTGGCGCAGGCTTACGTGCGCGACAACATGGCGGACCCTGGGGACTGGATTGGGGATGCCCTGCGGGACCTGGCGAAGCCGTTGCTCCTCGCCGAGCACGATCCCTGCTTGCTCTTCACGAAGGAAGGCTACGAGGCGGCCGTTTCGGCCTTCCCCGACTCAATGCGGGTGTCCTGCCGCGAGAAGCCGAGCGTGAGCCCTGCCTTCGCCGATGCCCTGCGCGAGTTCTGCCGGGAAGTGGGCTCCTAAGCACCAGGTCGCGAGATGGAAAGCGACTACTTCAGATCTGATCACTCAACCACGACGCGGTAGCTGTGCCCCGCCGCGATGAGGCGGTCGGCGAGAACGTGGCCCATGGCTGAAGCGGGCGTGAGCACACCCGCCGCGTCCGGGAGATCGTCGAGCGCCAAGCAGAGCGCGCTTTCGCCGAGCATGACCGCCGTCGCCTTGTAACCGGGGTCGCCCTGGACGCGGATTTCGCAGCGAAGCCGCTTGCCGCTGCTCGTCGTTGCGTGGATGTCGATATTGAAGAAGCCGCGCTCCCTGGTGCTCTCGTCGGGTCCCTCGCCGGGGTCCGGGAGAACGCGGTCGAGCAGCTGACGAGCACCCGGCGTCGCAAGACCCGCGAACATGCCGGCGAGGCCCCCCGCGACGCCGGTGGCCTTCGCCAGGCCGAGCGGCCCGCCGCCCGTGAGCATCAGCTCGCGGTAGCGAAACTGACGGCCGTAGGCATGATCCCGTAGCGCGTTGCTGCGACGCACGACGCGCGTGTTGACGCTGCCCATCACGAACGGCGCCATCCAGCCGCCGAGGCGGTCGTCGCGGAACGGCTTCAGGGAGTCCCGCTCGGAGCCGAGATCCGGCTCCGCTTCGCGGTCGGGGCTGAGGGCGTACGAATCGGCGAGCACGCGGCGGCTCGATGGGTCCTTCTTCACCGCGTCGACCGCCGTTCGCGCCGAGTCGATCGTCCCTCCGCTCGCGCCGCCTCTCATGGCCTTGACCACGAAGAAGGTCTCCTCTAGCTCCCCATGACCGCCCGCTTGCGCCTCCTCGTGCAAAAGCAGCGTGCCGATGTCGGATGGGATCGAGTCGAAGCCGCAGGTGTGGACGATCCTGGCCCCACTGGCCCGCGCCTTGGCGTCCGCGGCGTCGATCGCCCAGCGCATGAACAACACCTCGCCACTGAGGTCGGCGTAATGCGTCCCCGCCGCCGCACAGGCTTCGACGAGCGGCTTGCCGTACTTGAAGTAAGGGCCGACCGTTGTCGCCACGACGCGCGCAGACTCCGCCAGCGCCGCGACCGCATCGCGATCCTGGCTGTCGGCGATTACGAGCGGCCAGTCAACGCCGAGCTCGGCGCGCGTCTGCTCGAGCTTGGTCTGGGAGCGGCCGCCGAGCGCGATCCGGACATCGGGTGGCGCCTCCCGGGCGAGGTACTCGGCCGTCAGTACTCCCACGAAGCCGGTCGCCCCGTAGACGACGAGGTCGTGGTCGCGAACGGGCTCAGTCACATCAGCAACCTACTCTCACGTGAGCTCAGCCGGCATCGGCGTTCACCGCCTCAGGTTCGCGAACGCTACAACGACCCGTAATTGCCGCTTTCCATGCGAAGCGGGCTTGTGCTTTTCGTCCCAAGGGGAACTAATCCGCTGCTCCCGCGACAGCTCCCTTGACAGGCCCAGGAACCAGCCTACGCTTGGCGAGACTCCTAAGGGGGGAGGACCCTTATGGCGGGAAAATACCGCGAACGACTCACGTTCTCCAACGTCGTCTCGGTGATCTCGTTGCTCTTCGCGCTCGGCCTCGGCTCCGCGTGGGCGGCGACTGAGCTTTCGAAGAACGAGGTCAAGTCCAAGCACATCAAGAACGCGGGGGTGAAGGGCAAAGACCTCGCCGACAACGCCGTGACCTCGCCGAAGGTCGCGAACGGCTCACTGTTGGGCGAGGACTTCGCGGCCGGGCAGCTGCTCCAGGGCGAGCGCGGTCCAGAGGGCGAGCGCGGTCCAGAGGGCGAGCGCGGTCCAGAGGGCGAGCGTGGGCCGCCAGGTACTCCAGGCACTCCGGGCGAGGACGGTGCTAGCGCCGCCGATCTCTGGGCGACGATCCGGGTGGCGCCCGATGGAGGCGATCCCGGCACCGCGCCTGACCTCCTCGTCTTGCGGAGCAAGGGCACGGTCACGGGCCTCCAATACGTGGCGGCCGGTGAGTACCGGCTGGCGTTCGCGGAGGATTCCGACGCGGAAAACACGTGTGCCTACAACGCGACACTGGCCGACGTGGTGCAGTCCGGGACCTATGAGCCGGCTGAAACGAAAGGCGAAATCTTCGTGCATCCCGACTCGTTCGGAAAATTCGCGGTGCTCACGTTCGATTCCGCCGGGAACCCGCGGGATGTCGGCGACCCCACTGACGGTACCGGCGAGGCGGGCTTCCACCTGACGGTCTTCTGTCCCTGATCGCCTACCCCGAAGCTGGTGAACTGGCGCGACTGGTCGCAGCACGGGAGAACTAGCGGGAGACTGCCGCTTCTCGTCCGAAGCAGAAGTTTTGTGCGGCCGATTTCGACTTGATCGAGATTCGAACCGGCCCCCTGGCGGGCGCTCGAGCTCAATCCGTTGGCGGTGAAGTCTCGACCCCCGGCGCCCGCGCCTGGTCCTCGCCAGTTCGGGTCGAGTCCAGTGTTTCGCGCAGCCCATTCGAGATGGCCTGCTCTGCCCAGCGCTTGATGAACCAGCGTCCGGCAGACTTGTCGAAGAGCCGATACCCAAGCGCGGCCGGGACGAGTCCCATCTCCATGTCCACGAAAGTGCCGCCCTGTGCGGGCGTCAACAGCCAGTGCTGGAAGCCGCCCGTTGTCGGGCAACTCCACCCTCAGTTCCTTGAGCTCGTCGCGTCGGTCGATGATTCGGGTGTACTCCAGCCGCCGCCAGCGAATGTCGCCAGGACCTGGGTGTAGACGTCCCCGACCTCAAACTTGTTCCCGCGAATCTCTACTGCAGCCGGCCACCATTGCGGGTAGGTGGCCGGGTTCCCGACGAGCGCCCACACCTCTTCGGGTGGCGCGTCGAGATGGGCCTGCAAACGGTAGTCCGCCATCTCGCAATCTTGGCATCTCATCGTTCTGCTTTCCATCCAAAGCGAAAGCTTCTGCTTTGGACGGAGGCTGTCGCACAAAGCCCGTATGGCCTCCTGAAAGGCCGTCTCGACCCCCGTTAACAATCCGGCCGAGCTCGCCCCTGACGACTGGGCGCTCCTCCCATAAGCCAGCCAGTAGCTCGGTGTAATCGCGGGCTGAATGTCCGTAGTGGTCCCTCTCGCGGCGACCCTTTATGCGACAGCCTCGACGAGAAGCAGAAGCCTGCTTCGCATGGAAAGCAGAAGAGGAGGAGGGCTTTCGAGTTCGATCGGTCTAAAGACCGCCTACGACGCGGCATCACGGGGGCTGACGGCGCCTCGCAAGCCCCTCGGTGAGCAGCTCCACGCCCGATTGATGGGTATGGCACCGCTAGGGCCGCGTTGAAGGTCGTTGAGACCGCTAGCGGACGTAGAGGCTAGTCGTCCAGATTCTGCGCCTTCCAGTCGACTCGCCCGTCCGTGTGGCATCTTGGCGGCAGGCCGGCCCTCGACGGCGGTCGCTGGAAAACGTCAGAGCCAAAGAAGAATCCCTTGGCCTTCTTCCCGGTGTCCGCGATATCGCCCTTGAAGATGTAGTGGCGGAGGTCGTCCTTGAATTCGATCTTGAACTCGTTGTCGTTGTCGATCCGTGCAGACTCACTGAGGAGAAGTGAAGGCCGCCGGCCGGAGGTCTGGGGAGAACTCTGGCATTCGAAGTAGGCCTTCTTGATCTGCACGTCCTGGACGAACCGCAAGTCGCCCTGCTTCTTGCTTACGTCGAAAATGACCTTCATCTGCTCGTCCTCGACGCCCTGGCCCTTGAAATTGAGAATCGATGCCAGGGCAGGAGCGGCGAAAAGCAGCAGCGCCAGGGTCGCAAGCCCGATAAACAGGGGGCGCATTCGGGCCAATCCTTCTCCGCTCATCCGCTCGCTCCAATGCTGGTCGTTGGTTTGGCTATAGACCAGCCGCATCGTCTCGACCAATCGCCGCCTCGAGTCAAGGATCAGTCCCCTGGAGTCTCCGTGCGCCCTCCCGTCTGTGATGCTCGCTGGCTGGTTCAAATCCAGTCGCCCCGATATGTCAAAAGCCCGCTTCCCGAGCGGGCTTTCGCGCCTGGGAGTCATCACGAATGGCCGGAGAACGTCGACGTGGTACCGAACTCGGTACCACGTGCTTTCCGAACCCTCAGGTCCCATCGTCCCCGGTCCAGGCTGGCAGCGGTGCGGCAAGTGCCGTCGTCGAGTCGTTTGCAGTCCTCGGCGAGGTAACCGTTGTGGTCGATCCACGCTCCCGACTGCGTGAGCGACTCGACGACAAAGGCGTCGGGGAGTTGGACGTCGAGGAAGCGCTCGAGGTGACGAGGCGGTCCGGGTTTGGGCACAGGGGAAGGAGAAAGCATCAGACACGACCTGCCCGCGTAGCAGGAGTGAGTCGGAGTGAGTCGGACGCGCCGCCGAGCTGAAGCAGGATGCGACCTTGGGTGCCGCCTGGAGGCCTAGCCCCTCCTATCCGCCCGCACGGACCTACGTATGAAGGGGACGACGAGCCGGCGCGTCCTAGCGCGGCGGTCAACGAACGGCCAGTGTCCGGTGCTCGCGAAGATCTCAACCCGCGCGCTGGGGAACGCTTGTCTCTGCTGCCGGGCCAGCTCCACCGGCACATACGGATCGTTGGCCCCCCAAATGATCAGCGCGGGGCGCTCCGGCCACTGCGACAGGATGCGCGCCTGCCGGCGGGCGAGCTTTCTCACCTGCGACGCGCGGGTGGATCGATAGAGGCGCAGGATCGTGCACCGGGTCTCGCGGTCGAGATCGGCATACATGTCGTCGATGAAATCGTCGGGCAGAGGTCGCGTCTGGCCGTCCTGGACGGCTGCGGCGAATAGTGGTCTGCGTACCGACGACCAGAAATCAACGCCCTCTGCACTGCGGGTCAAACGCGCCAGTGCGTGATGCCGATAGCTGAGCAGGGCGCCGGTGTTGAGGAGCGTCGCGCTGCGCATCCGGTTGGGCTTGCGAATTGCCCACTCGAGGCCGACGACGCCCGCAAAGTCGTGCATGACGAGATGGACCCGGCTTATGCCGAGTTCCGCCAAGGCCGCGTCGAGGTAATCGGAGCCCGAATCTGCGGTCTGCGCTCGGCCCCAGACGTCTCCGGCGTGGCCGTATCCCGGCATCTCGAACGCGACGGCGCGAATCCCCGCCTGACCGAGACGCGAGACCAGCTGCGCCCACTGCGACCCCGAACCCGGGCTTCCATGCAGGAACACAGCTGCGGTCGTCGCATTCCGGGGACCGGCCTCCAAGAGTCGGTTCGGTATGTCGGCGAGAACGGTGTCGCGATATTTGACGACTGGAGCCGAAAGTGGGATCGAGCCCTCGGGCGGGACATCCGGGGGGTCGTAGTCGGTAGCCGCGGGATCGCAGTACTCCGAGAATGTCAAAGCGCGCGCCTGCTCAGCAAATGCACCGAGCGCCGCGAGTCCGAAGAGCGTCGCGAGAGTTGCCAGAGCCGGACGCCACAGGCGCGGCGGCGGTGAGTCGTGACGCGATTTCAAGCCCTTCAAGCTTCGACCTCCCTGGCGAAGCCGCGACCGCACTCGGCCGCCGTGCTTGCGAAGATCGTATGACCACGATGTGCGGCGGTCTGTGAGAGCGCGCACACCGCTCACGTGAGTCCTTCCGAGGATAATGTCGACGCCATGCCCTCGCAGCGCGTGGAGATCGTTGGCCGGTTTTACTTCGATTCCTTTCTCGATCTCTGGGTGCGATTCATGGAGACCTTCGAATCGTTCTCACTCGAGGCCCACGACTACATCGAGCGTGGCAACAGCGTGCTTGTCCTCCTGCGGGATGAAAGGCCGAACCAAGCACGGGGGCGTCGAGATCTCACAAGAGGGAGCCCCGGACTGGCACTTCGACGGCATGAAGCTCACCGGCATCGACCAGTACACCGACCAGGCTCAAGCGCTTCGCGAGCTCGGCCTGCCGGCACGCCATCGCGTGTAACCGGAGCCGTTGGCTTCCACGCGCGTCGAAATCGTTCGCCTCTTCTACCCCGATGGCCTCGACTACGCGGAGGCTGCCCACGACGAGATGTTCCTCGACGGTCTACGAGCCGTCGCCGACGACGTCGTCGACCCGAGCTTCGAGCACGTCAACCGGACGCCGGCCGGCGCCCCCGGGATGGTCGGCTTTAGCGGAACGATCGTCGGGTTTGAAGCCTTCGTCGACTGGTGGAAGGACTGGCTGGCCGGATATGACGCGTTCAAGATCGAGATTCAAGACGTCATCGAGCACGACACCAGCGTTCTCGTCCTGCTGCGGATGACAGGCCGAACCAAGCACGGTGGCGTCGAGATATCGCAGGAAGGCGCAGCCGACTGGCATTTCAGCGGCGAGCGCATCGTCGGGATCGACCAGTACACGGATCAAACACAAGCGCTTCGCGAACTCGGATTGGCAAACGAAGGCTCCTGAATATGTTGCCTTGGTCTACGCGGTGCGGTGCAGTGCATCGGCGGGCGTACCCAACGCATCGTCCTATGTGTCCAGATCGTCCCGGAACCCGGACACATGGGACACATGGGACGCCCCGGGACGCATCTACACCAACTGCCTGTCGGCTGGGGGCCGAAAGGTCGCTGGTTCAAATCCAGTCGCCCCGATTGAAGAGGCGTCCCCGGCGTCCCCGCGTCCCGGGTCGAGCGTCGATCGTCCCGCTTTGCAAGGAAAGCGGAACGCCGTTGCGGCAGCGGTCCCACCTCGGAATCTCCCGGTGCCCGATCCTTGACACGCCAACAAACCCACATACGCTTCGAGGCGAGACTCTAAGGGGAAGGAGCCCGCATGGCAGGGAACTTCAGGAGCCACGTCCGCAGCAATGTCATTGGCTATCTCGCGCTGTTCGTAGCCCTGAGTGGCACCGCTTGGGCGGCGACCGAGCTCGACAAAAACGAGGTCAAGTCGAAGCACATCAAGAATCGCGGTGTGAAGACCAAGGACTTGGCGAACAATGCCGTGACCTCCCCGAAGGTCGCGGACGGATCTCTCCTCGGTGAGGACTTTGCAGCGGGTCAGCTCCCTCAGGGACCGCAAGGCGATGTGGGACCGCGAGGCCCCCAGGGAGAACCCGGGCGCTCGGCACTTGAGCCGCTGCGATCCGGAGAAGCCGTGTACGGCACCTGGGCGATGAAGAACGAAACAGCGAGTGCGGTTTCCAGGGCCGAGGCGGTCAGCCTCCCGATCCCGGCGCCGGTGCCGATCACAACCGCCCGCGCTCATGTCGATGGCTTCGATGAAAGCGGCGAGTGCGCGGGCTCCGCAGCCAACCCGACCGCCACCCCTGGCGATGCCTGCGTGTACGCCTCCTACTCCTCGGGAGTCACCAACGCCGCCGGCGATGCCGTCACGAACCTCCCGAACGGGTCCCTCCACGGATTCGAGATCTTTATGACCGGGGGAAACTTCTGGGAGGCGCGCGGCACCTGGGCGTACACGAGTCCCTAGGTGGACGAAGACCCCGAAGGGCTGTTTCCGCGCCTCTCTACTGATGCGCTTGTCGCTGCCACGAGCCGGTCGTCGTTCGGAACAAGACCAGGCGGCGGACCCTGGATGAACGGATCCTGGTCCGCTGCTTCAGCGTAAGCACGAAGTGCTCCGTGGTCATGAACGTCACGGCCGCCGGGCGCGGGTCGGTGCTCCCCTCGCCGGTGCCCGCATGTGGCTCGGTGTCGGTCGCGGCCAACCCTCTCCGCTCAGACGAAGCGCTTTACGAACGCGAGCGCCTTGTCGGCGACCTCGCGCCAGCCGCTGTCGATCGTCAGCGAGTGCCCGCGGTTCGGGATCTTCTCGATCTCCGTCACGCCCTCGTTTCGCTGCTGCCGCTTGAAGGACGCGTTCGCGATCGCCCACGGGACCGTGTGGTCCTTCTCTCCGTCGATGATCAGCAGCGGCCCGCGATCGGGGTTCTTGGTGTCCACCTTCGCCTCGGTCCAGGGGTTCAGGTTGGCGTTGGCCATCTGCATCAGCGCCACGCCCGGCGCCGCCACGTGGTAGGTCTCGTAGAGCTGCTTCGCCTCCTCCTCGCCGAGCGCGTTCGCCCACCCGTACTTGAACTGGTCCAGGGTCAGAGTGATCGGCGCGGCCCCGGTTCAGCGGGATTCTTGAGCACCGGCATCGCCGACCTCAGCGCGGAGATCGGCAGCGGCAGCACGCCGCGGAACGGACCGGGATCGATCGCGACCGTCGCGGCGGACAAGCCGCGGTCCGCGATCATCTGGGCCAGCAGCCCGCCGGTCGAGTGGCCCATCACCGCCGGCTTCTTGTTCAGCGCTCCGATCACCTCGGCGGTGTGGTCGGCGATCTGGCCGAGCGTCTTCTTGGCGAGGACGTCGGGGTTCGCCCTCGCCTCCTCGACCGTCTCGGGATCGTCGGGCCACGACGGGAGTCACCGGGGCGTAACCGGCCTCCTCGAACAGCTGCGCCCAGCGGTCCCAGCTGCTCGGCAGCAGCCAGAGCCCGTGGATGAATACGACCGGCGTCCTCCCACTCGCGTTCGCCTGCTCGACCTGCTGCGCTTCCCGCTGGGTGATCGCGGCCATGTGAAGCTCCTTCCCGCAGCGGCACCCGGCGGGTCGCCGCGTGGCTGCGAGTTGAGGTCTCGGTCAGTATGCCGCCGTATATGGAAGTCGGCCTCACCCACATCGGCGGCCCCACGGTCCTGATCGAAGTCGGAGGTTGGCGCCTGCTGACCGATCCGACGTTCGATCCGCCCGGCCGGAGCTATCGATTCGGCTGGGGTACGGGGTCGCGCAAGCTGACCGGGCCGGCGATCGCCGCTTCCGATCTCGGACCGATCGACGCGGTGCTGCTCAGCCACGATCACCACGACGACAACCTCGATGCCGCCGGTCGGGCGTTGCTGCCATCGGCGGGCGCCGTCATCACCACCGTCGCCCGGTGCGAAGCGCCTCGGGGGTGACGCTCGCGGTCTCGAGCCATGGGCGAGGACGCGGCTCGAGGCGCCGGCGACGGCCCCCGATCGAGATCACCGCCACGCCGTGTCGCCATGGCCCTCCGCTGAGCCGCCCGATCGTCGGCGACGTGATCGGGTTCGCGCTTCGGTGGGACGGGCAGCGAGCACGGCGTCCTCTGGATCTCGGGCGACACGGTGCTCTACGACGGTGTGCGCCAGGTCGCCGACCGCCTGCAGGTCGGCACCGCGCTCCTGCATCTGGGGGGCGTGCGCTTCCCGATCTCAGGTCCGGTGCGCTACACGATGACCGCCAAGGAAGCCGTGGAGCTGTGCCGGCTGGTTCAGCCGCGCACCGTCATCCCGATCCACTACGAGGGCTGGAAGCACTTTCGAGAAGGGCGAGAGGCGATCGAGCGCGAGCTCGCCAACGCGCCCGAGGACATACGGGAGCGGATCCGGTGGTTACCGATCGGCAGTGCGAGCGGGCTCGCAGCATGAGCAGCCCAAACGAGGGCGGACTCCAAGCGAGAATCCAGGCGATCGAGTTGGCGGGAATTCGGATCCCCGGTTGATTGCTTCTCGCTGCTCCTATGCGCGACTTGCGGCAGCGACTTCGCGCTTCGCGCATGACCGGCCCCTTCGCGTCGATCTTCTGAAATTAACGGGATCGGCGCTTGATCGACGTGAGCACAGTGGGATACTCGACGCGATCACAGGCGGGAGAAATGGAGGAGCTGAGATGAAGTACTTCATCAGCGCCACACCGGGTCCGATGCCTCCTACGCCGGAGCAGCTCGACGCGGCCATCGAATGGCTCGAGGGAAAGGTCGACGACGGCACGTTCGACTGCGTCTACGGGTTCCTCGAGGGCGGCGGCTTCAGCATCACGAATGCCGACTCCCATCGAGATGCCCTCGAGGTCATGGCCGATTACCCCCTGTTCGGGATGGTCACCTGGGAGGTGCGGCCACTGCTTGAGTTCAAGGAGGGACTCGACACGGTGCGGGCGAAGCTGGCCGAGGCTCAGGCCGCAATGGCCGCGGGCTGACGCCCAGCTTTCGCGCGATCTAGTGCATTGAGCGGCAGTGCGCCCCAGGCGCACTGCCCCTCTGCGCGAGAAGCAGAAGCTTTCGCTATTCATCCAAAGCAGGTCTTTCATCGCGAGCTCAAGGAATGGAGACGCCCGAAACCGCGCGGAATTCGCCCTCTTCTGAGCAAAGTCCAGAAACTCGATTGCCTCTAGCATGTTTGGAGGATCCAGATTCGAAAGGGGGCCGGCGTGTGAGTGCCATAGACGAGTTCCTGAAGAACAACGAGGCCTTTGCCGAGGGATTCGACAAGGGCGACCTGCCGCTGCCACCCGCGAAGAAGGTCGCGATCGTCGCCTGTATGGATGCGCGCCTGAATCCGTATCCGATCCTCGGGCTCTCGATCGGGGAAGCGCACGTGATCCGCAACGCGGGCGGCGTGATCACAGATGACGAGATCCGCTCCTTGGCGATCTCCCAGCACCTCCTCGGAACGGAGGAGATCATGCTGATCCATCACACCGACTGCGGGATGCTCACCTTCCGCGACTCCGAGTTCGAGGAGATGCTCGAGCAGGAGGCCGGCCGGCGGCCGGAGTGGCGCCCGCGATCGTTTCCCGACCTGGAAGGTAGTGTCCGCGACTCGATCCAGCGCATCAGGGAAAGCCCCTTCATCCCCAAGAAGGGGGAGGTGCGGGGTTTCGTCTATGACGTGAAGACGGGCCGGCTCAGCGAGGTCAGCTGAGCAAGGATCCAGAACAGTTCGGCTTGAGCTCAGCTCAATGAGCCCGGCGAAGACCGCCAGGAGTTCCGCTTTCCATGCAAAGCAGAAGTGACTCCAAAGCTACGAAACCGAAGGTCACAGGTTCGAATCCTGTCGGGCGCGTCCCACCTGAGCCCTAAATTTCGCTCAACCATGCGGGATTCCGGCGATGTGGCCCTTCGGCCGCCAAGTGGCCGACTTCGCCCCAATGCGGGTTCACGCCTGGCGGGACCATCGCGCAACCATCGCGCGCTCTTGAGTCTGCAAGCGGGATTCCGGGCGGCAAGCGGAGCTCGACTATCGCGCGGAAGCCCCTAGACCCGTCGATCAAGTTGTTCCGCTTTGCGTGAAAGCGGAAGTGCTTGCCGCGAGCTAAGACGTGGCGCTCACCGCGCCGGACCTCGCCCAAGACCGCCTTCACTAATCGTCTCGACCCAATTCCCGGCAGAGCGCTGCGACTAGCGGCCAGCGGTCGACCTCCGACTCGTTGTCTGTACCTACGAGCACCGCGTCGTGCTCCGGTGCATAGAGCGCGAAGGCCCCGATGAAGCCGGTGTGCCCGAGAAGCTCCACGCCCTCGATGGTGATCGCTCCGAGACCAAGTCCGTACCGGTCATAGCGCAGCGGCGAACCGGGTGGAAACGATGCTGTGGGCGTCCAGTGCATCAGTTGGTCGAGGCCGTGGCCGCTGAGAATTCGCTCCGGCCACAGGCCTTCGACGAAGCGCCTCAAGTCGGCGGTGGTGGTGACAAGTCCGCCGCCGGCCCAGTCGATGGTCGGAGAGATCGTCGTCCAGTCGATCGCGCCGGTGTAGTGGTGCGCCACCTCTGGCCTTCGGGGGGCTTCGTGTCCCTCGAGCCATGTCTCCTCCATGCCGAGTGGGTCGAAGACGAGCTCGCGGTACACCTCGCTCAGAGGCGCGGCCATTACTTGCTCGATAAGCACGCCCGTGACCACGTAGCCGGTATCCGAATATGAGAACCCTTCGCCGGGCCGAAATTCGGGGGTTCCGTACTCCGCGGCGTGATCTACGAGGTCAACCGGGCGCCAGAACTTTTCCGGCTCCTCGCGCAAGCGCGCGAGGAACGACTCCTCGCCGAAGTAGTTGGGCAGACCGGAGGTGTGAGTGAGCATCTGCCGCGGCGTGGTTCGCGGCAGGTCCTCCCACACGCGCCAGCGGTGCAGAAGGTCAGAGGCAAGCTGATTGGCGAGCGGCTCGTCCAAAGAAAGTCGGCCCTCCGTGGCCAGCCGAACGGCAACGACAGCGGTCACGTTCTTGGTCGTGCTGGCGATCCGAAAGGCGTCGTCGGGGCGAAGAGCTCGGCTTTCTCCGCGGCTCAGCGATCCCGCCGCACCGCTCCAGGTCAGTCCGGTAGCTGGGACCTCTAGTCGGGCAAGCGCCCCCGGTGCACCGCGTCTTACCTGCCCCTCGAGGGCGGCCTGCAGACGAGCAGAAGGACCGGGCTCACTCAACGCGGGCCATCGTTCGTCCGGTTGTAGCAACAGGAGGACGCGGCAACGACTCTATGTCCGACGCCCGAACTGCGCCACCGACATGGGCACCGCTTAGCAATGGCCGCTTCCTCACCACCGACTACGACGAAGCACAGGCGGTCTACCTCGTGCGCGCACTCCCCCGGGGAGCCAAGAATTCGTCGAACGGCTGAAGCGGTCGTTATCGGGCTACGAGCGAAAGCCTGACGACCCGCCGCCGATGGGCCCGGTTACCCGGCGGTTCCTAGACGAGGGGATTGGGTTGTGGGGAGGGGCTAGGGGAGGCGCAGACGACCTACCGGCTTTAAGGAGACGCGTTCGCGCAGATTCCGCGAACCTGCACGTTCCAGTTCCCCGCGTGAGCTTCCTCCTCGTGACCCCTCGCGAAGACCGTTCCCGGAACGGTGGTCTCCGGGCTAGGCGAGCCGGAGTTCGTTATTACGACGTCAGTCAGCTGCTCCGGAAAATCGCCGGTGGTGCCGAAGTTGATATCTGCACTGCCGCTGATCGCGCGCTTCCCGGCCGGGCAGGTCGCGACGGCACTCTTGGGGGATTCGGAGTTATTGGCACTGGCGTTCGAGATTTGCACCAAGCCGCTGAGGCCAGGCTCACCCGGAGATCCCGGCACGCCCTGGATGCCCTGCTCCCCTTGCAGGCCACGCTCACCCTGCGGCCCCTGAGGCAACTGCCCTGCCGCAAAGTCCTCATCGAGAAGCGACCCGTTCGCGACCTTCGGAGAGGTGACCGCGTCCTTCGCGAGGTCGGCGTTCTTTACCTGTCCCTTGCCGATGTGCTTGGACTTGACCTCGTTCTTGTCGAGTTCGGTCGCGGCCCATGCGGTGCCACCGGCGAGAACCAGAAAGAGCGACAGCGCTCCCATCCATTGATTGCGTAGATGCGCGAAGAGCTTCCCCATCAGGACCTCCCTGAAGTAGTAGGCGAAGGAGAGACCGTAGCCGGGTGGAGGGCGTCGGGTGTCGCGGTTCCGCTTTCCATGCAAAGCAGAAGCAATTGAGACCAGGGCACCAGGCTCCGCGCGATAGTCGCGGGCGGCTAGGAGCCCGCAATCCCGCTCGCAGCCTCAAGAGCGCGCGATGGTTGCGCGATGGTCCCAACAGGCGTGGGTGCGGATATGAGCGAAATCAGAGGATTCGCGGCTGGGTGGCCATGGTGCCGGATTTCCGCATGGTTGAGCGGAATCTAGGGCTCGGGTGAGGCGCGCCCGACAGGATTCGAACCTGTGACCTTCGGTTTCGTAGATTGACGGTCGGTCTCGTTGACCGGAACAGCGCCGACACTGGAGACTGTCGTGCAGAACGTTTCTCCGCTGATCCACGATTACCCGACCTCGCGTTCCGGTCTAATCGGGTCGACTCGTGGCTTGAAGTGCCGCCCGGGTGTCACCCGGCACATGAACCGTCGCAGGCGGGCTGGTGAGCAGAACGAAATATTTCTCGCCTGACGCGGAGAGTTTCCGCGTCCGTGCCGACGGGTAAGCGATTCACCCGCACTCAAGGAGGAGCATTGGGCAAGCGCACCAAAGAGAACGCCGGCGATGTGATCGGGAGCGCGTTGGCGACGGCCTGGCGGGAGGCGACGGAGCCGGCGAACGAACCGTCCCCCAAGCGATCCAACGGGGCGCTCTCTGGATTGCGGGGCGTGATCATCGGCGCCGGGCTGGGGGCCCTGGCGGCGACTAAAGGAGGCCCGCTCGTCAAGAACGCCATGATGAAGTACGTAACGTCTCACGCGACGAAGGCGACCGACCAGCAGTCATCAGTGGAGCAAGCCGCAGGGGGCTCCCCGGTACCTTGATCCCTCGGCGGCCGCCGATTGGTCGGCGCCGATCGCGCGGTTCTGCCGCGATCTAGGCAGAGAAACCGACTCCCGGCCCTTTGCCGTCCACCCCGCTCGGTAAACCTGCCTCCGAAAGCGACGAGCCCGCCGAGTCGCGGCAGGCCGTCGAGATCTCGGCCGACGACCTAAGGAGACCAGGATGGAGGAGCAGAGTAGTAGTGGGAACGGTGGCGATCCGGTCGCGCGCGTTGCCCTCACGTTCTGGCTTGAAGTCCCCGTATGGCAAGTGCTGGACGCGGACGAGGCGGCGGCGAATGCCGCTGACCAGGGCAAGCCGGAGGCGCTGTTCGAGCCGTTTCAACGAGAAATCGAGGCGGCGGCGGATCCCGCCCGACTGGTACTGGACAACGCGATCGACGCGCAGTTCGAAGTCGAAGTCGCTGGCATCGACTAGCTAGCTTCCGGCGACGATCCCCTCCGGCGACGTTCATGCTTAAACCGCCCTTTTGGACTTGCGCCCGCGAGCGAACGATCCGATTTCGCTGGTCCTCCCGCCGAGGAGGCCATAGAGACATGAGCGTCGCTCCAACCCGCGATCGAGAAGGGAGAACGACCCAACTACGAGCCGCTACTTGACAGCAGGCCCTTCTTCATAGAGACGAAAGCAGGAGTCCTTTGGCTACGCCGTGGCGGTAGCGACGTCCCTCTCCTCAGAGGGGTTCCCCAATTTTCTTTTCGCAAGTGACCTCGGCGATCTTGTGGACCACCGCTACGGAAGCGTCGTACTGCTCCTTGGTTCCGCCGTTGAACTTGTGCGTGATGCCAAATGCCATGCGAACCCTCCTGTCGACGGTTAGACGGTTGCGAAAGGACGCTAACCGAGGAGCCGCAGCCGTGTGCGCGGGGCTCCCTCTCGGCGGGCCGCATGCAGCACCCCGACTCGCCGCTCACGCGGCCCCTCGATCGGGTCGCCACTGCCGTCGATGGCGTCCCTGCAGCCCAGCCGCTTCCGTCTCATCGACCTCCTCGGCACGGCGTTCTCCCAGTCCGGAGTTGTCTGGAGCGAGCGAACCTGGGGAGTAGCGTCTGAGGTATGTCAACTGAGTGGCCACGGCTCGCCTACGACTCGTGGAGCGCGACATGCGACACGCTCCACGCGCATACGCAGGTGCTCGGAAAGCTCGCGGTGGAGCTTGCCCCGCCCGAGCCCCAGCTCCAACACGCCGCCTTGCGACTCAGCGCGCGGGGCTGGGAGACCGTTGCGCTGCCGGCGCCCGACGGCTCGGGGGCCATGGTCGCAGCCCTTGATCTACGCAGGCATGAGGCCGTAGTCGAGCACAGCGGCGGCCGAGAGACACGGATTGCGCTCACCCCCAACCGGTCCGTCGCCGAGGTGACGCGCGAGGTGCTCGAGGCCGTGGGCCGCCTGGCCGGAGCAGTCGAGATCAATCCCACGCCCCAGGAGGTGCCCTGGGAGGTGCCTCTCGACGAGGACCACGAGCATGCGACCTATGACCCGGACCAGGTGGCCGTCTATTTCGAGGCCGCCACCCGCGCTGCGCTCGTGCTTGCCGCATTCCGGGCGCCGTTTCGGGGACGCTCGACGCCGGTTAACGCCTGGTGGGGCACCTTCGACCTCGCGGTCAGCTTCTTCTCGGGACGGCCCGCCGATCCACCGTCGGACGACTTCATCATGCGCAACGGAGGGGATGCCCAGCAGGTCGGAATCGGGTGGTGGCCTGGCGATCCGAACCATGAACGGGCCGCCTTCTTCGCCCTCGCGTACCCGGCGCCCGACGCCTTTGCGGACGTGAACCTGAGCCCCGCTGCCGCGCGGTGGGAAGGGCAACTCGGCGAGTACGTGCTCGACTGGGAGGACGTCCGCAAGAGCCCCGAACCAGCGGCCCTCGCACTGGAATTCGCCCGCTCCGCTTTCCGCCACGCCTGTGAGGTGTGTGAGTGGGACCCCGTACTCGCGGCGACGGCAGAGGGTGTTCCGCCGCCGATCAGGTGACGCGGGATTCCGCTAGCGGCATCGGCGGCCCCTAGGCGGTCAGCGCTCGGGCCTCCGACGGACCGACTCCCATCTGCCACCTAGCGCCTGTCACAGGATCGCTCTCATGGCTCTGGGAGAGCCCCCGGCAACCTCCGGGTTCGGCGACCCCCGCTGCGGGGGCTCAAACCGGCAAGTCGGGGTCGCTAATGCCCTCGCGTACGCACCAGTGCACGAGTAAGCAATCGCCTCGATCGAGACTGGCGCAAAAGGGCGAGAAGCGCAAGAGCAGCCGGTCTCGCTCTTGACGCCTCTATTGCGCGAGATGCAGAATCGGCGCGTCCCGGAGCTGCCCCCCGAGGCCAGTTCGCTCGGCTATCCGTTGGTGGTTGCGAGAGACGCATCGGCCCCCGCTATGGCCGGCCGCCAGCGCGCCGTCGTACCGCCTTGGTACCCAACCGCATCGTCCTATGCGTCCAGATCGTCCACGGACGTGGACGGATAGGACAATCTGGACGCTCCGGGACGTATCTACACCGACTGCGGGGCCGAAAGGTCGCTGGTTCAAATCCAGTCGCCCCGACTGAGACGACGCGTCCCCGGCGTCCCACGCGTCCCCGATCACTTCTGCTTTGCATGGAGGCTGTCGCATAAAGGGCCGGCGGAAGAGCCAGCACAGCCGATCTCTCGACGGTGCTGAGGTTCCCGGTCGAGCCGCTCGCAGGGACGGGTGCCGCGCGGTTGAGGCTCAACTTGGCTCGATTGTTAACGGGGGTCGAGAAGAGCTCTCAAGAGGCGGCAAGGGGTTTGTGCGACACCCTCCATGGAAAGCGGTACTCGTGATCACGTGAGGCCCAAAACCGCATAGCGCAAGCCGAGACCGAGGGCGAGTAATCCGAGGCCCCGGCGCAGTAGACCTTCGGGGAGCCTTGGCTGCACGCGAGCTCCCAGGGCTGCGCCAGCTAGCCCCCCGGCGCCGAGGCCGATGCCGACGACCCAATCCGGCGCGATGTTGCCCTCAGCGCCCACGCTGAGTCCGGCGTAGGCGAGGACGCCGGCGAACGAGGTCAGGAATGTCGCCGCAAGCGCCGCGGGTGCCACCTCCGCCAGTCCGTATCCGAGCCCGACCAGAATCGGGGCGAGTATCGAGCCGCCCCCAACGCCGTAGATACCGCCCACCGTGCCGACAATCAAGGCGACCAGGACGATCGTCCTGTCATCAACCGTCGCTCGGTGGCGGTCTTCACGCGCCCGCCCAAAGGCGAGCCATGCCCCAAGCGGAATCAAGACCGCGGCGATGACCAGGTAGAAGGCTGCAGGGCTGGCGAGGAGTTCCACGCGAATCACAGCCCCGGCGACGACTCCCGGCAACGTGCCGAGGGCGAGCAATCGCACGAGCGGCGAGCGCAGTCGCCCGGCACGGTGGTATTGAGCCAAGGCACCCGGGATCGCGACCAGGTTGTAGAGCAGGTTGGTCGGCGTGACCGCCGGGCTCGGGACCTGGAGCACGCTGACCTGGACCGGGACTAGGAACATCGCCCCAGATACTCCGACCGGCGTCGTCGCCGCAGCGACGGCGAACGCGATCAGGGCGCCGAGCGTGGCGTCGGCCAGCATCCGGGCAGGTTATGGATGCAGCTTTCACGCGGCGGCCCTGGCGCGCGGCCACGGCGTCGCCTGGGGCTTCACGCCCGAGCGTTGCGAGTGCGGCATCGGCCGGGGAGGGGAGGTCTCGATGCTCCAGGCCGCGTCCCTTACGGAGATGGCGTGCAATGCTATTCTTCACAAAGTTGATGGAATTACTCAACAAGGGATTGGAGGACGCGATGGAGATCGCCGAGCAACCGCTTCAACCCGCACCAGTGGATCCCGACGCCACTTTCGTCCCGAGCCCGGACCGGCGCCGCCTCCTCGAGCTCGCCAGCGCCGTCCGCGCCCACGAGGCGCGAGTCCGCGAGCAGGTCGCGAGCCCTCGGCCTCACGACCTCGCGCTGTATCGGCGCCTCCGGCAGATCGGAAGCCAGGGATGATCCCGAGCTGCCGCGGCTGCGGCGCGATCCTCGACGCGCCGCGGGTGAATCCCGGTAACAGGCGGCTGTCGCGCAAGTGCTCGCAGTGTCTTCGCTGGCACGAGCTCTCTGCCGACGAGGTGTTGGTCGAGCAGCTCCGCGCCAGGGCCCGCAGTCGCGGACGCCGAATCGCCTAGCCGGCCTCCTTGATGCGGCCCGCGTGTGCGCGCCGGACGAGCAGTGGAACTGTCGCTCTGCGTCCGAAGCGCTACTCCGAGAGACCGGCGGCCTCGAGGGCCTTGTCGCGCTCTGCGAAGTCCCTCTGGCGCACGATCATCCCGTTCCGCAGGTTCACGACCTGAAACAGAGGTATGTCGAGGGGGACCCCGCTGATCTTGCCATGGCCCGTGAGGTGGCTGACGCCGAAATAGCCGGTCCCCCAGGTCGACGACCTCCTCGGACTGGATCGTTAGGTCCTCCCACCCCTCGGCCAGGGTTTCGAACATGTGTCGGTATTCCTCGGCCCCGTAATGGACCTGGGACAGGTCGGGGAAGTAGGCGCCCATCGGGCCCACGGCGCCCTCGAAGCTGAACTCCGGGTGAAGGAACGGCATCAGAACGTCCCAATCTCGGCGATTGAAGGCATCAGCAAATCGGCGCGAGCTTCGCGCCGTAAACGCTCGTCGCAGCCGAGAGCTGGGCGGCAGCCGCGACCAAACCGAGCGCGCGTACAAGCGCCGGAAACCGGATGAACACTCGTTCATCCAGGGTTCGCCGCGTTGTCTCAGGGGAGGCCGCGACCGGCGTTCGAACCCCGAGCATCTTCTCCACCTCGTCCTGCGCCATCCGCAGCGAGTATCCCCCAGAAGTTGTGCTTCCCATGCAAAGCACAAGCAATTGAGACCACCAGCTCCGCGCGATAGTCGCGGGCGGCTGGCCGCCCGCAATCCCGCTCCCAGCCTCAAGAGCGCGCGATGGTTGCGCGGTGGTCCCGCCAGGCGTAGCGCATCCGAGCGGAATCGGAGGTTTGGCGGCCGGATGGCAAGACGCCGGAATCCCGCAAGGTTGAGCGGAATCTCGGGCTCGGGTGAAACGCGCCCGACAGGATTCGAACCTGTGATCTTCGGTTTCGTAGATTGCACTCGCGACGTGATCGCCAAGGAACCCTTCATCGAGTGACGATCGTTTGAGCGAGCTGTCCGGATCGAATCCTCACCCTGCCGCGGTGATCATGGCCGCTGACGATGACACCGCGGCGCTGGCAGAGATGGCCACGGAGTTGCATGGCCGCTATGGGCGCGATTACCGGGTGATCTGCACACCCGCTGCGGACGAAGCCGGGGCGGAGCTGTCGCGGCTCGCGGATCTCGGAGAAGAAGTCGCGCTCGTGCTCGCGGCGCCGTCAATTGGCGGAACTACGGGCGGCGAGCTTTTCGATCGCGCCCGGGCGCTTCACCCACACGCGAAGCGCGGACTCGTGGTCCCCTGGCGCGCGTGGGCAGATCAGGCGACGGCCGAGACGATCTTCGACTCGATGGCGCTGGGCCGGATCGACTACTACGTCCTGAAACCGTCCGCCTCACCCGATGAGGTGTTCCATCAAGCGGTCACCAGCTTCCTCGTCGAGTGGACGCGAGCTCGCCGCCTTTCTCCCCACACGATCCACGTCGTCGGGGAGGAATGGGCCGGCCGCGCCTACGAGCTGAGGGAGACGCTCCACCGCTGCGCGCTGCCGCACGCCTTTTGCCTGGCGGATTCCGAAAAAGGGCGCTCGCTTCTCGCCGGGGGCGGGGAGCGGGTGAACCTACCGGCGATTGTGCTTCCGAACGGCGAGATCCTCGCCAACCCCTCGAACAAGGAAATCGCGGAGGCCGCCGGGGCGCCGGTTGCCCTCGAGAGCGACGAGTTCGACGCGCTCGTCATAGGGGCGGGACCGGCCGGCCTGTCGGCAGCCGTGTACGCGAGCTCCGAAGGTCTCAGGACTCTTGTCGTCGACGAAGGCGGCGTCGGCGGCCAGGCGACATCGAGCTCGCTGATCCGCAACTACCTCGGGTTTCCGCACGGGGTGAGCGGCACGCGGCTCTCGGAGAGGGCGTATGAGCAAGCCTGGGTGCTCGGCGCGGAGTTCTTGTTCATGCACAGAGCCGAACAACTCGAGCGCGACGGGGAGCGTCTGGCGGTGACACTGTCCACGGGCGAGCGGATCCGGGCCCGGGCCGTGGTCCTCGCGACCGGCGCAAGCTATCGCCGGCTCGGAGTGCCCTCGCTGGAGACCCTCGCCGGAGCGGGAGTTTTCTACGGCGGCGCTGAATCCGAGGCACACGCGATGGCGGGACGGGAGGCCTACGTCCTCGGGGGAGCGAATTCCGCAGGCCAGGCGGCCTTACACCTCGCCCGCTTTGCTCGCCGGGTCACCCTCGTGGCGCGTGGGCAGTCACTGGCTGCGGGAATGTCGCACTACCTCGTCCGCGAGATCGAGGCGACTCCGAAGATCGAGGTGCGCACGGCGACGGAAGTGGTCGGAGGCGGAGGAGACGGACACCTGGAGCACCTGGTACTCCGCCAGGGAGACGCGGAGGAGACCGTCGCCGCCGATGGCCTGTTTGTGCTCATCGGTGCTCGGCCACACACCGACTGGCTCCCGGACGCGATCGCGCGCGACCGGCATGGCTTCCTGCTCACCGGGAGCCACATACCCGAGGAGCGCAGGATCTCGCTCGAGCGCGACCCACTTTCACTCGAGACCAGCATGGCGCGCGTCCTCGCCGTAGGCGACGTTCGCCATGGATCAGCGTGCCGCGTTGCCTCTGCGGTCGGCGAAGGATCTGCCGCAGTCCAGCTCCTGCACTCGCTCTTTGGCTCGGAGCGGCCGCCTTCAGCGGCGGCGAAGCTCGCTAGCTAGGGCGAGCGAAAGACGCCCGACAGGCTTCGAACCTGGACCTTGAA
The DNA here is from genome assembly GCA_963838175.1 of uncultured Thermoleophilia bacterium. GTDB lineage: Bacteria > Actinomycetota > Thermoleophilia > Solirubrobacterales > 70-9 > DASUSH01. The sequence continues at coordinate 2,713,597 of CAWIPP010000002.1, read as the reverse complement.
GTCTCGTAGCTTCGAATCAATCGGCCTTCCGCATGGAAAGCAGCAGTAAAGCGATAATCCGAGAGGTGAGCGACGTCGACTCGACCGTCCAGCGGTTGTTCGAGGCTTTCGCACTTCTCTCGCCGGATCAGCGGAATTCTTTTCACGGAAGCCACCCTCGCGGGCCGCGCGGAGGCGCAACGGGTTGCCCCCCAAGTCGGATCGGTGGATACTCGGCGGGGATGTCGCAGGAGAGAGGACCGTGACCGACTCCGTTCCCGCCAAAGCCCCAGGAGAAGTGACGCTGCGGGAAGCAGAGCCCGGCGACAGCGAGGCCTGTGCGCGGATCCTGTTCGATGCTTTCGGCGGCCTCCACGATCATCACCGGTTTACGCGGGATTTTCCGGAGCTCGAGGCGGCTACGGGCTTCATGGGGATGTGGATCCCGCATCCCTCGGTGTGGGGGGTTGTCGCCGAGCTCGACGGCCGCATCGTTGGCTCCAACTTCCTGGATGAGCGCGGTCCGATCCGAGGCGTCGGGCCGATCACCGTCGACCCGGAGGGCCAGAACGCAGGAGTAGGACGCAAGCTGATGGTGGCCGTGATGAAGCGCGGCGAAGGAGCGCCCGGAATCCGGCTTCTCCAGGACGCTTTTCACATGCGCTCGCTTTCGCTTTATGAGTCGCTCGGTTTCGACGTAAAGGAGCCCGTTGCGGTGATGACCGGCAAGCCGCGCAGCGACCCCGTCCAGGAGGTGGATGTGCGGCCGTTGGCGGAGGGCGATCTGGACGAGTGCGCGGCGCTCTGCGAGAAGGTCCACGGCTTCGAGCGCACCAACGAGCTTCGCGACGCAGTCCAGGCGTTCGCCCCGTTCGTCGCCGTGCGCGACGGGCGCCTCGTCGCCTACGCCTCGAGCCTTACGTTTTGGCCGATGAACCACGGCGTCGCCGAAAGCGAGGAAGACATGAAGGCGCTGTTGCGAGGGGCGGTGGCTGGGGTGGAGGAGCCGATCGCTTTCCTCGTGCCGTTGCGCACGGGCTTGTTTCGGTGGGGTCTTGAGGAAGGCCTCCGTTTGGTGAAGCCGATGAACCTGATGGCGCTGGGCGAGTATCAAGAGCCCCGGGGCTCCTGGTTCCCGTCGGTGCTGTACTGAGCAAAAGGAGCGCGCGGAAGCGTTGCGCCCGGGGGGCGAGCGCACCATTCCGCCGCCCGCCCCCACCCCTTTTCCGCGGCCTTCTGCTTTCCATGCAAGCGAAACAACTTAATCGACGGGTTTAGGGGCTTCCGCGCGATAGTCGAGGTCCGCTTGCCGTCCGGAATCCCGCTGGCGGCCTCAAGAGCGCGCGATAGTTGCGCGATGGTCCCCCTAGGCGTGGGGCCGGATAAGGGCGGAACCCGAGGCCCTGCGGCTAGGTGGCCACGGCGCTGGATTTCCGCATGGTTGAGCGGAATCTTGGACCCAGGCGAAGCGCGCCCGACAGGATTCGAACCTGTGACCTTCGGTTTCGTAGATTGACCGTTGATGTCTTAACCGAAGGCTCTCGCTTTCACGCGAAAGGAGGAGGTCGGCGTCAGAGCAATCCTGCTTAACCCTCGGAAAGCGAGGGAAATCCAGGAACGCGACGGCAACGAGGACTTGCCGTTGCCGCTGTCCTGAGTTGGGGGTCGTATAGACCGGTGGTCTCCACCGGTCAACGCAACATCCCGTGTTGAGTTGACCGGAAGGGAGACGACAGATGAAGGAGGGCATCAGCCCCAAGGGGAACCGCCTCAGCCGCGCAGACGAGCTCGAGATCCTCGAATGGATCTCTGGTGGGGAGACCCGTGTGCAGGTCGCAAGCGCCCTGGGAACGACCGAGAGGACCGTCGGCAGGGGTCCTTGCCGCAGCTGGGGGAAGGCCGTCGAGGCGCTCGCGAGCGAGGCAGCGCTCTCCCCTGCGCCTCTCGCTGCTCGAGCGTGAGGAGATCCGTGCCGGGATCGCCGCCGGGGACCCCTTCCGCGTGATCGCGCGGCGACTAGGCAGATCAGCGTCGACGGTGAGCCGCGAGGTCGGTGGCGTGGCGGGCCGAAGCCGCTACCGGGCAACGAGGGCCGACGACCGCGCTTGCCTGCGGATGGCGAGGCCGAAGCCCTCGAAGCTTGCCCGAAACCCGAGGCTTCGCCGGCGAGTGGAGAGGATGCTCTGCGGGCGCTTCTCGCCGCAGCAGATCTCGGCCAGACTGAAGCTCGACCATCCCGACGATCCGGAGATGCGCATCGCTGCCGAGACGATCTACCAATCGCTCTATGTCCAGTCGCGGGGCCGCTTTCGCAAGGACCTGACCCGCTACCTGAGAACGGGTCGTTCCACTCGAAAGCCCCGCCGCGAGCCCACCGGCCAGGGCCGGATCCCCGAGATGGTCTCGATCTCCGAACGCCCGGCGGAGGCCGAAGACCGCGCTGTCCCCGGCCACTGGGAGGGCGATCTGATCGTCGGCAAGGCAAACCGCTCGTTCATCGGGACCCTGGTCGAGCGCCAGACCCGCTTCGTGATCCTCACCCGCCTCGGCAAGGACGCCACGACCGAGACGGTGACGGCGAGGATCGCCGAGCAGATCGTCGCGCTTGCCCGAGCACCTGCGCCGCTCGCTTACCTGGGACCAGGGGCGCGAGATGGCCCGCCACCGGCGAGTTCACCGTCGCCACCGGAGTCCAGGTCTACTTCTGTGATCCCCACTCCCCCTGGCAACGCGGCAGCAACGAGAACACCAACGGCCTGCTTCGCCAGTACTTCCCGAAGGGAACCGACCTCGCAGTCCACCACCAGGCCGAGCTCGACCGCGTCGCCGCCGAGCTCAACCATCGACCTCGGCAGACCCTCGGTTGGCTCAACCCAGCTGAGAAGATGGCGGAGCTGTTGCGTTGATCGTCTGAAGCCGCCACCTCTAAGTCAGGACGATGGCCACTTGGAGCCGGGTTCCGCTTTGCGCGAGTTCGGAGAGCGGAGCGCGCGCTTCAAAGCTTGTGGTTGGAACGAGGAGGCATGCGGCACGGCCCGCATGGACGCCCCCAATTCGTCTACGACGAAGCCGCGGATCGAGCCGATTGCGGAGGAGGGTCCGCGCCGTCAGGCGGCTCGGCGATCGCGATCTTGTTCCCATCCGGATCGGGGACGCTCACGTGGCGGACGCCGTTCGAGTAGGTCTCGATCGGTTCGTACTCGACGCCCTCAGCAGCGAGGCGTTCGAGGAGCGCGTCGAGCCCAGCGACGACGAGCGTGATCCGGCCTGCGCCCGCCTGCGTCGCGTTCGGCTCGATGAAGAGTGTGGCATGCTCGTCGATTTCCCAGAGGATCTCTTCCCCTACGCGAAGGTCTGGGGGTCGCCCGAAGAATCGCGTGTACCAATCGATGCTTGCGTCGAGATCGGTGACCGGGACGCCGGCGAGGAGGTCGGTGATCGCGCTCAACTCAGGGCAGTCATAAACGGTTGATCCCTCAGAGACTAAGACCGACGCCTGGCGCGAAAGTCATCGGCGTCCCTCGCTGCCGCTTTGCGCGAGATCCAGCACCGTGTCAGTGAGTGCGTATTACGTGCTCGCTAACCCAGGCGGCGTGGGATTCGCCGGTACGGTGCACGCGCATGGGTGACCGGTGGTCAGTCCTCGCCAGCGACGATTACGGGCGTGCATGCGCCGCGACCGAACTGACCTGCGCTCCCGGTGTCTGTGTCGCGTCTCAAAGGGGGGCGCGATCGCGTCGATGAGCGTCTTCCGGAGGGCCGAGCTTGATTACCTGTCCGGCGGCCTTCAACTCGGGCGGATCGCGACGGTCGGCGCGGACGGCACGCCCCATGTGGTCCCGGTCGGATGGATCTACAACGCCGCACGCGACACGCTCGATATCGGAGGCCGCGAGCTTGAGCGGACGAAGAAGTTTCGCGACGTGGCCCGATCTGGGCGAGCCGCGATCGTCATTGACGATCTAGTAAGCACAGACCCATGGCGCCCGCGCGGGATCGAGATCCGAGGTCGCGGCGAGGCGATCACGCTACCGACGCCTCTGATCCGGATCCACCCGGAGCGAATCGTCAGCTGGGGGCTCGAAGCGGCGCGCAGCGCACGTACCGTGGCGCCGTAGGCGTTCGGATTCAGGTGGCCGCCCTCGCTGCCGGTTCGCGCGACGACCAGCAGCGCCGGCGTAGCGGTGCCCCCTGCGATCGCTGCGCCTCCAGGTTTACGCCGGTCCCGACGTAGGGCGCGCGCCTGGGGCCTTCCGTCGCTGGAAGCGTGCCTGCAGATGCTGAAGCCCCGCCATCGCCTTCTCGGCGGCGCTTCCCGTGGCCGGGAGGATGCCGACCTGGCGGGCCATGTCGAGCGAGTCGTAGTAGGTCTCGTATTCGGACATCAGTTCGCCGCTGAAGGTCCACTCGTCGACGCCGAGCACGTCTATGCGACGGCCGGTGGCGGCGAGGTTGGTGTACTCCCAGGGCCCGAGCATCGTCCCGGTCATCCGGTACCGGCTGAGTACCCGCGGCTCGTCGGGCGAGATGTAGGGCCGCCCGAGCTCCTCCACGTGGAAGTCGGGAAACGCGTCGGCGGTGGCCCGCACGAACGCACGCACCCCCTCACGGCCGTTGACGGGCGCCGGCAGCCCCGGGTCGTTCCAGGTCACGTCCTCGATGCACAGCGCCGCCACGCCGTCGGCGTCGAGCGAGTTCCAGGCCTCCAGGTAGCGCTTGCCCCATTCCTCCACAAACGCCGGGTCGAGCCTCACAGCGGCGTTGGTCGCGGCTTCCATCGGTGTCCTCCTGTCGCCGTTTCCTCCAGGCGGGATCTTCGCAGCTACCCCACCGAAGAATCGCTGCTCGATTCTCCATCACCGGGGTCAACTCGACTACTCGACGAGAGAATCAGCGGACGATGGCGCGCTGCTCCTCCGCGCGAAAAGCGAGAGCGCCAAGATGGACGTGCGAAGCCCCGCCTTCCATGCGATACGAACGCCAGTCGTCGGGTCCGGGGTTGGCCGGCCGCGATGGTTTCCGGCGACAGCCACTCCGCAAACCCGCGCATAGATTCAAAAGCGCGCGATGGTTGCGCGATGGTCCCTTCAGGCGTGGGTCCGGATACAGGTGAAATCAGAGGATTTCGCGCTTAGACGCGCGTATCGCGGAAACCCGCACGGTTGAGCGGGATTCAGGGCCCGGGAGAAGCGCGCCCGACAGGATTCGAACCTGTGACCTTCGGTTTCGTAGACCGACGCTCTATCCGGCTGAGCTACGGGCGCGGGTACGGGGCGGGTGCCCCGGACGCACGATTGTAGGCGTGGGTGCGGGTCCCCGGGTTGCCCTCGTGCCGATTCGGGTATCAGCCCGGGGGAACAATCAAGGAGGAATGAATGTACATCGGCATCGGAGCGCTGATCCTGATCTTGATCCTGGTCGTGCTGCTCGCGTAGCCGGGAGCAGCCTGACCGCGGCGGGCCTGGCTTTCTGCGCAGGCCCGTTCGCATGCCCGGCCGAAACCTGAGGCGTTAGACCGACGCGCTGGCCCGCTCGTACGCCACGCGCGGGCCGTCGTCGTCGAGCGCGAACACCACTATGTCGTCCGGCTCGGAGGAGTGGCCCACCGCGGCGCGACCGGGCGCGACGGCGATCGCCGTCCCCCCAGGCGTGGCGCTGCCCTGGATCTCAGCGATCACCAGGCTGTTGGCCACCACCACGCTCGAGCCGATGGCATCGCTGTAGACCTCGGCCCGCGTGCGCTCCCAGCGCCGGTCCTTGGTCGGTCGAGCGAACACCGGCACCAGGAGCAGCGACACCCCGTGAGCGTGAAGGGCCGCGGCGAACGCGTGTAGCCGAGCCAGGTCCTCGCACACCAGGATCGCCAGTCGGGCGCCGCCCGCCTCCGCCACGCAGACTCGCTCGCCGCGGTTGAGATCCTCGTCGATCGGAGCGGTCAGGCGATCGGCGAGGCCCCACAGCTCCAGATCCTCCTGGGAGAAGTTGAATGGGTGGACCTTGCGCTGGCGGACGAGCACCTCGCCCGTGCGCGCGTCGAGCATCACCGCTTCGTTCGTCGGCGGTGAGGAGCCGTCGAGGTTGCCGCTGCCCGCCACCACGAGGCGAAGCCGGCTGGCCCCCGCGCCCTCGCGCTCGGAGAGCGCGAGCTGCCAGCGCTCGAGCAGCGCGCGGGACAGGCAGAGCTCGGGGGCGATCCCGATCGCCACGTCCTGCTCATCCCACGCCGCGATCACCCTCTCCACCCGCGCCCGGGTGGGCTCGCGATCGGCTGGATGGATCCGGTAGAAGCGCAGCCCGGAGCGCTCCTCCACCTCCCATTTCAGCTCGTCGGGCTCGCGGATCATCGGGGTTGTGGCTACGCGGAGGCTGCCGCGCTCCGGCCGGGTCAGGCGGGAGCGGGCCGGCAGGGCGATGTGATCGCAGGCGTCCCAGTCCGCTGAGTCGACCCGCACCACCGAGCCGAAGGCGTCGGCCAAGTCGTCGGGCAGCTGCCCCCGGCGGCCCGGGCGGGCGAAGCGGGGCAAAAGCGCGCCGGGAAGGGCGCCGGAGTCGAATCGGCCTGACTCCGCGTAGCGGAGCGCGTACTCGGTGAGGGCGGGCGGGGCGGCCGCGCCGAGCAGCGGGTTGGCGTGGGCGAGGGCGGCGTCCAGGCCGAGCAGGACGGCGTACGTCTGGCGCCCGCCCTCGGGCGCCCCGACGGGCTCACCGTCGAGCGCCGCCTGCTCGACTAACGCGGCGGTGGCCGCGACCTGCGGGTCCCCCATCCAGGCCTCGCCCTCGGCGTGGAACTCGGCGGGGTCGAGCCGGTCGAACAGCTCGCAGAAGTGATCGGCGTAGTCCTGGCTCACACTTGACAGATAGTTGACAACACTGCTACGATACGGCCATGGCCGCGACCACCGTAGACGAACGCCGCTCCCACCCCCTGATCCAGCGGATCGCGAGTCTCGACGCGGAGCCGGCCCGCCTGGAGGCCGTGGCACTCGGCCTGGTCGACGCACTGGTCGAAGGTGACGCCGACACCCTTGCTGCCGCCCTTCATGCGCTCCGCGACGCCCGCGCGCGGGCGAAACACGCAACGGCCGGTCGCCGGAGGCGACCTCCTGGGTCGGGTGGCTGGACGCGGCAATCGCGTTCGCGCACTGGGGACTCGAGCGCGTGCCGTCGGGGACCGCCGTGGCCCAGGGAACGCAGGCCCACGACTTCCTGCGCGTGCTCGACGGCTCGCCGCAGCTTGGAAGCACACAGCTGCGCCGCCTGCTCGAGACCGACGAGACCCAGGTGAGCCGTACCGGCCGCCGGCTGCTGGAGAGCGGTCTCGTTACCCGGAGCAAGGTCGGCCGCCAGGTGTTCTGGCAGCTGACCCCGCGCGGGCAGCGGGCGCTCGCCGACGCGCCCGCTCCGCAGCGATCATCCAGCTCGGCCAGCTCGGCCAACTCGAGGTTCTGGCAGGAGGCCCTCCGACGCGGCTTCGAGGCGGCGTACGGCGACGAGCCCGGCGAGCCCCGCGAGGTCGATCCCACCCGCGAGCGAATCATCGAGTCCACCCTCGAGCTGCACACCAGCCGAGGCATCCAGGCCACAACGTTGCCGGAGATCGCGGACAAGGCGGGTGTTCCGGCGGAGACCGTGGAGGCGCTGTTCCCCACACAGGACGAGCTGGTCAGAAGCTGCGGCCAGCACCTGATGGAGAGCCTGCAGCTTCCGCCGGCAGACCGGGCGCCCCGAGTCTTCGCCGGCGCCTCGTCGGAGAACGAGCGGGTCCACCGCCTGGTGGAGACGTTCTTCGGCGCCTACGAGCGTGGAGCGGACGGCATCGCCGCTGGGCGCCGTGAGCGAAAGAACGTTCCGGTGGTGGACGAGTCAATGACGGAGCTCGAAAACTCGCTCGACGCCCTTGTCCGCGAGGCAATACGCCCGCAGCGCCCCGACAGCTCCTCGATCGCGGCCCTGAGAGGGCTCACCGACCTCGAGGTGTGGCGAACCCTGCGGCATCAGGGGGCCACGCCCGAGACGGCGGTGGAGCAGACGAGCGCAGCGGCCGAGCGCTGGCTCGAGGCACAACCGGCCCGCTGACAGCGCCCAGCAAGCGGCCGGTAAACGGAGAGGGAGGGATTCGAACCCTCGAGAGAGCTTGCGCCCCCTACTCGCTTAGCAGGCGAGTGCCTTCAGCCACTCGGCCACCTCTCCGCGCGGGCATCGATTGTAGATGCGCTGGATACGCTCACCGCTTGGCCGATCAGGCGCTCTACCAACGCTACGAGCGCGCCTTCGCCGATCTCGAGCCGCCGTTCGCCTGCGTCGACCTCGACGCGCTCGAGCCGAACGCGCGCGACATGCTCGCGATGGCCGGCGGCAAGCCGATCCGCGTCGCCTCGAAGTCGGTCCGCTCGACGGGCGATCCTGCGCCGCGTGCTCGACCTCGACGACGGCGTTCCGCGGCCTGCTCACCTTCACCCTGCCCGAGTCGCTCTGGCTCGACGAGCAGGGCTTCGAGAACCTCGTCTGCGCCTACCCGACGGCCGACCGCGCGGCGATCGGGCGGCTCGCCGACGCTCACCGAGGCCGAGCCCGAGGCGGCGCCGGTGATCATGGTCGACGGCGGCGAGCACCTCGACCTGATCGAGGCCGCCGCCGGCGGCCGCGCGGCGCCGATCCGCGTGGCGATCGAGATCGACGCCGGCTGGTGGCCGCTCGGCGGCCGGGTCAAGATCGGGCCGAAGCGCTCGCCGATCCGAACGCCGGAGCAGGCGCGGCGCTGGCCGCGGAGATCGACCGCCGCGCCGGGCGTCCGGCTCGTCGGGCTGATGGCCTACGAGGGCCAGGTCGCCGGGGTCGGCGACGACGCGCCCGGGCAAGCGGCTGAAGAACCTCGCGGTGCGGGCGATGCAGGGCGCCTCGATGCGCGAGATCGCCGACCGCCGCGCCGCGGTCGTCGCCGCCGTACGCGAGGTCGCGCCGCTCGAGTTCGTCAACGGCGGCGGGACCGGCAGCCTCGAGCGGACCGCCGCCGAGGAGGCGGTCACCGAGATCGCCGCGGGCTCGGGCCTCTATGACCCGGTGCTCTTCGACGGCTACCGGTCGCTCGAGCTGCGCCCGGCAGCCGGCTTCGCGCTGCCGGTCTCGCGCCGGCCGGGCCCGGGCGTGGTGACGCTGCTCGGCGGCGGCTACATCGCCTCCGGCGCCGCCCGGCAAGGACCGCCTGCCGAAGCCGTACCTGCCGCCGGGGCTCCGCTTCGACCCGCTCGAGGGCGCCGGCGAGGTCCAGACGCCGGTCCTCGGCGAGGCCGCGGACCGGCTGCGGGTCGGCGACCGGGTCTACCTCCGCCACGCCAAGGCGGGCGAGCTCTGCGAGCGCTTCGACGCTCTCCACCTCCTCGCGGGCGAGGAGGTCGTCGACGTCGTCCCGACCTACCGCGGCGAGGGCAAGGCGTTCCTCTAGTCAGGCCTCGGCCGGGGCGCGGACCGGGCCGAGCACGCGGTCGGTGTAGGCGTTGCGGAACCGGCCCTCGGGGTCGAGCCGGGCGCGGGCGGACTGGAACTCGTCCCAGCGGGGGTAGAGGGCGGCGAGCGTCTCGGCGCGTCTGGAAATGGCGCTTGCCCCAGTGGGGCCGGCCCTCGTAGTCGGCCATGATCTCCTCGACGCCGCGGAAGTAGGGCTCCCAGTCGAGCTTGCGGTCCTGGTGGACGGCGACGTAGCAGGCGTCGCGCTCGTGCGAGGGGCTCAGGTAGGCGTCGTCGGCGGCGACGAAGCGGACCTCGATCGGGAAGGCGACGCCGAGCTCGGGACGGGCGGCGTGCTCGAGCACCCGGCGCGACCGCCTCGGCGGCGTGCTCGCGCGGGATCGAGTACTCCATCTCGGTGAACCGGATCCGCCGCTCGGAGGCGAAGACCTTGTGCCAGCGGTCGACCTTGGTCGAGCGGCCGACGCCGCGGGAGGCGATCCGCGCGAGCCGCGGGCGCGCTGGCCCGGGAGGTGCCGGCCGGCGAGGGCGAAGAGCCGGCCGACCCAGTTCTCGAGCACCACCTCCTGGGCGTAGACGGCGGCCGGCGAGCGCGGGCCGGGGCGGCTCGTCGGTGCGCCGGCTCTCGCGGCAGAGCGCGGTCTCGGTGTGGGGGAAGACGTAGAACTCGAAGTGGTCGTTTCGCTCGTTGAGCTCGTCGAGGCGCTCGAGGACCTCGGCGAGCGGCTTCGGCGAGTCGACCCGGTGCAGCGTGTAGGCGGGGACGCAGCGGACCGTCACCGCGTAGATCACGCCGAGCGCGCCGAGGCCGACCCGGGCGGCGCGGAAGAGCTCGGGTCCGATTCGGCCGAGATCTCGCGCAGCGACCCGTCGGCTGTGACCAGCTCGATCGACGCGAGCTGGGCGGAGAGGTTGCGAAACCGCGAGCCGGTGCCGTGGGTCGCGGTCGAGATCGAGCCGGCGAGGGTCTGGCGGTCGATGTCGCCGAGGTTCTCGAACGCGAGGTCGCGCTCGTCCAGGCGCTCGTTGAGCGCCGCCGAGGACGACCCCGGCCTCGACCTTGACGAGACCCCGCTCGGGGTCGGCGGCGAGGACCCGGTCGAGCTCCTCGAGCCTGAGCATGACCCCGTTCGTGCAGGCGATCTCGCTGAAGGAGTGGCCGGACCCGGCGGCGCGGACCGGGAGGCCGCGCTCGGCGCGCCCGGCGCACGGCTGGAGACCAGCTCGTCGCGGGTCCGCGGGCGCTCGATCGCAGCCGGGCGGCAGCGCTGATCGCCCGCCCAGTTGCGCCACTCGCGCGCCATCGGCCGAAGGGTATGCGGTCTGTCCCCTCCGTCCCCGCGGCCCGCTAATTACTTCTGCACGCATCGGGTATGAGCCCGGTATGGCGCGCCGCGGTCAGTCCCGTGCGGGAGGCGTCCCGGTCGCGGGCGAGGCGGCGCTGGCCCCTCCGGGCCCGGAGGGGACGAAGCTGCGGCGGGCCATCACGCCGGGTCTGCTCCTGCTGTTCATCGTCGGCGACATCCTCGGCGGCGGCATCTACGCGCTGGTCGGCGAGGTCGGGGCGGAGACGGGCGGCGCGATCTGGGCGGCGTTTGCTCTCGCGCTCGTGATGGCCGTCTTCACCGCCGGCTCCTACGCGGAGCTCGTCTCCAAGTACCCGCACGCCGGCGGCGCGGCCCTCTACGTGCACCGGGCCTACGGAAACCGCCTGTTCACCTTCCTCGTCGCGTTCGCCGTGATGGCGTCCGGGGTGACCTCGGCGGCGGCGCTCGCGAGCGCCTTCGGCGGCGATTATCTGAGCGTCTTCATCGAGGTCGAGACGGTCATCGCCGGGCTCTGCCTGCTCGGGCTGATCGCCATCGTCAACCTGCGGGGAATCTCGGAGTCGGTGAAGATCAACGTCGGCTTCACGCTGGTCGAGCTCGGCGGCCTCCTCCTGATCGTGCTCATCGCCGCCGTCGCCCTGGGTCAGGGCGACGCGGAGATCGGCAGGGCCTTCGAGTTCAAGGAGGGCTCGAGCATTCTGGTCGCGACCCTGGCAGGGGCGGCGCTCGCCTTCTACGCCCTGATCGGCTTCGAGGACTCGGTCAACGTCGCCGAGGAGGCCCAGGAGCCGCGGCGGACCTATCCGCGCGTGCTGTTCGGAGGGCTCGCGATCGCCGGTGTCATCTACCTGCTGGTCACGATCGGCGCCTCCGCCGTGGTGCCGACCGCCGACCTCGCCGGCGTCCGACGGGCCGCTCCTCGAGGTCGTCAAGCAGGGGCCGCTCGGGATCGACACGAAGGTGTTCTCGGCGATCGGGCTCCTCGCGCTCTCGAACGGCGCGCTGATCAACCTGATCATGGCCTCGCGGCTGCTCTACGGGATGTCGGAGGAGCGGGTGCTGCCGGCGCCGTTCGGCGCCGTCCTGCCCGAGCGGCGCACGCCCTGGGTCGCGATCCTCTTCGTCACCGCGCTCGCAGGCTTGCTCGTGATCACCGGCAGCCTCGAAAAGCTCGCCGACACGACCGTCGCGCTGCTCGTGATCGTCTTCGCGATCGTCAACGTGACCGTGCTCTGGCTGCGGCGCGAGGAGGTCGAGCACGACCACTTCCGCGTCCCCTGGCCGCTGCCGGTGATCGGGGTCGGCATCTCGATCGCGCTGCTGACCCAGGTCGAGGGCGAGGCCTACGCGCGCGCCGGCCTCCTGATCCTGCTCGGCCTGGTGCTCTGGGCGATCAACGCGCTGGCGCTGCGCCGCAGCGGCGAACCCACCGCGACCTAGATTCCGAACGGAGCGGGAGGGATTCGAACCCCCGGGCCTTTCGGCCGGCTGCTTTCAAGGCAGCTGCAATAAACCAGACTCTGCCACCGCTCCAAGCTTGTGCTCCGCTCGAGGCGTCACTGATCGTCGCCCTGCGTGGCATTCCTTGAGCAGATATTCGGTCCCGTCCGGTCTCAGAACATAGAGCCAGTCATACGCGCCGCGGTCGATCCGCTTCATCACGTAGCCCGTGGAGTTTGAGTGGATCCGTCGTAAATCGACCTCAGGAGTCGAGGCAAACTTGCACTGGACCCGACGGAGAATTCCGCCGTCATCGACGACGAGATCGTAGGCCGCCGACTCCGTGAGAGGCAACGAAACATCGAATCCCATAGCCGTGAATCGGCAGACAGCGCGAGCCGTCGCCAAATCCCCCTTCCGCTGGGTCGTCCGCATACCCGAAGGGTGGCGAACCAGGAGTGAACGAAATGCGATGTCTGAGTCAAGTTTGTGTCGATTGTCGAGAAGATCGAGCACGCGTGGGTGCTGACGGCCAAGATCGACTGAAGCGTCCACCTCGCTAGGCTCGATCTCGATGGCGACTGCGGTGCGAGCGGGGCCTCGGCAGCGAGAGCTCGACGAGACCGAGAAGGTCACGCCGCTCGAGCTGTTCTTCGATCTCGTCTTCGTCTTCGCGATCACGCAGGTGACCGCGATGATCGCCGACGACCCGAGCTGGACGGGGGTCGGCGCGAGGCCTGCTGGTCCTCGCCGCGATCTGGTGGGCGTGGGGCTCCTACGCCTGGCTGACGAACACGATCGACCCCGACGAGGGGGCGCCCCGTCTGGTCATGTTCGCGTCGATGGCGGCGATGCTCGTCGTCGCATTGGCGATCCCCGGGGCCTTCGAGGGAGACGCGCTCACCTTCGGGATCGCCTACCTCGTCGTCCGCAGCCTCCACATCGTCCTCTACGAGATGGCGGCGGCCGAGGACCCCGACCTGCACAGCGCGGTCGGCGCGGCTGGTGCCGCCGATGCTCCTGTGCTGCGGGCTGATCATCGTCGGCCTCCGCATTCGACGGCTTCGTCCAGGGCGGCTTCTGGGTGCTCGCCCTCGCGCTCGACTACGGCGGCGTGCTGTACGGCGGGATGGAGGGATGGCGGGTCTCGCCCGAGCACTTCGCCGAGCGCCACGGGCTGATCGTGATCATCGCGCTCGGCGAGTCGATCGTCGCGATCGGGATCGGCGCCTCGGGGGTGCCCCTCGACCCGGAGGTGATCGCCGCCGCGGCGTTGGGCGTCGGGGTCGCGGCCGCGCTCTGGTGGGCCTACTTCGACGTCGTCGCGCTCGTCGCCTGGCGCAAGCTCAGCGAGATGTCCGGCCCCGAGCGAAACAAGATGGCCCGGGACTCCTACAGCTATCTGCACCTGCCGATGATCGCGGGGATCGTGCTCTTCGCGGTCGGCGTCAAGGAGACGATCGCCCACGTCGACGAGCCCCTGGGGACGATTCCCGCGGTCGGGCTGTTCGGCGGGGTGGCGCTCTACTCCGCCGCCCACGTCGCCTTCCGATGGCGCAACAGGCGCACCTACGCCAGGCGCCGAATCGCGGCCGTGGTGGCCTTCCTGGCGCTGATCCCCGTGGGCCTCGCGGTCGACTCGCTGCTCTCGCTCGGGATCGTGTTCGTGATCTGCTGGGGCCTGATCACCTACGACGCGATCCGATTTCGTGAGGCGCGGGCCCGGGTCCGAATGGCGCGTTGAGCCCGCGAGATCGCCGATTTGCAGGGATAAGGGTCTACCCGTCACAATGTGGCGCGTGATCCGGGGACGAGGTAGGGGCGGTGTCTGCGTGCTCGCGGCGATTGTGGCCGTCGCGCTCGCCGCCCCCGCGCAATCCGCGGCGGATGCCTTCCCGCCGCCCAAGGACAAGCTCTACTTCGGCGTCTCCGACACTGGAGTCGTCAACTCGTTCAAGAAGTTCCGCGACGACGTCAAGTCCCACCCCGCGGTGCTCCAGACCTTCCACGAGTGGGGCTTTCACCCATGGCGGGCGCTCAACCGCTGGGCGCGCGTCAACGCGCGGGGGATGATCAGCGTCGGCACCTCGGACTGCTACGCCTGCAAGGGCGTGATCTCGCCGAAGCAGATCGCGAAGGGCACGGGCGACGAGTATCCGCTCACGCTCGCCCGGCGCTTCGCCGCCGAGAACGAGAAGGTCTACATCCGGCTGCTCCCGGAGATGAATGGGCACTGGAACGCCTATTCGGCCTACAACCAGAGCGGCATCTTCCGGGGTCCCGCCCACAGCACGAACTGGTTCCGCAAGGCCTGGCGGCGGTTCGCGATCATCGTCCGCGGCGGGATGCGCAAGAAGGTCAACCAACGGCTGAAGCGCCAGGGCCTGCCGCGTCTCCGCGCCGACCAGGCCCGCCGCTACCGCCGCCGCGTCGACAGCACCTGCCGAAGTCCGACATCGCGCTGATGTGGGTCCCGCAGTCGACCGGGTCGCCGAACAACTCCGGCAACCAGCCCTCCGACTACTGGCCCGGCGGCCGCTGGGTCGACTGGGTGGGCGTCGACATCTACGCCAAGTACCCGAACTTCTCCGGCATGGAGCGGATCTACCGCAGCTACCACAAGCCGTTCGTCGTCGGCGAGTGGTCGCCGTGGGACTTCGACTCACCGAGCTTCGTTCACAGGCTCTTCAACTTCGCCCAGAGCCACAATCGGGTGAAGATGCTCGTCTACTACCAGGGCTTCGACTCGCGACCCGCACCGGATCTGGCACTACCCTCGCGCCCGCAACGCCCTGCGCCACGAGCTCAACCACGGCGTCGTCGCAGTATCCGCCCGGCTCCAAGCGCCCGAAGCCGACCGAGCCGAGCGACGAGCCGGGCACCCCGCCGCCCGACGGCGGCTCGGTCACGCCGTAGCGCCTAACGCTGCCTACAGCCGCGCCACCCTCTCCGGCGGCGTCGTCAGCCGCGCTGGCAGGGCATGCGGTCGACGTGGTCGGTACTCACGCCGTCCGCCCAGGTGAGGCGGACCTTGAACTTCCAGGTGCCGCTGTTCGGGCAGCGGCGGGGGGTGCGGACGTACGCGCGGTCTCCGAGCGAGCGGGCCTCGAAGACGTTGTGGATCCTGCGCAGCGCGCTCTCGCCATCGGGCGGTCCGCCTGGCATGCGCGGGGCGTCGACGGTGACCACCCGCCCGTGCCGCCGCGCGCGGCTGACCATGCGCAGCGGGAGATCCTCCGGCCGGCCGACGATCAGGAAGGCCGATCCATGGTCGAACATGTCGAGGGCCATCGGCGTCTCGCCCCCGCCGGGGGACCCGGTCATGAAGGTGCCGTCGTGACCCATCCCGACGTGGCTTTCGGGCGGGCACGCTTCCGGCCCGATGAGCTGTAGCTCCAGGTCCGAGGCCATGCAGTCCGGGACAACCGAGTTGTCGAAGCGAGTCCCCTTCGGGAACGTGAACACCTCCTGCCGTACCGGGATCGGCTTCGCCTCGGCGTCGTCGGGATGCTTGTAGACGATCCGGGTGTCGGTGCCGGTCGAAACGCCCGGGATCGGCGTGGTGAACATCTGCTCGTAGTCCGCCCGCTCGCCGGCCTGCGCCGTGGCCGGCACGGCCGCCGCGGCGGCGGCGGCGGCCAGCGCGCCGAGGATCGCCCCGTTCTCGTTCGCAGTTGCATAGTCAGCCCCCAGTTCAACGTCCGGCATTCTCCTCGAATGCGGCGACAGCCGCGCCGGTACCCGCCGAGTTATCAAGCCGCGCCACCCGCTCGCGCAGCGCGGCCCGGCCCTCGGCGAGGCAGCGGTTGACCTTGGTGTAGGTCCAGCCGCAGAGCTCGCCGATCTCGGCGTAGGAGAGGCCGGCGGCGAGCAGGGCGAGGGCGCGGCGCTCGGCGGGCTTCAGGGTGGCGAGGGCGCGGGCGGTGAGCGCGACGCGCTCGCGGCGCTCAGCGCGCGGTCGGCGGGTCGGGCGCCGGCGTCGACGCGCCCGGCCGCGGGCTCCTCCGGCAGCATCCGCTCGCGCGCGCCGCACGGACGGCTCGGGCCTCGTTGCGGGTGACGACGTGCATCCAGCGGACGAGCGCGCTCGGACTCGATGTCGGGCGCCTTGCGGAGGGCGACGAGCAGCGCCCGCTGGTAGGCGTCCTCGGCGTCGGCGGCGCAGAGCGAGAAGCGGCGGGCGGTGCGCCGCAGGGCGGCGTCGTGGCTGCGACGAGCTGCGGCGGCGCGCGCTGCCTGCGGGCGTCTGGTGACACGCCCCCTATCAAGCCCGCCGGCCGTGCCCCGCGCCCCCATCGCTCCGCGGGCTATCCTCCCGCGCCGATGGCCGACCTGCGTAGTCACCGGCGGCGCCGGCTTCCTCGGCTCCCACCTCTGCGATCACCTGCTCGAGCCAGGGCCACCGGGTGATCTGCATCGACAACCTCGACACCGGCTCGCTCGAGAACATCGCCCACATCGGAAACGGCGCCGACTTCGACCTTCATCAACCAGGACCTGACCACCACGTCGAGATCGAGCGAGGACGTCGACTTCGTCTACCACCTCGCCTCGCCGGCGAGCCCGATCGACTACGCGCGGCTGCCGCTGCACACGCTCAAGGTCGGCTCCTACGGCACCCACAACATGCTCGGCGCTGGCGAAGTTCAAGCGCGCCCGCTTCCTGCTCGCCTCGACCTCGGAGGTCTACGGCGACCCCCAGGTCCACCCCCAGTCCGAGGACTACTGGGGCCACGTCAACCCGATCGGCCCGCGCGGCGTCTACGACGAGGCGAAGCGCTACGCCGAGGCGATGACGATGGCCTACCACCGCCAGCAGGGCGTCGACACCTGCGATCGCGCGGATCTTCAACACGATGGGCGACCGGATGCGCCCCACGACGGCCGGGCGATCCCGACCTTCCTGCGCCAGGCGCTTCAGGACAAGCCGCTGACCGTCTTCGGCGACGGTCAGCAGACTCGCAGCTTCTGCTTCGTCGACGACCTGATCCGCGGGCTCGTCGCGCTCGCCGAGTCCGACGGTGCACCTGCCGGTCAACCTCGGCAATCCCGGACGAGTTCACGCTGCTCGAGGCGGCGAAGACGGTGATCGAGGTGACCGACTCGCGCTCGGAGATCGTCTTCGAGGCGCTGCCCGTCGACGACCCGCAGCAGCGCCAGCCGGACATCACCCGCGCGAAGGACCTGCTCGGCTGGGAGCCCGAGGTCTCGCTGCGCGAGGCCCTGCGGCTGACGGTCGAGCGCGCCGGCGTCGAGCGGCTGGTCGGCGCGCCGGAGTGAGCGCGCGCGAAGCGCGCGCCGCGGCCCGGGACAGAGGGGACGAACCCCTTCGGATCGCGCATCTGACCGCGACCTTCCCGCCCTACCCGGGCGGCGCCGGCAACACCGCCTACCGGTTCGCGGTCGGGCAGGCCGAGCGGGGCCATCACGTCGAGGTCTTCACAGCGGAGGCCGAGGGTGACCCCCCGGACGCCGGCGAGGCGATCGTGCATCGCGTCGACCCGGTGTTCGCGATCGGCAACGCGCCGCTGATCCCGCCGATCGCGCGGCTGCGCGGCTTCGACGTGCTCCACCTCCACTACCCGTTCATCTTCGGCGTCGAGCTGCTGCTCGCCTCCCGGCTCGGCCGCGGCGGCCGGGACGCCGCCGTCCTCGTCCACTACAAGAACGAGCTGATCGGCGAGGGCGGACGGCGGCCGCTTTTCGCCGCGTACGAGCGACTCTGCGCCGCCGCTCCTGGTCCGCCACGCCGACCGCGTCTGCGTGCTCTCCGCCGACCACGCCGAGTCGGTCCCTTACCTGCGCTCGCTGCGCCGGCGCCGCCCAGAGCGGGTTGTCGAGATGCCGAACGGCGTCGACACCGAGGCTTTCTCGCCGGGCCCCGACGCGGACGGCCTGCGCGCCTCGCTCGGGATCCCCGACGACGCCATCGTCGCCGCCTTCGTCGCCACGCTCGACCGCGCCCACCACTTCAAGCGGCTCGACGTCGCGATCGAGGCGCTCGCCCGCTGGCCGACGACGAGCGGCTGCACCTGCTCGTCGCCGGCGACGGCGAGCTGCGGCCTCAGTTCGAGGCGCAGGCGCGCGACGGCCGGGCTCGCGGAGCGCGTCCACTTCCTCGGCCGGGTCCCCCACGCCGAGCTCCCCGGAGTCCTGCGCGCGGCGGACCTCTTCCTGCTCACCACCGAGCCTCCGGAGTCGTTCGGGATCGTCCTGATCGAGGCGATGGCCTGCGGGCTGCCGGTGATCGCGACCGAGTACCCGGGCGTCCGGGCGGTGGTCGACGACGACGTCAAACGGCGTCGTCGTCCCGCGCGGCGATGCGGATGCGGTCGCCGCCGCGCTCGACGCGGCTCGCCGAGGCGGGCCCCGAGGAGCGCGGCGCCTCGGCGAGGCCGGCCGCGCCAAGTGCGAGCGCGAGTGGAGCTGGCCGCGGCTGCTCGACCGGATGGACGAGGCCTACCGCGGCGCGATCGAGACGCGGCGGGAGCGGAGCCGATGATGGAGCCCGGGCCGCTCGATCCTCCTCGTCGCCTACTTCTATCCGCCCTCGCGCGACACCGGCGCGCACCGGCCGGCGTCGATGGTTCGGCACCTGCGCCGGCTCGGCCACCGGGTCACGGTGCTCACCACCGCCGCCTATGGGCGGCTCCCCGACGACGCCGGGCCGCAGTCCGACGGCCCGAGCGGCGACGTCGTCCGCGCCGCCGACCTGCAGCTCGCGAGGGCACGCCTGCGGGGCCACGACCGCGTCGACTCGCTGTTCGACTCCGACACCTACTCCGGGCACCCCCATCCGCTCAGCAAGCTGATCGTCCCCGAGCCGCTCGCGCTCGCCTGGGCGCCGTTCGCGACCCGCGCAGCGCGGCGCCTTCACCGCGAGCGCGGCTTCGACTGCGTGATCACGACCTCGCCGCCCGGAGTCGGCCCACCTCGTCGGCCGCGCCGTGCAGCGCGCGGCGTCCGCCTGGGTCGCCGACCTGCGCGACGCCTGGACCTTCGAGCCCCTTCGGCCCGCAGTTCCCGACCGCGGCTCCAGCGCCGCGCCGACGAGCGGCTGGAGCGCCGCCTGCTCTCGTCCGCCGACGCGGTCGTCTGCGTCAGCCGTCCCGTCGTCGACGACCTCGCGCAACCGCTGGATCGCCGAAGCGCTCCTGATCCCGAACGGCTGGGACGCCGGACGCCGAGGCCCGCGCCGTCGGCGGGATTCCCGAGCCGATGCGGCGGTCGCCAGACTGCTCGACCCGGACCGGGTCTCGCCTCGTCTACACCGGCCGCTTCGGCAGCTACGGCCGCGACCCGCGACCGCTGCTCGAGGCGCTGCGTTCGCTCGCGACGTCCGACCCCGCGACGGCGGAGCGGCTCGAGCTGGCGATCGCCGGCCCGCTGACCGACGAGGAGCGTGGCCTCTTCGCGGCGGCGCTTCGGACCCGGCGCGCATCAGCCTCGCTCGGCTCGCTGCCCCGCGAGCGCGCCCTCGCCCTCCAGCGCGCCGCCGACGCCCTGCTCCTGATCGCCCACCCCACCCGCACCCAGCTCCCCAACTTCAAGCTCTTCGAGTACCTCGCCGCCGGCCGCCCGATCCTCGCCCTCGCCGCCGGCACCGAGGCCGGCCGCATCGTCACCGAGACCGGCGCCGGCGAGGCCGTTCGCGCCGACGAACCCGCGGCGATCGAGGCGGCGCTCGGGACCTGGTCGCCGGCGAGCTCGCCGCACCGCCTGACGACGCCAAGCGCGAATACTCCTACCCGCTGCTCGCGGAGCGGATGAGCGAGGCGGTCGAGGCGGCGATCGCCCGTCGCCGCGGCTAACCGCGAACTAGGAGGCGGGCCAGCGGCCGTACGCGGCGTGCGCGAGCGCGCCGACGTAACAGGCAAGGGCGAGGATCGGTGGCGGCGGCGAATCCCCAGGTGATCGCGACCGCGATCGCCAGGACCGAGGCGAGCACCGACATGATCCCGTTGATCCCCCAGGCCCAGGGGACCCCCTCGGGGTAGAGCGCGGACAGCCGGCGCAGACCGATCGGCATCGCCATGCCGAGGCTGAGCCCGAACGGCGCCAGCACCGCCACCGCGATCGACGACGCGCGCGCCGAACGGCAGGTCGATGAGCGCCCGCAGCAGATCCTGGAGCCCGATCGCGCTGGCCCCGATCAGCAGCACCGAGATCGAGAGCGCCCCGAGCAGCGCGCGCCGCTGGTCCGCGAAGCGGCCGGCGAGAGCGAGCCGATGCCCGTGAACACGAGCAGTGAGAACAGCACGACCGAGAGCGCGTAGGTCGGGAAGCCGAGGAAGAGGACGAAGCGCTGGATCAGGACTATCTCGAGCGTCAGGAACCCGATCCCGATCGCCGCGAAGAAGAGCAGCGAGACGAGCGACGGTCGCCCCTGGCCGCGGACCAGTCGCAGCGGTAGGACGAACGCCAGCGCGCTCAGCGCCAGGAGGATCAGGAGCGTCACGACGAGCACCTGGTAGGGCGACCGCGAGAGCGCGTCCCACTGCGTCGAGTCGAGCAGCTCCCCGGGCCGCGTGTTGTTGAAGAAGAACGGCTTGTCGTCGGTCGGCGGGCAGACGTCGACGCGGTAATCGGCGCAGAACTCCGCCGGGCTCTCGGCCGTGGCGAGCTGCGACCACTCCCGCTGATAGGGCCCGCCCGGGGCGAAGGCGACGCCCAGCCCACGTTCGTCGGCGAGCTCTCGGATCTCGCGCAGCTCGGCCTCGGTGTACGGCTCGAGGCGCAGGAGGGTCGTCCCGAAATCGCCGCCGAGCCCCTGACCGAGGATGGTCACGACGTTGCGCTCGGGATCCTCGACGCCGCGTCGCTCCAGCGCCTCGAGCGCCAGAACCGTGGCCCGCAGAGCCTCCTCGCCGCTGTGGAAGTAGAGCCGCGAGACGTTCAGCACCCCGCCGGGGTTGAGGTGGTCGAGGTACTCGTCGAACGCCTCCAGCGTGTACAGGTTGTTCTCGGTCAGGGCGTACGAGCTGGCGGCGTTCGCGCTCAGCGTGTTGGTGAAGCCGATGTGGATCTGGTCGTAGGTCTCCTCGCGCGCCGCCAGGGTCGAGCGGCCGTCGCCGATCTCGGTCTCCACGCCGGGGAACGAGTAGGGAGCCCCCGAGTACTCCCTCAGGTCCTCGTCCACCATCTCGCGCATCCCGCGGTTGAGCTCGATCACGTCGACGCTGCGCTGGCCCTCGCTGAGCGCGTTGTGGATGTCGCGACCCCCGCCGCCGCCGACGATGAGCACGTTCCCGGGCCCGGTCAGCTGGTAGCCGATGCTCTGAGGGCCGAGCTGGAGCGGGCGCCAATTCGAGTACCCCTCCCCCGGCCGGTAGAGGGGCGAGTGGGCGATGTCCTGGTCGTAGGAGACCGCGGCGTACAGGGTGGGCGCGCCGAACCCCGTCGGCTCGGGGGGAAACCCGACCAGGCGGGTGAGCGGCGTCCAGCGCTCCGCGATCTCATCCACGTCGGGGAGGTCGTACACCGACCTGCCCGACGAGACGAGCGAGACCGAGGTGAGGACGACGGCGCAGGCCGCGAGGCCGATCCCCACCGCCCGCCATCCGCGCAGCGACCAGGCGAAGAGCGCCACCGCGACCGCCGTCAGGCCGCCCGTCGCAGCGATCAGCGTGGCCGGATCCACGAGCCAGAGCAGCGGCACCATGGCGACCGCTCCAACCGCCGCGCCGAGGAGGTCGAACGCGTAGAGGCGGCCGATCGAGCTGACGTAGTGCTTGACCGCGAGCGCGATGACGATGCCCGCGGCGAGGAAGGGCAGCGCGGAGACCACGGCGGTCAATCCCAGCGAGAGCACCGTCCCGGAGTCGATCCCCTCGTCGAAGATGCTGCCCCGGTAGTCGAGCCGGACCAGGATCGGCGGGGACAGCGAGCAGCAGCACCGTGAGGATCGCGGACCAGAGCGCAAGGCTTCGCTCGAGCCCGCCGCGCTCGAACCAGGAAGGCCGGACGTAGACCAGGATCGCGCCCGCGCCGATCCCGAGCAAGGCGAGCGAGATCGCGAGAAAGGCGAAGTGATAGAGGAGGACGGCGGCGAACAGCCGCGTCAGCAGGACCTGTAGCGCCAGCGTGCTCGCGGCGACGATCCCGACACCCACCGCAACGCGCAGGGGCAGGCGGACACCACCCGCTGACGGGCTCGCAGACGGCGCAGGCGCGCGTCGTGCCACTGTCGCCCCGGCAGCTTCCAAGCCGCGAACCCTAGTGACCCGCCATATCCTTTCCCCCATGGCCGACCGCACGACGGCGAAGGACTCCGCGGCCGCTGAAGAGGTCGCCGCCGGCGAGGCGCCGCCGGCGGACGGTGAGTCGTCCGGCGACGGTGAGCCGGCGATCCCGGAGACCGGCGAGGGGCGGGCGCTTCCAGCGTCCGAGGAGATCTCGCGATCGATCGCGCCTGTGGTCGGGCCCGACGACCAGCGGGTGTTCACCGACTCGGGGATCGAGATCGCGGCGCTGTACGAGGAGGACGACGTCGCGCCCGGGGCTTCCGGAGCGGCTCGGCGAGCCCGGCTCCTACCCGTTCACCCGCGGGATCCACCGCGAGATGTACCGCTCGCGCCTCTGGACGATGCGCCAGTACGCCGGCTTCGCCACCCCGGAGGACACCAACGAGCGCTACCGCTACCTGATCGAGCACGGCTCGACCGGGCTCTCGATGGCCTTCGACCTGCCGACCCAGCTCGGGCGCGACTCCGACGACCCGATGTGCCAGGGCGAGGTCGGGCGAACCGGCGTCCCGATCGACACGATCGAGGACATGCGGATCTGCTTCGATCAGATCCCGCTCGACGAGGTCTCGACCTCGATGACGATCAACGCCCCGGCGGCGATCCTGCTGCTCCTCTACGAGCTCGTCGGCGAGGAGCAGGACGTCCCCTCGGCGGAGCTCCGCGGCACGGTCCAGAACGACGTGCTCAAGGAGTACATGGCGCGGGGCAACTACATCTACCCGCCCGAGGCGACGATGCGCCTCACGACCGACATCTTCGAGTACTGCGCGAGCCACGTCCCGAAGTGGAACACGATCTCGATCTCCGGCTACCACATCCGCGAGAAGGGCTGCTCGGCGGTCCAGGAGGTCGCCTTCACGCTCTCGAACGCGATCGCCTACGTCGAGGCGGCGCTCGCGCGGGGCCTCGAGATCGACGAGTTCGCCGGCCGCCTCGCCTTCTTCTTCAACTGCCACAACAACGTCTTCCAGGAGATCGCCAAGTTCCGGGCGGTGCGGCGGATGTGGGCGAAGATCATGCGCGAGCGGTTCGGGGCGTCGAAGGAGCGCTCGCAGATGATCCGCTTCCACACCCAGACCGGCGGCGTCACGCTCCAGGCCCAGCAGCCCGAGGTGAACATCATCCGGGTCGCCCTCCAGGGGTTCGCGGCCGTCTGCGGCGGCACCCAGTCGCTGCACACCAACGGATTCGACGAGGCGCTGGCGCTGCCGACCGAGCGCTCGGCGCGGATCGCGCTCCGCACCCAGCAGGTGCTCGCCCACGAGTCCGGCGTCGCCGACACCGTCGATCCCTTCGCCGGCTCCTACTTCGTCGAGAACCTCACCGACGAGATCGAGGAGCGCTCCTGGGAGCTGATCGACAAGGTCGCCCAGCTCGGCGGCTCGGTCGAGGCGCTGGACTTCATCCAGCGCGAGATCGAGGAGTCCGCCGCCTCCTACCACGAGCGCTACCGCACCGGACAGGACATCGTGGTCGGCGTCAACGAATACGTGACCGACACCGTCGACGACGTCGACATCCTCCGCGTCGACCCGGAGTCCGAGCAGCACCAGCTCGAGCGCCTTCGGAAGTTCAAGGCGAACCGCGACCAGGCGAAGGTCGACGCCCGGCTCGAGTCGCTCCGCGACACCGCGCGCGGCGAGGGGAACCTGCTCTATCCGACCAAGGACGCGCTCCGCGACGGCGCCTCGATCGGCGAGGTCTGCAACGCGATGCGCGACGTCTTCGGCGAGTACAAGGGCGGCGCGTTCTTTTAGAAGGAGTCCAGGGCCGCGGGTTGAAGCTCCGGCCGATGGCCATCGAGGCGGATCGGACCCTGGTCAAGTCGCCCCCGGAGCTCTGGGAGCTGGCGGACGACGCCGGGCTTCAATCGCGCTGGTGCGGCGCCCTCCTCGGAGCCCGTGATCCCGTCGCCGTCACGGTCACCCTGCGCGAGACCGGCGAGCGGATCGCCTGGCGCTCGAGCGGCCCGGGACCGGTAGCCGCGATCGAGCTCAGCTTCGCCGAGAAGGGCTTTGGGACGAAGGTTGTGATCTCCGCGGCCGGTGGCCATGAGCCGGCCCGGGATATCCTCGAATCGCTGCTGGATGAGCTCGGATCCCCGCAGCGACGTCCCTTCGCGCGAGCCTGAGACGGCGCCCGCGGCCAGCTCCGACGCGGATCTGATCCGCGAGCGCGGGGCCGACCTGCTCGAGGCGCTCGATCACGGCGTCGGCCGTGGGCACCAACGAGATCGCCAACAACGACGTCAAGGGCGTCGACGTCGACGATGCCACGCTGTTCAACGACGGCACGCTCAACAGCGCCGACCTCGGCGATAACTCGGTCGGCACTGCCGAGCTCGCGACCGGCTCGGTCGGCGCCGCTGAGATCGATGACGACATCGTCGACCATCCGGACCCAACACCCACAACCATCCTTGGAGGAGCGCCTGAGAACGGCTCTTACATCACGGACCAGTCGACCGTGGGCTGCAACGCCGGCGAGGAGCTGATCGGCGGCTACGGCACCTGGAACAACGTCGCCGGGGCCGACGAGGAGCTCTTCATCCAGAGGGTGGGCCTGGGCCATGACGACGAGAACGTGATCGTGGTCGGCGGCAACGACAGCGGCCTGGACCGCAGCCTGGTGGCGGTCGCGACCTGCCTGCAGCCGTAGCTCCATAGAATCCCGCTGCCTTGCGCGAGCGGAATCCACAGACCCACGACGAGAAGCTCGCCTACCTGAGCGAGCTGCGCGAGCAGGCGGTCCACTCGGCCTCCGAGGAGGCGGTCGAGAAGCAGCACGCGAAGGGCAAGCTGACCGCGCGGGAGCGGATCGAGAAGCTGCTCGACCCCGGCACCTTCGAGGAGCTCGACACCTTCGTCCGTCACCGCACGCACGAGTTCGAGATGCAGAAGCGCCGGCCCTGGGGCGACGCGGTGGTCACCGGCTACGGGCAGATCGACGGCCGCACCGTCTTCGTCTTCAGCCAGGACTTCACCGTCTTCGGCGGCTCGCTGGGCGAGGTGATGGCGGAGAAGATGTGCAAGGTGATGGACCTGGCCGCCCAGGTCGGGGCGCCCGTGATCGGGATCAACGACTCGGGCGGGGCACGGATCCAGGAGGGGGTCGTCTCGCTCGGCGCCTACGGAGACGTCTTCGTCCGCAACGTCAAGTGCTCCGGGGTGATCCCCCAGATCTCGCTGGTCATGGGCCCATGCGCGGGCGGCGCCGTCTACTCGCCGGCGATGACCGACTTCATCTTCATGGTCAAGGAGACCTCGCACATGTTCATCACCGGGCCCGAGGTCATCAAGACGGTGACCGGCGAGGAGGTCGAGTTCGAGGACCTCGGCGGTGCGATGAGCCACAACGCCAAGTCGGGCGTCGCGCACTTCGCCGCGGACGACGAGGAGAGCTGCCTCGAGGACGTCCGCTACCTGATGTCCTTCCTGCCCCTGAACAACCTCGAGACGCCGCCCCGGGTCGAGCCCTACGACGACCCCGAGCGGATGGACGAGGCGCTCGATGAGATCGTCCCCGACGATCCCCAGAAGCCCTACGACATGCGCAGCGTGATCTCGCTCGTCGTCGACGACGGCGAGTTCTTCGAGGTCCAGGAGCACTTCGCGCAGAACATCGTCGTCGGCTTCTCGCGCCTCGACGGCTTCCCGATCGGCGTCGTCGGCAACCAGCCCCAGCACCTCGCCGGCGTGCTCGACATCAACTCCTCCGAGAAGGCGGCCCGCTTCGTCCGCTTCTGCGACGCCTTCAACATCCCGCTGCTCACCTTCACCGACGTGCCCGGCTTCCTCCCCGGGACCTCCCAGGAGTGGGGCGGGATCATCCGCCACGGGGCGAAGCTGCTCTACGCGTTCACCGAGGCGACGGTGCCGAAGCTGACCGTCGTGACCCGCAAGGCTTACGGCGGCGCCTACGACGTCATGAACTCCAAGCACATGCTCGCCGACTTCAACTTCGCCTGGCCGACCGCGGAGGTCGCGGTGATGGGGCCGGAGGGCGCGGTCAACATCATCTACCGCAAGGACATCGGACAGTCGCCGACCCCCGACGAGCGACGCGAGAAGCTGATCGACGACTACAAGGCCCACTTCGCGAACCCCTACTCGGCCGCCGAGCGCGGCTACATCGACGACGTGATCGTCCCCCACCAGACCCGCCCCAAGCTGATCCGCGCCCTGCGAACGCTTCAGACGAAGCGCGTCGAGCAGCCGAAGCGCAAGCACGGGAACATCCCGCTCTAGGCGCAGTCCGCGCGCTAGGCGACCGTGGCCGTCTCGGCCTCGAGCTCGCGGACGAACCGCTCGGCGCCGATCTCACGGGCGAGCGCCAGCGCCTCGGACCGATCGGCGTCGCGCTGCTCGGTGCGTCCCGCGCGCTCGTGCAGTCGGGCCCGCTCGCTGAGGGCGATGATCACGCCCGGTATCTCGACGTCGCGGGCGATCCGCGCCGAGCGGTCGAGCAGCGCCTCTGCCGCGGCGTAGTCGTCGGCGGCGCCGCGCTCGACCAGGGATCTCGCAAGCTCGATGCAAATCCCCGGTTCGAAGACGCGCACACCGCGCTGCTCGCAGAGCGACAGCGCCAGCTCGCCCTCGGCGATCCCGGCGTCGAGGTCCCCCATCATCGCCTTGGCCCGCGCCAGGAAGCCGCGCACGCCGGGCTCATACTCGAGACCCACGCCCCGGCGCTCGATCGTCTTCAGGCAGTGCTCGAATGCGCCGCGAGCCCGATCGGGGTCGCCCGACTCCAACTGGGCGTACCCGAACCAGGTATAGGCCACCACGCGTGAGAAGCCGTCGCCGATCGCGTCGGCGATATCGACGGCTTGGCGCGCCGTGGGAGAGGACCTCGGGGCCGAACTCCGCGCCCCCGCAGCGGGCGAGGGTGACGAAGAACGTCTGAGTCCAGCCAAGCGACTCGCGATCCCAGCGCTGGCAGAGCTCCACGCCGTCGCTAAGCGCCTCGTCGCGCTTCCCCCAACCGACCGAGGGCGATCAGCGGTGCCGCCCGAAACGCCGTCGCCCAGGCGCGCGGATTGGCGACCACGATCCCGGCGCCGAGCTGCGGGTCCTCCTCGGTCAACTCGAGCACCCGGTCGAGTGAGTCGAGCCCGGTCCTGTGGTCGCCGGCGAGGTAGAACGGGTAAAACAGCGCCGTTTCCGCCGCCACCCGGGCGTTCGGCTCCTCGATCCCCTCGGCGATCTGGTTCGACCGCGTCGCCACCCGCACGTACTCGGAGATGTCTCCGCCGCAGGTGCCCTCGGCGATTCCGAGCGCGCCGTGAGCGAGCGCCAAGGTCGCGACGTCGCCCCGACGCTCGGCGAGCTCCGTGCACTCGGCGAAGATCCGCCGCAGCCTCGTCGAGGTCGGCACCCAGCCGCCAGCCGGTGCTGAGGATCATCAGCCGGGCGACCGTGCGGGCCGAGTCGGCCTCGTCGCTGGCGGGCAGCATCTCGTCGATCTCGCGGATCCGGACCCAGTGCGAGCGGGCCGCCTCGGGGTCGTTGAAGCCCGCCCAGCCGGCCGCGCGAGCGTGCCAGACCGCGGCCTCCATGCCCATCCGGGCCTGCTCGTAGTGCTGCGCGATCAGCGCGGCGCGCTCGTCGAGGCGCTCGTCGTCCTCCTGAAGACCATTGGCGATGCGCGCGTGCGTCCGGGAGCGGGTTTCCGCGAGCTGCGAGCCGTAGGCCACCTCCTGCGTCAGCGGGTGCCGAAACGCGTACTCGGGCTCGGGATAGAGCGCCGTCTCGTAGACGAACTCCGCTTCGACCAGCTCGCCGAGCGCGCCGTCGAGCTCGGCCTCGGGGAGCTCGGCGGCGAGATGCAGCAACATGCGCGCCGAACTCCTTGCCGATCGTCGCCGCCACCTGAAGGACTCCCTTGGCCTCGCCGCCGAGCCGGTCGATGCGGGCGGCGAGGATCGTCTGGACCGTCGGCGGCACGGAGATCTCGTCGATCTGGCGGACCAGCCGGTAGGCGCCCCGCTCGCCGCTGAGCGCCCCGGACTCGTCGAGCTCGCGAACCGCCTCCTCGACGAAGAACGGGTTGCCGCCGGTCCGCTCGCGGATCAGCTCGGCGAGCCCGTCGAGCGAGGGATCGGGCCCGAGCAGGTCGGCGAGCAGCTCGTCCAGCGCCTCGGGGCCGAGCGGCGCGAGCGGAAGCTGGCGGTAATAGGTGTGGCGCATCCACTCGGCGCGGTACTCGGGACGGAAGTTGGTGACCACCAGCGTCTTGGTGCCCGGGCGCGGCCTCGACCAGGGCTCGGAGGAACTCCTCGCTGGCCGAGTCGATCCAGTGCAGGTCCTCGAGCAGGCTGACGGAGACCTCGTCGCGGTCGCGGGCCTGGACGAGCCCCCGGACCAGGTGGAGCAGGCGTCGCTGGCGCGCCTCGGGGTTGAGCACCGGGGCCGGCCGGTCCGGATCGGGGACCGCGAGGAAGTCGAAGACCAACCCGAGGTCGTCGGCGAACCCCGGGTCGAGCAGCAGCAGCCGGCCCGCGATCCGCTCCCGCGCCCGCCGGTCCGAGTCGTCGGGCTCGATCCCGAAGTAGGCGCGCATCATCTGCAGGACCGGCATCAGCGGCAGCGCGCGACCGTGGGCCTGGCACTGCGCCTCGTAGACCTCGATCCCGCGGGCGCGGCAGCGCTCGGCGAACTCGTGACAGAGGCGGCTCTTGCCGATCCCGGCGTCGGCGACGATCCCGAGGGCCTCGCCGTCACCCTCCGCGGCGCGCTCGAGCGCAGCGTCGAGCTGCTCGACCTCGGCGGCGCGTCCGACGAACCGCGAGAAGCCACGGTCGCGGGCGACGTCGAGGCGACCCCGGGCCGAGCCCGACGCCGGCGAGCTCGAAGATCCGGACCGGCGCGCTGGCGCCCTTCACGTCCGACTCCCCCAGGTCGTGCAGGTCGAGGAAGCCGGCGGCGAGTCGCGCGGCGCCCTCCGTCACGTAGGCCTTTCCGGGTTCGGCGAGCGACTCCATTCGCTGCGCCATGCCGACCGTATGGCCGACGGCCGTGTACTCCATGCTTCCCGCCTCGCCGATCGAGCCGACGACGACGTCGCCCGAGTTGATGCCGATCCGGGTGCTCAGGCTGATGCCGTCTGTGCGCCGCAGGTCGGCGGAGAGCTCGGAGACGGCCCGCTGCATCTCAAGCGCCGCGTAACAGGCCCGCTGGGCGTGGTCCTCGTGGGCGATCGGGGCCCCGAAGAGGGCCATGACCCCGTCGCCCGTGAACTTGTCGACGGTGCCCTCGAAGCGGTGCACGGAGTCGGCGAGGAGCTGGAAGAAGCGGTCCATGATCGCCCGCCAGCGCTCCGGATCGGTCTGCTCGGCGAGCTCCATCGAGCCGACCAGGTCGGCGAACAGGACGGTCACCTGCTTGCGCTCCCCGGCCAGCCTTCCCGCCTGGGCGCTGAGCTTGCGCGCCAGGTGCTCCGGGAGCTCGGCGCGGGAGGGCTCGGGGTCCGCCGAGGGCCTCGGCTCGGAATCGGTCGGCGGCTGCTCGGCGAGGGAGGCTCCGCATTGGTTGCAGAAGCGCTTCCCGGCGGGGTTCTCCGAGCCGCAGGAAGTGCATTTGGCGACGGGGGCCAGCGAGTGACCGCAATCGCCGCAGAAGCGAGCCCCGTCAGGGTTCTCTGCGTTGCATGAAGGGCAGCGCATCCCGCGCTCGTCCCCGTTCTCCCGTTGCACTGGCGACATCGTAGCCGTCAGGTCTCAGACTCGGGGCCCTTAACACAACCGACACGTAAGCCGGGGCCGCTCCCGTACGATCTTGGAGTGCGGGTCTGGCTCGGGGCGCTAGTCGTGGCAGGGATCGTCGCGGTCGCGGCGCCCGTAGCCGCGCAGGTCGAGAACGGCGACGGCGGCAACGACCGGCTTCGGGGCACCTCGAAGGCCGACACGCTGAACGGGCGCGGCGGGGACGACGTCCTGCTGGGTCGTGGCGGCGACGACCGGCTCGAGGGCGGCGCCGGAGACGACGAGCTCGACGGCAGCGGCGGCGGCGACCGGATCGACGCCGGGCGAGGCGCCGACCTGATCGTCGGTGGCGGCGGGGACGACGTGATCGTCGGTGGCCGCGGCATCGACGGGATCAACATGGTCGACGGAGTCGAGGTGGAGAGCCCGGGCCGCGACGTGATCAAGGCCCTCGATGGCGAGGCCGACGAGATCAGCTGCGGCGAGGGCGACGACCGCGCGATCGTCGACGAGGTCGAGGACGGCGTCTACGACTGCGAGGAGGTGATCGAGCCATGATCGGGCGACCGCGCGACCACAGCGCGAACCTGATGCGCGGCGAGCTTGCGGATCGGGAGGTGGCCGAGCGGCTCGCCGCCGAGCAGCCGGAGGCGACGCTGCGGCGGCGCGACTTCCTCGGCCGCACCGCGGCGCTCGCCGGCGGCGCGAGCCTCGCGTCGGCGCTGCCGCTCGACGCCCTCGTCTCGGCGGCGGCCCGCAGCCAGGCCAAGCGCCTGCCGCTTCCGAGGCCCACGCGAGATGCCCCTCGACACCTTCGTCGTGCTGATGATGGAGAACCGCTCCTTCGACCACTACTTCGGCTGGCACCCCGACGCCGACGCCCGCAACGAGGGCCTCAGCTATCCCAACGCCGGAGGGAACCTCGGCCCCGACCTACCGGCTCACGCCCGACTTCCAGGGCTGCGGGCACCCCGATCCCGACCACGGCTGGACCGGCGGCCGCTTCCAGTGGAACGGCGGCCGCAACGACCGCTTCGTCTTCGGCAACGAGGACGGGACCGGAAGCGACGAGTTCGCGATCGGCTACTACCTGAAGGAGGACCTCGGCTTCATCCCCCACGCCGCCGACGCCTACACGCTGTACGACCGCTGGTTCTGCTCGATCATGGCGTCGACCTATCCGAACCGCCACTACCAGCTGTCAGCCCAGAACGGCGGTCAGAAGTCGAACCAGCTTCCCGCCGCAGACCGGAGCAGACGACGGGCTTCACCTGGGAGACGATCTTCGACCGCGCGCCGAAGCGCGGGGTGAGCTTCGGCTACTACGTCTCCGACCTCCCGTTCCCGGCCCTCTACGGCGCCCGCGGGATCGCGACGGTCCGCCCGATCGAGCAGTTCTACGCCGACGCGGCCGCGGGCAGGCTGCCCCAGATCACCTTCGTCGACCCGCCCTTCCGCGACGGCGGCGGCGGCGACGGCCTCGTCGCGCGCGACGAGCATCCCGCACGGCGACGTCCGCCTCGGCCAGGCCTTCATGTCGGACGTCGCCCACGCCTTCATCGAGTCGCCGCAGTACCGCCGCGGCGCGATGTTCATCGACTACGACGAGTGGGGCGGGTTCTTCGACCACGTGAAGCCGCGCTTCGTGCCCGACGACCGCCGCGACCTGACGAACATCGACGAGGACTGGGGCTTCACCGGCTTCCGGATCCCCGGGGTCGCGATCTCGCCGTTCACCCGCGGCGGCGGCGTCAGCCACATGACCGTCACCCACGAGTCGATCCTGAAGCTGATCTCCTACCGCTTCGGCCTCGGGCACCTGAACAAGCGCCACCGCTACGCGTCGAACATCGGCCGCAGCTTCGACTTCAAGACGCAAGGACTTCGAGCCGCCGGAGCTGCCCGACCCGGCCGCGGATCGCTTCGACGCCGTGCGCGCTCGGGGGCGGCGGCGAGTTCCGGCCCGCAGTCCCGGTACCGCTGCGGCGCCAAGGAGCACGATCTGGTCCGAGCTCGAGACCTCCGGGCTGCTCGACCGGCTCGGCTACGAGGTCAGGCCCGCGACCCCCGAGCGGCTCTTCCGCAGACCCGGACGGCATCCGCCGGGCGGCCCGTGCGTCGCGGCGGCGAGCGCGCGGTGATCGCGAAGCGACTCGGTCTCGGCGCTCACGCTGGCCGCGGTCGCGGCCGCCGGCGCGCTCGCGATCGCCCGCGACCGCGGCGGAGCCCGACGTCAACCGGCGGCCGCTCGTCGTCGCGGTCGTCGTCGACGGCCTCGACGGCGACGCGGTCGACGCCGGCCGAGCGCCCGTTCACCTCCTCGCTCCTCGCCGGCCAGGACGCCAGCTCGTCCTACTTCCAGGAGTCGCGGGCGATCATGCCGACGGTCACCAACGCGAACCACATGGCGATGATGAGCGGCGCCTACGCCGGCAACTCCGGCATCCCGGGAAACGAGTTCGCGCTCTACTCGCCGCTCGAGAACCCCGACTCCTGCGCCGCCACCGGGCCGGTGAACACGCGGGCGCTGCCGAGCGTGACCAGCGGCGAGAGCCTCACCTGCCCGCAGGCGGAGATGGTCTTCGAGGCGATCCATCGCCAGCGGAACCCCGACGAGCTTGTCACCGCCGGGATCTTCGGCAAGCCGAAGCTGGGGCGGATCTTCGCCGGGCGGAACGTCGACCCGGACCGGCGCGACGTCGACCACCTGTGGGCGCCGTGTACCTCGG
Source organism: uncultured Thermoleophilia bacterium (assembly GCA_963838175.1). Lineage (GTDB taxonomy): Bacteria > Actinomycetota > Thermoleophilia > Solirubrobacterales > 70-9 > DASUSH01. Next base: position 2,680,707 of record CAWIPP010000002.1, on the reverse strand, counting down.
AGGCCGACGACGACGACTATTGCGGCGATGTCGAGACCAATCCGATCACGGGCTACGCGGTCGACGACGCGCACCGTGATGAACGAGGTCGTGCGGGTTATGCGCGACGGCGTGCCGGCGGAAGGTGAGCGGGAGCGGCCCGACTTCACCTTCGTCAACCTCCACCAGGTCGACTCCGCCGGCCACTTCTTCGGCCGCGGCCCCGCCTACGACCAGGCGGTCGCGCTCGCCGACGACGAGATCGAGCGGCTCGTGGCGACCCTTCAGGCGCTCGGCGAGTGGGAGCGCACGGTGCTGATCGTCCTCTCCGACCACTCGATCGACTCGACTCCGACCAAGGTCAACCTCGAGAGCGGGATCGAGGGCGCGGGCGTCCCCGAGGACAGCTTCGAGGCGGTGATGGGAGACAATGGGATGGCCGCCCACATCTACCTGGCGGACCGCGAGAGCCCGGATCGCTTCGCGCTCCTGAAGCAGATCCGCGACGCGGTGGTAGCGAATTCGAACGTGAACGACGCGCTCTATCGGGAGCCGAACCCCGCGGACGGGGGCCAGGCGAACACGATCGCGGGCGCTCGCCCAGAGTGGAGGGTCGAGGGCGAGCGGAGCGGGGACCTCTTCGTCACCGCCAAGCCCGGTGCCCTGTTCGCCAGCTCGACCGGCAGCGGCAATTTCGCCCAAGGGCACCACGGCTCCAACAGCACCCGCGACAACTTCTTCGCGGTGATCGGCGGCAGCTCGCTGGTTCGCCAGCGGACGATCACCGGCCTCGCCGCGCCCGACTTCGACGACACCGCGGCGAATCCCCAGCAGGCTGAGAACGCCGACGTGGCGGCGACGGCGATGGGCCTGTTCGGGATGTTCGCGCCGGAGGACAACGAGGGCCGCTTCCTGAAGCAGGCCTTCGACCGCCGCGTGCTGCGGGAGATCTCCCTCCCCGAGCGCCCGGAGCTCCGCGTCCGCGACGCCGGCAAGGGGGCTGTATTGCTTCGCTTCCTGCCCACCGGCGGGAACTACGACGTCCAGACCCGCCGGCGTGGCGACTGGAAGTCGCTCGCGGAGGGCACCGACGAGGAGGAGCTCCGCGTCGAGGGCAAGCCCGGCGCCCGCGCGGACTTCCGGTTGCGCTCGATCTCCGCCGCGGACGTGAAGAGCCGCTGGCGAAAGGCCGAGGGCCGGTACTGAGGCGCGCGCCCCGCCGCGGTCAGAGCTCGACCTCCTGAGCCGCGACGGACCCCACCCGCCACGCGGCGAGGACCGCGCGGGCGATCGCCAGGTCCTGGATCGCGAGACCGGTGGAGTCGAAGAGGGTGACCTCCTCCGCGTCCCGGCGCCCCTCGGCCTCGCCGGCGATCACGGCGCCGAGCTCGGTGACGTCCCCGCGGCCGATCTCCCCGGCCGCCACCGCCCCGGAGAGCTCGCCGCCGCCCGACGCCTGCGCCCACTCGTCGCAGAAAAGCCGGCAGCGGATTAGCGCCTCGCGCTCGACCTCCGCCTTGCCGTGGGCGTCCGCGCCGAGCGCCGCGAGGTGCCGCCCGGGCCGCAGGTCATCCGCGAGGACGACCGCCCGATCGCCGGGGGTCACCGTGACGACCACGTCCTGAGCAACCGCTTCATCGCGCGAGCCGGTCCTCCAGCCGAGCTCCCCGGCGAGCGCCTCCGCCGCCTCCGGCCTCACGTCGGCGCAGACGCCAGGGCCGTAGCCGACGGCGGCGAGACAGCGCGCCGCCCAGGCGCCGTTGACACCGCTGCCGATCACCCCGACGGTGCGGGCGTCCGGCCGCGCGAGGACCCGCGCCGAGGACGCCGCGGCGGCGCCGGTCCGGAGCGAGGTGACGCTCGCGCAGTCGATCACCGCGAGGAGCTCCCCGGTCGCGGCGCTCGAGACCAGGAGCGCACCGGTGACCACCGGCAGCCCCCGCGCCGGGTTGCCGGGGAACGAGGTCACCCACTTGAGCATCGCCAGGCCATCGCCCCGCGCGGGCATCGCGCGGAAGTCGCCGACGGGTCCGCCGTGGTGGCGCGACTCCTCGCCCGCGTCGAGGTAGAGCTTCGCCGGCATCTCCCACTCGCCCCGGGCGTGGCGCTCGAAGGCGTCGGTCACGAGGTCGACCGCCTCGGCGGGCGAGACCGCCGCCAGCACCGCCTCGGAGTCGAGGACCGGGATCACCGCACGGTTTCTACACTTATGACACTCGGTGGTGCACGGGGCACCGGCCCCGTTTCGACCTCACTCAGCCCGTCGCTTTGGCGGGCTGAGCGCTTTCGGGATAATCCCCGCCGATGGCTCAGAACGGCAAGCGCAGGCCGCCTCGGCCCCGGATCGAGATGGTGACGCCGGCGGCGTCGCCGCAGGAGGCGGCGGCGGTGACCGCGGCGATCGAGCAGTTCCTCGCCGAGAGGGCGCCGGCGCCCGCGGTGGAGCGCGAACGGATGAGCCCATGGCTCTGGGCCGGCCTCCAGGAGGGGGTCCGGCGCGGGGAGTCGCTTGCCCCGCCGCCTCCCAGCGGATAGAACACGCATACCGCTATCCCTCGACAGGAGGAGGCCCATTGGCCGTAGTCAAGATCATCGAGCTCGTGGGGAGCTCGCGCGAGTCCACGGATGACGCCGCGAAGCAGGCGCTCCAGCAGGCCCAGACCTCGCTGCGCAACATCCGGGCGGTGGACATCGTCAGCACCGGGATCCGAGGCGACAACCTCGACGAGTACCGCGCCCACGTTCGGGTCGCGTTCCTGATCGAGGGCACGGACGTCGACTGAGGCTAAGCGCCGGCCTGTCCCCCAAGGGGTCTGACCCCTGGGGGGACAGGTCAGCCGCCCCGCCGAAAACACCCTAAACCCGGTCAGCTTTCCTGGTAATATCGCCGGACCTCGTTTCCGAGGCCCGGAACGCTGTCGACCCCGAGGGGGAAACGGACTCCATGGAGCCGACCGCCGCACCAGAGAAGCCGAAGGCGTCCTACGACGACCTCGACGTAAATCGCTCGCACCAGCCCAAGGGCAAGGGCGCCGTGGGCTCGCTCGAGAACCCCGAGGTCTACGAGGACGTGCCGGGCCATGTGATCCCGATCCTCGAGCGCGAGTTCGACGACTTCGACACCGAATCGGCGCGCTTCCTACGGGGCGAGCAGCCCGAGGACGAGTTCATCAAGTTCCGGCTCAAGCAGGGCGTCTACGGCCAGCGGCAGGCCGACCGCCAGATGATCCGTGTGAAGCTGCCGCTCGGCGGCGTTACCCCGGACCAGCTCGACGCCTTCGCCGACGTGATCGAGGAGTGGGTTCCGCTCCGCAAGGGCCACATTACGACGCGGCAGAACATCCAGATGCACCACGTGCCGCTCCCGGATGCGGCGAAGCTGATCCGCCGCCTGGGCGAGGCCGACCTCTCCTCCCGCGAGGGCTGCGGGAACACGATGCGCAACGTGACCGGCGATCCCTACGCCGGCGTTGCCGCTGACGAACCCTTCGACATCACCCCCTACGGCGCCGCCTATGTTCGCTACTTCGTCCGCCACCCGACGACCCAGGTGATGCCGCGAAAGTTCAAGACGGCGTTCACCGCCTCGGAGGCCGACCGGGCCCTGGTCGGAATCCACGACATGGGCTTCGTCCCGCGCGAGCGCGACGGCGTCCGCGGGGTGAAGATGGTGGTCGGCGGCGGCACCTCGATCATGCCCCGCGTCGCCCCCACGCTGTATGAGTTCGTCGAGCTCGACAACGGCGACTACCTCCGGGTGACCGAGGCGTGCCTGCGGATCTTCGACCGCCAGGAGTGGCTCAGGAAGAACCGCGTCCGGGCGCGGATCAAGGTGCTGGTGGACAAGATCGGGATCGAGGCCTTCCGCGAGCTGGTCGAGGCGGAGCTGGAGGGCGACTGGGTCGCCGAGCGCGACTTCGACATGGAGCGGCTGATGCTCGGCCACGACGAGGCCGAGCACGCTCCCGCGGCGCTCGCCTCCTACGCCTCTCCGAACGGCGACACCCCGGAGTTCGAGCGCTTCCGCGAGGCCAACGTCCACTCCCAGCGCCAGGAGGGCTTCTCGACCGTCACCGTCAAGGTCACGCGCGGCGACCTCACGCCGGAGCAGTTCCGCGGCCTCGCCCAGATCATGCGCGACCACACCGGCGGCTACGCCCGTACCGCGGTCGAGCAGAACCTGGTCCTGCGGTGGGTCCGCGACGACGCGGTCTACGACGTCTGGCAGCGGCTCGGCGAGCTGGGGCTGGGCGAGGCCGGCGCCGACGAGATCAACGACGTCGTCTCCTGCCCCGGCACCGACAGCTGCAAGCTCGGGATCACCAGCTCGATGGGGCTGAACGCCGCGATCCAGGAGCGGATCGAGGGGATGGCGATCACCGACGAGCTGACCCGTCAGATCGCGATCAAGATGTCCGGCTGCCCGAACGGCTGCGGCCAGCACCACATCGGCTCGATCGGCTTCTACGGCGCCTCGATCAAGGTCGGCGACCACACCGTCCCCGCCTACATCGCCCACCTGGGCGGCAACGGCATGGGCGCGACCAAGTTCGGCGAGCGGCTGAAGCTGCGCCTGCCGGCGAAGCGCGTCCCTGAGGCGGTCGAGCGCTGGATCCGCCACTACGAGGCCGAGCGCGCCGACGGCGAGACCTTCAACGAGCTCGTCGAGCGGATCGGGACCGAGCCCTTCCAGGACCAGGTGAAGGACCTGGCGATGCCGATCGAGTTCAACCTCGAGAACATGCAGCACTTCGTCGACTGGGCTCGAAACGAGCCCTACGAGGTGATCCGGGGCGAGGGCGAGTGCGCGGTCTGAGGCCGGCGGGTGGCGCCAACGCTCACTGACATCGACCCCGAGGCGGTCGCGGCCGACCTCGAGAGCGCCTCGGCCGAGGAGACCCTCGCCTGGGCCGCGGAGAACTTCCCCAGCCTCAGCATCGCCTGCTCGTTCCAGAAGACGACCTCGGTGACCGTAGACCTCGCCAGTCGCGCGGCCCCCGACGCCCGCTTCTTCTACCTCGACACCGACCTGCTCTTCCCCGAGACCTACGCGACCCGGGACGCGCTGGCGGCGCGCTACGGGGTCGAGTTCGAGCAGGTCGCCGGGATCTCCCTCGACGAACAGGCCCGCCTTTACGGCGATAAGCTCTGGGCCCGTCAGCCCGACGCCTGCTGCGGGATTCGCAAGGTCGAGCCGATGCGCGAGGCGCTTGACGGCGTCGACTGCTGGGTCTCCGGGATCCGCCGCGCGGACTCGGCGAGCAGGGCGGGCTCGAAGAAGTTCGGCTGGGACGTGAGGTTCGGCCTCTGGAAGCTGAATCCGCTCGCGGACTGGACCGAGGACGAGGTCTGGAAGCACGTGTCCCAACACGACGTCCCCTACAACCCCCTGCACGACGCCGGCTACCCGTCGATCGGGTGCACCCACTGCACGCGGCCGCCGTCGACGAACGGCGGCTCCCGATCGGGCCGCTGGGCGAACGCCGAGAAGACCGAGTGCGGTCTTAACGGCTGACCGCTACCTTCCTACGTTTCCCGATCACCGAACTGGAGATTCCAACGTGCCTGAGACCGACACCGCCCTCTCCCTGACCCTGAGCGCGCGCCAGACCGCCGACTTCGAGCTGCTCGCGAACGGCGGCTTCGCGCCGCTTCGCGGCTTCATGGGCTCCGACGACTGGCGGGCCGTGGTCGAGGACATGACCCTCGCCGACGGCAATGAGGTCTGGTCGATCCCGGTGACCCTGGCCACCGACCTCGACTGCGCGGAGGGCGACGTGGTCGAGCTCAGCTCCAAGGACGGCAAGGCGCTGGGGCGGCTGACCGTCTCCGAGGTCTTCGAGCGCGACGTCGATCGAGAGGCCGAGCAGGTCTACCGGACCACCGACTCAGAGCACCCGGGCGTCGCCGCGATCCGCGAGGAGGGCGCGCGCTGCGTCGCCGGCGAGATCGAGGCCGACGCGCTGCCCGACCACGAGGACGCGTTCATGCGGCGCTACCTGACCCCGGAGGAGTCGCGGCAGGAGTTCGCGAACCGCGGCTGGAAGCGGATCGTCGCCTTCCAGACGCGCAACCCGATCCACCGCGCCCACGAGTACCTGACCAAGGCCGCGCTCGAGGTCTCCGACGGCCTCTTCCTGCACCCGCTGATCGGCGAGACGAAGAAGGGCGACATCCCCGCCGACGTGCGGATGCGCTGCTACGAGATCCTGATGGAGAAGTACTACCCGAACGACCGGGTGGTGCTCGGCGTCAACCCGGCGGCGATGCGCTACGCGGGTCCCCGCGAGGCGATCTTCCACGCGATCGTGCGGCGCAACTACGGCGCCACCCACTTCATCGTCGGCCGCGACCACGCCGGGGTCGGGGACTACTACGGCACCTACGACGCGCAGAAGATCTTCGACGAGGTCGATGTCGCGAAGCTCGGAATCGAGCCGCTCCTGTTCGAGCACACCTTCTGGTGCAACGAGTGCGAGGGGATGGGCTCGGGCAAGACCTGCCCGCACGAGCAGGAGTCGAGGCTGTTCCTCTCGGGGACGAAGGTGCGGGAGATGCTCGCGGCCGGCGAGACGCCGCCGCACGAGTTCACGAGGGAAGAGGTTGCGGAGATCCTGATCGACGCATACGCAAAGGAGACAGACTGATGGCAGCGCAGTGGGATGGGTTCACCCTCTGGTTCACGGGCCTCTCGGGGTCCGGGAAGTCGACGATCTCGGACGTGATCGTCGCCGAGTTCGAGCGCCGCGGCGTGCCCGTCGAGGTGCTCGACGGCGACGTGGTCCGCGAGAACCTCTCCAAGGGCCTCGGCTTCTCGAAGGAGGACCGCGACACCAACATCCGCCGGATCGCCTTCGTCGCCGACCTGCTCTCCAAGCACGGCACCCCGGTGATCACCGCCGCGATCTCCCCCTACCGCGAGATCCGCGACGAGGCCCGCCAGCTCATGGACGGCCGGTTCGTCGAGGCCTACGTCGCCACCTCGCTCGAGGAGTGCGAGCGCCGCGACGTCAAGGGCCTCTACGCGAAGGCGCGCTCCGGCGAGATCCCCGAGTTCACCGGCGTCTCCGACCCCTACGAGCCCCCGGAGAACCCCGAGCTCGTGGTCGAGACCGAGGGCCGCACGCCCGAGGAGTCGGCGCAGCAGATCCTCGACTTCCTCGAGGAGCGGGCGCTGATTCCGCCCGCGTCCGGCTAGGGCTTCGACGGCACTTCGGGCTCCCCGAGACCGTAGGTCTCGTAGTCGAGCCACTTCGCGAACTGCTTGTGGTTGGGACCGTGGAAGTCGGATGAGGCGGTTGGGACCAGATCGAACTCCTCGCAGAGCTCGAGGCAGTGGCGGGTCTGGGCCTCGGTGTGGGGCGGGTAGAACGTCTCGATCCCGTCGAGGCCGACGTCGCGGACGAGGCTCTCGACCAGGTCTCGGACCTGATCGGGCTCGGACACGTCCCAGTAGGGATGGGCGACGACCGCGACGCCGCCGGCGTCGTGGATCAGCTCGACCGCCTGCTCGGCGCTCGGCCACTTGCGCGAGACGAACGCCTTCGCGCCGGGCACCAGGTACTCCTCGAAGAACGGGCCGAGGTCGGGCCCGGCGCCGGCGGCGCGGGCGATGTGTGGACGGCCGATCGCGTCCGCGGCGCCGGCCTGCTCGGCGGCCGCCTCGAAGGTGACCTCCACCCCGTGCTCGTTGAGCCGGCGGACGATCTCCTTCGCGCGGTCGACGCGCTCCTGCTGGGCGCGGTCGCACGCCGGCCGGATCGCGTCGAGATCGACCCAGTACCCGCAGATGTGGAGGTCCTCGGAGTAGCGGTGCACGCACGACATCTCGACCGCGGGGACGCACTCGATCCCGGCGGCCTCGGCGGCCTCGATCGCCTGGGTGACACCGGCGACGCCGTCGTGGTCGGTCAGGGCCATCGTCATCACGCCCGCTTCGGCGGCGCTGCGGGCGACGTCGGCGGGTGCGAGCTCGCCGTCGGAGACGGTCGAATGCGACTGGAGGTCGATCAAGGGAGCGGCATGGTAGCCGCCGCCCGCACATTGTTGACCCGGATTGCGACAATTGCGGGGTGAGGATCACCGCCAAGGCCGATTACGCGGTCCGCGCCGCGCTCGAGCTCGCCGCCGCCGAGGACGGCGAGCCCGTCAAGGGCGAGAAGCTCGCCGAGGCGCAGGAGATCCCGCTCCAGTTCCTCGAGCACATCCTGCTCGACCTCAAGCACCACGAGCTGGTCAAGGCGAAGCGCGGCGTCCGCGGGGGCTACTGGCTCAGTCGGGCGCCGGAGGAGATCACCGTGGCGGACGTGATCCGCGCGGTCGAGGGTCCGCTGGCGAACATCCACGACGTCCCGCCGGAGGACACCGACTACCGGGGGAACGCCGCCCGGCTGCGGGACGTCTGGGTCGCCGTGCGCGCGAACCTGCGGGCGGTTCTCGAGGAGGTCAGCCTCGCCGACGTGCGCAAGGGCGAGCTGCCCCCGGCGATCACGACGCTGCTCGACGACCCCGAGGCCTGGGAAGCGCGCTAGCACGCGGCGGCCCGCCGGGCCGCTACCCTTTCCGGCTCGCACTGTTGACCTAGCCGGTCAAGAAAGCGCGCTTTTCTCGGCATGGATCCCGCGATCATCTTCTTCGGCCTGGGCATCGGCCTGCTCGTCGGCATGACGGGGATGGGCGGAGCATCTCTGATGACCCCCCTGCTGATCATCGTCTTCGGGATCTCGCCGGTCACCGCGATCGGCACCGACATCTTCTACGCCGCCGTGACCAAGACCGTCGGCGGTTACCAGCACTTGAAGATGAAGACGGTCCATCGCGGGATCGCCTTCTGGCTCGCAGTCGGCAGCGTCCCCTCGGCGATCGCCGGCGTCTGGGTGATCGAGATCCTCCAGCGGAGCTACGGCGAGGACCTCGACAAGCTGGTCCTGGGGATGCTCGGCGGTGCGCTCCTGGTGATGGGGATCGCGACGCTCCTGCGCTCGATCTTCTTCAAGGACGTGATCGCCGAGCGCTACGCGATCCACCTCTACCGCCGCCATATCGTCGCCGCGGTCCTCACCGGGATCGTCACCGGCTTCGTGATCGGGCTCACCTCCGCCGGTAGCGGCACCCTGATCGCGATCGCGCTGATCGCGATCTTCCGCCTTACCCCCCAGCGGGTGGTCGGCACCGACATCTTCCACGCAGCGGTCCTGCTCTGGGCGGCCGGGATCGCCCACTGGGTCGGCGGCAACGTCGATTTCGTCCTCGCCGGCAACATCCTGATCGGCTCCGTCCCCGGCGTCCTGCTCGGCGGGCTACTGGCGGTCCGCGCTCCACAGGCCTTCCTGCGCCGCGCCCTCGCCGTGGTCCTGGTCGCCTCCGGGGTGACGCTGGTCACCAAGGAGGGCGAGCCGAGCGTGGTGATCCCGGCGATCGCGATCGCCGCGGTGATCGTCGGGTCGCTGTTCGCCGCCCAGGCGATCTCGCAGCGGCATGCGCGCCGCGACGCGGCTCCCGCCGCGGGCGCTCCCGCCCGGTAGGGACCTGTCCCCTCCGGGGTCAGACCCCTTACGCTGCTTGCGTGGACTTCGACCTGAGCCCGCGCTGCGAGGAGCTCCTCGGCCGGATCCGGGCCTTCCAGGAGGAGCACGTCTATCCGATCGAGGCCGAGGCGCTGCGGGCGCTCGACGACGAGGTCCGGCCCGGGGTCGCCTACCCGGAGATCGTGGTCGAGGTGCGCGAGCGCGCTCGGTCGGAGGGGCTCTGGAACCTCTTCCTCCCGGACGAGGAGCTCGGCGCCGGCCTCGCCAACTGGGAGTACGGGGTGCTCTGCGAGGAGATGGGCCGCAGCCCGGCGATCGCGCCGATGGCGTTCAACTGCTCGGCGCCGGACACCGGCAACATGGAGATCCTCCACGACCACGGCACCCCGGAGCAGAAGGAGGAGTGGCTCGCGCCGCTGCTCGAGGGCGAGATCCGCTCCTGCTTCTCGATGACCGAGCCCGAGGTCTCCGGCTCGGACCCCACCACGCTTCGCACCCGCGCCGAGCTCGACGGCGACGAGTGGGTCCTGAACGGTCACAAGTGGTTCACCTCGGGCGCGGTCGGAGCGGCGGTGGCGATCGTGATGTGCGTGACCGAGCCCGACGCCCACCCCTACGCGCGCGCGAGCATGATCCTCGTCCCCGTCGACAATCCCGGCTTCAACCTGGTGCGACCGGTCCCGGTGATGGGCCACGACGGGGGACCGGGCCACTGCGAGATCCTCTACGAGGACTGCCGAGTCCCGGCGGGCAACCTGCTCGGCGAGCGCGGCGCCGGTTTCGTGATCGCCCAGGACCGGCTCGGCCCCGGGCGGATCCACCACTGCATGCGCGCGATCGGGACCGCCGAGCGGGCGATCGAGATGATGTGCGACAGGGCGAGCTCGCGCGAGACCTTCGGCGAGAAGCTCGCCGACAAGCAGTTCGTCCAGGACTTCATCGCCCGCTCCCGAATGGAGGTCGACCAGGCACGGCTGCTCACACTGCTGGCCGCCTGGAAGATGGACACCGCCGGCAAGCGTGCCGCCCGCCAGGAGATCTCGATGATCAAGGTGGTCGCCGCGAACATGGTCATGGACGTGCTCGACCGCGCGATCCAGGTCCACGGCGCCCTCGGTATGTCCGACGACACCCCGCTTGCCGGGATGTGGCGCTACAGCCGCATGCTCAAGGTCGCCGACGGCCCCGACGAGGTCCACAAGATGGTGATCGCCCGCCGCGAGCTGAACCGCGCCGCGAAGCGGTTGCAGGGCGAGGAAGCGCCGGCGGAGCCGGTGCCCGCGAAGGCCTGAGCCTCAGTCCAGGCGCCGCTCCGCCTCGTCGGCGGCCTCGGCCAGCTGGACGACGACGTTGGCGAACTGGTCGAAGCCCTCGTCGGTCTTGCCGTACTGGCCGGCGGCGTAGCGGGCGAAGACGCCCTCGAGGATGATCGCGAGCTTCCAGTAGCCGAGGGCGATGTAGTAGTCGAGCTCGGAGAGGTCGCGGCCGGAGCGCTCGGCGTAGCGGTCGTGGAGCTCGTCGCGCAGCGGGAAGCCGTCGGCCAGGGTGGGCGCCTCGAACAGCGGGGCGAACTCGTCGCCCGGCTGCGACCAGTAGACCATCAGCAGGCCCACGTCGGCGAGCGGGTCGCCGAGGGTGCAGAGCTCCCAGTCGACGACCGCGGCGACGGAGCCGTCGGCGGCCAGGATCATGTTGTCGAGCCGGTAGTCGCCGTGGACGATCGTCGCCGGGCCCTGCTCGGGGATCCGGGCCTCAAGGCGGCGGTGCAGGTCATCGACGAGCTCGAGCTCGCGCGTCTTCGACTTCTCCCACTGCCCCGACCAGCGGCGGAGCTGGCGTGCGACGTAGTCCTGCTTTCGGCCGAGCTCGCCGAGGCCGACCTCGTCGGGGTCGACCGCGTGCAGGTCGACCAGCGTGTCCACCACCCGCTCGCCGATCGCGTGCCGCTCGTCGGTGTCGAAGGCCGCCTCCGCGTCGGGCTTGGTCCGCAGGACCGCGCCGTCGACGAACTCCATCACGTAGAACGGCGCTTCGTTGACCGACTCGTCCTCGCAGAGGCCGGCGAGCGGCGGGACCGGCACCGGCGTCTCCTGAAGCCCCGCGATGACCCGGTGCTCGCGCGACATGTCGTGCGCGGAGCCGAGGCGCTTGCCGAGAGGCGGCCGGCGAAGCGCCCACCTCCGCTCCGCCGAGTCGGTTACCGCGAAGGTCAGATTCGAGCGGCCGCCGGAGATCCGCTCGAACGCGAGCGGCGGCTCGGCGCCGGCGACGTTCGCCTCGAACCAGCCCTCGACCGCCTCCCGGTCGATCCCGTCGGGCGTCTCGACGTCGTCAGAGGTACCGCTAGCCTCCGCGCTCATCGCGGGGCAGCATATGGACAGCGGTCGCCGCAGCGCCCTGATCGTCGACTTCGGCGGCGTGCTGACGACGAGCATCTGGCCGGCGTTCGAGGCCTTCTGCCGCGGCGAGGGCCTGAGCGCCGACAGCGTCCGAACGCTCTTCCGCGAGAACCCGGACGCGCTCGCCGATCTGCGGGAGCTGGAGACGGGCGCCGTCGAGCCGGTCGAGTTCGAGCGGCGCTTCGCCGCCCACCTCGGCATCCCGGGGCGCGCGGACGGCCTGATCGGCCGCCTGTTCGGCGGGCTCCAGCCCGACGAGCGGATGATCGCCGCCGTTCGCGCCGCGCGCGAGGCCGGGATCCCGACCGGCCTGATCTCGAACTCGTGGGGCGGTGCGGTCTACGACGACGGGCTGATCGCCGATCTCTTCGACGCGGTGGTGATCTCCGGCGACGTCGGCCTGCACAAGCCCCAGCCCGAGATTTTCCGGCTCGCGTGCGATCGGCTCGGGATCCAGCCCGCCGACGCCGTCTTCGTCGACGACCTGCGGGAGAACTGCGCCGGGGCCGAGGCGGTGGGGATGGCGGCGGTCCTGCATCGCGACACGTCCGAGACGCTCGAGCGGCTCGACGAGCTGCTCGGGATCGCGGTCTCGCGGGGGACAGAGGGGTCAGACCCCGTTTAGTTTTAGGCGCCCGCGGCGATCATCGCCACCCCGGCGAGCGCGAGGACGACGCCCAACCGCTGGCTCGGCGCGAGCCGCTCGCCGAGGAAGACCCTCGCCAGCACCACGGTGACGGCGGCGTAGAGCGACGCGGCGACCGAGACCAGCGGCAGGATCCCCTCGGTGCTCGCGAACGCGAAGAGCGAGTTGGCGAGGATGTCGAAGACGGCGATCGCGAGCAGGGCGAGGAGGATCCGCCCGCGCGCCCGCGGGACCTGCGGCCGAACCGAGATCGCCGCGACCGCGAGCAAGGCCACTCCCCCGGTCCGCGCCGCCGCCACCGCCCAGACGGGATCGGTGTCCGCGGCGCGGTCGATCAGGAGGAGGAAGACCCCGAAGCCGAGCGCGGCGAGTGCCCCGAACCCGATCGCGGTCCGGTTCGCCTCGCGCCATTCCGGGTCGGGCTCGCGGGAGACCAGGATCACGGCGCCGATCGCGATCACGGCTCCGACGCCCTGGATCGCGGTCGGGTTCTCGCCCCGGATCAGGCCGGCGGCGATCGGTACGAGGACGCCTAGCGCTCCGACGGTGGCGACGATCGAGATCGAGCCGAGCGCCATCCCTCGGTAGAAGGCGCCGAGCCCGAGCAGCACGGCCGCCCCGCCGGCGGCCGCGGCGGCGAACTCCTCCGCGGACAGCGTCTCCTCGGCGGCCAGTGCGACGACGAGATAGGCGAGCACGGCGCCGACCGGCTGGCTGACCAGGAGGACCGAGAAGGCGGAGAAGCGCCGGCTCTGGAGGCCGCCGAGGAAGTCCGAGATGCCCCAGGAGACGCTGGCGCCGAGGGCGAGCGCGATCCCGGTCACGCGGCCTCGCCGAGCGGCCTAGCGGCCGAGGGCGGCGCGGCGAAAGGCCCCGAGCGCGGGCTTCGCCCGGCGATCGACGGTGACCAGCCCCGTGTGGGCGCAGAACACGCACGCCGCCTGGTCGTCGGTGTCCTGCCAGGAGAACCAGGTCACCCCGGCGACGTTCCAGCTACGGCGCTTGCGCTCGTACACCGAATAGGCGGCCGCGAGGAGCTTCGCCTGCTTCGCCGGGGTCTTCGAGAGCTGCGCGTGGTCGCCCCCCGAAGCCCAGCCGAGCTCGGTGATCCAGAGCGGCCGGCCGGCGAGGCCGGCGCGCCGGAACTCCTTGCGCGCGAGGCGAACCTGCTGCTTCGAGCGCATCAGGTTCGGGCCGTAGGGGTGCAGGGCGAGGGAATCGAAGTGGGCCCCAAGCTTCCGGCCGCGGAACAGCCCACGGAGATAGGGGCGGAAGTCGATGCCTCCGTTCGCCTCGTTCGGGGTCCCGAACAGCCCGGCGAGGATGACCTCCGCCCCGGGGTCGACGTCGCGGATCGCCGCGGCGCTCAGCTCGACCAGCCGGGCGTACTCGTCCGGGTCCGGGCGCGGATGCCAGTAGGTGCCGTCGGATGGCTCGTTCCAGATCTGCCAGCGTCGAATCGGCAGTGGCTCGGCGCCGGGGTGCATCGCCGGGTACCCCTCGGACCAGAACGAGCCGTTCGGCCCGTAGCGGGCGACCACCGTTCGCACCCATTCCTGCCACGCCTCCGCGTCCTGGGAGCGGATCGGGGGCTCGTTCTCGTGCTCGGATATGAACGGCGGCACGTTGAGCAGATAAGGCATCACCTCCACGCCGGCGGCCGCGGCGCCGCCGATGATCCGGTCGTAGTAGCTCCAGTCGCAGGTCGCGAGCGCCGGCACGCCCGGGGGAACCGGCAGTTCGGACTCGCACTGGCCCGCCTCGGGCTGGACTTTCTTCCAGGAGAGCTGGACGCGCATCAGCCCGACCCCGTTCTCGCCCATCCGCGCGAAGTCCTCGTCGGCGAGCCCGATCTGGGAGACGACTCCGTAGAACTCGGGCGGCGGAGCCGCGTCCGCGCTCGCCGGCGCGATCACGCCGACGAGGGCGATCGCCGTGAGCGCGCTCCTACCCCCGCGCATACTCGAGGCGGATCTGCTTCCCCTTGAGGCTGCGTCCCGTCGAGCATCTCCAGCGCCCGCTCCGCCTGCTCCGCAGTCGAGCTCGACGAACGAGAATCGCTCCAGCACCCGGATCGGCCCGATCGAGTCCTCCGGCACCACCGCGCCCTCCGTCAGCGCCCAGCGGATGTCCTCCTCGGAGATCCCGCTCCGCTCGCCGCGGTTGATGAAGACCTTCCCTGCACGCCTCTCGGCCCGCCTCCTGCTCGTGGTCACGGCGGCGCGGGTCCGGGGCGTGGCGGAGGCGTTCCTCCGGCGGCTCCCACTCGTCGATCCGGGTCTTCGCGTGGCGCTCGATCACGCCGATCTCCTCGCGCTGGTCTTCGGGGTGACGAAGGTGATCGCGCGGCCGGTCCGCCCCACCCTGCCGGTGCGCCCGATCCGGTGCACGTAGATCTCGGGTGAGTTCGGCAGGTCGTAATTGATGACATGGGTGACGTGCTCGATGTCGAGCCCGCGGGCGGCGACGTCGGTGGCGACGAGGAGCGGCAGCCGGCGGCCCTTGAAGGCGAGCATCACCCCGTCGCGCTGGCCCTGGGTCATGTCGCCGTGCAGCGCCTTCACCTTGAGGCCCGCGGTCGCGCAGGGTGCGGTCGAGGCGGGCGGTGCCGATCTTGGTGCGGCAGAAGATGATCGCCTGCTCGGGCTCCTCGGCCTTCAGCACCTCGACCAGGCGGTCGGTCTTCGCGGCGCGGCTCGACCTCGACGAAGGCCTGGGCGATCGCGTCCACGGTCAGCTTCTTCGGCTCGATCCTGATCGTCACCGGGTCGTACATGTAGCTCTCGGCGAGCTTCGCGACCGGCGGCGGGATCGTCGCCGAGAACAGCGCGGTCTGACGGCCCGAAGGGGCCAGGCGCAGGATTCGCTCGACGTCCTCGATGAAGCCGAGGTCGAGCATCTCGTCGGCCTCGTCGAGGACGACGTAGCGGGCCGAGCTGAGCTGCAGCGCGCCGCGGCCCATCAGGTCCATCATCCGGCCGACCGTCGCCACCACGACCTGGGCGCCCGCGCGAAGCTGCGAGGTCTGCGAGGAGATCGGCGCGCCGCCGAAGACGGCGACCACCTCGACACCCTCGAGGTGCTCTGCATAGGCGCGAAGTGCCTGCGTTACCTGGATGCAGAGCTCCCTGGTGGGCGTGAGGACGACCGCCTGCGTCTCCTTGCTCTCCGGGTCGAGGTACTGGAGCAGCGGCAGCCCGAATGCCGCGGTCTTCCCGGTCCCGGTCTGCGCCTGGCCGATCACGTCGTGGCCGGCGAGGAGCTCCGGGATCGCCTGTTCCTGGATCGGCGTCGGGTCCTCGTAGCCGAGCTCGTCCAGGGTGAGCTGGATCTCCTGCTTCAGGCCTAGGTCGCGAAACTGGGTCATGAGGTCGGGGTCGAGCAGAAGCTTGCCCTGGGTCCGGCGGGCCTTGATGTCCTCGTGCGCGCGCGCCGCGTCGGCGAGCGGGTAGACGCCGCCGATCACCACCTCGAGCTCGCCGGCGGCAAGTGCCCCGATGAGCTCCTCGATCCCCTCGCGGACGAGCTGAGGACGCGTGAAGACGCGCATCAGCCAGAACCCGACGACGGCGCGGCTCGTCGACATCAGCTTACGCGTGTTGACCGTGTTCGAGTCGCCGGAGGCGATCCCGAAGGTGACCAGCCGCCCGAAGGCGGCGAGGCTCGAGAGGCAGGCATCGAAGACGCTCCCGCCGGCCATCTCGAGGACGACGTCGACCCGCTCGCCGTCGTTGGCGGCGATGATCTGGTCGGTGAGGTCGTCGGCCCGGTTGTCGACAGCGGCGTCGGCGCCGAGCCGCTGCGCCAGCTCCCGCTTCTCCTCGGATGAGGCGAGAGCGATCACGCGCCCCGCGCCGAAGCGCTTCGCGAGCTGGACCGCGAGGGTGCCGGTGCCGCCTCCGGCGGCGCCGACGACGACGGTCTCGCCCGGTTCGAGCTTCGCCGAGACGCGCAGCATCGTTCGCGCGGTCAGGCCCTGGAGCAGGACCGCCGCTCCCTGCTCGTCGGAGACCTCGTCGGGCAGCGGGACGAGGGTCGCCTCCGGGACCGCGACCGCCTCTGCGTAGCCGCCGCCCCCGATCAGCGCGGCGACCCGCCGTCCGTCCTCAGTCGTTCCGCTGACCTCGCCACCTGGGATGAACGGGAGCTCGGCCTTCGCCAGGTACTCGTCGCGGGTCTGGTGGGTGTCGGCGAAGTTGATCCCCGCCCGAGCGACGCGGACGACGACGGTCCCGTCGGATGGCTCGGGGTCGGGGAGCTGGACCAGCTCGAGGACCTCCGGGCCGCCGAACTCGTTGACCTGAATCGCGCGCATGCGCGCCGGAGTCTGGCGAACGGGAGGGCTCGGCGCGGCGCGCCTAGAGGCGGGGAGCTACCCGGAGGATGCGACCGAACTCCCGTCTTCGAACAGGGCAACGGCGCGCGGCGCCTTCACGGCCTTCGATCGCGGCCTGCCCGCATAGGATGCCGCGCTCGTGTCCCTGACCGTTGTCGGCTCGATCGCCTTCGACTCCGTGCGCACGCCGTTCGGCGAGCGGGAGCGGATGCTGGGCGGCTCCGCCGTCCACTTCGCGCTGGCGGCGAGCTTCTTCACCGAGGTCGGCGTCGTCGGCCCCGTCGGCGATGACTTCGGCGAAGAGCACGTGGCGGTGCTTGCCGAGCGCGGCATCGCGACTGACGACATCGAGCGGGTCGAGGGCGGCGAGACGTTCTTCTGGCGCGGCCACTACGAGCACGACATGAACCTCGCCCACACCGACGACACGCAGCTCAACGTCTTCGCGGACTTCGAGCCGAAGCTCTCGCCCGCCTCGTGCGAGGCGCAGATGCTGTTCCTCGGCAACATCCAGCCCGACCTCCAGCGCGACGTCCGCCGTCAGTCGTCGGCGAGCTTCGCCGCGCTCGACTCGATGAACCTGTGGATCGAGACGACGAGGGATTCCCTGGTCGCGGCGATCGGCGAGGTCGACTGCCTGCTCCTCAACGACGCCGAGCTTCGGATGCTGACCGAGGAGCCGAACCTGGCTCGGGCGGCGCGGGCGGCGATGGAGCTCGGTCCGCGGGTGGTGGTCGCGAAGCGCGGCGAGTACGGCGCCGCCCTGTTCACCGCGGACGGCTTCTTCGCGATCCCCGGGCTGCCGCTAGAGGACGTCCGCGACCCGACGGGCGCGGGCGACAGCTTCGCCGGCGGCTTCCTCGGGTACCTCGACGCTGTCAGGGTTTCCGGGACCGCCGACGACGCCGCCCTGCGCCGGGCGATGGCCTACGGCTCGGTGATGGCCTCGTTCAACGTCGAAGACTTCGGCACCGAGCGGGTCCAGCGCCTCACCGAGGACGAGATCGCCGAGCGCCTCGCCGAGTTCAAGCGGCTGACCCACTTCGAGGAGAAGCCGCCGGGTTAGCGTCCGGTGAGCACCGCGCGGGCGCCCCGGTTTATGAACAGCCTCGCCATCTCGGTCGGAGAGAGGCCGTAGAGCTCGCCTGCGCGCGCGAGGGCACTGAATTGCGGCGTGGTCAGGCGCACGTTGACCTGGTCGGTGCGTCGCAGGCGTATCCGGGTATCGCGATCCTCGATCGGGACCGGTGCGTCGACGTCCGCGAGCTCCGTTCCCGGAAGGCTTCCGACCCACAAGTCGCAGACTCCACCGTCGCCTCGGGGGGTGGAGGCTCCGAGACACGCTCCTTCCCGATGCTCTGATAGCCCTTGCTATCGGCGTGATATCGCGTGCTATCGGAGCGGCCGGGAGTGGCGTGTCGCGCGGCTCGCTCCGCCTGAAATGGCGCGAGCCAGTCCTCTCGGGGTCCGAGCTCGGAACGGGGTCGTTGTCCCGCCATCGCCCGATCGTGAACCGAGGCGGCGCGCGAATGGCGCGCGCAGGGTGACGACGCGTGAGCAGCCCCCTGACAACTGAGATACTTCTGAGGAACGCGAAAGCCACCCGAGGAGGGTCAGTTTGGCCGAGCAAGAGACGCAGGAGAAGGGCGGCGGGGTGGCCTCGGAGGGTCGCGAGGATGGCGCCGGCGGCAACGGCGGCGATTCGCTGACGGTCACCGACAGCCGGACCGACGAGACCTACGAGCTGCCGATCGAGGACGGGACCGTCAAGACGATGGACCTGCGCCAGATCAAGGTCTCGGAGGACGACTTCGGGCTCATGGGCTACGACCCAGCCTTCACGAACACAGCCTCCTGCCGCTCGGCGATCACCTACATCGACGGCGAGGCGGGGGTCCTCCAGCATCGCGGGATCCCGATCGAGCAGCTCTGCGAGCACTCGACGTACGTCGAGGTCGCCTACCTGTTGATCTTCGGCGAGCTGCCGACCGAGCAGCAGCTCGAGCGCTGGACCTACGACATCACCCACCACACCTTCGTCCACGAGGACATCAAGAACCTCTTCGAGACGTTCCGCTACGACGCCCATCCGATGGGGATGCTCCT
This sequence comes from uncultured Thermoleophilia bacterium, assembly GCA_963838175.1. Lineage (GTDB taxonomy): Bacteria > Actinomycetota > Thermoleophilia > Solirubrobacterales > 70-9 > DASUSH01. The sequence continues at coordinate 2,661,714 of CAWIPP010000002.1, read as the reverse complement.
GGCCGGCGTCGGAGCGCTCTCGACCTTCTATCCGAGCGCGAAGGAGATCGAGGACGAGGAGGAGCGCTATATGGCCGCGATCCGGCTGATCGCGAAGATGCCCACGCTCGCCGCGTTCGCCTACCGGCACAACCTCGGGCTGCCGTACGTCTATCCGGACAACGAGCTCTCCTACGCGGAGAACTTCCTCGGGATGCTGAAGCAGATGACCGAGGTCAAGTACGAGCCCGACGAGCGGCTCGCGCGGGCGCTCGACGTGCTCTTCATCCTCCACGCCGACCACGAGCAGAACTGCTCGACCGCGTCGGTGCGCGCGGTCGGCTCGTCGCAGGTCGACCCCTACTCCGCGGTCGCCGCCGGCGTCGCGGCTCTCTACGGACCGCTGCACGGCGGCGCCAACGAGGCGGTGCTGCGGATGCTGCGCCGGATCGAGACGGCCGACAATATCCCCGACTTCCTCGAGGGCGTGAAGAACCGCGAGGAGAAGCTGATGGGGTTCGGCCACCGGGTCTACAAGAACTACGACCCGCGGGCGCGGATCATCAAGAAGAACGTCGACGAGGTGCTCGAGGCGACCGGGCAGAACCCGTTGCTCGACATCGCCGCCGAGCTCGAGAAGCGGGCGCTCGACGACGAGTTCTTCACGGAGCGCAAGCTCTACCCGAACGTCGACTTCTACTCGGGGCTGATCTACGAGGCGCTCGGCATCCCCACCGACATGTTCACGGTGATCTTCGCGATCCCGCGGACCTCGGGCTGGGTCGCCCAGTGGATGGAGATGCTCGAGGACCCCGATCTCAAGATCGCCCGCCCGCGCCAGATCTACACCGGCAAGCGCGACGAGGACTACGTCCCGGTCGACCAGCGCCAGGGCGAGGAGAAGATCACCGGACCGCCGGCGCGGCGCCCGAAGCTGCCGCGCCGCGGCGCCTAGCCGCGCTCGGGCGCTGGCCTCCTACAGGCTGACCTCGAGGCGCGGCTCGAACGTCTCGCGGGAGACCTTCGAGAAGCTCGGCGACGCGGTTGAGGGCATGCGGGCCGAGGCGGAGTCGGTGATCGCCGAGGGCCCGCTGCCGGAGCGCAAGATGATCCGCACCTACGAGCCGGAGAAGCAGGTCGCGGCGCGGTTCGAGATCTCGAGCGGCGGCTGGCTCGGTGGGCGGACCGCCGGCCTCGACGTGATGGGCGACGGCCGGGTGGTGCCGTTCAGCGGCGGCCTGGTTCGCCGCGAGCTCGAGCCGAAGGGCGCCCAGACTCCCTACGACGCCGTCCGCAAGGCGTTCAAATGAAGTCGCCGAATCCTCCGCTTCGCGTGCGGTTCGGCTTGATCTCATCTGCATGAGATGAACGACGAGATCCCGAAGGGGAGCGTGGGGGCGGGCACCCGGGTGAAGCTGCCCCCCGGCGCCGAGCCGCCGATCAACGTCTACATCAACGGCGTTCAACAGCAGGAGGGCCGCGACTACCGCGTCGACCGCGGCCACGTCGTGTTTCCCCGCCGGATCGTCAAGGAGCAGGTCTCGGGCGGCCGCTGGCTGGCGATGTTCCTCGGCCTGTTCGGGAGCTACGGCAAGAACGAGGTCGTCGACGTCGAGTACCGCCGCGGCGGCCGGGCCGAGCTCGTCTCGGACGCGAGGATCCTGCCCTAGGCCGGGGCGGCTGCAGGCTCGGCGACGCCGGCGAAGCTTGCGACGCGGTCGCGGTGGGCGCGGGCGGAGCCGAGGAGCTCGCCGTCGACGCGAGCGCGCTTGAGCAGGAACTGGAGGTCGTGCTCCCAGGTGAAGCCGATGCCGCCGAGGACCTGGAGCGCCGCGGAGGTGACCGACCAGCCGGCATCGGAGGCGCGGGCCTTGGCCATGTGGGCGGCGTACGGGAGCGACTCCGGCTCGTCGTCGGCGCACCAGGCGGCGTACAGGGTCAGCGAGCGGGCCTCCTCAACGTCCCAGAGCATGTCCGCGCAACGGTGCGAAACGGCCTGGTAGGCGCCGATCGGGCGGCCGAACTGCTCGCGCTCCTTGGCGTAGTCGACCGCCATGTCGAGCGCGCGCTGGGCGACGCCCACGAGCTCGGCGGCGATCGCCACCATCCCCCGGTGCATCCCGGTCTCGACGGGAAGCTCGTCCCCCCCGTCGGCCGAGACGCGCGCGTAGGGGCGGGTGGCGTCGATCAGGTCGAGCGGGTCGATCCGGGACGACCCCGGCTCGACCAGGCCCGCCGCGGGCACGATCAGCACCGCGGCCCCGTCGGCGTCGACGACGGTGGCGGGCTGCTCCGGCTCGAGCGCCGCCGTTCCCCGCTCCTCCCCCGACGCGATGCCCGGCAGCCAGCGTGACCGCTGCTCGTCGCTTCCACCCTCGGCGATCACGAGTCCGGCGATCGCGTTCGAGAGGAACGGCACCGCGGCGCAGGCGTAGCCGAGCTCCTCGGAGAGGATCGCCAGCTCGACCATTCCCAGTCCCTGCCCGCCGTTCCCCTCGTCGATCGCGATGCCGGGCCAGCCGAGCTCGCAGATCTCGGACCACAGCTCCTCGTCGCTGCTTCGAGCCTCGGCGTGCTCGCGCACCCGCGACAGCGGCGAGCGCTTGGTGAGCATCTCGCGGGCGGTGTCGCGAATCGCCTGCTGCTCGTCGTTGAAGCCGAAGTCCATCCGAATCCCCTCAGCGCAGCTTTGGAAGGCCGAGCACCCGCTCGGCGACGATGTTCTTGAGGATCTCGGTGGTCCCGCCCTCGATCGAGTTGGCGCGGGCGCGCAGGAACCGGTATGCCCACAGCGAGTCGCGCTCGAGCAGCTCGAGGCCGCCGATGTCGATCGCCAGCTCGGTCATGGCCTGGTTCGTGTAGCTCCACTGGAGCTTCGCGATCGAGCCCTCCGGGCCCGGGATGCCGACCTTCATCGTCTGCGTCAGGGCCCGCATCGCGCCGAGCCGCAGGCCCTCGATCCCGATTCGCAGGCGGGCGATCCTGTCGCGGATCAAAGAGTCCTCGGCCAGTCCGCGCTCGTTCGCCATCTCGGCGAGCTCGTCGAGCGCGATCCGGAGTTGGAGCGCGGCGGAGGCGCCGAGGCCGGCGCGCTCGTGCATCAGGGTGGTGATCGCGACGTTCCAGCCGTTGCCCTCGCCGCCGATCACGTTCTCGTCGGGGACGTGGGCCTCCTCGATGAAAAGCTCGTTGAACTCCGACTCGCCCGTGATCTGGCGCAGGGGGCGGACGTCGACGGCGTCCTGCTCCATCTCGCAGATGAAGTAGGTGATTCCCTTGTGCTTGGCGGCGTCGGGGTCGGTACGGGCGAGCAGCATGCACCACTTGGCCTCGTGCGCGAAGGTGGTCCAGACCTTCTGGCCGGTGACCTTCCAGCCGCCGTTCGACTTCACCGCCTTGGTCTTCAGCGAGGCGAGGTCGGACCCGGACTCGGGCTCCGAGAAACCCTGGCACCAGATCTCCTCGGCGGAGAGGATCGGGTCGAGGAAGCGCTCCTTCTGCTCCTCGTCGCCGTGCGCGATCACCACGGGGCCGCCCATCACCAGGCCGAGCACGTTCGCCGGCCGCGGCGCCTTCGCCCGCGCCATCTCCTCCGAGGCGATCGCCTGCTCGATCAGAGTCGCGCCGCGGCCGCCGTACTCCTTCGGCCACGAGACCCCGGCCCAGCCGCCCTCGTGCAGCTTGCGCTGCCACTCGCGCTGGAACTCGAACTCCGCCTGGTCGCCGCCACCGGGACTCGGACCCGGGTGGTTCGCCTCCAGCCAGGCGCGAAGCTCGTCGCGGAAGGCCTCCTCCTCGGCGTTGAGGGTGAGATCCATATGTCCGTGAATCTATCCGGCTCGGCCGACCGGCGGTCTACTGCGCCGGTCGTATGAGACGGCACCCCATGCCAGGGCGCCGAAGACCGCGCCCGCGGCCGCGAACCCGGCCAGCACCGCCGGCGCCGCGAGCCCCTCGATCAGGCCGCCCAGGCCGGCGCCGATGCCGAGCACGAGCAAGGCGCCGGCAACGGCACCGAAGATCAGCGGCAGCACCGAGTGATGCCTCTCGCTTGCCTGCTCGATCTTTGCGCGGCCCCCCACGGCTCCACCGTTATACCACCACTGAGAAGTCCGCAAACAGCGGCTTTCCTTGTGTTGATCAGAACGCGTACAGGAGGAGCAGCGCGGTGCCGATCCAAACGACCGCCGCGGCGATCATGCCGGGGTCGCGGGTGAGGATCTCGGCGGTCGAGCGGGTGTCGCGACGGTCGTAGATCAGGTAGAGGTAGCGAAAGATCCCGTAGAGGACCGGCGGCGCCGTGGCCAGCATCTCCGAGCCGATGAACGGCGAGTCAACCGCATAGACCGCGTAGCTGAGGATCGCCGCCGCGGTGACCATCGCGATCATCTGGTCGAGGAAGGGGAGCGAGTAGTGCTCGAGCACCGGGCGCGTCTCCCCCGACTCGCCGAGCTCTTCCTGCATGGCCTCCTGGCGGCGCTTCGTGAAGCCGAGGAAGAGCGCCAGCATGCCGGTGCAGACGAGCAGCCACTCCGACGCCTGGACGTCGACCGCGACGGCGCCGGCGACGACGCGGAGGATGAAGAGGCCGGCGAGCGTCATCACGTCGACGATCACCAGTCGCTTGAGGACAAGCGTGTAGGCCGCGGTCGCGGCGCCGTAGCCGGCGACGAGCGCGGCAACCTCGAGGTCGACGGCGACCGCGATTGCGAGGCCGGCGACGGTGAGCCCGAGCCCCGTCGCCACCGCCAACGACGGGCTCAGCTCGCCGGAGGCGATCGGGCGGCGGCGCTTGTCGTGGTGGCGGCGGTCGAGCTCCACGTCACGGAGGTCGTTGAGCAGGTAGCCGGCGCTCGAGATCGCGCAGAACGCGACGAAGGTGAGGACCGCCGCGGCGAGCGGATCCCCTTCGTCGAACTGGCGCGAGAAGACGAGCCCGGCGAAGACGAGCAGGTTCTTGACCCACTCCCCCGGGCGCATGGCGACGAGGAGCGCCTGCGCGGTGGAGCGGCGTGGCGGTCTAGGTGTGGCGGGCATCTCGGCGGCGGCCGGAGGCCGCTCCCCGGTGAGGATCTCCATTTCCCGGAGAGGTTAGGGCGCGGGTGCGGTTCGGAGCGGGCAGCGACGCCCGGCGACTCAGGCGGGTGAGAGAACCGGCAAACCCAGCGCCTCCGCGGCTTCCGTCAAGCGCCGGTCATAGGTCACCACCGCGTCGATGCTCTCCCTGACCAGGTGCGCTGTGGCGAGATGGATGGCGTCCAGGCTCCGCATCACCGGTGGCCCGATCGACCCAGCCTGGTCGCGGATCTCGAGGCCGATCGGAATCAGCCTCACCCTCGACATCGCGCCCTCCGCAAGAGCTGGGGCGCGACCCCCGAGCCGCCGAGCCGTCCGCCGAACCTCGATCGCGATCAGATCGCTGGAGACGATCTCTCCGACCTGGGCTCGAACCGCCGCGCTCTCCGGCTCGTCGACGAACAGCTTCACGAAGGCGGAGCTGTCGAAGTAGTGACGCCCCGGCGCCGGCGAGCTCACTCGTCGCCCGGCTGACCCTCTTCGCGGAGCTCCTCGAGGATCCTGGATGCCCGATACGGATCGGTGGGATCCATCGGCACTGGCTCGAGCTGGTCGAGGAGCTCACGCATCGAGCCTTCGGCGGGCCTCGCCCCGTACTTCTCGACGAGGTCGCGTTCCCACTCGTCGGCGGGGGACTCCTCGATCACGGCGTCCGCACCGCGCAAGACAAGGTCACGAGCCACCGCCGCATCCGGGCGCTCGGTATCAGTGCCGACGGCACGCGCCCGTTTAAGGGCCCGATCGACCTCCTCGTCCCTGACGATCGCTATGCGGCGGTGTTTCGTCGGCATTGACTCAGTGTAACACCGAGGTGTGTCACCTGTGAGCGCCGAATCTGGACCAACTTCTGCGCTTCGGGTTAGGGGTCGATCAGCACGCCGGGGTTCAACACGCCGGCCGGGTCGACAGCTTGCTTGGCCGCTCGCAGCGCGCCGGCGAAGCGGTCGGGGCGCTGGCGGTCGTACCAGGGCCGGTGGTCGCGGCCCACAGCGTGGTGGTGGGTGATCGTCCCCCCCGCGTCGATCACGGCATCCGACACGGCGGCCTTGATCTCGTCCCACTGGGCGACCTCGGATCCGCGGCGCGCCGGGGCGAGGACCGTGTAGTACGGCGCCGGGCCGTCGGGATAGACGTGGGTGAAGCGGCAGGAGATCCGAGCGTCGGGGACCGCGCGGCGGGCTGTCTCCATCACCCCGGCGTGGAAGTCGGCGAAGCGATCCCAGGTGATCGCAGTCTCGAAGGTGTCCGATAAAACGCCGCAGGCGACGAACGTGTCGCGGAGGTAGGGCGCGGCGAGGAAGGCGTGGCGCCAGGCCCCGACGGCGTCGTGGGAGGGGTCTGACCCCTTTGGGGACAGGTCCGGGGACCTGTCCCCCCGGGGGTCAGACCCCTTTACCTCGCCCGGGCTCGCCGCCGTGGCCCCGGGCGATCTCGATCGCGGCGGCCATCGGAGTGTTGACGGGTACGTGAGCCGACTCGAAACCGAGCACGAGGACCGCGTGGGCGCCGTCGCCGGCGCCGGTCGTCTCCGCCTCGAGCGGGTCGAGCAGGCGGCAGTTGGACGGGTTGAGCCCGGACTGGGCGATCTCGCGCACCGCCTCCGCCCCGGCCTCGAAGGAGCCAAACGTGACCCCGCAGGAGAGCTTCGCCGTCGGACGCGGGCGGACCCGCACCCACGCCTCGGTGATCACGCCGAGGATCCCCTCGGAGCCGATCAGCATCCGGTCGGGGCTCGGCCCTGCGCCCGACCCGGGCAGCCGCCTGCTCTCCCACTCGCCCGCGGGAGTGACCGCGCGGACCGACTCGACCAGATCGTCGATGTGCGTGTAGAGGGTGGCGAAGTGGCCGCCCGCCCTGGTCGCGATCCAGCCGCCGAGCGAGGAGTACTCGAACGATTGCGGGAAGTGGCGCAGGGTCAGCCCGTACTCGCGGAGCTGGTCCTCCAGCGCCGGGCCGAGGACGCCCGCCTGGATCCGCGCCGCCCCCGAGAGCTCGTCCACCTCGAGCACCCGGTCGAGCCGGCGGAGGTCGAGCGAGACGACGCCGGGGTACTCCTCGCCGACCCGCGGCTCGACCCCGCCGACGACGCTGGTGCCGCCTCCGTAGGGGATCGCGGCGAGGCCCTCGTCCGAGCACCAGGCGAGCACCGCCTCCACCGCGGCCTCGTCCGCCGGGTGCGCGACCAGGTCCGGCGGGTTCTCGAACTCCCCCCGAAAGCCGCGGACCACGTCGCGGTAGGCCTTGCCCAGCGCGTGCGAGATCCGGTCGTGCCGGTCGGAGCTGAGGATGCCGGCGAGGGACCCCGGCGCCTCGACCCGCGGCTCGCGCAGCTCGACCGCGTCGAGCGGCACCGGCTCCTCGATCCGCTCGACATCGAAGCCGAGCCGCTCGCGGACCGCCTGCGCAGCCGCCTCAAGCCCCGCCTTGTCAGGTTGCTGGTCCTCCCAGCCCCAGCCCCAGTGCTTGCGCCGCCGCTCCGTAACGGTTACCAGTGAACGCCCCGCATCAGGTACGCGAAGGCGACGCCCTCGGTTGAGACGTCCTCCTCCTTGGCGTCCTCCTTGGCCTCGGCCTTCTCACCGGCCGGGAGCTCCTTGCGGCCGCGGGCGGCCTTCGACTCGGGGAAGAGCTTGTAGGCGGTGTTGAGGATCGCGTCCGAGGCCTTCGGGCTGATGTTGTAGAGCAGCTCCCCGAAGGTCCCGAGGCGGGTGGCGATCTTCTTGGGCTTGTAGACGATCGCGTTGGCGATCATGTCCGCCGCCTCCTCGGGAGTCGAGGTCGGGAAGGCGTCGTACATCTTCGTCGGCGCGATCATCGGCGTCTTCACCAGCGGCATGTGGATCGTGGTGATGTTGACGCCGTCGTCGATCACCTCGGAGCCGATGCAGCGCGAGAAGGCGTCGAGCGCGGCCTTCGAAGCGACGTACGCGGAGAAGCGCGGCGTGTTCGTCTGCACGCCGATCGAGCTGATGTTGATGATGTGGCCGGACTTGCGCTCGCGCATCACCGGCAGGAGCTTCAGGATCAGCCGCAGGGCCCCGAAGTAGTTGAGCTGCATCGTCCGCTCGTAGTCGTGGGGGCGGTCGTATGAGTTCTCCACCGAGCGCCGGATCGAGCGGCCGGCGTTGTTGATCAGGATGTCGACGTGGCCGTGCTCGGCGAGGACCTCCTCGGCCATCCGCTCGATGTCCTCGGGATCGGAGAGGTCCGCTCGGTGGATGTGAGCCGCTCCGCCCTTCTCCTCGATCTCGGCCTTGGTCTCCTCGAGCTTCTCCGGCGTGCGGGCGACGAGCAGGGTGATCGCGCCGGCCTCCGCGGTCTTCAGCGCCGCCGCCTTACCGATCCCCGAGGAGGCGCCGGTGATCATCACCGTCTTGCCCCGCACCGAGCCGGCGAGCGACCGGTCCTTGAACAGGTCCGGGTCGAGGTTCCGCTCCCAGTAGTCCCAGAGCTTGTCGGCGTAGGCCTCCAGCGGAGGGACGGAGATGCCGGTCCCCTCGAGGGCCGCCTGCGCCTCGCGTGAGTCGAAGTCGGTGGGATAGTTGACGTAGGTGAGGACCGAGCGCGGGATGCCGAGGTCGCCGAGCACCGTGTCGGTGATCCGCTTCACCGGCGGCAGCATCTGGAGGCCGCTCCGCACCCCCTCGGGGATCACCGCGAACATCTTCGGGTCGAGGCGCATCCCCATCTGGGGCGCGTGGGCCGCGCGGGCGAACACGTTGATCACCTGACCGGCGCTCTTCGGGTTCGGGTCGGTGAGGTGGAACGCCTGGCCGTCGAGAGGGGTGGGAGGGTCAGTGTCTTTATGAGCGATGTGGTCCATCGCCCGGGCGACGAAGTCGACGGGGACCAGGTTGATGTTCTTGCCCTCGACCCCGATCGTCGGGAACCACGGCGGCAGCGCGTTTCGGAGCCGCTGGATCAGCTTGAAGAAGTAGTAGGGGCCGTCGACCTTGTCGATCTCGCCGGTCTCAGAGTGGCCGACCACGATCCCGGGCCGGTAGACGCGCCACGGACGGTCGAGCTCCTCGCGCACGACCCGCTCGGACTCGTGTTTCGTGCGGAAGTAGGGGTGAGTGTCGAGGCTCTGGGCCTCGTCGAACATCGACTCGTGGAAGGTGCCCTTGAAGAGGCCCGCGGCGGCGATCGAGCTGACCATGTGGACGCGATCGGCCTCGATCGCCTCGGCGAACTCGACCATGTGCCGGGTGCCCTCGACGTTGGCGACCCGCTGGGTCTCCTCGTCGGCGGTCATGTCGTAGATCGCGGCCAGGTGGAAGAGGTGGCCGATCTCGCCGCGGAGCCGCTCGACATCCTCGTCGGAGACGCCGAGCCGCGGCTCGGAGATGTCGCCGACGATCGGGACGATGCGATCGTCGCCCGCGTCCCAGCGGCTACGAAGCTCCTCGAGCCGGCCCCGCGAGCCCTCGCGCACGAGCACGTAGATGGTCCCCTCGCGCTCGAGTAGCTGCTCGACCAGGTTGCGGCCGATGAATCCGGTGGCGCCGGTGACGAAGTAGCTCACGGGCCGGACCCTACACTCTGATCGGTGCCGCTACACCCACGTTTCGACCCCTCAGATCTCGGCCCGCAGGAGCGGCGCGAGCGCGTCCCGGGCGCCGAGCAGAAGCGATTCGGCGAGCGGCACTGGCGAGTCGCCAACGGCACCTTCGCCTGCCCGGCCTGCGAGGTGCCCGTTGCCCTCGGCGGCTCCCTCTCGCTTGGGGTGATCCTGCGCTGCCCGTTTTGCGATCGCGCCGCGCCCGCCCGCGAGTACCTCACCCTGACCGACTCCCCGCGTCCGGCCCGGGTAGAGGTGACGGCGACGCTGGGCGCGGGCTAGGGCTCGGCGTCGAGCGAGGCGAGGGCGATCGCTCCCGCCGCTGCGGCACCGCCGGCGAGAGCGAGCACGAACGCGCGTCCGCGCCAGGGTAGACCCGCGCCGGCGGCCGTCGCGCCGAAGTCGACGCAGTCGGCGAGGATGCCCGCGGCCAGCCACGGCCGCAGCGTGTCGCGGTCGCCGAGCGAGCGCAGCGTCCCGGCGCCGATCACGAGATCGCGGGCGCCGAGCGCGCGGCCGAGCAGCCTGCTCGACGGCCGATCGGCGTCGCGTCCGATCCAGGGCTCGAGGACCCGCTCCGGATCCGCGATTGCGACGATTCCGATCGCGCCGCGGCCGAGCGCAATTAGGCGGGCGACGAGGCGCGGATCCATCTCTCGGATCGTATGCGGTTGCCGGTCTGCATGGGCGGGTAAGCGATTCGCCAGGCACATGGCTAGGTCATAGACTCGGGATAGGAAATGGCGAGCACGACGACGGTGGACATCGAGATGCCCCAGATGGGCGAATCGGTGACCGAGGGCACCGTCCTCGAGTGGCACAAGGACGAGGGGGACTTCGTCGAGGAGGGCGAGACGGTCGTCGAGGTCTCGACCGACAAGGTCGACGCCGAGGTCCCGGCTCCCGAGAGCGGCACGATCGCGAAGGTCCTGAAGCAGCCCGACGAGACGGTGAAGGTCGGCGAGGTCCTCGCCCAACTCAAGCCCGGCGAGAACGGCGCCGGCCCAAGCGACGCGGGGTCTGACCCCTCTGTCGCGAGAGACCGTCGAGGAGGAGGACGAAGCCGGGACAGAGGAGTCTGACCCCACGAGTACCACCGAGTCCGAGTCCGCTCAGCTCACCATGCCCGAGATGGGTGAGTCCGTCACCGAGGGCACGGTGCTCGAGTGGCACAAACAGGAGGGCGACTCGTTCTCGGAGGGCGACACCCTCGTCGAGGTCTCGACCGACAAGGTCGACGCCGAGGTCCCGGCCCCGGGCGACGGCACGCTCAGCAAGATCCTCAAGCAGCCCGACGAGACGGTGAAGGTCGGCGAGGCGCTGGCCGAGCTGGAGATCGGTGCAGGCGAACCAGGCGACGCGGGGTCTGACCCCGAAAACCAGACCGAAACCGAAGCCTCGGACGAGCCGTCAAGGGGGTCTGACCCCACTGGCGACGACGGCGCCGCCGGCGACGGCCGCGCCTCACCGGTCGCCCGGCGGATAGCCGCCGACAAGGGCGTCGACCTCGGCCGCATCGAGGGGACGGGCGTCAACGGCAAGATCACCAAGGAGGACGTGCTGGCCGCGGCGGACGGTAAGGGCGACGGCGCGGCGCCCGCGGAGGGTCCGCCGGCCGAGGGGAAGGCGAGTCCGCTACGGGGACCGGCGGCGATGCTCGCCAAGGCGATGAACGAGAGCCGCTCGATGCCGACGGCGACCTCGTTCCGGACACTCCCGGTCGACGTCCTCGACGCGAAGCGCAAGGCGCTAAACGGCGTCCTCAACGAGCGCGGGCTGAAGGTCTCCTTCACCCACCTGATCGCCTGGGCGATCGTCCGCGCGGCCGCCGAGGACCACCCGGCGATGGCCCGCACCTACGCCGAGCAGGACGGCAAGCTGCAGATCGTCGACGCACGGCCAGGTCAACCTCGGGATCGCGGTCGACATCGAGCGCAAGGGCGAGCGCAGCCTGATGGTCCCCTGCATCAAGGCCGCCGACTCGCTCGACTTCAAGGCTTCCACTCCTACTACGAGGACCTGATCACCAAGACCCGCGAGAACAAGCTCACCGCCGACGACTTCCAGGGCACCAACATCACCCTGACGAACCCTGGCGGGCTGGGCACGGTGGCGTCGGTGCCGAGGCTGCTGACCGGCCAGGGGACGATCGTCGCCACCGGCTCGATCGCCTATCCGGTCGAGTGGGCGCACGCCCAGCCGGAGAAGATCTCGCTCGCTCGGGATCTCGAAGGTGATGACGATGACGTCCACCTACGACCACCGGATCATCCAGGGCGCGGAGTCGGGCGTCGTTCCTGCGCCGGATCGACCAGTTCCTGCTGGGAGAGGACTCCTTCTACGAGTCGGTCGCCGAGGACCTCGAGATCAGCCCGAGCGTCGTCACCAAGGCCCAGCCCGCCTCGGCCTCGGCGCACGCCGGTCGCCTTCGTCCGCGACCACCGCGCCCGGCGTCGCGAGGCCGAGCGACGAGCTGCTACAGGCGGTGCAGGCCGCCACCTCGATACTCAAGGCGTACCGCACCCACGGCCACCTCGCCGCGCAGGCTCGACCCGCTCGGCTCGGAGCCGAAGGGCGATCCGGCGATCCAGCCCGAGAACCTCAACCTGATCCCCCGAGCTGATGGCGGAGATCCCCGCCGAGATCCTGCGGATCGGCGTCGAGGGCGAGACCCTGCTCGACGCGCTGCCGCGGATGCGCGAGCGTCTACTGCGGCACCGTCGGCTACCAGATCGAGCACCTCTCCTCGCATCAGCAGCGGATGTGGCTGCGGGAGATGATCGAGACCTCCGAGCACCGCCAGCCGCTGAACGACGAGGAGAAGCGCCAGCTCCTGCTCAAGCGGCTGATCGACGTCTTCCAGTTCGAGCGCTTCATCCAGAAGGCGTACCTCGGCCAGAAGATGTTCTCGGTCGAGGGCCTCGACGCGACCGTTCCGATACTCGACGAGCTGGCGACGCTGGCCCAGCGACACGGCGCCGAGCGAGGTCGTCCTCGGCATGGCTCACCGCGGCCGGCTCAGCGTCCTCGCCCACAACCTCGGCCGCTCGGTCGAGTCGATCTTCGCCGAGTTCGAGGGCGCGAAGGCGATCGAGGCGGTGAAGGCGGCGACCGCGATCCCACACGGCGGGACCGGCGACGTCAAGTACCACCACGGCGCCGAGGGGATGTTCGAGACCCGCGACGGCGAGCAGATCAGGATGCGGCTCTACCCGAACCCGAGCCATCTCGAGTTCGTCAACCCGGTCGTCGAGGGCGCCACGCGCGCGTCGCAGACCGATCACTCCGGCCCGCAGCCTCGGGCACTACGCCGCAGACGGTCGGTCGCCAGTGCTGCTGCACGGCGACGCCGCCTTCCCCGGCCAGGGCGTGGTCGCCGAGACGCTCAACCTGCAGGCGCTCGACGGCTACTCGACCGGCGGCACGATCCACATCATCCAGAACAACCAGGTGGGGTTCACGACCGACCCGACCGAGAGCCGCTCCACCCCCTACGCGGCCGACATGGCGAAGGGCTTCAACGTCCCGATCATCCACGTCAACGCCGACGACGTCGAGGCCTGCATCGGCGCCGTCCGCCTGGCGATGGCGTACCGCAACGAGTGGGGTCGCGACGTCGTCATCGACCTGATCGGCTACCGCCGCTACGGCCACAACGAGTCCGACGAGCCCGCCTACACGCAGCCGACGATGGCGACCACGATCAAGGAGCACCCGCCGGTCTTCGAGCTCTACGCCGAGAAGCTCGTCAAGGAGGGCGTGGTCAGCCCCGAGGAAGTCGAGGGCGAGGCCTCCGAGATCCGCGCAGGGGCTCTCGGCGCAGCTCAAGGATCTGCGGGCGAAGATCGAGCGCGGCGAGTACGAGGACCCGACCTCGACCGCGGCCGGGACCGGCGAGCTCGACCGCTCGAAGAGCCCCGAGGTGGACACCGCGGTCAAGGAGAAGCGGCTCCGCACCCTCAACGACGAGCTGCTCAAGGTGCCGGAGAGCTTCACCGTCCACCGCAAGCTGCGCAAACCGCTCTTCCGCCGCGACCGACCTGCTCGACGAGGGCCCGATCGAGTTCGGCCACGCCGAGTCGCTGGCGTTCGCCTCGCTGCTCACCGAGGGGACCCACGTCCGGCTCACCGGCCAGGACACCGAGCGCGGCACCTTCTCCCATCGTCACCTGATCCTCCACGACGAGAAGACCGGGCTCGAGTACACGCCGATCCAGAACCTCTCCGGGGCGCTCGCCCCGTTCGAGCTGCTACAACAGTCCGCTTTCGGAGATCGCCTGCGTCGGCTTCGAATACGGCTACTCGGCCGCAGAGCCCGAGAGCCTGATCCTCTGGGAGGCGCAGTTCGGCGACTTCGTCGAACGCCGCTCAGGTGATCATCGACAGCTTCATCGTCTCCGGAGAGGCGAAGTGGGGGCAGACCACGCGGCTGACGCTGCTCCTGCCGCACGGCTACGAGGGCTCGGGACCGGAGCACTCGAGCGCCCGGATCGAGCGCTTCATGGCGCTCGGCGCCGAGGGCAACATCCGGATCGCCAACCCGACCACGGCCGCCCAGTACTTCCACCTGCTGCGCCGCCAGGCGCGGATCGCGAAGCCGCGGCCGCTGGTCGTCTTCACCCCGAAGGGGCTGCTGCGGCTCGAGGCCGCGGCCTCGAAGCTCTCCGACCTCACCGAGGGCCGATTCCAGTTCGTGATCGACGACCCGCGAGCGGCCGAGCGGCGTGAGGAGATCGAGCGGCTGGTGCTCTGCTGCGGCAAGGTCTACTACGACATCGACACCCACGAGCACCGCGAGAAGGCACAGAAGACCGCGGTGGTGCGGGTCGAGCTCCTGTACCCGTTCGCGCGAACGAGCTCGCCGAGCTGGTCGGCAGCTACCCGAACCTGAAGCAGATCGTCTGGGCCCAGGAGGAGCCGAAGAACATGGGCGCGTTCAAGGTGATGTGGCCGCCGGATGCCGGAGATCTGCCCGGAGGACGTCGAGTTCCGCTACGTCGGCCGGCCCGCAGCGCGCAGCTCCCTCGGAGGGCTACCCGGCCGCCCACCGCTCCGAGCAGGAGCGGATCGTGCTGACCGCGCTCGAGGGCTGACGGCCCCCGAGGCCGACGCGCCGCACGGTCCGCCCGTGGCCGGCCGCCGTACAATCGCCGAGGGCGTGCAATCGCGGGGAATTTGAGCTGAAGTCGTAGAGAAGGAGCGCGTCGTCGTCCGCTTCGCCGGCGATTCGGGCGACGGCATGCAACTCGCCGGCAATCGCGTTCGCGGCGGCCACGGCGCTGATCGGCAACGACCTGGTCACGCTTCCCGACTTCCCGGCCGAGATCCGCGCTCCCGCCGGGACCACTCGCCGGCGTCTCGGCATTCCAGATCCACTTCGCCTCCCGCGACATCCTCACCCCGGGCGGCGAGCCGAACGTGCTCGTCGCGATGAATCCCGGCGGCGCTCAAGGTCAACCTCGCCGAGCTCGAGCGCGGCGGGATCGTGGTCGCCAACGAGGACGGGTTCACCGACCACAACCTGCGCAAGGCCGGCTACGAGGAGAACCCGCTCGAGGACGGCACGCTCGACGACTACCAGCGTCTTCCGCGTCCCGATGACCTCGATGACCGTGCGGGCGACCGAGGGCATCGACGGGATCACGCTCGCGCGACGCGGCGCGCTCGAAGAACTTCTTCGCCCTCGGCCTCGTCTCCTGGATGTACAGCCGCCCGGTCGACGTCACGCAGTCGACTGGATCGAGAAGAAGTTCGCCGAGTCCGCGGAGCCGGTCACGCGACGCCAACCTGGCGGCCTTCCGCGCCGGCTACAACTTCGGCGAGACCGCCGAGCTCCTCCAGGTCCACTACGAGGTGAAGCCGGCCGCGGCCGAGCCGGGCACCTACCGCGGCGTCAACGGGACCGCCGCCGCCGCCCTCGGGCTCGTCGCGGCCAGCGTCCGCAGCGGACTGCCGCTGTTCCTCGCCAGCTATCCGATCACGCCGGCCTCCGAGCTCCTCCACGAGCTCTCGCGCCAGCAGGCGTTTCGGCGTGCGCACGGTCCAGGCCGAGGACGAGATCGCCGCCGCCAACATGGCGCTCGGCGCCGCCTTCGGCGGCCACCTCGGGGTCACCGCGACGAGCGGTCCGGGGATGGACCTGAAGGCAGGAGACGATCGGCCTCGCCGTGGCGCTCGAGCTGCCGATGCTGGTGATCGACGTCCAGCGCGCCGGCCCCTCGACCGGGATGCCGACGAAGACCGAGGCCGCCGATCTGCTGATGGCGATCCACGGCCGCCACGGCGAGTCGCCGCTGCCGGTGATCGCCGCCGTCCACCCCGGCGCAGTGCTTCGACGCGGTGCTCGAGGCGGTGCGGATCGCGGTCACCTACCGGACCCCGGTGATCCTGCTCTCCGACACCTTCCTCGCCAACTCCTCGGAGCCATGGCGGCTGCCGAGCGCCGCCGAGCTGCCCGAGATCGACCCGGATTTCGCGACCGGGCCGAACCGCGACGGCGAGTTCTGGCCCTACCTGCGCGACGAGCGGCGAGCGCGGCCCTGGGCGCTTCCCGGTACCGAGGGCCTCCAGCACGTGATCGGCGGGCTGGAGAAGGAGGACGAGACCGGCCACATCTGCTACGAGGCCCGAAACCACGCCGCGATGACCGGACTGCGCGCCGCGAAGGTCGCCGGGATCGCCGACGAGATCCGCCGAGCTCGAGGTCGACCACGAGGACGGCGCAGAGCTCCTCGTGCTCGGCTGGGGCTCGACCTACGGCGCCGTCAAGGGCGCCGTGCGACGGGTCCGGCTGCGCGGCGGGAAGGTCGCCCGCGCCCACCTGCACCACCTCAACCCGTTGCCGGCGAACACCGGCGAGGTGGTCCGCGCCTACCCGAAGGTGCTGATCCCCGAGACCAACACGGGCCAGCTCCTGCAGCATCATCCGCGACGAGTTCCTCGTCGACGCGGTCAGGGCTACAACAAGGTCGAGGGCCTGCCGATCTTCGCCGAGGAGCTCGACGACGTGATCACCGAGGCGCTGTGAGCGGCAACGGGACAGCGGGAAACGGGCAGCCGGGAACGGCGCCGGCGGCCCGCTCGGGCTGACGAAGAAGGACTTCGCCTCCGACCAGGAGACGCGCTGGTGCCCCGGCTGCGGCGACTACGCGATCCTCGCCACCGTCCAGCAGTTCCTGCCCGAGCTCGGGATCCCGCCGGAGCGGATCGTCTTCGTCGCCGGGATCGGCTGCTCGGGCCGCTTCGCCTACTACATGAACACCTACGGGATGCACGGCATCCACGGCCGCGCCCCGGCGCTCGCAACGGGACTGGCGCTCGCCCGACCGGACCTCTCGGTCTGGGTCGATGACCGGCGACGGCGACGGGCTCTCGATCGGCGGCAACCATCTGATCCACGCCCTGCGGCGCAACGTGCCGATCAAGGTCCTGCTCTTCAACAACCAGATCTACGGGCTGACCAAGGGCCAGTACTCGCCGACGTCGCGAGGAGGGCAAGGTGACGAAGTCGACCCCGTTCGGCTCGCACGACCACCCCTTCAACCCGATCGCGCTGGCGCTCGGCGCCGAGGCCAGTTCGCCGCCCGGACCGTCGACACCGACCGCGACCACGAGACCGAGGTCCTGCGCGCGGCCGCCGCGCACGAGGGCTCCGCCTTCGTCGAGATCTACCAGAACTGCAACGTCTTCAACGACGGGGCCTTCGAGGCTGTGCGCGGCAAGCGCAAGCTCGAGAACCAGATCCGCCTCGAGCACGGCGAGCCGATCCGCTTCGGCGCCGAGGGCGAGCGGGGCGTGGTCCGCGACCGCGACGGGCGGCTCGAGATCGTCGACGACGCCGAGGCGCGCGCCGAGGACGTCGCTCGTCCACGACGCCCACGACCCGAACCCGAGCCGAGCGTTCGAGCTGGCCCACCTCGCCGAGCTGCCGACCGGGCCGACCCCGATCGGGATCTTCCGCGACGTCGAACGGCCGGTCTACGCCGAGGCGCTCAACCGCGAGCTCGAGCCACGGCGCGCAAGGGCTTGGGCACCGCGGAGCTCGACGCCCTGCTCCGCTCGGGCGACACCTGGACCGTCGCGTAGCCAGGGACCAGGTCGGGCTGCCGCTCTCACGCGGTGGGAGAGCGCGAGGGTCCGCCGACAGGAGTGTCCCTTTGCATGGATTGCAGTCGCGAAGGAGGCGCTTTTGCTTTCGCTCTCAGCTCGTACCCCGCGCCGAGATGAGTCCCGCATCCGTGGGTAGAATCGCGCAGCTCAGGAGGCAGTTACGGCGAGGCGGTGGCGACCGCGCCAGGCAACGGAAGCGATGGCGTTCTGACCGAGATAAGCGAAGAGATCATCCGCGGGCGCGGGGAGGGTGAAACCACGGCGCTTTTTGGCGACACCTACTCCGTCAAGGCCGCCGGGGATGAGACCGGTGGAGCACTCGCCGTAATCGAGGCTGACCTCGCTCCCCATAGCGGCGGGACCCCACTCCATGTGAACACGCTGGAGGACGAGAACTACTACGTCATCGAGGGCACTCTCACCTTCCGGCTGGATGAGCGCACCGTCGAAGCACCGGCGGGTACCTTCGTCCACATTCCGAAGGGCCTAGTCCACACCCACTGGAACGCCACCGCCGCGCCGGTCAAGCTTTTGGCCTTCCCGGCTCCGGCTGGCTTCGAGACGTTCTTCGCCGGTCTCGCGGAACTGATGGCGGACATGCCCCCCGGCCCTCCGGACATGGGCCGCATGACGGAGTTCTACGAGAAGTACGGCCTTCGAGTGGTGGGGCCGCCTCCGGGCGCCGAAGGCTGACAAGGACATAGCGGGGGCCCGATTCATCTCTCGCTACCACCCACGAATCGTGGAGCGATCACGCCTGAAGTCTGAGGTCGAGTAGCCGTAGCCGTAGGCACGTGCCGCCTGATCACGGAGGCAGGCGCGAAGATGGAACCTCCCATGGCGCCCCACCCCAACCTGCTGTCCCAGCTGCGGATCGGCCCGGTCACGCTCGCCAACCGCGTGGTCTCGACGTCGCACCAGACGACGCTCGTCCACGACCACCTCCCCACCGAGGACTTCGTCGCCTACCACGCCGCGCGCGCGGCCGGCCGGGTCGGCGCGATCTTCCTCGAAGCCACGGCCGTCCACCCCACCGGACTGTTGACGCCGCATACCCTCGGCGGGTACCTGCCCGCCATCGTGGCCGGCTACGAGCGCGTCGCGGGAGCGGTGCGGCCCCACGGCACCAAACTCTTCGTCCAGCTCTTTCACGGTGGGCGCGAGCAGTTCGGCGGCGCGCCGCGCCCTCCCGCGGTCGCGCCCTCCGCCGTCCCCAGCCCGCGCTTCCACTCCGAGCCGCGCTCGCTGACCCGCACCGAGATCGGCGAGATCGTCGCGGGCTACGCTGCCGCCGGCGCCAACGCACGCCGCGGCGGCCTCGACGGCGTGGAGGTCTCGATGGCGCACGGCTACCTCGCCCCGCAGTTCTTCAGCCCGCGCACGAACCTGCGCGAGGACGAGTACGGCGGGGACCTCGATGCCCGGCTGCGCTTCGCGGTGGAGATCCTGGAGGCGATCCGCGCCGAGGTCGGGCGCGAGACCGCCGTCGGCGTGCGCCTGTCCGCCAACGAGATGTCCCCCGACACCGCCGGGCGCGACGAGTGCGCGGCGATCGCCGAGCGTCTCCGCGCGACCGGGCTCGTCGACTTCGTCTCGATGGCGCTGGGCCACTCCGCGTCCTACCGCGGCTCCACATATATCGCCCCGCCCCCGCCCGTGCCCGAGGACGCGATTACGACCGAGTTGCCGGCGTGGCCGGAGCGCGACGTCGCGCTCATCGCCACGACGCGCATCGTCGACCTCGACCACGCCGAGCGGATCGTCGCGTCCGGGCGGGCGGATGCCGTCGGCATGACGCGCGCGCTGATCGCCGATCCCGACCTCGTCGCCAAGGCCGCCGCCGACCGCGCCGCCGACGTCATCGCCTGCATCGGCTGCAACCAGGCGTGCATCGGCCATTACCACGCCGGGCTGCCGATCGGCTGCGTCGTCAATCCCCGGACCGGGCGCGAGCAGCGCCTCGGCGCGGTGACGCGCGCCCCGCAGGACGTGCTCGTGGTCGGCGCCGGCCCGGCGGGCATCGCGGCCGGACTGGAGGCCGCGCGGGCCGGCGACCGCGTGACGCTGGTCGAGCGCGCGGACCGGATCGGCGGCCAGTTCGCCCTCGCCGGCCGCGCGCCCGCCCACGCCGAGACCTGGCGGCGCTACGAGCGCTCGGTGAGCCGGGACCTCGAGCGGTCGGGCGTCACGCTGCAGCTCGGCACGGTCGCCGACCCGGCGATCACGGAGGGATTCGACCGGGTCATCCTGGCTACCGGGGCCGCCCCGTATGCGCCGCCGCTCGGACGGCTGGACGGGGTGCGCGTGGCGCAGGCCTGGGACGCGATCGCCGACCCTGAAACTGTCGACGGCCCCGTGCTCGTCGCTGACTGGGGAGGCGAGTGGGCCGGCCTCGACGCCACCGAGGCCCTCGCCGGCGCAGGGCACGACGTAACGCTCGCGTGCGCAGCGGCCGCCCCCGGCGAGACGCTGCACCAGTACCAGCGCAACGGCTACTTGGCACGGCTGGACCGGGCCGGGGTGCGCCTGCGCCACCACTTCGAGCTGGCAAATCTCGACGGCGACGTCTTACTGCGCCACGTCTTCTCCGGACGCACCGAGCCGCTCGGCGAGGTCGCGACGCTCGTACTGGCGCAGGGACGACGGCCGCAGGACGAGCTGTGGCGCGCGCTGGACGGCGATGTGCGAGTTACCCGCGTCGGGGACGTGCTCGGCCCGCGAGCGCTTGAGGAAGCCGTGCTCGAGGGCTTCCTGGCCGGGCGTGGCGAGCATGTGCACGCGGCCTAGCCAAGCTCGCGCACGGCCGGCCTGCTGCCCCTCCCACGTGCGGACTTCTGTCGCCTCAGTCCGTGCGTCGCCCGAGTATCGGATCGGCGGCCCGATTCGTCTCGCTACGACGCACGGATCGTCGGGAGATCGCATCTGAGCTGATCTCGCTCCCGCTTCGTGCATGAAGCAGCATCGGAGGGCTGCTAACCGATTACCCTTGTCTTTAAGCGGCGACTGGCGTCAGCGGACGATCCACGAGCGGTCGCTCTCGCGGGAGAAGTTCCCGGCTGAGTCCTCCGCGCGGACGCTGAAGCGCGCGGTGACCTTGCCGTCGCGAAGCGCACGGCGGACCGCCCGGGCCTTCCCCTTGGCGAGCTTCCAGGTCACTGTCGTCGGCGCGCCGACGGTGACCTGAGCGACCTTGCGCGGCAGCCGGGCGACGGTGCCGCGGGTCGCTCGCTTGCCCTTGCCGCCGTCGGTGAGCCGGGCGCGCGCGACCGCGCTCGCCGCCTCGTCGGTCGCGAGCTCGAGGCGAAGGCGCTCGTCGACCTCCTGGCGCTTCGGCGCCGAGAGCTCGATCCGTGGCCCGAGCGCCCCCGAGCAGCTCGACGGGGCGTCGCCGACGAAGCGGTGGACCGGTCCCCCGTGGGAGACGACGTAGAGGCGGCCGCAGGCGTCTTCGCCGAAGGAGCTCGGGCTCGGGACGTTGAGCCCCTCCGAGCGGTCGCCGGATGCGGACGGGACGCCGGGGACCAGCGAGCGGATCTGGCCGACGCAGTAGTCGGCGTACAGGTACCGCCCGTAGAGGTCGCCGAGGCTCTCGTCCCGAACCACGTAGCCGCCGGTGATCGAGCAGTTCCCGCCCGTGTGCGCGTACTCGAGGATCGGCTCGGTGAACCCGCTTCGGTTGAGGCAGACCGGATCGGCCCCCGCGAACGGATGCGCGCCCTCGCGGCAGTCCCAGCCGAAGTTGTCCCCCCTCCCCGCGTTCGGGCCGGGCTCGTAGTCGATCTCCTCGAACGCGCTCTGCCCGACGTCGCCGATCGTGAGCGCTCCCGTGCCGCGGTCGAACGAGAAGCGGTAGGGGTTGCGGAGCCCGGAGCTCCAGATCTCGTCGGCGCCGGGGGTGCCGACGAACGGGTTGTCGGGCGGAATCGAGTACGGGGGATTTCCGGAGGTACGGGGATCGATGCGCAGGACCTTGCCGAGAAGCGACTCGAGGTTCTGGGCGTTTCCGGCGGGGTCGCCGCCGCTGCCGCCGTCCCCGGGCGCGAGGTAGAGCATCCCGTCGGGACCGATCTGAACCTGGCCGCCGTTGTGGTTGGCGAAGTTGGGGTGCGGGATCGTGATGATCGGCCGCCGCGAGGCGAGATCGACGCGGGAGCCCGAGGCGGTGAACTGATCGACCTGGATGTCGCCGCCGGGCCGCGACGTGTAGTAGACGTAGAAGCGCCGGCTGTCGGCGAAGTCGGGCGCGAACGCCATCGAGAGCAGCCCGCGCTCGCCGCCGGAGAGCACCAGGCTCGTGAGGTCCGCGAAGGTCCTGGTCGCGCCGCCCTGGCTGAGGATGATCCGGCCCTCCTGCTCGACGACGAAGAGGCGATCCACGTTGCCCGGATCCGATGTCACGAACACGGGACTCGAGAAGCTGCCGATCTGCTCCAGGGTCGCGGCGCCGGCCGGCGCCGGCAACGCCAGCGCGGCCCCGACCAAGCCGATCACAAGTCCCTTTCGCATCCCGCCGCTTCCATTATCGGGCGGGCGTGCGAAAAGTTGCGCGGTCGGCGCCGGAGCGGTCTACACGGCGGCGACCGCCGCGCGGCGGATCACCGCCACCGCGAGCGGCTCACCGCATCCCGGGCACGCCCGAAGCCGTGACCAGGAGCGGTGCTCGGAGCCGCAGCTCCCGCACGCGTAGCGGCGCTCTAGCCCGATCAGGCGCTTCGCCTCGACCGCTCGACCGACCTTCTGATCCAGTGTGCCTGTCATGCCGAGATCTTCGCCGGCTCGCCGCTCCCGTCCTATGGACGGCTGTCCAGGATCTAGCCTCCAGGAATGTCCGCGCGGTCCAACGACGAGCGTCGCGAGGCCGACCTCGCGCTGCGGCGCCCGGCGCCCGGCGCCCTGTATCCGTGGGTCCGGCGGGCGTCATGGCTCGAGACCGCGGTTTTCGCAGCGCTGGTGATTTTTTGGCTTGCGCCGGGATTCGATTCGGAGACCACGGTCTTCGGCTGGGCGCACGGGGTCGGCTACCTGGCGCTGGTGGCGCTGATCTTCGTGGCGGTGATCCGTCACGAGGTCCCTTTTTGGCTGCTAGCAGCCACCTTTACCCCCCTTGGACCCGTCGGCAGCGTGGTCGGCATCGCCTGGCTCGACGGTCGCCGGGTACTCCATCCAGGCGATCCGACACCGGCAGAACCCGCCGATCGGCCGGGTTGACAGGCCCGCCGGCGTGCGTGAGAATGACTGATTACACGCAGGGCCTTATATAAGGCTCGTCCCCGGCCAGTCCCGCCTCCGGGGACGATCGCGTCGGCATCCCTCCCTGGCTACCGACGCGCAGGCGTGGGTGCGGGCTGTGTGGACCCCCTGCCTCCCACAGCCCCACCTGCGCCATCTCGAACGCGCGGAGCGGCGGCGTCCTCGCCCGATCGATTTGCTCACTTGCCATTTGGCAAGCTCGCTGCATCGATCGGGCTGCGTCCTTGAACTGCTTGCTCCCCGCGTCCGAGACCGCTTTCGCCAGGGCCCAACGGGGTCTGACCCCTCTGTCCCCGCTACTCGCTGGGGGCGCAGATGCCGCATTCCTTCGTGAACCGCGATGCCGGTGCCAGCGGCAGTTCGATCGCGGAGGGCGCGTTGGCGTTTCGCTCGATGGCGAAGACGGCGCCGGTGAGGTCGGTGAGCATCGAGGGGATGAAGCCGAGGTGGGGGGTGTCGGCGCTGGTGATCGTTGCCCGGAGGCGGTGGCCGGCGGCGAGTCGGGCGAAGGTCGGGTAGACCTCGATGTCGTAGCGGGTCACCTCGCCCGGGACGACGGGCTCGGAGGAGGCGCGCGTGAACGGCTGGTAGGGGAGCACCGGCTCGCCGCCTGGTCCGCGCCAGGTCCGCTCCTCGTCGAGCCGGCGGAAGGAGCCGAGCAACCCGCCCGAGGTGAGTGGGCGCGAGGCCCCGTCGGGCGAGACGTCCTCGATCGTCACCTCGAAGTTGGACTCGGGCCGGGTGGAGCTCGCGTAAAGGGTCGCGCCGATCGGGCCGCCGAGGACGGTGTCCTCGGCGAAGGGCTCTGTCGTGTAGGTGAGCGCGCCGGGTCCGGCCTGGATGCTGCGGTCGTCGGCGAGGCAGGGGTCGGAGGCCCCGAACTCGTGCAGCGCGAACTCGAGCCAGCCCGCCGAGTACTGCTCGGTCTGCAGGCTGCACGGGCTCGACGCGGGCGAGAAGAGGAGCGGGTCGAGGGCGCTCGCGGCGCTCGGGCGCCTCGCGATCGAGCGTTCCCGCGCCGAGGTAGCGCGGCTGCGAGCGCACTCCCTCGAACGGATAGCGGCGCAGGTCGAGGTAGCGGTCGCCGCCGATCTCGTGCACGTGAAGCGGCGTCTTGGTCTGGTCGATCCCGTTGCGGTCGTCCTTGAGCCAGCGGTCGAACCAGCGCAGCTGCATCCGCTCGAGGTCGATCCCCTCGGGCGCGGTCAGGTGCAGCCAGGGACCCATCAGGAGCTGGTAGCGGCCGGTCGGGCGCTGCCGGGATTTCATCGGCGCGGTGACCGGCCGCCCGGCGACCGCGTTCTGGAGCCCGGAGTAGTCGAGCGGCGCGCCGCGCTGGTAGACGTCCCACCAGCCGCTGACGAGGAACATCGGGATCCGGTTGCGGACGATCGGGCGCAGCAACCGCTGCGGCCGGCGCGCGCGCCAGTAGGCGCCGTCGAACGCCTTCTCCCCCTCGAGCTCGACGTCTACGACGGTGTCGACCTGGAAGCTGAGCAGTCCGGCGATGTGCTCGAGCTCGACCCGGACCGCGTCGGCGATGTCGGGGTGCTCGGCGAGCACCGTTTCGACCAGCGGATTGACCGTGTTGAGCGCCGCGGTGACGCCGAGGAAGATGACGTCGAAGCTGAGCGCCGGGACGCCGCCGAAGAAGGCGATGTCGCGGTGTAGGTCGTTGCCGGCGACGACCGGGAAGATCGCCTTCACCGGCGAGCGCCGACCGACGCTGGCCGCGTCAGCATCTGGTTGATCCCGAGGTAGGACTCGCCGTAGATCCCGACCTCGCCCGTCGAGCGCGGCAGCTCGGCCGCCCACTCGACGAGCTCGACCCCGTCGCGCGCCTGCGGCGGGTCGAAGATCCCGAACTGCCCGTGCGACGCGCCGGTGCCGCGGACGTCGGCGACGACGTTGAGGTAGCCGCGCTTGGTCGCCTAGGGGTAGGGGCCGGCGCCCAGGTCGCCGGTCGCGCCGGACCCGGAGTCCTTGCCGTACGGGGTCTGCGTGAGCAGGACCGGGAACGGTCCCCGCGCCGGCTCGCCGGTCTCCCGCACTGTGGGCGAGTAGACGTCGGCGCGAAGCACGGTCCCGTCCGACATCGTCACCGGCACGTTGGCGCGCTTGGCGACGTCGTAGCGCTCCGGGCCGGGTTCCCACGCGGCCTGCGCCGGCGCCGCGGAGAACGCGATCGCCGCGCAGGCAAGGAAGGCGCTCTTGGCCGGACGCATCGTCAACCCCCGCCCGGAGGTATAGCTACCTACCGAAGCTCGCGCAGCACGCGGTGGAGGATGCCGCCGTGCTGGAAGTACTTGACCTCGTTGGGGGTGTCGAGGCGGACGCGGGCCTCGAACTCGATCGGATCGGAGCCGTCGCGCTCGGCCTTGACCGCGACCGACTTCGCGTCGGCGTTCTCGAGATCGCCGACGGTGATCGTCTCCTCTCCGGTCAGGCCCAGGGACTCGAGCGTCTCGCCCTCCGGTAGCTGGAGCGGCAGCACGCCCATCCCGATCAGGTTCGAGCGGTGGATGCGCTCGAAGCTCTCGGCGATCACGGCGCGGACGCCGAGCAGCGCGGTTCCCTTGGCGGCCCAGTCGCGCGACGAGCCGGAGCCGTACTCCTTGCCGGCGAGGATCACCAGCGGGACGTCCTCCTCCGCGTAGGCCATCGCCGCCTCGTAGATAGTCGTCTCCTCGCCCTCGGGGAACTTGCGGGTGAAGCCGCCCTCCTTGCCTGTGAGTTGGTTGCGCAGCCTCACGTTCGCGAAGGTGCCACGGATCATCACCTCGTGGTTGCCGCGCCGCGAGCCGTAGGAGTTGAAGTCGCCGGGCTCGACCCCGTTGTCGATCAGCCACTGGCCCGCCGGGCTCTGCTTCTTGATCGCGCCCGCGGGGGAGATGTGGTCGGTGGTCACCGAGTCGCCGAGGACCGCGAGCACTCGGGCGCCCTCGATCGGTTGGATCTCCGACGGCTGCGGCTCCATGTCGTCGAAGAAGGCCGGCTTGCGAACGTAGGTCGAGTCGGGCCAGGCGTAGCGGTCGCCCTCGGGGACGTCGAGCCCGTTCCAGCGATCGTCGCCGGTGAAGACATCGGCGTAGCTCTTCGTGAACATGTCGGCGCGGACGGCCTCGGCGACGGTCTCCTTGACCTCCTCCGAGGTCGGCCAGATGTCGGAGAGGTGGATCGGCTCGCCGTCCGAGCCCTCGCCGAGCGGTTCGGTGGTGATGTCGACGTCCATGCGACCGGCCAGCGCGTAGGCGACGCAAAGCGGCGGCGAGGCGAGGTAGTTGTTGCGCACGTCGGGATTGATCCGGCCCTCGAAGTTGCGGTTGCCCGAGAGCACCGAGCAGACGACCAGGTCCTTCTCCTCGACCGCCTTCGAGATCTCCTCCGGGAGCGGCCCGGAGTTGCCGATGCAGGTCGTGCATCCGTAGCCGACCAGGTTGAACTTGAGCTTGTCGAGGTACTCGTCGAGCCCCGAGCGCTTCAGGTAGTCGGTGACCACGGTCGAGCCGGGCGCGAGCGAGGTCTTCACCCACGGCTTCACGTCGAGCCCCGCCTCGACCGCCTTCTTCGCCAGGAGGCCCGCGCCGATCATCACCGACGGGTTCGACGTGTTGGTGCAGCTCGTGATCGCCGCGATCACCACGCGGCCGTGGTCGAGCTCGGTCTCAGTCCCGTCCTCGAGCGTGACCGCGATCGCGTCCTCGGTGGGCTCGACCTCCGCCGTCGCGGCGGCGCCGGCGCCGATCTTGCGCGGCTTGCCGCTGTCGCCGTCGTGGTCCTCACCCGGCGGATCGGAGGCTGGGAACGAGTCGGCCATGGCGGCGTCTCGCTGGTTCCCCAGCACCTCCGCCGCGCCCTCGGAGTGCTCCTCCAGCGACTCGATGAAAGCGACCTTTTCGCATCCGTGAGCGGGATCCGGTCCTGGGGACGCTTCGGGCCGGCGATCGACGGCTCGACGTCGGAGAGGTCCAGCTCGAGCGTGTCCGAGAAGGTCGGCTCCTCGGACTCTGAGGTGTGGAAGAGGCCCTGCTCGCGGGTGTAGGCGTCGACCAGCTCGATCAGCTCGGCCGGCCGGCCGGTGAACTCGAGGTAGCGGAGCGTCTCCTGGTCGGGCGGGAAGATCGCGCAGGTGCAGCCGAACTCCGGCGACATGTTGCCGATCGTCGCGCGGTCCGCGAGCCCGAGGCCGGCGAGGCCGGGGCCGAAGAACTCGACGAACATCCCGACAACGCCGCGCTCGCGGAGCATCTCGGTGACCCGCAGGACGAGGTCGGTCGCGGTCGCCCCCTCCTGGAGCTCGCCGGTGAGCTTGAAGCCGAGCACCTGCGGGAGCAGCATCGAGATCGGCTGGCCGAGCATCGCGGCCTCCGCCTCGATCCCGCCGACGCCCCAGCCGAGCACGCCGAGCCCGTTGATCATGGTCGTGTGCGAGTCGGTCCCGACCAGCGTGTCGGGGTAGGCGGGCTTGCGGCCGTCGCCGTCCTCGGAGGAGAACACCACGCGGCCCAGGTATTCGAGGTTGACCTGGTGGCAGATCCCGGTCGCGGGCGGCACGACCCGGAAGCCGTCGAATGCGGTCTGGCCCCAGCGCAGGAAGCCGTAGCGCTCCTCGTTTCGCTCGTAGTCGCGGTCGGCGTTGATGTCGAACGCCTTCGAAGCCCGAACGCGTCGACCTGTACCGAGTGGTCGATGATCAGATCGACGGGGACCCGAGGGTTGATATCGGAGGCGTCGCCGCCGAGCTCCTCCATCGCGTCGCGCATCGCCGCCAGGTCGACCACGGCGGGGACGCCCGTGAAGTCCTGCATCAGGACCCGGGCCGGCTGGAAGGGGATCTCCTCCGAGGGGTCGGCCTTGGCGTCCCACTTCGCGATCGTCTCGACGTCGTCGGAGGTGACCGCGTCGCCGTCCTCCAGCCGCAGCACGTTCTCGAGCAGCACCTTCAGCGAATACGGCAGGCGCGCGACGTCGAACTGCTCCTGGAGCGCGTCGAGGCGATGGATCTCGTACGTCTCGCCCGAGACCTCCAGCTCACCGCGCGCTCCGAAGCTGTCGCTCACACATCAAGTATCCCCGATCGTCGCCGCGCTACTCGCGGCGCGGCCACGGCCGATCGGGGCGCACCTGGCGATCCCTTCGTCGCCGGCTTACCGCTTGTCGGCCTGCCCGCGGGCGATCTCGTCGGCGACCTCGGCGGCCTTACGGCCGGCGACTCGGCCGGAGAGCTCCGGCGCCATCATCCCGATCTTGCCGAGCGCCCGCTGGCGCAGCGGCGCGACGTTGATCTCGCTTCGATCGCGCTCGATCACCCGCACGACCGCCGCCGCAACCTGCTCGGGGGTCGCCGTACCGAGTGCGGGCGGCGGCTTCGCGTGGCTGTCGGCGAACATCCCGGCCTCGCGGACCGCGCCCGGCGAGACGATCGAGACGCCGACCGGGCTGTCGCGGAGGTCGTCGCGCAGGCAGAGCGCGAAGCCCCGCAGCCCGAACTTGGTCGCGGCGTAGAGCGAGGCGCGCGGGGTCGACGCCTGCCCCGAGATCGAGGAGACGAAGACCATGTGGCCCCGCCCCCGGGACTCCATCGCCGGGAGCAGCTCCCGCGCCATCCGCATTGGCGCCTCGAGGTTGACGCGCAGCGCCCTGCCGATCTCCTCTTGGGAGAAGTCGTCGAGCTTCCCCGACGCGGGCAGGCCGGCGTTGGCGACGAGGACGTCGACCTCGCCGGCCTCCTCCAGCAACCGCAGCGCCGCCTCCCCCTCCGCGAGGTCGGAGACCGCCGCCCGGTGCCCGTCTCCGGGCAGCGTGGCGGCGAGGGCCTCCAGCTCCTCAGCCTTGCGAGAGCTCAGCACGAGCCGAGCGCCGCGGTCGGCGAGCGCCCCGGCGATCGCCCGCCCGAGTCCGCCAGTGGCCCCGGTCAGCAGGACGGTTTGGCCGGCGAGGTCCACCCGCCCAACCTATACGGGCGAGGGTTAGGCTGCCCGTATGAAGCTCTACGTCTGCTGGGGGACCTTCCCCGTCCCCATGCGTCCCGGCGGCCATCCATGCGCCAACGCCTACAACGCGCTCAAGGACGCGGGGCACGACCCCGAGGTCGTCAAGGTGCAGGGACTCGGGATCGGCCCCAGCTTCCTCCACCAGACCACGGAGGGACGCCGCGAGGTCGAGGAGATCTCCGGCCAGCGGGTGGTGCCGGTCCTCGTCACCGACGACGACCAGGTGATCACCGAGTCGAAGCGGATCGTCGAGTGGGCCAAGTCCCATCCGGCGACCGCGACCACGCCCGCCTGAGCGATCGCGCCGTCCTCTTCCCGTCCTAGTTCCTTTAGTGCGGAATCGCACCAAATATTAAGGAACCGTCACATAACGCCGAGGAAAGGGTTATATTCCCCGACCTCGAAACTGAAACAGACGCCGAATCCCCGTCGATCGCCCTCCTCTCAGGGCTGACGGGGAACGGGGGAACCATCAGTTTGGGGCGAATTCACGCCTGTTGCGTGGAAGCGCGGCTCCTTTAGCGCTAGCCCGACAGCTAACCCCGTAGGCCCGCAAAGGAGCTGGTTCAACTGTTCACGCATTCCAATCTCAAGCGAATCGCCGTTACGGGGGCGATCGCCGCGGCGCTGGCCCTCCCCGGGGCCGCGATGGCGGCAAACACGGGCGGCGCCGCGCTTCCCGGCCAGGAGGCAAGCGACGGCCCGGTCGGCAAGGCGAAGCTAAACAAGGACGGGACGGCGACCCCGCCCGTCGACGCGCCGCAGAGGGTCGTCAAGGCGATCGAGGCCGCGAACGAGATCGAAGACAAGCCCTACAAGTGGGGCGGTGGCCACGGCGATTGGAAGGACCGCGGCTACGACTGCTCGGGCAGCGTCTCCTATGCGCTCCACGCGGCCGGCCTGCTCGACATCGCCGATGGACTCCAGCGGCCTGATGAGGTGGGGCGACCGCGGCAAGGGCAACTGGATCACGGTCTACTCGAATCCCGGGCACGCCTACGCGGTGATCGCGGGCCTGCGCTGGGACACGTCGATGACCGACGGCGACGGTCCCGGCTGGAGCAAGGAGATGCGCTCCTCCAGCGGCTTCAAGAAGCGCAGCTGGAACGACCTCTAGACGCCGACCGGGATCTGAGATCGTGGCGGGGTGAGGAGCTCACCCCTGCCCGGTCGCCGTTTTCTCGCGCCGGTCCTCGTCGGCGCCCTGCTCGTCGCCAGCGTCGTCGCCGCCGCCCTTTTCTGGTCGGCGGAACGCGCTGACGCCGAGCGCGCCAACGAGGCGCTGGCGGGACAGGCCGCCGCCGTCGCCGAGCGTGACGTCGAGCTGACTGCGGCGAGCCTGCGGGGCGGCGAGGGGGTCCTGCGCCGCTCCGGGCCGATGCCGGAGCGTGGCTTCCGCCGCTACGCCCGCGACGTCATCTCCCAGACTCAGTTCCCGTCGCTCGCCTGGGCCCCGCGCGTCCCCGCGCGCGAGCGCCGGCAGTTCGAGCGCGTCCTCGGGCGCTCGATCTCCGAGCCGCGCGCACCGACCGAGGGCCACCCGAAGGGCGACCTGCGCCCGGTCGCGGATCGCAACGGCGCGTATCTGCCGATCCGGTTCGTCCACCCCGACGAACGCCGACCGCGTCGCGAGCTCGGGCTCGACCTGCTGTCCGAGCCCGCGCGGGCGAGCGCCGCCCGGTCGGCCCGCGACTCGAACCGGCCGGCGATCACGACGCCGCTCCTCCTCCCCGGCCGCAGCGAACCGGTGGTGATCCTGCTCGATCCGGTCTACGCGCCCGGGTCCCGACTGACGGGCAAACGCCGGCGTCAGCTCGCCCTCGCCGGCCTGCTCACCGGCTCGATCTCGGCCCGCTCGCTGCGGACGGAGATCGACGAGCAGATCGGGATCGGTCCCGAGGTTGCGATCGGCGACGGCGAGGTCCCGCTGATCGAGCCGAGCTCGCCCGACGGCGAAGGCGAGCTTGCGAGCGTCGACGTCCTCGGTCGGGATTGGACCGTATGGGTCGAGGAGGTCGAGCACGCCGCCGTGCTGCCGGCGCTCGCCGTCGCCGTCGGCGGCATCGCGCTCGCCGCCCTCGCCGCCGCCCTCTTCGCCCTTGCCGGACGCCGCGAGCAGCTGCTCAGCAGCGAGCGCGACCTAGCCGCGGGGGAGGCGGAGACGCAGCGGGCGACGGCGACGACCCTCCAGCAGGCGTTCCTGCCGCCGAGCCTCCCCGAGATCGCCGGGATCTCGCACGCGGCGGTCTACGCGCCCGGCGCCGACGGCCTCGAGGTCGGCGGCGACTTCTACGACCTGTTTGCGACCGGAGAGCGCTGGACGGCGATGATCGGGGACGTCAGCGGCAGCGGGGCGCAGGCGGCGTCGATGACCGCCCTCATTCGCCACACTGCGCGCGCCGTCGCCGATCGCGGGCCGGCCGAGGCGATCCGAGAGGTCAGCGACGCGCTCAGGGTTGAGACCGAGTCCGGGACGTTCGCGACGATGTGCCTCGGGTCGCTCGACCCCACGGACGGGCTCGAGTCCGATCGCGTCGCCGGCTCCGCCGCCGCGGATCGCCGTCGAGGAGGTCGATCGAGCCGACGGCCGCCCTGATCGGGGAGTTCGAGGGCATCGAGGTTCGCGAGGCCTCGGCGCGCCTCGCCCTGGGCGAGAGCCTCTTCCTCTACACCGACGGCCTGATCGAGGCGCGGCGTCGCGGCGGGCAGCCGCTCGGGATCGACCGCCTGCGGGAGACGCTCTCCGATGCCCGCGGAGGCACCCCCGGGCAGCTGATCTCGGCCGCCCTCGACCGCGCCAGGGAGTACTCCCCCGACTTCCCGCAGGACGACGTCGCGATCCTCGCGATCCGCTCGGATCCGTGAGCGTGCGCGAGCGGCGAGAGCCGGGCTCGCGAGATCGCCTCCGGGCCGGCGTTCGGGCAGGGACCCCCTACGCGGTCGCGGCGCTCGCCCTCGGCATCTCCTTCGGGGTGGTGGCGGAACCGATCCTGGGTGGGGTTGCCGCGGTCGTCTTCTCGGCGGTCGTCTTTGCCGGCGCCGCGCAGTTCGCCGCAACGGCCGTCCTCGGCGCCGGCGGCACGGCGCTGGCGGCGATCGTCGCCGGCCTGCTCCTGAACGCGCGGTACGCGCCCATGGGGATCGCCCTGGCGCCGTCGCTTCGCGGCCGGCCCCTGCGCCGGGCGGCGGTCGGGCAGGCGATGATCGATGCCTCGTGGGCGATGGCGAACCGGGGCGGCGGTCGCTTCGACCCCGCGTTCATGATCGGGGCGACGCTGCCCTCGTACCCCGTGTGGATCGCCGGGACGGCGATCGGGGTGCTGGCCGGCGAGGTGCTCGGCGACCCCGAGAGCCTCGGCCTCGACGCGATCTTCCCGGCCTTCTTCCTCGCCCTCCTGGTCCCGGAGCTGCG
The DNA here is from genome assembly GCA_963838175.1 of uncultured Thermoleophilia bacterium. Lineage (GTDB taxonomy): Bacteria > Actinomycetota > Thermoleophilia > Solirubrobacterales > 70-9 > DASUSH01. The sequence goes on along the minus strand of CAWIPP010000002.1, from coordinate 2,629,334 downwards.
CTCCCCCCGCGGGCGCGGCACGGCGCTGATCGGCGCGCTCATCGCCCTCGCCCTGATCCCCGTCGCGCCCCCGGGGGTCCCGATCGTCGCCGCGAGCGCGGCAGCGCTGCTGGGACTGCGCCGGCGGAAGGAGGACGGCGGGTGAGCGAGGTCTGGGTGACGATCGGCGCGCTCGCCGTGACCACGGCGCTGATTCGCGCATCGGGCCCCGTGATCCTCGGCGGCCGCGAGCTGCCGCCGCGGCTGATGGACGTGATCGCCCTGCTCGCCCCGGCCCTGCTGGCGGCCCTCGTCCTGGTCGAGACGGTCGGGACCGACGACGGCGCGATCGAGCTCGACGCGCGCCTCGTCGGCGTCGCCGCCGCCGGCGGCGTTCTCGCAGTCGGCCGCTCGATGCTCTGGGCGGTCGCCGCGGCGGCCGTCACCGCCGCCGCCGTCCGCGCGCTCACGGGGGTCTGACCCCCGAGGGGTCTGACCCCTGCAGGGACAGGTCCGGGGACCTGTCCCCTGCGGGGTCAGACCCCGTTCAGTTTCTGCGGGGTCAGACCCCGTTCAGTTTGGGAGCGGCCCACCCCATTCAGGGGACCGCGGTCGCCTCGGCGGTGGGCGCTGCGGCGACGCGGCCCCTCGCGGTGTCGCTGGACAGCCGGTGCGCTAGGTACACCGGAATGATCGAGAGGAGGATCACCAGCACCGCGACTGCGTTGACGATCGGCACCTGGTTGGGTCTCGAGAAGTTGTTGAAGATCCAGATCGGCAGCGTCTCGTCACCCGCCCCGACGGTGAAGATGGTCACGATGATCTCGTCGAACGAGAGTGCGAAGGCGAGCAGCGCTCCGGCGACCAGCGCGGTGCGCATATTGGGCAGCGTGACGAAGCGGAACGTCTGCCAGGGGCTCGCCCCGAGGTCGGCCGACGCCTCCTCGAACGAGCCGGAGAGCCGGCGCAGCCGCGCGATCACGTTGTTGTAGACGACGACTATGCAGAAGGTCGCGTGCGCGACCACGATCGTGAACAGGCTCAGATCGATCCCCAGCACCTGGGTGAAGGTCGAGTTGAGCGCGATCCCGGTGACGATCCCGGGCAGCGCGATCGGCAGGATGACCAGGAACGAGATCGTCTCGCGGCCGAAGAAGTCGTAGCGCGCGACCGCCATCGAGGCAAGCGTCCCGAGCACGATCGCGATCGCCGTCGCCAGAGCGCCCGCCTTCAGCGAGTAGAGGAAGGCGTCGCGGGCGCCGGTGTTGTCGAGCGCCGCGTCGAACCAGTCGAGGGTGAAGCCGGGGGGCGGCCACTCGAACGTCCGCGACTCGCTGAAGGCGTAGATGACGATGATCGCGAGGGGGATGTAGATGAAGGCCAGGGTGAAACCGGTGCCGAGCCTCAGAAGGAACTTTGAACGTCTGGAGAGCATCATCAGCTACAGGTGCTGGAAGGCGCCGAGGCGCCGAGCGATCAGCAGGTAGATGATCATGACCACGATCGGGACGATCGCGAAGGCGGCGGCGAACGGCAGGTCCGCGTTGAAGTTCGAGTAGACGACCGAGCCGATCAGCTGCTCGCCGCCACCGACCAGCGTCGGGGAGATGAAGTCACCGAGGGTGAGCGAGAAGGTGAAGATCGAGCCGGCGACCACTGCCGGGAAGACGAGCGGCAGGACCACGCGGCGGAAGGTGGTCGACGGCTTCGCGCCCATGTCCTCCGAGGCGCTCAGCAGGGTGTCGGGAATCCGCTCCAGCCCCGCGTAGATCGGAATGATCATGAACGGGAGCCAGATGTAGCTCATCACCAGCCAGATCGCCACGAGCCCGTAGCCCGGACCCTCGATGCCGAGCCCGTTGAACAGCCAGTTGAAGGCGCCCTCCTCGCTGAGGATGCCGCGCCAGGCGAAGACCTTGACCAGGTATGAGGACCAGAGCGGGAGCAGCACGGCGACGACGAGGAGACCCTGCATCCGCGGCTTCGCGACCTTGGCCATGTAGAAGGCGAGCGGGAACGCGAGGATGATGTCGGTCAGGGTCACCAGGGCGGCGATCCCGACCGTCCGCACAGTCACGGAGCGGTAGACCTCGTTCGAGACGACGTCGTCGAAGTTCTCGAGCGTGAACGTCTGCTCGATCTCGCCGCTGAGCTCCCCGAGGCTCCAGAAGCTGGTCACCAGGAGCACGGCGAGCGAGCCGAGATACCCGATCACGAGCCAGGCGACGGGCCCGGAGAGCAGCGCCCCGGCCTGCAGGCCGCGGCGCCCGTGGAAGAGGCCGGCGAGCCTGCCGCCCGCCGGCCTCGACTCAGGTGTGGCTACACCCGCTTCCACGGAACTGCGTGCGTTCGGATCAGCCCTTCACCTCGTTCCATCCCTGGACCCACTCGTCGTAGGTCTTGCAGGCGTCACCGCGATCGTCGCCACAGTCGGAGACGGGGGTCTTCCAGTACTCGATCTGGTCGAAGAACTCCTCGTCGTCCGCGTGGTAGATGTCGCAGTGCTTCGGGTCGGCGCCATATGCCGCGGGCAGGTTCTGGACCTCCTCGCAGGCCTTCTCGTTCGCGGGCGCCTCGCCGAACCACACGGCCACGGCCGCGTTCGCCTCCGGACTGATGATGTGGTCCATCCACATGTACATGCAGTTCGGGTGCTCTGCCTCCGAGCTGATCATCCAGGTGTCCGACCATCCGGTGGCACCCTCGTCGGGCAGGACGACCTCCTCGCTCTCGCCGTCGGCCTTGAGCAGGTTCGCCATGTATTGCCAGGTCGTGCCGACCGACAGGTCACCGCTCTGGAACGCGGACACCTGCTTCGCGGCGTCCGACCAGTACTCCCCGACGTGCTCCTCCTGCTGCTTGAGCAGGTCGATCGCCGCGTCGAACTGCTCCTGGTCGAGCTCATACGGGTCGGTGATCCCGAGCTCCGGATTGTGCTCGCGCAGGTATAGCGCCGCGTCGGCGATGTAGATCGGGTTGTCATACGCGGTCACGTTGCCGCTGTACTCGTCGGCGCGGTCGAAGACGACGTCCCACGAGTTGGGCGCCGGCTCGACCTCGTCCGGGTCGTACATGAGGAGGTTCGAGCCGCGGCCGTGCGGGATTCCGTACGGCTGACCGTCGAACGTGTTGTACGGCTGTTCCTTGAGGGCGTCGTAGACGTCCTCGTAGTTCGGCACCAGGTCGGTGTTGACTGGATCGACGTCACCGCCCTCGACCAGACGGCCGCTGGCATCACCCGAGGCCGAGACGCCGTCGTACTGACCGGTTCGCATCAGCTGCACCATCTCGTCCGACGTGTTGCCGGTCTTGAAGTTGACCTGGCAGCCGGTTTCCTTTTCGAAGTCCGACACCCAGTCGACCTGCGGGTCGGTGGAGCCGTCCTCGGCGTATCCGGCCCAGCCGATGATGTTGAGCTCCCCCTCGCCCTCGCCCAGCTCCGTGGGGGCCTCCGATGCCTGCTCGTCGTCGTCGTCGGACCCGCAGCCCATGGCGAACAGGAAGATCGCCAGGCCCGCGAGGCACAGCAACGCGATCCGAGCGGGGTTGGAGCCTCTCTCACTCACGTGTTACTCCTCTCTTCAGCGATGGGGACCATGTGCTCGGTCCGCCATCCGATGGTTACCTCATCTCCACGTCGCTCCCCGACCTCGGGGGATCCCTCGAGGTTCTGCCGAACCACCTGAAGCTCTCCCCCTGCCGTAAGCCGGACCCAGTACCGGGTCAGCATTCCCGCGTATGCGACCTCGCGCAGCGTGCCCCGCTGGGTCTCCATGCCGTCGGTGGGCGCGCCGTTGTCGATCAGATGGATCTTTTCGGGCCGGACCGTGTAGCGGCGGCCGTCGCGCTCGACCACGTTGGAGACGCCGACGAAGTCGGCGACGAAAGAGTTCGCGGGACGCTCGTAGACCTCGATCGGAGTCCCCACCTGCTCCACGCGGCCGTGGTTGAAGACGGCGATCCGATCGGACATCGTCAGCGCCTCCTCCTGGTCATGGGTGACGTAGAGGAAAGTGATCCCGACCTGGTCCTGGATCCCCTGGAGCTCGATCTGCATCTGCTCGCGGAGCTTCAGGTCGAGAGCGCCGAGCGGCTCGTCGAGGAGCAGCACCCGGGGTCGATTGACGATCGCGCGAGCCAGCGCCACCCTCTGCCGCTGGCCCCCTGAGAGCTCGTCGGGCTTTCGCTCGCCGTAGTCGCCGAGCCGAACCATCTCCAGCGCCTCGGCGCGGCGACCGGCCCTTTCGTCGCGGCTCACCCCCCGAACCCGCATCCCGTACTCGATGTTTTCGGCGACGCTCATGTGCGGGAACAGCGCGTAGTCCTGGAAGACGGTGTTGACGTCGCGGTCGTAGGCCGGGCGGCCGTTGACTACGGTGCCGGCGAGCTCGACGCTCCCGGCATCGGGCTCCTCGAATCCCGCGATCATCCGGAGCGTCGTCGTCTTCCCCGAGCCCGAGGGGCCGAGCAGGGTGAAGAACTCCCCGGCCCCGATCTCGAGGTCGATGCCGTCTACCGCGACGACGTCGCCGTAGTGCTTGCGGAGGCCCCGCAGCGAGATCTCGGTCTCGGTCGTTACCCGCTCTCCTTTCGCCCGGTGACCCGGGCTACTCCTCGATGTTGATCATCACGTGCTTGATCTGGGTGTAGTCCTCGACCCCGTACATCGAGAGGTCCTTGCCGTAGCCGGACTGCTTGTAGCCGCCGTGCGGCATCTCCGAGGCGATCGTGATGTGGTCGTTGACCCAGACCGCGCCGAACTGCAACGCGTTGGCGACCCGGTGGGCACGGGCGACGTCGCGCGTCCACACCGACGAGGCGAGCCCGTAGCGGGTGCCGTTCCCCCACTCGATCGCCATTGCCTCGTCGTCGAAGCGCTGGACGGTGATCACGGGCCCGAAGATCTCGTCCTGGATCATCTCGTCGTCCTGCTCCAGCCCCGCGATCACGGTCGGCTCGTAGTAGAAGCCCGGCCGGTCGGGCTCCTGCCCGCCCGTGATGACCTCGGCGTGGTCGGGCTTGCGATCGACGAAGCCCCCGACTCGGTCGCGATGGCGGTGGGAGTTGAGCGGCCCGAGGGTCGTCTCGTCGTCCATCGTGTCGCCGATCACGTGACCCTTGGCCTCGTCGGCGAGGCCGGAGACGACGTCGTCGTAGACGCCGCCCGCGGCCAGCACGCGGGTCGAGGCGGTGCAGTCCTGGCCCGCGTTGTAGTAGCCGGCGGCGGCGATCGTCTCCATCGCCGTCTCCATCTCGACGTCGTCGAAGACGATCACCGGCGCCTTGCCGCCGAGCTCCAGATGGACCTTCTTCAGCGTGTCGGCGGCCGCCTTGGCGATCCACTTGCCCGTGTCCGGCGACCCGGTCAGCGAGACCATCGCGATCTCGGGGTGGGTGACGATCGACGCCCCCGCGGGTTCCCCGTGACCGGTGATCACGTTGAGGACGCCCTTGGGCAGGATCTCCCCCGCCAGTTCGGCCACCCGAAGCGTCGACAGCGGCGTCGTCTCGGCCGGCTTCAGCACGATCGTGTTGCCGGCGGCGAGCGCGGGCCCGATCTTCCACACCGCCATCATCAGGGGGTAGTTCCACGGTGTGATCTGCCCGACCACGCCTACCGGCTCGCGGCGGATCAGCGAGGTCCGCCCCTCCATGTACTCGCCGGACGCCCTGCCCTCCAGGTTGCGCCCTGCGCCGGCGAAGAAGCGGAGGTTGTCGGCCATGAACGGGATCTCGTCCTCGAAGAACGCCTTGCGCGGCTTGCCGGCGTTCGCCGCCTCGAGGTCGGCGATCTCGTCCGCGTTCTCCTCGATCGCGTCGGCAAGCGCCAGCAGCTTGTCGGCCCGCTCGCCGGGGGTCGAGGTCGCCCAGCCGTCGAAGGCACGCTGGGCCGCCTCGACCGCGCGATCGACGTCCTCGACGCTCGAGAGCGGGGCCTCGGCGATCGCTTGCCCGGTCGCCGGGTTGAGCACCTCCTCGGTCTCCCCCGATGCCGAATCGACACGCTCGCCGTCGATGAAGTTCTGGACCTTGGTCTTGGTTTCGGTTGCCATCGCTGCCTCTCTGTTCGCTAGTCGTTCACGCCGCTTCGAGCGGGGCCAAATCGAGTGCTTCCGCCACCGGCACGTGCTCCGCGCCGACGCCCTCCGCCACGGCGGGGTGGGTGACCTTCCCGTTGGCGACGTTAACCCCGAGGCGGAGCCCCGGGTCGTCGCGGACGGCTCCCGCCACCCCGTGGTCGGCGAGCGCAATGACATACGGCAGGGTCGCGTTGGTAAGTGCATAGGTCGAGGAGATCGGCACCGCGCCCGGCATGTTCGTGACGCAGTAGTGGGTGACCCCGTCGACCTCGTAGGTCGGGTCGCGGTGGGTGGTCGGCCGCGAGGTCTCGAAGCAGCCGCCCTGGTCGATCGAGACGTCGACCATCACCGAGCCCGGGTTCATCAGCTCGAGCTGCTCGCGCCGGATCACGTGAGGGGCCTTGGCGCCGTGGACCAGCACCGCGCCGATCACCAGGTCCGTTCGCGGCAACATCTCCTCGATCGAGAGCACCGAGGAGTAGATCGTCGACGCCCGCCCCCCGAAGGCGACGTCGAGCTCGCGCAGCCGGTCCAGTGACTTGTCGAAGACGAACACGTCCGCCTCCATCCCGATCGCGATGAACGCGGCGTTCATGCCCACGGCCCCGCCGCCGATCACGAGGACGTTGGCCGGCGCCACCCCCGGGACTCCGCCGAGCAGGATCCCGCGCCCGCCGAACGGCTTCTCGAGCATGTAGGCGCCCGCCTGGGTCGCGATCTTGCCGGCGATCTCGCTCATCGGAGCGAGCAGCGGCAGCCCACCGGTCGCGTCCTCGACCGTCTCGTAGGCGATGCAGACGGCGCCGGAATCGCACAGGCCGCGGGTCAGCTCCGGGTTCGGGGCGAGGTGCAGGTAGGTGAATAGCGCCTGGCCGGCGCGCAGGTGCTCGACTTCGCCGGGCTGGGGCTCCTTGACCCCGAGGACCAGCTCGGCCTCGGCCCAGACCGCCTCGGCGTCGGGAACGATGCTCGCGCCCTGCGCCTCGTACTGGGCGTCGGAGATCGCGCTCCCCTCGCCGGCGCCGGCCTGGATCACGTTCTCGTGGCCGTGCTCGCGGAGCTCCCGGACCCCCGTCGGAGTCAGGGCGACCCGGTACTCGTCGGTCTTGACCTCGGTCGGGACGCCGACCTTCATGCGGAGACCAGCCCCTCGTTCGTCTCGACCTCGAAGGTGGAGCCACGCTTCTCGAGCTCGGCGAACATCCCGTCGGGGTCGAGACAGCGCTCCGGCGGCAGGGCGCCCCGGGCGGTGATCCCTCCCCTCGCCAGGAGGCGCACCGCGGCGGCGGCCGGCGCCGCGGTCGAGATCACCCCGCCGCCGAGCCGCCAGCGCTTCGCCGGCTTGGTCAGGGACCGGACCCGCACCTCGCTTCCCGCGCCGGCGGCCTCGATCACGTGGACGGAGACCGTCTTCGCCGACGGCGCGCTGGCCCGCTTGGACTCGCGCGCGATCCGCTCCGAGGAGCAGTCGGCGAGCGTGCGCAGGCGCTCGAGCAGCTTCGGCTCGAGCGAGAGCCTGAAGCTCACGTTGCGGCACCCGAAGCTCTCGCCGAAGGTGCGGAGCTCGGAATGAAGGGTGTGGATCGTCCCCGTCTCGCCGATCGGCGTGCCGAAGTCGACGCGGCCGCCGTCGGTGAGCGGCTCGATCTCGACCGGCTTGCCGCCCCGTAGGACGACCGGCTTCAGGGTGATCTCGTCGATCAGGGTCTGCAGCGCGTAGGGGACGCTGAATCCGGCGGGCGGCTCGAGGTCGCGGCCCGCCACCGCGATGTGAACGGACTCGACCTCTCCCAGCTCGCGGGCGGCGCGGGCGGCCATCAGGTTCGTCTTCCCGGGGCTGGAGCCGATGCCGAGCACCGCGATCAGGTCGGCCGACTCGAAGTCCGCCCCGAGCTGGAGCTGGCGGCCGGTCATCCAATACAGCCCGCCGAGGTCGAGGTAATGGCAGCCAGCGGCGAGGCAGGCTCGCATCGCGTCGAGGTTGACCCGGTAGCTCGCGGAGTTGACCAGCACGTCGCAGCGCCCGATCGCGCGCGCGACGGAGTCGTGGTCCGAGGCGGCCCCGCGCGCATTCGCCTGCTTCGCCTTCGCCTTGCCGCCCCCCTGGGTCTTCGCGACCTCGGCCGCCCGCGCCTCGTCGAGGTCGAGCAACAGCATGCCCGACACCTCGTCCGACTCGGCTAGGTCCCGGACGATCGCCGGCGCGATCGTCCCCCCCGCCCCGAGCACGGCGACCTTGAGCTCTCGTTGCGGATTCGTGCCGCCGCCATCGTCGCGATCGGCCGACGCGGATGCGCTCGGGCGACCCGGAAGGTGCGGCACCTTCATCCGACCAGCTCCCTCGCGCGCAGCGCCAGCCACAGTTCGATCCGATCGTGCGCGCGGCTCAGGTCGCGCCCCGTGAGCTCCTCGATCCTTCGAATCCGGTAGCGGAGGGTGTGCCTGTGGCAGTACAGCTCGCGCGCCGCACGCTCCCATTGCCCGTTCTGCTCGATGAACGCTTCGAGCGAGCGCAGGAGCTCGCCGCCGTACTCGCCCTCGGTGCTCTCGATCGGCTCCAGCAGGCTCTCCGAGTAGAGGCGGAGGGCCTCGTCGTCCTGGAGGGCCAGAAGCAGCGTGAAGGCGCCCAGGTCCTCGTGCGAGGCGACGTCGGGCGCGGCCCCGTTGGCGAGCGACGTGGCCTCGAGCGCGCAGCGCGCTTCGTGGAAGGCGCGGTGAACGGCGCCGGCGGGGCCAACCCGGCTGGCCGCGGCCCGAACGGTCGCGCCCTTCTCGACGAGCCCCGCGCGGGCGCGCTTCGCGAGCTCGACCGGGTCCTCCGGCCCGGGGTCGATCACGGCGCAGAGCAGCTCCCGGCGCGGCCGCGCTCGACATCGCCACCAGAGCGGGCACCCCGTCGCGCGCGAGCGCCGCCTCGAGCTCGGGCTCGAACCGCGCCGGATCCGCGAGCTCGAAGACGAGCACCGCCGCGTCGGCGCCGATCCCGAACGGGCGCAGGCGCCCTCGGACCTCGTCGGGATCGAGCCTGCCCCGCAGCGCGTCGGCGAGCACGTCGCCGGCGAGCCGGCGCTCGGTCTCGCGGACCACCCGATCGCGCATCAACTCGAGGCCGACCGCGATCGCGGCCTGGCGTGCGATCAGGCGGTCGAGCTCGGTCAGCTCGCCCCGCTCCTTGACCACCGCGAGCCACGCCCGGGCGGTCGGAACCTCACCCTCGGGCAGGGGCACGACCAGTGAAGCCGCACTGAGCCTGCCGTCCTCGGGCGAGAACGGCGCAACCCGGTCGGCGCGGGTCCGCGCAGCCGTCTCGTCGGCCAGCGTCGACAGCGCCTTCGGCGCCACGTCCCCCCCGGCGATCGCCCGCCCGTTGCCGTCGAGCAGAAGCGCCGAGCCGGCGACGGCCGCCGCGATCGAGCCGAGGATCTCCTCCAGTCCGCGCTCCCCGATCACGAGGCGCTCGAGCCGCTCCTGGAAGGCCCGGCCGCGCTCGAGCATCCCGTACTGCTCGTTGACCAGCTCGGTGAACGCCCGCTCGGTGATGGCGATGAACGGCATCTCGTAGGGAACCTCGAACAGGGGGAGCTCGCGCTTGGAAGCCTCGTCGACGAGCGCCTTCGGGAGGCGCTTGTGCCCGAAGCCGGTGCCGAGGCCGAGGCCGGCGAGGCCGTGCTCGGCGAGCAGGGCGACGAACTTGCGCTGGCGGGGTGCGCTCGAGAGCTGGATCCCGGTGGTCAGCAGGAGCTCCTCGCCGGCGAGCCACGGGGTCGGGTCATCGAGCTCGGAGATGTGAACCCAGCGGATCTTCCGCCCCGCCCCGCCCGAGCCCGCCGCGAGCTCGAGCTCCAGGTCCTCGACGAGTTGACCAACGGTGAGCATGGCTACGGGTGGTCGATCCGGTCCCATGCCTCCGAGAGGACCTTGCGAAGGACCGACTCGATCTCGTCGAACTGCTCGGTGTCGCAGATCAGGGGCGGCGCGAGCTGGACCACCGGGTCGCCGCGATCGTCGGCGCGGCAGATCAGGCCGCTGCGGTAGAGCTCGCCGGAGAGGAAGCCGCGCAGCAGGCGCTCGGACTCCTCGTCGGAGAAGCCCTCCTTGGTCTCCTTGTCCTTGACCAGCTCGATCGCCTGGAAGAAGCCGGCGCCGCGGACGTCGCCGACGATCGGCAGGTCGCGAAGCCCCTCGAGTCGCTCGCGGAACTCGCCCTCCTTGCGCGCCACGTGACCGGGCAAATCCTCGCGTTCGATGATGTCGATGTTCGCCAGCGCGGCGGCCGCGGCGACCGGGTGCCCGGCGAAGGTGAAGCCGTGGGCGAACATCGCCGTGCCCTCCATGAACGGCTCGGCGACGCGCTCGGAGACGATCATCGCCCCCATCGGGATATAGGCCGAGGCGAGCGCCTTCGCCGAGGTGACGATGTCCGGCTGGTAGTCGTAGCGCTCGCAGCCGAACCAGTGGCCGATCCGGCCCCAGGCGCAGATCACCTCGTCGGAGATCAGCAGGACGTCGTGGCGGTCGCAGATCTCCCGGACGCGCTGGAAGTAGCCCTCCTGCGGCGGGATGCAACCGCCGGCGTTCTGGACCGGCTCGAGGATCACCGCCGCCGACCGTCTCCGGACCCTCGAACTCGATCCGCCGCTCGATCTCGTCGGCCGCCCAGAGCGGGTCGCGGTCCTCGGGCCAGTGGTAGCTGTTCGTGTTCGACACATGCACGCCGCCCGGCGCGTGCGGCTCGAAGGGGGTCTTGAGCGCGGTCACCCCGGTCGCAGCCAGCGCCCCGATCGAGGTCCCGTGGTAGGCGACCTCGCGGGCGACGATCTTGTGCTTCTGGCCCTTGCCCTCCACCCGGTGGAAGTTGCGCACCAGCTTGATCGCGGACTCGACCGCCTCGGAGCCGCCGGAGGTGAAGAAGACCCGGTTCAGGTCGCCGGGGGCGAGGTTCGCGATCCTCGTCGCCAGCTCGATCGCGCGCGGGTGCGCGTAGCTCCAGTTGGTGACGAAGTCGAGCTCGCGGACCTGCGCCGCCATCGCCTCGCCGATCTCCTCGCGGCCGTGGCCGACGTTGACGCAGAAGAGCGCCGAGAGCCCGTCCAGGTAGCGGTTTCCGTGGTCGTCCCAGACGTAGGGCCCCTCGCCGCGGATGATGATCGGCACCTCCTGCTCGGCGTCGTAATCGCCCATGCGGGTGAAGTGCAGCCAGAGGTGGCGTAGCGCCTGCTCTTGAAGGTCGCTCCCGGTCGCGCCGGCCGCCGGCTGGGTACCTGTCGTGGCCATCAACTCCTCCTGGTTCGGCTGGACGCTGCGTCTAAGACTGTGCGGACAAAGGTATGCCCCGCTCCGTCGCGGGGCAACGTGGATTACGTTCAACGTGGAGGGTAGGGAGTTGTACAATTCGTACAACTCAACCGGCGGGATTTGGGGGTTCCGCCGATTGGCCTCGGCCGCGCGGTGGGCCATGATTGGCGCCGCCCGTGGGGGGGCGGGGCCGAGACCGTTGGAGAACTCCACGGAAACTACAGCGGAGCGACCGAGCGTCGAGCTCGAGCGCGTCAGCAAGCACTTCGACGACGTCGTCGCCGTCCGCGAGCTGAGCCTCGACCTCGCGCCCGGCGAGTTCTTCACCCTGCTCGGCCCCAGCGGCTGCGGCAAGACGACCACGCTGCGCATCGTGGCCGGCTTCGAGGAGCCGAGCGGCGGACGGGTCCTGATCGACGGCGAGGACATGGCGGACCGGCCTCCCCACCGGCGCCCGACCAACACCGTGTTCCAGAGCTACGCGCTGTTTCCCCATCTGTCCGTCGAGGACAACGTCGCCTTCGGGCTGCGGCGCAAGAAGGTCCCGAGCGACGAGATCGAGCGTCGCGTCGAGGCCGAGCTCGACCGCGTCGGCCTCGCGGCGGAGGCGACCGGCGGCGTCCCAATCAGCTATCCGGCGGGCAGCAGCAGCGGGTCGCGCTCGCGCGCGCCCTGGTCAACCTGCCGAAGGTCCTGCTGCTGGACGAGCCGCTCGGCGCTCTCGACCTGAAGCTTCGCAAGGGGCTTCAGATCGAGCTGAAGCGGATCCAGCGCGAGGTCGGGATCACCTTCGTCTACGTCACCCACGACCAGGAGGAGGCGCTGACGATGTCGGACCGGATCGCCGTCATGAACGAGGGGCAGGTCGAGCAGATCGGCGGACCCGAGGACGTCTACGAGCGACCAGCGACGACCTTCGTCGCCGGCTTCATCGGCGTGTCGAACCTGCTGCCCGCCGAGACCGTCTCGGCCAACGGCAAGGGCTCGTACGCGAGCGTGCGGCCGGAGAAGCTTCGGGTCGAGGACCCGAGCGCGCCGTCGACCGCCGACCATCCGAGCGTCGACGGCGTCGTCGAGTCGACCCTCTACCTGGGCACTGCGACGCAGCTCGTGGTCAAGGTCGGCGACGACGTGCCGATGACCGTCCTCGTCCCCAACGCCGACGAGGCGGACCGCCAGGGGCCTGCCCGGCGCGGGCTCCCGCGTACGGCTCGCCTGGGCCCCCGAGCACATGCACCTTGTCCGAGAGTCACGAGAGGAGACCCCCCAGCGAATGAGACGACACCTGACCAAGCTCTTCCCGGCGGTGGCTGTTCTGCTCGCCGCCCTCCTTGCTCGCCGCCTGCGGCAGCGACCTCGGCGGCGGGGGACGCGAGGGCGAGGTGACGACGGCGGAGGCCGAGGGCGAAGCGCGTCGGGCGACCTGACGATCTCCAACTGGCCCTTCTACATCGACAAGGACACCGTGCCCGAGTTCGAGGAGGAGACCGGGCTTCAAGGTCAACTACACCGAGGACGTCAACGACAACAACGAGTTCTTCGCGAAGCTCCAGCCGAACCTGCAGAACGGCGACTCGGCGGGCACGCGACATCGTCGTCGTCACCGACTGGATGGCGAAGAAGATGTACGACCTCGGCTACCTCCAGAACCTCGACAAGGAGCGCGATCCCGAACGGTGGAGGAGAACCTCAGCGCCGAACCTCGAGAGCCCCTCGTTCGATCCCGAGCCGCAGACTTCTCGGCGCCCTGGCAGAGCGGGATGGTGGGCCTGGTCGTGAACACCGCCGAGGCCCCCGACGTCAACGTCGGTCGAGGACATCTTCGATCCCAAGTACGAGGGCGAGATCGACCTTCCTGACCGAGCTTCGGGACACCGTGCCGCTAGTGATGAAGTCGATGGGCGTCGACGATCGAGAACGCAACCACCGAGGATTGGATGGCGGCGATCGACAAGCTCTCGGAGGCCGCCGACTCGGGCCAGATTCGTCGACTTCACCGGCAACGACTACACCGCCGACATGGCGCGCGGCGACGTCGCCGCGATCTCGATCGGCTGGTCTGGGCGACGCCGTCCAGCTCCAGGCGGACAACCCCGACGATCGAGTTCGGATGCCCGAGGAGGGCTGCATCCTGTTCTCGGACAACATGGTGATCCCGGTCGGGCGCGCCGAACCCGACCGCGGCGTACGAGTGGATCGACTACGTCTACGAGCCGGAGAACCAGGCGCAGATCGCGGATTACAACTACTACGTGACCCCGGTCGAGGGGACGTCAAGGAGGTGCTCGAGAAGCAGGGGTCGGCGGCGGCGAAGAGCGAGCTCGTCTTCCCGACCGAGGAGTTCCTCGCCGGCTGCGACCTCGGAGCCGACCCGCCGGCCGAGGACGCGGAGGAGATCGAGAAGTCGTTCCAGGACCTGATCACCGGCGCCTAGTCCTGCGGGGAGCGGGCCCGTGACCAGGCGGCGCCTGGTCCCCTACCTGCTGCTCGGACCGGGCCTCCTCTGGCTGGTCCTCTTCTTCGTCGTGCCCATGTACTTCATGGGCGTCGTCTCGCTCGAGGAGGGGTCGCTCGAGGAGGGGTTCACCGTTCACCTGGCACTTCGCCAACTTCACCGACTCGCTCGCCGACCTTCGACACGCAGCTTCGGCGCTCGTTCCTCTACGCCGGCGCCGCGACGCTGCTCTGCGCTGCTGATCGCCTACCCGCTCGCCTACGCGATCGCCTTCCGAGGCGGGCGCTGGAAGAACGCTCTTGCTATTCGCGTGGTCGCGCCGTTCTTCACCACCTACCTGATCCGAACGCTCGCCTGGCAGACGATCCTCGCGGACGAGAGCCAGGTCGTCGACGTCCTGCAGACGCTCGGAATCGTCGGCGGACGGCCGGGTGCTGACACGGCGCCCGCGGTGATCGCGGGGCTGACCTACAACTTCCTCCCGTTCATGATCCTGCCGATCTACGCCAGCCTCGAGCGCATCGACCTGAGCCTGATCGAGGGCGCGAAGGACCTCTACTCGTCAGCGGCGAGCGCCTTCCTGCGGGTCACCCTGCCGATCTCGGCTCCCGGGGTGATCGCGGGCACGCTCCTGACCTTCATCCCGGCGGTGGGCGACTACGTCAACGCGCTACTTCCTCGGCAGCCAGAACCAGGCGATGATCGGCAACGTGATCCAGAGCGAGTACCTGGTGATCAAGGACTATCCGGTCGCCGCGGCGCTCTCGTTCGTGCTGATGGCGATCATCCTGGTGATCGGTCGTCGTCTACATCCGCTTCGCGGGCTCGGAGTCGCTGATGGGCGAGGAGGGCGAGGCGGCATGAGCAGGGCCTGGCGCTGGCTGCGCGAACACGGGATCCAGATCTACGGGGCGCTGGCGATCGCCTACATGCTGATCCCGATCGCCGTGATCGCGGTCTTCTCCTTCAACGACCCGGAGGGGAAGTTCAACTTCACCTGGAGCGGCTTCACGCTCGAGCACTGGGAGAACGCGTTCGGCATCCCGGAGCTGACCGACGCGCTCGTCACGAGCATCGTCGCTGGCCGCCCTGTCGACGCTGGTCGCGACCGTGCTCGGGACGCTGATCGCGCTGGCGCTGGTCCGCCACGAGTTCTTCGGTCGCCGCGCCGCCAACTTCCTGATCGTGATCCCGCTGGCGACCCCGGAGGTCGTGATCGGGGCGTCGCTTCTGTCGCTGTTCGTCTACTCCGAGGTGGCGACGCGGGTTCGAGACGCTCCTGATCGCCCACATCATGTTCTCGATCAGCTTCGTCGTGATCGTCGTCCGGTCGCGCCTGATCGGCTTCGACCGTTCGATCGAGGAGGCGGCGCGCGACCTCGGCGCGACCCCGCTCACCACCTTCCGCACGGTCACCTTCCCGCTGCTGGCGCCCGGGCTGGTCGCCGCGGCGCTGCTCGCCTTCGCGCTCTCGATCGACGACTTCGTGATCTCGAACTTCACCTCCGGCACCGAGGTCACGTTCCCGCTGTTCATCTTCGGCGCGTCCCAGCGCGGGATCCCGGTCGAGGTCAACGTGATCGCGACGATCCTGTTCGTGGTCACCATCGCCGCGATGGGGTTGGTCGTCTGGCAGCAGCGCCGGGCCGAGCGGATGGCGGCGGTGCGCCCTGAAACGGAGAGCGCCCCGGGGTCGGGCCCCGAGGCGCTTCCGGCTGGTTCGTGAGCTTGTCTCGTTACGAGCGCGTTGCGCTCCTCACGCGACGCTCGGCGTCGCGGCGAGTGCTGCGGACGCGCTGGCTCGTCTGGCGACGGGCCGTCTTCACCTGACGCTCGGCGTCGCGGCGAGTGGCCTTCACCTGACGCTCCGCCTCGCGGACGTGGCCGCGGGCGTTCCGCTGCGCTCCCTTGCGGGCACGAGCGCCACGCCGTTGCGCGTCGCGAAAGCTCCGCGTGACGTTGCGGCGAAGCCGCGTGCGCTCACCCGAGTTGGTGATCGGCCGAACCGCGCCAGCGACGCGGTCACGGGCCTCGAGTGCGGCGCCGACGGTCACGTCGACGGCCTTCTCGCCGGCCTCCTGGCCGCGGATCGCGAACGACTGGAGCGTGTTGAGCTCCGCGCGCGCCCGGGTTTCGGCGGCCTTCTGGGACGAGCGGCTCCGCTTCGCGGCGTTACGCCTGCGAGTCGCGGCAGCCTTCTGCGCGGCTGACTTGCGCTGCGCTTGGGTTTGGGTAGCCATGAGGAATCAATCCCCCTTCGATCTTCGTTTACGGAGTTGGTGGTTCCCCTGCTATCCACGCGCGAGTGACTCTTGAAGTGCGCGCTTCGCCTTATCAGGTACCCCGGCGCAGGGAAAGAAAACATCGCCCCGGCCGCATGCCCATCCGTGCGGGGACAGAGGGGTCAGACCCCTGACCTGTCCCCCAAGGGGTCATGTCCCCAAAGGGGTCAGACCCCTGACCTGTCCCCAAAGGGGTCAGACCCCTGACCTGTCCCCCAAGGGGTCAGACCCCTACGTGAGCAGGTCGAGGACGGCGGCCTCGAACTTCTCGCGGTGGCTGGGGCGGGTGGGGTCGAACGTGCCGCCGAGCTCGTCGAGCCTGGGGCGGACGCTCTCGCCGGAGTCGAAGCGGTCGAAGACGCGCGGGTCGATGTACGAGGCGCGGCAGACCGCGGGGGTGTTGCCGAGGTAGGCGGCGACGGCCTTGGTCGCCTCGCTCGAGATCCGCTTGCGGGCGGTCTTCGTCTTCGCCGCGTCGGCGCGCATCGCCACCGAGACCGCGGCC
Organism: uncultured Thermoleophilia bacterium; assembly: GCA_963838175.1. Lineage (GTDB taxonomy): Bacteria > Actinomycetota > Thermoleophilia > Solirubrobacterales > 70-9 > DASUSH01. The sequence goes on along the minus strand of CAWIPP010000002.1, from coordinate 2,612,738 downwards.
AGGACGGTCGCGTTCCAGGTCCGGAAGTCCTTCGCCGTGAACCCGTCGCCGGCCACGTCCTTGACGTAGTCGTTGATCTGATCCGAGCGGACGTCCGTCCAGCCGCCGTTCGCGCGGTATGCGAGCAGCTCGTGGCCGCCGCCCCGGCGGCGCTTGAGGGCACGGACCGTGGGGACGATCGCGGGATCGTCGATCGTCTGGATCCGCCGCTGGGCGTTCTTCGCCTCGTAGTCGAAGACGATCAGGCCGCGCTCGAAGGAGACGTGGCGCTTGCGGAGCGTCGCCAGGCCGTAGGTCTCGTTCTCCTCCGCGTACTGCTCGCTGCCGATCCTGAAGAAGCCGAGGTCGAGCAGGCGCACCGAGCAGGCGAGGACCCGCTCGCGGACCAGGCCGCGGCGCCGAAGGTCGCGCTTCAACCGCCGCCGGACCCGGGGCAGCTCGGCTGCGAGCTCGAGCACCGCCTCGAACTTCTCGCGGTCGCGGTGCTCGCGCCAGCGTTCGTGGTAGAGGTACTGCTTGCGCCCGGCGTCGTCGTAGCCGGTCGCCTGGATGTGCCCGTTGGGGTATGGGCAGATCCAGACCTCCTCGCCACGCCGGCGGGATCACGAGCTCCTCGATCCGGGCCAGCGTCTCGGCGTCGGCGATCCGCTCGCCCGTCGTCGTCGACGTAGCTGAAGCCGCGCCCACGACGGATCCTTCGGATCCCCGGCCCGGAGCAGTCTGCGCGCTTCAGTCTCGGCATGGCGGCGGTGGCATACCCCGCAGCCAGAGGTTTTCAGGCCCGGCGTGCGGGGTAACCCAGGGTGGCACCCAATGAAGGGAGTGGCAATGAGCCTGATGGACAAGGCCAGCGGCCGGATCAAGAAGGCCGTCGGCGATCTGACCGACGATCCCTCCACCCGCCGCGAGGGCCACAACGAAGAGCGCAAGGGCGAGGCCAAGGAGGATCTCGCGCGCACCCAGGACAAGGCCGACGAGAAGGCCGACGAGGTCGCGAACCTCGAGCGCAAGACCTGACGAGCGCCCATCGGCAAGGGATCTGCCGATGACGACCCTGATCGCGGCGGCACCGGTGGGCGAGAACCCTCCGGTGCCGCCCGATACCCAGGAGGGACCGGGCGAGGTCGGACCGGGCGAAGGCCCGCCCGGTCACGACCCCCGACCGGATCCCTCCGAGGACGCCCCGGGATCGGACGAGGGGCATCCGGAATCACCCGACCGGGACGACTCGGAAAGCCGGGATTGAGCGGTTAGGGTCCGAATACGGACCCGTCCCTCTCGCCAAAGCTCTCCCCCGAGCGCACCACCGCCGCGCTGGCCGAGCTTGCGCAGATTGCGCTCGTCGACGACGACCTCGACGTCCTCTACGCGCGTGCCTCCCAGACCGTGGTCGAGGCGCTGGGGCTCGAGTTCGCGGGGGTCCTCGAGCGGCTCTCCGACGGCCGCATGCTGGCGCGCGCCGGGTACCGGATTCCGGAGCGCTTTCAAGGCGCGATCGCCTCGGTCGTGAGCCCCGGATCGCAACCCGACTTCGTGCTTCGGGCGGACGAGCCGATCGTCATCGAGGACCTCCCGGTGCGAGACCCGGTTCACGCCCGCGCCCGGCCTCCTGGAGCTCGGGCGTCCGCAGCGGCGTCACCGCCCCGATCCCCGGGCGGGACGGGGCGGTTGGCTCCCTCGGCGCCTGGACCCGCGAGCGCCGCGGCTTCGATCCCTCGGAGATCGAGCTCTTCGGCCTGATGGCCGCCGGTGTCGGACTGGCGGTGGCCCGTCGTCGCACCGAGCGCCGGCTCGAGACGCACCGCGCGGTCGGTCGAGGTGCTGGCGATGTCGGAGACGATCGTCGAGGCCGCGCCGCGACTGCTCGAGGCGATCTGCGGGGCGCTCGGCTGGGCGGCCGGCGTGCTCTGGCTCGTCGAGCCCGAGCCAGGAGCTCCTGCAGGCCGGCCGCGGTCTGGGTCGACGAGGAGGACGAGCGCGCCCGGCGCTTTGCGGAGGAGACCGAGCGGACCGTGTTCGCCCGCGGAGAGCGCCTTCCCGGCCGCGCCTGGGCGGATCGACAGGCGCGCTGGATCAGCGAGATCCCCCCCGACGAGCAGCATCCGAAGGTGAAGCCCCTGCTCGACGCGGGGCTGCGAAGCGTCCTCGTCTTCCCGATCCGCAGGGGAGACCGGGTGCTCGGGGTGGTCGAGATCCTCGCTCGTGACGTGATGCAGCCCGACGAGGAGCTGGTCGAGGACTGCGAGCGGTTCGGGCGCCAGATCGGCGAGTTCATCGCCCGCGAGCGGGCGCAGCGCGAGCTCCGCAGCTCCCGGGACGAGCTGAGCACGGTGCTGCGCTCGATGCCGGTGGGCGTGACCGTGGTCGATCCCGACGGCCGCTACCGGTTCGTCAACGAGGTCACCGCGCGGATCAACGGCGCGACGCCGGAGGAGCTGATCGGCGTCTCCGCGATGCGACGCGATCTCCGGGCTGACGATCCCCGACGAGGACGGCACCGAGCTGCGCCCGCGAGGAGCTGCCCCTGTTCAAGCGCCCTGCGCGGGGAGGAGAGCCCCTCGCGGCTGGTGCGGTTCCACGGGCCCGCGGTTAGCGAGCAGAGCTGGGCGATCGCCCACGCGATCCCGCTGCCGAGCGTCCGAGGACGAGCCTCCCACGCGGTCGTCAGCGTGATCGAGAACGTCACCGAGCTGAAGAGCGCCGAGCAGGCGCTGCGCGCGCAGCGAGGCGCGGTATCGCGAGATCGCCGACACGCTCCAGCGCGGGCTCCTGCCCCCCGAGGCGAGCGAGGTCGCGGGCCTCGATTTCGCCGCCCGCCTGCACACCGAGGAGGCGGGGACCCGGATCGGCGGCGACTTCTACGACGTCTTCCAGGTCTCGGGAGACCGCTACGCGATCGTGATCGGCGACGTCTCGGGGAAGGGTGTCGGCGCGGCGGGACTGACGGCGCTCGCTCGCTACACGATCCGCACGGCGGCGATGCACGACCCCCGGCCGGTCAACGTGCTGCGCCGGCTCAACGAGGCGCTGATCAAAAGCGGCGGGCGCGAGCATTACCTGACCGCGATCTACGCGCTGGTCGAGCCGGTCGCCGGGGGCCACCAGGTGGCGGTCGCCGCGGGCGGCCATCCGCAGCCGCTCCTTCTCGCCGCCGGGGGCGAGGTGGCTCCGATCGAGGCGCAGGGGACCCTGCTCGGCTGGTTCGAGCGAGCTCGAGCTCGCCGAGGGCGGGCGCCGAGCTGCGGCCCGGGGACGCCCTGGTCCTCTTCACCGACGGGATCACCGAAGCCGGCTTCCGCGACGAGAGCCCCGGCGCGCCCGGTCACCGACGAGGCGCTGATCGCAGCTACTGGCCACCTGCGCCGGCGAGCCCGCCAACGCGGATCGCCGACGCGGATCGAGCAGCGCGTCCTCGCGGCCGAGGGCGGCGAGCTGCGCGACGACGCGACGATGGTCGTCGTCTCGAGCCGTCCGCGCTGAACCTCGAGTTTCTGCGGCGATGCCGCCGGGTAGCGGCTCACGCGGAGACCGAGGAATGGAGTCCGCCACACAGCGAGCGAAGTCGGCCGAGTCCACCCGGGAGGCCCCTGAAGCTCGACGCTGCGCTCCTGGCTGGCGGGGTGCTCAAGCGCACCGCGACGCGCGTTCCAGGACGACCAGCTCACCGACCTCGCCGCGGCGCTCACCTACTACGCGGTGCTCGCGATCTTCCCCGCCCTGATCGCGCTCGTCTCGATCCTCGGCCTCGTCGGCGACTCGGCGCATCGATCCGCTGATCGAGAACGTCGAGGCGCTCGCGCCCGGGCCCCGCGCAGGAGATCCTGCTCGACGCGATCGAGCAGATCTCGCTCGACGCAGGCGGCCGGCCTCGCGCTCGTGCTCGGCCTCGCGGGCGCGGTCTGGTCGGCGTCGGGCTACGTCGGCGGCTTCGCCCGCGCCTCGAACCGCATCTACGAGGTCGAGGAGGGACGCCCGTTCTGGAAGCTGCGACCCGCTGCAGATCGCGATCACGGTCGGTGATGATCCTGCTGCTCGCGATCTGCGCCGCTCGCGGTCGTCGTCACCGGCCCCCTCGCCCGCGAGGTCGGCGACGTGGTCGGCGCCGGCGAGACGGCGGTCACGGTCTGGGACATCGCCAAGTGGCCGGTGATCGTGCTCGTCGTGATCACGATGATGCTCGGTGCTCTTCTGGACGGCGCCGAACGTCCGCCAGCCCGGCTTCCGCTGGATCACGCCGGGCAGCGTCGTCGCGGTCGTGCTCTGGGTCGCTGCGTCTCGCTCCTGTTCGCCTTCTACGTCGCCAACTTCAGCTCCTACAACGCGACCTACGGCAGCATCGCCGCCGTGATCGTCTTCCTCGTCTGGCTCTGGCTCACCGAACCTGGCGATCCTCTTCGGCGCCGAGCTCAACGCCGAGCTCGAGCGCGAGCGCGAGCTCGAGGCCGGCGTTCCGAGGGACGAAACGATCGCGCTCGAGCCGCGCGACCCGAGGACTGAATAAGGAGGAGCACCACCGATGGTCGCGAAGATCCTCTTCATCCCGTTCAGCATCGTCGGCAGCCTGATCGCCGGGTTTGCCGGCAAGAAGCTCTTCGACTTCATCTGGGCGCGGTTCGACGACGAGGAGCCGCCGGAGGCCGAGCACCGCGACGTGAGCATGGCGAAGCTGCTCGCGGCGAACGCGATCCAGGGGGCGTTGTTCCGCGCAGTCCGCGCAGGGACCGACCGCGGCACACGCCTCTCCTTCTACCGCGCGACCGGCACCTGGCCCGGCGAGGAGGAGCCCGACCCGGCGCGGATCTAGAGGCTGAGTTGCCTGGCGCGGCGCGTGAGATGGGCTCGTAGGGAGGCGACGATGGCTTCCCGCTTCGACGAGAGCTCGCGGTCAGTGAACCGGAGCACGATGAACCCGAGTCGCTGAAGGTCACGGTCGCGGGCTCGATCCGCCTGAAATGACGCGCGGGTCGAGTGGTAGCGGTAGCCGTCGACTTCCACGACCAGGCGCTCGGCTCGCCAGAGGAAGTCGACCTCGTAGGGGCCGATGCGGACGTTTACTTCGGGCATCGGGATCCCGTGCTCGCGGCAGATGCGAAGGAACAGGCGCTCGAGGTCCGAGCGGGTGCGCTCGGCGCCCCAGCCGAGGTCGGCGAGGGTTCGGACGACGGTGGTCACGGGGATCCCGCGGTGGAGGGTGGTGTCAGCCTGGGTGAGGGTCGTGGAACGGTGGATGATGATGCCCCGACGCTTGCTGCGACCGCCCGAGCCGGGAACGGTTAAGTCGATTGTTGGAGGGCAGGTAGGGGAGAGTTTGTGGAGGGCCGCTGCGGATCGGTGGCTCAGCACCGCCCCCTTGCCGACTGCCAGCACGGCGGCCATGAAGTAGCCCTCGCGGGTGAGGTTCGACGTGCCGAGCGCGTAGACGCCACGGTGAATGCGATGCAGGTGGCCGGCCTCGATCCAGCGCGTGATTCCCGAGCGCGTCAGCCCGGTGGCAAATAGCTGAGCTCTGGTGACCACGCCGTGTTGGCAGGCGGCGGTCCTGGCCAGGACTCGGGCGGGTTTGGCGAGTTTGTCCCGCATACCGGGATAAAGTCGCCAGGGCGCTCTCGCGCCCCCCCGACCACCCTTAGTGCCCGTTCGCCCGGCAGCTCAGAACTCAGCGAGAGACATCCCTCGTTTCGCCCACCCGCGCGGACGGGTAGCCGCGGGGTGAACCCGACACGAACGGAGGGGTAGCGATGGCAGGACAGCTGGAAGGGAAGAAGATTGCGTTTCTGACCGCTGACGAGGGCGTCGAGCAGGTCGAGCTCGAGAGTCCCCGGGAGGCGATCGAGGACGAGGGCGCGGAGGTCGAGCTGCTCTCCCCCGGCGGCGACGAGGTCCAGGGCTTCGAGCACCTGGACAAGGGCAAGACGTTCGAGGCTCACGGAAAGGTGTCGGAGGCCGATGCATCCGGCTACGACGGCCTGGTGCTCCCGGGCGGCGTCGCCAACCCCGACCAGCTACGGCTCGACGACGACGCGGTCGCCTTCGTCCGCTCGTTCTTCGAGGCCGGCAAGCCGGTGGCGGCGATCTGCCACGCGCCGTGGACCCTGGTCGAGGCGGGTGTGGTCGACGGCCGCACGCTGACTTCCTGGCCCAGCCTCGAGACCGACATCCGGAACGCCGGCGGCAAGTGGGTCGACGAGGAGGTCCACGTCGACGCCGGGCTCGTCACCAGCCGCAAGCCGGACGACCTCGACGCCTTCAACGAGAAGGCGATCGAGGAGTTCGCCGAGGGCGTGCACGACGAGCAGCGCGAGCAGACGGTCGGCGCCGGCGGATCCTCGTGAAGGACGAGGACCCGCGCAGCCCCGCGCACGCCGAGGCCGACACTCGCGACGAGCAGGAGCGCGAGGTTGCCGAGGCGCGCCGCGAGCGTTCCGGGGAAGACCCGCACGGGGAGCTTTCGAACCCCGTGCGGGATCCCGACCCGACCGAGCACCCGGACCCCTACGAGAAGCGCCCCGACCCTCGCGACCCCGAAGCCGAGGAGGACGCGCCACGAGCGCCCTCGACCTCGGACCCGCACCCCCCGCAGAGCCACGATCGCGAGCGCTACGAGGGATGGGAGCGATGAGCGAACCTTCCGGGGATGGCGCGCGGCGACCTCTCCGAGTACCGGCGTAAGCGGAAGTTCTCCGGGACCCCGGAGCCGCGCGGCGGCGACGAGGGGGGCGGCGAGGAAGCCCGTTTCGTCGTCCAACAGCACGACGCCACGCGACTGCACTGGGACCTCCGGCTCGAGCACGACGGCGTGCTCGCCTCGTGGGCGCTCCCGCGAGGGATCCCATTGGATCCCAACGAGGACCGGCTCGCCGTCCGCACCGAGGACCATCCGCTCGAGTACCTCGAGTTCCACGGGACGATCCCGAAGGGCGAGTACGGAGCGGGCGAGATGGAGATCTGGGACCGCGGCACCTACCGGGCCGAGAAGTTCGAGTCCGCCAAGGTGGTCGCCGAGTTCGCCGGCGAGCGCCTCCGCGGCCGCTACGCGCTGTTTCGGATCGCGAAGCCCGATGAGCGAACCGATAGCTGGCTGATCCACCGGATGGACCCGCCCGAGCCGGGCCGCGAGCCGCTGCCCGAGCGGCTCGAGCCGATGCTCGCGAGGCCGGGAAGGCTTCCCTCCGAGGAGGAGGACTGGGCGTTCGAGGTGCTCTGGTCGGGCCGCCGGGCGCTCGGCTTCGCACAGCCCGGCGACCTCGCCCTGCGGGACCCCGGCGGCGAGGAGATGCAGGCCCAGCTACCGGAGGTGCGCCGCGCCGGACGCTCGCTCGGTGCCATCGAAGCGGTCCTCGACGGGGTGCTGGTGGCGTTCGATACCGACGGTCGTCCCGACCCCGAGCGGCTCGCGCACCGGCTCGAGCCGGCCTCGGACTCCACCGTCCGCCGGCGGGCGCGATCCACCCCGGTCGCCTACGTGGTCTTCGACATCCCCTTCCTGGAGGGAAGCTCGCTCACCGGCGAACCGTACGAGGCGCGGCGCGAGCGGCTCGCCGGACTGCCGCTCGACGGCGAGGTCTGGCAGGCGCCCGCGCACCACGTCGGCGACGGCGCGGCGCTGCTCGAGGCGGGCCGGCGCCGCGGGCTCGGCGGAGTGGTCGCGAAGCGGCTCGGCTCGCCCTACCGGCCCGGGAAGCGCAGTGCGGATTGGCGCGAGATCGCCGCGGGTAGGGGATGAGCCGATGGGAAAGGCGACGATCATTCCGTGCAGGGACGGTCCCTACCTCATACGCGGCGACTTCGAGCTTCTCGATCAGAACGGCGACGAGGTCCCGCTGCGCCGAGAGGTGATCGCACTCTGTCGCTGCGGGCGCTCGCAGACCCGCCCGTTCTGCGACGGCACCCACAAGCTGACCCGCTTCAGGTCGGCGAGCGCGCCGGAGGCCGAACGGCTCCCGGCATCCGTGGCGACGCCGATCGGGCGCTGATCACGACGAGCTCCTCCGTTCGCGAGCCGGAGGGCACGAGACCACGCCGCTCCAGCAAACCCGCCCGGCCGGCGAGTAGCGGGCCGAGCGGGCCCGTCCGACGCTCCGCGACCGTCGCCTCCAGGCCAACCGCCGCGAACCCGGCGAGGCTCGCCTCGATCCCGCACACCGACGAGTGGACGACCATCGCGACGCCACCCGGCCGCAGATGGTCGGCGGCCCCGGCGATGACGCGGTCGAGGATCAGCCGCCCGTCGGCGCCTCCCTCCCATGCGCGACTCGAGCCCCGGCGGGGAAGCTCACCGTCGGTCCCGGGCAGGTACGGCGGGTTGCTGACGATCGCGTCGAACGCCTCGCTGGTGACGGGCCCGAAGAGGTCGCCTCGGAGCGCGCGAACTCGAACGCCGTTGCGCATCGCGTTGAGCCGCGTCGCCAGGATCGCCCGGCGAGAGCTGTCGACTGCGGTCGCCTCGGCCCCCGCCCGGGCCGCCGCGATCGCGATCGCGCCGCTCCCGCCGCAAAGATCGAGGACCCGCCACCCCGGCGCAACGGCACTCGCGATCCGGTCGGCGAGCATCAGGCTGTCGCTGTGAGGCGGGAAGACGCCGGGCGGCACGATGATCTTCACGGCGACCTCGTGCCCCGACGCAATTGACGCCAAACCAGCCGGACAGCGGTCCCCTTCCCAACGCCGAGAGCCTCAGGCGGACGTTCGACGGTCCGGCTCCGAGGACCGTCGGGATCGAGGAGGAGCTGATGCTGCTCGACCCGGAGAGCCTCGACCTCCTCCCGCGCGCGGCGGAGATCCTCGCGCACCTCGAGGGCGATCCGCGGTTCAAAGGCGAGCTGCCCGCCGCCCAGCTCGAGGCGCTGAGCGCGCCGACCGAGGACCTCGACGCGGCCGCGTCGGAGCTGAGCGATGCCCGCCGCGACCTCGCCCGCGCGGCGGAGGGGATCGGGCTGTTGGCGGGCGCGGGCGCCCACCCCTTCACCAATCCCGAGGGGATCCTCAGCGATGACGAGCGCTACGCGCGCACCCGCGCGGAGTACGGGCGGATCGCGCGCATGCAGCTCGTATTCGGCCTTCACGTCCACGTCCGCATCGGCGGCGCCGAGCGCGCGCTTGCCGTCTACAACGGGCTCCGCTCGTTCCTGCCGGAGCTCGCCGCGCTGGCCGCCAACGCCCCCCTGTTCGCAGGCGAGGATTCGGGGCTCGCCTCGATTCGCCCGGAGATCGGGGGCCTGCTTCCGCGCCAGGGAGTTCCGCCGCCGTTCCGTGACCTGGAGGCGCTCGCCGCGACGTTCGCGTGGGGACGCCGCTCCGGCGCCTATCCAGACCCGGGCCAGTGGTGGTGGGAGCTGCGTCTGCATCCCGACTTCGGGACGGTCGAGGTCCGGGTGCCTGACCAGCAGACCACCGTCCAGGAGACGATCGCCGTGGCGGCTCTCGCGCACTCGCTCGCGATTCATCTCGCAGAGCGCGTCGATGCCGGCGAGCCTCCTTCGCTCCACCCGAGCTGGCGGATCTCGGAGAACCGCTGGTCGGCGACCCGCCACGGGCTCGATGGGACGATGGCCGACCTCGAGAGCGGGAAGCCTCGCTCGACCCGTGAACGCGTGCTCGAGCTGATCGAAACCGTGCAGGCCCCCGCAGCGGATCCCTCGACGGAGCGGGCGCTTGCCGACGCGCGACGGCTCGCCGAGCGAAACGGCGCCATGCGCCAGCGGACGGTCGCCGAGTCCGGCGGAGCTCGCGGCGTCATCGAGGATCTCACCGGTCGATTCCTTGACTGATGCGACGGTTTCGGCGCTAGACTGGGCTTTGCGGTGGCAACTCGGCCGGGTGGCCGCCGCCCTGATTTAGCCGAGGTAGGACCGGAGCCTGATTCGGGCTCAGCATCAGGGGAAATGCCAGCAGCCCATCGGGGAAGCGAATGGACTTCGAGGTTAGGGATCAGACCGAGGCGAACGGCGTCCGCGTCCTCGCCGTCCACGGCGAGTTGGATCTGCAGACCGTGGACGAGCTACGCCGGGTTCTGCCCGAGCGCTTCAGCGTCACCGCCCCCGCGGTGATCGACCTGACGCCGTGCTCATTCATCGACTCCAGCGGCATCTCGGCGATCGTCGCGTCGTGCCGGCGGGCGCAGGGCGACGGCCATCCGGGGCTCGTCGTGGTCGCGGCTCCGGAAGGCCAGGTTCGGAAGGTCCTCGGGCTCACCGGCCTCGACTCGCACCTCCCCGTGTTCGACTCGCTGAAGACCGCGGTGGAAAGCGTCAGGCGTCCTCCGCTCGTGGTCCCGGACCCTGCTCGTGACGGACAACCGGCGACTCGACGCCCGACTCGGGCGTGAGGCGCTCGGTCTAGCCCTCTACCACCTCGACCGTTTCGGTCGCCCCATCGTGAGCGCCGTCCTCGCGCTCAAGGACGAAGGCCTCCAGGCCGATGTCGGGGTCCAGATGGTTGTCGCTCAGGAACGCGATCACCTTCTTCCCGGTCGCTGACTCGACCGTCCCGACGAGTTCCTCCCTCATCGCTCCCTGATACTCGCGCCGGGTCTGGAGGACGTGGTCGCCCTTGCCGAGGGCGACGAGCTTCGCCTCACCCTTCGTCAGCGTGTCGGAGAACGTGATCGCGACGAGCTCGGTGTTGACTGTGGTCCGTGCTCTCGTCGGGCCGCGCCCGGTGTACTCACGGAGGATCTGAACGGACTCGCGGGAGATCTTCGCGGCGATCTCGCCTCGCGGAGCCGATGCTGGCTCCTGCATATGGACCTTCCCTCGCACCCTCTTCAGCGGGGCCGCGCGAAGGCAGAGGGCACGAGCGAGAACCCAGCGTGCGGCACCTCCCAGTGTAGGGATGTTCGCTCCGTGCGACGAAGAGTTTCCCCGCCCTTCTCAGTCCACCGGGTAGGGACTATTGTCACGGGCAACCTCCGGACCCGCCGCCCCGACCGCTCGACAGGCGGAGGTTTCCATGGCAGCAATTCGACACTCAGCTCGTGCCGGCCCCTCGACGACGAGGCGTTCAGCGTCTCGCTCTCGAATGACGACTCGCTGTTCGTGATCGAGCTCTTCGGTGAGCTCGACCTGGCCACTGCGCCGGAGCTTCAACAGGTGATCGCCCGCGCGGAGGAATCGTCCGCGGTGAGAATCCTCGTCGACCTGAGCGGGCTGCATTTCCTCGACTCGAGCGGCATCAGCGTGCTCATCGGCGAGAGCAGGCGCTCTCAGGCCGGCACCGACAGGCTCCGGTTCCTGCGCGCAGCGGGTCAGGCCGAGCGAACGCTGGCGCTCTGCGGACTGGACGACCGTCTGCCGTTCGCCGACTGATCGGTCGGCGTTCGGAGCGAGGTCACTCCTTGAACGGGAGTCGCTCGTGGAGGCGGCAGAGGACCATCACCCGCTCGATCTGGCCGGTACCGCGGAGGAACCGCAACCGATCGCCGCTCATCCGCGAGCGCCGAGCCGCGCGGATCAAGACCCAGATGCCGGACGAGTCGATCGACTCGAGCCCGCTGAGGTCGAGGATGATCTCACTGGCGTCGCTGCGCTCGGCACGTTCGATCTCCGCCTCGAGCTCGCCGGCCGTAGCGAGGTCGAGCTCGCCACTCGGCTCGATCAGGTAGACGGTCTCGTCGGCCGTCACCGACACCGCAAACGAGTGGTCTTCCGGGATTCGCCCCCGGTAGCGTTCGAGCAGGGCCATCCTTGGGACCGCACCTCCTGGATTCGGTTGGCGCGAGTCCGGCCGGTCGCCTGCTGACGCTCGGTGTCCTCGACGGGTTGTCGAAAAAACCGGGGCCCTTCGAGCCCGGTCCGGCGGCGATTCTACGCGACCGCTTCCTCGGCGAGCCGCAGCGACGACGCTCCGGTCCCCCACGCGTCGAGCAGGTGCTGCGCCCACCGGGCCTCCAGCGCGAGCAGAGCTTCCGCCCCGAAGGTGATCTGCTCGGCCAGCGGCGGCTCGGCGCCGGCGAGTCCCTGCGCGAGGTCGTAGGCCGCGACCTGCTCGTGGACGGAGTCCGCCTCCACGTGCTCGTCGAAGAAAGCCGTGGCATCGGAGCCGAGTCCCAGCCGGCGAAGCGCGTTGGCGTAGCGGCGATTCGGGACCGGGGAGGTGATCTCGAACATCGCCAGATGGCCCACCAGCGCCCCCCGCCGGCGACGGTGCAGGCCGAACAGCGAGATCAGGTTCACGGTCGCCAGGGTCTGCGCCGGCAGCAGGCCCAGGTAGGCGCCGTAGCTCGAGTCGAGCCCGAGCGCCTCGAGGGCATCGGCGAAGAGGCGCGAGTGCATCCGCTCCGGTCGACCCGAGCCGTACTCGTCCGCCTGCACCTCAACGAGGGCGGACTTCGGCGCGCCGGTCAGTCGCGGGATCGCCCAGGTGTGTGGATCCGCCTCCTTGAGCTGGTACGCCGAGCGGTGGATCGCGAACTCCCGGAACTGCTCGAGGGTCCCCTCACGCTCCAGGTAGCGCGACAGCGACGGTGCGTCGTCGGCCTCGGCGAGCTCGAAGAGCATTTCACCGACCTCCTCCGGCACGATCTGCCGGCGCGGAACGAGCTCGTCGAGCGCGGCGGAGAACTCGGCCTCGAGCTGCGCCCGCAGGGTGAGCAGCGAGGGGTCCCACTCCCAACGCTCGTCAACCCCCTCGAACGATCGGTAGTGAAGCTCGTAGCAGCAGTAGAGCGCGAGCTGGAGGTCGTCGTCGGCGAGCGGGTCGACGGTCTCGACGGATGACGCCTCCAGGCCGCCAGGCCGATCCCCGAGCGCGCCGATCACCGCCGCGCTCAGATCGCCGCTCGGCTCGGGCAAAGTGGGAGCGCTATCGAGGACAGCCGCCATGGGTATCCGGGGTTCTTCCCCTGCCCGGTGTCCGGGAAACCGCGGTTTGCCGACTCACGGCACCGGGAACCCGAACCGCGACCAAGGAGGGAATCGAGATGGCCAAGGACCACGGATCGAGCGTCAAGGACGATAAGCAATACGAGGGACTGCGCAGGAAGGGGATGTCGAAGGAGCGCGCGGCGAAGATCGCCAACACCCCCGGCGCGTCGACGAAGGGCGGCAAGAAGCAGAAGGGCGGCTCGGGCGGCGGCACCAAGGAGGGCCAGCGCAAGGGCGGCAAGAAGTCCTCGTAGGCCAGCGATCGCGGCCGCTGCCGTCTAAACGGCGTGATGGCACCGGTTAGGCGGCACTCGCGAGGCTGGTCTTCAGGCGAGCGCAGACACTCAACCGGCTGACCAGCAAGCTCCTCGCCCACCTCGCCCCAGAAAGTTCCTCAGACCGCTAATCGGGTATCCGAGGACGGGAGCGAGAAAGGAGGCGACGAAATGGCCGAGGACCACGGATCGAGCGTCAAGGACGACCACCTCTACGAGAAGCTGCGCGAGGAGGGCGAGTCGAAGGAGAAGGCCGCCCGGATCGCCAACGCGAAGGCGGGCGGAGAGGACGTGAGCGAGAAGGGGGGCGAGTCCGGCAGCTACGAGGACTGGTCGAAGGACGAGCTCGAGGAGCGCGCGGCGGAAATCGGTATCGAGGGTCGCTCGAACATGGACAAGGGCGAGCTGATCGAGGCGCTGCGGAACCACTGATGGCGACGAGGACCGCGGAACAGGGGAACGCCGCAGCGACGGCCGCCCACGGCGACGGGCGCCATCCCCGTGAGCGCAGCGGCTCCTACGGCCTGCTGATGGGGACCTACGCCGCACTGACCGGAGCGCTCGTCGCCTGGCGTCACGCGTCGGGCCGGGGCCTGCCGGAGCGATTCAGCGCGGGCGACCTGGCGACGCTCGGCGTCGCGACTCACAAGACCAGTCGCCTGATCGCCAAGGACAGGGTGACTACGCCGCTGCGCGCGCCGTTCACCGAGCTCGAGCACGGCGGCGCTCCCCCCGAACTCTCCGAGAAGCCCGCCGGGACCGGGCTGCGGCGCACGATCGGGGAGCTACTCGCCTGTCCATACTGTCTCGACATGTGGGTGGCGACGGGCTACGCGACCGGGCTGGTGACGGCGCCTCGAACGACGAGGTTCGTCGCCGCGGTGTTCAGCACGGTGGCGATCGCCGATTTTCTTCAGGTCGCCTACAAGGCAAGTCAGGAGCGAGTGTGATGGAAGCGAGCACAGCGGAACGTCAGGTCGATGAGCTGATCGAGCGCGTCGGCTCCGAGGGATGCGTGGAGTTGTCCGAGCTCTCCGAGATCTCGCAGAGCCTCGGCCTCGACGACGACGCGATGACCGACCTCCACGAGCGGCTCGCGGAACGAGGCGTCGACATCTCCGACGACTGCGGGCGGCGCTCGCGGGAGCCGAGCACCTACCGCAACGGTGATCTCAACGAATCGACCGTCAACGCGACCCAGCTCTTCTTCAACGAGATCTCCCGCCACCGGCTGCTGACCAAGGAGGAGGAGGTCGAGCTCTCGCAGGCGATCGAGCGCGGCGACCTCGCGGCGAAGGAGCGGCTGGTCAACTCGAACCTGCGCCTCGTGGTCGCGAACGCGAAGCGCTACCGGGGCCAGGGACTGTCCTTCCTCGACCTGATCCAGGAGGGGACCCTCGGCCTGATCCGGGCGGCCGAGAAGTTCGACTGGCGCCGCGGCTACAAGTTCTCCACCTACGCCACCTTCTGGATCCGGCAGGCGATCCAGCGCGCGCTCGACCAGAAGAGCCGCACGATCCGGCTCCCCACCGACCTCGCGCAGGCGGAGCGCAAGGTCGCCAGGGTCGAGCGGGAGCTGCGCGCCGAGCTCGACCGCGACCCCACCGACGAAGAGATCGCGGCCCGGGCGGACATGGAGCTCGCCGAGCTCGACCGGATCCGCGACGCCGCCCGCACGATCACCAGCGTCGACAAGCCCGTCGGCGAGGACGAGGACACGTCGTTGGGCGACCTTCTCCCCAGCGAGGGAGCTGAGGTCGAGGAGGAGGTCGACATCACCCTGCGAGAGGAGGCGCTGCGCCGGGCGGTCGCCGAGCTTCCCGAGCCCGAGCGCGAGGTGGTCAAGCTGCGCTACGGGATCAACGGCGACGACCCGACCCCGATCGAGGAAACGGGCCGCCGGCTGGAGCTGTCCGCCAACCAGGTCCGCCGGCTCGAGTCCAAGGCCCTCGACCGCCTCGCAACGATGCGCGAGCTCGCCGGCATGCCCGATGCCGCCTAGCTAGGCGTCCTGCTCGGGTGGGGGTGGCTCGACGCCGTTGTCGACGATCGGGCCCGGGGGGGCGGTGCCCTCCTCGGGCTCGAGCACGAAGACCTCGGCGGCGATTCCCTGGCTGGCGTGGATTTGGCTCAGGTAAGCCTGCACCTTGCGGCCCGTGGCCTGCTCGACGATGGAGCGGAACTCCTCCGCCATCGCCTTCTGGAAGGAGCGGCGCATGTGGTGGACGGTCTCCTCCTCGCCCTCGCGGACGAGCGTCTCCTCGACGGTGGTGAAGCCGCCGCGAAGCACGGCAACCACGAGGTCGTCCCACATGTAGGTGCGGGCCTGGGTCGGTCCCTTCCCGTAGTAGCGGCTGTGGAGCTTGACCAGGCCGGTCGCAACCTGCGCGCGGACCTCGCCGAGGTTGTCGGCTCGCCGCTCCGAGACCTCGCTTGCCTGCGAACGGTCCTCGGTGGTCGCCATCAGGAGTGCCCGGCCTCGGGGAAGGGCTCCGGCTGCTGCGGTGGATAGGGCTCGGGGACCCGCTCGGGCCCCGGAACCGGATCCGGGACGGGATCGGGAGTCGGCTCGGGGACCGGGTCCGGGACGGGCTCGGTGCCCGGCTCGGGCCCGGGCTCGGGAACCGGCTCGGGGGTTGGTACCTCCATCAGGGCGTCTCTCATAGCAGCTTCTCGGCGACCTTGCCGAGATCGGCGACCAGGTCGAGCTCGGCCAGGCGACGCTCGTCGGAGTCGTCGATCCGCAGGATCGAAGAGGGGTGCACGGTGGCGGTGACGAGCGGCGCGAGGTCCGACTCGACGAACTCGCCGCGCTGACGGCTGACCCGGAAGGAGCTGCCGAGCAGCGCCTTCGCCGCCGTTGCGCCAAGCGCCACCAGCGCCTGCGGCTCGACCACCTCGAGCTCCGAGTCGAGCCACGGCCGGCAGGCGCGGATCTCTTCCGCGTTCGGGCGCTGGTGCAGCCGGCGCTTTCCCGCCGGGCGCCACTTGAAGTGCTTGACCACGTTGGTCACGTAGGTCTCGTCGCGGTCGATGCCGGCGTCGACGAGGGCTCGGTCGAGCACCCGGCCCGCCGGTCCGACGAACGGCCTTCCCTCCCGATCCTCGCGATCACCGGGCTGCTCGCCCACGAGCATCAGCTTCGCCTTGCGCGCGGGTCCCTCCCCGAAGACGGTCTGCGTGGCGTTCTCCCAGAGCTCGCAGCCGCGGCAGCCGCCGGCGGCCTCGCGCAGGCTCTTCATGGTCCACCGTTCGGGGAGATAGTCGGCGGCGCTCACGCGGCAGCCCGCTCGGTGCGCAGATGCCGAGAGAGCCAGCGCGCGTTCTTGACCGCGTACCCGCTCCAGTCGTTGTTGAAGTAGGCGAAGACCTCGGCTCGCGAGCGCCAGCTCGCGATCCGCTGCCGCCACGCCTCGAGCTCGGTCTCGGAGTAGTTGCCGTTGCGGCCGCGCGAGCCGTAGTGAAAGCGGATGAACGTCCAGTCGGCGGTCAGCTCGTGCGCTTGGAAGGGACGCTGTGGGTGGTCCCCGATCACCAGCGCGACCCCGTGTCGCCGCAACAGTTCGTAGACACCGGATTCGAACCAGCTCGGATGCCGGAACTCGAAACAGTGGCGCCCGCCGGGGAGCTTCGCGAGCGCGGATGCGAGCCGCTCGTCATCGCGGTGGAAGTTCTCCGGGAGCTGCCAGAGCACCGGCCCCAGCTTGCCGGAGTCGACCAGGGGCTCGATCCGCTCGTAGAAGCGGCGCACCCCCCGATCGAGGTCGGTGAGCCGCCTGTAGTGGGTGAGGTAGCGGCTCGCCTTGACCGAGAAGACGAAGTCGTCGGGCGTCCTCGCGACCCAGTCGGCGACCGCGTCGCGCGAGGCGAGCCGGTAGAAGGTGCTGTTGACCTCGACCGTGTCGAAGACCTCGGCGTAGCGCTCGAGCCAGCGCTTCTTGCCGAGCCCCGCCGGATAGAGGCGCTCCCGCCAATCGTCGTACATCCACCCGGAGCAACCGATCCGGACGGATTCCATCGCAGCTCCTTCTCGATAAGCCGGGAAAACGTACCCCTGCGGTGCGCTCGACAAACCGTGTTTGAAACCCCCTCGAGCTCGGGAAGCAGCGAGGGGGGCGTCAAGACCACCGGAGGGCATCGATGACGGCAACGGGAACGATCGGAGCGGACCAGCGGTCCACGAGCGAGGAGCCGCTGGGGATCCTGGTCAGGCAGCTCTCGGACCAGAGCACGCAACTCGCTCGGCTCGAGGTCGAGCTGGCCAAGGCGGAGCTACAGCACAAGGGCAGGCAACTCGGGATCGGAGCCGGTGCGTTCGGGGGCGCGGGCCTGTTCGGGCTCTACGCGCTTGGCGCACTGACCGCCACCCTGATCCTTGCGCTCAGCGAGGCCCTCGACGGCTGGCTCGCCGCGGCGATCGTCGCCGTCGTCTACGCGGCGATCGGCGGGATCCTCGCGCTGGTCGGCCGTAGCCGGATCGAGGCCGGCACCCCGCCGGCGCCCGAGCTCGCGATCGAGAGCGCGAAGCTCGACGTCGAGACCGCGAAGCGCAGCGCGAAGGGGGTGCGGGCCTGATGGCGGACACACCGCAGACGAACGGCGCCCAGGCGGAAACCCGCGATCCCGAGCAGATCCAGCGCGACATCGAGCGAACCCGCCAAGAGCTAGCCGCCACGGTCGCCGCGGTCGCCCAGAAGGCGGACGTGAAGACTCAGGCGAAGCGCCGGGTCGACGAGACCAAGGTGCAGGTCCGCGAGAACCGGGCCCCGCTGGCGATCGCCGGCGGCGGGATCGCGGTGCTCGCGTTGACAGTCTGGTTGGTCAGGCGCTAGCCCCAACCAACCGACCCAACTCGGAAAGGAAGAACGACCATGGCCGAAAACGGAGTGAAGGAAGCGAAGCTCGTCCAGTACCTCGTCGAGGCATATGGCAAGGAGCGTGAGCTCGAGATCGCCCTGCAGGCCCACATCGGGATGACCGATCGCAAGCCGTACAAGAAGCGCCTCCAAAAGCACCTCACGGAGACAAGGAGCCACGCCAGCCGCGTCGAGGCCAGGGCGAAGAAGCTGGGCGGCGGAGGGCCAGTGGCACGCGCGATAAGGGAGGCGACGGCGCTGACCGGGCGCGCAACGGCGCTCGCCAAGGGCGGGCTGCACATGGCCCGCGGCACGAGCAGCGAGGAGAAGCTCCTCAAGAACGCGAAGACGGAGTACTCCGAGGAGCACGAGGAGATCGCGACCTACCGGGCGATCGAGGCGCTCGCCGAGGAGGTCGGCGACTCCGAGACCGCGAAGCTGGCCCGGGAGATCCGCCGCGAGGAGGAGCGCATGGCGAACTTCCTCGAGCGCCAGATCCCGGTGCTGACCAGGGCCGTGGTGAAGGCGGAGATCCCGGCTTCCGAGCGCAGGAACGGCTCCCGTCGCCGGTCGAGCCGAAAGCGCTCGAGCTCGAGCCGAAGCCGCTCCGGCAGCAGCTCTTAGACACGACCAAAAGGGGGCGGGGATACTGCGCGCGTGGACTTCCTGACGATCGCCGCGGAGCAGGTGTCCCCGGCGCTCGGCGACCCCGACCAGGGGAGCCTGCTGATCGCCCGCGAGATGCAGGCGATGTCGTTCATCTTCCACATCCCGCTGGTCTGCTTCGGGATCGCGTTCCCGGCGATCGTCCTCTACATGGAGCGCCTGTGGCTGCGAACGGGCGACGAGACCTACAAGGCGATCGCGAAGCGCTGGTCGAAGGTGATGCTGATCCTGTTCGCGGTCGGGGTCGTCACCGGCACCATCTTGTCGTTCGAGTTCGGCCTGCTCTGGCCCAACTTCACCGCCACCTTCGGCGAGGTCTTCGGGATTGCCTTCGCGCTCGAGGGGTTCTCCTTCTTCCTCGAGGCGATCTTCATCACGATCTACGTCTACGGGTGGGACCGCCTCGAGCCGCGCCGTCACTTCCTCTGCGGGATCCCGATCGTGATCACGGGCATCACCGGCTCGACCCTGGTGATCGCCGTCAACGCGTGGATGAACAACCCGAGTGGGTTCGACCTGGTCGGCGGCGAGGTCACCGACGTTCAGCCGTGGACGGCGCTGTTCAACTCGCACCTCTCCTACGAGGTCATCCACATGTATCTCGCCGGCTTCCTCGTCGTCGGCTTCCTCGTCGCCGGCGTCTACGCGTTCGGCTGGCTCAAGGGCCGCCGTTCCCGCTACGCGCGGGCCGCGATGGTCGTGCCGCTCACCGTCGCGGCCGTGGTCGCTCCGGTCCAGCTGATCGTCGGCGACTGGGCGGCGCGGACCGTGGCCGAGGACCAGCCGTTGAAGCTGGCGGCGTTCGAGGGGTTGAACGGAACGGAGAAGGGAGCGCCGTTCACGATCGGCGGCATCTACACCGACGGCGAGCTCAAGTACGGGATCTCGATCCCGTACATGCTCTCGATCCTTGCCGACCACGACCCCGAGGGCACGGTCGAGGGGCTGAACAGCGCCCCCGAGAGCGATCGCCCGCCGGTCAATCCGGTCCACCTCTCGTTCCAGACGATGGTCTTCATCGGCACCGGCCTGGCGCTCCTGGCGGCGATCTACCTGCTCACCTGGTGGCGGAAGCGGCGGTTGCCGCGCTCGCCCTGGTTCTACCGCGCGCTGGTCGGAGCCGGGCCGGCGGCGCTGGTCGCGCTGATCGCCGGCTGGATCACGACCGAGGTCGGCCGCCAGCCATGGGTGGTCTACGAGGTCATGCTCACCGAGGACGCGGTCACCAACCGGGGCGGGCTGCCGCTCGCCTTCGTCGCGCTCGCGCTCACCTATCTCGGGCTCTTGGCGGCGGTGATCTGGCTGCTCCGCCGGCTCGCGTCGCGCCCGCCGGAGACCGAGGTCGCGGGCGAAGTCGAGGCGGCGGGCTGATGGCCGAGGTCTGCCTGGCCCTGGTGATCGCCGGACTCACCGCCTATGCGGTGCTCGCCGGCGCCGACTTCGGGGCCGGCTTCTGGGACCTGACGGCCGGCGGCGCCGAGCGGGGGTCGCGGGTGCGCGGGATGGTCCAGCGCTCGATGGGTCCGGTTTGGGAGGCCAACCACGTCTGGCTGATCTTCGTGCTGGTCGTGCTCTGGACGGCGTTCCCGGTCGCGTTCGGATCGGCGACCTCGACGCTGTTCGTCCCGCTGCTGCTCGCGGCCGGGGGGATCATCTTCCGTGGCACGGCGTTCGCGCTGCGTGGGCAGGCGGCGACGATCAACGAGGCCCGTGTCATCGGCGCGCTCTTCGCCCTCGCCTCGGTCAGCGTGCCGTTCTTCCTCGGCTCCGCACTCGGCGGGATCGCTTCGGGGAGGGTGCCCGTCGGCAACGCGAGCGGCGAGCCGTTCAGCTCCTGGCTGAACGCGACCGGGATCACGATCGGGGCCCTCGCGGTCCTCACCGGCGCCTACCTGGCCGCGGTCTACATGGCCGCCGACTCCGAGCGCGCCGGCCTTCCGGACCTGGTCCGCGCGTTCCGCGCCCGCGCGCTCGTCTCCGGGGTCGCGGCGGGCGCGCTGGCGATCGGCGCGATCCTTGTCTTCCGCGAGGACGCGCCGGACCTCTACGACGGGCTCACGTCGTGGCCCGGGATCGCCTTCGTCGTCGCCTCGGCCCTCGCCGGGATCGTCACCCTCGCGCTGGTCTGGGCGGGCCGGTTCGCGGCGGCGCGGTGGAGCGCCGCCGCCGCGGTCGCGGCGGTGACCGTCGGCTGGGCGTTCGCGCAGTCCCCCTACGTGCTGCCCGGCGAGCTCACCCTGGAGCAGGCCGCGGCATCGGACGCGACGCTGACCGCATTGCTGATCAGCGTCGCCGTCGGAGCGATCTTCCTCGTCCCCTCGCTGTATTTGCTCTACTCGCTCGTCCTCCGGGGCCGCCTCGACCAGGAGTACGAACCGCTGACCCAGCGCTTCCACCCACTGACGGCGGCCGATCGCGAGCCTGAGCGATGAGCTCCCGGCGCCCACCATTCGCGGTCGCCGCCGTCGTGGCTTTCGCGGTCGGGGTCGCGCTGATGATCCCGTTCGAGGAGACGCTCACCCGCCTCGCGGGGATGATCGCCCTCGCCACCTTCGTCGTCCTCGGCGTAGCGGCGATCGCCGAGCCTCGCTTCCTCGCGGCGGACGACCGCGAGGACGATTAGGTCTTTCGGTCCTCGCCGACTCCGGCGTGCTCGCGGTCATCCGCGAGCTCATAGGTATTGCGGCCGGTGCGGCGCACGACGCCCTCACTTAGGGCCTCGCGAAGCGCCTGGCTGAACCGGCCCGGCCCCCAATAGCGCGCGCCGACATTGTTGGCGAGCTCCCGGCGCTCGGTGGGACCGTGCTCGGCGAGCGCGCGGCCGATGATCTCGGTCTCGCGATCGAGGGCGGCCAGGTCCTCGTCGGGCGGCCAGGTGGTGAACGGCGAGTACGTCGCGGTGCCCCGGCCGGGCCGGTACCGCCGCCAGCCGGCCCGCTCCGCCTCCAGGCGGCGGCGGCGTCGCTCGGCGCGCTCCTCGTCCTCGCTGGGCGCGGGTGCCTCGGCGGGCTCCTCCCCCTCCTCCACCGCGGTCAGCGGTTCCGCGATCTGCTCCAGGCGGCGCTGCTCCGCCCGCACTCCGAGGAAGATCTCGACGATGCCGCCGATCGCCATCACCGCGGCTCCGACGAGGTACCCGATCATCACCTGCGACGGATCGCCGGTCGAGGCCAGTCGCTCGAAGACGAGCGGGCCGGTGATCCCGCCGATCGCGGTGCCGATCGCGTAGAAGAACGCGATCGCGAGCGCTCGCACCTCCATCGGGAAGACCTCGCTCACGGTCAGGTAGGCGGAGCTTGCCCCCGCCGAGGCGAAGAAGAAGGTCGCGCCGAGCGCGGCGATGAAGCCCCAGTCGCTGAAGCTCTCGTTGTTGAAGAGGATCGCGACGAAGACCAGGAGGACCGCGCTGGCGAGGTAGGTGCCGGCGATCATCGGCCGGCGGCCGACCGTGTCGAAGAGCCGCCCGAGGAGCAGCGGGCCGAGGAAGTTCCCGATAGCGAAGACGGCGTAGAAGATCCCCACCTCGCCCGACTTGACACCGAGGAAGGTGGTCAGGGTCAACCCGAGGGTGAAGACGACGGCGTTGTAGATGAACGCCTGGCCGACGAACAGCGAGAGGCCGAGGATCGCCCGCTTCGGATAGATCTTGAACGCGACCCGGGCGATCTCCCTGAACGGGATCGACTTGCGCTGCTGGACCCTGATCGACTCGCCCGGCTCGTCGAGCCCCTGACCCGTCTCCTCCTGGATCGCGGTCTCGATGTCGTCGACGATCCGCTCCGCCTCCTCGTCGCGGCCGTGGATGAAGAGCCAGCGGGGGCTCTCGGGGACGTTGCGGCGCACGAACAGGATCGCCAGGCCGAGGATCGCGCCCATCCCGAAGGCGACCCGCCAGCCGACGTCCGTGGCGAAGATCGATTCGTTCAGGAACACCAGCGAGAGCAATGCCCCGCCGGCGGAGCCCGAGCCAGAAGGACCCGTTGATGATCAGGTCGACCCGACCGCGGGCCCGAGCGGGGATCAGCTCGTCGATCGCCGAGTTGATCGCCGCGTACTCGCCGCCGATCCCGGCGCCGGTGAAGAAGCGGGCGACCAGGAAGAACCAGGGCGCGAAGGAGAAGGCGCTCGCGACCGTCGCGACCAGGTAGAGCGCCGAGCGTGATCAGGAACAGCCGCTTGCGGCCGAAGCGGTCGGTGAGCTGGCCGAAGAAGAGCGCCCCGAGGCAGGCGCCGGCGACGTAGATCGCCGCGGCCAGCCCGATGTGCGACTCGTTCAGCTCGATCCCGCTGCCGGGCTCCACCAGCCTCGAGGCGAGGAAGCCGACGATCGTGACCTCGAGGCCGTCGAGGATCCAGACGGCCCCGAGGCCGAACACGACGAGCCAGTGGAAGCGGGACCAGGGGAGCCGGTCCAGGCGTGCCGGAATCCGTGTCTCAACAGTCCCGAGGCTGGCATCCGTGCTCATAGCGTCCGTCCTACCCTCGCCCTAGTCGTGGCAAACCGCACCTGCGGCCGGGTCGGGGAGAATGGTCGTGTGATGCGCTGCCGCCTACTCGGACACCGCTGGCGCTTTCGCGCCGAGGGCGAGACGCTGCGCTGGAGCTGTGAGCGGGGCTGCGGGGCGGGCGGCGAGAAGCGCTACGACTCGGCCGAGCGCGCGCAGCGATACGCGAACGCCTTCGACCAGGGCGACAGCACCGCGCCGGGCCGCCGCTTCCCCTTCCCCCTGCCTCAGGCGGTCTTCCGAAACCGCCGCGGCGGCTCGTAGCCCAGCTCGCGCAGCTTCGGGCCGATGATCTGGTTGATCGCGGTTCGCTCCTCGGCGCTCAGGTTCTGCCGCCAGGCTCCCGGCTCGGCACTGCGAATCCGCTGCCCCGGGCCGCGGCGGCTTCGCGGCACGCCATCGTAGGCGTGCTCGTCGGCGATCGCCCGGACCCGCTCCGGGGTCGTGGAGATCCCGAGCTTGAGGCTGACGCGGGCGAGCTCGCGAACCGGATCGGCGCGCAGCTCCTCGTAGCGCACCTTTACTCGGCGCCCGGCCGCGTGTCGGGCGAAGGCGCGCTCGCACGCCTCGGTGCGGTAGAGCCAGACGCTCGCCTGCCAGCGGACGAACGCGAGACGCCCCTCCGGCGCCAGCGAATAGGTGCCCTCGTTCATCCCCCAGGCGCCCTTGCGGTAGGCGTCGAGCCAGGAGTCGACGACGTCGCGGCCGTCGCGCTGGATGAAGAGCATCCGCGAGCGCGGGAACAGCTCGGAGACGAGCTCGGCGACGCCCGCCGCCCCGGGGTCCTTGACGGCGATCAGCGGTTCGTCGATCCCCCGCTCGGCCGCGAGGTCATCGGCCTGGGCGGCGAACCGGGACAGGACCAGCTCCCGCAGGTGCGGCGCCCACGCCTCGCGATAGCGCTCGGAGAAGAAGTAGTCGTGATGGTGGCCCTTGACCTCGCCCAGGGTGCGGAGCTCGGGCAGCCGGGTGGCCGTCCCCCAGGCAAGCGAGATCGGCCGCCAGACCGAGAGGTGATGCCCGATGTGCGGATCGTCAATGCGGACGACGTCGTCGTGGGCGGCAAGCATCCGGGTCAGCCAGGTGCTGCCGCTGCGCGAGGAGCCGATCACCCAGATCAGGCGGCTCTCGATCGCGTTCACGCCTACCCCCTCACACCCTCAGTCCGTTTGCTCTTCGTCCCTTCGCTCGGTCGAGTGGACCTGGTCGGCGGCCCCATGCTCGGCATCGTCACCCTCGGCCTCGCGCGAGATGCGCTCCTCCGCGCTCGGGTCAGGCGCCGGGTCACCGTGGCTGGCATGCTCGATCAGGTCCTGCTCGGCCTGCTCAAACCCCTCTGCCTCCCCTTCGCCCGCCTCCGCCAGCGGCCGCTCGGCGGGGTCCGCGTCCTCGTTCGACCCCTGACCGCCGATCGCGCCGGCCTCTGCGGCGGCTGCTTCGGCCTCCTCCCTGACCCGCTCCTCCTCTTCCGAGCGGGGCTCCGATGGATCCTGCGCGTCCATGGGGACGGCAGCCTACCCTGCCCGCTCGGCCGGCAAACTCCAGCGGCTATCGTGCCGCCGCATGGCGAAGGAGTCCGACACCGGCGGCAAGACGAAGGAGGGAGAGCCCGGCGAGTCGGAGAAGGAGCGGCTCGACCGAAACTTCCAGGAGCTCCTCCAGGGACTGCGGGTGGCGCTGCCGGGCGTCCAGGTGCTGTTCGCCTTCCTGCTCATCCTTCCCTTCCAGCAGGGGTACGTGAAGGTCACCGAGTTCCAGGAGACCGTCTACTTCGTCACCCTGCTCTGCACCGCGATCGCGTCGGCCTGCCTGATCGCGCCACCGGTCCGCCACCGGCTGCTCTTCCGGCAGGGGGTCAAGGACTGGATCCTGTTCAACTCGAACAAGGTGGTCACGGTCGGCTTCGTCTTCCTCGCGATCGCGATCTCTGGGGCGATCCTCCTGATCAGCGACTTCATCTACGACTCCACGGCGGCCCTGCTCGCAACGGCATTGATCGGGGTCGCGCTGACGTGGTTCTGGTTCGCCTCGCCGCTGCTCGAGCTGAGGCGTGAACGAAGCGCGAGCGATTGATATCGTCGCCGCCGAGCCTCGAGCGGCGTCTGCGGCGAAACTCAGGCTCGTTCGCTGATACGGGACGACCGCGAGCGGCCAACCGGAACCTCGCGCACGGGCCGGCCACCTGAACTTGACGAACAAGCGAGGAGAGAAGTTGGGCGACGCCAGCGCAAACGGTGGAGCGGAGAACGGAGGGCTCCTCGAGGTTCGGGAGGAACCGGGCGACGACGGCGTGATGACGCTGACGATCGAGGGCGAGTTGGATCTCGCGACGGCGCCGAAGGTCCGCGAGCCGCTCGAGCGGGCGATCGAAGCGGGAACGAGGCGGATCGTGGTCGACATGCTCGGCTGCGGGTTCATCGACTCGACCGGGCTCGGGGTGCTTCTGCACGCCGCCAAGCGCCTCGAGGAGAACGGCGGCGCGATGGCGCTCGTCTGCGTCGACGACCAGATCAAGCGACTGCTCGAGCTGACGATGATCGATCGCACCATCCCCGTCTTCGACACCCGCGAGCAGGCGGTGGCCGAGATCTCGGGGGCTTCCCAGTAGCATCGCCGGCGTGAGCGCAAGCGCCGAGACGCGCCTCCTGATCGGCGGGGAGCAGGTCCCCGGCGAGGGCGAGGCGCTCACGGTCGAGAACCCCTTCACCGAGGAGACCGCGGCCGAGCTCCAGCTGCCCTCGGAGGCGCAGCTCGACGCGGCGATCGGTGCCGCCGCGGACGCGGCCCGCGGCTGGGAGCGCACCCCCGCTCCGGAGCGCGCCGAGATGCTCCACGAGGTCGCGGCGCGCCTGCGGGCCCGCACCGACGAGCTCGCCGAGACCATGACCGCCGAGGGCGGAAAGCCGCTGATCGAGAACTCGGACGAGGTCGGCTGGGCCGCGGCGGCGTTCGACTACTACGCCGAGATCGGCCGCGACTCCGCCGGCCGGGTGATCCCCTCGATCGAGGCGACCCAGCTCTCGCTGGTGGTCAAGGACCCCGTCGGGGTCGTCGGTTGCATCGTCCCCTGGAACTATCCGTTGCTGCTTCTGGCCTGGAAGGTCGCGCCGGCGCTTGCCGCCGGCAACCCGGTCCTGTGCAAACCGTCGGAGCTGACCCCGCTGGGCACGCTCTCACTCGCCTCATGCTTCGAGCATCTGCCCCCCGGCGTGGTCAACATCGTCGCCGGCGGGGGCGAGGTCGGCGCCCGGATCACCGAGGACGAACGGGTCGCCTGCGTCGCCTTCACGGGCTCCGTCGAGACAGGCAAGAAGGTGGCGCGTGCGTGCGCCGAGCGGGTCGCGCGCGTCAATCTCGAGATGGGCGGCAAGGACCCGTTCATCGTCTGCTCCGACGTCGCCGGCGAGCTCGAGGTGGCGGCGCGCGGCGGGGCCTGGGCGGCATTCCTCAACGCCGGGCAGGTCTGCACATCGGCCGAGCGCTTCTACGTGATGTCCGACGTCTACGACGACTACCTCGAGGCGTTCGCCGAGCACACCCGCGGCCTCGTCGTCGGCGATCCGATGGAGTCGGACACCGACGTCGGCCCGATGGTCTCCGCGGACCAGCGCCAGAAGGTGGTCGACCAGGTCGAGGCGGCGGTGGGCGCCGGTGCGGAGCTGGTCGTCGGCGGCGGCGACGCCGGGCGCGAGAAGGGGCACTTCTTCGCCCCGGCGGTGGTCACCGGCGCCTCGGCCGAGACCTCGCTGCTATCCGAGGAGACCTTCGGCCCGGTGGCGCCGATCGTGCCGGTGAAGTCCCTGGACGAGGCGATCGAGCTCGCCAACTCGACCCGGTACGGGCTGGGGGCGAACGTCTTTACGCGCGACCTTCAGACGACCGTGCGCTGCCTGCGCGAGCTGAAGGCGGGCACCGTCTGGTTCAACGACCCGCTGACCGACAACGACGCCGGCCCCTTCGGCGGCTACAAGCAATCCGGCCTCGGCCGCGAGCTCGGCCGCGAGGGCCTCGAGGCCTTCCAGGAGACCAAGCACGTCCACATCGAGACCGAGATCGCCCCGAAGGAGTGGTGGTACCCGTACTCCGAGGGAAGCCCCGGCCCCCGCGACGGCGCGGGAGCGTAACCACCTCCCCGCCCGCCTTCGCCACCGCAAAAGCCAGCTCTTGTCGACTTATTGCCCGTATGCGGAAATAAGTCGACAACGCTGCGCTGCCGCTTTGCATGGAAAAGCAGAAGCGCCTCCGTCAGGTGGCCGACTACGCGAACTTGTGCAATCCGCGCCTCGCATGCGGGTGCAGATTGCCTAAGTTCAGCTGCGGCGGGGCGGTTCCCCTTGGGGCTGATGCCCTCCTTCATCTGTCGTCTCCCTTCCGGTCAACTCAACACGGGATGTTGCGTTGACCGGTGGAGACCACCGTCGGTATCCGACGCCGATCCAGGACGGCTATCGGATCCGCTTTCGCTTTCGCGTGAAGGCAGGAGCCACGCTCGTGACTCCGTGGCGTTTCCGCTCAGCTCTCCAGCATCGCCTTCAGCCGCTCCAGGGACTTCTCGGCCTCCTTCTTCGCCGGGGAGCGGACGAGGAGGCGGCCGGCGGCGCGGCCGAGGAAGCCGGCGGGGAAGTCGAACTCGTTCTCGTAGCGGACCTTCGTCCCGTCGCCCGCCTCCTCGAGCTGGTAGGCGACGCGGGCTTTCGAGCCAGCGGGGCCGCGGCCGTCCCAGTCGGCCGCGTTGGGCGGGTCGGCCCGGGTCACCTCCCAGGAGACCTTGAACGACTTGCCCGCGAGGGCGAGCTTCTGGTCGAATGAGTCCCCTTCCGAGAGGGGCGGCTCCGGCGCGCCGGAGACCTCGCGGTGGATCGTGACCCAGTCGCCGAGCCGGCCGGGGTCCATCATCGCGTCGTAGACGTCGCCGATCGGCGCGGCGATCTCGATCTCGGCGCTGACCGATTCGCTCACGCCGCGTCCTCCTCATCCTCCATCGCACGGTGAAGCGCGATCGAGAGCGGCTCGGGCCGGATCCCGAAGAGCTCCATCCCGCTGGGATCGGAGACGACGGTGTCGCCCGGCAGGCCGAGCGTGATCGCCGACGCGATCTCCTCGCTCCCCGTCGTCACCGCGGCGGCCGCGGCGGCGACGGCGCCGGGGCTCGCCGCGGCGTCGATGACGGCGTCGACCACCTTCCTCTTCGCGAGGCGCCGCGGCGGCTTGCGGCCCAGCTCCCGGGCCATCGCGTCGACGACGTCGAGATGGGTGAGCACGTCGGGGCCGCCGATCTGGACCTCGCGGCTCTCGGACTCGGGGACGTCCGGCGCCTGCCGGAGGTAGGAGATCACGTCGCGGATCCCGATCGGCTGCGTCCGCGAGTAGAGCCAGTCCGGGGTCGGCAGGGCCCGCAGCCGAATGACGATCGAGCGCAGGAGCTCGTAGGACTCGCTGCCCGCGCCGACGATCATCGCCGCCCGGAAGTAGGTCAGCGGAGGCCCGGTCTCCTCGAGCGCCAGGGCGACGTCGTGGCGGCTCTGCAGGTGCTCGGAGAGCCCGGCCTCCCCGTGGTCACGATGCGGGTCGCTCTCCTCCCCCAGGCCGCCGAGGTAGACGACGCGCCCGACTCCGGCCGCGCTCGCTGCCTCGCCGAAGCGCCGGGCCGCGGCGCGCTCCTGCTCGGCCCAGTCGTCGACCCGGCCCATCATGTGCACGAGGAAGTAGGCGACGTCGACCCCGCCCATCGCATCGCCGAGCCCGTCATCGACGGAGACGTCGCCCTGGACCAGCTCGCACGCCCGCCTCGGCCAGTTCCTGCGCCGCCTCGCTCTCGCGCGAGCGGACCAGGCAGCGGACCTCCAAGCCGTCCTCGAGCAGCTCCGGAGCGAGCGCCCGGCCCACGAAGCCGGTGGCGCCGGCGATCAGCGCCCGCATCATTCCCGCGTCCCGGTCATGTCGATCTCGGCCCTCAGGGCGCCGATCCGCGACGGCGGCAGGTCGAGGCGGGCGAGTGAGCGAAGGAAGCCAAAGGTGACGAGGCGGTGGATGCGGACCTGCGTCTGCCCGTAGAGCCATGCCCCGAAACGGGCGAAGCGACCACGGCCGCGCAGCCAGGGGTAGAAGTTACGCACCTCGACGCTGACGTGAAGCTCCCCGGGCGCGTCGCGCCTTCGCACCGAGATCCGCAGGAAGCCGTCGTCTCGCCCCTCGCGCGCGACCAGCAGTCCCCGCTGGATCCGCCACGTCACCGTGCCGCCGTCCGCGCCGGTCTCGTACTCCGGCGCCTGGAAGCGGAGCAGCGGCAGCCGCCGCGACACGAGCACAACGGTGCGGGAATCGTCGGCGTAGACGACCCGGATCAATCCCAGCGATACCCGCGACAGAAAGCGCCAGTAGGCCCGGGCGAGCCGCTCCAGGTACTCCGGCTTCCAGACCTCCTCGAACGTCTCGGGAGGGATCCGCGCGATCGCCTCCTGGACCGAGTCGACCGCGCCCTCGGGCGCGACCGGGGTGTGGTCCCGCTCGGGAAGCAGCAGCACCTGTGCCGGCGTCTTCTCCATCGGAGCCTGGTTTCCAGCGGGCTACAGCGACTTCGCCGATTCGGCCGCGCGCAGGAGATGGCCGTCGATCAGCTCCGCGTGGACGCTGCGCGGGTTCTCGGGGTCGCGCTCGCGGCGGGTCCAGCGGCCCTCGGAGTCGAGCGTCCATGCGTTGGTGTCGTCCGCGAGCGAGCGCTCGAGCACGTCGAGCAGCTCCGCGCGAGCCCGCCCGTCCTCGACCGGGACGACGAGCTCGACCCGGTTGTAGAGGTTGCGGGGCATCAGGTCGGCCGAGCCGATGTAGACGCACGCCTCCTCCCCGGGGCGCTCGAAGGCGTAGATCCGCGAGTGCTCGAGGAAGCGGCCGACCACCGACACGACCTCGATCGTGTCCGAGACGCCCTCGACGCCGGGCCGCAGCGCGCAGATCCCGCGCACGTTGAGCTCGATCTCGACCCCGGCGCGGGAGGCGCGGTAGAGCGCCCGGATCGAGGCGGCGTCGAGCAGCGAATTCATCTTCATCCGGATCCGGGCGGGGCGCTCGGGACTGTGCGCCTCGATCGTGCGGTCGATCTCTCCGACGATCCCCTCGTAGAGGTTGAAGGGCGCGACCAGCGCCTTCCGATAGCGCCGCGGGCGGGAGTACCCGGTCAGGTAGTTGAACATCTCCGCGATGTCCTGGCCCAGCTCGGGGTCGGCGGTGAACAGCCCGGCGTCCGTGTAGAGGCGCGCCGTCTTCGGGTTGTAGTTGCCGGTCCCGACATGGACGTAGTGGCGGACACCGTCGCCCTCGCGGCGGGCGACGAGCACGCATTTGACGTGGGTCTTCAGCGAGGGGATCCCGTAGACCACGTGGACGCCGGCCTCCTCCAGCTTCTTCGCCCAGCGGATGTTCGCCTGCTCGTCGAAGCGCGCCTTCAGCTCCACCAGGCACACCGCCTGCTTGCCCGCCTCCGAGGCGTCGATCAGGGACGGGACCAGCGGCGAGTCGGCGCTGGTGCGGTAGACGGTCTGCTTGATCGCCAGCACGTCCGGATCGGCAACCGCCTGCTTGACGAAGGGGACCACGGAGGTGCCGAAGGAGTCGTAGGGATGGTGGACGAGGATGTCGCCCTCGCGCATCGCGGCCATCACGTCGGGCTCCTTGCCGTCCTCCCCCTGGAGCCGCGGCTGCGTCGTCCCCGAGAAGCTCGGGTAGCGAAGCTCGCCGTAACCGGGGATGTCGGCGATGTCGAAGAGGTCGGAGAGGCCGACCAGCCCGTCGACCTCGTAGACCTGGTCGTCCTCGATCCGGAGCGCCTCGACCAACTGCGCTCGCAGCCGGTCGTCCATCTCGCTCTCCACCTCGAGGCGCACGACCTCGCCGAAGCGGCGCCGGCGGATCTCGTCCTCGACCGCCTGCAGGAGGTCATCCGCCTCGTCGGAGACGTCGTAGTCGGTGTCGCGGGTGACGCGGAAGATCGCGTAACGCACGACGTCCATACCCGGGAACAGGGCCTGGAGGTTGGCGGCGATCACGTCCTCCAGCGGCACGAACGTAGTCCCGTCGCCCAGGGGCACGAAGCGGCCGAGGAGCTCCTTCGGCACCTTCACCCGCGCCAGCACCTCGGCGTCCTGGTCGGGGTCGCGGAGGACCACC
Source organism: uncultured Thermoleophilia bacterium (assembly GCA_963838175.1). Taxonomy (GTDB): domain Bacteria; phylum Actinomycetota; class Thermoleophilia; order Solirubrobacterales; family 70-9; genus DASUSH01. Next base: position 2,581,413 of record CAWIPP010000002.1, on the reverse strand, counting down.
GCGAGGCTGAGCGAGAGGTTCGAGATGTACGGGAAGGGCCGGCCCAGCCCGATCACCAGCGGGGTCAGCGCCGGGAAGACCTGGCGCTCGAACAACGAGCCGAGCTCCTCGCGCTCCTCCTCGGAGGCGGAGTCGACCGAGATGATCCGGATCCCGTGCTCAGCGAGCGAGGGACGCAGGTCGCGCTCGAAGCAGCGGGCGAGCCGCTCGCGCAGTCCGATTACCCGCTCCTTGATCGCGGCGATCTGATCGGTGGCGCTCATCCCGTCGGGCCCGCGGGCGTCGATGCCAGCGTCGACCTGGTCGTGCAGGCCGGCGACGCGGACCATGAAGAACTCGTCGAGGTTCGACTGATAGATCGCCTCGAACTTGACTCGCTCCAGCAGCGGCACCGACGTGTCCTCGGCTAGCTGAAGCACCCGGTCGTTGAACTCGAGCCAGGAGAGCTCGCGGTTGAAGTAAAGGCTCGAGTCCTCGAGGTCCGGCGCTTCGGAGATGTCGCGCTGGGCGCGCTCCCGCGCTTTCTGCTGGTCCTCGACCGGGGGCGGGACGAGCTCGGGTTCGAATGCGCTCACCCGCCCATTATGGGACAAGCGCCGTGGCGGGTTGTGAACGAAGCGGTGCGCTAGGCGGGCGCGGGGCGCGGTCCCGGTCGCGGGATCACTTCTTCACCTTGTACTTCGCCTCGCAGCGCCGCCGGCGTCGGCGCCGTCGACGAGGTGACTGCAGCGCGCCGCCGGCGTCGGCGCCGTCGACGAGGTGACTGGCCCGTTCCGGAGCTAAACGGGGTCTGACCCCTCTGTCCCCGGGGCTACTCGCAGCCGCGGCGCACGTCGGCGCCGGGTCCCCCGGCGCAGCGGTCGGTGCCGTTGCCACCCTTGAGGGCGTCGTCACCGGGTCCGCCGCCAAGGTTGTCATCGTCGCCGTTGCCGGCCAGGACGTCGTCGCCGTCGGCGCCGCGGACGCGATCGTTGCCGCCGCCCCCCTTGACCCGATCGGCGTCGGCGCCGGCCTTGATCGTGTCGTTGCCGGCCGCTCCGCAGATGAGGTCTTGGCCGTCGAGCCCCGTGATCGTGTCGTCGCCGCCCAGCCCGGCGATGACATCGCGCTTGCCGGTGCCGGTCAGCGTGTCCGACCCCGTCGTGCCGACGACCGTCGCGGTCTCGCCGCCGCAGGCGACGGGCGCTGGCGCCTGGATCGTCGTCTGCTCGGTGGCCTCATTGTTGGCCATGTTGGAGTCGTCCGGACTGCCGCTGACCGTGGCCGTGTTGGTGGCCTGGCCGTCGCGCGTGGCCCGCACTCGTATCTCCACGGTGGCCGAGCCGCCGCTCGCGAGGGAGCCGAGCACGCAGTTCACCCGCTTCGACCCCTGGAGGCCGCAAGTGCCCTGGGAGGGCGCAGCGGAGACGAAGTCGACCTCGTTCGGGAGGCGGTCGACAGTCTCGACGCCGGTCGCCGCATCCGGGCCCGCGTTCGACACGGCGAGTGAGTAGACGAACTCGCTACCGACGGTCACCGCCTCGGCGCTGTCGGTCTTGTCGATCGAGAGGTCAGCCTGTGCGAGGGCCGTCGCCGGCAACAGCGCCATGACGACGAGCGATGCTCCCAGGGTCTTTCCTACGGTGATCGACATCGAATCCCTCCCTATCGCGGTCCTTGCGATCGTGTAAGCGCCGCGGCTTCCCAAAGGGTTACGGGTTCACTGTGTGATGAGGATGACCGACACGATGGAGTCCCGCGCCGGTCCGAGCGCGCTCGAGCGCGCTCGGGAGGGCGATGCGGCGGGGTGGAGCGAGCTGTACGGGTGGCTCTCGCCACAGGTCCTCGGATACCTGCGGGCCCGCGGGGCGTCTGAGCCGGAGGACGTGCTCGGCGAGGTATTCGTCCAGGCGGTCCGCGATCTCGGCTCCTTCTCCGGGAACGAGCGCGACTTCCGCGCCTGGGTCTTCTCGATCGCTCATCACCGGCTGATCGACGAGGCGCGGCGAACTGCGAGGCGGCCCGTCGAGCCCGGTTCCCACCGAGAAGCTGGTCGACCATGTGGCGGCGGCGGACGCCGAGACCGAGGCGATGGACCGAATCGGTGCCGGCGAGGTCACCCGGCTGCTGGCGATCTTGTCGGTGGACCAGAAGGCGGTGCTCCTGCTGCGGGTCCTGGGAGAGCTGACGGTGCCGGAGGTGGCGCGGGTTGTCGGCAAGCGTCCCGGCGCGGTGAAGCAGCTTCAGCGACGCGCGATCGCGAGGCTGCGCAAGGAGCTCGGCGAATGACCCGTACCCATCCGGCGGCGACCGTCGCTTTCGGTAGCTGAGATGCGCCTTCCGCGACACGACACCGAGACGATGCCAGAGCGATTCGAGGAGGCCCTGCGGGACGCCTTCGTCGAGGCGCCGCCGGCAGCGGCCGAGGAGCGCCATCTGGGGATGATTCAAGCTGCCGAGCGGGACGCGCGGACCGCGCCGACGAAGCCGAGGGTTCCGGCGCGCATCCGACTTGCCGCGGTCGTCGCGGCAGCGATTCTCGCGCTGCCCATCGCGTTCGCGGGACTGGCGCTTCGCCGGGGTCCGCCTCCCCGAACCGGTCGACTCGGCGTTCGAGACGGTCGGTATAGACCTGCCCAACCAAAGCGGCGGGGAGGACGACGGGGATGGCGAGGAAGCCGGCGAAGCCGAGCGGGTCGGCGCAGGGCAAGTCTGAAGGGGGAGCCGAGCCAGCCAGTGGCGCAGGCGCCGATGGCGAAGGTGGCGGCGGGAAGCGCCGGCGGACGCCGACTCCGCCGCTGAAGAGACGGGCGGTTCCGACTCGAAGCGCTCGCAGAACGGCGCCGAGACCGGGTCGAACGGGCCGCCTGCCCACGCGCAGGACGGTCAGACCGGCGCCCCCGCTCATTCGGAGCAGGGCGGCCAGGGCTCCGGCACACCTCCCCCGCACGCCCAGGACGGTGTCGGCGGACCTCCGCCCCACGCTGAGGGCGGCGGCTCCCAGACGGCGAAGCCGGTCGTGCCCAAGCCGAAGCCGGCAAAGCCGGCGCCCGTGAAGCCGACACCCGTCAAGCCGAAGCCGGCCAAGCCAGAAATCTCGAATCCGGATTCGACGGATGACCCGTGACCCTTCAGCCTCGGGCTGCGCTTTCCGATGCTGATGGGGGGCGCGATTTCAACGTGAAACCGACGAAAGGTGAGAAACCGATGAAGCGGACTCTGACGATCATCGCCGCGGCCGCGCTTGCGAGCTGCGTGCTCGCGCCGGCGGCGACGGCAGCGAATGAGAGCCCCAATCCGAAGCAGGTGGCAAACTCGTTCTGCCACGACCAGAAGAAGGCGATGAAGGCCGAGACGGGCGACAACAAGGCCTTCAAGGAGCTCTACGGCGGCAAGCGCGCGATGCAGACCTGCAAGCGCCAGAACCGGGACGAGGCCGAGGAACATCGTCCAAAATTCCTCGCAGGAGTGCAACGCCGAGCAGGATGCCGACCCCGCCGTTTTTTCCTATGGCGACAAGAAGAACGCCCACGGCAAGTGCGTTAGCCAGAAGTCCAAGGAGAAGAGCGACGAGCAGGTCGAGGCGACCGCGAACGCCGCTCAGGAGTGCAAGGAGGAGCGCGAGTCCGATGGCCGAGGAGGCCTTCATCGCCGACTACGGCGAGAACAAGAACGGACGCAACGCCTTCGGCAAGTGCGTGAGCGAGAAGGTCCACGAGGACGAGGAGCCGGAGCCGACTCCGACCGCGTAAACCGCTGCCGCACCTTGAAGCCGCGTGCCGCCTCGCTGCAGCACACAGCTGCTTACAAAACCCTCGGTCTTCAGATCCATAGCTCTCTCTGTATGGCCGCCGCGACGCTCGAGCTGATGCCGAAGCGGAAGCGACCCGCGGGGGACCCCTGCTGCGAGCCCGTCGTCTACCCGGACGTCAACGCCGGCGCAGGGCCGAGCAACGGCGCGAGGTCGCCGAGTCCATCGGCGACCCGCTCCGGATGCAGCTCGTCGACGTGTTGCGCCAGGACCGCCGGCGAGGACTTCGCTCTCCGAGCTGCATACCCGTTCTCGATTCCTCGCAGCCGACCGTCTCGCCACGCCTGGACGGGCTGCGCAACGCAGGGATGGTGGGGTGCAGGAGCAAAGGGGGCTTCGGCGCTACTACTACGTCAACCCCGACGCGCTGAAGGAGCTCAAGCCGTATGGCTGGGAGGGTGAAGACGAGATAGGGAGAGATCCGCGAGAAGCGTTCGCGAGCGCTATGCCGACGCGGCCAAGGCCAGTGGAGGCACGCTCCCTCCGCGGGTGCTGCGGCTCCGCAACGAGAATGGTCCTTGCGGCTGCGGCGGCGGACCTCGCCGGAAGCTCTGCCGATCTCAAGGACCAAACATCTTCAGCAGATACATCTGTCTTACTCCGAGGAGGAACGGGACTCGATCCCCGACGCGGCCCACGCTCGCGTCGCTTCGGCTGCGGCAACCCGACCGCGGTCGCCGACCTGCGACGCGGGCGAGACGGTCCTCGACCTCGGCTCGGGCGGCGGGATCGACGTCCTGCTCTCGGCCCGACGGGTCGGCCCGACCGGCAAGGCCTACGGCCTCGACATGACCGACGAGATGCTCGAGCTGGCGCGAGCGCAACCAGCGCGCAGGCCGGCGTCGAGAACGTCGAGTTCCTCAAGGGCACGATCGAGGACGATCCCGCTGCCCGACGACTCCGTCGACGTCGATGATCTCCAACTGCGTCATCAACCTCTCCGGCGACAAGCCGGCCGGTGCTTCCGCGAGGCCGCCCGGGTGCTGCGCCCGGGCGGCCGGCTCGCGGTCACCGACGTGATCGCCGATCCCGACATGGACGAGGCGACGCGCCGCGACATGGCGGCAGTGGACCGGCTGCATCGCCGGCGCCCTGACGCGAGGCGGAGTTCCGCGCGAGGGCTCGCGGAGGCGGGATTCTCGGAGATCGAGATCCGCGAGACGCACCGGGTCGCACGAGCATGCCGGCGTCGGCGATCGTCAGGGCCCGCCTGCCCGCCTACTAGCCCGGAAGGAGCCGGTCGGCGATGCCTCGGATCGTCTCCTGACCGTAGGCCTGCGAGGGCTGCGCGTCGGTCAGCACCGCGATCGAGATCCGCTCGCCGTCGCGCCGTAGCTCCGCCGCCTGATGCGCGAGCTCGCCGAGGGCCGTCGAGCGCCAGCCGCCTTTGAAGCGGACGCTCCAATGGTCGCCGGCCGCGGCCGGGATCCCCCAGCGCTGCTCCTCGACGACGCTGCCGAGGAGCCCCTTGGCGAACTCGGGGTGCGCCCCGTCGAAGACCGCGTCCAGGCGCCAGAAGAACCGGGCCATGTCCTCGGCTGTTATCTGCGCGTTGCTCCAGTAGTCGGCGACCGAGAAGCTCTCCATCCCCGCTCGTGCTGCGACGTCCGTCAACCCCGCGTCGCCGACCCGGTAATAGATCGTGTCGGCCGCGTCGTTGTCGCTGTAGGTGATCATCGCCCGCAACGCGTCCCGAGTGGCCCGATCGAGCGGCGCCCCCTCGGCGTCGAGCCGTCGCAGCTCGGCCGCGAGGAGCAGCGCCTTCACCGCGCTCGCCGACACGAAGGTCGTCTGGCCGCCGGCGCTTCGCATGCGCCCGCCCGGGCCGATGACGGCGAAGGAGACCGAGCCTGCCCGCGAATCGATGTAGCGGCGGGCGCGATCCGCGTCCGCTGCGGAGGGCAGACCCTCGGTGTGCGGGCCGGGACCTCTTGCCGCTGCGATTGGAGCGCTTCTCCACGCGCCTGGCGGCGAGGGCGAGCTCGTGCAGGCGGTGCGCCTGGGGCTTGGCCTTCGCCCGGGCACCCACCGCGTCGAGGCTCGGCAGACCCTCCCATAGCCGCGGCGCCGCGGTCACGGCGAGCGCGCCTACGAGCGCGGCGAGCGGGGGTCCGGCGATCGCGAGCAGTCGCCTTCGCCGGCGCAACCTGCGGGCCTCGGCCCGCCGCTCACGGGACCGCTCCATGCTCTGAGTAAACAGGCCCGTCTCCCTCTCCGACACCGCGGCGACGGTAAGCAGCCGCCCGGACGGCGGTGCTAACGAGCAGTGAAGGGGCGCGCTCGGTCCCTACGCCGCGAGGACGGAGGGCCGGCCGTTCGACGAGCCGTTGGTGAGCTGATCGAGGATGATGCCCTCGCGCAGCCCGCCCTTGCCGATCTGGAGCGGCTGGCCGAGCAGCTCGGAGAGCTTCTCGAGCAGGAGCACGCCCGCCGGAAGCAGCTTCACCCGGCGCGTGTCGAGCTCGAAGCGGCGGGCGACGTCGTCCATCGGGTCGCCGGCCAGGACGCGGACCGCGCGCTCGAGCGTCTCGTACTCGAGCACGTTGCCGACGAGCTTCGAGAGCGAGGTCGCGCTGCCGCCGACCGCCACCGCCTGCTCGGGCTGGTCGACCTCGACGTCGGCGAAGAAGTCGTCGATGTGGTCGCGGAGCTTGCGGATCTCCGAGGGCGACGGCGGATCGCCGTCGAGGAAGTCGTCGGCGAGCGAGCCCGGAGCCGATCCGGAACGAGCGCACCTCGCGGACGCCCGCCGGCGACCGTGCCGAGGATGATCTCGGAGGAGCCGCCGCCGACGTCGACGACGCCGATCTCGCCCTCGACGGGATGGCCGAGGGTCTTGGTCGCGCCGATGAACGCGAGCCGGCCCTCCTCCTCCTCGCTGAGGACCTGCACCGGCATGCCGGCCGCGGCCTCGATCTCGGCGACGGCCTTGTCGCGGTTGCGGGCCTCGCGGATCGCCGCCGTGGCGACGATCCGGATCGCCTCGGCGCCGATCTCCTCGGCGAGCCGAACCTGGGTCGCGACGACCTCGGCGACCTCGGCGATCTTGCTCGGCGTCGATCTGGCCGTCGTGGCGCGAGGCCTTGCCGATCCGGGTGTAGGCGCGCTGCTCCATCACCTTGCGGAGCTGGCCGTCCAGCGGCTCCGCGACGAGCACGCGGGTCGTGTTGGAGCCGATGTCGATCGCGGCGCAGAGCATCAGGAGGCCGGAGCCCATGTTGTCAGAGAAAGCGGATGCCGCAGGCGGGCATACACAACCTCTTCACATGCCGGTCACCGGGCGATAACGGAGTTTGCGGGGTCGCGCGTAATTAGTGGCCTGCAGTGGCGAGGAAACGCTGAAGGACCCTCGATCCCGGCATCACGCGGGATCGGATCGGACGCTCCGAGGCCCTGCGGGGCCGGCTCGGCCTCAACGTCCCCGAGGGCTGGTGGCCGTCGGCGCCGCTGCTGAAGGCGTTCGAGGCCGCCGGGTTCGGCTGGGCCCAGGTGCACTCCCCGCCAGCGGCGGTGCTCGCGACCCCGCGGCTCTGCACCGCCCACGCCGCCGCCCTGGCGGCGACGCTCGAGACAACCGGGCTGAGGACGGTCGTCCACGGCCCGAACAGCTTGCTGGTCGGCTCCAAGGAGGCCGACCGCGCCTTCGAGGGCCTGCTCTCCTGGGCCGCCGAGATCGGCGCCGAGCAGGTCGTCTACCACGCCCGCGCCCTGCCCGACGACCCCGACTCCGAGAGCGCGCTGCTCTTCGAGACCCGCTCGCTGGCGCGCCTCGCGCTCCGCGCCGAGCGGCTCGGCGTCACGATCGCGATCGAGAACCTCGCCCCGGTCTTCCCGGGCATCGAGCCGCTCTCGGCGAACCCGATGACGCTGCGCGGGCCTCGCCCACCGGATCGGCTCGGACCGGGTCGGCATCTGCCTCGACCTCGGCCACGCCCACATCGTCGCCGACCTCCGCCACACCACGGTCGAGCGGCTGATCGAGCCGGTCCTCGACGTCGTCAGCGTCTTCCACGTCCACGACAACCTCGGCGCGCCGCTGGGACGGCTCCGCGGCCCCGCGAGCCTCGACCCGCTGCGCCTCGACCTCCACCTGCCGCCCGGCCGCGGAAACCTGCCCTGGGAGCGGATCGCGCCGCTACTCGCCGGCCACGAGGCGCCGCTCGTGATGGAGCTCCACCCCCCTTCCGCCGGCGCCGGAGGCCTTCCCGGGCCGCGGACTGCTGCTCGACGCGAGCCCGCGTCATCTAGCGGGGACGCAGGGGTCAGACGCCGGCCTGTCCGCGTCTCGACCAGGGGGTCACACCCCGCTCATTACGGCGGGAACTGGCCCTCGCCGAACGGCCCGGGGGTGCGGCCGCCGCCGACGCCCATGTTGGGCGGCCACTCGGGGACGGTGAGCTCGCCGACGGCGAACGGTCGCGCGCCGCGGGCGCGGTTGCCGTATCGGTCGACGAGGCTGTCGACCTCGACCTGCGTCGCCGTCCGCGACTGGCCGGCGCACCGTCGTCGACCCAGCCCGCCCGGCGCGGCGCTCCAGCGGGCGCAGGTGGCGCTCGCCGTCGAGCTCGACGACGGCCTGCCTGCCGACCGGCGTCTGCGAGCGCCAGATCAGCGACTGGGTCGGGTCCGGCGGCGGGTTCTGCGCGCGGACGACGAGCCGCGTGCGCCGCCGCGCGTGCGCGCCTCGACGCCGCGGACGCACGAGGCCGCTCGAGCGGACCGACCGTGAACGGCTCCGAGGCGAGCTCGTAGCCGCCGGACCGGATCCGCACGCGGTAGCGCCCGTCGGCAGCGCCGGGCCCGACGTCGTAGCGCGCCCGTACTCGCCCTCGGCCTCGCGCCACAGGAACGCCGAGGCCGAGGTCGGAGTCGCGCGGCGCCAGCCGCCGCCGCCGCGGCGCTCGATCGTCAGGAACGGCGCGTCGAGCGGCCGGTCGACGCCCTTCGGCGCGCCCGACCAGCGCACGTCGACGACGCTCATCCGCTGCACCGTCGCCGCGCGGCGCCTCGAGCAGCTTGCCCTGCGACCCCGCCGCCGCCGACGTCGGGCGTGCCCTTGTCGGTGCTGCCGAGGCCGCCGGGCGCCGACGGGCGCGGGCGCGGGCCCGCCGGACGCCAGCGCCCGCGTCAGCCCGACGAACGCGTCGCGGGCGAGCAGCGACGTCCACTTGCCGAAGACGGTGTGGCCGCCCTCGTAGTGCTGCATCTCGTACTCCTCGGGCGTCGTGAAGTAGCCCGAGGTAGTCGTTGGAGAGGCCGACGACGACGGCGTCGCGCGACGCCGGCGCGGCAGGTGCGGCTCCACGGCGGCCTCGAAGCGGCGGCCCATCTCGACGCTCGGCTCGCCCGGCGCGGCGAGCAGCAGCCGGTCGCCGATCCGCAGCACCTGGACCTCGGGCTGCTTCTCGTGGACGCCGAGCGGCTCGGACGGCGCGGCCTGGATCTTGCGGCCGTGCACCGGGTCGGCCGCCTCGGCGGGCAGCCGCCGGCCCTCGGTCGCCAGCGGCTCGTGGAAGATCGACGCGCCGTCCTCCGAGCCGCCGAGGAACGGCAGGCCCGAACACCGGCGTCGGAGCCGACGCTGCGGCCGGGCTCGACCTCCTGGCCGCAGTAGCACGCGCGCGTCCAGCGCACGTCGAGCGGCAGGTCGTCGTCGAGCCGCCGCCCGGCCGCGCGCCACGCGCGGCCGGCCTCGGCGGCGATGCGCCGGCCGAGCAGGTCCATCGTCGCGGTCGCGTTGTAGGAGTCGAAGACGCGGCATGAGGTCGCCCGACGCGCCGTTGGACCACAGCGCGACGAAGCCGTCGCCGCCGACGTCGCCCTCGAGGTGGTGCTCGGCCGCGCCGGCGAGGTCGGTGTCCCACACGTCGACCGCCGGGCGTCGAGGTCGTCAGGTGGACCGGGAACTCCATCCACGCGGCGAGCGGCGTGCCGTCGGTGCGCTCGACGCGCAGGACGCGCAGGCGCAGGTCGCGCGTGCTGTCCGCGCCGCCGGGTCGTCTGCTCGGGGCTGCCCTGGCCGTAGAAGAGGTCGATGCCGAAGTTCGGCGAGGTGCGCCTCGATCGAGCGGTTGCGGTTCGACGCCGCGGCACCGTCGCCGCTCCCCCACGCCGCCCGGGCGGGGACGCGGCGGCGTCGGCGCGCGCGGATCGCCTGGGCGAGCTGCTCGACCTGCCAGTCGGCGAGCTCCTCCGGGCCCGAGTGCGTGTGGGTGCCGGTGTAGAGGATCGTCTCGTGCGTGAAGCCGAGGTCCTTCGACGCGGGCGACGAGCGACTCCTTGTCGAGCGCGAACGCCGAGGTCGGTGGCCAGCAGCGCGACCTTCGTGTCGCCGTCGTCGAGCACGAGCGCGCGGCCGATCAGGCGCGTGTGGACGCCCTTGACGGTGATGTCGGGGCGCACGTAGCCGAGCGTCGTCCCGCCGTTGGCGGGCGTGATGTCGACGCGGCCGCGCCGGCCCGCAGCGGCGCCGGCATCGGCGTCGCCGGGGCCGAGGCGAGCACCAGACAGTGCGGCGAGCGCCGCCAGCGCCCCGGTGCCGGCGTGCACCGGTTCCTCCGCCTCATGCCCGGTCGTGCGCAGCCCCGGGGCCGGCCCGCGCCGGTCACGGGCCTTGTTCGGCCTCGGCCTCTTCCTCGGTCGCCGGACGGTCGCGACGCCGGCGGTAGCTCATCCGGCTCAGCGGGTGCAGCGTTCGGCGCAGGTCCTCGACCTTCTCGCCGAGCGGGTCGACGCCGTCGACCACCTTCCGCATCGACGTCGAGGCCGTCGACCTTGCCGCCGAGCTGGTCGACCCCCTGGCGCATCAGCTTCACCTCGCGGTCCATCGAGTCGACGCTCTGCCTCGATCGCGGCTCAGGCTGCGCGCGACCTCGGGCAGCACCCGGACGGACTCGGCGATCGTGCGCAGGTCCTCGAGCGCGCCGGCAACGAGCCGCGGCAGGTAGCCGAGCGTGTCGATCGCCGAGCCCGCGCGCGGGAGAGATCTCCGGCGTCCCTGCCGTTCTCCGTTCCTGCCGGTCAGCTCACGCCTCCAGCGAGTAGATCGTCATGTCCTTCGGCACTCCCTTGCCGCGGAAGAGCCGCTTCTTTCGGCGCGTCACGGCGTCGCCGTCGAGCTGCCTCGACGACGGCTCGGAGACGAGCAGCTCGTCGCCGCCGGCGGCCTCGGCGACCCGCGCCGCGACGTTGACGTCGACGCCGAGGTAGTCGCCGCCGATCTCGCGCGGCTGGCCGACGTGCATGCCGGCGCGGATCACCGGCCGGTAGCCGGCGCCTCGACCCCGGCGAGCCGCTCGCGCGCCTCGAGCACGGCCTCGACCGCGTCGTCGGGATCGGCGAAGACCGCCATCATCCCGTCGCCGAGGCGCTTGACGACCTTGCCGCCGTGGTCGGCCACCGGCGGCTCGATCGCCTCGCCGACGTCGCGCAGAAGCTCCAGGGCCGCCTCGTCGCCGGCCTCGACGGCCCAGCTCGAGAACTCGACGAGGTCGGTGAAGACGATCGTGCACTCGACCTCGCCGCGGCCGCGGCCCTGCGCCTCGCGCAGCGCCTGCCAGACCTGGAGCGCGCTGAATCCCGGCCTCGCGCAGGACCCCGGGGCGCTCCGCGGAGAGCTCGGAGATCCGGCGGCCGACGAGGTCGGACTGCTTGTCGCCCGAGACCGAGAGCGGGTCGCCGAAGCGGCTGTCGCCGGGAAGCGCGTCGCGCAGGCGCCGGACCATCGCGAGCAGGCGCTCGTCCTGGTTCAGCCGCCGGCCGGTCTCGGCCATCTTCTCGATCCGGCGTGGCTTGTTCCTCGGTCACGGGCACGGTCCTCAACGGTGACAAACACGTCGGCCGTGAACCGTTACATCGAAACGGTGTCGAATCCGGAGGAGTCAGCGCCTGAGGCTGCGGGCGCGGTCTCGCCCGGGTGCGAGGCGTCCTCGAACTCCTGGAAGAGCCCGGTGACGAGGAAGGCGACCTGCTCGCCGATGTCGACCGCGTTGTCGCCGATCCGCTCGATCGCGCGGGCGACGAGCATCATCGTCATCGCCCACTCGCGCAGGTCGTGCTCGTCGCCGATCTCGATCGCGGTCCGGAAGCACTCCTTGTTCAGGTTGTCGATCACGTCGTCCTGGCGGACGAGGTCGCGGGCGAGCGTCGACGTCGCGCTCGGCGAAGGCGTGCTTGGACTGGGTGACCAGCGAGCGCGCCTGCTTGCCCATCGTGATGATGTCGGAGAGCATCCGGTCGTCGGTCGGCGGCTCGGAGCCCGTCAGCGGGATCAGCTTGGCGATGTTCACGCACTGGTCGCCCATCCGCTCGATCCCCTTCATCACGTGCAGGAGGGCCGAGATCAGGCGCAGGTCGGTCGCGACCGGCGACTGGGTCGCGAGCAGGGTGAGGAGCTCCTGGTGCACCTCCAGGTAGCGGCCGTCGATGCGGTCGTCGTCGGCGATCACGAGCTCGGCGAGCTCGGTGTCCTGGTGCTCGATCGCCTCGATCGTGCGGCCGAGCGTCTCCGAGACCATGTCGAGGCCCTTCGAGCGCGCGCGTCTCGAGCCACTCGAGCTCCTCCTGGTAGTGGATCCGGACCTCCACGGCTCAGCCCACCTTCCCGGTGACGTAGTCCTCCGTCCGCTGGTCGGAGGGGTTGGTGAAGATCTTCTCGGTCTCGTCGTACTCGACCAGACGCCCGGTGCGGTGCTTCTCGGTGGCGTCGAGCTCGACGATCAGGAACGCGGTCAGGTCGGAGACCCGGGCCGCCTGCTGCATGTTGTGGGTGACGATCACGATCGAGTAGTCCTCGCGGAGCTCGAGCATCAGGTCCTCGATCTTCCCGGTCGAGATCGGGTCGAGCGCCGAGCAGGGCTCGTCCATCAGGATCACGTCGGGGTTGACGGCGAGGCAGCGGGCGATGCAGAGGCGCTGCTGCTGGCCGCCGGACATCCCGAAGGCGTTCGTGTCGAGCCGGTCCTTGACCTCGTCCCAGAGCGCCGCGCCCTCGAGCGCCTTCTGGACGATCTCGTCCATGTCGCCCTTCATGCCGAGGATCCGCGGGCCGAAGGCGATGTTGTCGTAGATCGACTTCGGGAACGGGTTCGGCTTCTGGAAGACCATGCCGATCCGCTTGCGCACCTCGACCGGGTCGACGTCGGCGCCGTAGAGGTCCTGGCCGTGGTAGAGCAGCTTGCCGTCGACGCTCGCCGACGGGATCAGGTCGTTCATCCGGTTGAACGAGCGGATCAGCGTGCTCTTGCCGCAGCCCGAGGGCCCGATCAGCGCGGTGATGTGGTTGCGGTAGACGTCCAGCGTAGATGTCGGCGACGGCGGGGTTGCCGTCGTAGGCGACGGTCACGTCCTCGAGCTTGAAGACGGGCTCGCGCTTCGACGCTCGGGCAGCCGCGCGGCCGCGCCCTGCGCGGCCGCCTGCGCGGTGGCGCCTGGATGTCGACCCCGGGGTGGTGCTCGGTCCGTGGTCTCTTCCGGCTCAGTCACCGATCGCTCCAAGGCTAATCCCTTCCCTGCTCACCACTTCTTCTCGTACTTGTTACGCAGCCAGATCGCGACCGCGTTCATCGCCAGCAGGATCGCCCATCAGGACGATGATCCCGGCCGCGGCGAGCACCTTGTACTCCTCGCGAGGATCGGAGATCCAGCTGAAGATCTGGATCGGCAGCGCGGTGACGGCGTCGGTCGGGCTCGAGGGAGTGAAGGTGGCGAAGGCAGACGGCGCCGACGACGATCAGCGGCGCGGTCTCGCCGATCGCCCGCGAGAGCGCGAGGATCGTCCCGGTGGCGATCCCGGGCAGCGCGGCCGGCAGGGTCTGCTTCCAGATCGTCTGCCACTTCGTCGCGCCCGAGCGCCATCGAGCCCTCGCGGATCGAGGGCGGCACGGCGCGGATCGCCTCGCGCCCGGCGACGATCACGACCGGCAGGACGAGCAGGCGCGAGGGTCAGCCCGCCGGCGATCAGGATCCGGCCCATGCCGATCGGCCCGCGGACGAGGAAGGCGAGGCCGAGCACGCCGTAGACGATCGAGGGCACCGCGGCGAGGTTCTGGATGTTGACCTCGATGATGCGGTTGATCCGCCGCTCGGGGTTCGCGTACTCCTCGAGGTAGACCGCGGTCGCGACGCCGACCGGGATGATGAACGCGGCGCAGACGACCATCAGCCAGAGCGTGCCGGCGATCGCCGGGCCGATCCCGGAGTTCTCGGGGATGATCCGCGAGGGGAGGTCGGTGAGGAAGCTCGGGCTGAGGCTGCCGATCCCGTCGGCGAGGACGTCGACGAGCAGGACGACGAGGGTCCCGAGCGAGATCACGATGCAGGCGATCAGCGAGCGCCTGGAAGCCGATCTCGAGCCACCTGGCCCCCGCCCTCGCGGCGCGAGCCCGCGCTCGACGGCGATCGTCGCCGCGTCCGCGGTCGGCGGACGCCGCCATCACTCGTACACCTCGCGGTACTTCCGGACGAACCGGATCGCGATCATGTTCATGATCAGCGTCAGCACGAACAGCGTCAGGCCCGCAGGCGAAGATCGACTCGTAGCCGATCGTCCCGGCGGGGTTGTCCCCCTTCGCCGTCGCCCCCATGAAGGTCGTGATCGTCTCGAAGCCGCTCCGTCGGGTTGATGCCCGACGTTCGGCTTCAGGCCGGCGGCGATCAGGACGATCATCGTCTCGCCGATCCCGCGCGAGATCCCGAGCACGATCGAGGCGACGATGCCGGAGATCGCGGCCGGGAAGACGACCCGCGTCGCGACCTGGCGCTTCGGTCGCGCCGAGGCCGAAGGCGCCCTCGCGCAGGCCCTGCGGGACCGCCGACATCGAGTCCTCGGAGATCGAGGCGATCGTCGGCATGATCATGACCCCCATCGACGACCCCGGCGGAGAGCGCGTTGAACTGGACGTTGACGCCGAGCAGGTCCTGGACCAGGAGCGGCGTGACGAAGGTCAGCGCGAAGTAGCCGAAGACGACCGTCGGCACGCCGACCAGGACCTCGATGATCGGCTTGACGATCCGGCGCACGCGCGGCGGACGCGTACTCGGAGAGGTAGATCGCGGTGCCGAGCCCGAGCGGGATCGCGACCAGGATCCCGATCCCGGTGATCAGGAAGGTGCCGTTGAGAAGCGGCCAGATCCCGTACTCGGGATCCGCTGAAGAGCGGCGTCCAGTCGCTGTCGGTGAAGAAGCGGGTCCCGACCTCCCCGAAGAACGAGACCGACTCCTCGACCAGCGCGAAGACGATCCCGATCGTGGTCAGGACCGAGATCGCTGCGGCGAGGAAGAGGAGGGCGCGGATGACCTCCTCGCCCCAGCGACGGCGCGCGACGCCGAGGGGTGGGATCCCCCCCGGCGCCGCGCCCTTTGCCGCCGTTGCCTCCAACGCGCTAGGAGGAGCCCGAGCGCGCTGTCGAGGTTCGACTGCGCCTCCTCGGCCTGCGTCTCGTCCATCGGGACGATCAGCGCGGCCTCGGCGATCTCGCTGTAGCTGTCGACGACGAACTCCATGAACCCGGCGACCTCGGGCGTTCGCGAGCGCCTCGTTCGAGGGGTACATGAACAGCGGCCGCGCCAGCGGCGCGTACTCGCCGGACTGGATCGTCTCGGCGCTCGGCTCGACGCAGCCCTCACCGGCGTCGACCGAGACCAGGTTGAGCGAATCGGCGTTCTGCTCGTAGTAGGAGAAGCCGAAGTAACCGAGTCCGCCCTCGTCGCCGGAGACGCCCTCGACCAGCACGTTGTCGTCCTCGGACGGCGTGTACTCCTTGCGGCTCTTGCCCTCCTCACCGTTGATCTCCTCGGTGAAGTAGTCGAACGTCCCGGAGTCGGTGCCCGGGCCCGTAGAGGCTGACCTCGGCGTCGGGGAGCGCCTCGCCGGTCTCGGCGTCGTCGCCGAGCTCGGAGTAGTTGGTGACGCGTGTCGTCGGACCAGAGCTGCGCGAGCTGGTCGGTCGTCAGGCACGAGATCTCGAGCGCGGGGTTGGTGACGATCGACGATGCCGTCGTTGGCGACCTGGACCTCCGTGTACTCGACGCCGCCCTCCTTGCAGAGGTCCTCCTCCTCGGGCTCGATCGCCCGCGAGGCGTTGGAGATGTCGATCTCGCCGGCGCAGAACTTCTCGAAGCCGCCGCTGGTGCCGGCGGCGCCGACGGTGATCTCGAGGTCGGGGCTGCCTTCGGAGATCAGCTCCGCGGCGGCCTGCGCGAACGGCTCCACGGTGCTCGAGCCGTCGATCGAGATCGAGCCGGAGAGGTCGGTCGGCGCCTCGACGTCTGCCGGAGCTCGACTCTCGTCGTCGTCGCCGCAGGCCGCGACGCCGAGCATCAGCGCGACGGCGGCCACGAGCGCAAACAGTGTCTTGGGGATGTTCACGGAGTGCTTCCTCCTGTTGGTTGGACGTTGTCGGCTGGCAGCCTCAGCCGCTCGGGCGGAGCCAGCTTGTTACGCGGCTGTGGCGCGGATGTGAAAAGGATGTAAAAGCCCTGCTCAGGCGCGCCGGCCGAGAAGCGGTACCCGATCCCGAAATGGGTGTGGATGAACGCGGCGCCCGGAATCACGGCGGCGAGCTTCGCGCGCAGCCGGCTGACGTAGACGTCGACCGAGCGGTCGCTGGCGCGGAAGTCGCCGCCCCAGACCGCGGCGTATAGCTCCTCCCGGGTCAGCACCCGGTCGGGGTGGCTGGCGAGCTCGGAGAGAAGCGCGGGCTCGCGGACGGTGAGCACGAGCGGGACCCCGTCGAGCAGCGCGGTGTGCTCGCTCGGCCGGATCTCCAGGCGCCCAACCCGCACGACGTCGTTCGAGCTGACGCCATGGTCGGCCAAGGTTCTCCTGCCGACACGATCCACCTGTTACGGCCTGGTGAACCGCCTGTGAATGCGCGGTGAACGTCGGGGCGGCTAGCGCCGTGCTCGGTACTCGGCGCAGTCGCGGTGCGACGTACTTGCCGCTGCCACGCGCGCACACGCTCGTGCGACGGGCGTGACCGCCCCGCCGCAGACCGGGCAGGAATCGAGGACCTCCGAGCGGGAGCCGACTCGGCGCATCGCGGTGCGGATCGCTTGCTCGATCACGCACCTGAGATTAGGCGCCTGGGCTCAGACTCCTGTTTGAATCCTGTGAACTCCTCGGGCTCGCTCGCCTCGGTCTCCGGCTCCGGAACGCCGGTGAGCTCGACGTCCTCGCCGGCGACCGGCTCGGGATCGAAGCGGTAGCCGATCCCGAAGTGAGTGTGGATGTAGCTCCAGCCGGGTGAGTGGCGCTGGAGCTTCGCCCGCAGCTTGCGGACGAAGACGTCGACCGAGCGGTCGCCGTGGGCCATCGCGTAGCCCCAGACGCTCTGGTAGACCGCCTCGCGCTCGATCACCCGCCCCTGCGCCTCGGCGAGGACGTGAAGGAGCTCGTACTCGCGCCGGGTGAGACCGACCGGCTGGCCGGCGACGAACGCCTGGAACTGGTCAGGCCGGATCTCGAGCTCGCCGGCGACGAGCGGGCCGGTGTCCGCGGTCGCGCTGTCCGCGCCGGTGGCGACGGACCACCGCCTCGACCCGGGCCAGGACCTCCTCGGGATGGCAGGGCTTGGCGATCCAGTCGTCGGCGCCGATCCGCAGCCCGCGGACGCGCTGGGCGACGGTCGAGTTGGCGGCGGCAGACGACGACGCCGAGTCCCGGGAGCAGGTTGCAGACCCGCTCGAGGAAGTCCCAGGGATCGGAGCGGAGCACGCTCGGGTCGATCAGGAGCGCGTTCAGCTTCATCGCCACCAGCTCCTCGGGGGGGACCCCGCCCGAGAGCACGCGGTACTCGTAGCCGGCGGCACCGAGCCGCTTGGTCAGACACCTTAAGAAAGCCGCTGTCCGAGTCGACGATTCCGAGCCGGATCGAGCCCTTTTGGGCGCTCATCGGCCCCGCGTCCCCGTCCCGAGCGGCGTATGCGCGCGCTCCATCGGAAGTGGATGGTAGTTGGCGGTCAGGTCGCTCATTTTGCCGTTAACAGGTTGTTTACGCGTAATTTGCAGGGAAACCCGGTGGCTGGGTCGTCGGGCGTTCCCAGGATCTTCACCCCCACCGAGATCCGGGTGCACAGAATACGCGCCAGACGAGATTCCTCTCTCGTGCGGCGCGCGGCCTTCATTCCCTGCCCCGAGGTCCGCGCGCCTTCTCTTCGAGCCGGCGAGGCGCCCGTGAAACGGCGCCTCGTCTGCTTTCGCTGATCTTTATCGGGCCCCGGTAGACCACGACCGATGAGGAGCTTCCGGTTCAACGTCCTCCTTGTGGCAGTCGGCGCCGCATCGGTGCTCGCGGGGTGCGGCGAGGAGGGAATGTCGGAGATGGCGACCGCGACGGCGAAGCAGACCGCCGCCGAGAAATCCCCTCCGCCCCCTGCCGCCGACCGGGCTCCGAAGCGCAAGACCGCGGTGCGTTTGCGGGGGAGCGACTATGGCGACGTGCTCTTCGACAGCAAGGGCGGCGCCCTCTACCTGTTCACCAAGGAGGAGAGCGACGCGAGCAAGTGCTACGGGGCCTGCGCGAAGGCCTGGCCGCCCTTCTACGCCCGCGGCAGATTCGATCCCGGCCCCGGCATCGATCGCGGCCTGCTCGGCAAGACTGAGCGGCGGGATGGACGCAAGCAGGTGACCTACGCCGGTCACCCGCTCTACTACTACGCGCACGACCCCCGCAACCAGATCCTCTGCCACGACGTCTTCGAGTTCGGCGGCGACTGGCTGGTGGTCGCTGGGCAGCCCTCCGGCGACGCCGGCGCCGAGCTCGCCTACGCGCCGCGCCGACCACGTACTCCATCAGCAGCCCGTCGTGCCAGCCCTTGCCGTCGGCATCGCGCTCGTAGCCGCGCATGACTCCGACGCGCTTGAAGCCGGCCTTCTCGTAGGCGCGGATCGCTGCGGCGTTGTCGGCGGCGGGGTCGATCGTGATCCGGTGATGACCGCGGTCACGGGTCAGATGGCGAACCACTCGTTTCACCGCTTCGGTGCCGACGCCCTGGCCGTGCACGGCGGGATCGAGGAATAGGTCCATCGAGGCGTGGCGATACTTCGGATCGGGTTCCTCGAAGAACTGGATCAGCCCCGCGACCGAGCCGTCGACGACGATCGTCAGGCGGGTCACCTCGGGCTCATCCCAGGGGAAGTCGTCCTCGGGAAGATCCCAGCGGCCCGCGACCTCGGGGATGGAATGGATCCGGCGAAGCTCGCGTGCATCGCCCTCGGCAATCGGGCGAAGTTCGATCTCGGGCGGGACAGTCACCTGCGCCTAGAAGGTCGCCGCGCGGGCCCCGGTCGCGATCAGGATGAGCACGCCGACGCCGACGATGACTCGGTAGACCACGAAGCCGTCGTAGCTGTGGGTGCGGACGAAGCGGAGCAGCCCGGCGATCGCGAGGTATCCGGAGACCGCGGAGGCGATGATGCCGACGACGATCGGCCCGGCGACGTCGTCGGGGAGGCCGTCGACGAGCGCCCCGTAGGCCTTGACGACGATCGCGCCGAAGGTGACCGGCACGAGCAGGAGGAACGACAGCCGCGCCGCCGAGTCGCGGTCGAGGCCGAGGTAGCGGCCGGCGGTGATCGTGACTCCCGAGCGCGAGGTGCCCGGGGCCAGCGCCAGCGCCTGGGCGGTGCCGACGATCAGCCCGTCCCTGATCGAGACCGAGTCGAGCCTGCGGCGCTGCGCGGTGCGGTCCGCGTGCGCGAGCAGGAGCCCGAAGGCAATCAGCTGGATCGCGATCATCCAGGGCTCGCCGAGGTGAGTGTCGATCCAATCCTCGCCGAGGCCGCCGACGATCACCGCCGGGATCGTCGCGATCACGATCACCCAGGCGAGCCGCTCCTCGCCGGCTCCGATCGAGCGCTTGCGCACGGTACGGGCGAAGCCCGTCGCCATGCCGCCGAGATCGCGCCGGAAGTAGCCGACCACGGCCGCAAGGGTGCCGATGTGCAGGGCGACGTCGAAGGTCTTGTTGAACTGCTCGTGTTCCTGCAGGAACGTGTATTCCTGCAGCCAGGGGACCAGGATCAGGTGGCCGGACGAGGAGATCGGGAGGAACTCCGTCAGGCCCTGAACGATCCCGAGCAGGAGGGCCTCGAGCTCGGACATGAAGGCGCGGATAGTAGAGTCCGGCTCGTGCTCAGGGCCCGCTCGATCCGCCTCGCGCTGCTGACCACGGTCGCGTTTCTCCTCGCCGTGAGCCCGGCGATGGCGGCGGACGGCGTCGGCCTGTGGGGTCGCACCGACGACAAGGTGATCACCTTCTCCGCGCTCGGCGTGCTCGTCTTCTTCACCCTCCTCGTCGTCGGCCTCTCGCTGCTTCAGATCCGGCTCGAGGGCCGCAAGGACCGCGAGCGGGCCGAGCTCGAGCGCCTGCGCCGCGACTAGATGACCGTCTCCTTGCGCTCCGAGGCGGGGCGTTGGGAGCTCGCGGAAGCGGCTCCCGCGGAGCCGCTGCGGGGCCTGGTACAGGGCTACACCGGCTTCGTCGAATCGAGCCCGAGCCTGCGCCGCCGCGAGGCTCCGCGGCCGACCGTCGTCTTGATCGTCAACTTCGGCGTCCCCCTGGAGATCGAGGCGCCGGGGGTCCCGGCGCGATCCCATGCGTCGAGCTTTCTGGCGCCGCTTTCGAGGCTTCCCGCGACGACCGAATTCAGCGGCACGTCGGCCGGCGTGCAGGTCGACTTCTCGCCGCTCGGCGCGCACATGTTCTGCGGCCTGGCGATGCACGAGCTGCCGGAACCGGTGGTCGCGCTTGAGGATCTGCTCGGCGCCGAGGGCCGTCGGCTCACGGAGGCGCTCGAGGACGCGCCGGGCTGGGAGGCGCGCTTTGAGCTCCTCGACGCGGCGATCGAGCGGAGGATCGCCGCCGCGCGGGCGCCGTCGCCGAGCGTCGAGTGGGCCTGGCGGGCCCTGCGGGCGAGCGGCGGCCAGGCCCCGATCGGCGATCTCGGCGAACGCCTCGGCTGTAGCCGCAGGCACCTGATCGCGGGGTTCCGTGAACAGGTCGGGGTGCCCCCGAAGACGGCCGCCCGGATCGTTCGCTTCGACCGCGCGGCGCGCGTCCTGCGCGCCGGCTCGGGGATGGACCTGGCCCGGCTCGCGGGCGAGTGCGGCTATCACGATCAGCCGCACATGACCCGCGAGTTCCGCCGGCTCGCCGGGGTCACGCCGGCCGCCTACGCGGGCGCGAGGCTGCCGGGATATCTGGGCGTCGACGCCTCCTGAGAGCGGGTCAACTTCGTACAAGACACCGCGGGGGCCACCGATCTACGCTGACGGCGGACCAACGAAAGGAGACCAGCGATGACCACTGAGACGATCAATGCGACCTTCTACCCCGGTGCCCTCTACGAGGACGCCGACGCGGCGATGGACTGGCTCGAGCGCACGCTCGGCTGCGAGCAGCGGGAGGTGCACCGCGACGACGACGGGGCGATCGTGCACGCGGAGATGACCTTCGGCGGGGCGGTCGTGATGCTCTCCAGCGCCGGCGTCGGCCGGGAGCCGTTCAAGAGCCTGCCCGCGGGCGGGCGCCTGATCTATTGCGCGGTCGACGAGGTCGACGCGCTGTACGAGCGCGTGCAAGACGCCGGGGGAGACATCGCCCTCGAGCTCACCGACACGGACTACGGCTCGCGCGACTTCACCGTCCGCGACCCGGAGGGAAACCTCTGGGCCTTCGGCACCTACCGCCCACAAACCTAAACGGGTCTGACCCCTCTGTCCCCCGGCCGCGGCGCCGGCGCGTTCAGCGCCGGCGCTTGCGCTCGCAGCCGCGCACCTTGTCCTTGCGGTCGGCGACGACCTTGTCCTTGTCGCCCGGGCCGCAGGCGACCCGGTCGCGCTTGCCGTCCTGCGCCTTGACGGTGTCGTCGCCCTTGCCGCCGCGCAGCTTGTCCCTGCCCTTGTTGCCGGCCACGCAGTCGTCGCCGTCCTTCGCCGAGATGCGGTCGTTGCCCTTGCCGCCGCGCAGGCGATCGCCGCCCGCCGTGCCCTTGATCCGGTCGCGGCGCTTCGTTCCCTTTTCGACCAGGCCGGTCTCGCAGCGGCCCGCGGCCTGGACTCCGGGCGCCGGCTGGAAGCCCTCGGGGACGACGCTCGGCAGCGGCTCGCCGAGGCGCTCGCGGATCGGCAGGCGCAGCTCGAGGTTGGCGACCGTGACCGGAGCCTGGCCGTTGGTCGCGCGAGCGTAGGGCGAGTCGTTCGGGAGCAGCTCGAGCTTCGCGATGTGTCCCGGCTCGAACTTGTATCCGTTCGGGTGGAGCTGGAAGACCTGGCGGCCGCTCGGCTCCGGGCGGTAGACCGCGCGCGCGACGAGGGTCTGCTGGCCGTCGGGGGCGACGTCGAGCAGGCGGGCCGCGATCTGTGAGTGCGGGCCGGACGAGGTGATGTCGGCGAGGACCGTCGGTGACCCCATCAGCGTGAAGCCGCCGCCCTCCGCGGGCTCCATCCGGTAGCTCGCGGTGCCGGGCTTGTCGGAGCCGTTCGTCCTCGCGCAGGCGCCGCCGCCGGCGACCGGGTCGAAGGCCTGGCCGTCCTGCGGGCTGCCGCCGGCGGGAGGGATCGTCTTCGAGGTGTTGTCGACGAGGCGAATCTCACCGGGCGAGAGCTCGTCCCAGGTGGGAGCGGTGAACGGTCCGGCAGCCGGCGTGGCGTAGTCCTCCTCGCCGCAGGTCTGGCTGATCGCGGTCGCTCCCTGCGCGGGCTTCGGGCCCTGGCCCTTCAGGTAGTGGTCGAACCAGCGTCTCCTGGACAGCGTGAAGCTGGGCCGACCTCGGTGTCCCGGTTCTGACCGCGCATGTGGCCGTAGTCGAGGAAGAAGAGCGAGATGTCGTTGGCCGGGAACTCCGAGCGGGTGCGGTTGTAGAAGCGGATCGCCTCGTCGGGCGGGAACAGGTCGTCGGTCCAGCCGTTGGAGATCAGAAGCGGCGCCGGCGCGGTCTGGCTGCCTTCGGCCCCGTAGCCGGTGGCCCTGGGGATGTAGTACGAGGAGTGATGGGAGGTGATCTCGTCGACCAGGTCCTGCGATTCCGGGTTCGCGTCGTAGGGCTCGCCGCCGTTGACGAGCGCGTACCACCGCGTCAGGTCGGCGTCGGGCTCGGTCCCCGGCGGCGCGTAGTTCGAGCTCGCGAGGCCGACGCCGTATAGGGCGGCGACGAAGGACTGCTTGAGCACGCCGATCGGCGCCTCGCCGTCCGGGCCGAGGTAGGGCGAATCCGCGACGTAGTCGAGGGTTCGCCCGTTGGGCATCAGCGAGTAGGCGAGGTCGGTCCAGGGGATCTCCGGCGCCGCGACGGCGATCTGCATCGGCTTGCCGTCGGGGCTGGTCCAGGGGACGAGGCTGTCGTCGGGCATCATCACCCGGTTTCGGAGCGCGGCGAGTGCCATCGAGATGCCGCCGCCGTAGGAGGGGCCCGTGACGCCGATCCGGTCACCGATGACGATGTTCTCGTCGGCCAGGCGGCCGAAGAGGTGCTGGGCGTCGCGGACCTCGAACCGCGTGTCCATCAGGTGGTTGAAGCCCTCTCCGCACACGGTCGGATTCGCCCGCTCCGGGTCGACCGCGCCGCATGACTGGCCCCAACCGCGGTCGCTCATGCTGAACACGGCGTAGCCGCGATTCGCCCAGTCGCGCGTTCGGTCGTTGAGGCCGATCTTGGAGCCGCCCCAGCCGTGGAAGGTGCCGATCGCGGGGAACGGACCGTCGCCCTGGTCCTGCGGAGGGAGGATCACGTTTACGTCGAGCTTCGTTCCGTCGAAGGTGGCGGTCTCGCCGGAGCAGAGGCGAACGCCGCCCTGGTCGGCCTGAACGGCACAGGCGACGTCGCCGCCGAAAACGCTCGGCACCGCCGCCTCCGCGGCCGGCGCGAAGGCGAACATCCCCAGCACTGCGGCAACTGCCCCGACCCTGCGCACGGATGGGACGTTAACGGCACCTAACAGCGCCCGCGCCGGTTCCTCCGACGCCGCCGTATGCAGGCGATTTTGCACCGCTCTGTGACGTTCGTCACAGATCCGTTGCGGAAGGAGTCCGGCCGCGTAGGTTCAATTAGTCCCGCCAATTGCCGAATGGGCGCCGACCGATGGCGCCCAACGGGGGACCCAGGCCCGAAGGGGCCTTTTCTTGGGGCGAATCCGGCGCTTGAGCCGCCGTTAGCGCGCCTTTCTCCGCGCGAGCCCGACAGCTAACCCCGTAGGCGCAAGAGAAAGGTGTGAACGAGAATGCGAATGACCCATCGATTCGGCGCCGCCGTGGGCGGCCTCCTGATCGCCGCGACGCCGGCGTTCGCCGCCGCCCCGATGCTCGACGACGCTGCAAACGCGGGCGGCGCGAACGCTTCGCTGAAGCGCGGCGGAACCACGCTCAGCGACCTGCGCGCCGCGGACGAGCGCGCCCGCGACGCCCGACGCGAGCGTCTGGACGGCCCCTTCCACCCGATCGTCTCGGCGACCATCGACTTCGGCGAGGCCGGCGCCGAGTTCGGCGCCTCGCGCTCGGGTCATGTGCACGAGGGCCAGGACGTGTTCGCCGCGTCGGGCACCCCGCTGGTCGCGGTTGCCGACGGCGAGGTGGTCGAGGTCGGCTCGGACGGGGGCCGGGGCAACTACGTCTCGATCCACGACCCCGACGAGGACCGCACCTACAACTACTTCCACATGCTCGAGCCGGCGTCGGTCAAGCAGGGAGAAGCAGTCCAGGCGGGACAGCGGATCGGCGCGGTCGGCTGCACCGGGAGCTGCTTCGGCGAGCACCTGCACTTCGAGGTCCACGTCGGCGCCGATCCGTACGGGGAGGCGGAGGACCCGCTGCCGCTCCTCGAGAAGCTCCCGCAGGCGCCGGAGGAGCGATAGGCGCATAGGATCGCGGCGTGTCCAGGGTCCGCTACGAGCGGGTCGGGGCCGCCGCCGTCCTGACCATCGATCGCCCGGAACGGCGAAACGCCGTCGACCGCGAGACCGCAGGCGAGCTCCTCGACGGCTACCGGCGCTTCGAGGCCGATGACGAGGCGCGGATCATGGTCCTGACCGGGGCCGGCGACGCCGCCTTCTGCGCGGGCGCGGACCTGAAGGCGCTCAGCGAGGCGGCGGCCGGCGGGATCAGCCCCGAGGAGAGCAGACAGTGGGTCGACCGGCCCGAGGGGCCGATGGGCTTCACCCGGCTCACCCCGACGAAGCCCGCGATCGCGGCGATCTCGGGCTGGTGCCTCGCCGGCGGGCTCGAGCTGGCGCTCTGGTGCGATCTGCGAATCGCGACCTCGGACGCAAAGCTCGGCTACCCCGAGCGGCGATGGGGCGTTCCGCTGATCGACGGCGGCACCCAGCGCCTTCCCCGGATCGTCGGGCTCGGCCGCGCGCTCGACATGATCCTGAGCGGCCGCATCGTCGACTCGGACGAGGCGCTCGAGTGGGGCCTCCTCACCGAGGTGACCCAGCCCGGAGGGCACCTCGATCGGGCCCTCGAGTTCGCGGAGGGACTCGCCGGCTTCCCGCAGCAGACGATGCTCACCGACCGCCGCGCGGCGATCGAGGGCTCCACCCTGCCCCTCGCCGACGGACTTGCCCTCGAGGCCCAGCTCGGCCTCGCCTCCGTCGAGACCGGCGTCCGCGGCGCCTCCCGCTTCGCCGGCGGCGAGGGCCGCGGGGGCGAGGGGGCGGGCGTCTAGGCCGGAGCCAGCTGGCCGACGATCACCTCGTTGCCGTCCGGGTCCAGAACCCTGGCGACGCGCTCGCCCCAGGGTTGATCCGCCGGCTCCTCGGTGACGGTGGCGCCGCCGGCGCGCAGGCGCTCCACCGCCTCGTCGCAGCTCTCGGCGTAAACCCACAGTGAGAATCGTTGGCCCCCTGCCCCGGCGGCAAGCTCGGGATCGCGGCCGATCCCGAGGGTGTCGTCGCCGATCCGAAGGCTGACGTATTCGACTTCACCCTCCGGCGGGAACTTGTACTCCACCTCGGCGCCGAGCAGGTCCCGGTAGAAGCCGAGCGCGCGCTCCATGTCGGGCGTGCTGATGATCGGAAAGACTTCCGTGAACACGGACCTCTGATTATTAGAGAGCCAGGGCGATCACCATGTCGCTCGTGGCGCCAATGCCCTCCTTGGTGTCCTGCTGTTTCTCGCCCGCCTGAAACCCCTACTCAGGGATCCGGAAGCCCGTGAGGAGCCGTTTTTCGGTCTCGCCCTCGACCTCGGCGACGACCTCGAGGTGCTCCGCGAGGGGGGTGCCGCGGAGCTTCGTGGCGAGGAGATCGTCGACCTGGAAGATCCCCGCGGAGTTGTTGAGGACGATCTCGATCCGGACCGGACGGGTCTCTCCGTGCTCGATCCGGACCTCGTCGATCGCGGCCGCGGAGAGCGCGTGGATGCCGACCTGTCCCGACTCGACCGGGATCCGGGAGCGACCCTGGGCCATGTCGAGGGCGTCGGCGACCCTGACCACCCCGGCCTCGAGCGTGTAGGGCTCGCCGCGGCGACGGTGGCCGATGATCGCGTGCAGGGCCTCGGAGATGACCACGGTCAGCTCGGGGTCCTCATAGCAGCCGTCGAGGAGCTTGCGCAGCTTCGGCTCGACGAGGAAGAGGCTGTACGCCTCGTGGTCGGCACGGTGGATCGACATGCCGATGTCGTGGAAGAGGGCGCCGGCGGCGACCACGACCTCGGCGTCGCGCTCGTTCATGCCGTGGTCGGCCTTCATCGCGCCGTCCACCCCCGCGCGGTCCAGGAGCCTCAGGAGTCGCAGGGCGATGTTGAGGACGATCTGAACGTGGACCCAGGAGTGGTCGGACATCCCCAACCGCTCGGAGGTGATCTGGGCCATGTGCCACCACGCCCGCACCTGCTGATCGGCGTTGACCCCTTCGAGGAAGCGCTCGAGCTTGCGGTTGCCGCGGGTCGGGACTCGCACACGCGCCTCGGCGATCGCCTCTCCCGGCTTCTTGCGCCGCTCCTCCGGACCCGGGTCGTGGGCTTCCTTCGCGGTCGCCATCGCGGCGGATCATCGCACCGTCCGGCGGCGGTTCTAGGTTGACGCCGAGGTGCCGAGCAGCAAGTGGCCTTCCGCGATTTGCCCCTGCACCGGCTTGGCGATCCCGGAATGCAGCTGCCGGCGCTGTCTCGAGGAGCAGGTGCGCAGCTTCAGCCCGCTCCGGCGCGAGCGGCGCGCGGACGTCACGCGGCTCCAGCGGCGCCCGCCGGGAGCCCCCCGAGGGCCGGGCCGCCGCCTGAGCGCGCACCCCCTAGCCAGGCCCCCAGCTCCAGAATACGATCGCCTCACTGTGACCGACCTGCTTTCGATCGAGCGTCGCGACGAGCTGGCACTCGTCACCCTGCGCCGGCCGGAGAAGCGCAACGCGCTCTCGATCGAGCTCCGCCGCGAGCTCGCCGACGCTTTCGCCGGCCTCAGCGGCGACGACGGCATCGGCTGCGTGATCCTCACCGGCGCCGGCCCCGCGTTCTGCGCCGGGATGGACGTCACCCAGTTCGGCGGCGACCTCGACAACCGCCGCGCCCTGGTCGAGACGAGCACCGCCGCCTTCGAGGCGGTCGGAAACTGCTCGCGGCCGGTGATCGCCGCGGTCAACGGGCCCGCGCTCGCCGGGGGCTTCGCGCTGGCGCTTCTGTGCGACCTGCGGATCGCCGGGCAGGCGGCCGAGTTCGGCTAT
Organism: uncultured Thermoleophilia bacterium; assembly: GCA_963838175.1. Classification (GTDB taxonomy): domain Bacteria; phylum Actinomycetota; class Thermoleophilia; order Solirubrobacterales; family 70-9; genus DASUSH01. The sequence goes on along the minus strand of CAWIPP010000002.1, from coordinate 2,553,968 downwards.
CCCGAGCTGCCCCGCGGGATCCCGCCGAGCTACGCCGCCGCCCGCGCCGTCCTCCCGGCCACCGTCGCCCAGGACCTTTGCCTGACCGGCCGCATCGTCGGCCCGGCCGAGGCGGTCCGGCTCGGCGTCGTCCGCGAGGTCGCCGAGGGAGACGTCGTCGCCCGCTCGCTGGAGCTGGCGGCGACGATCGCGCGACTGCCTCGCCAGGCGGTCCTCGAGACCAAGCGCCGGACGCTGCTCGAGCGAAGCCACCTTTGGGGCTTCCTCTTCGCGGACGAGCGGCGGGTCTTTCGCCGGGCGCTGATCGGCGAGCCCGAGGACGACCCCGACGGGGAGGCGGCGTAGCGCTTACGCGAAAGGCGAGGCCAGTCGCAGGAGATCGGGCCAGACGAGCAGCTCGACCGCGGCGCTCGCGAGCAGGATCGGGATCGCGACGACGACGGTGACGAAGGTCGCCGCGAGGAGCTGATCCCACTCGTCGCGGCGGCTCGCCACGAGCCAGGCGGCGAGCGGGAGGAAGACGGCGACCAGCTCGGGGAGCGCGTGGGGGAGGACGGGGAGAGGCCGGTGCGCCGATCCGCCTCGTGGCGCATCGAGCTTCCCGCGATGAAGCCCGCGACGCAGGCCATCGCATGAAGGGCGAGCACGAGCCAGTTGCGCGCCACGATCTCGGCGAGCTCGCCCGGCGTCGGGCTGCCGTCGAGGCCCGGGATGTAGATCACGGCGGGATCCGGTGTCTGCACCGAGGCGACCGCCCAGACGGCGAGCACGAGCCCGACCGCGATCGCGAGGCTGAGCGCGAACCAGCGGCCGAGGATCGGCCCCGGATCGGCTTGCCAGCGGTCCAGCGCGCCGCGGGTATCGCGAATCCCCTGGACGAGGACGTAGTCGTCGGCGGGCGCCATCCCGTATCCCATCGGCACCGGACCCGAAAAGCGAAAGGGAACCGATCGAGCTCGACCGATGAATTTCGGCCGCCTCCAGCGTCGTACTGGGCGATACAGTTTTTCCCGGCGCCGTCCCGCGCCTAACCCCCGATTCCGGCGCTCACGCCGCCGGCTCAAGCGGGGGCAAAGGGGGCTCGAGTCCTCGGGGCGCCGGTCAGCGTTGCCCTTTCCGGCGGGGCGCCGTGAGCGTGAGTCGCGGAGCCGCCGCCAGTCGAAAGGAGCACCTGATGACCAGGCAGAAGTCGTTCAAACGTCTCGTCCGCTCGCGGATGGAGAAGACGGGCGAGAGCTACACCGCGGCCCGGGCGAAGCTGCTCGCCGCGGAGGACCCGAAGGCGGCCGAGGGACCGGCGCTCACGGTCTCGGACGAGGTGATCCGGGAGCGGACCGGGCGCGGCTGGGAGGAGTGGTTCGAGCTGCTCGACGATTGGGGCGCCTCCGAGCGAACCCACACCGAGACCGCCCGCTGGCTTCGCGAGGCGCAGGAGGTCGACGGGTGGAGCTCGCAGGCGGTCACGGTCAGCTACGAGCGCGCCCGCATGGGGCGCGCGGTCGGCCAACGGGTCGGACGGCTTCGCGGTCACCGCGCAGAAGACCGTCGCCGTCCCGGTCGAGCGCCTCTACGAGGCGTTCGTCGACGAGTCGCCGCGCCGTCGCTGGCTGCCCGACGGTGAGCTTCGCGAGCGCACCGCGACGAGGCCGAGGTCGGCCCGCTTCGACTGGGGCGACGGCGAGACTCGAGTCAACGTCTCCTTCGAAGCGAAGGGCGAGGCGAAGAGCACGGTGGCGCTCGAGCACGCGCGGCTGCCCGACACCGCGGAGGCCGAGCGGATGAAGGCCTATTGGCGAGAGCGCCTCGCTGCGCTCTCGTCCGGGCTCGAGGGAGGTGGGATCGATGCCTGATATCGATCTCCTCGCGGTCGCGGTCGCGACGGTCGCGGCGTTCGTATCCGGGGCGATCTACTACGGCGTGTTCGGCGAGCAGCTGGCCGCGGTCAGCGACGCGGCCGCGGCGGACGGACAGCCGCCGCCTTGGAAGCTCGCCGTCGAGCTCGGGCGCTGCCTGGTCCTCGCCCTCGTGGTCGCGGGCCTGGCCTCGCAGGGCGCGATCGACACGTTCGCCGGCGGCCTGTTCCTCGGAGCGGCGCTGTGGGTCGGGTTCCCGCTCGTCCTCTGGACAGGCGCTGTGATCCACGAGAACACGCCCGTGAGGCTCGCCGCGATCCACGCCGGCGACTGGATCGTGAAGCTGGTCCTGGTCGCGGTGATCGTGAGCGTCTGGCAGTAGGCGAGGGTCGCCGTTCAACCTCACAAAGTGCGAGAGCCCCGGCCATGCCGGGGCTCTCGCCGAGTGAATGGGTATCGAGCGGGGCGCTACGCGCCGCAGACCGGCCAGGGCGAGCTGCCCGCCTGCGCGTAGAGCATCGAGGCGCGCATGTCCTGCTCGGCCTCGGGCGCCTCGGCGGGATTGCCGGTGCCGCCCACCGACTGCCAGGTACCCATGTCGAACTGGTACTTGCCGTAGTAGCCGGCCGCGTTGACGGCGGTCGGGTCCCCGCCGGACTCGCAGGCGGCGATCGAGTCCAGGGTCTCCTGGGTGACGCCGCCGACCAGCCCGTAGTCGCCGGACTCCGCGGGCGCCGCCTCGCGAGCCTCCGCGACGCGGTCCCTGAGCCCGTCAAGGCCCTGCTCGAGCTCGGCGACCGACGGCTCATCCGAGCCGGCGACGACGTTGCGCGCCGGGGTCGCGTCGAGCTTCTCGGCCTCCGCGTAGAGGTCGCGATAGCGGCCCGAGAGCTGCTCGGTGCGATGGTCGGTGACCGCGCGGTCGAACCGCTCGCTGCCGCGCTCGATCACGCGCATCTCGGCGATCTCGCCATCCGCGCGGCCTTCGGCGACATCCTGATCGCCGACCGCGGCGAACGCGGTCGCGGCAAGCCCGAGGCCCACGCCCAGCGTGGCCACGGGAATCGCAAGCTTCTTTCTCTGTGGCACGGAAGCACCACCTCCGTTCGGTCCCACTCACCACGCGCAGCTCCGAACGGGCAAAGCCCGCCGCCGATATCGCGGTGGGGCCCCCGGATTGCCTCTGCGCCTTTGCGGCTCGCGGTCAGTCCCCGGGACGTTCGTTTTCGTCGGTGCGCGTCATCGGGACGCGCGGCCCGGGGGGTGATCCGTGTCTTACGGCGCGTGAGGATGCCCCCGGTTCGGCGAAATATGTGTGACACCGGTCACACTTGCAAGCAAACGCTCATACTTCGTAACGTCCGTCACACCTCGGGGTCTCTCTCAGGCGTGGAAGCTGCGGGCAAGCGCGGGGTCCAGGCGGGGCGGGAGCCGAACTTCCTGCTCGCCCGTTCGAGCGCCGCTTCGTGCCGTGGCTCGCCGTGAAGCTGCCGCCGAGGGCATGGCCTTCGGCCGCTTCCGGCTCGGCTACGGATTCCTCGGGCCGACCGAGATCAGGGCGATCCTGATCGCGCTCAACACCGCCCTGGCGCTCGAGCTCGGCCTCGACTTCACGCTCGTCGACGTCGACCTCACCGTCCTCGACGTGATCGGCCTCGCGATCGCGACGGTGATGATCGTGCTGCTGGTCGGCCGCGCCTTCCAGAACCTCCGCGAGCTGGCTCGCGCGGAGCCCGCCGCCCCACGGCGCTAGCGTCATCGGCGAGCCGATGAGGATCCTCGCCTTCTCAGACCTCCACTGCGACCTCGCCGGCGCCGCTCGCCTGGTCGAGCGCAGTCGAGAGGCCGACGCGGTCGTCTGCGCCGGCGACCTCGCCTCGGTCCACAGCGGCCTCGCCGAGACGGTCGACGCCCTGCGCCCGATCGAGGCGCCGACCCTGCTGGTGCCCGGAAACAACGAGACCGACGAGGCGCTGCGCGAGGCGTGCCGGGACTGGGAGGGCGCGACCGTCCTCCACGGGGAGGGCTACGAGCTCGACGGCACCGACTTCTTCGGCCTCGGCGCGGGCGTCCCGGTCACGCCCTGGGACTGGAGCTTCGACCTCACCGAGGAGGAGGCGGCGAGCGAGCTGGAGGCCTGCCCCGAGGACGCCATGCTGGTGGTCCACTCGCCTCCACTCGGCCACGTCGACGAGTCGAACGGCCGCCACCTCGGGAGCGTCGCGATCCGCGACGCGATCTCCCGGCGCTCGGTGCCGCTCGCGGTCTGCGGCCACATCCACGAGAGCTGGGGCGCGGAGAGCACGATCGGCGAAACGCGGATCCTCAACCTCGGCCCCGAGGGCGTCCTGCTCGAGCTGTAGAACCCTCAGGTCGGCAGCCGGTAGCCCATCCCGCGCACGGTCTCGATCACCCCGGTCGCCGAGCTTGCGGCGCAGGTAGCCGACGTAGACCTCGACGACGTTGGAGCCTGGGTCGTAGTCGTAACCCCAGACCTGGGAGAGGAGCTGCTCCTTGGCCAGGACCTGGCCGCGATGACGGATGAACGTCTCGAGCATCGTGAACTCGCGCGCGGTCAGCTCAACGGTGCGACCCGTCGACGCGTCGCACGGCGCGTCCGCAGGTCGAGGGCCACCGGCCCCGCCTCGAGCACCGTCTGCTCCCCGGAGCCCTCGGCGCGCAACCGGACCCTGATCCGCGCCAGCAGCTCGTCGAGGCTGAAGGGCTTTGTGACGTAGTCGTCGCTGCCCGCGTCGAGGCCGCCGATCAGGTCCTGCGGATCGTCGCGCGCGGTGAGGATGATCACCGGCATCTTCTCGCCACGCGCGCGCAGCCGTCGCAGGACGTCCATGCCGTCGAGGTCCGGACAGCCCAAGGTCGAGGATCACCAGGTCGAAGTCGCCGGTCGTCAGCGAACCGGAGAGCTGAATCGCCGTCGTCGACCACCTTCGGGGCATAGCCGTTCGATCGCAGGCCGCGCTCGAGGAAGCTGCGCCAGGCGAGCTTCGTCCTCGACGATCAGGATCCGGCTCATACCCTGGCGGCCTTTCTCGGCCAGCCGTTGGGGGCCGGCTCGGTACGATCGACCGGGAAGCACGACCTCGAAGCGCGCTCCCTCGCCCTGGTCGCCGCTCGAGCTCGACCCATCCGCCATGCGCCTCGGCGATCGCCCGCACGATCGCAGAGCCCGAGGCCGGTGCCCTCGTAGCGCCGCGTGCCGCGGCCCCGCTGGAACCGCTCGAAGATCCGCTCGCGATCGCCGTGCGCGACTCCCGTCCCGGTGTCTCGCACCCACAGCCGGGCGGTGTCGCCCCGGACGGCGCTGCCGATCCCGATCTCGTCCCCTTCGCCGGTGTGGCTGAACGGCGTTGTCCGCGAGGTTGACCATCGCCTGGGTGAGTCGTTGTGGATCGCCGACGACGACACCGTCCGCTGGTCGAGTCGAGCACCCAGCTCCGGTTGCCCAGCTGCTCCGCCTCGGGAGCGCAAGTCGCGCGTGAAGTCGGCCGAGCGACGACCGTGCGCAGCTCGAGGAAGTCCGGGCCGCTCCGACCTCGCGAGAACCATGCAGGTCGTCAACGAAGCGGCTCATCCGATCGAGCTCCGCGGTGACGATCCCGGCGGTCTCAGCGTGGTCTCCGGACTCGCTCGCGAGCAGCTCGAGGTGCCCGCGGATGATCGTGATCGGCGTCCGCAGCTCGTGCCCGGCGTCGCGGATGAACTCCCGCTGACTGCGCGAACGCGTCCTCCAGGCGGTCGAGCATCGCGTTGAAGGTGCGGCCGAGCTCGCGCGATCTCGTCGTCGCCCTCGACGTCGATCCGCCGGGTCAGGTCGGACGCGGTGATTGAGCGCGCGGCGTCGCGCAGCTCCCGAAGCGGGGCGAGCACCCGTCCCGCCGCGAAGAAAGCGAGCAGGGTGCCGACGATCAGGACGCCTCCGGAGACCAAGGCGAGGATCCAGACGGAATCCTCGACCTCCTCGCGCTCCTCTTCGGAGAAGTTGACGACGACGAACGAACCGAGGGTCTCGCCGCCGCGCTCCACCGGCACGGCCAGGTAGTTCACCGGTCCCGCCGTGGTGTCCAGTTCACCGGAGTCGACGCCCTCGAGCGTCCGCCAGCGATCGATCAGCGAGGGATCGAAGCCCCCCTGCTCAACCGCCCTCTGGGCGCGCTCCGAGTAGCGGTACCGCGGTGCGCCGCGGCGGGGAATCGCGATCAGCTCCTCACCCTCCGCGGGGACGTTGCGCGCGAGGAAGACCGAGAAGAGCCGATCGACGTCGCGACCGAACGGCTCCCCCGTCGTGGGGTCTATACCCTCGCTGGCGAGGCGGCGGAACTCCTGGACCTCCTGCGTGAGCTGAGATTCGATCCGGTCCTCCAGGCGGACGATCAGGATCTGGCGGACCACGAGGACGGAGACCAACGTCCCGAGCGTCAGCAGGATCAGGTACGAGGCGATGATCCGCGTGCGGACGCTGCGCAGGAAGGGCGCGGATCGAAGCCGGCTCTGCAGGGATCGACTGTCCTCGGTCAATCGTCTGTGCCCCCGTCGCTTGCGTCGTCGTCCCCAACATCATCCTCCACTTCGTCTTCGGGGACGGGGGTCGCGGTTACGGGAGGCGCCGGCGCGGGAGCCTCGGGCGCAGCGGGCGCGGGTTCAGGGGCAACGTCCGCCGGATCAGTTTCGCGACTTGGCCGGCCGCCGTCCTTCCGCTTCGCTCGGTCGCCGGAGTCCCTCTGCCCACCGATTACAACGGCCCCGTTCCGCGATCCCGAGTCGCCGTCGAGCAGACTCGGCAGTGCGATGAGGGCCCCGATCACCATCACGATCCCGAGCGCAATCAGCAGCCGCGGCGCGGTCAGCCTCGGCGGGCCCACCGGCTAGAGCCGAGGCTTGAGCCGGGACAGCCTCGGCTTCGGAAGCCCCTCCAGAACCGGCTCCAGCGCCTCCGCGACTTCGACGGCGCGCGGGCGTTCGAGCCGGACCCAAGCTGAGGCACTCGGTCAGCACGGCGGACACGGCGAGCGGAACCCGCCCGCCCGCCGGCGCGGGCTCCTCGGTGAGCTGGGGCCAGCGCCGCTCGGGGTCGCTCGCCTCCGGTTCCGGGTCGCGAAACGGGCGCTCGCCCTTGGCGGCGCGGTGCAGCGTGGCGCCGAGGCCCCAGATGTCCGCGGCCGTTCCGACCGGGCCCAGCTCGACAGGTCGGCACTGCTCCGGGGCCATGTACGCGTCGGTCCCCGCTGGAGTCCGGAGCTCGGCCGCTTCGTCCACGGACCGGGCGATGCTGAGGTCGATCAGGCGCGGCGGCGCACTCATCATGATGTTGGACGGCTTCATGTCCAGGTGCACGAAGCCCTCCGCCGACATGTAGTGAAGGACCGCGGAGATCTGGACCGCGAGGGGCACGAGTTGCTCCACAGGAAGCGGCCCGTAACGGCGCACCAGGGTCGAGAGCCGCGGCCCCTCCAGGTGCTCCAGCACCAGGTGCGTCGCTCGGTCCCTCGGGCTCGAAGCCGAACGAGCGCAGTAGTACCCGGTGGTCGAGGCGCGCCAACAGGTCCGCCTCGGCGATCAGGTCCCGCAGCGCGCGCTCATCGGAGGTCAGGTGCGGGCGCAGGACCTTCGCGACGACGATCGAGTGCAGGTGAACGTCCCACGCGAGATAGGCCTCGTAGCGATGCCCGCCGCCAAGCCGCTTCAGGGCATGGCGGCCGGGAGCGATCTCCTCGCCCTCAGCGAGGCCCCACCGCTCGGACGGCGCGCGTAGGGCAATGGTCGCTTCGGCCGGCATCGACATGAGGATCGGCCCCGCGCCTGAGAACACGTTGAGCCGAAGATGAGAACTCCTCATGGGCCCCGTCAGGACCAGCGGCGCTTCTCCGCGGGCGTGCCGGCGATGGGCTCGAGGCGGGCGAGCACCTCGTCCACGCTCGGCCAGTCCTCGGGTGTCGGGGCAAGGCACTCGGCCGCCAGGTCGGTGAGCTCCGCGGGGAGATCGTCGCGGTGGGCCCTGAGGGGCGCGCGGGCCCCTCCAGCTCGGGGATAGGGCGGGTCCTCCGATTCCGAGGCGCTCTCGCGGTCGTCGCCCGTGCGAGACGCCCTCGTACTCCGGATCGCTCGCAGGGCGGCTCGCTCGGTCGCCATCTCGCACAGGACCGCGCCGAGGCCCCAGACGTCGGCCGCCGGACCCAGCACTCCGCCTCGTCCCTGCTCCGGCGCCATGTAGAGCCAGGTGCCCATCCCGTGGGTGCCGGGCCCGGAGCCTGCGCGAGCGCAGAGGTCGATCAGCTTCGCCAGTAAAGCCGGTCGTCGATCACATCGCCGGCTTGAGGTCCCAATTGAGGACGCCTCTGAGCGTGCATGTACCGCGATCGCCGAGCCAATGTGGAGGCCGAGGTGTGCGAGCTCCGGCGCCGAGAGCGTCGTCTTGGGTTCGTCCGCGATGCAATCGAGCACGTTCCCCGGGCAGCGTCTCGAGCACGATCAGCGGACGGTCGGCGATGCTCGTAATCGTCAACCATGTGCCAATGGCTGAAGCGTCTCGAGCAGCTCCTCCCTCGTGAGCAAGTCAGCGCGCGGCCCCTCTTCGTGGGCGCGGTCCTCCCGCAGTGCCTTGATCACGCAGCGGGTACCGCGCTCCTCGCTCCAGGCGTCGTAGACGTCAAGGCGGCGGCCTCGGCTCATGCGCTCGATCACCTCGTTTCCGGCACTCCGATCTGCCGAGTGGCTCGCCACGGCAGCCCCCACGGGTGACGGCTCGGGCGCGCGTTCGAAGTGCAGCGCCCACAGGCGCGCTAGGCCGCCCTCGCTGACGAGCTCGTCGTGCGGACCGCGCTCGACGATCCTTCCGCCGTCGAGCACCGCGATCAGGTCGGCGTCCCGGGTTATCTGCAGATCACGGAGACGACGAACGTCGTGCGTCCCCGCATCAGCTTCCCCAGCGGCTCGGCCAGAGCCTCCCGCGCGCGCGTCCAGCCCGGTCGAGGGCTCGTCGAGCACGAGCACCGGCGCGTCGGCAACCAGAGCCCGCGCGATCGCGATCCGCTGCCGCTGACCGCCGGAGAGCCGGCCGCCGCGCTCGCCGACGTCGGTGTCGAACCCGGCCGGAAGCGCGTCGCTCAACTCCTCGGCCCCGGCGGCGTGGCCGCGGCCCGATTCCTCGTCGGTCGCCCCGGCGGCCCGAGCGCGCGTCCTCGCGGATCGTCCCGTGCACGACGAGCGACTCCTGCAGCAGGATCGAGACGTGCGCCCGCAGCGAGTCGAGCTGGAGCTCGCGCAGGTCGTTGCCGTCGATCCGCACGGTGCTGTGATCGGGGTCGTAGAGGCGGGGCAGGAGCTTCGCCAGCGTGGACTCGCCGGTTCCGCTCGCACCCACCAGCGCCATCGTCTCCCCGGGCTGGCAATCGCAGATCGATGTCGCGCACGCCGGCTCTCCGCGCGCCGGGTAGGTGAAGCCGACCGAGTCGAACCTCTACCGCGCCCACGCACCTGGAGGAGCGGCCGCGCGTCCGTTCCTCTCTGATGAGCCGCGGGTCCTCGTCGAGGATCTCGAGCACCTGCTCGGCGCCCGCCAGGGCCCTGAACAGTCGAGTTCGACAGCGAGCCGAGGGCCTTGACCTGCGCGTAGAAGCTGGGTCAGGTAGGCGACGAAGACGAGCAGCCCGCCGAGCGTGAGCCACCCGTCCTTCATGGCCATTGTGCCGAGCACGAAGATCAGCATCACGCCGAGCAGCTCGATGGCTCGGCGACCGGGAGTTAGAGCCCGCGGATCCGCGTCGAGGCGAGCTCGGCTTCGATCTATTTCCCTCGTTCTCGCGGCGAAGCGCGCGAGCTCGGCGTCCTGGCGGTTCTAGCGACTGCACCAACGCGGCGTTGGCGAGGCTCTCCTCGGCCATCGCGCTGAGCGAGCCGGCCCGCCGGCGCTGCTCGCGGAGGCGCGCTTGATCAGGCGCGAGAAGCTCTTGCGCGATCGCCTAGAAGAGGCGCGCGATCAGCGCGACGAGGGCGAGCCGCCAGTCGAGCAGGAACAGCGCACCGGTGAAGAACAGAATCCGCAGCAGCGCCGAGAGCCCGTCGATCATGCCCAGCAGCACGAAGCTCTCGATCTCCCGCACGTCGCTGGTCAGTCGCTAGATCAGATCTCCCGGCGGCGGCGGTCGAGCGCGTCCAGGAAAGCTGCTGCATGTGGCCGAGGAGGCGGGTGCGCATCGAGAGCAGGAATCGCTCGGCCAGCCAGGTGGCGACGGTAGTTGTCGCCGAACGCAACCAGCGCGCCGACCACGAGCAGGCCGAGGTAGAGGAGCCCGATCCAGAGCGCCACCCAGGTCTCCGGCACCAGCACCTCGTCGACGATCAGCTTGAAGGTCCAGATCTCGGCGGTTTCGATCAGGGCGCCGAGCGCGACCAGAGCACCGCCACCCGGAATCCAGCGCCGAAGGCCCGCGCGTCCGGCCAGAAGCGGCGGAAGACCTCGCGGACCGGTACCTGCGGCGCAGCGGCGACCACCTCGGTCGTCCGCAGCGTGGATCAGCAGGGTGGCGAAGTCTCCAGCGGAGTCGTCTCCATTCTCAAACAGTCAGGCGGCCCCGCCTTCCGGCGGGGCCGCCTCAACCTTGGTCGGGGAGCTGCCTTCTACGAGCGGCCAATCTTGGACCGCCCCGGCTTCGGCCTCGGCCTCGGCCGCGCCCCCTGCCCCGGCTCTCGGCCGCTGCGCGAGCGGCGGCTGGCCTTGCGGCGGGCGGGATTCAGAGCGCTCCAAACTTCATGTGGTCCTCCTCGTCGTGTCATTCAACCTGAGCAGCAGGATGCCCGGGGCCGCTGAGACTGCGCTGAGGGTCCGGTGGAGAGTCTCGAGCGGCCCCGGGGGCTCCTCCCTCTCGCGGCATCAGCCGTCGCTGTAGCCGCTGGCGCCGTCGTCGTACGCCGGTGCGGCGCGGCGCCGCAGCTACCGGCTGCGGCTCGACCGGTGCCGGTGCGGCGCTACGGCGGCGCGGCGCCACCGGGCGCGGCGGTGTCGTCGCCGCCCGAGGTGCCGTCGTTACCCGCGGTCGTGTCGCCGGTCCGATCGCCGTCGTCACCCTCGGTGTCGTCGCCATCGCCGGTGTTCTCGGCCACCGTCGGTGCCGTCGTCGCCGTTGGTGTTGTCGTCGTCGCCCTCGTCGTCGTCGACGAGCTCGGCGTCGTCGCCCGAGTCGTCCTTGCGGAGCTCGATCGCCCCGGTCGGCTCGTCGTCGTCGTCACCGCCGTCGTCGGCGATCACCACCCCCACCGTCCCCAGCACGCATCACCGGGATCAGCAGCAGTACGGCGATTCTTCCGATCGTCATCTCGACTCTCCTTTCGTCGTTTGCGGAGTCGAGAGCGACAGTCGCAACGGGGGCTGAGCCGGTCCTGAGATCTGCGTGAGAGGTCCCTTAGGTGGGCCGCTTCGCCGGTAGAGGCCCCGCAGCTCGGCGAGCATCAGCCGGGAGTCTTCGCAGACATCGCCGTAGACGTTCCGGGAACTCATCGCCGCGGGCGTACGCGTCGCGCTATCGGCGATTGTCCCTTTCCCAGCCGTCGCTGGAGTTGTGGAAGGCGTAGGAGTCGAGCTCGACCGTGAGGCGGTGCTCGGGCCAGCTGCATTCGACGCGGCGGCCGCCGGCGGGCTTGTTGGTTCGTGGGAGGGGTAGCCCTTCGGAGCGCAGAAGGTCGAGGAAGCGCGCTTCCAGCTTGGAAAGCGTCACCGGCTGGTCGCCGTGGAGAATCGCCCGGAGCTTGGCGGCGCCGGGAGCGTCTGGGGCGACGAGCCAGGACGGCTGCCACCTCGGCCGGCGTCGTCCGTGTAGCGCACTCCCGCCTCGTGGCAGGCTTGGGCGAGGGCATGCAGGGGGAGGGTGGCAGCGAGGTCGACGAAGGTTCGGGGGACCGTCGCCACGGGGTCGAGGTCTACTTCTGCGATCCCCACTCCCCCTGGCAGCGGGGCTCCAACGAGAACACCAACGGGCTGCTTCGCCAATACATGCCCAAGGGCACCGACCTTTCTCTGAGTTCGTCCAGGGCCGATTGGACGCAATCTCGGCAGAGCTGAATGGAAGACCGAGACAGACGCTTGAGTGGGCGGCCCCAGCTGAGAAGATGGCGGAGCTGTTGCGTTGATCGCCTAAGGCGCCGTGGGTTAAGTCAGGACGGCCCTCGATCCCCCCCTTAGCGCCGCAGCTTTTCGTCCAGAGTCGCCCTCAGCCGAATATGGCCAGGTGGAGTAGGCCTCCCGCTAGGCCCAGCACGGCTCCGTGTAGTATCGCCAGGTGGATCAGGCCGCCGGCCAGCCCGAGCACGGCTCCGTGCAGGTAGAGCAGCCACTCGTCCTCGCGCATCGCCGAGCGGAGCATCTCCGAGAAGTCCGCGGACGGCATCTCGCGGATCCGCTCCGAGATCAGCTCACGCACCCGGATGCTCTGCTCGCGGTTGAACTCCGGGTCGGTCATCGGCGTGACCGCGTACTCGACCGCCTCGTGGGCCATCGTCTCGCGGATCGTGTCGTACTCGCTCGCCCCGACCGCGACCCGGAGCGGAGCCCGGGCGCGGCCGACCGCGCGGTCGAGGGCGGGCCGCAACGCGGTCTCGATCATCCGCCGGGTGCGGTCCGAGCGGGGCCCATGCAGGAGCTCCTCGCCCATGTTCGAGAGCGTGACCACGTCGTCGGAGACGATCTTGGCGTAGACGTCCCCCGCCTCGTCCTGGCGGCGCAGGAAGAGGCCGTGGATCGTGAAGCGGCCGAGCTTCCGGGGCTCGACCGGCTCGAAGATCATCCAGATCGCGACCAGGTTGGTCACGTAGCCGATGATCACGCCGGAGATCGGCAGGAGCCACCACGCGTGAAAGAGGACCTCGGTGAACAGCGCCGTCGGGATCCCCAGCAGGAAGCCGAAGAAGAAGCCGAAGTTGACGATGAACTTGAGCTCCTTCGTGCCGATCTCGCGGAAGATCGCATTCGCCAGCTCGGGCTCCGCCTCGAACCGCCGGATCACCATCAGCTTGATGTCGAGGAGCTGGTCGATGTGGCTCGCCGATCTGGTCGGTGACCGAGCGGATGATCTCCGGGAGCTGCTCCTGCACCCGCTCGTGGACCGCCTCGCGGACCCGCGGGGGCATGTCGTTCCAGAGCCGCGGGTGCTCGCGTTCCATCGTCCGCTCGACGACCTCGCGGATGTCGCGCCGGGAGCTCTCGAGGATGTGCTCGGCGATCTGCTCGGGCTCGAGCTGGTCGTAGAACTCCTTCGGGCTGCCGAGCTTGGCGATCCCCTTGTCGACCGCGATCGAGCCCATCTTCGCGGCGCGCGAGGGGATGATCCCCTGCCAGCCGATCCCGCCCTGCATCACCCCCGGGATCTGCTGGATCCTGCGCGGCAAGAGCCGCGCCAGCTCTCCCAGCAGCGGCACCCGCGCGCCCCGGAACCGGACCGGCTGGAACAGCATGATCACGCCGGTCCAGTTGGTCACGTAGCCGATCGCCCCCGTGAAGATCGGCACCGTGAGGACGCTGATCAGGTCGACCTCCTCCATCCCGTGGCCCGCTACCCTAGAGGCGTGACCAAGGACGGTCGCCGCATCCTCGCCATCGCTGCGGCCTTCGTCGCGGTTCTTCTGCTGCCATCCGCCGCCTCCGCGGAGATCGACACGGAGACGTTCACGACCGGGCCGATCACGGTCGGCGGCTACCAGGTCAAGCAGGAGATCCTCGGCGCGCAGGCGCCGAAGATCGACGGGCACATCGTCGCCATGGAGGCCGACATCGTCGACGCGAACGGCGAGCCGATCCCGATCCAGCGGCTGATGCTCCACCACCTCGCGTTCCTCAACTTCAACGAGCGGGACCGCCTCTGCTCCAACTACCAGCTCTGGGACGGCAGCACCGTCGAACTTCGTGCCCGAGCGCTTCTTCGCGGCGGGCGAGGAGCGGCAGCGAGCTCCTCTTCCCGCCCGGATACGGGTACGAGCCGTCGCAGCAGAACAACTGGGGGCTCGCGTACATGGTCATGAACCACCGCTCCTCCGTTGACACCGCGTACATCAAGTACACGGTCACGATCGACGACGAGCCCAGAGATCAAGGACGTCCATCCCTACTGGCTGGACGTCGTCCCCTGCCAGGCGGATCCCGTCTACAACGTGCCCGGCACCGGCGAAGAGGGCTCGACCCACACCCGCAGCCGCGAGTTCGTCATGCCCGAGTCGGGCCGTCTGATCGCCTCCGGTGGGCACCTCCACGGCGGTGGCGAGTACACGAGCCTGAGCCAGCCCGACTGCGGCAATCGCGAGATCGGCCGCTCGGAGCCGACCTGGGGCCTTCCGGAGCACCCCTTCTACAACGTCAAGCCGGTCCTGCACGAGCCGGGACCGATCAACATGACCGGCTTCGGCACGTCCAGCGGGATCCCGGTGGCCGCCGGTCAGCGCCTGCGGATCAACGCCGCCTACGAGAACACCCGCCCCCACGTCCGGGTGATGGGGATCATGATGGCGTTCATCGCACCCGACCCCTCGGTCACCGACGGCTGCGCGCCGCTGCCCTCGGACGTCATCAACGTCGGCACCAACGAACCGGGGCGCGAGGGCCCGGTTCCCTACCGGATCCCGCTCACGGGCCTGGACAAGAACGGCGAGGCCGTCACGATCAAGGCACCGCCCGGCAAGCTCAAGCGCATGCCGCGCGGCGGCGAGGTCGAGGTCACCGACCAGGCCTTCTCGCGGCCCGAACGTCGAGGTCCGCAAGGGCGCCGAGCTCGACTACCGCTTCACGGGCTCCGAGCTCCACAACGTCACCCTGGCCAACGGCCCGCGGGCGATCGGCTCGCCCAACCTCAACGACGACCGCGTCCACTCCCAGCGGTTCAAGGACAAGGGGACCTACCGCCTCTTCTGCGCCCTGCATCCAGTCCGGATGCACGAGCGTGTGATAGTCACCGGTAAGTGAGCGAGTCAAATCTGGTGGCGGCCGAGGACCTGAGCCGGGTCTTCGGCGAGGGCGATGCCGAGGTCAGGGCACTGGACGGGGTCACCGTCGGGTTCCCGCGGGGCAGGTTCACGGCGGTCATGGGACCGTCGGGCTCGGGGAAGTCGACGCTCATGCACCTCCTGGCTGGACTCGACCGCCCCACCGCCGGAAAGGTGACGATCGACGGCGTCGAGCTCGGAGGCTTGGACGACGCCGACTTGACCGAGCTTCGCCGCGACAAGGTCGGGTTCGTGTTCCAGTTCTTCAACCTGCTGCCGGTGCTCTCGGCGGAGGAGAACATCCTGCTGCCGCTCTCGCTCGCCGGGCGCGACCCCGACCAGGAGCGGTTCCGGCGACTGGTCGAGGCGGTCGATCTCGGCGACCGCCTCTCGCACCGGCCCTCGGAGCTCTCCGGCGGCCAGCAGCAGCGGGTCGCGATCGCGCGCGCCCTGGTCGCCGCGCCGGCGGTCGTGTTCGCCGACGAGCCGACCGGCAATCTCGACACCCACTCGAGCGAGGAGGTCCTCGAGCTCCTGCGTCGCGCGGCCGACGAGTTCGGCCAGACGATCGTGATGGTCACCCACGATCCAGTGGCCGCCGCCTACGCCGACCGCGTGCTTGTCCTGGTCGACGGGCAAATCGTTCGAGACGAGGAGGCCGGCGACGCGGAGCAGGTGGTCGACCTGATGAAGCAGGTGGCGTGACGGCGGCGTTCGACCGCCGGTTTACGACGCGCGGCTGATGGCCCGGATCGCCCTCCGCTACCTGTGGGCCAGGAGGTTCCGGACCTTCCTCACCTCGCTGGCGATCGTGCTCGGGGTGATGATGGTCACCGGCACCTACGTCCTCACCGACACGATCGATCGCTCGTTCGAGGACATCTTCACGGAGTCGAACGAGGGGATCGACGCGATCGTCGCCACGCGCGAGGCGGTCGAGACCGACGACGGGCAGGTACCGCCGTTCCCCGAATCCGTGCTGAGGAAGGTGCAAGCCACCGACGGCGTCGCCGCCGCGGAGGGCGGGATCGGCGACCCGCAGGTCTCGATTATCGGCACCGACGGCGAGCCCCTCGGCGGCAACGGCGCGCCGAGCTTCGGGTTCTCGACCGGCTCGGCGCGGTTCGACCCGCTCACCTACGAGGGCGAGAAGCCGGCCGCGGACGACGAGCTGGTGATCGACCGCCAGTCCGCCGAGTCCGAGGGCTATGAGATCGGGGACACCGTCCCGATCGCCGGCAAGGAGGCCGCTTCGGAGTACACGCTGGTCGGAATCGCGACGCTCGGCGAGGTCGACTCCTTCGGCGGCGCCAGCTTCGCCGTCCTCACCCTCCCTGAGGCGCAGCGGATCACCGGGAAGGAGGGCCAGCTCGACCAGGTCACGGCCGCCGCCGCGGAGGGGCTCTCGCCGGAGGAGCTGGTGAGGAACCTCTCCGAGGCCCTGCCGCGCACCGTCGAGGCGCAGACCGGCGCCGAGAACACCCAGGACCAGCAGGACGACGTCGGCGAGTTCATCGGCTTCCTCACCACGTTCCTCTTGATCTTTGCCGGGGTGGCGCTGTTCGTCGCGGCCTTCCTGATCTTCAACACCTTCTCGATCACCCTCGCCCAGCGGACAAGGGAGTTCGGGATGCTCCGGACCCTCGGCGCGAACCGCCGCCAGATCATCGGCTCGGTCGTGCTCGAGGCGGTGGTGATCGGACTGGGGGCCTCTCTCCTCGGCTTCGCGCTCGGCGTCCTGTTCGCCGACGTGCTCGAGTCGCTGTTCCAGGCGCTCGGGATCGACCTGCCGGCCTCGGGGCGCGTGATCGAGGCCCGGACGGTGATCGTCGCGCTCGTGGTCGGGACCCTGCTCGCCGTGCTCGCCGCGCTGATCCCCGCCGTGCGGGCGACCCGGGTGCCGCCGGTCGCGGCGCTTCGCGAGGGCGCCGTCCGCGAGAGCCGCAGCGGCTCGCGCCGTCGAAGCGCGATCGGGGTCATCCTGAGCGTGGCCGGCATCGCGCTGATGCTCCTCGGGCTCTTCGGGACCCTGGACCCCGGCGAAGCGTGGGTCGGCGCCGGAGCCGCGGCCGTCTTCCTCGGCATCACCCTGCTCAGCCCGCGGCTGGTGCGCCCGCTCGCCTCCGCGATCGGCCGCCCGCTGGAGCGAATCCGGGGCCTCCCCGGTCGCCTCGCCCGCGAGAACGCGATCCGAAACCCCGGCCGCACGGCGTCCACCGCCGCCGCCCTGATGATCGGGCTGGCGCTGGTCTCCTTCGTCGCCGTGTTCGCCGCGGGGCTGCGCGCCTCGATCGACAGCGCGATCGACAAGGTCTTCGCGAGCGACCTGATCCTCGCCAACACCGACGGCTTCTCCGACATCCCCGAGCGCTCGGGTGACGCGATCCGCTCGATCGAAGGGGTGGAGACGGTCTCGCCCTACCGCTTCACCGAGGCGAAGGTGAAGGGCGCCGGCGACGGCTTCCTCTCCCTGGTCGACCCCGAGACCGTCGGCGCGGTGCTGGAGCTCGACTGGACCGACGGATCGTCGGAGACGCTCTCCGGGCTGGGCCCAACGGACGCGGCGATAGACGAGAAATGGGGCACGGAGAACGGCTTCGCGGTCGGCGAGAAGTTCGAGGCGACCACCGCCTCCGGGGAGACGATCACCTACACGGTCCGCGGCACCTACAAGGACAACGCCGACTTCACCGGCGACTACGTCGCCTCGGACGCGAACGCCGCGGCCTATGGCGAGGCGTCGAGTGTCACCAACCAGCTGATCGCGTTCTCCGACGACGCCGACGGCGACGCCGTGCGCGGCGAGATCGACGCGGTGATCGAGGCGCGACTTCCCGACCATCGAGAGCCAGGACCAGCAGGAGCTGAAGGACTCGATCGGGGAGCAGCTCAACACCCTGCTCGGCGCCGTGTACGGGCTCCTGCTCCTGGCGGTGATCGTCTCCCTGTTCGGGATCGTCAACACGCTCGCCCTCTCGATCTACGAGCGGACCCGGGAGCTGGGCCTGCTGCGCGCTGTCGGGATGTCGCGGCGCCAAACGAGGCGGATCGTCCGCTACGAGGCGGTGATCACCGCCCTGATCGGCGCCGTGCTCGGGATCGTCCTCGGCGTCGTCTTCGCGATCATCGCCAGCCGTCCCCTGGCCGACGAGGGCTTCGAGCTCGAGATCCCAATCGCTACGCTCGCCATCCTGATGGTGCTCGCCGTGATCGCCGGGATCATCGCCGCGATCGGCCCTGCCCGGCGCGCCTCACGCCTCGACGTGCTCGAAGCGCTCGCCTACGAGTGATGGCCGACCGACCGGAGCCCCCGCCCACGCCCCCGCTCCCCGCCCGGCTCCTCGGCCGGGGCGCGCGCGGCGTCGGCCGCGTCGCCGGGGCGACCGGCCTCGACCGGGCCGCGGAGGAGGCGATCGCGGATGCGGTCGTGCGAACCATCGAGAGCCCCGCGTTCGAGCGGGCGCTGGCCGAGGTGTTCGACGGGCCGGCGGTCGAGAACGCGGTCGAGCGAGCGATGCAGAGCCCGGCGGTCGAGCGGGCGCTGAGCGAGGCGATCGACAGCGAGATGGTGGATCGGCTGTGGGAGCGGCTGCTCGCCTCCGACGAGGCGCAGAAGCTCGTGGAGCGGATAGCCGAGGCGCCCGAGGTCCGCGCCGCGATCGCCCAGCAGGGCGTCGGCCTGATCGCCGATCTCGGTCACGAGATCGGCCAGGTGGCCCGCAAGCTGGACGACGTCCTCGAGCGGATCATCCGCCGGCTCACATTCCGCAAGCCGCGAGAGGAGCCGACCGAGCAGGCGGGCCTGGTCAGCCGCGGGCTGGCGGCGCTGATCGACGGCGTCATCCTCAACCTGGGCGTGCTTGGCGCCTCGGCGCTCTTCGCCTTCCTCATCAACGCCCTCAGTGACGGCTCCGGGGACGCTCCGGCCCCCGTGTTCTTCCTCGGCGCCAGCGCCTGGGCGCTCGCCGGCGCCGCCTACCTGGTGGCTTTCTGGACCTTCGAGGGCGAGACGCCCGGGATGCGCTTCCTCGACATCAACCTGGAGGCGGGTGGACGTCCGCGCCTCGGCTTCACGAGCTCGCTGCGCCGGCTGTTCTGGCTCGTCATCTCGTTCGTCCCACTCCTCGGCCTGCCGTTGCTCGGGATCGCCCGCCGCGACGACCGCCGCGGCCTCCACGATCGCCGCGCCGGCACGAGCGTCGTTTACGTCAATCCCGGCACGAGGGCCGCGCCCTGGACCCGCCCGGGCCAGAACGAGAACTCGGCGCTCGACGCGGGGACAGAGGGGTCAGACCCCGTTTAGTTTCCCGTTTAGTTGGAGCCGCGCTCGCAGCGCTTCAGCTTGTCCTTGCCGCCGCCGCCGTTGCACTTGTCGTCCCCGCCGCCGCCGTCGAGGCGATCCCTGCCGCCATTGCCGGAGAGGTTGTCGTCGTCGCCGCCCGCGCTCACGGTGTCCGCGCCGCCGCCGGCCTTGACCTTGTCCCTGTCGCCCCCCGTCACCAGGTCGTCCTTCCCGTCGCCCGAGCAGACCAGGTCGCGGCCCTTGCCGAGCTTGAGCTGGTCGGCGCCGTCGCCGCCGACGACCACGTCGCGGTCCGGGGTGCCGCGGGTCAGGGCGCCCTCGACCGCGAGCGCGGTGGCGGGCTTGCCGAAGCATTCCGGCGGTCCCGGGACGCGGGCGGCGTAGACGTCCGACGGCGCCACGGGGCTGCCGCCGGGGGCGAGGCCGGCGTCGGAGTGGAAGGCGACCAGACGGCCGTCGCCGGAGATCTGCGGCTCGAAGGAGCGGACGTACGGCGCCGGAACCCCTGCGCTCAAGAGCGAGGTGTCGGAGGTGACGCGATCGCGTGCGTAGACGTCGAGCTCACCGTCGGTGTCAGCGGGGTCGAGGTTCGAGGCGACCGAGTGGAAGGCGACCGTGTCGCCGTCGGCCGAGACGGCGGGCTCCGCCGAGCCGGCATCGCCCTTCGCCCCGGTGACGCCGTCGGCGCGGCTGATCAGCTCGAGCGCGCCTGACGACAGATCGCGGGCGAAGACGTCCGCGCCGGGCGTCGGTGTCGTCGGGATGGAGGTTGGTCGCCAGCGAGTCGAAGGCGACCGTGTCGCCGTCCTCCGAGAGCGAGACGAAGGTCGAGCGGCCGTTGCCCTTCGGGCCGGACCCCGCCGCGCGGCTGATCAGGGTCGTCTCGGTCGAGCCGAGGTCGCGCAGGAAGATGTCCTCGACGACGTCGGGGTCGTCGGGATGGAGGTTGGGGGACTCGGAGCGAAACGCGACCCGGGTCCCGTCGCCGGAGATGATCGGGAACTCCGAGATCCCGGTTCCCTTGGCCCCGGTGGCGCCGCTGGCCCGGCTGACCAGGATCGTCTCGCTGGTCTGGAGGTCGCGGACGTAGATGTCGGGAACGGGGTCCGTGTCCTCGGGATTGAGGTTGGTCGCCTCGGAGCGGAACGCGACCCGCCGCCCGTCGGCGGAGATCGACGGGTTGAACGAGCCGCCGTTGCCCTTCGGGCCGAGCGCCGTCGAGGCGCGGCTGACGAGGGTCGTCTCGTTCGTCTGCAGGTCGCGGACGTAGATGTCCTCGAGCTGGTCGGTGTCCTCGGGAACGAGGTTGTTCGCGTTCGAGCGGAAGACGACGTAGCGGCCGTTCGAGGACATCCGCGGGTTGAACGAGGCCCGGTTGCCCTTGACGCCGTTGGCGCCGCTTGCCCTGCTCGCCAGGACCACGTCGCCGCTCTGCCGGTCGCGGACGAAGATGTCGCGCTCGGTGTCCGTGTCGTCGGCGACCAGGTTGGTCGCCTCCGAGCGAAAGGCGACGAGGCGACCGTCGCCCGAGACCCAGGGGAAGGCCGAGGCCCCGTTCCCGGCCGGGCCCTCCCCCGGCGCGCGGCTGATCAGCTCCGCCGAGGGCGTCCCAGCGCCGGCGATCCCGGCGAACGCCGCCGCCAGCGCCACGGCCGAAGCCGCGGCGACGCTCCCAACGCGCCGTGTCCGAGTCCCGCACTCCAAGACGGTCAGTGGACCACGGTAGCGACGATCTCGAAACGCCCCCCGCATAGGATCGCGCCTCGATGGCCGAGGCGCCCCTCCAACTCGTGCTCGTCCGGCACGGCGAGACCGAGTGGAGCCGCGACGGCAAGCACACCGGCAGGACCAACCTGCCGCTGACCGAGCGCGGGCGCGAGAACGCGCGACGGATCGGACCGCGGCTCGCCGCGTTCTCGATTCGCCCGGGTCCTCTCGAGCCCGCTCGAGCGAGCGCTCGAGACCTGCCGGCTCGCCGGATACGGGGATCGCGCCGAGACCCGCGAGGAGCTGCTCGAGTGGGATTACGGTGAGTACGAGGGCAGGCGCACCACCGAGATCCACGAGGAGCGCCCCGATTGGCTGCTCTGGCGCGACGGCTGCCCGGGCGGGGAGATGCCGGCCGACATCGGCGCCCGCGCCGACCGGTTGCTACGCGAGCTCGCCCAGGGCTCGGGCGATGTCGCGATCTTCGGCCATGGCCACATGTTGCGGGTGCTGACCGCGCGTTGGCTGGAGCTCGAGCCTGCGGCTGGCTCCCGCTTCGTGCTCGCCACCGCGACGCTCAGCGTGCTCGGCTGGGAACACGACTGGCACGCGATCCGGACCTGGAACGCCGGCTTGGCCTGAGCCGAACCGCCGCCACGAGCTAATCGATTCGCGCCGTGGTCGACCCGCCCGCCGCTGGAGCAGACGGAGATGGTCGTGTCCGGATCCGGCGGGGGGCGCAGCGACGCGCGGAATGAGGCGTTGATCGACCTCCGTCTCGGGGCCTTCATCGACGACTACCAGCCCGACCTGCCCCAGCCCTTCCAGTGGCCGCACAACATCGAGACGTGACGGGATCGACTGCCGGCGCTGACCCGCTGTCCTAGCGCCCGGCGCGGTAGCGGCGGATCAGCTCGGTCGTCGAGCTGTCGTGCTCGTGCTCGGCCTCGCCCTCGAGCTCGGGGATGATCCGCTTCGCCAGGGCCTTGCCGAGCTCGACGCCCCACTGGTCGAAGGAGTTGATGCCCCAGACCGTGCCCTGGGTGAAGACGCTGTGCTCGTACAGCGCGACGAGCGTGCCCAGCGAGCGCGGGCTGAGCTCCGTCGGCGAAGATCACATTCGACGGCCGGTTGCCCTCGAAGACCCGATGCGGGACGAGCTCCGCCGGCAGTCCCCTCCTCGCGCACCTGCTCGGGGGTCTTGCCGAAGGCGAGCGCCTCCGCCTGGGCGAGGACGTTGGCGATCAGGAGGTCGTGGTGGTCGCCGAGCGGGTTCAGCGTCCGCGTGAAGGCGATGAAGTCGCAGGGGATCAGCTTCGTCCCCTGGTGGATCAGCTGGTAGAAGGAGTGCTGGCCGTTGGTCCCCGGCTCGCCCCAGTAGATCGCGCCGGTCTCGTAGTCGACCCGCGAGCCGTCGAGGCGGACCGACTTGCCGTTCGACTCCATCGTCAGCTGCTGGAGGTAGGCCGGGAAGCGCTTCAGGTACTGCTCGTAGGGGAAGACGCCGACGGTCTGCGCGCCGAAGAAGTCGCCGTACCAGACGGCGAGCATGCCGATCAGCGCCGGCAGGTTGCGCTCGGTCGGGGTCTCGAGGAAGTGCTCGTCCATCGCGTGGAAGCCGGCGAGCATCTCGGCGAAGCGCTCGGGGCCGATCGCGAGCATCGTCGAGAGGCCGATCGCGGAGTCCATCGAGTAGCGCCCGCCGACCCACTCCCAGAAGCCGAACATGTTGTCGGTGTCGATGCCGAACTTCGACACCTCCTCGGCGTTGGTCGAGACCGCGACGAAGTGCTTGGCGATCGCCGCCTCGTCCCCGCCGAGCCCGGCCAGCGCCCATTCGCGCGCGGTGTGGGCGTTGGTCATCGTCTCCAGCGTGGTGAAGGTCTTCGAGGAGACGATGAAGAGCGTCTCCTCGGCGTCGAGGTCGCGGGTCGCCTCGGCGAAGTCGGTCGCCGTCGACGTTGGAGACGAAGCGGAAGGTCATCTCGCGCTTCGAGTAGTGGCGGAGCGCCTCGTAGGCCATCACCGGGCCGAGGTCCGAGCCGCCGATGCCGATGTTGATCACGTTGCGGATCGGCTTGCCGGTGTGGCCCCGCCACTCGCCGCCGCGGACGCGCTCGGCGAACGCGCCCATCCGGTCGAGCACCTCGTGCACCTCCTTGACGACGTCGGTCGCCCTCGACGACGAGCGAGCGCTCGCGCGGCATCCGCAGCGCGACGTGGAGGACCGAACGGTCCTCGGTCGCGTTGATCCGCTCGCCGCGGAACATCGCCTCGCGGCGCTCGGCCAGGCCCGACTCCTCGGCGAGCGCGACCAGCAGCCCGCATCGTCTCCTCGGTGATCCGGTTCTTCGAGTAGTCGAGGTAGAGGCCGGCGCCCTCGGCGACGAGCTTGGTGCCGCGGTCGGGGTCGGCGGCGAAGAGGTCGCGAAGGTGGGCGTCGCGCGATCTCGCCGTGGTGGCGCTCGAGCGCCCGCCATGATTCGCGCTCGCGAAGCGGCTTCGTGACCCCCGCGCGCCCCGCCGCCTGAGCGCTAGCCACTCGCGGCGACCGCCTCCCGCTTCGCCTCCAGCGAGCCGATCATCTCGCGCCAGGACTTGTTGAACGACTGCTCGCCCTCCTCCTGAAGCCGCGCGGCGAGCCCGTCGAGATCGATCCCCGCGGACGCGAGCTCGGTCAGCATCTCCCCCGCCCTGGCGCCGTCGGCCGGCAGCGGCTCGCCGACCTCGCCGTGGTCGGCGAAGGCCAGCAGGGTCGGCTCGGGCATCGTGTCGACGGTGTAGGGAGCGGCGAGCGCCTCGACGTAGAGGACGTCGGACGCGTCGGGGTCCTTGGTCCCGGTGCTGGCGAACAAGAGCCGCTGCGGTCGGGCGCCCTCGTTCTCGAGTCGCTGCGTCGCGGTCGGACGCGAGCAGCTCGCGGTATGCCGCGTAGGCCCAGCCGGCGACCGCGATCCCCAGCTTGTTGCGAAGCGAGCCGCCGACCTGGTCGGCGACCGCGACGTCCCAGCGGCTGACGAAGATCGAGGCGACCGAGGGGACCATCGCATCGAGCCCGGCCTCGATCCGCCGCTCGATCCCCTTCATGTACGCGTCGGCGGCGGCCAGGTACTGCTCGGCCGAGAACAGCAGGGTGACGTTGACCGGGATCCCGGCGAAGATCGACTCCTCGATCGCGGTCAGACCCGCCTCGGTGCCCGGGATCTTGATGAAGACGTTGCACGTCGGCCCGGGAATGGAGATCGGCCGCCTGCTTGATCGTCGCCTCCGCGTCGTCCGCGAGCAGCGGCGAGACCTCGAGCGAGACCCAGCCGTCCACGTCGTCGGTGCGCTCGTTGATCGGGCCTGAACAGCTTCGCCGCGCGGCGCAGGTCGGTCAGCGCCAGCTCGAAGAAGAGCTCCTCGCCCTCAAGGCCCTTGGCCTGGAGCTCGGCGATCTGCTCGTCGTAGGCGTCGCCGCCGCCGATCGCCTTGTCGAAGATCGTCGGGTTCGAGGTCAGCCCGGTTACCGAGAGCTCGTCGATGTAGCGCTGGAGCGTGCCGTCGTCGAGCATCGTCCGGGTGATGTTGTCGATCCACAGGCTCTGGCCGAGCTCGTGGAGCTCTTGCGTCGGCTTCACGTCGCCACCTCCGCCTCGGCGCCGGCGAGGACCTCGCGCGCGGTCTCGACCACCTTCTCGGGCGTGAAGCCGAACTTCGTCTGCACCTCCTTGAGTGGGGCCGACGAGCCGAAGGTGTGCATTCCGATCATCGCTCCTCTCGTTCCCACGTAGCGGTCCCAGCCCAGCGTCGACGCCTCCTCGATCGACACTCGCGCGGTGACCGCGGAGGGCAGCACCGACTCGCGGTAGTCCTCGGGCTGGCGGTCGAAGATGCTCCACGAGGGCAGGCTGACGACGCGGGAGCGGACCCCGTCGGCGATCAGGTCCTCGTGCGCCTCAATCGCGAGCGCGACCTCGCTCCCGGTCGCGATCAGGATCAGCTCGGGGTCGCCGTCCTCCGAATCGGCGAGCACGTATCCGCCGTGGCGAAGCCCCTCGGCGGAGGCGTAGCGGTCGCGGTCGAGGATCGGCACGTTCTGGCGGGTCAGGACCAGGGCGACCGGCTGGTGGTGACGGTCGATCGCCACGCGCCAGGCCTCTGAGACCTCGTTCGCGTCGCAGGGACGGATCACGTCGAGGGCGGGGATCGCGCGCAGGGAGGCGAGGTGCTCGACCGGCTGATGGGTCGGCCCGTCCTCGCCGAGCCCGATCGAGTCGTGGGTGAAGACGTGGAGGACCGGCAGCTCCATCAGGGCCGAGAGCCGGATCGCCGGCCGGGCGTAGTCGGAAAAGACCAGGTACGTCGACCAGAGCGGGCGCAGCTTGGCCAGCGAGAGCCCGTTCGAGACCGCCGCCGACTCGTGCTCGCGGATCCCATAGTGAAGCTGGCGGCCGCCCGTCTTCTCGGGCTCGAAGGTCGAGGCGCCCTCGACGGACTCGTCGAGGCCGACCGAGGTCGAGCCGGTGAGGTCGGCGGAGCCGGCGACGAGCCATGGCAGCCGTGCGGCGACGGCGTTCTCGGCCGCATTCGAGGCCTTGCGCGTGGCCATCGGGCCGTCGTCGGGGTCGAATGTCGGCAGGTCGGCGTCCCATCCCTCGGGTAGCTCGCGCGTCTGCATCGCCTCGACCTCGCCGGCGAGGTCGGCTGTTGGAGCCGCGGTAGTCCTCGAAGTGCTGCTCCCAGGCGGTGCGCGCCTCGTTCCCCCGGGCGCCGACCCCCTCCGCGAAGCGCTCGTAGACGCCGTCGGGGACCAGGAACTGGGCGTCCTCGGGCCAGCCGTAGGCGCGCTTGGTCTCCCGCACCTCCTCCTCGCCGAGCGGCTCGCCGTGCGCGGCCGCGGTGTCCTGCTTGTGGGGCGAGCCGTAGCCGATGTGGCTGTCGACGATGATCAGGGTCGGCCGGTGCTCCTCGGCCCGGAAGCTCTCGAACGCCCGGGTCAGCAGCCCGAGGTCGTTGGCGTCGCCGACCCGGGTGACGTTCCAGCCGTAGCCCATGAAGCGGGCGGCGACGTCGTCCTCGTAGGTGATCTCGGTGCGGCCGTCGATCGAGATGTGGTTGTTGTCGTAGACCCAGCAGAGGTTGTCGAGCCGCTGGTGGCCGGCGAGCGAGGCGGCCTCGCTCGAGACCCCCTCCATCATGTCGCCGTCGCCGCAGAATGTGTAGACGTCGAAGTCGAAGAGGGCAGCGTCGTCGCGGTTGTAGCGGGCTCCGAGCCACTGCGAGGCGATCGCCATGCCGACGGAGGTCGCGACCCCCTGGCCGAGCGGCCCGGTGGTCGTCTCGACCCCGGAGGTCCAGCGGTACTCGGGGTGGCCCGGCGCCCTCGAGTCGAGCTGGCGGAAGCTCTTGATGTCGTCGAGGCTGACCGAGGGCTCGCCGAGCGTCTCGTAGTCGGGGTCGACCGCTCGGACCTGGGCCAGGTGGAGCAACGCGTAAAGCAGCATCGAGGCGTGACCGACGGAGAGCACGAAGCGGTCGCGGTTGGGCCAGATCGGATCCTCGGGGTCGAAGCGGAGAAAGCGCTGCCAGAGCACGTAGGCGACCGGGGCCAGCGCCATCGGCGTCCCGGGGTGCCCGGAGTTCGCCTTCTGGATCGCGTCGATCGCGAGCGTGCGAATCGTGTTGACGGCCAGCGCGTCGGTCTCGTCCCAGGCTCGCGGGTCGGAGCTCATCCGGAGACCGATCCTAGCTCGCATTGTTGGGCGGTTAGTTTTCCGCGCGTGAACGAATCCAGCGAGGGCGAGAAGCGGGTCACCGCGAGGGCCGCGGCGGAGCTCGTCGAGGACGGGATGAGGGTCGGCCTGGGCACCGGCTCGACCGTCGCCCACCTGCTTCCGGCGCTCGCTGAGCGCGACCTCGAGATCAGCTGCGTGGCGACCTCGGTGGCGACCGAGGAATCCGCCCGCGAGCTCGGGATCGCGGTCGAGCCCTTCGAGGGGCTCGACCGGCTCGACATCGCGATCGATGGCGCCGACCAGATCGCCCCCGACGGCTGGCTCGTCAAGGGCGGAGGCGGCGCGCACACCCGGGAGAAGATCGTCGCCGCCGCGGCCGAGCGGTTCGTCGTGATCGCGGACTCGTCGAAGCCGGTCGAGCGGATCGAGCGCGCCGATCCCGCTCGAGCTGCTCCGCTACGGGATCGACGCCACCCTCCGCCGTCTCCGCGATGCGACGCTCCGCGACGTCGACCCGAGCCCCGACGACGGCCTGATCGCAGACTTCCACGGCGACGTCGGCGACCCCGCCGACCTCGCCGCCAGCCTCGCCGCGACCCCCGGCGTCGTCGACCACGGCCTCTTCGAGCCCGCCCTCGTGAGCACGATCCTCGTCGCGACCGGCGACCAGGTCGACCGCCGCGACCTCTAGCCCCCCGACTGCACGATTGACGGAGGAGGGGTCTGACCCCTAAGGGGACAGGTCATTGGACGGAGGAGGGGTCTGACCCCTAAGGGGACAGGTCTCGGGGGACAGAGGGGTCAGACCCCATTCAGGTTGCGGCGGCGGCGCGGTCGGCGATGATCAGGGCGTTGCGGGCCTCGACTCGGGCGGCGGGGATCGAGCGGTCGCCGGCGCGGAGCTTGGCGAGCGCGTCGCGCTTTTCCTCGCCGGTGACGAGCCAGAGGACCCTGCGGGCGCGGGCGAGGGCCGGGAAGGTCATCGTCATCCGGCGGTGGCCCTGATACTCGCCGGCGGTGACGGCGACGAGGCGGTCGTCGACCTCGAGGACCGGGTCGTCTGGGACCAGCGAGGCGGTGTGGCCGTCGTCCCCGAGCCCGAGGTGGACCAGGTCGAGCTCGTCGGGAAGCGCGGCGCCGTAGCGCTCGGCGGCCTCGTCGAAGTCGTCGGCCTCCACAGGCATCGGCAAGAGCCGCTCGAGCGCGCGGGGCGAGAGGCTGTTGCGAAGGTGGGTGAAGTTGCGGTCCTCATCGTCGGCGGGTGCGATCCGCTCGTCGACCTGGAAGATCGTCGTGCCCGGCTCGGCGAGGGCGCCCTGCTCGAGCAGCTCGAGCATCCGCCAGGGCGTCCTCCCCCCGGAGAGCGCGAGCGCGAACGAGCTCTGGCCGAGCGCCGAGCGGGCGGCCTCGGAGACCACCTCGGCGCCCCGCTTCGCGGCCGCCTCCGCGTCGGCGACCACTTCGACCTCGACGTTCAGGCCTGCTTCTCCTCGTGGCCGCCGAACTGCTTGCGCATCGCCGAGAGGACCTTGTTCGCGTAGTCGTCGAGCTCACGGGACGAGAACCGCGAGAAGAGCGCTGTCGAGAGCACCGGGGTCGGGACCCCCTCCTCGATCGCCGCAATCGAGGTCCAGCGCCCTTCGCCCGAGTCGGAGACCCGGCCCTCGAAACCCTCGAGGTCGGCGGACTGCACCAGCGAGGCGGCGGTCAGGTCGAGCAGCCAGGAGCCGATCACCGACCCACGCCGCCAGACCTCGGCCACGTCGGGGAGGTCGAGGTCGTAGCGGTAGAACTCGGGATGCTCGAGCGGCGCCGTCTCGGCGTCCGCCTCGCGCGTCTGCTCGCCGGCGTCCGCGTTGCGAAGCACGTTGAGGCCCTCGGCGTAGGCGGCCATCAGGCCGTACTCGATCCCGTTGTGGACCATCTTCACGAAGTGGCCCGCGCCGTTCGGGCCGCAGTGGAGGTAGCCGTGCTCGGCGGGACTCGCCTCGCCGTCGCGGCCCGGTGTCCGCTCCGCCGCCTCAACGCCGGGGGCGAGCGAGGCGAAGATCGGATCGAGCCGCTCCACCGCACGATCGGGGCCGCCGATCATCAGGCAGTAGCCGCGCTCGAGGCCGAAGACGCCGCCGCTGGTGCCGCAGTCGACGTAGTCGATCCCCTTCTCGGCGACTTCG
Organism: uncultured Thermoleophilia bacterium; assembly: GCA_963838175.1. GTDB lineage: Bacteria > Actinomycetota > Thermoleophilia > Solirubrobacterales > 70-9 > DASUSH01. Next base: position 2,525,236 of record CAWIPP010000002.1, on the reverse strand, counting down.
GCGGCGCGGCGGATGTCGTCGCGGTAGTAGGAGTTGCCGCCGTCGATGATCGCGTCGCCGGAGGAGAGCCGCTCACCGAGATCGCGCACGGCGCTCTCCGTGATCTCGCCGGCCGGGACCATCACCCAGGCCGAGCGGGGAGGGGTCAGCTTGGCGACGAAATCGTCGAGCGAGTCCGAGCCCGTTGCCCCCTCGCCGGCGAGCGCCTGGACCGCGTCCGAATTGCGGTCGTAGACCACGCACTCGTGACCGTCGCGCATCAGGCGGCGAACCATGTTCGCCCCCATCCGGCCGAGCCCAACCATCCCGAGCTGCACGGCCCGATCCTATGACTCCGCACGGCCCGCGGCTACTCTGCGCCTCCATGGCCGCCCCCGCCGACGTCCTCGTCATCTTCGGGATCACCGGAGACCTGGCGAAGAAGATGACGTTCGGGGCGCTCCACGAGCTCGAGAAGCGCGGCGACCTGAACTCCCGGGTGATCGGCGTCGCCAGGGACACCTGGAGCCAGGAGGAGCTCGACGGAAAGGCCCGTGAGGCGATCGAGTCCACCTGTGAGGACGCCGATCCCGAGGTGATCTCCAGGCTCGAGCAGCGGCTCGATTACCTCCGCGGCGATTTCGACGATGCCGACACCTACAAGCGCCTGGCGAAGGAGCTTGGAGGGGCGCACAGCCCCGTCTTCTACCTCGAGATCCCCCCGTCGCTCTTCGCCACCGTGGTCGGACGACTTGCCGAGGCCGGCCTCACCGAGGGGGCTCGGGTGGTGTTCGAGAAGCCCTTCGGGCACGATCTGGAGTCGGCGCGGGCGCTGAACCGGGAGCTCCACGAGCACCTCGAGGAGAGCCAGATCCTGCGGATCGACCACTTCCTCGGCAAGGAGCCGGTGATGGACATCATCTACCTGCGGTTCGCGAACGCGATCCTCGAGCCGGTGTGGAACCACCGCTACGTCGACTCGGTCCAGATCACCCTCGCCGAGGACTTCGGGGTCGAGGACCGCGGCAGCTTCTACGACGCAGTCGGCGCGCTCCGCGACGTCGTGCAGAACCACCTCCTCCAGGTCCTCGCCCTGGTCGCGATGGAGCCGCCCTCCGCGCGCCAGGAGGACACGGACGCGATCCGCGACCGCAAGTCGGACCTGTTCAAGGCGATCCCCGACGCCGACCCGGGCCGCTACGTGCGCGCGCAGTACGAGGGCTACCGCGACATCAAGGGGGTCGCCCCCGACTCGACAACCGAGACCTACGTCGCGCTCAAGCTCCAGGTCGACAGCTGGCGCTGGGCCGGTGTGCCGTTCTTCATCCGCGCGGGCAAGGCGCTGCCCGTCGAGGCGACCGAGGTGCGGATCGTCTTCGCGCAGCCGCCACGGCTCGGGATCGGCGGCAGGATGGTTCCCGACCCCGACGAGTTCGTACTGCGGATCAAGCCCGAACCCGGAGCCGAGCTCTGCCTACTGGCGAAGAGGGGCGGCGAAGACTCGCTGCAACGCGTCCACCTGGATCTGCTCTTCGAGGACCAGGTCGGCGATCAGGCCCCGCCCTATGAGCGGCTCCTGCGGGACGCTCTCCGCGGCGAGACACAGCTGTTCCCGAACCAGAATGCGATCGAGGAAACCTGGCGGATCGTGCAGCCGCTGCTCGAGGTCGACGGGGAGCCGGAGCCCTACAAGCACGGTACGTGGGGTCCCGCCAGCGCGAGCCACCTGCTCCAAGGTCACGGCGGCTGGCGCAGGCCCTGGCTTCCCGAGGATCCCTCGGGCCGGCTCTAGACGGCTAGACGATTAGCCCTTACGGGCCAGGAGCGCCGCGCCGATCGCGCCGCCGAGGTCGCCGAGCTCGGCGAGCCGGACGTCCGGCGGGCGGTCGTCGGCGAAGACGTTCTTCATCATGCGCTTCTCGATCCGCTTCAGGGACGGCTCGCCGAAGCGCAGCCCCAGCCCGCCGCCGATCACGACCGCCTCGGGATCGAGCAGGTTGACGGCCGAGGCGATCCCCGCTCCCAGCGCCTTCACCGCGCGGTCGAGCAGCTCCTCGGTCAGCTTGTCGCCCTCCCGCAGCGCGTGCTCCCAGACGCTGGAGGTGAGCCGGTCGTGCCCCTTGCGCTCCATGACCTCGAAGAGCACCGTCTTGCGCCCGTTGTCGTGGAGCTTGCGCGCGCGGGCCTCCATCGCCGCGCGGCCCGCGTAGGCCTCCATGCAACCGCGGCGACCGCAGGGGCACCGGGCGCCGCCGCGCTTCACGACCACGTGACCGATCTCGCCGGCGGCGCCCCGCCCGACCCAGGGCTTGCCGTCGAGGACGATTCCGCCGCCGACGCCGGTGCCCCAGAAGACGCCGAGCAGCGAGTCGTAGTCGCGGCCCGCTCCGAGGGTGAATTCCCCGTCGGTCGCCACCTGCACGTCGTTGCCGAGCCGGACCTCCGTGCCGAGCGCCTCGGTGAGCCGCGGTGCGAGCGGGTAGGAGTCCTTCCAGCCGGGCAGGTTGCCCGCATTGGAGACCGTGCCCGCCTCCTCGTCGACGCTCCCGGGCGAGCCGACCCCGACGCCGCGCATATCACTCGCCTCGATCCCCGCGGAGGCGGCGCTCGCGAGCAGCGCCTCCGCCATCGCGTCGGCGACGTCCTTGGGCCCGCCCTCGCGCGGCGTCGGCACCCGCGCCTCCCCCAGCACCCGGTTGCGGGAGTTCACCACCACAGCCTGGATCTTGGTCCCGCCGAGGTCGATGCCCCCGCGGGCGGCGGAGCTTGACGGGCTCGCCTTCATCGCGCGAACCCTATTTGCCGGGCCGGTGATCGGCGAGATGGTTGATTCCACGGCCGCGTGTGCGCGGGGTCGTGGCATCACCCATCTGAATGACCGAGGTGGTGGACGGCGAGATAAAAAGCCCGCGCCCAGGCGCGGCAGCGATCGATCTCCGCGGATGCCCGGGTGCCGCAGTGGGCGCGCATGTCGGCGAGGAAGCGGTCGTCGACCAGCGGCTTTCGCTCCTCGATGAGCCCGAGGCGCCAGTAGTTGCGGTAGCCGAAGTCGTGCCGGAGGCAGGCGTCGGTGAAGTCGAAGCTGGCGCCGGTCGAGCCGACCACCGGCGCCGAGCACTCGTCGGTGGACCAGTCGAGACGGTGATCGCGATCGGGTGAGGCGCGGTAGGCGAGGAACTCGGCCAGGTCGGCCTCGACATAGCGGTCGACGAGCTCGAGCTCGGTGGGCCGGTGCGAGCCCGGCGCGGGGGCGGCGACCGGCCCCCGGCAGTCGCCCCCGATCCCGGCGCAGATCGCTCTCACGATCCCCTCGGCAGGAGCCGGCGGAGCCTGGACGGCGACCAGGGCGCCGAACACAAGCGCCACGAGGAGCACGACGCCCAGGTGCTCGACGCTCGCCTGCCCGTCGGCGCGCGCGATTCGGGCGAGCAGGTCCCTGATGCCCCTCATGCCTTGTAGAGCGATCGCGGCGGCGATCTCTCCCCGCCCCTGCAGCCGGATACCGTCCAGCGATCGATCGCGATCCGCTAGAGGGCCTCGAGGGCGACCTGCTCGCGCAGCGCGCCTTCGTCGAGTCGCGCGCGCCGGTGTATGCCCGGCTGATCGACGTGCTCCTACCGTTGCTCGACGGCGTGATCGCCGACCGCCTCCGCAGCTCGTGGTCGGAACGACGCTTCGGGCCCTTCTACGAGCGCCCGATGCTGCTCCTCGCCTCGATCCGCGACGACACCCTGAGCGAGGGCGAGACGCATCCCCTGTGGCGGGCGATCGCGATTCACGATCCCGATCTCGATGCCGTCACGAGCGAGGCGGCCGAGGCCGCGCTCGGCCCGGAGCGCGAGCACCTCTGGGAGACGCTTGCGACGCGCTACGTGCAGACCAACGACGTCTCCCGAGCGGTGGCCTGGTTGTGGCCGGCGGCGATCGCCGAGGAGGAGGATCCAGGCCGTCCCCTCGCCCTCTACGACGTCGGCGCCAGCGCCGGGCTCAACCTGGTCGCGGACCGCGCGGGCCTCGGCTGGAAGCGAGGCGACGGCCGCGCGCTGAAGACCGCCCCGCTGCCGCCGATCGCCGGGCGCACCGGCTACGACCTACGCCCGGTGGACGTCTTCGACGACCGGCAGGCGCACTGGCTGCGCGCCTGCGTGTGGCCTGGCCAGCGGACGCGCGCCGAGGAGCTCGAGGCCGGCATCGCCGCCTTCCGCGCCGCCGCCGGAGATCCCGACGCCCCGCGAGTCGAGGCGCTCGACGCGGCCGAGGTCCCCGCGCGGCTCACCATGTCCGGTCCGGGAGACCCCCGGGCCATCGTCTATGGGACGATCATGCGCGACTACCTCCCCGACGACGTCCGCGAGCGCTACCGGGAGGGAATGCGCGAGTGGCTGGGCGCCAGCGCTCCCGGAACGGCGATCTGGTCCGAGCTCGAGCTCACGACCGAGGAGCGCGAGGGGCCGGTCGTGGACCTCACGGTGCACGTCCGCTCAAACGGCGACGTCGACGACCTCGTGCTGGCCCGATGCGAACCGCACCCGCGGACGATCGAGGTCTCAGGCGAAGCCGTCGAGCGGTTCCGCGGTGCGCTCTCTACTCCGGCTTAACGAGACCGATCACGTGTCCCTCGGGGTCGGTGAACAACGCGATCTCGATGTTCACCTCGGGGACCTTGTCCGGGCCCATCATCCGGGTCCCGCCGAGGCTCTCCGCCTTCTCCAGTGCGGCGCCGACGTCGTCGACCCCGACGTAGAAGGTGACGTGGCCGTCGTATCCCTCCGGCGCGGTCCCGATGCCACCGCCGATCCCGATCCCGTCGGGGCCGGTGTTTCCGTCGCGGGGCAGGACCCCGTAGTTCGTCGGCCCGACCGGGTCGCCGAAGTCCCAGCCGAAGAGCTCGGAGTAGTACTCGCGCAGCTTCGGCCCGTCCTTGCCGATGACCTCGAAGTGGACAACCGGCTGTCCCATCTTGTCTCCTTCCGTTGATTGCCGTTTCTTCGTAGACCGCGACGGGATACTCAACTCATCGCTGAGAGGACTTGAGCCGTGGACCTGACGCTCGTCAACTTCGACTCGCCGGACGAGGCCCGGACGTTCGAGAAGGGCCGGTTCGACCTCTACCGGGTCGGGCCGACCACGCTCGGTCGCGCCACCTACGAGCCTGGCTGGCGGTGGTCGGAGCACGTCGGTGCACCGGTGGGCGAGGACTCCTGCCAGGTCGAGCACGTCGGGGTCTCGCTGCACATCATGGGCAGCGAGGATTACGCGGCCTGAGCGCGCTCCAACACGAAGACGCAGATCTCGCGGCCGGACGCCCGGCGCTCGTATTGCGACCAGCCGGGGTAGATGGCGAGGCCCTGCTGCCAGATCCGGGCGCGCACCTCGCCCTCGGCCTCGGTTGCGCGGAATCCATACGTGTCGTCGTCGACCCGGACCTCGCCCTCGGGCTTCGCCCGGAGGTTGTAGTACCAGGCCGGGTGGTGGTCCTGGCCGAAGTTCGAGGCGATCACCGCGAGGCCGTCGGGGGTCGGCAACCCGAGGACGGGCACGGTGCGGGGTAGGCCGCTGCGGGCGCCCGTGGTGGTGAGCATGACCACCGGCAGTCCGGAGGCGAGGCTGGCGAACGTGTACCGGCCCTTCGTCCAGCGGTAGATAGGCCGGTCGATGCGATGCAGGATCCGCGCGAACAGCCACGACCCCGGCGGGCTGGCGCCGAACTTCCGCATCAGCCGCTGAAGGAGATTCGCCTCCGCGTATGTGCTCCCCGTCGGCATCGAGGGCAGCCTATGCCAGCCCGAGCGCGGCAGCGCTCATCGCCACTGCCACCTCGGCCCGCGGCCCGAGCGAGGCCGCGAGGACGAACTCGTCGGGCGCGTGGGCGCGCCCGCCGAGCGGACCGAGGCCGTCGACGGTGATCGGCACGTGCGCGGCGACGTGGCTGGCGTCGCTGGCCCCTCCGCGTTGGCTGGCGACGATCGGGCGGCCGAGGATCGAGCTCGCCCGCTCGAGCAGCGGAGCGGCGACCTCGCGGGTGTCCATGCCGGGCCAGCGACGGACCAGCTCGGAGTGGACGTTGACCCCGTCGGCCCCCTCGCCCGCCGCGTCGATGACCGGCTCGAACGCCTCCAGCCGGTCGGCGCGCAGGTCGCAGATCAGCTCGCCGTCCGCGGGGACGACGTTGAACGCGTCGCCGCAGCGCATCACGGTCGGTACGGCGCTGAGATGCTCGGGACCGCTCGGGTCGTGCAGGGCGGCGATCCGCTGGGCCGTCGCGGCCAGCGGCAGCAGCGCGCTCCGTCCCTGGTCCGGCGCCGAGCCCGAGTGAGCGGCGACGCCCGTCGCCGAGACCCTGAGCGTGCCGGCGGCCTTCCGCTTCAGCACTACGGCGGCGTCCGCGTCGGGTCCCCGCTCGCCGGCCTCGAAGCAGAGGCAGGCGTCGTAGCCCGCGAATCGCTCGCCGTGCGCGAAGTCCCCGACCCGCCATTCCTCGTCGACGACCGCGAGCAGGGAGACCTCGCCGTACGTCTCTGGGACGGGCGCGAGCGCGCGCATCACGCCCAGCGCCAGGACCACGCCCGCCTTCATGTCGGTCGCACCGGAACCGACGAGGCGCTCGCCCTCGCGGCTCAGCGGGCGATGCGCGGAGTGCGGGACCACGGTGTCGAGGTGGCAGAGCAGAAGCAGCCGCCCGGACCCGTCGCCGCCCATCCGGGCGAGAAGGTCCGGGGCGTGATCGGGCGAGGAGCAGGGCGGGCGCTCGATTCGTGCCTCCGGCGGGAGCAGCGCCGAGGCGACCGCCACGGCCTCTTCGGCGCCGGCCACGTCGCCGGACGGTGAGGAGACCGCGACCAGCGCCTCGAGCTCGCGCTCGGCCTTCCCGGCCACCGCGGCCCCGTTGCTCCTCACCCACTCGGCGAGCTCAGATCCACTCATCGAGAGCGAATCAAACCACCGGTGGTCCCCCGCCCGTGTCGGCGGTGTCCTCGAGGACCGCCATGGCCGCGTTGCGGCCGTTAAGCGCGATCACCGAGCCGCCGGGGTGCGTGGCGGCGCCGCAGAGGTAGAGGCCCTCGATCGGCGTGCGCGCCGCCAGCCGGCGGTCCCACATCTGATCCGGCAGCGCCTGTCCCTGGAAGATGTGGCCCCCGGTCAGTCCGATCCGCTCCTCGATGTCGGGCGGGCCGAGCACCTCGTACGCCTCGACGCATTCGCGGATATCGGGCGCGTAGGCCTCGATCGCGTCGAGGAGCAGGTCCGCGACCACGTCGCGGCGAGCCTCCCAGCCGCCGTCGAGCTGGTAGGGCGCGTACTGGGCGAAGGCGCTCATCACGTGCCGCTCGGGCGGCGCCACGCTCGGGTCGTACGCCGACTGGAAGTAGAGCTCGGCGAAGCCGATCCCGGGCTCGCCGCGCTCGTAGGCCTCGAACGCCCCCTGGCAGGCGTCGAGGCCGGGTGTGATCGTGACCATCGCCCGCAGCGGATCCACCGATCCGGCCGCCTCGAACGAGGGGGGCCGGCGGAGCGCCGCGTTCAGCTTCACGACCGGCGAGCGGACGTCCCAGGCCTCGAGCCGTTCGCGGTAGCCGCCGGGGAACGCATCCTCCTCGACCATCGCCAGCACCCGCTTCGGGTCGGCGTTCGAGACGACGGCCCGGGCGCGGATCGGCTCGCCGCTCTCGAGGACGACCCCGCGCCCCGCCTCGATCGCCGCGACCGGAACCCCGGCGGCGATCGTCGCCCCCGCCTCGATCGCCGCCTCGGCGATCGCGAAAGAGACCCGCCCCATGCCCCCCTCGACGTATCCCCACACGGAGCCCAGCCCGAGCAGATCGCCCTGGCTGTGCACGAGCTTCACGGACGCGGTGCCGGGATCCCGCGGCCCCGCGTGGGCGCCGATCACGCCCTGGCCGAAGAGCGCGTGCACGAGCCGCTCGTCGTCGACGTAGCGCGCGACCGTCTCGGCGATCGACTCCTCGAAGACGATCGAGATCAGCTCCGCATCGCCGCCGAGCCGGTCCTCGATCTCGGCCCGGCTCGGCGACGGCGCCTGCCAGGCGTCGCCAGCGGGCCCGTGGCGGAGTGCGAGCCGGATTCGGTCGAAGGCGTCCTCGTAGGCGAAGAGCCCGGCGATGTCCGACTCGGAGAAGCCGTTCTCGCGCATGTGCGCGGCCGTGTCCCCGTCGTCGAGGAACTCCGCGAACGAGCTGCCGCCCGGCAGCGGGCACCACAGGTTCGGGTCGGCGGGGACGACGCGGTAGCCGTGCCGGCCGAGGTCGAGCTCGCGGATCACCAGCGGGTCGAGCAGGCCGACGGCGTAGGCGCAGGGGCTGATCATGTAGCGCTCGTCGGCGAACGGGCGCTCGATCGTGCAGGCGCCGCCGAGCTGCTCGCGGCGCTCGAGCACGAGCACCGAGCGACCGGCGCGGGCGAGGTATGCGGCCGCGGTGAGGCCGTTGTGGCCGCCGCCGACGACGACCACGTCCCAGTCGCGGCCCGCGAGCTCGGACACCGGCGCCGGCAGGCCGACCCGGCCCATCGCGGCGGCGACGCCGGCCTCCGTCATCCCGGCGCCTGATGACGGAGAGGGCCTCCCCCGTGTCTCAGCCATCGCCCGTCACCCGCGGGCATCCTTTCACGGAGGTAGGCAGTTCACCATCATTGGGGGAAGCTGGTTCACCTACCCTGCGCGACGTGGCCGAGGTGAAGCGCTCCGACAACGTGATCGAGGAGACTTGGCTGGCGTACGCCTCGCGCGGGCCGGGGGACCCGGGTGCGGTGCAGGAGGGGTTGGGACGGGTCGAGGCCCACTATGGCGCGCTCGTCGCCGAGCCTTTGACGCGCTCGGAGAGCCTCGGGACCTCGCACGGCCTGATCCTCTGGCGGCGCTCCGACCACCGACTGCGGTGGCCGCTCTGGTCTCGGGCCGCAGCGCTCGCCGCAGCCGCGACGGCGGTTCCGACGGGCTGGGAACGGGTGGTGGGGGCCCTGGGTCCCGGCCGGGCGGCGGTGGAGCTGGCGCGGGCCCTGGATTCGCGGCCCGAGCGGGCGAGCCGCCTCAACGCGCCGTTCGTGATCGGCGTTCGGAACGAGTCGGCGGACCGCCTTCGGATCGTCAACGACTCGCTGGGCATCGGCCGCCTCTACGAGTTGGAGACCGATCGGAGCTGGGTGTGGTCGAACCGGCTCGGGGCGCTGCCCGTGTTCGCCGGCGTCGAGGCCGAGGCCAGCGCCCGCGGATGGGCGATCCTCGCCGCGGCGGGGTGGTTCCTCGGCGATTCGACGCCGATCGCCGGCGCGCGAAAGGTTCCAGCGGGCACCGTGATCGAGGTGCTCGGTGGCGCGAGCGGCGCCGAGGTCGTCCGTCGCGTCACCGACGAGCGCGAGGCGTCGCTGGTCGCCGCCAGGCGCCCCCCGGCCGACCCCGCCCTCCCCGCCGCGGCTCAGGTTTCCGGCCTCGCAGCGACCCTGGGCGACGCATGGCACGCGCCGCCGGTGATCGACCTCTCCGGGGGCCGCGACTCGCGTGTATCCGCCGCCGGCGCCATCAGCGCCGGCCTCCCGGCGGAGTTCAAGACCGTCGACAACGAGCCCGGGGAGGTCGACGTCGTCCGCCGTCTGATCGACGCCGCCCCGGACGGGATGGCGCACTTCGTCAACGAGCCCGAGGCGGAGGAGCCCGCCGACGACCTGGCGTCGCGCTTGGAGGCGATCCACCTCGTCCACGACGGGATGCGCAATCCGCAGGAGGTGAGGCGGCCGACCGAGCTGCCCTACTCCGGGCTCGTGCCGCCGTCGATGTCGGGCCACGGCGGCGAGATCGGGCACGGCTTCTATTACGCGAACCGGCGGGCCGTATGGCGGCTGCGCCGTGGCGGGTACGACGGGCTGCTCGACCGGCTGATGGTCGCCGCGCGGCGCCGCCATGCCGCCGCCACAGAGGACGCCTACGACGCCTACGCGGAGGAGTGCCGACGGGTCCTCGCCCTGGGGCGCCAGGCGGGGCTCGAGGGGCCGAACCTGCTCGACTACTTCTACCTGGCCGAGCGCCTCCCCTACCGCTCCGGGCTGGGCGCCCGGAGCGGCCGCTACTCGGCCTGCGTCGTCCCTGCGTTCGTCCGCGCGGCGTTCGACCTCAAGCCGACCGAACGGCTTCGCGCGAAGCTGCACAACGACGTCGTCGGCCACCTCGTCCCCGAGTGGAAGGACGTCCCCTACTTCGTTTCGGGCTCGGGTCGCCTGCCGGCCACCAGCCGGACCCGGATCTGGGAGAAGCCCGAGCACGCCGCCGAGATCGCCGAGATGATCGAGGCCGAGCGCGGCTGGCCGGAGATCTTCGACCCTGACAAGATCCGACACATGTGGAGCGAGGTTCGCGAGGGAGGGGGTTCCGCCGACTACGAGCACGTCTTCTACCGCCTGGTCTGGCGGGTCGGCTACGAGGACCACCTGGAGCGGTTGACGCGGGCGGCTACCGGTGTAGGGGTGGGATCCTGATGGAGCAGGCGACGCTTTCAACAGGTGGGCTGGCGACCGGCGCCGCATCCTTGCCCCCGGGCTCGCGGCTGCCGGCGGTGCTGCAGGCGTTTCGCTACTGGCGCGACCCGCTCGGATTCTTCGAGCCGTTGCGGCGTCGTCACGGCGACGTCTTCTCGCTCAACTTCCCCTACTTCGGCCGGATGGTCTACGTAGCCGACCCGGCGGTCGTCAAGCGGGTGTTCACCGGCGATCCCTCGGTCTTCCACGCGGGCGAGGCGAACGCGACAGTGCTCGAGCCGGCGCTCGGCCCGAACTCGGTCCTCACCCTCGACGACGACGAGCATCTGCGCCAGCGCAAGCTGATCCTGCCGCCGTTCCACGGAGCCGAGGTGACGCGCTACGGGGAGCTGATCCGCGAGATCGCCGAACGCGACATCGAGACCTGGCCGCACGAGCGGGCGTTCTCGCTTCGCCCACACACGCAGCGGATCACCCTCGCGGTGATCCTGAGGGCGGTCTTCGGGATCGCCGAGGGCGAGCGGCTCGAGCGCGCTTCGGCCCTGGTCGACGAGTTCGCGCGGCGCTCGCATCTGCCCACCGGGATCCCGGCGCTTCGCCGCCACCTCGGCCGCTTCAGCCCCTGGACCCGGTTCGTGCGCGCCCGCGAGGCGCTCGACGAGCTGATCTACGAGGAGATCGCGGCTCGCCGAGCCGCCCCCGACGCCGCCGACCGCGACGACGTGCTCTCGCTCCTCCTGCGGGCGCGCCACGAGGACGGCAGCCCGATGTCGGACGAAGAGCTCCGCGACGAGCTGGTGACGGTGATCGGCGCCGGCCACGAGACGACCGCGACCGCGCTCGCCTGGGCGATCGAGCGGCTGCTCCGCACCCCGCGAGCCCTCGACGCGCTGTGCGCGTCGCTCGAGGCCGGCGACGAGTACCTCGACGCGACGGTGAAGGAGACGCTGCGGGCGCGCCCGGTGATCGTCGACGTCGCACGCAAACTCACCGAGCCGGCCGAGATCGGCGCCTACCTGATTCCGGCCGGGACGATGGTGATGCCCGCGATCGCCGCGCTTCATTACCGCGAGGACCTCTTCCCCGAGCCGCACGAGTTCCGGCCGGAGCGCTTCCTCGACGGCAAGGCCGACCACTACGCCTGGATCCCGTTCGGAGGCGGGGTGCGCCGCTGCGCGGGAGCCGCCTTCGCCCAGTACGAGATGCGGATCGTGCTACGCACCATCCTCGAGCGTACGGAGCTTTCAGCGCCCGACCCGAAGCCGGAGCGGGTCGCTCCCCGGAATATCACTCTCGCCCCCGGGAAGGGGTGCCGGGTCCGCCTCGAGGCGCTGCGTTAGGTTCACCCCGGGTTCGGGCCCGCACCGCTTGATCGCGGCGGATCTGCGGGTAGGATGCTCGCCTCCCTCCTCCCGACCGATCGAAGCGTGTCCCGACTCGGCATCTCCCTGCTCGCCCTGCTCACGACCTTGGTCGTGGCCGCCGGCTGCGGCGACGACGAGTCGGAGGATTCCGAGACCACGGCCTCGGTCTCGGCGGAGGACTGCACGCCCGAGCAGCTGGAGACCAAGGAGCCGGGAACGCTGACGGTGGCGACCGACAGCCCGGCTTTTCCGCCCTACTTCGAGGACGACGACCCGACCAACGGCAGGGGGTTCGAGAGCGCGGTCGCGTACGCGATCGCGGATCAGCTCGGCTTCGCGGAGTCGGATGTCAACTGGGTGGTCGAGCCGTTCAACTCCTCCTACGCCCCGGGACCGAAGGACTTCGACTTCGACGTCAACGAGATCTCGATCACCGAGAAGCGCGCCGAGCAGGTCGACTTCTCCTCCCCCTACTACGAGGCGGAGCAGGCGGTGGTCGCGCTCAAGGACTCCCCGGCGGCCGAAGCGACGTCCCTGGCGGACCTCGCCGACGCCCGGTTCGGCGTCCAGATCGGGACCACCAGCCTCGACGCCCTCGAGGAGGTGATCGCGCCGAGCGAGGAGCCTCAAGTCTTCGACACCTCGAACGACGTCGTCTCCGCGCTCAAGCAGGAGCAGGTCGACGCGGTCGTGGTCGACGTGCCGACCGCCTTCTTCCTCACCGCCACCCAGGTACCGGAGGCGACCACGGTCGGCCAGTTCCCCGCCCCCGGCGGCGATCAGTGGGGAGCGCTGCTGGAGAAGGACTCGCCGCTCACCGACTGCGTCTCGTTCGCGATCGACGAGCTCGACTCGTCCGGCGACCTCGCCGAGCTCGAGCAGCAGTGGATGAGCGAGGCCACCGACGCGCCGGTTCTCGAGTAGCCGCACCCGACGCGGACTGACGGCGCGGCGTGGCGCCCCTCTTCCCCCCGAGCCGCCCAGGGAGCCGGCGACGTCCCCGGGAACCGACCGGCGCGCGGAGCGCGAGGTCGCGCGGCGGCGAAGCGCCCGGCGCGGTCAGGCGATCGCCGCGATCTCGACCGTCGTCGTGCTCGGTGGCCTCGCGGCGCTGGCGCTGACCAGCCCCGGGTGGCCCGAGGTCCGCGACACGTTCTTCAACTGGGAGGTGTTCAAGGAGTCCTTCCCGGACGTCCTCGACGGCTTCTGGCTCGACGTGAAGCTGTTCCTGATCGTCGAGGTCGCGGTGCTGGCGCTGGGCCTGATGGTCGCTCTGATCCGGACCGTGCGCGTCGCCGCCCTCTTCCCCCTGAGGATCCTGGCGACGGTTTACACGGACGTCTTCCGCGGGATCCCGACGATCCTGCTCGTCTACCTGATCGGGTTCGGGATCCCCGCGCTCCAGCTCAGCGGCCTTCCCACCGAGCCGGTGGTGCTCGGCGGGATCGCGCTGACCCTCTCCTACGGCGCATACGTGGCGGAGGTCTTCCGCGCCGGCCTCCAGTCGGTCCACCGGGGTCAGCGGGACGCGGCGCTCGCGATCGGCCTCACCGAGGGACAGGCGCTTCGCTACGTGATCCTCCCGCAGGCGGTGCGGCGGGTCGGGCCGCCGCTGCTCAACGACTTCATCGCGCTCCAGAAGGACGTCGCGCTGGTTTCGATCATCGGGCCGCAGGAGGCCTTCCGGATCGCCCAGATCCAGTCGGCTTCCGACTTCAACTACACGCCGCTTCTGGCGGCGGCGCTCCTCTACCTCGGGGTGACGCTTCCCCTGGCACGGGTGCTCGACATCTGGTCCCGGCGCCGCGGAGAGATCCACGCATGAGCACGGCGGTGCTCGAGATCCGCGGCGTCACCAAGTCCTTCGGCGAGCTCGAGGTCCTGCGCGGCATCGACCTCACCGTGCAAGAGCACGAGGCCGTGGCGGTTATCGGCGCGTCCGGGTCGGGAAAGTCGACCCTGCTTCGCTGCGTCGACCTGCTCGAGGACGTCGACGACGGCGACATCTTCCTCGACGGCGACGTGATCACTGACCCCTCCGTCGACACCGTCGCGGTGCGGCGGCGGCTCGGCCTGATCTTCCAGGCCTACAACCTGTTCCCGCACCTGACCGTGCTCGAGAACGTGCTGCTCGGGTCGGTGCGGGCGCACGGGATGCCGCGCGAGGAGGCCGAGGCGGCGGCGCTCACACTGCTCGCCCGCTTCGGCCTCGCCGGTCGCGAGCACGACCGCCCCGACCGGCTCTCCGGGGGGCAGCAGCAGCGGGTCGCGATCGCCCGCGCCTTCGCCGCCCGGCCCCGGGCGATGCTCCTCGACGAAGTCACGAGCGCGCTCGACCCCGAGCTGGTCGGCGAGGTCCTCGCCGCGGTCCGCGACCTGCGCGCCGAGGGCGTGACGATGCTGATCGCCACCCACGAGATGAGCTTCGCCCGCGAGGTCGCCGACCAGGTCGGCTTCCTCCACGAGGGCCGCCTGATCGAGCTCGGCCCCCCCGAGCAGGTGCTGGAGTCCCCGGAGCGCCCCGAGACCCAGCGCTTCCTGCGGCGGCTGCTGGAAGCCGGTCGAGCCAAGGGCCTATCCCGGTAGGGGGCTGCCCCTGGGGCGGTTCAGGACCGAGCGGGGCGGTGGCGGCGTGAAGTCCCGCATGGCAGCGCCATGTGGGCTTTGCGACGGCGCCGCATCCGCGAAGGGTCCTGGGCCGCAGCCAGGGGTGCGAGCCCCTATCGGGATAGGCCTAAGCACTTCGCGCCGAGAACACATTCTGATCTCGGCGACCGTCCGTCCCGCTGACGTCGGATTCGATCACCACGGTGAACCGCTTGGGCTTGCGGATCTCCTCCTTCTCGGCAGCTGTCCCCAACCGACCGGCCCTCACCCGGTCAAATATCACACACGATCGTCTCTAATCTGCGGTCGTGGACTTCCTCGTCAAGCGGGACGACCTGCACGAGACCCGTTTCGACGATCCGGATGCTCCCGAGCCCGGCGATGGCGAGGCGCTGCTCGCCGTCGACACCTTCGGTCTCACGGCCAACAACGTCACCTACGCGGTCCTCGGCGACGCGATGTCCTACTGGGACTTCTTCCCGGCGCCCGACGGCTGGGGCCGGATCCCGGTCTGGGGCTTCGCCGGCGTCGCCGCGAGCAACTCGGATCTGGCCGACGGGACGCGGGTCTACGGCTACCTGCCGCCCTCCGGCCATCTGCTGGTGCGGCCGGAGCGAGTCGGCGAGCACGGCTTCGTGGACGCCTCGCCGCATCGCTCCTCACTGCCGCCCGTCTACAACCGCTACGCGGACACCGAGGCGGACGGCATGCACGACGCGGACACCGAGGACGAGCAGATCCTCCTGCGGCCACTCTTCTTCACCTCGTTCCTGATCGACGACTTCCTTGCCGACAACAGGTTCTTCGGCGCGGATGCGGTGATCCTCTCCAGTGCCTCCAGCAAGACAGCGCTCAGCGCGGCCTTCCTGCTCTCCCGGCGCGGCGAGATCGAGGTGATCGGGCTGACCTCGCCCCAACGCCGCGAGTTCGTCGAGGGCACCGGCGTCTACGGCCGCGTGCTCGGCTACGACGAGCTCGACTCCCTACCGACGGGCTCGGCCGTCTACGTCGACATGTCGGGGGACGCCGATGTCCGAAGCGCCGTCCACCGCCACTACGGCGAGCGGCTCGCGCACAGCGCGATCGTCGGCGCCACCCACTGGGACCGGCTCGGCGGCGGCGACGATCTCCCCGGTCCCTCACCGACGTTCTTCTTCGCGCCCGACCGGATCAAGGTGCGAAGCGAGGAGTGGGGCGCCGCAGGCCTCGACGCCCGGGTCGCCGACGCCTGGCGCCCGTTCGTCGCCTGGACGGGCCGCTGGCTCGAGGTCGTCCGCGGCAGCGGACCGGAGGCGGTCGAGCGCGCCTACCGCGAGCTGCTCGACGGGCGCGTCGGGTCGGCGACCGGCCACGTGCTCACGCTCGAATGAGCGCACTCAGACGAGCGACACCTCTCCCGTCGCGATGTCGTAGACGGCGGCGACGACCCGCAGCCTGCCCTCGTCGACGGCCCGCTTGATGATCGGCTCGCGGCCCGCGAGCGACTCGGCCTGGGCCCGCGCGTTGACCTCCACGCTGTGCTCGACCGTCCTGCGGTCCGGCGGGATCGACTCGACCGGCGGCACGCACGCCTGGACCATCGGGCCGATCGCGCCGTAGCGGTCCGGCGGGTAGCTGATCCTTCCGTTCGCGACCTCGATCGCCGCCTTGACCGCGCCACAGTCGCTGTGGCCGAGCACCATCACCAGCCTCACCTCGAGGACGGCGACCGCGTACTCGGTGCTCCCGAGCGTGCCGACGTCAACGCTGTTTCCGGCGACGTGCGAGGCGAACAGATTGCCTCGCTCGACGTCGAAGATCAGCGGCGGCGAGACGCGCGAGTCGGCGCAGGTGATGATCGCGGCGAAAGGCGCTTGCTTGCTCGCGCGCTCCTCCCCCACCGGCGAGTGGTCGCGGAGCGTGAGCTCCCCGCGCCGGTGGCGGCGATTCCCCTCCTCGAGCACCCGCAGGGCCTCGGCCGGCGTCTTCGGATGGGGCGCGTTCCCGCCGCGGCCGCCCCCACCGGAGTCGGAGCCCCCTGCCTCGCCCGCAGCCTTGCTGCCTACCTCCGTTCCGTCCCGCATCCGTGCACGCGGAGTCTTGCAAAGTCGGCCCGACGTACTCCTACCCGTGGCGGCTGGCGTCCCGGTAGCAGGACGCGGTTCCGCCTATTGCGCACGTATGTTCCCCTTGTGGAGCTATGTTCGGCAGATCTCCGGCGCTGATTGACGGCGAGCAGAGACCTCAGCTTGCGTGGCTCGCCGGCCTACTGGAGGCTGAGGGGACATTCATCCAGCCGACGCCTTCCGAACCGCGACTTCCGCAGGTCGCCTGCCAAATGACCGATCGAGACGTCGTGGCGCGGGTTGCATCGATGTTCGGCACGACTGTGCAGACGGTTCCCCGTGCCAGCCGTCGGACCATGTATGGCACAAGGCTCAAGGGATCTCGTGCGGTTCTTCTGATGCGGGATCTCGCTCCGGCAATGGGCGAGCGTCGCGTCCGTGCGATCTCGGCGGCGATGGATGCCTACTCCCCACCGCGACGCAAGCTCGACTTCGCCACAGCTGAATGGATCAGAGCGCTTCGCGCCCAGGGGGCTACCGTGACCGGGTTGGCCCTGGCTGCTGAAGTCTCGAGGCCCACGATTCGTCAGGTCGTCGACCGATCGATTTACGCAGCGGCCGAAGTACTCCCCTGGCGCGACACGGGTCACGGCCTGCCGACCTGCGAGCTGCTTCCGCAGTTGTCCCTTTGCGAGCTGCATTGGCTCGCCGGGTGGCTCGAGGGAGAGGGAAGCTTCCTTCGGGGACCACCCTCCGACCCGCGCCGTCCGCGGATCACCGGTCAAACACGAGACCGTGATGTCGCGAACGAGGTCGGGCGCTTGCTAGGGGTCACGCCATCGTTTTCCTACCCTGCTCGCGAACGCCGCAGGGGTTGGTCACCGATGTGGCGTCTACTCAGGCGTGGGCACCTGGCCATGACGCTGATGGAGGCCTTGCACCCACTTATGGGCACGCGACGACGGTCGCAGATCGAGTCGGCACTCGCCGGCCCGAATTTCGGGCGGTGAATGGAGGCGGCGGGATTCGCACCCGCGTCCGCGGAACCTGCCTCGATGCGTGCTACGAGCGTTCCCATCGGAGTCTGATCTCGGCGGCCGGGTCGGTCGATCCGTGGGGCACGTCGCCGGCGCCATACCCTCCTAAAGATGTCCCCCGGCGGTCGAAGGTCCTACCGATGGGGTGAGCCCGCTTTCTGAAGCCGTTACCCGGAGCGCGGGCCATCCGGAACGACTCCCTCACCTAACTGGGTTAGGCGAGGGCGAACTCATGATCAGAGTCCGCACTTATTGGTTTCCGGGAGAGTTTTACGAGGCCAACCCGGATCCTCGACTCGCGACATCGAGACGAATCAGCTCCACGTCGAATCTGGTTCGCCCCCAGATATGTCGAAGACGATTCTAGCCTTAGAACGCCATTACTACCGGAAGTAAAGTTATGGGCATGGAAGGCCGTGGACTGACCTGGCGCCAGCACGAGCGGCTCCCCGAGCCGGCTCCCGAGGGCGTGCCGGCGGAGCTGCCCGAGGAGCACCGCCCGATCCATCCCGAGCCGGGCTGGCGCTCCGCCCTGCGCAAGCTCTGCGGGCCCGCTGCTCGCGGTCGGCCTCCTGCTGCTCAAATTCGGCGCCAAGCTGAAGGCGCTCCTCCTCCTGCTGCCGAAGCTGAAGCTGTTCACGACCTCGGCGTCGATGCTGGTCTCGATCGCCGCCTACGCGCTGATCTGGGGCTGGACGTTCGCGCGTCGGCTTCGTCCTGCTGCTGCTCGTCCACGAGCTCGGGCACGTGATCCAGCTCCGCCGCGAGGGCGTCGAGGCCTCGGCGCCGATGTTCATCCCCTTCCTCGGCGCGGTGATCGCGGCCAAGTCGATGGGCGACGACGCCGCGGCCGAGGCCCGCGTCGGGCTCGCCGGGCCGATCCTCGGCACGATCGCGACCCTGATCCCGCTCGGGATCTGGCTCGCCACCGGCGAGGAGTTCTGGCAGGCGCTCGCCTACGTCGGCTTCTTCATCAACCTGCTGAACCTGCTTCCGGTGCTGCCGCTCGACGGCGGCCGCGCGATGGCCGCGCTCAGCCCCTGGGTCTGGATCGTCGGCTACGCCGGCCTGGTCGCGCTGTCCTTCGTCTTCCCGAACCCGATCCTGATCCTCGTCCTCATCTTCGGCGGGATCGAGACCTGGCGCCGCTGGAAGGCGCGCAACACGCCCGAGGGCCGCGCCTACCACCAGATCCCGGCGCGCACCCGGGCCCTGGTCGCCGATCGTCTACCTCGGGCTCGCCGCGCTGCTCGCGGTCGGCGTCTCCGAGACCTTCCTCGAGCGCGACTTCGACGACGTCTAGGGTCTGACCCCCGTGGAGTCTGACCCCAAAGGGGACAGGTCGGTAGGTTGGCGGTGTGCCTGAGCGCGAGTTCGACTTCGTCGTGATCGGGGCCGGGTCGACCGGCGAGGTCTGCGCCGGACGCGCCGCCGACGGCGGCCTCGAGGCGGCGATCGTCGAGCACGAGCTGATCGGCGGCGAGTGCTCCTACTACGCCTGCATGCCGTCGAAGGCGCTGCTCCGACCCGGCCGAGGCGCTCGCCGAGACCCGCCGCGTCCCGGGCGCCGCCGAGGCGGTGACCGGCGAGCTCGACGCCGACGGCGACGCTGGAGCGGCGCACGGAGGTGACCCACGACTGGGACGACTCGGCGCAGCTTCCCTGGCTCGAGGAGAAGCGGGATCGAGCTCTTCCGCGGCGACGCGGAGCTCGACGGCGAGCGGCGGGTCAGGGTCGGCGACGACGTCCTCGTCGCGCGCAAGGCGGTCGCGCTCGCGACCGGCAGCGCGCCGTCGATCCCGCCGATCGACGGGCTCGACTCGGTCGACTACTGGACCAACCGCGAGGCGACGAGCGCGAAGATCGCGTGCCCGAGAGCCTGCTCGTGCTCGGCGGCGGCGCGGTCGGGCGTCGAGATGGCCCAGGCGTGGCGGACGCTCGGCTCCGAGGTGGTCCTGATCGAGGGCGCCGAGCGGCTGCTCGGCAAGAACGAGCCGTTCGCGAGCGAGCAGGTCGCCGACGCGCTGCGCGAGCGCGGGGTCGACGTGCGGCTCGAGTCGAAGGCGACCGCGGCCCGCGCGGAGAGCGGCGAGGTCGCGCTCGAGCTCGAGGGCGGCGAGTCGGTCGAGCGGCACGGAGCTGCTCGTCGCGGTCGGCCGCAGGCCGCGGGTCGACGGGATCGGGCTCGAGAGCGTCGGGATCGAGCCCGACGGCTACCTCGAGGTCGACGACCAGATGCGGGTCGACGGCTCCGACTGGCTCTACGCGATCGGCGACGTCAACGGCCGCGCGCTGCTCACTCACATGGGCAAGTACCAGGGTCGGATCTGCGCCGACCACGTGCTCGGCAAGGACGTCGAGGCGACCGCCGACCGCTACGGCGTCCCGCAGGTGATCTTCACCGAGCCGCAGGTCGCGTGCGGTCGGCAAGACGCTCGCCGAGGCCGAGGAGGCCGGCATCGACGCCCGCGCCGTCGACGTCGAGACCTCGGGCACCGCGGGCGCGAGCTTCTACGGACGGAACGGCCCCGGGACGACGCGGATCGTCGTCGACGAGGACCGGCGCGTCATCGTCGGCGCCACCTTCGTCGGCGCCGAGACCGCCGACTTCCTGCACGCGGCGACGGTCGCGGTGCTCGGCGAGGTGCCGCTGGACCGCCTCTGGCACGCCGTCCCCTCCTACCCGACGCGCAGCGAGATCTGGCTGAAGCTGATGGAGGAGTACGGGCTCTAGGCCCGCCCGCCTTTTCCACGCATAGCGGCGGATCCCAGTGGGCACGGAGCCCCTCACCCAAATGTGGGGGGATAAGTCCCGACGCGTCGAGCTTCGGTGAGACGCGTGGGCAAAAAACCACCCATACGGTGGTTTTCGCCCGACGCGCCGCCGCGAAGCACGACGCGTGGGGCGAAACCTACCGGCGCGGAGTGTCGCTCTCTCGCGTGAAGGCGGCGTGTGCGTGAAGGGAGGCCCGCCCGCCTCAGACCGTCAGGTGCGGCTTCAGCTCGTCGAGGAAGTCGCCGGGGAAGCCGGGGATCTGTCGAGCTCGTCGAGCGAGTGAAGCCGCCGGCGCGCTCGCGGTGGGCGAGGACGCGGCCGGTCTGGGTGACCGAGAGCTTCAGGCTGCGCAGGTCGTCGTAGTCGGCGGTGTTGATGTCGATCGGGCCGCCGGCGGGGCCTCGATGGTCGCCGGGTCGTGGCGCTCGCTCCCCGAAGGCGGAGCTCGGACGCGGCGCCGAGCTCTCGGCGGATCGGGTGAGGCGCTCCGGACGCGAGGGCGGGCGGCGCTCGGCGCTCCTCGCCGCCGGGCTCGAGACGGCTCCGGGCTCGGCAGGTGAGGCAGCTCGGAGCGCATCGGGCGCGGCGGAGGCTCCGGATCGGGCGCCGGCTCGGCGCCCGCGGTGCGGCTCCGGCTCCGAGCCCCGCGCGGCGGCCGATCTCGCGGACTGCCGAGCGCACTCGGTCCTCTGCGGCCTGGGCGCGCTCCTCGGCCTCGTCGATCCGGCTCAGCATCTCGCGCAGGCTGCGCTCGCGCTCGACCTCGCGTGCCGCGCAGCTCGGCAATGCGCTCGGCGCGCGACGCCCGCGCCTCCGCCTCCGCGGCGCGCGATCTCGATCTCCTCGAGCCTCTCGGTCGCCTGCACAGCGCCTGCTCGGTCCGCCGCTGTTCCTCCGCGAGCTGCTTCTCGGTCTCGGCGAGCTCCTCGGCGAGGTCGCGCTCCTGCGCTGCGCCGCTGCTCGAGCTGGCGCTCGGCGTCGCGCAGGTCGGCGAGATCAGCGAATCGTGCTCCTCCAGGCCCTCCCGCTCGATCGACTTGCGCGCGCTCCTCGGCCTCGCGGCTCGCCTCCTCGGCTGACCGCAGGCGCTCGTCGGCCCGCTCGCGCGCCTCCTCGACGCGCTCCTCGGCCTCGCGCTGGAGCTCCTCCATCTCCTGGATCCGCCGCTCGGCCTCGGCGCGGATCCGCTCCTCCTCCTCGCGGATCTGCTCCTCGTCGGCCTCGCGCTCGGCCGCCTCGAGGCGCGCCAGCGCCTCCGCCTCGACGCGGCGCTGGCGGATCCGCGGGCGGGGCCTCGCCGGGCGTGGGTGCGGACGGCGCTTCGGGCTGGGGCGGCGCGGCCGCGTGCTCCTCGGCGACGGTGGCCTGTGGTTCCGGCGCCGGAGCCTGCGAGACGGCCGGACGGGGCTCCATCGCCGGCACCCCGGAGACCGGGGGCTGGGGCTCCATCGCCGGCGGTTGCGGGCTGGGCTCGGGCTGCGGTGCCGCCGGTGCCGCCGGCTGGGGAGCGGCCTGAGCCGCAGGTACCTGGGGGACGGCAGGCTGAGGCGCCACGACGACCGGAGGAAATTGCTGAGCGCCGGCTTGCTGAGGCTGGCCCGCTGCCGGCTGCGGCTGCTGAGCGGGTGCTTGCTGAGGCTGGCCCGCGGCGGGCTGGCCCTGGGCCCCGGGCGGGATCGCTGCGGCGCCGGGGGCCGCCTGCGCCGGGGCCGGGGCGCCCCCCTTCTTCGCCTGGCGCTTCGACTGATGCTCGGCCAGCTTCCGCTGGCGCTCCTGCTCCCGCTTGGCCTTGCGGTCGTCGACCGCGCGCTGGCGCTCGGTGCGCGCGCGCTGGCGCTCCGCGTCACGTGCCTGCCGCTTCTGCTGCACCGCCGCCTTCTTAGCCTCGCGCTGCTGCTGTGTCGCGAACTTCTTCTGCTGCGCCTGCGCCTGCTTCTGCACCTTGCGCTGCTCGCGCTCACGCTTTCGGCGGGCCCGCTTCGAAGCGGTCGCCGGAGGAGCGGCCGCCGCCGCGTCCGCTGCACCCTGCTGTGGCGCCGCCGCCGCGGCCTGCGGCGCTCCCGGCGCGGCCGCAGGCTGCGCGGGGGCGGGCTGCGCCGCCGTCTGATCCGGCTCTGGACCCGCGCCCGGCTGTTCGGGCGCCGCTCCCGGTGGCTGCTGCGCCGGCTGTTCAGGGGAGGCCGATGGCTGGGCCGGCTGGACCTGCACCTCGTCCTTCTTGCTTTCGCTGGAGCCTGAATGAACGCATCGGCGCGAATAATCGCATCGCCGCCGGTTGCTTGGACGCGACCCCCGCAAAGCCTGCTCCACCATGTGGGCGAAGGACGCGTCAGCGCCGGCCGCGAAGCTCCCGCTCGACGTCGCGTCGCATGTCGCGGTCGGGATCTCCCGTCGGCGGTCCCGCTGCTCCTTGCCTCGCGCCAGCGCCAGCTCGACCTTCGCTCGCGGGCCCTTGAAGTAGATCCGGGTCGGGATCAGCGTCAGCCCCTTGCGCTGGGAGCGGCCGATCAGGCGCTCGATCTCGTAGCGGTGCAGGAGCAGCTTGCGCGGGTCGCTCGGGGTCGTGGTTGTCGGCGCCGGCGGGTAAGGGGCGATGTAGAGCCCGCGCAGCCACGTCTCGCCGTCCTCGATCACCGCGTAGGCGTCCTGGATCTGGACGTTGCCCGCGCGCAACGACTTCACCTCGGTCCCGACCAGCTCGATCCCGGCCTCGAAGGTCTCGACGAACTCGTAGCGGTGCCGCGCCTGCCGGTTTGTGGCGACGTCGCCGGCTGCGGCCTTGCGTTTTGCCCTTCTTCGCCATCTAGATCTAACGCTTCCTAGCACGCGGACGGCCGCCGGACCTCGGCCGGTTCGGCTTGCCCTTTGCCTTGCCCTTTGCCCTTGGGCTTCGCGCTTCCCCTTCGGCTTGCCGTTCGGTCTTCCGCGATCGCTCCGTCCTCCGCGGGCTCTCGCGGAGCGGCCGGCCGGCAGCAGGTCCACCCGCCCCCGCGGCGCCTCGATCGAGTTGACGCGGACCGTGACCGGGTCGCCGATCCGCAGGCGGCGGCCGCTGCGGCGGCCGACGAGGGCCGTCTCGGTCTCGTCGAGCTGGAAGTACTCGCGCCCGCCCCATTCGCGCGCCGGGAGGAAGCCCTCGTAGACGTCGGCGAGCTCGCCGGCGAAGCGGACGAACGCGCCGGCGCCCACCACCCCCGAGACCTCGCCCTCGAACTCGGCCTTCCAGGAGCGCTCGAAGAGCTCGCGCTCGAGCAGGAAGGCGGCGCAGACGTCGTCGGCGTCGCGCTCGAGCCGCGCCGCCTCGCGCTCGCGCTCGGAGCTGTGCCAGCCGGCCTCGCGCACCGGCTCGGGCTCGGGCTCGGTCTCGCCGCCCGAGATCGACGCGAGCAGGGCGCGATGGGCGATCAGGTCCGGGTAGCGGCGGATCGGCGAGGTGAAGTGGAGGTAGGCGGGGCTGGCGAGCCCGGCGTGGCCGAGGTTCCGCTCCGAGTAGTAGGCCTGCTTCAGCGAGCGCAGGACGAGCCCGGCGTAGGCGATCGGCGCCGTGGCCGCGGCGCTCGCGCCTCGCGGGCGACGAGCCGGCTCGCCTCGGCGGCCAGCTCCCCGGCCTGGCTCGGGCGAGAGCTTCTCGGGCAGCGGCGGGCGTCGGGATCTCGAGCGCGGCGAGCTGCTCGACGAGGCGCTCGATCCGCTCGGGCTCGGGCTGCTCGTGGACGCGGTAGAGCGTCGTCACGCTGCCGGCGCTCGCAGTGCTCGGCGACGCGCTCGTTGGTGAGGACCATCAGCTGCTCGATCAGGCCGTGGGCCTCGGTCTGCTCGACCGCCGCGAGCGCCGATCACGTCGCCCGGCATCGGAGAACTCGAACTCGGGCTCCGAGGAGCTCACCTCGAGCGCGCCCTTGCGCCGCTCGCGCAGCGCCGCGGCCGACCTCGCGCGCGATCGCGAGCGGCTCGGCGATCGGCTCCGGCGGGCGCGCGCGGCCGGCGAAGTACTCGTCGAGCTCCTCGTAGCTGAGCCGCACGTCGGAGCGGATCCGGCTGCGGTAGAAGGCGGCGCGCCGCGGCTCGCCCGTCGGCGGAGAGGTCGATCTCGGCGGTGACCGCGAGGCGCTCGACCCCGGGAACGAGGCTGCAGGCGCCCGAGCTGAGCGCGTGCGGGAGCATCGGCTCGACCGTCCCCGGCACGTAGGTGCTCGTCGCCCGCGCGAACGCCTCCGCCTCGAGCGCGCTGCCCGGGACGCACGTGGGCGGCGACGTCGGCGATGTGGATCCAGAGCCGGACGCCGTCGCCGCGGCGCTCGGCGGAGACCGCGTCGTCGAAGTCGCGCGCCGTGACCGGGTCGACGGTGAAGGTCGGCTTCTCGGTCAGGTCGCGGCGGGCCGGCCCGACGTCGCGGGCGATCGCCGCCGCCTCGCTGCGCCTCGGTCTCGACCGCCGGGCGGAAGCCGCGCTCGATCGCCGCGGTCGGCGAGCAGCGCCTCGACGACGTCGCGGGCGACCTTCGGCGAGCCGAGCTCGCGCAGCGGCCGGGCGCCGACCGGATTCGACCTCGACCAGGACCATCTCGCCCGCAGCTCGGCCGCACCTGGCCCTTGCGCAGCTGCAGCTGCGGTCCCGGCTCGAAGAGCGGCTCGGCGACCTGGAACTTGCCGCGCCGCTCGACGACGCAGACGAGCTGGCTCAAAGCACTAGGTCGGGCTTCGCACCCAGCATCGAATGATGCTGCTCCGCGCTCACAGCTCTCGGGCGACGAGGTCGAGCGCCTCGTCGAGCGCCTCGTCCGGCGTGGGGTCCGCCGCTCGTCGGGGACGCGGATCGTCGGGCTTGATCCCCTTGCCCGCGAGCGAGACGTCCTCGGAGGTGAGGTACTCGCCGACGGTGAGGTCGAGCGCGCCGCCGTTCTCCAGCTCGATCACCTCCTGGAAGGTGCCCTTGCCGTAGGTCCGCTCCCCGACGAGCTCGGCGAGGCCGTAATCGGCGAGCGCCGCGGCGAGGATCTCGGCGGCCGAGGCGGTGTCGCTCGTTGACGAGCACCGCGGTCGGGCGCCGCGGCTCGATGGCGTCGCCGACCGCGTCGTACTCGTGGCGCGGCTGGGTCCGCCCCTCGGTGGCGACGATCACCCCGTCCTCGACGAACACGCTCGAGGTCAGCACCGCCTCGTTGAGCAGGCCGCCGCCGTTGCCGCGCAGGTCGAGCACCAGCCCCTTGGCGCCGCGCCGATCGAGTCGCTCGACCTCGTCGCGCAGCTCGCCGTGGGCGCCCTCGCTGAAGCTGAGCGAGCTGACGTAGGCGATCGCGCGCCCCTCGACCCGCTGATCTCGCCCTCGAACGGCCGGGATCCGCACCTCGGCGCGCTCGACGCTCGAGCTCCCGCGGCTGGCCCTCGCCGGCCGACGCACCGTCAGGATGACCTCGCTGCCGCGGCGGGCCCTTGATCTTCGCCGCCGCCGCCTTGGCGCCGAGAGCCCGGCGAGCCGCTCGCCGTCCACCGCGACGATCACGTCGCCCTCCTTGATCCCGGCCGCCTCCGCCGGCGTGTCGGGATAGACCTGCGCGACCCGGAGGCCCTCCTTGACCTCGACTGACCGCGAGCCCGACGCCGGTGAAGCTGCCCGCTCGTCTGCGCGCTCGGAACTCCTCGAGCGTCTCCGGGTCGAAGTAGTGGGAGAAGCGGTCGTCGTAGCGGCTTGCCGCAGCTCATCGACCATCCCCTGCACGGAGGCGTCGCCGAGCTCGCGCGGCTCGGGATCGCGGAAGTAGTTCTCCTCGATCACCCGCTCGCCTCCTCGGCTCGAGGGTCTCGTCGTCCTCGAGGAACGGGGCAGACGTCGACCGCGGCGACGAGCAGGCCGGCCAGGAGGCCGATCAGCAGTCCGGGGATGAAGGCGCTGGCCCCGGGCGCCCTGGTCAAACCCGCAGGAAGCGGCGCAGCGTGACGCCGCTACCGAGCGCCGAGACCACCATCGCGCAAGCGACAGCACGCCGATCGAGCGGGACGAAAGTCGATCGTGTTCAGGTTGTCCACGAGGGCGAAGCGCTCGGAAAGGGGGTCGACGATCGTCACCTTGCCGAGCAAGAGTATGGCGACCGCGCTCGCCGCGCCCAAAAAGCCGACGATCAGGCCCTCGATGATGAACGGCCAGCGGATGAACCAGCCGGTGGCGCCGACGAGGTGCATCACCTCGACCTCGCGGCGGCGGGCGTAGATCGAGAGCCGGATCGTGTTGCCGACCAGCATCAGCGAGGCGACCAGGAGCAACGCGGCGATGATCGATCAGGACGATCTTCACGGCGCCGGTGACCGCGCGGATCTCGCTCGCCTCCTCGCGCGAGTCCTTGACCTCCTCGATGATCGGGCTGATCGGCTTCGGCTTGCCCTTCGCGCCCGGCGGGCTGAGCTCGGCCGCGCACCGCCTCGAGGTTGTCGGGGTCGTCGAGGTTGATGTTGATCGAGGCGGGGAGCGGGTTCGAGTTGAGCTCGTCGATGACGTCCTTGTCGTCGAGGCGGTCGCGGAGGATCTCCAGCGCCTCGGCCTTGGTCAACGAACTCGGTCGAGGCGACGTGGCTGGATCGCCGCCGATCTTGTCGGTCGAGCTTCGTAGATCTCGCCCTGGGTGGCGTCGTCGTAGAGGAAGACGCGCAGCGCGATCTGCTCGCGGACGTCCTCGGTCTTCGAGCCGGTCGAGTAGAGCACCGGGATCAGCACGCCGAGCAGCAGCACCGTGACGACGATCGTCACGATCGCGGCCAGGCTCGGCGCGGCGCTGCGGCGCAGCGCCCGGACGGCCTCGCGGATGAAGAAGAAGAATCGCCCCATAGTCAGGCTCGCCTAGTGGGGGTCGTGCCCGGCCGGGTGGGAGTCGCCGTTGGTCTGGCCCTCGTCGCGAGCCCCATCTCGGCCCGCACCCGGACCGCGAACTCGGTCGTCGACTCGTCGTGGTAGGCGCCGGCGGGGACGTCGCGGACGATGCGCCCGTCGGACATCTCGATCACGCGGCGGCGCATCTTGTCGACCATCTCGCGGTCGTGGGTGACGACCACGACGGTGGTGCCGGTGCGGTTGATCCGGTAGAGCAGCTGCATGATCCCGACCGAGGTGACCGGGTCGAGGTTGCCGGTCGGCTCGTCGGCGAGCAGGAGCGGCGGGTGGTTGACGAAGGCGCGGGCGACCGAGACGCGCTGCTGCTCACCGCCGGAGAGCTCGTCGGGGTAGTTGTGGATCTTGCCGGCGAGGCCGACGAGGCGGAGGATCTCGGGGACCTTGCGGCGGATCTGCGAGCGCGGCTCGCCGATCACCTGGAGCGCGTAGGCGACGTTGTCGTAGACGGTGCGGTTCGGGAGCAGCTTGAAGTCCTGGAAGACGGTGCCGATCCGGCGGCGCAGGTATGGGACGCGCTTGCGGTCGAGCTCGTTGATGTCGCGGCCGGCGATCAGGATCTCGCCGTTGGCGGGCTCGAGGTCGCGGATCAGAAGCTTGATCAGGGTCGACTTGCCGCAGCCGGTCGGGCCGACGATGAAGACGAACTCGCCGCGCTCCACCGCCGAGCGAGACCCGCTCGATGCCGACGTGGCCGCCCGGATAGACCTGCGTGACGTCGCGAAGCTCGACGATCGGCGGCCGGCCGCGTGCGTCGGGGCGCCGCTGCGCGCGCTGCGCGGCATGCCGCCGCGCGTCCTCGCGCCTTGCGCGCGCCTGCGTCCGAGCCTGCGTGTCCTGTGAGCAGCCATGCCTGAGCCTCCTTCTCCCTCACGCATGAAGTTCCTCCGCCCGCGTCCCGCGTGCAAGCCGGTAACCGCGAAAGGGCCGGGCAGGGTAGCGAACTCTGTTAAGGAACGCTCAAAGTCGGGCGCGATCCTGCAGCGGCCGGGGCGATCCCGCGCTCGCTGCGTGGTTGAGGCCCCCATAGGGGCCCTAAGTCCTCAGCGAGTGGCCGGATTCGCGCTGAGCTCGTGCCTGGCGACCCCCTGCTCGAGCAGGTGCCGGACGATCTGCCGATGGCCGGGCGCAATTGGGATCCACGCCGCCCTGGCGGCGGGGTTCTCGAATCGGAGGAAGGTTGCGACGAGTAGCGAGTCCTGCTGGCGCTTCACGAGCACCTCGCCCGGCATCCCGACGCGGGAGCTTCCCGCGAGCAGTGCGAAGTCGGGGGAGCTGCGCCGCACCTCCCAGCCGAGGACGAGTCGTTCGTCCTCGGTCGAGCCGTGCTTCAGCCCCAGCGCGGCCCATCCGGAGCGCAGCGCGTGTCGCATGCCCGCCGGAGCAGATTCGAGCAGCTCCCTGGCCCATTCCTCACCCGTGAGGTCCTCGGCCAGCTCGGTCTCGATGAGGGTGGCGTCCTCGTAGTCGATCCGGGCGAGCACGCTGAGCACCCGCGCGTCCGCGGGCACATCGATCCCGTGGGCCCGGCCGGAGAGTTCAATACCGTTTATACGCATCCGTATACAGGAGGCTAACACATCTATACGTGCACGTATAGTCACGCGATGGCGCCGGTACGGACCCCGCGCGGAAAATGGATCGACGAGGGCCTCCGAGCCTTCGCGGCAGGCGGCCCGGATGCCGTTCGGGTCGAGTCCCTGGCGCGTTCCCTCGGCGTCACCAAGGGCGGCTTCTACGGCTACTTCGAGGATCGCCGGGCGCTCTTGGGGGAGATGCTCGACGCCTGGGAGCGCAAGAGCGTCGACGAGGTGATCGAGCGGGTCGAGGCGGACGGAGGCGACGCGAAGACGAAGCTGCGCCGGCTGTCCGGGCTCGCCGGCTCCCACGGGGAGCTGCTCGAGATCGACCTTGCCGTCCGCGACTGGGCCCGTCGCGACAAGTCCGTTGCGAGGCGACTGCGGCGGATCGACAACCGCCGCATGGACTACACACGCTCACTCTTCGGCGGCCTGGGCCTCCCGGAGGAGGAGGTCGAGCTCCGCTCGATGATCCTCTACTCGCTCTGGATCGGCAGCCACTTCATCGCCGCCGACCACGGCACCCGGAACCGCGCCGACGTGATGAAGCTGGCCTTGGAGCGGCTCGAGGCCTGGTAGCTACGTCCACTCCGGCCCGTGGAGGGGCGGGTGGGAGACGATCGGCTTGAGGACTAGGGCCTCGCGGACGCGGTCGGCGATGCCGCGGGCGGTGAGGCCGAAGTGCTCCATGCAGGCCTCGCCGGTGCCCGAGACGCCGAACTCGTCGTCCATGCCGACGGCGAAGACGGGGACGGGGTGCTGCTCGGCGGCGATCTCGCGGACGGCGTCGGCGAGGCCGCCGACGACGCGGTGCTCCTCGGCGGTGACCCCGACGCCGGTCTTGCCGAGCGACTCGAGGATCGACTCCGGGTGGAGAGGCTTGATTATCGAGACGTTCAGGACCTCGGCCTCGACCCCGTCCTCGCGCTCGAGGCTCTCGGCCGCCTCGAGCGCCCGCCAGACTAGGTGGCCGGTCGCGAGGATCGTGATGTCCTTACCCTCGCGCAGGACGTCGACCCCGTGCCCGAGCGTCTCCGGGATCTCGTCGTAGACGATCGGGGTGGACGGCCGGCCGAAGCGCATGTACATCGGCTCTTCCTTCTCGAACGACTCCATCGTCGCCCGGTATGCCTGGTTGTAGTCGGCGGGGATCACCACCTGCATGCGCGGCATCGCCCGCATCAGCGCGATGTCCTCGATCATCTGGTGCGAGGCGCCGTCCTCACCGAGCGAGACGCCGCCGTGGCTGGCGCCGATCCGGATCTTGAGCTCGTTGTGGGCGATCCCCAGCCGCACCTGGTCGTAGCAGCGGCCGGTGGCGAAGATCGCGAAGGTCGAGGCGTAGGGGACCTTGCCCGAGGCGGCCAGCCCGCACGCCATCGACATCATGTTCGCCTCGGCGGCGCCGACGTTGAAGAAGCGCTCGGGGAACTTCTTGCCGAATTTGATCGACTGGGTCGAGACCGCGAGGTCGGCGTCGAGCGCGACGACTTCCTCGTGGACCTCGCCGAGCTCGACGAGAGCGTCGCCGTACGCGTGCCGGGTCGCGATCGGCTCAGTCTTCGCTTCCACCATGGCCCAGCTCCTGGGTCTGCTGCCTCGAGCGTCGCCTCGAGCTCGGTCAGCGCCTCCTCGGCCTGCTCGGGGGTCGGCGGCTTGCCGTGGAAGCCGAAGCGCGCCCTCCATGAACGAGACGCCGCGTCCCTTCTTCGTCTGGCAGACGATCGCCGCCGGACGGTCGAGCTCGCGGCTGCGCTCGAGCGCGCCTGTGATCGCCTCCATGTCGTGGCCCTCGATCTCGACCGAGTCCCAGCCGAAGGCCTCGAACTTGGCTCGGACGTCGCCGATGTCCATGACCTCCTCGGTCGTGCCGTCGGTCTGGAGGTGGTTGTAGTCGACGATCGCGGTCAGGTTGCGAAGGCCGAAATGGGTCGCGGCCGTCGCCGCCTCCCAGGTCTGGCCCTCCTGGCAGTCGCCGTCGGAGAGCAGGCAGAAGGTGTGCGCGGTCTGGTCGAGCCGGTCGAGCCGCAGCGCGAGGCAGATGCCGACCGACATCGAGAGGCCCTGGCCCAGCGAGCCGGTCGAGACCTCGACCCCGGGCGTCGTGCGCATGTCCGGGTGGCCCTGGAGCATCGCGCCGATCTTCCGGAGCTTCTGGAGCTCCTGGTGGGGGAAGTAGCCGTGCTCGGCGAGCGCCGCGTAGAGGATCGGCGCGGCGTGCCCCTTGGAGAGGACGAAGCGGTCGCGCTCGGGCCATCCCGGCGCCTCCGGATCGTGGCGCAGGACCCGGTAGTAGAGGGCGGCGACGATGTCGGCGGCCGACAGCGAGCTGTCGAGGTGGCCGGACTTGGCGACCGCGAGCATGCGCACGCAGTCGATCCGCAGGACGGTCGCCCAGCGCTCGAGCTCGGCTGGCGTCGGAGCGGGCTCCCCATCGCCGCGGACACCGGGCGGAGGCTTGAGATCGGGCACCGGCCTCAGATGCCGCATGTCCGCGAGGTTAGCGCTGGCCTCCACTTCGGCCAACGTACGTCGAGGCGCGGACAGACGCCTGTCATGCGGAGGCCGCAGTTTGCGGGGTCAGGACGACGGTTCTCCGGACGGGCTCGAAGCGGACCGCGCCGCGCGATCCGCTCCGAGAGCCCGGCCGAGGTTGCCCCCGCCTAGGAGGCGACTCCGGAACCCGGGGGCTTTGCGGACTCCCTGGCGCCTGTGCTTTCACCCCTGCGACCATTGGCGCCCCTGCCGGGAGCCGCTCCGCCTTCCCGGTGTTCCGGCTCCCCCCTGGACCCAACCCCGTCCCTGTACCCGACCCCGTATCCGTCGAGCGCGCGGTACCCCTCCAGGGCGGCGATCAGCTGGACGTAGCCCGAGAAGGGCTCCGCGGCGCCATCGGCCGGACCAATCGACCCCCGTACCGGATCCGCTCCCGCGTCCAGTTCGATGACTAGCTGTCGCCGCTCGCTCATGGGTGCAGCGATGCCCCCTGTTCGGCGGCTTCGCGTCCGGGAGCGCCCCCAACATTGCCCCTAACATTTCCTCCACACGCTGCGCCGCTCTAGGATGCGGCCTGCGTGGCCAGGCACGACCGAGTCAGGGCCACGCGGGGGCTTCGGGGTTGCCGTTTGGGAATTGGCGAGCGAGTCCGAGCAACAACCCATTGGGGAGTCGAGCGCAGTGGCCGGTGCGCGGCTGCTCGAGCGCGAGTCGGAGCTGTCCGAGCTCTCTCGGGCGGTCGACGCGGTCTCCGGTGGTGACGGCCGAGGGCTCGTGATCACCGGCGTCGCCGGCGTCGGGAAGACGAGCCTGATCGCGGAGACGCGCCGGCTGGCGGCCGACGGAGGCCTGCGGGTCCTGAAGCGCCGCCGGTGCGACCTTCGAACGCGAGTATCCCTACGGCGTGGTTCGCCAGCTCTTCGAGCCGGCGCTGGCGCGGATGGACGCCGGCGAGCGCTCGGCGGCCCTCGACGGGACCGCTCAGGGCGCGGCGGCGATTCTCGGCGGCGCAGGATCGCCGGGGGGAGACGGCGGCGTGGACGACGGCTTCGCGACCTCTCACGCGCTCTACTGGCTCGCCGTCGGAATCGCAGAGACGGCCCCGCTGGCGATGGTGGTGGACGACTTTCACTTCGGGGACCCGCCGTCCCTCCGCTTCCTCGCCTTCCTCGCCCGCAGGATCGAGGGCCAGCCGATCCTGATCGTCGCCGCGTCGCGCGACGACGCGACCGGGGTCGCTCGCGAGGCGCTCGATGCCCTCGCAGCCACCCCCGTGATCTCCCTGCTTCGTCCCGCTCCCCTGGCCCCGCCCGCCGCGGCTGGCTTTCTCGAGCGCGAGCTCGGCGTCGAGCCCGAGGCGGCGTTCGCCACCGCGTGCCATACCGCCACCCGCGGCAATCCCTTCCTGCTCGGCGAGCTGGTCAAGACGATCGCCGCCGAGCGCATGGAGCCGGTCGCGGCGAACGCCCCGCTCGTCGGGCGCCTCGGCCCAGCCAGCGTCTCGCGGGCGGTCCTCGCTCGCCTGGCTGGGCTCGGCCCCGACACGGTCGCGCTGGCCCGCGCGGTCGCGGTGCTCGGCGGTCGTGCGCAGCTACGCGAAGCGGCGGCGCTCGCCGAGCTGAGCGATGCGGAGGCACAGACCGCCGCCGACCGGCTCGTGGAGATCGGTGTGCTCGACCGGGGGCGCCCGATCGACTTCACCCACGGCATCGTCCGCCAGGCGATCTACGAGGACATCGGCCCCGCGGAGCGGGCCGAGATCCATCGCCGCGCGGCGGGTCTGCTCGCCGAGCGTCGCGCCGAGCCGACAACGGTCGCCAGCCACCTCCTCTCCACCGATCCCGCCGGGGACGAGTGGGCGACCGACCGGCTTCAGGAGGCGGCGGAGGCGGCGATCGACGCGGGAGCGCCGAGGATCGCGATCGACTTCCTGCGGCGGGCGCTCGCGGAGCCGCCGCCGGAGCCCAAGCGGGCCGCCCTCCTCGCCCGGCTCGGCTCAGTCGAGGCGCGCGCGGGCCACTCGGAGGGAATCCCGAGGTTGCGCGAGGCCCATGCGCAGACCCCGGAGCCGAACGCCCGCGCCGCGATCGCCCGCGAGCTCGCCGCGGCGCTGATCTTCTCCGGCCACGCGACCGAGGCGGCCGCACTTCTGGTCGAGGCGATCGGCGAACTCGAGGGGCAGGGGGCGGCGACGGAGCCCGAGCAGCTCGCCGCGCTGGAGTCGCTGCTTTTGGTCAGCGGGGTCTCTACCAGCGGCGGCCACCGCCTCGCGCAGAGCCGGTTCGAGGTGCTCCAGGAACGGGTGTCCGAGCTCCCGGACCGCGCCGGTCGCCTGGTCGCCGCGCCGCTCGCCCTCGAGCGGGTCACCTGCGGGGGAACCGCGGAGCTCGGCAGCGCCCTCGCGCGAGCGCGCCCTGGCCGGCGGGCGGCTGCTGACCGAGGACGGTCCCGACTCCCCCGTTCCCTACGTGGCGATGGGCGCCTTCCTCTGGAGCGACCGGATCGCCGAGGCCGAGGAGGCGGCGAGCACCGCGATCTCACAGACGCAGTCGGCCGGCTCCGCCAGGGGATTCGCGCTCGCATCCGCGGCCCGTTCGCTGATGCGCCTGCGACGCGGGGACCTCGACGGCGCCGAGGCCGACGCTCGCGCCAGCCTCGAGCTTCGCGGGGCCGGCGGCGGCTGGGAGATCTTCCGGATGCTCGCGGTGGCGACGCTCGCCGCGGTTTTGATCGATCGGGCGCAGCTCGACGAGGCGGCGGAGCTGCTCGGCTCGGTCGCGGCCGTGCCCTACGACCCCGACGCCGTGCTGACCCAGCCGCTTCGCGAGAGTCAGGCGAGGCTGGCGATGGCCCAGGGGGATCCCGAGCGCGCCCTGCGTGAGCTGCTCGCCTGCGAGCAGCGCGAGCGCGCCTGGGAGATGCGCACGGTGGTGCCGATCCCGTGGCGCTCGCATGCGGCGCTCGCGAAGCACGCGCTCGGCGACCGCGACCCCGCCCTGCAGCTGGTCAACGAGGAGCTCGAGCTGGCGCGGCTCTTCAACGCCCCGCGGCCGATCGGCGTCGCCCTGCGGGCGCTGGGGCTGGTCGAGGGCGGTGAGGAGGGCAACGAGCGGCTGCGCGAGGCGCGCGAGGTCCTCTCCCAGTCGAGTGACCGCCTCGAGTGGGCGCGGGCGACGATCGACCTCGGAGCGGCGATGCGCAGGGCCGGCGAGAAGTCGGACGCGCGCGAGCCGCTTCGCGAGGGCCTCGAGGCGGCGCGGGCCTGCGGGGCCACGGCGCTCGTAGAGACCGCCTACGAGGAGCTACGGGCGACCGGGGCGCGGCCGCGCAAGATCCTCTACTCCGGGGTCGAGGCGCTGACCCCCAGCGAGCGGCGGGTCGCCTCGATGGCGGCCGAGGGCAGGACTAACCGCGAGATCGCCCAGGCGCTGTTCGTCACCCCGAAGACGATCGAGGTGCACCTCAGCCACACCTACCAGAAGCTCGACATCACCTCGCGCAGGGAGCTGGCGGGCACTCTCGCCGGAGATTAGAGACTGCCCGAGAACCCCCGCGCACGCCTGGCGGCACCGGGACGCGCCATCCGGCGTCCTCGCCGGTTCGCGTGCCTGTAGCACGCTTCACCGGCTGCGTCCTTGGCTGGCCCGCCCCGGCACTCGCCAGCCGCACACGCGGGTCTTCGGACAGCCTCTAGCTCTGCGCGGAAATCCGCGCGAGAATGGCCTTTGTGGCCAAGGCGTCGAAAGTGCACCCTTCCACGGGGCTCGAGGCCGGCTGGGCCGAGCTCGGAGAGGGTCGGTGGCAGCGGGCCAGAACCTCCTTCGAGCGGGCGGTGGCCACCCGCGCCTCTCCGGAAGCGTTCGAGGGACTGAGCTGGGCCGCGTGGTGGCTCGACGACGCGGACGCCGTGTTCGCGGCCCGCGAGCGCGCCTACCACCTGTATGCGGAGGCCGGGGATGCCGCCGATGCGGCCCGCATGGCGACGTGGCTCGCCTGCGACCACCTGGACTTCCGCGGCGCGGCGTCGGTCGCGAGCGGCTGGCTGGCGCGGGCTCATCGGCTGCTGGACCCGCTCGAGCCGGGCCCGGACCATGGCTGGCTCGCCTTTCTGGAGGGCTATCTGACCTACGCGAGAGGCGACACCCCGGTGGCAGCCGAGCTCGCCAACCGTTCGGCCGAGCTCGGACGGGATCTGGGGGTCGCCGATCTCGAGATGCTCGGACTCGCGCTAGAGGGAGCCACGCTCGTCGTCCGCGGACGCGTGGAGGAGGGCATGCGATACCTCGACGAGGCGGCGACGATGGCGCTAGACGCCGAGGTGGCGATCCCGATCTCGAGCGCGTGGACCTGCTGCTTCCTCGTCTCCGCCTGTACCGCGGTGCTCGACTACGAGCGCGCCTTCGAGTGGTGCGACCGGATCGCCGAGTTCGCCGAGCGATACGGAAGCCGCTACATGCTCGCCTTCGGGCGCGCGGAGTACGGCGCCATCCATCTGTGGCGAGGCCGGTGGTCCGAGGCGGAGTCGGTCCTGCTCTCGTCCGTCGAGGACTTCTCCCGCTCCCGGCCGGCGTGGGTCGGTGGCCCCACGGTGCAGCTCGCGGAGCTGCGGCGCAGGCAGGGGCGCGCCGACGAGGCGGAGTCGCTCCTCGATCAGGCGGGCGCTTCCTCGAGCGGACAGCTGTGCCGAGCTCGTCTCGCGCTCGACCGAGGGGATGCCGCGCGGGCGGTGGAGCTCGCCGAGCGGTTCCTGCGGCAGGCGCCCGAGCACCGCAAGCTCGACCGCGCCCCGGCGCTGGAGCTGCTCGTCCGGGCCCGCGCCGCTCGCGGGCAGCTTGACGACGCGGGTCCGGCGCTGAAGGACCTGCGAGAGATCGAGGAGCTCGTCGGAACGGCGCCGTTCCACGCGCGAGCCGACCTGGCCGAGGGAACGCTGATCGCCGCCGGTGGGTCCCACGATCGGGCCCGGCAGCTACTCGAGGACGCGGTCGATCGCTTCGAGCGAAGCGG
Organism: uncultured Thermoleophilia bacterium; assembly: GCA_963838175.1. Taxonomy (GTDB): domain Bacteria; phylum Actinomycetota; class Thermoleophilia; order Solirubrobacterales; family 70-9; genus DASUSH01. The sequence goes on along the minus strand of CAWIPP010000002.1, from coordinate 2,488,980 downwards.
CGGGCCATACGAGGCCGCCGAGGCCAGGATCGAGCTCGCGACCAGCCTCCTCGCCCTGCATCGCGAGGACCAGGCCGCGCTCGAGGCGAAGGCGGCGCTCGAGACGCTGAGCGACCTCGGAGCGCCCGCCGAGGCCGCCCGAGCGCGGCGGATCGTGGACGCCTGCGCGGACGGCCGGGCTCGCTCGCCGCTCCCCGATGTCACGCCTCGAGAGCGGGACGTGCTGCGCCTCCTCGCCGAGGGGCTCACCAACCGTCAGATCGCCGAGCGGCTGGTGGTGAGCGAGCACACCGTCCACCGCCACGTCACCAACATCCTGCGAAAGCTCGAGCTTCCCTCGCGGACGGCCGCCGCCGCGCACGCGGTGCGCTCAGGCCTGCTGAATAAGCCCGAGGGATAGCCAGATCTGGCCACCCGCGGTCTTGTCGAATTGGCCGGTCTGGGCGAAGCCGAGTCGGGTCGCCAGGCGTACGGTCGCTGGGATGGAACGCGAGACGTCGCTGCGGCCGATCACCGAACTCGCGGCGCTCGCCAGGATCTCGGAGATGGGAGCAAGGATGGGTGGAGGGACGCAAGCGGTCCGGGAAGCGGCTCGAGAGGAGAAGGCGGAGCAGCGGGCGATGTGGGCGCTCGGGGACTACCACAGGTTCGCGACGGCCACCGTGTGGGGCCTCGGGCCCGTGCTCGTCGAGGCCTGCGGGATCTCCTCGGGGCAGCGCGTGCTGGACGTCGCGGCGGGGTCTGGGAACGTGGCGATCCGGGCCGCCGAGGCGGGGGCGCGGGTCGTCGCATCGGATCTGACGCCGGAGAACCTCGATGCGGGCCGCCGCCAGGCGCCCGCGCGGGGCGTGGACCTCGAATGGGTCGAGGCGGACGCCGAGGCCCTCCCCTTCGCGGACGGCGAATTCGACGTCGTCACCTCCTCGCTCGGAGCGATCTTCGCACCCGACCATCGAGCCGTCGCCGGCGAGCTCGTCCGCGTCTGCCGCCCGGGCGGGACGATCGGCATGGTCAACTTCACCCCCGACGGCGTCGCGGGGGACTTCTTCGAGCTGGTCGCCCGGTACGCGCCCCCGCCCCCGCCGGGTGCCGAATCCCCGGTCATGTGGGGGAGCGAGGACCACGTTAAGGAGCTCTTCGGCGATCGGGTGGAATCGCTTGAGATGACCCGGGGGCGGTACGTCGAGCGAAGCCCGGGCGGCCCGGCCGAATACTGCGCCCTCTTCAAGGAGACCTTCGGCCCGATGGTCGCGCTCTTCGCGATGCACTCCGAGGACCCGGACCGGCTCGCCGCGCTCGACCGGGACTTCCTGGAGTTCGCTACGCGGTCGAACCGCGGCACGGCCGACGCGGCCGAGTACCCCTACGACTATCTGCTGGTGCTCGCGCGCAAGGGCGAGGAAGGGGCCGCCTAACCGATCGCCACCATCCGCTCTATCGGGATGCGAGCGCGAGCCGCGAGCTCTTCCGGGACCTTGACCTCGGGGGCGAGATCGCGCAGGGTGTCGCGGAGCTTCGGCAGGGTGATCATCTTCATGTACTTGCAGAAGGCCATCCGGTTGGCGGCGACGAGCTCGGCCTGCGGCGCGGCCTGCTCGAGCGGGTAGAGCATCCCGGTCTCGGTGGCGACGATGTAGGAGCCGTCGGGGCGCGAGGAGACGTGGTTCAGCATCCCCGAGGTCGAGAGCATGTGGACGCCGTCGGCGTCGATGTCGCCGGAGGCGACGTACTCCATCGCCTGGGTCGAGCAGCCGCACTCGGGGTGGATCAGGAACTCGGCCTCGGGATGGGCGGCGCGCTGGGCGTTGATGTCCTCGGGGCGGATCCCGGCGTGGACGTGGCACTCGCCGTCCCAGACGTGCATCGGCCGGCCGGTCTGCTTCTCGACGTAGGCGCCGAGCCACATGTCGGGGCCGAAGAGTATCTCGGTGTCGTCGCCGTGCTCGCGGCGGATGTGCTCGACCACCTTGACCGCGTTCGAGGAGGTGCAGCAGTAGTCGGTCTCCGCCTTCACCTCGGCCGAGGTGTTGACGTACATGACGACCACCGCGCCGGGATGGGCGGCCTTCCACTCGCGGAGCTGATCGGCGGTGATCGAGTCCGAGAGCGAGCAGCCGGCGTCGAGGTCGGGGATCAGCACGGTCTTGGAGGGGGAGAGGACCGAGGCCGTCTCGGCCATGAAGTGGACGCCGCAGAAGGCGATCACCTCGGCGTCCGTCGACGCTGCCTGGCGCGAGAGCCCGAGCGAGTCGCCGACGAAGTCGGCCACGTCCTGGATCTCCGGAACCTCGTAGTTGTGGGCGAGGATCACCGCGTTTCGGGTCGCGGCGAGCTCGCGCACCTCGTCGCACAGCGCGCGGATCTCCTCCGGGAGAGGCCCCGGGTTGAGTAGGCGATTGGATGGTCGGCAGCTCGACTGCCATCTCCAGTTCCTTCGATGTTCGCCTGCCCGGCCGGCTGCCGTATGCGGCGCGGCCTCGAACAGGGCGAATGTTCTGCGCCTAGTCTAGCAGGTATGCCCGAGTTGCCCGAGGTCGAGATCGCCGCGCGGCGCCTCGACGCGGCGCTGCGCGGCGCCCGCGTCGAGTCCGCGCTGGCGCCGGGGATGGTGGTGATGAAGAGCTTCGACCCGCCGCTCGCCGAGCTCGACGGTCGCGAGATCGCCGGCGTGCGCCGGATCGGCAAGATGCCGATCGTCGACTTCGCGCCGGTCCCGGGATCCGCGCACGGCGAGCTCGCGCTGATCGTCCACCTGATGTCCGCGGGACGCCTCCAGGTCTTCGACAAGCGCGCCTCGCTGAAGGACAAGCGCTCGCGGCTCCTGGTCCGGATCGACGACGGGCGCGAGCTGCGCCTGCGCGAGTTCGGGACCAAGCAGCGTGCCTGGGCGAAGCTCGTCCCGGCGGAGAAGGTCGAGCAGGACGAGATGATCGCGACGCTCGGGCCCGAGGCCTGGCCGGCGCCCCACTTGGAGGAGTTCGCGGAGCTGATCGACGAGCCCCGCCAGCTCCACCCGCTCCTCCGCCACCAGCGGACGATCGCCGGGATCGGCCGCTCCTGGTCGGACGAGGTCCTCTGGGAGGCCCAGCTCGGGCCGTTCAAGAAGGGCTCCGACCTCGAGCCCGACGAGATCGAGCGCCTGCACGCCGGCCTCGCGGTGCTCGGCGCCGCCATCGACATCTACGAGGAGACGATCGGCGAGACCGTCCCCGACAAGATGCCGATGCCGCTGCGGGTCCACAAGCGCGAGGGCGAGCCGTGCCCGCGCTGCGGCGCCACCCTCGCCGCGGTCCACTTCGCCGAGCACTCGACCACCTACTGCCCCGAGGAGCAGACCGGCGGCCGCGTGCTCAAGGACCGGCGGCTGTCGCGGCTGCTGAAGTAGGCTCGGATGGATGGACCAGAGACTGAGCCTGATCACCCTCGGCGTCACGGACGTCGGCCGGGCGCGCGGGTTCTACGAGGCGCTCGGCTGGAAGACGGGCGCCGATCCCGGCGACGACATCGTCTTCTTCCAGGCCGGCGGAATGATCGTCGCTCTCTGGGACCGCGCCAAGCTCGCCGAGGACTCATGCGTCGAGGACGAAGGCGGCTGGGGCGGAGTCACGCTCGCCTACAACGTGCGCTCCCCCGAGGAGGTCGACGCGGTGCTCGTGGAGGCGCGCGGTGCTGGCGCCGACGTCCCCCGCGCCGGCGCCGAGACCTTTTGGGGCGGCTACTCGGGTGTCTTCATCGACCCCGACGGCCACCCGTGGGAGGTCGCGCACAACCCGCACTGGATCGTCCACGACGACGGCTCCACCACGCTCGGCTGACCTGTCCCCTTAGGGGTCAGACCCCTCTGCTCTCGTGTCTGACCTGTCCCCTTAGGGGTCAGACCCCTCTGCTCTGGCTTCCGCCTCGAACTCGCGCCGGGCGGCCTCGACGTCGAGCGTCGACTGCAATCGCCACATCAGTCCGTCTCGCAACTCGACTATCCAGGCGAAGGGGTGATCCACCTCGGCGCCGCTCCCGCGTCCGCGGAGGATTAGGCGGCAGACGACGAGGGCGCGACCGTCCCGGTCGAACAGCTCGACATCCTCGACCCGCAGCTCCTCCCACGTCTCGAGTGCGTCCGCCCAGAATTCGTCGACGCCGGCCTTTCCCTTGTACGAGGTCCCTTCGAGCGCCGACCGGAGACTGAAGATCTCGGCATCGGGATGGGTGATCGCCTTGAGGCCCTCGACGTCCTGGTTGTTGAACGCCTCGACGGCCCTGCGGCCCATCTCGACCTCGCGCTCGCCCATCTCTCAGACCTCCTCGAGCAGCATGCTGACGTCGAGAACCGGCGCGGAGTGCGTCAACGCGCCGACCGAGACGAAGTCAACCCCCGTCTCGGCGATGGCGCGCACGTTGGCGAGGGTTATCCCTCCCGAGGCCTCCAGCGACGCGCGGGACGCCGCGTCCGCCCCCTCGTCACGCGCCGCGACGGCTGCGCGGAGCTCCTCCGGATCCATGTTGTCGAGCAGCAGCCGCGTGGCACCGGCGGCGAGCGCCTCGCGGACCTCGCCGAGGTCGCGGCACTCGACCTCGGCCTCGAGATCGGGGCGCGCCTCGCGCGCGCGCCGCATCGCCTCGCCGACGCCGCCCGCGACCGCCGCGTGGTTCTCCTTGATCAGGATCGCGTCGTAGAGGCCCATCCGGTGGTTCACGCCGCCCCCGGCGCGGACGGCGGCCTTCTCGAGCTCGCGCAGGCCGGGCAGCGTCTTGCGGGTATCGAGGAGCTGCGCCCCCGTCCCCTCCAGCTCGGAGACGAACCGGGCGGTCAGCGTGGCGACTCCCGAGAGGTGCGACAGCAGGTTGAGGGCGGTCCGCTCCGCGGCGAGGAGCGCTCGCGCGGGGCCGCCGACGAGCGCCGCCTGCGCGGGAACCCCGTCGCGCCACTGGCCCTCGACCACCGCGCGGTCGAAGCTCTCGGCGCCGGCCTGGCGAAATGCCTCCTCGGCCGCGTCCAGCCCGAACAGGGCGCCGGGCTGCTTCTGCACGATCCGACCCCGAGCCCGGGCGGTCTCGGGCACCACCGCCTCGCCCGTCGCGTCGCCGCTTCCGACGTCCTCTGCGAGCGCCCGGGCGACCAGGTCGCTCAGGAATTCGGTCACTCCCGGGGGAAGACCGCGACGGTGGCGGTGAACCCGTGCAGGAAGTTGCGCCCGCCGACGGGCCCGATCTCGCCGGCGCAGAAGAAGCCCCCGGCCGGGACGCCGAGCGCGTCCTCGACCGCGGTGGCGTCGTGGTCGGGGATCGTGAACATGTGCGAGCCGCGGCCGTTGCAGGTGAACAGCAGTGCCCCCGCGGCGCCGCCGTCGGAGCTGAACGCGGCCGACTGCGCGCCCAATGCGGCTCGCAGGTCCTCGTCGGCCGAGGCCTCGTCGCGTACGTGGAGGCGCGCCGTCTGGCCGACCCGTACGAGCTCGCCGATCGCGACCCAGCCCTGCTCGGGATCGGCGCCGACGATCGGCCTTACGAGGAAGTCGCCCGGACGGTAATCGGGCTGGTTCTCGTCGATCACGAGACCGAGCATCAGCCCGTCGGCGGCGAGGTCTCGTTCGCGCTGCGGAAGCTCCGCGATCGCCGACTTCAGCCGCTCCAGGGCCGGCGCGCTGGCCAGCTCCTCGATCACGTTGCCGTGGGCGGCGGTGATCGTCATCTCCGGGCCGATCGGGATCGCGCCCTGCGAGACGCAGGGGACGACGCCGATCCCCGAGATCGAACAGGCGACCGCACCGCCCGCGATCACGTCGCCGTTGTGAAAGAGGACGCCGCCGCCCGCTGCCGCGGCGCTGACCAGCCCGCCGAGCACCGGCAGCCCGGGGCGGATCTCCTCGACCGATTCGAGGAGCCGCTCGGTCGCGAACGAGTAGGGGTCGGCGAGAACGACGAGGGCGTCGGCGTCGAGGCCGTCGGGAAGCCCCTCGATCTCGACCGCGTCCTCGCTGTTGTCGGCCGTGAAGTGATGGGTCGTGACCTCGACGCCCGGGAGCGACGCCGCCCACACCACGGCGCCGGCGCCGCCCTCGATCTCCCGGCCGCCGCCCACCACGCCGCTGGCGCCGCAGCCGATCAGATGGACCGGGTCGAGTTCGTCATGGACGGCGGAGAGGAGCCACTTGGCGTGACCGAGGTGCGGCGGTCCGGCGAAGAGGATGCAGAGGTCGCAGGGCGCGCCGAGCTCGCGAGCCGCGTCCCGTGCCGCCTCGGAGAAGGCCTCGACGGGATCGAAGCTGTCCGAGACGCCGACGGCGATCGTCGCTGGCATGAGTCGAGGGTATCCGGGGAAGAAGGGGATTCGTGCCCTCCCCCCAGGCGCAGGAGCTGCTCGACGAGCTGCGTAGAGACGTCGCCGAGCGGCTCGGAGACTCCGGCGACGCCAAGGAGGTCTACGAGGAGGCGATGTCGGAGTTCCCCGCGCCGGAGGGCGCCGCGCTGGAGCGGGTCGAACTCGACGGCGTGCCGGCGCTGCGGGTGATTGCGCCCGGCGCCGACGAGGGGATGGGGGTCGTCTACATGCACGGCGGCGGGTTCGGGGTCGGATCGGCGGAGTCGAACCAGGACCTCCTCGCGCGCCTGAGCCACGCGGCCGGCGTCGCGGTCGCCGGGGTCGACTACCGGCTGCTGCCGGAGGGCCGCTTCCCGAACGCGCTCAAGGACGCCACACGAGCCTTCCGCCAGGTGCGGGAGGGCGCGCCTCGCGCGCCCGTGATCGCGGGCAGCTCGGCCGGGAGCGGCCTCGCCCTGGCCGCCGCGATCGCGCTTCGCGACGAGGGTGACGGCGCCCCCGCGGGGATCCTCGCCCTCTCGCCCTGGGTCGACATGACCGTCTCCTCCCCGTCGCTGACCGAGGTCTCCGACGGCGACTGGCTGGGTCGCGAGACGCTGGTGCTCGCGGCCGAGACGTACCTCGGCGGTCGCGAGCCGACGGACCCTCTCGCCTCGCCTCTGCACGCCGACCTCTCGGGACTGCCGCCGATGCTGATCCAGGTCGGCGGCTCGGAGATCCTGATGGACGACGCCCGCCGGCTCGCCGACGCCGCGCGGCGGGCCGGCACCGAGGCCGAGCTCGACGTCTGGCCGGGAATGTTCCACAACTTCCAGCTCTTCGGCTCGCGGCTCGACGAGGCGGCCGCCGCGCTCGAACACGCGGGGGAGTGGGCGCGGGCGAGGCTCGACTCACGCCAGCCCTGACCGGCCTGGTGGGGTCACTGGCCCGCCCAGCAGACGATGCTGTAGGAGATTCTTCGAACTGATTGGCAGTTGCGGCCGATTACGCAAAGGCATGCAGCTCACAAATGTCCTGGCGTCGCAGGCTCACGCTAGCTTTCGCGAGATCCTCGGCTTCTTCGTGGCCGGCATCTCCGCGTTAGTCTCTAGTGGTCGCGTCGCTCAACGGCGCGCGAACCCGGATCGTCTCAGTTCGAGTCCTGACGCAACCGGCGAGCCGCGCCACGGCATCGGTTACCGTCGCCCGCATGGGTGACGAAGGCTCGGCCCGTCATCCGGCCGGGGCTGGAGAGGAAGGAGTCGTCGGGCGAGCGTGGGCTGACCCGCCGCGCGCTGCTGCGTGACGGCTCCGCGATCACCGTCGCGGTCCTCGCCGCCGGGCCCGTCTCCGCGCTCGGGAACGTCGCGGTTCCCGTCCGCTCCGGGTCCCCCGCCTTCCTCACCGAGGCCGAGCTGGAGACGATGCGCGCGCTCGTCGATCGCTTCATCCCGGGAAAGCCGGAGGATCTCGACGACGGCGCGGTGGTCGCCGGCTGCGCCGAGGCGATCGACGCCCTGCTCGGCGCGTTTCGGATCGACCCGCCGCGGATCTACGCGGGCGCGCCGTTCTCGGACCGCGCCGGATCTGCGGTCAACCACTTCGAGCGCTTCCTCTCGCTCGACGCCTACGAGCGGAAGGCCTGGCGCCTGCGGATCGAGGGCTCGGGCGGCCGGCGGGAGCTGGAGTTCAACGGCCCGGTGAAGGGCTGGCAGGCGACCTACCGGGAGGGGCTCGCCGCGCTCGACGCCGCCGCGGGGCCGGCCGGCTTCGCCGCCCTGCCCGGGCCCGCCCGCGACCTGATCCTGCGCAACTCGGGCGACGGGCCGATCGCCGAGCTGATCGACATCGGCTTCCCCCACACCTACCAGTTCATGTACGGGGCGCCCGAGTACGGCGGCAACCGCGACCTGGTGGGCTGGCGGTACACCAACTACGCCGGCGACGTCCAGCCGCGCGGCTGGACGCGGGAGGAGATCGAGCAGCCGGATTCCGCCAGCGCCGGGACGCGGTCGCTCGAGGACGTGCCCATCCCGCTCGAGCGCCTCATCGCGCTCGCGCCGCTCGCCTCACCGGAGCTCGCCCACGGCATCGTCGCCCGCAGCGGCGGCACCCTCAGCGGACTGCGAGCGGAGCTCGCGCCGGTACTTGCCGCGATCGAGGGGGAGGAACCGGATGGCGCGTGACGCCGTCGTGATCGGGTCCGGCGCCGCCGGCAGCGTCGTTGCCTGGGAGCTGGCCCGGAAGGGCTGGTCGGTGACCGTGCTCGAGCGCGGGCGCAACATGCGGCCCGGGTTCGGAGCGCAAGCCGAGCCGTCGCCTCGGACCCGCTACGGCAGCGACGAGATCAAGTCGGGCCGCGACTTCGGCTTTCCCGACCCCCTGCTCGAGCCCTACACGTCGCGCACTCGCAGCGAGGCGGCCTCCGGCGTCGCCCGCTCCGGCCAGGGCGCGTTCGGACAGCTCGGCTCGGCGGTCGGCGGGACGTCGCTTCATTACAACGCGAAGTTCCCGCGCTTCTGGCGGCAGGACTTCAACCAGCTCAGCGACCTGGGGCCCGTGGAGGGAGCGCAGGTCGCCGACTGGCCGATCGAGTACGACGACCTCGCCCCGTTCTACGACGTGGTCGAGCGCCGGGTCGGGGTCCAGGGCGACCGCGCGAAGATGCCCGCCCGCACCCTCGAGCAGTCCCCGCGCAAACGCGGCTTCGCGATGCCGCCGAACCCGATCACCTACGCGTCGACGCTGCTCGCCGAGGGGGCCGCTCGCGCGGGGTTCGAGGCCTATCCGCAGCCGGCGGCGGTCAACTCGAAGCGCTTCGACGGCAGGCCGCCGTGCAACTCCTGCGGGCTCTGCTCGGGATTCGGCTGCCCGATCAACGCGCGCGGCGACGCGCTCGTCTCCTGGCTCAACCCCGCGGTCCGGACCGGCCGGGTGCGGGTGATCTCGCGGGCGTTCGTCTTCGAGATCGAGACGAACCGCAAGGGCGACCGCGCCACCGAGGTCCGCTACGTCGATGCCCGGGGCCGCCGGCGCCGGATCTCGGGCGACGTGATCGTCGTCGCGGGCAGCCCGATCAACACTGCCCGCCTGCTCCTGATGTCGGCGAACGCCGCGCATCCGAAGGGGCTCGGCAACCGCTCCGACCAGCTCGGGCGCAACATGATGTTCCACAACTTCACGCTCGCCACCGCGACCTTTCCCCACGACACCCACCCGAACCGCGCCCAGTCGAACTCGTTTCAGCTCGACGATTTGATCGGGCCGTTCACCGACGCGGAGGTGCAGTCGCGCGGGCTCCCCTACGTCAAGGGCGGGCTCGTCCAGGTCGGCGGCGCGCTCCCGCTGATGCTCGAGGCGTCGACCTATGCCGGGGTGACCGATTGCGGGCCGGAGCACAAGCAGCTCATGAGGGTCGGCGCTCCTGCACTCGAAGATCGCCGGCTCGCAGCTCGTGCACGAGGATCTCCCCCAGGCCGACAACCGGATCGACCTCGACCCGGAGGTCAGAGATCACCACGGCTTCCCGGCGGCGCGGATCACCTACAGCCCGCACGCGCACGAACGGGCCGCGGCCGAGATCCTCGGCGCCCGCCTCGAGAGCTTCCACGCGCAGGCGCCGGGCGCCGTCGGCGCGGCGATCATCCCCTATCCGCTGATCAACGACGGCAGCCACGACGACGGCGCACCTCGCGGGCACCGCGCGGATGGGCACCGACCCCGCGCACCTCGGTCTGCGCGCGCGCGCGGCCGCGCTGCACGAGGTCGACAACGTCTACGTCGCCGACGCCTCCACCTTCCCCACCTTCCCCGGCTTCAACCCGACCAACACGATCATGGCGAACGCGCTGCGGGTCGCCCGCGGGATCGCCGGCAAGGGAAAATGAACGCGGCGATGCGCTTGAGGCCGCTTCCGATGTCGATCGCCGCGACGCTCGCGGCCGTCCTCCTGGCGGGCGCGGCGCCCGCCGCGCGCGGCCCCGCTCGGCAAGCAGAAGAACGACTTCGAGGTGCTCGTCTTCTCGCGGACGACCGGCTTCCGCCACCTCTCGATCCCGGCCGGGATCGCGGCGATCCGCGAGCTCGGCGATGACAACGCGTTCGGAGTCGACGCCACCGAGGACCCGGCGCAGTTCACGCCGCAAGAAGCTGAAGCGCTACGAGGCGGTGATCTTCCTCAGCACCACCGGCACCGTGCTCGAGGAGCCGCAGAAGCGCGCCTTCATGCGCTTCGTGCGACGGGGCGGCGGCTATGTCGGCATCCACTCGGCCGCCGACACCGAGTACGACTGGCCCTTCTACGGCAGGCTGGTCGGCGCCTACTTCGCCAACCACCCGATCCAGCAGTCCGCCACCTTCGTCAACGAGGGGCCGCGCCACCCGGCGACCGCGCACCTCGACGAGCGCTTCCGCGTCTTCGACGAGTTCTACTCGTTCCAGGCGCAACCCGCGGCCCGAACGTGCGCGTGCTGCTCACGATCGACGAGTCGACCTTCTCCCCGGACCCGAACACGTCGCACCTGCGGCGGCAAGCCCGCCAGCGGCTCATGGGCGACCACCCGATGAGCTGGTGCCACGACACCTTCCGAGGCCGCGCCTTCTACACCGCACTCGGCCACGAGAACACCCTCTACGAGCTCGACTGGTACCGCGAGCACCTGCTCGGCGGCATCCTCACCGCCGCCGGGCACGCCCGCGCGAACTGCTCTCCGGGCTAATCCGCGCTGCGCAGCAGGTACTCGCGGACGAAGCCGTCGAGGTCGCCGTCGAGGACGCGCTGGGCGTCGCCGACCTCGTGGCCGGTGCGGTGGTCCTTGACCCTGGTCGAGGGATGGAGGGTGTAGCTGCGGATCTGCGAGCCCCATTCGGCGGCCTTCTGCTCGCCGCGCTCGGCGGCGACCTCGTCAGCGCGGCGGCGCTCCTCCTCGGCCAGCAGCCGGCCGCGGAGGATCTGCATCGCGGTCGCCTTGTTCTGCGCCTGCGAGCGCTCGTTCTGCGACTGGGCGACGATTCCCGTCGGAGTGTGGGTTACCCGAACCGCCGAGTCGGTCTTGTTGACGTGCTGGCCGCCGGCGCCCGAGGCGCGGTAGGTGTCGACTCGGAGGTCCCCCTCGTCGACCTCGACCTCGACGTCGCCCTCGACCAGGGGCGCGACGTCGAGCTGGGCGAAGGCGGTGTGGCGTCGCTTCTGCGCGTCGAAGGGCGAGATCCGCACCAGCCGGTGGACGCCACGCTCGGCGGCGAAGAGACCATAGGCGTTCTCGCCGCGGGCGACGAAGGTCGCCGACTTGAGCCCAGCCTCCTCCCCGGGCGACGCCTCCTTCATCTCGACCTTGAAGCCGCGCTGCTCGGCCCAGCGCAGGTACATCCGCAGGAGCATCTCCGCCCAGTCCTGCGAGTCGGTGCCCCCGGCGCCCGCGCGGACCGTGACCACCGCGTCGCCGGCGTCGTAGCGCCCCTGGAACAGGCGCGCCTCCTCGAGCTCCGCCAGCCGGCGCTCGATCGATGCGAGCTGGTCGTCGAGCTCGGCGGCGATCTCGGGATCGTCCGCCGCGAGCTCCACCAGCTCGTCGAGGTCGGCGGCGTCGGCCTCGAGCGAGCGGAAGGTCTCGAGCTTGCGCTGGGCGCCAGCGTGCGCCGCGGAGGTCTTCGCCGCCCCCTCCTGGTCGTCCCAGAAGCCGGGCCGCTGCATCTCCGACTCGAGGTCGGCTACCCGTCGCTCGAGCTCGGCCGGGTCAAAGGTAGCCCGCGAGCAGCCCGAGCTGCTCGCGGATCCCCGCGAGCCGCTCGCCCACGGCCTCCTTCGACGGTGCCTCGGCCATGAGGAGCAGGTTAGCCGCCCGGCCGGAGCCCGGCCGGCGGCGCCGACCGGGCTCTCCACGCGTCTACTGGGTCTGTGCCGTCGCCACCCTGTTCGCGATCAGCACCCGGTCTCTGGCCTGAGCACCGCCGTCGGTCTGGCAGGCGAGGTCGACCGCACCCCCGTCGACGACCGCGTTGAGGGCGATCGTGTGCGAGAAGCGGGCCTGGCCCGCTGTGTCCGTATGCCCTCTCGTCACCACGGTTCCGTCGTTCCGGATCACGCACGTGATCGTCCGCGAGGTGGCGGCGTTCGAGCCGAACGAGGCGTTCGCGTTGACGACGTAGTTGCCGGCCGGCAGGGCGAGCTGCGCGATTCGATCCGCGTCCGTGAACGCCGGGGCGTCGAGCTGGACGGCGATCGCGCCGGGCTGGTTGTTGACGAAGGCCTCGGAGCGCTCAGCCGGGTCGAGCTTCGCCGTCGTCACCGCGCCGTCGCCGATCTTCGGGCCGGTCACCGCGCCGTCGGCGATCTTCTTCGTCTTCACCGCGTCGCGGGCGATGTTCTTCGCCTTCACCGCCTGCTTCTCGATGTCGTTCGAATCGATCTTGCTCGCCGCGTAGGCGCCGCCGCCGAGCGCGGCCACCAGCGCCACGATCGCGACCAGGAGCGCCGGCGACGGACGTCGCGTGGAGTCGCTCATAGTCCTCCCTCCTCGAGTTTCCGGTCGCGGAGCGACCGCCTGCGGACGTCAGCCTATAGGGGCCTCAGCCGCCCGACTCGTGGTTCTCCATGCAGTAGGCGTCGCGGGTGGCGCGGTGCCCCGGGGTGCCGCCTGCGCTGATCCGCTCGGCCCAGGAACGGGAGTTGTCCTGGATCTCGGCGACGACGGCGTCGCGTTCGGCCTCGTTTTCCGCGGCGAGCAGGCGCTCACCGTAGCGCCAGGCGTTCTCGCGCCAGGACTCGACCAGCTCGAGGGTGGCGGTCTCGTCGAGCGGCGACGGCTTCGCGTCGATGATCGCGAAGGTCGGGTCGTAATGCGCGGAGATGTAGTCCTGGATCGGGTCGAAGACCTCCCGGTTGATGGCGTTGACGGCGTCGTGATCGGGTTTTCGCGACGCCCCGGAGGGGGTCGCCGTGCCCATCTCCTCGATCGCGAACGGGAGGTCGTGCTGGACGTGCGCGTTCGAGAACAGGAGCACGTCCTGGCCGGCGTTCGCGTCGCCGGAGTCGTAGGCCTCGAAGGCGATCCGCCACGCAGTCGGCGACCGGCCGGCCGTCGGCGTAGTCGCGGAAGGCCTCGCGGAAGCGGTTGGAGAAGGTCGTGATCAGGAACGTCATCCAGCGGCGATGACGGACGATTCCCGGGCGCGGCCCGGCGAGGTCGTCGGCGCAGCCCCTTGGTGATCTTCAGGTAGCTGTAGTAGACGAGGCGCCGGTGATCGCAGGTGGCGTCGTGGCGTCGCCACTCCGCGCGCAGGTGCCGCTCCAGGCGCTTGACGCACTTGATCGTCGCCCGCTTGCAGCGCGGCACAGGGCCGGGCTGGACGTCGGTCGGCGGGTCGGCCGCGGGCGGCCCCTGGTTGCCGGGGATCTCGGTGCCCTGCGCGAGCGCGGAGGATGCGGCGAGCAACGCGACCGCAACCGCGATCGCGGCGACGCGCGTGCTGCCTGCCCCCCGCGGCGATCCCATCTCCCCGTCGAGGCTACCGGCCGCGATCGGGCCGCGCGCCATCCATCGCGACCGCCGCCGCGGCGCGGGCGTGGCGGTGGGCGGCGCGCCCGGACAGCGGCCCGGCGGGCAGCTCGACCACGAAGGCCTCGCCGCCGAACCGGTGCTCCTGCCAGCTCGTCGCCGTGCCGCGCAAGCCCGCCCCGCGGCAGCGGTCGGTCGGGAAGCGGGCGATCCGTGCGTAGCGCATCTCGATCGGGGCCGGCCCGCGACAGGGGATCAGCACCGCGCCCCAGGGCTGGTGGTACCAGATCGTCACCTCGGGCTCGATCCGCTCTGACCAGACTCGCCACCCCGCGCGACCTCGGGCTCGGACAGCTCGTGGGGCCCGGGGTAGTAGCGGCTCGACGGCGGCACCCCGCCCCGCCAGCGGTACGGGAAGTTCCGGTTCAGGTCGACGCCGCGGGCGTTGCGGCTCGTGCCCGCCTTCGCCCCGTCGGGGTTCACGGTCCGCACGCTCCACAGGTCGACGTCGTCGATCCGGTTCGCGCGCCGGCGAAGCTCCTCGATCACGTCGTGGCCCTGGCGCTCGTCGCCGTGGATCGAACCGACGACGAGCGCGTTCGCGGGTCGCGTCTCGATCGCCTAGGCGCTGCGCCTTCAGCGTCTCGCCGCGCACCGACTCACCGAAGCGAGCGCGGCCTCCGGTCGCCGCCGGCTCCGATCGCGAGCGTCACCGCCGACAGCGCGGCGAGCGATCGCTGCCGACTGCGAGTCCCATCGATCCCATTACGGAGGCGGATTATCCTGGCCCGGTGCGCCCTCGGCGGGCACTTCGTCGCGACGTTCGCGGCTCCTCGCTCTCGGCGCCTGCGGTCTTCCTCGGGCCGGACGGCAGCGACGCCGGGGTCGCGGCGAGCGGCACCTCCGCCGCCGGCGAGCCGCGGCTCGAGATCACGCGGCGCGACGAAGGCCGCTACGCCGCCCGGGCACAGGTTCGAGGCCGAGGCGGAGGTCCGGGTCGAGATCGAGCATGCGCCTGGTCGGCGAAGCCGCTCGAGCGGCAAGCGCGAGACGATCGACACCGATGACCGGGCGAGGAGGATCGGCCGAGTCCCGGTCGCGTCGGTGCTCTCGGCGCCGCTTCGACGGGCGCGGTGCGGTCCTGCTTCGGCTACGTCCGCTGCTAAGCTCCGCGCCACCGGCACGGTCGAGCCATCCGTGAGGGCGAGCCGACTCAGCTCGGCGCGCGCGCGCGAGTGGTGCCGACCGGCGAGCCCCGAGATCCGCGAGCGCCACATCTCCTACGGGCCCAAGCGGCGCAAGCAGATGGCCGCCTACTCGAAGCGCCACTACGGCGAGCGCGAGTGGCGGCTCGAACGCCGCGCGGGATCGTCGAGCACTACACCGCGTCAGCTCGACCGCCGGCCCGGCGCTCAACACCTTCGAGGCCAACCGGCCCGACGTCGAGTACGGCGAGCTGCCCGGCGTCTGCGCGCACTACCTGATCGACCACGACGGGACGATCCTCGAGCTGGTCCCGACCGACGTCCGCTGCCGCCACACCGTCGGCCTCAACCACGAGACGATCGGGATCGAGCACGTCGGGCAGTCGGACGGAGACGTCGTCGGCAGGCCCCGCGCGTTCTGCGCTCCTCGCTCGCCCTGACGAGCTGGCTGCGCTGCGCCTACGGAGATCACCGCGCTCGAACGTGATCGGCCACAACGAGAGCCTCGACTCGCCGCTCTACGAGGAGCACGTCGCCCGACTTCCAGGGCCGCACCCACGGCGACATGAAGCCGGCGACGATGCGGCGCTACCGGCGAAAGCTCGAACGGTGCTGAGCGGTCAGCCGAGCTTGGCCGTGAACGAGATCTCGCCGGGAGTCGAGCATGTGGCCAGCTCCCAGTCGTCGTAGTAGTTGGTGACCGAGACCACCCCGGTCGCCGTCCCTCCCGCGAAGGTCCCCGAGATCCGGTTCGCATCCTGGGCGCCGGAGAAGCTCGATCCCTGGATGCTCCCTCTCTGGATGTGGCCCGAGTAATCGGTGGTGAAGTTGGTAGGCCCGAGCGTCGGGTCCTCCCTCAGGCAGTCGAGACGCGCGTCGAACAGAACCCCGGAGATCTGTTCGCCGTTCTCCTCGACGTCGAAGATGATGTCCATCCCCTGAGCCGTCGTCCCGGTCCAGGTGCCCGCTCGCGGATCCACCGACCCGCCACCGCCGTCGCCCGGCTCCGCCTTGGTCGACGCCCGGAAGCGGCCCTCGGCATGGCAATGAACCGTCGCCTGGTTGCCCGGATCGAAGTCTCCGTCGAAGGCGAACCGCCCCTTGGCGCTCGTGCCGTCCGCGCTGAACCTGCCCTTGGCCACCGAGAGGTCGCCGCCGCCGGGATAGTTGCGCTTGTCCCGAGCCTTGAACTTGCCGCTGCCGCGGACCTTGGTCGTGTAGAAGACGACCGAGGTGTTCTTGTTCGTGTAGTTGTTGGAGCCCTGGCGACAGCGCGAGTCGAAGCCGACCGACATCGAGCCGATCACCTTGCTGTCGTGGGAGACGGTGAACTCGGTCTTGTCGACGTCCCCCCGCCCCGGTCCCTTGTACGACGCGCCTCCGATCGGATCGGCCCCGGCCGCGGGAGCCGCAAGCAGGGACGCGGCGAGTGCGATACCACCGATCTGGCCGAGCCTGCCGGTCATGAGCAATCAGGAGCTTAGGTCACTTAGGGTCCGGCGGCGGCGGCGCCTCGCAGCGGATCAGCGTCACACGCTCGAGCCCGGCTGTAACTTCACCGGCGATGAGATCCAGGGAAGGGGCTCGGCGGGTGTGGGCAAGGACGGCGGTGGCCACGGGCGCGGTCGCCGCGCTCTTCGCGCTCGTTGCCGCCAGCGCCCCGGCCCGCCCGGCCGCGAAGGCCGACGACGGCCGTCCCAACATCCTGGTGGTGATGACCGACGACATGGCGGCGAGCGATCTCGAGCTCCTGCCGAACGTCCAGCGCGTGCTCGCGGACAAGGGCACGACGTTCGCCGACGCCGTCGACTCCTTCCCGCTCTGCTGCCCGGCGCGCGCGACCTTCCTCACGGGTCAGTACGCGCACAACCACGGGGTTGCCGGGAACTTCCACCCGTACGGCTGGTACGGGATGAGGCGACGAGGCGACACGCTCCCCGCCTGGCTCCAGGACGCCGGCTATGAGACCGCGATGGTCGGCAAGTGGCTAAACGGCTACGGCGCCCGCGATGCGCACGGCGAGGTCCCCGCGGGCTGGGACACCTGGCGCGGTCTCCTCGACGTCTCCGCCTACGACTACTACAACTTTGTGATGAACAAGGACGGGGACCTGAAGACGTGGGGCGACCCCGACTTCGCGCGCAAGCTGGTCGAGTTCGCGGAGCTCGAGGTGAGCCCCGGCCCGCACTCGCTGGCGGACATCTTCGCCTGGCGCGACGAGGTCTTCGGGCCACCGCCCTATTCCTACTGGGGCGCCGAGGATCCGGACGACTACTCGCCCGACGTCACCGGGCGGATCACCCGCAAGCTGATCGAGCGCGAGGCGCGCTCTACGGACCCGTTCTTCCTCTGGTGGTCGCCCGCCGCCCCCCATCGCGAGGACGTCGCGACCACGATCATGGGCCGCCCCGGCCCCGACCCCCGCCCGGCGCCCCGCTACGCCGACGAGGCGGCCGGCTTCGAGATGCCCCGGCCGCCGAGCTTCAACGAGGAGGACATCTCCGACAAGCCCTCGAGCCTCCAGAACACGGCGCCCCCGATGACGGAGGAGCAGATCGCCCAGCTCGAGAGCGACTACGAGGGCCGGATCGGCTCCCTGCTCGCGGTCGACGACCAGGTCGGCGAGATCGTCACGGCGCTGCGCGAGACCGGCCAGCTCGACAACACGATGATCATGTTCGTCTCCGACAACGGCTGGCAGCAGGGCGAGCACCGGATCACCGGCGACAAGTTCCTGCCCTACGAGGAGTCGTTGCGGGTGCCGATGGTCCTCCGCGGCCCCGGCGTTCCCGCCGGCCGCACGATCCGCGGGCAGGTCTCCAACATCGACTTCGCCCCGACCCTGCTCGACGCCGCCAACGCGAAGCCCGGCCGGACGATGGACGGCGTCTCGTTGCTGCCGACCGCGCGCAAGCCGAAGCGCCGGCCCGACCGCGCGCTCGAGATCGAGGCGCTCGCGCCGCTGTTCGCCGGCGACATCCCGGTCAACGCCTGGGACCGGCCGTATGAGGGCGTGCGGACCGACCGCTACACGTACGTGGTCTGGACCGAGACCGGCGAGGAGGAGCTCTACGACCGCCAGGTCGACCCGTACCAGCTCGAGAACGCCGCCGCCGATCCCGGCTACGCCGATGTGAAGGCGGAGCTGGCGGCGAAGCTCGAAAAGCTCGACGAGTGCAAGGGGAAGACTTGCAATGTCAAGCCGTGATATCGGGCCGGGCTATGCCCCGTGGCACTTCTTGTACTTCTTGCCCGAGCCGCACCAGCAGGGGTCGTTGCGGCCGATCTTGTCGCGGTCGTCCTTGTGGACGGTGCCCGTGGTCGGGTCCGCGTTCGGGTCCTGCCGGGCACCGTTGCCGGCCTGCGCCGTCGCCGCGGCGGCGGGAGCCGCGGCCGTCGCGGTGCCGGCCCCTGCGCCCTGCGCGGCCTCGGCGATCGCCGAGGGCTGCTCGGGGCCGCCGCCCGAGTAGTTGACGTCGCGGGTGCGGTCCTCGGCGGGGCCGAAGACCCGCTGGGCGCCCTCCGGCGCCTCGACCTTGATCTCGACGTTGAAGATCGTTCGCGCGAACTCGGCCCAGACCGCGTTCATCAGCTCCTCGAACATCGAGAAGCCCTCGTTCTTGTAGGCGACCAGCGGGTCGATCTGGGCGAAGCCGCGCAGGTGGATCCCCTCGCGCAAGTAGTCCATCTCGTACAGGTGCTCGCGCCAGCGGTTGTCGATGATCCGCAGGAGGATCTGGCGCTCGAGCTCGCGCATCAGCTCGGCGCCGAGCTGCTCCTCGCGGCGGTCGTAGGCGGCGAGGGCGTCCTCGATCATCATCTCGGTGATCTCCTCGCGCCCTGTCGACTGGATGTCGAGCGCGGCGAGGTCGGCGCCGAGCGGCCAGATCGAAGCCGCCTGCGACTGCAGGCCGGAGAGATCCCAGTCCTCGAACACGTCGCCGGGGGTGAACTCGGCGACGAGGCGCTCGACCACCTCGCCGAACTCGGTCTCGGCGACGTCGGACATGTCGCGCCCCTCGAGGATCTCGCGCCGGTACTTGTAGACGACCCGGCGCTGCTCGTTCATCACGTCGTCGTACTCGAGCACGCGCTTTCGGATCAGGTAGTTCTGCTGCTCGACCTTCTTCTGGGCGTTCTCGACGGTCTTTGTGAGCATCTTCGCCTCGAGCGGGTACTCCTCGCCCTCGTCGTCGACGGGGCCGAGGCGGTCGAGGATCTTGTAGATCCGATCGCCGGCGAAGAGCCGGATCAGGTCGTCCTCGGCGGAGAGGAAGAAGCGCGACTCGCCGGGGTCCCCCTGGCGGCCGGAGCGGCCGCGGAGCTGGTTGTCGATCCGCCGCGACTCGTGCCGCTCGGTCCCGCAGATGAACAGGCCGCCCGCCTCGAGCACCCGCTCGCGCTCGGCGGCCGTCTTCTCCTCGAACTCGGGGAGCACGTCGGCGAGCGCCTCGTCGAAGCCCTCGTCGCCGGGCGAGATCCCGGTCTTCTTCAGCGAGCCGACCGCGAGCTGCTCGGGATCGCCGCCGAGCTTGATGTCGACACCGCGACCCGCCATGTTGGTGGCGATCGTGACCGCGCCGATCCGCCCCGCCTGGGCGACGGTCTCGCCCTCGCGCTGCGCGTGCTCGGGCTTCGCGTTGAGGACGACGTGCTCGATCCCCTTGCGCTTCAGCTCGCCCGAGAGCATCTCCGAGATCTCGACCGAGACGGTCCCCACCAGGGAGGGCTGGCCGGCCTCGCTTCGCTCCGCGATCTCGTTGACAACCGCCTTCCACTTGCCGCCCTTGGTCTTGTAGATCTGGTCGTTGTGGTCGTCGCGGACCATGGGCACGTTGGTCGGGATGTCGACCACCGGCATCTCGTAGATCTTCATGAACTCCTGCGCCTCGGTCAGCGCGGTCCCGGTCATCCCGGCGAGCTTGTCGTAGAGGCGGAAGTAGTTCTGGAGGGTGATCGTGGCAAGGGTCTGGTTCTCGGCGCGGATCGGGACGCCCTCCTTGGCCTCGATCGCCTGGTGCAGGCCCTCCGACCAGCGGCGGCCCTCGAGGATCCGGCCGGTGAACTCGTCGATGATCATCACCTGGCCGTCGATCACCGCGTAGTCCTTGTCGCGCTTGTAGAGCGACTCCGCCTTGAGCGACTGGATCAGGTGGTTCACCAGGGTCCCGTGCTCGGAGACGTAGAGGTTGTCGACGCCGAGGAAGCGCTCCGCCCTGTGCACGCCTCGCTCGGTCGGCGCGACGGTCTTGTGCTTCTCGTCGTACTCGAAGTCGTACTCGGCCTCGGAGGTGTCCTTGGACTCGCCGAGCGACTTCAGCTTCGGCTTCGTCTCCTCGCCCTCCATCGTCTTCGCCAGGCGGGCGAAGGAGTAGTAGGTCTCGGCCGCCTGCTCGGGCTGGCCGGAGATGATCAGCGGCGTGCGCGCCTCGTCGATGAGGATGTTGTCGACCTCGTCGACGATCGCGAAGCCGTGCCCCCGCTGGAAGGTCGCGTCCAGCGACTGGGCCATGTTGTCGCGCAGGTAGTCGAAGCCGAACTCGGAGTTGGTGCCGTAGACGACGTCGGCCTCGTAAGCGCGGTGGCGGCGGGCGGGGTCGGTGGAGAGGTCGGTGTCCTGGATCACCCCGACCTTGACGCCGAGCGCGTCGTAGATCGGCTTCATCCAGAGGGCGTCGCGGCGAGCTAGGTAATCGTTGACGGTGACCAGGTGGACGTTCTGGCCGGCGAGCGAGTTGAGGAACACGGGCAACGTCGCGGTCAGCGTCTTGCCCTCGCCGGTCTTCATCTCGGCGATCGCGCCCGAGTGAAGGACCATGCCGCCGATCAGCTGGACATCGAAGGGACGCTGGCCGATGCTGCGGCGCGCGGCCTCGCGGCAGAGCGCGAAGGCCTCGGGCAAAAGGTCGTCGAGCGGCTCGCCGTTGGAGGCCCGCTCGCGCAGCTTGTCGGCCTCGGCGCGAAGCTCCGCGTCGTCGAGAAGCTGCATCTCCGGCTCGACGCGGTTGATCGCGGCGACCCTCGACTCGTACTCCTTGAACTTGCGCCCCTCGCCGACGCGAAGGGCGCGATCGATCAGTCCTCTGGCCACGAGATGAGCGTAGCGAAGGCGCTAGGGAGCGCCCGTGCGCGGGGACAGAGGGGTCAGACCCCGTTTAAGTTCGTCAGGCGGCGTCGCTTCGCAGGCGGGCCCTGAGGCGGCGAGACTGCCAGCGCTTACGGCGAAGCTCGCGGTCGCGCTTGACCTGGCGGCGCATGTCGAGCGAGACGGCCTTGATCGAGCGAAGCATCTCCGGCGAGCGCTCGCGGGCCATGAGCATCCCGCCCTTGAGGTGAAGGTGGGCCTCCGCGACCTGGGAATCGCGGATCGCCGGGTTTCGCTCCTCGATCAGCTCGACCTCGAGGCGGGCGAGCTCGGAAACCTGCCGCCCGACCCGGGCGAAGCGCTTGTGAATGTGGGCTCGCAGCTCCTCGGTCACCTCCACGTTCCGACCCCTGATCTCGATCCGCATCTGACCTCCTCTTGGGAGCTGTCGACGTGGACCAATGCTACGCCCGCGAGCGCGTCGCGCCAAGTGGTCAACCGGAGGCCGCGAAGGCGACCGCTCGGACTTCGTTCGCGCCGGCCGCGCGAAGCGCGCGTGCGCAGGCAGAGAGCGTCGCTCCGGTGGTGACGACGTCGTCGACGAGGACGACTTCCGCCGAGACCGGGCCGCACGCCTCGACGTGCGGCGGTGAGGCGAGTCGCTGTCCGCGGGAGCGCCCGACCTGGCGGGCGCCGTGGCGCCGGCGAAGGCAGCGGGAGAGCCGCAGGCCGGAGCGTTCCGCGAGCGCGACGGCGAGCAGCTCGGCCGGGTCGAAGCCGCGCCAGGCGCGCCGCCAGGGGTCGGCGGGGACGGGGACGAGGGTGCCGCGGAGGAGGCCCGGTGGCGCTTCCCCGGCGACCACGTCCGCCTGATGATCGATCGCCGGCAGCAGGCGCCTGAACTTGACTGCGGCGACGAGGTTCCTCGCGGCGCCATCGTATGGGCGCGCGGCCCAGGCTCCGTCGAGCGAGGGAATCCGCAGGGCCCGGCCGTCGCCGCCTTCGATCTCGGTTCGGCACGTAGGGCAGAGCGAGGCGCCGGTCGCGGCCCCGCACGTGCAGCAACTCGGGGGCACGATCAGGCCGGCGAGGTTCGCGAGTTTTCGTCGCATACCGACGACAAGTCGCGAGGCGCGCGCCGCGCCCCCGTCCCCTGAGGGGTCTGACCCCTCAGGGGACAGGTCAGTCCGCGAAGACGAGCCGCTCGACCTCGGCGACGTCGTTCTCGGCGCCGGTCACCGACGGCGCCTTGCCGAGCGCGGTATCGGGGTCCTTGAGGCCGTGGCCGGTGAGCACGCAGACGATCGTCTCGGGCGGCGGCTCGCCCTCGGCAGTGGGGGCGCCGTGGGCGAGCAGGCCAGCCACCGAGGCGGCCGAGGCGGGCTCGCAGAAGACCCCCTCGCGGGCGGCGAGCAGACGGTAGGCGTCGAGGATCTGCTCGTCCGAGACCGCGGCGATCCGTCCCCGCGAGGCCGTCACCGCCTCCATCGCCTCTTCCCAGCGGGCCGGGTTGCCGATCCGGATCGCCGAGGCGACGGTTTCGGGTTTGGAGACCCGGGCGCCGTGGACGAGCGGGGCGGCGCCCTCGGCCTGGAAGCCGTGCAGGGTGGGCGACGCGTCGTAGTCGCGGAACCCCGCCCACCAGGCGGTGATGTTGCCCGCGTTGCCGACCGGGATCGCGAGCGCGTCCGGGGCCTCGCCGAGCTCGTCGCAGACCTCGTAGGCCGCCGTCTTCTGTCCCTCGATCCGGTACGGGTTGACCGAGTTGACCAGCTCGATCGGGTGGCGGTCGGCGAGCTCGCGGACGATCCGCAGGGCGTCGTCGAAGTTCCCGCGCAGCGCCACCACCCGGGCACCGTGAATCAGAGCCTGGGCGAGCTTCCCGGCCGCGATCTGGCCCTCCGGGACGATCACGGCTCCACGGATCCCCGCCCGCGCCGCGTAGGCCGCCGCGCTCGCCGCCGTGTTCCCGGTGGAGGCACAGATCACCGCCTCCGCCCCCGCGCCCCTGGCGCGGGAGACGGCGAGCGTCATCCCCCGGTCCTTGAACGAGCCGGTCGGATTGGCGCCCTCGAGCTTCAGCAGCACCCGCGCGCCCACCCGCTCGGAGAGCACCGGCGCCTCGACCAGCGGCGTCGACCCCTCGTTCAGCGTCACCACGGGATCACCGGCCTCGAGGGAGAGCCGGTCGCGGTAGCGCTCGATGAGCGGAGGAGGCACGCTCGAACTAGGGACGAAGTCCCGGTTTCAATGAGTCCGACCTGCCTCCACAGCCGAACCCAGACCCGGCGACACCGGACGCGAAGCGGAGGATGTCGCCGGAGTTATTCACACGAACTCCTCCTCGATCACCCGGATCGCGCGGGGCTCGGCGCGCATGAAGTCGAGCTTCGCGATCTCGGCGATCGCGGAGGCGAAGCGCGACTCGTCGCACTCGTGCATAACCATCACGAGGCGGGCGTCCTCGCCGAGCCCGCGCTGGACGACCGACTTGACCGAGATCTCGTTGCGGCCGAGGACGTCGGCGATCTGGGCGAGGACGCCGGGGCGATCGGCGACCTCGAGATGGAGGTAGAACGACGAGGTGATGTCGCGGGCGATCTCGAGACGCTCGCCGGGCTCATGCACCGGTGCCTCGCCGGCGACGATCGAGACGATGTCGCCCAGCACCGCGGAGGCGGTCTCCTTGCCTCCCGCCCCGGGCCCGGACATCGTGATCTCGGTGATCGCGGGGGCCTCGACCATGACCGCGTTGAACGGGCCCTCGATCGGGGCCAACGGGTGGCCGCCGTAGAGGAAGCAGGGGAAGACGCGGATGCTGATCCCGCCGTCGCGGCGCTCGGCGACGCCGAGGAGCTTCAGCGATAGGCCGAGCTCGCGCGCGTAGGCGAGGTCGTCGGGCTGCACCGCCTCGATCCCCTCGTACACGACGTCGTCGAGCCGGACCGGCGAGCCGAATGCGAGCCGGGCGAGGATCGCCATCTTCGCCGCCGCGTCCGCGCCGTTGACGTCCTCCGTCGGGTCGGCCTCGGCATAGCCGAGCTCCTGCGCGCGCGCCAGGACGTCCTCGAAGGCGGCGCCGGTGCGCGCCATCTCGGTGAGGATGAAGTTGGTCGTCCCGTTGACGATCCCGAAGACCTTCTCGATCTCGGTCGCGGCCAGGCTCTCCTGGATCACCCGGATCACCGGCACTGCGCCGGCGACCGCGGCCTCGAAGCGGATCTGCACGCCCGCCTCGCGGGCGGCGTCGAAGAGCTCGTCGCCGTGCTGGGCGATCAGCTGCTTGTTGGCCGTGACCACGTGCTTGCCCGCGGCGAGCGCGCGCAGGACAAAGTCGCGAGCCGGCTCGGTGCCCCCGATCAACTCGACCACGATGTCGCTCGCGGCGAGGATCTCGTCGAAGTCGCCCTCGCTGCGGCGAAGCACGCCGCTGACCTCCGGCCGCCGCCCGGTCGCGGCCTCGATCGCGTCCGCGCGCTCGGCGATCTGCGCGTGGAGCGCGCCCCCGACCGTGCCGAGGCCGAGCAGTCCTATTCGAGCCGGGCTACTCATCGCGGGCGGTCAGGTCTTCCCAGCTCTCGCCGCGGACCACCAGGCGGGCGTCCCCGCTCGCGCAGAAGACCACCGGCGGGCGGGGAACGCCGTTGTAGTTCGAGGCCATCGCGTAGCCGTATGCGCCGGTCGCCGGCGTCACCAGCACGTCGCCACGTCGTGGCGCCGCGAGGGCCACGTCGCGGATCAGGATGTCGCCGGACTCGCAGTGCATGCCCGCGACGGTCGCCCGGACGTCGGCCGCCGCCGCGGCCCTGTCGGCGATCAGGGCCTCGTAGCGCGCCCCATAGAGCATCGGCCGAAGGTTGTCCGACATCCCGCCGTCGACGGCGACGTAGGTCCGGACCCCCGGGATCTCCTTGACGGTCCCGACCGAGTAGATCGTCACCCCGGCGTTCCCGACCAGGGAGCGCCCCGGCTCGATCAGGATCCTGGGCACCGGGTGGAAGACCCGCTCCACGCCTCGCACCTTGACGTCGACGTAGGCGTCGATCGACGGCGGCTCGTCGTCCGCCGTGTAGGCGATCCCGAGACCGCCGCCGACGTTGAGGATCCGGCACCAGTCGCCGTCGGCGAGCTCGGCCAGCGCCTCGATCGCCTTCGTGTACGGCTCCAGCTCGAAGATCTGCGAGCCGATGTGGGCGTGCAGGCCGGCTAGCTCGAGGTGCCGGGACGAGCGCACCGCCTCGATCGCGCGACTCGCGAGCCCGTCCTCGAGCCCGAAGCCGAACTTCGAGTCGAGCTGGCCGGTCTGGATGTAGGTGTGGGTGTCGGCGACGATCCCCGGCGTCACCCGGATCAGCACCTGCTGGGGCCGGTCGAGGAGCTCGTCGAGCAGCTCGATCTCGCCGAAGCCGTCGAGCACGATCTGGGCGACTCCCGCCTCGATCGCGTAGCGAAGCTCGGCCTCGGTCTTGTTGTTCCCGTGCAGGTAGATCGCGGAGGGATCGAAGCCGGCTCGGAGCGCCATGTGCAGCTCGCCGCCGGAGGCGACGTCGACCGAGAGCCCCTCCTCGCGGCAGAGCCGGTAGGCGGCGGTGAACGGCGCCGCCTTGCTCGCGAACAGGACCTCGAAGTCCCGGGTGCGCGAGCGGAACGCCTCCAGGTAGGCACGGGCGCGCTCGCGAACGTCGTCCTCGGCATAGACATACGCGGGGGTGCCGAACTCGGCCGCCAGCTCGACCACGTCGGAGCCGCCGATCTCGAGGTGGCCGCGCTCGTTGACGCGGCTGCCGCTCGGCAGGACCTGCGAGGTCTCGACTTCGTTGGCGACGACCATGGGCGCCGGATTCTGACGCCACCGGCGAAGATAGGCGGATGCGGCTGCCCACGCCGAAAGGCGCCGACCGGCGCGGGGTTCACGACGGACGCCCGTACGAGGTCTGGATTCCCGAGGCCGATCCGCCCTGGCCGGGGATGGTCGTCATCCACGGCGCCGACTCGAGCAAGGAGACGCATGCCGGGTTCGCCCGCGCCTGCGCGGCCCGCGGCTGGGCGGCGATCACCTACGACCAGCGAGGCAACGGCGCCTCCGAGGAGCCGCTCTCGCCCGCGGCCGTGGACGACGTCGGCCGCATGGCCCGCTTCCTCGCGGAGGTCGACGGCGTCGACGGGACGACGGTCTGCGCGCGCGGCTCGAGCATGGGCGGCTTCATGGCGATCCACGCGGCCGCGGTCACGGACTCGATCCGGGCCGTGATCGCGCTGTGCCCCGCGGGGGAGCAGCACCTCCTCGACGGCGTGCGGCGCGGGCGCTTCGAGATGAGGATCGACCGGGATGCGTTCGAGCCGTGGCTCGGCGAGCACGACCTGCGCGACGCGGTCGAGCTGATGGGCTCCAAGCCGCTGCTCTTGATGCACGCCCGAGGCGATGAGCAGATCCCCCACACCTGGACGGAGGAGCTCCGCGAGCACGCGGCTCCGCCGTGCGAGGCGATCGTCGTCCCGGGCGGGCACCACCGGTCGATCCAGCACGACGCCGAGCTCCAGGAGGTCGGCCTGCGCTGGCTCGAGAAGTCGCTTCGCTGAACGCTCGTCAGGGGTCGGTCAGGTTGCCAAGATGATCGCCGACGTCGTCGCCGGTCAGTCCCTGGACCGCCTGGTCGACCGCACCGTGGCCGGTTGCGTCGCGCCGCCGAGGTTGGGATTGACCGGTCGCGCCCTCGACGGTCGCGTCCACACCGGCGGCGGCCTGATCGATCGGCCCCTGGAGGGATGGATCGCGGCTAGAGGTAGCCCATCGGGTCGACTGCGGCGCCGTTCATGCGCACCTCGAAATGGAGGTGGTCGCCGAAGCAGCTGCCGGTGCAGCCGACGTAGCCGATGATGTCGCCCTGGCCGACGCTGCCCGAGGTCTTCGCGAACGACGACTGGTGCGCGTAGCAGGTGGAGAGCCCGCCGCCGTGGTTGACGCAGGTGTAGTTGCCGTAGCCGCCGGTCGGGGCTGCGAGCGCGATCGAGCCTGCCGAGGCCGCCCGGATCGGCGTCCCCGAGGGCACGGCGATGTCGACGCCCTCGTGCATCCGGCCCCATCGCATCCCGAACGGTGAGACGACCGGCCCGTTGACGGGCCAGATGAACCCGCTCGAGCCGTTACGAACCGGGCCCGCGGGAAGCGTCGCCGCCGGCCCGCCCGCCGCGGCCTGCTCCTGGGAGGCGGCGCGAAGCTGCGCCTGGATGTCCTCCTCGAGGCCGTCGATGTCGCCCTCGAGCCGCTCGATATTGCTCTCGACGGAATCGAGCGCCGCGGCCTTGTCCGCGCGGGCGGCCTCGAGCTCCGCCTCGCGGGCCTCGAGCTCGGTGCGGGTGCGAGCGAGCTCGCGCTTCTTCGCGGCGATCTCAGCCTTCGCGAGTTCGATCTCGGCGACGGTGTCCTTCGTCTCGGCCTTGAGCGCGCGGACCCTCGCGATGATCGATGAGTCCTGGTCCTCGATCCGGTTCAGGTACTCGTAGCGGTCGATCAGGTCCTCGAACCCGTCCGCCTCGAGAATCACGGTGAGGGCGTCCGGCTCGTCCTCCTTGTAGATCGCCACCAGGCGCTGCTCGAGCACGCCAATCGAGCGGTGGTAGCGATCGCGAAGCCCGGCCAGGCGGTCGCGCGCCGCGCGCAGCCGCGATCGCGTCGCCTCGAGCTCGTTGAGCACGGTCGCCTCGCGGGTCCGCAGCACGGCCATCTCACCCTCGAGCTGGGAGATGTCGTCGGAGTAGGCCGCGATCTCGCCGGTCAGGACGCCCTTCTGCTGCTCCTGCTCGTCGAGCTCCGCCTCCTTCTCGTCGAGCTGGCCCTGGAGGTCCTGGGCAGGGGCGATCCCGGCGCCGATCAGGACGGCGACCGCGAGCGTGACAGCGGCGATTGCGAGTCTGGTGAAGCCCGTCATCAGGTCGGTCCGAGCGCCCCGGTGATGTCGTCCACAGGGCCTCGAAGGCGGCGGCCAGGGTAGCAACGGGAGGCACGTGCGTGCCCACGCGCTCGTCGGCGAAAAATCCCTGCATGCAAGCCGCTTTTGCAGGCGGCAGGAAATCGCCACCTGAGCGCGTCGGGGTGGGTGCGGTTCAGGCGCCCTCGACCTGGAGCAGTCCTCCCTCCGCCTCCTCGACGATCTGCAGCGTGGTGTGCTCGATCCCGAATCTCTCGCGGAGAAGCGTCTCGAGCTGGAAGCGGACGCGGTCGCGGTCGGCGCCGGGGCGGACGACCACGTGAGCGGCGAGCGCGTCGAAGCCGGCGGTGACGGTCCACACGTGAAGGTCGTGGACGCCGCGGACGTCCTCGACCGCGCACAGCTCGCGCCCGAGCCGGTCCACGTCGAGGCCCTCGGGTGCGGCCTCCATCAGCACGTTCACCGGCTCGGAGATGAGGCGCCACGACGAGGCGAGGACCAGCGCCGAGATCAGCAGGCTCGCGATCGGGTCGGCGACCTCGAGCCCGGCGGTCAGGATCAGGACCGCCGCGACGATCACCCCGAGCGAGCCGAGCGCGTCCGCGAACGAGTGGCGCAGGACACCCTCCAGGTTGAGGTCCCAGCGCTCGCCCCCGGCCAGGATCCAGGCGGCGATCAGGTTCCCGGCGAGGCCGATCGCGCCGAGGATCAGCACCGGCGCGGCGTCGAGCTCGATCGGGTCGGAGATCCGCCCGACCGCCTCGATCGCGATCACGACGGCGATCACCGCCAGCGCGATGCCATTGACGAGGCTGGCCAGCACCTCGGCACGCTGGAGCCCGAACGTCCGCCGCGGCGCCCCGCGCCGCGCGGCGAGCCTCGCGGCGAACAGGCCGAGAGCGATCGCGCCGACGTCCGAGAGCACGTGGCCGGCGTCGGCGAGCAGCGCCAGCGAGCCGGTGATCAGGCCGCCGATTGCCTCGGCGACCAGCAACACCAGGTTGATCGCCAGCGCGATCGCCATCCTGCGTTCGCTGTCGGCGCGCCGCGCGGCGAGCGCGGTCGTGGTCCCCGGCCCCGCCACCGGTACGTGGGTATGGGCCATGCCGCGAGCTTAGATTGCGCGCGGGCTGGACCTAGGGAATGCTCGAGGTGACCTCGCAGCGAGGCCGGCCCACGTCGCGATCGTTGTTGTCGCCACCGCCGCAGCGGTCCTTCTCCGGGCCCGCGTCGACGCGATCGTTGCCGGAGCCGTCGCAGAGGCGGTCACGGCCGCCACCGCGCTGATCGCTGCTCCCGCGATCCTCGTGGTCGCCGACGAACGGGTCGTTGCCCGTCCCGCCCTTGACGAAGTCGATGCCGCTCGCGCCGGAGGCGATGCCGCCCGCAGAGCTGTCGCCGATCAGCTGGTCCGTGCCCTTGCCGCCGCCGAGGATGTTTTCCGACAAGGTGAGATTCAGTCCGCCGCACGCGCGGCTACGGCACGCTTCACCCCACCCGAGATTCTCGGACGGTTCCCCTTCGGGGTCAGGCCGCTCAGGGACGGGTTCGGGGCGGGAAGGTCAGCTCAGGCGGAGGTCGCGACGGCCGGCTGTGCCGCGTCCTCGCGGCCGGCGCCGTTGCTCGTCGCGGCGGCCGTCATGCCGCCGCCCGCCACCCCGGCGAGGGCCTCGGCGGCCTCATCCGCCTGACGGCGGACCTCGCGTCGATCCGCGACCTGCATCCGCGCGATGACCAGGCGCTGGATCTCGGCCGTGCCCTCGAAGAGCTGGTAGATCTTCGCGTCGCGGAACCACTTCTCGAGCGGGCAGTCGGCGGTCTGGGCGTCCGGGCCGACGAGGTCCATCAGCGTCTGGGTCGCCCACATCGCGACGTCGCCGCCCTTGAGCTTCGACATCGAGCCCTGCCCGGCGGTCATCGGCCGCCCGTTGCGCCCCATCCACGAAGCTCGCTGGACGAGCAGCCGCGCGGCGTCGATCTCCGTCGCCACGTCGCCGAGCACCTGCTGGACGCCCTGGCGCTCGAGCGGCGGCCTGCCGGCGGTCGAGCTCTCGTCGAGCGCCGTCCAGACCGGGTCTACCGCACCGCCCGCGTCGAGGTGATCGATCGTCCACTCGTAGGCCGCCTGGGCGATCCCGAGCGCCGAGGCACCGACCACCGGCCGCGTCAGCTCGAAGGTGGCGAGCGCGTTCGAGGCGCGCCCGGAGGATTGCCCCGAGCGCGCGCGCTCGAGCTTCGCGTCGAGCTTGTCCATGCCGCCGAGCAGGTACTCGACCGGGATCCGGCAGTCCTCGAGGATCACCTCGGCGGTGTGGGAGGCGCGGATCCCGAGTTTCGACTCCTTCTTGCCCTGGCGCAGCCCGGGTGTGTCCTTCGGGACGACGAACGATGCCTGGCCGCGGTGCCCGAGCTCGGGGTCGACGGTGGCGACGATGACGTGGACGTCGGCGATCCCGCCGTTGGTGATGAAGACCTTGGTCCCGTTCAGCACCCACTCGTCGCCGTCCCGGCGGGCGGTGGTGCGGAGGCTCTTGACGTCGGAGCCGGCCTGCGGCTCGGTGACCCCGTAGGCGCCGAGCTTCGGGTCGTCGGCGTCGCCGAAGCACTGGGGGACCCACTCGGCGATCTGCTCCGGCGTCCCCGAAGCGGCGAGGCCGGCGGCGGCCAGCATCGAGCCCGAGATGGCGAGGGCGATCCCGGCACATCCCCAATGGGTCTCCTCGGCGTAGATCGACGCCGAACTGACCGCTCGGGTCCCTGCCAACCCTTTGCATGTGGTCGATCCCGTTGAGTCCCCATTCGTGCGAGGCGCGGATAACGTCCCATGGGGTCGACTCCTCGGCGTCGTGGAGGGGGGCGACCGGCCTGATCACCTCGACGGCGAACCGGCGGCAGAGAGCCTTGAAGTCCTGGGCCTCGTCGGAGAGCGCGAATTCCATTCGGGAGCCTCTTTCCTGGCGGCGCCGCGGGGCGTCCACCGGAGTCGCCACTGATTGACTGGTCAGTCAATCACTCTGGAGCCCCAGAATACAGCCCCGACCGGCCGGAGATGGAGTCAATAACGTTCCGCGGCCCGTGCTCTCCCGAATCCGTTTCTTCTTCGAGGACATGGCCGAGCGCCGCCGGCGTCGGCGCGACCCCGCCACCGAGGCCGGGGCGGTGGTCGCGGCAGCGGCCGCGAGCAAGGAGGATGCAGCCGAGACCGGGGCGTCGTCCGAGCCCGCCGCTTCGGCGACGCCATCCGCCGCCGAAGCGGACGGCGCCGAGGCTCCGAAACCGGAGCCCGGCTCCCAGCCGACGACACCCGAGTCCCCCGCGACTCAAGCGGCCCCCGCAGCTTCGGAGTCGGCCGCGACCGCCGAGCTCCCCGCGACGCCGAAGCGGCGGTTCCTGCGACGGCCGTCGCTGCCTCGGCCCTCGCTACGGCGTCCCAGCCTTCCAAGGCCGAGCCTCCCGCGGCCGGCGCTGAAGCGCCCGAGCAGGGGGTGGCTGATCGCGGGCGGTCTCGTCCTCCTGCTGCTCGCCGGGGTGGCAGCGGTCTATCTCGCGACCGACTTCGACTTCGGGGACGACCAGGAGCCGGCGCCGGCGCCGCGGGTCGTGATCGAGGAGGAGGCCGCGCCGCGCGAGGCGCCCGAGCTCGGCTTCCCGGCGTTCGCGACCAAGAACACGACCCGGGTCGCGGGTGACGGACGCCGTGGCCGACGCGGCCGGAGTGGCGCTCGCCACCTCGCCGGCCACGGGCGGAGTGGAGGGGCCGCCCGCGGTCACCCTCGTCCCCGAGAACGACTGGCCCGCCGCGATCGCGGCAGCGGCGCTGGTCGCCGACCCGGTCGGCGCCCCGATCCTGATCTCGGCCCGCGACGAGGTCCCCGAGCTCACCCTGACGGCGCTGACCGCGCTCGCCCCGCAGGGCTCCCCGAAGACCGGCGACTCCCAGCTCTTCAGGTTCGGCGACGCGGTCGCGCCGCGCGGGCCTACGCCTGCGCGACGTGCTCGGCGACAACCCGGCGGCGCTCGCCGTGGCGATCGCCGACCTACGCGAGCGGCTGACGGGCGAGCCGCCCGAGCACGTCCTCCTCGCCTCCTCCGACCGCCCGGAGTTCGCGATGCCCGCCGCCGCCTGGGCCGCGCGCTCGGGCGACCCGATCCTGTTCGTGCAGGAGCGACTCGGTGCCCGCGCCGACGCTCGAGAAGCTCGCCGACCTCGAAGACGTGCCGGTCGTACCTGCTCGGGCCGGAGTCGGTCGTCTCCGACGAGGTGATCGACCAGATCGGGAAGGAAGCCGACAACCCCCCGAAGCGGATCGGCGACGAGGACCCGGTCTCGAACTCGATCGCCTTCGCTCGCTACACCGACGGCACCTTCGGCTGGAACATCACCGATCCGGGCCACGGCCTGGTGATCGCGAACGCTACCCGGCCCACCGATGCCGGCGCCGCCGCCCCGCTGTCCGCGAGCGGCAAATGGGGACCGCTGCTCCTCACCGACAACGCCGAGACCCTGCCTGCGCCGCTCGAGGGCTACCTGCTCGACATCAAGCCGGGCTACGTCGACGACCCGACGCGGGCCGTCTACCAACCACGCCTGGCTGATCGGCGACGACGCGGCGCATCTCGGTCGACGTGCAGGCGCAGATCGACGAGCTGCTCGAGCTCGCCAAAGTAGAGTCCGGCCGCGGTCAGACCGACTTCGGCGACCTGCCCGGCCAGGCCCAGCCGGAAGCCGAGCCCGACGCCGGGGCGAGCGGCGGCGACGACCAGTAGCGAGGGACCCCGTTGAGCGAGCGCGAGCGACCCGACCGCCTCAGCCCGACCCACGAGACCACGGTCGAGGACATCCGCGACGCTCGCCGGCCCCGCGACGCCCCATTTCGCCCTTCAGATCCGCAACCGGATCAGGCGCCTGATCGAGCCGCTCCCGGAGGGCCATCCCGCGCGGGTCGAGGGCGAGCGCCAGATCCCGATCCTCGAGGAGCTGGCCCGCCACAGCGGCGACCCGCGCGGGCCCGGCCCGTTGCCGAAGGAGAAGATCTGATGGCCTCACGTGAGGAGTCGGCGGTCAGGGACAGCGCCACCGAGCGCGCGGCGCGCGCTCCTCGACGACGAGCACCGATCCGCGGGGGCCGTCTTGGCCCGCGGCCGGCTATCTCGACCTGCTCGAGGACGACACCAATCCGACGGGGACGCCG
This sequence comes from uncultured Thermoleophilia bacterium, assembly GCA_963838175.1. GTDB lineage: Bacteria > Actinomycetota > Thermoleophilia > Solirubrobacterales > 70-9 > DASUSH01. The sequence goes on along the minus strand of CAWIPP010000002.1, from coordinate 2,455,778 downwards.
CCAGCGCTGGGCTGACCCAGGCGCTGATGAACACCACCTTCGTGCCGACGATCTACGAGCGCTGGTGGCGCCCTGCCTGGCGCAGGTCGCGAAGGGCGATCACCGGGCCCGGGCATGGCCGAGGAGATGCGGATCGCGCGCCTGCTGATGGGCCTCTCGCGCGGCGACACCGTCCTCGACGTCGCCTGCGGGCCGGGCAACTTCTCGCGGGAGTTCGCCCGCCGACGCCGGCCCGGACGGCCTCGTCGTCGGCATCGACGGCTCGCGGACGATGCTGGAGCGGGGCGCGGCCGAGCTGCGCGAGTCCGGCATCGAGAACCTCGCGCTCGTCCGCGGCGACGCGACCGCGCTGCCGTTTCGACGACGACTGCTTCGACGGGGTCTGCTGCTTCGCCGCGATCCACCTCTTCGACGATCCCTTCGCGGCGCTCGACGAGATGACCCGGGTGCTGCGGCCGGGCGGGCGGATCGCGCTGATGGCCTCGGTGCGGCGGCAGCTCACCGCGCGCCCGCTGAAGCCGGTGATCGAGCGGACGAGCGGCATGAAGACTGTTCGAGCAGGACGAGCTCACCGGCGCCCTTCGCGAGCGCGGGTACACCGACGTCCGCCAGCGCCTGTCGGGCCTGGTCCAGTTCGTCGGCGGGAGACTCGCGAGGAGATCGAATGAAGGAACTGGCGCCCGGCGTCTGGCAGCTCAGCGGCTTCCCGCCGAACGCGATCAACGTCTACGTCCTCGACGGCATCCTCATCGACGCGTCGACCCGCTACGCCGGCCGCCGCATCCTCCGCCAGCTCAAGGGACACGAGATCACCGCCCACGCGCTGACCCACGCCCATCCCGACCATCAGGGGGCGAGCCATCGCGTCTGCACCGAGCTCGAGATCCCCTTCTGGGTGGGCAGCAAGCGACATCGCGGCGGCCGAGAACCCGGACCTGATCGGCGAGCGCCAGCCCGACCACCCGGTCGCCCAGTTCTTCTTCAAGACCTGCACCGGGCCGGGACACACCGTGGACCGCCCGCTCGCCGAGGGCGACCGGGTCGGAAGCTTCGAGGTGCTCGACGTGCCCGGCCACTCCGCCGGCCACGTCGCCTTCTGGCGCGAGTCCGACCGGGTGCTGGTCGCCGGCGACGTCCTCAACAGCGCCCACCCGTTCACCGGCATCCCGGGCCTGCGTCTCCCCTACGACTTCTTCACCCCCGACCCGGAGACCAACCGCCGCTCGGCGAAGCGGCTCGGTGAGCTGGAACCGTCGCTGCTCCTCGTCGGCCACGGCCCACCGGTCCGCGACACCCAGAAGTTCGTCGACTTCTGCGCGGGCCTCTAGATGATCGATTCCGAATTCACGTGCCCGCGGGGGCGGCGCGTCGCCGAGCTGGTCGGCGCACGCGTCCGAAGCAGGTAGCAGCGCTACCTGCGAGGGCGTGGGTGTCGATCCAGCGACGGCATGCGCCGTCATCCGTGGGTGCGGGAATAAGGAATCGGTCATCTAGGCCGTCGGCGCGAAGGCGTCGACGATGCGGCGCTGGTATTCGCCGATCTCCTCAGGCGGGATGAAGTAGGTCGGCGGGCTGAGGAAGATGCCGTCGCCTCGCTCGGCGACCTCGCTCACGCGGGCGCGGACCTTGTCGAGCGGGCCGGCGGCGCAGTAGGTCTCGACCATCTCGTCGGGGACATGACCCGGCATTGCGGCTAGGTCGCCGGCGCGGAACGCGTCGCCGACGGCGGCGGCCAGCTCGCCGAAGCCGTGCATCTCCCACAGCGGCATGTAGGTGCGCACCGTGGCGTAGAAGCAGAGCGTCTTGCGGCAGGCGTCGTAGGCCGCCTCCTCGTCGTCGGAGATCGCGCAGCAGACGGTGGGCAGGAAGTCGAAGTCCGCGCGCTGCCGGCCCGAACGCGAGAGCCCGGTCTCGAAGTTCGCGACCAGGACCTCGTCGAGCCAGCGGAGCGAGCAGATCGGATGGCCGATCAGCCCGTCGGCGGCGTCGCCCGCCATCCGCGCCATCCCCTCGCGGACCGCCGCGCTGTAGATCGGAACGCGGTCGCGCGCGGGCGGGTGAGGCCTCACCCAGCCCTTGATGTCGATGTCGTGGTAGGCGCCCTCGTAGCGGATCGGCTCACCCGAGCCCGCCTTGGCCATGATCAAGCGGGTCGCCTCGATCGTCTCGCGAAGGTGCGGGGCGGGGCGGCCGTAGTCGACCCCGTGCCAGGTCTCGTTGAGCCGCTTGACGCCGGCGCCGAGCCCGAGCCGGAAGCGGCCACCGGAGATCTCGTCGACGTCGAGCGCCGAGACCGCGAGGATGAAGGGGCTGCGCGTGAACGCCCAGGCGATCCCCGTGCCGACTCCGATCCGCTCGGTCCGGGCGGCCAGGAAGGTGGCCTGGGTGACCGAGCTTCGAAACAGCTCCGGCGCCCAGACGCATTCGATCCCGGCCGCCTCGGCGTCGCGCGCCTGACGTTCGAGGTCGGCGACCTCGCCGCCGATCGCGGCGATCGAGACGTGCTTCAGGGCATCGGCGGCCGGCACGGGCGGGACCCTATTCGGGCCCCGCCCCCGGGCGGGCTCAGCCTGCGCACTCGGTGACGCCGAACTCCCTCAGCTTGTCGTTGACCTCGGCGAACGGATCGGCGCCCCCGCTCAGGGCGGACGGGTCCTGCTCGAGGTCGTCGACCACCGTCTGCGCCTCGTCGAGGATGCTGTTGAGCTCGTCGACATCCTCCTCGGGCGCATCCGCATCGAGCTCGCGGATCTGGTCGATCTGGTCCTGGACGCTCGGGATCACCGTGTCCGTAAAGAACGCCTCCTGCTCCGCCGCGGGCGGCTCCTGCTGGGAGTCGCCGAACTCCTCCTGGGCCGCGGCGTCGATCTCGTCGTTGCCCTCGGCGCAGATCGCGTTGGCCTCCTCGACTAGCGCGGCGCGCTCGGGCGGCACGTCGGCCGCGCCGGTTGCACCGGTCGCCCCCGTCGCGGTGGTGGTCTCTTCGGTCGTGGTGGTCGTCTCGTCGTCGTCGTCGCCGCAGCCGGCCGCGATCAGGGCCGTGGCCAGCAACGCGGCGAGGACGAATGTGAGTCGGGACATGTCGGTCTCCTCCTGCCTTTGGTTGATTCGATCGTTGGCTCAGCCCGAGCCCTCGGCGCCGGTGGCGCCGGTGGCGCCGCCCCCGGGCTCGCCGCAGTTGTCCGGCACGCCAAGCTCGCTCGCGAGCTGGTCGCTCTCGTCCTCGAGCTCCTGCGTCTGCTCGCTGATGTCGTTCTGCTCGCCGCTCGACGCCTCGAAGAACTCGGTCGGGTTCTCCTCCAGCAGCGAGATCGATTCGTCGAAGTTCGCGAGCAGCTGGTCGTAGGTGTCCGCGTCCTCCTCGGGCGGAGTGATGCCCTCGAGGTCGCTCTGAAGCGACCTGAGCGGCGGCACGAGATCGTCCTGGACCGCGGTGTCGAGCTCATCGGGGTTCCCGGAGATCACGGCGCCCTGAAGCGAGGACGCTGCCCCGGCGAGCTCCGAGCTCGCGTCCTCGCAAGTCGCGGTCACCTCGGCGACGAAGTCCTCGCTCGAGGTCGCCTCCTCGTCGTCGTCACCGCCGCAGCCGGCGGCGATCAGGGTGGTGGCAAGGGCGGCGACAAGCAGCGCGATCAGGCGGTGGGGCATGGCGACCTTTCTCGAGGTGGTTGGCCGCGCCAACCTACCTCATGCCGGAGCGTTGTCGAGCGAGCGCCAGAGGTAGAGGCAGGCCAGGGTCCGCTGGGGGCGCCACGGCTCGGCGAGGCGCTCGAGATCGGTCGGGCCCGGCAGGTCCTCCAGCTCGTAGGCGATCTGGACGGCGCGGCGGATCCCGAGGTCGCCGGCAGAGAGCACGTCGGGGCGGCCGAGGTGGAAGATCAGGAACATCTCGGCGGTCCAGCGGCCGATGCCCTTGATCGCGGTCAGCTCGGCGATCACGTCCTCGTCAGAGAGCTCGGAGACCCGGGCCAGGTCGAGCTCGCCGCTCACCACCCGGCTCGCGAGGTCCTTCAGGTAAGCGGTCTTCGAGCCCGACAGACCGGCCGAGCGGAGAGTCTCGTCGTCCGCGCCGGCGACGTCCTCGGGCTTCGGGTCGCCGCCCAGGGCGTCCTCGAACTTCGCCCAGATCGACGCCGCCGCCTTGGTCGAGAGCTGCTGGCCGACGATCGCCCGCGAGAGCGCCAAGTAGGGATCCGGGCGCGAAGCGCGCCGGTCGATCTCGGGCGCGATCGGCCCACCCTCGTCGATCAGCCGACGGAGGACTGGGTCCTGTCCACGCAGATATTCCTCGGGCGCGGACATCACCCTTGGAACGAAGGCGAGGTCCGAACCGTGAGGTACCTAGACCCGCTGGATAAGCGTGCCGGTGCCGAGGCCGCCGCCGCAGCACATCGTCACCAGACCGGTCTCCTTGTCGGAGCGCTCGAGCTCGTGGAGCAGGGTCGTGATCAGCCGGGCGCCGGTCGAGCCGAGCGGGTGGCCCAGCGCGATCGCGCCGCCGTTGACGTTGACCCGGTCCATGTCGGGATCGAGCTCGCGACGCCAGGCCGCGACCACCGAGGCGAACGCCTCGTTGATCTCGATCAGGTCGATGTCGCCGATCTTCATCCCGTTGCGGTCGAGGAGCTTCTCGGTCGCCGGGATCGGGCCCGTCAGCATCATCACCGGGTCGACACCCACGGTCGTCTGGTCGACGACCCGGGCACGCGGGGTGAGGCCGAGCGCGTCGGCCTTCTCACGGGTCATCAGGAGCACGGAGGCTGCGCCGTCGGAGACCTGCGAGGAGTTGCCGGCGGTGATCTTGCCGTCCTCCTTGAACGCCGGCTTGAGCTGAGACAGCTTCTCGAGGCTCGTGTCCGGGCGAATGCCCTGGTCGGTCACGTAGGTGTCGCCGTTGACCGAGAAGGGGACGATCTCGCGCTCGAAGCGGCCCTCCTCGGTCGCCTTCGCGGCGAGCTGGTGCGAGCGCAGGCCGATCTCGTCGAGCTCGGAGCGGGGGATCTCCCACTTGTCGGCGATCATCTCCGCCGAGATTCCCTGCGGGACGAGGTTGTAGCGCTCCATGAGCTGCGGGGAGAAGGCGGCGCCGTGCTCCTGCATCACCGACATCCCGTCGGCGAAGGAGATGTGGCCCATGTGCTCCACCCCGCCGCCGATCACGGTGTCGTGGACGCCGGAGGCGACCAGCGCCGCGCCGAAGTTGACCGCCTGCTGGGCGGAGCCGCACTGGCGGTCGACCGTGGTCGCGGGGGTCTCGATCGGCAGCCCGGCCTCGAGCCAGGCGTTGCGGCCGATGTTGATCCCCTGCTCGCCGAACTGCTGCACGCAGCCGGCGACGACGTCCTCGACCTCGGAGGGCTCGATCCCGGTGCGCTCGAAGAGCTCGGAGTAGGTCTTGGCGAGCAGGTTCGAGGGATGGGTGTCCTTGTAGTAGCCCTTCTCCTCGTGTCCGCGGCCGATCGGGGTCCGGACCGCCTCGACGATCACTACCTCGCGGCCCTGGAAGTTCCCGTTGTCAGCCATCTCGCGCCTCCTCGGCTCTAAGTCGTTTCACCATGGACGATATCGCCTTCGATTGACCGGTCAGTCAGTCGCTCAGCTTGATCCAGAGCGCCCTCGCCCGGGCGAGGACGGCGCCGTCCGAATCGAGGATCGCCGAGGCGGAGTGTTGCTTTCGGCCGTCATCTTCGAGCTTCCAGGCGAGAACCACGTGGGGCCGCCCGGCGAAGATCGGCCCCTCGATCGCGGCGCCGAGCCGCGCGAGCACCGCCTCTCCCTCCCGGGCCTCCGCCGACATCACCGGGACCGCCGAGGGGCAGTCGAGCGCCGCCCAGACGATCTCGTCTCGCACGCGGCCGCCCTCGTCCCACTCCTCCGCCGGAGTCCACGCCGCGGCAAAGAGCCGTCCGTCCTCGGTCGGGCCCGCGTAGAGCTCGAGCCCGTCCTCCGCGCGACCCGGCCCGCAGACGAAGCACGTCGGGTACGGGTGCCGCTCGAGCCACGGATACCGGCGGCCGGCGCGCGCCGCCTCCTCGAGGTCGACGGCGCGCGGCGGCTCGACGTCGACCGCCGCCGACTGCGCGCCTTCAGCCACCAGCTCGCCCGCGTCTAGGAGCAGGACGCGCTCGCCCTCGCGCTCGACCTCGAGTGGGCGGTCGAGCGGCGGCGGGCGGCGAAGGCTGACCTCGGCGGCGGCGGCGTCGATGTGGCCGGCGACGACCCCGCAGGTGTAGCCGCCGTTGGCGCTCGCGGGCGGCCCGTTGAAGCGCTCGGGGATGACGACGGTGGTCTCGACCTCGTTGGCGCCCACTGCGCCCAGTATGTCGTGTGCGAGGATCGGCCTCGACGTGGACGTCGGCGTTCATCTGCCCCTGATGGAGTTCGGCGACGAGGGCCAGTCGCTCGATCGCGTCCGCGAGACGACCGTCGCGGCCCGCGACGGCGGCTTCGCCGCGATCTCGGCGAACGACCACTTCGTGTTCTCGACGCCGTGGCTCGACGGCCCAACAGCGCTCGCGGCGATGATCGAGCACTCCGGTGAGATGGACCTCGCCACGACCATCGCGCTCGTGTCGCTGCGGGGCCCGGCGGCGCTGGCGAAGACCCTGGCAGCGATCGACCGGCTCTCCGGAGGCCGGCTGATCGCGGGGGTCGGGCCGGGCTCCTCGAAGCTCGACTACGACGCGGCCGGCGTCCCCTTCGAGGACCGCTGGCCGCGCTTCGAGGAGGCGGTCAAGGAGCTCCGCGCCCAGCTCGAGACGCTCGAGCCAGCGCCCGCCAGGCCCGGCGGTGTGCCGATCTGGATCGGAAGCTGGGGGTCGCCCGCCGGGCTTCGGCGCGTGGCCAGGCTCGCCGACGGCTGGCTCGCCTCGGCCTACAACACGCCGCCCGAAACGTTCGCGGCCGGGCGGGCGACCCTCGACGAGGAACTCGCCGCCGGCGGGCGGGACGACGGCCGGTTCCCGTGCGCGCTGGCGACGATGTGGACCTGGCTGACGGAGGATCGCGCGGAGGCGGACCGGGTGCTCCGCGGAACACTGGCTCCCATTCTGCGGCGCGACCCCGACGAGCTCGGGAGGCAGGTTTGTGTGGGCGGCGCGGAGTGGTGCGTCGAGCTCCTCGGCCGCTACCGGGAAGCCGGCTGCGAGCGGGTCTACCTCTGGCCGCTCGGCGACGAGCCGCGGCAGCTCGAGCGATTCGCGGAAGCGGTCCTGCCGGAGCTCTCCCGCTGAGCGCGTGATAAGTAACCCGGTCGGTGAGCCCGCAAGGCGGACACGAGCGGCCGGCGATCGCCGGCAGCGGCACGATTGCCTGCGGGATCGCTGCCTGCGCGAGCGCGGTCGGCGAGGTGCTGATCATCGCCCGCTCCGAGGAGTCGGCCGAGCGGGCGATCACCAGCGTCGAGAAGCTCTGCGGCAAGCTCGAGGGAGCGCGGCCGGATCGGGTTCGGGCCAGCACCGACGAGGCCGACGCCGCTGACCGCGACCTGATCGTCGAGGCGATCGTCGAAGAGCCGGACGCCAAGAGCGAGCTCCTCGGCCGGCTCGGCTCGGCCTCGCCGGCGAGGCCGATCTGGCGACCACCACCTCCTCGCTCGGGGTGGCGGAGCTCGGCGAGCGAAGCGGCCATCGCGAGCGCCTCTTCGGCCTTCACGTCTTCAACCCCGTCCCGAAGATGGAGCTGGTCGAGCTCTGCCTTCCCGACGGCCTCGCCGACGGGGTCGGCGAGCGGGCGCGGCAGTGGTGCGAGCGCCTCGGCAAGCGTCCGGTCGAGGTGCCGGATCAGGCCGGCTTCGTCGTCAACCGGCTGCTCTTTCCCTACCTGTTCGACGCGGTGCGGATGCTCGAGCGGACGGGGATGGATGCCGAGGCGGTGGACGAGTGCATGACGCTCGGCACCGGCCATCCGATGGGACCGCTCCAGCTCCTCGACTTCGTCGGCCTCGACGTCGCCCAGGCGATCGGCGAGGCGCTGACAGCGGACTCCGGCGAGTCGGCCCACACTCCCCCGGGCCGGCTGGTGGAGCTGGTCGGCGAGGGGAAGCTGGGCCGCAAGTCCGGCGCCGGGTTCTACGAGTACGAGTGAGCCGCTCAGCCCTTGCCCAGCGGCTTCAGCTTCAGCGACCAGTCGGTCTCGACGCTTTGCCGCCGTCGATCCGGTCGCAGAAACAGTCCGAGAGCCCCTCCTGGCCGCTGTAGGAAGCGTCGCCTCTGAGCTTGATCGGCTTCTCGGCCCTGAGCAGCTTCCCCCGCTTCGTCGACGAGGGAGCCGGGAAGGTGACAGCGTCGAAGTCGGATCCCGTGGGACAGGCGAATGCGGAGCCGTCCGGATCGGAGAGCGGGCCGAACGGCGCGAGCCCACCGCCGGGCGAGAAGAACGACAGCGTCGAAGGAGCCGTTCCGGCCTCGGTCAGCTCGAGCTCGGTGGGGGGGTCGATCCGCTCGGTGCCGCATGCGGAGGTGTCGTACTCGACGGGCGTTTCCGGCTGCGGGCAATCCTGGCCTGAGGGGCCGTTGGACCCGGTGAACTGCGAGAGACCCTCCTCCCCGGCGCCGGTGAACTTGAGCCCGTCGAGTGTGATGCTCTCGAAGTAGGACGGCTTCGCCTTCACCTTCACCCCCTTGACCGGCTGCAGGGCGTATTCGCTCGTCCCGGTGAGCGAGTGGTAGTTGTCGTAGCACTCGTCAACCCAGTGGTAAGTCGCGTCCACCTCGACCCGCTGGCTGTAGCGCCCGTCGAGGACCTTGAAGGTGCCGAGCGACTTGGCGGCCGGAGCTGCCGGCGCAAGTAGCGCGAGGCTCGCCGCGGCGAGTGCGAATCCCAGAGAGGCCCTGCCGACCCTGCCCATCGGCGGCAGCGTATCAGCGCGAACCGGCTACGCCGAGGACTTGCGGGCGCCGGCCTTGGTCGCCTTGCGCGACTTCTTCGGCTTCTTCGCGGTCGGCTCCTCGCGGCAGCCGCAGAGGTCCCAGACCACGTCGGCCTCCGAGACGCCCTGCCGCCGCGCGGCCGCGGTCACGTCGCTCCAGGGGAGCTGGGCGTCGGGGAGGTCGTCCCAGCGCGCCAGCTCGAGCGCCTCGAGCGCCCGTTGGAGCGCCGGGCCGAGGTGCTCCTCGGAGCGAAGCAGCGCCCTCAGTACCTCGAGCTGCTTGTCGGTGAGCCTGACGACCCACACGGCGGGCCTCCTTACGTCGCCGGGATTGCGCGGGAAGCTAGGCGCGGCCTCGGACGGAAGGAAAACCGCTCCGCTCAGGTCGCCCGAAGGCGGGCTCATCCGCACCGCGACGATGCGGTTCTCGCGCACCGACTCGACCCGGATCGAGTAGCCGTCGGCGCGCACGGTGTCGCCGCGCTTCGGCAGCCGGCCCAGCTTCGAGAAGACGTAGCCGCCGATCGAGTTGAAGGCGTCGGTCTCGACCGGGAGCTCGATGCCGGCGTCCTCGAGGTCGCCCAGGGAGACGTGTCCGCGCACGTACCAGTCGCCGTCGGTGAGCCGCCGGATCGACTCGGCATGGGGGTCGGTCTCGTCCTCGATCTCCCCGACCACCTCCTCGAGCACGTCCTCGACGGTGACGATCCCGACGGTGCGCCCGTATTCGTCGGCGACGATGCCCATCGTCGAGCGCTGGCGCTGGAGCTCGCGAAGCAGGTCGTCGAGGGGCTTCGTCTCGGGGAACACCGGCGCCGGGCGGATCGCCGGCTCGATCGAGCTCTCGGGACCGGCGTTCATGTAGAGGCGGATCGAGGCTGTTGTTGTGGACGATCCCGCGGACGCGGTCGGGGTTGTCGTCCTCGATCACGACCATGCGGGTGTGCCCGGAGGAGACGCAGCGCCGCAGGGCGGTCTCGACCGTCTCCGAGGCGTCGACCGTGACCACGGCCGGGATCGGCGTCATCACCTCCCGCACCTGCTGCTCGTGGAAGTGGAAGACCCCGGAGAGCATCCCGGCCTCGCCCGGGTCGAGCTCGCCGCCGTAGGCGGACTGGGTGATGATCGCCTTCAGGTCCTCGGAGGAATGCTTCTCCTCGATGTCACTTGGTCGGACGCCGAACAGCCGCAGGATCGCGTTCGAGACCGCCGTCAGCCCGGCCGTGAACGGCAGGCTGATCCAGCGGAACGCGGCGAGCGGCGCCGCCAGCACCATGGCGGTCCCCTCCGCCCGGCTGATCGAGAGCATCTTCGGCACCTGCTCGCCGACGCTGATGTGGAGCGAGGTGGTGAGCGTGTAGGCGATCGCGAACGAGATCGCGATCGCGACTCCGTGCGAGAGGCCGCCGAAGATCGGCTCGACCAGGTCGGCGATCGCCGGCTCGCCGAGGAAGCCGATCCCGATCGAGGCCATCGTGATCCCGACCTGGCAGGCCGAGAGGTACTCGTCGATGTGGTCGATCTGGTGGATGACCCGGGAGGCCCGGCGGTTCCCGTCCTTCTCGAGGGCCTCGAGGCGGCTGCGACGGGAGCGCACGAGCGCGAACTCGGCGGCCACGAAGACGCCGTTCAGCCCGATCAGGACGAGCAGCAGGAGGACGAAGAGCAGCTCGCTCACGGCCGTCCGCTCGCCCCCGGCTCAGGCCGGTGGAGGTTGGTACTTCGAGGATCGTCGTCGTCGGGCACTGGCGACGACGCAGACGTTAGCAGCGGGTCAGGAGCCTCAGGGCACGACCCGCTCGCCGACGATCTCGCGCGGGGTGCGGTGCTTGAAGCCCGCCGGCACGGCCGGGAGGTCGAAGTCCGCTGCGCGGGAGACGAGCCCGGCGGCCGCGCGCTCGCAGACGGCCGAGATCGTCAGCGACGGGTTGACGCCGAGGCTCGTCGGGATCGCGGACGAGTCCATGCAGAAGAGGCCCTCGTTGCCGAACACCTCGCAGCCGTGGTCGGTGACCGCGAGGCCGACCTCGCTCCCCATCCGGCAGCCGCCGAGGGGATGCGAGGCGTAGGCGCCATCGGTCTCGGTCAGCTTGAGGAACCTGCCGAGCCCGCGGCGCTCGACGATCCGGCTGCATCGCCACATCCGCCTCCTCGCGGATCCGGGTCGACTGCGGCGAGAGCTCGTAGCGGAAGAGTCCCGACCCCGACCGGCCCGGCGTTCGGCTGCACGTGGCCGTTGCCGTCGGGCGGCACGGCGAAGAACTCGCCGTCGTGGGTGTCCTCGACCATCGCCAGCAGCTCGATGTGACTCGACCAGGTCGAGATCGAGCGCTTCTTCTCGCGCCCCCACCAGCTCGGCTCGGCGCCGGGCTCGCCGCTGCCGTCGTCGTAGAGGAAGTTGGTGAGCTGGGAGAGCAGGATCTCCTGGAGGTTGAAGCGGGTGCCGTCGTGGCGGTTGCCGCGCTTGCCGACCCAGAAGTCGTAGGTCATCGTCGTGATCGGCTTGCCCTTGTAGAACGAGGAGTAGCCGGGCAGGTCGAGCAGCTTCCGCACCATGCGTCGGGTCGAGCTCGGCCGCTGCGATGTGGTCTCCGTTGACGCCGAGGTGGCGGCCGAGGTGCGGTGAGACTCCGGGGAGGCTGCCGTTCTGGCGCGAGCGCATCAGGATCGGCGGCGTCCCCATCGCGCCGGCGGCGAGGATCAGCACCTTGCACTCGATCTCCTCGATCGGCGACAAGGCGCGCTTCGTCGCTGGATCGAGCGGCGCCGCCGCGGACGAGCCAGCGGTACGGCCTCGCCGAGGACGGCGCGACCTCGTTCACCTGGACGAGCGGGCGGACCTCGACCCCGGCCCGCTCGGCGGAGGCGAGGTAGTTGGTGATCACCGAGTTCTTGCCGGCGAACACGCAGCCCGTGTAGCACCACTTCGCGTCGACGCAACGCTCGAAGTCGATCGCCAGCGGCACCCGGTCGCAGGTGTGGCCCGCCTCGCGCAGCGCCGCGGCCCAGATCCCGCCCGACTTCGAGACCTGCTTCCAGGAGGGCTGGCGCACCCGCAGGGCCGCCTCGGCGCGGGCGTAGTAGGGGTCGAGCGTCGGCGCGGTCGATCTCGGCCGGCCACATGCGGCGGCGTCGGCGTGTCCGCCGGATGCACGGTCGCGTGCGCTCGAAGGTCTCGCGCGGGGCGCGGAGCGACGCGGCCAGATAGAGGTTCGAGCCGCCGCCGACGAGGTTCGCGACGACGATCTGCGCGCCCTGGCCCTGGATCAGCCCGTAGACGTCGGAGAGGTGCTCGACGTCCATCGACTGCCGGAAGTCGGTGTGACCCTTGCGCATGCCGCGCTCGAGCACGACGACCGAGGCGTCGGGCCGTGCGGCGCGGTAGAGCTCGGCGAGCCGCCAGGCGGCGATCGACCCGCCGAAGCCCGAGCCGACGATGCAGACGTCCACCTGCTCGGCCATTACGGGGAGGTATCCGCGCTTCGTGCGGTCCGCGGTTGAGCCGGCGGCGGTAGGAGTAGTCGCTTGTAGCCCTTCGGCGCCGTCCCCGGGTGGCCCATGACCTGGTAGCCGACGGAGTTGGCCCGGGTCGCGTCGACGATGTTCCCGGCCGCGCAGAAGGCGGTGAACGGGACCGCGGCGCCGGCCTCCCAGACCGCGCGGTCGGGGTTCGAGAAGGCGAGCCCGGCGACGCAGACACGCTCGCGGGCGTCGTAGTCGAGGTCGAGGAACTGTCCGCCGGCGGCGAGCGAGCGCGCCTCGAGGTCGGCGATCAGCGGCGGCGCCAGCGCGTCGAAGCCGATCAGCGGGTTGTGGGCGAGCAGCAGCGCGTCGGCCTCGACCGCGCCCGGCTCGGGATCGACGCCGGCGATCGCGAGCGGGTGGATCGGGTTGCCGAGCTCGGTGACGTCGACCTTGCGGCCGGGGAGGATCGTGTCGAAGAAGGCCTGGAGGGTGCCGTCCAGGAGGCCCGGGTCCTGCGCCAGCGCGCCCGTCCGGCCGCGCCATCCGGGCGGCCACCGGCAGCGCGGAGGCGATCGCCGCCGCGAGGCCCGCATGGCCGGCGTGACGGATGAACTCACGCCGGCGTAGCTCCGGGTTCATCCAGAGAAGCGTTCCAGATCGGCGAGCGCTCGGCGCCGGGTCGCGGCGCGCAGGATCGGGGTCCAGCCGAGGGCGAACCCCACGGGCCCGAGCGCCTGCCGAGACCAGCGCCAGAACGAGAAGCGGTCGGTGTGATCGGCAATCAGCCCGTCGTCGCCGAAGCGAAACTCCGCGTGGACGTCGTTGACGACCGGTCGCCCGGTGGTCGTGAAGGTGTAGCGGGCGATCCAGTGGGCCGTTCCGGCCGCCTCGTCGGCGGCGTGCTCGGCGAGATCGACGGAGAGATCCTCGGCGCGGCTGGTCAGCATCCGCCACATCTCTCCGGCGCGCTTTCCGTCGAGCTCCCCGAACGCGGGGTCGCGAAAGACGGCGTCCTTCCGATAGCAGGCAGCCATCGTCTCGCCGTCGTGGCGGTCGAGCGCGCCATAGAGGCTCTCGATCGTCGCCCGGTTTCGATCGGCGGATTCAGACGGCCATCCTCGCTACCTTCCCATACGGGATGAACCTGCGAGCGGCAGTCGCGATCGCCGCGCTGGCGCTGCTCGCCGCGCCCGCTTCGGCGACCGCGCAGTCGCCGCCCTTCGCGCCCTGGGACGGAACCAACCCGTTCAACTGCGTGCTAGCAGGACGTCGGCACCGGCACCGACTACCCGGATCCCGAGGCCGACCCGTTCTGCGTCAAGTTCGACAAGACGAACCAGAACGTCACCGACTTCGGAATCGTCGACTTCGCCGCCAAGGAGCCCGAGCGGGTCGCCGCCGCGGCGACGAAGTGCTTCTACTTCCAGCACGACGAGTGGACCGGCTCGATCGTCCAGGGCTCACGAGCCGGAGCTCTGGCACTGGGACGGCCGCTACTTCTTCGACAAGGCGAAGGGGATCGGCGGCGTCAGCGTCACGGGCGTTCCGCGTCGGCGGCACGCCGCAGGACGCGACGCCCTTCGTGCCGCCCGAGTACCAGCCTTACTTCGACGCAGACGGGCGGCGGCGGCGTGATCGCGACGCTCGAGTCGGGACCGGACCCGAGCTGCGTCGCCAAGGCCGACGCGGACGAGGAGCGTGAAACCGTCTACTCGAACCAGCCCGACTTCGGCGACTGCGTGCCGCCGCGGCGGCAAGATCCGGGCCCGCAAGGTCGGCGCGGCGCGGCTGGGCGCGGATCGCGAGACGGTGCAGGCAAAGGTCGGGCCGCCGAAGCGCTCAGCCGGCGCGCATCGACCGCTGGTGCGTGGTCGGCGGCGGCGGCCTGCGCGTCACCTATGCCGACGACCGAGCGGCGCTGATCCGGACCACGTCGCCGGGGCACGCCGCCCACGGCGTCGGGCCGGGCGACAAGGAGGCGGACGCGAAGCGGGCGGCCGACCTACGTCGTCGCGAGCGGCTCGACCGCGGCCGGACCGAGGTCTACGAAGCGCCGCAGCGCCACGGCCGGCGCCTGCTATTCGGCGTTCGCGACCACCGGGTGCGCTGGCTCACGATGGCCGACCCCGGCCTGGCCGGCTAGCGCGCGTTCGCGAGTTTCTGTCGCATAGCGACACCAAGTCGCGAAGTCCACCCGGTGCCGGCCCGGGGGAATCGTCCACTAACGTCGCGGGGGTGGGCGACGAGCAGAGACGGGCCCCCTACTTCGAGGCGCTGGCCGACTACGCGGCGCGGCGACCCGGGGCGCTTCCACATCCCCGGCCACAAGGGCGGGCCGGGCGCCGACCCGGAGATCTATCGGGCGCTCGGTGCCGGGGCCTTCGAGCACGACATCCCCTCGCTGATCGAGGGCATCGACATCGGCCCCGAGCCGACGCCGTTCCAGCGCGCCCAGGAGCTCGCCGCCGAGGCCTGGGGGGCGCGGCGAAGCTGGTTCCTGATCAACGGCGCCTCGCAGGGAAACCACGCCGGCTGCCTCGCGGTGCGCCAGGCGGGCCGCCGGGTGGTGGTGCAGCGAAACGTCCACTCGAGCGTCATCGACGGCCTCGTCCTCGCCGGGCTCGAGCCCGAGTTTCGCCGCTCCCGAGCTCGACCCCGAGCTCGGGCTCGCGCACTGCCTCACCCCGGAGGCGCTCGACGAGGCGCTGGCCGAGGCGGGGGACGCCACCGCGGCCTTCGTCGTTTCGCCGACCTACTTCGGCGCCGTCGCCGACGTCGCCGCGCTCGCCGAGGTCGCCCACGCGCGCGGCGTGCCGCTGTTCTGCGACGAGGCCTGGGGCGCGCATCTGCGCTTCTCCGACCGGCTGCCGACCAGCGCGCTCGCGGCCGGCGCCGACGTCGTCGTCTCCTCGATCCACAAGATCGTCGGCAGCCTCACCCAGTCGGCGATCCTCCATCTCGGCGAGGGCGGCAGGGTCGACGAGGGCGCGCTGGACCGCGCCGTCACCGCTGACCGAGTCGACCAGCCCCAGCGCCCTGCTCGGCGGCTCGCTCGACGCCGCCCGCCGGAACGCCGCGGTCAACGGCGAGCGGCTGCTCGACGAGACGATCGACTCGCTCGCGCGCACCCGCGAGCGGGTCCGCGAGATCCCCGGACTCGACGTCCTCGACGAGCGGCTCGAGGGCAGGCGAAGCATCGCCGGCTGGGATCCGCTGCGGCTCTCGATCGACGTCCGGGGGACGAAGACCAGCGGCCACCGGATCGCCGACCTGATGCGCGAGACCGACGACGTCAACCTGGAGATGGCCTCCGAGAACGTGATCGTCGCCGTGTTCGGCCTCGGCGAGGAGGTCGGTGAATCGTCGGAGCGGCTGCTGGACGCGCTCCGCCACGCGGTGGACGCGCTCGAGACCGCCGACGTCGAACCGACCGAGCCGCTCGCGCCGCCGCCGCCCTGGGGCCGGATGGCGCTCCCTCCCCGCGAGGCGTTCCTGGCGCCGCAGGACGCGGTCCCGTTCGAGTCGGCGGAGGGGAGGATCGCCGCGGAGTCGCTCGCCGCCTACCCGCCGGGGATCCCGAACGTGCTTCCGGGCGAGCTCCTGACCGCGGAGACGCTCGGCTACATCCGCGAGTCGGTCGCCCACGGCGGCCGAGTGCGCGGCGCCGTCGACAGGACGCTCCGCACCATCCGGGTGGTCAGATGACGACGCCGCGATTGGGGCGTCGACTCCGAGTACGGGCGCCTTCACGACGTGCTCCTGTGCCGGCCCGATCACTACCGCTGGCTGCCGACGAGCGCGATCTCGCGGGCGACGATCGCGAGCGGGCGCGAGTTCGACCTCGAGGCGGCGAAGCGACAGCACGCGGAGATGGTCTCCGCGTACGAGGGCGCCGGGGTCCGATGCCACTTCCTCGAGCCCGATCCGCATCTCGCCTACCAGGTCTTCACCCGCGACTCGAGCGCGATGACCGGCGGCGGAGCGGTGATCACGCAGCTCCATCAATGGTGGCGACGCGGCGAGTACGCGGCGGCGATCCGCTTCTACGAGGAGGCCGGGATCCCGATCCGGGGGATGATCACCGCGGCGGCGCTCGAGGGCGGCGACGTGATGATCGTCGAACCGGGCTGCATGGTGATCGGGGACGGCGAGGAGCGCACCCAGTCGGCCGCCGCCCACCAGCTCGCGCGCTGGATCCAAGCCGACGGCTGGGAGGTGCGGGTCGAGCCGATCCCGAGCCAGTTCGTCCACATCGACGTGCTGATGGCGATGCTCGCCCCGAAGTTGGCCGCGGTCTGCGTCGAGGCGGCCTCCGGCGCGCTGGTCGCATGGCTGCGGGGGAAAGGGGTCGAGGTCGTCGAGGTCCCGCTCGCCGACGTGTTCGAGCTGGGAGCGAACGCGATCTCGCTGGGCGACGACCGGATCCTCTCCAGCTCCCACGCGACCGCCCTGAACGAGCAGTTGCGAGCGCGGGGGTTGGAGGTACTCGACCCGGAGCTCGACATGTTCACCCTCGGCGGCGGCGGCGCCCACTGCCTCGCCCAGGCGCTGCGACGCGACCGGAGCGGCTGATCCGGTGACCGCACCGCCGGTCGACGCGGCGCGGGCGATCGCCGACCTGCGCGAGCTCGACCGGCTGACCGGCGGACCCGGGGGCGCCCGCCGGGTCGCCTGGGGGGAGGAGTGGCGGCGCGCCCGCGAGTACTTCACCGGCCTCGTCGCGGAGATCGGCCTCGCCCCCGAGCGCGATCCCGCGGGCAACCTCTGGGTTCGGCTCGACGGCTCAGGGGACGATCCCGCGCTGACCCTCGGCTCCCACCTCGACTCGGTCCCCGACGGGGGATGGCTCGACGGGGCGCTCGGGGTGATGGCCGGGCTCGGGGTCCTGCGCGCCTGGGCGGAGTCCGGCGAGCCGCCGCCCCGCGATCTCGTGCTGGTCGACTGGGCGGACGAGGAGGGAGCCCGCTTCGGCCACAGCCTCCTGGGAAGCTCAGCCGTGGCGGGCTCGCTCGACCTCGACGCGGTCCGCGAGCTGCGCGACCACGACGGCCGGCCGATCGCCGAGGTGCTCGCCGAGAACGGCGTCGAGCTCGAGCGGATGCCCGAGGCGACCGGATGGCTCGAGCGGATCGGTCACTACCTGGAGCTCCACATCGAGCAGGGACCGGTGCTCGAATCGGAGTCGTTGCCGATCGCGGCGGTGGACGGCTGCGTCGGGATCGAGCGGCGGCGGTTTCGTTTCACCGGTCAGGCCTCGCACGCGGGAACGACCCCGATGGACGCCCGGCGCGACGCGGGCCTCGCCGCCGCGGAGACGGCGCTCGCGGTCGAGCGAATCGCTCGCGAGCACGGCGGCGTCGGGACGACCGGCGAGCTGGCGCTGCGGCCCGGAATCGTCACCGCCGTCGCCGGCGAGGCCGTGCTCGGCGTTGACCTGCGTCACCAGGACGCCGGCGAGCTCGCCCGCATGCACGCCGAGTCGCGCGCGGCCGGCGAGCGTGCGGCGAAAGCGCGGAAGGTGGAGCTCGAGGACGGCGCCCTCTGGCAGATCGACCCGGTTGCGTTCGATCGGGAACTCGTCGCGACTGCGCGCGAGGCCTGCCGTGAGGCGGCGGATACCGACCGCGTCCTCACCAGCGGCGCCCTCCACGACGCGGCCGAGATCGCCCGGGTCCGCCCCGCGGCGATGATCTTCGTCGCCTCCGCCCGCGGCCTCAGCCACGCCCCCGAGGAGGACAGCTCGGAGGCCGACCTCGCGCTCGGGATCGAGGCGCTGGCGGACACCGCCGACAAACTGAACGGGGTCTGACCCCCTACCCCACGTGGACGGCGTCCCCTCCGTGCTCCTCGAGCGTGTTGCCGATCGGGGGGATCGGGTTGTCGCGGAGGATCACCGCCATGTGGAGCAGGTTGTGGGCGCACCAGGAGCTGGTCCGCTGGGTGTAGGGGTGCTCCGGTCCGCCGGCGTCGAGGTATGAGGGGCCCGGCCCGGCATCGCCGACCCAGTAGGTATCCGCGTTCGGCGGCACCACGCAGCCCAGGTGGGTCATGTTGAAGAGCGTCGTCTCGGCGCTCGCGTGCGCCCCGTCCTCGTTTCCGGTCACGACCACCCCGGCGACCTTGTTGTAGAGCGGGTACTGGCCCTGCTCGTTGGTCTCGTTGTACGTGCCGTCGAGCCGCTCGATCACCATCTGGCAGACGGACGAGCGGACCCCGAACCAGATCGACATGCCCATCAGGAGGATGTCAGCGGCCACGACCTTCTCGAGGATCTCGGGCCACTCGTCGCCATCGCCCTCGTCCGATGAGACACCGAACTTGATCGCGTAGTCGACCGGGCGGATCAGCTCCGTCTCCACGCCGTGCTCGCCCATCAGGCCGAGCACCCGATTCATCAGAGCCTCCGTGTTCGAGGTCTCCGGCGAGCGCTTCAGCGTGCAGTTGAGGCCCAGCGCGCGCAGTCCATTGCCGTAGTCAGCGTCCAGTTTCGTGGCCATCGAGTCCTCCCGACTTGACTGAGGAGGGAAGATATCCGCCGTGGAGAGCACGGCGATCCCCGCGGACGGAGCCGCGGCACCAGCCGAGACCGGCGACAAGGGTCTGAAGAAGGACGCGATCGGCTTCGTCGACGGCGTCGCGATCGGCCTCGCCTCGACCGCGCCCGCCTATTCGCTCGCCGCGGTGATCGGCTCGATCGTGGTCGCCACCGGGATCCACGCGCCCGGGATCTTGCTGCTCTCGTTCGTGCCGATGTTCTTCATCGCGGCGGCGTTCTTCTACCTCAACCGCGCCGACCAGGATTGCGGGACGACCTTCTCCTGGGTGACCAGGGCGCTCGGGCCGTCCTGGGGATTCATCGGCGGATGGGCGATCTTCACCACCGGGGTTCTCGTGGTGGGCTCGCTGGCCGACGTCTCCGCGTTCTACGTCTACGACCTGCTCGGCCTCGAGGAGCTGAAGAAGTCGCGGGTCGCCGTGGTCGCCCTCGCGGTCGCGATCGTCGCCGTGATGACGACGATCTGCGTGATCGGGACCGAAATCTCCGCGCACCTGCAACGGGTCCTGACGCTGGGCCAGGTCGGGGTGCTCCTGCTATTCGCCGTGGTCGCCTTCATCGACCTCGCGTTCGGCGACGCGCCCGCGAAGTCGATCGACCCGGAGCTGTCCTGGCTCTCGCCGTTCGGGGTCGAGTACTCCGGGATACTCACCGGGGTCCTGCTCGCCGTCTTCATCTACTGGGGATGGGAGAGCGCGGTCAACCTCTCCGAGGAGACCGAGGACTCCGCCCGCGCCCCGGGGCTCGCGGGGCTGACCAGCACGGTGATCCTCCTCGTCACCTACGTCGCGGTGGCCGTCGCCCTGGTCGCCATCGCCGGGCTGGAGAAGATCGAGCGGTTCGACGACGACCCGGGCGTGCTCGGGAAGGTCGCAGAGGATGTGCTCGGCCCGCTCGCCTTCTTGGTCGTGCTCGCGGTCATCGTCTCCGGCATCTCCTCCTCGCAGACGACGATCCTGCCCGCCTCGCGGACGTCGCTCTCGATGGCGGCCGCCGGGGCCCTGCCGCGGATCTTCGCCCACATCCACCCGCGCTTCCTCACCCCCGACTTCGGCACGATCCTGGTCGGGGTCGCTGCGGTCGCCTGGTACGTCGGGGCGAGCCTCGTCTCCGACAACTTCCTCTTCGACTCGCTCTCGGCCCTCTCGCTGATGATCGCCTTCTACTACGGCCTCACCGGGCTCGCCTGCGCGATCTACTACCGGCGCGAGCTCTTCAAGTCCGCGAAGAACCTTCTCTTCATCGGAGTCGCGCCGCTCGTCGGGGCGGCGATGCTCTTCTACCTGCTCTTCGAGTCGGCCCGAGACCTGGCCGACCCGAAGGCCTCGTACAGCGGCACCGACATCTTCGGGCTCGGGGTGCCGCTCGTGATCGCGATCGTGTTCATCGGCATGGGCTTGGTGCTGTTGATCGTCCGGCGCCTCTCCAGGGGCGAGGCCCCGCGGGCGTTCTTCTCGCGCAAGCCGTTCGAGGCGGTCCCGCCGGAGGTGGCGGAGGGTCGCGCGGGGCCGATCGAGGGCACCACCGCACCGGACGAGGAGCGTTCCTGATGGCGAAGCTGGTGGTCGGCTGCGACGGCTCAGAGGGCGGCGAGGCCGCCCTGGGCGAGGCCATCCGGCTCGCGAGCGACCTCGGCGACGAGCTCGTCCTCGTGTTCGGCTACGACCCGCCCCACTACGACACCGAGGAGCTTGCCGCGCATCGGGCGGAGGTCCGCAAGCTCGGCGAGCATGTCACCGCGACGGCCCTCGAGCGCGCCCGGCGAGAGGGCGTCACCGCCGAGGTGTCGCTGATTCCCGCCAGGCCCCCCCAGGCGCTCCTGCAGGCGGCCGGCGAGCACGACGCGCGGGCGATCGTGGTCGGGAGCTACAGCGAGCATCCGATCCGAGGCGCGATCCTCGGCGCCACGCCGCACAAGCTCGTCCACCTCAGCGACCGTCCCGTGCTCGTCGTTCCGATCGCCTGAGCGTTCCAGGCCGGACCCTCCGTCTAGGTAGGGTTCGCCGGTGGGCGCATTCGAGAAGCTGGCGGCGCTGCCGATCGCGGTCGAGGCATACGAGCTCGAGGACCACGACGCCCGCTACGGCTCCTTCACGAGGCCCTCGACGATCGTCCATCTGCGCGGGGGCGGCGAGGAGGGGATCGGCGAGGACGTCGTCTACGCCGACCTCGACCACTTCGCCCACCGCGACGCGGGGCCGGTCCACGACTTCAGCGGCGCCACGACGCTCGGCGAGCTCTGCGAGCTCACCGGCGAGCTCGACCTCTTCGTCGGCGCGCCGCCCCAGTACGAGGTCATCGCGTCACTACCGCCGCTGGGCGTACGAGTCGGCGGCGCTCGACCTCGCCCTGCGCCAGTCCGGGATCCCCCTGCACGAGGCGCTGGGGCTGGACCCGAAGCCGCTCACCTTCGTCTGCTCGACCCGGCTCTCGAGCTTCGAGGAGGAGTCGAAGTCGACCACCGAGCCGATCCGCAAGCGCCTCGCCTACTACCCCGGCCTGCGCTTCAAGCTCGACCCCGAGAACGACTGGGACGAGGAGCTGATCGCCGAGATCGCCGAGATCGCGACGGTCGACATCCTCGACCTGAAGGGCCACTACCGCGGCACGCCGGTCGACGTCGAGACCGACCCGGAGCTTTACGCGGCCGTCGCCGAGGCGTTCCCGAACGCCTACCTCGAGGACCCCGATATCGACGACGAGACGCGACCGGTGCTCGAGCCGCACGCCGACCGGGTCACCTGGGACGCGCCGCTCCATTCGGTCGCCGACATCGAGGCGCTGGAGCGAAAGCCGAAGGCGATCAACTCGAAGCCGTCGCGATTCGGCTCCCTGCGCGAGCTCTCTCGGTCTACGAGCACTGCGAGCGCGAGGGGATCGCCGTCTACGGCGGCGGGCAGGGCGAGACTCGGGGTCGGCCGCGAGCAGATCCAGTACCTGGCGTCGCTGTTCCACCCCGACACGCCCAACGACGTCGCCCCCTCCGGATACAACGACCCGTCGGTGCCCGACGGGCTGCCGACCAGCCCGCTCGAGCCCGCGGCCCGCGCCGAAGGGCTTCCGCTGGGCGGACTCAGATTCGGGATGCTCAGCATGGCCGAGAAGTCGTTCCCCGACGCGCTCAACGAGCAGATCGCGAACGAGTTCGCGGCCTCCCAGCAGTACGTCGGCGCGGCCGTCCACTACGACGCCGAGACCCTTCCCCGGCTCGCCGCCTTCTTCTACCGCCAGGCGATCGAGGAGCGCGACCACGCGATGATGATGGTCCAGTACCTGCTCGACGTCGACGAGGAGGTCCGGATCCCCGACATCGAGTCGAAGCAGAGCCGCTACGACGACGACGTCGCGCCGGTGCGGATGGCGCTCGAGCAGGAGAAGGTGGTCGGCGAGGAGATCTACGCCCTCTTCGAGCTCGCCCGCGAGACGAAGGACTACCGCGCCGAGCAGTTCATGCAGTGGTTCGTCAAGGAGCAGGTCGAGGAGGTCGCGCTGATGCACGACCTGCTCCGCGTCGTCGAGCGCTCCAGCGACAACATCCTGCTGGTCGAGGACTTCCTCGCCCGCGAGAACCTCGGCGCCGAGGACGATCCGAGCCGCGCCGCCCGCCGCCGGAGGGAACCTCTAGCTCAGCTAGTTACCGCCGCCGAGCGGGTTGCCGACCGGCGGCAGGTTCGGGGGCTTGACGCCGAAGCTGCTCGGTGACGTCCGGAACCGGCGGGAGGTCGGGGGTGTCCGGGCGGCGAGCTGCTCGGTGACCTCGCCGACGCCGAGCTCGTCCGCGTGCCTGAACCGGGTTCGAGTCGCCGCCGCCCGCCGCCGCGGCGATGCCGGGGCTCGCCGCCGCCGGGGCTGCGCTCCGGGCGCGCCGGAGGAACCGCTCCCGCCGCCGCCGTCCTGGCCGCCCTTCGCGGAATCCCCGGAGCCCTTGTGCTCGCCCGCCGCCGCCACGCTCGTCGCGCGACCCGCCCTGCGCGCCCGCGTTGCGGCTCGGCGGGCGTCCCGTGGCGCCTCAGTGACGGCGGACGCGGGCGCCGCGCCGGCGGCCTCGGCCCCGGATCGGTCGTTGCCGCCGTCGCGGCGACGGCGTTCACCGCGACGCCGCCGCGCGGCGGCGACCACGACCACGGCCGCGCCGGCAGCGAGCTTCGCCGCCGGCGCCGAGGAGCCGGCGAACAGGCCGCCGAGCCGCGTCGCGCAGCTTCGCGAACAGCGGCACCGGCGAGAGCGCCGGGATCGCCTCGCGCAGGTTGCGGCGCGCGCGGTGGATCAGCTCGCGGGCGGCGCCCTTGCTGACCCCGAGCTCGGAGGCGATCTCGTCGTGCGAGCGGCCCTCGAGGAAGCGCGCGGTCGCGGCGCGGCGCTGGTTCGGGCGCGAGGCCCTGGATCCCGGAGACGACCGATCGCACCGACTCGCGGCCGGTGACGACGTCGTGGGGTCGGCGCCGTCGGGACGCGCCGACGGCGTCGAGGTCGACCTCCTCGTGGGGCCGGTCGCCGAGCGGGCGGACCGACCGGGCGCGGCGGTGGTCGATCGCGGCGTTGGTGGTCACCTTGTAGAGCCAGGGCTTCGGCTCGATGTCGCGATCGGGCTCGCGGCGAAGCGCGAGGCTCGCGTTGACGAGCGCCTGCTGGACGACGTCCTCGGCGTCGCGCCTCGCCGACGTAGCGGGCGGCGTGGCGGCGCAGCGGCTCGCGGTAGCGGCGGACGAGCTCGGCGAAGGCGGCCTCGTCGGTCGCCGCGCGCGCGAACAGCGCGCGGTCGGACAGGCGGTCGAGCGCGATGCTCCATCGCGGGGGCTCTGGCATGCGTGGCCGGTTCGTCACTCAGCCTCTATCGGCGTCCGCGCGTCCAGACTGAAAACCCCCCGGTTCCGGCGCGAATTTCTTCGCGACCGTGATCTTTGCACGCGCGGTCCGTTCCGTGGGGAGTGAGGCACCGGAATCCACACCAAATCGCCAGGCACAGACTTTACCCGCCAGCTTCCTGCAGTAGGGGATAGGCACCGACTGCGGCGCCGAGGGGGCGTCGCGCGGAGGTTGGGGGGTGAGGACTCGTTCGGGGGGACGAGTTCTTCACGCAGCCGACGGGCGGACCGAGCGCCGGAGGGGGACGCTCGGTCGCGCCCGTCGGCGCGCGAACCACCGCCCGGGCGCCGCTAACCGCGGGCTTGAGCCCCGCGGTCTGGCCGCCGCTCGAGGAGCGCGCGCTCGACTTCAACGGCGTCCTCGCCGAGCTGATGGCCTTGCTCGGAGAGCGCGTCCGGGTCGAGATCGGCGGCGTCGGCGAGCACACCCGCGCGGTCATCTGCGGCGAGCTCGCCGCGGTCGGCGACGCGACCGGCGACTACGCCAGCTTCGTCGTCGGCGACGCGGCGCTGACGCTGAAGCAGACCGAGTTCGTCCGCGGGCTGCTCTCGGTGATGGTCGACGACGGCGGCGAGGAGCTGCGGACGGTCTACCTCGTCACCGACGGCGGCGCGACGATCGCGGTCGCCCGCGACTCCCTGATCTCCGCGTCGACCTAGTTCCTGGTCAAGAGGCGTCGCGCAGCGCCTCGCCCACGAGACGCTCAAGCTCGCCGCCGACCCGCTCGAGCGGCGCCACGCTGCGCTCGGCGCGGGAGAGGACGATCGCGCCCTCGATCGCGGAGATCGCGATCGTGGCGATCGAGGCGGCGCGGTCGCTGGGGACACCCTGCTCCGCGAGCGCCTCGGCGAGGAGCTCCTGCCAGCGGGCGAACGCCGCTCCGGCGCGCTCGCGCGCCTCGGGCGAGCGGTCGCCCTCGAGGGAGGCGGCGACCACCGGGCAGCCGGCGGAAGTCGCTGCCGGTGAGCACGTCCCGCCAGCTCTCGACGAAGCGGCCGAGCGCGGTCGCCGGATCCTTCTCGGCCAGCGCCGCGGCGAGGCCGCCGGCGATCAGATCGCCCGCGTAGCGGGTCGCCTCCTCGGCGAGCTCGGCCTTGCCGCCCGGGAAGTGGTGGTAGATCGACCCGCGCGGGGCGCCGCTGTGCTCGATCACGTCGGCGAACGAGGTCCCCTCGATCCCCCGCTCGCGGAAGAGCAGCATCGCGCTGCGGATCATCCGCTCGCGGGCGTCGCTTCGCCGGGCTGACTCGGGCACCGTCGCTGTCGGCATCGTCGCTTCCATTATGACGGTCGTCATGATACCTTATGATGGACGTCATAACCGAAAGGAGCACGCATGCCGATCTTCGAGCTGACCTATCCCGAGGGCGCCCTCGCCCCCGACGCCCGCGAGGACCTGGTCGAGGAGCTGACCACGATCCTGCTGCGCGCCGAGCGCGCGCCGGACACCGAGTTCTTCCGCGACATCACCTGGTCCTACGTCCACGAGCTGCCCGAGGGCAGGGTCAACGCCGCCGGGCGCCCCGTCTCCGAGCCGACCTTCAAGGTCGACGTGACCACACCCGAGGGCGCGCTCTCGGACCGCCGCCGCGAGGAGCTCGTCCGCGAGGCGACGAGGGCGATCCGGGAGGCCACAGGGATCCCCGAGGAGGAGGCGCTGACCAGGATCTGGGTGCTCAACCACGAGGTCACCGAGGGACGCTGGGGCGCCGGCGGCCAGGTGATCAAGTTCCAGCAGCTGATCGAGGCCGCCAAGGCCGAGCGCGAAAAGTCCGAGGAGAGCGTCGCCGCGGGCGCCTGAGCGTTCGCTGTGGATCTGAGGCCCCTATAGGGGCCATAGGGCTGCAGCGAAGCTTCAGCAGGTGAGGTGGAGCGCGGCGGCCACCGCCTTGGGGGCTTGTGCCCGCTCGATCATCGGCGAAAGTCGTTCGATCCCGTCGCGGCTGCTCGGGAGCGAGATCGGCTCGGCGAGCATCCCGCGCTCCCCGTCCGCGAGCATCCGGTTGGAGACCTTGCCCGGGTCGACTGCCACCACAAGCGTCTTTCGCAGGAAGCTCTGCGCTCACCAAGTCCACTGAACGACCTCCCTATGTTGAGAAAGACGAAGACCCTCCCCGAGTCGCCGGAGCGGATCCCCTCAGCCCGGTTGGTCGTCAGCTATCAGTCAGCCCACCAGTCGCGCTGGCCCTCGACGTCTTCGCGTGGAGCCTCGCCGAGATTGGGCGCGCCGATCACGATGATCTCGAGGCCCTCGGCCCCGGCCTCGTAGCCTCGCCACGTACCGGGCGGGACGCGCACCGCATCCCACTCCTTGAGCTCGACGATCTTGTCGTCGAGCTTCATCCGCCCGCTCCCGCGCAGGACCACGTACACCTCCTCCTGCTTCTTGTGCGTGTGGCCGTACGGAAAGCGATAGCCGGGCGGGACGCGCTGGTAGCCCAGGCCGGATTGCTCGAGCTCGAGCGCCTCGGTCGCCAAGCGGAACTCCAGGTCCGGCGCGCCGTCGAACCTGGACCCGAGGTCCTCCAGGTCCTCCTTGAGGTTCCTGAGCGTGAACGGCACGGCCGCGATCCTATGGTGCCCTGGCTGGGGTCGCCGATCTGATGCTCCTGCCTCGCGCAAGTCGGCCCCACAGCGAAAGCGGCACCACAAAGCGGTTACTGACGGGAGCGACGGGACTCGAACCCGCGGCCTCCGGCGTGACAGGCCGGCGCTCTAAACCAACTGAGCTACGCCCCCGAGGGCTGAGACCGAAGCGGCGCGGGGGTGGTACTGGCAGCGCATAGGCTGCGGCGCGATGCGGCTCGTCACCTATCGCTCCGGCCGCGGCGACGCGCGCCGGGGTGCTTCGCGACGGCGCGGTCATCGACGCCGGTCCGAGCGTGCGCGGCGCTGCTCGCCGAGGACGGTCTCGCGTCGCTGGTCGCGACCTCGACGGCGAGGCGGTCGAGTCCGCTCGCCGACGTCGAGCTGCTGCCCGCCGGTCCCCGACCCCGACAAGATCGTCTGCATCGGGCTCAACTACCGATCCGCACGCTGCCGAGGCGGGGATGGAGCCGCCCGCCGAACCCGACCTTCTTCGCCAAGTTCCGCAACGCGCTGGCGGCGCCGGGCGCGACGGTTCCGCTGCCCGCGGCCAGCGAGAAGGTCGACTTCGAGGCCGAGGTCGCGTTCGTGATCGGCCGCCGCGCGACGGCGGTCGACGCCGGACTCGGCGCTCGACCACGTCGCCGGCTACGCGCTCCTCAACGACCTCTCCGCGCGCGACCTCCAGTTCGCGACACCGCAGTGGATGCCGGGCAAGGTCTTCGACGGATCGGCGCCGTTCGGCCCGGCGCTGGTCACCCCGGACGAGGCCGGTTCCCACGACGCGATCGAGATCGCGCTCGACCTCAACGGCGAGCGAATGCAGGAGGCCTCGACCGCGGACCTGATCTTCTCGGTTCCCGAGCTGGTCGCCCGCCTCTCGCGCTGGATGACGCTCGAGCCCGGCGACGTGATCTCGACCGGGACGCCGTCGGGGGTCGGCTCGACGCGCGACCCGCGCGTCTGGCTGCGACCGGGCGACCGGATCGAGATCAGCTCGCCGACGCTTGGGCTTCTCGAGACGACGCTCGCGGAGTGATCCGCGCGCACTCGCCGAACGCCGCGACCAAGACCAGGGGCAGGAACCAGAGGACATAGAAGTAGAACCAGTGCGTGCCCGCGACCTGGGCCGCGATCACGACCGCGGCGCCCAGCGCGGCGACCTGGATCAGCGAGCGCCGCGGCGGCCAGAGGAAGGCCGCCACCGCGAGGATCACCGCGAAGGCGCGGGCCGCCGGTCTGCAGCGGCTCGAGGCTCGGCGCCAGCCCCCAGACGCTGAACGGGGAGCCGCGCGCGGCCTGGTAGCCGAAGGTCCGGTCATAGAGCTCTCCGGGTCCCCCGTCCGGGAGGAAGGGGAGGAAGGCCAGCGCGGCGACGAGCGCGAAGGCGAGGGTGAAGAGGACGGCCTGGCGCCATCGCTGCTCGCCGGTCCCGGCGGCGAAGAGCGGGGCGAGGGCGGCGGGCGCGAACTTGACCGCGGTCCCGATCGCGAGGAGCGCCCCGCGCCCGGCCGGAGAGGCGAACGCGACCAGCGCCGCAGATGATCGTCGCCGCGACCAGCGCGTCGTTGGTGTTCGCGTTGAGCGCGTAGGCGGTCCACGGGCAGGCGAGCCAGGCGAAGGCGAGCGCGATCCCGAGCGCCGCGGCCCTCGCCGCCGGGGCGCAGGCGGCGGCCGAGCACGAGCAGGCCGAGCGCGCAGGCGAGGTCGAAGGCGATCGCCGCTGCGTGCGCGGCGGGGACGTCGTCCCACACCCCCTCCCAGGGCCAGACCAGCTCGAACGGCACGTAGGCGAGGTAGTTGAGCGGCCCGTAGACGTCGCCGCGCAGATCGATCCCGGGGGCGAAGACGCCCTCGTACAGCGACGCGCCGTCGATCAGGCGGTCGGCGCCGACGACGCCGGCGACGCCGATGTCGATCACGCTCGAGTCGACCACGTTGAGCGGCCACGCGGGCAAGAACGAGGGCGACCGCCGCCGCCGCCAGCGCGTCGCAGCGGGACGAGCGGCACCAGCGGGCCCGGCTCGCCGCTGGGGCGCAGCCCCGCGATCAGCATGCGAGCGAACAGGTATCCGAGGACCGGGTACGTGAGCGGGACCGAGACCTCGATCTCCCCCCGGTTGAAGTAGAGGAGCGAGACGCTCAGCGCGACGATCGCCAGCAGGTCGAGGTGGAGCAGCCGGAGCGGACGCCGACGGTCGACGAACGGGGCACGAAGAGGACGCAGAGCGGGATCCAGATCCACGGCGAGTTGATCGCCCGGCCCACGGCGCCGTCGTAGCCGCGGGCCAGCTTGGTCTCGACCTGGTGGTCGCGCCACGCCTCCAGCACCTCGCCGGCCGGGGTCGTCGACGTGGACCTGGGCGACCTCCGTGCGCTCGCCGTCCTCGTCGAGGAAGTACTTGACCTCCCAGCGCCCGGGACCGCGGGTGAACGCGCGCGGCCTCCATGCCGGGGCTCTCCCGCCGCTCCTCGCGGACGACGTCGGTGTGGTCGGCGATCGTGATCGCCTCGGCGGGCGTCAGCTCGAACCCCGGCGGGCGGCGGTCCGGGCTCTCCGGCGCCTCGAGGGGCGGAACCGGCTCGCCGCCGAAGGGGGGTTGTGAGGCGGGGTCGTAGGCGCTCGCGCCGGCGGGGGCGGCGAGGCCGGCGGCGGCCGCGCAGGCCAGGATCGCGGCGAGTCTCATCGGGCGGGCCACCCTAGATGATCGATTCCTTATTCCCGCACCCACGGATGACGGCGCATGCTGTCGCTGGATCGGCCTGCGCCGCCCCAGCGGGCACGTGAATTCGGAATCGATCATCTAGTCGGCCGGGCAGAATGGAGCGCGATGCCGGAGCGCGAGATCCTCACCGTCGGCCACTCGACCCACGAACTCGAGGCGTTCGTGGCGCTGCTTCGCGGGGCGAGCGTCGCGGCGCTCGCCGACGTCCGCCGCCATCCGGGCTCGCGGCGACTGCCGCAGTTCAAGGCCGGCCCGCTCGATGAGGCGCTGACCGCCGCCGGGATCGCGTACGCCGGATTCGCCGAGGAGCTCGGCGGCCGCCGTTCCCCGGTGCCGGACTCGCCCAACGGGGGCTGGCGGGTCGCCCAGTTCCAGGGCTACGCCGACCACATGTCGAGCCCCGAGTTCGCCGCCGGGCTGGAGCGCCTGGAGGAGCTTGCCGGGGAGCGCCGGACCACCTTCATGTGCGCCGAGGGAGACTGGCGACGCTGCCATCGCCGGCTGGTCTCCGACGCGCTGACGGCGCGGGACTGGCGGGTCGTCCATCTGCTTCGCGACGGCACGCTCGAGGAGCATGAGCTCACCCCGCTCGCCGTCGTCGAGGGCGAGCGGGTCAGCTATCCGCCCGCTCAGCCTCGGCTCGACGTGTGAGCTCGAAGCCGGCGTCGTCGCCCGGCTGGCGCGCGAGCAGACCGGTCTCGAATAGCAGGACGAAGCTCCCACAACGACGACAGACCCGGGGGACGACCTCCGGGCCTGTCGTGGGTACAGGGGGGAGCGGGGTTTGCTCCGGCCGACTCTTACCCGGAGGCGGGGGCTCTAAACGAGTGCGCCACGGGTATTCTCGCGTGCCGTGCATCCCGGCGAGATAACGGTCGAGCGCAGGGATTCGGGCGTCGTCGTGGTTTCGCTGACGGGTGAGCACGACCTCAGCACGGCCCCGACCCTGCGCGAGCGGCTCGAGGAAGTGATGGCGCAGGGCGCCCGATCGTGATCAATCTCTCGGACGCGGAGTTCATCGATTCCTCGATCATCGGCGTGATGATCGACCTCCAGCGCCGCGCCGGTGAGGCTGGACTCGGGTTCGCGACCGCGCTCCAGGATGGCGCGGCGCCGGTTCAGAGGGTTCTCGAGATCACGGGGCTCGACGAGAACCTCCCGATTCGCGACTCCGAGAGCGCGGCGATCGAGACCGCGAGCGCCGGGCCGGAAGGCGCGGGCGAATGACCGGCATCCCGGAGCTTCGCGTCGTCGTTCCCGCACGGGCGGAGAACGTCGCCGTCCTGCGCCGGGCGGTCACCGGGCTCGGTGACGCGGTCGGCCTCGAGCCCGGCGATCTCGCAGACCTCCAGACGATCATCACCGAGGCGGCGATGAACGTCGTCCAGCACGCCTACGAGGACTCCGAGGGGCCGCTCGAGATGACAGCCGGGCGCCGTGGAGACGGACTCGAGGTGGCGATCCATGACGAGGGCGCCGGGTTCCGACCGCGGCCGGCCGATCCAGGCAAGGGCGATCTTCGCCTCGGGCTGCCGCTGATCGCGGCGCTCTCGGACGGGTTCGAGATCAGCGGCGGGCCGGGGCTGGGCACCATGGTCAAGGTGCGCAAGCTGATCGCGCCGACTTCGGAGCGCAGCGAGAACGGCGCCGCGGCGGAGGCCCCGGCGGCCGAGGAGACCGTCCTCTCGTTCGACTCAGAGGCGCCGGCGGGCGCGGTCGTCTCACATGTGATCGGGATGCTCGCCAGCCGGGCCGATCTGTCGATCGACCGGCTCGCCGACACCCAGCTACTGGGGGACGCGGTCTCCGCGACGTCGTCGCGCGAGTTCTCCGAGGGCCGGATCGAGATCGCGATCTCGGATCGCGAGGGATGCCTGGAGATCCGGGTCGGCCCACTGGTGCCGGGCGCCGCGGAGCGCCTCCTGCGGGAGATGGAGCTCCCGGGGCCGCTGGAGGGCTCGCTGCGGGCGCTTGCAAGCGTGGTCGACGTCGAATCCGCAGCCGACGGCGCCGAGCAGCTGCTGATCAAGATCGACGACCCGCGCTAGGGCGCCGAGGGGTCTGACCCCTTGGGGGACAGGTCGGTGGGAGGGGTCTGACCCCTTGGGGGACAGGTCGGTCCGCGAAGCCGACCCGCCCGGCCTCGGCGGCGGCTACTCGCCGGTCTCCGGGACCTGCTCGCGCAGGCGCTGAAGCGTCGCGCGGAGGATCCGCGAGACGTGCATCTGGGAGACGCCGATCCGCTCGGCGATCTGGGTCTGGGTGAGGTCCTCGACGAAACGCAGATGGAGGACTGTGCGGTCGCGCTCGGAGAGGTCCGTGAGGACCGACTCGATCGCCTCTCCGTACTCGACGGTCTCGAAGCCGGGGTCGCTCTCGCCGAGCCGCTCGACCATCGGCACTCCCTCGGAGTCGTCCATCCGCTGGAGCGCGTCGATCGAGACGGCGTGGTGGGCGCCGCCGGCCTCCATCGCCTCGAGCACGTCCTCCTCCGAGAGGTCGAGCCTCTCCGCGATCTCGCGGACGGACGGCGCCCGGCCGAGCTTCGTCGGCATCTCGGCGATCGCCTTCTCGACCGCGGCGATCCGCTCCTGGAGGTCGCGCGGGACGTGGACCGACCAGCCGCGGTCGCGGAAGTGACGCCGCAGCTCGCCGAGGATGGTCGGCGCGGCGTAGGTGGTGAAGGCGACCCCGCGCTCGGGATCGAAGCGGTCGAGGGCCTTGACGAGGCCGAGGCTGGCGACCTGGACGAGGTCCTCGAGCGGCTCGCGGCCGCCGCGGTAGCGAGATGCGAGTCGGCGCACCAGCGGCATGAAGCGGCGGGCGAGCTCCTCGCGGACGATCGGGTCGCGGGTCCGCGCGAACCGGATCAGCAGATCCTGCTCCTCGGCCATCTGCTCGGCGGGACCGGGAACGGGGTTGGCAGCGGCTGTGGGATCGACGGGAGCCATCTCCGGAGGCAGGGAAGTATCGGGGCTTTTGCGGTATAGAGTCGGCCGAACCGCACCAACTAGCCGCGGCGGGGAAGAAAGGGAGCGAAATGGGGTTGATGGATCGGATGAAGGGCGCCGCGTCGCAGGCCCAAGAGCTAGCGAAGCAGGCGTCCTCCGGGGCCGGGATGAGCGTAGGGGAGCAGGCCGCTTACCGCGACCGCGCGATGAAACTCAACCAGTCGGGGGTGGAGCATCCGGCGACGGTCAAGTCGATGCGCGAGACCGGCGGAACCGACGCCGGCGGCGGCAAGGAGATCGAGTTCGGAGTCGAGGTCCGGCCCGCGGACGCGAATCCCTACGCGGCGACCTTCACGCAGTTCATGGTCCAGAGCGTCATGGACGGCGTCTCCGAGGGCTCGGAGATCACCGTCCGCGTCGACCCCGACGACCCGAACTCGATGATGTTCTGGGGGCTGGGCACCTAGACCCAGCCCCCTCGGGAGAGCTGAGCCGGTTCAGCTCTGCAGGAACTTGCCGATGCCGCCGGCTGCGCCGGCGCCGCCCGCGCCCGCGCTGGCGAGCGGTCCCTCGGAGGGCTGGATCAGGACCCAGCCGTTGCCCGAGATCGACATCTGGAACGTCTCCCCGGAGCCGCGGCCGATCACCGTCTTCATGCTGACGTCGGCCTTGACCGACGTGGAGAGGCCGCTCGACCAGGTGATCGCGGCCTGCGGGTCCGCGTACGTGGTCTCACCGGCGATCTCGAGCATCACCGGAGGGCCGTCGGAGAGGAGCGCGACCCAGCCGGAGCCCTTGAGCTCCATGTTGTAGAGGCCGCCGCCGAGCATCCCCGAGGCGCCCTCGACCTTCTTGATGTCCCAGTCGATTCCCGCGTCGAAGGCGAGCACGTGCGCGCCGTTCGCGGTGATCGAGTCGTTGTCGAGCTTGATCAGCTGGATGTCCTGCGCCTGGTCGGCGAGGAAGACCTCGCCCGAGCCCGAGGCCTTCATCAGCTGGGTCCCCTCGCTGGTGACGGCCTTCTTGATCATCCGCGAGAGCCCGCCGGACCCGGCGTGCTCGAACTTCACGTCGCCCTGGTAGGCGACCATCGAACCGAGCTTCGCCTGGATCTCGACCCCGGCCAGCTCGACCTTGAGCATCTTCGAGTTCTGGAGCCGGAAGGACTCGCCGCCCTCGGTCTCCTTCAAGTCGGCCAATGCCTGCTCTACCGCCATCTGTACCACTCCCTTGCTGTCTCGTGATTTTCGCCTCGGCGCGGCAGAATACGCGGTCGCGTGTCCCGGCTCTTTCACATGAGGACGGGGTCCGGCGACCCGCTCGCCCTGATCCACCCGCTCGGCGGAGGGACGGTCGTCTGGCGGCCAGTCCTCGAGCGGCTCGCGCGCGAGCGCGAGGTGATCGCGATGGACCTGCCGGGCTTCGGCCGCTCCCCGGCGTCCGGAGGACGGCTTCGTCCCCACCGCGGCGAACCTGGCCCGCGAGGCGAGTGAGTACTCTCGGCGAACTCGGCTTCGACCGGCCGCATGTAGCCGGGATCTCGCTGGGAGGCTGGGTTGCGCTGGAGATGGCGAAGGCGGGCAACGCGGCGTCGGTCTGCGCGATCTCGCCGGCGGGGCTCTGGCGCCGGCCGCCCGATGCCGGGCCGCGACCGTCAGCTCATCGGCCGCCGGGTGCGCCGTGCGGTGCCCGCGATGCTCGCCAACCGGACCATCAGGCGAGCGTTGCTTCGCACCACGGTGGCGAATCCGGCTGCCCTGACTCGCGAGGAGGCGAGCGAGCTGGTCCTCGGGTTCATCGACTCGACGGGCTACGCGGGCTCGAGCGAGGAGATGCGCGCCGGGGCCTTCGAGCACGCCGGATCGAGGTCGAGGTGCCGGTGACGATCGCCTGGGGAACGAGGACCGCATCGTGGGCAGGCCGAGCCGCACCCGCCGCCCGCCGAACGCCCGCTACCTCGAGAAGCCCGGCTGGGGCCACATCCCCGACCTGGGACGACCCCGAGGGCGTGGCGGAGCTGATCCTGGAGGCGAGTTCGGACGGGGGCTGAGGTATGGGCGGTGACGGATTCGAACCGCCGACCCTCGCGTTGTAAGCGCGATGCTCTCCACTGAGCTAACCGCCCAAGGGCATTATCGCGGCACATCTACGGAGCAGTAAGGGAGTACGCCGGGTTTCGCGACATCCGCTGGGCGGCAACGATGAATCTGCAGTTGACCCCCTCCACGGTGGTCAACTGCAGAACGAATCGACGTAACCGCCCCGGGCGAGACCAGCGGCGCATAATGCGAAAGCGATGTCGCAGCAGAACGTAGATCTGGTGCGGCAGGGCTTCGAAGCGTGGAACGGAGGTGTACGTGGCGCTCGAGCGTCGGAAGCGATGCTCGCTCGCGATGTCGTGTGGGAGGTGGCGCTCGGCGTCCCCGACGTCGACGGCGTCTATCGCGGGCGCGCGGCCGTTCGTCGATTCTGGAAGACGTGGATGGCGGACTTCGCCGAGTTCCGGCTCGAGGTCGAGGAGCTGATCGACGCGGGAGAGCGCGTGT
Organism: uncultured Thermoleophilia bacterium; assembly: GCA_963838175.1. Lineage (GTDB taxonomy): Bacteria > Actinomycetota > Thermoleophilia > Solirubrobacterales > 70-9 > DASUSH01. Next base: position 2,421,213 of record CAWIPP010000002.1, on the reverse strand, counting down.
TCGCCGCGATCCGTCCAGAGGCCCGCGGACGGCGGAGCGGCATCGAGGTCACAGGGGGGATGACCTTCCCTGTGTTCACCGTCCGCGACGGGCTCATCGTGCACTACCAGCTCTTCGCCGACCGGGAGCAAGCCCTCGAAGCCGCCGGCCTGTCGGAGCAGGCGACGTCGCAGGAGAACGTCGAGGTCGTGCGGAGCCTCTATGAGCTCGGAGCCGTAAACCCGCTCCGCGCTCCTCCTGATCTGCTCGACCGCGTCTTCCGCGACTACGCCGACGAGGGGCTGGAGATTCGATTGCCCTCTGACTATCCCGAGGGCGAGCCGGTGTTTCGCGGGCGCGAGGGGATTGCTGAGATGCAGGCGATGCTCCGCGACACCTGGGGCGCCTGGCGAATTGAACCGGACCGCTTCTTCGACTCCGGGGATCACGTCGTCGTGTACGTGCGCATAATCGCCGAGGGTGGGGCGAGCGGGGTCCCGATTGAGCTCGAGGGCGCCCATGTCTGGACCGTCCGGGGAGGTCGCGCCAAGTCGATGCACGCGTTTCGAGACCGCTCGCAGGCTCTCGGCGCCGCTGGGATGGAGGCGTAGGCCATGTCGAGGTCGAACGTCGAGGTGGTCAGGCAGCTGGTTGAAGCCTTCAACCAGCGGGATTTCGCGGCCATGAGCGCGTGGTTCGCTCCCGACGTCGAATGGAAGCCCGCAGGGCCGGCCGCCGTCGAACGCAGCGTCTACCGAGGCCGCGATGAGGTCGCCGTCGGGTTCGCGGCGACCTGGGAGGCCTGGGAGCTGTTTCGCGTGGAGGAGAGCGAGGTTCGGGACGCGGGCGACTCGGTGGTTTGGCTGGGGAACGCCAAGTTGAGGGGAAGCGCCAGCCAGGTCGAGTTCGAGCAACCCTTTGCGATCCACTTCCTGCTTCGAGACGGCAAGGTCACGCGGCTCCGGGGGTTCCTCGAGTGGCGCGAAGCCCTCGGGGCCGCCGGGCTGGAGGAGTCGCGGTCGGTGAAATGATCGCGGGGTGACCGGGGAGCGCGCCGGCAAGCCCGTCCTCGCCGCGTTCCTCGTCGGGCTCGGGGATGAAGCGGCTGAGCTCGCCGGCGTGCGGCGTCTCGACCAAGAACGGCGCCCAGTTGATCAGCGTCGCCCGCGAGCTTGCGACGAGCGCGGCGACGACCTCGTAGAGGGCGTGCCGGGATGCCGGATCTACGACCGCTGCGCTGACGCGGGAGCTGAGTCGCTCGTGGTCGGTGATCAATGTCCGCAGCTCCTCCTTGGTCATCTCCTCGCGGCTGCCGAGCCCGATCTCCTGGGCAAGCGTGATCCAAACGTGACGGGAGGAGCTGCCCAGCTCGACCAGCCCGTAGTCGGCGATCTGCTCCCATTTGCGCCGGGAGCGCGCGGCGACGAACTCGTTGACCACCGCGAGGAAGAAGTCGGAGGCGGTGATTGCGATCAGCCCGAGCAGCGAGATCGCGGCCGCGAGCCGCGTGGTGATGGTCGAGGGGAAGCCCATGGTGCGCTCACTATCGGGGAACGATCGGCGATCGGTAGCGTGGCGGTCGTGGACCTCGGGCTGTCGGGTCGGGTGGCGCTGGTGATGGGCGCGAGCCGCGGGATCGGCCGCGGCGTCGCCGGCTGCGCTCGCGCGCGAGGGGGTCCGGGTCGGGGTCGCGATCGCGCTCGCTCGAGCGGGTCGAGGCGACCGCGGCGGAGGTTCGCGAGGAGACGGGCGGCGAGGTCGAGGCGTTCGAGGCGCGACACCGAGGACCTCGAGCGGCTCGGGGAGCTGCCGGGTGAGGTCGAGGCGCGGCTGGGGCCGGTGGACGTGCTGGTGACGAACACGGGCGGTCCGCCGCCGGGCGAGGCGCTCGGCCACGGCGAGGACGAGTGGGAGTCGCGCGTACCGCTCGCTGGTGATGGCGCCGCGGGTCCTCGTTGAGGCGGTGCTGCCGGGGATGCGAGAGCGGGGCTGGGGCCGGATCGTCAACGTCGGCTCGACTTCGACCGAGGAGCCGATCCCGGGTCTCGCGCTCTCGAACGTGCACCGGGTGGCGGCGGTGGCGTTCTTCAAGACGCTGGCCCGGCGAGGTGGCGGCCGACGGGGTGACGCTGAACACGGTCGCGACCGGTCGGATCGCCACGGATCGCCTGGTCGAGCTGGGCGGCTCGATGGAGACCGTCGAGGAGCGCGCCCGCGAGGAGGTGCCCGCGGGTCGGCTGGGGACCGTCGAGGAGTTCGGGGATCTGGTCGCGTTCCTGGCCTCGGAGCGGGCCGGTTACGTCACCGGGACGGTGATCCCGATCGACGGGGGGCTGTTGCGCGGGGCGTAGGGTCTGCCCGGAAACCCCAGCCGGCGGCTGGCGAGTGCCACGGGACGCAGGGCTAGGACGCAGCCGGCGTGGCGTGGCAGCGCCACGCGAGCCGGCGAGGACGCCGCCATGCGTGTCGCGGCGCCGCCAGGCGCGGGTTGGGGTTTGCGGGCAGACCCTGAGGTCTGTAGCGTTTGGATCAAGGTCGCGGGGGTAACGGGCCGACGATGGCCGGGTGGCCGGCGACGAGGGGAATTCGAGGGATGCAGGCGAGAAGACTGATTGCGGCGGGTGTTGCCGCGCTGGCGCTCGCGGTGCCGACGGCGGCGTACGGGGGCCACGGGCTGGGTCTCTTGGACCACCCGGCGGTGGGCTTCGCGCCGCCGGGCTTGCCGCTGTCGAGCACGTTCAACTCGGGCGGTCCCGGAGCCGAATGGGAGCTGGTCGCCAGCGTTCCGACGGGGAACCTGCACACCGACGTCGACTTCTTCACGCAGGGTGGCGACACCTACATGTCGGTCGGGGACCCTCGGATTCGGGCCCAACGCCGGCGGTCAGATCGATCGTCCAGCTGACCGAGCGGCAGCGAGGTCGATCCGCAGTTCCTCGCCGGGCACCCCTCGGCGGCCTGCGGCTCGAACCCCGCTGACATCACGGGCCTTCAGCACGACGTCGAGGCGACGCCGAAGGGCGGGGCGATCCTCAACACGGACAATCCCTACGCGGTCCGCTCCGACGCGCAGCTCCTGATCGACGCGACCGACGCGCCCGGCCGCTGCCACGACCAGGGCGACCTCGGGCTCCCGGGCGCTCCCCAGGGTGGCCTCGAGATCATCGACGTGACCAACCCGGGCGCGCCGAAGGAGATCGGCCTCGTCAGCCACATCGGCGAGTCGCACACGGTCAACATCGACCCGAAGCGGCCGCACATCGCCTACTCGGTGACCTCGGACTCGGTCAACCTGAATCGCGGACGGGTCTCGCCAAAACGAGGACCCGGCCGACTCCGAGCGGTTCAACCTCGACGGGTTCGAGGTCGTCAACCTCGCCTCGTGCATGAACTTCCCGGCGACGGCGACGCTCCAGGAGAAACGGGACGCGTGCCGGCCGGAGGTCTTCCGCTATCGCTATCCGAGCGCGCAGATCGCGCTCGGGCACACGCTGCAGAACCACATCTACGGCTGCCACGAGCTCGAGGTCTATCCCGACGATCGCCTCACCTGCGGCAGCGGCGGGGCGCTGATCGGCTTCGACATGAGCGGCGCCTTCAACGACAACGGGACGCCGACCGACTTCTCGGACGACACGCCGCAGGGGACGCCGCTTCCCTGCACGGTTCGGGCGAGCTCGTCCGCGCCGCCGTTCACGTCGGGGGCGATGGTGACCGACTGCGTCGACGGTGAGAGCGGCGCGGTCGGGGGCGTCAGCGAGACGCAGGACCTGACGGTCCCCGGCTGGATCGCCAGCGGCTCCCCCTCGCTGGAGGGCGTGCAGCACCTCGGCAGCATCCACCACCAGGGCCGCGGGGCGGGCAGCGCGGCGCAGCCGGCCTTCGACGCGACTGAGGACATCGACTTCAACCACGAGACCGAGCTGAGCGCTTCGGGCAACCTCCTGATCGCGACCGACGAGCGCGGCGGCGGGATCCTGCCGCCGGGCGCCACCTGCTTCGCGAGTCCGGGGAGCCCCGGTGACAACACGGCCGGCAACGGCGGCGTCCACTTCTACCGGACCGATGCGCTCCACACCGGCGGGCCGGGGACGCCGGAGCAGGAGCAGTCGGCGTACGCGCAGACGCCGGAGGGGACCGGGCGATCTTCCGGATGCCGATCCGGACCCAGCCGCGGGCGACCGTCTGCACCGCGCACGTCTTCCACCAGATCCCCGGGCAGAACCGGATCTTCATGGCCTGGTACTCGCAGGGCACCCACGTGATCGACTTCCTCGAGCGCCCCGACGGGACGATCGAGCTGAAGGAGGTCGGCTACTTCATCCCCGAGAACGCGAACCAGTGGGTCTCGGCGGTCTTCCGGACCGAGCAGAACTCGGACGGGACGTTTACCTACCACGGCGCGACGGGGGACTTCAACCTCGGCGAGGCGGGCCGCAACGCGATGGACATCTACCAGGTGACGCTGCCGCCGGCGCCGTCGCCCGGGCCGGGGCTCGGGAGTCGGCGGCCGGCTACACCGGTGAGCAGGGCGGCGGCGGCGGCGGCGGGTCCGGCCTCGCGGCCGGGAAGCAGTGCCCGAACGTGATCGTGGGCAAGCGCAAGAAGCGACAAGATCGTCGGGACGACTTCGGCGACACGATTCGCGGCGAAGGCCGGCAACGACCGGGTCAAGGCCGGGCTCGGCGACGACTGCACGGTCGGTGGGAAGGGCAGGGACGTCTCGCGCGGCCAGCAGGGCGACGACCTGTTGAAGCCGGGTCGGGGACGCGACCGGGCGGTCGGCGGACCGGGCGACGACAAGATCAAGGTCGGCGGCCGCGGCCGGGACAAGGTCCGCTGCGGCTCCGGCAAAGACGTGGCCAAGGTCGACAGGCGCGACCGCGTCAAGGGCTGCGAGAAGGTCAAGGGCAAGCGGAAGCGGTAACCGCTTCCGCTGGACGGCTCAGGCCTGGGCGGGGCGGGCGCGCGGAGCGGCGGCGCGGAGCGTGCCGCGGCGGCTGCGCACGGTCGCCATCCAGACCGCGCCCGCGGCGATCATCCCGAGGCTCACGAGCTGGGCGAGCGTGAGGCCGGCGAGGACGGCGTCGTTGCGGCGGACGAACTCGACCAGGAAGCGCTCGAGGCCCGCGAGGACCAGGTAGAGGGCGAAGAGGATCCCCGGCTGGAAGCGGTCGCGCAGGCGCCAGAGCAGGAACGCGATCGCCTCCCATCGCGAGGGTCTCGTAGACGGGGGTCGGGTGGACCTCCTCGGTGGTCGGCACGGTGCCCTCGGGATAGGCCATCGCCCACGGCCCGTCCCAGGGCTCGCCGTAGTCGCCGTCGCCGGAGAGCTGGCAGCCGATCCGCCCGATCGCGTAGCCGAGCGCGAGCGGGACCGCGGCGAGGTCGCCGAGCGAGACGTTGAGCATCCCGCGCCAGCGCGCCCACAGCATCACCCCGATCGCACCGCCGATGACGCCGCCGTACCAGACGAGGCCGGAGCCGGAGAAGAGGTTCCCGATCAAGTCGTCGCCGACCTCGTCCCAGTTCTGGATCAGGAAGTCGATCCGCGACCCGACCACACCCCCGATCAGCCCCGCGAAGATCATCTCGTAGGCCCAATCGGGCGGCTTCCCCCACTCCCGCAGCCGCGCCGCAATCACCACCCCCGCCCCGATGAACCCGAGCGCGAACATGATCCCGAACGTCTGCAGGGTGAGGGGGCCTAGGTGGATTTCGGGCTGCATTCAGTGAGTCGAACCGCTTAGGTCGTATAGCCCCGGCGGGAGTCGAACCCGATCTCCTCCGGCTTGAAAGGCCGACGTGCTGAACCGTTACACCACGGGGCCAGGCTGGGCCAAGTCTAGGCCCGCCGGGTGAACGCGATTGCGGGGTTGAGGACCCTATGGGGTACCCAACTACGCAGTCAGCAGCAGCTCGAGCAGCGCCTTCTGGGCGTGGAGGCGGTTTTCGGCCTGGTCCCAGATGGCCGAGCGGTCGCCGTAGAGGACGTCCTCGGTGATCTCCTCGCCGGGGTGGGCGGGGAGGCAGTGGAGGGCGATCGCGCGGTCGGAGGCCTTGGCGAGGAGCTCGGCGTTGAGCTGGTAGGGAGCGAGCGCCTCGCGGCGCACGGCGGCTCGTCCTCGTCGCCCATGCTGACCCAGACGTCGGTGTAGACGGCGTCCGCGCCGGCGACCGCCTCGGCCGGGTCGGCCACCAGCTCGGCGCCGCTTTCATCGGTCGAGCTCATAACCCGGTGGCGAGGAGACCACGACCTCGACTCCGGCCGCCTCGCCGAGGATCGCCAGCGAGCGGGCGACGTTGTTGCCGTCGCCGACGTACGCAAGCCGCAGCCCCTCGAGCTCGCCGAAGCGCTCCGCAAGCGTCATCAGGTCCGCGAGCGCCTGGCAGGGATGATGCGCCGGCGTCAGCGCGTTGACCACCGGCACCTCGGATGCCTCGGCGAACTCGACCACCGACGAGTGGGAGCCGGAGCGGATCGCAATCGCGTCGAGGTAGCGGGAGAGCACCCGGGCGGTGTCGCCGATCGACTCCCCCCTGGTCAACTGAAGCTCGTCGCCGCGCAGCATGACCGCGTTGCCGCCGAGCTCCGCGACGCCGACCTCGAGCGAGATCCGCGTCCGGGTCGAGGGCCGCTCGAAGACCAGCGCGACGCTGCGCCCCGCCAGCGCCTCCCGCCCCTCCTCCGGTCTCCCCGTCTTCAGCTCCCGCGCCCGGTCGAGCAACGCCGACAGCTCGTCCGGTGAGAGCTCCTCTCCGGTGAGGAAGTTGCGAGCCATGGAAGCGCCGCATACTACGCGCGTGATCCGGGCCTTCTGCTGGAACCTCTTCCACGGTCGCGACCACCCGCCGGACCCGGCGCTTAAGACCTGGCGCTCGCGCCTCCTCCGCGTGAGCGAGCGGAACGAGACGCACCTCCAGGTGAACCGCAGCCTCTACCGGGAGTTCGAGAGCCTGATCGCCTCCGCCGCCTGGGACGTCGCCCTCCTTCAGGAGTGCCCCCCGCGCTGGGTCGACCGGCTCGCCGCCGGCTGCGACGCCCACGCCCACGTCTCCCTCACCTCGCGCAATTGGCTCGCGCCGCTGCGTAGATTCCTCGCCTACCTCAACCCCGACCTGATCGCGTCCAACGAAGGCGGCTCAAACACGGCCCTCGTCCGCGGCGAGGCGATCGCGGAGCGTCGCGAGCTCGTCCTGACTACCCGCCCGGAGCGCCGGACGATGGCCTTCACGCGGCTCTCGTCCGGCCTCTGCCTCGCCAACCTCCACGCGAGCAAGGCAGACCCCGCGGCCTCCACCGAGGTCCTGCGTGCAGCCGACAGCTCGATCGAATGGGCGGCCGACGCGCCGCTGATCCTCGGCGGCGACTTCAACATCCGTCCCGACCGGGCGCCCGACCCCTTCGCCGCGCTGCGCGAGCGCGGCTTCGGCGAGCCCGACGACGCGAGCGCGATCGACCACATCCTCCCCCGCGGGCTCACCCTCTCCGAGCCCCACCTCCGGTGGCCGCCCGAGCAGCGCGAGGTCACACAGGACGGTCTGGCGATCCGTCTCTCGGACCACGCGCCGGTGTCGGCGACATTCGCATGAAGCCGCCCGGGGTTTACTCCCGACCGAAGCGGTGAGATAGTCGGGAGGGGCAGGCCCAACCACCTCAGGAGGACACAACAGATGTCAAACGGTTCCAGTCGCTCGTCTTCGCGCCGCAAGAGCACGCGAAGCTCGTCGCGAAAGTCGAGCGGCTCCCGCTCGAGCTCCAAGGCTTCGAGCTCCCGCCGGTCGAGCTCCCGAAGCTCCAGCGCCCGCTCGCGCACTCGCAGCGCGAGTCGAGCCGACAAGAGCGTCGAAAACTTCCGCAACGCGCTGGAGCGGAGCGTCACCCTCTCCCGCGATCGCATCCAGGAGGTCGCCGACGACGCGGTCAAGCGCGGACGGATGACCCGCGGCGATGCCAACAAGCTCGTCTCCGACCTCGTCAGCCGGGGCCGCAAGCAACGCGACGAGTTGATCCGCGACCTCGAGCGCCTCCGCAAGGACTTCGAGAAGCGCGCCAATGCGGCGCGTCGCGACGCCGAGACGCAGGTCCGCAAGAGCCGGCGCGAGGCCGAGTCGCAGCTCAAGCGCGTCCAGCGCGAGGCCGAGACCCAGGCCCGCAAGGCCCGCCGTGAGGCCGAGTCCAGGGCGGGTCGAGCGCGCAAGCAGGCCACGGCCGGCGCCAAGCGGGCGGGCCGTACCGCCCGCGACGTCGCCGAGCCCGGGTTGGCCGCCGCCGACACGCTCCGCCGGCGCGCCGGGGGCCCCGGCTTCCCGATCGCGCTCTACGACCAGCTCACGGTCGACCAGGTGAAGTCCCGCCTCGGCGGCCTGTCGAAGGCCGAGCTGCGCAAGGTCCGGACGCACGAGAACAACGGCAAGAAGCGAAAGAGCCTCCTGGCGGACATCGACGGCCGGCTCGAGACGAAGAGCAAGGGCTCGTCGACGCGCAAGCGCTCGACAGCGAAGCGAAGCGGCGGTTCCGCGACACGGAAGCGCTCGACCGCGAAGCGGAGCGGCGGGTCCAAGCGAACCTCGAGCCCAGGGTCCTCCCGACGGCGGCGCTCGAGCTAGCTCGGCGCGCCCGCCAGAAGCTCCGCCGACAAGACCTCGAAGTCCAGCTCCTCGCCGAGCGTTTCGGCGAGGAGCTCGTCGGCGTCGAGGCGCTGCCCGTTCCGCCACAGCGCGTCGAGCCACGCCCCCGCCTCGGGCCGCTCGAACCAAAGGTCGCCGAAGCGCTCCCGAAGCGCCCGCCGCCAGTGGGTCTCCAGGGCCCAGGCGCGCAGGTAGCAGGTGACGTACAGGCCCGGGTCGACGTCGGCGAGCCAGCTCTCGCTCGGCCAGTCGACCTGCACCGCGCGCCCGAGCAGCTCCGCGTAACGCGCCGGCATCGCCTGGAGGTCGGGCGCTCCCGCGTGCAGCTCCAGCTCGTAGTCGAGCTTCGCCGCGTAGCGGCGCAGCATCACCAACTTCACCGCCCGCGCGTGGCCCACCGGCGGTCCCGGCTCCGCCGCGCCGAGCCTCGCGCGCAGCCAGGCCGGGTCCTCGGTCAGGTGCTCGAAGAGGAACGCGAACGACTCGGTCACCGAGTTGTCGCCGAGATGGCGGAACTCGAACGGGAGCGACGCCTCCGTGCGCGCGAAGTGCTCGGTGTGCCCGCCCTCGTGGAAGAGCGCCGCGAAGTCGTCCCGCCCGCCCATCGGCGGGACCACCAGGTAGACCTCGTCCGGCACCCGCGGGGTCGCGCAGAACGCGCGCGGCGACTTCGTCTCGCGCGGCTCCACGTCGAGGTGCACGTTCTCCTGCCCGTCGAGATCGACGCCGAGCCCGCCCATCGTCTCCCGAAACGAGCCGACCAGCCGCTCGGGCGGGAAGGCGGGATCGAGCGCCGCGGCACGGAAGAACCGGGGCAGGTCCGAGCGCTCGAGCGCCCCGATCCGCCGCCCGACATGGGTCTCCAACTCCGGGTCGCAGATCTCTGCGTACGCCTCCCCCGTCGCCTCCGCGAACCGCCGCACCTGGACCGCAAGCCGATCGAGATCGAGGCCCCGCAGGTCGGCGCACGCCGCCGCGTACCCTGCCCAACCGAGCTCCCGAGAGAGCGCGTGCGCGCGCTCCAGCGCCTCGCGGTGCAGCGGATTGAGCCGCTCCGCGAGCACCGCGTTTCGCGCTCGCTCGAGCGCCGCCCGCCGGGCCGGATCCGGCTCGTTCGCCTGCTCGATCGGCACCCGCCGGTACGCGATCCGCGAGCCGTCCTCGGCCACCTCGAGCGTCGCCTCGAGCCGCGCCAGCTCCGCCTGCTCGGCCTTCGTCTCCTGACCAAGCAGCCCGTCGAAGGCGAACTGGAGCAGGTAACGCAGCCGCCGCCGCTCGTCGTCGCGGTCGCCGGCCACTCCCTCGGCCCTCCCGGCTGCCTCGCGGATCCGCTCGACCGCCTCGCGGGCGAAGAGCTTCGAGTGGCGGTCGTAGATCGGCTCGATCTCGAGCTCGGCCTTGTGCCCGGCGAGATGGCGGTAGTACTCGCGGTCGATCTCCTCGAGGAAGGTCTCTGCGCCCTCGCGGTATGCGGACAGCTCGAAGGAACTCATGGCGACGCTGACAATATGGACCGATGCGTCCCAAGCGCTCCGAGGAGCTCACCCTCGACGTCGAGACGCTCGCCTACGGCGGGCGCGGCATCGCGCGCCGCAACGGCTACGTCGTCTTCGTCCGCGGGGCCCTCCCCGGCGACCGCGTGCGCGCGACCGTCACGAAAGCGAAGCGCGACTTCGCCGAGGCCGAGGCGGTCGAGATCGTCCGCCCGAGCGCCGATCGCGTCCCGGCCCGCTGCGACCACGGCGGCGAGCCCTGCCCGGGCGCACCGTGGCAGGAGCTCCCCTACGAGCTCCAGCTCTCCCACAAGCAGACGCCAGGTCGCCGACGCCCTCGAGCGGATCGGCCACCTCGAGGGGTTCGAGCTCGAGCCGATCGAGCCCGCTGTCGAGGTCTGGCGCTATCGCAACAAGCTCGAGTACTCATTCGGCGAGCGCGACGACGAGACCGTGCTCGGCTTCCACGCCCGCGGCCGGTGGGACGTCGTCGTCGACGCCGAGGACTGCCTGCTCGCATCCGAGCGCAACAACGCGGAGCGAAACCGGGTCCGCGAGTGGGCCCGGATCGAGGGCATCCCTGCGTATGACCGCCGCGCCCAGCAGGGCGTGCTGCGAAACCTCGTCGTCCGCGAGGGGCGCCGCACCGGGCAGCTCCAGACCCGGCTCGTCACCTCCCCCGCCTCGTTCGCCCGGCCCCCGGTCGACCTGCACACGGTGATCGAGGGCCCGGGCTCGGGCACCGACGGCCCGACCGGCGCGCTCGGCTCCGAGAAGCTCGCCGAGGAGCTCTGCGGCCTGCGGCTTCGAGATCTCCCACCACGCCTTCTTCCAGACCAACACCGAGATGGCCGAGCGCCTCTACGGGATCGCCGCCTCCTTCGCCGCCCTCTCCGGCCGCGAGCGGGTCTTCGACCTCTACTGCGGGATCGGCACGATCGGCCTCGTCCTCGCGCGCGACGCGGGCGAGGTCTGGGGGCTCGAGACGGTTCCCGAGGCGGTCGCCGACGCCGAGGAGAACGCCCGCGCGAACCGGATCGCCAATGCCCGCTTCCGCACCGCCGACGCGCGGCTCGGGATCCGCCCGCTGATCGAGGAGGCCGGCATGCCCGACGTCGTCGTCGTCGACCCGCCACGGTCCGGCCTCTCCAACAAGATCGTCCGCCGGGTGATCGAGTGCGGCGCGCGGCGGATCGTCTACGTCTCCTGCAACCCGACGACGCTCGCGCCCAACGCGGCGGCGCTCGCCGAGGCGGGATATACCTTGCGGCGCGTGAAGCCGGTCGACATGTTCCCGCACACCCCGCACATCGAGTGCGTCGCGCTCCTCGAGAGGGAGGCCGCTTGAGCGAGCGCGGGCTTCGGCGTCGCCGCCGGGCTCGACCCGGAGGTCGCGACGCCCGCTCGCCGCCCGCTGCGACGAGCTCGGCTACTCGTCGATTTGGTCGAACGACCACCCCGCGCGCGCTCGGGCTCGAGACGCTCGCCGCCTTCGCCGAGGGCGCCGACTCGGCTCGACCTCGGGCGTCGCCGTCATGGCGCTCGACCGCCACGACCCGCTCGAGATCAACGCCGCCATCGACCGCCTCGGTCTCGACCGCGAGCGGCTCTGGCTCGGCGTTCGGCGCCGGAACCTCGAAGCAGCTCGCTCACCCGGATGCGCGAGGTCGAGTCCGAGCTTCGCGAGGTCGATCCCCGGCGTTCGCCTCGTGCTCGCCGCGATGGGCCCGAAGATGTGCGCGCTCGGCGGCGCCCGTTACGACGGCGTCTTCTTCAACTGGATGAGCCCCGAGTTCGCCGCCGCGCGCGCGCGAGTACGTCGAGGACGGCGCCGCCGAAGCCGGCCGCGAGCCGCCGCCGATCTTCGGCTACGTCCGCACCGCCGTCGGCGACGACGCCGGCGAGCGGCTCGCCAAGGAGGAGTCCTTCTACCGCGACCTCCACGACGGCTACCGCAACCACTTCGACCGCCTCGGCGAGCCGGAGGGCACGGTCGGCGTCGCGAGCGGGCGACCGGGAGGCGAGTCCAGGAGGAGCTCGCCGGCCTACGAGCCGCTCGACGTCGTCGTCGTCCGCGGGCTGGCCAGCGCCAAGGCTCGAGTCGATGACCGCGGTCGCCGAGGCCGCCGCCCCACAGGCCTGACCCTCTGCGCCTCGAAGCCCACGAGGGCGGGCGTGCTCGCCATGCGAAGGCGCAATCCCCTCGAGCCGGTCCGAATCCCTGGGGTGGACCAGGTTCGACGCCCTCCTCGAGCTCTGCGGCCTCTTCCTCGAGCGGGACGCGCTCGGAGGCGCAGGTCGTGCAGAGGACCATCGTGCCGGGGTTCTCGAGCGCGGTCGCCTTCTCGGCGTCCGTCAGCGCGGTGCCGCAGTTCTGGCAGCGGTCCGGCAGTCGCTCGATCGTCTGCTCCTCGAGGTCGGCACGGTGCGAGTCTAGGAGACCGGGACCGCTCGGCGATACTTGCGCGGATGACGCGGCCGGACACTGAGCGGCTGCGCGCGGCCTACGAAGCGTGGAACCGGGGAGAGATCGAACGCATTCCGGAGTTCTTCCACCCGGACTGTGTGTACTGGACCAGTGGGGTCTTCCCTGGCTTCGAGCCCGCCTACCACAGGCAGGAGGGCATACACGAGTTCTGGCGCACGATGACCGAGCCGTGGGAGTACTTCCGGATCGAGCTCCAGGACGCGGACTCGCGCGAGGACGAGATCATCGCTCGCGTCCGCTTCGTCGCGCGTGGGGCCGGGAGCGGCGCCGAGGTGACTGTCGACTTCACCCACCGAGTCACCTACGAGGAGGGCGGTCGCATCATCGAGGTGCGGGCCTATCCCCCCGGGGATCAACCCCCCGACGCGGCTTCCTAGTACGGCGGCAGCTCGTCGTACCACTCGCCGAGCGAGCGGAACGCGGACCAGAAGGCCCGCTTCGAGTCCTCGGTGTCGAGCGAGTCGTCGATGTCCGGGACGTAGAGCGCGCTCACCGTCGGGGTCAGCGACTGGATCTCGCCGATGAGCGGCTCGATCTCGCGCGACAGCGGGATGCGAGAGCTCGTTCAGCGTCTCGAGCGCCCGCTCGCCCATGACCACGATCATCCGCGGCTGGACGACCGCGACCTCCTCGACCAGCCGGGCGACGCATTCCGGCGAGGCGAGCTCGGGGTCCGAGAGCGGGCACTTGACGCAGAGCGTCCCGTAGACGGCGAGCGGATCGATCCCGAGCCGCTTGAAGCTCTTCATCAGCGCGTTGCCCGAGCGGCCGTAGAAGGCGACGCCCTCCTCGATCTCCGCCGCGGTCGCGGCGTACTTCAGCATCATGATGTCGGCCTGCGGGTGACCCGAGCCGAGCACCGGCATCAGGTTGCCCCGCGGGCAGGAGCGGCACTCCTGGAGCTCGCGGGTGAGCTGGTTCAGCTCACGGATCGCCCGCTCCAGGTACTTCTCCCGGATCTCGTCGTCGGTGGTCGGCACGGCCCGCCCTTGCTTTGACGAGTCCGGCCTGCGCTCCTTTCTCGGCGCTCATCGGTGCATCACTTCTTGCCCGCCTCGCCGGCTTGCGCCGCTTTCCTCCCCGACCACCGCCCGTCTGCACCAGCTTCAGCGCCTGCACGTAGATCAGGTTGCGGTGCTTGCGCGTGATGTCGGCGTCGCGCATCGACTCGAGGAACTCCTCCGGCCCCTCGAAGTCGTGCATGCGGATCCGGACGCTGCCGAGCCCCTGCGCGACGTGGGCTGTCCGAGCCCGCGCCGGGGACGATCCGGTACTTGGCCGCGAACCGCTCCGCCTCCTCGTTGAACGCCGTCAGCGCCACCCGCGGGTTGAACACCTCGAGGATGTCGATGTCCTCGACGATGTCGAGCAGGTGCTCGTAGTCGGGGACCGAGTGCAGGCGGTCGAACGGATGGGGGACGTAGACGAGCCCGCCCTGGCGCCGGATCTCCGCGATCGTCTCCGCCATCGTCAGCCCGCGCGGGATCTTCTCCTCGACGAACAGGCCGATCACCTCGCCCTGCTCGGCCGTCTTCACCTCCTCGGCGACGATCACCTTCGGGACCGCCGTCGCGCTCGGCCAGCTCGCGCGCCTCGAGCGCGCCGGAGACCTCGTTGTGGTCGGTGATCGCGATCGCCCCCAGCCCCTGGTCGCGGGCGGTCGCGAGCAGCACGTCGACCGGGGTCGCGCAGTCGGGCGAGTGGTCGGTGTGCATGTGCAGGTCCACCTCGACCAAGCTCGCGCTGCGCGATCCGCCGGCGCACGGCCGGGTTGCCGTCGGGGTCGTGGCGGCGGGCGACGATCCGCGCGTAGATCTCGTCGAGCTCGGCGGCGACGTCCGACCAGCGCCGGGCCTCGCGCTTGGCGCGGCGTGCGCAGCCGCCGGCGCAGCGCGGGCTCGGAGCCGAGCCGCGAGAGCTGCCCGGCCAGGGTCACCGGATCGCCCGGCGGGAAGAGGAGCCCGGCGTCGCCGTCGGCGAGCAGCTCGGAGTAGACCGGGATCCGGGAGGCCACGGTGATCGTGCCGGCGGCGAGCGCCTCGCGGACGAGCCCCGGGGCGGCCCGCGGGCCGCCCGAGGCGACGCAGAGGACGTCGGCGGCGGCGATCAGCTCGGCCGGATCGCAGTCCTTCGGCCCGCAGATCCGGACGCGGTCGCGAAGGGCCCGCGGGATCACCGGCGGGCGCTCGGTCGGGCGCTCCATCCAGATCGCCGCCTCCCACTCGCGCCCGCGCTCGATCCGGCGCAGCGCCCGCAGGAAGAGGCGCATCGCGCCGCGCTCCTCGCTGAGGCAGTAGGCGATCCGGAGCAGTCCGTCGTCCTCGACGCCCGTCACCGGACCCACCGGGCCACCACGGCTCCGCCGCCCCCGACGCACCCGGGAGGACGAGGTCGTAGGAACCCGGGAAGAAGCGCTCCATCAGCTCGGCCGTGCCCTGGGTCGAGGCCGTTCGCTCGTCCAGCCGCCCGAAGAAGATCTCGACGAGCGGCCGCGCCACCTGGGTCGAGAGGATCCGCTCGGTCGGCTCGTGGAAGCTGCCGACGTTGAGCGTGCGCGAGTAGCGAAGCGCGGTCGAGGAGGTGCTCGGAGCGAAGGGGTCGTGGACGTGGACGATGTCGAGCGGCACCGCGCTGAGCAGGCGCTCGAGGGTGCGGCTCACGTCCAGCGGCACCGGCGCCGCACGCGGCTTCGGCCCGCGAGGCAGGGCGATCCCCTGGCCGACCGCGAGCACCGGCGGGCCCTCCTCGCCCCCCGCGCGCGGCAACCCGTCCGCGTCGAAGAGGACCTCCGGCTCGTCCTCGGCGGCGCGGATCGCCCGCCGAGCCTCGCGGATCTGCGTCCGCGAGTGCGACGGCGCCGCAACCAGCACGCGATGTCCCGCTGCCGCCTGCTCGGCGGCGACCCCGGCGACGAACTCGTTGACCTCATGCGGGGTCCCCCACGGCTGCGGGGTCACATGGGCGATCGCGAGCCGCTCCGAACCGGGCACGGGCTGAGGATATTCCGGTGCGAGGGGCGATACTGCGCGTGGCCATGTCGGAGGAGAACCTGGAGCAGGCTCGCCGGAGCTACGAGAAGTTCCAGAACGCGGACCCGAGCTGGGCCGAGGTCCTACACCCCGATATCGGCTGGGACATCTCGGCGCACCCGCTGCCCGACATTCCCGACCGGGGCCGGGGTCGCGACCGGTTTCTCGCGTTCTGGGCCGAGTACTTCAGCGGCTGGCTGGACTACCGCTCAGAGCTCGTCGAGCTCATCGACGCAGGTGACGACTTGGTCGCGGTGACCCACGAAACCGCACGCATGCGCGACAGCGGAGTCGAGCTCGAGCGCGACCTCGTCCAGGTGTGGACGGTCGAAGGCGGGAGCTGGGCCTTCTTCCGCGTCTTTCCGACGAAGGACGCAGCGCTCGCCGCGCTCGGGGAGCGCCGGCGTCCGGCCTCTCGCCGCTTACCCGAAGATTTCTGCACTTGACCCCCGTATAGGGGGACAACTGCAGAACGTTCGCGGACAGAGGGGTCAGGCCCCGGTTCAGGTTTGCTCGGTCGCCAGCTCCTTGGCGCGCTCGCCGGGGGCCTTGCGGGCGTTCTCGGCGATGAACTCCTCGGTCATCTCCCGCGCCTCGGCGTCGGGCCGCTGGTCGTGCGGCGACTTCATCAGGTAGCTCGACGGCCCGTCGAGTTGCCCGGCGAGGCCGTTGTTGAGCGCCAGCTTGATCAGCCGCACCGCGTCGATCACGACGCCGGCCGAGTTCGGGCGAGTCCCAGACCTCGAGCTTGAGCTCGACGTTCAGCGGCACGTCGCCGAAAGAGCTGGCCCTCGAGGCGGATGTGCGCCCACTTGCGGTCGGTCAGCCACGGCACGTAGTCGGAGGGCCCGACGTGAACGTCGTCCTCGGGCAGCTCGTGGCCCATGATCGAGGTGACGGCGTTGGTCTTCGAGATCTTCTTCGAGTCGAGCCGCTCGCGCTCGAGCATGTTGTAGAAGTCCATGTTGCCGCCGACGTTGAGCTGCGAGGTGCGCTCCAGCTCGCACGCCGCGGTCGTGGAAGAGCCGGGCGAGCTGGCGGTGGACGATCGTCGCCCCGACCTGCGACTTGATGTCGTCGCCGATGATCGGCAGCCCGGCCTCGGTGAAGCGGCGGTCCCAATAGTCCTCGCGGGCGATGAAGACCGGCAGGCAGTTGACGAAGCCGACGCCGGCGGCGAGCGCCTGCTCGACGTACCACTTGGTCGCGTCCTCGGAGCCGACCGGCAGGTAGCAGACGAGCACGTCGGCCTTGGTCTCCTGGAGGATGCCGACGATGTCGGCGGTCTCGCCGGGCGCCTTGGTGATCTTCTCCTTCAGGTACTTGCCGAGGCCGTCGTGGGTCATCCCGCGCTGCGACCTCGACCCCGAGGTGCGGCACGTCGGCGAACTTGATCGTGTCGTTCTGGCCCGACCAGATCGCCTCCGAGAGGTCCTTGCCGACCTTCTCGGAGTCGATGTCGAAGGCGGCGACGAACTCGACGTCGCGGACGTGGTAGCCGCCGAGGTCGACGTGCATCAGGCCCGGAACGTCCTCGGCCGGGTCGGCGTCCTTGTAGTACTGGACGCCCTGGATGAACGAGTTGGCGCAGTTGCCGACGCCGACGATCGCGACGCGGACCTTGCCGTCGTCCTCGCGCGCCTGCGCGGGCGTGCCGTTGTCCGGAAGCTCCGTTGGTGCTGCTCATGAAGAGCAGAAATCCCTTCCTAGGGTCGGGCGCCGGAAACCGATCGTGCGGTACGGGCTACTATCCCCGATACCCCGTTACAGCGGCGCATCTCATCCGGCCTCCAGCGCCTGCAGCTCGCCCCGCACGTGCCAGACGCGCTGGCCGACGGTGAACAGGGTGAGCGCGGTGAGCGCGTAGATCGACGCCTCGAGCAGGTCGACGCTCGAGATCAGCTCGCCGGCGCCGAAGACGAGACCGATCGAGAGCAGGACGACGCGGACCGGCCGCGTCGCCAGCCCCACCTTGCACTCGACGCCGAGCGCCTCGGCGCGGGCGCGGGTGTAGGAGACCATCAGCGAGCCGAGCACCGTCGCCACGCAGGCGGCGACCGCGAGCTCGTCGCCGAGCTCGGCGAAGTAGGCGGCGATCGCGGTCAGCACGATCCCCTCCTCGATCCGGTCGAGGGTCGAGTCGAGGAAGGCGCCGAAGAGCGTCCCCTTGCCCGACATCCGCGAGTAGCGGCCGTCGAGCGTGTCCATGATCGAGCCGACGATGAACGCGACCCCGGCGAGGAAGAAGAGCCGCTCCACGACGAGCACGGCCGCGGCGACGTTGAGCACGAGCCCGGTCATCGAGATCGCGTTCGGGGTCAGCCGCGACTCGATCAGCGCGTCGCGGGCGACCGTGCGAAGCTCGGCGCCGCTGCGGACGCGGCGGCGCGGCCGGCGGGGCGGGGACGCGACCATCACCGGGAAGCGTAACCCCCATGGTTACGCTGCCGCGCGTGAGCATCCTCTGCTTCGGGGAGGCGATCGTGGACCTGGTCTGCGAGCGCGAGGCTCTCCTCGCCAACCGACGTCGACTGCTTTGCGCCGCGGTTCGGCGGAGCGCTCGCCAACGTCGCCGTGGCGGCGCGTCGCGCGGGCGCCGAGGTGGCGCTCGCGGGCGGCGTCGGCGACGACCCCTGGGGCGACTGGCTCGCGCGAGCGGCTCGCCGAGGAGGGGATCGACCTGCGCTGGTTCTCGCTCGTCCCCGGGGGTGCGGACCCCCATCGCCCTGGTCAGCTTCGACGCCGAGCGCGAGGCGGAGTTCCAGGTCTACGGCGAGGGGATCGAGGCGACCGTCGCCTCGGTCGAGCCGCGGCTGGAGGACGCGGTCGCGTCCTCCGAGGCGCTCGTCTTCGGCTCGAACACCCTGGTCGGCGAGCCCGAGCGCGAGCTCACCCTGCGCGCCCGCGAGCTCGCCCTGGAGCAGGGCGTCCCCGTGCTCTTCGACCCGAACCTGCGCGCCCACCGCTGGGACGACCTCGACCGGGCGCGCGAGCTGTGCCTCTCGATCTGCCGGGACGCGCTTCTGCGTGCGCGCCAACCAGGAGGAGGGCGAGTGGCTGACCGGCGAGGCCGACCCGACCGCCGCGGCCGCAGCGCTCGCCTCGCGCGGCGCGCGGATCGGCGTCGTCACCCGGGGCGCCGACGGCGCCGTCGCGCGCGGCGAATGCGAGGCCGACCAGGCCGGGCGTCGAGGTCGAGCTGGTCTCGCCGCTCGGGGCCGGCGACGCGTTCATGGGAACGCTCGCGGCGGGGCTCGCAACGCGGCGGCTGGGACCCCGGGTCCTGCGGACCGGCGGTGGCCGAGGCGGTCGAGGCCGCCGCGCTCACCTGCACCGTCTGGAGGGCCGTTCGCGTGACCGGGCTGCCCCCCGGCGCCTCGCCGACCACGCCGGCGCGGCGGGTCCGCGATCCCGAGGCCGCTGCGCGAGTCCCGCTCACCGCCGCCGCGCGGGCCGCGGGCTGGAAGCGGCCCCGCCGCACCCGCGTCCGCGCGATCCGCGATCGGCTGCGCGAGCTCTACGGCCGGCCGACCAACCGGGTGCACCGCGACCCCGTTCACGAGCTCGTGCTGACGATCCTCTCCCAGAACACCAACGACCGAAATCGCGATGTCGCCTACGAGCGTCTGCGGGAGCGCTTCTCGAACTGGGAGGACGTCCGGGATGCGCCCGTCTCCGAGATCGCCGAAGCGATCCGCCCCGGCGGGCTCGCGGAGACGAAGGCGCCGCGGATCCAGGCGGTGCTCGAGGAGCTCGGCGAGGAGATCGACCTCGACTGGATCGGCGACGCCCCCCGAAGCGAGGCGCTCGATTACCTGACCGCGCTGCCGGGGGTCGGCCGCAAGACCGCCGCCTGCGTTCTGATCTTCTCCTTCGACCGCCCCGAGATCCCGGTCGACACCCACGTCTACCGGGTCGGCGGCCGCCTCGGCCTCTTCCGCGAGGGCGCCTCCTTCGAGGAGGCCCACGACGAGATGCGCGCGATCACCGACCCCGAGGACGCCTACGAGCTTCACATCAACCTGATCACCCACGGCCGCCGAGTCTGCCGGCCGCGCCCGCGCTGCGGCGAGTGCGCGCTGCGGCGAATGTGCCCGGCGTACCTCGAGGGTCGAGTGGTTCCTCAGTAGTTCACCGCACCGTTCTGCGGCCGATTCCGGATGTCGGACCGCTCCGACTCCGCAATCATGGTGTTTGATGCCATGGCCACGTTGCCATGGCCTGACCCCGCGACCAGGAGAACAGCTTGAGACTCAGGATCGTCGTCGCCGCATTCGCCATCGTCGCGCTCGCGCTGCCAGCGGGCGCCGCCGCCGGTTCCAAGGGCGGAAAGGGCAAGGCAGGAAGAGGTGACGGTGATGAGCCGCAACATCTACCTCGGCGCGAACCTCGACCCGGCGATCGGCGCGCCCGACCTCGCAAGCGCGGTCGACGGCGCCGGTGCGATCTACAAGGAGGTCGACGCGCACGAACTTCCCCGAGCGGGCGGTGCGTCCTGGCTAACGAGATCAAGGACGCCAAGGCCGAGCTGGTCGGAGTCCAGGAGGGAGCGCTGTGGCACGAGCAAATCCCCTCCGACAACGGTGGGCCGCCGATCACTGGTGGCACCCCGGCGACGACGGTCAAGTACGACTTCCTGGAGCTCCTCATGGACCAGCTCGGCCCCAAGTACCGGGTCGTCGGTGTCCAGAACGAGTTCACCGGCGAGCTCCCCGCCGATACCGACGCCAATGATGCGACCGGCACCCCCCGTTTGGCGCCGACGTCGATTTCCGCCTGCTCGATGCGCGACTTCATCATCGCGCGCGACGGCGTCAAGACGAGCAAGGTCAAGAGCGGCAACTACGAGACCCGCTTCGAGACCAGCATCGGCGACGTCCCGGTCTTCGCCGACCGCGGCTGGGTCTCCACCCAGGCCAAGGTCGGGCAGGCCAAGTTCAGGTTCGTCAACACCCACCTCGAGGCGTTCGGCGACCCGGCGATCCGCGCCGCCCAGGCCGGGGAGCTGGTCAACGGGCCGGCGAAGTCGAACAAGGACGTCGTCCTGGTCGGCGACATGAACTCGGACAAGGACGACACCGGCGGCGAGAACGCCGCCTACGACGTGCTCCGCGACGCCGGCTTCGTCGAGCGCCAGGTCAAGGGCGGGACGTCCGGCCACGACGAGACGCTCAACGAACGCCAACGACCAGGGCGGCTTCGATCGCACGATCGACTTCGTCATGGTCAACAACAAGAACATCAAGCTCGACAAGGGCAAGTCGGCGATCATCGGGTCGCGACGATCCGAGCGAGATGACCGAGCCCGGCGGGCTGTGGCCATCCGATCACGCGGGCGTGAAGAGCGTCCTCGAGTTCGGGTAGGCCTGACGGCGCGTGTCGAAGCTCGGTAGATCGGCGGCGATCGCCGTCGCCCTGGCGGCGATGCTGGCGCTCCCCGCGGGCGCCGTCGCCGCGAAGGACAAGGACGAGCGGGTCGACGGTGATGACCCGGAACGTCTTCCTCGGCGCCGACCTGAGCCCGGCGATCCAGGCGACCAACTTCCAGGAGGCGATCGACGGCGCCGGGACGATCTACAACGAGGTCGTGAGCACGAACTTCCACGAGCGGGCGGTGCCGCTCGCCAAGGAGATCAAGCAAGGCGAAGCCCGACCTGGTCGGGCTCCAGGAGGTCGCGCACTGGTACGATCCAGTCGCCGTCGGACCTCGGCGGCCCGCCGATCAGCCCGCGAGCGCCATCCCGGCGACCGACGACCGTCTACGACTTCCTCGACCTGCTGATGGACCGAGCTCGGCTAGCAAGTACCGGGTCGTCGGCGTCCAGGCAGGAGTTCGACCGCCGAGCTGCCGGCCGACGTCGACGGCGATCGACGAGCCCGGGCACGGTCGCCGGCGAGGACCTCGACGCGCGTCTGGAGATGCGCGACGTGATCCTCGCCCGCAAGGGCGTCAAGACGAAGAGCCTGAAGATCGGGCCACTACGAGACGCGCTACGAGGCCGAACGTCGGCGGGATCACCGTCCCCGCCGACCGCGGCTGGCTCTCGACCGAGGCGAACGTCGGCGACGCGAAGTTCAAGTTCGTCAACACCCACCTCGAGGCGTTCGGCGACCCCACGATCCGCGAGGCGCAGGCGAAGGAGCTGGTCGAGCCGGTCCGCTCGAAGACCAAGAAGCAGGTCGTCCTCGTCGGCGACCTCAACTCGGGCACCACCGGGCGGCACAACATCGGGCTCCCGGAGCTCGGGCACGATCCGAACGACCCGCTCGCCTTCAAGGTGCTCGAAGAAGGCCGGATTCAAGGACAACGGCGCGATGCAGAGCTGCTGCTACCCGACCGAGGAGTTCGACGATCCGAACGTCGAAGTTCACGCACACCGTCGACCACGTCCTCACGAAGCCCGGCCTGAAGACCGTCGACGCGTTCGTGACCGGCAACGATCCCGGCGAGATGACGCCGTCGGGCCTCTGGCCCTCGGACCACGGCGGGGTCGTGAGCACCGTGGAGGTTCCCGCTAGGGACCCGTTCGGCGCGGTTAGTATCCGCGCGCCTTGAAGAAGTCCGAGCATCGCCATCTTCGTCGTCTTCGCGCTGATCTTCGCGGTCGCGATCCCCTACATCGCGATCACCAAGGAGGGCGAGGCCGACTCCGGCGACGGTCACGGTCGCCGACGTCGGACGAGGAGGCGAAGGAGCTCTTCCAGACCAACTGCGGCTCCTGCCACACGCTCGCCGCGGCCGGCACCGACGGCGTCGTCGGCCCGAACCTCGACGACCTGCTCGGCGCGGGCAGCACCGACCCCGAGGCGAACGACCGGCCGGGTCCTGACGGCGATCGAGAGGGGATCGGCGGCCGCATGCCCGCCGGCATCCTCGGCGGCGAGCAGGCCGAGCAGGTCGCCAGCTTCGTCGCCCGCACCGCCGGGCAGTAGAAACCGACCTGTCCCCCAAGCGCGTCAGACCCCTCGCAGGGGGAGCTATTCCTGCTACATCTAAGCCCTCCAGACTTAGATTTCTTGTATTGGAGGAATAGATAGGCATGGCTAAGACGATCGGAATCGACCTCGGAACGACGAACTCGGCGATGGCCGTGCTCGAGGGCGGCGAGCCCACGGTGCTCGAGAACGCCGAGGGCGGGCGGACGACCCCGTCCGTCGTCGCCTTCACCGACTCGGGCGAGCGCCTGGTCGGCACCGTCGCCAAGCGCCAGGCGGTGATGAACCCCGAGAACACGATCTTCTCGATCAAGCGCTTCATGGGCCGCAAGCTCGCCGAGGTCAAGGAGGAGGAGTCGATCGTCCCCTACAAGCTCGTCCGCCGGCCCCAGCGGCGACGTCCGCGTCGAGGCGCGGCGGCAAGCAGTACTCGCCGCCCGAGATCTCCGCGATGATCCTGCAGAAGCTGAAGGCCGACGCCGAGGCGAAGCTCGGCGACACCGTCGACGCCGCGGTGATCACCGTCCCCGCCTACTTCAACGACGACCAGCGCCAGGCGACCAAGGACGCCGGCAAGATCGCCGGCCTCGAGGTCCCGCGGATCATCAACGAGCCGACCGCGGCCGCGCTCGCCTACGGGCTCGACAAGGGCGACGTCCGACGAGACGATCCTCGTCTTCGACCTCGGCGGCGGCACCTTCGACGTCTCCGTGCTCGAGCTCGGCGACGGCGTCTTCGAGGTCAAGGCGACCGCCGGCGACAACCACCTCGGCGGCGACAACTGGGACAAGGCGATCGTCGACTGGATCGTCGCCGAGTTCAAGCGCGACCAGGGCATCGACCTCGCCGCAGGACAAGAACTCGCTCCAGCGCCTCTACGAGGCCGCCGAGAAGGCGAAGATCGAGCTCTCCGCGACCCAGGAGACGAGCATCAACCTGCCCTTCATCACCGCGGTCGAGGGTCAGCCGAAGCACCTCGAGATGAAGCTCTCGCGCTCGAAGCTGAACGAGCTCACCTCCGACCTGCTCGACCGCGTCGTCGGGCCGATCAAGCAGGCGCTCGCCGACGCCGGCGCGGACGTCGACCACGTGATCCTCGTCGGCGGCATGACCCGGATGCCGGCGGTGCAGGAGAAGGTCAAGGAGCTGACCGGCAAGGAGCCCGCACCAGGGCGTCAACCCCGACGAGGTCGTCGCCGTCGGCGCCGCGATCCAGGCCGGCGTGCTCGCCGGCGACGTCAAGGACGTCCTGCTCCTCGACGTCACCCCGCTCACCCTCGGGATCGAGACCAAGGGCGGCGTGATGACGAAGCTGATCGAGCGCAACACGACGATCCCGACCCGGAAGGCGGAGATCTTCTCGACCGCCGACGACAACCAGCCGTCGGTCGAGATCCACGTCCTCCAGGGCGAGCGCGAGATGGCCTCGGGCAACAAGAGCCTGGGCAAGTTCCAGCTCACCGGGATCCCGCCGGCGCCGCGCGGCATGCCCCAGATCGAGGTCGCGTTCGACATCGACGCGAACGGCATCGTCCACGTCACGGCGAAGGATCTCGGCACCGGCAAGGAGCAGAAGATCGAGATCAAGTCGCGGCTCCGGCCTCTCCGAGGACGAGATCGAGCAGATGGTCTCCGACGCCGAGTCCCACGCCGACGAGGACCGCAAGGCCCGCGAGCTCGCCGAGGCGCGCAACATCGGCGAGAACGCCGCCTACCAGGCCGAGAAGCAGGTCGGCGAGATGGGCGACCAGCTCGACGACGTCGGCGAAGGCCGAGATCAACGAGGCGGTCTCCGAGCTGAAGGCGGTGCTCGACTCCGACGACGTCGATCAGATCAAGGCGAAGACCGAGGCGGTGCAGACCGCCTTCCACAAGGTCTCCGAGCAGATCTACCAGCAGGCCGCCGCAGCGAGCAGGCCGCCTCCGGCGACGGCGCGGCGCTCCGGCAACGGCGCCTCCGCCGAGGACGAGGAGGAGGTCGTCGACGCCGAGGTGGTCGACGAAGACCGGTCGTAACCGATGAGCGAGACGGAGCGCGCCGAACAGCGCGACGCGGGGTCTGACCCCGAGCAGCGCGACGCGGAGTCTGACCCCGAGACCGCTGCGGCTGCGGACTCCGCTACGCGGTCACGGAGGTCTGACCCCTCTGGTGCTGAGGCCGTGCAAGCCGACCTCGACGCCCTCGCCGAGACGTCAAGCGCGAGCGGGACGAGTACCTCGAGCTGGCGCAGCGGGCGCGGGCCGACTTCGAGAACTACCGCAAGCGCGCGGCTCGCGAGACGAGTCGACGCCGAGCGGCGGGGCAAGGCGGCGGTCGCCCGCGACCTCGTGCCCGTGCGTCGACAACCTCGAGCGCGCCCTGCTCGACCGCGGGGATCAACCCCGACGGCCCCGACACCGAGGAGGTCGAGACGGCGACGCAGGAGGTCTCCGCCCAGCAGGCCCTGGCCCAGGGCGTCGCGCTCGTCTACCGCGAGCTGCGAGGCGGCGCTCGCGCGCGCCGGGGTCGAGGCCTACGACCCCGCGGGCGAGCGCTTCGACCCGAGCTGGCACGAGGCGCTCTCGACCAGGCCGCGCCGACGGCGTCGACTCCGGCGTCGTCGTCGAGACGCTCGCAGAAGGGCTACCGCCTCGACGGCCAGGTGCTGCGCCCGCGCGCGGGTCGTGGTCGCGGAGTAGGGGACGCCATGGCGCGCGACTTCTACGAGGTGCTCGGGGTCGACAAGAAGGCCTCCGCCGACGAGATCAAGAAGGCGTACCGCAAGCTCGCCCGCGAGAACCACCCCGACGCGAACCCCGACGACCCGAAGGCGGAGGAGCGCTTCAAGGAGATCCAGGAGGCCTACTCGACGCTCTCCGACCCCGAGAAGCGCAAGCAGTACGACGCCGGCGGGATGTTCGGCGGCTTCGGGCCGCGCGGCTTCGGCGGCGCGGGCCCGGGCGGCGCCGGCGCTCGGCGACATCGGCGACATCTTCTCCTCGATCTTCAACCGCGGCCGCGGCGGCGCCGGCGGCCGCCGCAGGCAGCCGCGGGGCCGCGACCTCGAGACCGAGATCCGGCTCTCCTTCGAGCAGGCGATGGAGGGCACGCAGGTCTCGGTCACCGTCCCGAAGCAGTCGACCTGCAAGACCTGCGGCGGCAGCGGCGCCGCCCCCGGCACGTCGCCGAAGACCTGCCCGCGCTGCGGCGGTCGCGGCGTCGACTCCGCAGAGCCAGGGCTTCTTCTCGATCAGCCAGCCCTGCCCC
This sequence comes from uncultured Thermoleophilia bacterium, assembly GCA_963838175.1. Lineage (GTDB taxonomy): Bacteria > Actinomycetota > Thermoleophilia > Solirubrobacterales > 70-9 > DASUSH01. The sequence goes on along the minus strand of CAWIPP010000002.1, from coordinate 2,395,410 downwards.
GAGTGCGGCGGCCGCGGCCAGGTGATCGAGACCCCGTGCCCCGAGTGCGGCGGCTCCGGGCTGACGATGCAGCGCAAGCGCTACCGCGTGAACGTCCCCGCCGGCGTCCGCGACGGCACCCGGATCCGGCTCGCCGGCAAGGGCGAGGACGGGCCCGCTCGGCGGCCCGCCGGGCGACCTCTTCGTCACCACGCGGGTCGCGCCCTCGCCGGTCTTCAAGCAGCGCCCCGACGGCAACCTCGAGGTCAGCGTCCCGATCACGGTCGCCGAGGCGATCGAGGGCGCGACGGTCGAGGTGCCGACCCTGCGCGGCACGAAGCGGATCCGGATCCCGCCGGGGACCCAGCACGGCACGGTCCAGCGGCTGCGCGGCGAGGGACCGCCGAAGCCCGGCGGCCGCAGCCGCGGCGACATCCGCTACCGGATCGAGATCGAGGTCCCGCAGCGACCTCAGCCGAGCGAGCAGAAGCAAGGCGCTCGGCGAGTTCGCGAAGACGCTGAACGACCGCGACCCGAGGGCGCGACCTGCTGCGCGACGCCGCGCGCGAGCGGCGCGCCGATCGGTCCGAGGACGAGGGCAAGGTTGGGGCGGCGTGAGCGTCGCGCGAGAGGGCCGGCACGGCGGGCCGGACGCGTCCGGATCGCCGCAGACCCGGGGCGTCTTCATGATCTCGGTCGCCGCCGAGCTCGCCGACATGCACCCGCAGACGCTTCGGATGTACGAGCAGCGCGGGCTGATCACCCCGAAGCGCTCGCCGAAGAACACCCGCCTCTACTCGCAGGCCGACGTCGAGCGGCTGCGCGAGATCCAGCGCCTGACCAACGAGGAGGGCCTCAACCTCGCCGGCGTCGAGACCGTGCTCGACCTCGAGGACCGGCTGCAGAAGATGCGCGCCGAGATGGCGAAGCTGCGCGAGCAGGCGGCCGAGATGGAGCAGCGAGATGGCGGCGGAGATCGAGAAGGTGCGGCGCTCGCTGCGCGCCGAGATCGTCCCCTACGGCGCCTACGAGACCGCCGAGATCGTCCCGCCCACCGAGGCCGAGCGGTGCAGATCCCGGTCGAGCGGCCGGCAGGCGAAATCTAAGTCATGGAGACTTAGATTCCGGCTATAGTTCCTAGCCGATGCAACCAGATCGATTCACGCGTCAAATCCCAGGAGGCGGTCGCCGCCGCGCAGCGGCTCGCGGCCGAGACCCGCAACTCCGAGCTCGCCCCCCCGCACCTGCTCCTCGCCCTGCTCGAGCAGGAGGACGGCCTCGTCGTGCCCGTGCTCCAGAAGCTCGGCGCCGACGTCGCCGCGATCACCGACCGCGCGCGCGCGAGGCGGTCGCCGCGCTGCCGAGCGTGAGCGGCGACGACGAGCCGGACATCCGGCCGTCGAAGTCGTTCATCTCGACGATCCAGCGCGCCGAGAAGGAGATGGCCGCGCTCGGCGACGAGTACATCTCGACCGAGCACTTCCTGCTCGCGCTCACCGACAGCTCCTCCGGCGTCGCCGACATCCTCCCCGACCGCGACTCGCTGATGAAGGCGGTCGCCGAGGTCCGCGGTCCGCACCGGGTCACCTCCCCCGACCCCCGAGGACCAGTTCCAGGCGCTCGAGAAGTTCGGCCGCGACCTGACCAAGGAGGCCGAGGCCGGCAAGCTCGACCCGGTCATCGGCCGCGACGAGGAGATCCGGCGCGTGATCCAGGTGCTCTCGCGGCGGACCAAGAACAACCCCGTGCTGATCGGCGACCCCGGCGTCGGCAAGACCGCGATCGTCGAGGGCCTCGCGCAGCGGATCGTCGCCGGCGACGTGCCCGAGTCGCTCCGCGACCGGCGCCTGATCGCGCTCGACATCGGCGCCCTGCTCGCCGGCGCCAAGTACCGCGGCGAGTTCGAGGAGCGGCTCAAGGCCGTGCTCAAGGAGGTCCAGGCCGCCGAGGGCCAGATCGTCCTCTTCATCGACGAGCTGCACACGATCGTCGGCGCCGGCGCCGCCGAGGGCGCGGTCGACGCCGCCAACCTGCTGAAGCCGATGCTCGCCCGCGGCGAGCTGCGCGCTGGTCGGCGCGACGACGCTCGACGAGTACCGCAAGCACATCGAGAAGGACGCGGCGCTCGAGCGCCGCTTCCAGCCGGTCTTCGTCGGCGAGCCCGACATCGCCGACACGATCGCGATCCTGCGCGGGCTGAAGGAGCGCTACGAGGTCCACCACGGCGTCCGCATCGCCGACTCGGCGATCGTCGCCGCGGCGACGCTGTCGGAGCGCTACATCACCGACCGCTTCCTTCCCGACAAGGCGATCGACCTGATCGACGAGGCCGCCTCGCGGCTGAAGATGGAGATCGAGTCGATGCCGACCGAGATCGACGAGGTCGAGCGGCGCGATCCAGCAGCTCGAGATCGAGCGCCAGGCGCTCTCGAAGGAGAAGGACAAGGCCTCGAAGGAGCGGCTCGCCGCGATCGAGTCCGAGCTCGCCGAGCTGCGCGAGCGCTCGGGCGAGATGAAGGCCCGCTGGCAGAACGAGAAGGGCGCGATCGAGGCGATCAAGCAGGTCAAGGCGGAGCTCGACGAGGCCCAGCGCGAGGCCGAGCGCGCCGAGCGCGACGCCGACCTCGAGCGCGCCGCCGAGCTCCGCTACGGCCGCATCCCCGAGCTCGAGAAGAGCTCGCCGAGCCAGGAGGCACGGCTCGCGCGAGCTCCACGCCGAGGGCGGCTACGATGCTCACCGAGGAGGTCACCGAGGAGGACGTCGCCCAGGTGGTCGCCAAGTGGACCGGGATCCCGGTCTCCCGCCTGCTCGAGGGCGAGGTCGAGAAGCTGATCCACATGGAGGAGCGCCTTCACGAGCGCGTCGATCGGCCAGGACGAGGCGGTCGAGGCGGTCTCGAACGCGCTGCGCCGCTCACGCGCCGGGCTCTCGGACCCGAACCGGCCGATCGGCAGCTTCCTCTTCCTCGGCCCGACCGGCGTCGGCAAGACCGAGCTCGCCCGGGCCCTGGCCGAGTTCATGTTCGACTCCGAGCAGGCGATGACCCGGATCGACATGTCCGAGTACATGGAGAAGCACTCCGTCGCGCGGCTGATCGGCGCCCCGCCCGGCTACGTCGGCTACGAGGAGGGCGGCCAGCTCACCGAGGCAGTCCGCCGCCGCCCCTACGGCGTCGATCCTCCTCGACGAGATCGAGAAGGCCCACCCCGACGTCTTCAACGTCCTGCTCCAGATCATGGACGACGGCCGCCTCACCGACGGCCAGGGCCGCATCGGTCGACTTCACGAACACGATCCTGATCATGACCTCGAACGTCGGCTCGGCCAGCACATCGCGGGCGAGCGCGTCGACGAGCGCGATCCGCGACCGGATCGAGGACGGTGCTGACGAAGACCTTCAAGCCCGAGTTCCTCAACCGGATCGACGACGTCGTGATCTTCCACCGCCTCTCGCGCGACGACATCTCGCGCATCGTCGAGCTCCAGGTCGACCTGCTCGCGCGCCGGATCGCGCGAGCGCGGGATCGAGATCGAGCTCACCGACGACGCCCGCACCCTGCTCGGCAACCTCGGCTACGACCCGACCTACGGCGCCCGCCCGCTGAAGCGAGTGATCCAGAAGCAGCTCGTCGACAAGCTCGCGCTGAAGCTGCTCGAGGGCGAGTTCTCCGAGGGCGACACCGTGCGGGTCGACGCCGCCGACGGCGAGCTCGTCTTCGAGAAGGCCGGGGCGGCGGTCGATGCGCAGGCCGCAACGGCTTAGGGGAACCCGCTCAGGCAGGAGCCACGAGGTCGCGGACGCCAAATCCGCCCGGTTATGTCGCTATGATGTCGGGTATGTCCGACATGGAGGTGTCATGAGCGTCATCCCCGAGCAGACCCGTCTGGAAAGCCTGGAAACCGAGCTCGAGGATCTGATCGAGCGCTTTGCCAAGCTAGTCGCCAGCGCAGCCGCAGTCGACGAGGTCGACGATTCGATTCCGGCTCGCTTCCGCGAGACAGGGACCCGGCTGCTCGAGCTCAGCGGCGAGCTCCATGAGGAGGATTTCGATCCTCGCGCGCTCGCGGAGTTCCGCGGGATCTTGATCGAGGCCGTACGCGAGATCTCCCAGGCCGACCCACAACGACCGCTCGACGCCATCGACGCTTTGCTGATCAGAGCGGAGCAGCTCCGCCATATCGTCAGGGACGCCTTGGATGCGCATGTTGGCGGTGACACCGCCGGCGAAGTCCTTCATCGGCTTCGGACCTGGCTACCTGATGCACGTCTCCGAGACCTTGGCGAGCTCCTCGATCGTTCCGAGCGCCAGATTCAAAGATGGTCCGGATCAACCGCCCCCCCGCCTCGTAGGCTGGTTCTCGTAACCCGTTTGGTGGCGCTCCTGCGCCACGGATGGACCGCTCCAGGCATAGTCGCGTGGTTCCGCCGTGCTCGGCCGGATCTGGGTGGAAAGGCCCCACTCGAGCTCCTCGACGAGCCTGCCCGCGAGGCAGACCTGATTTCGGCAGCGAGACGCGGGCGCGCTCAGCATGGCTCGTGATCCAGCGCCGAAACGGATCGACGTCGACGCTGTCTACTTCCGGTACTCGAACTACGACGTGCCGTTCTGGGTTCGACCCAACACGACGGACGAGCGCTGGCACCGAGCGGGCGACGGACCCACGCAGTATCTGAGTGCTACAGCCGACGGTGCCTGGGCGGAGTTGATCCGCAACGAAGACTTGCGGAGCGAGGGGGATCTGGCTCTCGTCCGTATGCCCCTTTGGCAGGCGCAAGTCACGCAGAGCGGAATCGCCGATTACGGCAGCTTCGAGCGCGCGGAGGCGGCGGGAATGCCACCAGACGCCCTTGTTGACGATGATCAAGAGCGCTGTCGCGATGAGGCCCAACGGCTGAGGGATGCCGGATTCACAGGAGTCCTCTATCCGTCGGCGGCGCTGCCGGGGGAACTGAACCTGGTGCTGTTCGGTCCTCGCATCATGCTGCCGGCCGGCTCCCCTCGAGTTCTCGCATCCGGCATCCCGGCGGCCCAAGTAACCGTTGGAGCGCCCCCGGCGGAGTTGCTGTCTCGTGTGCGCCTGCACGGAGACCCTCACGCTGGGCTGGCCGAGCACTTCCGCGCGCGGTCGTCGAGACGACGCGACTGAACGAACTAGAGCTCGGCCGCGCGCCGGGCGATGCCGGCGTCGGCGGCGCCGCGCTCGAGCTCCTCGAGGCCGAACGCCTCGACCGGGCCGATCGCGCCGGTCGGCTCGATCGGCGTCTCGGCCGCTCGGATCGCCGACCAGGCGAGCATTCCGGCGGTGAAGTCATATCCGTCGACTCCCTCGACGTGGACCTCGGCGAGCCTGCGGCCGCCGGCGTCGAGCGCCTCGCCGACGATGTAGGAGCCGGCCTTCGCCCGCTGCTCGGCGGAGGGGCCGCCGCTCGAGCCCTTGACGAACCGCCCGATCAGGGCGTTGGCCCCGGCCTTGGCGCCGGGGATCCGAAACAGCCCGCTCATCACCGCCGAGCCGGCCGACATCGCCCGCGAGCGTGAGCCGAACCAGCCGAGGTACGCGTCGACCTCGGTCAGTCGCGGAAACGAGCGCGGCAGGGTGAAGTGCTCGGAGGAAGCGGCGGAGAGCGCCTGGCGTCGCTTGCCGGCCGCATCGAACTCGCGCACCCGCATCGCACCGCGCTCGGTGATCAGGCGCCCGTCGCGAAAGGCATAGCCCGGCTCGATCAGGGCGCCGGCCGCCGACGCCCTGGTGCCGCCGCTCGGGCCGAACGGGCCGATGGTGAAGTAGGCGGTCCTGACCCGGGTCCCCTCCTCGCCCGCCTCGGTCAGCGCGAGCGCTCCTGCGAGGTTCCCGGGGACCCAGTCGTAGCCCATCGCGGTCAAGAGAACCGCCTCCGACGATTCGGCGCGCGGCCCCCACTCCTCGAATACCCGGCGGATGAAGGCCGGCTCGCCGGTCGAGTCGATGTAGGTGGCGCCGGCCTCGACCGCCGCCTCGAGCGCGGCGTCGCCGAAGCGGGCGAACGGCCCGACGGTCGTCACCAAGACGTCGCCCTTCTCGACCAGAGCCCGCACGGTGGCGGGCTCGGCCACGTCGGCAGCGGCGGTCTCGAGGTCGGAGCCGAGTTCCTCCGCCAGCGCCTCGAGCTTGTCCCGGCTCCTCGCGGCGAGCACCGGACGGGCCCCGCGATCGACGAGCGCCCGAGCGGTCAGCTCGCCGGTGTACCCGGTGGCTCCGAATAGGACGATGCGGCCGGCCATTCCGGAGCAGCCTACCGCCGGGAACGATCCTCGCTATCCCCTACGTCGGCCCCCGCGTTCATCGCATTGGCCGGTAGGAGCGGCTCGAGCGAATCGGTCGCGGCGCTTGGCCCGCCGGCGGCCTCGTACGCGTCCGCGACGCGCCGGGCACCTGCCCGGCGATCGATCGCCTCGTCGACCTTCCTGCGAAGCCGATCCGGGCTCAGCCGTCCGGACGGGAGGCGCGTTCCGGCCTCCGCCACGTCGACCCGCCGGGCCACCTCGAGCTGGTCGCGCCCGAACGGGACGACGCAGACGGGGACCCCGTGCGCGAGCGCCTTCTGCGTCGCCCCCATCCCGCCGTGGGTGATCGCGCAGGCGGCGCGCTCCAGCAGGGGCGAGTGGGGCGCGAACGTGACCACCCGGGCGTTCGGCGGCACCTCGAGGCCGTCCGTCTCGGCCGAGGGCGCGGTCACCACCACGTGCAGCGGCGCGTCCGCCAGGGCCTCGAGCGCACTGCGAGCGAGACGCCCGTCGTCCTGGAACTCCGAGGAGGTGGTCACGAGGACGATGGGGTCGTCCACATCCTCGAGCCATGCAGGGCGGTCCGCGGGTGGGTCCCAGTCGCACGGACCGACCATGCGGACGCTCGCGGGCCAATCCCGACGCGGGTACTCGAACGGCTCCGCCGTCATGTAGATCAGGAGCGGCGGCGCCGTGAACATCGCCTCGGCGCCCGCGAGCGGCGGGAGGCCGACCCCGTCGCGGATCTCGTTCACGTGTGGGGTGATGACGCGCTCCAGGGAGCCGAACACCAGGGGTCGCAGGACGGCATCGCGAAGCCGCCCCATCGCTCCCGCCGCGGGCCGCAGGCCGGGACCGAACGGCGGCGCGTCGCGCGAGGGGAGCGGCAGTGGGTAGGGGCACCAGGCCGCCCATGGCCCGCCCCAGGCTTCGGCAGCCGCCATCGCGCCGAACGTATTGATGTCCACCAGCAGGGCGTCGGGCCGCTCGCGCTCGATCGCCTGCCGGAGGTCGGGCACCTCATGGACCGCTCGCTCGCAGAACGTGCGGACGGCGCGCTTGTTCGCTCCAAGCGGCGTGCGCGCGCGGAAATCGTCGTGCTCGATCGCCTCGATCGCGGGATCGATCGGCTCCGCGTCGAGGCCGAGTCCGCGCATCGTGTCGACCTGGGAGGCGAGGGTTCGTATCGCGACGTCGTGGCCACGCGCTCGCAGCTCCAGGAGGATCGGCGTTACCGGGAACAGGTGCCCGCGGGCCGGCGACGTGTAGGCGAGGACGCGCGCCATCAGGCCCCGGTGGTCAGCGGTTCGAGCAGCTCGACGAGCGACCGCTCGGTCTCCTGCCGGCTGAGACCCCGATCTCGGCGGAGGAGCTTCCAGGTGTACACGTCGCAGACGGCGACGAGCTGCGCGAGACGGCGCTCGCGACGGGCGCCCCGGCATCCCGCCAGCGCGGGCGCGAAGACGCGCTCGCACCAGGCCGCGTGCAGGGCCCGGCCCTCGTCGACCATGGAACGCAGCTCGGGCCGGCGTTGCTCCTCGGCGAGCAGCACCAGAACCCGATCGCCGAGCTCCTCGTAATGAACGACGAGGTTGCGCACGGCGCCGCGCAGGTCCCCGGCGGGCGCCTCGTCGCGTTCCCGTTCCACGCGCTGGATCTCGCGCCGCGATGCGGCGGCCATCAGCCCGTCCTTCCCTCCGAAGCGGCGAATCACCGTCCGCACGGAGACGCCGGCGCGGCGGGCGACCTCGTCCAGCGGGACCTCGTCGCCGGTGTGCTCCCAGAAGAGCTCGGTGGCGGCATCGAGGATCCGCTCGCCCGTGGCGGCCGCGGTCTCCGCTCGCGACTTCATCCGGTAGGGGCGCCGCTCTGGCATGGTCGAGATATTGATGTCACTCAGTATGACATGAAGTCTCTCGACGCAGCGGCACGGCAGACTGTGCGCGTGCGAATCGGGATCTCCTCCTGGTGGTTCAACCGCGGGCAAGCGGTGGTCGGGCGCCAGCTCCGCTCCGCCTTCGACGCGCTCGGGCACGAGACGTTCGTGCTCGCGCGCCCCTCGCGCGACGTCAGCGTGCGCCCGCTCTATATCGACCGAAGCGACGTCTGGGACCAGCCCGGCGTCACCGAGGCCTCCGACTACGAGATCCCCGAGCGCGAGTTCCTCGACTGGGCGAGCGAGACGGGAATCGAGGTCTGCTTCTTCGACCAGAACTACCAGTTCGAGGAGATCGCGGCGCTTCGCGGAACCGGCGTGCGGACGATTGGCCGCTTCGTCTGGGAGCAGTTCTCGGAGGCCGACGTCGAGCCGGCGAAGCGCGCCTTCGACGTCCTGTACTCGATGCACGCCGCCGAGCAGGAGCGCTACGCGGGCCTGGGGATCGAGAGCCCACGGGTCCATTGGGGGATCCATCCGGAGCTGCTCGAGGTGCAGCCGCCGCCGCGCGAGGACGGTGAGATCAGATTCATGTTTCCGGGGGGCTTCATGTCCAAGCGAAAGCCGCTCGACCCGGTGCTAGAGGCCTTCTCCCAGACCCGCGACGACCGCTTCCGGCTGATCGTCAAGGCCCAGGTCGACCGCAAGGCGCGGAAGGTGACGCGGGCGGCGAAGCGCGACCGCCGGATCGAGCTGATCACCGAGGACCTCCCGACCGACGAGCACCTGCGCCTCTTCGCCTCGGCCGACGTCTCGCTGGCCCCGAGCCGCTGGGAGGGCCTCGGCCTGCACCTCTACGAGGCGCTCGCGTTCGGCGTCCCCACCGTGGTCAACGACAGCCCGCCGATGAACGAGGTGATCCGCGACGGCGAGAGCGGGCTGCTGGTCCCCGCGGTCCCCGACGGCGAGGCCAAGTCCGGCATCCCCGCCTACACCGTCGATCCCGGCGAGCTGGCGGCGGCGATCGAGCGCATGGGCGATCCGGAGCTCCGGCGGCGACTTGCCGAGGGCGCCCAGGCGGCGCGCGAGCGCTGGTCGTGGGAGCGAACCACCGACGATCTGCGCCTCCTCCTCGAACGCTTGAGGTGACCAGCCGACAGGTAGGCTCGGGAGGATGCGTCTGCCCGACGAGGGGAACCTCCGCGAGCTGATCGGCTGGGACGCGGGGCTGGGGGTCGTCTCGGTCTATCTGGAGATCGACCCGGGGGACCGCGGCGGCGCCTGGCTGATCGCGCTGCGCGACGCGCTGGACGAGATCGTCCGCGGATCGCGCGAACGCGACGACCGCGAGCGGCGCGGGGCGCTCGAGGCGACCGTCGATTACGTCCGCGAGCGGTTCGCCCCCACCTCGACGCCGAGCGGCCGGGTCCAGATCGGCTTCGTCCAGGTCACCGCGAAGCCGGGCAAGGAGGGGCGCGAGGAATGGTTCGCCGTCCAGCACCCGGCCGAGCCGACCCGCGTGGCGGACGGCAGGCGGCCGTTCCTGAGGCCCCTGATGGAGATCCTCGACGGCGGGCGGCCACGGGCGATCGCGGCGCTCTCGACCGAGCGCGTGAGGCTGTTCGAGTGGCGCCTGGGGACGATCGAGGAGCTCGCCGAGGGTGAGCTCGAGCTCCTCGCGCTCGACTGGCGTGAGCGCAAGGCGCCCCAGGCCCGGGACCCCGCGAGCGGCCAGGGAGTCTCCTCCGCCGGCCGCGACCAGTACGACCAGCGACTCGACGAGAACCGCAAGCGCTTCCTCAAGGAGAGCGGCGGGCGCGCCTCACGCGAGCTCAGCACGCTGGCGCGGCGCGAGCTGCTCTGCTTCGGCGACCCGCACCTCTGCGAGGCATTCGTATCCGGCCTGGCCGAGCGACCGCAGCGACGCGCCGCCGACAACCACGACCTGATCTCGGAGCCGGCTCACGCGATCGGCGACCGGGCGACCGCGAAGCTGGCCGAGCTCGACGGCGAGCGCGCGATCGAGTTGGCCGAGCGGGCGACGTCCGCGGCGCTGTCGCGAAACGTCACCGGGGCCCTCGGACCCTCGGAAACGACGAGGGCGCTGATCCGCGGGCAGGTCGAGCACCTGCTGATCGAGGCCGACCGGGTCCTCGAGACGCCGGAGCTCCAGGCCGACGTGCTCCGGGAGTTCGAGGCGGCCGCTCCCCGGCCCGGGCTTCGCCTCGACGAGTGGATGGTCGAGGAGGCGATCCTCACCGACGCGGCGGTGACCACGCTCCGCGACCAAGCCGCCGAGCGCCTCGCCGACCATGCCGGCGTCGGCGCGCTGCTCCGCTACTGACCGGGCTCCCGCCGGCGTCGTAGGTGCATCGCTACCCAGGCTCGCGCCACCAGCAGCACGGCACCCGCGCCGGCCACCGACGGCACGATCTCCTCGACCGGAAGGGCTCCCACGTGAGCGATCACGCAGCGTCCCCGTAGGCGTCGTGGTAGTTCCACCACCCATACGGCGCCGTCTGCGGGAAACCCTCCGGCGAGTCCTCCCACTCCTCCTGGCGCCCGAGCGCGGTGATGTCGAGGTAGTTCCACGTGTTGCCCATCTGCTCGTCGCCGCGCGCGTCGACGAAGTAGGTGCGGAAGATCCGGTCCCCCTCGCGTATGAACGCGTTGGTGCCGTGCCACTCGCGAACGTCGAAGTCGGTGTCGAAGTCGTCGGTGATCTCATACCAGGGGATGTGGTCCCATCCCATGCGCGCCTTGAGGCCCTGGATCTCTGCCTGGGGCGCGCGGGAGACGAACGCGAGCGCCGTGTCCCGCGCGCTCAGATGGGCGGGATGGGCCACCTGGTCGGCGACGAAGGAGCAGCCCACGCAGGCCCGCTCCGGGTACGCGCCGCCCTCGGCGTAGGTGGTGACCTCCGGCCCGTAGAAGGCGCGGTAGACAACCAACTGGCGGCGGCCGTCGAACAGGTCGTTGAGGCTCGCGGCGCCGTCCGGGCCCTCGAAGCGGTAGTCCTTCTCCACCGCCATCCACGGCATCCGGCGGCGTTCCGCGGCCAGCGCATCGCGGTTGCGGGTCAGCTCCTTCTCCTTCACGAGCAGCTCCTCGCGCGCGCCCTTCCATTCCTCCGGCGACACGATGGGCGGGTTGTTCATTTCGGCATCCCTCCTTCGGGAACTCGTACTGCGGATACCTAAATAGACCGGTCTGAAAAAGGAAAGTAATCGAGCGAAGCGACAGTCCCCGATCAGCTACCTGCCGGCGATCTCCTCGATGAACCGCACCGACTCGTCGACCGACGGCATGGCGCGCATCGCGTCGGCGACGAGAACGGCCTTCCGTCGACAGGTGGGGTCCTCGAGGACCGAGTTGACGGCTCGGGCGAGCTCACCGATCGTCGTGGGTCCTGGTAGGTCCAGGACCTTGCGTTCGCTGGCGTCGTCGGCAACCGTGATTCCGGCACCGGCGCGGGCAACGGCTTCACCGTTCGCCCATTGGTCGTTGCTGAAGAGAGGAAGGACGACGAGCGGCGTGCCGTGGGCGAGCGCGCCGAGCGTGCTCCCGAAGCCTCCGTGGCAGACGATCACATCGGCGAGTCGCGCGACGTCGTCGTGCGGTACCCAGGTCTCCACGTGGACGTTGGAGGGCACATCCCCGAGCTCCGCGATCTCCCGCTCGGAGTCGCCGACCGTGAGCAGAATCCGGATCGCGAGCGGCGCCAGAGCCTCGATCGCCGCGCGATAGAGGGCCGGGTAGTACGGCAGATGGGCACCGGCTGCGACCGAGCCGAAGGTGAGGTAGACGAGCGGATCCTCGTTGCCAGGCCACCAGTCCGGCAGCTCCTCGGCGCCGGGATCCACGTCGAAGCGAAAGCGGCGGGTCTGCGGCGGCACCGGAGTGGCGGGATCCTCAAGCTCCGCCGGCATCATCGTCATGTAGGGCGTCGCGGCGAGCCGCTCGCCAGCGGTCTCCGACGCCGACCCGAGCTCGGCGCGCGCCTTGTCCACCGCCGGCGCGGCAAGCTCGATCGTCTCTGCCTCGATCCCCGCGAGCCCGAGGCCGACGCGAAGGATCGGGATTCCGTGGCGCTCGGCGAGTAGTTCGGAGCCAAACTCCCAGCTCTCGCGCACGATCGCGTCCGGGCGCCAGCTCTCGACGAGATCACCGAGCGCGGGCAGCTCGGCGCGAACGTCGAGCCCGGCGAAGAACTCCCCGATCATCATCCGGTGTGCGCTGTCCATGTCCATCTCGGCGAACCCGTCCATCAGCGGCATCCACTCTTCGCGGGAGGGCTCGTCGACCGGCGCGAACGGGAGGCCGAGACGCTCGACATTGGCCCCGAACTGGCGCTGGGCCGAGACGAGAACGTCGTGCCCGGCCCGAAGACACGCCTCGGCGAACGGAGCCAGCGGCCCGACGTGTCCGGAGCTACCGCGGGTTGTGAAGAGGACGCGCATGCGGTCGGGGAAGAGCGAACGACGGCTCAAACCCGCGACCCAGAGCTTGGGGAAACGAGGCGTCTGCCGCTCGGCCAAGCGGAGTATCGCGGCGATGTAATCGGGATGTAGCCATGGTGCGCAGGGCGCTGCTTATCGCGCCAAGCGGGAGCGAAACTCGATCGCTCCAAATGTGTCGCTATGCATTGCGGCCTCAACCGGTCACCGCACCACCCCTGACGTCCCGCATCGTCCCATCTAGTCCGAGCGCTGTCGTGCGAAGGCCGTAGGCCGAAGCGAAGTCAGCGCTCGGCGGCGCTCTCGGCGAGACCGTCGATGAGCTCGGCGAGCTTCTCCGCCGGAGTCCTGAAACCGAGCGTCTTTCGCGGACGGCGGTTGAGCTTGTCGGCGACCTCGTCGAGCTGCTCCTGGGTGACTCCGGCGAGGCTCTGTCGCCTGGGGAAGTATTGGCGAAGGAGGCCGTTGGTGTTCTCGTTCGAGCCCCGCTGCCAGGGGCTCCGCGGGTCGCAGAAGTAGACCTCGACGCCGGTCTCGACCGAAATCCTCCCAGCGGAGGATCTTCGGGGCCACGACCTCGGAGCCTGCAGGCTTGAAGCCGTGCGTCTCAATATGGGTCTCCCCAAACATCAACCCGACGTTCCAGAAGACCTCGAGTTCGCGATGACCGCGGTATACACCTTTGAACGTCCCTAGCGATCGCGACCAGTCAGCTTACGCGTCGGGGTGAAACAAGGCCATCCATGTCGGCAGGTCTTTCACGTCCCACGCTTCGATGCAACGACGCACGATTTCCACGTTCTCCGCCGACATCGTCCGCGCAGTATCTCGCGGTGCCAGAACGTGCTTCAGAGGTGGAGGTTGAGCACAGCCTCGCGCCGACGCGAAGGGATGTAAGGACAGTAGTCCTGAGCACGACGCCGCAACAAGCCCCGCCTGGAGTTCACGAAATCCCCGGCCGGTCGCGTGCTACTCGGCGATCGTCTCGCCGGAGCCGCCCAACTCTTCGGGGAAGTCTTTGAGCTTGGGGAGGCCATCTGTCATGCGTAGCACGGTCGATTCGTAATTGACGTGCACCTCGGGTGCAAACGGATATTCAGGGATCGTCGCCGCGTAGACGTCGACCAGACCCCACTGCGGATGCCGCGTGAGCACATGGCCGCCGCAGACCTGGCACCACTGCCGATAGCTCCGCTCGTTCTGGTGGTACTCGCCGATTTGGTCTTCTCCCTGGGTCACCTTGACGGCCTCGGGCTTCCAGAGCGTGAATGCGTTGACCGGGCTGGCGGACCAGCTCCTACAGGAGACGCAATGGCAGTAGCCGGCGGCCTCCGGATCGCCCGTGACGGAAATCGTCACAGCGCCGCAGAAGCACTGCCCTTTGAAGGTCTTTTCATCCTCGCTCATGCGTTCTCCCTTCGCTCGAGTACAAGCGAATCTCGATTGAGAAGCTACACCGATCAGGTGGTTACGTCAGACCAGACCGGGCTCCGGCCAGCGCGGCAGCGTGTGAACAACGACGTTCGCGATCGAGAGATCGCCTACTCGGACGGTCCGGCGGCTTCGAGGGCCTCGGCTCCTCCTTGGAACATCCGCAAGCGAGCGATCTGCCCGTTCTCGACCGTGAACACGAACGTGCTCCTCGCCACCACTTCGATCCCGTCGCGCCCCCGAACATGGGCGGTGTTCGGGACTACGACTTCGGAGCCAACCTCCGTGAACCCATGCATCTCAAGTTGGACGTCCTCGAACGTCGACCAGAACGCGTCCCAGAAGACCTCAAGCTCGCCGTGACCCCGATAGACACCCTTGAGCGGCCCTCGGGAACGCGACCAGTCAACTTCCGCGCCGGAGCTAAACGAGGCCAACCAGGCCATCGGGTCTCGCCGGTTCCAGGCTTCGGCATGGCGCTGCACGATCTCGACGTTCTGCTCAGAAATCAGGGCCCTCCTCGTCGCAAACGCCTGCGAGTCCTGGGCGGCGTGGGGCCTTGTCGCCTCCGCGTAAGCACCTGACGGCGCTCAAGGCCTAGTGCTGCTTGTGTGCCTAACCCGTCGGGTGTCGACGGAGTCGTCATGAGCACTCCTGCCACATCGTCCCGGCAGTATCTCCCGTCTGGCCGCCGGGCCCAGAACCGCGCAGGAACGGCCCTCCCGCTTTCGCGTGAAAGCGGCAGCCCTTTGCCTAAACGGGGTCTGACCCCTCCTTCGCCAGCACGAGCCGGTCCGGCTCCGCCGCGAGCACCCTGCGCGCTCGCGAGCCCTGCGGGTCGCGGAGGACCAGGAGATCGTCGTCGTCGAGCTCCCACGTGCCCGTCGACTCCTCGGGGCGGTCGACGGGGCCGGGCGTGGACTCAACCAGGTCGCCGCCCTCGCGGAGATCGAGCGCCAGGCGGCCACGGGCCGGCGGCAGCTCGTGCTCGGCCGGCCGGAAGACCATCCCGTCGTCGGTGTCCTCCTCGTGGGCGTGGACCCATCGCCGGGTCAGCCGTTTGCGATCGATCGCCACCGTCAGGTCAAGCTGGACCGCGGGCCGCTCAGCGTCGCGTTCATCCGGGCGACCTGCGCTGGAGTGAACATGAACATCGCCGCGTCGTCCACGTAGTCCATGTAGTTGCAGAACATGTCGCCGTTCGGACCGTTGTTGCAGGTGATGTGGGGGAACCTCGGCTTCCCCTGGTTCGGGCCGGCGGCGTTGGGCGTGTCCGGGCAGCGGTCGCCGCCGGCGCATCCCATCGTGTCGCCCCAGATATGGCGCAGGTTGAGCCAGTGCCCGACCTCGTGCGTCGCCGTGCGGCCGAGGTTGAACGGAGGCTTGGCGGTTCCCTTGGTCCCGAACGCCGTGTTCAGGACCACCACGCCGTCGGTGCGCGCCGGCCCGCCGGGAAACTGCGCGTAGCCGAGCAGGCCGCCCCCCAGCGTGCAGACCCAGATGTTCAGGTACTTATCGGTGGGCCACGCGGTCGCACCCCCGGTCGTGGCCTTCTTCACCGAGTCGTCGGTGCCGAACGCGTCGACGTTGGTCTGCGTGCGGGTGATCCCGTCGGTTGCGTTTCCGTCCGGATCCTTGGTCGCGAGCTTGAACTCGACCTTCGAGTCGGCGACCAGGCTCTTCCAGGGAGCCGGCACCTTGCCCTTGTCCTGGTTCCGCGCCCGGAAGTCGCGGTTGAGCACGGTCATCTGACTCGTGATCTGCGCCTTCGTGATGTTGTCCTGCGTGCGCTTGTAGACGACGTGGACGACCACCGGGATCTTGACCAGGCGGCGCATCGTCGCCTGAGCCCTTCCGGTCATCAACGCGTTCGCGATGAACTCCTCGTTTCGGAGCTCGTTCTGGCGGTAGCTCGGAAACTCCTCCGCCAGGCGCTCGTGTACCTGCATCGCACCGCAGGCTCTCCGTGGTGCTGGGCTCATCGTCCTCTCCTCCCCGCGACCCCTGCCCGGACCCTCCAGAAGCAGCCGGCCGCAGCTTGCCGCTTACCGAGCCAACATAAACCGGGGGTGTGGCCCGCGCAAGGTCCCCGGCGCTCACACCTCGATCAGCTGGAGCGGCAGATCGAGGCGGGAGCGCAGGCTGGCCAGGGTCCGGGTCACGGGGCCCTTTCCCTCGACCGGTGCGGTGACCAGGACCGCTTCGTCGGCCGGGAAGTCGCGCAGGGTGTCCTCGACCGCCTGGACCGCGTCGGGGTCGCCGACCCGACCGCGGCCGTCGACGTCGGCGGCCGCCAGGGTGCCGAGTGAGAGGACGAGGCGGCGCTGGGCGGCCTCGCGCGCGTCGTCGAGGTCGGAGGCCCAATGGGCGAGCCGGCGGTTCAGCGCCGGCGCCAGGACCAGCACCTCGCCTCCGGGTCGCGCGGCCTCCGCGACCTTCGACGCGGCCTCAGGGTCCTCGATCGCGGCGAGCACCACGACCAGGAGCCGGCGCTGCTGGTCCTCGGCTCGCGCCACCTCGATCCGCTCGTGGGGCCGCATCCTCGCGACGACGACGATCATCGCGGCCCCGGCGAGGGCGCCGATCGCGAGGCCGAGCGCGGGGCCGGCGATCAGGAAGCCGACGGCGATCGGGATCGCGATCGCTCCCACGATCAGCGGCAGAGCCCAGGGCTTGATCATCCCCAAACGAGGATAGGCTGCGATACGCGAGCTTCAACCCCAGAGAGGAGCAGGGCAGATGCCGACATTCGTGATGCTCACCAACCTCACCCCCGACGGCGTGCGGACCCTGAAGAACAACCCGAACCGCGTCCAGGAGGTCAACAAGGAGGTCGAGCAACTCGGCGCCAAGGTGGTCGACCAGTGGGCGACGCTCGGCCAGTTCGACTTCGTCACCGATCGATCGAGGCGCCGGACTCGGAGACGATGGCCAAGGTCTCGGTCGAGCTCGGGTCGCGCGGGACGATGACCAGCCAGACGCTGCCCGGCGATCCCGGCCGGCGACCTCGCGAGCTCGCTCTAGGCGCGGTGGCCCCGAGGCTCCGCCAGGAGGCGCTCCCAGGTGAAGGTCCTCGTCGTCGGCGGAGGCGGCCGCGAGCACGCGATCGTCCGCGCCCTCGCTCGTTCGGAGCGCCGGCCGGAGCTGCTCGCGACGCCGGGCAACGCCGGGATCGCCGCGGACGCCCGCTGTCTCCGCGTGGGCGCCGAGGACGTCGGCGGGATCGTCTCCGCCGCTCGCGACGAGGGGGTCGACCTGGTCGTCGTCGGGCCCGAGGCCCCGCTCGTCGCCGGGCTCGTCGACTCGCTCGCCGAGGCGGGGATCGCGCGCCTTCGGCCCGAGCCGCGAGGCCGCCGCCGATCGAGGGCTCGAAGCTCCACGCCAAGGAGCTGATGCGCGAGGCCGGCGTCCCCACCGCCGCGCACGCGGTGCTTCGGAGTCGCGAGGAGGCGCTCGAGCACCTCTCCGGCACCTCCTACCCGGCGGTGCTCAAGGCCGACGGGCTCGCCGCGGGCAAGGGCGTGATCATCGCCGCCGACCGAGCCCGAGGCCCGCGAGGCGGTCGAGGTCTTCTTCGTCGAGCAGCGCTTCGGCGAGACCAGCGTCCTGCTCGAGGAGCACCTCGAGGGCGAGGAGCTCTCCCTGCTCGCGCTCTGCGACGGCGAGAACGTGCGTACCGCTCGCGCCCGCCCAGGACTACAAGCGGATCGGCGAGGGGGACACCGGCCCGAACACCGGCGGCATGGGCAGCTACTCGCCGGTACCGGGCTTCGACGCCGCGTACGCCGAGGAGATCGCCGACTCCGTCCACCGGCCGGTGGTCGACCTGCTCGCCTCCCGGGGCATCCCCTACCACGGCGTGCTCTACGCGGGCCTGATGATCACCGCCGACGGCCCCAAGGTGCTCGAGTTCAACTGCCGCTTCGGCGACCCCGAGACGCAGGCGGTGCTGCCGCGCCTCGACTCCGACCTGCTCGAGCTCTGCCTGGCGGCGTCCGAGCGCGGCGGCCTCGCCGGCGTCGAGGCCGAGTTCGTCGGACGACTGGGCGGTGACCGTGGTCCTCGCCTCCGCCGGCTATCCGGCCTCCTCGTCGAAGGGCGACGTGATCTCCGGGCTCGACGCCGCCGCGGAGATCGCCGAGGTCACCCACGCCGGCACCGCCGAGCGCGACGGCGAGATCGTCACCGCCGGGGGCCGGGTGCTGAACGTGACCGGGCTCGGTCCCGACCCGGCGCCGCGCGCGAGCGCGCGTACGAGGCCGCGTCGCGGATCGAGTTCGAGGGGATGCAGATCCGAGGCGACATCGCGGCGCGGGCGGTCGAGCGGGTGCGCGGGCATAGGGAGGCGAGATGGAGATCAGCGACCCCGCACCGACCGAGGACGGCGCCGAGACCGCGACCGAGGGCCGTTCCCGAGGGCCTCGAGCGTTCGACGAGATCGAGACCGACGCGCCGCTGGTCGGGATCATCATGGGCTCGAAGTCCGACATGGAGAAGATGCGCAAGGCGGAGGAGGTGCTCGAGGAGTACGGGATCCGCTGCGAGATCCGGGTGATGAGCGCCCACCGCGACCCCGACACGGTCAGCGAGTACTGCAAGAACGCGCGGATGCGCGGGCTCAAGGTGATCATCGCCGGCGCCGGGATGTCGGCGGCGCTGCCCGGAGTCGCCGCCGCCCACACCGACCTGCCGGTGATCGGGGTGCCGATCGACGTCCGGCCAGATCGGCGGGATCGACGCGCTGCTCTCGGTCGCGCAGATGCCGCCCGGCGTCCCGGTCGGTGCGTCGCGATCGACGGGGCGAAGAACGCCGGGCATCTCGCCGCCCGCATAATCAACCTGTGATCCCCCGCTACACCCGTGAGCGGATCGGGTCCGTCTGGACCGATCAGCGCAAGATGGACACCTGGCTCGAGGTCGAGCTGGCGGCCACCGACGCCTGGGCCGCCGAGGGCGCGGTCCCGGCCGAGGCCGCGGCGGCGATCCGCGAGCGCGCCTCGTTCACGGTCGAGGCGGTCGCCGAGCGCGAGAAGGAGACCGGGCACGACGTCGCCGCCTTCGTCGACGTCGCCGCCGAGTCGGTCGGCGAGGAGGGCCGCTGGATCCACTACGGGCTCACCTCCTCCGACGTGCTCGACACGGCGCTCGCGCTCCAGCTCCGCGAGGCCGCGCGGGATCCTGCTCGAGGGCGCGCTCGCCTACCGCGACGCCCTGATCGACCGGCGCTCGAGCACCGCGACACGCTCTCGGTCGGGCGCACCCACGGCGTCCACGCCGAGCCGACCACCTTCGGCCTCCGGCTCGCCGGCTTCGCCTTCGAGGCCGACCGCAACCTCGAGCGCCTGCGCCGCGCCGCCGAGGCGGTCGCCGTCGGCAAGCTCTCCGGCGCGGTCGGCAGCTACGCCTCGATCCCGCCGCGCGGTCGAGGCAACGGGTCATGGAGGCGCTCGGGCTGCGGCGCGAGGACGCCTCCACCCAGGTCGTCCCGCGCGACCGCCACGCCGAGCTGCTCCAGGCGATCGCCCTCGCCGGCGCCGGGCTCGAGCGCTTCGGCCAGGAGATCCGCAACCTCCAGCGGACCGAGGTGCGCGAGGTCGAGGAGCCGTTCGCGACCGGCAAGCAGAAGGGCTCCTCGGCGATGCCGCACAAGCGCAACCCGATCCTCGCCGAGCGGGTCTGCGGTCTGGCCCGGGTGCTGCGCGGCTACGCGCAGGCCGGGGTCGAGAACGTCGCCCTGTGGCACGAGCGCGACATCTCCCACTCCGGCGCCGAGCGGGTGATCCTCCCCGACGCGACGATCCTGCTCGACTACATGCAGCACCTCGGCCTGCGGATCGTCAACGGGATGACGGTCCACGTCGACCGCATGCGGGAGAACCTCGAGCTGACCTACGGCGCGCTCTTCTCGCAGCGGGCGCTGACCGCGCTGGTCGAGTCGGGCATGCTCGCGCGACGAGGCCTACCGGATCGTCCAGGAGGCGGCGCAGCGCGCCTGGGACGACGGGCACCCCGTTCCGCGAGCTGATCGCGGAGGCGGCGCCGGAGCTGGATCTCGACGAGGTGCTTGACCCGCAGGCGTACCTGGAGCACGTGGACGAGGTGCTCTCGCGGCTGGAGGGCGCTGCGCGCGATGAAGCTCGTGATGGTGATGAAGGTCCGCGACGAGATCGACGTCGTCGAGCACACCCTTCGCTACCACCTGGCCCGCGGAGCGGACCAGTGGATCGTCACCGACAACGGCTCGACCGACGGGACGCTCGAGGTGCTCAAGCGCTACGAGTCGGCGAAGCTTCTGAAGCTGATCGAGGAGCCTGGCGAGGACTTCCGCACCGACGCGCACTGGTGGGTGACCCGGATGGCGCGGGTCGCGGCGACCGAGATGGGCGCCGACTGGGTCGCCCACGTCGATGCCGACGAGTTCTGGTGGCCGGCGCAGGGCTCGCTCAAGGAGACGCTGGCCGCGATCCCCGACGAGTACGGGGTCGTGCTCGCGCCGCGACCCGAGTTCCCCGCCCGCCCCGGCAAGGGCGAGTGGTGGGAGCGGATGACCGTCCGCGAGGTGCGCTCGCGGCTGCGGCCCAAGATCGCCCACCGCGCCGAGCCCGACGTCGTCCTCCATCGCGGCGCGCACGACGTCGACTTCGAGGGCGAGGAGGCGCGGCTCCAAGCACGCCGGCCGCGCGGTGATGCGGGCGGTGAAGGAGGACGCCGACGAGGCCGCGGACGGCGCGCCTCGTCTGGGCGCCGGTCTTCCCGGCCCGCGTCATGCACTTCCCGATCCGCTCCTTCGAGCAGTACAAGCGCCGCGTCGAGACGACGCTCTTCCACGGCGGGTTTCGACGACCAGCGCCCACGACGAGCTCCGTCAGGCCTACGACGAGGGCAGCCTGCCGGAGCTCTACGAGCGGCTGACCGCTCGACGACGAGGAGGCGACGCAGGGAATCAGGGAGCACCAGCTGGTCAGGGACACCCGGATCCGCGATTTCCTCGAGGCCTGCCCCGACCCCCTCGCGGAGGGGGACAGAGGGGTCAGACCCCTTCCGTGCGCGAGGGCACCGCCGCCGAGCAGGAGGCGGAGCTCGCCGAGATCCGCCACGACGCGATGCAGACCCTCGCCCGCACCCAGCGCTCCCTCGTCCGCCAGCTCGACAACTTCCGCGAGCGGGTGGCGAAGCAGCGCAAGCGGCTGCGCAAGGCGGAGAGCGGCCCCCTCAGCCGCCTGGTCCGCCGCGGCGGCTAAGCCCGGCGCGGGCCCACGCGCCCACCCGAACCGTCAATTCCGTCCAACAGTTGGACGTTTTCGACGGTTCGCGTTCTAGCCGAGCACCTTCACCTTCCAGGGCTCGATCGTCTCGTTGCCGGCGGCGTCGGCGGCGGTGACCTTGAGCTTCGCCTTGCGCCTTGTCGTCGTCGGTGCTCGGCGCCCTCGAGCAGGAGCACGGACTTCGGGCCGAGGACCGGCTCGAGCATCAGATCGCGCGTCCTCGGCGTGCCGTTGCCGTGCTGATCGCGGGTGAAGATCTCCTTCACCGTCGCGGGATCGGCGAGCATCACGCTCTCGCTCGCTCCCGGGAAGTGGAGCGTGAACGCGTCGCCGTAGCGGCGGCGGCAGTGCCTCCAACAGCGCGGCGGGTCGCGTGAGCCAGCGGGCCCCCGTCCAGACCCGGGACCCGGGACCGGGGGGCAGCCGGCGTCCCGCCGCCATCGCCGGGCTCGTTCGAGTCCTCGTCGCGGTCGCGGCCATCGGCTTAGTACTATCCGAGAACCCGCGTGTGCGGCTGGCGAGCGCAGAACGGCGCCAGGCAAGGACGCAGCCGGTGAAGCGTGGTGCAGCCACGCGAGCCGGCGAGGACGCCACATGGCGCCGTGCGGCGCCGCCGGACGTGCGCGGGGGTTCTTGGATGGTCACTTAGTTTCGCTGACCCTCGAACTCGTCCATGGATTGGGGCCCGCGGCCGTGTGATACTGGCATCCGATGGTTGAGATTGCCGCCGCCGGGCAGGGCATCACGCCGATGGAGCTCGGGCAGGCGACTCGCAACCGAGGGATGCCCCTGGAGGCACTCGACCACGACGTGACTCCGGTCGGGCTCCACTATCTCCTGATCCATTTCGACATCCCGGCGCTGGAACCGGGGTCCTGGCGGCTGCGCGTCGGCGGCGACGTCGGCCGAGAGCTCGAGCTGACCCTCGACGAGATCCGGGAACGGCCGGCCACGACGATGCCGGTGACCCTGGAGTGCGCCGGGAACGGTCGGGCCCGGCTGGAGCCGCGGCCGATGAGCCAGCCGTGGCTGAACGAGGCGGTGGCCACGGCCTCGTGGACGGGAACCCCCCTCGCGGGTGTGCTGGAGGAGGCCGGCGTCGGACGGGACACCGTCGAGATCGTCTTCACGGGAGCCGACCACGGGATCGAGGGCGGCGAGGAACTGGACTACGCCCGCTCGCTACCGCTCGGTGAGGCGATGCGCCCGGAGGTCATGCTCGCCTACGAGATGAACGGCCGGCCCCTGGAGCCCCAGCACGGGTTCCCGCTGCGCCTACTGGTCCCGGGTGGTACGGGATGACCAGCGTGAAATGGCTCTCGCGCATCGAGGCCGTGACCGAGCCGTTTCGGGGCTTTCATCAGGCCGTCGGCTACCACTACCAGCGCTCGGAGGAGGATCCCGGCGAGCCGGTGTCCCGGATCCGCCCGCGCGCGCTGATGGTCCCCCCGGGGTTTCCCGACTTCCCCGAGCGCCAGCGGTACGTCGAGCGCGGTCCGGTGAGCCTCCGGGGTCGGGCATGGAGCGGCAACGCGCCGATCGCCCGCGTCGACGTCGGGATCGACGGCGACTGGTCCGAGGCGAAGCTCGGCGAGCCGCTCGGCGAGTGGGCCTGGCGGGGCTGGGAGTACGAATGGCAGGCGACGCCGGGCGAGCACACGCTGTCGTGCCGGGCGACGGACGCGACCGGCGAGACCCAGCCCCTGGACCAGCCCTGGAACGTCCAGGGAATGGGGAACAACCTGGCCCAGGAGGTCTACGTCACGGTGCGCTGAACGCGCCGGCCGCCGCCGTCGCTAGTTCCGATTCTCCTCGACGAACTCGCGCAGGGCGTCCTTGCCGCCGTCGTCGATCGGGTCGCCGTGCGCGAAGAGCAGCGCGTCGAAGTGGCGGTCGAGGTGGCGCGCGTAGGCGTCGCGCAGCCCGGCCTTGACCAGCTCGGGGTTCTCGCCGAGCAGGTTGTCGGGGACGAAGCCGATCCCCCGGTAGTTGATCAGCCCGTCGGCGATCGCGAGCGCGCCGCCGCCGGTCTCGACGTGGAGGGCGGTCTCCTCCTCGCAGAGCACCCCGACCTCGAGCGCCCGCACCCCCGGCGCCAGCTCGTCGCCGAAGGCGAATCCCTCGACCTCGGGACCGTCCTCGAACTCGTGCAACCCGGATCGCTGGCAGAGCACCGGGCATCCGAACTCCGTAGCGCAGCCGCTCGGAGTCGCGGTAGTGGTGGCGGTTGGTGAGCACGATCCGATCCGGCCGATCGCGCAGGCCGGACAGCCACTCGACCACCTCGTCGGGGGCCATCGGGTCGACCAGGGTCCGGGCCGGCTCGAGGTAGTAGGAGCTCACCTCGATCCCGAGGTTCGGGTGCACGTGCGGTCCAATGATGGACGCCGTCGATCACCTCGCGCATGCCCGGATTCGTAACAGGTCGCTGCTAGGCTGCCGCCCGCCAGAGGCGCCCAAGGACGGGCGCCGGGAACTACAGGTACGGAGGTTCGAGTGAGGAAATCAGCTTCGTCTTGGCCGCAGTCGCGGCCGTCATCGGCGTCTTCGGCGTCGTCGCCGCAACCCCCGCCAGCGCGGGCAAACCGGCCCCGGGCGGCATCTACAAGGGCGAGTTCGAGTGGGCCGGCATGTCCGACAAGATGCGGATCAAGGTCTACGAGAACGGCACCGGGGGCAACTTCTGCCTCAAGTGCGCCGGCGTCAATCGCGCCAAGTTCGAGATCGACGAGAAGGGCAAGTTCAAGCTCGAGTTCGGCGCCGACGCGGTGCTGGTCAAGGGCAAGGGCAAGTTCGGCAAGGACGGCGCCACGGGCGAGATCACCAAGATCGCGACCAACGGCGCCGAGTGCGCCGCGCCGGGCGCGTTCGCACTCGGTCTCGCCGATGTCTAAGGATTCGCTCCGATTGGTCGCGGTGTCCGCGATGCTGGCCGCGCTTGCCGCGGTCGCCGCGACGCCCGCGAGCGCGGCCAAGCCCGACCCCGGTGTCTACAAGGGCATGTACGAGTGGGACGGGATGGCCGCCAAGATGCGGATCAAGGTCTTCGAGAGCGGGACCGCCGGCAACTGGAGCCTCAAGTGCGCGGGCGTCGAGCGCGAGAGGTTCGACATCAACGACAAGGGCAGATACCAGAACGAGTACGCCGGTGGCGCCAGCGGGGACCTGGTGAAGGGCAAAGGCAAGTTCGACGCCAAGGGCACAGTCCAAAGGCGAGATCACCAAGATCGCCACGGACGGCGCCGAGTGCGCCGCGCCGGGCGAGTACACACTCGAGCTCGTCGACGAGTAAGCCCCAACTAGCGGAGAAAGCGTTCACGGCGGCGGCCCCGGCACCCGGGGCCGCCGCTAGTTTTCGGGTCGATGCCGACCGCCGTCGCCGACCTGAAGCTCCACTCCTCGGGCAAGGTCCGCGAGATCTACGAGGTCGAGGACGACCTCCTGATGGTCGCCTCGGACCGGATCTCCGCCTACGACGTGATCCTGCCCGACCCGATCCCGGACAAGGGCAAGGTCCTGACGCAGATGTCGATCTTCTGGTTCGGAGAGACCGCGGACATCGTCCCCAACCACTTCATCTCCGAAGACGTCCCCGATGAGGTCGGCGGCCGCGCGATCCGGGTGCGGAAGCTCGAGATGTACCCGGTCGAGTGCGTGGTCCGCGGCTACCTCTCGGGCTCGGGCTGGCGCGAGTACCGCGACACGCAGACGGTCTGCGGGATCGAGCTGCCCGCGGGGCTGACGCGAGTCGGAGAAGCTTCCCGAGCCGATCTTCACCCCGGCGACCAAGGCCGAGCTCGGCGACCACGACGAGAACGTCGACTTCGACCGCGCCGCCGAGATCGTCGGCGACCGGGCGCTGATGGAGGAGCTGCGGCGGATCTCGATCGAGCTCTACCGCCGTGCCGCCGACCACGCCGCCGAGCGCGGGATCATCCTCGCCGACACGAAGTTCGAGCTCGGCGCCTCGCCCGGCGCCGAGATCGTCCTCGGCGACGAGGTCCTCACCCCCGACTCCTCGCGCTTCTGGCCCGCCGACGAGTACGAGCCCGGCCGCAGCCAGCCCTCCTTCGACAAGCAGTACGTCCGCGACTGGCTCGACGAGTCGGGCTGGGACCATTCGCCGCCGGCGCCCCGCCTCCCCGACGAGGTGATCGCCAACACCCGCGCCAAGTACGTCGAGGCCTACGAGCGGATCTCCGGCCGGACGCTCGGACTGCGAAGTTCGACGCCGCAGAGCGGCGGGCCCGGCTCGGCGCGGCGGCACCGGCTGGCGCCGGCTCACCGGGCCGGAGACGTCGTCGAGGCGACCCGGAGCCATGGTCTGCCTGCACGGGACCGATCCGGCGACCGTCTACCTCTCGGCGCTCGCGCGCGTCGACGGCATGGCCCAGGCCGACATGGAGGGCGCGCTGTACGAGTCGCGCTCGCTGGTCAAGCACCTGGCGATGCGGCGCACGCTGTTCGTGTTCCCGCGGGAGGTGCTCGCCGTCGCGCAGGCCGGGGCGAGCGAGCGGGTCGCCGAAGCCGAGCGACGGCGGCTCATCCGCGACGTCGAGAAGGCGGGGCTGCAGCCGGACGGGGAGCGCTGGCTCGCCGAGGCCGGCGAGGCGGTGCTCGCGGCGCTCGCCGACGGGCGCGAGGCGACCTCCTCGGAGCTTCGCGAGGAGATCCCGCTGCTCGAGGGCTCGATCACATACGGCGAGGGGAAGTCGTGGGGCGGCAAGTTGCCGGTCGGGCCGCGGGTGCTGACCACGCTCTCGGCGGCGGGGCGGATCGTGCGGGCGTCGAACGTCGGCGCATGGACCCCTCGCGGCCGCGATGGACCTCGATGAAGGCCTGGCTCGGCGAGGAGCTCGGAAGCGCCCGCCGCCGAGGCGGGTGGCCGGACTGGTCGAGAAGTGGCTTCGTGCCTTCGGCCCCGGCACCGAGGCCGACATCAAGTGGTGGCTCGGGTCGACGCTGACTGCGGTGCGAAAGGCGCTCGCCGAGCTCGACGCCGTCGAGGTCGACCTCGACGGTGAGACCGGCTACGTGCTCCCCGACGACCTCGAGCCGACCGACCCGGTCGAGCCCTGGGCCGCCCTACTGCCGCCGCTCGACCCGCCACGATGGCTGGAAGGAGCGCGACTGGTACCTCGGGCCGCACAAGGAGCAGCTCTTCGACCGCGCCGGCAACGCCGGCCCGACGATCTGGTGGGACGGGCGGAATCGTCGGCGGCTGGCGCCAGAGCGAGGACGGCGAGGTCGAGCTCCAGATGCTCGAGGACGTCGGCGCCGACGCGAGTGACGATCGAGGCCGAGGCCGAGCAGCTCAACGATTGGCTCGGCGGCACCCGGGCCCTGCCGAGATTCCCGTCGCCGCTGTCGAGGGCGCTCGCGGACGGACATCCTGGGGTGAACCTCTTCGTCCAGGGGATGCGGCGCTCGGGGACGACGATCCTCTACGACGCGCTGCTCGAGGACCCCGAGCTGCGGCTCTTCTACGAGCCGCTGCGCGAGGAGAAGGTGACGGTCGGCGGCGGCTCCGGCGCGCGCGAGACCGACGCCTTCGCCGAGACGCGCGAGATCCGCGCCGCGTTCGCAGCCGAGCGCTTCCCCGAGGTGCCGCTCGAGGAGTTCAACTGGGGCGGTCCGCGCGAGCCGCGGCTGGAGGTCGAGGCCCGGGCTGCCCGAGCACGTCCGTGAGCTCCTCGCCCACCTGCTCGGCCTCGCGCCGGCGGTGGCGATCAAGGAGACCCGCCTCTACGACCAGGTCGCCGACCTCGCCGAGCTCGACCCCGGCGCCGCGCTCGCCCACGTCGTCCGCGACCCGCGCGCGGTCACCGCCTCGATCATGCTCGGCCGCGGCCGGAACCGCGAGGCGAAGCACTTCCCGACCATCGACCGCTTCTTCGCCGACGCGAAGAAGCGGCGCCTGTGGTCGAGCTACGAGATCGCCGAGGAGCTTGCTCGAGCGCTCCGGACGCCCGCTGATCGCAGATCCGACCAGCGTCGACCGGGTCCTGCTCGTCTGGAAGCACACGCTTCGAGTCGACCCGCCGCGAGGGCACGCGGTCGTTCGGCGACCGCTACGTCCTGCTACGAAACGAGGACCTGCGCGCCGACCCCGCCGCCGCCCTCGGCTCGCTCTACGAGGTGCTCGACCGCCCGGTCCCCGAGCCCGTCGCCGCCTGGGCCCGCGAGAACGTGCGCCCGCCCGAGGAGGCCTACGCCGCCAGCGACCGCCGCTGGCTCGACGCCTTCCGCCGCCTCGAGATGGAGGAGCGATCGCCGACGCCGGCTACCCCGAGCTCCTCGACGAGTCACGCTACGAGCACCCCCACCGCCTCCGCGGCCTCGTCCGCCGCTGGCGCTAGACGCGCATTGGTCTACAGTCCCGAGCGGTCGCGGCTGCGCGGGTTGAGCCGACTCTGGCGCTAGATGCCCCCCCGGTGCGCAGCGACGGACGACGAGCTTGTGGCTCAGGGCCGGGCGGCGTGCCCGCAGTCGAGCAAGGTCGGTGACGGCCTCGTTGAGTTGGCGGAGCTCGGGACCGGCGACGTCACGATGTTCAATTCCAACCAGGAGACGATCTTCCTGATCGAGTTCCGGGACTCCGGGATCCGGAACGTGAACAGGGAGGCGGCGGCCGGACGGATACAGACGATCGAGATCGCCGAGGGGGTCACGCTCGAGCGCGTTGAGCTCGAGATCGACCGGATCCGGAAGGGCGGCGAGAGCTACGTCGGCACACCGGACCGCTGCCCGAGGAAGGAGAAGTGGATCAACAAGGGCATCCTCGTCTACCGCGATGGGGTCGAGCAGACGGAGAGCAAGCCGACTCGCTGCGAGCGCCGGTCCGGCTGAAAGTCCACCCCAGCCTCTAGCCTGAGGGGCGTGAAGGCGCGAGTGCTGATCCGGCCGAAGGAGGGCATCCTCGACCCGCAGGGCAAGGCGGTCGAGCGGGCGCTGCCGGCGCTCGGGTTCGAGGGCGTCTCGCACGTCCGCGTCGGCCGCCTGGTCGAGCTCGAGACCGAGAATCCCGACGAGCTCGAGTCGCTCTGCGAGAAGCTCCTGGCCAACCCGCTGATCGAGGACTTCGAGGTCGAGCTCGAGGGCCGCCGCCAGGCCGAGCCGCAGGCGGCGTGACCACCTTCGGCGTCCTCCAGTTCCCCGGCTCCTGCGACGACCGCGACGCGGTCGCGCCTGCGAGCGGGTCGGCGAGGCGCGGCTGGTCTGGCACGAGGAGCGCGACCTCGACGGGATCGACGCGGTCGTCGTCCCCGGCGGCTTCTCCTACGGCGACTACCTGCGGGTCGGCGCGATCGCCCGCTTCGCGCCGGCGATGGAGGCGCGTCGCCGAGTTCGCCGCGCGCGGCGGCCCGGTGCTCGGGATCTGCAACGGCTTCCAGGTGCTCTGCGAGGCGGGGCTCCTGCCCGGCGCGCTGCTGCCCAACGAGGGCCTGCGCTTCGTCTGCCGCCAGGTCGACGTCGTCGCCGAGACCGCCGACGGGCCGGAGAGCCCGTTCACGCGCGGCATCGACGCCGGCGCGACGCCTCTCGATCCCGGTCAAGCACACGACCGGCGCTTACTACGCGCCCGACGACGAGCTCGACCGGCTGGAGGAGAGCGGCCAGGTCGCCTTCCGCTACGCTGCGGGCCACAACCCGAACGGGTCGGCACGGGACATCGCGGGGGTGACCAACGAGGCCGGCAACGTGCTCGGGCTGATGCCGCACCCGGAGCACGCGGTGGACCCGCTGACCGGCTCCGAGGACGGTCTCAGGCTCTTCGGCTCCGTCGCCGCCGTCCCGGCCTAGGCCCGCCGGGACCGGACGCGACAAGCGGAGCATCCCGGCGGATTTGTTCATGAGGATCGGAATCGTCTCGAAGTGGTTCGACCGCGGCCAGCCGGTCGTCGGCCGCTACCTGCGCACGGCCTTCGAGGAGCTCGGCCACGAGACCTTCGTGCTCGCGCGGCCGAAGAAGGAGCGCGGCCCGCGCCCCGGCGCGCTCGACCGCAAGGACGTCTGGGACCAGCCCGGGATCACCGAGGCCTCCGCCTACGACATCCCGCTCGACGAGTACCGGGCCTGGGTCGAGGCGAACGGGATCGAGCGCGATCTTCTGCGACCAGAACTACCAGTTCGCCGAGCTGGCGACGCTGCGCCGCGAGGGCGTCCACACCGTCGGCCGCTTCGTCTGGGAGCACTTCACCGAGGAGCACGTCGCCGGCGCCCAGGAGGCCTTCGAGATCGTCTACTCGTTCACCCACGCCGAGCAGGAGCGCTACCGGAGCTTCGGCATCGAGAGCCCGCGCATCCAGTGGGGACTCCACCCGGAGCTGCTGGAGATCGCAGAGCCGGTCGAGCGCTCCGACGACGGACGCAGTCACCTTCATCTACCCCGGCGGCTTCATCGGCCACCGCAAGCCGGTCAAGGAGGTGGTCGAGGCCTTCATGCGCACGCTCGACCCGAACCTGCGCCTGCTGATCACCGCCCAGGTCGACCGCAAGCGCCTCGACGAGGTCAAGGAGCTGGTCGCCGGCGACGATCGGATCGAGCTGGTCGCTCGACGACCTGCCGCGCCTCGAGCACCTGCGCCGGCGTCGCCGCCTGCGACGTCTGCGTCACCCCGAGCCGCTGGGAGGGCCTCGGCCTGCCGCTTTACGAGGCGACCGCGTTCGGGCATGCCGATCGTCGTCAACGACAACCCGCCGATGAACGAGGTGGTCACCGACGGCGAGAACGGCCTGCTCGTCCCCGGGATCCAGGACGGCACCGCGAAGTCCGGGATCCCCGCGTTCTCCCCCGACGTCGCCGAGCTCGCCAGGGCCTTCGAGCGGCTCGCCGACCCGGAGCTCCGCGCGCGCCTCGCCGAGGGCGCGCGCCGCAAGCGCGAGGAGCTCTCCTGGGCGCGCACCGTGGACGGATTCCGCGGGCTCCTGGAGCGCCTCGGCGTGGCAACCTACGCGGGCTCATGAACACCACGGCTCACACCCGTCCCATTCGTCGTCGGCGTCGGCCGCTCCGGCACGACGATGCTGCGGCTGATGCTCGACGCCCACTCCGAGCTGACGATCCCGCCGGAGACCCACTTCGTCCCCGACCTGATCGACATGTTCCGAGAGCGGCGAGGCGACGCCGGACTCGGTCTTCGAGCGGCTCGACGAGCGACCGCCGCTGGGAGGACTTCCACCTCGACGCCGACGCGCTGCGCGGGCGGCTCGACGCGACCGAGCCGTTCGAGGTCGGCCCGGCGCTGCGCGCCTTCTACGAGCTCTACGCCGAGAAGCGAGGGCAAGCCGCGCTGGGGCGACAAGACGCCCGAACTACGTCGACAGCATGGGCGAGATCGAGGCGGTGCTCCCCGAGGCGCGCTTCATCCACCTGATCCGCGACGGCCGCGACGTCGCGATGTCGCGGATCAAGCGCTCGCTCAAGAACCCGCCGCCGATGGACGCGCGTCGCGCGCAACTGGAAGCGCCGGATCCGCCGCGCCCAGCGCCAGGGCGCGAAGCTCGACCACTACCTCGAGCTCCGCTACGAGGACCTCGTCCTCGACACCGAGGCCACGCTGCGCACGATCTGCGAGTTCATCGAGCTCCCCTTCGAGGAGGAGATGCTGACCTACTACGAGCGCGCCGAGGAGCGGATGTCGGAGATGGCGCACGACCTGAAGCCGGTCGACGGCAAGCCGCTTCGCCCCGGCGAGGAGCGGATGACAGGCCCACGCGCTGACCCAGGAGCCGCCCTCGGCCGACGCGATCGGCCGCTGGCGCAAGCGGATGGACGCCGCCGACCTCGAGACGTTCGAGAAGGTCGCCGGCGACCTGCTCGACGAGCTCGGCTACGAGGTGACGGTGCCCGAGCCGCAAGCCCGAGCAAGCTGGAGGCGGCGCTCGCCGGCCCCGCCGAGCGCGCCCGCCGCGCGATCGGCCGCGATCGGCGCGCTTCGCACGCCGCGCGCCCGCCGCCGCCGAGGCGATCGACCCCGACACGACGCGCCCGCCGGCGCCGTTCGTCGTCGGCGTCACCCGCTCGGGGACGACGCTCCTGCGGATGATGCTCGACTCCCATCCCGCAGCTCGCGATCCCGCCCGAGTCGCACTTCGTCCCCGACCTGATCGAGTACTTCCAGGAGAACCACGAGCCGACCGTCGACGGCGCGCTCGAGCAGATCGAGGGCAACCGCCGCTGGGGCGACTTCCACCTCGACGCCGGCGAGCTGCGCGAGCGGCTCGAGGCGACCGAGCCGCTCAACGTCTCGGACTCGCTGCGCGCCTTCTTCGAGCTCTACGCCGACAAGCAGGGCAAGCCGCGCTGGGGCGACAAGACCCCGATCTACATCAACCGGATGCTGCTGATCCAGCGCGCGCTGCCCGAGGCGCGCTTCATCCACCTGATCCGCGACGGCCGCGACGCGGCGCTCTCGCGGGCGAAGCGGGTGCTGACCGACCCGACGCCGATGCCGAAGGTGGCGAAGCGCTGGAAGAACCGGATCCTGCGCGCCCGCGAGCAGGCCGACCGCCTCCCCCACTACCTCGAGGTCCACTACGAGGACCTGGTCCGCGACACCGAGCCGACCCTGCGCAAGATCTGCGAGTTCATCGAGCTGCCCTTCGACGACGCGATGCTCACCTACTACGAGCGCGCCGAGGAGCGGATGTCGGAGATGGCGCGCGACCTTCCCTCCGAGGGCGACAAGCCGCTGCGCCCCGCCGACCACCGCGTCGAGGCCCACAAGCTGACCCAGAAGCCGCCCGATCCCTCGCGGCTCGGGCAGTGGCGGGAGAAGATGAGCGCCGAGGACCAGGCCGCCTTCGAGGAGGAGGCCGGCGACCTGCTCGAGGAGCTCGGCTACGAGGTGACCGGCAAGCAGGTCGCCGGCCACCGCGATAGATGGGCCTCCTCGACCGGCATCGGCATCGGCGAGGACGCGCGGCCGCACGCCGTTCCCGTTCGTCGTCGGCATGAACCGCTCGGGGACGACGCTCCTGCGGATGATGCTCGACGCGCATCCCGAGCTGACGATCCCGCCCGAGACCCACTTCATCCCCGACCTGATCGACGTCGAGAAGCGCGAGGGCCCTCGCGCCGAGCTCGTTCACCGAGGTGATCACCTCGCAGCGCGAGTGGGGCGACTTCGGCTTCGACGAGGAGACGCTGCGCGCGCGCCTCGGCGCGATCCAGAAGCTCGACGCGGCGAGCGCGATCCGCGCCTTCTTCGAGCTCTACGCCGAGCTCCAGGGCAAGCCGCGCTGGGGCGACAAGACGCCGCGCTACGTCAGCCGGATGCGGGCGATCCAGCGGGCGCTGCCGGAGGCGCGCTTCGTCCACGTGATCCGCGACGGGCGCGACGTCGCCCTCTCGGTGCTCGACCGCACGGTCAAGGACCTGACCGTCGCCGCCGTCGCCGGCCGCTGGCAGGAGAAGGTCACCAAGGCCCGCCGCGACGCGCCGCGGCTGCGCCACTACCTCGAGGTCCGCTACGAGGACCTGATCCTCGAGCCCGAGGCGACCCTGAAGGGGATCTGCGAGTTCGCCGAGCTGCGACTGGGACGAGGCGATGCTCGACTACCACGAGCGCGCCGGCGAGCGGCTCGAGGAGATGAAGCGCGAGCTGCCCGACCGAGGGCGGCAAGACCGAAGCTCTCGGTCGAGCGCCGGATGGCGACCCACGCGAAGACCCGCGAGCCGCCGGACCCTGACCGGGTGGCGCGCTGGCGGAAGCAGATGTCCGACGAGGACCGCGCCGAGTTCGAGGAGGCCGCGGGCGAGCTGCTCGCCGAGCTCGGCTACCCGATCGGCGAGGGCGCCGCGGCGGAGGTCGAGGAGCGGCTCGGGCTCGCCGGCTCCCGGGAGGGCCCGCCGAACCGACCCTGAGAACGGCGCTTCCGAGGAGGGGCTGATCGGAAGCGCCTACCGCGCCCCCGAGCGCCCCTCGGTCCCGAAGCGGGCGCTGGCTCGCCGGCGGCGACGCTGTCCAGCGGCTGCCGCAGCTGCCGCAGCCGAAGCGCCGCCGGCCCGCCGGCGCCGTTCGTCGTCTCCGCGACGCGCTCCGGCTCCACGCTGATGCGCCTGATGCTCGACTCGCATCCCGAGATGGCGATCCCGCTCGAGACACATTTCGTCCCCGACCTGATCAAGGCGCGCCGCTGGGAGCGAGCCGACGCCGACCGCCTCGCCGAGGTCGTCACCACCCATCGCCGCTGGGGCGACTTCCACCTCGACGCCGACGAGCTGACGCGCCGCTTCAACGCGGTCGAGCCGCTGGAGATCGGCGAGCTGATCCGCACCTTCTACCGCTACTACGCCGAGCAGCAGGGCAAGCCCCGCTGGGGCGACAAGACCCCCGGCTACGTCCGCGAGATGATCCGCATCGAGCACGTCCTCCCCGAGGCCCGCTTCATCCACCTGATCCGCGACGGCCGCGACGTCGCCCTCTCGGTGCTCGGCATGGACTGGGGCCCGGACACCGTCGAGAGCGCCGCGCGGCGCTGGAAGAAGCGAGTGCTGCGCGGCCGCGAGCAGGCCGCCCGCCTCCCCCACTACATCGAGGTCCGCTACGAGGACCTGATCCTCGACACCGAGCCCACCCTGCTGCCGCGTCTGCGACTTCGTCGAGCTCGACTTCGACGAGTCGATGCTGCGCTACTACGAGCGCGCCGAGGAGCGCCTTGCGGAGAAGGACGCGCGACCTCTACCGCGGGCCCGATCGCGCCCGCTGTCTCCGCCGAGCACCGGATGCAGTCGCATGCGCTCGCGAAGGAGCCCCCGAAGGCCGACCGCGTCTACCGGTGGCGCGAGAAGATGACGCCCGAGCAGCGGGCGGAGTTCGAGGCCGAGGCGGGCGATCTCCTTCTGGACCTTGGCTACGACGTGGTCGCGGTGAACACTCTCACCGGACGATCTGCCGACTGAGTTCCAAGACCCCGTTAGTGCCATTCCCCCCAGACGTTGACGGGGACAGGCGACAAGGGCCGGAGAAACCGAACACCTCTACTTCCGCTTTAGTTGACCCAAGCGACCGGGACTCGCCCGATCCCCCGAACCCCGCATTCGCGTCAGGATGCGCACTAGCCGAAAGCTCCCGAAAGGGAAACCGCTCCACAGAGCGGATTCCCGAGCGCCAGGCACCGCCCCGTCTGCGGACGTTTCCGGGCGGCTGTTGACCCGGAGTTGACCTGCTTGGCGCCGCTCAGACCGTCTTGACCTGCTCGCAGCCTCGAGTCTCGTCGTTGTCGGAGATCCGCGCACGGTCGCGGCCCTTGCCGCAGGCGACCTGGTCCCGCTCGGGCGAGGAGGAGTCCATGCGATCTGCGCCCTTTCCGCCGTACATGACGTCCCTGCCGGTGCCGCCGTCGACCTCGTCCTTGCCCTTGCGAGCGCGCAGGCAGTCGGCGGCGGCGAGGCCGCTGATCTCATCCGGCCCTTCCGCGCCGAAGATCATGTCCTTGGAGGGGGTGCCGAGGAGCTCGCCGCCCGCCGGGACGCCGAGGATCGGCTCAAGCGCGCCGACGCCGGCCCCCGCGGACTGGCAGTCGGCGGTCAGAAGTTCGTCCACGGTGGGGCCATCAGGAGGCGACGCGGTGTCGTCGGGCGGAGGCGGGATGGCCGAGACGGTCACCGACTCGCCCGGGTCGTTGCAAGCGCCGGAGACCGCATCGTTGTCGGCGTCGCCCGAATAGGATGCGACCCACCGGTAAGTGCCGGGCTGCGTGGGGGTGAAGGGCGACGAGGCGTAGTTGCCGTTGCCCGAAACCGCGACCGTGTCGGTGAAGGCCGGGGCCCCCGAACAGCTCGCGTCGTCGGGGCCGTAGAGGCGGAAGCTGATCTGGCCGGACGGGGAGACGCCGTTGGCGAGGGTCGCGGTGTCGGTGACCTGGCCGCCGAGGTCAATGTCGGGCGAGGCGCTCGTGGTCAGGGTGGCGGTGGAGAACCTGTAGGTGATCACCACCTGGCCGTGGCCGGTGCGGACACCTTGCTGGTGGGAAACGGCCGTCGCACCGGCTGCCGTGAACGACGAGCCGCCTCCACCCCCACCGCCGGGGCCGGAGGGCCCAGATTCGCTCCCCTCGCCGCCCCCGCCGCCGTAATGGCCGCCGCCGCCGCCGCCGCCGGCGCCGACGCCGTTGGCACCCGCGCCGCCGCTGCCGGCCCCGCCCGGCGACCCGGGGAACCCCCCTGCGCCCGTTCCTCCGGCTCCCCCGGTGCCCCCGGGGGTATCGCCGCCGCCGCCGCCGTTGTAGGTGCTTTCTCCGATGCTGTCGCCGCCGGGAGCGCCGATCAGACCTCCGCCGTCGCCTCCCACGCCGCCCATCTCACCCGGGAAAAACTGTCCACCGCTGCCGCCGCCGCCGCCCGCGACCACGAGCGGAGCGCCCCCTCGGCGGACGTCGGAAGCGCCACCGCCGCCGCCGCCGCCGTCATCGGGGAGGCCGGCGCCGCCGTTGGCGCCACCGTTGAAGCCGCCGCCGCCGGCGGCCCCGCCTACGGCGTCGCCGCCCCGGCCGCCGACGAACACCTCGAGTGTCTCGTCGGGCGTCACGGCGAGCGTCGCCTCGACGTAGCCGCCGTCGCCGCCCGGGTTGTTGCCGCCGAGGTCGTTACCCGTTCCGCCCTGGGCGCCCCACGCCTCGATCGTCACCTGCGTCACCCCGGCGGGGACGGTGAACGGCTGAGCGGCGCCGGTATGGCTGAACGTCTCCATGGCCGCGCTCGTGCCGGCGGGCACGGCGAGGCAGGCGATCGCGGACGCGAGGAGCGCGGCGCGTAGCCGAAGACGGGTCCCCCGGACTTCCATATCCCTGATCGGGTCTCCTTCCCCTGTCGGCGTACGGAGCGGCCTGGATTGGCGCGCCGCGCGAGGCGAGTGTCGCACAGCCGCGGCTGGCAAGGGGGCGCAGGGTCCTACGTTGACCGTCGTCGCAGTACTCCCACTTTGAAAGCGGAGCCGAAATCAGACGCACCGGGACTGCCGCATTGGGACGAAAAGGAGAAGCGGCTAAGCGACTGGCACTACGGCGGCGCCGGCACCTCGGACACCCCAACCGCCGTGTCGAGAAAAATCCGCATCCCCCACTCCCTCGTCCATCAGGTGAACGCAGGCGCGCAGGGTGAAGCTCGGGTCGGCGTGGCCGAGCCACTCCTGCTCGGCGCCGCTGGATCGGGGAAACACGGGCCGGTCCTCCCCCCTGAAGGTGTCGCGGCGATGGGCGAGCAGACGAGCGCCATCCCCGGAGAGAGGGGAATATCGCGGCGCCCGTCCCGGCTCTGCCGTCATGTGCTCCACTCGCTTGCAACGAAGGGTCGGTACCTCGCCTCGCGGACCGCTGTCCCGCTCTAATCCACTGACGAATGGGCGGCAACGAAGTCGCACAGACTCTCGTGATCCTCCCGACACGCCGGGCAGCCCGCAAGATGGGCGCGGAGTCCGGGGAGCTGGGCGTCGGCGTCGGCGCCTGCTAGCTCAAGCTCGACGTATTGGTCGAGGAGGGCGAAGCACTGCTCGCAAGTGACCTCGGGCTCGGTGGGGCCGAGGATTCGGTCGAGGGTTGCGTCGTCGCGGTTGCTTTCCATGGTCATCCTCTCCTCTCGGGCCGGCCTCCGCCCGGGCCAATGAGGCCCGAGGCTGCCAGCTCGCCGCGAAGCTTCTGGCGCGCGTCGTGCAGGGTCTTGTAGAGGGCGCCGCGGGTGGTGTCCAGGCGCTCGGCGAGGACGTCGATCGGGACCTCGTTGAGCGCCAGGGCAACGAAGACCATGCGCTGATGCTCCGTCAGCGAGGCACCAATCGCGTGCTTGAGACCGTCGAGGAGTTCGGCATGCGCGAGCTGCTCGACCACCGGCGTGCCGCGGTCGCCGAGCTCGCTCCAGGTCTCGTCCGCGAGATTCACCTCCCGGTCCTGCCAGGCGCGGCGGCGGAGTCTCACGCCCGCTTCGAGGAGGGCGAACTTGTAGGCCCAGGTGGTGAAACGGCTCTCGCCTCTGAACTCGTCGAGCTTGGCGAGGACGGCGACGCTGGCGTCGTCGGCGGCCTGCATCGCGAGGTCGTCGAGCTCCTCGCCTCGGACCTGTGAGAGCGCGGCGCGGCGGCGGCCCAGCTCGAAGCGGGCGGCTTTCAGCATCAGCTCGTGGAGTCGCTCGATCGCGAGGTCGCGCTCGGCTCCCTCGGCGCGGAGCGCCGAGAGCCAGCCCTCGGACTCCTCACGCGGCGCCGCCTTGCGGTCTTCGAGCGTGCGCTCCATCACGCGGCGAGCATAGAGCGCGCCCACCTCCGCGCTGGGGGGCGGGGCGGTCCGATCGGCAGGGGCAATGGTGGGACTACTAGCCGCCATCATCCCTTTAGCGCCCCCTGCGGCGCCGTTCTTACCCGACGATCTTCACGGAGTGAACGGTACGTCGGGGTCCCGTAGGCGCTCGGCCGCGACCTTGGCGCGGGAGCGGATCAGCGCCTGGATGTCGTCGGTGACGTCCCAGACGTTGACGTTCATGCCGGCGAGGACGCGGCCGTCGCGCATCCAGAAGGCGATGAACTCGCGGCTCTCCACATCGCCGCGGAAGACGACCTCGTCCCACTCGGTCGCGTAGCCGGCGTACTCCATGCCGACGTCGTACTGGTCGGAGAAGAAATAAGGCAGCCGGTCGTAGCTCGCTTCCTTGCCGAGCATCGCCCGGGCGGCCACCTCGGGCTGGTGGAGCGCGTTGGCCCAGTGCTCGACCCGGATCCGCCGGCCGAGGAAGGGGTGGTAGGCGTTGGCGACGTCGCCTGCGGCGAAGACGCCGGGCACCGATGTCTCCAGGCTCTGGTCGACCACGATCCCGTTGTCGAGCTCGAGCCCGGCGCGCTCGGCGAGCTCGGTGCGCGGCGCGACGCCGACCCCGATCACGACCAGGTCGGCGGGGATCTCCTCGCCGCCGGCGAGGCTCACGGACTCGACCCGGTCGCCGCCGCGGAAGCCCTCGACCTGCGCCTCGGGCCGGAGCTCGATCCGATGGTGGCGGTGGATGTCGGCGTAGATCTCGCCCACCTCGAGCCCGAGCACGCGTTCCAAGGGGACCTTGCCGGCCTCGAGCACCGTCACCTCGAGCCGCTTCTGGCGGGCCGAGGCCGCGATCTCGGAGCCGATCCAGCCGGCGCCGATGACCGCCAGTCGGCCGCCCTGCTCGATGTCCTCGCGGAGGCGGTCGGCGTCGGTGAGGTCGCGGAGGTAACGGACGCCCTCGAGGTCGGCGCCGGGGAGGTCCAGGCGCCGCGGCTCGGCGCCGGTCGCGAGCAGCAGGCTCTCGTAGCCGAGCCGCTCGCCGCCGGCGAGGGAGACCTCGCGCGCCTCGACGTCGATCTCCTCGACCGTGGTCTCGAGGCGCAGGTCGATGTCGTTATCGGCGTAGAAGCCCTCGGGGTGGACCCGCGCGTCCTCGCGCGGCGACTCCCCGCGCAGGTAGTCCTTCGAGAGCGGCGGGCGCTCGTAGGGGAGCTCGGACTCCGAGCCGATCAGGACGATCGGGCCGTCCCAGCCCTCGGCGCGCAGGCGCTCGGCGGTCTTCGCGCCGGCGAGCGCCGCTCCGACGATCACGTGTGGACGCGCTTCAGCCATGGTGGGACCGCTCGGTCAGGGAGAGGAACTCCTGGCGGGTGCGCTGATCGTCGCGCACGGTGCCCCGGAGGGCGGAGGTGATCGTGCTGGCGCCAGGCGCCTGGACTCCCCGCAGCGACATGCACATGTGCTCGGCCTCGAGCACGACGCCGACCCCCTTCGGCTGGAGCTCGTCCTCGAGCCAGCGGGCGATGTCGGTGGTCAGGCGCTCCTGCACCTGCGGCGCGCGGGCGAAGTACTCGACCACGCGGGCGAGCTTCGAGAGGCCGATGATCCGCGCGCCCGGCAGGTAGCCGATGTGCGCGACGCCGATGAACGGCAGCAGATGGTGCTGGCAGAGGGAGTGGAAGGGGATCGCCCGGGCCACGACCAGCTCGTCGTACCCGCCGTCGTTGGGGAACGTGGTCGGGATGAAGGTCGCCGGGGTCAGCAGCTCGGCGTAGACGTCGACCATCCGCAGGGGCGTGTCGCGGGTCCCCTCGTCGAGGACGTCGACGCCGAGGGCCTCGAGTAGCTGGCGGGCGGCCTCCTCGGCCCGGGAGCGGTCGATCGCCGACCCCGGGGCGGTGGGGAGCGTCGTGATCTCGGCGAGCTCGTCCGGGTGGGGACTGGCGGAAACGGGGTTGGGTGCTGCTTCCAGATGTCTCATGCCCAGCTTTGCGCGCCCGGGCGACCCATTCTTACCTCCCCCTGCCCTCGGTTGTCAGCGGTGTTAGGCGGCGGCGGGCTCGGGATCCGGTCGCACGATGATCGTGTCCGCGACCGCGATGACCTCGTCGATCGGCAGCTCGGCGGCCTCCGCGTGCTTGTGGAGCGCCTCCGGACCGGTCGCCTGGTAGATGCAGACCGTGCCGACGGTTCCGTCCTCCTCGGCAAGGGCATAGCTGCGGATCCAGCGGACGTCGTCGGACATCTCTTCGTCGCCGACCTTCGCCGAGCGCCCTCCCGCCTCCTGCAGGTCTTCGGGCGAGCGCCAGCCGTGGCGTCGGAGAATCGCGTAGGTGTTCATGGCGCCTCCATGTTGGTTGCCCCCGAATTCCACATCCTGGCCGGCGGCCCGTCAAGGACGTTAATTCCCCTGCGCGCGGCTCCCCAGCTCGCGTACGCCGGAGGTAAGACCCGCGCGGTCGAGGCCGCTAAGGGGGTTGACCACCGCTCCTGGTGGTCGCGGCTCTCGAAAGGAGAAGATCGAATGAGTGCAATCGCTATCCCGATCCCCTCGGCCGAGGCGCTTCGGGCCGACCCCGGCGCGCAGGCGTTCATGCTCCTGCGGGTGGTCTTCGCCGTCGCGCCGATCCTGTTCGGCCTGGACAAGTTCGCCGAGGTGCTGTTCGACAACTGGCCCGCGTACCTGGCTACCGAGTACAACGACCTGATCCCGGGCTCAGCCCAGGACGCGATGTACATGGTCGGCGTTGTCGAGATCCTCGCCGGCGTAATCGTCTTCGTCGCGCCGCGCTTCGGCGGCCTCCTCGTCGCGGCGTGGCTCGCCGGCATCATCGTCAGCCTGCTGCTCGTCGGCGGCTACGGCGACATCGCCCTGCGGGACTTCGGGCTGCTGATCGGGGCCCTCGCGCTGTCGCGCCTGGCGAGCGCCTACTCGGACCACCCGGAGGACCGGCCCGCGCACTGATCCCGGCCGTCGCGACGCCGGCCTGCCCGCGGGCCGGCGTCACCGAACGGCCCTCTCAGTCCGCGTCCAGGAAGCGGAGCACCTCGGTGTTGAACAGCTCGGTGCCGGTGTCCATCGCGGAGTGCCGCTGTCCGGGCATGACGACGATCCGGCAGTCCGGCAGGGCGTCGCGGATGGCCTCGCCGGCCAACCGGAACGGCTCGGGGCTGTCGCCCCCTCCCAGGTACAGGGTCGGCACGCCCAGATCGCGGAAGCGATCCGGCTCGAAGACGTACTCCCGGTTCACCCGCTCCTCTCTTGGGATCGCGTCGGCCGCTTCCAGCCTGGCCTCCCACGCCGGGAGCGAGCGCATCAGCTCGACCTGGTCGGGGGGAAGGCCCGCGACCTCACGCATGAAGTAGGCCACGAGCTCGTCGCGCTCGCCGGCGTCGAGGAGCGCCTCGAGCCGCTCGACGACCTCGGGGGACGCCTGGAGGTATCCCACCGGAGCCTCGTATAGGACGAGCTTGCGGAGCCGGTCGGTGAGCAGCGCGGCCTCCAGAGCGCAGACGCCGCCGTGGGAGTGGCCGAGCAGATCAACGTCCCGACCCGCCCACTCGACCACCGCCGCGACGTCCTCGTTCTCTCGCTCGAGGGCGTAGTCGCCCCCGTCGCCACTCGCCCCCCGCCCGCGGCGATCCATCGCGAGGACGGTGAACCGCTCCTCGAGCGCCGGCAGAACCGGGGCCCAGCGCTTGTGGTCGGCGGCGGCGCCGTGGACCAAGATCAGCGGCGGCCCGGATCCGCTTCGCCAAACGGCGATTGATGTCCCGTCCGGCGACGAGACGATCTCGGGTTCTTCTCCGGCGCGCGTGCTCACGGACATTCGAAAGGGATTCGAAACCAGACTCTCTCACGCGCGCCCGAGCGGAGCAACTGCGGGGGCCGGGCGCCAAGAGCGCCGGTGTGGCCTGGCGCGTCCCCTCACGCCTCCCGGAGCCGGTCGATGTGGCGACGGCCGATCTCGGTCGACGCGCGCAGGAACTCGGCGACCACGTCGAGCTGGTCGGCGGTGAAGCGGTGGCCCACCCGCTCCTGCCACTCGCGCGCCATCGGTCCCCAGATGCGGTCGGCGCGCTCGTAAAACGAGGGCGTCACCTCGACGACGACCTTGCGGCGATCCGCCTCGTCGGGGATACGGCGGGCGTAGCCGGCCCGCTCGAGCCGGTCGATGACGCCGGTGACCGCCCCCGTCGTCAGACCGGACTCGTCGGCGAGCTGACCGGCGGTCACCCCGCCGCGGCGCTCGATGATGGTGAGGCACTCGAGGTCCGTGCGATTGACGCCGAGGCGCTCGGCGGCGAGCTGGTCGAAGGCGTTGTCCTGGCTCCCGTTGCGCCGGAACAGCTCGATCAGCTCGCCCACCTGCCGCTGTTTCCTGGTCTGTCTCGACATGACGATCTCTTAGTTGCTAAGATACTTGCTCCGTAAGAGAGTCTACCCAGGAGGAATGACATGACCGAGATGCGACTCGAGCTGATCCCGGTGCCGGTCTCGGACGTCGACCGTGCGAAGGCGTTCTACGAGCAGGCCGGCTTCAACGCCGATCACGACAACACGGTGAGCGACGAGATCCGCTTCATCCAGATGACGCCTCCGGGCTCGAACTGCTCGATCTCGTTCGGCAAGGGAATCACCGAGATGGAGCCCGGCTCGCTCGAGGGCCTGCAGATGGTCGTCGAGGACGCCGCGGCGGCGCGCGAGGACCTACTCGCCCGCGGCATCGAGGCGAGCGAGGTCCAGAGCTTCCCGTGGGGGGACTTCGTCTTCTTCAGCGATCCGGACGGGAACGGCTGGGCGCTTCAGCAGATCACGAACCCGGACCTCGGCAAGGAGGGCTGAGCGGGGAGTCCGAGGCGAAGCGTCCTGCCTAGTGCACGCATAGCCGAGGGACGAATCGGGCCGCCTATCGGATTTGCCTGCGACGCAAGGGCTGAGGCACGGAGAAGGCTTTCCCTTTGCATGGGAAGCGGAATCATTGATGCACATCGGACACGGCTGGCTAGGCGAAAGCCGAGTCGGCGTCTTCCATCACGAGACTCTCGCGCACCTGGACGAGGTGCGCCTGATCGACTCTGTGCATGCTCGTCCGGCACGACGAGATGCTTGCGACCAGGATGGCCGCACTCCCCCACCCTCGGCAGTCTGTCGCCGGGTTGGGAATTCCCCACCCTCCGAGTCTCCGCTGGCTACGGTCGTCCCGGTACTGCGGCGGGATCGGGTAGGCGTAGGTCGCCCAACCCAGGGACGGGAAGGGCGACAAGTGATGAAAGTCAGCGGGGTGCGGAAGATGCGCGATGGCCTCAACTACGCCAATGTCGTCGCGACGGTCGCCCTCTGCGTCGCGCTCGGGGGCGGAGCGTACGCCGCTTCCAACGCTCCAAAGAACTCGGTCGACTCGAAGAGCGTCGAGAACGAAGCGCTAACGGGCAAGGACGTCAAGGCCAACTCGCTCAAAGGCGGCGACGTCGACGAGGCGACCCTGGGCCAAGTGCAGAACGCGGCCTCAGCTTTGGGGGTCGCCGCCAACTCGGTCACGGGCGCCGGAGTCGTCGACAACTCCCTCACCGGCAGCGATCTGGACGAGACATCGTTCGGTCAGGTGCCGCTCGCCGCGGAAGTCGCGGACAACTCCATCATCGGCGCGAGCGTTGTTGACAACTCGCTCGGCGGTACCGACGTCGACGAGGCTTCGCTTGCGCTTCCCGCCGCCCCGAACGAGGCGACGCCGATCTCCAGGCGGCAACCGCCCTCGACCGCGTTCGAGACCCTGTTCGAAGCGCATGGCCTGCGGGTCGAGGCGGAATGCAGTGCGACCGGAGGCGGGACCTTTCGCTTTGACCTGCTCGAAGCCGCGCAGATGGGCGTGATCAGGCTGTCCCCTCCCGGCAACCTGCAGGTCTCCGGCCAAACCGGGCCCGCGAACAACGCCGGGACGACCAGCCCCGCAGACGCCGACGCCTCGGTGCAGGGCATCTTCAACTACCGGCGGCAGAGCGACGGCAAGGTGGTCAGCCTTTACCTCTCCCTCGAAACCGCGAACGTATCGGTCGGGTCTGATTGCTCGTACTTCGGCACCGCTCTGGCCGAAGGTTGATCCGGAGGACGCTCAGCCGTCGGTGGCGCGAGGCTGCGTCCGCGTTGACGCTCGCCGAGCGGATCACAATGGAAGGGGGCGAATGCCGAGGGCGGATATCCACCCAGATTCGACGCGTTGCCGGCCGTGGCCGCCGAAGGGACGCAGTCAGTTTCGCTTCGGACAAAGCGTGGGCTACGCAAGTGGTCGCTTCTCATCCACAGCGCTACTTCTGACTATTCCGCCAGCCCGGCGGGCTTTGAGAGCGTCGGGAACGTCGGGGCCAGCGCCGAGCT
The DNA here is from genome assembly GCA_963838175.1 of uncultured Thermoleophilia bacterium. Taxonomy (GTDB): domain Bacteria; phylum Actinomycetota; class Thermoleophilia; order Solirubrobacterales; family 70-9; genus DASUSH01. Next base: position 2,351,511 of record CAWIPP010000002.1, on the reverse strand, counting down.
GTTCGAGCCGGATGACTTTCCCCAGAACACCCGCGTCCATGCAAGCGGAACGGCGGCAGACACGCCGGGTTCCCGGGGATGGGGAGGGTCCAGCTCTAGGTCCCGCGTGGCGCAAAAACCCCCGGGTAGCAGCCTGCAAAAAAACGGTTTCGGGGAAATCTGGGAGCAGCGGGGTGCGAGCGCGCCCTTGACGCGCTCTTCCGATCGGCGGAGTCTTACCTGCAGATGTGGGAGGCGGCCGATGATTAGGTGGCTCGCGCTGGCGCTCGTCGCGCCGCTCGGCTTCGCTGCCCCCGCCGCCGCCGACCGGTGGCGCGAGCTCTACCGCCCGCTGGATTTGCCGGAGCTCGCTCCGGGCGAGGCGTGTCCGGTCAGTCCCGTCGACGAGCGGGTCGACTGGGAGAGTGCCAACATGTTCGGCGGCTCCGGCACCGGCCCCGGCCCTGTCTATCCGGGCCTCGGATCCGACCCGCCGGGGCCCTTGGAGCTGACGGGAGGGCGGACTGACGACGGCTGGTTCGGCGAGAAGCTCTTCTGGTACGTGAAGCCGAGCTATCGCGGGCGCGCGCTCCTGCGGGGAGATCGCCTCGACGGCCCGGGGCAGCTCATGTTCGTCGGCACCTAGTATCCCGGGTCGCGGTCGCTGGCGCGAGTTGCGCCTGAAGCCGAACGGTGGGACCTCTGAGGGGAGCCGCCGGGGAGCCGCGGCTTTCCCGGCGGCGTCGCGGTCCGCGGCCCCGGCTGCTACGGCGTCCAGTTCGACGGCACGCGCTTCAGCCGCACCGTCGTCTTCTCCGCCGAGCGGGTTCCGTAGCGTGGTCCGCCGCGCCGCTCCTCCTTTGCGCGAAAGGAGAAGCGCAGTGGGCAGCTAGTCGAATAGCCGATTCCATGGCAAAGCAGAAGGGGCTGCGTCGGCTATCGCTTCAGGCGTGATCGCTCGACGATCCATGGGAGGTAGCGAGAGACGAATCGGGCCCGCGCCATGTCCTGGTCAGCCTTCGGCGCTCGGAGGCGGCCCCACCACTCGTAGGCCGTACTTCTCGTAGAACTCCGCCATGCGGCCCATGTCCGGAGGGCCGGCGGGCATGTCCGCCATCAGTTCCGCGAGACCGGCGAAGAACGTCTCGAAGCCAGCCGGAGCCGGGAAGGCCAAAAGCTTGACCGGCGCGGCGGTGGCGTTCCAGTGGGTGTGGACTAGGCCCTTCGGAATGTGGACGAAGGTACCCGCCGGTGCTTCGACGGTGCGCTCATCCAGCCGGAAGGTGAGAGTGCCCTCGATGACGTAGTAGTTCTCGTCCTCCAGCGTGTTCACATGGAGTGGGGTCCCGCCGCTATGGGGAGCGAGGTCAGCCTCGATTACGGCGAGTGCTCCACCGGTCTCATCCCCGGCGGCCTTGACGGAGTAGGTATCGCCAAAAAGCGCCGTGGTTTCACCCTCCCCGCGCCCGCGGATGATCTCTTCGCTTATCTCGGTCAGAACGCCATCGCTTCCGTTGCCTGGCGCGGTCGCCACCGCCTCGCCGTAACTGCCTCCCGAGCTGGCGCGATTCTACCCACGGTTACGGCACTCATCTCGGCGCCGCGGACGAGCTGAGTGCGAAGAGCAGAAAGCGCGGGAAGCGAGAGTCGGTTGGGCTCCGGCTCAGGCCGGCAAGGCGTCGTAGCGATACCAGTCGAGGGTCGGCGACGCGGGGTCGAGTACCTCGCGGGGTCGCATCGAGGGCCAGACGATCGAGAGCATCGGGGAGTTGGCGCGCTGCCCGGAGGGGCCCTGCCCCGGCCCGGGCACGTAGGTCCGTCCCCGCCGCGTGAGCCACGCCTCCCACTGGCGGTCGACGTTGCAGTGGTTCAGGAAGAACACCGGGTCGTTCGGTGAGGAGCCCGGCCCCATCGAGCCGCCGATGAAGACGTGGACGCGATTGTGCATTCCGGGCTGCTGCCGCGGCGGGGTCCGGACGTCGCGCCACCCCTCGACCTTGTTCCGGAAGCTGTTGACCGATCGGCTCCAATCGGGCCGGTCATAAGTGCCGTCCGCGAGGGTGCGGGTCTGGTCGGAGCGGTTGGGCAGGGTCGGAGCGATCGCGTCGCGCCCGGCGGCGCGGCGGATCGGCCGTCCGGGCACGACGTAGATCCGGTTGTCGACGGGGTTGGTGACGACGCGAACCCTGAGCTGGCCGAACGGTCCGGTGGTGATGTCACCTCGCGGCGGCCCGATGCGCGACCAGATCGGTGTGGACAGCTGGGCTGAAGCCGAGAGCTGGCCGTCCTCGGCCCAATCCCAGTAGGGCAGGCCGAAGCTCGGATCGTTGGTAGCGGACTGGATCGCCTCCTCGAGGCGGCGCAGGTAGAGGCGGTGCCACGGGGAGAAGATGGGCCCACCGTGCGCGCGGTTGCCTCCCCCGGGAGTCGGCCAGCTCATCGCGGCGACGTGCCACCAGGTGAACAGGTCCCACCAGCTCAGCGGGCGATTCAGCTCCGCGGCGGTTCCGAGGATGCGAGCGCCGGGCGCCTGCTGGACGGTCGGACTGGCGTTGAGCTGCGCGGGCGTGACCTGTGTTAGGCGGCGGCTCAGCTCCAGCACCCCCGCGGCGAACGCCGACGCGTGAGGCGACGTCAGGACGTTTCCGCGGATGACTGCGATGACCCCTCCTCCTGGGCGGCGCGAAAGGCGGCTCGAAGATCCTCCGGCGCGTCCTCGTCGTAGTCGATCACCGTGCGGATCAGATCTACGGCGGACGGAATCGCGTACTGCGGGAGCCCGTGGTAGGTCACGGAGCCGTCCTGCAACACCTCCAGGTGCTGGTTCCAGGGCTCGCCGTCGATCGTCACCTCGTAGCGGGTGACGATCTCGACCTCGTGCCCGCGGTGCGTGAACCGGCGTACGCCTCCGCCGTGGCCGTGAGTCGGGGGCGGCTCGTCGTGGCCGTGGTGCGGGTGGCCGGCGGGCGGCTCGTCCTTCTCCAGCGCGCCGCCTTCGGGCTCGTAGCCGCGAGCAGCGAAGTCGGCGGCAAGCTTGTCGAGATCCTCCACGGATTGACCCCCCGCGTCAGTGGCCGGTTTCGATCACGATACACCCGCCAAGTGGGGGGCGGAGGGCGAGCGCGCACCGCTTCGCGACGGATGAAAGCCTACGACTGATGCCTAAACGGGGCTATAGGCCCGTTTAGGCGGCAATCGGCCTGGCGCTGCCGAGCAACCGTAGGCTCACCGGCTGGGTTCCCGCCAGCGACTGTCGCCTAACCGTCGCGATAGCCGCGTTTAGGCGACAGTCGTGGAGCTAATCGGTCCAGGGACCGATCCCGCCGATTCGATCGACCGAGATCCGGACCCGGACGCCGGGCGGCGGATCGTCCATCGCCGGGAAGCGGACATCGGGGCCGAGGTAGGCGTGCGCGAGCTCCTGCAGCAGCTCCGGCGCTCCGCCCTCCTCGATCGTCCCACGACCGTGGACGACGAGGTACTCCTGGAGCCCTCCCGGCCGGACATTCGAGCCCTCGAAGGAGATCGTGACGCGCGGGTCCCTCCGGATGTTCTCGAGCTTCCGCAGCCCCGGGTTGAGGTGCGCGGTCATCAGATCGTTGCCGTCGACAGCGACCCACACGCAGGTCACCTGCGGCGCCCCACTAGCCCCGATCGTCACGAGATGACCGAGCGCCCCGGAACGGATCAGCTCCTTGGCGCTGTCGGGGAGGGTCATCGGCGCCGAGTCTACGTTCGCCGGCGCGCCAATCAAGCGCCTAATCAGCCCACCGGAACGGGCCCTCGATCGTCGGCTCGAGGGGGAGGCGCTCGTCAAGCCAGCGGTAGCGGTCGGTGCCGGGGTCGAGGGGCGGAAGGACCTCGGTCAGGAAACCGGGGAGGTGCGCCCACTTGTGCAGGTGGACGTGGGTGAGGTCGGCGAGGTCGAGGGCCTGCATCTCCTCGGGGAGGAAGCGGCGCTTGGGCAGCGGGTAGTTGTAGGGGTCGGGGAGCTCCCAGACGCGGTCGTGGTGGTCGGCGGTCACGCCTGACCAGGCGAGCTGCTCCATGAGGACCGGCTTTCGGAAGACGACGTCGTTGGCGTAGAGCTTCTCGAGGGCCTGCTCCCAGGTCCCGAACAGGCCGGCCTCGCAGCGGGCGGCAACGAGCCCGGTGTTCCAGTAGGCGCGGATCCGCTTGCGGTCGACCACCGACGTCACCCATGGCTCCGAGCGCACGCCCAGCTCGGCGTACATCCGCTGCCAGTACCTCTCGTTGCGCTTGCCGGGGCCCTTCTGGCCGCCGGCGCGGCTCGAGCCGACCGGCTTCGAGGCGGCGATCCAATCGCCCTCGACCAGCTCGCGGGGCTCGTTCAGGATCACGGTGTCGGTGTCGGAGAACACCAGCGTCTCGAAGTCCAGCTCGCGCTCGGCCCAGGCGCAGACGTAGACCTTGTTCAACACCGGCGGGTCGCGGCGGCGACCGGCCAGGTCGAGGTCGACGTGGGTCGCGCCGAGGGCCTCGAGGCGATCGATCGTCTCGCGGCCGGGCGCGTCGTCGGGGCTGGTGAAGGCGTAGACCGGCGTCTCCGCCAACCCGCCGCCCCAGGTGCGCAGCGAGTCGACGAAGAGCTCCGACTGCGCCGCCAGCGACCCTTCGGCGACGCGGATCAGGAACGCGAGCGGGTCGCTCACGTGCTCACGACAGTTGGGCGAAGTTGGGCCAGCGCGCGAGGTCGATCTCGGGGACGAGCTCCACCGTGCGTCGCACGTCGTCGGCCAGCAGCGCGACCAGCTCCTCTCGCATCTCGTCCGGGAGCGGGCGCTTTCGCTTCGGGTCGCGCTCGTCGCTCCATCACCCGCGGCAGCTCGGTGAACGGCTCGATCCCGAGGAACTCGCAGGTGCGCGCCATCTCCTCCAGCGGCTCGTCGCGGGCGCGCTCGAATTGCAGCACGAGCACCCGCTCGCGGGGGTAGAGGTCGAAGAGCCGGCGGAGCTGTTCGAAGTAAAAGCCGCGCCAGACCGCGTCGGAGAGCTGCACCAGGCGGATCGGCTCGCCCACCTCGCCGGAGATCCGAACGGCCCGGGAGGTGCCCGGAGCGCCAGCGCTCGACCGGGTCGCGGAGCATCACCAGGATCTTCGCCTCGGGCGCGGCCCGCTCGAGCAGCCGCAGCGACCAGAAGTCGTGCATGTAGCGGGGCGTCCACTCGCCGGTGATCGAGCCCTCGGGCCGCGGGAAGAGCGACGCGTAGCGCTCGGCGAGGTCGTCCGGCACCTCGCCTCTCCAGAAGCGGTTGAAGAAGTGAAGCTCCTTGCGCCTGCCCGCGGGACGGACGACCCGATCGTGGGCCTCGAGCCCCCGGTACCACCAGGTCGTCCCCGCCCGCTGGGCGCCGACGCCGACGAAGTCGGGCGGGTCCGGTGTGCCATCCCTCGGGCACCTCGGGAGGCTCGAGCGGCTGCGCCCAGCGGGGAATCTTCTTGTCGCCGGTCGTCTTTTGATCGCGGCTTCGAAACGGCCTCAAGGCTGCGAGAGTCTAGGAGCGATGCGCCTGCCGACCTGGCTCTCACAGCGCCGCCGCGCCTCCGAGGCCCATCCCCCCGCGCCCTTCGTGGTGGGCGTCGCGCGCTCGGGCACCACGCTCCTGCGGCTGATGCTCGACGCCCACCCAGCGCTCGCGATCCCGCCCGAGACCCACTTCATCCCGAAGCTCGCGAAGGCGCTCGAGGAGACGCCCGCGGCGAGCGACTCAGAGCGCCGCCACCGCGCCCACACGCTGATCACGGACCACCGTCGCTGGCCCGACTTCGGCCTCGACCCCGACGAGCTCAGCCGGCGCTTTCAGGCGCGCCGAGCCCTTCGACGCCGGCGCCGCGATGCGCGCCTTCTACGGCCTCTACGCCGAGCAGCACGGCAAGTCCCGCTGGGGCGACAAGTCGCCCTCGTACGTGCGGCGGATGCGCAGGGTCCACGCGGTCCTCCCCGAGGCCCGCTTCGTCCACCTGATCCGCGACGGCCGCGACGTCGCCCTCTCCCAGCTCGAGGTCCACCACGGCGCCGACGAGGTCACCGAGGCCGCCGGCGAGTGGGTGGCCGGGATCGAGAAGGCGCGCAGGGCGTCCCGCCGCGTCGGCGGCTATCTCGAGCTTCGCTACGAGGACCTGGTCTCAGACGCCGAGCCGCTCCTGCGCCGGGTCTGCGAGCTGACCGACCTCGACTTCGACCCGGCGATGCTCGACTACCACCGCGACGCCGAGGAGCGGATGGCGGAGACGATCCGCGAGTTCGACCGCGGCTCTGGCGGCGGCACCGCGATCACGCGCCGAGCAGCGGGCCGCCCAGCACGCCAACGTCTCCAAGCCCCCGCAGCGCGAGCGCGCCGGACGCTGGCGCCGCGACATGACCCCCGAGCAGATCGCCGCCTTCGAGGCCGAGGCGGGCCCGCTCCTCGCCGACCTCGGCTACGAGCTGGCGAGGCCTGGGTGACGACCTTCTAGAATCCTGCCCTCGGGCGCCGCGGCCGGGGCGGGCGGGACGACTCCCTTCCGGCGCGCTTTGGCGGCGCCACGCGTGTTCTCAAGACTCGATGCTCGCACCGAGCCTAAATCGCAAGCTGCTGATCGCAGCACTGCTCGCAAGCGCCCTCGCCTGCGCGGCGCTCGCCCTGCCCGCGTCGGGCCAGGCACCGACCCCGGAGCTGCCCGGGCAGGGCGATCCGACGAATCCGACCCAGGGCCAGCCCGCCACCTCCCAGGGCGCCGGCAAGCCGAACTTCCTCGTCATCACCACCGACGACCAGACCCTCGAGCAGATGCGGGCGCTGCCCAAGACCGAGCGCTTCATCGGCCAAAAGGGCACCGAGTTCCGCCAGGCGCTCGTCACCACCCCCCACTGCTGCCCCTCGCGCGCCAGCTTCCTGACCGGCCAGTACGCGCACAACCACGGGATCCTCTCCAACAAGCACGGCTACCCCGCCTTCGTCGAGCCGGGCAACGTGCTCCCGGTCTGGCTCCAGCGCGCCGGCTACACCACCGCCCACCTCGGCAAGTTCCTGAACGGCTACGAGAAGGCGGTCGGCCCGATCACGACCGTCGCCCCCGGCTGGGACGAGTGGGCGACGCTGCTCAAGCCCCGCCGCTACCTCGACTACGAGCTCCAGGTCAACGGCGAGCCGGTCGCCTACGGCGAAGAGCACGCCGACTACCTGACCAACGTCCTGACCGAGCGAGCCGGGCGGCTGATCAGCGACCTCGGCGCCGGCGAGGACCCCTTCTACATCCAGCTCGACCACTACGCGCCCCACTCCGGCTCCGGCGATCTCTCCGGTGAGTGCGGCAAGTTCTCCGGCTCCGAGCGGGGCCCCTTCAACCGCTACTCGAACCGCCAGCTCCCGAAGCCCGACTCCTTCAACGAGCGCGAGATCGAGGACAAGCCGGTCTTCGTCCAGCGCCGCGCCCGGTTGTCGAACGGCGCGAAGGAGCGGATGCGCGAGTCCTACCGCTGCGCGCTCGGCTCCCTTGGCTCGGTCGACGAGGGGGTGAAGGATCTGATGGAGCTTCTCCAGGAGCAGGGGCTGCTCGAGGACACCGTCGTGATCTTCACTTCCGACAACGGGTTCTTCTACGGCGAGCACCGCATCCCGGGCTCGAAGACGCTCCCGTACGAGGAGACGATCCACGTGCCGCTCTTGATCCGGATGCCGCGCTCGCTGACCGGCGACGAGCGGGTCCGCGAGGTATCGCACGAGGTCGCCAACATCGACCTCGCGCCGACGATCCTCGACCTCGCCGGCGCCGAGCCCTGCGCCGAGGGCGGCGATTGCCGGACCATGGACGGGCGCTCGCTCGTGCCGCTGCTGGAGGGTCGCAACAACTTTCCCTCCGACCGCGGCGTCGTCGTCGAGCTGACCCAGGGCAAGGACACGGTCAAGCCGACCCTGAGCTGCTCCTATTCGGGCTTTCGCACCACCCGCACCATGTACGTCGAGCACACGAGCGTGCCGCAGCCGAGCGACCACATCTGCCGCGACGCGCTCGAGGTGGAGAACTACGACCTGCGCTCCGACCCGTTCGAGCTCGACAACCTCGGCGAGGACGCCGCGCTCTCGGCGCGACTCGACCTGCTCCGCGATTGCGCCGGGATCTCCGGCCGCGACCAGCCCACATCGGGGTCCGCATTCTGTGAGTAGAGCGGTCGCCCTCGGCCTCGTCGCGGCGCTGCGCGCTGATCGCCGCGCCGGTCGCGCAGGCGCAGAAGGACGAGCGCCCGAAGCAGGCCGAGCAGCCGAACATCGTCCTGGTCGTCACCGACGACCAGACGGCTCGAGATGCTGAACGACGAGACGATGCCCGAGACGCTGAGCGCGGATCGGTGGGCAGGGGACGACCTTCACCAACGCGATCGCGACGACTCCGCTCTGCTGTCCCTCGCGGGCCTCGATGATCACCGGCGAGTACGGCCACAACAACGGGGTGCTCGACAACAAGTACCGGCTGCTCAACAAGAAGCGAAACGTGCTGCCGACCTGGCTCGAAACGCGATCGGCTACACGACGATCCACGTCGGCCGCTACCTGAACGGCTACGAGAACGTCGCCCGCGCCCGTACCCGGCCCGCGCCGGGCTGGGAGCAGTGGCACTCGCTGATCAAGCCCCGCCGCTACTACGGCTACACGCTGTCGGTCAACGGCGGCACGGTCGACTACCCGAACGCGCCGGAGAACTATCTGACCACGGTGCTCACCGAGAGCGCGGTGGAGATGGTCGAGCGCTTCGGGCCGCAGTCGCAAGCCCTTCTACCTCCAGTTCGACCACCTCGCCCCGCACACCTCCGGCGGCGAGGAGAACGGCGGCGGCTGCCTCGGCGCCGCGATCCCGGGCCCCCAGGACGAGGACGCCTTCGACGGCGAGCCGCTGCCGCGGCCCCCCTCCTTCAACGAGGACGACGTGACCGACAAGCCCTCGTTCATCCAGACGACTGCCGCCGCTCGACGCCCGACCAGATCGACAACATCGAGCGCCGCTACCGCTGCGCGCTCGGCTCGCTGCGCGAGGTCGATCGCAGCATCGCCGCGATCGACGAGGCGCTCGCCGCGATCGGCGAGGAAGAGGAGACGATCGTCATCTTCACTCTCGGACAACGGCTACTACTACGGCGAGCACCGGATCCCGAGCTCGAAGAGCTACGCCTACGGGGAGGCGGCCGACTGCCGCTCCTGATCCGCGCGCCGCGCAGAGCTACCTCGCGCGAGCGCCCGCCGCGCCGAGGTCAGCGAGCCGGTCGCCAACATCGACATCGCGCCGACGATCCTCGGCTTCGCGGACGCCGACGCCTGCAAGAAGCCCGATGGCCACCGCTGCCGGTCGATGGACGGGCGCTCGCTGATGCCGCTGCTGCGCCGGAGGAAGGAGAACTATCCCGCCGACCGCGGCGCTCGCTGGTCGAGCTCGACCGCGACGGCGGCGCCTCCCGGTCGAGGACGGCCTGCAGCGGGATCTGCGCCTACCAGGGCGTCCAGGTGCCCGGGCTATCGCTACGTCGAGCACACCGAGGCGCTCGATCCGACGACTCGGGCTCTGCGGCCCGATCGACGAGCGCGAGCTCTACGACCTGACCGCCGACCCGTACCAGCTCTCGAGCCAGGCGACGCAGACCACGAGCCTGCTGCCGCCGTCCGACGCTCCAGATCGAGCTCGCCGACCGGCTCAACCGGCTGCGGAACTGCGCCGGGATCCGCGGCCGCGACAAGGACGCCCCCAACCAGCCGTTCTGCGAATGAGCGCCTCGGCCCCCACTCCGGCGGCTCGCCTTCGCGCTCGCCGCGGCGGCGGCGCTCGTCGCAGCGATCTGGGCCGACCGGCGACGCCGGACGCCCAGGCGCGACCGCGCAGCCCGAACATCGTCATGGTGATGACCGACGACCAGACGCTCGAGTCGATGAGCCGCGAGACGATGCCGAAGACGACCAAGCTGATCGTCCGCCAGGGCACCGACTTCGAGCAGGCGATCGCGACGACGCCGCTCTGCTGCCCCTCGCGGGCGAGCCTCCTCACCGGCCAGTACGCGCACAACCACGGCGTGCTCGAGAACGACTACGGGCTGCTCGCGCGACGACAGCTCGACCCTGCCGGCCTGGCTCCAGGCCGCGGGCTACCGGACGATCCACGTCGGCAAGTAGATGAACCGCTACAAGAAGACCCGCGGCGCGAACACGGTCGCCCCCGGCTGGGACGAGTGGCACACGGCGCTCGAGCGCTACTGCTACTACGACTACGTCCTCCGGATCAACGGCCGAGAGAAGGGCTACGGCGACGAGCACGACGACTACCTGACCCGGGTGCTGAGCGAGATCGCGGTCGAGCAGGTGGAGGAGGCGGCGGGCGCGCGAAGCCCTTCTACCTCCAGCTCGACCACTACGCGCCCCACATCGCGCCGGGCGACAAGGACCGCTGCGACAGGCCGCGGTGCCCGACCCCGAGGACTACGAGCGCTTCGAGGACGTCGCGCTGCCCGAGCCGCCCAACTTCAACGAGGCGGACGTCTCCGACAAGCCGTCGTTCGTCCAGCGCCTGAAGCTCCTGAAGCGCAAGAAGATCCGCGACCTCGAGCGCCGCTACGGCTGCGCGCTCGCCTCGCTCCGCGGGGTCGACCGCGGCGTCGCGGACCTGTTCCGGGCCCTCGAGCGAAGCGGCGAGCTCGACGACGACCGCGGTGATCTTCGTCTCCGACAACGGCTTCTACTACGGCGAGCACCGGATCCCCGACGCGAAGCAGAACCCCTACGAGGAGGCGCTGCGGATCCCGCTCGCGATCCGGGTTCCGCCGCAGTACCTCGGCGGCGCCGAGCTCGCCGAGCTCGGTCGGCGAGCTGGTCGCGCAACTTCGACGTCGTCCGCGACGATCCTCGACCTCGCCGGCGCCGGCCCCTGCACCGCCGAGGGCGCCTGCCGGACGCTCGACGGCCGCTCGCTGGTCCCGCTGATCGCTCGGGTCAGGCCGGGCTTGATCCCGACCGACCGCTCGCTCGCGGTCGAGCTCCAGCGGATCGCGCTCAACGCTCCGATCCTCGGCGGCCGCGCCTGCACCTACTCCGGCGTGCGCGCTCCCGAGCCACCTCTACGTCCACCACACCGAGGCGCTCAACCCGCGCACCCGCGCCTGCGAGCCGGTCGACGACACCGAGCTGTACGACCTCGAGGCCGACCCGTTCGAGCTCGAAAGCCGCCACGGCGCCGCCCCCGGCTCGCCCGACGCGATCACCGAGGCCGCCCTCGCGCAGCGCGCCGCGAGGCTCGCACGACTGCGCGGGGATCGAGGGCCGCGACCCCCTGCCCCCCTCGGGGCATTGGTGCGAGTAGGGCTGATCGGACCGGCGGCGCTGCTCGCGGCGCTCGCGGTCGCCGCGCCGGCCACCGCGGCCGCGCGTGGCGCGGGCGACGAGGGCGGGCGCCCGAACGTCGTCCTGATCGTCACCGACGACCAGACGCTCGCCTCCTACACGCCGGAGGTCATGCCGCACACCACCGACCTGATCGAGGGGACCGGGACGCGCTTCGACAACGCCTTCGTCACCACGCCGCTCTGCTGCCCGTCGCGGGCGACGCATGCTGACCGGCCAGTACGGACACAACAACGGCGTCCTGAGAAACGAATACGGCCCGCTCGCCGAGAAGGGGAACACGCTCCCGGTCTGGCTCCAGACAGGCCGGCTACCGGACGATGCACGTCGGGCGCTACCTCAACTTCTACGAGCCGGTCACCGAGCCGCACGAGGTCGCGCCCGGGTGGGACGAGTGGCGGACGATCACCGGCGGCAGCGACTACTTCGACTACGAGTTCGAGGTCAACGGCAAGCACGGTCCGCTACGGCAATCGGACACGACGACTACGTCGACCCGGGTGATCAACGCCCGCGCCTCCCAGCTGATCGAGAGCTTCGCGCCGGAGCCGGAGCCGTTCTTCCTCCAGATCGACCACATCGCCCCGCACCAGGCGAGCGGCGAGCGGACGGTCGGCTGCAAGTCGAGCCCGATCCCCGATCCCCGCGACCGCCGATCGCTTCCACGAGCGCCCTCCCGCCGCGGGGCCCGCCTTCAACGAGGCCGACGTCGTCCGACAAGCCGTCGTTCGTCCGCGAGCTGCCGCCGCTCGACGAGGCGACAGCTGCGCCGGATCACCCGGCGCTAGCGCTGCACCCTCGCGCTCGCTGCGCGCGGTCGACCGCGGCGTCCGCGACCTCTTCGGCGCGCTGCGAGCGCGACGGGCGAGCTCGTCGAACACGGTGGTCATCTTCGTCTCCGACAACGGCTACTACTTCGGCGAGCACCGGATCCCCGACAAGAAGCACAATCCCTACGAGGAGGGGATCCGCGTGCCGCTCGCGGTCGCGCTATCCGAAGGCGCTCCGCGACGGGCCGAGGGTCCCGGTGGTCGACAGATACGGTCGCGAACATCGACATCGCTCCGACGATCCTGCAGCTCGCGGGAGGCGAGGCCCTGCGCGCGCCTCCGGCAGCCTGCCGGACCATGGACGGGCACTCGCTGGTCCCGCTGCTGCGCGGGGCGCGAGCGCGGCGTGGCCCGCCGAGCGCGACCTGGTGATCGAGCTGGAGCGGATCGGCTCGCCGTCGGACATCGGCGGGCGCGCCTGCGCCTACTCGGGGCATTCGGACCCCGGGCCCGGCCGGCGCCGGCACCCTCTACGTCGAGCACACGAGCGCGGTCGCCGCGAGCGGCGCCTGCGAGCCGGTCGACGAGCGCGAGCTCTACGACCTCGGCGCCGACCCGTTCCAGCTCGAGAACCTCGCCTGCCGGACCGCAGCCCGGCCTCCGTTCGCCGGACGGACACGCGCGACCGCCGCTCGAGCGGACGCTGGCCGGAACGGCTCGACGGAGCTTCGCGACTGCGCCGGGCTCGCCGGCCGCGACCCGCGGCCCGTCCTCCGGGCACTACTGCGAATGAGGCGCGCGACCGTGACAGCCGTGGCGATCGTGCTCGTGCTCGCCGGCTCGCCGCCGCCGGCGGAGCCGAAGAAGCCGAAGCCCGAGCCGCCGACTCCGTCGCCCGCCGAACATCGTCATGGTCCTCACCGACGACCAGACGCTCGCCGCACTACGACGCGCGGACGATGCCGAAGACGCGGCAGCTCCTGGCCAAGACCGGCACGACGTTCACCGAGGCGATCGTCGACCACGCCCGCTCTGCTGCCCCTCGCGGGCGACGCTGATCACCGGCCAGTACGGGCACAACAACGGGGTCCTGCGGAACAACTACGACGACCTGCGCGAGAAGGACAACACGCTCCCGGTCTGGCTCGACGCGCGCCGGCTACACGACGATCCACGTCGGCAAGTTCATGAACCAGTACGCCGACGTCGGTCGAGCTCCGACCGCGTCGCCGCGCCGGGCTGGGACGAGTGGCACAGCGTCGATCGCGCCGCACTACTTCAACTACGAGCTCAGGTGAACGGCGGTGTGGAGCCGCACGGCGCCGCGCCGGAGGACTATCTCGGCCGTGTCCTGACCGAGCGCTCCGACTCGCTGATCGAGCGCTACGCGCCGAAGGAAGACCCGTTCTTCCTCCAGCTCGACCACTACGCCCCGCACATCTCGGTCGGCGAGGAGGCGGCACCGTCGCCGACGCCTGGCGCTGCGACGGACGGCGCCGTGCCCGACCCGGTCGACTACGGGCCTGTTCGCCGGCGAGCCGCTGCCGACGCCGCCCAGCTTCAACGAGGAGGACGTCTCCGACAAGCCCTCGTTCATGCAGACGATGCCGCGGCTCGACGCGGAGACGCGGGCGCGGCTTCAGGACCGCCACACCTGCGCGCTCGCGTCGCTGCGCCTCGGTCGACCGCAGCGTCGCCGCGATCTACGACGCGGTGAAGAAGGCCGGCGAGCTCGAGCGAGACCGTGTTCATCTTCCTCTCCGACAACGGGTTCTTCGCGGGCGAGCACCGGATCCCGGTCTCGAAGCAGAACCCCTACGAGGAGGCGCTGCGGGTGCCGCTGGTGATCAGCGCGCCGAAGGACGTGCTCGGCGAGCAAGCCGCCGCGCAGGGTCGGGCTGCCGGTGTCGAACATCGACCTCGCGCCGACGATCCTCGACTTCGCCGGCGCCGAGCCGTGCAGTCGAGCGATGCGCGGACTGCCGCACGCTCGACGGCCGCTCGATGCTGCCGCTGCTCGCAAGCGCGACGAGGGGCCTGGCCCGAGGACCGCGCGATCGTGGTCGAGCTCGACCGCGGCAAGTCCCGGTCGAGGCCGACGGGCGCGCCTGCGACCTACACCGGCATCCGCACCCCGACAGCGATCCTGATCGAGCACCGCGGCGCGATCGACCCCGCGACCGGCGGCTGCACTGCGCTCCCGACCGGCGTCGAGTACGAGCTCTACGACCTCGCCACCGACCCGTTCCAGCTCCAGAGCCTGGCGGCACCCGGACTCGTCACCGGGCACGCCGGAGTCCGTCCCGTTCGAACGAGATGCTGACCCGCTCGCAGGACCTGCGCGACTGCACCGGCATCGAGGGCCGCGACCGCGAAGCCCTCGGCGGCCGCACCTGGTGCGAGTAACTGACGGGGTCTGACCCCCAAGGGGTCTGACCCGATGGGACAGGTCGGCGGGGCGCTCGCGCCGCCCGCTTCGTGATACTCAAAGCGCAGTGAGCGTTTCCGCCGAGGCACCCCATCGCGCCCTCGGGCTGACCGACTCCGAGTACGAGCGGATCGTCGAGCTGCTCGGGCGCGAGCCGAACGAGGTCGAGCTGGCGATGTTCTCGCTGCTCTGGTCCGAGCACTGCGCCTACAAGCACTCGCGGAAGCTCCTGCGGCGGCTGCCGACCGAGGGGCCGCGGGTGGTGATGGGGCCCGGGTGAGAACGCCGGGGCGGTCGACGTCGGCGACGGCTACTCGGTCGCCTTCAAGGTCGAGTCGCACAACCACCCGAGCGCGGTCGAGCCGTTCCAGGGCGCGGCGACCGGGGTCGGCGGGATCCTCCGCGACGTCTTCGCGCTCGGCGCGCGGCCGATCGCGGTGCTCGACTCGCTTCGCTTCGGCGAGCTCGACTCCGAGCGCTCGCGCTACCTCTTCGACCGCGTCGTCGCCGGGATCGGCCACTACGGCAACTCGATCGGGGTTCGCGACGGTCGGCGGCGAGGTCGCACTTCGAGGCGCCCTACGAGCAGAACTGCCTGGTCAACGCGATGTGCGCCGGGATCGCGCGAACCGACCGGATGGTCCGCGCCGCGGCGGCGGGGATCGGCAACGCGGTCGTGCTGATGGGCGCGTCGACCGGGCGCGACGGGATCGGCGGCGCCTCGGTGCTCGCCTCGGCCGAGCTCGAGGAGGGCGACGAGAAGCGGCCCTACGGTGCAGATCGGCGACCCGTTCGAGGAGAAGAAGCTGATGGAGTGCTGCCTCGAGCTGCTCGAGCGCGGCCTGCTCGTCTCGCTCCAGGACCTCGGCGCCGCCGGGCTCACCTCCTCGTCCGGCGAGATGGCCTCCGCCGGCGGGGTCGGGATCGACATCGACGTCGCCCGGGTGCCGCTGCGCGAGGCCGACATGGAGCCGTTCGAGATCATGGTCTCCGAGTCGCAGGAGCGGATGCTCGCGGTGGTCGAGCCGGACCGGGTCGACGAGGTGCTCGGCGACCTGCGAGCGCTGGCAGACCGGCGCCGCGGTGATCGGCGAGGTGACCGACGGCGGCTTGATCCGGATCCTCCGCGACGGCGAGGTCGTCGGCGAGATGCCGGTCTCCGCGCTCGTCGACGAGTGCCCGCTTTACGACCTCGAGCCCGACGAGCCGGAGGGATGGATCTACGGGAACGGCGACGCGGCTGCCGACGCCGACGCCGGGGAGACGCTGCTGAGGCTCCTGGCAGCGCCGAGCATCGCGAGCAAGCGCTGGGCCTTCGAGCAGTACGACTCGATCGTCGGCTCGCGGACGGTGCGCCGGCCCGAGGCGGCCGACGCCGCGGTGCTGACGATCCCCGAGTCCGGTCGCGCGATCGCGCTCTCGATCGACGGCAACGGCCGCCGGGTCGCATGCGACCCCTACGCGGGCACGGTCGAGGCGGTGCTCGAGTGCGCCCAGAACCTCGCCTGCGTCGGCGCCGAGCCGCTCGGGCTGACCAACTGCCTCAACTTCGGCAACCCGGAGAAGCCGAACGTCGCCTGGCAGCTCGACCGCTCGACCCAGGCGCTCGCCGACGCCTGCCGGGCGCTCGACGTCCCGGTCGTCGGCGGCAACGTCTCGCTCTACAACGAGACCGACTCCGGGCCGATCTACCCGACGCCGGTGGTCGGCATGGTCGGCGAGCTGCCCGACCCGGAGCGCGTCGGCCACGATGGCGTTCGCCGACGGCGACGCGATCGCCCTGGTCGGCCCGTTCGCGCCGTCGCTGGCGGGCTCGGAGCTGGCGAAGCGGCGCGGCGAGCTCGGCCCCGGCCTGCCGAGCCTGCCGATCGAGCTGGTGCGTCCCGCGATCGAGCTGGTCCGCGAGGCGGTGCGCGCCGGCGAGGTCCGCACGGCGCACGACGTCAGCGACGGCGGCCTGGCGACGGCGCTCGCGGAGTCGGCGATCGCGGGCGGCGTCGGTGTCGCGTGCCGACCTCGACGACCTGGTCGAGTCGCGTGGATGCTCGGGGGAGACGGCGCTGTTCGGCGAGGGGCCAGGCGGCTTCGTCGTCGCCGGCGAGCGCGAGGCGATCGAGCGGCTGGTCGAGTCGGTGGGCTCGCCCGGCGCCTTCCTGATCGGCGAGGCGGGCGGCGAATCGATCGAGATCTCCGCCGCCGAGGCGGAGCTCTCGGTCCCTCTGGAGGAAGCGAGCCCGCGCGTGGCGCTCGCTCGGCGAGCGGCTCGACCGCGCGGCGATCTGACAGGCTTTTGCCGATGGACCGTCCAAGGGGCCAAGGAGGGCCTCGGCTCTACGTCGAGGTCGAACGGTGTCCGCCGGCGCAGGACGGCGACTCCCCGACCGGGATCATCCGCGCGCACGGCGAGGTCGACCTCGGCACGGTCGAGGAGCTCAACGACTGCCTCGATCCGAGCCTGTGGTCGGAGTGCTCGGGCGTCGTCCTCGATCTTTCCGACGTCCGCTTCATGGACTCGACCGGGCTCAGCGCGCTGGTCGTCGCCGACAAGTCGTTCGGCGGCGAGGGGATCCGCCTCGCGATCACGACTGAGCTCCGCTCGCAGGTCGAGGGCCTGCTCGAGCTGACCGGTCTGCGGCTGCGGATCCCGGACGCGCTCTGACGGTTACGGCACGAAGTCTGCACAATCGTTCCTGATCTGTGCATCGCCTGCGGTTACCCTGCTCGGGATGGAACGCATGGCGTGGACCGACGAGCGCCTCGATGACCTGTCGAGACGCATGGATCAGGGATTCGAACGTGTGGATGCTGAGCTCCGCGACCTTCGGACCGAGTTACGGAGCGAGCTCGGCGCGTTGCGAACGGAGATCGGGAGGGTACGCACCGAACTGGGGGGAGAGATCGGGGGGGTACGCGACCGAACTGGGGGGAGAGATCGGAGGGTTGCGCACCGAACTGGGGGGAGAGATCGGCGGGTTGCGCGCCGAGCTCGGCGGCGAGATCGCAGCGCTTCGCTTCACCCTCCTCCGAGTCGGCGGAGGGATCATGGTCGGGCTTGTCGGTGTGATCGGCGCCGTGCTCGTCAGCGCCTGACCGCGCCCCTACTCGACCGTCAGCGTTCCCTCCATGCCCTGAGCGGCGTGGTCGCCGATCGTGCAGACGAAGTCGTAGTCGCCCGGCGCCAGGTCGACCGTCAGCTCCTCGGAGCCGCCCGGGTCGATGTCGTCGGTGGCGACGTCCTCGCCGTCCACGGTCAGGTTGTGCGGGAGCTCGCCGTCGTTGCTGACCTCGACCGAGTCGCCCTCGGAGACCGAGAGGTCCGACGGGTCGAACGCGTACTCGGTCATGCCGACCGCCGTTGCGCCGGCAGCGGCGCCGCCCTCCTCCCCGGTCGGGCCGGTCGCCGTCTCGGTGGTGGTCGCCGTGGTCGCCGGCTCCTCCTCGTCGTCGCCGCAGCCGGCGGCAACGAGCGACAAGGCCGCGAGGGCGATCAGCAGGCTCAACAGGGGTCGAAAGCGCATTCGGACTCCTCCTCCGTGGACTGTGTGGGGGGCAATCTATGACGTTTTGGCCGCGTTGAAAAGGCCGGGGCCGACGCCGCGCCCGTTGCTACCCTTGCTTCCCAGGTAGCCCGCCTGGGTCCAAGGACCCTCCGACTATCGGTCAGATCCCTCAATGATCCCTTCCGAGGCCGCATTCGGCCGCGAGATCGACGATCGCGACGGACCCCGAGACGAGTGCGGGGTGTTCGGCGTCTACGCGCCTACGCACGAGGTCGCCCGGCTCGCCTACTTCGGCCTCTACGCCCTCCAGCACCGCGGCCAGGAGTCGGCCGGAATCGCCACCTGCGAGGGCGGGCACATCACCGCCCTGCGCGAGCTCGGACTGGTCTCGCAGGTCTTCGACGAGGAGAAGCTGCGCGCGCTCGAGGGCGACATGGCGATCGGGCACGTCCGCTACTCGACTACCGGCGGCGGCGCCTGGGAGAACGCGCAGCCGGTCTGGCGCGACGACGGGCGCGAGCTGGCGCTCGCCCACAACGGCAACCTGACCAACGCGGTCGAGCTCTACAACGAGTTGCGCGAGCGCGGCCTCCCGTTCCGCGGGACGTCGGACTCGGAGATCATGGCGGCGCTCCTGTCCAGCCACGGGGGCCGGACGATCGAGGACGCCGTCGCCGAGACGATGCCGAGGCTCGAGGGCGCCTACTCGACCGTGGTGATGACCAAGCACGCCGTGGTCGCCTTCCGCGACCCCTACGGGGTGCGGCCGCTCTCGCTGGGGCGGCTCGGCGACCGCTACGTGGTCGCCTCGGAGAGCTGCGCCTTCGACATCATCGGCGCCGAGCTGATCCGCGAGGTCTCGCCGGGGGAGCTCGTGTCGCTGACGGCCGAGGGACTCGAGTCACGCCAGGCGGTGCCCTCGGAGCGGCAGGCGTTCTGCGTCTTCGAGCACATCTACTTCTCGCGTCCCGACAGCCGGCTCGAGGGGCGGGTGCTCCAGCAGGTGCGCGGCCGGATGGGCGAGATCCTCGCCCGCGAGGCGCCGGTCGACGCCGACCTGGTGATCTCGGTGCCCGACTCCGGCAACCCGGCGGCGAACGGGTTCGCGCGCGAGTCGGGCCTCCCCAAGGACGACGGGCTGATCAAGAACCGCTACGTCGGGCGGACCTTCATCCAGCCGGGTCAGGAGCTGCGAAAGCACGGCCTGCGGATGAAGTTCAACCCGCTGCCGGAGATCGTCTCGGGCAAGCGCGTCGTCGTGGTCGACGACTCGATCGTGCGCGGCAATACGACCAGGCAGATCGTCGGCATGCTCAAGGACGCGGGCGCGAGCGAGGTCCACCTGCGGATCTCCGCCCCCCCGATCCGCCATCCCTGCCACTACGGGATCGACATGTCGACCCGCGAGGAGATGATCGCGCACGACCGGACCGAGGCGGGAGATCGCGGCGGAGCTGGGGGCCGACTCGCTCGCCTACCTCTCCATCGACGGGGTCTACGAGGCGGTCGGGACCCCGCGCGAGTCGCACTGCGACGCCTGCTTCACCGGCGAGTACCCGCTCGGGTCGCCGGAGGAGGCGAACGGGAAGTTCGCCCTCGAGCAGCTCGAGCCGGTCGCCGGCGCGCGCTGAAATTCCCACCGGCCCGCCGGCGGGGGGTAGGCTCGGTCCCGGATGCGGGGAATCAGGGTGACGATTGCGGTGGCGGTGCTGGTCGGGATCCTCGTTCTGCCTGCGGGAGCCGCCGCCAAGCCCTGAAAGGGCAAGGGCGACAAGGGCGACGACACGATCCTGCGCACCTACGTGGTCACCTATTCCGGCGAGTGGCACCGGCAGGGCCACCTCGAGACGGAGACGTCCACCGGGGTCGAGACGGACGACTACACCGACGACGCGAACTGGAACCTTCGCAGCAAGGACAAGCCGATCCAGATCCGCACCTCGCGGAAGCACAACTTCGGCTCGGTCACGGGCGGTGTCCTCGCGCAGGAGATGGAGGGGGCGGCGACCAGGACTCAGACCAACACCAACAGCGTGTTCGGCACGTCCTCCGAGGTCAACGACGGCCCGGACATCCTCAACGCGTCGCTCGACCACGACGAGGGCACGGACAAGCAGCACGAGCTCGGGGTCAGCGGCCTCGACTACGGAAGCTACGGGGACAAGAACACAGAGGTCTACCCGATGCCGATCGACGGCCGACACCCGCGCAAGGGCTACTCGTTCCCCATCTCCGGGTCGCAGACCACAAGCGAGCCGGGCTTTCAGGAAACCGCGTCGATCAACGCGACCTGGACGCTCGAGCTCGCCAGGAAGAAGCAGCTGGACTAGGTCGCCGCAGGGGCGAGGTTCCGCCGCTGGCGGCTTGATCCTTTGGGAGTGAGCCGGATCGACCCGAGCGAGGCGCTGCGCCGACACTTCGGCCATCCCGGCTTCCGGCCGGGGCAGCGCGAGGCGGTCGAGGCGGCGCTGGCCGGGCGCGACGTGATGCTGGTGATGCCCACCGGCGCGGGAAAGTCGCTCTGCTACCAGCTCCCGGCGCTGGTCGACCGGCGGCTGGCCGTCGTGGTCTCGCCGCTGGTCTCGCTGATGCAGGACCAGGTCGAGGGGCTCGGGACGCGAGGCGGAGCTGATCAACGCCCAGCGCGACGGCGCGCAGAACCGCGCGGCGCTGGAGGGGGCGCTCGCGGGGGAGGTGCGGCTTCTCTATGTGGCGCCGGAGCGCTTTGCGGCGCCGGGCTTTGTCGAGCGGCTGAGCGCGGCGGAGATCGGGTTGTTCGTCGTCGACGAGGCCCACTGCGTGAGCCAGTGGGGCCACGACTTCCGGCCCGACTACTTCCGGCTCGGCGAGATCGCGCGGCGGCTCGACGTCGGCTCGCTGTTCGCGGCGACGGCGACGGCGACGCCGCGGGTCGCGGTCGACGTGATTCGGCGGCTCGGCCTGCGCGCGCCGGTTCGGATCACCACCGGCTTCGACCGCCCCAACCTCTCCTACGACGTGGTCGCGGTGCGCTCGGAGCGGACGAAGCGGGCGGCGACGCAGGAGCTCCTGTCGGAGCCCGGGGCGCTGCCGGCGATCGTCTACGCGGGGACGCGGAAGAAGACCGACGAGGCCGCCGGGCGCCTCTCCCGTGAGCTCGGCGTCCCGGTGCCCGCCTATCACGCGGGGATGGACCGGGAGCCGCGGGCGGCGGCGCAGCGGGCGTTCATGTCGGGCGAGGCGCCGGTCGTCGTCGCCACCAACGCCTTCGGCATGGGGGTCGACAAGGCCGACGTGCGAACCGTCATCCACGAGGCGGTCCCGTCCTCGCTCGAGGCCTACTACCAGGAGGCCGGCCGCGCCGGCCGCGACGGGCTGCCGTCGCGGTGCGTGCTGCTGGCCGAGAACCGCGACAAGGGCCTCCATGTCTTCTTCATCAACCAGACGGAGAACCCCGAGGCGAAGTCCCACCGCTGGCGCCAGTACCGGGAGGTCTGGGGATACGTCGAGGGCGAGCGCTGCCGGCGCGAGGCGATCCAGCGCCACTTCGGCGACCGGGGGGAGGCCATTGCCGACGGCCGCTGCTGCGACGTCTGCGATGGGGCATTGGACGTCGCGCGGCCGCGCGCGGCGGTGGCGGCGCCGGTCGGCTCGGGCGAGGCGGGGGACATCGATGGCGCGATCGTCACGGTGGTCGAGACCGCCTCCCCACCCGTCGGGCGGACGCGCACGGTCGAGATCCTCCGCGGCGGACGCAGCAAGGTGGTGCTCAAGTACGGCTACGACGAGCTGCCGGGTTACGGCGCCTTCGGCGAGTGGCGAAGCGAGGAGGTGCTCGAGCGGGTCGACGGGCTGATCGCGAGCGGCCGTCTGCGCTCGACGGGGGGCAAGTTTCCCGAAGCTGGTCACGACCGGGCTGGCGGCTTGAGCTTTCGGGTCGCCGTCCTCGCCTCCGGGACCGGGACCAACCTCCAGGCGATCCTCGACACGGTCCACGGCCGGGAGGCGACCGTGGTCGGCGTCGGCTCGGACAAGCCCGGGGCCCAGGCGCTCGAGCGCGCGCGGGGGGCGGGGGTCGAGACCGCGACCTTCCCGCTCTCCGAGCACTCGGACCGCGAGGCCCGCGACGCCGCGATCGGCGACTGGCTCGAGGGACTCGAGGTCGACCTGGTCGTACTCGCCGGCTACATGCAGCTCCTGACGCCGGGCTTCGTCCGCCGCTTCGAGAACCGGATCGTCAACGTCCACCCGGCGCTGCTGCCGGCGTTCCCGGGGCTCGACGCGATCGGCCAGGCGCTCGAGCACGGGGTCCGGGTCACCGGGGTCACGGTGCACTTCGTCGACGAGGGCGTCGACTCGGGGCCGATCCTCCTCCAGCGGCCGATCGTCGATCCCGGAGAACCGGGACCGGGCGGCGCTCGAGGAGGAGATCCACGCGACCGAGCACGAGCTCCTGCCCGAGGCGGTGCGGCTGATCGCCGCCGGCCGGGTGAGCTTCGATCCCGCGAACCCACGCGTGATCGAGGTGCGGGGCTGAGCCCATAGACTCGGCCGCGGTGGAGGCGGAGGTGGCAGCGACGGGCGAAACGGGAGCCGGAGGCGGCGCCGAGGACGCGCTCCGGGTGCGCCGGGCGCTGGTCTCGGTCTCCGACAAGACCGGGGTGGCCGACTTCGCGGCGGGTCTCGAGCGGCTCGGGGTCGAGGTGATCTCCACCGGCGGCACGGCGGCCGCGCTGCGGGACGCCGGGGTGACGGTGCGCTCGGTCGAGGAGCTGACCGGGCAGCCGGAGATCCTCGGCGGGCGGGTGAAGACGCTCCATCCACGCCTCCACGCGGCGCTCTTGGCGAAGCGCGACGATCCCGAGCATCGGGCGACGCTGGAGGCGGAGGGCATCGAGCCGATCGACCTCGTCTGCGTCAACCTCTATCCGTTCGAGCGCACGGTCGCCAAGCAGGACGTCACCGAGGCCGAGGCGGTCGAGAACATCGACATCGGCGGGCCGACGATGATCCGTGCGGCGGCGAAGAACCACGCCCACGTGGCCGTGGTGGTGAGCCCCGCGAGCTACGACGCGGTGCTGGCCGAGCTCGAGGAGTCGGGCGGAGAGATCTCCGGGGAGACGCGGCACTGGCTCGCCAACGAGGCGTTCGCGTCGACGGCGCGCTACGACGCCGCGATCAGCCGGTGGTTCGGCGGCCGCTACGAGGTCTTCCCCGAGCACTGGGTCGCGGCGTATGAGCGCTTCCTCGACCTCTCCTACGGCGAGAACCCGCACCAGTCGGCGGCGCTCTACACCGAGGTCGGCGTTCGCTCGCACGTGCTCTCGCGGGTCGCGAAGCTGCACGGCAAGGAGCTCTCGTTCAACAACGTGCTCGACCTGGACTCGGCGCGGCGGGTGGTCGCCGAGTTCGAGGCGCCCGCCTGCGCGATCATCAAGCACAACAACCCCTGCGGGGTGGCGGTCGCGGACGGGATCGAGGACGCCTACGAGAAGGCGCTGGCGTGCGACCCGATCTCGGCGTTCGGCGGCGTGATCGCGCTCAACCGCGAGGTGTCTGTGGCGCTGGCCGAGCGCCTGCACGAGAACTTCGTCGAGGTGCTGATCGCGCCCGGCTACGACCGCGAGGGGCTGGAGGTGCTGACGCGCAAGGAGGCGATCCGGATCCTCGAGGACACCGAGCGCCGCCAACTACCGCTCGGCGAGCGCGACCTCAAGCGGGTGCGCGGCGGGCTCCTCGTCCAGGACGCGGACCGGGTCAACGAGGGGCGCGAGGAGATGACCGTGCCGACGAAGGCGAGTCCGTCCGAGGAGCAGTGGGAGAGCCTGCTGTTCGCCTGGAAGGTCTGCCGCCACGTGCGCTCGAACGCGATCGTGCTGGCGAAGGACGGCGGCACGGTCGGGATCGGCGCCGGCCAGATGAGCCGCGTCGACTCGGTGCGGATCGCGATCGACAAGGCCCACGAGGCGCGCGGCGAGGAGGCTGCCGCGGCGCTCGAGGGCTCGGTGCTGCGCCTCCGACGCCTTCTTCCCCTTCGCCGACGGGCCGCAGACTGCGATCGACGCGGGCGCCCGCGCGATCATCCAGCCGGGGGGCTCGAAGCGCGACGACGAGGTGATCGCCGCCTGCGACGAGGCCGGCGTCGCGATGGTCTTCACCGGCCGCCGCCACTTCCGGCACTGACCTGTCCCCTCAGGGGTCAGACCCCTATTGGGGCGGTGGGATTCGAACCCACGGTGCGGCTTTCGCCAGCCGGGTTAAAAGCCCGGTCCCTTCGACCACTCGGTCACGCCCCAGCGCTCACCGAATGATGACGCTCGACCGGTGCGCCTTGCTCGGTCCCCTCGCGGGCGCGCAGGCTCAGCCTGAGGAACGGATCCTCGTGGCCGGACTCCGGTTGCCGGCCTCGTCGACGGCCCAGAGCCCCTTCGGGCGAATGCCATCCGGCAGCACGATCGCCTGGATCTCGCCCGCCGCGGAAGCGACCCGGATCTCCTCCGTGCCTCTCCTCCCGTCGAGGACGAGCTCCTCGGCTTCGCCGGCCATCCAGTCGTCGCCCGGGAGCCGCACCCGCACGGAGCTTCCCGACGCCCCCACCACCTTCGGCTTCGACGGCGGTCTCGTGTCGATGCCGTAGTTTCCGGTGTTGCGCTCGTCGTGGCGGTAGCGCCCACCACTCGTCGTTGCCGTCGGGCTTGCCCTTGGTCTTCCAGGCCATCAGGTAGCCCTCGCGGGTCGCCTGGACGACCTCGACCTTGCCGCGTCGACAACGAGATGGGAGTCGCACCGGGCGGCGGGGCGGCCCCTAACGGGACCGACTTCTGGTGGGACGAGGGCGGCGATCGCAACTGCTGGTCCGGCAATACCGGCCCAGACGGCGGCGCCGTGAGAAGCGATCCGGCCTCGCTTCCGGCCTGCCCGGGGGGCGAGAACCCGCTGGTGACGAACCCGGCCAAGCACGCCTTCCTCGCCGCCTGCGCCACCTGGGACCCCGAGGACAACACCGACCCGCCGGGATGCGACTGGATGAACCTGCCGCCGCCGCGCGACGGCGGTTGAGGGCACGGCGCGCTGCGCTCGCCCTTGCCGCCATCGCGACCCTGGGCGGGATCGTGGGATGCGGGTCAGACGAGGCCGCCGAGGCCGACCGGCCGGAGGCGGAGCTCGCCTGGGTCGAGCCCCCGAAGCTCTACCGCCCGCCGAACCTGCCGCGTGACCGGATCGCCCAGGGCGAGATCGCGAGCGAGGACGAGCCGATCGAGCTCCACGCGGACGAGCTCCGCGTCCTCGACGCCGACGGCGGCGAGGTCGATGCCGCCGTCGCCTTCGTCTCCGGCTACGTACCCTCGATCGAACCGCTGAACCAGCTCTCCGAGCTCCCCGAGGACGAGGAACGCCGTCTCGGCCGGCTCGCCACCGTCGTCGACGACCCGGTGCCCCTGACGATCTCTTGGCGCCAACCGCCAGGCTCCGGTCGCCCGGTCGAGCTCGACTACGGACCCGGCGCGCTGCCGATCCCGCGTGGCTAGCATCGCCCGCGTGAACCGGTTCGGGCACACGAGGCGGGTCGCCGCCTGCTCCGCGGTCGCGGCTTGCGCTCTCGTCGCGGCCCCCACGGCGCTCGCCTTCGATCCCGAGGCTGAGCGCAAGAACTACGAGAAGACGACCGAGCGCGAGCGCTACGTCACCAAGACGCCCGAGTTCCAGACCCGGCTCGCGCAGCAGGAGGCCCAGGACAACGTCGATCTCGCCCAGATCGTGGCGGCCGAGGCGGCGGCGGTCCCGACCGGCGACCAGCGCAGCTTCGAGGGCAACGTCTGCCACCAGCGCAAGCGGGAGTGCGCCGGCGACGTCCGCTTCTACGACTGGGAGAAATCGGTGCCGGGCGCGCGGGTCGAACCCGTGCTGTTCACGGGCCGAAGTGGCGCCACGCTCTCGGGCAATGTCTGGGCGACCGCGGCCGGTCCAGCCAAGCGCCCCGCGATCGTGATCACCACCGGATCGATCCAGGCGGCGGAGACGCTCTACTGGGGCCTCGCCGCGTTCCTCGCCCAGCGCGGCTATGTGGTGTTGACCTACGACGTCCAGGGCCAGGGCCGCTCGGATACCCCGGGCGAGGGCGAGGACCGGGACGAGGGTGTGCCGGCCCAGCAGCCGGCAAACTTCGTCGACGGCACCGAGGACGCGCTCGACTTCCTCCTCTCCACTCCGGCAAACCCCTACCTGCCCCGCCCGAGCTGCAGCTCGGGGACGAGCCACGCTCCGCGGCACCTGCGGCGGACGGGCCTTGGCCTCAACGCCGCGTTCAACCCCCTTCACGACCTCGTCGATCCCGGGCGGATCGGCGTTGCGGGCCACTCCCTCGGCGCCTCGGCGGTTTCGTTCGTGGGCCAGAGGGATCCCCGAGTCGACGCCCTCGTCGCCTGGGACAACCTCGCCAACTCGACCTCGAAGAGCGAGTGCGCCTCTGCGCCCGATACGCGGACGGACGCCACGACCGCAAAGCCCGCCCTGGGGATCTCGAACGACTACGGGATCGTCGCCACTCCCTACACCGCGGACCCCCCGAACCCGATGTCGAAGAGCGCCGCCTTCGAGGACTACAAGGCCGCGGGAGTCGACTCGATGCAGGTCAACATCCGGGGCGGCACCCACTTCGAGTCCTCGTTCATCCCCGGCCAGACGGTCCCCGCCCTCGGCCAGGCGACCCTGCGCGGCAATGACCTCATCGCCTGGTACACGGCCGCGTGGTTCGACAAGTACGTGCGCTGCCAGGGCGACGCCGCCTGCGCGGCGCAGGCCGACCGCGAGCTGCTGACCACGCGCTGGCAGACCGATCAGCGAAACGGCGAGGTCGACGCCGCTGGCGATCCCAACCTCTACTCGTTCTACTTCCCGTCCCGCTACGACCTGCGGACGGCGAGCGGCGAGCGGGTCGTCTGCGACGACATGCGCACGGGCTGCGCGAGCATGTCCGCGGACGGCGGCCCAGCGGACTTCTCGATCCTCGGTTCGGCGTTCGCGGGCGCAGGCGCGGGCGGCGGCGGACCGGGCGCCGGCGGGTGGCCCGGACTGCGCGATCGGCCAGGGCGGCGGGCCGAACCGCGACACCCTGAAAGGCACCGACGCCGGCGACGCGCTGCGCGGCGCCGAGGGCGACGACCGGCTGCGCGGGGGTGCGGGCGACGATTGCCTCTTCGGCCAGTCGGGCGACGACCGGCTCAACGGCGGGTCCGACCGCGACAAGCTCAGGGGCGGATCGGGCGACGACCGGGTCAAGGCCGTCGACGGCGAGCGCGACAAGGTCAACTGCGGCGGCGGCGAGGACCGGGCGAAGATCGACCGCCGCGGCGACCGCGCGAGCGGCTGCGAAACCGTTCGCACGCGCTCAGGCTGAGCGCGAGGGCGCGACGGAACCCTCGGCCACGTCGGCCGCCGAGCGCACCGGACCGGCGGGCAGAAGGGTCGCCCCCAACCGCTCGGCGAGCGGCGCGCTCGCGCCGGCGCCGCCGATCAGAACGCGGTGGTGCAGGATCAGGTCCCGAAGCTCCTCCGCGACGGGGGCGAACCGCTCCGGCGCGAGCGCTGCGAGGACGATCAGCTCGGGGTCGAGGTGCTCGGCGGTCTCGGCGATCGTGCCGATCGGCGTGTCGGGACCGAGATAGGTGATTCGCCATCCCCTCGCCCGCAGGGCAAGCCCGAAAGTGATCAGCCCGATGTCGTGGAGCTCACCGGGCGGGCAGGCAAGCATCGCGATCCGGCCGCCGCCGCCGCCCCAGCCGCGGGCGAGCCCGAGGAGCCTTCCTCGCAGGAGATTGCTCGCGAAGTGCTCCTGCGCAACCGAGATTTCGCCCCGCGACCAGCGGTCGCCGATCGCCTCGAGCGCCGGCAGCACCACGGAGTCGCAGAGGGCCTCCACCGAGAGCGCCGCGATCGCCCGGTCGAGCTCCACGGTCGCTCCGGTCTCGTCGAACGACTCGAGCGCGAACCGAAGGCGAGCGGCGGCGGCGGCCTCCTCGGCCTCCCCGCCGGATCGGACCCCGCTCGTGGCGGCCTCACGCGCCGCCTCCGAGGCGGAGACGCCGGATTCGATCAGCGCGCGCATCGCCCGGACCCGCCCCAGGTCCTCCTCCGAGTAGAGGCGAAAGCCGCCCTCGGTACGGGACGGCGAGAGCAACCCGTAGCGCCGCTCCCATGCCCGAAGCGCGTCGGCGCTCACCCCGGTCCGCCGGCTGAGCTCCCCGATCCGCAGAAGCGGTCCGGGCGCGCCCCCGTTCATACGCTCACCGCTCTCGACAGAGTATGGACAAACATTTGACAGATTCAGCGTAGCCTGCTAGAAACCCGTTGTCAAATCTTGACGAACTCTGGACACAAGCTAACCGCAGGCCCGGACGGTTCGCCGTTCGGGGCCGCGCTCGACTGGGCCCTCGACCTCGCGGTCGTCCCCGGCTACACCTCGCTCGGCTTCCGGCTGAGGCGACGCTGGTGGCAGGAGATCCCGCGCTCCGCGCTCGAGGGCCGCGCGATCCTCGTCACCGGAGCGAGCTCCGGGATCGGCGAGGCGCTCTGCGCGCGGCTGGTGCGCTGCGGGGCCCGCGTCCGGATGCTGGTGCGCAACGCCGAAAAGGGCGAGGCGGCACGGCGGCGCGTGATCGACGGCGTCGCCGGGGGCGGTGCCGCTGAAGTCGCGCTCTGCGACGTCTCCGACCTCGACGACGTCCGCCGCTTCGCCGCGACCCTCGATGAAGGGGCCACACAGCTCGACGGCCTCGTCCACAACGCCGGCGTGCTCAACGGCGCGCGCGAGCGAAGCCCGCAGGGCTTCGAGCTCACCTTCGCCACCGCCGTGCTCGGACCGTTCCTGCTCACCCGGCTCCTGCAACCGCACCTACGCCGCGGCTCACGACCGGCGGTGGTCACCGTCTCCTCGGGCGGCATGTACACGGCGCGGGCGCAGCTCGACGACCTTCAGCTTGAAGGGCGCTCGTTCGACGGGCCGCGGTTCTACGCGCACGCGAAGCGCCTCCAGGTCCTGCTCACCGCGGAATGGGCGCGGCGCGAGCGGGGCAGCGGCGTCTCCTACTCCTCCCTACATCCCGGCTGGGTCGACACCCCCGGGCTGGAGGCGTCGCTGCCCGGCTTTCGCCGTCTGGTGCGCCCTTTCCTGCGCGACCCGGACCAAGGGGCCGACACCGCTCTCTGGCTGCTCGCCGCCGAGGAGCCGAGGCGGTTCGGTGGCGCATTCTGGCACGACCGAAGGCGCAGGCCTACCCACCTTCTGCCCTGGACGCGGGAGGAGGCCGGCGCGGGCCCGCGGCTCTGGCGCGAGCTGGTCGAGCTGAGCGGCGATGCGGCCGAGAGGAATTCGCTCGAGCCCCGGGGGACGGCGACCCGATGAGGGTTGCGGTCGTCGGGGCAGGGGTGGCCGGGCTGGTCGCGGCGCGCGAGCTCGACTTGGCCGGCCACGAGGTGCACGTCTTCGACGCCGCGCCGCATGCCGGCGGCCACATCAACACGGTTCGCGTCGAAACCGACACCGGAGCCTGGGACGTCGACACCGGCTTCATCGTCTACAACGACCGCAACTACCCCAACTTCGCCCGCCTCTTGGGCGAGCTCGGAATCGAGGGCCAGCCGGCCGACATGTGCTTCTCGGTATCCGACGGTCGCGGCGACTTCGAGTGGGCGAGCCGGCCCCTGGGGCTGTTCGCGAAGGGCTCGCACGTCGTCGACCCGCGGTTTCACCGCATGCTGGTCGAGTTGGTTCGCTTCTTCCGGGAGGCGCGTGAGCTCGTCGGGACCAACGGCTCGGGTCCGTCGCTGAGCGCCTTCCTCGCGGAGCGCGGCTACTCGGAGTACTTCGTCGAGCGGCTGATCGTCCCGCAGGTCTCCGCGGTGTGGTCCGCCGACCCCGCCCAGCTCGCCAGCTTCCCCGCCAGCTTCCTCGCCGAGTTCCTCGACAACCACGGCGCGCTGCAGCTCCTCGGGCGACCGCGGTGGCGCTCGATTCGCCGGCGGCGCTCGACGCTACGTCGAGCACCTCGTCGCGCCGTTCCGGGACCGGCTTCACCTCGCCACCCCCGTGCTCGAGGTGAGGCGCGGCGAGGTCGGCGTGCGCCTCTCGTTCCCCGGGGGTGAGGGGTGCTTCGACGAGGTCGTGATCGCCACCCATTCCGATCAGGCGCTCGCCATGCTCGCCGACCCCAGCGAGGCCGAGCGCGAGATTCTCGGCGCGATCCCCTACCAACGCAACGAGGCGGTCCTGCACACCGATCGCTCGCTGATGCCCCGCCGGCGCGCCGCCTGGGCGAGCTGGAACTTCCATCTCACCGAGGATCCACTGGGTAGGACGGCCGTCACCTACCACATGAACCGCCTGCAGTCGCTCACCGCCGACCGCGACTTCCTCGTCACCTTGAACCAGACGGACCGAATCGACCCGGCGAGGCGCTTCCGCACGATCGCCTACGCCCACCCCGTCTTCGACAGGCACGCCATGGCCGCGCAGGCCCGCTGGGAACAGGTGAGCGGCCGCCGGCACACCCACTACTGCGGCGCCTACTGGCGCTGGGGATTCCACGAGGACGGGGTGTGGAGCGCCCTCCGCGCCTGCGAGAGGCTGGGGGCGCTCGAGCGCGACCGTCGCCCGGCCCTCGCCGAGCCCCCGTTGATCGCGGCATGAGCGCTTCCGCGGTCTACGAGGGGACGCTTCATCACCGGCGGCTGCGACCGGTTGAGCATCGCTTCGCCTACCCGGTGTGGATGCTCTTCCTCGACCTCGACGAGCTGCCCGACGCGCTCGACCGCCATCCGCTCTTCTCCGCCCGCCGCGCCGCACCGGTCCGCTTCCGGGCCGAGGACCACCTACCCGGGCCGGAGCCGGAGCTCGCCGACCGCGCCCGCGAACTCGTCCGGCAGCGCACCGGCCGCAGCCCGGGAGGCCCGGTGCGGATCCTGGGCGCACCGCGCTTCCTGGGGCTCGGCTACAACCCGGTCACCTTCCTCTATCTGTACTCCGAGGACTCGGAGCGGGTCGAAGCGGTGGTCGCGGAGGTGACGAACACACCCTGGGGCGAGCGGCACGCCTACGTCCTTCCCCGCTCGGACCCGGACGGACCCATCGAGGGTCAAGTCGAGAAGCGGATGCACGTCTCGCCCTTCATGCCGATGGACCAGACCTACTCCTGGAGCGCCAGCGTCCCGGGCGAGCGGCTGCGGATCCGGATCGCGAACGAGGAGCGCGGTGAGGTCGTCTTCGAGGCGGCGCTCTCGATGCGGCGCCGCCCGCTGGAGCGGGCGACGATGACCCGAGCCCTGTTTCGCCACGCACCGCAGGTTCCCGCGGCCCTCGCGCGGATCTACGCGAACGCGCTACGCCTGCGCCTCAAGCGCGTCCGGTACCACCCCCATCCGGGCCGGGTCGCGGGGTGACCCGTCTAGGCCCGCGAGCGGTCCTCCTTCAGCGCCCGCCGAAGCGCCTCGTCGAACGGCGTCGGCTCGACGTCGAAGAGCTTCATCCCGGAGGCGTCGGTCACGACGGTCTCGGTGCTGAGTCCCTCGACGAGCGGCCTGGCGACGTCCGCATCGACGGGGGTGACCAGTCCGATCCAAAGCGAGGAGAGGCGGGGGCTGAGGATCGGGACGGGGACCTTCGGAGGCGGGCGCTTGCCGAGCGCGGCGGCCATCCGGTCGAGCATCTCGCCGTAGGACAGGACGTCGGGTCCGCCGAGCTGGATCTCCCGCCCGGCGGAGCCTCGGTCGGCCGCGGCGGCGGCGAGATAGGCAACCACGTCGTCGGCGGCGACCGGCTGGGTCCGGGTGCGAAGCCACGCCGGCGCGATCATCACCGGCAGCCGGTCGACGAGCGAGTGCAGGGTCCGGTAGGACTCGCTGCCGGCGCCGACGACCATCGCGGCGCGGAAGTAGGTCAGCTCGGGG
Organism: uncultured Thermoleophilia bacterium; assembly: GCA_963838175.1. Classification (GTDB taxonomy): domain Bacteria; phylum Actinomycetota; class Thermoleophilia; order Solirubrobacterales; family 70-9; genus DASUSH01. Next base: position 2,319,535 of record CAWIPP010000002.1, on the reverse strand, counting down.
CCGTGCTCGCGGAGGATCTCGGCCGTCTCGTGGCGGCTGCGAAGGTGCTCGGAGCCGGGACGCTCGCCCAGGCCTCCCAGATAGACGGCGCGGCCGGCGCCGTCGTCTCGCATCGCCCCGGCGAAGTTGAGGGCCGCGCGGCGCTCCCGCGCGGCGAAGTCCCCTCCCGAGCCACGGCCCATCGAGTGAACCAGGTAATAGGCGACGTCGACGTCCGCGCCGATCCCGGCGAGCGACGCCCGCTCGAGCACGTCCCCGACCATCAGCTCGCACCCCTCCGCCTCGAGGTGACGGGCGCGCTCGCGGTCGCGGACGAGGCAGCGGACATCGAGCTCCCCGGCGAGCCGCTTCGCGAGGCGGCCCCCGACGAAGCCGGTCGCCCCGGCGATCAGTGCGCGCACGTGCAGGCCTTCCCGAGGGCGATGTCCCCGAGCCTGGTGTTCGACCGGGCATGAGCGACCGCGACGCCGCGGGCATCATCTGGTTCAGGCGCGACCTTCGCGTCCACGACCATCCCGCGCTGCGGGCGGCACTCGACCGGCATCCCCGGGTGATCCCGGTCTTCTGCTTCGACGAACGTCTGCTGCGCGGCAGGCACGCCTCCGGTCCGCGGACCCGCTTCATGCTCGAGTGCCTGCGGGAGCTGGACCGCGCCCTCGCCGATCGGGGCGGCGGGCTCGTCGTGCGACGCGGCCGTCCCGAGCGCGAGCTGCCGGCGCTGGCGCGAGAGGCCGGGGCGACGGAGGTCCACTTCAGCTCCGACGTCGGTCCGTTCGCCCGGGCGCGTGACCGCGCGGTCGAGCGGGCGCTGCGCGAGGCCGGGGTCGAGCCCCACGCGCATCCCGGACTGCTCGCGATCGACGATCCGGCGAGCCTGACCACGGGCGCCGGCGACCCCTACCGCGTCTTCACTCCGTTTCACCGCGCCTGGCTCGGCGCCGAGCGACGCGAGGTGCTCGGCGCCCCGCGCAGGCTGGCCCCCCTGCCCGCGCGACTCGCCAAGGGGCGCTTGCCGAGCCTCGACTCGCTCGAGCTCGCCGAGGCCGTCCCGGACCCGATTCCCGGCGGCGAGCCGCAGGCTCGCAAGCGGCTCTCGGGATTCCTCCGCGTCGGCGTCGGCGACTACGGCTCGACCCACGATGCCGTGGGCGAGGATCGCACCTCGCGCCTCTCCCCCTACCTGAGGTTCGGCTGTGTCTCGCCCCGCGAGGTCGAGGACCGGCTTCCCGCGGGCCGGGGTGCCCAGGAGTTTCGCCGCCAGCTCGCATGGCGCGACTTCTACCAGCAGCTCCTCTTCCACTTCCCGCGCAATGCCCGCTCCGAGTTCCAGGAGCGATACCGCGGCAAGCTCCGATGGAGCTACGCCGAGCGTCGCTTCGAGGCCTGGTGCGAGGGGCACACCGGCTACCCGCTGGTCGACGCCGGGATGCGCCAGCTCCGGCGCGAGGGCTGGATGCACAACCGCGCCCGGCTCGTGGTCGGCTCGTTTCTGACCAAGGACCTCGCGATCGACTGGCGCTGGGGCGAGCGCTGGTTCATGCGCTGGCTGATCGACGGGGATGAGGCCAATAACAACGGCAACTGGCAGTGGATCGCCTCGGTCGGCGCCGACCCGCAGCCCGTCTACCGCCGCATCTACAACCCGGCTCGCCACCGGGAGCGATACGACCCCAACGGCGAGTACGTCCGTCGCCACGTGCCCCAGCTTCGCGAGGTGCCCGACGAGTACCTCGACGAGCCTGCCCGGATGCCGGAGGAGCTTCAGCGCCGGGTCGGCTGCGTGGTAGGCGACGACTACCCCGAGCCGATCGTCGATCACGTTGAGGCGCGCCGCCAGGCGCTGGATCGCTACCGCGTCTGACCGGAGCGGGATGAACCTGAGAGGCGAACCTCGGCCGCGCCGAGCACGGCTCCGAAGAGCAGATGGCGCCAGGTCGCCTGGGCGAACGCGGCGCGGTTGCCGGTCAGGCGCTCGAGCTCGTGCCGCGCGGGATGGAACCGATCCGTGACCCTGACCAGCGGCCACAGGCCGACGTGCTCGATCAGCCCGGCAGCGATTCCCGCCGGGACGCCGGGCAGTCCCAATCGCGCCCGCAACGGCGCATAGACGGCGCCGAAGGCGGCGCCGTTGGCCACGTGCAGCGCGATCCCGGCCACCCGCCAGCCGCCGCCCTGGGTCACCGCCTTGCCGAGCAGCTCGACGTCGTCGTAGCTCGAGCCGAACACGCGCTTGTCGACTGGCTGCTGAGCCGCCCACACCGCGGCGGCGAGGGCTCCGGCGACACTCCCTCTCAGACATCGCGCGCGGCGGTCTGCGGCCTGCGAGCCGACCACGGTCGGACTCAGGACCCCGGGCGATAGGTGCCGAAGCTCCCCTCGTACCCTTCGGCATCGAGAGCCCGATAGCGCCGCGTGCCGAATTCCGTGTCCTCGGGCCGATAGACGATCCGCGCGCCGGCCGCCAGCGCGCGATCGTGATGGGCGTCGACATCGTCGACGACGACCTCGGTCCCGTGGGCCGTAGGGGAGGTCTCGTCGGCGTGACGGGGATCCGGCGGCCGGGGCTCACCGGTGCCGAGCATAAGCATCCCGTCTCCGAAGCGCGGCACGAAACTCGACATGTCACTCCTTGGTTAGAGGACTCTATATATCGCGAGGCGACCGCCACCCTCGTCGGGATCGCGGCCGGCGCGCTCCTCGACCCCTCCAGGGTGACGACGATTCGAGGGCGAAGACGCGATCGCGCTGAGGGTCCATCCGAGAACCGTGCGAACGGTCTCTCTAGGCCGAACAATCGCATGTCGCGAGCAGGCATCCTGCGCCGGCCGAAGAGTTTCTAGGGTCTGGGCCGGCGCAACGGATTCAGGGCCCGCCGCCGTCACGCCCGCCGTGAACCGCTCGAGCTTCCGGTAACGCGCACAGAGAGCATGCGGATTAGCCCACATCGTGGCGGGTAGGCTCGCCGCCATGGGAAACCTGCACGTGATGCTGAGCCCCGACGGGCACTGGGACGTCAAGGACGCCGAGGACGGGGAAATCCTCGCCCACCACGAGGAGCGCGACCAGGCGATCACCGCCGCGAAGCAGCTTGCGCGCGAGCGCGACGGTGCCGAGGTCCGGATCCACGAGGTCGAGGGCGAGGTCGAGGAGCGCGAAGAGGTAGAGGAGGGCTAGCCCTCGCTGAGCTCCGGGGTGCCGCCGGTCGGCGTCGAGGGCTCGGCGTGGAGGCGCTCGGGGATCCGCCCCGCGCGGCGGGCCTCGTAGCCGGCCTCGACTGCCCTTCGCATTGCCACTGCCATCCGCTCCGGGTCCTCCGCCCGCGACACCGAGCTCGCCAGGAGGACCCCGTCGCAGCCGAGCTCCATCGCCAGCGCCGCGTCGGAGGCGGTGCCGATGCCGGCGTCGAGGATCACCGGCACGCCGGCGCGCTCGACCATGATCCGCACGTTGTAGGGGTTGCGGATCCCGGCGCCGGAGCCGATCGGCGAGCCGAGCGGCATCACCGCCGCGCACCCCGCGTCCTCGAGCCGGCGGGCGAGGATCGGGTCGTCGTTGGTGTAGGGCAGCACCGTGAAGCCCTCGTCGACGAGGACCTCCGCCGCCTCGACCAGCTCGACCGCGTCGGGGAACAGGGTGCGGTCGTCGCCGATCACCTCGAGCTTGATCCAGTCGGTCTCGAACGCCTCGCGGGCGAGACGAGCCGTGCGGATCGCGTCCCGCGCCGTGTAGCAGCCGGCGGTGTTGGGGAGCGCGAACAGCCCCAGCCGGTCGATCAGCTCGATCACCGAGCCCTGGGCCAGCGGGTCGACCCGGCGCAGCGCCACGGTGACGATCTCGGTGCCGGACCCGCGCAGCGCGCGCTCCATGTCCTCGAGCGAGCGGAAGCCGCCGGTGCCGACGATCAGCCGTGAGCCCCAGGTGCGGCCGCCGAGCTCGAAGCTCGTCGCGCTCGCCTGCTCGGCCTCGGTCCGCTCGCCGCCGCCGATCGCCCGCACCACCTCGACCGACTGACCCTGGCGGAGCGCCGTCCCCTCCCACTCGGCGCGCGGCACGACCTCGCCGTCGACTGCGACCGCGACCCCGCGGCGCTCGTCGGCGACGCCCGCCCGCTCGACCGCGTCGATCAGCGTCGCCCGCTCGCCAAGCTCGATTCGCTCGCCGTTCAGCTCGATCGTCACGACGCCACCATCCTGGGTGCGAGGCGGGCCGGGGTCAGCGCCGCCACCTCGTCCGGGACGGGTTCGCCGGTCACGTGGGCCGCGACCGCCTCTCCGGTCAGCGGCGCGAGCAGGATCCCGTTGCGGAAGTGGCCCGTCGCGAGAACGAGGCCCTCGATCTGCCCTGGTCCGATCAGCGGCGCGTTGTCCGGAGAGCCGGGGCGAAGCCCGGCGGTCGACTCGAGCAGCTCCAGCTCGGCGACCTCGGGCAGAACCCGATAGGCCTCGCGGAGCAGCTCGTGGACGCCGCCGGCCGTGACCGTGACGTCGAAGCCGCGCTCCTCGACCGTCGCGCCGACCACCACCCGGCCGTCGGGCCGCGGGACCACGTAGATCCACGGCGAGACGACGATCCGCTCGCAGAGCGGCTCGGCGCCGCGCAGGACCAGAATCTGTCCCTTGACCGGCCGCACCGCGGGCCTCGCCTCGGGCGGCAGCCACTCGGCGCTCCCGGCCCACGCCCCGGCGGCGAGGACGACGTGCTCGGCCGCCACCGTCGCGCCCCCCGCGGTCCGGAGCCCCACGACCCGGTCGCCCTGGACGAGCAGCTCGGCCGGCTCGTCGCCGGTGACGAGGTCGCCACCGGCTCGATCGAACGCCTCGGCGAGCGCTGCCACGAGCGCTCGCGGATCGACCTCGCCCTCCCCGGGCGCGTGGACGCCGCCGGCGATCGACGGCGCGAGCCCCGGCTCCAGCCGGCGACACTCGCTCGGCCGCAGCCACTCCACCTCGAGCCCCAGCGAGACCTGGAGCTCGTGCCGGCGGCGGAGCTCCTCGGCCTCGTCGCGGTCGAGCGCGACGTGGAGCGCGCCGCATCGCGTGTAGCCGGGCGAGCGGCCCGCGGCCGCGGCGAGCTCGGACGCGAACGCGGGCCACGCCCGCGCCGAGGCGAGGTTCGCGTGCAGAAGCCCCTCCTCGCCCCACGACGCCTCGCCGACCGGAGCGAGCATCCCGGCGGCGACACCGGAGGCGCCGCTGCCCGGAGTGTCGCGCTCCAGCACGAGCACGCGCAGCCCACGCTGGGCCGCCCGCCACGCGCAGGTGAGCCCGATCGTGCCGGCACCGACGACGATCACGTCGTAGGCGCTGCGGTCCACTGCGGCTTGTGTCTGGGGCAAGGGCCCTCCTTCGGCTCCTCAGCGGGGCCGAGCCGGGCCACCATCCCTGCGCCGGCATTACCCGGATCAGGTTCAGACGGTCGGCGGCTCGAGCCGCCCTCTCAGCCCTTGCTCGGGCTCCCGCTATTCCCATTCATCGTAGCCTGACCGCGATGCAAGCCGCGAGGGAGCAGAGGTCCGAGCGCCTGGCGGCCGCCCGGGTCTACTTCGTCTGCGAGGCGCGCCCGAACGGGCGCGATCCGCGGCCGCTCCTGGACGCGGCGATCCGCGGCGGTGCGGGGATCGTGCAGCTCCGCGACAAGGAGCTCTCCGACGAGGAGCTGATCGAGGCGGCACGGCCGTTTCGCGAGGCCGCCGACGCCGGTGGGGCGCTGTTCATCCTCAACGACCGTCCCGACCTGGTCGCCGGCTGCCGGGCCGACGGCGTCCACGTCGGCCAGGACGACATGCCGGTCGCCGAGGCCCGCGCGATGCGGCCGGCGACGACGCGCTGGTCGGCCTCTCCACCCACACCGAGGCCGAGGTCGACGGCGGCGTCGTCGGCGCGACGGCGCGGCCGCCCGACCAGCTCAGCGTCGGGCCCGTCTGGGAGACGCCGACCAAGGAGGGCCGGCCCGCGACCGGGCTCGGCCTGATCGAGTTCGCCGCCCGCACGGCCACCATCCCCTGGTTCGCGATCGGCGGGATCTCACCGGAAACGACGCCCCAGGTCGCCGCCGCGGGGGCGACGCGCGCGGTGGTCGTCCGCGCGATCCGCGACAGCGACGACCCGGAGGCGGCGACGCGAGCGATCGCCTCTGCGCTGAGCGGCGAGCGCGCGGCGGCGGGAGCCCGAATGGGTAGCCGCGAGCGAAAGCGCGCCGAGCGTCGCAAGCGAAAGCAGCGCACCACCGAGCGCGGCGACGCTCCCACCGCGAGTGGGGACAGAGGGGTCAGACCCCGTTTAGGTTCGGCGAACGGTGACTCCGCGGCCGCCCCGGACGAGACGCCGTCCGAGCGCAAGAATCGCGAGGCGCGCGAGGCCCTGGAGCCGCTGGAGGAGGGAGAGCGGCCGACCGTGGTCACCGTCGCGGCCGTGATCTGCGCCGTGCTGACGGTCCTCAGCCTGCTCGGCTACGCGCTCTGGGACGTCCTGCGCGACGAGGAGCGTCCCGACCTGATCGGCGTGATCGCGTTCGTCGGCCTGATCGGCCCGATGGCCTGGGGGCTCTGGAAGGCGCGCTACTGGGCCGTGCTCGGCTTCCAGACCGTGCTCGTCCTGGTGATGATCGCCAGCGCGCTCGCCCTGCTCGGCTCGTTCTCGCTCGGCCTGCTGATCGGCAACCTGCTGGTGCTCGCCGGCTCCGGGACGCTCTTCTATTTCATGATCAAGGCGTGGGCGCGGATCCAGATGCCCGAGCGCGTGCCGCGTCAGTGAGGTCGGCGGGGAGATAGAGTCGCGCCGATGGCCGAATCCTTCGATGCGATCGTCATCGGCGCCGGCCCGGGGGGCTATCACGCGGCGATCCGCGCCGCCCAGCTCGGGCTGAAGACGGCCTGCATCGAGAAGGACGTGGTCGGCGGGCGCTGCCTCAACTACGCCTGTATCCCGGCGAAGACGATCCTCCACACGGCCGAGGTCTACGACACCGCCCAGAACGGCTCGGCAGCGCTCGGCATCAACGTCGAGGGCGTCTCGATCGACTGGAAGGGCGTCCAGGAGCGACGCGAGAAGGTCCGCAAGACGCTCACCGGCGGCGTCGCGATGCTCTTCGACAAGAACAAGGTCACCTACGTCGAGGGCGAGGCCGCGCTGACCGAGGACGGCAACGTCAAGGTCGGCGACGACACCTACGAGGCGAAGGGAGTTGTCCTCGCCGCCGGCTCGGTGGCGCTGCCGATCCCGGGGGTCGAGTTCGGCGGGCGCGTGGTCGACACCTGGGGCGCGTGGTCGCTGCCGGAGCTGCCGGAGCGCCTCGCGGTGGTCGGCGCCGGCGCCTCAGGAGCGGAGATCGCCTCCGGCTACGGGCGCCTCGGCGTCGAGGTCACGCTGATCGAGATGCTCGATCAGATCCTTCCCGCCGAGGACGCCGACTGCGCAAAGCTCGTCGCCCGCGCCTTCAAGAAGCAGAACATCGAGGTCGTCACAGGGACCAAGGTCGAGAACGTGGAGGCGGGGGACGACTCGGTGAAGGTGTCGTACGGGGACGGGACCGCCGAGTTCGACTACCTGTGCATCGCCGGCGGCCGCGGGCCGGACACCGAGGCGCTCGGGCTCGATGCCGCCGGGGTCGAGGTCGACGAGAAGACGCGCCAGGTCAAGATCGACGAGTACCAGCGCACCTCCAAGGACGGCGTGTACGCGATCGGCGACCTCGTCCGCGGGCCCGCGCTCGCCCACAAGGCCCAGGAGGAGGGAATCGTCGCGGTCGAGACGATCGCCGGCCAGGAGACGCACCCGGTCGATATCAGCCTGGTTCCCGGCGCCACCTTCTGCCATCCACAGGTCGCCAGCGTCGGGCTGACCGAGGCGAAGGCGAAGGAGGGCGACCGCGAGATCAAGGTCGGCAAGTTCAATCTCGGCGCGGTCGGCGCGGCGCCCGTATACGACGATCGTCAGGGGCTCGTCAAGATCGTCGCCGACGCCGAGTACGGCGAGATCCTCGGCGCCCACGTGGTCGGGAACATCGCCTGCGACATGATCGCCGAGCTGGTCGACACGAAGGCGCTCGAGGGCGGCTACCAGGAGCTCGCCCGGATCGTCCACGCCCACCCGACGATGTCCGAAGCCGTCCTCGACGCGGCCCGAGCCGTCGACGGCTGGGCGATCCACCAGTAGCGCCGGGTTGACCGGCGGCGGCGGGGCGGGGTAGGTTCGACCCGCAGGCAATCCTGGAAAAGGAGCGGTGGATACATGAACTCAGGCGCACGGAGGCCGTCGGCATCGCTGGTGGTCAGCTTCATCGCCCTGGCGATCGCGATCAGCGGCACGGCGGTGGCGTTGCCCGGCAAGAACAAGGTCGAGACCAACGACATCGAGAAGCGCGCGGTCACGTCGAACAAGCTCGGCAACAAGGCGGTGACCACGAAGAAGCTGCAGAACCTGGCTGTGACGAGCGAGAAGCTCGCCGACGACTCGGTCGGAGACGCGAAGCTCGCCGAGATCGAGGTGATCGGCGGCTCCTACATCCGGGCCACGGCGACCGAGGGCGCGGACGCGGCAACGGCGCAAGCGGCGGCGCCCGAGATCGCGTTGTTCCAGAAGGGACAGCTCGAGATCTACGCGAAGTGCTTCCGGGACGTCGGTGGGGACGAGACGCGCGCCGAGGTCTATGCCCGCACGGCCGTGGACGGCTCGATCCTCGACGGGCAGGACAACCTGCCCGGGGGCCCCGCGGCGGCGGACTTCCTCAACACGGGAACCCTGGAGCTCGACCGTCAGCTCGATACGGAGGACATCGCGGGCGCCGACGCGAGCTACAACGAGAACGAGTACACGGTCGCGTCCCCCGACGGGACCGGGCTCAATGGCCAGCTGGCGCTAGCCGTCAAGAACGGCAACCTCGCCGGCGGCAACGGGATCTACGGCGACGGCAACGTCTGCCTGATCCAGGGGACGATCTTCGGCTAAGGATTCGGGAGGTCGCCAGAGGCGGGAGGAATAGCCTCCCGCCCCGGTGACCGACCACCCGGTCTTCTATTACGACCTCGGCTCGCCGTACGCCTACCTCGCCGCTGAGCGGGTGAACGGCCTCTTCGTCGAGGCGATCGGGCTGCCGCCGATCTGGCAGCCAATCCTGCTCGGCGGGCTGTACCAGCGGTTCGGGCGGGACTCGTGGGCGAACGGGCCGGGGCGCGAGGAGGGACTGCGCGAGGTCGAGCGGCGGGCGTCCGCCTACGCGCTGCCGCCGATCGCCTGGCCCGAGCCGTTCCCCGGCAACACTCTTTACGCGATGCGGGTCGCCACCTTCGCCAAGGAGATCGGCAAGGCCGTCTCGTTCTCGCTCGCCGCTTTCCGCCAGACCTTCGCCGCCGGCCGCGACCTCTCCGACCCCGACGGCGTGATGATCGCCGCCGCCGCCTGCGAGCTCCACCCGCGCGCGGTCGAGACCGCCGCCTCGCGCGACGCGATCAAGGCCCGCCTGCGCGAGTCGACCGACTACGCCGGCGACCTCGGCGTGAGGGGCGTCCCCTCGGTAGTCGTCGGCGAGCGGGTCTTCTGGGGTGACGATCGCCTCGAGGAGGCGATCGAAGCGGCGCGCGCCGCCTAGGGGGACAGAGGGGTCAGACCCCGGTATCGTCAGCACCGGGTGGCCCAGGAGAGGACAGAGGAGCGAACGGCGGCCGAGAACGGCGCCCCCGAGTCGAGGCTCCCGCTCCCCGATCCCGACACCGCGCGCGAGCTGCTCGAGACGATGGCGCTGATCCGGCGCTTCGAGGAGGAGGCGGGGCGGCAGTACCAGAAGGCGAAGGCCGGCGGCTTCCTCCATCTCGCGATCGGCGAGGAGGCGACGATCGTCGGCACCACCTCGGTAATGCGCGACGACGACTACCTGATCGGCACCTACCGCACCCACGGGCACGCGATCGCCCGCGGCACCGACCCCAAGAACGTGATGGCCGAGCTCTTCGGCCGCGTCGACGGGACCAGCGGCGGCCGCGGCGGCTCGATGCACGTCTTCGACCTCGAGCACCGCTTCATGGGCGGCTACGGGATCGTCGGCGGCAACCTGCCGCTGGCCGCGGGGCTCGCCCTCTCCTCCGACTACCGCGGCACCGACGAGGTCACCGTCTGCATGTTCGGCGACGGCGCCTCGAACACCGGCAACTTCGGCGAGACGATGAACCTGGCGGCGCTCTGGAAGCTGCCGGTCGTCTTCCTGGTCGAGAACAACCTGTACGGGATGGGCACGTCGATCGAGCGCCACTCGGCCGTCACCGACCTCTCGCGCAAGGCCGAGGGATTCGGCGTCCCAGGCGTGCGGATCGACGGCATGGACGTGCTCGCGGTGCGCGAGCGGGTCGCGGACCACATCGAGGTCGCTCGCGAGGAGCGTCGCCCGACGATGATCGAGGCCTTCACCTACCGCTACCGCGGCCACTCCGCCGCCGACCCCGAGGTCTACCGCGAGAAGGAGGAGGTCGAGGAGTGGCGGGCCAAGGACCCGATCAAGACCTTCCGCGATCGCCTGCTCGCCGAGGACGTGATCTCCGAGTCCGACGTCGACGAGATGCGCGAACGGATCGAGCAGCGGGTGACGGAGGCGGTCGAGTTCGCCGACGCCTCCCCCGAGCCGCCGCTCGAGACCCTGTACGAGAACCTCTACGTGGTCGGCGAGCAGGGCTGGTACGCGGTCGACGAGCGCACGCCCGAGCCCCACCCCGGCGAGCTCGAGCACGAGGTCGGCAAGGAGGGCCCGATCCGCGAGCTGGCCGAGGCCGGCGCCGCCTACGCGGGCCAGCAGCGCGGGCCGAGAAGCGGAGACCCCGCGGCACCTCGGGCGCGGAAAGATGATTCGGAGGACGCCGCGGGCAGTGATGTCGAGGCCTCCGAGGCGCTCGAGGACCGCGACGAGGACGTGGCCGAGGCGGGCTGAGCGGTGGAGCACTGATGGCGACCCAGCGGATGCGAGAGGCGCTTCGCGACGCGATGGCGGAGGAGATGCGCCGCGACGAGTCCGTCTTCGTGATGGGCGAGGACGTCGGCGTCTTCCAGGGTGCCTTCAAGGTCACCGAGGGCCTGCTCGACGAGTTCGGCGAGAAGCGGGTCCGGGACACGCCGATCTCCGAGAACACGATCGTCGGGACCGGGGTCGGCGCGGCGATGGCCGGGCTGCGGCCGATCGTCGAGATCATGACGGTCAACTTCTCGCTTTTGGCGATGGACCAGATCGTCAACCACGCCGCCGCGATTCCCTACATGTTCAACGGGCAGGTGCGGGTGCCGATGGTGATCCGGATGCCGGGCGGCGGCGGCCACCAGCTCGGCCCCACCCACTCCCACAGCCTCGAGCCGATGTATCTCCAGATCCCCGGCCTGCTCGTCGCCTGCCCCTCCACCCCAGCGGACGGCAAGGCCCTCCTGAAGACGGCGATCCGCGACGACAACCCGGTGATCTTCATCGAGCACGAGTCGCTGTACGGCGCGCGCGGCGAGGTTCCCGAGAACGGCGACGGCCTGCTCGAGTTCGGCAAGGCCGATGTCCGCCGGGAGGGCTCCGACGTGACCATCGTCGGCATCCTGCGGATGGTCCAGGCGGCCGAGAAGGCGGCGCAGGAGCTCGAGTCCGAGCACGACGCGAGCGCGGAGGTGATCGACCCGCGCACCCTGCGCCCGCTCGACCTCGACACGATCCTCGATTCGGTGCGCAAGACGAACCGGTGCGTCGATGGTCGAGGAAGGCTGGCCGCACGGCGGCGTCGGCGCCAACCTCGCCGCGTTGATCCAGGAGCAGGCCTTCGACCACCTCGACGCGCCGATCCAGCGCGTGACCGGCGCCGACGTGCCGATGCCCTACGCGAAGCGGATGGAGCAGGCGGCCATCCCCCACCCCGAGCACGTGATCAAGGCGGCGCTCGCGACGCTGGAGGGAGGCGTCTAGTGGCGGAGGAGATCGTCATGCCCCGGCTGTCGGACTCCATGGAGGAGGGGACGGTCCTCGGCTGGCTGAAGTCGGTGGGCGACGAGGTGGCGGTCGGCGACGAGCTGGTCGAGATCGAGACCGACAAGGCGAACATGGTCTACGAGTCCGACGCCGCGGGGACCCTGATCGAGATCGTCGCCGACGAGGGCGCCACGCTGCCGATCGGCGAGGTGATCGCCCGGGTCGGCGAGGCAGGGCGAGGCGCCGTCGGGGAACGGCGCGTCGGCCGAGGAGGGGAAGAAGGAAGAGGAGGGGAAGGCGCCTGTACGGCTACCCAGACAGGCGCGGAGGGGTCTGACCCCTCAGGGGACAGTGCGGAGACCGCGACCGCGACCGAGCGGCAGCCGGCACCCGACTCCGAGCGGCGACGGGCGGGTGAAGGCTTCGCCGATTGCGCGGCGGATCGCCTAGGAGAAGGGGCTAGAGCATCGCGTCCCTCTCGGGCTCCGGGCCCGGTGGGCGGATCGTCAAGGCGGACGTCGAGCAGGCGGTCGAGGAAGGCCCGCCCGCCCCGGCCGAGGCGCCGGCGGCCGCCCCGGAGGCGCCGAAGCCCGCCGCGCCGACCGCGGGGGCGCGCGAGCGACCCGAGACCGCCAAGGGCGAGGTCGAGGTCGTCGAGCTCACGAAGCTCCAGCAGACCGTCTCGCGGCGGATGGCCGAGTCGAAGGCGACGGCCCCCCACTTCTACCTCCAGGCGGAGGTCGACATGTCGCGCGCGTTCGAGGCGCGGGCGAGGATCAAGTCCGCCGCGAACGAGGGCGAGCGTCGTTCCCTCCTTCAACGACATGGTCGTGAAGGCGTCGGCGATCGCGCTGCGCGAGTTCCCGCGCGCCAACGGCGCCTACCGCGACGGGCGGATCGAGCAGTACTCCCGGGTCAACGTCGGCGTCGCCGTCGCCGCCCGCGACGCCCTCGTCGTCCCCACCGTCTTCGACGCCGACCGCAAGGGCCTGCGGGAGATCGCCACCGAGACCCGCTCGCTCGCTCAGCGGGTGCGCGACGGGACGGTGACCCCGCCGGAGCTCTCGGGCGGCACCTTCACCGTCTCCAACCTCGGCATGTTCGGGGTGTCGAACTTCAGCGCCGTGATCAACCCGCCACAGGCCGGGATCCTCTCGGTCGGCGCGATCGCAGAGCGACCGGTCGTCCGCGACGGCGAGATCGCAACCGCCCATCTGATGGGCGTCACCCTCGCCTGCGACCACCGAATCCTCTACGGCGCCGACGGCGCCGAGTTCCTCGCCCGCATCCGCGCGCTGCTCGAAGAGCCGCTCGGGCTGGCGCTCTAAACGGAGTCTGACCCCTCTGTCCCCCCTGTCCTCTATGGGCGCGGGTCTCGTTCAGCCTCCTCGCCGGGCAAGAGCCAGGCGTCGAGCGTGCGGTCGCGGCGGAGCAGGGTCGCCCTCGTCACCGCGTTCGCGCCGAAGCGCTCGCGGACCTCGTCGACGGCCGAGTCGAGCGCGGCGCTCGTGCCACGGGCGATCGGCAGCTCGAGCTGGACGCCGTGGTCGCTGCAGCCGAGGTTGGTCACCGTCACCCCGAGCAGCGTCAGTCCGCTGCGCTCGTAGAGGGGCCGCGCGGCGGCGAGCAATCCCCTGCCCGCTGTGAGGATCGCCGCGGTCGAGGCGGTCGCTCGCGGCAGCGTGCGCGAGCGGGTCGCGCGTGAGAAGTCGCGGAAGCGGAGCCGCAGGACGACCGTCCGGCCGGTTCGTCCCTTCGACCTCATCCGCCGGGTCACCCGGTCGACCAGCGCGATCAGGACCGCGTCGATCTCCCGGGCGGTGCTCGACGGCTTGACCGATGCCGACTGTGCGCCCACGGAGCGCCGACGACGACCGCGCCGTACCGGCCGCACGTCCCGGTTGTGGGCGATGGCGTGGACCTGTCTGCCGCGCGCCGGCCCGAGCAGCGAGACGAGGGCCTCCTCGCCGGCCCTCGCGACGTCGGCGAGGGTCTCGATCCCACGCGCGTGGAGCTTCCGCGCCGTCGACGGCCCGACGCCCCAGACCATCTCCACGCGCAGCGGGCGCAGGAACTCGAGCTCGCCGCCGCGCGGAACTGCGAGCAGCCCGTCCGGCTTCGCCGCCCGGCTCGCCATCTTCGCGACGACCTTGGTCGAGGCGATCCCGACCGTGATCCTCAGCCCCACCCGCTCGCGGACCTCGCGCCGCAGCCGAGAGGCGATCTCGGCCGGGCGTGCCCGCGATTCGCTCGAGGCCGCGGACGTCGAGGAACGCCTCCTCCATCGAGAGCCCCTCGACCACGGGCGAGGTCCGCTCGAAGACCTCGAAGATCTCCCTGCTCGCCGCGACGTAGGCGTGGAACCGCGGCGGGACGACGACCGCCTGCGGGCAGCGCCTCCGCGCCTCCGCGCCGCCCATCGCCCCGCGCACGCCGAAGGCGCGCGCCTCGTAGCTCGCCGCCATCACGACGCCCCCGCCGACGATCGTCGGGCGGCCGCGGAGACTCGGGTCGTCGCGCTGCTCGACCGAGGCGAAGAAGGCGTCGACGTCGGCGTGCAGGATCATCCCGATACGAACACATGTTCGCATTCCGGTCAAGTGCCCACATCCGCGTGGACGATGGCCGCCGGTCCGCTTAACTTGTCCGCCGATGGGAAGGCGGGTAGTCGTCTGGGTCCTGGCAACCGTCGCCGTCGCGGCGCTGATCGTCGCTGCCGGCGCGGCGAGCGGAGTGCTCGACGACGTGAGGGAGACGCCCGAGAATGGCGGCGAGGCCGGGGGTCCGGCGCAGGCGCAGGCCTTCCCCCCGTCGAGCACCAACGCCTCCAGCAAACCGCCCTCGCCCTATGTCCTGAAGCCGACAAGCGGCGAGCCGCCAGTCGAGGTCGAGTTCGAGAACGAACCCGCCGCCGGGATCCTCTTCGACGTCGACACCGGCGAGGTGCTCTGGGAGTACGACGCCGACGAGCGGCGGCCGATCGCGAGCCTGACGAAGATGATGACCGCGCTCCTCATCGCGAAGCGCCACGGCCCCGGCGAGAACGTCCAGATCACCCCGGAGGCGCTCGCCTACGAGGGATCGGGGATGGGCGTGCTGCCGAAGGGCGGCGAGGCCGAGCTCGAGGCGCTGCTCAGGGGATTGATCCTCGTCTCCGGCAACGACGCGGCGATCGCGCTCGCCCAGCACGACGCGGGCAGCGTCGACGCCTTCGTGAAGGAGATGAACCGGGCGCGCGAGCGATTACGGGCTCACCTGCTCGCACTTCACCAGTCCGCACGGCCTCCAGGACGAGGGCAACCACTCCTGCCCGCGCGACCTCGCGGCCCTCGCCCGCGCCGACCTCGACAACCGGAGGATCAGCGCGATCATGGCCACCGACCACGCCCGTTTCCCGTTCCCGATCAAGGGCGGGTCGCTCGACCTCTACAACAACAACCCGTTCATCCGCAACGGCACCCCCGGGATCACGGGCGTGAAGACCGGCTACACCGACGCCGCCGGCCGGTCCTACGTCACAACGCAGCGCATCGGCGGCCGGCACCTCGGCGTCGTCCTGCTCGACTCGCCGAAGCCGCTGGAGCAGGTGCCCGCGCTCTTGCGGGCCGGGGCGCGGCAGGGCTGAGGCGGTGCCGCCGGTATTCGACATCCCGATCGAGGGGCTCCCCTACGTCGACGAGCACGCGGTTGGGGTGCACGCCACCGAGCGTGAGACCTGGGACGCCCTGCTGACGACCCTGCCAAGAACCATGGACACCGCCTTCTCCCGCCGCTTCGCAGCCCTGCTCGGAGTCGAGCACCAGGCGCCAGGCGGCGACTTCGGCACGATCGGCTCGACCCTCCCCGGGTTCGTCGTGCGCCCGAGCGGTCGAGCCATCGGTCCTCGCGCTTCTCGGCGAGCACCGGTTCTCCCGCTACGCGCTGATCTTCCGAATCGAGCGGACCACCGGCGGGACCCGGCTGCGGGCGGAGACGCGCGCCGAGTTCCCGGAGACGAAGGGCCGGATCTACCGCGCCCTGGTGATCGGCACCCGCGGCCACGTGCTCGCCGTCCGGCGGATCCTGGGCGCGGTCAAGCGCCGTGCGGAGGGCGACTGACAGCACCCGTTTCCGTCGCCCCGGGAGGGGTATCATCGCCGTAGTGGCGATCAGCACATCGCCGCTAGACATAGGGAGAAGGGGCGAATCCCCCCGATCCCATCGTCCGTAGGCGTCGCGGAGGAGATCCCGAAGCGGCGGCAAGGCGGCCGACCCGGAGGAGATCCCGACGGGCGGCCCGACACGAAGGGCGGAGAGATGAAGGCCGAACGGCAACGGCCGTGGTGTACGCGCGAGCGAGCACCTGACGCGCGAAGACCGGGCGAGCCTGTTCCGGTTCATGCTGATGATGCGGCTCGCGGAGGAGCGGGGGTTGACGCTCTACAAGCAGGGGAAGGTGCCGGGCTCCTTCTACGACGGCTGCGGGCAGGAGGCGATCTCGGTCGGGTCGTCGTTCGTGCTCGGCCCCCGGGACCGGACCTGCATCCTCCACCGCGACCTCGGGGCGCACTTCGTCCGCGGGCGTCACTCCGGACCGCTACCTGGCCAACTACATGGGCCGCAGCCGGCGGCGTCACCGGCGGCAAGGACGGCAACATGCACTTCGGCGACCGGCGGCTCGGATCGGTGGGCATGGTCTCGATGCTGCCCGACATGGCGCTGGTCGCGACCGGGATGGCGCTCGCTTCAAGATGCGCGGCGAGCCGCGGATCGCGATGACCTGGTTCGGCGAGGGCTCGACCGCGAACGGTCAGTGGCACGAGGCGATGAACCTCGCCGGCATCCACCGCCTGCCGGTGGTCTTCGTGCTGGAGAACAACCGCTTCGCCTACTCGACGCCGACCGAGCTCGAGTTCGCGGTCGACCCGGTCGCGCGGGCGAAGACCTACGGATTCCCCGGCGTCGCGGTGGACGGCAACGACGTCGAGGAGGTCTTCGAGGCCGCCCGGGTCGCCGCCGACCGCGCCCGGGCCGGCGACGGGCCGACGCTGATCGAGTGCCACACGATGCGCATGCACGGGCACGGCGCCCACGACGACATGCGCTACGTGCCGCCCGAGCTCCACGAGGAGTGGGCGCGGCGCGACCCGATCGACCTCTACGCGAGGCGGCTCGTGCGCGAGCACGGGTTCTCGGCGGCCGAGCTCGACGCGCTCCGCGCCGAGGTCAAGGCCTACGTCGACGAGTGCGCCGCGAAGGCGCTCGAGTCGCCGATGCCCGAGCCGGCGCTGGCCACCGAGGGTGTCTTTGCCGATCGCTGGGAGCCGCTCGGCGACGGAGAAGCGCCCTGGTCCCACTGGTCCGAGGACCGTGAGCTGGCAGGGGTCGCCTGATGGCCGAGATGACCTATCTGCAGGCGATCTCCGACGGGCTGCGCGAGGAGATGCGCCGCGACGAGACCGTCTTCTGCCTCGGCGAGGACATCGGCGGCTTTCGGCGGCGCCTTCAAGGTGACCGACGGCTTCGCCGAGGAGTTCGGCGTCGACCGGGTCCTCGACGCTCCGCTCGCCGAGAACGCGATCAT
This sequence comes from uncultured Thermoleophilia bacterium, assembly GCA_963838175.1. GTDB lineage: Bacteria > Actinomycetota > Thermoleophilia > Solirubrobacterales > 70-9 > DASUSH01. The sequence goes on along the minus strand of CAWIPP010000002.1, from coordinate 2,302,053 downwards.
CGGCACGGCGGTCGGGGCCGCGGTCGAGGGGATGCGCCCGGTCTGCGAGATGCAGTTCGCGGACTTCATCTCCTGCGGCTTCGACCAGCTCGTCAACGTCGCCGCGAAGCTCCATTACCGCCAGGGCGTCGCGGTGCCGATGGTCGTGCGGCTGCCGTCTGGCGGCGGCTTCTCCGGCGGCCCGTTCCACTCCCAGAACCCCGAGGCCTGGTTCCTCCAGGCGCCGGGGCTGAAGGTGGTCGCGCCGGCGACCGCCGACGACGCCAAGGGCCTGCTGGCGAGCGCGATCCGCGACCCGAACCCGGTCTGCTTCCTCGAGCACAAGGGCCTCTACCGCCACGTCAAGGGCGAGGTCCCCGAGGGCGAGCACATCGACCGAGATCGGCCGAGCGCGCTTGGTCCGCGAGGGCGCCGAGATGACCGTGATCGCCTACGGCTCCGCGGTCGGCGCTCGCCGAGCAGCCGCCGCCGACGAGCTGGACGAGAACATCGAGATCCTCGACCTGCGCACGCTCTGCCCGCTCGATTCCGAGGCGATCCTCGCGAGCGCCCGCAAGACCGGGAAGGTCCTGATCGCGCACGAGGCGACGCAGTCGTGCGGGGTCGGGGCCGAGGTCTCGGCGCTCGTCTCCGAGCACTGCTTCGAGGACCTCGACGCGCCGGTGCGGCGGCTGACCGCGCCCGACGTGCCGATCCCGTTCAGCCCCCCGCTCGAGCAGGCCGTGCTGCCGCAGCTCGACGACATGAAGGAGGCGTGCCGTGAGCTCATCGCCTACTGAGACCACGGTCCAGGTCCTGATGCCTCAGATGGGCGTCTCGCGTCGCCGAGGGGACGATCGTCGAGTGGCGCAAGCGCCCCGGCGACTGGATCGAGGCCGACGAGATGGTCTGCGACATCACCACCGACAAGATCGACGTCGAGGTGCCCTCGCCGGCGAGCGGCCGGCTCGCGAGGATCCTCGCCGAGCCGGGGACCACCGTTCCGGTCGGCGAGCCGATCGCCGAGATCGACACCGGCGCAAGCCCGGGCGAGGCCCATCCCGAGGAGGACTCGGCCGAGCGGCACCGCGGCGAGGTCGAGATCGACCGCTCGCAGTTCTACTCGCCCGTGGTGCAGGCGGATGGCGGAGGAGCACGGAGTCGACCTCGACCGGGTCGAGGGCACCGGCGTCGGCGGGCGCGTCAGAAGCGCGACCTCCTTGCCTTCATCGAGCAGGGGAAGCCGAGCGGACGAGCCGGTCCTGCACAGCGAGTCGCCCTACAAGCCGGATGAGCCGCTCGCCGAACCCGCGGCGCGTGCTCCGTCCCCTGGGGGTCTGACCCCAGAGGGACAGGCCGTCCCCGACGGGGAGCGGCGCGAGCCGATGTCGGAGATGCGCAAGGCGATCGCCAGGCACATGGTCGAGAGCCGGCGCACCGCCGCGCATTGCACGACGATCGTCGAGGCCGACTTCTCCCGCGTCGCCGCCCGGCGGGCGGAGCTGCGCGAGACGATGGAGCGGCGCGGGGTCAAGCCTCACCTACCTCGCGTTCGTCGCGCGGGCGACGGTCGAGGCGCTCGAGGAGTTCCCGCGCTTCAACGCGTCGCTCGACGGCGACGAGGTGGTCCACCACGACGACGTCAACCTCGGGATCGCGGTGGCCCTCGACGACGGCCTGATCGTGCCGGTGATCCACGCGGGCTCAGCGGCTCAGCCTCGAGGGGCTGGCGGCTGAGATCGCCGAGGTCGCCGAGCGGGCGCGCGAGCGGCAGCTCGAGCCCGACGACGTCCACGGCGGCACGTTCACGATCACCAACCCGGGCCAGTTCGGCGCCGTGCTGGCGACGCCGATCATCAACCAGCCGCAGGTGGCGATCCTCGACCTCGAGGCGATCGTCAAGCGGCCGGTCGTGGTCGCAGGTGCCGACGGCGAGGACGCGATCGCGATCCGGCCGATGTCCTACCTCTGCATGTCCTGGGACCACCGCGCCCTCGACGGCGCCGAGGCGGCCCGGTTCCTTGCCGGGTCGGGATCCAGCGGCCGGCTCGAGGAGCTGGGAAGGTCAGAGCGATGAGCCGAGCGCGTGCCGCCGGTCCCGCTCGAGCACGAGGAGCTGGTCGTCCGCCGCGGGCGGCGCAGCGGGCTGACGATGGCGGTTGCCGTCCACTCGACCGCGCTCGGCCCCGCGCTCGGCGGCGTGCGGCTGTGGCGCTACGCCGCGCCGGAAGACGGCGTCCGCGACGCGCTGCGGCTCGCGCGCGGGATGACCCACAAGGCGGCCGCTGCCGGCCTCGAGCTCGGCGGCGGCAAGGGCGTGATCTGCGCGCCCCGCCGACGACGCCTGGCAGCAACGGCGGGCCGGGATCGACCGGCGCGCGGTCATGCACGACTTCGGCGACCTCGTCGACTCGCTCGAGGGCCGTTACGTCACCGCGGAGGACGTCGGCGTCGGCGCCGAGGACATCGCGACGATCGCCGAGCGCACCGCTCACGCCGTCGGCCTGCCGGAGGCCGCACGGCGGCGCCGGCGACCCGAGCCCCTCCACCGCCCGCGGCGTGCTCGCCGCGATGCGCGCCTGCGCCGCGCGCCGAGTTCGGCTCGGACGACCTGGACGGGCGTCGAGGTCGTCGTCGTCGGCGCCGGTCACTGCGGCGAGCAGCTCGCCCGGCTGCTCGCCGGCGAGGGCGCCGAGCTCGCGCTCTCCGACGTCGATCCCGGCGAAGCGGATGCTGGCCGCCGAGCTCGGCGCGGAGCTGGATCGACCCGGCGGAGGCGATGCTCGCGCCCTGCGACGTGCTCGCGCCGTGCGCGCTCGGCGGCGCGATCGACGCCGAGAACGTCGGCGCGCTGCGCTGCGCGGATCGTCTGCGGCTCGGCGAACAACGTCCTCGCCGACGAGTCGCTGGCCGAGCGAGCTCGCGGGCGCGCGGGATCCTCTACGCGCCCGACTTCGTCGCCAACGCCGGCGGGCTGATCAGCGTCTACCGCGAGCTCCGCGGGCTCGAGGCGGCCGAGGTCGATGCACTCGTCGAGGGGATCGGGGACGCGATCGAGCGCGTCCTCGACGATCGCCGACGAGCGCGGCGATCACCCCGCTCGGCGGCCGCCCACGAGCTCGCCCGGCGAGCGCCTCGGAGGCGGCCGGGACTCGGCGCTCGCCGCGTGAGAGACTTCGACTGCGTGGAACCGATCGCCTGCATCCGGCTCGGCATGTCCCCTACGAAGAGGCCCGCGCTGATCCAGAAGCGGCTCGAGGCCGCGCGGCAGGCGGACGCGATCGGCGGACGTCCTGCTCCTGCTCGAGCACCCGCCCGTCTACACCAAGGGCCGCCGCTCGACCGCCCGACGAGCTGCCGATGGGCGAGGACTGGTACCGGATGCAGGGGATCGAGGTCGACCGAGACCGACCGCGGCGGCCGGGTCACCTACCACGGCATCGGCCAGCTCGTCGCCTACCCGATCGTCAGCCTGCGGCCCTACGGCGACGACGTCCACGTCTACGTCCGCAACCTCGAGCGGGTGATGATCGACTCGCTCGCCGAGCACGGCGTCGAGGCGCGGCCTGCGCGAGGGACTGACCGGCGTCTGGGTCGGCGAGCGGAAGATCGGCTCGATCGGCGTCCACGTGAACCGTGGGGTCACCACCCACGGCCTCGCGGTCAACGTCAACAACGACCTGCAGCCGTTCGAGTGGATCGTCCCCTGCGGGATCGACCCTGCCAGGTGACCTCGCTGACCCGCGAGCACGGCGCCGAGCAGGACGTCGACGCGTTCGCCGCCACGCTCGCCGAGCGCTTCGGCGACGTCTACGAGCGACGGCTCGAGTGGGCGGACGACCTCGAGGCGCTGAGGCGGCACCGGTACGGTGAGGCGTCTGATGGAACCGACCTCCGCACCCGAGCGACTCCACGTCACCCGCTCTCGCGCGCGGCCCGGCGGCGTTGCGGCGGAGGAGCTCGAGGGGCGCCCGTTCCGCGAGCGCAAGCCGCCGTGGCTCAAGGTCCCGGCGCCCGGCGGGCCGACCTACCGGCGGCTGAAGTCCGAGATCGAGGCCGGGAACCTGCACACGGTCTGCGAGGAGGCGAACTGCCCGAACGTCGGCGAGTGCTGGGAGCGCGGCACCGCCACGTTCATGATCCTCGGCGACACCTGCACGCGGCGCTGCGGCTTCTGCAACGTCAAGACCGGCAAGCCGACCTGGAACGACCCGCTCGAGCCGCTGCGCGTCGCCCAGCAGGTGAAGGCGATGGGCTTGCGCCACGCCGTCGTCACCTCCGTCGACCGCGACGACCTGCCCGACTACGGCGCCGGCGCCTTCGTCGGCGTGATCCGCTCGATCCGGATGCTCGCGCCCGAGCTGCAAGGTCGAGGTGCTGACCCCCGACTTCCGCGGCCAGGAGATGCCGCTGGCGAAGGTGATCCACGAGCGCCCCGACGTCTTCAACCACAACGTCGAGACGGTCCCGCGCCTCTACCCGAGGGCGCGCCGCGGCTCCGACTTCCTGCGCTCCTGCCGGGTGCTGCGGATGGCGAAGGAGTTGCGGCGGCGACGAGGTCGTGACGAAGTCCGGGCTGATGGTCGGGCTCGGCGAGGACTTCGACGAGATGGTCGAGGCCTTCGAGCCTCCTCCGCGAGCACCGCGTCCAGGTGCTGACCGTCGGCCAGTACCTGCGCCCGACCGAGAACCACCTCCCGGTCGTCCGCTACTGGCACCCCGACGAGTTCGCAGCGCTCGAGCGCGAGGCGCGCGCGATCGGGTTCGAGTCGGTCGCCTCCGGCCCGCTCGTCCGCAGCTCCTACCACGCGGACGAGTCGGCCCGCGAGGTCGCCGAGGCGCGCGCCGCCTGAATCGAGCTCGGCCTCAGGGCGCGAGGCGTTGCAGGACGGTCCCGTCCGGAGCCACCGAGAGGACCGTCGGGACCACGGCGATGCCGTACTTGCGCGCCAGCTCCGGGCGCTCGCTGACGTCGATCGAGACCAGGGGCTCGGGGCGCTTGCCGAGCCGCTCCCCCCACTCGCGGCAGTCGGCGCAGAGCGGGTGGGTGAACTCGACGTGCGCTCGGGGAGCGCCGTCCATGCCCCCGAGGTCCGCCGGGTCGAGGCGAAGGTGGCGGACCCGGGAGACGCCACGCCGGCGAGCCACGATCCGGTAGGCCCAACATCCAGTGCAGAAGCCGGTGAGCGCCGACAGCAGGGCGAGCCCGGCGACGATTCCGCCGAGGACCGAGCCGAGCGCCTCGGCGCCGAGCCACCAGGCGAGCGCGGCGGATCCGAGGAAGGCGACGCCGACGAGATTGGCGAAGCGCGGCGGGCGCGAATCCTCGAGCCGGCCCTCTCCCAGCCGCGGCTGAACGATCACGTAGAAGGCGAGGCAGGGAAGGCACCAGCGGCGCCCGAGCGTCAAGCCGATCGCGAGCTGGGCGGCCATCAGGGCCCAGGCGAGCGGCCATCCGAAGACCAGACCCGCGAGCGCGACCAGGCCGGTCACCGCCTGGTTGAATCGCGGCGCGCGCTCGTCGATCACGTCGGTGTCGCGCCATGGATCTGCCTTGCGTGTCGGCTGGACCGGCATCTTCGCCAACTCCAGGGTAGGCACATAGCCTTCCCGCCTCGTGATCCCGCTGCGGGACAACCTCCCGACCGATCGTTTCCCGGTTCTCACGGTCGTGTTGATCGCGATCAACGTCTTGATCTTCGGCTGGCAGCTCACCCTCGGCTCGGACGACTACGGCTCGCCCGAGCTGCGGACGCTGGGGGTGCCCGAGGAGGAGCAGGCGCAGATCACCTACGGCGCGATCCCCTACCGGCTCACCCACCCCGGTGAGGACTGCGGCGTTGGCGCCGTGCCACGAAGCTCAGGTCAGGCCCAGGCGAAGGTCGTCTGCGAGGGGACCGAGGAGTACGACCAGGCCGCCGCCTTCGCGGAGCAGGCCGGCGATGCGGCGCCGCTCGTCCTATTCGACGACGCGCCCTGGTGGGTGACCGTGTTCACCTCGATGTTCATGCACGGGGGCATCCTCCACATCGCGGGGAACATGCTCTTCCTCTGGGTCTTCGGCAACAACATCGAGGACTCGATGGGCCGGCCGCGGTTCCTGGCCTACTACCTGCTCGCCGGGGTCGCCGCCGTCTACGCGCAGACGCTCCTCTCGCCCGACGCGACGGTGCCGACGATCGGAGCCAGCGGAGCGGTCGCCGGGGTCTTAGGCGGCTACATACTCCTGCACCCGCGAGCACGGGTGCTGACGCTGATCTTCATCATCTTCTTCGTTACGTTCGTCGAGATCCCGGCGCTTGCCGTGCTCGGGATCTGGTTCGTGCTCCAGCTCCTGCCCGCGGTCGGGCAGGTCGCGACGCCGGAGCTGGCGGGCGAGTCCGGCGGCGTCGCCTACCTCGCCCACATCGGCGGCTTCGTCTTCGGGCTGGCGATGATCAAGCTGTTCGCCAACCGCTACCGCGACCGCCAGCAACCGCCCACCTACCCGGCCTATCGATGAACCCCGACCTCCGGCTCGCACTCCTCGCCATCGCCGCGATCTTCTGCCTCGCCTTCGGCGCGATGACCGTCGCGGTGATCGCCGACTCCGGCCTCGACATCCTCACCGTGACCTCGCTCGGGATCGTCGCCGTGATCCTGCTCGGCCTCTACGGGGCGGTTCGCAACCCTCCGGACTGAGATCGGGGTGCAAGAAATCCGCAGATTGCGGGAATGCTCGCGGCGAGGACTGGAGATCGGCGCCGGCTTGAGGTAGCGTCGCCGCCGCGACCGAGAGAGAGCAGGTGTCCACGAAAGCCAAGTGGAAAACCACTTTCGATAGGTGGTGAGGCAGCTTCTCGTGCGAAGGCTACGCACGGGGCAGGCACAATCACCACCCTCGGTTGCTTTTTCTTTGGCTTGGGGGTGACGACCGCGGCGTCCGCACGCATCCCTAGCCTGCGGGCCGCGGTGTAGGCGCCGCCGGCCTCCGGGATACCTGCCCATCTCGGGGTCGCGCGACCCGGGCGCACCCGGGAGTAGGGCGCTGCGGCCGGACCCGGGGACGATCCTCCGCAGCTAGCCCGCCCGCTCCCACCCTCGTGACGCGGTCACCGGGGGGCGCGATTCGCTCCGCCGGGCTTCAGGTGGATGAACCGTCAGCGAAGAGGAGCGACCCATGGGCCAGGAGTTCCAGCGGGGCGATCGAGTCGAGTGGAACTTCCGGGGACGGGTGGTGCGAGGGACCGTCCGGCGCCGGCTGACGCGCCGCTGCGAGGTGGGAGGCCAGATCGTGGCCGCCTCCCGGGAGGATCCCCGCTACCTCGTCCGGAGTGAGAAGACGGGCAAGGAGACCACGCGACGGCCCGCCGCTCTGCGCCCGATCTAGTCGACGAGCGCGCCGCCGCTGATGTTGAGGGTCGCCGCGGTCATCGGCCGCGCCTTGTCCGAGGCCGCGAAGGCGGCGGCGTGGCCCACCTCCTCGAGAGACGCGGCCGGCCTCAGCAGCATCGGGCCCTCGACGACGTCGACGATCTCCTCGCGGCCGTCCATGTCCTCGGGGAACGACTCGGTGATCCCTCCCGTCGACAGGGTGACGAACCGGATCCCGTGCTCTCCCAGCTCGACGGAGAGCTGGCGCCGAATCGTCTCAATCGCGTCGAAGGCCACCTGGGTGCCGCCGAGGTAGTAACCGCGCATCGGCGCGGCCCGGTCGCTCGGGCCGCCGAAGGCGAGAATCACGCCAGAGCGCTGCTTGATCATGTGGCGGGCCGCGGCGCGAGCGGTGAGGAACGTCGTCCGCGCGGCGGTTTCGATCGGAGCCATGAACTCGTCGACGTCCATCTCAGGGAGCGGGGTGCCGTGCTTGAAGGGGTGAGCGATCAGGTTGAACGAGATGCCGATCCCCCCTGCTTCCGCGGCAACCGCGTCGGCGTGGCGGTCAACGGCCGCCTCGTCGAGGGCGTCGACCTGACCGGTCTCGACGGCGCCGCCGGCAGCCCGGATCTCATCGGCGACCGCCTCGAGCGTCTCCAATGTGCGCCCGGCGAGGAACACCCTCGCACCCTCGCTCGCAAAGGCGCGGGCGACCGCGCCGCCGATCGAGCCCCCGCCGCCGTAGATGATCGCGTTCTTTCCCTCGAGCAGCATTTCCTACCTCCTGCGTTTCGTTTCCTCTGGTTTGACGGCCCAGAAGGCCGTGACTCATCGCTCGCCGCGCGTCTCAAGCGACGCGGACCGCAATCCCCGGGTAGTCGCGGACGACCCCGTCCGGGTCGAACGTGATCACGGCGGCGAAGTCGGAGTCGGGGGAGCGGTAGTCGTAGCGGGGGCGGACTCCCTCGTCGGGGATACGCTCGTAGCTCTGCTCGAGCCGTTCGACCCGCAGGTCGGGGACGCGGACGTAGGCGGCGGGGGCGTCGGCGCGCTCCCCGACCGCGAGACCGAGGCGGCGCACGGGGATCAGGTTGGTGAAGCCGGACGCCTCGACGTCGACCTCGAGGCAGCCGTCGAGCTCGGGTGCCGGCTCGCCGTCGACCATCCAACCGCCCCTCCCGTCTCCCTCGAGGACGACCTCGTGGGTCCCGGCGACCGACCGGCCGAGCACGCGGGCCGAGCGGGTGATCCCCCGGCTGTCGAGCGACATCTCGTAGCGGACTCCCCACGCCACCCCCTCCTCGACGCCGGTCGAGTGGCCGTCGAGGCGGAGACCGTCATCGGCGTCGCGCGAGAAGAGGACCTCGAAGCCGTCGTGCACGTCGACGAGGCGGCACGCGACGGCCGCGGGCAGCCCGGGCGCTCGGCTGGCTACGCTCTTACCCATGTGTCGAAACATTCGCACGCTTCACAACTTCGAGCCGCCGGCGTCGGAAGAGGAAGTCCGGCTGGCGGCCCTCCAGTACGTGCGCAAGGTGAGCGGGTCGAGCAAGCCCTCGCAGGCGAACGCCGAGGCGTTCGAGCGAGCCGTCGATCGGGTCGCGCTCGCGACGGGCGAGCTGCTCGACGAGCTGGTCACCTCCGCGCCGCCGAAGAACCGCGAGGTCGAGGCGGCGAAGCGCAGGGCGAGGGCCGCCGAGCGCTTCGCCACCGCCTAGCGGTCACGCAGCGAGCGTAGACTCGGCGTCATGGAGGACGCGGTCCGAGTCGTCGAGGACAACGTCGAGGCAACTGAGGCCTGGAACGGCCCGCTCTTCGACGTCTGGGTCGAGTACCGGGACGTCGTCGCGGAGGGGCTGCAGAATCACGGCGAGGCCGCCCTCTCGGCGAATCCGCCTCGGGAGGGCGACCGCGTCCTCGATATCGGCTGCGGGCTCGGCGACACGACGGTTCGCCTCGCGGAGATCGTCGGCGCCGGCGGTCACGCGCACGGCGTCGATGTCGCTGAGCGGATGATCGAAACGGCGATCGCGGAGGCCGCGGATGCCGGCCTCGAGAACGTCTCCTTCGAGAGCTTCGACATCGAGACGACGAGCTTCGAGGATGAATACGACTACGCGTTCTCGCGGATGGGCACGATGTTCTTCGCGAACCCGGTCGCCGCGCTTCGCAACGTGCGAGAGGCGCTCGTGCCGGGAGGCCTCCTGAACATGGTCGTCTGGCGGCGCAAGCTCGACAACGCGTGCATGCATCGCGCCGAGATGGTCGTCGCCGAGTACCTCGAAGAGCCGGAGGAGTCCGAGGCGCCGCGCTGCGGGCCGGGGCCGTTCTCGATGGCCAACGCGGACACCGTCACGGACGTGCTCAAGCACGCCGGCTTCGAGGACACTCGCCTCCGTCGCCAGGACCTTTCGTACAAGATCGGCGAGGACCTCGAGCAGGCGGTCGCGTTCAACATGGCGCTTGGCCCCGCGGCCGAGGTGCTCCGCATGTGGGGCGACCGGGTCGACGAGATCAGACCGAAGATCGTCGAGGACCTGCGGAGCGCGCTGGCGGATTTCGTCGTCGACGGCGGCGCCGTGGTCGCGCCGGCGTCCACCTGGGCGATCACCGCCCGCGCTCCGGAATAGTCGGGCCAGCGGGGTCGTGGAAGCGGCGGGCGCAAGCGGATCTGCCGTAAGGCTGGCCGAGCTCGTCGCGACGCTCTCCCTCGCAACCGATCTCGGGCGCGGGCAGCCGATGGAGCACTGCATCCGCCAGACCGCGATCGCGCTGCGGCTCGCCGACGAGGTCGGCCTCGACGAGGACCAGAGGGTCGCCACCTACTACACGGGGCTGCTCGACAGCGTCTACTGCCACGCCGATGCCCATGAGCAGGCGGCGTGGTTCGGCGACGACATCGGGTTGAAGGCGGACACCTACGAGGCGGACCTCGAGTCCATCGCGGTCGCTGCTCCTCACGCTGCGAAGGCTCGGGGCCGCCGACACCGGGTTCGCGCGGTTGCGCCGCGTCGCGGCGTTTCCGTTCGGCGGATGGAGTGAGCTGAACGGCTTTCTGCGCACGCATTCGATGCTCCAGTCGCAGTTCGCCGAGCGAATCGGCCTGCCCGAGCCGGTCTCGGGCTCGTTGAGGAGCTCATATGAGCGATGGGACGGCAAGGGGGTTCCTGAGGGGGTCGAGGGAGACCGGGTTCCGATCGCCGCTCGGATCGTGACCCTCTCCGACATCGTCGAGGTCCACAACCGAACCGGTGGGATCGACGCGGCGCGGCGGGTCGTCAGGGATCGGGCGGGGGCCGAGTTCGACCCCGACCTCGCCGAGCTCTTCTGCGACCGGGCGGACGAGCTGCTCGATGGACTCGATTCCGACGCGACCTGGCCGGATGTGATCGATGCCGAGCCGGGGCTGAGGAGGGTGGTGGCTGGATCGGAGCTGGACGGCGTGCTGGAGGCGATGGCCGACCTGGTCGACATGAAGTCCCCCCACATGGCGGGCCATTCGCGGGGGGTGGCGAACCTGGCGGCCGAGGCCGCGCGGACCTCGGGGCTGGGGGCACCCGATGTGTCAGACCTGCGCCGTGCCGGGTTCGTGCACGACCTCGGCCGGCTCGGAATCTCGAACGCGATCTGGGACAAGCCGGGGCCATTGACCGGCGCGGAGCGCGAGCGCGTCCGGCTGCACCCCTATCTCACCGACCGCATGCTCGCCGGCCAGTCCGCCCTCGGCCAGGTCCGCTCACTGGCCGCCCGTCACCACGAGCGCCTCGACGGTTCCGGCTATCCGCGAGGCCTCGCGGGGGCCGAGCTCTCGCCGGCGGACCGGATTCTGGCTGCGGCCGACGTCTACCACGCGATGACCGAGCCACGGCCTCACCGGGCCGCGCTCTCCTCCGAGGTGGCGGCAGCGGAGCTGCGAGCGGAGGTGAAGGCGGGCCGGCTCGACGGCGACGCGGTCAACGCGGTGCTGGGCGCCGCGGGCCACCGCGCCCCTCCGCGCCGAGACTGGCCGGGCGGCCTGACCGCGCGCGAGGTCGAGGTCCTCGGCCTGCTCGCCCGCGGGCGCTCCAACAAGGAGATCGCGCAGGAGCTCGTGGTCACGCCGAAGACGGTCTCGAGCCACATCGAGCACATCTACTCGAAGATCGACGTCTCCTCGAGGGCCGCCGCGACCCTGTTCGCGACGCAGCACGGCCTCGTCGGCAGCTACGAGCCCGCTCGGGACGCCTAGGCGACGCGAAAGATCGGGTGGATACCCGATGACGGCTCGCCCGGGCGCATCTAGGTTTCCGCCAGGAGGGCTATTCAGAGCGAGGAGGCTTGTATGGCAAGCATCGAGATCAAGAACTTCGACGCGCCGGACGAGACCCGGCCGTTCGAGGGCAACGGGCGGGTGGAGCTCGTCTCCGTAGGAGGCCGCGAGATCGGCAAGGGGATCTTCGAGCCGGGATGGACCTGGTCGGCGAACGTCAAGCCGATCGCGGAGACCGACTCGTGCGAGTTCGCCCATCTCGGCTACGTGATCTCCGGCCGGATGCGAGTGATGATGGACGACGGCGGCGAGGGCGAGATCGGGCCGGGGACGCGTTCGCGATCCCGCCGGGCCACGACGCCGAGGTGGTCGGCGACGAGCCGTGCGTGATGGTCGACATCGGAGACGAGGACCAGGAGTACGCGAAGGGCTCCTGACCGCTCCGGAGACACGCGTCCGCAATAGCTGCACCCCTATCGTCAACGGGGGATGAGCGAGTACCCCCACACGATCGACAACGGAGGCGGCGAGAAGCTGACCTTCGTGGGGATCGGGCAGGACGAGCAGGGCGAGTATCTCGAGGTCCGCAACGAGGTCTCCCCGGAGGCCGGCCCGCCGATGCACGTCCATCACCTCCAGGAGGAGGGCTTGACGGTCGAGCGCGGCACGCTCGCCTACCAGGTGCAGGGCGAGGAGGAGCGCCGTGTCGGGCCCGGTGAGAGTGCGACCTTCGCGCCCGGCGTGGCCCACAAGTTCTGGAACGCGGGCGAGGACGAGCTCGTCTGCACCGGCTTCGCGCGCCCGCCCGACAACCTCGAGTACTTCCTCACGGAGATCTACGCCTCGATGCGGCGCAACGGGGGACAGCGCCCCGGGGCCTTCGACGGCGCCTACCTGTCGCAGCGGTACGGCAACGAGTTCGCGATGCTCGAGGTCCCGCAGCCGGTGCAGCGCTTCCTCTTCCCGGTGGTCGTCGCCGTGGGCAAGGCACTCGGCTGGGACAAGCGGTTCGCCGACGCGCCGGAGCCGGTGAGCCGGGAAGCTTCAGACAGCGCGTAAGCGATCAACAATTCGTCGCGGTCGCGAGAAATCGTCGCTATGCGTCGAGAAGATCAGCTCTCGACCGGGCGCAGCGGATCCGAGCCGTCCCAGCCCTCGGCGCCGTCTCTGACCATCTCGAAGAAATCACGCAACCCCGGAACGTCGTCATGGATCTCGATGTCGTGTCCCAGCGATGCGGAGGCGTCATGGAAGGTGTTGTGTGTTTCGCCGAGCTCAGCGCTCAGATACTGCGGCAGACCGCGCTGGTCGAGCGATTTCCGCAGGTCGGCCACCTCCGCCGGCGACACGACGTAGGCGACATGGTGGATTCTCGGTCGAGGAGCTGAAAAGCGCTCCGCGACCCGCTCGGGCGCCGAGCTTATGATCTCCATCAGCTCGATCGTGCCTCTGCCGCAGCAGCCGAAGGCTGAGTGGTGGACGAGCTCAGCCGGTTCACCGTGCGAGAGAAGGTTCTCAAGCGGCACGTCCTCGACGAGGAAGAACGGTCCGGCGCCAAGTTGGTCGACCAGGCGGTTCACGGTCGCCTCGATGTCCTCGACGACGTAGGCGCAGTGGTGCGGCTCGCCGAGCGGCGGTCTGAACAGATCCTCCGGCACGGTCCCTCCCTTCGGTAGCTACTCACGCAGCGGGGTTGACCGGAGACCACACTAATCGCCCCCACGGGTGCGGCCGCGTTCAGAAGCAAGCGACCATGGGGATGGAGCCAGCGGGACTCGAACCCGCGCCCTCGGCGTTGCAAACGCCGCGCTCTTCCAACTGAGCTATGGCCCCGTGAGGCGATTGTAGGCGCGGCCGCAACGCCGGCCCTCCGTAGGCGTTTCAATTGGACAAGGCTGAAAGCGAGGGGACGATGAGCGAGCGCGACACCGACAGTCGAGGCCTACGGCGCAGGGACGCGATCGTCGCCCTGGGCGTCGCCGGGGCCGGCGCCGCCTACGCACTGTGGAAGGCCGGCGACGGCAACTCCAGCGAGCCGGGTCCCCCGGCCTCTGCCCTCTCCCGCAGCAACCAATGCGTCCTTCAGCCCGAGCTCACCGAGGGCCCGTTCTACCTCGACGGCGCCCTGCTCCGCCGCGACGTCCGCGAGGGAAAGCCCGGCACCCCGCTGGAGCTCGAGTTCACCGTCCAGGACGCCGAGACCTGCGAGCCGATCCGCAACGCCACCGTCGAGATCTGGCACTCCGACGCCGACGGCGAGTACTCCGCCTACAACGACACGACGAACTCGACCTACCTCCGCGGGCAGCAGAGGTCGGACCGGCGGGGAAAGCTCGAGTTCCTGACGATCTACCCCGGCTGGTACCCCGGCCGCACGCCGCACATACACGTCAAGGTGCACATCGGTGGCGACACCGTCCACATCGGCCAGCTCTTCTTCGACGAGTCCGTCACGGTGAAGGTCTATACCCGCGGCGCGTACGCCGGACGCGGCCCTCAGGACACCACCAACAGCGAGGACGGCATCTTCTCGGGCAGCGGCGGCCGCTCGACGCTGAAGCTCAGGCGGCGGCGGAACAGGAACCGCAAGCGGATCAACGGCTACGCCGGCAAGCTCAACCTCGGGGTGACCCGAGCCTAAGCCGCCGCTGTGAGAGTATGGCCCTGCCCGAGGGGGTAGGGAGGAGGCGAAAACATGGCTGAGACCAAGACAGCCCCCGAGCCCGTCGGCGAGCGGGACGAGAGCGAGAAGTCGCCGCAGGCGGTCGAGGACGCCAAGGAGAAAGCGGAGCAGACCGGCAAGCCGAAGCCGGGGCAGCGGGCCGAGGTCACCAACCTCGAGATCGTCCGCCACTACTTCGACATCGCCTGCGATCTGCTCGAGCTGCCCGACGACCTGCGCGTGGTCTTCTGGGAGCCCTACCGCGAGGTCACCGTCCAGATCCCCATCAAGCTCTCCGACGGCCACACCCACGTCTTCTCCGGCTACCGGATCCAGCACAACGGCGCCCGCGGTCCCTACAAGGGCGGCATCCGCTTCCACCCCGAGGTCGACGTCGACGAGGTCCGCGCCCTCGCCTCGCTGATGACCTGGAAGACCGCGATCGCGGGCGTTCCATACGGCGGCGCCAAGGGCGGCGTCAACTGCCCGGCGAGCAAGCTCGAGGCCCACGAGCTCCAAAAGATCTCGCGGTCCTTCCTCGACAAGATCGAGAAGGTGCTCGGCCCGACCCGCGACATCCCCGCCCCGGACGTCAACACCAACGCCCAGGTGATGGCCTGGATGATGGACGAGTACGGCAAGCTTCACGGCCACACGCCGGCGATCGTCACCGGCAAGCCGATCGCCCTGGAGGGCTCCTACGGGCGCGAGGCGGCCACCGGCCGCGGGGTCGTCTACATGTTCCGCGAGGCGGCGCCGCACCAGGGCCTGACCCCGTCGGAGACCCGCTTCGTCGTCCAGGGCTACGGCAACGTCGGCTCGTGGGCGGCGCGGATCATGCAGCAGCTCGGCTGCACGATGGTGGGCGTCTCCGACGCCACCGGCGCGCTCCGCGGCGACGCCGGGATCGATGCGAACGCCCTCCAGCAGCACATCGCCGACGGCGGCAAGCTGACCGAGTTCGAGGGCGACTCGATCGAGCCGATCGAGCCCGACGAGCTGCTCGAGATCCAGTGCGAGGTGTTCATCCCCGCGGCGCTCGGCGGGATGATCCACGAGGGCAACGCCGACCGTCTCGATTGCCGGATGATCGTCGAGGGGGCTAACAGCCCGACCACCCCGGCCGCCGACGAGATCCTCTCGAACAAGGGCGTCTACACGATTCCCGACGTGATGGCCAACGCCGGCGGCGTCGTCTGCTCCTACTTCGAGTGGGTGCAGAACCTCCAGCACTTCCGCTGGGACGAGCGCGAGGTCAACGACAAGCTCGGCAACATCATGCGCCGCGCCTTTCGCGAGGTCGCCGGCCGCGCGAAGGAGGAATCGCTCGACCTGCGCAGGGCCGCCTATTTGATCGGGATCGAGCGCGTCGTCGAGGCAGCCCGCACCCGCGGCTACATCTAGGCCGGCTCTTCCTCGCCGTCGTCCTCGTCGTCGAAGTCGAAGTCCTTGGGCTCGCCCTGCTCGAACCAGAGGCGCTCGTTCTCGGGGGTGTCGCGCAGGAACTCAGGGGTCTCCTCGAGCACGTCCTCTTCGGCCTCCTCGCCCTCCTCGCCCTCGCCCTCGGTCTCGCGAAACTCCTCGAACTCCTCGTCGGGTTCGAGCGCGACCTCGGGCTCCGGGGCCGGCGCCGGATGCTCGACGGTCGGCTCCGCGGCGAGCGCCTCGTGCTCCGCCGCCGGCTCGGGCTCCGCGGGCGGCTCGGGCGGCGGCTCGTCCAGCTCCTGGTCGAAGAAGGGACTCTCGGCCGGCTCCCGGGAGGCCGGCTCCGGCTCCGCGAACGGCTCGGGCTCCTCGACCGCGGGCTCCGCCGCGCCTTCCTCGGTCACCGCTTCAGCGACCACCCCCTCCTCGCCGGTCGGGGGGCGTTCGGGAAAGTCCGGCTCGTCAGGGCGAGTGGGCGGACCGAATGCCTCGTCCTCGAGCTGCTGGACCTCGCCCTCGCGCGCGCCGTGCTTGCGCTTCAGATCGAGATGCTCGCGAATCGCGTCGTCGAGAATGCCCATAGCTCTTCCTCAAAGGCTCTCAAAGTTTGGCCATAGGCGAGAGCAGGGGGCACCCGTGGGCGCTCCTGCTCAGCCGTCGCTCGGTATCTTCGCGGTCCGGTTTCCCTTCCCTGCGCCGTCCGCGCCCCCACCGCCGCCCAGGACCGTGCCCTCAGTACGGTTCTTCCCCGCCCGCTTCGCCAGCGCCAGGGCCACCAGCGGCCGGGTCGCCGCGAAGCCGCCGGAGTCGAACTCGTCGATCAGAGTGAGCGTCAGGTCCTGGGCCCCCGCGGCCCACCCAGGTCGCGCTCGCGGCCCGAACCTCGTCGCCGAGATCAACCGAGCACGAGCGCCGCCAGCGCCACCATGGGCACGACGACGATCAGTACGAGAAGAGTGTGAGGCGACGGCGAAAGGTCACGTCCACAGCCTAAATCGGCGGTTCGGACCCTCCTGGTGAGGAATGCAGACAGTCGGCCCTCGCATGCGTCCGGTTATCCTTGCCGTCTCTGCGCGTGCCGCACGCACGCGTCACGCTTGGGGCTATAGCTCAGTTGGGAGAGCGCCTGGATCGCACCCAGGAGGTCGCCGGTTCGAGTCCGGCTAGCTCCACTCGAAAAGTCCCAAAAGTCCCTGGTAGTCGGCCAGATCTCACCGGTCAGGCGACTTGCACGCTTCGAAGTTGTGCTGGCAACTGGTGCCCAATGGCCATTCGCGCGAAGCCGAAGCGGTCGCCGCGCACTAGGCGAATGCCTGAGCCAGCCCCGGGATCGTTGAACGGGTCGTAGCTGTAGACCTTGCCGTTGCCCTTGACAAGTCCTCGATTACGTCTCTCGTGCCCGGCCCGCTCAACGGCTTCGTCTCCGCCGAGCTGATCGATGGGGACGGTGGCGGCTCGGACTGCACGTTTGGCGCGAGCTTGGTCGGGTCGCGGAGAGCGGCGCGCTAGTCGCACGCCTCGAAGCCGTAGCCCTTCAGGCCGTAGGTCTTGTTGAGCTCTAGCTCAACGAAGGCCGCCAGGGTAGCCTCGCCGTCACCCGCCTCAGCGGCGCTGTCGACCTCATCCAGGGTATCCAGGGCCACGTCGTAACCGGCAAGCTTGTCGTCGAGCCTTGGATCGGCGTCCTCCACCTCCGGCAAGGCCTGGATCTCGTTGATGCTGTTACGGATCACGCTGTCGAGGCCAACGATGTCCGGGGCGGCAGCTTTCAGCTCGGACGAGCTCAGCTTCGCCGGGTTGCCAATCTCCGCCAGCTTGGCTTCGTAGGGAGGAGGGCGACGAGGAACTGATCTACTCCGGCAGCCCGGCGGCCTCGAGGGCTTCGTCGCGCTCGAACGCCCAGTGTTGCCCGATTACCTGTCCGTTGCTGAAGCACCAGACGGTGTAGATCGGGCTCTCGACCTCGACGCCGCTCATCTCTCCCGTTCCGTACTGGTGAGCGATGACCAGGACGCTGTCTTTGTCGAGCACGTCCAGCTGCTGCGCCTCGACCCGAAAGCGGCTCCAGTAATGCAGGAGATCCCGAAGTCGCAGTTGTAGTTCATCAGACCCCTTGCAGACGACCCGTCCGCCGGGGTCCGGCCAGGACGATTCGACGTCGGGTGCTAGGAGATCCTGAACCGCCCAGACCTTTCCATCCGCGAACTGAGCGTAGAGCGAGCGCAAAGTGGCGATGTTCTCCTGCGACATCGTCTACTCCGACCGCCCGGCGGCGCGGGCCTCCGAGGGTCGAGGGAACATTGTTATGCGAGTGATCTGGCCTCCTTCCACCTCATAGAGGACTGCGATGCGAGTCTTAGCATGCTGGTCACTACCCCAACCGCGACTACGTTGCATCGAACCCACGTAGACCAGGTGCCCAAGGTCGCGAATCTCCTCGAGTTCCTCACTCCATTCTTCGAAGGTGCCCAGCCAACGACCGATGATCGCGCGGAGCTCGTCGCGACCGCAGCCAATGCCGCCGTCCACTCTGCGGGATGCATCGACCGCAACGTCAGGATCGAAGCAGGACAGTGCGGCGTCTGCATCCCCACAGTGGAAGGCGCCGTACATGCGGCGCACGATCTCCAGGTTCTCCTGCGACATCGGCTACTCCCCCGGCCCGCTGACCGTCAGCAGATAGAGATCTCCCTTGCGCTCAGGACGAACGCTGAACTCACCACTGTCGTCGCGTGGAGGAGGGGCTCCGTCGCTCGGGGAGGGCATTGCCAGCCCCTTTCCGTCTCCTCTCAACGAGTAGACGCGGCTCGATCAAGCGAGAGAAGACTGAATGAGTCTCGAAGGAGCGCAGACCCAGCGTAGCGCGCTTCGAGCGTAGCCTCGATGAATTTCGCCATCGGCCCAGCACGTTAGGTCGTACACAACAGCACCTTGACCGGGACCCACCGAGGTTGTAGCCACGCGAGGTGTCCCTGCATTCCCACGCAGACCAAAAACCTCCGCTTTGGACTACTCCCGCACACCGGCGACATGGAGTGCATGGCTCGGCTCACGAAAGACGTGCACCCGCACGATCCGACCCCCGTCGAGCGTGTAGATCACGCCGAACCGAACCTCGACGGCCGCGCCGCTTGCCTTGCCGGTTCCATGGTTACGAACGAGCGCAACGACGCGGTCGCGGTCGGCGGCAAGGACCTCCTCGAGCTCGACGGTGAATTCATCGAAATCCTCGCTCCACAACGTCATGAACTCGATCCACCCCTCGCGTCCGGAGGTGTCATCAACCCCGGGGATGCCCATTCCGCTCCCACCACCCAGCTTCCACTCGAGATCGGTGGCGATGAGCTTCTCGGCGACGCATTGGTCATATGAGAATCCGGGATCGTTTCGTCGGGCTCCCTCCTCGACGATCTCGATCGCTCGCCCCACGATTTCGACATTCCTCTGCGACATCACCCATGCAGTATTTCGCGGACCAGTTTGGACTTCCGCGCTCAATGCAAAGCGAAAGCTTCTGGACGAAAAGCAGAACCTTCCGCTGTTCGTCCGAAGCGCTACTCCGACAGCCCGGCGGCTTCGAGGGCCTTCGAGCGATCGAGGAAGTCCTCCTGCCGGACCACCAAGCCGCGCCGGAGTGTGAAGAGCTGGAACACCCGCTCGCTCACGGCCAGGCCGCTGCCCGATCCGTGCCCTCTCTGCTGAGTCGTGACGAGGAACTTGTCTCCGAAATCGAGGATCTCCTCGGGGTCCCATCGGATGTCCTCGAACGCATCGAGCCAGTACCGCCAGAGCCGTCGGTACCCCTCGTGGCCATGGAAAACTGCCTCCAGGTCGGGCGGTAGCAGGTCACCGCTGGGGCGATATTCGCTCCGGTGATCCCAGCCCACGAGAACCACGTCGAAGTCCTGGCGGTTGGCCGCCGCGTATGCCCGACGCACCAGGTGCGCGAGGATCGACCGCCGAAGCCGAGATCGCGGCGGCAGCCGCATGAAGGCGTCGCCGAGCGGTCGGGAGAGGGCGGGAAAGCGGACGCGCAGGTGCTCGTCCAGGCTTCGGCGCTGACTCGCTCCCTCACCGAGACCGGGAAGCGCGATTCGGACCCCGCGGACGACCTCGACGTTCTCCTGCGACATCTGCGAAGGATGCGCTCCTAACGGAGCCGCTGGCCCCGGCGCCCGGCGCCGAGACGAGGCTCGTGACGCGGGTGGCCGAGGCGCTCGTCGGGATGGCCAACGCCAAACCGCCAACGAGGACGCTGATGGTGAGCGTTGACAGCAAGTCCCGGTTGCGACGCGACCCCCATATCCCATAGCCTTCTGTTAGTCATCTGCCTTAGGCGATAGACTAACAGGCGATCAGCAAGATGTCGAGCGTTCCCGCGAGCCCCCCACGAAACGCCACCGCCGAGGCCTTCCTCGACGCCGCCGAGCGCCTGCTGGTCGAGGTCGGCCATGAGGGGATCACCACGCGCGCGCTCGCCGCCGAGGCGAACGCCAACCAGGGCCTCGTCCACTACTACTTCGGCTCGATCGACGAGCTCTTCGTCCAGGTGCTTGAGCGGTTCACCGATCGGCTCGTCGAGCGCCAGCGGGAGATGTACGGAGCCGATGCCCCCTTCATCGAGAAGTGGCGCACGGCCTGGCGCTACCAGCAGGAGGACATCGAGGCGGGCTATTCGAAGATCTGGATGGAGCTCCAGGCGCTCTCCTGGAACCGGCCGGAGCTGCGGCCGCGGGTGGAGCACGTAAACGCCGAGTGGCGCGGCGTGCTGCGCGAGGCGTTCGAGCGGGCGGCGACCGAATACGGCCTCGCGCCGGAGGAGTTCCCGGTCGAGGCTCTCGTCTCGCTCGTCATGACCTTCGCCCAGGGATACGCGATCGAGCGGCTCGAGGGCATCGAGGAGGGACACGCGGCCCTGCTCGACTGGATCGACGGCTGGCTGGAGGATCTCGAATCAAGGAGGAAGCGATGAGCACGATGGAGACCGCCGTGGAGCGCCCCGCCCCGCCGGCGAACGAGCAGAGCCGCGCCCGCTACCCCGACGAGGAGGGGTTCATCGAGCGCGACGGCGTCCGCGTGTTCTGGGAGTCCTACGGCGAGGGCGAGCAGACGATCCTGCTTCCTGCCGACGTGGACTCTCATCCACTCGCGCCACTGGAAGGCGCAGATCCCCTACTTCGCCCGCCACTTCCGGGTCGTCACCTTCGACCCCCGCGGCAACGGCCGCTCGGACCGGCCGACGGATCCCGCCGCCTACACCGAGGCCGAGTTCGCGCAGGACGCGATCGACGTCATGGACGCCTGCGGCGTCGACCGAGCGGTGGTCGTGGGCCTGTCGACCGGATCGCAACGCGGGCTGCTGCTCGCCGCCGAGCACCCCGAGCGAGTGGCGGGTCTGATCCTCGTCGGAGCCCTCTTCCCGGTGACGTGGCGATCGCTGCACTGGCGTGTGCTCTCGCATCCGCGCGTTCGTCCCCTGGGCGCGAAGCCGCCGCTCACAACCCGTGGCTTCGGCAAGTTCAACCCCCATTACTGGGCCAACGGAGGCTACGCCGACTTCGTCCAGTGGTGGGCCGAGCGGATGCTGCCCGAGCCCCATTCGACGAAGCAGATCGAGGACGCGATCGCGTGGTCGCACGACACCGACGGCGCGATCGTCGCGGCGAGTACCCGGGGTGGCCAGCTTGCCGCACCCGCGACCCGGCGCGACCAGACGGCGCTCGCGCGGCGCGTGCGATGCCCCGTGCTGGTGATCCACGGCACCGATGACCGCATCCAGCCCTACTCCGACGGGAAGGCGCTGGCCGAGCTCACAGGCGGCCGGCTCGAGACCGTGGACGGCGCCGGACACCTCCCGCACGCGCGGAAGCCCGTCCAGGTGAACTTGGCGATCCGCGACTTCATCGAGAAGGCGCCGCCGCGCGACCCGACCGTCCACCGCTCAGATGGCCGCAAGCGAGCCCTCTACATCTCCTCCCCGATCGGCCTCGGCCATGCCCAGCGCGACGCCGCGATCGCGCGCGAGCTGCGCGGGCTCGTGGACGGGCTCGAGATCGACTGGCTGGCGCAGGACCCCGTGACGCGGGTGCTGGCCTCCGAGGGGGAGCGGATCCATCCCGCCAGCGAGCACCTGGCAAACGAGTCGCGACACATCGAGTCGGAGTCGGCCGAGCACGACCTGCACTGCTTCCAGGCGATCCGCCGGATGGACGAGATCCTGATCAACAACTTCATGGTCTTCCACGACATCGTGCGCGAGGACCGATACGACCTGTGGATCGGGGACGAGGCCTGGGAGCTCGATTACTACCTCCATGAGAACCCGCGCGAGAAGCGGGCCCACTACGCGTGGATGACGGACTTCGTCGGCTGGCTTCCGATGGCGGACGGCGGCGAGCGCGAGGCCTACCTGACGGCGGACTACAACGCGGAGATGGTCGAGCACATCGCCGGCCATCCAGACGTCCGGGATCGCGCGGTCTTCGTCGGCAACCCCGAAGACATCGTCCCGGATCGGCTTGGCCCCGCGCTGCCGATTATCCG
Organism: uncultured Thermoleophilia bacterium; assembly: GCA_963838175.1. Classification (GTDB taxonomy): domain Bacteria; phylum Actinomycetota; class Thermoleophilia; order Solirubrobacterales; family 70-9; genus DASUSH01. The sequence continues at coordinate 2,279,839 of CAWIPP010000002.1, read as the reverse complement.
CGACTGGACCGAGCGGAACTTCGAGTTCGCCGGCTACGTCACGGGGTTCGATCCGCGCCGTCTCGGCGAGCGCGACGAGCTGCGACACGAGCTCGGCTACCGCCCCGACGAAAAGGTCTGCATCGTCAGCGTCGGCGGCTCCGGTGTGGGCGGCCACCTGCTGCGTCGGGTCATCGCCTCCTTCGACGAGGCGAAGCGCCGGGTGCCCGAGCTGCGGATGATCGTCGTCGCCGGGCCGCGGATCGACCCGGAGTCTCTGCCCCAGCCCGAGGGCCTCGAGATCGTCGCCTACGTCCACAACCTCTACCGGCACCTCGCGGCGTGCGACCTCGCGGTGGTCCAGGGGGGCCTCACGACCGCGATGGAGCTGACCGCGAGCAGGCGTCCGTTTCTCTACTTCCCGCTCCGCCACCATTTCGAGCAGAACATGCACGTGGCGCACCGGCTCGACCGATACGGCGCCGGTCGCCGGATGGACTTCGACGCTGCGACGCCCGACTTGATCGCCTCGGCGATCGCGGAGGAGATCGGCCGCTCAGTCGACTACCGCGAGGTCGAGACCGACGGCGCTCGCCGTGCAGCGGAGAAGCTGGCCGAGCTGCTCTAGTCCGACTGTGACACGGCCCGGGCATGTAGGCACCCTTCGAACCGAACTGGAGCTGCCCCTCGGCGCGCTCCCAACCGTGAATCGGCGCCCCTAGAAGGTTGCGGCGCGGTAACCGCTCGCGGGCGCCGCCTCAGCGGGATCAGGACGGCACGGTCACTCCAAATCGTGACCTCCCGCTCATAAACCCGGAGGTCGTGGGTTCAAATCCCACCGGGTATCGGATCTCGCTACCACCGATCGAGAGTCCGGAGATACTGCGACGAATGACACTGCCGGACACTGATCGCTTCCGTCGCCCAACCTTGGAAGCGCTGGCCGAAGGAGAACCACTCGACAACGAGTGGATCCAAGACACGGTCCAACGGATTCTCGGGATCTCGGACGACGCTCGTGCCCCCACAGAGGAGACCGCTCCGCCGATCTTCCCCCGGGGCCCCTCCCTACTTGCACAACTACGCGAAGTCCTCGGAGCTTCTGTTCCATATGGCGGCGGTTGTGCGGCATGGCGGCGCGTAGGTTCGGTGCGCGATCACCGGCACTAGCGCGCCCACTTCACCGACGCCCTGGCCGCTGTCCGGGACCTCCGACTTCGAACGCCTCGATCCGGCCTGGCGCGCGGCGCTGAGTGGGCGTTTCACGCGCGACCTGCGCCGGCACGTGGTTGACGCCTGGTTCCCGCGCTCGATCGACGACGAGGCCGGCGGCTTCTGGGCGGAGCACGACGTGCGTTGGCGGCGACGTGGCGACGGCCACCGCATGCTCGACTTCCAGGCGCGCCAGACGCGGACGGCGGCGCGCCTGGGCCTGGCCTTCCCCGCGGAAGCCGAACGCTGGCGGTCGATGGCCTTGCACGGCTTCGCGCAGCTGCGCGAAGCGATGTCCGATCGCGCCGAGGGCGGCTGGTTTTGGCTCGCTTCGCGTGACGGCCAGCCGCTGTACGGCGGCACCAAACACGCTCACGGCATCAGCTACCTGCTGAGCGCCTGCGTCGAGGTCTACAGGCTGACCGCTGATCCGCGCGCGCTCGCCATGGCCGACGAAGCCTTCGAGTGGCTGGAGACGACCCACCACGACGACGAGCATGGCGGCTACCACGGCTGGGTGACTCGCGACGGGCGGCCCATCCGCACCACCGACGACGTTCCCCCTGGCGTAACCGCTCACGAGCCGCTCGGCCATGGCATAGGGCTGAAGGACGCCAATGTCGCTGGCGACGTGCTCGAGGCTTACCGGCTCCTTGCCAGCCAGCAACCGAGCGAACGCGCGCTTGCCAGCATGCGCGAGCAGTACGAGATCTTGGTTCGGCGGTTGATCACGCCCGCCGGCGCGATCCACTATTTGGCCCACGTCGACTGGATGCCGGTGCCCACGCTCGAGCGCTATGGCTACCACGTCCAGCAAGCGCACCGGCTGGCTGGTGCGGCGGCCGTCGTGGGTGATGTCGAGGCGGCGCTCGCGCTGGCCCGACGGTTGACCGGGCACGTCCTCGAACGCGGCTGGGACGATCGTCGATCAGCAATCGTCGTCGCCGGCACCGCAGCCGAGCCCGACCGGCTGGGCAGGCGCTCGTTGCGCGTTCCCGACGTGGAATGGTGGACGCAGGCCGAGGCGCTGCGCGCGCTCGTCTTCCTTGCTGTCAACGACCCGTCGTCTGAGCGCTGGCGCACATACCTCGCACGTCTGTTGGGCGGCATCGAGCGCGAGCTCCTCGACCGCCGCCGCGGCGGCTGGCACTTCCGGCCGGTGCGCGAGGTTGCCTGGCGCCGGCGGCTGCGCGGCGAACCGCCCAAGGGCACCGACTGGAAGGACGCCTCGCACGAGGCCGACGCCTACCTGGCGGCGATCAGGATGCTGCGGGGGCTGCCCGAAGACGCGCCCCTGGAGTGAGCGTCAAGAGCCGTCAGCTTGACTTCCCTTGCTAGAGCGGAAAACGCGGGTGCCGACCGCTCGAGGCAACCCCGCATCGCACCCAGGAGGTCGCCGGTTCGAGTCCGGCTAGCTCCATCGGCTTACGCCCGGGACAGGCGGCGCCTCTTTACCTACTGCCTCAGCCCTCGGCTTCGAGGCTCGATGCGACTGACCCTACCGAGGCAGAAAGCCCGCCGTAGCGGCTCTCCTTGTAGGAGCGCGGGACCTTCCGGCCGCACCTACGGATTGTCCATCTTGTAGACGTCCAAGACTTGTGGCTCGCCAGCGTTGATGCCCACCTCGGCCAGGAGCGGCATCAGCTTCGAGCCAAACGCTTCGAAGGCTTCGCTTGACTCCCAGACCTCGAGCACCGTCTCGACGTCGGACTGACCGCATGCCGCGTGGAAGACGAGGCCCGGCGGGGGCCAGTCTCCGGCTTCCTCCAGGCGGCCTCGTACCTCGTCGTACTTCTCCCGCGTTGTCGGCTCGGCTGCGAACCTCACAGCGATCGCCATCTGGCCTCCTCTCGAGTACTACGGCGTGTGGCGAAGAGCCTATCCCTGGTGGAGTTGTTTCAGCAAGCCCCGCTTGAGACGCTACTCGAGCGCGCAGTGACGTCGCGTTAGGCGCCTTGCGCGGTTGCCCTACAAGTCATCTCTGTAGGTGGTGCAGGCGGCCGCGTTGACGCCGAGCGCGAGGAGGCGGTGGCGGCCCAGGCCTACCCGAGGAGCTAGCTGTCGCTTTCCTAGCTCCATCCGAGAAGTCCTGGTAATCGGCCAGATCTCACCCCAGGTGACCTAGCCCGGACCGGCGCACCCCTCGTGGCCACGGTAAGGCGGATATCCGTGACTACTCGGGCAGCCCGGCGGCTTCGAGGGCCTCTTTGGGGTCCATGTAGGTTCGAATCCGAATTCCCTTTCCGGCCCTGAAGTCGACCACCGTGCCGTGAGGCGATTCGATCTCGGCCTCGCTTCCCGCGCCACGCGCACGGACGCGGCCGATTGCGACCGCCCGGTCGCCAAGGTCCCGGATCTCCGGGTACTCGGCTTGGAACTCAGAGAGGGTCTCGTACAGGTCTCGGAGCCACTCGCGAACGCCCTCGTGTCCCCGGTAGACCGTCTGTTTCCCTCCCATCGCCATCAGGATCGCCGAATGCCACTCAACCTCGGGATCGAGTTCCGCCAACAGACCCTCGGCATCTCGGCGGTTGATCGCGTCGAACGCGCGTTTCAAGACCTCGACATTCTCCTGCGGCATCGCCCGCGTAGTATCGCGCGATCCATCGGCCTCGCTCGGATGCCTCCTCGACCCGCTCCGTGAGCAGCGTGATTTGGGCAGAATGGGTCCGTGGCCTCAGATCTGTCGCAGGAACGGAAGGCTGTGGCGTTTCGCGCGCTCCACGAGGGATCGCCGTTCGTCATCCCGAATCCATGGGACGCCGGCTCGGCGAAGGTCTTTGCAGCGCTCGGGTTCGAGGCGCTGGCGACTACGAGCTCCGGTTTCGCCTTCACGCTGGGACGGCAAGACGGCGAGGTCACCCTCGACGAGGTCGCCGAGCACACCCGCGCGATCGACTGCGGCGACGAACCTTCCCCTCTCAGTCGACCTCGAGAACGGCTATGGCCCCGATCCCGCGGACGCCGCCCAGGCGATCACCCGGATCGCGGAGGCAGGAGCCGTGGGCGGCTCGATCGAGGACTTCGATCCAGAGAGCGGCATCTACGAGATCGAGCACGCGACCGAGCGCATCGCCGCGGCCGTCCAGGCGGCCGCCCGCCTGGACTTTCCGTTCACGTTGACCGCCCGCGCCGAGAACTACGTTCGAGACCATCCCGACCTCGAGGACACGATCGCCCGTCTCCAAGCCTACGAACGAGCCGGAACGGATGTCCTCTATGCACCGAGGGTCCCCGGTGTCGACGAGATCCGCGTGATCCGCGATGCCACCTCGAAGCCGCTCAACGTCCTCGCCGGGCCGGGGCTCTCAACAGAGGAGATCGTCGAGGCGGGCGGGCAGCGCATCAGCGCCGGTGGCCGGCTCGCCTGGGTGGCGGTCAACGCGATGGCGGCCGCCGCGGTGGAGCTGCGCGATGGCGGCGATCTCCCCCCGCTCGCCGACCCGACTCCGATCATCGAGTGGCTGGCGGCGTGAGTCGATCATCCGCACCGAAGTCGCAGTCCCGCAAGGGCGCAAAGCCGGTCCTCCTCGCAGGCGGCAACCCACAGATCGCGAAGGCCTACGGCGACGCCCCCGTGCAGGCCTACATCGCGGCGATGCCGGGCTGGAAACGCGACGTCGGGCGCCGCCTCGACGCGGTCATCGTGCGCACCGTCCCCGGCGTGCGCAAGGCGGTCAAGTACAACTCGCCCCTTTACGGAGTCGAAGGCGAGGACTGGTTCCTCAGCTTTCATTGCTTCACGAAGTACGTCAAGGTGGCTTTCTTCCGCGGCGCGTCCCTGCGTCCTGTCCCCCCCGGCGAGTCCAAGCAAGAAGAAGTGCGCTACCTCGACATCCACGAGGACGACCAGGTCGACGAAGCTCAGTTCGCCGCTTGGGTGAAGCAAGCAAGCCAGTTGCCCGGCGAACGAATGTGAGGGGACGATCATGGAGAAGGAAAACGGAAACGACTCTCCCTCTCAGCTGATCGATGAGAGGATCGAGGCGCTGAGTGATTGGCGGGGCGAGACGCTCGCTCGGGTCCGAACCCTCATCAAGCAGGCCGACCCCGAAGTCGTCGAGGAGTGGAAGTGGAGAGGGGTTCCGGTGTGGTCGCACGCCGGAATCATCTGCACCGGTGAGACGTACAAGAACGTCGTGAAGTTGACCTTCGCCAAGGGCGCCTCGTTGGAAGACCCTTCAGGCCTCTTCAACGCCAGCCTCGAAGGCAACACCAGGCGCGCCATCGATCTCCATGAGGGCGACAAGATTGATGAAGAGGCGTTGAAGGAGCTCATTCGCGCCGCCGTGGCACTGAACACGTCGGGGTGAGCTAGCGCTCGCGGGGACTGTGCAGGAGCTGGCCTTCGGGCGGCTCCTGGCCTGAATCCCACGTGCCCTGGGGTACGGTCGCGATGTGTCGGACGCTGCGCCACCCGGCGAGGAGCGGATTCGCGCGGCGGAGGTGATCGCGGCACTGTCGTTGGCCACGGACCTCAGCATCGGGTTCGATTTCGAGCACGGGGTCCGCAGCACGCTGGTCGCCGCGCGGTTGGCCGATCGCGTCGGCGTCGACCGGGAGACCGCCGCCCAGACCTACTACGCGTGCCTGTTGCAACAGGTCGGCTGCACCGCCGACATCCACGTCAGGGCGGAGGTCCTGGGTGGCGATACGGCAACCGCGGTGAGAGAGCACCTGATGCCGGTGTGGTTCGGGGCGCCGCGAGAGATGATCGCCGCGACGGCGCGCGCCGTGGCACCGGGAATTGGGATGCCCAGGCGCGCCGTGGAGATCGCGCGGAGGGTTCCGAAGGCAGCGCGCGTGATGCCGCGTGTCGACGTCGCCTGCCGCGAGGTGGCGCGCATGCTGATCGACAGGCTGGGCCTCCCCGCGCAGGTCGGCGCGCTATTCGTCTACGTGGACGAGCGCTGGGACGGCAAGGGTTCCGCTGGGGCCAAGAGCGAGGAGATCCCTGTGGCGATGCGGATCGCCCATGTGGCCCGTGACATCGACGTTCAGTGTGCGCTCGGCGGGGCCGAGCTTGCGGCCCGGGTAGTCGCCGAGCGGGCCGGCGATGCGCTCGACCCGGCGATCGCCGCGTGTTTCGTGGACGAGGCGGACGAGATCCTGGCGCTCGAGGACGACGGTTTCGCGTGGGAGAAGGCGCTCGACTGCGAGCCTGCTCCCCGGTTAACTCTCGAGGGCGCGGCGATCGATCGAGCCCTCACGGCGATGGGCGACTTTGCCGACCTGGTTTCGCCGTACCTCGCGGGGCATTCCGCCGGGGTCGCGGAGCTCGCGAGTGCCGCGGCCGAGCGGTGCCGGTTCAATGCCCGTGAGGTGACTGCGGTGCGACGTGCGGCGCTCGTCCACGACGTGGGGCGGGTCGCGGTTCCGGTGCCGATTTGGCAGAAGCGGGGGCCGCTCACCGCCGGTGAGTGGGAGCGGGTCAGGCTGCACCCGTATCACTCCGAGCGTGTCCTCAGCCGGTCGCCGTTCCTGGCGGCGCTCGCCCCGATCGCAACCTCCCACCACGAGCGACTCGACGGCTCGGGCTACCACCGCGGGGCGGCCGGTGCCGCGCTCACGCCGGCCGCGCGGGTGCTGGCGGCTGCCGACGCATATCACGCGATGACCGAGCCCCGCCCGCACCGTGATGCTCTTCCCGCCGAGCGTGCGGTCGAGAACCTCAGTGAAGAGGCCCGCGCCGGGCGACTGGACCCCGACGCCGTCGGCGCGGTACTGGAGGCGGCCGGGCATGAGGCACCTCGGATCGAGAGACCGGCGGGCCTGACCGAGCGAGAGGTAGAGGTGGTCGGCCTACTGGCGCGTGGATTGCAGACCAAACAGGTGGCGAAGGCGCTCGGGATCTCGGCCAAGACGGCCGACCGCCACGTGCAGAACGCCTACGGAAAGATCGGTGTGTCGACGCGCGCGGCGGCGACGTTGTTCGCGATGGAGCACGGGCTCACTGCATGGGGAGAACTCCCGATTGGCAGGCGCGCCGGTCGCGCGTAGCGTCCGCGATCACAAGCGAGCGGACCTTGAGGAGGAGGCCATGAACTACCAGCTCGCATACAGGATCGGGTTCCATCCCTGGGAGGACCTGGCGGAGCATCCGCCCTTCGCCGAGAAGCTTCTCGAGCTTGTCGCGCGCGAGGAGGTCGGCCGCGAGCCACCCTACGGGCGGGCGCTCGATCTCGGCTGCGGCAGCGCGGTCTGGGGCGTGCGGCTCGCCAAGCGCGGCTGGGAGGTGACGGGCGTAGACATCGTGGACAGGGCTCTCCGCCGCGCCCGCGAGCGGGTCGATGAGGCGGGGGTCGAGATGCGCCTCGTACATGGTGACGTGACGGCACTTCGTCAGGGACGTGGGCTCCGGCTTCCGCCTGGTGGTGGACACCGGGACCTTCCACGGCCTCACCGACGCCCAGCGCGAGGCGATGGGCCGAGAGGTGAGCGCGATCGCAACGCCCGACGCCACGCTCCTGCTCGACTGCTTCAGCCCGCGGCGCCGAGGACCCCTGCCCCGCGGCGCGAGCCGCGCCGACGTGGAGCGCGCCTTTCCGGAGTGGACGGTTACGGATGCCGAGATCGCGGACGCGGATCCCGATGCCCTGGCGCGTCTGTTCAAGTTCGATGAGCGCTTCTACCGACTGAGACGGGATCCAAGCACCTTGTGAGCCGGATCCGGGGCCTCGTGCAGCGGATACGACCCGTCGATCACCGGCGTCACCTCGCCCGCCTCGACGAGCCCCGTCAGGAAACGCAGATCCTGCCCGCTCCCGTGCGCCTCGGGGGTCAGCGCCCGTCGGAGGTCGGCCGGCGAGTCCTGAGCTACTCCGACAACCCCGCCGCTTCCAGCGCCCTTTCGTGGTCGGCGTAGATGTGCCAGCGGACCAGGCGCAGTTCCCGAAAGGTCATGACCCAGGTGAACCGCTGCTTAACATCCACACCGCTTCCCTCGCCGTGGCCGCTCTGATCGACGACCCAGAGCTGGGTGTCGCCCAGATCGCGGACCTCCACCACTTCCACGTGGAGCCCACCGAGCATCGCCAGGAAGCTCTCCAGATAGGCAACCAGATCGTCCCGTTGTCGAGCTCACCGAGCTCGTCACGAAATTCGACGTCCGGATGCACAGCGGCTTCGAACCTCGAACCGATCTCCCCGGAGTTGACCTCCTCCACGGCCTGCCGAGCAACGTCGACCGCTTCTTGCGACACCTCTCGGCAACTTAACAGCGCGGCGGAACCACGCGTGGCCGGGAGCACGCGCCTGGTAGCTTCGAGCGCCAGTGGCGTACCTCGAGGAAGAGACCGCGAGCTCGTGAGGAAGCTGATCTACTCGTTCTCGGTCTCCCTGGACGGCTACATCGCCGGCCCCGACGGGAACTTCGACTGGGGGGCCCCCGACGAGGAGCTGCATCGGTTCCACAACGAGCAGACGCGCGAGCTCGGCGGCCACCTGCTCGGCCGCCGGCTCTACGAGACGATGGTCTATTGGGAGACGTCCGAGGAGGAGCCGGGGTCCGCCGGGGAGGAGTTCGCCGGGATCTGGCAGCGGCTGCCGAGGATCGTGTTCTCGCGGACGCTCGAGAGCGTCGAGGGCAATGCCCGGCTGGCCGACGGCGAGCCGGCCGAGGAGGTCGCCCGGCTCAAGCAGGAGCCCGGCAAGGACATCGGGTCGGCGGCGCCGACCTCGCCTCCACCCTGATCGAGCTCGACCTGGTCGACGAGTACCGGCTCTTCGTCTATCCGGTGATCGTCGGCGGGGGGACGCCCTACCTCCCGCCGCTCCAGCGGCAGCTCGACCAGCGGTTGATCGAGACCCGGACGTTCGGCTCCCGGGTCGTCTATCTGCGGTACGAACGCCGACGGTAGGCGCGTTTACCCTGCTCGTCCGGCTCGCCTTCAGCTTCGTCTTGATCCAGCCGAGCGTCATACCCGTGGACGACGAAGGCGCCGCGCGAGATCTCGCGCGGCGCCTGATCGCCCCGATGCTCGCCGGCTCGGACGCTTACGAGGGTGACTTGCCCTCCGAGTAGCTCAGCAGCTCCTCGCGGTCGCTGCCACCCGAGACCGAGGTCGCCAGCACCGGACCCACGCCGCGCGCGTAGAACTTGAACTCGAGCACCTTCGGCTCGAGCGGGTTCAGGTCCTTGGTCATCAGGACGTCCTCGTAGTGTCCCGCGGGAACCTCCGCCTGCTCGCCGAGGCCGACGATCTCGCCGGTGTCCTCCGCCTCGCCGGCCAGGTACTCCTGCCGGTAGGCCATCCCCTCCTGCGGGTCCGCCGGCATGATCACCCCCGGCTGGGCGCCGTCGACGCCGGCCTCGAACGATCCCTCCCGGCTCGCCACCTTGCCGTTCTCGTACTCGGCGGTGTCCTCGCCGAGGTACCAGACGTTGCCCTCGGCGTCCTGGGCGTACCAGTCGTCCGTGATCTCGACCGGCTCGCCGTCCTCGGTCACCTCGTCGTGGACGACCCGCGCCTCGACGCCGTTGGCGATCGTTTTGGTGCGATCGGTGACCGTGACCTCGACCCGTTGCTCGGTCCCCTCCGAGTCGGTTTCGCGATAGACCCAGCGACCGCCGACGGCCATTGGCCACCAGGGGTTGTCGATCTCGGTCGTGAACTCGGCCGGGTCGAGCTCGACCGGTTCCGAGCCCTGCGGTAGCTCCGAGCCCGCCGCGCTCTCGCCTGCAGCAGAACTCTCGTCATCCGAGCCGCAGGCGGCCACGCCGACCGACGCCGTGGCGATGCCGAGCCCTGTCGCGATCCAGTTCCTTCGCCTCATCCTGTGCTCCTTTCTTCGGGTGCGAAAGGAGGTCTACGGACCTCGGATGAGCCCTCGGTGAGGGGGCGATGAGCCGCAGATGAGAGCGGCAGCGAGATCCGCACGACCGCGCCCGCGCCGTCGTGCTCCGCCACGCTCGCCGTCCCACCGTGCGCTTGTGCGATCGCCCGAACGATGGCCAGCCCGAGCCCCGCCCCGCCGCCGGTGCGGCCCTCGTCGGCGCGGCTGAAGCGCTCGAACGCGTTCGCCTCGAACCCCGGCGGGAACCCGGGCCCGCCGTCGGCGACGTCGAGGACGACGGCCCCGTCCTCGCGCCGGGCCGACAGCCGGATGGCGCCGCCCCCGTGACGTAGTGCGTTGTCGACCAGGTTGCCGAGCGCCTGCTCGACGCGCAGCCGGTCGAGGTCCGCCGCGAGGCCGTTAGGCGCGTGGACGGAGATCTCCCGATCCTCCCGGCGGGCGATCGTCGCGAAGCGGTCCTGGACTCGCTCGAGCAGCTCGGTGACCTCGACCGTTTCCTCGTTGATCGGCAGCCTGCCCTGATCGGAGCGGGAGATCACGAGCAGATCCTCTGCCAGCCGCGAAAGCCGGTCTGTCTCCTCGGCGGCCGATTCAACCGCCGCTCGCAACTCGTCCGCGCTGCGGCCCGGCCGCCCCGCCAGCTCGAGCTCCGCCCGCAGGATCGCCAGGGGAGTGCGCAGCTCGTGGCTTGCGTCGGCGACGAAGACGCGCTCGCGCTCGAGCGCCGCCTCGATCCGGTCGAGCATCGCGTTGAGCGTCTCGGCGAGGCGGCGCAGCTCGTCCTCGGCGGCCGGGAGCGGAAGCCGCTCGCCGCTCCGCTCGAGGGTTATCCCCCCCGCTCGGCGGCGCATCGACTCGACCGGGGCGAGCGCTCTCGCCGCCAGCAGGTAGCCGAGCCCGGAGGCGATCAGGACGGCGACCGGGATCCCGAGCGCGAACGCGCCGAGGATCCCGGCGAGCGCCTCGGCGCGGTCCTCGGTCGAGGCGGCGGCGACCACGATGCGCTGCCCGTCCGGGCCCTCGACCGGCGCCGCGAGGATGCGCGCCTCGCCGTCGACCCCGTCTACCTCGCGCTCGACCACCCCCGGCTCGCCGCCCGCGGCGCGGACCGCCGCCTCGTCGATCGGGGCGGGCTCGGAGGCCGACCCGGTAGTCGCGATCAGGCCGCCGCCGGAGTCGAGGATCTGCGAGAAGCCCTCGTCGCTCTCGTCGGGGGCGGGCAGGGAGCCCGAATCCGGTGCCGGCTCGTCGGCGGCGATCGACGCGAGCACCGCGGCGCGGCGGTCGAGCTCGTCGTCGAGTCCGCTCGTGAGCTCGCTCGAAACCCGTAGGTACACGAACAGCGCCGCCAGCGCGAGCACCAAGAGCAGGGCCACCGCGAACGCGGCGGCAAGCCGAACCCGGATCGGCAGGCGGCTGAGCATCAGGCGTCGGTGCGGAGCCGGTAACCCGCTCCGCGCACCGTCTCGATGCTCTTCACCCCGAACGGCCGGTCGACCTTCTCGCGCAGGTAGCGCACGTAGACGTCGATCACGTTGGAGCGGTTCTCGTAGGCGTAGTCCCAGGCGTGCTCCAGAAGCTGGAAGCGGGACAGCACCTCGCCGGGGCGGCGCATGAACGCCTCGAGCAGGGCGAACTCCTTCGCCGAGAGGTGAACCTCGGCCTCGCCGCGCCACACCTGGCGCGTGGCCGGGTCGAGGCGCAGGTCGCCTACCTCGAGCACGGTGGGCCGATCGACCGGACCGCGCCGCGCCAGCGCCCGCAGCCGCGCCAGCAGCTCCGCGAAGGAGAACGGCTTGACCAGATAATCGTCGGCGCCGCCGTCGAGCCCGGCGACGCGGTCCTCGACCGAGTCGCGCGCGGTCAGCATCAGCACCGGTGCCCAGACCCCGTCGGCGCGCAGGCGGCGGCAGGTCTCGAAGCCGTCGATCCCGGGGAGCATCACGTCGAGCACGATCCCGTCGTACTCGGTCGCGGCCGCCCGCCAGAGCGCGTCCTCACCGCGGTCGGCGACGTCGACCGAGAAGCCCTCCTCGCGCAGGCCACGGCGGACCAGGGCCGCCATCTTCTTCTCGTCCTCGATGACCAGGATCCTCATCACAGGCACGGTTCCAGCGAAAGATGAGAGCTGGATGAGAAGTCTCGCACGCTAGGTTGAGTCATCGGCAAGGCTCGACTGATCGGGATCAACCACGTCGCGCTCGAGGTCGGCGACCTCGACGCGGCGCTCAACGCCTACGGGCATCTGTTCGGGTTCGAGCTGCGCGGGCGGGCCCCGGGGATGGCCTTCCTCGACCTGGGCGACCAGTTCCTGGCCCTGAGTGAGGGCCGGCGCCAGCCGCCCGACGACGGCCGCCACTTCGGCCTGGTGGTAGACGACCCCGACGCGGTCCGCGAAGCGGCGGAGGAGGCGGGCTTCGAGCTCGCCGACGGGCGCGGGCTCAACCTGCGGGACCCGTGGGGCAACCTGCTGCAGATCGTCGCCTACAGCGAGATCCAGTTCGAGCGCTCAGCCGGCGTCAAGCGCAAGCTCGGGATCGAGGGGCTCGAGAAGACCGAGTCCGCGCGCGAGGAGATCGCCGAGCGCGGGCTGGGCTGAGTCCGATGACCGAGGTGAAGGTCCCCGCCCCCCGCGGGGAGATGCCGGCTTACTTGGCCGCGCCGCCCAGCGAGGGACCGTGGCCGGGCGTCGTGGTCATTCATGACGCTCTGGGCATGAGCACGGACGTCCGCAAGCAAGCGGATTGGCTGGCGAGCGAGGGCTACCTCGCGGTGGCGCCGGACCTCTACTTCTGGGGGCGCCGGATCAGGTGCCTCATCGCCACCGTGCGCGACTGGGAACGGCCGATCGGCGAGCTCGACGCGACGCGCCGCTGGCTCGCCGAGCACGACGACTGCACCGGCAGGATCGGCGTCATCGGCTTCTGCATGGGTGGCGGGTTCGCGTTGATGCTGGCGCCCGGCCATGGGTTCTCCGCCGCGAGCGTGAACTACGGCGGACTCACCGACGAGTCCGAGCGCGGCCTGCCCGAGGCGTGCCCGATCGTCGGAAGCTTCGGCGCCAGGGACCGGTGGCCGGCCGTGCGCCGTGTTCCCGATCGGCTTGAGCCAGCGCTCACCGCGGCGGGCATCGACCACGACATCAAGGTGTATCCCGATGCGGGGCACGGGTTTCTCAACGACCACGACCCCGACGAGCTGCCGCTCTGGGTCAAGGCGATCGCGAAGCTCACGGCGGCCGACTATCACGAGCCGTCGGCCCGAGACGCGCGCCGCCGGATCATCGCCTTCTTCCGCACCCACCTGGATGGGGCGGGTAGCTGAAGCGTCCCCTCCTTCCGCTTATAGCGGCGTGATCCCAGGGATGTGGAGGACGGCTGCAGGTTGCGGCTGCCGCTTCCCACGCGAAACGACAGCGGGGCACCGGGTGGGTTTCGCCCCACGCGTCCCGCCACGCGGAGGTGCGTCGGGCGAAAACCACCGTATGGGTGGTTTTCGGCCCACGCGTCACACCGAAGCTCGACGCGTCGGGACTTATCCCCCCTCATTTGGGTGAAGTGATCCCGACGCCGCCGGTTCACGCGGGGAGCGGCGCGCAGGCCTACGCGTGGACTTGTGCAACGTCCTAGTCCTCCGAGGACTCCCCCTCGTCCGGTCGCGCGTGCTCCAGCGCCTCGAACTCGGCCGTCGAGAGCGGCAGGCAGGTCTCGCAGAAGTCGATCCCGAAGGGGGTGAGGTGGATGCTGCGGCGGACGGTGCTGGCGCGCCCGGCCCGCTTCGACGCCTCGATCACGTCCGGCTGGGCCTCGAGCACCTGGTAGAGGCCCGTGTCGTCGAGCGGCTCGCGCGAGAACCAGACCAGGCCCAGTCGGAAGAGGTTGTTGAGGTAGGCGGGGACGCGATCGGGGTAGCGGCAGCCGGCCTCGGCGCCGATCATCGAGAGGCCCGGCGCGACCGTCTGGGAGCCGACGCCGAGCGGGCGCCAGGTCTTGACGTCCACCGAGGGCTGCGCTCCCTTGGTCGCCAGCAGGCGAAGGATGCGTGCCTCGTCCGGGGCGAGGTCGTCGAGGATCCGCTCGTAGGCGGGATGGGCTTCCTCGTCCTCCTCGACGTCGGCCGAGCGCTCGAGCAGCTCGAAGCCGCGCTCGCGCAGCGGGTCGAGCTCGGCGCCGCCGTTCGCGTTGCGCTCCCGCCTGCGCCCGCCGATCAGCCGCTCCTCGATCTCGTCGAAGCCGAGCAGGTTCCGAACCTGGTCCCGCAGGTCCGCGCGGGCGTCGTTGAGAAGCTCCGCGGTGCTCTCGTCCGAGAGGGCCGCCCTGGTGAGCCAGTTCACCCCGCGCGCGTATGCGCCGACGGTCCACCCCGCGGTGCGCCAGGCGGCCCCGGCGGCCAGCCGCGCGACGAGCGGCGCGACCTCGAGCGCGTTCGCCGCGGCTCCGTCTCCGTTGCCGCTCGGAGCTTCGTCCCGACGCTCGGTGGCGGGCTCGGACGGGGAGCTGGGGTCGAGCGGGTCCTCTGCCATGCCGTGATCCTAAGAGGCTGGCGTTAAGCCGCGCTCGCCGGAGCCGGGCGGGCTGCGCGGCGCCGTTGCGCTTGTACATGAACCGGGCGAACAGGCCCGCCGAGATGAACATGAACGAGCTGTAGACGGCCCCCGGGATCGCGAGCACGGTCGCGATGCTGGCGCCGACCGCGATCGCGAGGCTGGCGTTGTGGATCCCGAGCTCCATCGCGATCGCCGTCGCCTGGCGGTCGTCGAGGCGGGCGGCCTTGGCGACGCTGAAGCTGATCGTCATCGCCGCGAGGTTGAGGGCGATCGTCGCGGCGGCGACCTCGGCGAGGTTGTCGAACACGACCTCGTTCTCGGTGACGATCGCGCCGATCACGATCCCGACGAAGACGGCGAGGGAGACCCGCCGCACCCGCTCGTAGTTGGCCTGGACCCACTCCGGCCAGCGGGCCCTGGCCGCCATCGCCAGCGCCAGCGGCACGATCGTGATCAGGAAGACCCGCGCCACCACTCCCGCCATGTTGATGTCGGTGTCGAGGCCTGATCCGAACCGCTGCGTCGCCAGCTCGAGAAAAAGGGGCACCGTGATCACCGCGCCGACGCTCGAGATCGCCGTCATCGTGATCGAGAGCGCCACGTCCCCGCGGGCGAGGTGGGTGAGCATGTTCGCCATCGCGCCGCCCGGCGAGGCGCCGAGAAGGACGAGGCCCACAGCGAGCCCGGCCTCGAGGCTGAACACCTCCGCGGTGGCGAAGGCGAGCAGCGGCGAGATCACGAGCAGGTTGGCGAGCCCGATCGCGACGCCGCGAGGGCGGACGAGGATGCGTCGGAAGTCCTCGAGCGTCAGCGAGAGCCCCAGGCTCGCCATGATGATCGCGACCCCGATCGGCAGGACGATCGAGGCGACGACGGACTCGCCGGGGGCCTCCACGGCGGCTGACCTTATCCGCGCGCGTGCGCCGAGGTGCGCCGCTCTACCATCCCCGACCATGCGAATCGACCAGATCCTCGCATCGAAGGGCGAGCCGGTCTTCTCGTTCGAGTTCTTCCCGCCCCGCACGCCCGAGGGCATGGACGGGCTCTCGGACGCGCTGCGGATTCTGCGCGAGCTCGCACCCGACTACGTCTCGGTCACCTACGGCGCGGGCGGCGCCACCCGCGACGGCACGGTCGAAGTCTCCTCGCGCCTGCACAACGAGCTCGGGCTGGAGACGATGACCCACCTGAGCTGCGTCGGCGAGACCGTCGAGGGCCTGGAGGAGATGCTGAGGCGGATCGAGGCGGCGGGGATCGAGAACCTGCTCGCGCTGCGCGGGGACCCGCCCCGGGGAGAGGCCGAGTTCAAGCCGCCCGAGGGCGGGTTCGAGCTCCGCGGCGGAGCTCGCCGCCTTCGTCTCGGAGCGCACCGACTTCACGATTGGCGGGTCCTGCTTCCCCGAGATCCATCCCGAGGCGCTCGAACCTCGAGGCCGACCTCGCCTATCTGCGCACCAAGGTCGAGGGCGGGGCGAGCTTTCTGATCACCCAGTTCTTCTTCGACAACCGGGTCTACTTCGACTGGCTCGCCGAGGCGCGGCGGGCGGGGATCGACGTGCCGATCATCCCCGGGGTGATGCCGATCACGAGCTACGCGCAGATCCGCCGCTTCTGCACGATCTGCGAGGCGACGATCCCGGAGCCGCTGGCTCAGGCGATGGAGGCGCTCGGCGGCGACGCCGAGGCCGAGCAGGAGCTGGGGATCGCCTACGCGGCGCGCCAGTGCGAGGAGCTGCTCGCCGCGGGCGCCCCGGGCATCCACTTCTACACCCTCAACAAGGCTCCGGCGACGCGGGCGATCCTGGGCGCCCTACGGGTCGCCCGTCCTTGGGAGCGCGCCGAGACCGGCGTCACCGCCCGGGCGTCCATCTAGAGTGCCGTCGGCGATGCGCTCTTCATTCGTCTACAAGGGCGACCGGATCGTCTTCGACGAGTACGGGTCCGGGGACCGCACGCTCGTCCTCGTCCACGGCCTCCTGATGAACCGGCGGATGTTCGACCGGCTGGCGCCGGGGCTCGCCGAGCGCGGCAACCGGGTGATCTGCGTCGATCTGCTCGGACACGGCGAGTCCGATCGCCCGCTCGACATCCAGACCTACGGGATGTCGAACTTCGCCGACGAGGTCGAGGGGCTGCTCGATCACCTCGGCCTCGATCAGGCGGTGGTGGGCGGGACCTCGCTCGGCGCCAACGTCGGCCTCGAATTCACCGCCCGGCATCCGGAGCGCGTGCGCGCCCTGTTCGTCGAGATGCCGGTGCTCGACAACGCGCTCCTCGCGGTCGCGCTGATCTTCACGCCGGTGATGGTGGGCCTTCGCTTCGGGGCACCGCTGCTCAAGGGCGTCGCCGCGGCCACCCGCCTCGTCCCCCGCACCAACTACTTCGTCGACCTGGGGCTCGACTGGGCGCGCCAGGATCCCGAGCCCTCGCTCGCGGTGCTCGAGGGCCTGCTGGTTCAGCGCACGACCCCGCCGCACGACGAGCGCATCACCTTCGAGCAGCCGGCGTTCATCGTCGGCCACCCCGGAGACCCTCTCCACCCCTTCTCCGACTCGGGCATGCTCGCCGAGGAGATGCCGAACGCCCGGCTCGTCAACGCGAACTCGATCCTCGAGTGGCGCGTGCGACCCGGACCGGCTCACCGACGAGTTCGCCGGATGGCTCGACGAGGTCTGGGCCGAGCCCGAGGTCGCCGCCGCCCGCTCCGGCCGAAGCGGCGAGGCCGCGGGCGGCAACGGCCAGCCCCCCCAGGCCGTCGAAAACTAAACGGGGTCTGACCCCTCCCTCCCCCCGGCGTCAACCCAGCCGGTTGATCACCCGCAGCATCAGCGGGTCCATCTCGCCGACGCCGCCGCCGCGGTCCATTCGCCGGTCCTGGCGCTCGAGCAGCCGGGTGGTGAGACGAGTGCCGAGGAACCGCAGGGGCTCGGGCGGGACCGCGACCTCCTCCTGATCGACGAAGACGAGCCCGGTGTGCTCGGTCTCCCGGCGAAGCGCGAGGTCGGCGAGCGCGCGCCCGACCGTGTGCGAGGGGGCGACGCCGTGGCCGTTGTAGCCGTAGCCGTAGAGCATCCCGTCGTTCGCCCGCCCGACGTACGGCAGAAAGGTCCCGGTGATCGCGACCGGGCCGCCGTAGGCGTGGCTGAAGCGGACGTCGGACCACATCGGGAAGTAGTCCCCCCAGGCCTGGCGGATCTGCGCGAAGACGTGCTCGTTTCGAAGGTGGCGCGAGTCCATCGAGTTGCCCCAGAAGTAGGGCGCGAGACGGCCGCCGAAGAGGATCCGGTTGTGCTCGCCGTCGCGGACCGGGCGGCCGATCGTGATGAAGTTGCGCTTGTCCTCCCATCCCTCGCGGTGGGGCCAGTCGACGCGGGCGAGGTGCTCGTCGGAGAGCGGCTCGCTGACCATCGCGTAGCTCCAGATCGGGACCACCCGCGATCGGAAGCGGCGGAAGCGCTGCTGGTAGGCGTTGGTCGCGACGACCACCGTCACGGCGTCGATCCCGCCGGCCTCGGTGGCGACGCGACCCGGGACGATCTCGGTGGCCGGCGAGCGCTCCCAGATCCGCACCCCGAGCTCGTCGGTGAGGACCCGCGCCAGCCCGCGCGACAGCTTCAGGGGGTTGAGCAGCGCCCCGCGGCCCTCCCACAGCGCGGCGCGGACGATCGGGGAGGCGACCCGCTCGCGCGCGGCCCCCTCCTCGAAGAGCTCGAAGTCGCCCACGGCGCCGATCCGCTCGGCCGCCTCGAGGTCGCGCTCGAGCCGCCAGCGCTGACCGTCGTTGACCGCCAGGGCCAGGAAGCCGTTTCGCTCGTAATCCGCGTCGACCCCGTGCTCGGCGCAGAACTCGCCGATCTCGACCACCGAGCGGGCGACCGCCTCGTGGGCGGCGCCGGCGCGCTCGGGCCCGTGCCGCTCGACCAGGTGGTGCAGGCTCATGTCGAGCACCGTCATCGCGTAGCCGTCGTTGTGGCCAGAGGCGCCCGCGCCGGCCCACTCGCGCTCGACGATCGCCACCTCCAGGGACGGGTCCGCGCGCTTCAGGAAGTACGCGGTCCACATCCCCGTGTAGCCGGCGCCCACGATGCAGACGTCGGCGGTGTGCTCGCCGGTCAGCGGCGCGCCGGGCTCGACCGGCTCGGTGTCCCACCAGTAGATGCGGTGCTCGGGACCGGGCAGGCCAGCGAGTTTATTCCGCCCAAAAGGGCATCAAATAATCTGCCGCGCGTGCTCGGAGCCCGTCCCATCCTGGTCGCGCTCGCGCTCGTCGCGCTCGCCGTATCCCTGGGCGCGTGCGGCGGCGACGACGAGGACGAGACCACGACGACGACCGAGCCGACGACCACGACGACCGCGGCGACCGGCACCACCGGGGCCGAGGGCGCGTCGACCGGCGATTGCAGCGCGGAGATCGACAGTGCGAGCGGCGAGGCGACGGGGCTGGCACCCGACGAGCGGTGCGGAAAGAAGCCCCCCGCCGTGAAGATCACCAAGCTGAACGAGGCGGCCGACGCGGCCCGCTGCGACCTCCGGCTCGGCCTGCCCGACGAGGGCAACACGCACATCCCGGCCTCGAGCGACCCGACCTACGACACGAACCCACCGACCTCCGGCGACCACGACCCGGTGCCGCTCGCCGACGGCGCGTATCTCGATCATCCCCAGGAGCGCTTCTACGTCCACTCCATGGAGCACGGGCGGATCGTCATCCACTACGACCCGATGCTCCCCGAGAAGGACCAGCTCGCGCTCAAGGGCGTCTTCGACGAGGACCCCGAGGGGATGGTCCTGATCCCGAGCACCGGAATGCCCTACGAGGTCGCCTCGACCGCCTGGCGAAACGGGCTCGGGTGCAAGTCCTACAGTCCGGAGGCGCTCGACGCGATCCGCGCGTTCCGCGACGAGTTCCGGGGCAAGGGGCCGGAGAAGATTCCCCTCTAGAAGATTCGGAGATGGCGAACCGAAGGGAAGAGAAGGAGCGGCTGCGCCGTGAGCGACTCGCGGCAGAGCGCCGCGAGGCCTCGGAGGCGCGCCGGCGGCTGCTGCTCGGCTACGTCGTCGCCGGTGTGCTCGTCGCGATCATCGTCGCCGGGATCGTGGTCGCGATCGTCTCCGGGGGCGGTGGCGCGGCGGAGGAGGAGTTCGAACCCGGACGCGGGGATCGACCCCAACACCGGCTTCATCGTCCCCGAGGACATCTCCCCCGACGAGCGCGAGGGAACGCCGCCGCCGCCGGTCGAGCAGGCCGACCTGGAGAAGGCGGCCGACGCCGCCGGCTGCGAGCTCGAGCTCGACCTCCCCGACGAGGGGAACACCCACCTCCGCCCCAACGACGACCCGCCCAACTACAAGACCGACCCGCCGACCTCCGGCGACCACTCGGTCGAGAACCTCGCCGACGGCGCCTACCTCGACTATCCCGACCCCATCAACTTCGTGCACTCGATCGAGCACGGGCGGATCGAGATCCAGTACTCGCCCGAGCTCCCCGAGGACGAGCAGCTCGCGCTCAAGGGCGTCTTCCAGGAGGACATCGAGGGGATGCTGCTCTTCCCCAACCCGGAGATGCAGTCCGAGGTCGCGGTGACGAGCTGGACCAACCTGATGACCTGCGACTCCTACAGTCCCGAGGTCGTCGACGCGATCCGGGCCTTCCGCGACACCTACCGCGGTCAGGGCCCGGAAACGGTCCCCTTCTAGCCTGTCGGGGCCCGGAAGCTCGCAATTTGCGGCTTTCTGGCACCCTGTCCCGGGGCCGCAACATCGGGGGCGGTTCCATGTTGCTGTTAGGAGATGGCTAGCACTGTGCGAAGAAACGGTCGCAAGGCTGCCTGGCTCGCGGGCCTCGCGGTCGTGGCGGCGCTCGTCTGGATGGTCGCGCCCGCGCTCTCGCTCGACCGCTACGCACCGGAGCCGGTCAACTTCGAGCAGAGGGTCCCGGACGCGTTCGAGCTGAGCTCGCGCGGGGCCCGGCGCTCTGATGCCGCCGCCGGCGAGGGACCGGCTCGCTACCTGACCGACCCGATCTCCGCCCCGGACCGCTTCGACCTGGTCGGCCTCGTCGACCAGGACCGGCCCGCGGAGGTCCGCGCCCGCGAGTCCGGCGGGGAGTGGAGCCCGTGGGTCGAGACCACCGACGGCGAGCCGATCTGGACCGGCGGCACCGACGAGCTCCAGATCCGCAGCCGCGGCGCGGAGCCCCACGGCGAGATCGGCTACGTGAACGTCTCCGGGGACGCCACCGCCGCGGACAGGACCCTGAACGACGTGCGCGGCGCGGTCAACTCGGCATTCGTCACCGTCGCCGGGGTGCTCGCCGGCGACGTCGCCGAGGCCGACCCTCCGTTCGAGGTGGTCAACCGCGCCGAATGGGACCCGAACGGAAGCTGCGATCCGTTGGGGCCGGTGAAGGGCGACGTCAAGGCGGGGGTCGTCCACCACACGGTCAACGCGAACACCTACTCGACCGATGAGGCGCCCGGCATCGTCCTCGGGATCTGCCGTTATCACCGCTACTCGCAGGGCTGGAACGACATCGGCTATAACGCGCTCGTCGACCGCTACGGCAACCTCTACGCCGGCCGTACGGGCGGCCTCGCGAACCCGATGATCGGCGCCCACACCGCGGGGTTCAACTCGCAGACGTTCGGCGTCTCCTCGATCGGCGACCCACACCACCACTGGGATGTCGAATGAGGCGATCGGCGCGATGGTCCGCTTCCTGGCCTGGAAGCTGCCGCTCCACGGGATCGACGCCGCGGGAAAGACCCCTGTCGTCTCGGCCGGCGGGGGCAGCAGCAGATACCCCTCCGGGCGCAAGGTCTCCGTCTCCGAGGTCACCCGCCACCGCCGTCTCAACCAGACCGCCTGCCCCGGCCGCGCCCAGGTCTCCAAGGTCCAGAAGCGCACCGAGCGCCGGATCGCGGAGGGCGGTTCCGCGGAACCGCCGCCGGGCGGCGGGATCGTCCCGGGCTAGCGCCCCGTCCGGCTAGCCGCCAGCCCGGTAGGCGGGGAAGAAGTCGCCGGCCTCGCGGCCGGCCGCGAGGCGCTCGTAGGAGTCGGGGTCGCAGACGATCTCGTGGGTGACGAACGGGGCCTGGGCATTGGCGAAGCCGCGCTTGAACTCCTCGAGGCCGTCGCCGGGCTGAAGGCCGCCGCCGAGATTGAGTGGCACCCCGAGCTCCTCGGAGAGGTCCTGTAGCGCGACGATCAGGTTCTTCATCGGGGCCTCGCGCAGATGCTCGTCGGCGGTGCCGCTGAGGAAGTAGTGGAGGACGCCGTCGGAGAGTGCCGCGATCGAGGCCGCCGCCACCTCGCCACCGCCCGGAGCGCTGACCAGCACCAGCCAGGTGCGTGGGCTCGAGAGCACCGCGTCGAACCAGGCGCGGTCGAAGAAGTAACGCTCGGAGGCTCCCGCCCGAGCCATCGTCTGCTCGTAGGCTCGCCGGAATCCGGCGCGCTCCTCTTCACTCGACTCGGGCCCGGGACTCAGCGCCACCTCGTAGCCGCTCGCCTCGTTGCTTGCGGATCTGCTGGCGGTCGCTCATCCGCGACTTGCGGTCAAGCGCCGGGTCCGAGAGCTGAAGCTGTCCGCGCTCGGTGGCCGGGAGCGCGTGCGGCCCGAGTCGCCGTACCCCGGACGAAGGCGCTGACGAGACCGGTCGCCGACCAGTCGATCTCATGTCCGGCGGCCCGGTCCTCCGGGGTCGGACCCCTGGGGACGATCCCCGGATACCCGTACGGCGAGACGGCGTCGCGCAGCTCGGTGCCCTCGATCTCGGTGACGATGAGCGGCGCCACGAGGTCTCCCCCGGGCGCCTCGATCAGCAGGCTGTGGGTCGCCCCCTCGACCCGGAGGTACTGCAGGGCAGCGGAAGAACTCCTCGGACGAGGCCGCGGCGCCATCGTCCGCGATCAGCTCTGCCAGCGCTCGGTCCAATCGGAGGCGGTCACCCCCCAGATCTCGCAGTCGACCAGTGTGCCGTCGGGGCGGCGGATGTGCTCGCGCATCGTCCCCTCATGCTTCCATCCGAGCCAGGTGACGACCCGCTTCGCGGCCTCGTTGGTGGCCGGGATCCGACCGTAGACCCGGTGCGCCCCGAATTCGTCGAAGGCCATTGCGAGGGTCAGCCGCTCCGCTTCTCGCCCGACGCCCCCGCCCCAGGCGGCCGGGTCCGCGATCACGCAGCCGAGCTCGGGCGCGAGCTGGCCGCCGATCCCGTAAAGGGCGGTGAAGCCGACCGGCTCGGGACGGTCGTCGAGCAAGACCGCCCACTTGCGGTCGGAGCCGTCGCTCCGCAGCGCGCGCTCGACCCATCCGCGAGCCTCGTCCGCGGAGAAGCTCTCACGGACCTCCATCATGTTCTCGGTCACGCTGCGGTCGTTGAACCAGCGCTCGACGGCCTCGGCGTCGCCGGGCTCGAATTCCCGCAAGCTCACCTGCGCCATTCCGGCGGCACCCTAGATGACGGTGTCTCGCCCCCGATCCCCTGACCGGTGAGAAGAAGCCGTGCCGTGCGGGCGAGGATCCTCGCGTCGAGGGCGGGGGAGTGGTTCTCGACGTACCAGACGTCGAGCTCGATCCGCTCGCCCCAGTCGATCGCCGAGCGGCCCGAGACCTGCGCCCAGCCGGTCATCCCGGGTCTCACCTCGAGGCGGCGGCGCTGGTGCGGCGTGTAGAGCTCGACCTGGGCGGGGATCGTCGGCCGCGGCCCGACGATCGCCATCTCGCCGCGGAGCACGTTGAGGAGGTTTGGCAGCTCGTCGAGCGAGAGCTTGCGAAGGAGCCGCCCGACGCGGGTGACGCGGGGGTCGTCGGCGGCGATCGCGGTGCCGATCCCCACCGGGTCCGAGCCCGCGGCCATCGTCCGGAACTTGTAGAGGTCGAACTCGGCGCCCCCCTGGCCGACGCGCCGCTGGCGGTAGATCACGGGTCCGCCTCCCTCGAGTCGGATCGCGACGGCGATTAGCCCCGACAGAGGCGCGGTGACCATGAGTGTCAGTCCCGCGACCGCGACATCGAAGGCTCGGCTCATCTCATGCAGATGAGATCGAGCCGAACCGGACGCGAAGCGGAGGATTCGGCGGCAGTCATCTGGTGCCCTCCGCCTGCTCCCACGCCGCCGGTGGCCCGTGGCGGGCGCGGTCCCACAGCCCGGCGGCGATCGAGGCGGTGACCAGCAGGTAGTAGCGGGCGAGCTGGAACGGCCGCGCCGGGACGAGCGGCGCCAGCAGCGCGGCCGCGAGCAGCGCGAGCTGGGCCGCAAGGGTCACGACGTAGACCCAGCCCGTCCCCGAGCAGCGCGATGTTGGTCGCGAGCGCGATCAGGTGCAGGAAGGGCGACGCGTAGCGGAGCAGGCGGTGCGAGCCGATCTCGAACGCGTAGGCGGGCCGGTAGCCGCGCGGCGAGACCATCCCGTCGGTGACGACGATGTCCCAGAGCCCGTGCATCATCCGGCGCTTGCGCTGAAACTCGCCCTCGAGCGTCGGGACGAGCTTCTCGTCGGCGACCGCGGCCGGCTCGTACTCCGCCCGCCAACCGCGCTTCGAGAGCAGGAACGGGAACGAGAGATCGTGGCTTCGCGAGGCCGGGAGGGGCAGGTAGGCCTCGCTGCGGACAGCGTAGATGCCGCCGTTACCGGCCGTCACCCCGGCGAGCCGCGACTCGTGCTCGCGAACCGCGAGCTCGTAGCGCCAGTAGGCGCCCTCCTGGTTGTCGCCGGCGGCGTCGATGAAACGGACCGTCCCGCAGACGTAGCCGACCGCCGGATCGCGGAAGCGGGAGACCAAGGCGCGTAGCGCCGCCGGCTCCCAGAAGGCGTTGGCGTCCGAGAACGCCAGCACCTCGGCGTCGACGCTCTCCGCGGCGGCGTTCTGGGTCGCGATCTTGCCCGCGCGGGGGAGTTCGAGCACGCGGTCGGCCCCGGCTGCGGCGGCGCGCTCCGCGGTCGCGTCCTCGGAGCCGTCGGAGGCGACGACGACCTCCAAGCGCCCCCGTGGGTAGTCGAGCGCGAGCGCGTTCGCCACCCGTTCCGCGATCACGTCCTCCTCGTCGTGGGCGGCGACGATCAGCGCCGCCGTGGGGAGCTCGCTCTCGGCCGTCGGGATCGAGGCGCCCCGGCCACGGCGTCGTGCGAGCAGCCAGAGCGCGAGCGGATAGCCGGCGTGCGTGTAGACGAGCGCCGCCACGCAGAGCCAGAAGACGATCTCGAGGGCCAGCATCACGGCCGATTATCCGGACGGGCCGGCGATCTCGCGGTAGATCGCGAGCGTGCGCTCGGCGATCGAATCCCAGGAATAGTCGGTCCGCGCCAGCGTCGCCGCCGCTTCGCCGAGCCGGCGGCGAGCTTCCTCGTCGCCGAGCAGCTTGGCCAGGGCGTCCCGCAACGCCTCCGCATCGCCGGGCGGAACGAGCCGGACGCCGCCGGCCCTGCCGACGTCCGAGAAGCCGCCGACGTCGCTGGCAACCGTCGGCTTGCCGAAGGCCATCGCGGTGTAGAGGACACCGGACTGCTCGATTTCGCGGTAGGGCAGCACGACGATGTCGGCGCGGCGGAAGTAGGCGGGGATCTCCCGGTCGGTGACGAAGCGGGGTACGAAGCGCACTGTGCCGCGACAGTGGGCGGCGAGCTCGCGCAGGGCGTCGAGCGGCATCCGAGGCATGCCGACGATCCACACTTCGGCGCCCTCGATCTCACGGAAGGCCTCGAGCAGGACGTCGTTGCCCTTGTAGGGACGGACGAGGCCGAAGTGGAGGATCACCGGTCCCTCGACCTCGGCCAGCTCCGGCGGCAGCGGCCGCTCGTCGGGGAGCCGGGTCAGGTAGTCGAACGCGCCGTGCGGGAGGAGGTGCACCCGGGCGGGGTCGAGCCCGATCTCCTCACGGAGCTGGCGCGCGGCGCGCTCGGAATGGACGATCACCGCGTCGATCTTCCCCAGGAGCGCGCGCTCGCGAGCCCGGCCCGCGCGGGTCCTCGGCAGCGGGGAATGGACGGTGAAAGCGCGCGGCCCGTCGCGTGGGATCAGCGCCACGTCGAGCCAGGGAACGGTCACCCACTGCCAGTGGACGATGTCCGAATCGCCGAGCTGGTGGCGAAGTCGGAACATGTCCGGAACGTGCTCGGCGAGCTTCAGCGCCCGGCGGCCGCGAACGTGGAGGCCGCGGCCCGTGGTCCGGCGGTAGAAGTGCTCGGAGACCTCGTATCCCTCCTTCCGTGGCACCTCGCCGTAGAGGAAGCGGCTCGTGACCAGCTCGACGTCGGCGCCGGCACGGGCTAGCGCCGCGCAGAGCGCGTGGTCGTAGGGCGGCGTGAACGCCGAGGGATCGAGAACCTGGACACGCATCGGGCGACGATTATCGTCTGCGGGCTTTGGCGCCCGCTCTCTCCTACTGCATCGTCAACACCAACGGCCGCGAGCATCTGCTCGCCTGCCTCGACGCGATCCGGGCCACTCATCCCGAGGGCGTCGAGCACGAGGTGCTGATCCTCGACAACGCCTCCGACGACGGCTCGGCGGCGGCGGTGCGCAGGTGGGTCGCCGAGGCCGACGCCGGGGTGCCGCTGCGGCTGATCGAGTCCGAGCGGCGGGTCGGCAAGGCCGAGAACGACTCGCGCCTGCTGGCGGAGGCGCGAGCGCCCCTCTGCCTGCTCCTGAACGAGGACTCCGAGCTGCGGCCGGGCGCCGTGGCGGCGCTGGTCCGCGCCCTGGAAGACGATCCCGGCGCGGCGGTCGCCGGAGCGCGCCTGCTCGCGCCGGACGGCGCCCCGCAGCCCTGCGCCTGGCGCCTCCCCGGCCTCGCCACCGTGCTCGCCGGCGCGGTCTTCCTGCATCGGCCGGTCACGGTCGAGAGCGGCGGCGATCGGACTCGCGAGGTCGGCTGGGTGCAGTCCTCCGCGATGCTGGTGCGTCGCGAGGCGGCGGCGCAGGTCCGCTTCCTCGACCCTCGAGTTCTTCGTCTACTCGGACGAGACCGACTTCTGCAAGCGCCTGCGCGACGCCGGCTGGAGGGTGCTCTTCGTCCCCGCCGCCGAGGCCGTCCACCACGAGCAGCTCGCCACCGACCGTGCGGCCGGCTCGCGCCGCGTCGTCGAGTTCCACCGCGGCCGCGACCGCTACCTGCGAAAGCACCATCCGCGGCTGGCCCCGTTCGCCCGCCCCCTCTCCGCCTTCCCCTACCTGCTCCGCGCCGCCGCCGCGCTCGTCCTCCCCGGCCACGACCCGGGTTGGTACCTCCTCCACGCCCGCCAGGCGCTGCAGCCCCAGCGCGGCGAAGGCCTCGCCGAGGCCGCGGCGGACTTCAACCGCCAACGGGCCTGACCTGTCCCCCAAGGGGTCAGGCCCCTCCGGGGACAGTGTCCCCCAAGGGGTCAGACCCCTCCGGGGACAGTGGGGTCAGACCCGTTCTTTAGACGCGGGCGTCCTCGTCTCGGCGCTCGGCCTCGTAGACCTCGAGGCCGGGCTCGCGGGGGGCCCGGCGTTCGCGGAGGAGCTCGAGGGCGCGGAGGCGGAGATCGCGGAGGCGCTCGCGCTCCGGGCCCGTCAGGAAGCCGGCGAGGTGGAGGACGACCGGGAACGCGAGCCAGACCGCGGTGCGACCGAGCAACCCGACCGCGCCCTCGGTCGGGAGCAAGAGCTCGCCGGCCGCGACCAGCGCGGCGGCGACCCCGACCACGAGCGCCAGCCGGCCCCAGTCGTACGGCACCGGGAAGAGGCGCTGGGTGAACCAGTACATGAGCGCCGAACACGACGACGTATGAGGCGACGAGGGCGAGCCCGGCGCCGACGATCCCGAGCGGCGGCACCAGCGCCAGGTTGAGCCCGATGTTGGCGGCGGTGGCGATCGCGGTCGGCGGGGAAGTTGAACTCGGTCCGCCCGGTGCGACCGAGGACGACGACGAGGACGAGGTAGAGCGCGTAGAGGGTCACCCCGGTGGTCAGCAGGCCGATCGCCTCGAACGACTCGAAGTACTCCGGCGCGGCGAGCAGGCGGACGATCCAGCGCGAAAGCAGCCAGAAACCGACGACCACGAACGCGCAGGCGGCGGCGAACCAGGTGACGACGAGGGCGTAGACCCGCTTCGCCTCGGCGTCGTCGGTGACCGAGTAGGCGAGCGGCGGCCAGGCGAGCTGGAAGCCGCGGACCAGCACGTTGACGCCCTGGGCGAAGCGGATCGCGAGCGCGTAGAGGCCCGCCTCGGCGAGCCCGGCCAGGCGGACGATGATGATCCGGTCGATGAACTGGAGCGAGTAGAGCGAGAGCTCGGCGGGCATCGTCGGCAGCCCGAAGCGAAACAGCCGCCGCAGCAGCGCGAGGTCGGGGACGAGCCCCAGGCGTCGCCGCTGCTCCCAGACCAGATAGGCGAGGAACGGGACCGCGCCGGCGTAGGTGCCGAGCAGGAGCCCCCGCGCCCCCTCGTCCTCGATCACCACCAGCCAGACGGTGAGCGGGATCGCGAGCAGGACGTTGGCGATCGTGAAGACGAAATAGGCCTTCGCCCGCTCGTCGAGGCGGAAGAGGGCGACCAGGTACTCGTAGAGGGTGAACACCCAGAGGCCGCCGATCGCGATCCGGACCAGGTCCGGCTGTGATGAGTCGAGGAGCGCCTCGGAGATCGGCTCGGCGAAGGGAAGCGCGACGAGGGCGCCGGCGGTCGCGGTCCAGAAGAGCGACGCGAAACCGGTCCTCACCACCTGGTCGCGGTCCTCGCCGCCCAGGTAGTAGAAGCGCATCAGCGCCTCGATCACGCCGAGCCGGATCACGATCGAGGTCGCGATCACCGCGACGACCATCACCTCGGCCGCCCCGTAGTCGCTCGGCGACAGATGGCGCGTGTAGAGCGGCAGCAGCGCGACCGCGATCAGCTTCGAGAGGACGCTGGAGGCCGTGTAGGCGGCGCCGGTGCTGGCCAGGCGGCGCAGGTAGTCGAACATGGCTAGGCTCGCCTCGCCAGGGCGAGGCCGACCGCGAGGAGCGCCCAGGTGATCGGGTCGGTGAAGAAGGCCGCGTAGGAGAGGCTGTGGACGACCATTGCCACCAAGCCGGCGGCGAGGGCGGCCCGTGCCGTCCCGATCGCGAGGCCGTCGTCGTCGGCCAGAGCGCCGCCCCCGCCCCGCAGACCGGGCGCCCAGGGCCCGATCCGGTGGGCGAGCGCGGCGATCGCGAGACCGATCACCGCCAGGTAGGCGAGGAGCCCGATCGCGCCCTGCTCGGCCGCGACCGTCACCGGCTCCGTGTGCGAGACCGCTTGCGGCCCCCTCACCGCCGAAGCGCGAGTCACGCTCGAACTCCTTCTGAAACGAGCCGGAGCCGTGGCCGACGACGGGCTGTTCTGAGGCGAGCTCGAGGCCGCCCTCGATCAGCTCGTCGCGGCCGGAGGTCTGCACCGAGCCGTCGGAGATCGCGATCCAGGCGAGGCCGGCGACGGCGACGACGAGGCAAACGGCCACGGTCCAGCGGACGCTCCAGCGAAGCGCGGCCAGCACCGCGAGTCCGGCCAGCAGGGCGATCAGACTCGATTGCGAGAAGGTGATCGCGAGCGCCGCCGCCAGAACCAACGCGATGACCCCCGCGGCCCCCACGCCGCGCGCCGACCGGGTCCAGAGCATCACCGCCGCCACCGCGATCAGGGCCAGCGCGAGGTAGCGGCCGAAGATGTTCGGATCCCAGAACAGCGAGTTGACCCGGAAGTAGGAGTGGATCTCGTTGGCCGCGATGATCGCGTCGTTCCAGAACAGCTCCCGGAGCGCGTACTGGGCGAAGCCGACGGCGGCGAAGAGCAGCGCCTCCGCGACGACCACCGCGAGGAGCAAGGTCAACAGTCGTGGGGTCCAGCGGGCCCTGAGCAGGAGCGCGGCGAGGACCGCGAACGGAACCAGGAAGAAGGCGAGGTTCTCGACCGCCTTCGAGAGGTCGTCCGAGTAGGCGGCCTGGACCGCGTAGAGCACGACCCAGCCCGCGAGCGCCGCGGGCAGCCAGCGGGCCGCCGTCGCGGTGAGACTCCGTGACGCCGGCGTCGACTCCGGCGTCCCGTCCGGCTCGTGCTCCCCCCGGCCGAGCGGGCGCACCGCGCCAACCACCTCGGCGAGCACCCCGGCGGCGATCACGGCGTAGAGCGGCAAGAGCAGGTAGGCGTCCTCGCCCCCCGCTTCGACCGGGACCCGGAACGGGAGCGCCGCGAAGGCGAGTAGCGGCAGCGCCTGCGGCAGGCGGCGGAAGAGGACGGCCAGCGCCGCCAGGAGCGAACCTCCGAGCACCAGCCCGGCGACGAGCAGGGCCGGGCTGTCGCGAAGGTCGCGGAAGCGCGCGTCCTCCCAGTGGTCAGCGGCGATCAGGACCGGGGCGAGGGCGAGGGCGAGGGCCATCGCGGCGACCCGGTGGCGCGGGTCGCGCAGGAGGAGCGCCCCGCCCGCCGCGGTGGCCGCGAGAGCGGCGCCGGCCCACAGGGCCGCGTCACCCATCGGCCGACCGCACGTCGATCTGCTCGGGGAGGTAGAGCTCTCGGCCGAGCGAGTCGAGGATCAGCCTCACGCGGTAGCTCCCCTCCTCGACCCCGCGGCCCACGGCCCAGCGGAAGCGGTGGATCTCGTAGTCGCCGAGGGGCTCGTCCTCGGCGAGCGTCTCCACCATCCGGCCGTCCTCGTCGACGACCAGCACCGTCGCGCGATCCTCGTTCTCGGTGAGCCGGAACCGGACCCTCGCCGGGCGGTCGGCCGCGGGGTCGAGCTCGTTGGTGATCTCGACCTGGTCGACGACGAGCCGATCTCGGACGTTCTGTGAAACCGCCGAGGACGACCGCGGTCGCCACCACGAGCGCGGCGAAGAGGATCGGGGCGATGCGGCCGGCGGTCACTGCTGGCTCAAAGGCCGCCCGCCCGGTCCTCCCCGGCGATCACCGCCACCCCCGCCTCCCCCACCGCCGCGCTCGTCTCGGCGTCCATCGGCTGCACACGAGTGACGCCGAGGTTGTTCGCGACCGCCTGGCCCTCGTCGCTCGTTGCCGGGCGTGAACATCACGACCGTGTCGTCGAACGGAGTCTCGGAATTGGTCACGTTGCCGACCACGAATTCGTTCGCCTCGAGGTCGTCACCGACCTTCGCTGCCAGGCCCGGCTCCGCGGTCCCGTTGAGGACCGCCACCTCGACCTCGGAGCGCACCACGGCCGAGGTGCGCTCCCTTCCCTCCTTCCCATCCTCCTCGGAGAGCTGGAGAGACGACGAAGACGACCGCGATCCCGAGGAGGAGGACGGCGCCGACGACGGCGGCAAGGCCGCGGCCGGTTGCGAGACGACCGAGCCTGGCGAACCTCGCGGGCGGCTGCTCCACCGCGGGCCGCTCCGCGGTGAGGCGCGCCGTCGCCGGCCGATCGAGGGCGATCCGCTCCGCCGGCGAGAGGGGGCGGACCGGGGTCGTGCCCTGAGCCGGGGTCGGGGCTCGCGGAGACGGCGCCGGGGCGGGGGCGTGGCCGGGGGCGCGGCCGGGGCGGGGGGGCCCTCCTCCCGCCCGAGGCCGGGGACGGGTCGCGGCTCGGGGGCCGCCGGCTCGGCGGGCTCGGCGGGCTCGGCGGTGGCCGGAGCGGAGGGGGCGGGGGCGGCGACCGCCTCCGCCACCCGCGCCGCCTCGGCGACCTCGCGCTCGGCCTGGCTCAGCTCGGGGGCGAGCGCCATCCACGTCCGCAGGCGGCGGACGTCGCGCGCCTGCGAGAAGTAGAGCGGCAGGAGAAAGGCGATCCCGAAGAACGCCGCGGTCCCCGCATAGATGCCGATGTCGATCGCTACGTCCACCGGCCCTCAAACGCGTCATCTGTGGCGGGGCCTCGCCCTCGCCGCTGAGCTCGCGATCGTCGAGCCCGAGCACGAGGGCGACGTCGGCCCCCTGCGCCAGCGCCTCGACATTCGCCGCCAGCGCCCGCGTGGGCGTCCGTCCGAGCTGGGGTCGAGGTCGTCCGCGAGACTTCTCGCGGACGCCTTCTGCCCCGGCGCGTACATGATCACCGTCTCGATGAAGCTCTCGTCGGTGTTGGTCACCTCGCCGAGCCTGTAGCCGGCATCCTTGACCAGCCGCGAGGCCTCCTGAGCGAGGCCGGGGACGGCGCTGCCGGTGGCCCCGGCGGTGCCGTTGAGGACCGCGACCTCGACCTTCCGCGGGTTCGGCCCCTCGCCGTCACCGCGGCCCTCGCCCTCGTCCTCTCCCAAGAGCCCGAAGCCGCTGGTCAGGAAGCCCACCGCCGCGACCGCGGCCAGGCCGGCGATCACGCCGATCACCCGAAGGTCGATCGGGCTGCGGCGATCGGTGGAGCGGAACCACCCGACCACCCTCGAGGTGGTCCGGGCAATCGAATCGTGAATCGCGGCGCCCCAGGCGATGAGCCGCCGAGAGATCGGGCCGCGCTCGGGCTCGGGCAGGTCCTCGCCGCGGGTCTCGGCGCCCTCGATCGCCCGCTCGGGCGCCTGCCCCGCCCAGTTGCGAAGCCGGCGCACGTCGCGCGCCTGCTGGATCACCAAGCAGGACGAGGACGGCGAACCCGAGGAACGCGGCGAGGCCCAGGAACGCGCCGATGCGCTCGATCAGGTCCAAACCGCGGTGATCTTAGGGTCTGCCCCGGCACCCCCGTGTGCGTGCTGGCGCCGTCAGACGCGCGCGGGGGTGGCGGGGCAGACCCTGGGAGTTGGGTCGGGTGCCGAGCACGGCGCAGGAGCCCTCTGGCACGCCGCTCCAGTTACACCTAGCGGTCCAGCTCCAGGTCGATCTCGAGCGACGCGCGATCCACGGTCAGCTCGACCACGCGCTCCGCCAGACCGGCTTCGTCGCCCGCGATCACCAGCCGCTCGAGCCGGTCGACGGTCTCCGTCACCCACTCGGGGTCGAGCGGCTCCGAGCGCACCGCGCGCAAGATCCGCTCCGCGGAGGTCGGCTCCGAGCGCTCGCCGGCGTTGAATAGCTCCTCGTGGAGCTTCTCACCGGGGCGCGGGCCGGTGAACTCGATCGCGACCTCCTCCTCGGGCTCGTAGCCGGCCAGCCGGATCATGTTCCGCGCCAGATCGAGGATGCGCACCGGCTCGCCCATCTCGAGCACGAACACCTCGCCGATGCCGCCGCCGAGGTCACCCGCCCGGATCACGAGCTGGACGGCCTCTGGGATCGTCATGAAGTAGCGGCTCATCTCCGGGTGGGTCACGGTCACCGGGCCCCCGTGCTCGATCTGGCCGCGGAAGATCGGGATCACGCTGCCCGAGGAGCCGAGCACGTTTCCGAACCGGACGGTGAGGAACCGCGTCCTCGGATGGCGTGTGCCCCGCGGCCTCGACGATCCACTCGGCCATCGCCTTCGATGCGCCCATCACCGTGCGCGGATTGACCGCCTTGTCGGTCGAGACGAGGACGAACCGCTCGACCTCGGAGGCGGCGGCGGTCTCGGCGACCACCCGGGTCGCGATCGCGTTGTTGCGGACCGCCTCGAGCGGATTGCCCTCCATCAGGCCGACGTGCTTGTAGGCGGCGGCGTGGAAGACGACCTGGGGCTTGAAGCGCTGCATCACCTCGAGCATCCGGTCGGCCTCCTTGCAGTCGGCGAGCACCGACTCGACCCTGCGTGAAGTGCCATTCGGAGACCATCTCGCGGTCGATCTCGAAGAGGTTGTCCTCGGCGTGATCGAGCAGGACCAGCAGCTTCGGCCGAACGCGCGCGATCTGGCGCGAGAGCTCGGCGCCGATCGAGCCGCCCGCTCCGGTGACGAGGACGATCTTGTCGGTCAGGTACGCGCCCACGCGGTCGAGCTCCATCACCACCGGCTCGCGGCCGAGCACGTCCTCGACCTGGACCTCGCGGAGCTGGCGGGTGAGCTGGACGCCGCCTCGCAGGAGCTCGAAGACGGTCGGCAGCGTCCGCACCGGGACCTGGTGCTCGCGACAGGCGGCGACGACAACGCCGCGCAGCGCAGCCGGGGGCGGAGGGAATCGCGATCACGACCTCGGCCGGCTTCGTCCGCTCGATCACCTGCCGAGATCTCGTCGGTCGTGCCGAGCACCTTGACGCCCTGCATCTGCATGCCCCGCTTACGGGGGTCGTCGTCGATGAAGCCGATCGCCCGCCCGCCGAGACCGGGATTGAGTTGGAGCTCGCGGATCACCATCTGCCCGCCCCAGCCGGCGCCGACGACGAGGATGTCGTGTCCCTGGCGGCGGCGCGTCTGGCGGTCGGGGTGCTCGACCCAGAAGCGGATCGCCGCCCTGGCGCTGCCGACGAGGCCGACGGTGAGGATGAAGTCGAGGACGACGACCGAGCGCGGCAGGTCGTCGGCGAACGGCTGGGCGATGACGAAGACCGCGATCAGGATCGCGGTCGCGACGGCGGCGGCGCGGATCACCACGCCGAAGTCGCGAAGCGCGAAGTAGCGCCACCATTTCTGGTGCAGGCCGAGCAGCGAGAAGACGATCGTCTTGCCGAGCGCGACGAAGACGATCGAGCCCATGAGGATCTCCTCGTAGCGCCCGGGGATCCCGTTCGGGAGGTCGATGAACCGGAGCTGGAAGGCGAGGAACCAGGCCAGCGCGGCGAGTCCGGCATCGAGAGCGATCTGAAGCAGCCGGTTGCGATAAACCGGATGGTTGAGCCGGTCCATGGAGGGTCCCGAGTGTAAGGCCGTACCCGGAGCTACCTCCTAACCTGACTGGTCCGCATGACCGACTTCATCGTCGATCCGATCGTCGAGTGGGCGACGGAGTTCATCGAGGCCGCCGGGCTCTTCGGCGTCTTCTTCCTGATGCTGCTCGAGAGCGCCTGCATCCCGGTTCCGAGCGAGGCGATCATGCTCTTCGCCGGCTTCAACGTCTCCGAGGGCGACATGACCCTGTTCGGGATCGTCGCCGCCGGGGTTCTCGGCAACGTGGTCGGCTCGTGGATCGCCTGGGCAGCGGGCTACTACGGTCGCATGGAGCTGCTCGAGAAGAACCGGCTGATCCACATCAACCACAAGCACCTCGACTGGGCGGACCGCTGGTTCCAGCGCTACGGCGACGCGACGGTCTTCTTCACCCGCATGCTGCCGATCATCCGCACCTTCATCTCGCTGCCGGCGGGGGTGGCGCGGATGCCGTTCTGGCGGTTCACGCTGCTCACCCTCGCCGGATGCATCCCCTGGGTGCTGATGCTCGGGATCGTCGGCCGCGAGGTCGG
Source organism: uncultured Thermoleophilia bacterium (assembly GCA_963838175.1). Classification (GTDB taxonomy): domain Bacteria; phylum Actinomycetota; class Thermoleophilia; order Solirubrobacterales; family 70-9; genus DASUSH01. The sequence goes on along the minus strand of CAWIPP010000002.1, from coordinate 2,245,130 downwards.
CGACCGCTGGGAGGAGTGGCGCGAGTACCTGCACTACGGCGACTACGTGGTGCTGGCGGCGATCGTCGCGCTGGTGGTGTGGCTGCTCGTGCGGCGGCGGCGAAACGGCCGGGCGGAGCCGGCGATCTCGGCGGCCGGCGACGGGGAACCCTGAGACCCGGTCCGCTGACGCCCGGCCGGGCGGCGGTGCTCGGACTCGTTCAGGGTCCGACCGAGCTGCTGCCGGTCTCGAGCTCGGCCCACCTGGCGCTCGTGCCGTGGTTCTGCGGATGGGGCTGGGAGCGGCTCGACCCGGAGCTCCGCAAGGGCTTCGATGTCGCGCTCCACGTCGGCGGCGCTGCGGCGCTGGTGATCGGACAGCGCCGGGTGGTCGCGGAGGAGATCGCGGCGCTCGACCGCCGGCGGGCCGCGGTGCTGGTGCTCTCGTTCCTTCCCGCGGTGATCGCCGGACTCGCCTTCGAGCGGACGATCGAGCGCCGACTCGGCGGGCCCGGCTCGACCGCGGCCGGGCTGATCGCCGGTTCGCTGGGGATGGTCCTCGCGGATCGGATGCCACAGCGCCGCGGCCATGGCGACGCCGAAGCGGTCGACGGCCTTGCGCTCGGCCTCGGTCAGGCGGCGGCGCTCGTCCCCGGCGTCTCCAGAAACGGCGCCACGCTGACCGCCGCGCGGGCTCGACGCTTCACCCGCAGCCACGCGAACTTCCTCTCGCGCACCGTGGCGCTGCCCGTGATCGTCGCCGCGGCGGCCGGCAAGGGCACGCGCCTGGCGGCGCGCGGGATGCCGTCCGGGGCGCGGCGGTCGCTGGCGGCGGGCATGGCCGCGTCGTTCGCCTCCACCCTCGCCTCGCAGGGCCTGATCCGGCTGGTGGAGCGCGACGGCGGAGCGCTGTGGCCCTACGCCGGTTACCGCGTCGCCCTCGCCGCCGCCGTCCTCGTCAGGCGCCGGCGCTGAGGGCTACTTGACCATCGAGACCCGAGAGTGCGCCGCAACCACCGAGCATTCCTGACTTGGGGGTCACATAGACCCCTAATCCAGTAACGCCTCCTGCCGTCTGGCCTTCATCACACCCCGAACGGACGCTTCTTCGCCATCCCCAGTCGCCGCGGCAAGTGCAGGTAGGCGCCCCCGCCGCACGCCCGGCGACAATATGGGCAACTTGAGCCAGGACGCATACACGCGCGCCGGGGTGAGTCAGTCGGGGGCCGACGCGGCGGTCGAGGCGCTGGTCGCGGGGCTGCGAGGCGCCGGCAGGGAGTCCGCTCGCACCGTCCCGCTTCCCGGCCACTACGCCAGCGTGGTCCGTCTCGACGAGCGGACCGGGATCGCGATCACCACCGACGGGGTCGGGACGAAGCTGCTCGTCGCGGAGCGGATGGGGCGCTGGGCCACGGTCGGGATCGACTGCGTCGCGATGAACGTGAACGACCTGATCTGCGTCGGCGCGGAGCCGCTGGCGATGGTCGACTACGTCGCAGTGCCGAGCGCCGATCCCGACGTCTGCGGCGCAGCTCGGGGTCGGACTCGGGCGCGGCGCGGAGCTGGCGGGGATCGAGATCCCGGGCGGCGAGCTCGCCCAGCTCGGCGAGATGGTCGCCGGCGTCGACCTCTCCGGCGCAGCGGTCGGGGTGGTCGAGCTGGAGGCGATCGTCGACGGCGGGGCGCGTCGAACCGGGCGACCCGATCATCGGCCTACCCGTCATCCGGGCTTCACTCGAACGGCTACACGCTCGCCCGCCGCGCCCTCGCCGAGCTGCCCCTCGAGGACGATCGACTCGGTCGCCCCTTGGGCGAGATCCTGCTCGAGCCGACCGAGATCTACGTCCGCGCGGTGCTCGATCTCTTGCGCTCGCCGGCCGACGTCCGCGGGCTCGCGCACATCACCGGCGGCGGCCTCAGCAACCTCACCCGCCTGCGCGCCGCGGTCGGCTACCGGATCGAAGACCCGCTTCCGGTGCCGCCGATCTTCGAGCTGATCGCCGAACTCGGCGACGTCTCCGACGACGAGATGCACGAGGTCTTCAACATGGGCTGCGGGTTCTGCTGCGTCGTCGCGGCCGCCGACGCGGCGGACGCAGTCGAGCTCCTTCGTCGTCACTATCCGGAGGCGAAGGTGATCGGACGGGCGACAGACAGGGCCGGTGAGGTGGAACGAGCTCGGTGAAGATCGCGATCCTGATCTTCGACAAGCTGACCGCGCTCGACGCGATCGGGCCGTACGAGGTGCTGTCGAGGCTGCCGGGAGCGGAGCTGACCTTCGTCGCCAAGGAGGCCGGGCCGAAGCGGACCGACACCGGCGCGCTGGAGCTCAGCGCGGACGCCTCCCTCGACGAACTCACCGATCCGGACCTGCTCCTGATCCCCGGCGGGGTGGGCAACCGGCCTCTGCTCGGCGACGAAGAGGTGCTCGACTGGATCCGTACCGCGCATGAGGGGACGACCTGGACCACCTCGGTCTGCACCGGCGCCCTGGTTCTCGGCGCGGCGGGAATCCTCAAGGGCCTCGAGGCGACGACCCACTGGGTCTATCTCGAGCAGCTGCGCGAGTACGGCGCGACCCCGGTGAAGCGGCGGGTGGTCGAGCAGGGGAAGGTGGTCACCGCCGCCGGCGTCTCCTCGGGCATCGACATGGCACTCACGCTCGCCGCACGCGACGTCGGTCCGGAGTTCGCCCAGGCTGTCCAGCTCGGGATCGAGTACGACCCCACCCCTCCATTCGACACCGGCTCCCCCGACAAGGCCCCGCCGGAGATCGTCGAGGCCGTGCGGCGGGTGGAATTGGGCACGTCCGATTGACGCGCGAGGACTTGACCACACAGGAGGTGGGTGAATCAACGCTCGTCCCGCGCGCCCCGTTGCACGGCGGAGGCGAGCCGTCGATGGAGATCCTTCGCTGAAGCCTTAGGACCCCGATATAGGGGTCTCAAATCCACAGTGAGCGCGGGCGGCGGTTGCGGGTTCGGAAGGCGCTAAGGACGAGTTCGCCGCCGAATGTCGAAAATAGCGGGGAAGTGATCGGGACAAGGCTGAGCGGCCGCTACGAGCTCGACTCGAAGCTGGGAAGCGGTGGGATGTCGACGGTGTACCTGGCGAGCGACGCGACGCTCGAGCGCTGGGTCGCGGTGAAGATCCTGCACCGCGAGATCTCCGACCAGCCGGACCAGATCGAGCGCTTCCGCCGGGAGGCTCGCACGGTCGCGCAGCTCTCCCATCCCAACGTGGTCGCGGTGATCGACGCCGGCGAGGACGGCGGCCACCCATACATCGTCTTCGAGTACGTCGAGGGCGAAACGCTGAAGCAGCGGATCGAGCGGCTCGGCCGGCTCCCGCTCGACGAGGCCTCGGCCTATGCGATCGAGGTCGGCCGCGGCCTGGCCACCGCCCATGCGCGGCGGATGGTCCACCGAGACGTCAAGCCCCAGAACGTCCTGATCGACGCCGAGGGCCGGGCAAAGGTCACCGACTTCGGGATCGCCCGCGAGCTCGAGTCCGACGGGCTCACCGCCACCGGCCGCGTCCTCGGCACCACCGACTACGTCTCACCCGAGCAGGCGATGGGGCAGAACGTCGACGCACGCTCGGACATCTACTCGCTCGGCATCGTCCTCTTCGAGATGCTCACCGGCCGTCCGCCGTTCGCGGCGGAGACGCTCGTCGGCGTGGCGATGAAGCACGTCAACGAGGACATGCCCGACATCCAGGTACGCAGGCCGGAGGTGTCCTCCGCGCTGGCGGCGGTGGTCGACCGCTCGACGGTCAAGGACCCCGCGGGCCGCTATTCCGACATGGCGACGATGCTCGACGACCTCGAGTCGGCGCTCGAGGTCGAGATCGCCCGCGCCGGGTCCTCGACCGGCGAGGCGACCAACGTGTTGCGCTCGGTGCCCGCCCGCCGGCGGCGCATCTTCACCCCGCGGCGGATGTCGGTCGCGGGGATCGCGATCGTCCTGATCGCTGCGGCGGTGGCGCTGGGGATCGCGGCGCTTGCGGGCGAGGAGGGTCCCTCGCGAGAGCGCGGTGCGGGAGGTGCAGGGCCGATCGCGGTCGCCGATTCGGTCGACTACGACCCGCTCGGCACCAGCGGGGAGCACCCCGAGGAGCTCTCGGGGCTCATCGACGGCAACCCCACCGGGACAAGCTGGACGACCGAGACCTACCAGGCGGCCGAGCTCGGCAAGGATGGCGTCGGCGTCTACCTTGACGCGGGTGAGCCGGTCGAGGCGTCCGAGCTGAAGCTCACCTCGGTGACGCCGGGCTGGAGCGGCGAGGTCTACGCTGCCGCGGACGGCCCTCCGGAGGACATCGAGGGGTGGGGGTCGGCGGTGGCGACGATCTCGGGGGCGGACGAGGAGGAGACCGTGCCGCTCGAGCTGGCCGCGGCGGAGCGCTACTTCCTGATCTGGATCACCGATCTCGGGGGCAACGACAGCGTCGAGATCAGCGACGCTCGCCTGCGCGGATAGCTAGAACTCGAACGACCGCTCGCGCCGGTGGCGCTCGATCGCGAGGTGGACGATGCGGTCGCAGAGCTGCGGATAGGAGAAGCCGGTCGCCGCGAACAGCTTCCCGAAGACGCTGGTCGAGGTGAAGCCGGGAATCGTGTTGAGCTCGTTGAGCAGCACCTCGCCCTCGTCCGTGACGAAGAAGTCGCAGCGCGCCATGCCGGTGTTGCCGATCGCCGCGTAGGCGGCGGCCGCCAGCTCGCGGACCCGGTCCCGCGAGGCCTCCGGGATCGGCGGCGGGACGACCAGCTCCATCCCCCCTTCCGAGTACTTCGAGTCGAAGTCGTACCACTCGCCGCGCGGGCGGATCTCGCCGGGAAGCGACGTCTCGGGCTCCTCGTTGCCGATCACCGAGCACTCGACCTCGCGCCCCGCCGCGTGCTGCTCGACGATCACCCGCGGGTCGTGCGCCGCCGCCGCCTCAACGGCGGCGTCGAGGTCGGCGAGGTCGTCGACGCGGGTGATCCCGACCGACGACCCGAGGCGCGATGGCTTCACCCACAGCGGCAGCCCGAACCCCTCGGCCTGCTCGCGCCAGCCCTCGCTGCCGGCCTGGCAGAAGCCGACCTGGGGAAAGCCGTGGAAGGTGCAGAGCCGCTTGAAGACGAGCTTGTCCATCGCGACCGCGGCTGAGAGGACGTTCGGGCCGGCGTACGGGATGTCGAGAACCTCGAGCGTCCCCTGGACCGTCCCGTCCTCCCCGAATGGGCCGTGGAGGACCGGGAAGGCGGCGTCGCACCCGAGCAGGCCGCCGCCCGGCTCGAGCGTCAGCGGCGCGCCCTCGCAACTCCAGCGACCGTCGCGGTCGATCAGCACCCTGAAGACGTCGTGGCCCGCCTCGTCGAGGCCCTCCGCGACCGACGCCCCCGACTCGAGCGAGATCTCGTGCTCCGACGAGCGCCCGCCGGAGATCACCGCGACCTTCACGGGGTCACCTCGGTATCGGGCTCGGTGGGCTCCGGCTCGACCGGCTCCTCCGGCTCGACGAAGCTGCCGACGATGATCGTCACCTCCGAGCCCGGCGGCAGATCGGCTCCGGCCTGGGGCGACTGGTCGAGGACGCGCCCGTCCTCGGACTCCGACTCCGTGTCCCGGGTCACGACCCGGGCGTCGAGGCCGAGCGCGACGAGGCGCGCGGTCGCCGACGTCTGGCTCTGGCCGACCACGTTCGGCACCGAGACGTCGCCTGGCCCGCGGGAGATCACGATCGTCACCGGCGATCCCTCCTCGATCCGGCTGCCGCCCGCGGGATCCTGCTCGATGACCGTCCCCTCCTCGAGATCCGACTCCTCGGTCTCGGCGTCGACGACGAAGCCGGCGCCCTCGAGCTCGCCACGGGCGAGCGACTCCGACTGGTTCAGCACGTCGGGCACTGTGACGAGCTTCGGGCCGGAGGACACGACGATGGTCACGGCCGAGCCGATCCTCGCCTCCTCCCCGGGCCGCGGATCGGTCGAGATCACGTCGCCCTCGTCCACCTGGTCCGACGCCTGGCGCTCCTCCTCCGCCGTGAAGTCGGCCTCCCTGAGCTCCGCGACCGCCTCGCGCAGGGGGAGCCCGACCACGTCCGGCACCTCGGTCTCTCCGGGCCCCGTGCTCACGGTGAGCGTCACGGTCGAGCCCTCTTCCGCTTCCTCCCCGGCGCGCGGGTCCTGCTCGAGGACGGTGTCGCGCTCGGCCGTGCTCGCCACCGGGTCGACCTCCACCTCGAATCCCTCCTCTTCGAGGACGACGCTCGGCCCGATCGACGTCCCGGTCGAGGACCGAGGGGACGTTGACCCGGTCGGGACGGGTGAGCGCGTAGATCGCCACCGCGGCGAGGAGCGCAACCAGGATCCCGGCGATGATCCAGCGGCGCCGGCGGCGCCTGCGCTCTTCCTCAGCGGCAGCGGCCTCGGCGTCGGCCGGGAGCGCGACGGCGCCGAACATCGCCGTGTCCGAGACGGCTCCCGTCGGGTCCGACTCGGCCGCGTCGAGGGCGTTGGAGAACTCCTGGGCCGACCCGAAGCGGTTGGCCGGATCCTTGGCGAGCGCCCGCAGGACGACGCGGTCGAGCGCCGGCGACACCTCCGGGTTCAGCGCGCTCGGCGGCGTCGGCTGCTCGGAGACCTGCTTCAGCGCGACCGAAACGGCGCTGTCCCCCTCGAACGGGACCCGCCCGGTCAGCATCTCGTAGAGGACGACCCCGGTCGAGTAGATGTCGGACGCCGGAGTCACCTCGAGACCCTGCGCCTGCTCGGGCGAGAGGTACTGGGCGGTCCCCATCACCGAGCCGGTCTGGGTGATCTCCGAGGCCCCGGCGCGGGCGATCCCGAAGTCGAGCACCCGCACCCGGCCCTGGCCGGGTCGACGATCACGTTCTGCGGCTTGATGTCGCGGTGGACGATCCCGTGCTCGTGGGCGAAGCGCTCCGCCGCGAGGATCTGGCGCGTGATCTCGATCGCCTGGGGGACGCTCAGCCCGCGGTCGATCAGCTCCTTCAGCGAGGAGCCCTCGACGTACTCCATCGCGATGTAGTAGGAGCCGTCGAACTCGCCGCGGTCGAAGACGCCGACCACGTTCGCGTGCTGGAGCCCGGCCGCGGCGGCGGCCTCGCGACGGAACCGCTCGACGAACTGGGCGTCCTGGGCGAAGCGCTCGTGGAGGACCTTGATCGCGACCGGGCGGGAGAGCTCGGTGTCCTCGGCGAGCCAGACGTCCGCCATCCCGCCCGAGCCGAGCCGCCGCTCGAGCCGGTATCGGGCGTCGACCAGCGTGCCCTCGGCGAGCCTCATCGGCTCGAGCAACGTGCTCCATCACGTCGGTCGCGATCGGGCCGGCGGTGTCGCCGCCGAAGCAGCCGGTGCAGCGCTCGACGGTCGCGGCGACCGCGATCTGCGGGATCGTCGGCAGGGGCGAAGCCGATGAACTGCGCCTGGTTGAGGCTGGTCTCGACGTCGATCTCCGCGGTGCCGGTCTTGCCGGCGAGGGTCGATCCGGCGACCGAGAGACTCGAGGCCGTGCCCTCCTCGGCGACGTTGGTCATCATGTCGGCGACCTGGGCGGCGGTGTCCTCGCTCATCACCTCGCTGAACTCCTCCGGGTCAAGCTCCTCGCTGGTTCGCCCGTCCGGGTCGGTCACCTCCTGGATGAACGTCGGCTCCATCAGCGTCGCCCTCGTTCGCGACCGCGGCGGCGACCATCGCCATCTGAAGCTGGGTGGCGAGGATCTGGCCCTCCTCGCCGCCCTGCCCGATCGCCACTCGTCCGACGTCGAAGCCCTCCTCGACGAGGTCCCCATCGGCGTTGATCACGCCGCTGGTCGCGAGCTCGTCGCGTCGGGAACTCGATCGGGGGACTTGGGAGTAGAAGCCGAACCGCTCCATGTAGTAGACCATCGTCTCCGGGCCGAGCTGCTCGCCGACCTGGGCCCAGTAGGTGTTGACCGAGTTGGTCAGCGCGGTGGTCATGTCGATCGTGCCGAAGTCCTCGCCGCCGGCAGTTCGCGAGCGGCACGCCTGAGATGTCGATCCCCGAGCTCGCGTTCAGCGTCGTCGACTGCTCGAACTCCCCGGAGTCGAGCGCCGCAGTCGCGGTCACGACCTTCATCGTCGAGCCCGGCGGGTAGACGGACTGCGTCGGCCGGTTCACGAGCGGCGTGTTCTCCTCGTCGGAGGAGAGCTGCTCGAAGTTCTGCGGCACGCGCGTTCGGGTCGTAGCCGGGGCTCGAGACCATCGCTCGCACCGCCCCGGTCTCCGGCTCGATCGCGACCACAGCCCCGCCGGTGCCCGGCGTCGAGATCGCGCTCTCGAGCGACTGCTGGGCGACCCGCTGCGCCTCCGCGTCCAGGGTGAGGGTGATGTTCGACCCCTCCTCCGTCTCGCCGCTGAGCTCGTCGAGCAGGGTTGCGAACTCGTTCGTCTCACCCGTCAGGGTCGTCGTTCTCGGCGCGCTCGATCTCGGAGTTGCCGAGCTCGATGAACGAGTAGCCGACCGGGTGGCCGAAGAGCTCGCCCTGCGGGTAGCGGCGGGTGTAGATCCGCTGGTTGCCCCGGCCCTGGGGGATGCTCTCGGCGACAACGGTGCCGTCGACGGTGCCGATCGTGCCGCGCTTGATCCCCTGCGCCTCGATCAGCGAGCGGCGGTTCTCGGGCTTCTCCTTGAGCTCCTCGGACTTGAAGACCGCCCAGTAGGACGTGAAGCCGACGAGCGCCGCGAAGAGCACCAGGATCAGGACGTAGAGGCGCATGATCGGCGCGTTCACGGCGCCGCCCCCTCGGAACGTCGGCCCGCCGCTCGGCCGCGGCTTTCGCGCCTCATTGGAGACGATCAGAAGCAGCGCGACGAGGACCATGTTCGCGACCACCGAGCTGCCGCCGTAGCTGACGAACGGGAGGGTCACCCCGGTCAGCGGGATCACGCGGACGACGCCGCCGATGATCACGAACGCCTGGAGGGCGAGCACCGCGGTGAGGCCGGTGGCCAGCAGCTTCGCAGAAGCCGTCCGGGGCCAGTCAGCGCCGCCTTGAAGCCGCGAGCCGAGATCAGGGCGTAGATCAGGACCACGGCGGAGGCGCCGAAGAGGCCGAGCTCGGAGGCGATCACGGCGTAGATGAAGTCGGTGTGCGGAGCCGGGCAGGATGCTGCCGCAGTCCGGGAAGGGCACGTTGCAGTCGGGCGCGAACGGGCCGGGCAGGCGCAAAAGCGACTGTCCCAGCCCCTCGCCGAACAGCCCGCCCTCGGCCTGCGCGAAGAGCGACTGCTGTGATCTGGCCGGCGCCCGTCGGGCGCACCCTTGGCGAACGGGTCGAGCCAGATGTCGAAGCGCTCCGAGACGTGGCCCTCGAGCCCTCCGATCACCCAGGCGCCGAGCGACGAACATCACGAGCGCCGATGACGACGAACGAGAGCCGGTTGGTGGCGACGTAGAGCAGGGCGAGGAAGGCGCCGAAGAACATCAGCGAGCTGCCCAGGTCGCGGATAGAAGACGAGCATCACCATCGTCGCCCCCCAGACCGCCAGCAGAGGGCCGAAGTGCTTGAGCGGCGGCAGCGTCACCCCGAGCACCCGGCGGGCGCCGACGATCAGCACCTCCCGCTTGCTCGCGCAGGTAGCTGGCGAGGAAGACGACGATGCAGATCTTTCCGAGCTCGGCGGGCTGGAAGGAGAGCGGGCCCGAGTCGACCGAGAGGAACGCGCTCGTTGGTCTGCGCGCCGATCCCCGGGCACCCGGGGCAGAGCGAGCAGGATGATCCCCGCGGTCGCGATCAGGTAGCGGTAGCGCTCGAGCACGCCGAGGTCGCGCAGGAAGACGATCGTCGCCGCGAACAGGACGACACCGAGGACGAACAGGTGCGCCTGCTCGACGGCGAGGCTCTCGTCGATCCGGTACAGCACCACCAGCCCGATCGCGGCCAGCAGCGCGACGAGCGGGAACAGGTACGGGTCGGCGTGCGGAAGCCGGATCCGGATCAGGACGTGGATCTGCCACGCAGATCGCGAGGAAGTAGCCGCCGTAGGTGAGCGTGGCGTTGCCGACGTCGAGCGTGTCGACGAGCAGGACCGAGGTGAAGCCCGCGGTGACCAGCAGCGCGACCGGGATCAGCGCGAGGAGCTCTCTGTTGCGGGCGCTCACTGTCGCGGCTGCTGCTGATCGCCCCGGCCCGGCTGCTGACCCGACTCGCCGCCGCCCCCGCCACCGCCCGACGGTTGGGGTCGGGGCTCCGGCTCGGCGGCGACGTCCTCGAGGTCGCCGATCAGGGACTCCGCGTCGTCGCGTCCCCGAAGCTCGTGATCGGTGACCTCGTCCTGGCGATCCTCGGGGAGGGAGGCGACCTGGACGGGGCTCGAGTAGACCTCGCTGTAGAGCTCGATCCCGAACGGCATGTCGTACGGGAGGCCCCGGTAGAGGGCGATGCGGCCGCCCTCGTCGGTGCCGAGGAAGTAGATCTGGCGCGCCCCGAAGATCCCGCCGGCGACGAGGGCGCCGATGACGAGCAGGGCGAGTAGCGCCTTGCCGAGCCGGGCGAGCCAGCGCCGGCCCGGCTCCTCCGCCGGCTCGCGGCGCCGGGCGGCGCGGGCACGCTCCCTCGCGAATCGCCTCCCCGGTCAGCCCCTCCTCCTCGGCGGCGGGGCCGATCAGCGTCGCCCCCTCCGCGGCCTCCGCGCGCCGCCTCCTCGAGCCGGAAGGCGACGGCGGTGATGTTGTCGCGACCGCCGGCCTCGTTGGCGGCGCGGATCAGGTTGCGCACCGCGCGCCGCAGGTCGGGGGTCCGGCGCGAGCTCTTCGACGATGTCCTCCTCGGAGAGCATCGTCGTCAACCCGTCCGAGCAGAGCAGGAAGACATCGCCGGGCCGCGCCGGGTAGGTCATCGTGTCGACGTCTACGGTCGGCTCGGGGCCGAGCGCGCGGGTGATGATCGAGCGCTGCGGATGCTCGGAGGCCTGCTCCTCGGTGAGGCGGCCCTGGCGTCGCAGCTCCTCGACCAGCGAGTGGTCGCTCGTCAGGCGGCGAAGCTCCCCGTCGCGGAAGAGGTACGCGCGGCTGTCTCCGACGTGGGCGAGGCTGATCTCGTCATCGGCGATCAGGGCCGCCGTGAGCGTCGTCCCCATCCCCGATCGCGCGGAGTCCTGGTGGGAGAGCTCGTGGATGCGGGTGTTCGCCTCCTCGACGACCGAGCGCAGGTAGGACTCCGGCGCCTCGTCGCGGTCGCTGCCGGGCTCGAAGGCGTCCGTCGCCATCCTCGAGGCGACCTCGCCCGCCTGAGCGCCGCCCATCCCGTCGGCGACGACGAAGACCGGCGCCCGGGCGAAGTAGGAGTCCTCGTTGGCGCTTCGCTGGCGTCCGGTGTCGCGCCTCGGCGTTCTCGCTCGCTACGCGCAGCATCGCGGGATTATCGGTGCGAGACGGCCGCGAGCGGCGCCGATGCAGATCATCCGGGGACCTCCAGCTCGAAGCGGAACTCGGTGTCGCCGATCCTGATCTGGTCGAGGTCGGAGAGCCTCGCCTCGCCGTTCACCTGCTCCCCGTGCAGGTAGGTCCCATTGGTCGAGCCGAGGTCCTCGACGTAGTAGGAGCTCTTGCGGGAGTAGATGCGAGCGTGGATCTGCGACGCGAAGCGGTCCTCGATCCGCACGTCGGCATCGGTGGAGCGGCCGATCGACAGCCCTCCGAAGAGGTCGAAGCGCTCGCCGACGTCGAGGCCGCCGCCGCGCATGACCACGAGCCAGGCGTCGGTCGCGGCCTCGCGGCCCGCGCCCTCGACCGGGTGCAGGCCGGTCTCCTGCGGCGCCGGGGCGCCGGACTTGCGCAGCTCGCGCAGCGCGCTCCGCGCCACCCAGAGCAGGAACAGGTAGAGCAGGGCCAGGAACCCGAACTTGAGCGCGACGGCTATCGGCTCAGCGTCCATGGGCGCGCCTTCCCCGCACGGGAGCGGATCTGCTGGGCATGACGATCACCCTTGCTCGATGTCGAATGTGAAGCGGGTCGTCCCGAGGACGACGTCGTCGCCCGGCGAGAGGCGCGAGGTGTCGACCTTGCGACCGTTCACCTTGACCCCGTTGGTCGAGCCGAGGTCGACGATCTGCCAGTCGCCGGTGTCGCCGCGGCGCAGCTCGGCGTGGCGGCGGGAGACGTTGGGGTCGCGGAGCACGCAATCGCACTCCTTCGAGCGCCCGAGCGTCGCGACCGGGCCGTCGAGGACGTAACGGCGGTCCTCGAGTCGAGACGATCGCCTGCGTCTCGACCAGTCGCGCGGTCGGCTGGCGGCGCTCGCTTGCGCTGACTCCTTCGGCGGGGCGCTGTAGACCATCGTCTGGCCGGGGGTCCCCTGCGAGGGCTCCTCCCCCTCGCGAGCGGGCGGCTTGACCAGCTGCGCCTGGATCCCGAACTCGCCCGAGCCGCAGGCGGTCGTCGGTCTCGAGCTCGACCGCGGGACGGGTGAGGAGCGCGTAGTCGCGGCGGCGAGCGTGCTCGAGCAGGTAAGCGGAGAGCTCCTGCTCGAGCGAGCGCTCGTAGCCCTCGAGCCGGGTCGCGGTCCTCGGCCGAGAGGAAGACCGTGTACTGGTTCGGGCACGTAGACCTTCGAGACCGAGGCGGTGCGGTGGGAGTCCATCTCCTTCGCGAGCTTGCGGGCGAGCTCGACCGGCTGCACCTGGGAGGAGAAGGCGCGGCTGAAGACCCCCTCGACGAGGCCCTCGATCCTCGCTTCGAGATTCCGCAGGACGCTGATTTCGTTCTCCCTCTCGGTGGTCCGGCGGTTTCGCGCTCGGGGACACGCCCGCGGACGCGGTTGCGGCAGGGCTAGCAGGCGCGAAATCCTACGCCGTTCCGCGTGCCATGGCCGCCGTCGTCGGCCTCGCGCGCGGTCGCTCAGGCGTCGTCGATCGCAGCCAGACGGCGGCGCGAGGATCGACCGCGAGGGCCGCGACGAGGCCGGCGGTTGCCGGGTCCGGCGCCCCTCCGGCCAGCACCGGTGCATGGCGACGAGCCCCGCGCCCCAGCCGAGCGCGCCCACGCCCTGATCGACGAGGCTGCGCGAGTCGAGCAGCGGCGCCGAGCAGCGCCGCGGCGGCGGTCCAGGACGGCGGCCACCGCCAGCGAGGCGGGCGCCAGCAGCGGCAGGAGCAGGTTCTCCGCCGCAACCGACGCCGACTCCTCCCAGCCCGGCGGCGGCGCGGTCGATCACGCCGAAGAGCAGGGATTCGCCGAGCACCGCCTCGCCGACGGCGAGCCAGCACCATCCGAGCAGCCCGAGAGCGGCACAGCGGCGGGGGCTCCCGGCCAAGCCGGCCAGCGCCGGGTAGAGCGGCGCCAGGCCGACCAGGCCGAGGAACGGCGCCGCGGGCGGGGCGAGCCATTCGCGAGCCCTGCCGAAGAGGAGCGGAGCGGGCAGGGCCAGAACGGCGAGCACGGCCGCCAGCCCGGGCTTTCCGCCCGCCCAGGCAAGCGTGGCGAGGGCGGACGCGAGCGCGACCAGGACGCCGATCCGAGCGAGCGCGGGCGACGCTTCGAAGCGGGGATCCGGCGCGAACCCTCGGGCGATCGGCACCGGGCGCGAGTGGAATCCAGAAACGGCGTCGCGCGGGCAAGCTCGCTCGCCGAGCTCGAGCGCGGTGGGGCGCAGCTCGGGGTCCGGCTCCAGGCAGGAGTCGACCGTGTCCGCGAGCTCGAACGGCAGGTCCGGGCGCTCGCTCGCGAGCGGGGACGACCGGGGTCCCGATCGCCCGCGCGGTCGCTGCCGGGCGTCGCCCGTGCCACCGGGTTGGCGCCGCTCCATGCCTCGTAGAGGACCAGCGCGAAGCGAGTAGACGTCGGCCGCCGGGCCGGCCGTCCTCGCCCTCCGCCTGCTCGGGCGCCATGTAGGCGAGGGTCCCGACGACCTCGCCGGTCCGGGTGATCCGAGCCTCACCGGCGAGGCTCGCGACGCCGAAGTCCATCAGCATCGCCCTGCCGGTCGCGGCACGTCCCCAGGGTCCGAGCGGGCATCGTCCCGAGCGCGCGACGGCGATGTTCTCCGGCTTCACGTCGCGGTGGACGACGCCGCGCTCGTGCGCGTGGGCGAGCGCCTCGCAGAGCTCGACCGCGGCGACTCGGCCACGTCGCGGTCCGAGAGCGCCCCGTCCGCCTCGAGCTCCCGCAGGGTCTCGCCGTCGACCAGCTCCGAGACCAGGTAGATCGCCGTCGTCGTCCTCGCCGAGCTCGTACAGGGTGACGATCGACGGGTGGTTGAGCCGAGCCGCCGCCTGCGCCTCGCGCAGGACCCGCTCGGCTGCCGCGGGCCCCGGTGCGAGCAACCTTGACCGCCACGGCGCGCTGCAGCCGCTCGTCGCGGGCCCTGTACACGGTTCCGAAGCCGCCGCGCCCGAGCTCCTCGAGCGATCCGGAAGCGGTCGAGGATTCAGGCGGCCTTCCATCTCGACGTTCGGACTTCTCCCCGAACTCCTGCCTCCTGCCTCCTGCCTCCGGCGCAGGGGTCCGACGCAGGGGTAATACTCTCGCGGGCGAAGGAACCCGAGGAAACCTTGGCATTCCTCGACGACGATCCATCCGAGAGCGGCGGCCCCGCCGCCGCGGCCGCAGACGGCCCCCTCACCGCCGGGGGGTCGCCCGCCACCGCCTGACCGGCATCAGCAGATCGTCGTCCGCCGCGCCGTCGCGGCCGGCGTCGGCGTCCTGATCCTGATCCTGCTCGTGCTCGGCGTGCGCGGATGCCTCAACGCGCGCAAGGAGCGCTCCTACGAGAACTACGTCTCCGACCTCTCGTCGATCGCGGCGGAGACGCAGAACCTCTCGCAGCAGTTCTTCAGCCGGCTCGAGGATCCGGGCAACCTCTCCGTCGCTTCAGTTCGAGGCCGAGATCAAGGCCGACCGCGGCGCGATGCGAGGGCCTGCTCGACCGCGCAGAGGGCCTCGATGCCCCCGACGAGCTCGCCGAGCGCCCAGGACCTGATCGTCCTCTCCTACGAGCTGCGACGCGACGGGCTGGCGGCGATCTCCGACTCGGATCGCCGCCGCGCTCGGCGACGAGGGCTCCGAGAAGGCGATCGAGCGAGATCGCCGCGCGAGATGCGGACCTTCCTCGCCAGCGACGTGCTCTACGCGCAAGCCGTCAGGAGCAGATCGAGGCGGTGCTGAGCGACGCAGGAGATCGTCGATCCCGGAGAACGAGCACGATCGCCACCCAGTTCCTGCCCGACGAGCCGAACTGGCTCGATCCCGACGAGGTCGCCGACTCGCTTGGCGGCATCTCGGGCGCCGGCGGCGAAGCGGCGACCCCCGGCGTCCACGGCCTCGGGCCTGGGGGCCGTGACGCTGCTGCCGACCGGGGCCGCGATCGACCGACGGCGGGACCGTGACCGCCGCCGCCGACGGCGCCGAGCTCGAGGTCCAGGTCGAGAACCAGGGCGAGTCGGAGGAGTCCGGCGTGACCGTCACCTACGAGCTCACCGATGGACGAGTCCGAGCGGCGAGGAGACGATCGACACGATCGCGGCAGGCGAGATCGCCACGGTGAACCTCCCGATCGAGCCGACGCCCGACGTCCGGCTCGACGGCCGAGCTGACGGTGACGGCGAGCCGGTCCCCGGCGAGGAGATCGAGGACAACAACACGCTCACCGCCGAGGTCACCTTTGAGTAGAAGGGTCAGACCCCTCCGGGGTCAGACCCCGCGGGTCCGACCCGCTGGCTTCGTAGGATCTCGCGCCGTGACGGAGCTCGACTCGACCACCGGGATCGTCGCGCTCGCCGCGGCCGCCGTTGCCGTCGTCGCGCTGTGATCGCCGTGCGCGCGCTGGCGATCCGGCTGCGCCGGGTGCGGCGCGCAGCAGAAGACCGTGCTCGGCGACGAGGCGCGCGACGTGGTCGCACACGCCGCCGAGCTCGAGCGGCGGGTGGCGGACGACGCGCGCGAGCTCGAGCGAGGTGGCGGCGGCGCTCGAGGCACGGATCGACGGCGCGGAGCGACGCTCGCGACGGTCGTCTCGCGACACGGCGGTGATCCGCTACGACGCCTACGACGAGATGACCGGCCGCCAGTCGAGCTCGATCGCGCTGCTCGACGACGCGGCGCGACCGGGATCGTCCTCTCGTCGATCCTGCACCGCGAGCAGGCGCGCTTCTACGCCAAGTGGGTGGTCGAGCGGCGAGTCCGAGCTCGACCTCTCGCCGGAGGAACACGAGGCGATCGCCGAGGCGATGGCTGGGCGCAAGGGCCGGGCGTCCGCACTCGAGCCCTCCCGCCACCCGCAGGGCGGCCGGTGAGCGTCGCCTACCTGGGTCCGGCCGGGACCTTCAGCGAGGACGCGCTGCTCGCCGCGACCGGCGGCGACGACGTCGACGACGTTCCGAAGCCGACGATCTTCGAGGCGATCCAGGCCGTCGCCGGCGGCGAGGTCGATCGCGCCCTGGTCCCGTTCGAGAACTCGATCGAGGGCGCCGTTCGGGCCACCCTCGACGCGCTCGCGTTCGACGTCGAGGGGGTGGCGATCGTCGGCGAGCACGACCACCCGGTCCGTCACGCGCTGATCGCCAGCCCGGGGTCGGCGATCGGACGAGGTCGAGGTCGTCCTCTCCCATCCCGCAGGCGAACGCGCAGTGCGCCCGCTTCATCCGCGAGCGTCTGCCCGCAGGCGACCGTGCGCGCCGCCACCTCGACCGCGGAGGCGGTGCGGTCGGTGAGCCTCTCGAAGGCGATCCGTGGGCGGCGCTCGGCGCCCCGTCGGCCGCCCGCCTCTACGACTGCGAGGTCCTCGCGGAGGGGGTCGAGGACGCACCCGACAACGTCACCCGCTTCGTCTGGCTCGCCCGCGAGGGCGATGCCCCGGGTCGAGCCGCGGAGGACGCGTCGTGGCGGACGACGCTCGTCTTCTCCGAGCTCGGCGCAGACCATCCCGGCGCCCTGGTCGAGGCGCTGACCGAGTTCTCGAGCCGCGACGTCAACCTGACCCGGATCGAGTCGCGACCGCTGCGCCGGGGCCTCGGCCGCTACATGTTCTTCGTCGACCTCGAGGGTCGCACCGGCGAGGAGGTCGTCGCCGAGGCGATCGATGGTCTGCGCGGCAAGGCCGAATCGGTGCGGATCCTCGGCAGCTATCCCGTCGGAACTCCGGGGTCCCGTAGCGGACCGCTCGACTGCTACAATCCCGTCGCCATGGGAAGCACGGTTGTCGTCGACGATGCGCCGCTCGGCGGCACGAGCGCGACCGGTGGCGCGTCCTGGTACTCAACGCCACGCTACGAGCCGATCAACGTCTGCACGGTGCGCCGCGCGACGGTCCTGCTGCTGAAGCAGAAGGCGGAGATGATCGAGGAGGGGCGCGGCCAGCTGCGCTCCGAGCGGCTCGACGCTCGAGCGGCCGGCGGTGATCCGCCTGGTCACCTACGTGCGCGTCCCGCGCGACGTCCACCGGCGCAAGATCACCCGCAAGGCGGTCCTCGCCCGCGATTCCTGGACCTGCCAGTACTGCGGCTCGGAGAAGCCCGGGCTCACCGTCGACCACGTGATCCCGCGCAGCCGCGGAGGCGAGTCGGTGTGGGAGAACATCGTCGCCTCCTGTGCGCCCTGCAACCGCCGCAAGGGCAACAAGCTCCCCCGAGAGGCGCGGATGCACCCGCGCTCCGAGCCCCGTCCGCCCGGGCCCGACCGTCTTCATCCGGATCGCCGCCCCCCGGGTCCCGGCGACCTGGGAGCGCTACCTGATCGCGGCCTAGAAGCGGCCCTGCGCCTCGCCGAACTCGCGGGCGGTCTGGCGGGCGCCGATCCGCTCGTTGAGCCAGATCGCCGGCCTGAGGGACGGCCGCGGAGAGCGCGACCAGCGGCCGGACCGGGCGGGCGCTGATGATGATCTCCGCACGGTCGTCGCGGATCGCGCGGACCACCGCCTCGCCGACCTTCTCCGGCGGCGAGGACGCCGAGCGGGTTCTCCGTCCTCGACCTCTCGCTCGATCCGCCCGTACATGCCCTCGCGCTCGATGAAGCCGGGGCAGATCACCGACGCGGAGACGGGCTCGTCGGTCAGCTCGTGGCGGATCGCGTGGCTGAAGCCGACGATCCCGTACTTGGTCGCGTTGTAGGTGTGGAAGTAGGCGAGCGGCGTCTTGCCGGCGAGCGAGGCGATGTTGACGATGTGCCCGCGGCGCGCGCTCGAGCATCCCGGGCAGCGCGATCCGCGATCAGCTCCATCGGGGCGAGCAAGTTGACCTTCGTGATCAGGTCGATCTGCGCGAGCGGCGCCTCGACGTACGGGCCCGACGAACTCCACCCCGGCGTTGTTGACGAGCACGTCGATCGGGCCGAGGGCCTGCTCGGCCTTCTCGATCAGCTCGCGCCGCTGCCCCTGCTTGGCCAGGTCGGCGGCGACCGCCTCGACCGTGGTGCCGAACGCCGGCGACCTCGTCTCGCCGCGGACGTCGAGCCCGTCGCCCGGGAGGTCGGAGAGGACGAGGTTCGCGCCCTGCGCTGCGAGCGCGCGGGAGATGTAGCGACCGAGCCCACCGGCGGCGCCGGTGACGAGGGCGTTCGATCCGTTCAGCTCGACCATCGCGGCGGCAGCCTATCGACAGAACGCGGAGGGGCCGCCCCGAACGGGCGGCCCCTCGCGTAAGCACGGTCTGAACAAGGAGGAGACGGTCAGCGGCAGGTGGGACTTACGCCTGCCATCTCCCCTCGCCGGTGCCCGGGGTGGATTCCACCAGGCGGCCGTGCGCCTGGCCTAACTAACGGCCGGTCACCTTCGGTGACCTCCTAGCGGCCCTGCACCTCCAGAGTCCCGCAAAGCATGTGAATCAACTTAGGACCACCTCCTTTCTCTGGTGATCCGATTCAAGCAGACCCCCAGGTCGGCTTAGCCGATCCCCTCAGCGGCCACTCAGCGATTGCCGACTTTGGTACGTCACCGCCTACCGAGGACGGCCAGGGTGGCGGGAGGGCGCGTCAGCCCGCGCCGTTCGAGGAGGCGGCGTCTTCGGTCGCGGCCTCGACGAGCTCGTCGGCCTCCGGCTCGTCGGCCTTGACGCCGGCGCTCGACTCGATCACGAGGGCGACGGCGGAGACGCGGTCGTCCTCCTTCATGTTCATCACCCGCACGCCCTGAGTCGCACGGCCCATCTGTGAGATGCCGCCGACGTTGGTGCGCTGGACCATGCCGTTCTCGGAGATGAAGACGAGGTCCTGGTGCTCGCGGACGATCAGGGCGCCGGCGAGGCCGCCCTTCTTCTCGGTCAGCTTCGCCGTCTGGACGCCCTTCGTGCCGCGGCCCTTGGACGGGTACTCGGAGATCAGCAGTCCGCTTGCCGTAGCCGTTCTCGGTGACGACGAAGAGCTCGGCCTCGTCGCGGGCCACATCCATCGTCAAAACCCGGTTGCTCGCCGCGCGAGACGTTCATCCCCTTGACGCCGGAGGTGTCGCGGCCCATCGGCCGGCACTCTTCTCGTTGAAGCGGGCCGCGTGGCCCGACTTCGAGACCAGCAGCAGGTCGTCCTTGCCGGAGGTCAGCCGGACCTGGACCAGCTCGTCGCCGTCGCGGACCTTGATCGCGATGATCCCGTCGGCGCGGATCGGCGTGTTGTAGGCGGTGAACTCGGTCTTCTTGACCAGGCCCTTGGCGGTCGCGAAGGCGAGGAACTTGCCCTCCTTGAAGTCACGGGTCGGAATCACCGCCATCACCTGCTCGCCGTCGCGCAGGGGAAGAACGTTGACCAGCGCGCGACCCTTCGAGGTCCGCGACCCCTCCGGCAGCTCGTAGACCTTGAGCCGGTAGACCTTGCCGCGGTTGGTGAAGAAGAGCATCCAGTCGTGGGTCGAGCAGACGTGCAGGTGCTCGATGTAGTCGCCCTCCTTGAGGTTCATCCCGGTGACGCCGATCCCGCCGCGGCGCTGCTGGCGGTAGGTCGTCAGCGGCAGCCGCTTCACGTATCCCGACTGGGTGATCGAGATCACCATCTGCTGGTCGGCGATCATGTCCTCGATGTCGACGTCGCCCTCGGCGAAGGTGATCTCCGAGCGGCGCTCGTCGCCGTAGCGGTCCATGATCTCGGAGAGCTCGTCGCGGATCAGCCCGTCGATCCGCGACTCGTCCCCGAGGATCTCGCGCAGCTCCTTGATCTGGGCGACCAGCTTCGCGTGGTCCTCGCGGACCTTCTTCGACTGCAGCGCGGTGAGCCGCTGCAGACGCATGTCGAGGATCGCCTGCGCCTGGCGCTCGGAGAGCTCGAACTTGTCCATCAGGCCGGCGCGGGCCTCGTCGACGTCGTCGGAGCCGCGGATCAGCGCGATCACCTCGTCGAGGTTGTCGAGCGCGACGAGCAGGCCCTCGAGGACGTGGGCCTCGGCCTCGGCCTTTCGCAGCCGGTACTGGGTGCGCCGGGTGACGACCTCGCGCTGGTGGCCGACGTACTCCTGGATCAGCTCGCGCAGGCCCAGCGTGCGCGGCACGTCGTCGACCAGGGCGACCATGTTGACCCCGAACGAGGTCTGCATCTGGGTCCGCTTGAAGAGCTGGTTGAGGACGGCCTTCGACTGCTCCCCCCGCTTGACCTCGATCACCAGCCGCATCCCGGAGCGATCGGTCTCGTCGCGCAGGTCGGAGATCCCCGTCGAGCTTCTTCTCGCGAACGAGGTCGGCGATCTTCTGGATCAGGCCGCCGTCGCCCCCCTTCTTGACCATGAACGGCAGCTCGGAGACGATGATCGCGTCGCGGCCGCCCTTGAGCGGCTCGATGTGGGCCTTGGCGCGGACGCGGATCGAGCCCCGGCCGGAGCGGTAGGCCTCCTTGATCCCCTCGCTACGCATGACCAACCCGCCGCCGGGGAAGTCGGGACCCTTGACGTGCTCCATGAGGCCGTCGAGGTCGACCTCGGGGTTGTCGAGATAGGCGTTGACCGCGCCGGTCACCTCTCTCAGGTTGTGCGGCGGGATGTTGGTCGCCATTCCCACCGCGATCCCGGACGAGCCGTTGACGAGCAGGTTCGGGAACCGCGCCGGCAGGAGCAGCGGCTCCTGGTTTCGCTCGTCGTAGTTGGGCCCGAAGTCGACGGTCTCCTCCCCGATGTCGCGGAGCATCTCGGTGGCGAGGCGGTCGAGGCGCGCCTCGGTGTTGTGGCTGACGAAGCCGTTGGTCAGGAACGAGTGGTCGTCGGTCTCGACCTTGAGCGAGTAGACGGGCTGGACGCCGGCATCCGTTACCGACTCGACCTCGGCGTAGGAGTAGTCGCCGGTGACGAGGGGCTCAACAGCCTCAGAGAGTTCGGCGGGAGCGATCCGCTCGAGGAGCCCCGTGTTCGCAGGGGACTTGGCGCTTTTCTCTCGCATAGCGAGAGGAAGTCGCCAACTCCCGGAATTCATGACGGCGGGAGACATCACAACGGTGTCGCCGACCTCGATCTCCTCGAGCAGCTTCCACATGAGGAGCGGCACGCCGGCCATGTCGACGAGGCAGAGGACCGGATGGTTGTGGGTGCCGGTGAGCTCGTGGCTTTGAGACGTACGCACGCGGAGCGTCGGGTGGTCTCCGGAATGGAAAAGCTTCGAGGCATGGACGGGCCGGCCAAGCCTGTCGAGGACTTCCAGGTCGATCTCGTTGTCGGACTCCGGCGCCGCGCCGGGCACGATCGAGTCGATCCGCACGGTTCCAGATCGCGTGGCGACCCGAGTGTCGCCGGCGATGCAGTACCGCATCGCGGCCGGCGGGTCGTCGTCGATCGAGCCGAAGTTGCCCTGGCCGTCGACGAGCGGGTAGCGCAGGGAGAACTCCTGCGCCATGCGGACGAGCGTGTCGTAGATCGCGGTGTCGCCGTGCGGGTGGTACTTACCCATCACCTCGCCGACGATGAACGCGCACTTGCGGTAGGGGCGGGTCGGCTGGAGGCCGAGGTCGTGCATCGCGTAGAGCACCCGGCGGTGGACCGGCTTGAGGCCGTCGCGCACGTCGGGCAGCGCCCGGCCGACGATCACGCTCATCGCGTAATCGAGGTAGGACGAGCGCATCTCCTTCTCGAGCTCGCGCTCCTCGATGTTGCCGGTCAGGATCTCCAGGTGACTCAGACATCGAGCGTCTCCGACGTCCTTCGCGTGCCGCTCGATGAACGCCTTGCGCGGTGCCACGTTGTCGCCCATCAGATCGGAGAAGATCTGGCCGGCCGCGGCGGCATCGTCGATCGTCACCCGCTGGAGCGTGCGGCTCTCGGGATCCATCGTCGTCTCGCGGAGCTGCTCGGCGTTCATCTCGCCGAGGCCCTTGAACCGCTGCAGCGTGATCCCCTCCTTGGCGAGTTCGAGGGTCGCCTTCGCGCAGCTCGCCGAAGGAGAGCGCCTCGCGCCGCTTCGAGCCGAACGTGATCTCGAACGGCGGGCGGCCGACCTGCTTGACGAGGCTCGCATGGACCTCGGCGAGCTTGCGGTACTCGGTCGACTTGAACAGATCGGCGGAGAGCTCGTGCGTGCGGGCGAGCCCGGTCGCGCGATGGACCGCCTTGACGGCGAGGACGTCGCCGTCAGCGCTTGCGAGCTCCGTCTCGAACGGCTCCTCCTCGGGGTCGGGCGCCTCGATCAGCTTGCGTACCCCGGCGAGGCTCGCCGCGCCCTCGTCGAGGATCTGCGACTCGAGCAGGAAGGTGACCGAGTCGTGGCCGAACTGGGCCTGGAGCGCCGCCGTCCAGCCCTCGTAGGCGCGGAAGTCGCGGTTGAAGCGCTGCCAGCGGGCCTTCGTCCACTTGCGCGCCTTTGCGGAGCCGTTGACGTACTCGAACTCCTCGAGCTTGTCGCGCAGGAGCAGCTCCTCGAGCTCGGACTCCTTCTCGATGTAGACCTCGTGCGAGCCGTTCTTCAGCTTGTAGAGGGGCGGCTTCGCGATGTAGACGTAGCCGGCGTCGATCAGCTCCGGCATCTGCCGGTAGAGGAAGGTGAGCACCAGGGTTCGGATGTGCGCCCCGTCGACGTCCGCGTCCGTGGTCAGCACCACCTTGTGGTAGCGGGCGTCCTCGAGGTTGAACTCGTCCTGGACGCCGGTGCCGATCGCGGTGATCAGCGCCTGGATCTCCTGGTTCGCGAGGACCTTGTCGATGCGGCTCTTCTCGGCGTTGATGATCTTGCCGCGGAGCGGCAGGACGGCCTGCCGGTTGCGGTCGCGCGCCTGCTTCGCCGAGCCGCCCGCGGAGTCGCCCTCGACGATGAAGATCTCCGCCAGTGCCGGGTCCTTCACCGTGCAGTCGGCGAGCTTCCCGGGCAGGGTCGAGTTCTCGAGCGCCGACTTGCGCCGGGTCAGGTCGCGGGCCTTGCGGGCGGCCTCGCGGGCCCGCGCCGCGTCGACGGCCTTGGTCAGGATCCGGCGGCCCTCGCCGGGGTTCTCCTCGAGGAACTCGCCGAGCTTGCGGTTGACGGTCTCCTTGACCAGGCCCTCGACCGGCGGGTTGCCGAGCTTGGTCTTGGTCTGGCCCTCGAACTGCGGGTCGGAGAGCTTCACCGAGATCACCGCGGTCAGTCCCTCGCGGACGTCCTCGCCCGAGAGGTTGGTGTCCTTCTCCTTCAGCAGGCCCTTCTGGCGCGCGTAGGCGTTCAGGGTTCGGGTCAGCGCCGAGCGGAACCCCGACAGGTGCGAGCCGCCCTCGTGGGTGTTGATGTTGTTGGCGAAGCTGAAGACGGACTCCTGGTAGGAGGAGTTCCACTGCATCGCCACCTCGACCTGGCCGTCGTCGGTCTCGCTGTCGAAGAAGACGGTCTTGCGGTGCAGGGGGTCCTTGTTCTCGTTCAGGTAGGCGACGAAGTCGACGATCCCGCCCTCGTAGTGGAACTCGACCCGCTCGCCGGCGCCGCGCTCGTCGACGAGCACGATTCGCAGGCCGCGGGTGAGGAAGGCGGTCTCGCGCATCCGCTCGGCGAGGGTCGAGAAGTCGAACTCGACCTCGTCGAAGACCTCCGGATCCGGGAGGAAGGTGATCTTGGTCCCGGTGTCCTTCGCCTTCGCCTTCGCGCCCTGCTTCAGATCGCCCTTCGGGATCCCGCGCTCGTAGTCCTGGGTCCAGCGTGCCCGTCGCGGGTGACCTCGAGGTGGAGCCGCTCGGAGAGCGCATTGACGACCGAGACGCCGACGCCGTGCAGGCCGCCGGAGACCTTGTAGCCGCCGCCGTCGCCGAACTTGCCGCCGGCGTGCAGGGTGGTCAGCACGACCTCGGCGGCGGGGCGCTTCTCCTTCTCGTGAAGCTCGACCGGGATCCCGCGCCCGTTGTCCACGACGGTGCACGAGTTGTCCGGGTAGAGGGTGATCTCGATCAGATCGCAATGGCCGGCGATCGCCTCGTCGACCGAGTTGTCCACCACCTCGTAGACCAGGTGGTGGAGTCCGCGCTCGCCGGTGGAGCCGATGTACATCCCGGGGCGCTTGCGCACGGCCTCCAGCCCCTCGAGGACCGTGATGTCCTTCGCGGAGTAGCCGGAGGAGGACCGCTTGCCCTGCTTGCCCTTCTTCTGCGCAGCCTTCTTGGGCTTGGGTTCAGCCACCCGTGTTCACCAGCTCCTTCCGCCGGGCGAAAGGGCGCCGGCAGTCGTACAAAACCCCGACCGCGATGGGCTTCCCGTGCGGTTCGGGGCAGGGATCCAAAGTTGACATAAGGATAGCAGTCCGAGGCCCCGGAAAATCCGCTCAGAAGCGAACGAAATCCCTGCAAATCACGAACAAATCAGTGACAGGCTATTGCTCGTGCCGGTCGCCGTCGGCGGTGAACCGAAGCGCGCTCACGAGCTCCCCTCCGAGGCGCTGGTTGAGGCGCTCGCGCAACCGGTCCTGAAGCAGGTCGAGCTCCTGCGCCCAGCTCGCCGAGCGGCAGGCCACCGTGACCTCCCCGTCGCGCTCGGCAACCGGCGTCGCCTGCCGGGCCACCGTCTCGCCGGCCGCCTCCGACCAGGCGGCCTGGACGCCGGCGAGGAGGGTCTGCGGCGACGCGTCCTCGACCACGCGCCGAAACGCGCCGCCGAGCTGGTGGGGGCGGCTTCGCCTCACGCGGCCTCCCTCGAGGCGGTCCGGCGGACGACCGGATCGATGGGGTCGATGCGACCCGCCCGGACCCGCAGCTCGGCCCGCTCGCAGTCGGGAACCTGCTCCGGGTGGGTCGCGGTGACGAGGGCCTGCCCGGCGCCGATCACCGTCTCCGCGAGCAACTCGCGGCGCTCGGGGTCGAGCTCGCTCATCACGTCGTCGAGGAGCATCAGCGGGGCCACGCCTCGCCGCTCCAGGAGCAGCTCGCGCTCGGCGAAGAGCAACGCCAGCAGGCCCACCCGCTGCTGGCCCTGGGAGCCGTAGCGACGCAGGGTCCGGCCGGCGAGCTCGATCCGCAGCTCGTCGAGGTGGGGACCGTGAGTCGTGCGACCGCGATCGAGATCGCTGCTACGGCGGTCCCGGAGCTCCGTCGCATAGGCCTCGGGATCGCTCGCCTCGCTCCGGGGCCGATAGGCGAGCCCGGCCTCGCCGGCCAGCCCGAGGCGGGATGCCGCATCGCGAAACGGCCCCGCCAAGAGGCCGACCGCCTCCGCGCGAGCCGCGATCAGCTCGACGGCCTCGGCGGCGAGCTCGAGGTCCCATGCGTCCAGCGAGCTCTCCGAGGCAGCCCCGGCGCGGATGCGCGCGAGCAGGGAGTTGCGCTGGGCGAGCGCCCGACCGAAGCGGCTGCGCACCGCCGCTCGGCCCGGCCAGAGCGCGGGGACGAGGCGGTCCAGGTGGGCGCGGCGGGCGGCGGGCGGGCCCTTGATCAGCGCCAGCCGGTCGGGCATGAACAGGGCGAGGGCCGGGCGCCGGGCGGCGCTCTCCGGTCCCGCCGGCGAGCCGTCGAGGAGGTGCCGCCTGCCCTCGGCACGGTCGACGGCGGAGAGGAAGGCGCGGCGGTCGGCGCCGTCGGCGACGGTCACCTCGACCCGCGCGAGCCCCTCCCCGAACCGGATCGCCTCCCGCTCGGCGTTCGTGCGGCAGGAGCGCCCGCTGAGACCGAAGAACAGCGCCTCCAGCAGGTTGGTCTTGCCGGCGCCGTTCGGGCCGTGGATGACCGTAAGGCTCGAGTCGAGGGTCAGCTCACGGTCGGCGAGGTTGCGAAAGGCCCGCAGTTCGACCCGTGTCGACCCGCATCGCGGCGCCACCACTCGATCCTAGACGTTCAGCCTGATCGGCATCACGAGGTAGCTGAAGTCCTCGCGCCCGAGCGGCCGCAACAACCCCGGCCGCAGCGGCGAGGTGAGTTGGAGCGCGACCTCGTCGGAGTCGATGCTCTCGACTCCCTCGATCAGGAACTGGGGGTTGAAGGCGATCTCCAGCGGATCGCCCGAGTAGGGCGCCGGCATCGCCTCGCGAGCGTCGCCCACGTCGGGCGTCTCGGCGATCACCGTCAGCTCTCCCTCCGAGAACGAGAACCGAAGCGGCGCGGTGCGCTGGGCGAGCTGGCTCACCCTCCGGGTGACGTCGAGCAACTCGTCCCGGGGCAAGCGGACTTCGTGCTCGAACGTCTCCGGCAGGAGCTGGCGATAGCTCGGAAACTGGCCCTCGATCAGCCGCGAGGCGAGCGTCACCCCAGCCGCCCGGAAGACGATCTGGTTGCGCTGCATCGCGATCTCGACCTCCTCGGCGCCCTCCTGGACGACCAGCCGGCTGAGCTCGCGCATCGCCCTCGCGGGGACGTTCGCCTCGAGCTCCGAGGAGATCGCCTGTTCCAGCTCGGTGTGCTTGACGCTGAGCCGGTAGGAGTCGGTCGCGACCATGGTCAGGACGTTCTCGGAGGCGGTGACCAGGACCCCGGTGAGGATCGGGCGGACCTCGTCGCGCGAGGCGGCCCGGGCGACACGATCCACGGTCTCGGCCAGCGCCGGCGCCGGGATCCGCACGGTCTCCCCCTCGAACTCGGGCAGGCGCGGGAACTCGTCAGCGGCGAGCGTGCGGAGGTGGAAGGTCGACCCTGAGGCGGAGATCTCGACGTCGCGCTGTTCGGGACGCAGCGCCAGCTTCACCTCACCCTCAGGTAGCGATCGGACCACGTCGACCAGGAGGCGTCCCGGCAACAACACGGTCCCCTCCGATTCGACGGTGGCCTCGGCGGCCAAGGTCAGGCTGAGCTCGACGTCGGTCGCGCGGATCACCAGGTTCGAGCCCGACGCCTCGAGCAGGATCCCGCCGAGAGAGGGCATCGCGGTCCGGGTCGAAACCGCTCGACTCGCAATCTGCAGTCGCGAGTGAAGCTCCTGCCGCGGGATGGAGACCTTCATCGACTTACCGTATTGATCTTCTGTGTCTTGAGTGATTGAAGGGTCTTGGATATCTGTTGCAGTGGGTGGGTTCATGGCTTTGTAATGGGGGTCGTGGGTTGGGGACAACCGGTGGGGAAAGGCTCGTGGGGGTGGACTCGAGGGGAGGTGTGATCATCGGGGCGTCGCCTCGAGCCGGCGTTGGACCTGCTCCAGGGTGGCGCTGGTCTGTGAGTCGGGGACCAGCTCGCGGTCGACGTGCCGGAGCGAGTGGAGGATCGTCGCGCGGTCGCGGTCGAAGGCGTGGGCCAGCTCGCCGAGTGAGAGGCCGAGCCGCTCGCGGGCGAGGTGGATCGCGAGCTGGCGGCCGCGCACGACGTGAGCGTTTCGCTTTCGACCGAGTAGTTCATCGGAGGAAAGATGAAGCACGGAGCAGACGGCCTCCTGGATCTCGCCCAGGGTGGGGCCCTGTTCGTCGGTGTGAGCGGGGCTGGCCGGCCCAGGGGCGACGAGGACGTCGCGGACGAGATCGGGGGTGAGCGGCTGCTCCATCATCGAGGTAAAGGCCAGAACCCGGTTGAGCGCCCCCTCCAGCCTGCGAACGTTGGCGGGTACGCGAGAGGCGATCTCCTTGAGCACCGCCGGGTCAGGCTGCTCGACCCGCAGCGTCACGGGCGAGTCGCCCCAGGAGCGTCGTTCGGGTTCTCAGGTCGGGGGGTCCGAGGGGAGCGCAGAGGCCCCATTCGAACCGGTCTCGGAGTCGCTCCGCCAGGCGGGCGAGCTCGGCGGGGGGCCGGTCGCTGGAGAGGACGATCTGGCTTCCGCGCGAGTGGAGGGCGTTGAAGGTGTGGAAGAACTCCTCCTCGGTCTGGCGCTTTTCCTCGAGGAACTGGACGTCGTCGACGAGCAGCACGTCGACCTCGCGGTGGCGGCGCTTGAAGCCCTCGGCCCCCGTGCCCCGCACGGAGGCGACGAACTCGGCGGTGAACCGCTCGGCGGTCGTGTAGAGGACGGTGCGCTCGGGATGCCGGCGCCCCACGTAGGCGGCGATCGCCCAGAGCAGGTGGGTCTTGCCGAGCCCCGGCGCGCCGTGCACGAAGAGCGGGTTGTAGGCCTCCGCGGGCATCTCGGCGACGGCGAGGGCGGCCGCGTGGCCGAAGCGGTTTCCGGAGCCGATGACGAAGTCGTCGAACGAGCCCGCGGGGTGGGTCTCTACCGCGGTGGCTGACGTGTCGGCGGCCTCAGGAGGGGAGCTCCCCGGCGCGACGAGGACGATCTCGGTCGCCTCCCCGGTGTGGCGGGTGGAGCGCTTCGGTCAGGGTGCGCTCGTAACGGCGCTCGACCCAGGCGCGGACCGAGTCGGGGGCGACCAGATAGAGGGTGCGGCCCTGTGCTGAGACGGCTTGCAGCGGCTCGAGCCAGAGCTTGAAGGTCGAGGGCGGAAGGGATGCCTTCAGGTCGCCGCGGACGCGCTCCCAGAGAGCGGTGAGCTCCTCGGGGACCGGTTCTGGCAAGGACGTCACCTCGACCCGGCGGACTCGCTACCCCAGCGGCCCGGCGCCGGGACCGGCACCGGCGCGCGATCATAGAGGCGGCCCGGCGCCCTTCCGAGGGGGTCGCAAGGGCGAAGCTCGCAATTCGCGCCGAAAACCGATCGGCCTCCGGCGCGCCGTATACTGCGCGCCTCGAACGCGCCCCGCGCGACCCCTCCGCCGCCGGGCCGAGACCAGGCGAGGGCACCCGTCACCTGATGAAGCGGACCTACCAGCCGAAGAAGCGCAAGCGCGCCCGGACCCACGGGTTTCGCGCCCGGATGCGGACCCGTAACGGCCGCAAGGTGATCCAGCGCCGCCGCCGCAAGGGCCGCAAGCGACTCACCCCCTAGATGCCATGGCACCCTGATAGCCGCGACGGCGCGGCCGCTTGTCGCGAAGCGGCGACTTCGACCGGGTCTATCGCGAGGGCCGCTCGCACGCCAACCGCTACGTCGTGCTCTACGCCTTCCCACGGTCGGAGGACGACGACGCCGAGACCCGGCTGGGGATCTCGGTCGGGCGCAAGGTCGGCGGCGCCGTCGACCGCAACAAGGTGAAGCGGGCGCTGCGGGAGTCGTTCTGGGAGCTCGCGGAGCGGCTGCCCGAGGGACACGACTTCGTCATCGTCGCCCGACCCGACCTCGCCGAGCTGGTCGAGCGCGATGGCAGCGGGGGAGCACGGGCGGCGCTCGACGAGGTCGTCGCCGAGGGAGGGTTGGGGGGGAACGGCTCGTGACCGCCACCGTTTCACGTTTTACGCAGCGGATTTCGGAGGTCTTCACCGCGCTGCTCCTGCTGCCCGTGCGCGGCTATCGCCGCTTCGTCTCGCCGGCGATCCCGGCCCGCTGCAAGTACTACCCGACCTGCTCGACCTACGCGGTGGAGGCGGTGCGGGAGCTGGGCCCGGTACGAGGCTCGATCGCCGCCGCCTGGCGGCTCGCCCGCTGCAACCCATGGTCGAACGGCGGCTACGACCCGCTCTCGGGGCGGCGCCTGTTCCGCTCGTGATCCCGCTCGTCGCGAACATCTTCCAGCCGCTGATCGACGCCGCCGAGGCGGTGATCCTCTTCCTGCATGACGACGTCGGCTTCGGCTGGGGGGCTGCGATCGTCGCCCTCACCTTCATCGTCCGCCTGATCATCCTGCCGCTCTCGATCAAGCAGATCCGCTCGATGCGGGCGCTCCAGGCGCTCCAGCCCCAGATGAAGGAGATCCAGGAGAAGTACAAGGACGACCGCGAGCGGATGCAGCGGGAGATGATGAGCTTCTACCAGGAGCACGGGATCAACCCCCTCGCCTCCTGCTGGCCGCTCCTGCTCCAGCTCCCCGTCTTCCTGGCCCTTTTCTACCTGCTCCAGGGGGACGACTTCCAGGCTGACGTCGAGGCGGCACCGCCCGAGGGCTGGCTGTTCGTCGAATCGCTGATCGAGAAGCCCGCGGGCGCCGAGCTGGCGATCCTGATCGCGCTGTTCATCGGCACTCAGCTCGCCGCCGGCATGGTGATGGCGACCAAGGTCGAGGGCCCGCAGCGCTACATCATGTTCGTCCTGCCGATCGTGATCGCGCCGTTCATCATCACGCAGCCCGCCGGGCTGGCGGTCTACTGGATCTCGACCAACATCTGGACGATCGGCCAGCAGTTCGTCGTCCGCGAGCTGGCGCCGCCGCCCGAGCCGCCAAGCGAGGAGGAGCGGAAGGCGACGAAGGCGCCGCCCCCGCCTCCGCGGAAGAAGAAGCGAAGGCGTTAGATGGGTGATCCGGAGCTGGAAGCCAACGCCGCGGGCGAGGAGCTCCCCGAGGACCCCGCCGAGCGGGTGCGCGCGATCGTCGAGCGGGTGCTCGACGAGCTCGACCTTGAGGCTGAAGTGGAGGTTGAGGAAGACGAGGATGAGATCCGCGCCTCGGTCGAGGGTGACGACGAGGAGCTCGGGCTCCTAATCGGCCGCCGCGGGCAGACGATCGACGCGCTGCAGCTGATCTGCTACCGGGCCGCGTTTCGCGGGCGCCAGGACCGCAAGCGGGTCACCGTCGACGCCGCGGGCTACCGCCGCCGCCGCGCCGAGACGCTCGAGCGGCTTGCAGAGCAGGCGGCCGAGCGCGCCGTCCGCAGCGGCCGTCCCGTCGAGCTCGAGTCGATGAGTGCGAACGAACGGCGCGTCGTCCACAACCACCTCGCCGAGCGGGCGGAGATCGAGACCTACAGCGAGGGCGACGAGCCGGAGCGCTTCGTCGTCGTCGCGCCCCTGGTCTCCGACTGACGCCGCGGCGTGGCCGGCGCCGATCCGCTCGCGCGTCTCGATCCGGAGACGCGCGCGACGCTCGCCGAGCTGGTCGCGGTCCTGAGCGAGGATCCCCGGGCGCCGAGCTCGGTCCGGGACCCGGAGGACGCGTGGCGGGTCCACGTCGCGGATTCGCTCACCGGGCTCGAGCTGGAGCCGCTGGCCGAGGCGGGGCGGATCGCCGACGTCGGCTCGGGCGCCGGCCTGCCGGGACTGGTCTTGGCCGCCGCGCTCGCTGCCACGGAGGTCGATCTCGTCGAGTCGGTGGGGCGCAAGTGCGAGTTCGCCCGCCGCGCGATCGATCGCACCGGGATCGAAGGGGCGCGGGTCGTCTGCGAGCGAGCCGAGGACTGGGCCGCTACCCCTGCACCGGACGGCGGCCGCGAGGCCTACGACGCGGTGACCGCCCGTGCGGTGGGGCGCCTCGCGACGCTTGCCGAGCTCGCGTCGCCGCTCCTCCGCGAGCGAGGCGCGATGGTCGCCTGGAAGGGCCGCCGCGATCCCGACGAGGAGGCCGAGCTGGCCCGCGCCGCGGAACGGCTGGCGATGGAGCCGGTCGAGATCCGCGCCGTCGGCCCCTACGCCGGCAGCCGCCACCGCCACCTACACCTCCTCCACAAGACGGGGCCGACGCCGGAGGGCCTGCCCCGGCGACCAGGGATGGCGAAGAAGCGCCCGTTCGGCCGGTGATGAAGGGCGCGGTCGGCGGTCCTCCCTCCGCACCGATGTCTACTCTCACGCCGCGCGGTCGCTGAGCGCCGTTTCGCGCCGCGCAACTCATCATGGGATTCGTCTACGCGATCGCAAACCAGAAGGGCGGCGTCGGGAAGACGACGACCGCCGTCAACCTCGGCGCCGCGCTCGCCGCCACCGGGGCCCAGACCCTGCTCGTCGACCTCGACGCCCAGGCGAACGCGACGGTCGGCCTCGGTCTCGCGAAGGACCTGAGTCCGAGCTCGTACCAGTGCCTCTCCGGCGAGCGCTCGATCGCCGAGTGCGCCCGCCCGGCAGGGCCCGACAACCTCTGGATCGTGCCGGCGAGCCGCGACCTCGCCGGCGCGGCGGTCGAGCTGCCGCGGGCCGAACGCTCCGAGACGAGGCTTCGCGAGGGGCTGGGGCCGGTCCGGGAGCGGTTCGCGACTACCCTGCTCGATTGCCCGCCTTCGCTCGGCCCGGTGACGGTCAACGCCCTCGCCGCCGCGGACCGCGCGATCGTCCCCGTCCAGGCCGAGTACCTCGCGCTCGAGGGACTTGTGCAGTTCCTCGAGACGCTCGAGCTGATGCGCCGCGAGCTCAACCCGCGGCTGGTTCTGACCGGGGTGGTGATCACCATGAGCGATGAGCGAACCCGGCTCTCCCGCGAAGTGGAATCGGATCTCAGACAGCACCTCGGCGAGCTCGTCTTCGAGACGACGATCCCACGCAGCGTGCGGCTCGCGGAGGCGCCGAGCTTCGGCGTCCCCGGCCTCGAGCACGACGCTTCCTCCCGCGGGGCCGCGGCGTACCGCGCGCTGGCGGCGGAGGTCCGCCGGCGCGAGGAAGCGAGCGCAGAAGCGATGGAGCCGGGCGTTTCGCACTGGGAGGCCGCGTGATCTACCCGGAACCGGTTAACCCCGGAGGGGCAAATCATGGCTAGACAGCGCGGCATCGGCCGCGGCCTCGCGGCGATCCTCCCGGAGTCCGAGCCCCGCGAGGAAATCGAGCTGCGGATGGTGCCCGCGGAGATGGTGCGGCCGAACCCGAGCCAGCCGCGCAAGCGGATCGACCCGGAGTCGATCGCCGCGCTGGCGGAGTCGATCGCCGCTGCCGGCGTGATCCAGCCGTTGATCGTCCGCCCGCTTCCCGACGGCACCTACGAGCTGATCGCCGGGGAGCGGCGCTGGCGGGCTGCCCGCGAGGCCGGACTGGACGAGGTGCCGGCGGTGATCAGAGACGAGGACGAGGCGCGGCGGCTGCAGACGGCGCTGATCGAGAACATGGCGCGCGAGGACCTCAACCCGGTCGACGAGGCGCGGGCCTGCGCCACCCTGGTCGAGGACCTCGGCCTCACGCAAGGAGGAGGTCGGCCGGCGGGTGGGGAGGAGCCGCCCGGCGATCTCGAACCTGATCCGGATCCTCGACCTGCCCGATGAGGCGCTCAGCCTGATCGAGTCGCGGGAGCTCTCGGAGGGGCACGGGCGGGCGATCCTCCAGGCCCGTGGCAACGACATCCGTCGCCGACTCGCGCGCGACGCCGCCCGCGCCGGATGGTCGGTGCGCGAGACCGAGCGCCGCGCGAAGCGCGCGTCGGCGACCCCGACCCGCGGTCGCGTCAGCCGCCATCCCGACCAACAGGCCGCGCTCGGGCGGATCGCCGACGAGCTCGAGTCGGCGCTGGGTCACGACGTCACGGTCAGCGCTGCCCGCCGCGGCCTCCGCGCCGAGCTTCACTTCGACGACATCGAGGACGCGCTCACCTTTGCCCGCCGCGTAGCCCCCCGGCGCGCCGCGTAGCTACGCTCGAGGCATGGGCGACCGTCCGACCGTCCTCTTCGCCTGCGTCCACAACGCCGGCCGCAGCCAGATGGCGGCGGCGCTGATGGAGCGCCACGGCGGCGGGCGGATCGAGGTCCGGTCGGCTGGGTCGGAGCCCGCCGACGAGGTGAACCCGGTGGTCGTCGAGGCGATGGCGGAGCTGGGACTCGACGTGGCGGGCGGGCGGCCGAAGCGGCTCACCGACGAGGCCGTCGCGGAGTCGGACGTCGTGGTGACGATGGGCTGCGGGGACGAGTGCCCATTTCATCCTGGAAAGCGCTACGAGGACTGGGAGCTCGACGACCCCGACGGCCGCCCGCTCGGTGAAGTCCGGGCGATCCGCGACGAGATCGAGCGCCGCGTCGAGGCCCTCACCGGCGAGCTCCTGGCCGCTCCCGAGCGCGCCTGAGCGGCGAGGCATCGCCGCTAGAATCGCCACGCAGGGGCGATTAGCTCAGTCGGTCAGAGCGCTTCTCTGATAAGGAAGAGGTCCCTGGTTCGAGTCCAGGATCGCCCACTGGAGCCAACGTGCAGCAGATGCAGATCTATGGAGTCAGCTTCGACATGGTCGGCAAACAGCCGATCGTCCTGCTGAAGACGGTCGACGGCAACCGTTTCCTGCCGATCTGGATCGGCCATCCCGAGGCGGCGGCGATCCTGATGAAGCTCCAGGGCGCGTCGACGCCGCGGCCGATGACCCACGACCTGCTCTCCGACCTGCTCGAGCAGCTCGACGCCAAGTGCGAGCGGGTCTCGGTGACCGAGCTGCGCGACAACACCTTCTACGCCTCGATCACGATCTCCGTCAACGGCTCCGAGGTCGAGATCGACTCCCGTCCCTCCGACGCGCTCGCCCTGGCGGTCCGCTGCCAGGCGCCGATCTTCGCCGCCGAGGACGTGATCGAGGAGTCCTCGATCGAGTTCGAGCACGAGGTCGAGGACCAGGAGGAGGTCGTCGAGAAGTTCAAGGACTTCCTCGACGAGGTCTCCCCGGAGGACTTCGCGACAGGCGAGCAGTAGGGGTCTGACCCCCATAGGGACAGGGCCCGGGCGTGGTCAGGGTCATTCCCGATACTCAATCGCGGGGTTCGCTGGCACCCTCGGAGCTCAGCCGCTGGGCGGTGGAGCGCCGGGCTCGTGGACTAGAGGGCGGGCTCGCAGACCTTGTCCTTGATGAACGGCTCCCAAGAGTCGAGAAGCTCCGCATGCAGCAGCCGCCCCGGCGACCACGACCCCTGGAGCGCCGGCTCGCCTGGGAACCGGCAGCCGATCATCGACGGGTTCGGCCCGGAGACGGACAGGATGTTCCCGCGGATCTCGACCAGGCCCGGCTCGCTCGCGGTCCTGGCGTCGACGGCGATCGCGCTGACCAGCCTGTCGGGGTCCTCCACGATCGCGAAGTCCTGGACCCGGTGCCCGCTGATGCCGAGCTCGGACTCCGTGTCGCGGAGGACGAGCCTTTCTCGATACCCGTCGAGGTAGCCACGCGCGTCGGGGGCCGGGTCGACCCCTTCGCTCAGTGATGGCGGATCATTCTGGAGCGCCGTGATCGTGTACTCGCCCGCGTCGATGTCCCAGCGGATCACGAAGGGCAACAGGGCCAGGGACTCTTCGTTCTGGAAGCCGTATCCGCCGATCAGCTTCGCGCCGCCGCCCCCCAGGTCGGCGAGCGCGCGGTACTGGAACTCGGCGTCGTCGACGTCGGGCCGGAACCGGAACGCCTCCACCAGCTCGCCGCCGCGCTCGTCGTAGATCCGGATCTCGTGCGAGGTGGACCCCCCGGGGTCGAAGGCGAAGAGCTGGGACTGCTGCCCCGAGCCGTGGAGGTCCGCCTGTTCCGGGCCCCAGACCACCTGACCCCCCGCCTCACGCAGCTTCTCGTCAGCCTGCTCGGCCAGCGACGGGGGCACAGGCTTCGAGAAGCCGGTGGTCGCCACGATCACGACGATCGCGGCGAGGGAGAGGAGGGAGAGGGCCACGGGGCCCACGAAGAACGGGTCCCTGTCAGCCGCCCGAATCTCGGCGGGCACCCCGGCCGACCGGCCGTCCCTCCGTCCGGCGCTCGTCCCGGCGCCGGTGGGCGGTCCGTCCGCAAGTTCGAGCTCCCGGACCTCCGCGGCGAAGGTCTTCGCGCCCTCGGCTTCGGCGCCGGTTCCCTCGAGAGCCGCCTCGTAGTCCTCGTCCCTGATCGTCGCCACGATCGTGACGGGGATCGCGCTCCCGCGGAGGTCGTCGAGGAGATCGGCATCGATCTCGCCCAGGAAGCGGTTGAGGCCGTCGAGCCACAGCACCACGTGCGACGCGTCCGTCCACCTGGGCAGCCGTGATCTGCGCGAGAAGAGCGGCGGCTCGAGATCGAGAAGCGCCCGCAGGGCGCCTCCGTCCTCGGGGGCGGCGATGAGGGCCCCGGGCAGCGCGCTTCGGACCGCCTCCAGCGCGCTCCGAGACTTGCCGACTCGACGAGGCCCGGTCACCAGCACGAACGGCGACCCCGGGTCGAGGATGGCGGCCCTGAGCTCCTCGTCGATCTGCCCGCGCTCGACGTAATGGTCGTCACCGCTCGCTCCGTCGGCTCCTCGCGGAGGGAAGACCCCGAGCCGGTACGGATCCGCGGTCGCCGCCGACCGCAGCGGCCAGCCCCTGAGGGCGTCGTCGAGCTGATCCGCGCGCGCGACACGTTGCTGCAGGACGCTGAGGGCGAGGGTCGCGAAGGTGACCGCGACCACGATCAGCACGGAGATCTCGGGCCGCGGGTCGAACGTCTCGACCGTCCGCTGCAGGACCTCGAGGACGGCGACGGCAGCAACCGTCGCCGCGATCGTCGTCGCGCCGACCCTTGCTCCCGGAGGAACCCGTCCCCCCACGGCCCGAGATTGCCCTATGGAGCGACGTCAGTCAAGCCCATCGGCAGGGACGTAAGAATCGGCCCGCGGGCGTCGCGAACCTCGAGACCCCCATAAGCAGGAGGAGGTGGAGGGATGACACGACTGATCGACCTACTCAAGGGCTGGCCCGGCAAGCCCTCGCATCCGCCGCTCACCGATGCCAGCATCGGCGCATACACGGTCGGCGTGGTGATGCTCGTTCTCGGCGCGCTCGGCGTCGAGGAGGAGCAGATGGCCCACGGAGCCCTGCTCGCGATCTCGGGAGGGCTCGTCCTTGCGGTGCCGACGGCTTTGACTGGCCTGCTCGACTGGCTGGACATCCCTGCCGGGACGCCGAAAAAGACGGTGGCCACGATTCATCTGGTTGCGATGGTCGCCGCGACCATCGCCTTCGCCGCCACCTGGCTCCTTCACCTCGGCGGCTACGACGACGGTCAGGTCGAGGCCGCCGCGTTGATCGCGGGAGTGATCGCCGAAGGGTTGCTGACGATCGGCGGCTTCGTCGGCGGCGCCGTCGTCTTCGTCTACGGCAACCGGGTCCTCAACCGCCCCGAGACGCCGCCCCGCGAGGCGGTGACGCCGGGAAGCATTGACGGCGACGCGGGCTAGCCTCCGCCGAGCTCGCGGGTCAGCTCGCCTGCCGGCCGGACGTCGCCGATGCGCGCGACGGTCTCGCCCGCGTAGAGCGGCCCGGTATCGAGCAGGTTCGCCGGTCCGCCAGCCACCGGGGACGCGGGACCGTAGAAAGGGACGCCGGGACGCTGAGCCGCCGCCGCGCGACTGATCATCGCCACGGGGAGGCGGGAGGCGATCGGCGCCGAGAGGCGATTGAGGAGGCGCACCGCCGCCGGGCCCCTCGAGTCGCTCCGGAGCCAGCGCTCGGTCGCCGCGTTCGGGATCACCCGGTGCGGCGCGGTCGGCCAGCCGACGCCGAAGAGCTCGGTGAGGGTCGTCTCGTTCGCGCCTTGCAACCGCCGCTTGTACTCGGCGTGGGCCCCGCTCTCCTCGCTGACCAAGAAGCGCGTGCCGGCGACCGCCGCCTCCGCCCCTGCCTCGAGCGCCCGCCGGACGTCTTCGGCCTCCGCGATCCCGCCAGCGACAAGCACCGGGTAGCCGTCCGGGAGCGCCCCGCGGACGCGTTCGAGGAGCTCCAGCGCCGGGACCGTGCCGCGGACATGGCCGCCGGCCTCGCGCCCTTGGGCGATCACGCCGTCCGCCCCGGCCGCGCGGGCGGCGAGCGCCTCCTCGACCGAACCGCACTGGTGGATCCAGACGCGGTCGGTCTGCCGCCGGGGGCGACCCCAGAAGGTGACGACCACGTCCGCCTCGGCCGCCGCCTCCCAATGGCCCCGTCGCGCGAATGGCAGCAGCAGGTTGACGGCGATCGGCTTCTCGGTCCCGCGCCGGGCGGCTTGGACCTGTTCGCGCAGGACGGGTGGATCGAGGATCCCGATCGTGCCGAGGCCGCCGGCGTCCGAAACCGCCGCGGCGAGCTCGTGGGTCGCGAGCCCTCCGCCCATCCCGGCCTGGACGATCGGCAGCTCGACGCCGATCCGTTCCAGGAGACCGGACACGGTCGTGCGTTCAGACCGCCGAACGCGACAGCGGCGCCGGCGCCAGCGCGAGGATCCGCTCGACCAGCGCCTCGAAGCCGAGGCCGGCGGCCTCGGCGGACATCGGCAGCAGGCTGGTATCGGTGAGGCCGGGGATCGCGTTCACCTCGAGTACCTGCGGCCCCTCCTCGGCGAGCATCAAATCGACGCGGGCGAAGCCGTTCAGCCGCAGCGTCTCCCAGGTCCGCACGGCCGCCGCGTTGACCGCGTCCAGCTCCGTATTCGACAGCCCCGCCGGGCACTCGTACTCGGTGCGCCCGATCTCGTAGCGCGCCTCGTAGTTGAAGCGGTCCTCCTCCTTCGGGATCGCCTCGACCACCGGCAGCGCCTCGCCGTCGACGATCGAGACGGCCAGCTCGCGCCCCGCGACGTGGCGCTCGAGCAGCACCCGGTCGTCGTAGGAGAGCGCCGAGACGATCGCCTCGGGGACCTCGCCGGCCGTCGCGGCGAAGCGGACGCCGAGGGACGAGCCCTGACCCGCCGGCTTGACCACGAGCGGGAAGCCGAGCTCCTCCTCGATCTCGGCGAGCGCGTCGCCGGCGCCGAGCCCCTCGAAGGCGGTGCGGTTGAACGCGACCCAATCGGGCGTCGCGACCCCCGCCCCCCGGATCTCGTGCTTCGCGAGCACCTTGTCCATGCAGCGGTTGCAGGCGGCGACCCCGGGCCCGGTGTAGGGGATCCGGAGGATCTCCAGCAGCTCCTGCACCGTCCCGTCCTCGCCGCCCGGCCCGTGCAGGGCGATGAAGGCGGCGTCCGGGCGCTCCTCCTTCAGCCTGTCGACGAGATCTCCACCCACGTCGAGTGGGATCGGCTCGTGGCCGAGCGCCGCGAGCGCGTCCTCCACCCGGGCGCCGGAGCGAAGCGACACCTGCCGCTCCAGCGACCGCCCGCCCTTGAGCACCGCGACCCTCACGGCTCGCGGCGGCGCAGGGGCACGACATCCCCCTCGGGCTCGGCTTCGGCGCGGAGACTCGACCACCGGCTGCCCGGTCAAGGTCTCGTAGAGGCGCACCTGCTCGGCGACGACCTCACCGATCCTGGCGATTCCCTCGCGGATCTCCTCGACCCCGACGCCGGAGAAGTTGAGCCGCATCGAGCTGGTCCCGCGGCCGTCGGTGAACGCCGCGACGCCGGGGACGAAGGCGACGTTCTGGCGCAGCGCCTTGGCGAGCAGGTCGCCGGTGTCGATGTAATCGGGGAGCGTCGCCCAGACGAACAGGCCGCCCTCGGGACGGGTCCAGCTCGCCTGCCGGGGGAAGTGGCGCTCGAGCGCCTCGAGCATCGCGTCGCGCCGCTCGCGGTAGATCTCGGTGACGTCGGCGACATACTCGCGCCAGCGCCCCTCGGCGAAGTACTCGCGGACGAAGTACTGGGTCAGGGTCGAGGTGCAGAGGTCCGAGGCCTGCTTGCCGAGGACCACCTTCTCCATCACCGGCGGCGGCGCGCAGAGCCAGCCGAGCCGGATCCCCGGCGAGAGGATCTTCGAGAAGGTGCCGAGGTAGATCACGTAGTCGCCGCCGTCGAGCTGGTAGAGCGGCTCCTCGGGCTCGCCCTCGTAGCGGAGCAGGCCGTAGGGGTTGTCCTCGACCACCAGGACCTCGCGTTCGCGCGCCAGCTCGACCAGCCGCCGCCGCCGCTCGCCCGACAGCGTCACCCCCGCCGGGTTCTGGAAGGTGGGAACCGAGTAGATGAACTTCGGCCGCCGGCCCTCCGCGGCGAGGCGGTCGAGCAGCTCCTCGAGCTCGTCGATCCGCATCCCGTCGTCGTCCGTGGTGACCTGGTGAACGTCGGCCTCGTACGAGCAGAAGACGGGTACCGCGCCGGGGTAGGTCGGCGCCTCGCAGATCACCGGGTCGCCGGGGTCGAGGAGCGTCTTCGCGATCAGGTCGATCGCCTGCTGGCCGCCGGTGGTGACGATGATGTCCTCGGGGTCGGGGTGCATCCCCTCGGCCGCCATCACCTCGGCGGATGCAGTCCTTGGTTTCCTCGAAGCCCTCGGTCGGCCCGTACTGGAGCGCCTGCGCCGCCGACTCCTGGGCGATCCGGGTCATCTGCGCGGCGAAGCTCTGCGCCGGGAAGGTCGATGTGTCGGGCAGGCCGCCGGCGAGCGAGATCACCTCGGGCCGCGAGGTGATCGCCATCAGGTCGCGCATCGCCGACGAGCGCATCACCCGCGTCCGCGCCGCGAACAGCCCCGCGTAGCGCTCGAGGTCGCGAGCCCTCGAGTGCGCGCGGCGGTGCGGCGATCCCGCCGGGGCGATCTCGCCTTCGCGCGGGCGTCGTTCCTGGGCCTCGGCCATGGGGGCAGTTTGCCGCACGCGCCGGGTGCCGCGCCCGCTAGCATTGCGCGTCCACGCGCGTGGACCTCTTCACGCCATCTGCCAGGGCCTAGGCCTCGCGCTCGCCGCCGGATCGGCGGACGCTCGCTTCTCTGACGCAGTCCTCGCCCACGTCGACCTCGGGCTGGACCTCGACGGCACCGACTTCGATGGTTCGCGAGCCGCAGTGGTTCGGCCCGCCCTCTTCGGCCAACCGCGTGGCCGTCGGCCCGCGGGTTCCTGCCGATACTGCGCGGCCGCGGCGCCTGCCGGCGCCTTCCGTCTTCGGCGCGATCGTCGCTCGCGGCTCGCTGGCCGAGGAGACTGCGACCTGGTGGCCGGAGTGCGCCGTCGGCGCCGCTGGTCGCGCGCCGCCGCGGCGCGGATCGGCGGCGGCTCCTCGCGGGAGCGGCCGCACGCGCTCGCGAAGCCGCAGGGACGCTGGCCGATGGTCTCGGCGGCGCCGCGGCCGTCCTCGTCGTCGCTGTCCCTCTTCATCCCGCCGATCGCGCTGATCGCGGCGATCGCGCTTGCGGTCGTCGACGACCGGCCGCCGCCGCCGCGACGACGAGAAGTACGAGGGCCTGCGGTCGCTGAGGTGAGCCCGGAGCGCAAGC
Source organism: uncultured Thermoleophilia bacterium (assembly GCA_963838175.1). GTDB lineage: Bacteria > Actinomycetota > Thermoleophilia > Solirubrobacterales > 70-9 > DASUSH01. The sequence goes on along the minus strand of CAWIPP010000002.1, from coordinate 2,204,171 downwards.
TCGTCCTCGTCGTCGTCGACTCGCTCCACCCCGAGAACCTCGACCGGGCGATCGCCTCCGGCGCCGCCCCCACCTTCGCCGCGCTCGTCGAGCGCGGCACGCTGATCCGCGACTGCGTCTCCTCGTTTCCCTCGGTGACGCCGGTCTGCACCTCCGAGATCGCCACCGGCGTCGGGCCCGACCGCCACTGGATCCCGGGGATGAACTGGTACCACCGCGACCGAGCGAGCGCTACGTCGAGTACGGCTCCTCGTTCGAGGCGACCCGCGCCTTCGGGATCTTCCGGACCTCTACGACACCGTCTACAACCTCAACATGGCCCACCTCTCGCACGAGGTGGAGACCGATCTTCGAGCGCCTCGGCGACGCGGGCCTGCGCAGCGCCTGCACCCCGTTCCTGATCTACCGCGGCCGCACCCGCCACGAGGTCGGGCTCGACGGGCTGCTGCGCCGCTTCGCCCTCGCGGCGAGTTCCACCACGCGGTCTGGGGCCCGGACGAGCTCTTCTACGGCGAGCTCTACGCGAGCCGCCGGGTTCCCTGCAAGCCGACGCTCGCTCGACCCGGGACCCGCGACGAGTACTCGGCCTGCGTCGGCCGCGAGCTCGACGGCGGACGACCTCTACGACTTCCTGCTCTTCTCGCTCCCCGACCACGACTACCACTCGCATCGGCTCGGGCCCCGGAGTCCGTCGACTCGATCGCGCATGCCGACGCCGCGCTGGGCTCCCTGGTCGAGGCGGGCGGCGGCCTCGACGCCTTCTGCGAGGAGCACGCGCTGATCCTCGTCTCCGACCACGCCCAGACCGCGGTCTCCGAGCCGCTGCCGCTCGCCGAGCATGCTCGCAGTCCGACTGGCGGGTGCTCCAGCCGAACAGCGAGATTCGCCGAGCAGGCCGAGATCGCGGTCGGCCCGACAGCCCGGGCCGGCGGCGTCTACATCCTGCTCGAGGGCCGCCGGCGCGAGCGAGCGCACGCGCGCATCCGCAAGCGCCTGCTCGGCACCGACGGGGTCGACCTCGTCACCTGGCTCGACGGACGAGGAGGCGGTGGTCGCGAGGCGCGACGGCGAGCTCCGCTTCCGCCCCGGCTCGCACGCCGCCGACCTGCGCGGCGAGGGGTGGGACCTCGACGGCGACCCAGCGCGTGCTCGGCCTCGCCGCCCGCGACGGGACGCTCGTCAGCGACGCCTACCCCGACGCGCTCGGCCGCCTCTGGCGCGCGCTTCGCTGCCCGAACGCCGCCGACATCTGTCTCCCTGGACGAGGGCTGGGAGTGCGTCGACTGGGGCGGGGCCACCCACGCCGGCGGGCGGCAGCCACGGCTCGCTGCTCGCCGGCGACTCGCTCTGCCCGCTGCTTCTGGTCGGCTGGCCCGACGACGTCGCCGAGCGCCATCGAGCAGTGGACCCTCCGCGACGTCGCCGGGCTCGTCGCCGAGCACTTCGAGGTGGTTCGCCGATGGCGTCGCGTAGCGGACGTCGTCGCCGACCGCCGCCGACTGGACCTGGGGCGCTCGCGCGCCGGATCCACCTCGGCACCCGCAAGCCGGCGAACTGGCTGCAGCTCTTCAAGTTCGGCCTCGTCGGCGCCTCGGGGTACGTCGTCAACCTGGTCGTCTTCGCGCTGCTCGCCGAGGGCGGCGGGCGTCCACCACATCGCGGCCGCGATCGGGGCCTTCTGCGTCGCGGTCACGAACAACTTCTGTGGAACCGGCACTGGACCTTCCGGCGACCTCGGCCACGCCGGCTTTCAGGCGGCCCGCTTCTTCACCGTCAGCCTCGCCGCCCTCGGCGTCAACCTGCGTCGTCCTCGAGCTGCTCGTCTCCGGTGCCGGAGCTCGCCGAGGTCCCCTCGCAGGCGATCGCGGTCGCGATCGCGATGCCGGTCAACTTCATCGGCAACAAGCTGTGGACCTTCGGCTGAGCCGGCGGCGGCGGCAGCGGTCGTCGCCGTGCTCGCTCCTCGCCGCCCGGCGGCCGCGGCGGCCCAGAGCGCGCCGGGTCGACCGGGGGCACGCCGGAGGAGGGCCCGACGAGCAGCTGCGCCTCGAGCTCCGCGCGAGGCGATCGAGATCGCCGAGCGCGACGCGAACGTGCGCGAGGCGGAGGCCGAGCGCGGGCGATCTCGACCGGTCGCCCAGGCGAAGCCGCCCGACACCTGGCAGGTCGGCTTCAAGGACGGCGACGACGAGGTCGTCCAGGTGCTCGTCGACGACCCGAGCGGGACGGTGCGCGAGTCCTGGACCGGCCACCAGGTCGAATGGCAGATGGCGCGCGGCTACGAGGGCTCGTTCGGCGGCGTGCTCAACGCGCCCGTGGGTCTGGCTGCCGCTCTGCGCGATCTTCCTCCTCGGGCTGCTCGACTTCCGCCGCCTGCGGCGGATCGTCCACCTCGACCTGCTCGTCCTGCTCGGGCTTCGGCGCTCTCGCACGTACTTCTTCAACCGCGGCGAGATCGGGGTCTCGGTCCCGCTCGTCTATCCGGTCCTCGCCTACCTGCTCGCGCGAATGCTCTGGATCGGCTTCCGCGGCCGCGGCGAGGGGCTTCGGCCGTGCGACCCCGGCGCTCTGGCTCGGCGCGGCGGCGGTCTTCCTGCTCGCCTTCCGCCTGGTCGTCAACGTCGCCGACTCCGGGGTCATCGACGTCGGCTACGCGGGGGTGATCGGCGCCGACCTGCTCGCCCACGGCGAGCCGATCTGGGGCGAGGGCGTCGTTCCCCGAGGAGAACCGCTTCGGCGACACCTACGGGCCCGCCAACTACCTCGCCTACCTGCCGTTCGAGCTCGGCGCTGCCCTGGAGCGGCGCCTGGGACGAGCTGGCCGCGGCGCACGGCGCGGCGCTCGGCTTCGACTTCGCGACGGCGCGCGGCCTCTTCGTCCTCGGCCGCCGCGCTGCGGCCCGGGCGAGCGCGGGCCGGAAGCTCGGCGCCGATCCTCGCCTTCGCGTGGGCGGCCTACCCGTACACGGCGTACACGCTCGCCGCGAACGCCAACGACTCGCTGGTCGCGGCGCTGATCGCCTGGTCGCTGGTCGTCGCTCACCTCGCCCGCTCGCCCGCGGCGTCCTGCTCGCCGTTGCGGCGGCGGTCAAGTTCGCGCCGCTCGTGCTCGCGCCCGCTCTACGCCGCCGGCGACCGCGGCTTCCGGTCCCGGCGCGGCTTCGCGAGCTCGGCCGCCCGCGCCGCGCGGCCGTCGTCTTCGTCGCGCGCGCTCGTCGGTCACCGCCGCGCTCCTGCTCGTCCACCCGGCGATCGAGCCGGGCCTCGCGACCTTCTACGAGCGGACGATCGCGAGCCAGATCGACCGCAGCTCGCCGTTCAGCGTCTGGGGCCAGGCCGACCTCGACTGGCTTGCACCTCGCGGTCGAGCTCGGCGCGCTCGGCCTCGCGATCGCCCGTCGCCTTCGTGCCCCGCCGCCGCGACCTTCGCCCAGTTCGCGGCCCTCGCCGCCGCGGTCCTGATCGCGGTCCAGCTCACCGCCGACCACTGGTTCTACCTCTACATCGTCTGGTTCTTCCCGCCGCTGATCGCGGCGCTGGCGCTCGGCGGCCGGCGACCCGACCTGTCCCACAGGGGTCAGACCCCTGACCGCTCGGGTCAGACCCTGACCTGTCCCCAAAGGGGTCAGACCCCCGACCTGTCCTGACCTGACCCTGACCTGTCCCGCAGGGTCAGACCCTAGTCGACCGGCACCAGCACCTGATCGATCGAGCGGGCGAGGCCGTCGTCGCCGACCTCGACCGCGGCGCCCATCACCCAGACGTCCTCCGTCGGCGGTCTCGAAGCGGATCGGCATCTGGGTCCGGAACGCCTGCGAGGACCTGCTCGCGGCGTCGCCCCGATCACGCCGGCGCGGGAGCCGGTCATGCCGACGTCGGAGATGAAAGCGGTTCCGCCGGGAAGCACGCGGGCGTCCGCGGTGGGGACGTGGGTGTGGGTGCCGAGACGGCGGCCACCCGGCCGTCGAGGTGCCAGCCCATCGCCACCTTCTCGCTGGTCACCTCGGCGTGGAAGTCGACGAGGAAGACGTCGGCCTCGCGCGCGAGGCGCTCGAGCAGCGCCTCGGATTCGTCGAAGGGTGAGCGCGCGGCGTCGAGGTAGACGGTCCCGGAGAGGTTGATGACGCAGACCCGGCGTCCCGCCGCCTCGACGATCGTGTGCCCGCGGCCGGGGTTCGCGGTCCGGTAGTTGGCCGGCCGGATCACTCGCTCCGCGCGGTCGAGGTACTCGTAGACGTCGCGGTGGCGGTAGACGTGGTTGCCGGTCGTGATCACGTCGACGCCGGCGTCGAAGATCTGCCGGCGCGGTCTTCTCGGTGATCCCGAGCCCGCCGGCCGAGTTCTCGCCGTTGGCGATCACCAGGTCGGGTCGGTGGCGCTCGCGCAAGCTCCGGCATCGCCCGGGCGAGCCCGTCGCGCCCGGGCCTGCCGACGATGTCGCCGATGAAGAGGAGCCTCACGCATGCCAGCCTAAGTCGTCGCTACGTTCCGCCCGTGAGTACGCGTTCCGCGCCCGTGAACGCCGAGGTCGTGATCGAGGCGCGCGAGCTGCGCAAGAGCTTCGGCGATCGCGAGGCGCTGCGCGGCGTCAGCTTCGCGCCGCGCGCCGGCGAGCTGCTCGCGGTGATCGGCCCGAACGGCGCCGGCAAGACGACGCTGCTCTCGATCCTCGCCGGGATCCGTCGCCCCGACTCGGGCAGCGGTCAGCCGCGCCGCCGGGCGAGATCGGCTGGGTCCCGCAGCAGGCGGCGCTCTACCGCCGGCTGACGGTCGAGGAGAACCTGCGCCTCTTCGCCCGCCTCGAGGGCAGTCGACGACGTCGACGGCGACCGTCGACGAGATGCTCGAGCAGACCGGCCTCGCCGAGCGCCGCGGCGATCAGGTCGGGACGCTCTCCGGGGGCAACCAGCAGCGGGTCAACATCGCGATCGGCCTGCTCGCGCGGCCCGCGGTCCTGCTCCTCGACGAGCCCACCTCCGGGCTCGACCCGCGCCAGCCGCGAGCAGCTCTGGGAGTTCGTCACCCGGCCTCGCCGGCGAGGGCACGACGGTGATCTTCTCGACCCACAACATCGCCGAGGCCGAGCGCTACGGCGAGCGCCTGCTCGTGCTCGCCGACGGCGAGCTCCTCTTCGACGGCACCGTCGCCGAGCTGCACGAGGCCGAGCCGGTCGCCGAGGGCGCGCGACCGAGCGCGACTTCGAGCGCGCCTTCGTCGACTTCCTCGCGCTCGCGGGGGCACTGAGCGAGCCGATGCGCTGGCTCTGCTCAAGGACCTCGAGATCCTGCGGCGCTCGCCGCTCGTCACCGCGCTGCTCGTCCTCTACCCGATCGCGATCGCGATCCTGATCGGGCTCGCGCTCTCGGCCGGCCCGAGCGACCCGCGCGTCGCCTTCCTCAACCAGATCCCGGAGGGCGAGGACGTCGCCGTCGGCGGCTCCGAGATCGACCCGGTCTCGGCCCGCGGCGAGCTCTGCGGCCGGGTCGAGTGCGTCGACGTCGACTCCGAGGACGAGGCGCGGCAGATGGTCGAGGACGGCGAGGTCCTCGCCGCGCTGATCCTGCCCGAGGACTTCGCCGACCAGATCCAGTCGCTCGGCGGCCTCACGCCCGGAGCAGCCCGACGGTCGACGGTGATCGTCAACGAGGAGGACCCGGTCAAGGCGCAGCTCGTCGAGGACCGGATCCAACCGCTGATCACCGAGGCGAACCTGATCGTCTCGCAGCAGATCTCCGAGACGCGCGGCCGAGCTACCTCGACCTGCTGCTCGAGGGCGGCGAGTTCTCGTTCCTCGGCCAGAGCCTCGAGATCCTCGGCCTCGAGGAGACCGAGGAGATCCTCGACCGAGGTCCAGAGCGCAGACCGACGACCCGCAGGTGGAGGACGCGCTCGAGCCCGTGATCGAGTTCGCCGGGCTCGCCCGGGAGAACCTCGACTTCGCGATCCCGATCCTCGGCGCGGTCGCCGAGCCGATCCAGGTCGACAAGGAGTCGGTCTCCGGCGCCGCGCCCGGCGCTCGACACCTTCGCGATCTCGGTCGCCGCGACGGTCACGCTGATGTTCGTCACCGTCCTGCTCGTCGCCGGCTCGCTCGCGCTCGAGCGCGAGGAGAACACCTACGCGCCGCCTCGTCCGCGGCCTCGTCTCGCGCGGCGCCCTGCTCGCCGAGAAGGTCCTGCTCGGGATCGCGGTCGCGCTCGTGGTCACCCTGCTGATGCTCGCTCGGTCTCGCGCTCTTCGTCTCGCTCGACTGGGTCGCGCTTCGCGCTCTGGATCCCGGCGGTGATCGCCGGCGGCGCCGGCTTCGCCGCCTTCGGCGCCGCGATCGGCGCGGCCGCCCGCGAGGTCCGCGCGGCCAGCCTGCTCGCGTTCATGCTCTCGCTGCCGATCGCGTTCCTCTCGCTGGTCCCCTCGGGGACCGTCGGCGCGGCGCGTCTTCGACGCTGATCCAGATCGTCCGCGCCGCCTTCCCCTTCGACCCCGCCCTCGACGCCCTCTCCGGCGCCCTCGACGCGTCCGGCCCCGGGCATCGTCGTGCCGATCGTCCACCTCGCCGTGCTCACGCGTCGCCTACGGCGCCCTTGCCCGGCTGGCGCTGCGGCGCTTCGGCTGAGCCGAGCCGATGGGCAGGCCGCCCGCGCCGAGTCCCGCCGAGCCTCGTCGCGGGGCTCCTCGATCCTCCTCGCGCTCGGCCGTGCGGTCGCTCGCGGTCGGCGAGACGCCGCCGGCCGAGCGGCCGCCGAGCCCGAGCCGAGCCGCCGCCCGCGGAGCCGTTCGAGGTCGCCCCGCCCGCGGCAGATCGCCGCGCCGCTCGAGGCGCTGCGCGCGCTCGAGTTCGAGCAGGTCGCCGCGAGGTGCGGACGCTGAGCGCCGCCGAGTGGCGCGAGGCGGACGCGCAAGGCGGCCGACGGACGAGGGCGGCGAGAGCGAGCGACCGCCGCGAGGCCGACGCGGTCGAGGACTTCCTCAAGCTCAGCGGCCTCGCCGACGCCGGACTTCGAGGCCGAGCAGGCGACGGAGGGCGTCGGCGAGCTGATCGGCGGCTTCTACCGGCCCGAAGTCGAACCGCCTCGTCCTCGTCGAGCAGGCCGCTCCAGGGCGCGCGCGGCTCGAGGAGCGGGTGATCGCGCACGAGCTCGAGCACGCGCTCCAGGACCAGCACTACCCGAGGGCGCTCGAGCTCGGCGCGCTCGACGGCGAGGCGCGAGATCGGCGCTCTCCGCGCTCGTCGAGGGCGACGCGAGCGTCGTCGAGCGCCGCTACGCGCGCCGCTACCTCGGGCATCGACACGCTCGACGCTCGACAAGTCGCTGCTCTCGCCGGCGAACCTCGCGCGTCGGCCTGCCGCCGGCGCTGGTCGCCTCGGTCCGCTTCCCCTACACCGCCGGCGCCGACTTCGTCGCCGCCCTTCGCCGCCGCGGCGGCTGGGAGCTCGTCGACGCGCCTTCGAGGACCCGCCGACGACGAGCGAGCAGATCCTCCATCCGGGCAAGTGGATCGTCGGCGAGGAGGCGGAGCCGAGGTCTCGACCGGCGGCCGCGTCGGTGCTCGGGCCCGGCTGGCGAGCTCGTCGCGGAGGTCGAGTCGGGCGAGCTCGACGCGATCCTGATCCTCGCCTCGGGCGTCCCGGCCGACGTCGCCGAGCGGGCCGCAAGGGCTGGGAGGGCGGCGCGCTTCGAGGCCTTCCGCCGTCGCGGCGGAGGGCCGACTGCCGCGGCGCCTGCCGCGAGGACGCGCGCGGCGGTGGTCGTCTACCGCTGGGAGAGCGCCGCCGACGCCGCCGAGTTCGCCGCCGCCGCCGCGCGCTACCTGGACGACCAGCTCTCTCGACGGCCGGCGCAACGGACTCACCTTCCAGGTCGGACGGCGCGGCGGCGACCCTCGGGATCGACCGCCGCGCGACGAGCATCGCCTACGCGCCCTCGGTGACGCTCGCCAACCGTCTCGCGGGGGCCGCGCTCAGACCGGCTCGCGCTGAATAGGCGTCCGCTCCTCGCTCAGCTGGGGAAGAGCGGTCAGCAGCGAGGCGGGCCGGCCTCGCCGGCGGCCCCGCGCGGGCGGCCGCTCCTAGAATCCTCCCGTGAGCTTTCCCGCCACCCGGATGCGCCGTCTGCGCCGCACCAAGGCGCTGCGGGAGCTCGTCCGAGAGACCGAGCTCTCGCCGTCGCACCTCGTCCAGCCGCTCTTCGTCGTCTCCGGCGCCGACGTGCGCGAGCCGGTCGAGTCGATGCCGGGGATCGAGCGCTTCTCGATCTCCGAGCTGGTCGCCGAGGCGACCGAGATCCAGGCCGAGGGCGTCGGCGCGGTGATCCTGTTCGGGATCCCGGCGACAAGGACGAGGCCGGCTCGGGCGCCTACGACTCCGAGGGGATCGTGCAGCTGGCGGTGCGGGCGCTGAAGGAGGCGCATCCCGGACCTGGTCGTGATCACCGACGTCTGCCTGTGCGAGTACACCTCGCACGGCCACTGCGGGTTCGTCCGCGACGGCGAGGTCGACAACGACATCACCGTCGAGCTGCTCGCGAAGACGGCGATCTCCCACGCCGATGCCGGCGCCGACGCGGTCGCGCCGAGCGACATGATGGACGGCCGGGTCGGCGCGATCCGCTTTCAGCTCGACGAGGAGGGGCACTCGGACATCCCGATCGTCGCCTACAGCGCCAAGTACGCCTCCGCCTTCTACGGCCCCTTCCGCGAGGCGGCGGAGTCCGACGCCCGAGTTCGGCGACCGCCGCGGCTACCAGATGGACCCCGCGAACGCGCTCGAGGCGGTCCGCGAGGCGAAGCTCGACCTCGAGGAGGGCGCCGACGTGGTCATGGTCAAGCCCGCGCTTCCCTACCTCGACGTGATCCGCCGGGTCAAGGACGAGACCGGCGCGCCGGTCGCGGCCTACCACGTCTCGGGCGAGTACTCGATGCTGAAGGCCGCGGCGCAGGAGGGCTGGATCGACGACCGCGCGGCCGCACTGGAGAGCCTCGGCTCGATCCGCCGCGCGGGCGCCGACATGATCGTCACCTACTACGCCAAGGAAGCCGCCGCCTGGCTCGCGTGACGGTCGTCCAGCCGACCTGGGTCAGACCTCGAGGGCGAGGATGGCGGCAATTACGCCGACCAGCCCGACGATGACGCCGCCGCCGATCCGGATCAGCGTCACCTGAAGCGAGTCGATTCGCCCGTCGAGGCGATCGAACCGGCACGCATCTCGCTGCGAAATCCGCGGGTAACACTCGTCCTTCGTGTCAAGAGCGTGTCGGTGGATACGCTCCACCCGTGGCGATAGCACCGAAGTCCAAGGTCCGCTCGCGAAAGCACGGCGCGGCGGTTCCCCTCGACGAGGCGGACAAGCGGCTGATGAACGCGCTCCAGTCGCGCTTCCCGCTTGCCCCCCAGCCCTTCGGGGCGGTGGCGGCGGAGGCGGGGTTGGGCCTCGCGGAGGCCATGCGGCGCACACAGCGCCTGCTCGACGAGCGGATCATCCGCGAGATCACGCCGATCTTCGACACCCGCGCGCTCGGCTACGAGTCGATGCTCGTCGCGGCGAAGGTCGACGCCTCCAACCCGCACCGCGCGGCGGCGATCATCAACGAGCACCCGGGCGTCTCGCACAACTACCTGCGTACGCACGACTTCAACCTCTGGTTCACGATCGCGACGCCGCCTGACTCCGGGGTCGGGCTCCAGGGGACCCTCGACGCGCTTCAGCGGCTGACCGGCGCGGAGTCGATTCGCCAGCTCCCCACCCTGACCCTGTTCAAGATCAACATGAACCTGGAGATGGAGGGCGGGACCGACGAGCTCGCCGCTCCAGTGGAGGCCGTGCCGCCGCGCGAGCTCGAGCGCCAGCCCTACGACGAGACGGACGTGGCCGTGATCCGTGCCCTCCAGGGCCCCATGGCCGTGGTCGACCGCCCCTACGACGAGGCCGCGGCCGAGTGCGGGGTGAGCACCGATGCCTTCCTCGACCACCTGCGGGGGATGGTCGACCGCAAGCTCCTTCGCCGAGTGGCCGCGATCCTCTACCACCGCCGTGCCGGCTTCTCCGCGAACGGGATGGGGGTGTGGCGGGTTCCGGAGGACCGGGCGCACGAGACCGGCCGTCGGATGGCCGCGGTGCGCGGGATCTCGCATTGCTACCAGCGCCCCACCTATCCTGACTGGCCATACAGCGTCTTCACCATGGCCCACGGGCGCTCGAAGGAGGAGTGCGACGCGATCCTCGACCGGATCGCCGACGAGCACGACCTGCACGGCGACGACCGCGCCGTCCTCTACTCCTCGACCGAGTTCAAGAAGATCCGCCTCCACTACTTCACCGACGACTACGCCCGCTGGGAGCGCGAGCGGACCTGAGGTTCCGCTGACCGGCGACGGCCTCGATACCAGGGGCTCGGCCTCGATCCATTCGCGCGCCGTCGGGCTGCTCCCGGGCGGGGTCAATTCGCCGGCGCGGGCGATGCGCTCGATCGGCCGCGAGCATCCGATCTTCATCGAGCGCGGCGAGGGCTTCGAGCTGATCGACGTCGACGGCCACCGCTACATCGACTGGGTCTGCTCGTGGGGGCCGCTGATCCTCGGCCACGCGCACCCGGCCGTGGTCGAAGCGGTCCGCGACGCCGCCGAGGCGGGGACGAGCTTCGGGGCGCCGACCGAGGCCGAGGTGGAGCTCGCCGCCGAGATCCGCGCCCGGATGCGCTCGGTGGAGATGGTCCGGATGGTCAACTCGGGCACCGAGGCGACGATGAGCGCGATCCGGCTCGCCCGCGCCGCCACCGGCCGGGAGCGGGTGGTCAAGTTCGCGGGCGCCTACCACGGCCACGTCGACGGCCTGCTCGCCGAGAGCGGCTCGGGGCTCGCCACCCAGGGCCTCCCCGCCAGCCCCGGGGTCACCGCCGCCCAGGCCGCGGAGACCGTCGTGGTCCCGTGGAACGATCGCGACGCGGTCGCGGCGGCGGTCGCCGAGCACGAGCCCGCGGCGATCCTCGCCGAGCCCGTGCCGGCCAACATGGGCGTCGTCCCGCCGGAGGCGGGCTTCCTCGAGTTTCTGCGAGAGCAAGCGGACGAGTCCGGTGCCCTGCTCGTCTTCGACGAGGTGATCACCGGCTTCCGCGTCTCCGGCGGCGGCGCCCAGGAGCACTACGAGGTCTGGCCGGACCTGACGATCATGGGCAAGGTGCTCGGCGGCGGGCTGCCGGCGGCCGCCTACGGGGGCAGGCGGGGGCTGATGGCGCGCGTTGCGCCGGCGGGCGACGTCTACCAGGCGGGGACGCTCTCGGGCAACCCGCTCGCGGTCGCCGCCGGGCTCGCTACCCTCAGGCAGCTCGACGCGGGGGCGTATGAGCGGCTCCGCGAGCTCACCAACCGGCTCGCGGACGGCCTCCGCGACGCCGCTGCCGGCCACCCCGTCGAGATCGCCTCGGTCCCCGGCCTGGTCACCCCCTTCTTCAGCGAGGGCCCGGTGCGCGACTTCGCCGGCGCCTCCGCCTGCGACCTCGACGCCTACGGCGCCTTCTGCCGGGCGCTCCTCGAGCGCGGGATCTACCCGCCCGCGTCGCAGTTCGAGGCCTGGTTCGTCTCCCTCGCCCACGACACCGCGGCGATCGAGCACACCGTCTCGGCCGCGGCCGAGGCCTTGGACGAGGTCTTCGGATGAGCGCCCTCGACCGCCTCGCGGAGCTCCTCCGGGAGGACGGGAGCGTGATCGCGGACCATCTCGGCGAGCCGGTGGGAGACGCTGCCCTCGGGGCCCTCGCGGGGGCCGGCCCGCGGGCGGCCAAGTCGCGCGATCAGTACGAGCTCCTGATCGAGGCCGTCCGCGAGGGCTACCTGCTCCACTACGGCTCGCCCCGCCTGGTGCTGAGCCATGACGCGGACCTGCGGCTGCTCGCCGGCGACTATCTGTACGCGCTCGGGCTCGAGCGCCTCGCCGCACTCGGCGACCTCGAGGCGGTCGGGGAGCTCGCGGATCTGATCTCGATCTCGGCCCAGCTCCACGCCGAGCGGGGCGGTGAGGGAGCCGACGATCTGTGGCTCGCCAGCGTCGTCGCGGTCGCCTGCGGCGCCGGATCCGAGCACGAGAGCGCCAAGCGGGCCCTGCGCTCCGGAGAGGGCGGCGCAGCGCCCGATCTGCGCGCCGCGGCGGCCGCGGCGGCCGAGTCCGCGGGCCTCTCGGGGCCGTTTGCCGAGGCGGTCGAATCAATAGAATCCCCGCCCCTCGTCGATTCCGACCTTGGCTGACGGCAACGACAAGACCAGCGGGTCCGCCGGACCCTCGGAGCCGCAGCTCCCGAAGCCGGACCCGCCCGGGTACTTCAAGGGCGAGTCGATGACCCGCCGGCGGGCCTTCACCGTCCTGGTCCAGGCCCTCGGCGGAGCCGCCGGCGCCGCCATAGCGCTGCCCGCGATCGGGTTCGCGCTCGCGCCGATCTTCGACGAGGCCGAGGTGATCTGGGAGCCGGTCGGCCCGGAGTCGGACTTCAGCGCCAGCACCTACCGGCCCGTCGTCATCACGATCGTCGAGGACGTCGGCGAGGTCGGCAAGGCGACCGCCTACGTCCGCAAGGGCTCCGAGGAGCTCGACGAGTCCCCCGACGAGTACATCGCCGTCTCCAACCGCTGTGTCCATGCCGGGTGCCCGACCCGATTCGTCGAGGCCGCGGCCAACTTCATCTGCCCCTGTCACGGCGGCGTCTACGGCTTCCGCGGCGAGGTGATCGGGGGCCCGCCCGTGCGTCCGCTCGACCGCTTCCAGACCCGCGTCAACGACGGCCAGGTGGAGATCGGCCCTCGCTACAGCGTCACCTCCCAGCTCGAGCCGGTCCGCGCCCGCGACCCCGGCGAGTTCACCGGCGGCGTCTGGGAGTACCTCTACCCGCCGCGTCCCTCCGTCCCCCCGCCACCGGACTAGAGCCGTGAAGTTCCCCGACACCCTGATCCCCGCCCCGCTGAAGAAGCCGCGCAAGCCCGGCGAGGACGGCGCCAACGGCGCGGACGGGGCGGGCGCGCTGGACCGCACCAAGGAGGCCGGGGCCGACGTCATCGGCTGGGTCGACGAGCGGATGGGGGCGACCGGCTTCCTCACCGGGATGCTGTACCGCAAGGTCCCGAAGGGGACCAACTGGTTCTACACGCTCGGCTCCGCGACCCTGTTCGCCTTCGTCGTACAGGCCCTGACCGGCGTCTTCCTGGCGATGTACTACGTGCCGTCGGCGACCGAGGCATACGACTCGGTCACCCACCTCACCAACGACGTCTTCCTCGGCGAGTTCGTCCGCGGGATGCACAAGTGGGGGGCGACGGTGATGATCATCCTGATCTTCCTCCACATGGGCCGGGTCTTCTTCTTCGGCGCCTACAAGTACCCGCGCGAGCTGAACTGGGTGATCGGCGTGGTCTTGCTGATCCTGACCCTGGTCATGGGGCTGACGGGCTATCTGCTGCCGTTCGACCAGCGCTCCTACTGGGCGACCGTGGTCGCCAACAACATCAACGGCACCGGCCCGGTGCTGGGCCCCTACCTCGCCGACTTCCTGCGGGCCGGCCCGGAGATCGGCGCGACCACCCTGCCGCGCTTCTACTCGATCCACATGCTGCTCGTGCCGGGGGCGATCATCGCCCTTATCGGCGCCCACCTGTACCTGGTCGTAAAGCTCGGGACCACCGCGCCGCCCTGGATGCGCTCCGAGAGGAAGCCGCGTTCGCTCCGCGAGGAGAAGGTGTAGAGAGCCGTGAACCGCGCCGAGAAGGAGCAGTACCTCCGCGAGTACGAGGTCGCGAAGAAGAAGGGAAAGCCATTCTTCCCCTACGCGGTACTCAAGGACTCCACGATGGCGTTCGTCGTCGTCGCGGTGATCGTGGTGATGTCGCTCGTCCTCGGCGCCGAGCAGGGGCCGAAGGCGGACTCGAGCACGACGACGTACGTGCCGAGGCCCGAGTGGTACTTCTTCTTCCTGTTCGAGCTTCTGCGCGTGATCAAGCCGCCGGAGCTGGTCCCGGTCGCCACGGTCGGGATCCCGACGCTCTGCATGGTGGCGCTGATCCTCTTGCCGTTCATCGACCGCAATCCGGAGCGGCGGCCGGAGCGGCGGCCGATCGCCACCACCCTCGGGATCCTGACGATCGTCGCGATGGCCTACCTCACCGTGCTCGGCGCCCAGGCCGGCTCGCCGACCGAGATCGACGTCGAGGTGGCGCCGGAGTTCGAGGCGGGCAAGGAGGTCGCGGCGCAATCAGGCTGCCTCGCCTGCCACACCTTCGAGCACAACGGCAACCCGATCGGGCCCGACCTGACCGAGATCGGCAAGACCCTGCCGCGCGAGGCGATCGCCCGCTCGCTCGAGGTCGGCCCGGGGATCATGCCCTCCTACCAGGGCCTGAAGGAAGAGGACCCGGAGAAGTTCGACGCGATGGTGGACTTCCTCGCGTCGCTCAACTAAGTGCTGACCGCCGCAAGTCCCGCCCGTTTCGGCGGCACCCGGCCGCGCCTGACGGCGCCCAGCCGCCACCCACGTGCCTTCAGGCACGCGGGCGTCGACCGGGCGCCGTCAGCCACGACCAGGCACTCGCCGATTCCGGACGGGACCTGCAGCGGGCAGCACTGACCTGGCCGCCACCGGGGGATCCCCGATGACGAGCGGCATCCCGTCCCGCGAGACGGACCAGTTCGCGTCCCAGGTGCGCGGCATGTTCGACCGGATCGCCGGCGTCTACGACCTGATGAACACGGCGATGAGCGCGGGCCTTCACCACCGCTGGCGCGAGCGCGCCGCGGACCGCGCCGAGCTGGGAGCGGGCGACCGTGCCCTCGACGTCTGCTGCGGGACCGGCGACCTGGCGCTCGAGCTGGCGCGCCGGGTCGTCCCCGGAGGCGAGGTGGTCGGTTGCGACTTCTCCGAGCGGATGCTCGAGCTGGCGCGGGCGAAGGCCGCCGAACGCGGGGCCGAGGTCGCGTTCGAATGGGCGGACGCGCTCGAGCTTCCCTACGAGGACTCGGGCTTCGACGCGGTCGCCGTCGGCTTCGGCGTGCGCAACTTCGCCGATCTCGACCGCGGCCTCGCGGAGATGACCCGGGTGCTGCGCCCGGGCGGGCGGCTGGCGATCCTCGAGATCACCCAACCGACGCGGCCGCCCCTCTCGACCTTCTTCTCCATTTGGTTCGACCGGATCGTTCCCAGGCTCGGGACCCTCGCCGGCGACCGCGACGCCTACACCTATCTGCCCGAGTCGGTGAAGCGGTTCCCGTCCCCCGAGGGCCTGGCGGCGCGGATGGACGCCGCCGGCCTCGAGCGGATTCGCTGGACCGTGCTCGCCGGCGGGATCATCGCGATCCACAGCGGGTATCGGCGATGAACCGCGCCGCGGTCCCGGCCCCCGTCACACAGGTCCTCGACGCCGCGGGGACCTGGCTGCCCGCCGCGATGGCCGACGTCGAGCGCCGCCTTGCGGAGATCGCCGCGGACCGCGGAGGCCCGCTCTCCGAGGACGCCACGGCGACGCTCAGCGCGGGCGGCAAGCGGCTGCGGCCCCTCCTGGTGCTGGTCTGCGCCGGTCCGGGGTGGACCGAGCCCGCCTCGCGGGGCGCGGTCGCGGTCGAGCTGGTCCACATGGCGACCCTGGTGCACGACGACGTGCTCGACGCCGCGCCGCTTCGCCGTGGACGCCCGACGGTGCTGGCGCGCTCCGGCCGGTCGCGCGCCGTCGCCACCGGCGACCTGCTGCTTCTCGCGCGCCTTCGCGGAGCTGGCCGGCGAGGGCGACCGCCGGCAGGTGGCGCTGCTCGCGACGGCCTCGGTGGCGCTCGCCCGCGGCGAGATCGCCCAGCGCCGCGACGCCTTCGACCTCGCGATCACCGCCGAGCGCTACCTCGAACGCTGCCGCCTGAAGACCGCGGCCCTGTTCGAATGCGCGTGCGCGATCGGGGACGGCGGCGCCGAGCTGGCCGGGTTCGGGCGCCGGGTCGGGCTCGCCTTTCAGCTCCTCGACGATGTCCTCGATGTCACCGGGCCGCCGGAGCGGACCGGCAAGGCGCGCGGGACCGACCTGCTCGACGGAACCGTCACGCTGCCGCTGATCCTGGCGCGCGAGCGGGACCGGACCCTGGCGGACCTGGATCTCGCCTCGCTCGACCCGGCCGCCGCCGCGGAGGTCTGCGAGCGGATCGTCGCGACCGGCGCCACCGAGGAGGTGCGTGAGCGCGCCCGCGCCGAGGTCGCCGGGGCGAAGTCCGAGCTGGCCGGGTCCGGGCTCGAGCCCGAGCGCCGTCGCCTGCTCGACCTCGTCGCCGACGGGGTCGTCGAGCGCTACGCCTGAGCCGCCGGCGTAGGCGGCGCGGCGGCTAGAAGTCCTCGGGCAGGATCAGGTCGCGGTCGAGGGCGTCGATGAAGCGCTCGACCTCCTCCTCCATGATCGCCCGGCGAGAGCTGGGAGAGGTCGTCGAGCAGTGCCTTCGGTGCCGTCGTCGAGGACCTCGTCGAAGGCGTCCATCATCTTCTGATCGTGGACCTCGGTTGTCGAACCACTCGCACTCGGGGCAGCGCAGGTCGACGCGCCAGCGAGCGCGGCGCCGACGGGCGCCCAGTCGGTCGGTTGCACCAGCTCGCCGGAGCAGGCGGGGCAGACGTGCAGCTCGCGCTCGGGACGCGGCCGCTGCCGCAGAGCGGCACCGCCCCTCTCCCGTGTCGCATGCTCGCGCGGCATCACCTCGATCACGTGCTCGCCACCGGGGAGCACGACCCGCTGCCTCGCTCCTGCGATCCGCCTTGGTCCCATCCATGCACGCACTATCGGGCACGTGACCCCGTTCTTTCATCGGGGTTTTCCCGCAGACTTTGCGTGGAGATCCCGCAGGTCTCGGCCGAGGCACCGCCCCGAGGCCGCCTAGACTTGCCGCCATGGTCCTCTCCGACCGCACTATCCGGGCCGAGATCGAGGTCGGGCCGGATCGTCTTCGACCCGTTCGATGAGGCGATGATCCAGCCCTCGAGCGTCGACGTCCGGGTCGACAACAAGTTCCGCGTCTTTCACAACGCGCGGCACGCCTACATCGACGTGCGCGAGCCGATGGAGGACCTCACCGAGCTGGTCACCGTCGAGGACGACCGGCCGTTCATCCTCCACCCGGGCGAGTTCGTGCTCGGGCAGACGCTCGAGCGGGTCAGCCTGCCGTCGGACCTCGTGGCCCGGCTAGAGGGAAAATCGAGCCTGGGCCGCCTCGGCCTCCTGATCCACTGCACCGCGGGTTTCGTCGACGCGGCTTCGAGGGCAACCTGACGCTCGAGCTTTCGAACGTCGCCAACCTGCCGATCACGATCTACCACGGCATGCCGATCGGCCAGATCTCGTTCATGCGCATGGACGAGCCGGTCGAGCGGCCTTACGGCACCGCCGAGGCGGGCTCCAAGTACCAGGGTCAGGCCGAGCCCACCGCCTCGCTCTACTACCTGAATTTCGAGCGCCACCGGATCCCGGGCTGAGCCACCCGCGTTCGCCGCCGTTACCATCCATAGCGATGGATTTCAGCCTCTGGCAGATAGCGATCGTTCTGGTGATCGCCCTGATCGTCTTCGGGCCGAAGCGCCTGCCCGAGTTGGGCAAGTCGCTCGGGATCCGGGATGCGCGAGTTCAAGGACTCGATCACCGGGAAGGGCAACGACGACGAGGAGGATCGCAAGCCGCAGATCGAGAGCTCGTCGCGAGACCGAGAAGGTCGAGGGCGAGGTAGTCACCGAGAACAAGGCGTAGCCCTTGGCCAGAGCCCGGGCGGTCAATTTCGATGACCGTCTGACGCTCGTCGAGCACCTCGACGAGCTGCGGACGCGAATCATCATCTCGCTCGTCGCCTTCGGCGCGGCCTTCGCGCTCTGCTTCTGGCAGGACGCCTGATGCTCGACATCTTCAACAGGCGCTGCCGGCCGGCCAGGAGCAGCCGATCACCCTGGGGGTCACCGAGCCGTTCTTCACCACGGTCGAGATCGCGGCCTACGGCGCCTTCGTGCTCTCGCTGCCGGTGATCCTCTACCAGGCCTACGCCTTCGTCCTGCCCGCGTTCTCCGATCCGGAGCGAAAGGTCGTCTGTGCCGTTCCTCGATCGCGGTCCCGATCCTCTTCCTCGCCGGCGTCGCCTTCGCCTACTTCGTCGTCCTGCCGGCGGCGATCAAGTTCCTGCTCAACTTCAACGAGGCCGACTTCAACATCGAGGTCCGGGCGCGCGACTACTACCGCTTCATCGGCGTGCTGTGCCTCGCGCTCGGGGTGCTCTTCCAGATCCCGATCGGCGTGCTCGCGATCACCCGGCTCGGGATCGTCACGCCCGGCCCAGCTCGCCGAGAACCGCCGCTACGTGATCCTCGGGATCTCGATCGTCGCCGCCGCGCTGCCCGGGCGGCGACCCGATCTCGATGATCCTGATCATGATCCCGCTGATCCTGCTGTACGAGGCGAGCATCGTGATCGCCCGGCGCTTCGGAGAGCCGGCCGAGCAGGGCCTCGCCTCCTCCGAGCCGGCGGCCGATTCGAGCTAGGCCCGACGACGATGACCGAGCCCCCCACCCTGTACGTTTGCCATGGCGATGACGGCGGTCCGCGGATCCATCCGTGTCGCCGTGTCCAAGAGGCTCTGCGCGCCGCAGGAATCGAGTACGAGAAGGTGATCGCCGCCCACGGCAGTCCGATCCCGTTCCTGCGGAAGGGCTCGCGTGAGGAGCTTCGCGAGGCGACCGGGGCGACGAAGCTCCCGGCGCTGAAACTGCCTGACGGAACCGTCATCATCCACTCGCGCGCGATCCTCTCCTGGATCGATCAACACGGCAGGTAACGGGCCTATCAGCTAAGGCTGCGCTTAGCGGTTCGCCGCTAGCCTTCTCGCCCCATGCTCTTCGACCTCAGCGGCAAGCGCCGCAACTTCATCCGCGTGGTCTACGCGATCCTGGCGGCCCTGTTCCTGGGCGGCTTCCTGTTCTTCGGGATCGGCAGCGACGCCCCCGGAGGCCTCGGCGACCTGCTCGGCTTCGGCACCAACGAGACGACTCGTCGGCGACCCCGCAGTTCGACCAGGAGATCGAGGATGCCGAGGCGCGGCTCGCCGAGGACCCCAAGGACGAGGCCGCGCTCTCCCAGCTCGTGCAGGTGCGCTACCAGGCCGGAAACAACGCGCTCGAGCGCGACGAGGAGACGGGGCAGATCACGCTGACGCCCGAGGCCGAGACGCAGTTCTCGGAATCCACCGACTCCTGGGAGACCTACGCCAAGGTGGTCGAAGAAGCCCGCGGGCGACGTCGCCGCGATCGCCAACCAGGCCTACGGGATCCTGCTCCAGTTCTCCGATCCGCAGGACCTCCCGCAGCTCGCCGAGGACGCCGTGCCCGCGGCCGAGGTCTACGCGGAGTCGAACCCCGGCGTCGGAACCTACGCGACCCTCGCCCAGTACGCCTACTTCGCCGGTGACACGAAGACCGGCGACGACGCGGCCGCGAAGGCGGTCGAGGAGGCCGACGCGCCGCAGCGCAAGCAGCTCCAGAAGGACCTCGATTCGGCGAAGGAAGCTGCGGCCCAGCTCGAGAAGCAGATCGCCAAGCAGGCCAAGCAGGGCGGCGAGGAAGGGGCCTTCACGAACCCCCTCCAGGGCGCCGGCACCGGCTCCCCCCTCGGGGCCGCGGCACCCCCGGCCCCCTGCCGACCGTCGCCGGCGTCGACTCAGCACCCTCGAGGGAACTCAGTCGACGCTCGATAGGCGCCGACCGCGGCTACCATCCAGCTTCGCTCGGGCCGTTAGCTCAACTGGCAGAGCAGGAGACTCTTAATCTCAAGGTTGAAGGTTCGAGTCCTTCACGGCCCACATCGTCGACGTCGACGTGGAACCAGCGCGCAACCGACCGTCGCTAGCTAGCGTCTCCGGACAGCCGCCCGATCGGCTCGCACGATGACCCGGGGATGCGCGAACCGTCGACGTGAACGCAGGCTTGGCCTGCTTCTCGGCGCCTGCCTGATCGCCGGGCTCATCGCTGCGGCCCCGACCGCCGGCCACCCGACGCTGTCGCCGCAGGAACCGCGCGCGTTGCCGGTGCGACAGGCCCTCGAGCCGCCGCTGGAGCCGACGCCCAAGGCCGACTGCGGTCCCGGCTCGAGGCCCGAGACCGGCGTGCAGGGACGAGTGAGCACCGCGGACCATGAGAGCGGGCGGGCGGCGGAGGGCTACACCTGTAACGCCGAGCTCGTCGGCCATTACGGCAAGGAGACGCCGTTCGGGACGATCGGCGGCTTCAAGGTCGAGCGATACGTCGATGCCGCCGGGCACGAGTGCGCCTACTACGACACGACCCTGATGTACCCGACCAACATCCTCGACGAGGAGGCGGGGGTCAACGTGCTCGACATGAGCGACCCCGCCAATCCGAAGCTCACCGATCGCCTGCTGACGCCGGCGATGCTCTCGCCCGCACGAGTCCCTGGTCCTCTCGAAGGAGCGCGGGATCCTGGCCGCGGTCGCCGGCAACGCGACCTTCTATCCCGGGATCGTCGACGTCTACGACGTCTCCGCGGACTGCCGCCACCCGGTGCTGCGCTCCTCGGCGCCGGTCGGCGTGTTCGGCCACGAGAGCGGCATGGCCCCGGACGGCAAGACCTTCTATTCGGCCTCGCCCTCGACCAAGACGATCTTCGCCGTCGATATCTCCGACCCGAGCCGGCCGCTGCCGATCTGGTCGGGAAGCTATGACTCGCACGGCCTCTCGATCTCCAACGACGGCAACCGCGCCTACGTCGCCGGGGTCGACTCGGGCCTGATCATCCTCGATGTCTCCGAGGTCCAGAACCGGACCCCGAACCCGTCGGTGACGGAGATCGCCCGGCTTCAGTGGGAGTCGATGAGCATCCCGCAGAACGCGATCCCGATAACCAGGAACGGCCATCCGTACCTGGTCGAGATCGACGAGTACGGCGGCACGGAGAGCGACCGGCGGCAAGATCGGCGCCGGGCGGATCATCGACATCGCGGATGAGGCCGCTCCTCGCGTCGTCTCAAACCTCCGGCTCGAGGTCCACCAGCCCGAGCACCTGGCCGAGGCGGCTCACGACCCCGGCGCCGAGCTCCCCGTGCAGGGATACGGCGGGCACTACTGCAACGTGCCGGACCGCACCGATCCGCCGATCGTCGCCTGCTCGATGATCCTCTCCGGGCTGCGCGTCTTCGACATCCGCGATCCGGAGAACCCCCGCGAGATCGCCTACTTCAATGCGCCGATCCCGGAACGCAACGCGCCCGGGTTCGAGGCGTCGAACTGGGCGATGGCCAGCCCGTCGTTCGTCCCGGAGCGGAACGAGATCTGGTACTCGGACGGCTACAGCGGCTTCTACGCGGTGCGCCTGACGAACGGCGTCTGGCCCGGCGGCGGCCGCGACTACGGGGGCTCGGCCGCCTGCAACCGGGTGGCCGGCGGAAAGGGGAAGGACCGGCTCCGCGGGACCGCCGGCGACGACTGCATCCGCGGCCGCGCCGGCGCGGACAAGCTCAAGGGCGGAGGCGGCGATGATCGGATCCGCGGCGGGCTCGGCAAGGACCGAATCCGCGGCGGCGGCGGAGACGACACGATCCTCGTGGCCCGCGGCAGCCGCGACCGCGTCAACTGCGGGCCGGGGCAGGACATCGTGTTCGCCAAGCCGGGCAAGGACCGGGTGCGGCGATGCGAGACCAAGCGCAATTGACCCGGGCGCTGCGGCGCTCGGGAACTCGCCTCCGACGCTTTGCGCGCTCTACCCGCCGCCGATCGGGACCCGGATGACCTGACCGGGGAAGATCAGGTCCGGATCGTCGATCTGGTGCGCGTTCGCACGCACCAGGGGGTCGAAGTCGGGCGTTCCGTAGTGCTCCTGGGCGATCTCCGAAAGAGTGTCACCCGGCTTCACGACGTGCTCCCGATAGCCGATGTATTGCGGGTCGACCATCCGTGCGCCGAGGAAGACCGGCTTTGAGACCTTGTGGATCTCGCTGCCGTCCTCGGCGCTGATCTCGAACACCTCGACGAAGAGGCGGTCGAGCTGGAAGGCGGCGTTGGCGACGTTCGCCTTGACCTGAAACTGGGCGTGCTCGCCCGTGCCTCCACCGACCGTGATCGCGCCCGTGACCTCGTCGTGGCCTTCGTGCACGCGGTAATTGATCGTCGCCTCGAATCCTGTCCCGATTCCGGCGATCATCACCCGGTTGCCGACGAGATCGAACCGGCGTGGCTGATCCATCCTGATCGTCATCCCGACCTCCTTCTAGACCCGTCGCCCACGCTACCTCATCGTGTCAGGCGGCGTTGATCGAGGTCGGCTGGAAGTCGTAGATCGAGAGGAAGGCGTCGACCTGTGGGAGGTAGGACGTCAGTCGAGGCGGACGGGCAGCCCGAAGCGCTCGAAGTAGCCGGCAAGCCGCGAGGGCTCGAGCGGATGCTCGGGCCAGCGCGCGAACGACTCGCGGTCGGGAAGCTCCGTGGTCCTGGTGATGAACGCGGTCACCTCCTTGATCCGATCCCCCTCGAGGGTGAGAACGTCGAGCGCGAACGGCAGGTAGGCCTCCTCCGCGGCGTCCCAGGTGTAGCCGCCGACCGCCGGCTGGCCGTTGGCGTGCGCCGCCAGCCGCCGCCAGCGCCACTCGCCCGACAGCGGGCCCACCGCAAGGAAGACCTCGAGGTCCTCGAGGCCGCGGTACCAGCTCGTGGCCGGGGGCATCGACCAGGCGGCGTCCTCGGCCAGCATCCCCACGACCGCCTTGACGTCGCCCCGCTGCATCGCGTCGATGTAGGCCTCGACGATCTCGCGCATCCGGTCGTCGCCGATCGAGCGCAGGGCCGCCTGCTGGCTTTGCTCGGGAAGCCGGTCGTCGACGGTCTTGCGAGCTCGCTGGAGGGCGCTGTTGACCGAGGCGACCGAGGTCTCCAGCGACTCGCCGACCTCGCGCGCCGAGAAGCCCAGCACCTCGCGCATGATCAGCACCGCGCGCTGGTTGGGCGGCAGGTGCTGGAGCGCGGCGATGAACGCCAGCTCGATGCCTTCGCGCTGCTCGTAGCTCGCCTCCGGGGCGGCGGGGCCGTCCTCGATCCCTAGCTCCTCGTCGGGATATGGCTCGATCCAGACCGACTCGACGAGTGGCTCCCCGGGACCGTCGCGCGGGTCGCCCGCCGGAGCATGGTCGACCGGGAGGATCCGCTTCCGGCGCTTGGAGATCGCCTCGAGGCAGACGTTGGTCGCGATCCGATAAAGCCAGGAACGAAGCGAGCTCCGGCCCTCGAACTTGGGGAGCCCGCGCCAGGCGCGAAGGAGCGTCTCCTGAAGCGCGTCCTCGGCGTCTTGGAGCGAGCCGAGCATCCGATAGCAGTGGGCGTGGAGCTCGGTGCGGCGCGCCGCGACGAGTTGGGTGAAGGCGTCCTCGTCACCGCCGCTCGCGGCGTCGAGCAACGCTTCCTCGGGAGCTGTGGTGACGCGGGGGCTCATCCATTCGCAGGGTAGACCTCGCTCCGGGACGGCGGGCGCAGACCCGGTGGCTTCCTCCGGGAGGATCGATGGGATGATCGGTCGTATGCCGACCGCGCCCGCGGGATCGAGGAGGCACAAGGTGGCCGTCGCGTCGACGGGCAAGAACGCCCAGAAGTTCCTGAGGCTTCCGATCGCGTCCTCCAAGCCGGCCGCGCGTTCGGTGATGTCCACGCCCCGAGACGGCACACCTCCACCGCCCCACGCGCGGCTGCCCGACCTGCACCCGGGCGACCGGATGCTGCTGTCCGCCGAACTCGAGGTGACTACGGATTGCGAGCGGCCGCCCGGTTGCACCGACACGCCGTACAGATATGACCCCCAGGTCGAGTTTGGCCTGATTCTGGCCGATGGAGCCGCGGTGGCAGATCCCTCGGCCGGCAGCGTGATCAACCTCGCCCCGTTCCAGCGCCGCACGGTCACTCACGAGCGCCATCACGACGTGTTCGTCTTCGACAACGCTGCGTTCACCGTGCCGAGTGGCGGCCTGCCCTGGAACGGCCCGAGCTACCTCAACGCCACCGTCGGCGCCTGGCACGCGCAGGCCCAGCAGGACCAGATCGCGATCATGGGCCAGAACAACCCGAGCGGGAGGCCTGGGGGCGACATGTGCGGGCTCAGCGTGGTGCGGCTGCGACCGGGGACGATCGCGCAGCCGACCGCGATCAGGACACAGCGGCGCCAGATCACCTCCGTTCCGGTGATCACGGGTCGGGCGCAGAAGCGCATCGTCTACTCCCAGCGCCTCGACAACCTCAAGTCCGACGAGCAGCTCCGGATCAGGGCGGGCCTGAAAACCAGCAGTGCCCACCTCGGCTACAAGGTGCGAACCACCGTCGAGGTCTTCCTCTCCACGGATCCGAGCTCGATCAACCCCGGCAATGAGGCGAAGCGGGTGTGCCCCGACCAGGACCCGCGGATCTCACCCCGCAACGGAAAGAACACATTGCCGACCGACAACCCGATGGACTCGCCCAAGACCGGCGTTAAGAGGATCGTCAGGAACGCGCGGGTTCCGCTCTACGTCAACCTGATGGTCACCTCGGGCGACCCGGACCGGAAGGCCGGGGCTGGGGACACGATGAGAATCGTGCCGGGCGGATTCCTCGCCGTCACGCGATATCCCGCAGCTCTGGCCGGATAGCCGCTCTGACTGACACCCCCGGGGGGTACAATGTCAGTGATGGCGACCGAGACCGCCGAGCGCGGCTACACAGAGACGAAGGAGGCGCTGCTGCGGCGCCTGCGACGAGTCGAGGGCCAGGTTCGCGGTGTCGAGGGGATGGTCGAGGACGACCGCTATTGCATCGACGTGGTCACCCAGATCACCGCGATCCAGGCGGCGCTCGACAAGGTTGCGCTCGGCCTGCTGGCGGATCACGCCCAGCACTGCGTCGTCGGCGGCGAGGCCGAGGGCCAGGCGGAGCGGACCGACGAGCTGATGGCCGCGGTCCGCCGGCTGATGCGCCACGGCTGAGCCCGGACCGCTCAACTCGACTGCGGGACGAGCTCTCCCTCGGACGTGAGGCTCGCGTTGGTTCCGGCGACCGCGTCGCTCTGAAGCTGGCCGATCGCCCGGTCGTTCACGCTGCCGAGCGACTCGAACCCGGTCCAGGATCCGTCGAGCAGCACCTGGGCGCGGGCACCCGGCTCAGGATCGAGCTCGGTCGCCGCGAAGACCACCGCGCAGAGCGCGTCCTCGGCATCGCTGGGTACCCCGGCGGCGTCGACCCGAAGTATCTGGACCCGCTCGTACCCGTGGCCGCCGAACTGGTGCTGGCCGAACCCGACCGCGGTCTCGTCGCTGTTCCAGGCCTCGATGCAGGCCGGGTCGGCGGCCCCGCCTTCGCCGCCTCCGTCGGAGCCCGCCAGCACCACCACGACGACCACGACCGCGAGCCCGGCGAGAAGGACCCCCGCGGCGTAGATCGCCGCACGCCGCGAGTCCGGTGCCCGCGGCGGGCTGTCCCCTTCTGCCATGCGCGGGCACGCTAGTGGACCGTCGCCGAAGCGTCTTGTGCGCGACCTAGCATCCGCCGCGTGGCCGCCACGCCCGCTCGGCAGCAGGAAGCCCCGTCGACCCGCGCCGTAGTCCGGGTCGTCGCGATCGTCGTCGCGGCCGCCTTCGCCGTCTACGTGATCTACCGCCTGCGAACGCCGATCTCCTACGTGCTGTTGGCGGTCTTCATCGCCGCCGCCGCCTCGGGCCCGGTCAACCGCCTCAACCGCCGGATGCCGCGCGGGGGCGCGATCGCGATCGTCTACGCCGGGATCATCCTCACCCCGATCGTGATCGGCGCGATCCTGATCCCGCCTCTGGTCGAGGCGGGGACGAACCTCGTCAACGACCTCCCCGGGTACGCGCAGGACCTCGAGGAGACCTTCTCCGAGAACGAGACGCTGTCTGAGCTAAATGAGGACTATGACCTGACCGCCAAGCTCGAGGGCCTGGCCGAGGACGCGGCGGGCCAGCTCGGCAACGCCGCCGGGACGCTCGCGGACATCGGCGGCGGCATCGTCAGCTCGCTGTTCGCCGTGATCACGATCCTCGTCCTCAGCATGTTCCTGGTCTCGCGCGGAAACCAGTGGATCGACAGCCTGCTCACCCGCCGGCCGCCCAGCGAGGCAGAGTCGATCCGCCGGGCGCTCGACGCGATGACCTACGCGGTCGGCGGTTACGTCGGCGGGGCGCTCGCGCAGGCGACCGTCGCCGGCATCGCGGCCTTCATATTCCTCGAGATTCTCGGCATCCCCTCGCCGCTGGCCCTCGCGGTCGTGGTCGCGATCTTCGACGTGATCCCGCTTATCGGCGCGACGCTCGGCGCGGTGATCGTCGGCATCGTGATCGCCTTCGCGGGCGACTTCCCCGGCGACCTGATCGCTTGGTTCATCTTCACGATTGCGTACCAGCAGTTCGAGAACTACCTGATCCAGCCGCGAATCCAGAGTCGCGCGGTCAACCTCGACCCCTTCGTCGTCGTGATCGCGGCGCTGTTCGGCGGCACCCTGCTGGGCGTGGTCGGCGCGCTGGTCGCGATCCCGGTTGCGGCCGCGATGCAAATCGGCGTCCGCGAGTTCCTCGAGTACCGCCGCGCCCATCCGGAGGTCTCACCGAGCGCGCCGCCGGACGCCACGTCATCGGGTTCCTAGGATTAGAGGCCGTCATGTGCGGCCGCTACACCCTCACCAAGAAGGAGCACGACACGCTCGCGTCGCGGTTCGAGGCGAAGCTTGGCGAGAAGGTCACCGAGAACGTCAAGACCCCCGACGGCAAGGAGCACGGGCCCGCCGGCGTCGAGCGCTTCAACGTCGCCCCGACCCAGGAGGTGCTGACCGTCGTCCGCGACGGCGAGGACGCCGACCGGGAGATGCGGCTCCTTCGCTGGGGGCTGGTGCCGAAGTGGGCGAAGGACTTGAACGCCGGCTACAAGATGATCAACGCGAAGTCGGAGAACCTCAAGAAGAGCCCCGCGTACCGGCCGCTCGTAGGCAAGATCCGCCACCGCTGCCTGATCGTCGCCGACGGCTTCTACGAGTGGATGAAGGCCGAGGATCCCAAGCAACCGCGCCAGCCGGTCCGCTTCATCGTCGACGGCGGCGAGCCGTTCGCCTTCGCCGGTCTGTGGACCAAGGCCAAGATCAACGGCGACTGGGTTTCCTCATGCACGATCGTCACCACGGAGCCGAACGACGTGGTCTCCCGCGTCCACAACCGGATGCCGGTGGTGCTTCCCGACCCCGGGGCCGAGTCCGCGTGGCTGGACCCCGAGACCGACTCCGATGACGCGGTCGAGCTCTGCGTTCCGTTCCCGCCGGAGCGAATGGAGAGCGCCCCCGCCAACCCGGCGCTGAACAAGGTCGGCGGGGCGCACGAGGGGCCCGAGCTCCTGGTCGCCCCAACCTAAACGGGGTCTGACCCCTCTGTCCTCCTCCGTGAGCCCTCAGCTCCTGATCGCGCCCGGCGAGGGCGCCGAGGACGTCGTCGCCTCCCTCGCGGGGCTCGAGGGGGAGGTCGAGCTGGTCCGCGCCGAGCCCGTCGCCGACGGCGACGACCCGGCCGCGATCGCCGCGGCGATCGCCGGCTACGAGGCGCAGGCAAAGCGCCTCGCGCCCGCCGCCGCGATCGTCCACGGCTCGGGCGACCGCCCGCTGGCGGCGGCGATCTCGCTGGTCAAGCTCGAGATCCCCGTTACGAGGGTCGCCGCTCCCGGCGAGGACGACCTCGCGGCTCTCGTCGCCGGCCACACGATCGCCCCTGACGGCTCGCTTGCGGAGCAGGTCCAGAGCTGGCTCCACCGTGTCCTCACATAGGCGAGCCGCCGACCGGTCCGGCGGCGGCGCGATCATCTCTTTGGCATGGGTGCGCTGAATGGGCTGATCCCGGGCCGCCGCCGACGGCGGGCGGACCGACTGACCCTCGGCCTTGCGGCGGTCGCGCTCGGGACCGCCGGCACGGTGGTCGGCGGCGAGGTCCTGCGGCTGGCGCGCCGCCGCGCCGTGCGCGAGCCGACCCCGGCAGGGGTGCTGGACACCGCGGAGCAGGCGATCGAGACCGCGGGGCTCGCGACCCAGGACACGGTCGCAGTCGCCGCCGAGGGCTACGAGGCGACCCCTCGCGGCGAGACCGTGCTCTTCAACATCCTCTCCGGCTTCCTCGGCGGCTTCGCGTTGATGCGCTTCTCGACCGCCGGCATCCGGGGCGGGTGGTGGCCGTTCGGCAACGTCCGCGTGGGCGGCCGCCACGTCCACCACTTCGTCCCCGGGATCCTGCTCGCCTTCGGGGCCGGCGGCGCGGGACTCGTCACGCAGAGCAACCGGCTCGAGGAGTTCCTCGCGGTCCCGTTCGGCGCCGGGGTTGGCCTGACCTTCGACGAGGCCGCCCTCCTCCTCGACCTCCGCGACGTCTACTGGACCCGCGAGGGGATTCTCAGTATCCAGGTCAGCTTCGCGGCATCGGCGCTCCTCGCCGGCACGATCCTCGCCCTCCGCATGCTGCGTCGCGGCGAGCGCCGGGTGGAGGCGAGGGGAGCGATCCCACCGTTGTCCCCCCGCGACCCGTGGGGATCGGCGATGGCCCCGCTGCCGGACTAGACGAGCAGCCCTACCCCGACTCCGGAACAGCGCGGTTCACGCTGCGCTCACGCTCGCCGGACCGTCCAAAGCTGCGTGCGAGCAGGATGCTCGCCTCGTACAGAAGCAAGAGCGGCGCCATGATCAGGAGCATCGAGATCGGGTCCCCGCCCGGTAGCGCCGCGGCGACGACCGCGATCCCGAGAATCACGTAGCGGCGGTTACGCGAGAGCTGCGTCGGGGTGACGATCCCGAGACGCGTGATCGAGAGCACCCCGATCGGGATCTGGAAGAGGATCCCGAGCGAGAGGCAGAGCACCCCGACGAAGCGGTAGTAGTCGCGCGCCCTGACCTCGATGTTGAAGTCGGACGCGTTGAAACTGAGCAGGAACTCGATCGCGGCCGGCAGGACGACGAAGTACGAAAAGGCGACCCCGGCCACGAACAGGATCGGCACGGCGACCAGGAACGGCACCACCGCCTTTCGCTCGACATCCGAGAAGGCGGGCAGGACGAACGCGTAGACCTGGTAGAGGATCACCGGCAGCGAGAGCACGAAGGCGCCGTAGGCCGCGATCTCGAGCGTCGTGAAGAAGGGCTCGGTGACGCCCAGCGTGATCGGCTCTCGGTCCCCCGGCAGGGCCGCGTTGAAGACGTCGAGCATCAGGTCGTCCTGCCAGAAGCAGAGCGCGAACGCGACTCCGAACGCGACCAGCGAGACGATCAGTCGCGTCCTTAGCTCGTCGAGGTGCTCGACCAGCGTCAGGCGGTCATCGAAGCTGACCGCCCGCTTGCGCGCCACGCTTATCCGCGTTGCTCGGCGGCCATCTCGCGCTCGGGAGAGCCCGTGGACGAGCCGCTCTCGATCCGCGGCTTCTCGTCCGCGTCGTCAGCGCGGTGGTTGCCGGTGATCGAGTCCTTGAACTCGCGCATTCCGGACCCCAGCGACCTGCCGAGATCGGGGAGCCGCTTCGGCCCGAAGACCAGAAGGGCGATGACCAGGACTATCGCTATCTGCCAGAGGCTGAAATCCATGACCGTCCCTTACGAGCGGCTCGGCGATCCGGATCAAACGGGGCCTTCAGTGATCCGCTCCACGCCCGGCCCCGTAGACCCACCGACGCAGGGGAAATCGACGAGGGATAGGAGTCCCATGAATCAGCGACACACGCATTCCGAGGACGGGCACAACCGCCTTCGGCGCGTGATCGAGAATCCCCACTCGCGGCGGCGGTTCATGCTGCTGGCAGGCGGGTCGAGCGTCGCGGGCCTCGCGCTGGCCGCGTGCGGCGACGACGACGACGAGATGACGAGCGGCGACACCGGCGCGACCAGCGGCGGCGCCGGCGACGACGCCCTCGCGGAGTTCGGCGAGGGAGACCTCGGGATCGTCAACTACGCGCTGACGCTCGAGTACCTGGAGGCCGCGTTCTACGAGGAGGTCGCCAAGAGCGGCCTGTTCAAGGGCGAGGACCTGGCCCTGATCGAGGAGTTCCGCGCGAACGAGCAGGAGCACGTCGCGGCCCTCGAGGCGACCGCCAAGGAGCTCGGGGACCCGGCACCGCAGCCGAAGACGAGGTTCGAGCTGAAGGACGCGAACACGGTGCTGATGACCGCGGCCGAGGTCGAGAACCTGGGCGCCGCGGCGTATCTCGGCCAGGCGGCCGAGATCGAGGACACCGCGATCCTCGAGGCGGCACTTTCGATCCACAGCGTCGAGGGGCGCCATGCCGCGGCGCTCAACTCGCTTCTCGGCCAGACGATCACCCCGGACGGGGCGTTCGCGACACCCGCGACGGCGGAGGAGGTGCTGCCGGAGGTGCAGCCCTTCATCGTCACTTGACGGAGGGAGACATGGAAAGGAACACCGAAATCACGGAACAGCAGATCAACCGGGAGGATTTCCTCGCCAAGGGCGCGCTGGCGACCGGCGTCGTCCTCGGCGGCCTCGCCGCAGGCCCGTTCCTGGGCCGGGCGATCGCCCAGGACGCGAGCCAGGGCGATCTCGAGATCCTCAACTTCGCGCTCACCCTCGAGTACCTCGAGGCCGCGTTCTACGAGCAGGCGCTGAGTGACCTGAAGCCGTCGGGGGATCTCGGCGACTTGGTCGAGCTGATCTCGTCCGACGAGAACGAGCACGTCGATTCGCTCTCGTCGACGATCAGCGACCTCGGCGGCGAGCCGACCAAGGCGCCCCAGGTCGACTTCGGCGACGCGTTCTCGAGCGAGGACGCGTTCCTCGAGCTGGCACAGACATTCGAGGACACCGGGGTCAGCGCCTACAACGGCGCGGCGCCGGACATCGAGTCGAAGGAGCTGCTGGCGACCGCCGGCACGATCGTCCAGGTCGAGGCGCGCCACGCGGCCGCGATCCGGCTGCAGCGTGGCGAGCTGCCTGCGGACACCGCCTTCGACAAGACCCTGACGATGGACGAGGTGCTGAAGGCGGTGAAGCCGTTCGTCAAGTCCTGACCTCCCTCCCCCAGGGACGGTGGACGAGTGGACGGGCGCCGGGCCTCCGCGGAGGCCGGCGCCCAGTGTCCTTCGGGCCGCCGCGGCTACCCGCGGTAGCGGTAGCGCGTGAAGAGCTCGCCTTCGTCCTCGAGCAGCCAGACGAGCTCGAGCCCAAGGGTTCGCTCGGGGAGCCCCTCGACGAGCCCGGGGCCGGCGCCTCCCTCGAGCTTCGGCGCGACCGTGATGAAGAGCTCGTCGACGAGGTCGGCCGCGACGAGCTGGGCGTGCAGGTGCGGACCTCCCTCCGACAGCAACGCGCGCACGCCGCGCTCGTGGCGGAGGTGGTGGACCGCGGCGACCAGGTCGACCCGGTGCTCGTGGCGCTCCACGGTGACCGGCGTGGGCGTGTCCGGCGGCTCCACCTCGGACGAGGTGAACACCAGCACCTCGCCCTGGCCGCACGTGAACAGCTCGGCCTCCCAGGGGAGCTCGAGGCTGTCGGAGACGAGCACCATCAGCGGGTCGTCGGCTAGGCCCTCGCGCTCTCGCCGCTCGCGCTTGTCGGGATCGCCGACCACGCGCCCATAGCGCTCGGCGCGCATCGTCCCGGCTCCGATCATCACCGCGTCGACCCGGGTGCGCAGCGCGACCAGGACCGCGGTGTCGGTGTCGCTTCCGATCGGCCCCGAGCGGCCGTGGATCGTCGCCCGCCCGTCGACCGTGAGCACGAAGTTGGTGACCGTGTAGGGACGGTCCTCGTGCGCGAGCGAGACCAGGTCGAGCGAGCCGATCTCGGCCGCGGGGTCGACCTCGGCGGGGTCGGGGTAAAGGCGCCGCACCTTGGCGATCAGCCGCCCTCGATCTCGCCGAGGTGCTCGACGTTCGCCCGGTCGTCGGCCTCCTCGCTCGAGCGGCCGCCGAACCAGGCGTCGAGGATCTCCCGAAGCTCGGCCTCGGAGGTGGCCCGGAGGCTGAGCGCGAGCACGTTGGCGTCGTTCCACTTCCTCGCCCCGTCGGCGGTGGCGGCGTCGCCGCAGAGCGCGGCGCGGATGCCCGGCACCTTGTTGGCCGCGATCGAGGCGCCCGTCCCGGTCCAGCAGCAGACCACCGCCTGCTCCGCCCGCCCCTCGGCGACGTCGCGGGCGGCCGCCTCGCTCGCCCACGCCCAATCGTCGCGCTCGGAGTCGACCAGGGCGCCGTGCGCGATCGGCTCATGACCCCGCTCGCGCAGCTCGTCGACGACGCGCTCGGCGACCCCCGTTCGCTCGTCGGCTGCGACCGCGATCCTCATGCGACGGCCTCCGGCTCG
Organism: uncultured Thermoleophilia bacterium; assembly: GCA_963838175.1. Lineage (GTDB taxonomy): Bacteria > Actinomycetota > Thermoleophilia > Solirubrobacterales > 70-9 > DASUSH01. Next base: position 2,171,835 of record CAWIPP010000002.1, on the reverse strand, counting down.
ATCCCAAGACGGTCGCAGAGCTGCGCCGGGGTGCTGCCGGCGCCGGCCTTTAGGAGTGCAGCGTCCATGGTCACCAATTCGGCCTGGTGGCTAACCGATGCCGCCCAATATGCGGCGTCGTAGAAAGTGAGGCCGTGGACCTCCGCGAGCCCGGCAGCCATTGATAGCTCATCCAGCGACAAGCGAACGGGGACGCCGGTGAGCCGCGGCAATCGGCGAAAAGCGGATACCACCAGCTCCGTGGCGAGCCGCTTCTTGCGGACCAACGCGTTCCCGATCTCGAAGTAGGTCAGGTCGAGGATCCGAACTTCTGTGTCGCGGCGGCGGCCCAATCTCACGATCGCCGTCGACTCGGCCATCTGCTCCTCTCCCTCGACGTGAAACCACTTCAGCGCGACGTTCGAATCACAGAAGATCTTCGTCACGTTTCGTCCGCTCGTCTCTCATCTCGCGGATCAGTGCGGCCGAATCCCACGCACCGGCATCCGCCAACAGAGCTCGCCCTTCGGCCAGCGCCCGCTCAATCCCCTCAGGTGTGGGGCGATCGAGCTCTCGTTCGACCGCCTGCCGGAGGAACCCGCTTCGGCTCGTGTCCCATGCTTGCGCCGCCGCGTCGACCTTCCGAAGCAGCTCGTCGGGCATCGAGATCATCACCTTTGCCACGCGACCCAGTATATACCCGGGTATTGCCACCAAACGTGCGCCAAACGTGATCAAGCAGGGTCAGACGGGTAGCGGATCAGTCGCGACGGGTGTCGAACCAGCCGAAGCCCCTGCCCGTGAGCCCCTCCAACCGCTCGACGTCGGGACGGAAGCGCTCCACGAGCCGCCCTCGCGAGCTCCGCCGGCAGCTCCGGCTTCGGCGCCTCGCCGGAGCCGGGGTCGTGGACGATCCGCTCGACCACCCAGCGCAAGCGACTCGGGCAGCCGGTCGAAGTTGCGGTCGAGCGCGCGCAGGCCCGGCAGCCGGACGGCGCGGTCCATGAACCGGAACCCGCCGCCGCCCTTGCCGCTGCCGGTCTCCCACTCGCGCGAGAACTGGGGCGAGGTGAAGTCCTGCGTCGACGCCGAGGAACTCGAACATCCGCCGCATCGCCGCCTCGCGCTCGTCGCGAAGCTCCTCGCGGGCGACGACCTCGACCCGCTCGCCGCCCGAGCCGCTCCAGGTACGGCTCGAGCTGCATCGCGTAGAGGGAGCGCTGGACGTAGGCGCTCTCGGGTCCGCCGAGGCCCGCTCGAGCGGCTCGGCTCTCGTAGCCGCCGCCGACGTTGTGGAGGTAGTGGGAGAGCATCCGGTCGATCGGGTCGCGGACCATGTAGACCACCTTCGCCTCGGCGCCGAGCGTCTCGCGTATCCGCTCCGCGACGCCGGAGAAGCGCGGCTCGTTCGTGTAGTGGGGCGAGGTCTCGCCGCGGACCGGTGTCGGCGGCCGAGAAGTGGTTCGCGTACCAGTCCTCGCCGAGTTCCCAGTTCAGCTCGGCGACGAAGAAGTTGAGCTCCTTCGGCCGCGACATGCCGATCTCGGGATGCAGGCCGAGGTAGTGGTGAAGGCTCGTCGTCCCGCACTTGAGCCCGCCGATCACGACCAGGTTCGGGAGGGCCGCCTCCGCGCCGGCGCCGATGGTTCGCGCCCGCTCGGCGGCGAAGCGCTCGTGCGCCCGCGCGACCATCGCTTCATCGGCTGGATCTGCGGCGGGAGGCGTCAGCTTCCCGCGCCGAGCTTCTTCGCCGCGTCGCGCAGGGTCTTGACCTCGGCCGAGGGTGGCTTGCGGCCCTCGAGCTTCTCGCCGCGGCGGTTGACCCAGATCACCGGCACGTTCATCTTCAGCACGGGCGCCACGTCGGCCTCGTAGCCGCTAGCCGATGTGGAGCCAGCCCTTCTTGCCGCCGAGCCGCCGCGCGCACTCCTTGAAGTGGGCGGGGTCGGGCTTGTAGCTGCGCACCTGCTGCGCCGTGACCACGAGGTCGAGCTCGGTGCGAAGGTGCCGCCGGGAGACGCCCAGCAGCTTGTCGTCGATGTTGGAGACGATGCCCGACGTCGTACCGCTTCGAGATCCGGTCCATCGCGGCGTTCGCCTCCCGGAAGGGCATCCAGTAGGCGACGCTGTCGGGCAGGAACTGCGCCCGCGAGGGCTCGAGCTCCCAGCCGATCTCGCCCGCGACCTTGACCGCGGTGCGGCGCAGGACCTCGGCGTAGAGCTCGTACGAGCCCGCCATCACCTCCTGCTGGACCTCGAAGAAGCGCTCCATGAAGGGCCGCTCGTCGAAGCTGAAGCCGTCGCGCTCGGCCTCCTTGCTGGAACGCGTCGGAGATCCCCTTCTCCCAGTCGATCAGGGTCCCGTAACAGTCCGTGGTCACCCACTTGATGTCCTTGAGCTTCGGAAGCGCCATGGCGGCGCGGGATTATGGCAAGGGGTAGGCTCCCGCCGCGCGTGGACCTCCTCGAGTACCAGGGCAAGCAGCTCTTTGCCAAGCACGGCGTCAAGGTGCCCGAGGGCAGGCACGCGGCGGATCCGGAGAGCGCGGTCGAGGCGGCCGAGGAGATCGGCTACCCGGCCGTGATCAAGGCCCAGGTGCGGATCGGCAAGCGGCGGCAAGGCCGGCGGGATCAAGATCGCCAACGACCGCGACGAGGCCACCGAGCACGCCGAGGCGATCCACGGGATGGACATCCGCGGCTTCACCGTCCACGACCTCTGGGTCGAGCAGGCGTCGCGAGATCGCCCACGAGTACTACGCCTCGGTGATCCTCGACCGCTCCGAGAAGAAGCTCCTGGTGATGGCTCTCGGCGCTCGGCGGCATGGACGTCGAGGAGATCGCCGAGACCGACCCAGAGGCGCTGGTCCGCCGACACGTCCCGCCGGACGCGGAGCTCTCGCTCGACGTTGCGAGGGAGATCGCCGAGCGAGGCGAAGATCGCCGACGACGTGGTCGACCAGGTCGCCGAGATGCTCGTCACCCTGGTCGACGTCGCGGTCGCCGAGGACGCGACCCTGATCGAGGTCAACCCGCTGATCGTCACCACAGAGCGCGAGGTCTTCGCGCTCGACGCCAAGGTGACGATCGACGGCAACGCGCTCTTCCGCCACCCCGAGCTGGCGGAACTCGACCGATCGACTCCGCCGAGGACCCGCAGGAGACGATGGCGAAGGAGAAGGGCCTCACCTACGTCAAGCTCGGCGGCAACATCGGCATCCTCGGCAACGGCGCGGGGCTCTGCATGTCGACGCTCGACGTGGTCGCCCAGGCCGGCGGCGAGCCGGCCAACTTCCTCGACGCCGGCGGCGGCTCGAAGGCGGAGGCGATCGTCGACGCGCTCGAGGTGATCACCTCGGACGAGAAGGTGAACGGCGATCCTCTTCAACATCTTCGGCGGCATCACCCGCTGCGACGAGGTGGCCAAGGGGATCGTGCAGGCTGCGAAGGAGGTCGAGATCGACATGCCCCTCGTCGTCCGTCTCGACGGCACCAACTCGGAGGAGGGCCTCGCGATCCTGCGCGAGGCCGACCTGCCGACCTTGACCGAGGAGAAGACGATGCTCGGCGCCGCCGAGAAGGTCGTCGAGCTGGCGCGATGAGCATCATCGTCGGCGAGGACACGAAGCTCGTCGTCTCCGGCCTCACCGGCCGCGAGGGAAGCTTCCACGGGCTGCGCAACCGCGAGTACGGGACCGACCTGGTCGCCGGCGTCACGCCGAAGAAGGGCGGCCAGGAGGTGGAGGGCGTGCCGATCTTCGACACGATCGCCGAGGCCCGCGAGCAGCGCGGCGCCAACACCTCGATGATCTTCGTCCCCGCGCGCTTCGCCGCGAGCGCGATCGAGGAGGCGATCGACGCCGGGATCGAGACGGTGATCGCGATCACCGAGGGGATCCCGGTCCACGACATGCTCAAGACCTACTGGAGGGCGCAGGAGGCGGGCGTGCGCCTGATCGGCCCCAACTGCCCCGGCGTGCTCTCGCCCGGCAAGGCCAACGTCGGGATCATCCCGGCGCACTTCTTCGAGCAGGGCCCGATCGGCGTCGTCTCCAAGTCCGGCACCCTCACCTACCAGATCGGCAACGAGCTGGCCCAGGCCGGGATGGGCAACTCCTCGATCGTCGGCATCGGCGGCGACCCGATTGTCGGCTCCGACTTCATCGACGTGCTCGAGCAGTACGAGACCGACCCCGAGACCGAGCTGATCGTGATGGTCGGCGAGATCGGCGGCGACGCCGAGGAGCGCGCGGCCGAGTACATCGAGGAGTCGGTCTCGAAGCCGGTGGTCGCCTACATCGCCGGCTTCACCGCGCCGCCCGGCAAGCAGATGGGCCACGCCGGCGCGATCATCTCCGGCTCCTCGGGCACCGCCGACGCAAAGAAGGAGGCGCTCGAGGCGAAGGGCGTCGCGCGTCGGCCGCAGCCCGACCGAGACCGCCGAGCTCGCGGTCGAGGCGCTGAAGGCCGCCGCTTAGCGCTCAGGGGGCGGTGTACGCCCAGGTGCCGCGGATTTACGCGTTACCGGACGCTACGGGACAGTTCGGGCCGTCTATTCCGAAACCGAACCGGCTCTGCGGACCGCCGCCGCCGATCGCGACGCCGGTGGCCGACGCGTCCTGAACGCAGTCCCCGCTTCCGTTGTGGTAGATGCAGACCTTGCCTGGCGGAGAGGTGGGCGCATCGAAGGACCCGGAGCAGGCGGCGTCGTCGTCGCCGCCGACCGTCGAGGGGTTGAAGTTCACTTGTCCGTCGGTGAGATCGACGGGCGCGGGCAGCAGCTCTCGCTGAGTGCACGGACGTCGCTCGTCGTCGTCCTCATCAGCGGAGGTAAGCGCCCGGTGATCGTTACCCCGGACGGGATCGTGCCGCCGCAACGCAGGTAGCCGTTCGGGCCGACTCCGCCGAGCTGGCCGGCGTTCGCAGCGTTCGCAGCTGCCGGCACCTGGCCGAGCGTCGACTCGTCCACATCGGCACCGGTCAGGGAGTCGTCGTTGAACAGGCTCGACTCGTCGACCGACCGCGCCGCCGATCGAGTCGGCCGCGACGATCGGCGCCCGTGAGCGAAGCGTCGGCGACGGCCGACCGAGCTCACCGCGTCCGGGGCCAGTCGCGACTCCTTCACGGCCTTGGGCGCCAGGTCGCTGGTCTTGACGGTCTTCTCCTTGATGTCGCCGGAGTCGACGGTGTTCTTGCCCGGAAGCGCGATCGCGGTCCCGCTGAGTGCGACGAAAAGGGCGACGTAGCCGACGACGTTCGCGCGCAGGTGGTCGACCATTCGCGAGCTGGGCGATCCGGCCCCGGTACCTGCCGCCGTCATCCTTTGGCGAGCGTCTCACACCGTGGGGCCCGGCGCAAGGTCCCCTCTCCAAGAGCTCCGACCCGCGCCGTTCTTATACTCGGCAGGCCATGGCCGCAGAGGTGATCAGCTTCGCTCGCGGCGCCCCGAGCGCCGACATCCTTCCGGCGGAGGCGCGTCCGCGAGGCGGCCGCCGACGCCGCTCGAGAACGACTGGCAGAAGGCGCTCTCCTACGGCGTCGGGATCGGCCATCCCGGGCTCTGCGAGTGGATCGCCGAGCGCCACGGCCTCGCCTCCGCCGACGAGGTGATGGTCACCAACGGCTCGCTCGAGGCGGGGGCGATGCTCTTCGAGCATGCGCTCGAGCCCGGCGACCGCGTGATCGTCGAGCAGCCCTCCTACGACCGGACCCTGCTCCTGATGGGCCGCCACGGCGTCGACGTCGTCGGGGTGCCGCTCGAGGACGACGGGATCGACGTCGAGGGGCTCGAGCGCGAGCTCGCGGCCGGCCCCGTCAAGCTCGTCCACGTGATCCCGAACTTCCACAACCCGGCCGGCTGCACGCTCTCCGAGGAGAAGCGACATCGCCTGGTCGAGCTCGCCCGCGAGCACGGCTTCTGGCTCTTCGAGGACGACCCCTACCGCGAGATCTGCTTCGCCGAGAAGTGCCCGCCGACGATGCTTTCGATGGCCGGGACCGGCGGCGAGGTGAAGCTGATCCACGCCTCCTCGTTCTCCAAGACGGTCAGCCCCGGGGTGCGGGTCGGCTACCTGGCCGGCCCGGTCGACGAGATCAAGGCGCTCGCGAAGCGCGCCAACGAGACCTACATCTCGCCGAACATGCTCGCCGAGTCGATCGTGCTCGAGCTCTGCCGATCGGGCGGGCTCGATCGCAACATCGAGGTGGTCTGCGAGGCGCTCCGCGAGCGCTGCGAGACGCTCGTGGCAAGCCTGCGCGAGCAGATCCCGGAGGCCAGCTTCGTCGTCCCGGCGGGCGGCTACTTCCTCTGGCTCGATCTCTCCGACGACGTCGACACGGTCGAGCTGGCACAGGTCGCCAAGGAGGAGGGCGTCGCGTTCCTCCCCGGATCGGACTTCATGCTCGAGGGCGGACGCTCCTCCCTGCGGCTCTCGTTCGCGAGCGTTCCCGCGGACCAGATCCCCGAGGGCGTCGGCCGCATCGCGCGGGCGCTCGAACGAGCTCGCTCAGCGAGCCCCGTTTAGTCCGCGTTCACGCAGAAATAACGCTGGATTGAGTCCCGCGGACTAGCTTCGGCTCAATGGGTCGACGAGGACGAGAGGAGGGGCTTGCATGGGTCCAGTGTGGATGATCGAGGGTGGAGCGACAGCAGCCGACGGCGTCGCCGGAGACGTGAGGGCGATCGGCGAGGGGAACGGCGAGGCTCGCGACGCGAAGCGCTTCTCGGCGCTCGCGGCGGCGATCCGCGACCACGAGAGCACCGGGCGCCACCATGCGATGCCGGCCCGGCCGCAGGACCTGGCGCTCTACCGCCGCCTGCGCCAGATCTGCGGCCAAACTTGAACGGAGTCTGACCCCTGTGTCCCCGCGCGCTTAGCGGCCGTAGCGGTCGCTCGAGAGCTCGAGCTGGTCGGGCAGCGGGGGCCGCGGCGGCGGAGCCGGGTCGGCGCGCACGGAGACGGTCTCGGCGACGCTGCGGGTGACCGCATGCTCGCCGTCGGGCGAGCTGACGACGACGTCATCTCCATTCGCGGACGCGATCGTTCCCTTCAAGCCCGGGTGCAGCCCGCTTCCCCTCAGGTAGTGGAGTAGCTCCTCGGCCTCGTTCTCGAAGCGCAGCACCTCGATCTCCGCACCCTGGGCGCAGTCGGCGAGCAAAACGCCCTGCTCGCGCGCGCCGTCGACGATCGGGTGGCCGTGGGGGCAGGTCTTCGCGTCGCCGATCGCCGCGAGCATCCGCTCTTCGAGGACCGGCGACATCGCATGCTCGAGCCGCTCCGCCTCCTCGTGCACCTCGTCCCAGGGGATCCCCAGGATGTCGGTGAGGAAGCGCTCGATCAAACGGTGGCGGCGCACGATCGCCCGCGCCTGGCCGCGCCCGTCGTCGGTGAAGCGGAGCGACTTGTCGTCGGAGCGGGTGACGTACCCGTCGCGCTCGAGCCTGCCGATCATCTCGTGCACCGTCGGCGCCGAGAGCTGCATCGCCCGCGCCATGTTCGCCCCGGTGATCGGCAACCCCGCCTCCTCGAGCCAGAACATGCTCTGGAGGTACTCCTCCTCCGCGATCGTCGCGTGCTCCTGGGCCATCGAATCGAGTTTAGTCATCGGGTCATACGATCCACCCGTGCAGATCGAGCCTGGAACGCGCGCGATCGTCACCGGGGCCACCCGCGGAATCGGCCGGGCGACGGCGATTGCGCTCGCCGGCCGCGGGGTGCGGGTGGGAGTCGCGGCGCGCGGAGCGGAGGAGCTCGAGGCGCTCGCTTCCGAGCTCGGCGACGAAGCGATCGCGCTGCCCGCCGACGTCACCGACCGCAAGGCGATCGCGGCGGCGGTGACCCGGTTCGTCGAGGAGGCGGGCGGGCTCGAGCTCGTCGTCGCCAACGCCGGCCTCGCCCACTACGGGCCGTTCGCCGACCAGCCGATCGAGCACGCCGAGCAGATGGTGAACCTGAACGTGCTCGGGACGATCTACACGGTGCACGCCGCGCTCGAGCCGATGCTCGCCCGGGCGCGCGGTCACATCGTCGTCGTGTCCTCGGGCGCCGGCCTGCGGGCATTCCCGTGGGGCGCCGTCTACGGCGCGACCAAGGCGGCCGACAAGGGGTTCGCCGAGGCGCTCCGGCACGAGCTCTCGGGCACCGGCGTCAGCGTCTCCGCCGTGCTGCCGGGCGAGGTCGAGACCAGCCTCCACGACCACCAGCCCGACAAGGTCCCCGACTGGCGCCGCTCCGACGAGGCGATCTCGGCCGACGAGGTCGCCGATGCCGTGCTCCGCGCGATCGAGGAGGACCGTCGCGAGGTCCATGTCCCGGGCATCGTCCGCCTGCTCGCCCTTAACGATCTGGCTCCCCGCCTCGTCGACGGCTTGCTGGCCCGCATCAGGGGTCCGGCGGCGGCGCCGCGGCGGGATTAGTCCTCCGCCAGCGTCCCCACCACCGCCTCGTAGAAGCCGTCGCCCATCGCCCCCTCGGTGACGGTGACGTTGGCCCGCTCGGCGATCGCCTCCCGGATGCCGGGGTCGCGCGCCGGCCCATTCGACGGGACGAAGAAGCGCTCGACGACGTCGGCGACCTGGAGGTCCTCGACCGAGTCGCCGATCGCGATGCACTCCTCCGGCGCATAGCCTCGCGCGCGCATGTGGAAGGCGACCGCCTTCGCCTTCGACGCCTCTCGCGGGACGAGGTGGTAGGCGTGGGTGATATCGAGGCCGGGCATCGGCCGGCCGATCGCGCCGTTGTCGAGCAGGCGGAGCTCGGCGTGATCGTGCTCGGCGAGCAGCGTCGTTCGCCTCCGCGACGTCCACCTTGCCCCTGAACAGGTGCGAGAGCTCGCGGTCGACGTGCCACGGCGAGTGGTATTCGAGCCGGTCGGGATAGCGCTCGAAGAGCAGGTCCGGGACGCCCGCGGCGACGATCTTCTCGTAGACCGTCCCCTCCTCGTCGGTGACCAGGTCGCCGGTCAGGTAGGTCCGCTCCCCGTCGATCACGACGGCGCAGCCGGCCTCGTAGATGTAGGCGCTCTGCCCCATCAGACGCGAGTCCTCGAGCACCTGGGCCTCGCGGCGTCCGGACTTGACGACCACCTCGACCCCGGCGCGGTGGAGCGCCTCCAGCGCTCGCGCCTGGGCGCGGGAGAAGTTGCCCTCGGCGTCGCGGAAGAGCGAGCCGCCGCGGCCGAGGAGGGTCCCGTCGAGATCCGTGTATACACAGGCGAGCGCCACGGCGAAGTACCGTAACCGCGATGCTCAGTGAGGCACCCGCGAGCGCCCCGGCGCGCAGTTGGAGGCTTCCAGACCGCGACCTCGAGCTGGCGCTGCCGCTGGTCGCGGGCATCGTCAACGTCACCGAGGACTCGTTCTTCTCGGGTGCCCGCAGCGGCACCCCCGAGCGAGCGGTGGAGGATGGCCTGGAATTGGTCGCCACCGGGTTCGACCTGCTCGACGTCGGCGCCGTGCCGGCGGCGAGCGGCCCTGCGGTCAGCGCCGAGGAGGAGATCTCCAAGCTCGTGCCGGCGGTCGAGGCGGCTCGCGGGTCGCTCCGGCGTGCCGGTCAGCGCCGACACCTTCTCGCCCGAGGTCGCAGCGGCCGCCGCCGAGGCTGGAGCGGCGGCGATCAACGACATCGGGGGCGGCGGTCCCGAGATGCTCGCCGCGGTCGGGGGCACCGACTGCGGCTACGTCCTCATGCACATCGAGGGGCCGCCGCGGGCGGAGCGCGAGCCGCCCCGCTACGACGACCCGGTCGAGCACCTGAAATCGTGGTTCTCGGCCCGGATCGAGGCCGCGATGGGGGCCGGGATCGACGAGCGGCGGATCGCGATCGACCCGGGCTTCGACTTCGACCTCTCGGTGGCCGACGGCCTCGAGGTCCTGCGCCGGCTCGGCGAGCTCCACTCGCTCGGCAGGCCGCTCTTCGTCTCGCTCTCGCGCAAGGACTTCCTCGGGGCCGTGCTCGCGGGCTCGTGGGAGGAGCGAGTCGGGGCCGAGGAACGCGAATGGGCGACCTGCGCTGCGGCCTCGCTCGCGGTCGCCTCGGGCGCGCAGGTCCTGCGCCTGCACGACCGAAGCGCGCTCGACGCGGTCCGGGTCGCCGGGCGGATCGCTCATGGATAGCCTCGCCCCGGCCGGCGAGGCGGTGGCGACCGCCTGGGAGTGGGTAGTCGGCGCCGGGGCGGACGACGGTCGCCTGGTCGCGACCAGCGCCGAGGAGCTTCGAGCGGCGGCCTCCGTCGAGCTCCCGGACGACCTCGCCCCCGAGCTGGCCGACCGGCTTCGCGCGGCGGGGATCGAGCGGCTCTTCTCGCATCAGGCCGAGGCGTTCTCCGCGGCCAGCCAGGGCAACCTGATCGTCACCAGCGGCACGGCCTCCGGCAAGTCGCTGTCGTTCAACCTGCCGGTCCTCGACTCCCTCGTCCGCGACCCGAGCAGGCGCGCCCTCTACCTCTATCCGACCAAGGCTCTCGCCCAGGACCAGGCCCGCAAGCTCGGCGATCTGCGGGCTCGGCTCCCTGCGCCAGGCGATCTACGACGGTGACACCCCGCGGGAGCATCGCCCGCAGATACGCCGTCGCTCGAACGCGATCCTGACCAACCCCGACATGCTCCACGTCGGGGTGCTCCCACACCACAAGCGGTGGGGCGAGCTTCTCGCCCGGCTCGACTGGATCGTCGTCGACGAGGCCCACACCTATCGCGGCGTCTTCGGCTCGCACGTCGCGAACGTTCTGCGGCGGCTCCGCCGGGTCGCGGCCGCCTACGGCGCGTCGCCGCGCTTCCTGCTCGCCTCGGCGACGATCGCGAACCCCGTCGAGCTCGCCGAGGAGCTGGTGGGAGAGCCGTTCGCGCTGGTCGACTCAGACGGCGCCCCCCGAGCCGGACGCCGGATCGGGATGTGGAACCCGCCGCTGATCGACGAGGCGACCGGCACTCGCCGCTCGCCGCTCTCGGAATCGGCCGAGCTCCTCGCCGACCTGGTCGCCGCCGGCGTGAGGACGATCTGCTTCCTGCGCAGCCGCCGCGGGATCGAGCTGATCCAGCGTTTCGCGCGAATGCGGCTCGAGGACCAGGGTCACGGCGAGCTGGCCGAGCGGATCGCGCCCTACCGCGCCGGTTACACGCCGCAGCAGCGCCGCGAGATCGAGGCGCGCCTGGTCTCCGGGGAGCTGCTCGCGGTGGTCGCCACCGACGCGCTCGAGCTGGGGATCGACATCGGCGAGCTTGACGCGGCGCTCTGCGTCACCTTCCCCGGCACGGTCGCCAGCCTCCGCCAGATGTGGGGGCGGGCGGGCCGCCGCCGCGAGGGGATCGCGCTCTATGTCGCGGGCCAGGACGCGCTCGACCAGTTCTTCTGCCGCCATCCGGACGAGTTCATCGGCCGGCCGGTGGAGGCGGCGATCCTCGACCACCGCAACGAGCGGATCCGCCTCGCCCACCTGCTCGCCGCGGCCTTCGAGGCGCCGCTGGGGGCGGAGGACGCGGAGACCCTCGGACCCGACTGGGAGGAGGGGGCGGCGGAGCTCGTCCGGGTGGGCGAGCTGCGGCGGGGGCGGGGAGGCCGCTACTACCCGCGCGGACCCGGCTTCCCGGCCGGGGCGGTGTCGCTTCGCTCCGCCTCCGCGGACTCGATCGCGATCGTCGAGCGGGACTCGGGCGAGCTCCTCGGCTCGGTCGAGGCCGGGCGGGCCTTCTCCACCGTCCACCCCGGCGCGGTCTACCTGCACCTGGGTCGCTCCTACGAGGTCCGCGAGCTCGACATCGAGGCGCGGCGGGCGATCGTCGAGAGCTTCGACGGCGACTGGTACACGCAGCCGAAGAAGGAGACCGAGGTCTTCATCGAGTCGGTCTCCCAGACCCGCGAGGTGGGGGGCGTCGAGCTGTCGTTCGGCGAGGTGTCGGTGACCGAGCAGGTGCTCTCGTTTCAGCGCAAACGGCTCTCCGACCACGAGGTGGTGGAGATGGTCGGCCTCGACCTGCCCGAGCAGAACTTCCCGACCCAGGCGCTCTGGTACCTCCTGCCGGACGAGCTCGCCGGGCCCGGCGCTCTGCCGCCCGACGTGCAGCTCGGAGCGCTGCACGCGACGGAGCATTCGCAGATCGCGGTGTTACCGCTGCTCGCGATGTGCGACCGCTGGGACATCGGCGGCCTGTCGACCAACGTCCACTTCCAGACCGGGATGCCGACGATCTTCATCTACGACGGCCACTCCGGCGGCGTCGGCATCTCACGGCGGGGGTTCGAGGCGTTCGAGCGACTGCTCGCCGACGCCGCTCGCCTGATCGGCGAATGCCCCTGCCGCGACGGCTGCCCGTCCTGCGTGCAGAGCCCGAAGTGCGGGAACCTCAACGAGCCACTGCACAAGGCGGGGGCGCTGGAGCTGATGGAGGGGATGATCAACGCGATCGGGGCCGAGCGGCGCCCCGGCAGCCGCGCGGCTTGAATCGGCCGGCGCAGATCGCGGTGATCGGCGGCGGCGTCGACGATCCGGAGCGCGCGGCGCACGCGGAGGAGGTGGGCCGGCTGCTCGCCGAGGCCGGCGCGCGAGTCGTCTGCGGCGGGCTCGGCGGGGTGATGGAGGCCGCCGCCCGCGGGGCCGCGAACGCCGGCGGCGAGGTGATCGGGATCGTCCCCGGCGAGTCACCGGACGAGGCCAATCCCCATGTGACGCACCCGGTCGCCACCGGGATCGGCCACGCCCGAAATCTCGCCGTCGTCGCCACGTCGGATGCAGTCGTCGCCGTGGGCGGCGAGTGGGGGACGCTGTCGGAGATCGCCTTCGCCCGGCGGCTCGGCAGACCCGTGGTCGCGCTGGAGAGCTGGTCGTTGCCGGGGATCCAGACGGCGTCTAACCCGATTGAGGCGGTCCAGGCGACGCTCGAGGCGGCTCGTGGCAACGGTCACCAGTAGGCAAGGTTTAGCGGCGCCGTAGACCTGGTAGGCAGGGCAAGGGGTTAGTGCGGGCACGGACGCCCGGGGATGAACATTTGAAGTCGGAGGGTTGATGAAGGGCTCGTCTTGCGTTCGTGATCGCAGCACCTCGATGGCGAGCCCGCACGTCGCCGGCGCGGCGGCACTGCACAAGGCGACCAACCCGGCCGCCACCCCGGCCCAGGTCAAGTCAGCGCTTCAGTCCGCGGGGACGCTCGACTGGAACGACGGCGACGATCCCGACCCGATCAAGGAGCGCCTGCTCAACGTCAGCGGCTTCTAGTCGGGCATCGAGAGGGATGCCCAGGTCGAGAGCCCCGTGTCGCCCCGCGGGGCTCTCGCCGTTCCAGGGGGTCTGACCCCCAGAGGGACAGGTCCACGACTCGTCGCTAGCCTTTCCCCGCTATCGGGCGAGGTAGCTCAGTTGGTAGAGCACACGACTGAAAATCGTGGTGTCGGCAGTTCGATTCTGCCCCTCGCCATCGCCGTCCGGCCGATGATCACTAGGGCTCGGCGGCCGCCGCGGCCGGCTCGCGAGCCGGCTCGGCAGGCAGCGCGGCGGGCGGCGGCTCGCGCGTCAGGAGCGTGAGCAGGCAACCGACGAGGAGCAGCGCGGCCAGCACGATGAAGGGCGCCACGAAGTCCCCCGTCGAGTCCTCCATCACTCCCGTGAGCGCGGGGCCGAAGAAGCCGCCCAGATTGCCGATCGCAGCGATCGCCCCGATGCCGGCAGCCGCGGCGCTGCCGGTGAGGAACCCGGTCGGCAGCGACCAGAAGATCGGGATCACGGCCAGCAGGCCCACCGTCGCCAGCGTGAGCGCAAGCAGCAGCGTCGGCACCGACTGCGCGTAGGCGGTGAGCACCGTGCCCGCCACTCCCAGCAGCCCCAGGCCGATGACGTACTGCCGCCGCCGCCCGCTGCGGTCGGCCTTGCGGGCCAGGACGACCATGGCGGCCGTCGCGATCGCGTAGGGGATCGCGGCGCTGGCTCCGACCTCAAAGTCGCTCAAACCGGTGCGTTCCTGCACGAGGTCGGGCACGAAGAAGGTGAGCCCGAACGCCGCCGAGAGGATGATGAAGTAGAGGAGGGCGAAGATCCACACCTGCCCGCTGCGGAGCGCGTCGCGGATGCGGCTGCCGGGCCCCTCGCCGGCCTTGGCGCGCAACTCCTCGTCGATCTGCGAGCTGAGCGCCTCACGCTCGTCCGCTTCGAGCCACTCCGCCTGGGCCGGGCGATCGTCGAGAAAGCGCAGCGCGACGAAGCCGAGAGCGACGGCGGGCAGTCCCTCACACAAGAACAGCCACTGCCACCCGTCCAGGCCCGCAAGCCCGTCGAGCTCGAGCAGGCCACCCGAGATCGGGCCGCCCGCCACGTACGATGCCGAGATCGCGGTCATGAAGAGCGCGAGGGTGCGGCTGCGGTCGGCCTCGGGGAACCACCAGGTGAGGTAGAGCACGATCCCCGGGAAGAAGCCGGCCTCGGCGATGCCCAGCAGGAAGCGCAGGACGTAGAAGCTCTCCGCGCTCTCGATGAACATCATCGACGCCGACAGCAGGCCCCACGCGATCATGATCGCGGCCAGCCAGCGGCGCGCCCCGAAGCGGTTCAGCGCGAGATTGCTCGGCATGCCGAAGATCACGTAGCCGAGCGAGAAGACGCCGGCGCCGAGGCCAAAGATCGTGTCGCTGAAGCCGAGGTCGCCCTCGAGCTGGAGTTGCGCGAAGCTCACGTTCACGCGATCCAGGTAGGCCACGATGTAGATCCCGAACAGAAACGGGATCAGGCGACGGGTGGCCTTCGCCACTGCCCTGCGCTCTGCGCTCACCTCTCCCTTTCAGCCATTCGGCTCCCGTAATGGTTCGGTTCCGCCCCGCGTCATCAGGCCACGGGCGCGCTGAGCCCCTTCGCCGCCCCAACCGCCATCTTCGCCCGGATCGCCGTCCCCCGGCCGGGTGGGCTCTCGATCTCGAGGGTTCCGCCGAGTGCGCTGACTCGGTCGGCGAGCCCGCGCAGGCCGGAGCCCGCCGCGGGGTCGGTGCCACCGATCCCGTCATCGCGGACGTCGACGGTCGCCCATCCGTTATCCGCCTGAACGCGTACCTCGACGCGGTCGCATCGGGCGTACTTGAAGGCGTTCGTGAGCCCCTCGGCCACCACGAAGTAGGCGGTCGTCTGAAGTGCGGGCGGGAGGTCGTCGCAGCCGTCCGTGTCGAGCTCCACGGGCACGGGCGAGCGGTGGGCCAGTCCGACGAGCGCGGCCTCCAGCCCGCGATCGGTGAGCACGCTCGGGTGGATTCCGCGAGCCAGCTCGCGGAGCTCGTCTAGCGCATGGTCGAGCTCCGCGCGCGCGGCCGCGAGCTCGCGCGCGGCGTCGGAACCGCTTTCGAGCTTCGACTCCAAAAGCCGCAGGTTGAGCGCGAGCGAGACCAGCCGCTGCTGAGCCCCGTCGTGCAGGTCGCGCTCGATGCGCCGCCGCGCGTCGTCCGCGGCCGTGACGATCCGGGCCCGTGACGAGGCGAGCTGTTCGCGGGCGTCGACGTTGGCGAGTGCCGCGGTGACCAGCTCGGCGAAGTCCCCGATGCGCTGCTCGGTGCCGGGAGCAAAGGCGCCGGGCCGCTCGCTGGTCGCCATGATCCCGCCCCAGAGCCCGCCGGCGACGTGGATTGGGGCCCCGACCACGGAGCGGATGCCGGCTGCGCGCAGTCGCTCCGCGAGTTCGCCCTCGACGTCGAGATAGTCGTCGACCCGCTGGGGAAGGCCGGTCCGGTGCAGCTTCGCGGTGACGGATTGGCCCTCGACGGGGATCCGCTCGCCGACTGGGAAGGAGGGTGTGCCGCTTGCGGCCCAGGTACCGACCACCGTGGCGGAGCTCTCGTCGTCATAGCGGATCATGTCCGTGCTCTTGACATCGAGGACGCCTCCGAGCTCCTCGCAGACCCGGTCGAACAGGGTCGCCGCGGGGGTATCGCTGGCGACCATGACCGCGACCCGGCGCAGCGCCGCCTGCTCTGCGAGGAGCGCGTGAAGCTGAGCCTGCTCGTCGTTGCCGGCCATCTGCAACGAGCATGTTCGCAACCTCCGGCCGATCGTTCCCAGGGAGAGAATCCCGTCCGCTCCGCTCTCTACTTTCGAGAACGATGAGCGCGCAGATGGGATTCGAGGCCGCGGTGGCGGCGAACGGGCACTCCGGTCCGAATGGGAACGGCAGGGTCTTCGTCCGCGACCTCGCCGACGGCCAGCAGGTCGCGGCGGCGTTCGTGGTCCGCGGCCGTGATCGGCGACAGCGCAAGGACGGAAGCGACTGGCTTCAGCTGATGCTCGCCGACCGCACGGGCCGGGTCGCCGCAAAGGTCTGGGAGGAGGTCGACGCGGCCTTCGAGTGCTGCGCCCCGGGCTCGATCGTGATCGTCGAGGGCCGCTTCGGCGTGCACGAGAAGTACGGGCCGAGCCTGACCGTGAAGACCGTGCGCGAGGCCGGAGAGGGCGAGTACGACCACGCCGACCTGCTCGAGGTCGCCGAGACGCCGATCGACAGGCTCGAGGGCGACCTTCGCGAACTGATCTCGACGGTCCAGAATCCCCGCCTGCGCAAGCTCCTCGACCTCTTCCTGGGCGAGGGGTCGCGAATCTGGCCGCGCTTTCGCGATGCGCCGGCGGCCAAGCACTACCACCAGGCCTACCGGCACGGGTTACTCGACCACTCGCTCTCGGTCGCCCAGGCGGTCAGCGCCTCGGCCTCCGCGTTCCCGGGGATCGACCGCGACGTCGCGGTCACCGGCGCGCTCCTCCACGACATCGGCAAGACCCGCGCCTACAACGACGACCCGCTGGCGATCGACCTCACCGACGACGGCCGCCTGATCGGCGAGATCCCGCTCGGCTACTACATGGTCCGCCGAGCGATCGAGTCGATCGACGGCTTCGAGCCGGAGGTGGCCCGGGCGATCCTCCACATCATCCTCTCCCACCACGGCACGCTCGAGAACGGCTCGCCAGTGGTCCCGGCGACCCGCGAGGCCACCCTCGTCCACATGATCGACAACCTGGGCGGCAAGCTCGGCAGCTTCGACCGGATCGAACGCAACCTCGCCGACGGCGAGGCCTGGTCCGGCTTCGACCGCGGCCTCAACTCGTCCGCGTACTTCCTCTCCCGCGCGGCCTAGCCGGGTCCAGGGCTCTCGGACCGGGGACAGAGGGGTCAGACCCCGGTCAGGGGCTAGACGGGTCGTACTTCTTGTTGCAGCGCTCGATTTTGTTGATGTCGGCCGATGCCGAGGTGACGCAGCTCAGGAGCTTGCTCGCCTCCTCGATCTGAGCGCTCGAGGCCGCCTGGTTGCGGACCTGGATCCGCTCGGCCTGGCGGACCGAGCGGCGTACGTCGCTGCCGACGTCGTCGATCCCCTCGAACGCGGGGCTGACCGTCTCGAACGCGTCCTCGCTCGTGTCGAGCACCGGCCTGACGATGAAGAAGTACGCGGCCGCCAGGATCGCCACCGTGGTGAGCACCTTGAGCAGCGGATTGATGAAGGTCCCCGCTCCGATCATGCGCGCAGATTACGTCGCAGAAACTCGGTCTGGTCGGCGACCGCTTGCTCGAACACCTCGCCAACGTAGACCTCGTAGTGGTCCGAGTCGTAGTGGCGCGCCTCGCCGCGCGGCGCGAGCTCGGCGACCGACCGTGCCGGCGCTGGAAATGTCACCCCGTCGCGATCACCCACGCAGACCAGGATCGGACAGGTGATCCGCTCGGCGCGGCGTACTGGGCGATACAGCGCGAAGCGCAGGTTGAGGCGCGCGGTGTAGCGGTTCTGCCAGGTCGTCACCTCGGGAACGAGGCGGATGTACCCGTTGACCGCATCGTCGGTGGTCAGGGCCGCGGTCGCCTCGGGTGGGCCGACGATCGGGAGGTAGAAGGGTGGGCGCCGGCGAAGCCGCGACCACTCGTCGCGCAACCCCGCGAGCAACGCCCGGGCGAGGCGGCTCGGCGAGAATGCGCGCAGCGCGGCTCGGCCGTCCGCCATCGGCGTCTGCGCCACCACCGCTGCGAGCCGGGGATCCTCGGCGGCGATCGTGATCACGTGGCCACCGCTCGATCGAGGCGCCCCAGATCGCGATTCGCTCGGGGTCGACGCCTTCGAGCGAGCGCGCGAAGGCGATCGCGGCGCGCCAGTCGCCGAGCTGGCGATTGATGTCGAGAAGCTGACGCGGCTCACCCGTCGAGGCGCCGAAGTGCGCGTAGTCGAAGACCAAGACCCTGATCCCGGCCTCGGCGAACCGCCGCGCGAACGGCTCCAGCCCCGCCTCTCGGACCGCGCCGAGAACATGAGCCATCACCAGCACGGGGTCTGACCCCTCCGACCCCGTCGGCGGGTACTCCCACGCGGCGATCTGCTCGCCGCCTGAGATGAACGAGACCTCGCGCCGCTCCATGAGGCGCGGAAGTTTCACATTTTGCGCGCAAACGGCGCAAAGGGCCCTCGGACACTGATGGGGCCGCGACTATTGTGCGTGGCCGTGGCCAAGGACACCGAGAAACTGATCCGCCAGCTCTCGCTGATCTCGTTCCTGATGGCGAACCGGCGGCCGGTGTCGGCGCTGGAGATCAAGCAGGAGGTCGAGGGCTACAGCTCGATGAACGAGGACGCCTTCGCGCGGCGCTTCTACGCCGACCGCGCCGAGCTCGAGAGCCTCGGCATCCAGCTCCACGTGCAGAAGCCGGGCGAGGGCTTCTTCGAGGCGGAGCTCTACGCCCTGCCGCCCGAGAACTACTACCTGCCCCCGATCAAGTTCTCCGACGAGGAGCTCGCCGCCCTACGCACCGCTCTGGTCCTCCTCGACGGCCGCTTCGCCTACGCCGAGCCCCTGCGGCTGGCGCTGCAGCAGGTCTCGTGGGGGCGGCCGAGCCCGCTGGGTGAGCCGGAGGGAGCGCCGGTGGACGTGTCGGTCGAGGCCTCGGCGGGGACCGGCGGCCGGGAGCTCTCGCAGCGGCTCTCGAAGATCGAGACCGCGATCTCGCGCCGCAAGACGATCGTCTTCCGCTACTACACGATGCAGCGCGACGAGGTCTCCGACCGCAAGGTCGATCCCTACCACCTCGTCTTCCGCGGCGGGCAGTTCTATTTGATCGGCCACTCGCACGAGCGCGACGCGGTCCGCGTCTTCCGCCTCTCGCGGATCCAGGGCAAGGTCTCCTACGCGAGCAAGGCGGAGCACGACTTTGGGCCGCCCGAGGACTTCGACCGGCGCGACTACGCGACCCGCGCCGACTGGCAGATGGGGGAGATCCAGGGCCGCGCCCGCGTCTTCGTCCGCGACCGGATCGCCTGGCTCGTCGAGCGCGACTTCGGGACCTACGGCGAGCTGCGCCCGGCGGGCAAGGGAGACGGGGCGCCGGGCAAGGGGAAGATCTTCGAGACGGACTACGCCTCCGCCGAGCAGCTGATCGCCTGGGCGCTGGCCTGGCGGCACAACGCCCGCATCCTCGATCCGCCGGAGCTGTCCCTGGAGGCGACCGAGCGCCTGCAGCTCCTGCGCGAGCGGCACGAGGGCGAGTTCCGGGTCGCCGAGGTCGTCGACCGCCCGCTCGACAGCCCGCCGTCGGCGGCGCGTTCCAACGGCAAGTCCGAGTCGGTGATCCGGCCGGAGCGCTTCGCCCGCCTCGTCACCCTCGCCGGGGTCTTCATCGACGCAGCCCGAAACGAGCGGCGGCTGCGAATCGACGAGGTCACCGAGAACCTGAAGATCACGGAGGAGGAGCTGCGCGAGGACGTCGCCGTCCTCAACGTCGTCAACTTCGGCGGCGGCACGTACGTGCTCTACGCGGACGTCGGCGATGAGGAGATCGAGGTCGACGCCGACACCTACGGCGACAGCTTCGCCCGCCCGGCCCGCCTGCTGCCGCTCGAGGCGAAGGCGCTGATCGCCGCGATCGACCTGCTCGGCGACCACCTGCCGCAGGCGAGCCTGCGCACCGCCCGCAAGAAGATCACCGGCGCGCTCGGCCACGACCCCTCGGAGGAGGGTCTCGAGATCGCGCCCGGCTCGGACGACTCAGAGGTCGTTCGCACCGTCAACGAGGGGATCGCCTCGCGGCGCCTGCTCGAGCTCCACTACTACAAGGAGAACGAGGACCAGTTCAACAAGCGCTTGGTCGAGCCGCACCGCCTCCAGAACGGGCCCGAGGGCTGGTACGTGGTCGCCTGGGACCCGAACCGCGAGGACGTGCGCCACTTCCGGCTCGACCGGATCAAGGAGGCGACGCTGACCGAAGACGAATTCGAGCCCCGGCTCCAGCTCGAGGAGATCGCGGGCAGCGAGTCGTGGATCGAACGAGGCGAGGTTGAGGATGCCCGCGTCGCCCGGGTCTGGGTCTCCCCTGAGCGCGCCCGGTGGATCCGCGAGGACCGCACCGTGGTCGCCGAGCTCGCCGACGGTGCGCTGATCGCTGAGCTTCCCTACGCCGGGATCTGGTGGCTGGTCCGCGAGGTCCTGCGCGGCGCCGGCGAACTGGTCGTGCTCGAGCCCGACGATGCCCGCCAGGCCGTCGCCGAGGCGGTCGCCGAGCAGGCCGAGAAGGTCGCGGGCTAGCCAGGCTCGCTGCGCGCGTGCCGGATTCCGCGCCGGGCTACCCCGAGATCCAGCGGATCGTCGCCCCCAACCCCGGCCCGATGACGCTGGAGGGGACGAACACGTTCCTGGTCGAGCGGGACGGGCGGGCGTACGTGATCGATCCGGGGCCCGACGACCCAGGCCACATCGACGCCGTCCGCGCCGCCGGCGAGGCGCTCGGGGGGATCGCGGGCATCCTGCTCACCCACTTCCACGGCGACCATTCCGAGGGCGCGGGGCGGCTCGGCGAGCCGGTCCTCTGGCCCGGCGGCGACCCCGAGCCGTTCGAGGCCGTGGCCACGCCCGGGCACAGCCCCGACCACGTCGTCTTCATGCTCGGTGACGTCTGCTTCTGCGGCGATCTCGTCCTCGGCCAGGGCTCCAGCTTCGTGCCGCCCGACGGCGGCTCGCTCGCGGCCTACCTCGAGTCCCTGCGCCGGGTGCGCGCGCTCGAGCCGGAGCTCCTCTGCCCGGGTCACGGGCCGTGGATTACCGACCCGGCCGACAAGCTCGACGAGTACCTCGAGCACCGCCTCGACCGTGAGCGCAAGCTGATCGCGGCGCTCGAGGGCGGCGAGCGCGATCGTGAGCGGCTGCTCGACGCCGCCTGGGGCGACGTGCCGGCGGAGCTCCGCGGGGCCGCGGCGGCGGTGATGCAGGCCCACCTCGAGAAGCTCGAGGCGGAGGGCCGCCTCCCCGCCGATCTGCGCGCCTGATATCCACTCCCCGTGGCCCCACGCCGCAAACGCCCCTCCCTCGCCACCGGCGTAGCCCTCGGCGGGGGCCTCTTCGCCGGCCTCACGGCGGGCGGCATCGCGGCGCTGTGGTACCGGCTGCTTCGCCGGCCGCTTCCCCGCACCCAAGGCACGCTCACCCTCGACGGCCTCGAGCAACCGGTCGAGATCCGCCGCGACCGCTGGGGAGTTCCGCACGTCGCCGCCACGACGCGGCGGGACCTGTGGTTCGGCCAGGGCTTCTGTCACGGCCAGGACCGCCTCTGGCAGCTCGAGCTCTACCGGCGCACCGCCGCCGGACGGATCTCCGAGATCGCCGGCTCCGAGGCGCTCCCCACCGATCGCCTCATGCGCACCCTCGGGTTCGCTCGGATCGGCGAGCGCGAGGAGCGCGAGCTCGACCCGGACCTGCGCGCGGAGCTCGAGGCGTTCTGCGCCGGGGTCAACGCCGCCGCCGTGGAGGCCCGCTCACGGCCCGCGGAGCTACAGGCGCTGCGGCTCTCCTTCGAGCCCTGGCGGCCCGCCGACATGCTCTCGACGACGAAGCTCCTCGCCTTCGGGCTCTCGACCAACTGGGAGCGAGAGCTCCTGCGGGCGGACATGGCCCGCGAGCTCGGTCCGGAGCGCGCCGCGATCCTCGACCCGACATATCCGGTCGGAAACCCCGTGGCCAGCCGTCCGGGCGCCGGCTTCGAGGGTCCCGGGCTGCGGATGGTCGAGCAGATCGATCGCGTTCGCGAGTCCCTCGGCCTCGCGGTCGAGGCGTCGGGGTCGAACAACTGGGCGGTCAGCGGTGCCCGCTCGGAGTCCGGCTCGCCGCTCGTCGCGGGCGATCCGCACCTACCGCCGAGCATGCCCGGGATCTGGTACCAGATGGCCCTGCGCTGCGACGGCCGCGAGGCGCGCGGAGCGACGCTGCCGGGCACGCCCGGCGTCTGGATGGGCCACAACAACGACGTCGCCTGGACTTTCACCAACGCGATGGCCGACGTCGAGGACCTCTACGTCGAGCGGATCGAGGACGACCGCTACGAGCATGCCGGCGAATGGCATCCGCTCGAGCAGCTGAGCGAGGAGATCGCGGTCCGCGGCCGCGAGCCCGAGCACCTCGAGGTGCGGCTGACCAAACACGGGCCGCTCGTCTCCGATGTCCTGGGCGCCGATCCGGCGGAGCCGCTGGCGCTCCGCTTCGCGGGGCTCGAGATGCCGTGTGTCACGACCGCGCAGACGGAGACCCTGGAGCCGCGAAGCGGCCCCGAGCTGGTCGAGCTCCTCTCGGAGCACACCCTGCCGGCGTCGAACCTGGTCTGGGCGGACCGGGGCGGCGGGATCGGCTACAAGCTCGTCGGCCGGATACCGAGGCGGCCCGGCGGCTCCCCCGATCTGCCCAAACCCGGGTGGAGCGAGGAGTTCGAGTGGGACGGCTACGTCCCCTACGAGGAGCTTCCCGAGACGACCGACCCGGAGCGGGGGTACCTGGTCACCGCGAACAACCGGGTCGAGCCCGAGGACTACGCGCATCACATCACCAGCGAGTACCTCGACGGCTACCGCGCCCGCCGGATCGAGATGATGATCGAGCAACGCGAGCACCACGACCTCGAGGGCTTCTCGCGGATGCAGGTCGACGACCTCTCGATCCCGGGACTCGAGGTCGCCCACCGCCTCGCGCGGCTACGGGCTCGCGACCAGCGCGAGGTGGCTGCGATCGAGAGGCTACGGAGCTGGGACGGGCGGATGTCCCCGGACTCGGTCCCGGCGACGATCTACCAGGCGTTCACGATTCGCCTCGGCCGCGAGGTTGCCCGCGCCGCGATCGGCGACCGCGACCTCGCCGAGCGCTGGCTCGATCGCTCGAACTCCGGCTTCACCAACCACGTCACCTCGCCCTGGCGCTGGCAGTCGCGCCTGCTCGAGCTCTGGGGGGAGGGCGACCCCGAGCTCGTCGGCCGATCCTGGGACGAGTTCGCGCTCGATTCGCTCCGGGCAGCTCTCGACTACCTCGCCGACCGCTTCGGCGCAGACCCGGCCGGGTGGCGCTGGGGGCGGGCCCACCGGATGACCTTTCCCCATCCACTCGGCGAGGCCAACGCGCTGTTCGGCCGGATCTTCAACCGCTCGATCGAGGTCGGCGGCGCCCAGGAGACGGTCAGCCAGATCGCCTTCGACCCGAACGATCCGTTCACCGCCGTCTGGGCGCCGAGCTGGCGGATGGTGATCGACATGGCCGACCCCGACGGCGCCCGCTGGCAGTCCTTCACCGGCCAGTCCGGCCACCCCGCCAGCCCCCACTACGACGACCTCCAGGAGCGCTGGCTCGCCGGCGACACCCAGCCGATGGCCGGCGAGGGGCCCTGGGAGACGCTTCGACTGGCGCCAGTGTCGTGAGCCGCCGCGACCAGATCAAGCTGACGGAAGCGGAGCAGCGCGAGCTTCTCGAGTCCGAGCGCGTCGTCACCGTCGCCACCCACGGACCCCGCGGCTGGCCTCACGTGATGCCGCTCTGGTACGTCCTCCGCGACGGAGAGATCTGGATCTGGACCTATGCGAAGTCGCAGAAGGTCAAGAACCTGGAACGGGACCCGAGAGCGACCCTGCTGGTCGAGACGGGCGTCGAGTACCAGGAGCTCAGGGGGGTTCAGATCGAGGCCGAGGCCGAGCTGATTCGCGACACAGAGAGGATCGTGGACTACGCCAAGGAGATGACCCTTCGCTACAGCGAGGGGATCGAGTCCGTCGAGGGCGACGCCGCAGCGGCGCTCCAGGCCCAGGCGCCGAAGCGGGTCGCGATCCGCTTCCACACACGCCGCGTGGCCACCTGGGACCACCGCAAGCTCGGCGGAACGTACTAGCCCAACGACCCCTGCTTCCACGCGAAAGCGACAGGGGCACCGGTGGGTTTCGCCCCACGCGTCACACTACGCCGAGGCGCGTCGGGCGAAAACCACCGTATGGGTGGTTTTCGGCCCACGCGTCCCATCGAAGCGCGACGCGTCGGGACTTATCCCCCTCATTTGGGTGAGGCGATCCCGTCGCTGCCCTTCGCGTGAGAAGCTGGAGTGGAGGGCGACTTGCCGGCACCCCGTAGCGGCTACGGTGCGGGCGGCTCCCCGCTCGGGCAGTTCTCCTTCTCGAAGTCGCTGAGCGCACGGTCAGCCTCCCGCTCCTCACTGGGCCGCGGCGCGACGTCGGTGAGGCCGGCGCGGACCTCTAGCCCCTGGATCAGCACCTCGAGGTCGCCCTGGATCTGCTCGGGCGCGACCTCCTGGACCTCGGCGATCAGCTGCTCGTTCTCCTCGACGAGCTGGCGCTCGGCGGTGGCGAAATCCTCCTGGGTGGCATTCGGGTCCTGCTCGAGCGCCTCGAACTCCTCTCTGCCCGCCGCGTCCATTTGCGCCGAGATCTCGCAATAGCGCTCGACGTCCGGGCCCGCGGCGGCCGTCGTCGTGTCTTCCCCATCGTCGTCCCCGCAGGCGACGAGAAGCGCGGCGAGGGCGGCGAGGAGCACGGCGAGTAGCGGCGGAAGGCGGATCACGGGCGCGGCAGCCTAGTCGTACTCGATCACGACATGCTCCACCGGGGTAGCCTTCGCGCCCCGATGGAGCGCCTCAAGGGCCTGATCCTCTCCGGAGGCGCCGGCACCCGCCTGCGCCCGATAACACACACCTCCGCCAAGCAGCTCGTGCCGGTGGCGAACAAGCCCGTGCTCTTCTACGGCATCGAGGCGCTGGTGGAAGCGGGGGTCGACGAGATCGGGATCATCGTCTCCCCGCAGACCGGCGACGAGATCCGCGCCGCGACCGGCGACGGGTCGCGGTTCGGGGCGTCGATCGAGCACATCACCCAGGAGGAGCCGCTCGGCCTCGCGCACGCGGTGCTGACCGCCGAGGAGTACCTCCAGGACGGGCCGTTCGTGATGTACCTCGGCGACAACCTGCTCCGCGAGGGGATCATCGAGCTCGTCGAGCACTTCCGCGATTCCGAGCCCGACGCGCTGATCCTGCTCACCCCGGTTCCCGATCCCAGCCACTACGGCGTCGCCGAGCTCGACGACGAGCGGGTCGTGCGGTTGGTCGAGAAGCCGACCGAGCCGCCGAGTGACCTGGCCCTGGTCGGCGTCTACATGTTCAACTCGGGGGTCTTCGACGCGGCCCGCGCGATCGAGCCGTCGGCACGCGGGGAGCTCGAGATCACCGACACGATCCAGCGGCTGATCGACGACGGGCGGCGGGTCGAGTCGCGGACGGTGAGCGGCTGGTGGAAGGACACCGGTCAGCTCGAGGACATGCTCGAGGCGAACCGGCTGGTGCTCGAGGACGTGGAGCGCCGAGTCGAGGGCGAGCTCGACTCCGAGTCGCGGGTCGAGGGCCGGGTCGTGGTCGAGGCGGGGGCGCGGCTCGAGCGGGCGCTGGTCCGGGGACCGGCGATCATCGGGCGGAACGCGCGGATCGCCGACGCGTACGTCGGTCCATACACCGCGATCGCGGAGGGCGTTGTGGTGCGCGGATCGGAGGTCGAGCACTCGATCCTGCTCGAGGGAGCGCGGGTCGAGGACCTCGGCGCCCGGATGGAGGCGAGCCTGCTCGGCCGCAACGTGCACCTCGCCCGCGGCGACGGCCTGCCGAAGACGCTGCGGATGATCGTCGGCGACAACGCGGAGATCACGATCCCTTGAGGGTCCTGGTGACCGGCGCCGCCGGGATGCTCGGATCGGACCTCGTGCCGGCGCTGCGGGCGCGCGGGCACGAGCCGGTCGGGCTCAGCCACCGCGAGCTCGACATCACCAACGGTGGCGCGGTCGAGGCGGCCCTGGCCGAGCACCGACCAGCGGCGGTGATCAACTGCGCTGCCTGGACCAACGTGGACGGGGCCGAGGCCCACGAGGCCGAGGCGTCCGCCGTGAACGACGAGGCCGCGGCCCTGCTCGCCTCCGCCGCACGCTCCGCCGAGGCCAAGTTCGTCTTCATCTCGACCGACTACGTGTTCGACGGATCGACGGGCTCGCCCTACGTCGAGTCGGACTCGACGAGCCCGCTGTCCGCCTACGGCCGCTCGAAGCTGGGAGGCGAGACCTCGGTGCAGGTCGCCAACCCCAACTCCTTCGTGGCCCGCTCCTCGTGGCTCTTCGGGCGCAACGGCAAGAACTTCGTCGAGACGATGCTCGCCCTGGCGGACTCGGAGCCGGAGGTCCTGGTCGTCTCCGACCAGGTCGGCTGCCCGACCTACACCGCCCATCTGGCGGCCGCACTGGCGGCGCTCGTCGAGCGAGAGGACTACGGCGTGCACCACATCGCCGGCGCGGGGAAGTGCTCCTGGTTCGAGTTCGCGCAGGAGATCTTCGACCAGTCCGGGCTCGAGACCGGGGTGATGGCCGCGTCGAGCGAGATGCTCGCGCGCCCGGCGCAGCGGCCGCCCTACTCCGTGCTCCGCTCCGAGCGCCGCGACGCGATCACGCTCCCCCATTGGCGCGAGGGTCTGGCCGAGTATCTGGCCGAGCGCATGGAGCGACTGCCGGCGTGAGGCTCCTGGTCACCGGGGGCGCGGGGTTCATCGGCTCCGCGTTCGTCCGCCACCGCCTCGAAGCGCATCCCGACGACGAGCTGGTCGTGCTCGACAAGCTCACCTACGCCGGGCGGCGCGAGAACCTGGAGGGGCTGCCCGCCGAGCGGTTCGAGTTCCTCGAGGGCGACGTCGCCGACCGCGACACCGTCCGCCGCGCGATCGTCGGCTGCGACGCGGTCGTCAACTTCGCCGCCGAGTCGCATGTCGACCGCTCGATCGAGTCTCCCGGCGAGTTCATCACCACCGACGTTTTCGGCTCCTTCGTGCTGTTGGAGGCGGCCCGCGACGGCGACATCCGCCACCTCCAGGTCTCCACAGACGAGGTCTACGGCTCGATCGAGGAGGGGTCGTTCACCGAGGAATCCCCCATCGAGCCCTCGTCTCCCTACTCGGCCTCGAAGGCGGGGGGCGACCTGCTCGTCCGCGCCTTCCACCACACCTACGTGGCGGACGCCCTCGTCTGCCGGGCGTCGAACAACTACGGCCCGCGCCAGTACCCCGAGAAGCTGATCCCGCTGTGCATCCTCAACGCCCTGGCGGGGGACCCGCTGCCGGTCTACGGCGACGGCATGCAGGTGCGCAACTGGCTCCACGTCTCCGATCACTGCGAGGCGATCTCGGCCGTGCTCGCGCGCGGGGAGGCCGGCGAGGTCTACAACGTCGGCGGCCCCGACGAGCTGCCCAACATCGAGGTGGTCGAGACGATCCTGGCGCTGACCGGCCGCGACGAGTCGCTGATCGAGTTCGTCAACGACCGCCCAGGCCACGACCGCCGCTACTCGCTCTCCTCGGATCGTGTGCGGGCGCTGGGCTGGGAGGCGAAGGTGGACTTCGACGAGGGGCTCGAGCGGACCGTTGCCTGGTATCGCGAGAACGAGGACTGGTGGGCGCCGATCCGCTCCGGCGAGTACCGCGCCTACTACGAGCGCCAGTACGGCACCGCGCTCGGCGGGACGGAGGGGATCTGATGCCCCAACGCCTGGAGACCGAGATCGACGGGCTGGTGCTGGTCGAGCCGGAAGCGCACGGTGATGAACGCGGCTTCCTGGTCGAGACCTACAGCGCGGACGCCTGGCGCGGATTCGGCATCGATGTCGAGGAGTTCGTCCAGGACAACCAGTCGCGCTCGTCGCGGGGGGCGCTGCGCGGGCTCCACTTCCAGACCCATCCGGGGCAGGCGAAGCTGGTGCGCTGCGCTCGTGGCGCGATCTTCGACGTCGCCGTCGACCTGCGCCGCGAGTCGGAGACCTTCGGCCGCTGGGAGGGCCACGAGCTGACCGACGCCAACCACCGCCAGCTCTTCGTTCCGGTTGGCTTCGCGCACGGCTTCCTCGTCACCAGCGACGAGGCCGACGTCGTCTACAAGCTCTCCTCCTACTACTCACCCGAGAGCGAGGGCGGGATCCGCTGGGACGACCCCGAGATCGGGATCGATTGGCCCCTCGACGGCACCGATCCCCAGCTCTCCGAGCGCGACCGCACCGCCCCGACCCTCGCGGAGATCGCCGACGCGCTGCCCTGGTAGCGACCTGTCCCTTTCGGGGTCAGACCCCCTGGGGGTCTGACCCCTCGAGCCCGCCGGTGCGGGTGCGTAATATCGGTCGGTTGAGTGATCAAGTGAAACCGACTGTGGAAAAGGACCCGCTGGGGCCATTCAGCGAGCCTCTGCGTGGCTGGTTCGAGGCTTCGTTCGAGGCGCCGACGCCTGCGCAGGCGCTGGGCTGGCCGGCGATCTCCTCTGGCCACAACGCGCTGATCTGCGCGCCCACCGGCTCGGGGAAGACGCTCGCCGCGTTCCTCTGGGGGATCGACCGGCTCGCGCGCGAGAAGGGGGCCGCGGGCGGACAGCGGATGAGTGAGGCGACGCCGGGTGTCCGTCTGGTCTACGTCTCGCCGCTGAAGGCCCTTTCCTACGACATCGAGCGCAACCTGCGGGCGCCGCTGGCGGGGATCGGCGCCGAAGTGTCGGTGGGGCTGCGCACCGGCGACACGCCACAGCGCGACCGCCAGGCGATGCTTCGCAAGCCGCCCGACATCCTGATCACGACGCCCGGAGTCGCTGTATCTGATGCTGAGCTCGCGGGCGCGGGAGATCCTCACCGGGGTCGAGGCGGTGATCGTCGACGAGATCCACGCCGTCGCGCAGTCGAAGCGCGGCGCGCACCTGGCGCTGACCCTGGAGCGGCTCTCGCACCGTGTCGTCGCGGAGGGGGGCGAGGACCCGCAGCGGATCGGGCTCTCCGCCACCCAGCGTCCGCTCGACCGGATCGGCGAGTTCCTCGTCGGCCCCCGCCGCGAGGTCGAGATCGTCGACGCCGGCCGCACCAAGGAGCTCGACCTGAAGATCCACGTCCCGGTCGAGGACATGACCGAGCCCGGCGGCGACGTGGCCCAGCCGTCAGAGGACGGCGAACCCAGTTTCGACGGCGCGGCGAATCCGCGCTCGATCTGGCCGGCGATCTACCCGGAGCTGCTCGAGCTGGTGCGCGAGCACACCTCGACGATCATCTTCGTCAACGCGCGCCGCGCCGCCGAGCGCCTCGCCAAGCGCCTCAACGAGCTCGCCAGCGAGGAGCCCGGGCAGGAGTTACCCGCCACGGAGCATGCGGGCAACGGCTCACCCGGCCGAACCGGAAGCGGAGCTGAGGATTCGGCCGGCGGGGGTATCGTCGAAGTCGCGCGCGCCCACCACGGCTCGCTGGCCCACGAGGAGCGCCTCGTCGTCGAGGAGATGCTCAAATCCGGCCAGCTTCCCTGCCTGGTCGCGACCTCCTCGCTCGAGCTTGGCATCGACATGGGCGCGGTCGACCTCGTGATCCAGGTCGAGTCGCCGAAGTCGGTGACCCGGGGTCTGCAGCGGGTCGGGCGCGCCGGCCACACCCTCGGCGAGATCTCGCGCGGCCGGATCTTCCCGAAGTTCCGCGCCGACCTGCTCGAGTGCGCGGTCGTCGCGCAGCGGATGCGCGAGGGCGAGATCGAGGAGACCGTGATCCCGCGAAACCCGCTCGACGTCCTCGCCCAGCACCTGGTCTCGATCTGCGCCGACGGCGAGTGGGAGGTCGCGGAACTGGAGAAGCTCGTCACCGGCGCGGAGCCGTTCCGCGAGCTCTCCGGTGAGCAGCTCGAAAACGTCCTCGACATGCTCGACGGGCGCTACCCATCCGAGCGCTTCGCCGAGCTCCGCCCACGACTGGCGTGGGACCGCTCGGCGGGCACGGTGCGCGGCCGCAAGGGCGCGCGGCAGCTCGTCGTCACCAACGCCGGCACGATCCCCGACCGCGGCCTCTACGGAGTCCACCTCCCCGACGGCCGCCGGGTCGGCGAGCTCGACGAGGAGATGGTCTACGAGGCAAGACCGGGCCAGACGTTCCTGCTCGGGGCCACCACCTGGCGCATCGAGGACATCACCCGCGACCGGGTGATCGTCACCCCCGCTCCCGGCGTGCCGGGCGCGGTCCCGTTCTGGCGTGGCGACGGGATCGGCCGTCCCGCCGAGCTCGGCAAGGCGATCGGCGCGTTCTCCCGCGAGGCGGTCTCGATGAAGCCGGCGAAGCTCGCCAAGGACTACTCGCTCGACCGCCGCGCGGCCGAGAACCTGGTCGCCTACCTGCGCGAGCAGCAGGCCGCTACGCGAGTCGTCCCCTCCGACGAGACGATCGTGGTCGAGCGCTTCCGCGACGAGATCGGCGATTGGCGCCTCTGCGTCCTCTCGCCCTACGGCGGCCGCGTCCACGCCGCCTGGGGGTTGGCGCTGGCGGCGAAGATCCGCGCCGAGCGGGAGCTCGAGGCCGACGCGATCTGGTCCGACGACGGGATCGTCGTCCATCTGCCCGACGCCGACGAGGCGCCCCCCTCCGACCTCGTCCTGCTCGAGCCCGACGAGGTCGAGGACCTGGTCGTCAGCGAGCTCTCGGGCTCGGCGCTCTACGGCGCTCGCTTCCGTGAGAACGCCGCTCGCTCGCTGCTCCTCCCGCGCGCTTACCCGGGCAAGCGCACGCCGCTCTGGCAGCAGCGGCTGAAGTCGCAGAGCCTGCTCGAGGTCGCCCGCGACTTCCCGCGCTTCCCGGTCGTGCTCGAGACCTACCGCGAGGTCCTGAAGGACGTGCTCGACCTCCCCGCCCTGGACGCGCTGCTTCGCGACCTCCAGACCCGTCGCGTCTCTCTGGTCGAGGTGGAGACCTCGACCGCCTCTCCCTTCGCCTCCTCGCTGCTATTCGACTACGTCGCCACCTACATGTACGAGGGCGACACGCCGAACGCGGAGCGCCGCGCGGCGGCGCTGGCCCTCGACCGCGACCTGCTGCGGGAGCTGCTCGGCCAGGAGGAGCTGCGGGAGCTGATCGACCCCGAGGCGCTGACCGAGGTCGAAGCCTCGCTCCAGCATCTCACCGAGCACTCGCGGGCCCGCGACCGTGACGCCCTCCAGCAGGTGCTCCGGCGCCTCGGCGACCTCACCCTCGGCGAATGCGAGGCCCGGGTCGTCGAGGGCTACTCGGCGGCGTCGATGCTCCAGAAGCTCGAGCGCGAGCGGCGGGTGGCGTCGGTCCGGGTCGCGGGCGAGGAGCGCTGGATCGCGGCCGAGGACGCGGGGCTCTACCGCGACGCGCTCGGCGTGCCGCCGCCGCCGGGCCTGCCCGAATCGTTCCTCAAGGTCGTCCCCGAGGCGATGCTCGCGCTGGTTCGCCGCTACGCGCGCACCCACGGACCGTTCCCCACCGCCCAGCTCGCGGGCCGTTACCGGTTCGACCCGACGTCGGCGCTGCGCGAGCTGGAGCGCACCGGCGAGCTGGTCCGGGGCGAGCTGCTCCCCGGCGGCACCGAGCGCGAGTGGTGCGACGCCGACGTGTTGCGCCGGGTGCGCAGGGCGAGCGTCGCCCACCTGCGCGCCGAGGCCGAGCCCGCCGACCCGCGCGAGCTGGCCCGCTTCCTGCCCGCCTGGCAGAACGTCGATGCGCACCGGCCCGCCGGCGCCGGACCCGATCGGCTGCGCGAGGCGCTCGTCCCGCTTCAGGGAGTCGCGCTCACCCCGCAGGTCTGGGAGCGCGACGTGCTGCCGCGCCGGCTCGGCGCCTACAGCCCCCAGTGGCTCGACCAGCTCACCACCGGCGGCGAGCTGGTCTGGATCGGCGCCGGCCCGCTCGGCGCGCGTGGCGGCAAGGTGGCGCTGTACTTCCGCGAAGACGTGCGCCTCGCCGGCCCGCCCCCCGGGAACGAGCGCCTCGACTCGCCTGACGGCGACGTCCACGACGCGATTCGCGAGCTGCTCGCCGCCCATCCTTCCTTCTGGGTCGACCTGGTGGCCGACCTGGACCACCCGCGCGAGGAGCTCCACTCGGCGCTCTGGGACCTCGCCTGGGCGGGGGAGGCGACCAACGACGCCTTCGCGCCGCTCCGCGCCCCCCGGCTCAGCGCCGCGGAGCGCCAGCAGCGCCGCGGCCGCCGCTTCGCCGCCCGGCGCGCAGCCACCGGCCAGGCGGTTCAGGGTCGCTGGTCCTTGACCTCGGCGCTGTTCGGGGACTCGCCCGCGAGCGGCCCGCGGCTGCGCGCCCAGGCGGAGCTGATGCTCGAGCGTTACGGGATCGTGACCCGCGAGTCGGTGCTCGCCGAGGGCGTGCCCGGAGGCTTCGCCAGCGTCTACGGCGAGCTCTCGAACCTGGAGATGCTCGGGACCGCGCGGCGCGGCTACTTCGTCGAGGGCCTCGGCGGGGCCCAGTTCGCGCTCGCCGGCGCGGTCGAGCGGCTGCGCTCCCTGCCGCCGGACGAGGGTCAGCACCTGGTCCTCGCGGCCACCGACCCCGCCCAGCCCTACGGCGCCGCGCTGCCGTGGCCGAAGCGCGAGGGCGGCCGCCGGCCCAGCCGCACGCCCGGGGCGTACGTGATCACGCGCGACGGCGATCCCCTGCTCTACGTCGAGCGCGGCGGGCGAGGCCTGCTGCGCCTGCGCGAGCTCGACCACGACGAGCTCGCCGGAGCGCTATCCGCGCTCTCCGAGGCCGTTGCCGCCGGCCAGGTCCCGCGTCTGGGAGTCGAGCGCTTCGACGGCGAGCCGGTGATCGGCTCCGGGGTCGAGGAGGCCCTGATCGAGTCCGGCTTCTCCCGTCAGCCCCGCCGGCTCGTCGCAGCCGCCTGATGCCCGAGGGAGACACGATCCACCGGATCGCCGATCGGATGCGCGCCGCGCTCGAAGGCAGGGAGATCGGGCGCGCCGAGACCCCGGATCCGCGCTCGCCGATCCACGGCCGGGCGGGAACGCTCGAGGGGCGCACGCTGGAGTCGGTGGAGGCGCGCGGCAAGCACCTGATCGTCCACTTCTCCGGCAACGTCGCACTCCACAGCCATCTCGGCATCAACGGGAGCTGGCGGATCTTCGCGGACGGGCGACTTCCCTTCGGCAAGCCTTGGCTCTTACTCGCCTCCGGACGCGGCGTCGCCGGCCAGTTCGGCGGCAAGCTGCTGCGCATGGTCAGCGAGTCGCGGATCCGCAACGACCCCGGGCTGATGCAGCTCGGCCCAGACCCGCTGGCCGCGGGCTTCGACCAGGACGCCGCCGCCCGACGCCTGCTCGCCAGCGGCGCCGACCGCGAGGTCGGCGACGTCCTGCTCGACCAGCGGGTGATCGCGGGGATCGGCAACGCGATCCGCAACGAGGCCCTCTACGCGAGCCGGATCGACCCGTGGCGGAGGATCGGGGACCTCGAGCCCGAGGAGGCGGAGGACCTGATCCGCGCCAACCAGCGGGTGATGCAGATCTCGATCCGCCGCGGCCGGCGCCCGCACAACGTCTACCGTGCGGACCGCCGCCGCTGCCCGAGCTGCGGCGGCCGGATCAGCGTCCGCGCCCAGGGTGACGCGAACCGGGCGACGTACTGGTGTCCACGCTGCCAGAGGTGAACGAAGCTACGGCGCGGACCTCCATTGCGCGCGCCACGCCGGCGCTTCCCAGCCCTCATTGACGTAGATCGTCTCGCGCGCGATCTTGTCGTCGTGAAGCTCGAGGATGCTGATCCCGAAGCTCGCCGGGTCCCCCTCGTAGCTGATCGAGAGCTCCGCGACCCAGAGGTCGTCTCGGCCTCTGACCTCGCGAAAATCGACGACCGTGGACGCCGGGTAGTCGCTTCTCCATTCTCGGAAGTTCTCGACTCCGACGAAGCGCTCGCCGGACTGCGGGAACTCGAGCACGGCGTCGTCGTGGTACATCGCGTGGGCGCGGTCGGGATCGCTGCTCGCGTGCTCGAAGTGCCGCTCGAGCATCGCTTTGACCGTCGCCGCATCCACGCCGCACATACTGCCCAATGGACCCGAGCCTCTACCGTCTAGGCCGGAATGTCGGTCGCGATCAGGGCGGGGCTCGGAGTCGTGATGCTTGCGGGAGCGCTGCTCCTGATCGTCGCGATGCCGCGCGCCGCACCGGTTCGCGTGGCCGAGTTCGTCGCAGGCTGCCCGCCGAGCCACCGCAGCCCCGACGACCCCATCGTCGCCCCAGGTGAGCCGGGCGCCTCGCACCAGCACGAGTTCTTCGGCAACCGCTCGACCGACGCGTTCTCCAGCGCGCGCTCGCTGCGCGAGGCGAAGACGAACTGCCAGCCCCGCTCCGACCGCTCGGCCTACTGGGTGCCGGTGATGTTCGGCGAGAACGGCGAGCCGGTCGAGGTGCTCGAGGGGACCTTCTACTACGTCTCCTCGCACGTCGACCGCGATCGGCTCCGGCTCTGGCCGCCCGGGCTGCGGGTGATCGCGGGCTACGTCAACCAGAGCACCCCGCCGGGCGGCGCGGCGCGATGGAGCTGCCGCGGCACCGGCATCCCGAGCGATCGCACGATCCCGCTCTGCCCCGAGGGCTCGGAGCTCGAGCTCTTGCTCAACTTCCCCGACTGCTGGGACGGCCGCCGTCGCGACTCGCGCGACCACCAGCGCCACATGGCCTACAGCATCGCCGGCCGCTGCCCCCGCACCCACCCCGTCCCGGTCCCGGCGCTTCGCTACAAGCTGCTCTACGCGACGCGGGGCGGCGACGGAGTCGAGCTCTCGGTCGGGGAGGACGAGACGACGCTCGCGCACGGGGACTTCTTCGACGCCTGGAGCCGCCAGGCGCTACGCCGCCGGATCGCGGACTGCCTCAAGCCGCGTGTCAAGTGCGGCACCGACGGGAAACCGGTCGATTGAGCGGATCGGCTCTCGAGATCCGCGGCCTGACCAAGCGCTACGACGACGGCACGCTCGCGCTGGAGGGGCTCGACCTCGAGGTCCCGAGCGGTGAGTTCTTCGGCCTGCTCGGTCCGAACGGCGCCGGCAAGACGACCCTGATCGGGGCGGTCTGCAACCTGCTCCGGATCACCGCCGGCGAGGTGCGGGTCTTCGGGCGCGCCGCCTCGAGCCTCGAGGCGCGGCGCATGGTCGGCGTCGCCGAGCAGGACCCCAACCTCGATCGCTTTCTGACCGTGCGCGAGGCGCTGATCTACCACGGCGGCTACTTCGGCCTCACCAAGGCCGATTCCGAGCGCCGCGCCGAGGAGATGATCGACGTCTTCGACCTGCGCGCGAAGGCCGAGGTGCGGGCGCCGAAGCTCTCCGGCGGCCAGCGCCGCCGCCTGCTCCTCGCCCGCGCCTTGCTCCACGAGCCGCGGCTGGTGATCCTCGACGAGCCGACCGCCGGCGTCGACGTCGAGCTGCGGCGCGAGCTGTGGCGCTACATCCGCCGTCTGCACGAGGCGGGGACGACGATCCTCCTGACCACCCACTACCTCGAGGAGGCCGAGGTGCTTTGCGAGGACGTGGCCCTGATCTCGGAGGGCCGGATCGTCGCCCGCTCCGACCCGCAGTCGCTGAAGGAGCAGTACGGCGTCGGCACCCTGGAGGACGTCTACCTCGAGGCGGTGGGGCGGTGAGCGCGCATCCCGCCCGCTCGCTGTTCTGGCTCGCCGCCCGCGAATGCCTGCGGGTCTCGAAGCTCTGGACCCAGACGATGCTCGCCCCCGTCGTCTCCTCGATCCTCTTCATCCTCGTCTTCGGGCTCTCGCTCGGGACCCGGATCAAGGAGGTGGCGGGCTTCGAGTACGAGGTGTTCATCGTCCCTGGGCTGATCGCGATGGCGATGGCCCAGGCCGCCTACTCCAACAACTCGAGCTCGATCTTCCAGGCGCGCTCGGACCGGTACATCCACGACGTCCTCGCCGCCCCGATGCGCCCCTGGCAGATGAACCTCGGCCTCAGCCTCGGCGGCGCCTACCGGGCGCTCCTGATCGGCGGGGGGCTGATGGTGCTGGCGCTCCCGCTCACGGACGCCCCGGTGGAGAATCCCTTCGCGCTCGCGCTGGCGGTGCTCCTGCTCGTGACCCTGTTCGGGGCGCTCGGCACCGTGGTCGGGATCTACGCCGAGACCTTCGACCACCACACCTTCGTCAACAACATCGTGATCCTGCCGCTGACCTTCCTCGGCGGCGTCTTCTACTCGATCGAGATGCTGGCGAGCCCGTGGGAGGAGCTATCACACGCGAACCCGATCTTCTACATCGTCAACGCCGTCCGCTACGGGTTCCTCGGCACCAGCGACGTCGCCCCCCTGCTCGCCTTCGCGGTGACCGCCGCGATCGCCGGCGCGATCGTCGGCTGGTCGCAGTACCTGTTCAGCACGGGCCGGCGGCTGAAGCCGTAGCAGGCGATAATCGCCCCCATGGGCGTACGGGGCGCCAACATCGAGCTGATGCGGCGCGTGCCGCTCTTCTCGGAGCTCTCCGCCGAGGAGCTGCGCGGGATCGCCGACGTCGCGATCCCCCGCTCGTTCCCCAAGGGCGTCCGCGTCTTTCACGAGGGGGACACCTCGGACGCCTGCTACATCGTCAGCGACGGCGATCTGCGCGTCACCCGCGAGCACCCCGACGGGCGGGCGATCGCGCTGGCCACCCTCGGCCCGGGGGACATCTTCGGCGAGCTGGCGATGCTCGACGGCGAGGCCCGCTCCGCCAGCGTCGAGTCGCTCTCCGACTGCGAGCTTCTGGCGCTCCCGGCCCCCGACATGCGGCGCCTGCTCGCCGCCGCGCCGGAGATCACGGTGAAGCTGGTCGTCGCGCTCACTCGACGGCTTCGCGAGGCCAACGAGCGGATCGCGCGGCAGTCGTTCCAGACCGTCCCAAGCCGGGTCGCCGGGGTGCTCTCCCAGCTGATCGCGGAGGAGGCGCCGATGGAGCTTCGTGACGGGGTGACGATCCGGATGACCCAGGCGGACCTGGCGCAGCTCGCCGGCACCTCGCGCGAGAGCGTCAGCCGGTTCCTCGCAACGCTCGAGCGGGCCGGCGTGGTCAGGGTCGGCCGCGGGCGGGTGACGGTGGTCGAACCGAGACGCCTGCGGAGCTACATCTTTTGAGAAGCGCCGAGGAGCAGCGCGCTCGCATGGTCGAGCGCCAGCTCCGCCGGCGCGGCATCCACGACGAGCGGGTGCTTGAGGCGATGAACGCAGTCCCGCGCGAGCTCTTCGTCCCCGAGCCGGAGCGCCGCCGCGCCTACAACGACGGGGCGCTCCCGATCGGCCACGGCCAGACGATCTCCCAGCCCTGGATCGTCGCCGCGATCGCACAGGCGCTCGAGCTCACGGGAAACGAGCGGGTGCTCGACGTCGGCAGCGGCTCCGGATACTCGACTGCGGTCCTGGCGCGGCTGGCGCGCCAGGTGATCGGGATCGAGCGTGTCGAAGAGCTCGCCGTCCGCTCACGCCAGGAGTTGAGCGAGCTGGGAGTCGCCACCGCCGAGATCGTCGCCGGCGACGGCAGCGAGGGCCTCCCCGACCGCGCTCCCTTCCAGGCGATCGCCGTCCACGCCACCGCCCCGGGAGCCCCACCGCCGCTGCTCGAGCAGCTCTCGGTCGGCGGCCGCCTGGTCGTCCCGATCGCCACCGACCGCGCCGACATGCTGACCGTCATCCGCCGCGCCGCCGAGGAGATCGACCCGGCGTCGGGTGAGGGCCTCGAGCGAGCGACGATCGGGGCGACCCGGTTCGTGCCCCTGATCGGGCGCGCCGGGTTCGAGCCGGACTGACCGTGCTCTACCGATCGCGGGTAGGCTCGCGCCTGTGGACGGAGCCACCTACGCGCTCAACTTCTATTCGGCGGTCTTCATCGACCAGCTCAAGCGCGGCCGCAAGACCGCGACGATCCGGCTCGGGGACAAGTCGCGCAAGTACAAGCGCGGGCAGATCGTCTGGGTCACCGTCGGCTACCGGCACAGCCCGCGGGAGAAGATCTTCGACGCGGTGATCGACGACGTCGAGGTGAAGAAGGTCTCCGAGCTCTCGCCTCGCGACATCGAACACGACAACCCCGAGTTCCGGCGGGTCGAGGAGACGACCCACTTCCTCGAGCAGATCTACGGCCGCACGATCGGCGAGCAGGACGTGGTCACGGTGATCCGCTTCTCGCAGATCGTCCACCACCACGCCCCGCACGTCGGCAACGGCGAGCCGCCGCGCGCAAACTGAGCGGTTGGCGGACTACACCTTTCTGACCACCTGGCTGCTGGACGCCGGCCGCGAGCGGGTCTGGGATGCGATCTGGGAGTCCCAGCGCTGGCCCGAGTGGTGGCGCGGGGTGGAGGAGGCCGTCGAGCTCGCCGAGGGCGACGAGTCGGGAGTCGGCCGGCGCGGACGGTATGTCTGGCGCTCGCGGCTGCCCTACCCCGTCCGCTTCCAGATCCGCACCACCCGGGTCGAGCGCCCGCACCTGCTCGAGGGCGAGGCGACCGGGGAGCTCGTGGGCACCGGTCGCTGGCGCCTCTTCGACCAGGGCGGCGTCACCGCCGTCCTCTATGAGTGGAACGTCAGCACGACGAAGGCCTGGATGAACCGGGTCGCCCCGGTGGCCCGCCCCGTGTTCAAGTGGAACCACGACTGGGTGATGCGAAAGGGCGGCGTCGGCATCGCCCGCCTGCTCGGAGCGCGCCTGCTCGCCGCGGACTGAAGATCTAAGCTTCCGCGGCTCAGATCGCCGCTAGACTACTCAGCACTCTGGCACTCTCATCGCTAGAGTGCCAAGTGACTTGATCCTACGAGAGCAACGGAGGTAGTAAGGGATGAACCTGAAGCCCCTTGGAGATCGCCTCATCGTGCAGGCGGTCGAGGAGGAGGAGACCACGGCCAGCGGCATCGTCCTGCCCGACACGGCGAAGGAGAAGCCCCAGAAGGGCAAGGTCATCGCCGTCGGCGAGGGCAACTGGGACGAGGACGGCGAGAAGCGGATCCCGCTCGACGTCGCCGAAGGCGACGAGGTCCTCTACTCCAAGTACGGCGGCACCGAGATCAAGGTCGACGGCGACGATCTGCTCGTCCTGCGCGAGTCGGACGTCCTGGCCAAGGTCCAGTAGGCGCCGCACTGATCACACCGACCACTTAAGGAGGAACGAACCGATATGGCTCCAAAAGAGCTGAAGTACGAAGAGGAGGCCAGGGCGGCGCTGCAGGGCGGCGTCGACTCAGTGGCCAACGCGGTCAAGGTGACGCTCGGCCCGATGGGCCGCTACGTCGTCCTCGACAAGAAGTTCGGCGCCCCGACGATCACCAACGACGGCGTCACCATCGCCCGTGAGATCGAGGTCGAGGACGTCTTCGAGAACCAGGGCGCGCAGCTCGTCCGCGAGGTCGCGACGGCGACCAACGACGTCGCCGGCGACGGCACGACGACGGCGACGCTGCTCGCGCAGACGATCGTCCGCCACGGCCTCAAGAACGTCGCCGCGGGCGCCAACCCGCTGGCACTGCGGCGCGGGATCGAGGCGGCGGTCGACCAGGTCGTCGACCACCTGCGCGACAAGCAGTCGCAGGAGATCTCGGGCAAGGAGCAGATCGCCCGAGTCGCCGCGATCTCTGCGGCCGACGGCGAGATCGGCGACATCATCGCCGACGCCATCGACAAGGTCGGCAAGGACGGCGTGGTGAACGTCGAGGAGGGCCAGACCTTCGGGATGGAGCTCGAGTTCACCGAGGGGATGCAGTTCGACAAGGGCTACATCTCGCCCTACATGGTCACCGACCAGGAGCGGATGGAGGCGGTCCTCGAGGACCCCTACGTCCTGATCGCGAACCAGAAGATCGGCTCCGTGCGCGACCTCCTGCCGGTGCTCGAGCAGGTGATGCAGTCGGGCAAGCCGCTGCTGATCATCGCCGAGGACGTCGAGGGCGAGTCGCTCGCGACGCTGGTCGTCAACAAGCTCCGCGGCACCTTCAGCGGGGTCGCGGTCAAGGCGCCCGGCTTCGGCGATCGCCGGAAGCGAATGCTCGAGGACATCGCGGTCCTCTCGGGCGGCGAGGTGATCACCGAGGAGATGGGTCTGAAGCTGGAGAACACCAGCGTCGACCAGCTCGGCCACGCGCGCCGGGTGGTCGTCTCCAAGGACACCGCCACGATCATCGACGGCGCGGGCGAGAAGTCGCAGATCGAGGGGCGGATCAACCAGATCCGTCAGGAGATCGACAACACCGACTCCGACTTCGATCGCGAGAAGCTCCAGGAGCGCCTCGCGAAGCTGGCCGGCGGAGTCGCAGTGGTCAAGGTCGGCGCCGCGACCGAGACCGAGATGAAGGAGAAGAAGCACCGCGTCGAGGACGCCCTCCAGGCGACCCGGGCGGCGCTTGAGGAGGGGATCGTCCCCGGCGGCGGCGTCGCGCTGTTGAACGCCGACGACGCGATCGATCCCTCGAGCCTCGAGACCGACGAGGCGACGGGCGCCGAGATCGTCCGCCGCTCGCTCTCCGAGCCGGTGCGCCAGATCGCCGAGAACTCGGGCCTCGAGGGCTCGGTCGTGGTCGAGAAGATCCGCGGCATGAAGGCCGGCGAGGGCCTCGACGCCGAGACCGGCGAGTACGGCGACCTGGTCAAGGCCGGCGTCATCGACCCGACCATGGTCACGCGCTCGGCGCTACAGAACGCGGCCTCGATCGCGAAGAACATCCTCACCACTGAGGCGATCGTCGCCGAGCCGCCCGAGAAGGAGCCGGCCGGCGCGGGCGCCGGCATGCCCGACATGGGCGGGATGATGTAACGAGCGGCGACCGCCGCGACTTCGAAAGGGCCGCCCTCGGGCGGCCCTTTCGCGTGGTTGGACGATCCCGTCCGATTTGACTTCCCTCGGGGACGGGTGTAGGAATGGCCCTCAGCTCAGCTTGCGATGGCAGTGGGCTGGGGCAAGGACACCCAACGCACAACGGCAGGAGGGCTCGTATGCGCTCATTCGTTCTCACCGTGCTGGCGGCGGTTTGCGTCGGCGCGATTTTCGCGGCACCCGCAACCGCGGTGAAGGAATCCATCGACGCCACCGTGACCCTCGTGGGTCTCTCGCAGGAGGGTGACCCGCCGATTTCCGGAAGCACGCGGCTCGCCGGCGAGATCAAGGGAGACCTGGGAGCCGGCGCCATCGTCGGCACGAACCGGTTCGGGCCTCCGGCCGAGTTCAACGGCAAGTTCCGCGCCTTCTTCAAGAAGGGCACGATCAAGGTCGAGCTGAGCGGTACCGGCACACCCAACGCGACCGGAGGGGCCGACTTCAGCGGGTCCGGCGACTTCACGGGCGGCTCCGGCCGCTACAAGGGCGCGGAGGGCTCGTTCACGTTCGAGGGCAGCCAGCCCGGAGACACGACGCCGGATTCCGAGCCCGCGGTCTTCCAGGTCGAGGGGTCGATCAAGTACTGAGAGGAGGTGGGGGCGCCGCCGCGTCAGGCGCAATCCGCCGCCGCGGTAGGCTCAACCACAACAGGCGAGTTGCTTTCCGGGGCCCGGCGAACGCCGGGCCCCTCTCGTTGGCGTCGCGCCGAAGTGGGTAGGAGCCCCTCATGCGCCCGCTGCGGATCTACCTCACCCTCTCCGGCGGCGCCTCGCTGGGGGCCTACGAGGCGGGGGCCGCGAGCGCGGTCTGCCTGGCGATCAGACGGCTCGAGAGCGAGGAGGATCTCGACGCCTCGATCGACGCGGTCGGCGGCGCGTCGGCCGGGGCGATCGTCGGCCTGCTCGCCTCCTACGCGCTCGCCGAGGGCCTCGACCCGGTCGAGCTCCTGCACGAGGCGTGGGTCGAGCAGGTCTCGCTGGAGCTTCTGCGGGGGACCGACTCCGACGCTCCGCTCACCTTCGACAAGCTCCGCGAGCGCATCCCCGAGCTGCTCGACCCAGGCACCCGGTGCGCTGCTGCGGCGGGACCGCAGGAGCGGCCGATCGCGTTCCACGTCGAGCTGACCGGGCTCCAGGGCCTCACCTACCCGGTCGAAGGGTTGCGCCGCGACACGCCGGTCGCCGGGGCCACCTACTCGGACTGGGGCCGATTCGAGATCCATCCCGGCGGCGGGATCGAGCAGATCACCAAGCCCGAGCAGGGGTCTCCGCTCGACTTCGTCCTCGCCTCGGCGGCCAGCCCGGGCGGCTTCGCTCCCCAGCTCCTCGACCGCAGCCCCGACGCCGACGCCTACCGCGACCGGGGGATCGAGGACTTCCCCGAGTCGGGCCACCTCTGGTACACCGACGGCGGCATGGTCGGCTCGCAGCCCCTCGGTCGCGTGCTCGCCGCCGGCGAGGCGCTGCACGGCTCCGAGTCGGGTGCGACCCGCCTCCAGCTTCTCGTCAACCCGCGCTCGGAGGCTCCCGCCGGCGGCTCCGAATGGTCCGATCCCGATCACGATCCGAGCTGGCAGGAGGGCCTCTCGCGCGCCCTGGCGGTTCTCTCCGAGCAGGGCATGTTCGACGACCTGCGGCGGATCGAGAAGGACAACACCCGGATCGAGTGGACCGAGGCCCTGGTCGAGACGCTGGCGCCGCAGCTCAAGCGGGGCGCGAAAGGGGAGCTTCGCGAGCTGCTCGAGCGGATCGACGCCGACCGGGAGCGGATGCGAAAGGACGAGCCGGGGGGACCGTCGGAGCGCGAGCGGCCCGCCGACGGCGCCGGCTCGGAGGAGCTTCTGCGGGCGGTCGTCGAGGAGCTGGCCGGGCTGGGCCGCAAGAGCAGCGTGGCGGCCGACGTGATCTCGCCCCTGCTCCTGTCCGAGCAGGGTGGGGAGGACGTCGAGAGCCTGCTCGCCGGCGAGTTCATGGGCGACTTCGGCGGCTTCATCAGCCGCGAGCTGCGGGCGAGCGACTTCGCGCTCGGCTACGAGAGCGGGATCGCCTGGCTGCGCGAGGGACTACCACATTGCGAGATCGAGGACGCGCCGCTCGAGCGCACGATCGCCGCCGTCGAGGACGCCCGCCCCTACGAGCCGGGCGAGGTGGAGAAAGGGGAGGCGACGATCTCCGACCTCGGCCTGCGCGACCGCTTCCAGCTCGTCCGCCTCGGTTTACACATGGGCCGGGTGATTGGCGCAGAGCTCGTCACCTCACGCGCCCGGATCCGCGACCGCTTCGGCGAATGGCTCGAGCGGGCCCGGAGCTAGACCGGTAGGCCGCTCAGGACATCGGCCATCCGCCGCGGCTCGACGCCCGAGCACTCGAGCGTCGGCGTGCCGCGCTCGGCTCGTCATCGGCACCTCCATCAGCTCCGCCTCCTCCCAGGTGGCGAACGCGGTCTCGCCCCAGATCCGCCGCAGCCAGATCAGCGCGGTGCGGACCAGCGGGCAGCGGCACGTGGACGAGCGGGCGCCGCCGCCCGGCGCTCGCGGCGACGAGCCTCGCCATCTGCTCGTAGGTGAGCGTCTGCGGCCCGGCGAGCTCGAATCGCTCCGAGCCGTCGTCGCGCTCGAGCGAGGCCGCCGACGGCCGCGGCGACGTCGCGGGCCCAGATCGGCTGATAGGGGCGCTGCCCGTCGCCCGAGATCGGCAGCACCGGCAGGAGCGCGAGCCGCCGCAGCCACGAGGTCAAGTGATCGTGGGGGTCGTAGACGATCGAGGGGGCGATGATCGTGCTGCGCAGGTCGGACTCGGCGACGGCCTGCTCGGCGAGCGCCTTCGAGCGGAAGAAGCGGGTGCGCTGGAAGCTCGTCGCGCCGATCGCCGAGAAGAAGACGAAGCGCTCGACCCCGGCGCGCTCGGCGGCGCGCAGCAGGCGCACGG
Source organism: uncultured Thermoleophilia bacterium (assembly GCA_963838175.1). Classification (GTDB taxonomy): domain Bacteria; phylum Actinomycetota; class Thermoleophilia; order Solirubrobacterales; family 70-9; genus DASUSH01. Next base: position 2,128,016 of record CAWIPP010000002.1, on the reverse strand, counting down.
TGCCGAGCCCGTTCACCTCCTCGAGCCGCCGCGGCGGCTGGTCGCGGATCGTCGCGCCGAGGTGGATCGACGGTCTCGATCCCGCGCATCGCGTGCCTGAGCCCGTGCGGGTCGCCGAGGTCGGCGAGGGCGATCTGGACGTTGACCCGCTGCGGCCCGAGCCGGCGCGGATCGCGGACGAGCGCGCGAACCGTGTGCCCCCGCTGGAGGAGCTCGGGGATGAGCGCCGTGCCCACGACGCCCGTTGCCCCCGTGACGAGGATCATCCCGCCCGGCACCCTACGGCGCACGCGCGCGCCCGCTGCACGTAGAATGCTGCTTCGCATCGGCCGGGCTGGACCCGGCCGCTCTTCCATGTCAAGACCACCAACCGACGACCGATCGAAGGAGCCAGACTTGACCTACGTCATCGCGGAGCCCTGCATCGACACGAAGGACAACTCGTGCGTCGAGGTCTGCCCCGTCGACTGCATCCATCCGACCCCTGACGAGCCCGACTACGAAAACGTCACCCAGCTCTACATCGACCCCGACGAGTGCATCGACTGCGACGCCTGCGTCGAGGCGTGCCCGGTCGACGCCTGCTTCGCCGAGGACCAGCTCCCCGAGGAGTGGGCGAAGTACACGGCGATCAACGCCGCAATACTTCGCCAGCAAGTAGCCGGCGCGCGGAGGGTCAGACCCCCCATCTAGCTAGCCGCCGGCCTGGACGACCGGCAGCTCGGTGCCGCTGACCGGGGCGCCGACGGGGGCGACCGGGGTTTCCATCGGCTCGGCCGGCTGCATCACCGGCAGCTCCTGCGGGGTCGCGGCGACGATCCCGCGCGCGGTGGCGCGGATCGCCTGCGAGGCGGGGGCGTCGGGCTGGGCGAGGACGAGCGGCTCGCCGCGGTCGGCCTGCTCGCGGAGCTCCTCCTGCGAGCGGCACCTTGCCGAGCAGGGGCACGTCGAGCTCGTCGGCGAGGAGCTGGCCGCCGCCCTCGCCGAAGATCGTGAAGCGCTGGCCGTCGGGCGTCGTGAAGCCGGACATGTTCTCGATCGCGCCGAGGATCTCGAGGTCGAACTTGCCCGCCATCTCGGCGGCGCGCTGGCGACCTGCTGCGCCGCCGGCTGCGGGGTCGTGACGAGCAGGAACCTTCGCCTGCGGCAGGAGCTGGGAGAGGGTCATCGAGACGTCGCCGGTGCCCGGGCGGCAGGTCGAGCAGCAGGTAGTCGAGCTCGCCCCAGTCGACGTCCTCGAGGAACTGCTGGATCGCCTTGTGGAGCATCGGCCCGCGCCAGACGACCGCGGCGTTCTCCTCGACGAAGAAGCCGATCGACATCGTCTGCACGCCGCCGGCGCCGATCGGCGGCACGATCTTGCGCCGCTCGTTCACCTCGGGCCGCTGGTTGACGCCGAGCATGCGCGGCATCGAGTAGCCGTAGACGTCGGCGTCGAGCGCGCCGGCCGAGTGCCCCTCGGCGGCCAGCGCGGCGGCGAGGTTGGCGGTCATCGTCGACTTGCCGACGCCGCCCTTGCCGGAGGCGACGCAGATCACGTTGCCGACCGCGGCGAGCGCGCCCTCGGGGAGCCCGCCGGGCCGGCCGAGCACCTTCTGGAGGTTCTGCTTCTCGCCGTCGGAGAGGACGTCGAAGCCCGACCGCGACCTCGTTCACCCCGTCGAGCTCGGAGACCTGCTTCGCCACCGCCTGCTGGAAGTGCGAGCGGATCGGGCAGCCCGCGGTCGTCAGCGAGACGACGACCTCGACCCGGCCGCCCTCGCGGATCTCGATCGAGCGGACCATGCCGAGATCGACGATCGAGCGCCGCAGCTCGGGATCGATGACGGGCCGCAGCGCCTCGGTGATCTGCTCCTTGGTCGGCATCGGACCCAAGTCTAGGGCGAGGACCCCGAAAGCGATCGACCGGCCACGCGGGCCGGTCGATCGGGGAGGAGAGGTTGCTGTCCACCGGCGGCGGTGACGCCGGGGACAGGTCGCACCTGTCCCCGGGGTCAGATCCTCTCCGGGTGCGCCGCCAACCTCTGCTGCGGCGACCCGGGCTAAGCGACTAGACCAGCGCCGGAGACCCGCTCCTCGACCTCGGTCCGGACGCGCTTCAGCTGCTGTCTCCGCCTGACGGCGGTTCTGCCGCAGCGTCGTCTCGGCCTTGCGGCGGTTCTGCCGCACGGTCGTCTCGAGCTTGCGCCGGTTCTGGCGGACCTGGGTCCGGGTCCGGCGGAGCTGCTGCTCCACACGGCGGCGGCGCGCCTTGAGCTCGCGCTCCGTGCGGTTGCGGGTCCGCTTCGCCTGCTGAGTGGCCTTGCGACGGGCGGTGCCGCCACGACGCTCGACCTTGTTCAGCTCACGGCGGAGCTGGGTGCGGAGCCTTGCGAAGCTCGCGCTCCGCGGTCTCCCGCTTGGTGTAGGGCTGCACCGTCTCGTTGACGCGGTCGGCGAACGCGAGCGCCGTGCCGACGGGCACGTCGACGACGGTCTCGGCAGCCTGCCGGGCACGCGCGTAGGCGACCTCGGCGACGTTCTGCTGCGTCGACGTCGTCTGGCTCTGGGTGGTTCGCTTCTGGCGTGCTCGTCCGGCGCTCGTGCTGCTTCGTGGTGGTGCTGCGCCGGCGTGGTGCTGCCACTGGAGTTGGTGGCTGCCATGGCGTATCTTCTCCCTCGGTTGGGGTCGTTCTCTAAGTTCCTTATCTCTAAGGATGTTCAGCCTAGCAAGCCGAACACGTGTTTGTACCCCTTCTGCGGACAGGTCGGGTTACAGCGACCGGGGCTGGCGCGCTGGACCTCGAGCACGGTCGCGAGCCCGTCGGAGTCGAGCGCCGCGGCGATCGGGTAGCGGGCGTCGAGGTCGAGCTCCGCGTCCGCGAGCCCGAGCTCGCCGAAGCCGACCAGCCCGCCCGCCTCGCGGACGATCAGCTGCCCCGCGGCGGCGTCGACCGAGCGGCAGTCGCGCGCGCGCTGAGCATCGCGTCGAAGCGGCCCGCGGCGACGTAGGCGAGCGAGATCGCGATCGAGCCGAGCGCGCGCAGCCGGTACGCGCGGCCCTGCGAGCGCCGCGGCGACCGGCGCGATCCGCTCCGGGCTCGCCGATTCGACGCGCGACCACCTCCAGCCCCTCGTAGGGCCGCTCGGCGACGAGCGGCTCGCCGTCCGAGTCGCGCGCCCTCGCCCGCGCACCGCGCTGAACTCCTCGTCGGCGCCGAAGTCGTGGACGAACCCGAACTCGACGTCGGCCATCGAGTCCGCCGGAGGCGACGGCGACGCTGAGGCTGTGGGAGGGGATCATGCGGCGGGCGTTCAGCGAGCCGTCGATCGGGTCGATCACGACTCGCGGCGCCGGCTCGGGATCGCCGAACGCGACCTCGCCGCGCTCCTCGGAGATGGCGACGAAGTCCGGCGGCCGTCCCCGTGCAGTCCGCTCGAGCTCGGCGAAGACGACGTCCTCGCAGCGGCGGTCGATGACGAGCGTGCGGTCGCCGCCCTCGCCGACGCCCTCGTACTCGGTCCGCGCCGCGATCCCGCGCGACCTCGTCGAAGATCTCTCGCTGCCGCGTCGACCATCCGCCGGCAGGCGTCGAGCCAGGCCTCGGCGTCGCCGATCGGTCCCCCTCCGCTGCCCGCCTCCGCGTTCAGCCGCGGGGGCACGTCTAGTGACGGCTACCGCGCTGGCTAACGTTCGAGACGGTGCCCGGAGCCGCGACCTCGATCCGCCGCTGACCGACGGCTCAGCGCCGGGTGGCCGAGCATCGCGGCGGCCCGCTCCTCGTCCGCGGCCGGCGCCGGGACCGGCAAGAGCGCCGCGCTCGCCGCGCGGGTCGTCGCGCTCGCCGCGGCGAGGACGGCCCCGAGCAGGTCCTCGTCCTCGCCCGCTCGCGCGCCGGCGCGGCCGCCCTCCGCGAGCGGATCGAGACCGGCTGATCGCCGGCGCCTACGAGGAGCTCTGGGTCGGCACCTACGAGTCGATCGCCGAGCGCCTCCTGCGCGAGCACGCGGTCGAGGCCGGGCTCGACCCGTTCTTCGAGACCGTCTCGGCCGCCGACCGCCTGGCTCTGCTCCTCGACCGTCTCGACGACCTGCCGCTGCGCCGGCACGAGATCCGCGGCAACCCCGGCGGCCTTCTCGCGCGCCTCCTGCAGCGCATCGACTGCGTCAAGTCGGAGGCGGTGACGCCCGCGGTCGCTGCGCAGCTGGGCGGTCGAGCGCGAGCGCGCCGCCGCGCGACCGCGACGAGCGCGAGCAGCGCCCGCCGCGAGATCGAGTTCGCCGACCTCTACGCGCAGCCACGACCGGGTCCTGCGCGAGTCCGGGCAGCCTCGACGCCGGCGACGTCGTGATCGAGCTGACCCGCCTCGCTGCCGAGCGCGCCGACGTTCGCGAGCGCCTCGGCGAGCGCTTCCCGCATCTCGTCGTCGACGAGCTCGAGGAGGCCGGGATCGCGCACCGCGGACTGATCGCCGCGCTCGCCCCGCACGACGCAACGTGATCTGCGCGATCGACGAGGACGGCTCGCTGCTCCGCTACCGCGGCGCCGCGGGCGACCGTCGACGCTCCGCGAGCGCTACCGGATCTCCGAGGTCGAGCTCGGCGCTTCGCTCGGGCCGCGGAGGATCGAGCGGTGAGCGAGGCGATCTACCGCCGACCCGGTCGGCGAGAGGCTCCGAGCCCGGCGAGCCCGCGCAGGACGTCGAGTTCTGGCGCTGTCGCAGCGAGCGGGCGATGGCCCAGGCCGCGGCGCGCGAGATCGAGCGGCTGCTCTCACTCGGGCGAGCTCCGCCCCGAGGACGCCTGCGTCGTGGTCGGCTCGCTGCAGCGCGACGGCCGCCTCGTCGCTGCGGCGCTCGAGGAGCGCAGCGTCCCCTTCCGCCTCGCGGGCTCCTCGGCGTTCTTCCAGCGCCCCGAGGTGCGCGACGCGATCGCCTGGCTTCGCATGCTCGCCGACCCGAACGACTCGGCGGCCGTCGGTCCGGGCGCTGACCCGGCCGCCGATCGAGACTCCGCTCGGTCGATCTCGCCCGCTGCACGACGATCGCCCGCCGCCGCAAGCTCGACATGGTCTCGGCGCTCGAGGCGGCGCTCGAGAGCCCGCAGATCCCGCCCGAGGCGCGCGATCGGATCCAGCGGCTTCCTGCGGCTCTACCGCTCGGCTTCGAGCGCTCTCGAGGAGCTTCGCGCCGACGTCTTCGTGCGCCGCCTGATCGAGCGGATCGGCCTGCGCCGGACCCAGCTCTTCGCCGCCCATCCTGAGGCCGCCGAGCGGCTGGTCAGCCTCGCGCGGCTCGGCGAGCTGGCGGCGGCGTGGACCCGCCGCGAGCCCCGCGCCTCGACCCGCGATTTCGTCCGCTACCTCGCCGCTGTCGCGGACGCCGGCGAGCTCGACGCCGGCGCGGCCCTCGACACCGCCCGCCCGCCCGCCGGGGCGGTCCTGCTCGCCGAGCCCGAGCAGCTCAAGGGGCTCGAGTTCCGCCGGCGTCTGGTTGCTCGGGCTGCGCGGCGGCGGGCTCCCCGCCCACCCCGAGCGCGACCGCTGGATCCCCGAGGAGCTCGTCGCCCGATCCGCTGCCCGCCGCCGACGGCGAGCTCGCCGCGACCAGGCGCAGGCGCCTCGCGTACGTCGCGGTCAGCCGCGCCCGCGACGAGCTCGTGCTCGCCTGGCCGGAGGAGACGGCGGACGGCAGTCGCCCGGCCCTCGGAGCTCTACGAGGGAGCGCGGGCCGCGGCGGGGGCCGAGGAGGAGCGTCCAGGAGGAGGAGCTCTTCGGTCCCGCCGAGGGCGTCCACGCGACCTACCGGATGGTCCGCGACGAGGTGCTCGAGGCGTCCTGGCGCGCGGGCGCGGCGATCAGCGAGATGCGGCTCGACACGGCCGAGGACGTCAACCGCGCGGTCGCCCGCTTCCTCGAGCTGGTCAAGCTCGCGGCGCTCGTCCAGCGGCCGGGCTCGGAGCCGGCCCCCGAGGCGCTGGCGGCGATCAACGAGCTCCTCGGCCGGGTCGCCTCGCCCGAGCAGCAGGCCGCGCTCGCGGCCTCGGCCCTCGACGAGTACCTGCTCGACGCCGAGCGCGAGGCCGAGCGACGCATCGCCGCCTGATCGCCGCCCGCGACGAGCCCTCGCTGGAGTCGTTTCTTCCCCGACGCGGAGCCGGGCTGGCGCTGTCCGCCTCCGACATCGACCTCTACCGGACCTGCCCGCTCAAGTACAAGTTCGCGCGCGTCTTCGCGATCCCGCAGGAGCCGACGATCAACCAGCGCTTCGGGATCCTGATCCACCAGGTGCTCGAGCGCTACCACGCGGAGGAGGTGCGGGGTGTGAGCGGCGAGGCGTCCGCGTTCGGGGAGACCGGGCTCAACCGCCTGCTCGCACTGTTCGAGGCCGCATGGAGGCGCTCGGGCTTCGGGGCCTCCGACGACGAGCTCCAATACCGCGACCGCGCGGTCGCGGCGCTCGCCCGCTACCACGAGCGCGAGGCCGGATCGACCGCGACCCCGATGTGGCTCGAGCGCGGGTTCTCGTTCTCGATCGGCGCGCACCAGCTCCGCGGCCGGATCGACCGCGTCGACCGCCATCCGGACGGCGACTACGAGCTGATCGACTACAAGACCGGGGAGCGCAAGACGGAGACCGAGCTCTCCGACGACGTCCAGCTCGCCCTCTACCGCATCGGCGTCAGCGAGGCCTGGAACGTCGAGGCCGCGCTCGGCAGCTACTACTACGTGCTCGAGGACGAGAAGGTCCCGGTCGCCGCCGCCCCCGACGACCGCGAGCGGGTCGAGCGCACCGTGCTCGAGGTCGGCGAGGGCATCCAGGGCCAGGACTTCGAGCCGAAGCCGAGCTACACGATCTGCTCCTGGTGCGACTACCGCCTGATCTGCCCGGCGAGCGAGGCCTGATCGCTCGCCGAGACAACGAAAGGAGTTGACTCATGGACCCAGCGCGCCTTAGCCGCAACGAGGTGGCCTTCATCATCGGAGTGCCGATCGCGTGGGGGCTTCTGCTCCTCCTTCATCCCGGTGGGGAAGCGAGCGAGGTCTACTCGAGCCTGCAGGACAGCGTCGATCGGGCGCTGATAGTCCACATCGGAATGCTGTTCTTCATCCCCCTGATGGCGGTTGCGGTCTTCCTGCTCGTGCGCGGCGTCGAGGGTAGAGCGGCGCAGGTGAGCCGGATCGCTCTCGCGCCCTTCGTCGTCTTCTACGCCGCCTGGGAGGTGTTGCAGGGAATCGCAAATGCCGTCCTCGTCAACGAGGTGAACGGGCTCTCGGGGGCGGAACAGGCCCTCGGTGCGGAGTTGGTCCAGGACTTCGCCGAGAGCCCGCTGGTTCGCGATCTCGGTGTCTTCGCGCTGATCGGCACCATCGGGTTCGTAGTCGCAACGATCGCTGCCGGGATTGCCTTGCGCCGCCACGACGGCGCCTCCCAATCGGTTGCGATCATGATCGGCCTCTCAGGGTTCCTGATCACGGCGCACCCGCCGCCCTTCGGGCCCCTCGGCCTCGCGCTCTTTGCCGTCGCTGCCTATCTCTTCGTCCGCGGCCAAGGTGCAGGCCACCCGCCGGCTCCGCCGGAGCAGCCGCGTCCCGCATAGGGCGTGCCGGGACCGACTACTCGTCCCCGCGCTGGCGCAGGAAGCGCTGGAAGTCGCGGGCGATCGTGTCGCCCGAGGGGACGTCGCCGGGGGTAATCCGCTCGTCGGCGTCTGACTGCTCCTCCTCCAGCCGCCGCACCAGGTCCTCGATCTCCGGGTTCGAGGCGACCGCTCGGTCGACTTGCTCGTCGAAGCGGCCCATCGCCTCCTCGAGCTCGGAGGCCTCGATCGCGACGCCGGTCAGTCCCTCGAGCCGGCGCAGAAGCGCCAGCGCGGCCTTCGGGTTCGGGACCGCGGCAACGTAGTGGGGGATCGCCGCCCAGAGGCTCGCCGAGTCCATCCCGCGTGCGTTGCAGGCGTCGTGGACGACGCCGACGATCCCGGTCGGACCCTCGTAGGTGGAGCGGTCGAGGCCCAGCCGCTGGACCAGCTCGGGGTCGGACGCGAGGCCCGTGATCGGGACTGGGCGCGTGTGCGCGACGTCGGCGATCAGCGCCCCGAGCGTGATCACCATGCTCACCTGGAGGCGCTCCGCCGCTCCCGCGATCAGCTCGGCGAACGTGCGCCAGCGCAGGCTCGGCTCGGTGCCGCTGAGCAGGACCAGGTCGCGCTCGGCGTTCGCTGCCGGAGCCGTGAGCAGGGTGTTGGCGGGCCACTCGATCTGCCGCGCCTGGCCCTCACTCAGCCGGATCGTCGGGCGGTTCGCCTGGAAGTCGAAGAACTCCTCTGGATCGACGTGGGCGACGACCTCGGCTTCGAGGGCCACCGCCACCGCCTCGACTGCGGTCGTGGCCGCGTTCGCGGCGTCGTTCCAGCCGCCGAACGCGCAGACGAGCACCGGCGAGCTCAGCTCCGGCACCTCACCCTCCCACGACAGTGCATCCACCGCCAACGACACTACCTCTTGCGTCCGGTCCGGGCGCCACCATCCGGCAGGTGGAAGCGGCACGAATCTCGACCGGGGACAGGCTGAAGCCTTTCCCCGGATCAACCACTGAGATCGGCCCGGCGCCGACCGTCTCCGAGCTGCGGCCGGGGCTGCGCTTCCGAGGCCGCTTCGGCTGTGTCCGCAAGGACCGCCTGACGGGCCGAAACGGCTCTCCCTACCTGGCACTCGAGCTGCGCGACCGCACCGGCACCGCGGCCGCCCGCGTCTTCCGCGACCCGGACCGGGTCGGCGCCCGCTTCGAGCGCGGCGACGCGGTGGAGGTCAGCGGGAAAGCCGACCGCTACCGCGGCGAGCTCGCGGTCGAGCTCGAGGACGTGAGCCGGCTCGAGCCGGGCTCCTGGGATCCGGCCGAGTTCCTCCCCGCCGCATTTCGCTCGATCGAGGAGCTCGAGGGCTTCTTCGAGCACCTGACGGGCGAGGTCCACGACCCGGCGCTGCGCGCGGTCGTCGAGCGCGTCGTCACGACCGAGCCGGTCGCCACCGAGCTGCGGCGGGCGCCGTGCACGCGCGGCGGGCACCACGCCTACATCGGCGGGCTGCTCGAGCACACGGTCGCGGTGGGAACGTTGGTGCTGGAGCTCGCACAGCTCCATCCACGGCTCGACTCGGACCTGCTGATGGCGGCGGCGCTGGTCCACGACGTCGGCCGCACCCGCGAGTTCACCTACGGCGCCGACTTCGGGATCTCCGAGGAGGGCCGCCTGCTGGGCCACCTCGCGCTCGGCGCCGAGATCGTGAACGCCGCCTGCCAGGGCCTCGACCCCGAGCGCCGGGTCGCGCTGCTCCACTGCCTGCTCTCCCACCACGGCCCTGACGCGGCCGGGCGCTCCCGCGCGGCGGTCGGCACCCGCAGCGGCTTCGGCTCCCCCGAGGCCCTCGCCCTCTACCGCCTCAACTCGCTCGAGGCGGGCGTCAAGGGGTCCCTGGAGCAGGGGGTCTGACCCCCAGGGGGACAGGTCACTCCGGCTCGATCCGCCTGCGAAGCGCCTTGGTCTGGGAGCGGCGGCGCTTGGACTCGAGGCGGCGGCGCCGGGAGGCGGCGGAGGGCTTGGTCGCGCGGCGGCGCTTCGGCTCGCGCAGGCCCGCGGCGAGCTTCTCGCGGAGGCGGCGGAGCGCCAGCTCGCGGTTCCGCGATTGCCCGCGGGCGTCCTGGGCGACCGCAGCGACACGCGGGCCCTGGCGTCGGGCGAGTCGCCGCTTCTGAGCCTCGCGTCAGCGCGCTCGACGCCTCGACGTCGAAGGAGGCCTCGATCCGCGACGCGGTCACGTTGGCGTGCTGACCGCCGGGGCCGGAGGAGCGGCTGGCGCGCAGCTCGACCTCGGAGAGCGGAATCTCCACGCCCGGGGCGACATGCAGCGAGTCGCTCATTCCTCCGACCGGAGCCCGCGGGCGACGAGCTGGAGGCCGACGACGACGAGGAGCGCCGCGAATGAGAGCTCGAGGGCCCGTTGCGAGACGGCGTTCGAGATCAGCACGCCGATGATCACGCCCGGGATCGAGAGCAGTCCGATCAGGAGCCCGTCGGCGAGCCGCACGTTGTCGTACTGGCGCTGGCGGATCACGCCCGCGATCGCCACCGGCACGATCGCGAACAGCGACGTCGACTCGGCGGTGAGCTGGCCCTGGTCGAGGAAGATCGCGAGCGCCGGGACGAAGATGACGCCGCCGCCGACGCCGAGCAGGCCACCGACGGCGCCGCCCACGAAACCGAAGATCGCGGCGAGGATCTCGCTCACTTGAGCACCAGGTGGACCGCCTCCGCCAGCAAAATCGCCCCGAAGAGCAGTGAGATCGACCGCTGGGGAATCCGCTGTTGCACCGTCGCCCCGACGATGACGCCGGCCACCGCGGGAACCGCGATCAGGATCCCGTCCAGCCACTCGACGTTCCCGTGCAGCGCCTGTCCGGCGGTCGCGAAGGTCGCGATCACGACGATCGCCGCGAGGCTCGTGCCCGTCGCCTCCCGCTCGCCGAACGCGAACCAGAGGATCAGGAGCGGGACGATCACCGTCCCGCCGCCGACCCCGAACAGTCCGCTGAACGCCCCGGCGGCGATGCCGATCGCGGCGAGCTTCGCGGGGCGCACGGCGGGGATACTAGGCGCGGTGCCAGCTATTCCCGGCGATCCCGCCGAGCTCCTCGAGCCGTTCCGCGCCGATCCCGGCGCGAGCGCGGTCCTCACCGACATCGACGGAACCCTGTCGCCGATCGCCGAGCGGCCGGGCGACGCGACGGTGCTACCGGAGGCGCGCGACGCCCTGGCGGCGCTCGCCGAGCGCTTCGTGCTCGTGGCCTGCGTGTCCGGGCGGTCCGCCGCGGACGCCCACGCGCTGGTCGGGCTCGACACGCTCACCTACATCGGGAACCACGGGCTCGAGCGGCTCCAGCCGGGCGCCGCCGATCCGCGCCCATCCGCCGCGCTCACCGGCCACGAGGAGGACGCCGCGCGTTTCCTCGCCGCCCTCGATCCGGACCGCGTCTCCGGCGCCGGGCTCCGCGTCGAGGACAAGGGACCGATCCGGGCCCTTCACTGGCGCGGGGCCGAGGACGAGGAGCGCGCCGAGGCGGCGGCCCACGAGATCGGCGCCGAGGCGGAGGGGGCCGGGCTCGGCCTGCATCGCGGGCGCAAGGTGCTCGAGCTGCGACCGCCGGTCCCCTTCGACAAGGGCGCGGCGATCGTCGAGGTGCTCGCCGATCGAGGTCCGGAGATCCGCCGCGCCCTGTATGCGGGAGACGATCGCACCGACCTGGACGGCTTCACGCGGCTGCGAGAGCTGGCCAACTCGGGAGGGCTCGAAGCCGCGGTCTGCGTCGCGATCGCCTCGCCAGAATCGCCGCACGAGCTCTCCGCGAAGGCGGACGTGGTCGTGCCGGACCCGCCCGCGTTCGCCTCGATGCTTCGCGAGCTGGCTCGCTGATGCTGTTCACAGACCTGCTCCGGCTCACCGTGCTGCTTGTCGCGGCGGAGGCGACCGTCCTCGGAGCGATCGCCGTCGTCGCCGCGGACGCCGGCGACGACACCCTGACCCTGATCGTCGGCGGCGCCTGGTGGGCGATCGCGTTCGTCGCCGGGCTCGTCCTCGGCCGCCCCGAGCGAGCCGGCGAGGCGATGGCGCGGGTGCTCTCGGGCGCCCGCACCGCGACGACGCTCCCCCCCGACAGCCCGAACCGGATCGCCCTCGGGCGGCTCTGGCCGCTCGGGGTGTTCGCGCTGCTCGCCGGTGGGCTCGGCGTGATCTGGCCCCAGGTCGCTGCGATCGGCGCCGGATACGCGCTGCTGGTCGCGCTCTCCTGGCGGAACCGCGAGGCGGTGGTCACCGGCGTCGAGGATCGCGACGGCGTCCGCTTCTACGTCGAGCCCTCCTCGGCGTTCGAGCCGGTGCGACTGGTCCGCACACCCGGCCTGGGCCGCGACCGGGTCCCGGCGGGCCACCCGCCGCCACCGCCGCCGGCCACGGGTTAGCGCGAGCGTTTCCGCAGCTTCGAGAACTCCCGCCAACCACGGGTGTTCGCGATCTGCTCCGCGGTCAGCCACGCCCGCCGCGCCGTCGCGATCCCGTAGCGCATGTTCGCGAGCGTGCGGGTCTGGTGGGCGTCGGTGTTGACGAGGATCCACGCGCCGGCCTCGGCGGCCAGCCGGGCGTGGTGCTCGGAGAGGTCGCGGCGGTTCGGGTTCCCGTTGATCTCGAGCATCGTCCCGGTGCGCGCCGCCGCCTCGGCGATCCGCTCGACGTCGATGTCGTATGGATCGCGGCGCAGGAGCATCCGCCCGGTCAGGTGGCCGATGCAGTCGACGAGCGGGTGCTCGATCGCCGTCAGCACCCGCTCGGTCATCTCCTCGCCGCCGATCCGGAAGGCCGTGTGGACGCTGGCGACGATCCAGTCGAGCTCGGCGAGCAGCTCGTCGGGATAGTCGAGGGAACCGTCGGGGAGGATGTTGACCTCGGAGCCCGCGAGCAGCCGAAAGCCTCGCTTGCCCTGGTTCCAGGCGCGGATCTCCTCGATCCGGGCGGCGAGTTGGGCTTCCGTGACGTGGTTGCCGAAGCCGTGGCTCGCCGAGTGGTCGGTGATCGCCAGGTACGCGTAGCCGCGCTCGCGCGCCGCCTCGGCCATCTCCTCGAGCGAGTTCTTGCCGTCCGAGAGAGTCGTGTGGCTGTGCAGGTCCCCGCGGATGTCCTCCTCGCGGACCAGGTCGGGTAGCTCGCCGCGCTCGGCCGCCCGGAGCTCCCCGCGCCCCTCGCGCAGCTCCGGCTCGATGTAGGCGAGCCCGAGCCGCGCGTAGACCTCCTCCTCGGTGGCGAAGGTCTCGGCCTCTTCCGCGCGCTTTCCGTCGGTGATCTCCGCGATCCCGTGCTCGGAGACCGACAGTCCGGCGGCAACCGCCCGCTCGCGGAGCTGGACGTTGTGCTCGGCAGACCCGGTGAAGTGCTGGAGCAGGTTCCCGAAGGCCTCGGGCGCCGCGATCCGCATATCGATCGAGACCCCGTGGTGGGTGACCACCCTCGCGCCCGCCTCCCCGGTCCGCCCGGTCTGCGCGACGAGCGGGTGAGCGCGAAGCGCCGCGGCGAGGGCCGCGGGGTCGGACGCGGTCGCGATCAGGTCGATGTCCTTGCAGGTCTCGGCCATCCGCCTCGCGGAGCCGGCGATCTCGACCCGGTCGGCCTCGGGCAGCTCGCGCAGGGCCTCCGCCACCTCCTCGGCGACCGGGAGCACCGTGGAGAGCAGTAGGCGCGCGGCGTGCCCCTCCTCCCCAAGCCGCTCGATCTGGGCGAGCAGCTTCTGCTCGCCCTTCTCGCCGAACCCCCGCAGCGTCCTCAGCTTGCCGGCCCGGACGGCCGCCTCCAGCCCCTCGAGGTCGGCGACCCCCAGCTCGTCGTAGAGCTTGCGCGCCGTCTTCGCGCCCAGCCCAGGAATCCGGGTCACCTCGATCAGGGACGCGGGGAACTTCTGCTTCAGCTTGTCGGCAGAGGGGATCGAGCCCTCGGCGATGAGCGTCCGGACCTTCTGCTCGAGGGTCGTCCCGATCCCCGGCAGCTCGGTCAGCCGGCCCTCCTGCGCGAGGTCGGAGATCGACACCGGGCTCTCGCGGATCACCCGCGCCGCCTCGCGGTAGGCGATCACCCGGTAGCGCACCGCGCCGTCGAGCTCGTACAGCGTCCCGAGCTCGTCCAGAGCGGCGGCGATCTCCGCGTTTCTCACCGCTGGAAAATAGCCTTGGGCGGTGGAGACCGACCAGCCCGGCCCGACCTGGGTCGTAGTCCCTACCTACAACGAGGCGGAGACGATCGCCGACCTGGTCGCGGCGATCCGCGACCGCCTGCCGGCCCCGCGCCGAGTGCTGGTGGTCGACGACGCTTCGCCGGACGGCACCGGTGAGATCGCCGACGAGCTCGCGGGGGGGCACGACGACGTCGAGGTCCTGCACCGCTCCGCGAAGCGGGGGCTGGGCCCGGCCTACGTGGCGGGCTTCGAGACGGCGCTCGCGGGCGGCGCAGCTCGCGTGGTTCAGATGGACGGGGACCTCTCGCACGACCCGGACCACCTACCGGTTCTGCTCGATGCGCTCGAGGGAGCCGATCTGGCGCTCGGTTCGCGCTACGTCGCGGGTGGCGCCGTCCACGACTGGGGGAGCGGGCGCAGGGCGATCAGCCGCCTCGGCAGCCGCTACGCGCGGGTCGCGCTGGGGGTGGGGGTCCGCGACCTGACCGGCGGCTACAAGGCCTGGCGGCGCGAGGCGCTGCAGGCGATCGCGATCGAGGACGTCGACTCGGTCGGCTACGCGTTCCAGGTCGAGACCACCTACCGGGCGATCAAGGCCGGCCTGCGGGTGGTCGAGGTGCCGATCGAGTTTCGCGACCGCCGCGTCGGGGCATCGAAGATGAGCCGCGCGATAGTTTTCGAGGCCGCCTGGCAGGTACCGGCGATGCGGTTGCGTCGGCGTCTCTGACAGGTACTATACTTTCTGAAGTATGCGGGACCGTTCGAGCAAGGATCAGGAGACGGACAGTTGAGTGGCAATCTCCCCGACGTGACCGACGGCGACTTCAAGGCCGAGGTGCTGGACGCCGGCACGCCGGTGTTGGTGGACTTCTGGGCGCCGTGGTGCGGGCCCTGCCGCGTCGTCCATCCGATTCTCGAGGAGATGGCGAACGAGCGCCAGGACCTCCACATCGTCAGCCTCAACGTCGACGAGAACCAGGAGACCGCCTCGACCTACGAGGTCCTCTCGATCCCGACGATGATCCTGTTCAAGGACGGCCAGGTCGCCCAGCGGATCGTCGGCGCGATGCCCAAGAAGCGGCTCGAGGCCGAGCTCGAGCCGGCGCTCGCGGCTTAGTCGGCGGCCCGAGACACCGAGATCCGCAGGTCGCGGTCCCCGATCGTCGTCGGGTCGGCGTCTTCGGCGCCGTCGTAGGCGACCGACCGCGCCAGCGTCTCACCGCTGACATAGACTTCGTGCTCGCGGGCCGCCTCGAGCAGCTCGGCGTCGCCCGATAGCCGGAGCTCGATCCGGTCGGTCACCTCCAATCCGGCGTCCTTCCGCGCCTCCTGGACGGCGCGGACGACCTCGCGGGCGAGGCCCTCGCGACGCAGCTCGTCGTCGAGCTCGAGCGCGAGGGCGACCGCCCGTCCCGACTCCGCCTCGACCTGGTAGCCCGGAAGGGGCGCCATCACCAGGGTCACGTCGTCGGGCTCGAGGTCGTGCTCGGCGCCGTTCACCCGGATCCCGACCCGCCGCTCTCCCGCGACCGCGGCCGCCACCGCTTCGGGATCGAGGGCCTCCACCGCCGCCGCGGCGTGGGGCATGTCCTTCCCGAATCGCGGCCCGAGGGTGCGGTAGTTCGGCTTCACCCGGTAGCTGACCAGCTCGGCCTCCTCGCCGACGAACTCGAGCTCCTTCACGTTCAGCTCCGAGGCGACCAGATCGGAGAGGTCTTCGATCGCCGCCCGCTCGTCGTCGGTGGCCACGATCACGGCGCGGCGCAGCGGCTGTCGCATCTTCACCTTCGCCTGTGCGCGCGCCGCCCGCCCGAGCTCGACCGCGCGCCGCGCTGCCTCCATACCCGCCTCGAGCTCGGGATCCGCGAGGTCGTCGTCCGGCTCGGGGTAGTCCGCCAGGTGGACCGAGTCGGCCTCGGCGCCGGCGAGGTTGTCGAAGATCTCGTCGGCGATGAACGGGACGAAGGGGGCGAGGAGCTTGGAGACCTCGATCAGGCAGTGTCGAAGCGTTCGGAAGGCGCTCGCGTCGCCCTCCCAGAAGCGGCGACGCGAGAGGCGCACGTACCAGTTCGAGAGCTCATCGACGTAGGCGTCGATCGCCCGCCCCGATGCGGTCGAGTCGAAGTTGTCGAGCTCGTCGCGCACCTGACGTACGACGCCCTGCAATCGCGAGACCGCCCAGCGATCGAGCGGATGCTCGAACGACGAGCGACGAGCGACGAGCGACGAGTCGACTTCCCACCCCTCCGCATTCGCATACAGCACGAAGAACGAGTAGGTGTTCCAGAGCGTCAGCAGGAATTGGCGCACCGCCTCGCCGACCGTCTCGGTCGAGAACCGGTAGCCCGCCCACGGCTGCTGGGAGGTGAAGTAGTACCAGCGGAAGGCGTCCGCGCCGTGGGCGCCGATCACTTCCCAGGGGTCGACCACGTTGCCGCGGCTCTTCGACATCTTGTGGCCCTCGGGGTCGAGGATCAGCCCGAGGCAGACGCAGTTCAGGTAGCTGGTCCGGTCGAAGAGCAGGACCGACTCGGCGAGCAGGGAGTAGAACCAGCCTCGGGTCTGGTCGATCGCCTCGCAGATGTAGTCGGCCGGGAACCGCTCCTCGAAGCGCTCCTTGCCCTCGAACGGGTAGTGGAACTGGGCGAACGGCATCGCACCCGAGTCGAACCACGCGTCGATCACCTCGGGGACCCGGCGCATCTTGCCGTCGCACGACTCGCAGCGCAGGGCGACCTCGTCGATGTAGGGGCGGTGCAGGTCGTCGGGGACCTCGCCGCCCCGATCGCGCAGGTCGGCGATCGAGCCGGCGCAGAAGCGCTCCTCGCAGTCGGCCTGCGTGCACTCCCAGACCGGCAGCGGTGTGCCCCAGTAGCGCTCGCGGGAGAGCGCCCAGTCCACGTTCCCCTCGAGCCACTTGCCGAAGCGCCCGTGCTTGATGTGCTCCGGGTGCCAGCCGATCCGCTCGTTCTCGGCGAGCATGCGGTCGCGGACCTCGGTCGTCGCGATGTACCAGCTCGACTTCGCGTAGTAGATCAGCGGCGTCCCGCACCGCCAGCAGTGCGGGTAGGAGTGCTCGTAGCTCTCCTCGCGGTAGAGCCGGCCTGACTCGCGCAGCGCCTCCACGATCTCCGGGTCGGCGTCCTTGACCCACTTGCCGGCGAACGGGCCGGCGCGCTCGTCGAAGGTGCCGTCCTCGCGGACCGGGTTCTGGAGCTTGATCCCGTACTGCTCGCCGAGCCGGAAGTCGTCCTCGCCGAAGGCGATCGCGGTGTGGACGAGGCCGGTGCCCTCGTCGGTGGAGACGAAGTCGCCGAGCAGGACGGTGTGCCCGCGGGGACCGTAGTCGGCGATGTAGGGGAAGGGTGGCTCGTATGCGGCACCGGAAAGTGCCTCCCCGGGAAATTTGGCGAGCACCTCCGCGTCCTCGCCGAGGACCTTCTCGACCAGCGAGGAAGCGACGATCAACACGTCGTCCGAGCCGGCGGGCCGGGCTCTGGCGTACTCGATGTCGGCGCCCGCGGCGACGGCGGCGTTGGACACCAGCGTCCACGGGGTGGTGGTCCAGACGAGGACGTTGTCCCCCTCCCGGACCGGCGACTCCGGCCGCTCGTCGGAGGGCGGGACCGCCGTCACCGGCAGCTTCACGTAGACGGCGGGATCGACCACGTCTCGATAGCCGAGCGCGACCTCGTGGGACGAGAGCCCGGTGCCGTCGCGCGGGCAGTAGGGAACGACCTTGTGGCTGCGGTAGAGGCGCCCCTGGTCCCAGATCTGGCGCAGCGCCCACCAGACCGACTCGATGTACTCGTTCTCGAGGGTGACGTAGGGGTCGTCGAGGTCGATCCAGAAGGCGATCCGCTCGGTCAGCCGGTTCCACTCCTCGACGTAGGCGAAGACCGACTCGCGGCAACGCTGATTGAACTCCGCGATCCCGTAGGCCTCAATCTCCGCCTTCGAGGAGATCCCGAGCTGCTTTTCGACCTCCAGCTCGACGGGGAGGCCGTGGCAGTCCCAGCCCGCCTTGCGGGGCACTCGGTAGCCGGCCATCGTCCTGTAGCGGGGGTAGATGTCCTTGAAGACGCGCGAGAGGACGTGGCCGGAGTGCGGCTTGCCGTTCGCGGTCGGCGGCCCCTCGTAGAAGCTCCAGGTCTCCGCCCCTTCGCGCGACTCGAGCGAGCGGCGGAAGACCTCGCGCTCGCGCCAGCGCTCGAGCACACGCTCCTCCAGTTCGGGGAACGATTGCCTCGGATCGACTGGCCGGAATCCGCTCACGGGCGGCGGATTCTAGGAACGAGGCGCGGCTCTGCTCAGCCCGACGGCACGCCGCAGCGCTGCACCCTGACCTCGGACTTCTGCTTCGGGCCCTTGTCGTACTTCGCGATGAGGCCCACGTCGTAAAAGCCCGGGTCCCCGCTCCCGAAGGGGATTTCGACGGTCAGCTTCTTGCCCTTCGCCGTCCCGATCTTGCTGCGGCGCTTCGGCGCGCTACCAGCGGACCAGGAGGTCGGCCGGGTCGCGCGGGTTGAGGTGGACCGGCAGCACGACGCCGGGCGTCATCCGGTGGGCGGCGAACTTCGACATGAGCATCTTGTGCTCGATCCGCCGCGGCTCCGTCCCGGGAGCCTCCAGGTCCAGAACCAGCTTCATCACCGGCTCGCCGTTTACCTCGACGTTGCTCGAAGCCTCGACCAGGGTTCCGGTACCGCGCAGCCCGTTCTGAAACAACCACAGCTCGTGCTTCGCCTTACGGCCCTCGCGGGCGGCGTAGAGGACCAATCCCAGGGCCGCCAGCACCCAGGCTCCACCCAGCGGAATCAGGACGAACCCGGTGGCCGGAACGAGCAGCCCGATCGCGAACAGGATGGACCCGACGCCCCCGAACAGGGCCAGGAGCCAGTAGCCGGTCCGGTTGAACCTCATCGCCTCACTCCAGGCACTCGTCGCGGATCCGCCCGGCGATCGCGGCGGTCGTCTCGCAGAGCGCGGTCAGCGTCTCCGCGTCCGGATCGTCCTCCTCGATCGAGGCGACCAGGTCGCCGTAGGCGAGCTCGAACGAGAAGTCGTGGGGCTCGGCGGCCGTGAGCCAGTCGATGAAGCTCGGCGAGAAGAGCTGGCGCATCCAGTTCGGGTCCTGGAAGAGCCCGGTCTGGACCTTGAACCGCTCGCTCAGCGCGACGCTCTCGGTCCAAAGGTCGGCGTGGCGGACCTCCATCCCGTAGTGGACGTTGTCGGTCCAGCGGCCGCTGCGGATGCAGAAGAGCCGCGGGCATACGGCCTGGGACTCCGGGATCCGGAGGTGGACGAGGTTGAACCGCCAGATGCTGCCGCCCTCCGTGGTCCCCCTGTAGGTGAGCCGCCCGAGCGTGCCCTCCCAGCCGCCGGGCAGACGCCCGTCGATCACGGGATCGAGCTGGCCGCCCTTGGTGAGGATCGGGGTGAGCGGCTCGGCCGCGCGCGGCGGCGCGGTCGTCAGCCCGTGACGCTCTGCGAACTCGGGATAGCTCAGCCGTCCGGAATCCCGCAGCGCTGGATGCTGATCTCGGTCTTCTGCTTCGGGCCGTTCTCGTACTTGGCCGCGAGTTTCAGGTCGTAGAAGCCGGCTCGCTCGCGTGCGAGTGGGACCTCGAGCTTCAGCTTCTTGCCCTTCTCGGCGCCGATCTTCTGGCTGAAGCTGTCCCCGAAGAGCGGACCGTGCCACTCGTTGTAGGGCCCCGCGAGGGCCGCGGTGATCTTCTTGGCGCCCTTCGCCTTGACGGTGACGGTGGGGTCGCGGTCCTCGACGCAGCCCTCAGGCAGGCCGCTCACCTTGACCTTGTTCGAGTCCACGAGGAAGCGCGGCGGATAGATCGCCTGCACCGGTGCGTTGTCGGCCACTCGGTAACCGGCGCCGTCCGAATTGAGGATGCCGGAGAAATTGTTCATCGACTCGTTGACCCTCACGACTTCAGTGATCACGGCTGATTGCCCCGCCGGAACGTCGAGCTGGCACGTCACGCCGTGATATCCGAACGAATCGACCGGGTCGACCGAGCAGGGCCCGTGGGTGGAAGAAACCGACTCGACGGGGTTGTTGACGGACTTCTCGCCGCCCATCCTCAGCTCGATCGTGCCGACGGAGAACTGCTCCTGGTCGGGCCCGGTGTTGCCGGCGGTCATCGTGAATGTCACGTTCTCGCCGCTGCGAACCTGGGGCGAGGAGGCGACCTGATCGAACGTCAGCGCCGCCGATGCCGCGGCGGGCGCCACGACCATCACGGCCCCGACGACCGCCGTCCAGATTCCGATTCGAAAAACTCTCATGCCCCCGCTCTCCTCCCTTTGGGTACGGGACGAGTCTAGACCGGGTGACCGGCGATTCCAAGGGCCGCGACCCTCGCGCCCTAGCATGACCCGGGTGCGCCGCGCCGTCGCCCTCCTCGTGCCGATCGCGCTGATCGCCGGCTGTGGATCCGACGACGCGGAGACGCCGGCCGCGTGCCTCGCTCCAGTGAGCACTTACCTGGAGGCGCTCGAGGAGGCGCCCGGCGAGGTCCGTCTCGAGGGGACGACCCCGATCAGCGACTGCGTCGTGCCCTCGCAGGACGGCGGCGAGCTCTCGCAGGTCGGAAGCGCGACCGTGGACGTGGCGACCCAGCTCAACGCGGCGGCGCGGCGCGATCCCTCCGGGGAGGCAACGGTTCAGCTCGGCTACCTGGTGGGCGCGGTCCAGGAGGGCGCCGCCGAGACACGGCGGCATCCACGCCGACCTGGTGCGCCGCCTGGACACCGCCGCCCGCGCCAGCGAGGGCGAGGAGACCTTCTCAGCGGGCTTCGAGCGGGCGTTCGGCGAGGGATATGCTGCGGCGCAGGAAGGTGGCTGAGGCGGTGGAGGAAAAACTCTGGGGAGGGGAAACGGATAAGGCGGTCGCCAACTTCCCGGTCTCTCGCCAGCCGATCCCGGCGCCTGTCGTCCATTGGCTGGGCCGGCTGAAGGCCGCCGCGGCCCGGGCCAACGCCGAGCTCGGCCTGCTCGACGGCGACGTCGCCGAGCGGATCGCGGCCGCCGGCGACGAGGTCGCCGCGGGCGAGCACGACGACCAGTTTCCGATCGACGTCTTCCAGACCGGCTCCGGGACCTCGTCGAACATGAACGCCAACGAGGTGATCGCCAACCTCGCCGGCGACGAGGCGCATCCCAACGACCACGTCAACATGGGCCAGTCCTCGAACGACGTCTTCCCGTCGGCGGTGCACCTGGCCGCGCTCGACGAGGTCTCGCGCGACCTGCTTGCCGGCGCTCGACTCGCTCGGCTCGGCGCTGGAGCGAAAGGCCGACGAGTTCCGCGACGTCGTCAAGGCCGGCCGCACCCACCTGATGGACGCCGTCCCGGTCACGCTCGGCCAGGAGTTCGGCGGCTACGCGGCGCAGATCCGGCTCGGGGCCGACCGGGTGCGCGCGACGCTCGGCCGGGTCGGGCAGATCCCGCTCGGCGGCACCGCCACCGGCACCGGCCTCAACACCCACCCCGAGTTCGCCGAGCGGGTGCGCGGCCAAGCTCGCCCAGGACACCGGCCTCGAGATCTCCGCGCCGGCCGACGCCGTTCGAGGCGCAGGGCAACCGCGACGCGCTGGTCGAGCTCTCGGGCGATGCTCAAGGTCGTCGCCGTCTCGCTGACCAAGATCGCCAACGACCTGGCGCTGATGGGCTCCGGCCCGCGCGCCGGGCTCGCCGAGCTCCGCCTGCCCGAGCTCCAGAAGGGCTCCTCGATCATGCCCGGCAAGGTCAACCCGGTGATCCCCGAGGTGGTGATCCAGGTCGGCGCCCAGGTGATCGGCAACGACGCCGCGATCACCGTCGCGGCGTCGCAGGGACAGTTCGAGCTCAACGTGCGGGTCCCGCTGATCGCGCGCAACCTGCTCGACTCGATCAAGCTGCTCGCCGCCGCCTCGCGCCTCCTCGACGAGAAGGTGATCCGCGACGTCGAGGCCAACGAGGAGGCCTGCGAGCGCCACGCCGAGGCGACGCTTGCGACCGCGACCGCGCTCAACCCACACATCGGCTACGACCGCGCCACCGAGATCGTCAAGCACGCCGCCGAGTCCGGCAAGCCGCTGCGCGAGGCGGCGGCCGAGCACGGGGTCGACGACGAGACCCTGGACATGGCGCTCGATCACCGCAAGTTGGCGAGACCGCACGAGTGAGCAGGAGCTCACCGGAGGTGACCGGCAGTTGGGTCGGCAGGAGGTCACCGGAGGTGACCGGCAGTTGGGTGCGGCTGGCGAGCGGGGTCGCCGCCCTGGCAGTCGCGCGCCGGCGGGCTGCACTCCGGCTGTCAAGCTCTTCTTCCAGGCTGACACCGACCTGATGGGCCCGATCGCAGGTGCTCCGCCTGAACCCCGCTCCCGAGCTCGTAATCTATGAGTAGCCCGATGGAGAGCGAGAGCGCCAAGACCGAGACGGCCAGCTTCGGCGCCGGCTGCTTCTGGCAGATCGAGATGGCCTATCGCGAGACCGAGGGAGTCGTGGACACCGCCGTCGGCTACGAGGGCGGCCATGTGGACAACCCCACCTACGAGCAGGTCTGCACCGGCGAGACCGGGCACGCGGAGGTCACCCAGGTCACCTTCGACCCGGAGCGGGTCTCCTACGAGGAGCTGCTTGAGAAGTTCTGGGAGCTCCACGACCCCACCCAGGTCGACCGCCAGGGCTGGGACGTCGGCACCCAGTACCGCTCGGTGATCTTCACCAACTCGCCTGAGCAGGAGGCCGCGGCGAAGGCCTCGAAGGAGCGCGCCCAAGAGCGCTTCTCCAATCCGATCGCCACCTCGATCGAGCCCGCTACCGGCTTCTGGCGCGCCGAGGAGTACCACCAGTGCTACCTCGAGCGCCGCCGTCCGGCAAACGCCCTTCGCACCCTGATCGGGCGCTAGCTGCTCGAACGCTGTCTTAGACGGGTTTGTAAGGAGGTTGCCAAGGCCCTCGGTGCCTCGTCGAGTTCCATGTCGGCGTAGCGAAGCACCACGATCCCCCGCTGGCCGAGGTAGCGGTCCCTCGCCCGGTCGGAGCGGAAGGTTGCGCGATCGGAGTGGTAGGCGTAGCTGTCGACCTCGACGACGAGCCGCTCGGCGCGCCAGAGGAAGTCCACCTCGTAGGGGCCGATGCGCTGATTGACCTCGGGGGTGGGGATGCCGTGCTCTCGGCAGATCCGCAGGAAGAGCCGCTCGAGGTCGCTGCGGGTGCGCTCCCTGCCCCAGCCGAGGTCGGCGAGGGTGCGGGCCTGGGTTGTGACCGGGATGTTGTTGCGGAGGGTGACGTCGCCTGGGCTCAGGGTCGTTGAGTAATGCAGACGGATCCCCGGGCGCCTGGCGCGACCTGCGGTCCCCGGCACGGTGACGTGGATGAGCTGAGGGCACGCTAGGGGAGAGCTTCCAGAGGGCCGCCGCGCTCTCGTGGCTCAGCGCGGCGCCGGGTCCGCAGGCGAACACGGCGGCGATCCAGCGGCCTTCCCGCTTTAGGTCGGTGTGGCCGACCGCGTAGATTCCTCGGTAGAGGCGGTGTAGGCGGCCCGCCTTGACGCGGCGGGTGATCGCTGGGGGCAGCAGTCCGGCAGCGCGAAGCTGGTCGAGGCGGATCACGCCGTGCTGGCGGCGCGCAATCCGGGCGATGACCTGGTCCGGCTTCGCGAGTTCTTTTCGCATACCGATAAGAAGTCGCGAAGCGGTCCGCGTGCCCCCTTAGTGCCGCAGTTTTTCGCGCGAATGAGCCGCCCTATTCGAGCGGACCGCGGGTGAGCTGGCGGTCCCCGAGCGGCTGGACCGGCCGGGCGTTGTTCGAGTAGACGGCCGTCAGGGCGTCGATCTGCTCGGCGGAGAGCTCGATCGGCTGCTCGTACACCGTCCAGAGCACGCCCTCGGTGCAGGGCGGGGTGGTGAGCGAGCCCGGATAGCGGTAGACCGTGCCGCTGCCTCCGTCGGGAAGCAGCTCGTTCGGGTCGACCTCGGAGTCGAGCGGCAGCTCTTCGGCTGGTTCCGCTGGGACGTCGCCCAGGGCCGCTGCCAGCGCCGGGTTCTCGGCCCCCTCCTCGATCAGCACCCCGATCACGACCGGCGGTGACTCGCCGCTCGTGTGGACGAGGTGCATCTCCGCCGGGAAACGACGGCCGTCGACCCGGTGCTCGCTGGGAGCGTGGAAATGGAACTGCTCGAGGTCGTAGCTCTTGCCGGCGACGGTGGCCGTCCCCGCGTCGGCCAGCGCCACCTCGATCGCGTGGCCGGTGTTGGCGACGGTGGCGCCGGTCGCGCTGTAGTCGAGTTCGATCGGATCGACGCTCCCATCCTCGGCGCCGGCCAGATCGATCGGCGACTGTTCCTTCCCGTCCGCGCACAGGGCCCACTCGGGGTCGAGGCGCCCCCAGTTGGAAGGGCCCTCGGCCCCCTCGTAGCCGAACTCGGGTATCGGCTCCTCGACCACCTGCTCTGGCGCTCCCGGGGGCGGCTCGCCCTCGTCCTCGTCGTCGCCGCAGCCCACGGCGGCGGCCGCGATCAGCGCGAGGGAGATCATCACGGTCCGGTTCAAAGGTTCATCGCCACGTACTTGATCTCCAGATACTCCTGGATGCCCTCGGTTCCTCCTTCCCGGCCGACCCCGGACTGCTTGACGCCGCCGAACGGGGCGCCGGCGTTGGAGACCATTCCCTGATTCAGGCCGATCATCCCGGTCTCGAGACCCTCGCATACGCGGAACGCGCGCTTGACGTCGCTCGTGAAGACGTAGGCGACGAGCCCGTACTCGGTGTCGTTGGCGGCGGCGATCGCCTCCTCCTCGGAGCCGAACCCCTTGACCGGCGCGACCGGGCCGAAGATCTCCTCGCGCAGCAGCCGCGCCTCGTCGGGGACGTCGGCGAGGACGGTGGGCTCGTAGAAGTAGCCGGCCCCGTCCGGGCGGCTCGCCCCGACCAGCGCCTTGGCCCCCTTGCCGACCGCGTCCTCGACCAGCTCGGCGACCTTCCCGAGCTGGTCGTCATCGACCAGCGGGCCGACGTCGACGTCCTCGTCGAGTCCGCGGCCGACCTTCAGCGAGCCCATCTTCTCCGCCAGCCGCGAGGCGAACTCATCCGCCAGCGGCTCGGCGACGTGGAAGCGGTTGGCGGCGGTGCATGCCTCGCCGATGTTTCGCATCTTCGCGATCATCGCCCCCTCGAGCGCAGCGTCGAGGTCGGCGTCGTCGAAGATCAGGAAGGGGGCGTTCCCGCCGAGCTCCATCGAGACCCTCAGGACGTTCTCGGCGGATTGCTCGATCAGCTTGCGGCCGACCTCGGTCGACCCGGTGAAGCTGAGCTTGCGAAGCCGAGGGTCTCCGATGATCGGCGCGGACACCTCGCTCGACGACGAGCTGGTGATCACGTTCAGCACCCCGGCGGGGAGGCCGCATTCGGCGAGCAGGTCGGCCAGCGCGAGCGCCGAGAGCGGCGTCAGGCTGGCCGGCTTCCAGACCATCGTGCAGCCCGCCGCGATCGCCGGCCCGATCTTGCGGGTCCCCATCGCGGTCGGGAAGTTCCAGGGGGTGATGAAGTAGCAGGGCCCGACCGGCTGGCGCATCACGACCACCCGGCTGGCGGCGTTGCCGGCGACCTTGTAGTCGCCCTCGAGTCGCAGCGCCTCGCCCGAGAACCAGCGGAAGAACTCACCGGCGTAGGTGATCTCCGACTTCGACTCCGCGAGCGCCTTGCCCATCTCGAGCGTCATCAGCGTCGCCAGCTCGTCGAGCCGCTCGCCGAGCACCTCGAACGCGCGCCAGAGGATCCGTCCTCGCTCGTTCGGCGGCGTGGCCGCCCACTCGGCCTGCGCCTCGACGGCGGCGTCGAGCGCGGCGGTCGCGTCCTCGGGCGTGGCGTCCGCGATCTCGCAGAGCGTCTCGCCGGTCGAGGGGTCCTCGACCGCGAGCTTCTCGCCGCCGCCGCCGTCGCGCCACTCCCCTCCGATCAGGAGCTGCTTCGGGACCGAGTCGATTACCTGCTGCTCCTGCGCGTTGCCCATCGGCGACCTCCGAGATTGGTTTCCGCCCAGCGTATCCCCGCTCGCCGAGTCGCTAAAAGGGATCGGGTGTCGGCCGGTGAAGGTGAATCGAATGGTCACACGGCTCACCGCTGCTCACGATCGTGTGCGCGCTCTGCGTGCCGCCGGCCGCGGCCGGCGGCCGACACCTTCGTGATCAAGGGCCGTGGCTTCGGCCACGGGATCGGGATGAGCCAGTACGGCGCCTACGGGTTCGCCAAGCACGGGCGCGGCTACAAGAAGATCCTCGGCCACTACTACAAGGGGACCCGAATCGGGCAGGCGGGCGGCGAGCGGGTGCGCGTGCTGGTCGGCGGCGGCAGCCAGTCTCCTTCTGCGGCGCCACGCGCGCCTGCGGGCGAGCGGCTTCAGGGAGTCGAAGACGTACCGGTTCGAGCGCTCCGGCGGCGGCGTCGCGCTGCGCTCCGGCGGCGGCAAGCGGCTCGCCGACTGCGGCCGGGCCGGGGGAGCACGGGGCGGCTCGATCGGTGACCTACGCGGGCCGTGGCGCCTATCGCGGCGAGTTGCTCGCGGTGCCCGCGGGCGGCGGGCTGAACGCCGTCAACCGGTCTCGCATCGACGACTACGTGAAGGGAGTGGTCCCGAACGAGGTCCCCGCGCTCCTGGCCTCAGGACGCGCTCCGCGCCCAGGCGGTCGCGGCCCGCTCATACGCGCTCGCGACCACGGTCAACGGCGACGGCTTCGACCTCTACGACGACACCCGCAGCCAGGTCTACGCGGGCAAGTCACTCGGAGCTCGGCTCGACGAACCGGGCCGTCAAGGCGAGCGGGGGCGAGGTGGTCAAGGACGGGGAGAGGACCGCGGTGACCTACTACTTCTCGACCTCGGGCGGGCAAACCGAGAACGTCGAGTTCGGATTCCCCGGCGCCGAGCCGCGCTCGTACCTGAAGGGCGTGCGCGACCCATACGACGACGCCTCCCCGTACCACCGCTGGAAGCTGAAGCTCTCGCGCTCCCAGATCGAGTCACGGCTCGGCGGCCTCGTCGAGGGCAGCCTCCGGGAGATCGACGTGATCAAGACCGGAGCCTCGCCGCGGATCGTCAAGGCTCGCATCGAGGGGTCGAGGGGAGGCGAGAAGATGAGCGGTCCGACGCTCCAGGGCGCGCTCGGCCTGCGCAGCACCTGGGCGCGCTTCAAGAAGCGGTAGCATACCCCCTAGGGGTATGCTAGGCTGACCGCCATGGAAGCTACCCAAGCGACCGCGCACGACCACGCGCAAAACCTCAACGGCCTCGCCTTCAGCGCCACCCTTCACTGCCTGATCGGCTGCGCGATCGGCGAGGTGACGGGGGTTGCGATCGGACAGGCGCTGGGCTGGAGCGACCTCGGGACGGTCGCGCTCGCGGTCGGCCTCGCGTTCCTGTTCGGCTTCAGCCTCACCGCGATGCCGCTCGTGAGGGCGGGACTCGCCGCGGGCGTGGTCGTCTCCACCGCGTTCGCCGTCGACACGCTCTCCATCACAATCATGGAGGCCATCGACAACGGGTTCGTCCTGCTGGTCCCCGGCGCGATGGATGCCGGGGTGGGAGACCTGCTGCTGTGGGCCAGCGTCCTGGGGGGCTTCGTGGTGGCGTTCCCGTTCGCCTTCCTCGCGAACCGCTACCTGATCGCCCGGGGCCGTGGGCACGCGCTCGTCCACGAGTACCACTGAGCGGGCGCCGCGCCGGGCCGCTCAGCCGTCGGGATAGGGCTGGAGCGGGACGCCGTGATCGGTGTCGCGGGTGCCGAACTCATACGCGGCGGCGCCGGTGACCGTGAGCCGCCGCGGCGATCGGCCGTCGCTGCTCGACCGTCAGCTCGAGGTCGGAGATCGAGCAGTTGAGCGTGTTGTGCTCGGGGCCGACCGGGTCGGCGTAGATCCAGGCGACGAAGTTCTCGCGCGCCGAAGCGACCCGGCCGCTGACCGAGATGCCCTTGCCCGGCGAGCGCGAAGTCGCAGCTCGTCGGCGACTCGGAGACCTTGGTCGAGCGGATCCGGTCGAAGCCGCCGAGGCGGTGGCGCTCGCCGTCGAGGCAGAGCATCCCGTTGCCGACCCAGGGCGTGGTCCAGCGGCCCGATCTTGATCCGCCCGACCGCCATGTCGAACCAGCCGTCGGTCGCCGCCGTCGAAGCCGGCGCCCTGGATCCAGACCCAGCGCTCGGCGTGCTCGGCGCCCCAGTTGTGGCCGACCATGCCCGGCCAGCGGTCGAGGTCGATCTCCCGGTCGCCGACGGTGAGCCGGCCGCTGTAGCGCGCGTTCGGTGTAGGGGCTCAGGAACTTCGTCTTCGGCAGCGGCGCGCCGTAGAGGAAGTCGTACGGGAGGTGGTGGAACGCCTCGCCGCGAATCCTCGAAGCTCAGGTCCCAGCTCGCCTCGAGCGCGTCGGTCGCGATCTCGCCCTCCGCATGGCCGGGAGCGAAGGTCGCGCCGTCGACGCGGATGTAGCCGCCCTCGGGCACCGAGAGCTCGCTCTCGGGGACCGTGACCTTGGTCGCCAGCGGCCCGTCGGCCTCGGCGTCGAAGAGCGTGAACCAGACCGAGGCGGCCTTCGGGTCCTCGCCGGGGCGCTTGTGGACGGTGTGCCGGATCCACGCTCCGAGCCCGCCCCCGGGGCGAGCGGCCTTGATGTAGAAGCTCTCGTAGTGGCCCGCCTCGGGCGCGACGTCCGGGAATCGGGCTCGGGTTCGCATCAGGCGCGAACCTAACATGGGGCGGATGGCTCCGACGGGGGTGAAGGAGTCGGCGCAGCGAGAGGCGCCGGCTGGGAGAAGGCGCGCGCGCGGCCCTCGGGCTCGCGGCGCTGCTGCTCGCCGCGGCGGCGATCGCGGTCCCGGTCGCGCTCCTGGTCGGCGGCGCCGACCCGCCCGAGGTGCCGCACCGAGGAGGTCGCGGCCGCCGGTCGCGACGCCGGGCGGCGAGGCGGATCCGTTCGCCTGGACGCCGGAACGCCGCGCGCAGCTCGAGTCGCGGGCCGCGGCGGGCTTCTCGCACGTCCTCTACGCCGAACAGCCCCGGCGGCGTCGTCGCCTCCGCGCGACGGACCGACCGCTGGCGCGACGAGATCGAGGCGGCGGCGGAGATCCACGGAGATCGATCCCGACCTGCTCGAGGCGATGGTCTTCCTCGAGAGCGCCGGCCGCCCGGACGTGATCGCCGGCTCCGACGTCGAGGCGGCTGCCGGCCTGACCCAGATCCTCGCCTCGACCGGCATCGACCTGCTCGGGATGGAGATCGACGTCGCGCGCTCGCGGGCGCTGACCGAGAAGACGGCCAGCGCCTCCGAGCGCGGCGACGAGGCGGAGTACCGGCGACCTGGCCCGCGAGCGCGCGGCGGTCGACGAGCGCTTCGACCCGGTGGAGGCGCTGGCCGGCGACCGGGCGCTACCTGACGACCGCGCGCGAGCGCTTCGCCGCGGACGACCTCGCGGTCGTCTCCTACCACATGGGGATCGGCAACCTCGAGGACGTGGTCCAGGCCTACGCAGGCATCGGACGGGTCGGCGCGCGAGATCGTCGAGTCCGAGGACCTGAGCTACGCGCAGCTCTACTTCGACAGCTCGCCGACCCGCAATCCGGAGGCGTGGTCGATCCTCTCCGAGTTCGCGGACGACTCGGCGACCTACCTCTGGCGGGTGCTCGCGGCGCGGGAGATCATGCGGCTGTACCGAGACGACCCCGCCAGCTCGCGCGCGCTCGCCGAGCTCCACACCGCCAAGGCGACCCAGGAGGAGGTCTTCCATCCCGCCTCCGAGACCGAGGTCTTCGACGAGCCCGGCGAGATCGAGGACGCGCGCGAGGAGGGCGAGCTGGTGGCGCTGCCCGAGGACCCGTCGCTCGGCTTCCGGGTCGCCGACCAGATGGGGGAGCTGGCGCCGGAGATCGACCAGGTCCCGGAGCTTTACGCGGCGCTTCGCCCCGAGGCGCTCGCAACCCTGATCTACCTCTCCGCGCAGGTCGAGGAGACCGGGGACGCGACTCGCCCGCTGCGCGTTACCAGCACGGTGCGAGACCTCGAATACCAGGACCTGCTGATCGAGGAGAACCCCGAGGCGACCAGCGAGTACTCGCTCCACACCACCGGCTGGTCGTTCGACGTCCTCCGCAACTACGAGGACCGCGAGCAGGGGCGCGCCTTCCAGTTCGCCCTCGACCGCCTCAAGGCCCTCAACGTCCTCGACTACGCCTACGAGCCCGCCGCGATCCACATCACCGTCTCCGAGGCCGCGGCTCCCCTTGTCGAGGACTAGGGCTGGATCGACGGACCGCAACGCCGTGGCGCCGGCGCAGTCGGTTGGCCGGTGCGTCTCGGACTATTGTGCCCGCGGTGAGAGCTCCGCAGATCGCGCCCGGCGTCTACCGGCTCGGAACGGAATGGGTGAACTGGTACCTCGTCGAGTCGGATTCGAAGCTGACCGTAGTCGACACGGCGATGCCCGGCTACTACCCGCAGCTCGCGCACGGCCTTCGCGCGATCGGCCGCAAAGCCGATGACATCGAGGTGGTCGTCCTCACTCACAGCCACCTCGACCATGTTGGCTGCGTCGAGCGGATCCGCGCCGAGACTGGGGCCCGTGTCCTAGCCCCGGCTGGGGAGGCCGCTGTGGTCCGAGGCGAGGCGAAAGGCGGTCGGCCCGCGGGGCTGATGTCGAACCTGTGGCGACCCGTGCTGCTTCGGTTCATGGTCCACGCCGGCCGTAATGGCGGCGCGAAGTTTGAACCGGTCGCCGAGCTTGACACCTACGAGGGCGGGGAGCCCCTCGACATTCCCGGGAGCCCCCGGGCGATTTCGACTCCGGGCCACAGCCCCGCGCATCACTCGCTCCACTTCCCCGAACACGGCGTCCTCTTCACTGGTGACGCGATGGCCTCGGTCTCCTGGGTCAGCGGGCGCACCGACCCGCAACTTCATCCGTTCGGCGAGGATCGGGCTGCAATGCCCACCGCCCTGGATGAGCTCGAGCCGCTTGAGACGGACGTCGTCGCCTTCGGGCATGGCGAGCCCTTTCGCGGCTCCGCAGCGGCAGCGGTTGCGAGTGCACGAGCACTAGTAGCGGCCTAACGCGGTGGCCGCAGGCTGTTGTTTCTCGCGCGAAGGGCAGCGACGCGATCGCCTCACCCAATTGAGGGGGAGAAGTCCCGACGCGTCGCGCTTCGATGGGACACGTGGGCCGAAAACCACCCATACGGTGGTTTTCGCCCGACGCGCCTCAGCGTAGTGTGACGCGTGGGGCGAAACCCACCGGTGCCCCTGTCGCTTTCGCGTGAAAGCAGGGGCCAGACCTCGTTCGCTCGCCTAACTCTTGATGTGGATCACGTCGCCGTCGGGACGAGGTAGTCGCGGCCCTCGATCCGCAGGACGCCGTGGTCGCGTACGCCCGACCAGCCGCCGGCCTCCACCAGCTCCGACCAGTCGACGACCTCGGCGCGGACGAAGCCCTCCTGGATCTCCCGGTGGACCTTGCCGGCGGCGTCCCAGGCGGTGGAGCCGCGCTCGATGCTGCGGGCGCAGGCGTCGGTGCCGGCGTCGGCGGTGAAGAAGGTGATCAGCCCGAGCAGCTCGTAGGCGGCGTGGACGAGCCGCGAGAGGCCCGACTCGCTCAGCCCGAGCTCGGCGCGCATCGCATCGGCCTCGGGCGGGTCGAGCTCGGCCAGGTCGGCCTCGATCCGGGCGCTGACCGCCACCGCCGCGGCCTCGCGCCCCCGGGCGTGCGCCGCGACCATCTCGGGCACCTCCGCCTCGCCCTCGTCGACGTTGGCGACGAAGAGGACCGGCTTCGAGGTGAGCGCGGCGAGCTTCCGAAGAGCGTCCTCGGCCCCCGCGGGAGCCGGGACCGAGCGGACCGGCTCGCCTCGGCCGAGCGCCTCGACGACGCGCTCGAGCCAATCGCGCTCGGCGATCGCCTCCTTGTCCTGGGCGCGCGCCTGCTTCGTCACCCGCTCGAGCCGCCGCTCGGCCTGCTCGAGGTCGGCGAGCAGGAGCTCCGACTCGATCGTCTCGATGTCGCGCTCCGGATCGACGTCGCCGTCCGGGTGCGGGACGCCCGAGTCGGAGTGAGCGCGGACGACGTGGCAGATCGCGTCGGTCTCGCGGATCGCCGCGAGGAACCGGTTGCCGAGGCCCTCCCCCTTCGAGGCGCCGCGGACCAGGCCGGCGATGTCGTTGAACTCGACCGTCGCCGGCACCAGCCGGGTGCTCCCCGCGGCCTCGCCGACGGCGGCGAGCCGCTCGTCGGCGACCGGCGCCACCGCGACGTTCGGGTCGATCGTGGTGAAGGCGTAGCCGGCCGTCTCGGCGCCGGCGTTGGTGAGCGCGTTGAAGAGCGTCGACTTCCCGGCGTTCGGCAGCCCGACGATCCCGACCTTCACGGGCCCTGTGGTGGCGGCGGGGCGGGCTTCCAGACGTCCTGCGGGGAATCGAGGCCGGGAACCGTGCGGCCGATCAGCGTCCCCAGCCCGACCCCGACGAGCACGTCGGAGGGGTAATGCATGCCGAGGTAGGGGCGGCCGACGCAGATCAGCGCGGCCAACGCGTAGAGCACCGGCCGCGCGCTCGGCGCCACCCTGCCCATGGCGATCGCCGCCGCGACCGAGGAGGTCGCGTGAGCGGAGGGAAACGAGAGCGAGCTGGCGGCGTAGCCGAGTGCGGGGAGCTCCTCGATCACTGGCCGCTCCCGGCGGATCAGGCGCTTGAACGCGTAGTTGGCGGGATCGCCAGCGGCGGCACCAGGGCCGCGACGCAGCCAGCGGCCGCGCCGACGGCGGTCGGCGGCCGCGGCGGAGAGCGAGGATCCGGACCAGATCGCGCCCCACTCGCCTGCCCAGCCCAGCGCGCTCATCGCCGCCTCCACCGGCGGCTGATGCCCGCGCGTGCGGAGCAGCCCCAGGAGCCCGCGGTCGAGGCGGGCGAGCGGCCGCCCGCGGGCGCGAATCGCATGGACGAGCCAGATCCGGGGACGGGCGAGCACGGCCGGGCAGGATAGGCGGCCCCGGCGGGGAAGTCGCCAAGGTGGACGACGTGGGCGCCTACGAGCGGCGCTTCCGGCGCGCCGGGCTGCCGCTCTTCATCGAGGACTTCCGGGCCTCGACCGACGTCTTCAACCGAGCGGTGCCGCTGCTCGGACTGGTCTTCCTCGGCGAGACCCTGAACGCGCTCAACCTGGAGTGGTCGCCGCTCGCCAACCTCGCCGCGGTCGCGGGAGCGCTCGCGATTCTGCTCGTCGCGGTCGGGATCGCCAACCGCGCTCGCGGCAGGCCGTTCCGGTCGGTCCCGCGGACGGTAGGCCGAGTGGAGCTGGCGCTGTTCGTTCTCGTCCCCGCCCTCCTGCCGCTGATCTTCGGAGGCCAGTGGCGAAGCTCGCTCGTGATCGCCGCCGTGAACCTGTTCTTGCTGGCCCTGATCTACGCCACGCTCGGGCTTGGGCTGGCCGCGATCCTGCGCTGGGTCGCGGGCCGCCTCGTGAGCCAGCTCCGCGGCTCGCTCGATGCTGATCGCCCGCGCGGTCCCTCTGCTCGCGATCTTCGCGCTGCTCTCGTTCACCAACCAGGAGATGTGGCAGATCTTCTCCTCGGTCAACGACGCGACCTTCTGGATGATCCTCGCCCTCTTCGTCGCCCTCGGCACCGCGTTCCTCGCGGTGCGGATCCCGCGTGAGGCGCGGGTGCTCGAGCACGAGGCCTGCCCCGGCGGCGAGCCGCTCGAGTCGCCGTCAGCGGCTCAACGTCGGCCTCGTGATGTTCGTCAGCCAGGCGCTTCAGGTGCTGATCGTCAGCCTCGTGGTGGGCGCGTTCTTCGCCGCCTTCGGCCTGCTCGCGATCGAGGAGTCGGTCAGGGTCGAGTGGATCGGCTCGCCCGGCGACGAGGTCCTGGCCTTCGATTTCCTCGGCGAGCGGCTCGAGCTGACCACCGAGCTGCTCCGGGTCGCCGCCGGGCTCGCCGCCTTCTCGGGCTTCTACTTCGCGATCGCGATGCTCACCGACTCGACCTACCGCGAGGAGTTCCTGGCCGAGCTGACCGGCGAGATGCGGGACAGCTTCCAGGCCCGCTCCGAGTACCTGCGGCTCGCGCGAGGCGCCGGCGTCGTAATCTTCGCCCCGATGATCCACCGGGGCCCCTACGACGACGTCGAGATCCCGGACGCGGACGTGACCTCGTTCGTCCTCGAGCGAGCCGGCGAGTACGGGGACCAGCCGGCGCTGATCGACGGGCCATCGGGGAGGACCGTCTCCTACTCGGAGCTCGCGCTGGGAATTCGGGCGCTCGCCGCCGGCCTCGCCGCGCGCGGGTTCGGCAAGGGCGACGTGCTCGGGGTCTACATGCCCAACCTGCCCGAGTACGCGATCGCCTTCCACGGCGCCGCCTCGGCCGGCGGGATGTGCATGACCGTGAACCCCCTCTACACCGCGGACGAGCTGAGCCATCAGCTCACCGACTCGGGCGCGCGCTTCTGCTCACCGTGCCGCCGTTCCTCGAGGTCGCGCGCGAGGCCGCCGAGCGCGCCGGGACCGAGGAGGTCTTCGTGGTCGGAGAGGGGGAAGGGCGCGACGCCGTTCACCGAGCTGCTCGGCGATCCAGCCGAGGCGCCGGAGGTCGAGATCGATCCGGCAGAGGACCTCGCCGTGCTCCCCTACTCGAGCGGGACCACGGGGCTGCCGAAGGGGGTGATGCTCACCCACCGCAACCTGGTCGCGAACATGAACCAGACGCTTGCGACCGCCTCGCTCGAAGAACGACGACGTCCTGATCGGCGTGCTGCCGTTCTTCCACATCTACGGGATGACGGTGATCATGAACCTGGGGCTGCGGCAGGGAGCGACCGTGGTCACGATGCCGCGGTTCGACCTCGGCCAGTTCCTCGAGCTGATCGAGCAGCACGGCGTCACCCGGGCGTTCGTGGTGCCGCCGATCGCGCTCGCCCTCGCCAAGCACCCGGCGGTCGACGAGCGCGACCTCTCGTCCCTGAACCTGATCATGTCCGGCGCGGCGCCGCTCGGGCCCGAGCTCTCCGATCAGGTCGCCAACCGGATCGGGTGCACGACGCTTCAGGGGTACGGCCTGACCGAGACCAGCCCCGTCACCCACTGCGTCCCGGAGGACTCCCCCAAGGCCGGCTCGATCGGCCCGCCGGTGCCGAACACCGAGTGCCGGATCGTCGATCCAGAGAGCGGCGAGGACGTCGGCGAGGGCGAGCGCGGCGAGCTCTGGATCCGCGGGCCGCAGGTGATGAAGGGCTACCTCAACAATCCCGAGGCCACCGCCGGCACGGTCGACGACGAGGGCTGGCTGCACACCGGCGACATCGCGGTCCGCGACGACGACGACGGCTACTTCGAGATCGTCGACCGGCTCAAGGAGCTGATCAAGTACAAGGGCTTCCAGGTCGCACGCCGCCGAGCTCGAGGCGCTCCTGATCACCCATCCCGAGGTCCAGGACGTGGCGGTGATCGGGGTCGCCGACGAGGAGGCCGGCGAGCTGCCGAAGGCGTTCATCGTGCCGGCCGGCGAGCTCGACCACGAGGGCCTGAAGGGCTGGGTCTCCGAGCGGGTGGCGCCGCAGAAGCGGGTCCGCCTGGTCGAGGAGATCGAGGAGATCCCGAAGTCGCCCTCGGGCAAGATCCTCCGCCGGGTCCTGGTCGAGCGCGAGCGCGAAGCCGCCGCGAGTTGATGGAGGCCGCAACCGGCGCCGTCATGGTGCCGGGGTACCGGCACGTCCCGGGGAACCACTGCGGGTCGACCGCGCTTCGCAACCTGCTCGCCTTCCACGGGCTGGAGCTCTCCGAGGAGATGGCGTTCGGACTCGGCGCCGGCGCCTGCTTCTACTACGTCGTGATCGACGGGCAGTCGCCGTCGCGGTTCACCAACGGCCGGGTCTCCCGCCTCGAGGAGAAGTTCCTCGAGCTGACCGGCGCGCCGCTCGAGCTTCAGACCTTCGAGGACGGCGACGAGTCCTGGCGCGCGGCCCGCGAGCTGGTCGACTCCGGCCGGCCCGCGATCCTGCTCTCCGACCTCTACCACCTCGACCACTACGGGAAGTCGGCGCACTTCCCCGGCCACGCGGTCGTCCTGGCCGGCTACGACGACGAGGTCGCGTACCTCTCCGACACCGCCTTCGAGGAGCTCAAGACGACGCGGCTCGAGAACCTCGCCACCGCCCGCCACGAGAGCCTGCCGATATTCCCGCTCGACGGGCACATGTTCAGCCTCGCGGACGGCGCCGAGCTGACCGACCTCCGCGAGTCGGTCCCGCGCGCGATCGCCCGCGGCGCAAAGCAGATGCTCGAACCCTCGATGGGGGAGTGGGAGGGCCTCCCCGCGCTTCGCCGCTTCGCCGCCGAGGTCGGCGAGTGGCCCGAGGCGACCGAGGACTGGCGCTGGTGCGCGCGCTTCAACTACCAGGTGATCGAGCGCCGCGGCACCGGCGGCGGCAACTTCCGGGCGATGTACTCGCGCTTCCTCGAGGAGGCCGGCTATCCCGAGGCCGAGCTCGCCGCGACGGCCTCCGAGCGCTGGACCGCGCTCGCCGACGCGCTCCGCGAGGCGAGCGAGCCCGAGGAGCCCGAGCCTGCCCTCTGGTCCCGCGTCGCCGAAGCGGCGCGGCCGGTCCTCGAGGCCGAGGAGGCCCTGTGGACGGCCCTTCGGTAACTGGTCGATGCCTCTGCGGCGGCGTCCGCTTCGAGCTGACCGAGCCGGCCAAGGCCGCGGGCTACTGCCACTGCACCCGCTGCCAGCGCCGCACCGGCACGGCCTCGTCGGCTCAGGCGTACATCGATGGCCGCACCTTCCGGCTCGTCGAGGGCGAGGAGCTGGTCAAGGGCTGGCGACACCCGGAGGGCGGCTTCGAGAAGTGCTTCTGCCGGGAGTGCGGCGCGCACCTGTTCAGCCGCAACCCGGACGACCCCACGCAGATGAGCGTCCGCATGTCGGCCTTCGTCGGCGACCCGGGCGTCCGCCCGAGCATTCGCACCTTCGTCGCCTACGCCGCCCACTGGGAGCCGATCCCCGACGACGGCCTCGAGCGCTTCGACGAGGGCCGGCCGGAGTTCAGAACCTAAACGGGGTCTGACCCCTCTGTCCCCCGGCGTCTGACCCCTTTAGGTTTGCTCCAGGCGGGCGAAGTAGCCGAGCTTCGGGCCCGCGCGGGCGGTGAGGCGGAGGCCGGCGCCCGCGGCCCGCTGCTCGAGCGAGCCGAGAGTGACCATGTGCGGGTCGCCGAAGAGCTCGCCGACGACGAGCCGGCCGTCCGGGCGAAGGACGCGGGCGATCTCGCGCAGGGCGGCGTCCTGGTCGGGGATCTCGCCGAGGACGGTGATCAGGATCGCGGCGTCGAAGCTCGAGTCCTCGTACGGAAGCGAGCGTGCGTCGCCCTGCGTGGGATTCACGTTCGCGAGCCCGCGCTCGCCGACGGCGCGCATCGTGTGGTCGAGCATCTCCTGCTGGATGTCGAGGATCTCCAGCGTCCCGTCGGGACCGATCCACTCGGCGAGCTCGGCCGTGTAGTAACCGGTGCCGGGGCCGATCTCGAGCACGCGCTCACCGGGCTCGGGCGCGAGCACCTCTCGAAGCCGGGCTCGGGTGATCAGCGGATGCGGCGCCTCGACCCAGAAGCGCTGTCCGTAGGGGCAGGCGGACGGGTTCTTTCGCCACCAAAGCGCCGCGCCGACAACCGCCGCCGCCGCGAGCAGGGCGGCCCGCTTCACTCGCCGCTGAAGCCGATCGTGTGAGGGGCGCCGGCGACCTTGAGGAAGACGACGGTGGCGAGATTGATCACCAGGGTCGCGTCCTCGGTCTCGAGGTCGAACCAGCCCTCGCCGCGCTCGACCGCCTCGCGCAGGCTCCTGAGCTCGTCGTCGGTGAGCCGGGCGCTGACGACCTGGGCGACACCGAGCCCGATCTCGACCTTCTTGCGATCCGCCATCAGTGCGCTTCCTCCGCCGGCTCGACCAGCTCGGTGAGGACGCTCCCGGTCGAGCGCGGATGGATGAAGGCGACCCGGCTCGAGCGGATGCCGGTCCGCGGCTCGGAGTCGATCAGCTCGATTCCGCGTTCCTTCAGCTCGTCGAGCGCGGCTTCGATGTCGGCGACCGCGTAGGCGACGTGGTGAAGCCCCTCGCCGCGCTTGGCGACGAACTTGCCGACGGGCGTCTCCGGCCCCAGGGGTTGCAGCAGCTCGACGTGGCCGTCGCCGACGTCGAGAAGCGCCGCCTCGACCCCCTGCTCCTCGACCGTCTCGCGATGCGCGAGCGGCATCCCGAACGTTCCTTCGTAGAGCGCGATCGCGCCCTCCAGGTCCTCGACTGCGACGCCGACGTGATCGATCCGGCCGAGCATGGGAGGCGGGAGTCTAGTCAGGGCGCTGGGTTGGCCCTTGACATACCGGACCGGTATGTGATTGAAATACCAGGCGGTATGCAATTCGGCCGACGGAGCCAACGGAGCGAACGGGGCCGGACCGCCCGGGCCGCCGCTTCCGCGCGCGATCCAGACGGCGTTCTGGTTCCGCAGCGCCCAGCGCGTGCTCCGCACCTGCCACGCCCGCTACGGCGACACCTTCCAGCTCAAGATCGCCTACGAGGGCACCTGGGTCTTCGTCACCGATCCTGAGGACGTGAAGCGGGTCTTCACCGGCGATCCGGCCGTCCTGCACGCCGGCGAGGCCAACCGGATCCTGCTGCCGGTGGTCGGCCCGCATTCCCTGCTCCTCCTCGACGAGGCCGCCCACATGGAGCACCGCAAGCTGCTCCTGCCGCCGTTCCACGGCGAGCGGATGAAGGCGCTACGGCGAGCTGATGGCGGAGATCGCCGGCGCCGAGATCGAGCGCTGGCCGCTCGGCGAGCCCTACAAGCTGCGGCCGCGGATGCAGGCGGTGACGCTGGAGATCATCCTCCGGGCGGTCTTCGGCGTGCGCGAGGGCGAGCGGCTGGAGCGGCTTCGCGCCGAGCTGCGCCGCCTGCTCGACAAGCTGACCAACCCGCGCCAAGCGATGTTCCTGATCGCGCTCGGGCCGGAGCGGATTCGCAACTTCGGACCATTCCAGCGCGACATCGCCCGCGTCGACCGGCTGATCTACGCGGAGATCGAGCGAGCGGCGCGGGGCCGAGGACCTCGACGATCGCGAGGACATCCTCTCGCTGATGCTCCAGGCGCGCCACGAGGACGGCAGCCCGATGTCGGACGAGGAGCTCCGCGACGAGCTGGTCACCCTCCTCGTCGCCGGCCACGAGACGACCGCGACCGCGCTCGCTTGGGCGGTCGAGCGCCTCGTCCGCCACCCCGAGAAGCTCGAGCGCCTCGACCGCCGAGGTCGCCGACGGCGGCGAGGAGTACCTGACCGCGGTCGATCCAGGAGACGCTGCGCCTGCGCCCGGTGATCTCGCTCGTCAACCGGACGCTGAAGGAGCCGATGGAGTTCGGCGGCTACGAGCTCCCGGCCGGGGTCAAGGTCGCGCCGTGCATCTACCTCGTCCACCGCCGGCCCGACATCTATCCGGAGCCCGACCGCTTCCTGCCCGAGCGCTTCCTCGACCAGCCGCCGGGCACCTACACCTGGATCCCGTTCGGCGGCGGCGTGCGGCGCTGCCTCGGCGGGCGCGTTCGCCCAGTTCGAGATGCAGGTCGTGCTCCGCGAGCTCGTCCGCCGCCGCACCCTGAGCCCGGCGCGGCGGCGGCGACGAGCGCGTCTACCGCCGCGCGATCACCGAGACGCCGCGCCACGACGCCGAGGTCCTGGTCGGATGAGCCAGCCGAAGACGCGGCGCGAGAAGCAGGCCGAGACGCGCTCCTCGCTGCTGCGCTCGGCGGCGAAGCTCTTCTGCCGCCACGGCCTCGAGGGGGCCTCGGTCGACGACGTCGCGCAGGACGCCGGCTACACGAAGGGCGCCTTCTACTCCAACTTCACGTCGAAGGAGGAGCTCTTCCTGGTGATGCTCGACGAGAAGTTCGGCGCCGAGCTCGAGCGCATCGACCGGCTGCTCGCGGGCACCGGGGAGCCGGACGAGGAGGCGCGCGACGCCGCCGAGGACTTCGTCCGCTACGTCCACAGCGACCCGGAGTGGCCGCGCCTGTACTTCGAGTTCGTCGCCTACGCGGCCCGCAACGAGGAGTTCCGCCAGGAGCTGGCGACCCGGCACCGGGCGCTGCGCACCCGCCTGACCGAGATCTACCGGCGCTGGGCCGCGGACTTCCCGGCGGAGCCGCCGATCCCGATCGAGGACATCGCGGCGATGACCGACTTCATGAGCGACGGGTTCATCCTCGACCAGCTGGTCGACCCCGAGCTCGACGACGAGCTCTACGCGACGATGCTGGCGATCTTCTTCCGCGGCCTGCAGGCGATGGCGCTCGGCTGGGAGCCGCCGGCCATGGAGGAGCCCGCGAGGGTCTAGCCCAGCGGCTTCTCGCGCTCGGGCGGGGGCTCGGAGGCGAGCGCCTCCGCCGGGGAGCCCGGCCGCGGGACCCGCGGCTCGCGGGGCGGGCGCGGTCGCTCGCGACGCGGGTCGCGCTTCGGCGCGACGCGGCCGTCGCCGCGGGCGCGGGCCATGATCCCGCGGATCTCGTCGTGCTCGATCATCTCGTCGCGAAGCAGCCGCTCGGCGATCTCGTCGAGCAGGTCGCGGTGGTCGGAGAGCAGCCGGTGGGCGCCGCGGTAGGCCTCCTCGGCGACCGCCTGGACCTCGTCGTCGCGGATCTTTCGCATCGCCTCCGACATCGTGAAGTCGTCGCCGGGGATCTGGTGGGCGCGGATCATCGTCCCCATCCCGTACTCGTAGACCATCGCGCGCGAGATGTCGGTGACCTTGCGATAGGTCGTCGGCGGCGCCGGTGGTCACCCGGCCGAACTCGATCTGCTCGGCGACGCGCCCGGCGAGCAGGACCTTCATGTAGTCGATCAGCTCCTCGCGCGACTTCAGGTAGCGGTCCTCCTGGGGCAGGTTGAGGGTGTAGCCGAGAGCCTTGCCGCGCGGGACGATCGAGACCTTCTGAACCTCGTCCACCGTGGGCAGCAGCTCGGAGACCAGGGCGTGCCCGGCCTCGTGCCAGGCGACCACGCGCTTCTCGTGGTCGGTCATCACCTTGCGCGACTGAAGGCCGGCGACGACGCGCTCGAAGGCGTCGTCGAAGTCGGCCTGGGCGATGAAGTCGCGGCCGTTGCGACCGGCGAGGATCGCCGCCTCGTTGCAGAGGTTCGCGAGATCGGCGCCGGTCAACCCGGCGGTGTGGCGGGCGACGAGCTGGAGGTCGACGTCCTGCGCCAGCGGCTTGCCCCGCGAGTGGACGCCCAGGATCCGCTCGCGGCCGCGCATGTCGGGTGGCGGGACGAACACCTGGCGGTCGAAGCGCCCCGGGCGGAGCAGCGCCCGGTCGAGCTTCTCGAGCATGTTCGAGGCGGCCATCACGATCACCTGGTCCCGGGAGTCGAAGCCGTCCATCTCGACCAGGAGCTGGTTCAGCGTCTGGTCGCGCTCCCCGGAGATGTCCGATCCCGCGCGCGGCCCCGACCGCGTCGAGCTCGTCGATGAAGATGATCGCCGGGGCGTTGCTCCCGCGCCTCCTCGAACAACCGGCGGATCCTCGCCGCGCCGAGGCCGGCGAACATCTCGACGAACGACGACGCCGACTGGCTGAAGAACTGCGCTCCGGACTCGTGCGCGACGGCCTTCGCGAGCAGGGTCTTGCCGGTCCCGGGCGGGCCGTGGAGGAGGATCCCCTTCGGCACCTTCGCGCCGAGCTGCTTGAACCGCTTCGGGTCCGAGAGGAAGTCGACGACCTCGCGGAGCTCGTCCTTGGTCTCCTCGACGCCCGCGATGTCGTCCCAGGTGATCGCGCTCTTCGACCGCGGCGCGATCTGCTGCGGCTTCGTCCGTGGCACCAGCTTCATCGTCCGCCACATGAAGAAGACGATCAGTCCGCATGAAGACGACCGGCAGCCAGAGCGTGGACGTAGCGCTCAGAACTCCTCGTAGCTGATCCCGAGCAAAGCTAGGAGCATGGTCTTACCTCGTATCGGCAGTTCGGGCTCACGCCTTCACTCCCTCGGC
Source organism: uncultured Thermoleophilia bacterium (assembly GCA_963838175.1). Lineage (GTDB taxonomy): Bacteria > Actinomycetota > Thermoleophilia > Solirubrobacterales > 70-9 > DASUSH01. The sequence goes on along the minus strand of CAWIPP010000002.1, from coordinate 2,086,193 downwards.
GCGCAGGATCTCCTCGAGCGCCGCGCTGCCGACCTCGAGCTGCGATTCGCTCGGCTCGCGGGTGGCGAAGATCCGCTGGATCTCGGTCCCCGGACGGCGGAAGGCGCGGGCGAGGGGATGGTCAGGATGGCGCTCCGACCAGGCGAACACCTCGACCGCCGCGGAGACGCCACCGAGCGCCGCGACGCCGCGGGCGAGGCGACCGGGCCGCTCCACCAGGCGCTCGACGACGAGCTGGCCGGCGAGCGAGAAGGCGAGCATCGGCGTGACCAGGTGCGAGCCGCAGCGCTCGTGCTCCTTGGCGACGGTGGAGGCGTCGTCGAGCCCGCGCTCGTAGGCGCCGATCGCCTTGTGCTCGACGCCGTGGTAGGCGGCAAGGTCCGAGCCCCGCAGCGCGACCAGCGCGGGCATCAGCCCGAGACCCGCGGAGAGCGTCTCCCGCAGGGCCACCGGCACCCGGCCGTGGCGCAGCGCGGCGCTGGCCGCGGTTGCCGCGAGCATGATCGCGGCCACCCGACCGTCCTCGAAGGGGAGCCTCGCGGCAGGGAGGCGGCGGCGGGCGAGCGGGATGAACGCGAACCCCTCGGCGAGCCGCAGCGGCCCGCGCAGCAGCGGCATCGAGGAGGCCGGGCCGGGGAAGGTCGGCTTCGGGCCGGAGGCGACCCGGATCGTGCCGCCGGGGGCCCGCGCCGCGGCCGCCCACGAGGTGGGCCCGTGGACCAGGAGCCCGTTGCGCAGGGCCATGCCACCGAGTCGCAGGCGCTCGTCTTCGCTCATCCCAGAAGTCTCCTGCAAAGTCGCGACGTAGAACTCCGCGGCGAGCTCGACGTCCGCGGCGTTGATCCGCTCGTCGGGCGCGTGGACCAGCGGGCCGGCCTCGGCGAGCGACATCTCGCGCTGGGGGCAGAAGCCGTAGACGGTGGCGGCGCCGAACGCCTTGCGAAACCAGTGGCTGTCCGAGAAGCCGGCCATCACGATTGGGACGAGGCCCGCGCCAGGGTCGAGCGCGTCGATCGTCTCCGCGATCGCGTCGGCGAGCGGCGACTGGCTCGGGGAGCGGTTGCCGACCACGTGCTCGATGAACTCGATCTCGAACTCGCCGGCGCCCTGGAGCAGGCGCTCGACCCGCTTCCGGACCTCCGGCTCGTCATCTCCGGCGGCACCCGGCAGTCGACCAGGATCTCGGCGTGGGAGGGGATCACGTTCTCCTTCTCGGAGGCGCTCGCCTTCGTCGGTGTCAGGGTGACCCGGAGCATCGGCTCGGCGACGAAGGCGGCGAGCAGCGGGTCGAGCTCGGCGAGGCGGTCGAGCGCCGAGTCGAGTCCTTCCGCGTCGACCGGCTCGCCGAGGATCGCGCCGAGGAACTCGAGGCCCTCCGGGGTCGGCTCGCGGTCCGGCTGCGAGCGCAGGCGCTCCAGCAGCGGGGCGAGCTTCAGCAGGGCGTTGTCGCCGAGCGCCGGAACCGAGGCGTGTCCCGCCCGCCCGCGGGTGCGGAGGTTGAAGCGGAAGACGCCCTTCTCGCCGACGCAGAGCGTGTAGAGGCGCCTGCCCTCGAGCTCGAAGCTGACGCCGCCGCCCTCGTTGACGACCAGGTCCGAGCGCACCTTCTCGGGGTGCTCCTCGCAGAGCCATTGCGCCCCCAGCGCCGCGCCCATCTCCTCGTCGGCGGTGATGATCGACGAGGAGCTCGCCCGCCGCGGGGCGCCAGCCGGAGCGGGCGAGGCCCGCCGCCGCGGCGATCTCGGCCGCCACCTGGTCCTTCATGTCCTGGGCCCCGCGCCCCCACACCTGGCCCTCGGCGAGGTCCCCGCCCCAGGGGTCCCGGCTCCACTCGCCGGGGTCGGCTGGGACGGTGTCGGCGTGCCCGAGCAGGCAGAGCGTCGGGCCGTCCGCCTCACCCGCGCAGCCGGGCGACCAGGTTCGGGCGCTCGGGCTCCGCCGCGAGCAGCTCGCATTCGAATCCGGCGTCGCCGAGCTCGGCCGCCAAGATCTCCTGCGCCTCGCGCTCGTTGCCGGGCGGGTTGGTCGTGTCGATACGGATCAGCCGCTGAAGCAGATCGACGGCCTCGGCACCGAGACCAGGATCCGCCTCGATCGCCGCCGCGGACCTCTCCATGCGGTCAGGTTACTGCGACCCCGCCGCTCCACTGGGTGCTCCGTCCCTGTGGGGTCAGACCCCTGCTCCGTCCCCGTGGGGTCAGACCCCTATCGCCGTGGCCAGCATCGCGAGGCCTGCGACTACGAGAACGGCCGCGACTACGCGGAGGAGCTGGTGCTCGTCGAGGCGACCGACCAGCCGCGCCCCGATCAGCGCGCCGGGAATCGAGGCGCCGCCGCCGACCGCGACAAGGGCCCAGTCGATCCCGCTCGGGAGATGGCCGACGAGGCCGCCGACCGCCACGAGGACGCCGGCGGCGGAGTTGGTCCCGATCGACTCCTTGGCGCCGACCCCGACCCACTTCATCAACGCGGGCAGCCGCAGGGTGCCGAGGATCAGGCCGACGATCCCGCCGAGCACCCCCACCCCGAATCCGACCACGAGCGCGTTGACGACGATCCGCGACCGCGACCGGGGCTCGTCGTCCTCGGCGCGGGCGGGGCCGCGCGCGACCTCGACGGCTCCGTAGAGGACGACCACTGCGATCACCGCGAGCAGGACGCGGCTGGGGAGCGCTCCCGAGATCAGCCCTCCGACCACTCCGCCGGCGACCGACGTCGGCGCGAGCCAGGAGAGCAGGCGCCAGTTGATCCGCCCAGCACGCGCATGAGCGAGCGAGGACGTGAGCGCGGAGATGCCGCTGATCGTCACGTTCGTGCCCGCCCCCGCGGCGGTCGAGGAGGCGAGGGCGACGACGACCGGCAGCCGGAGGTTGCCGAGGACGAGGCCGGCGACGCCCCCGGCGGCGGCGACGAGGAACGACCAGACGGCGAGCGGATGCGAGCTCGAGCGGCTCCACGGGGCCGGAAGCTACCCGCGGAGCGGGTACTACTCTCGGCTCGTATGGGCGGAACCAGGTCGCTGCGCACCGGCCTCGTCGACACCGGCTTCGCGGTCGCCGACAGGCTCGAGGGGATGGGCCTTGGGCGGCTCACCGCCGCCGCGCGACGGCTCCTCGCCCGTGCCGGACTCGACGAGCACACGGTCGAGGTCGACGGGATCGCGGTCAGCGGCTCGCTCGCCGACCACGGGACCTATCTGCACTCGCTGTCCGGCCCGGTCGGGGGCTCGTTCCACCTCGAGGTCTTCCGCGAGGCGATCCCTCCGGGGCGGGACCGTCGTCGACTGCGGCGCCCATATCGGGCTCCACGCCCTGATCGCGGCTCGCGCGGTCGGCCGCGAGGGAGCGGTGATCGCGATCGAGCCCGCCCCGGCGAACGCGCGGGCGCTGCGGGCGAACGTCGAGTCCAACGGGTTCGCGGACCGGGTCGAGGTGGTCGAGGCCGCGGCCGCCCGGGAAGACGGGGCCGTGCGCCTGCACCTCAACCCGTGGCTCGACCGCTCCGGGCTAGCCGAGCCGGGCGACGGCGCCCTGCCCTCGGTCGACGTCCCGGGGCGGGCGCTCGACGAGGTGATGGCCGATCGCCGCTTCGACGTCGCCAAGATCGACGTCGAGGGAGCCGAGGCGCTCGCGCTCGCCGGGTTCGAGCGCTCGCTGGCGCGCTCGCCGGGCGCGGTCGTTCACCTGGAGTGTCACCCGGATCTGATGCGCAATCTCGGCGAGGAGCCGGTGAGTTGGCTGAACGGCCTCGCCGAGCGCGGCCCGATCGAGATCGTCGACGAGTTCCTTCGTGAGCTGGTCCCCGCCGACGAGGACACGATCCGGCGCTGGGTGGAGGCCGTCCCGGAGGCCTTCAACCTGCGCTGGGTGCCGGAGCGCTGATGCAGCGCCTGTTCGACTCCGACGATGGATCGCCGGAGCGGCGCACCCCGGTGCCCGAGTCCGAGGCGCCGCTCGCGGTGCGGATGCGCCCGCGCGATCTCGACGAGCTGGTCGGGCAGGAGCACCTGATCGGGCCCGGGTCCGCGCTTCGCTCCGCGATCGAGTCGGGTGAGCCTCACTCGGCGATCTTCTACGGCCCGCCGGGGTCGGGGAAGACGACCCTGGCGCGGATCATCGCCGAGCGGGCCAGGGGGTCGTTCGAGGAGGCCTCGGCGGTCAACGCCGGCCGCGCGGAGGTGCGGGCCGTGATCGAGCGCGCCGCCGAGCGCCGCCGCGCCGCCGATCAGCCGACGATCTTCTTCCTCGACGAGATCCACCGCTTCAACAAGGCCCAGCAGGACGCGCTCCTGCCCGCGGTCGAGGAGGGCCTCGTGGTGCTGATCGGGGCGACCACCGAGAACCCCTACTTCGAGGTCAACTCGGCGCTGATCTCGCGCTCGCAGATCTACGAGTTCGCCGCGCTGGGCTCGACCGAGATCGCCGAGCTCCTGCGCCGCGCGCTCGCCGACCCCGAGCGCGGGATCGCGGATCCGCCCGCAGTCGCCGACGACGCCCTCGAGCTGCTCGCCGCGCGCTCCGGCGGGGACGCGCGGACCGCGCTCGCGGCGCTGGAGCGCGCGGTGGAGACGGTGCGCGCCGGCGAGGCGAGCGAGATCGACGTCGCCCTCGCCGAGGACGCCCTCCAGCGCAAGGCACTTCTCTACGACAAAGGCGGCGACCGCCACTACGACTACATCTCGGCCTGGATCAAGGCCACCCGCGGTTCGGACGTCGACGCCGCGCTCTACTACCTCGCGGTGATGCTCGAGGGCGGCGAGGACCCGCGCTTCATCGCCCGCCGGATGGTGATCCTCGCCTCCGAGGACATCGGCAACGCCGACCCCCAGGCGCTGCTGGTTGCAACCGCCGCCGGCGCCGCGGTCGACCGGGTAGGCCTGCCCGAGTGCCAGCTCAACCTCGCACAGGCCGCCGCCTACCTGGCGCTGGCGCCGAAGTCGAACGCGTCGATGAAGGGACTCTCGGCCGCCCTGGGCCATGTCCGCGAACACGGGGCGAAGCCGCCGCCCCCCTACCTCCAGGACGCCCACTACTACGGCGCCCGCAAGCTCGGGCGCGGGGTCGGGTACGTCTACCCCCACGACCAGCCGGGCGGCGTCACGGACCAGCCGCTCGCGCCCGAGGGCCTCGAGGACGAGCGCTTCTACGAGCCCACCGACCGCGGCTTCGAGGCCGAGCTTCGCCGCCGCCTGGAGGCGCTCGGACGTGCCGCCCGCGAGGGCGGCCCTCCATAGACTTACGGCGAATGGGCACGCTCGAGTCCTTCAACCCCGCCACCGGCGAGCTCGTCGGGACGGTGGAGACGGTCACCCCGGAACAGGTCCAGGGGGTGGTCGACGACGTCGCCGAGGTCCAGCCGTTCTGGGGCCAGCTCTCGCTCGAGGACCGGGGCCGCTACCTGCGCCGCGCGGCCGACGTCCTGGTGGAGGAGCTCGACGAGGTGGCCGAGCTGCTCACCCGCGAGCAGGGCAAGCCGCGGCTCGAGAGCTACACGATGGAGCTTCTGCCGACCGTCGACCTCCTGCACTGGTGCGCCGACAACGGGCCCGAGATCCTCGCAGACGAGAAGATCCCCTACCCGCAGCTCTTCCTGAAGACGAAGCGGAGCTTCTTCTCGTATGAGCCGATCGGGGTGGTCGGCGTCATCGCGCCCTGGAACTATCCGTGGTCGATCCCCTTCGGCGAGGTGGCGATCGCGCTGATGGCCGGCAACGGGGTGGTCCTGAAGCCGGCCAGCCTGACGCCGCTCCTGGGCGAGAGGATCCAGGAGACCTTCGAGAAGGCGGGGCTGCCGGAGGGCTTGGTCCGAAACGTCCACGGCGGCGGCAAGGTCGGCCAGGCGCTCTGCGAGGCGTCGACCGGAAAGATCTTCTTCACCGGCTCGGTCGAAGTCGGGCGAACCGTCGGCGAGACCTGCGCGAGACACCTGAAGGGCTCGGTGCTCGAGCTCGGCGGCAAGGATCCGCAGATCGTCTGCGCCGACGCCGATCTCGCGAACGCGGTCTCGGGCGCGGTCTGGGGCGGCTTCGCCAACTCGGGCCAGACCTGCTCGGGGATCGAGCGCACCTACGTCGTCCACGACATCGCCGACCGCTTCCTCGAGGGTGTCGCGCGTGAGACCGAGCGGCTGACGGTCGGCGATCCCCTTGAGTGGACGACCGAGGTCGGCCCGATGGTGTCGGCCGACCAGGCCGACACGGTCACCGAGCTGGTCGACGACGCCATCGCCTCCGGCGCCGAGCGGCTGACCGGCGGGCCGCGGGAGGTCGACGGCTTCAGCGGGCGCTTCATCGCCCCCACGGTCCTCACCGGCGTCGAGCCCGAGATGCGGATCATGCGCGAGGAGATCTTCGGCCCGGTGCTGCCGATCACCGTCGTCGACACCGAGGAGGAGGCGGTCGAGCGCGCCAACGACTCCAACTTCGGGCTCGGCGCCTCGATCTGGACCCGCGACCGCCAGAAGGGCGAGCGGATGGCGCGCCGGATCGAGTCGGGCATGGTCTGGATCAACGACCACTCGTTCACCCACGGCGCCTGCCAGTGCTCGTGGGGCGGGGTCAAGGAGTCGGGCGTCGGCCGCTCGCACTCCAAGTTCGGCTTCTATGAGTGCGTCAACGTCAAGACCGTCACCTGGGAGCCGGGGCTCACCCGCGACCTGTGGTGGCAGCCCTACGACCAGACGCTCGCCGACGCGATTCGCAGCTCCGTAAAGCTGCTCTACGGGCGAAACGGCAACCGGCTCGAGGCGCTTCGCACCGGCGTCGGGCCGATGGTGAAGGCCGGCGCCCGCACCCTGCGCAAGGGCCGCTAGCGCGCCACCGAACCAGATATCGGTTGACGCTCGTAGGGTCTGACGAGCTGCACCGCCATCGAGACAGGAGCCTGCCCTCGGCGTGATCGCCGGTCTTGGCCTCGCACTAGCTTCCGCCGTTGCGACGAGCATTGGCTTCCTGCTCAAGCACCGCGGCGCCGTCCTAGCACCCCCAGTCCAAATCCGCCACCCGCTGCGCAGCGCGGCCGGCCTCTTTCGCTCGCGTTGGTTCGCGCTCGGCTGGGCGGTCGCCGTCGGCGCCTGGGGACTGCACGTCGGTGCGCTCGCCCTGGCGCCGCTCTCGATCGTGCAGGCGGTTCTCTCGGGCGGTCTGGTCTTCCTCGCCGTCTTCGCCGAGCGCTTCTTCGGCTTTCGGCTTGGACGGCGTCAGTGGATCGGGGTCATCGTCACGGCGATCGGGCTTGCAGCGATCGGGCTGACCTCGGAGTCGGGCGAGGGAGAGCCCCGCCAATACGCGGTCGCGGCCCTGATCGGGATCGAGTGCGGGGGTCTGGCCGTCTGCCTCGCGATCGCCTCGGCCTCGACCCATCGCCGCATCCCGCCGGCGGCGCAGGGCCTGATCCTCGGCGCCGTCGCCGGTGCCCTCTTCGGCGTCTCCGACATCGCGATCAAGTTCCTGGTCGATGACACCGCCAGCGGGGTGCTCGAGCTGATCAGCCCTTGGACCGCGGCCGCTCTGATCGCCTCGGTGGTCGCCTTCTATGCCTCGGCGCGCGGCCTGCAGATCGGTCCGGGCGTCGAGGTCATCGCCCTCACCTCGGTCGCGGCCAACCTCGTCGCGATCGTCGGCGGCATCCTCGTCTTCCGGGATTCGATCGGGTCGGGGACCGTTGAGATCGCGGCCCGATTGCTCGCGTTCTTCCTCGTGATCGTCGGGGCGGCACTGATCCCCGGCCCGGTCCGGGCCACGGAGGCAGCTCGTGAGTAGTCCCGGGAGCCACGGATGATCGCGCGCGACGCAAGCGCGGAAACGTTACGTGCGCTGCTCCTTCGCGCGAGAAGCAGGAACGCCGCGTCGCTGGACTCAATCCACTTGGGGAATCCGCGCGTGCAGGTGATTGTCGTGGTTGACCGCCGGTCGGACGACGTTCGCCGGTCCGGTCAGGGGCGTGTTCGGGCCGACGTAGATCGTCTCGGCGCCGGCGGCTAGGAAGCGGTCGACCAGCTCCTGGGATAGCTCGAGATCGACCTGGTCGACGCGTTCCGGCGGCCGCTCCCGCCGGTCGAGGCGCGGGTAGGAGACGTCGACGTCGAGCCCGTTCTGGTGCGTGGCATGGCCGATGAAGCCGTACTGCGGGCCGAAGTCGCCGCCGCGCGGGCGGCTCAGGTCGCCGACGCCGACCCGGACCTTCGAATGGTCGCGGTGGAAGTCGCGCATGACGCCCCGCACAGTCCGGACGAGCTTGTCGGTCCCCCACCGGCGCCAGCCGCGGCTCGGTCGTTCCCGCTGGATGGGGTCCCAGGTGAAGTACCCCCGCCCGGACGCCGGCAGCTTGACTCCCCGGACGAGGCTGCCGGCCTCCGGCTCGCCGACCGCCACCGAGTCCCGCCACTCGATCCGCTCGGCCATGGGGTCGTCGCGCTCGCGCTCCGGCGAAGACGGCTCGCCGGCCAGCGCCAGCGCCACTGCCGCAATCGGAGGCAGGGAGAAGCAGGTGAGGGCGCGTATCCGCATGGGAGTTCATCGCCCATACGAGCACCCTCGGCTTCCCGGTCCCTAAAGAGCGGCTGCGGCTAGCCCTTCAGGTTCAGCTTCGGCGACCAGTCGCTGGCCGCCTTGCCCTGGCGGGAGCGGACCTCGAACTGGTTCTTGCCGGGCTTGAGCTTGAAGCTGCCGCCGAACTCGCGGGTCTTCTCCTCGACGACCTTCGGCTTCTTCTTTCCGACCTTCTGGCGGACGTCGAACTGGGTGCCGGTGTTGGTGTCGGGGTTGGCCCAGATGATCTCCGCCCGATTGCCGCTCACCGTCCCGGTCGGCTTCGCCTTGATCTCACCGGCCATGCCGCCGCCCTCGAAGCCGTGCAGCTCGCAGTAGTAGCCGAAGGTCCCCGCCGAGGGTGCGACGGTGAAGTCGCCGCTCTGCGCGAGGGCGCCGGAGTAGAAGATCCGGTCGTCCTGGCGGACGTTGTGCAGGTTGGTCGTGTTCCAGGCCCAATGGACGAAGGTGGAGCCGGCGTCGAAGCTGACGTTCTCGGGCGTGAAGAAGTCGTCTCCCGTCTGAACTTCCTGGGTCGGCAGCTGCGCCGCTGCGTGGGCGGGCAGCGCGAGCGCGATCACGACGACGAGCAGTCCCTTCCTCAACATCGATCCTCCTCTGGCTCCCTGGTTGCGATGGATCGTACCGACACCGTCTAGCGTCCCCGGGCCGTGGCCGAGCCGGAAGCGATCGCGCTGCGCGGGGTCTCGCGCGAGTACGGCGAGCGGCTGGCGCTGCGCGAGGTCGGCCTCGAGCTTCCGCGCGGCGCGACCCTGGTCGTGCTGGGCCCGAACGGCGCCGGCAAGACCACGCTGCTGCGGATCCTCGCGACGCTGCTTCGCCCGAGCGGCGGCGAGGTCTCGGTGCTCGGGCGCATCGCTTCCGCGCGAGGCGTGGCAGGTGCGCGGCCGGATCGGCTTCGTCGGCCACGAGCCGCTGCTCTATCGCGAGCTGACCGTGCTCGAGAACCTCGTCTTCCACGCCCGGCTGCACGGCCTCGGCGACGCCGGCGAGAGGCGGGCGCGGGCGCTCCTCGAGCAGGTGGCGATGGACGCTCGCGCCGGCGAGCGCGTCGCCAACCTCTCCGCCGGGATGCGCCAGCGGGTGGCGGTCTGCCGCGCGGCCCTGCACGAGCCCGATCTGTACCTGCTCGACGAGCCGCTCGCGCACCTCGACCCCGAGGCGACGGCGCTGGTGGAGCCGATGATCGGTCCCGCGGAGGGCCGGACCCGCGTCCTCGTCACCCACGATCCGCAGCGGGACCTGGGCGGGGCGGACATGGCGCTGGCGCTGCGGCGCGACGGGTCGGTGGCCTATGCGGGGGCGCCCGGCGGCCTCGACCAGGCGCGTCTCGCGGGGGTCTACGGAGCTCGCCGATGACGGCCTTTCGCGCGATCCTCGCCAAGGACCTGCGGGTCGAGCTGCGCACGTTCGAGTCGGTCCCGGCGATGGTGCTGTTCGCGGTCAGCGCCTTCGTCCTCTTCCGCTACGGGCTCGACCGCGAGCGGCTGGCCGGCAGCCTCGCCGCCGGCGTCCTCCTGGTGACGCTGCTGTTCGCCGCCGATCCTCGCGATCAACCGGATCTTCGTCGCCGAGCGCGAGCAGGGCGGCTTCGACGCGATCCGGCTCGCCCCCGTCGACGCCACCGCCCTGTACGCGGCGAAGGTCGTCGCGCTGGTGCTCTATCTCGCGCTGCTCGAGCTGATCGCGGTGCCGGTCTTCGGCGTCTTCTTCCTCGACGCGTGGTCCGGCCTCGGTCCGCTCTGCGCGGTGCTCGCGCTCGTCAACCTGGGGCTCGCCGTGATCGGCGTCCTCGTCTCCTCGATGGCGGTCACCTCGCGTGCCCGCGACCTGCTCGGGCCGCTGATCCTGCTGCCGCTGACCGTTCCCCTGATGATCGCCGCCGCCGGCGCCGCGGCGCCCCTGCTCGAGCTGGGCGGTCCCGATTACGACGATTTCGGGCGCTGGCTGGCGGTGCTCGCGCTCTACGATATGACCTTCCTCCTGATCGGCTATGCCGTCTACGACTTCCTGCTGGAGGACTGAACCGAGCGCCGCCGCGCCCGCCCGACATGAGCTCCAACCGCCTCCGCAACCTCGCCCTTTTGAGCGCCCTCGTCCTCGGCGCCGGGTTCGCGCTCGTCTTCTTCTACGCGCCGCTCGAGCGCGAGGGCTTCATCCAGAAGATCTTCTACCTGCACGTGCCGCTCGCGATCGTCGCCCTGGTCGGCTTCATCGTCGCCGCGATCCACGCGATCCGGCACCTGCGAAGCGGCGACCCGGTCCACGACTGCGCGCGCCTACGTCTCGATCCACATGTCGGTGATCTTCGGCGTCGCCGTGCTCGTCACCGGCGCGATCTGGGCGCAGGCGCAATGGGGCGTGTGGTGGGAGTGGCGCGAGCCGACCCTGGTCAGCTTCCTGATCGTCTTCCTCCTCTACTGCACCTACTACCCGCTGCGCTTCGCGATCCCCGAGCGCGAGCGCCAGGCGCGCTACGCGTCGGTCTTCGCGATCACGGCCGGCGCCTTCGTGCCGCTCAACTTCCTCGCGGTGCGTCTCGCGGAGCCGCTGATCCACCCGCGCACCTTCTCCTCCGCCGGCGGGCTGCCCGGGGAGATGATGTTCACCTTCCTCGTCTGCCTGGCCGGGATCGCGCTGCTGTGGACCACGCTGGTCAGCTTCGAGCTGGCGGCGAAGCGCACCCGCGCCGACCTCGGCCGCCTGCGCCGCGCGCTCGCGGAGGCCGCAGTAGTGCCCGCCCTGCCGCTCGACGAGGCCGGCAAGTACGTCGCCGCGGCGCTACGTCGCCTTCACCGTGCTCTTGCTCGTCTACGTCGGGATCATGGCCGCGCGCCTTGGCTCGCCTCCAGCGGGAGATCGCCGACCTCGCCGACCGGCTCGAGGCACGCGGCGGCAACGGCGACCCGAGAGACCTCACCCGCCCCGGACGGAGAGCGGCGCTCGATGGGAGAGAGGATCGCGCCGTGAGCGAGCTCATTGCCCTCGGCGTCTCCCACCGCACCGCCCGCCTCGGGCTGCGCGAGCGGCTGGCGCTGACCGAGGGGCGCGCAGTCGGCGTGCTCGGCGAGCTGGTCGAGTCCGAGCACGTCCACGAGGCGGCGGCGATCTCGACCTGCAACCGGACCGAGCTCTACCTGTTCGCCGCCGACCCGGTCGAAGCCGAGACGCTGGCGCTCGGCGTGCTCGCGCGCGAGGCGGACATCCGCCCGACCGAGCTGGTCGAGAGCCTCTACTCGCTCCGCGGGACCGAATCGGCGCGCCACCTCTACCGGGTCGCCGCCGGCCTCGACTCGATGATCCTCGGCGAGGCCGAGATCCAGGGCCAGGTGAAGCGCGCCTACGAGCTCGCGCTGGTCGAGGGCGCGACGGGGCCGGTGCTGAACCGGCTCTTCCGCGGCGCGCTCGCCACCGGCAAGCGGGCCCGGACGGAGACCGCGATCTCGGAGCGCGGAGTGTCGATCCCCTCGGTCGCGGTCGAGCTGGCGCAGCGCACCCTGGGCGACCTCGCCGATCGCGAGGTGCTGCTCGTCGGCGCCGGGGAGACCGCGGAGCTCACCGCGCGGGCGCTCGCGGCGCGCGGAGTCGAGACCGTGTTCATCGCCAACCGCCACCACGACCGGGCGATCGGGCTCGCCCAGCGCTTCGGCGGCCGGGCCGTGCGCTTCGACGAGCTCCCCGCCCGGATGGAGGAGGCGGACATCCTCGTCTCCTCGACCAATTCCCCCCACCACATCGTCGAGCGCGACGAGCTCGAGGTGGTGATGCGAGCTCGCCGGGGACGTCCGCTCCTGATGGTCGACCTCGCCGTCCCGCGGGACGTCGCGCCCGGCTGCCGTGAGGTGGCGGGAGTCAGCGTCCACGACGTCGACGACGTGCAGTCGATCGCCGAGCGAAACGCCTCCGGGCGTGCGGTGGAGGCGCGCCGGGCCGAGCGCCTGATCGAGGCGGAGCTCGGTCGTTTCGAGGCCTGGGTCGCCTCGCTCGAGGTGGTGCCGACCGTCGCCGCGCTGAGGCGCCGCGCGGACGAGCTCGTCGATCGGGTGCTGGCGGAGAACGAGGGACGCTGGGAGTCGCTGACGGAGGCGGACCGCGAGCGAATCGAGGGCTCTGGCGCAGGCGATCGCGAGCCGGATGCTTCACGAGCCGACCCTGCGGCTGAAGCGCGGGGCGGGCGAGGAGGGCTCCTACGCGAATATCAGCGCGCTGCGCGAGCTGTTCGGACTCGATGCCTCGACCGAGCCGATCGAGCCCGGCGGCGCCGAGGTCACCGACCTCGACGCCCGGCGCAAGCGCCCGGCGAATTGAGCGGCTTGAAGATCGGCACGCGGGGCAGCGCGCTCGCGCTCGCCCAGGCCGAGTCGGTGGCGGAGGCGCTCGGCGGTGCGGAGCTGGTCCCGATCACCACCTCGGGCGACCGCGGGAAGGGAGGGGACAAGGCGCGTTTCGTCAAGGAGATCGAGGATGCCCTGCTCGACGGCGAGGTGGACCTCGCGGTGCACTCGGCCAAGGACCTCCCCGGCGAGCTGCCCGACGGGCTGTCCCTGGTCGGGGTCAGCGCCCGCGAGGATCCGGCCGACGCCTGGGTCGGCGAGGCGGGATCCTTCGCCGAGGTCAGGGCCGGCGCTCGCGATGGGCACCTCGAGCCTGCGCCGTCGGGCGCAGCTCCTCGCCCTTCGCGACGACCTCGAGGTCGTGCCGCTCCGCGGCAACGTCGACACCCGCCTGGGGAAGCTGATAACGGAGGAGCTCGACGGGATCGTGCTCGCCGCCGCCGGCCTGCGCGGCTGGGGCGCGACGGCGAGGTCGGATTCCGGTTCGGCGACGAGGAGATGACCCCCGCCGCGGGGCAGGGCACGCTGGCGATCGAGGCGCGATCGGATCGCGACGACGCCGCGGATGCTGCGGCCGCGATCACCGACGCCAGGGCGCTGGTCGAGCTGACCGCCGAACGCGCGGCGGTGGCCGGGCTGGAGGCGACCTGCAACACCCCGGTCGGGAATCCACGCCCGCCTCGACGGCGAGCGGCTCGAGTTGACGGGATTCGCCGGGCTGCCCGACGGCAGCCGCTGGGTCCGCGATTCGCTCTGGGGCGATCCCGAGCAGCCGGCCGCGCTCGGCGCCGAGCTGGCCGAGCGGATGCTCGCCGCCGGCGCGCGAGAGGTGCTCGAGCTAGCCGAGGAGGCAGCGTGACCGGCGCGGTCCGAGGCGGCACCGTCTATCTCGTGGGGGCGGGACCCGGCGACCCCGGCCTGATGACCGTGCGCGCGCTCGAGCTGGTCGGCGCGGCCGACGTGGTCCTCCACGACCGCCTGATCCCCGACGGGGTTCTGGCGCTGGCGCGCGAGGAGGCCGAGCTGGTCTACGTCGGCAAGCGCCCGGGCGAGCCCGCGGTCGAGCAGGCGGAGATCGAGCTGCTCCTTGTCGACCGGGCCCGCGGAGGGGCGAGCGTCGTCCGGCTCAAGGGCGGCGACCCCTTCGTCTTCGGCCGCGGCGGCGAGGAGGCCGAGGCACTGGCGGCGGCCGGGGTGCCGTTCGAGATCGTCCCCGGCGTCACCGCCGGGATCGCGGCGCCCGCCTACGCCGGGATCCCGGTCACCCACCGCGACGGAGCCTCGGCGGTCGCCTTCGTCACCGGGCACGAGGACCCCGAGAAGGACGAGTCGGCGATCGACTGGGAGGCGCTGGCCCGCTTTCCCGGGACGCTCGTCCTCTACATGGGCGTGAAGCGGCTGCCGGCGATCACCGCCGCGCTGATCGCCGCCGGCCGCGACGCGGAGGAGCCAGCGGCGGTGATCGAGCGCGGGACCTCGCCCGCGCAGCGCACGATCACGGCGCCGCTCGGGGAGCTCCCCGACGCGGTCGAGGACGCCGGGATCGGAGCCCCCGCGATCGTCCTGATCGGGCCGGTCGCGGCGAGGCGGGAGACGATCGCCTGGCTCGAGCACCGGCCGCTCCACGGTCGCCGGGTCGTCGTCACCCGCGCCCGGGCGCAGGCGAGCGGACTGGCGCGCACCCTCGCGGCGCTCGGCGCCGAGGTGGTCGAGCTGCCGGCGATCCGGATCGTGCCGCGCATCGACACCGCGGAGGTGCGAGACGCGGTCGCCTCGCTTCATTCCTACGCGCTGGTCTGCCTGACCAGCCCGAACGGCGTGCGGCTGCTGTTCGAGGCGATGGCCGAGCAGGGCCGCGACGCCCGCGCGCTCGCCAACGCGTCGGTCGCCGCGATCGGGCCGGGCACCGCGGCGGCGCTCCGCGAGCGCGGCGTGATCGCCGATCTCGTACCCGAGCGCTCGGTCGCCGAGTCGCTCGTCGAGTCGCTCGAGGCCGTCGACGTCGACGGCCGGCCCGCGCTGGTCGCGCGAGCCGCCGAGGCCCGCGACGTGCTCCCCGACGCGCTGCGCGAGCGCGGCGCCGAGGTCGACGTCGTGCCGCTTTACGAGACCGTGCGCGAGGATCCCGACCCCGAGGCGATCGAGCGCGCGCGCGATGGCCGACTACCTCACCTTCACCTCGTCCTCGACCGTCCGCAACTTCCTCGCCGCCGTCGGCGACTCACTGCCGGCGAAGGCCAGGGTCGTCTCGATCGGGCCGGTGACCAGCGCCACCGCTCGCGAGGCCGGCCTCACCGTCCACGTCGAGGCCGAGCGCCACGATCCCGACGGCCTCGTCGAGGCCCTCCTGGCGGACGCCTCGAAATCGCAGTGAAGCCGATCACCTTCCTCTCCGACTACGGGTACGAGGACGAGTTCGCCGGCGTCTGCCGGGCGGTGATCGAGCGGATCGCACCGGGAGCGACGGTGATCGACCTGGGCCACGGGATTCCCGCCCAAGACGTGCGGCGCGGCGCCTACGCGCTCGCAGCGGCGCTCCCCTTTGCGCCCGAGGGCATCCACCTCGCTGTCGTCGATCCCGGCGTCGGGACCTCGAGGCGGCCGGTGGCGGTCTCCGTCGAAGGCACCGACAGCATCCTCGTCGGACCCGACAACGGCCTGCTCTCGCCGGCCCTCGAGCGACTCGGCGGTCCGGGGGCCGCCGCGGACCTGAGCGGGTCCTCCTTCCGGCTCGAGCCGGTCTCGCCGACCTTCCACGGACGCGACATCTTCGCCCCAGTCGCCGCGCATCTGGCTTTCGGGGCGCAGCTCGCCGAGGCCGGCGAGGAGATCGACCCGGCCTCGCTAGCACGGATCGCCGAGCGCGCCACGATCGTCGCCGACGATCACGTCGCCGCTCACGTCGCCTACTTCGACCGGTTCGGTAATGCGGTCCTCGATCTCCCGGATCACCGCCTGCCGGAGGGCCTCTTCACCCCTGGTGAGGCGGTGGAGATCGAGGCCGGCGGCGACTTCCGCAAGGCCGTATTCGGCCGCACCTTTGCCGATGCCCCCGAGGGAGGGGCGCTCGTCTATCTCGACTCATCCGGCTATCTGGCGATCGCGGTCAACCGCGGTCGGGTCGCCGACGCCCTCCAGCTGGACCGCGACGATCAGGTCCTGGTCAGGCGCCCGCGGTGACGACGACCGCGCGCTTCGGGCGGCCGCGCCACCACCACCGGCTCACCGACTCGACCAACGAGCGCGCGCGCGAGCTGGCCACAACCGGGGCCCCCGGCGGGACAGTGGTCACCGCGGCCGAGCAGACCGCGGGGCGCGGCCGCCAGGGACGAACCTGGAGCGCGCCCGCCGGCAAGGCGCTGCTCTGCTCGGCGATCCTGACACCGCTCGACACCGCGCATCGCCTGCTGCCGCTGTCGGTGCCGCTCGCGGTCTGCGAGGCGGCGGAGAGCCTGGGCGCTGAGGAATGCCAGGTGAAGTGGCCGAACGACGTCTGGCTGCACGGACGGAAGTTGGCGGGAATCCTGATCGAGGCGAAGCCGTCCGACTGGGCGACGATCGGGATCGGGCTGAACCTCTCGATCGAGGCCGAGGAGTTCCCGGCGGAGCTACGCGAGACCGCGACCTCGATCGGGTCGGGGGCCGGGCCCGACGACGCATTGGCGGCGGTCTGCGAGGCGCTGGACCGTTGGGTCGAGGCGGAGGACGAGACTGTGCTGGCGGAGTTCGAGCGGCGGAACGCGCTTCGCGGCCGCGAGATCCGCTGGACGGGTGCGGGCGAAGGGACGGGGCTCGTGGAGGGGGTGGACGAGCGGGGGAACCTGCTCGTGCAGCTTCCCACGGGCGAGTCCCTCGCCCTAGGATCCGGCGAGGTCCACCTGACGCGGTTGCGTAGTTGAGTACACCCGGGTGTACCTAACTGCTCAGTCGTCGCTCGAGCCGGGCTCGCCGTCGGCCGCCGGGGCTTTGGGCTTCCCCTTATTGCCGCCGTTTTTCGACCCGGCATTCCCGTTGGAGCCCTTGCCGCCACCGTCCCCGCCGCCGCCTCCTGCGCCGGCGCCGCTTCGAGCCGCCCTTGGGGAAGTTGCGGAGCAGCTCGCGGGCGACCGCGGAGGGCTTGCGGGCGGTGCGCATCCGGGCGCCGCGGAGGACCTCCTCCGCCTCGGGAGTGTGGGCGACGGCGGCGGCGAGCAGCGCGACCGCGAGGCGGCGGTCCTGCTGGCGCGCGGCGTGGACGAGCCGGCGCGCGTTTCGCCCGTGGGCGCGGCCGGACGAGTTGACGAAGAGGCCGAGCAGGCGCTTGGTCTCGGGCCAGCGCTGGACCGCGTACTCCTCGTGCAGCTCGCGGGTGTAGCCGGCGAGCCGCCAGACCCAGGCCTGGGCCTGGTCGCGGCGGCCGATCCGGCGCTCGGCGAGCGCCTGGAGGAGGACTCGCACCCCGGCGCGCTTCTCGTCGCGCGGCCAGGTGCCGACGATGTCGATCGCGTCGTCGAAGGCGTCGGGATCGCGAAGCGCGGCGATCTCGGTCAGCGCCTTCAGGCGGAGCTGGTGGTTGCGATTCCGCTGGACGCAGGTGAGCAGGAAGCGGCGCCGCAGCTCCTTCGAGGCGTCGTGCTGGAGCATCGCCTTCGCCCGGCGCCAGCCCTGCGGGTTGACCCGCGCGCCGGCGAGCGCCGCCCAGACGTGCTGCTCGGAGTAGTCGAGGTTCTCGACCGCGATCCGCCAGAGCTCGCGCTCGAGCACGGCGAGCCGCCGCTCGGGGTCCGCGGAGACCGGGACGATCCGGCGCTCGACCCGGACCCGGCGCCCGCGTCCGCGGCGGACCGGGCCGACGACGATCGCGCCGCCGCGGTAGACGTCGCGGTCGAGCAGGCTGTGCAGGCTGACGACCGTCTCGTCGTGGGTCGTCGCCGGGTGGACGAGGTCGATCACGAGCCCCGCCTCCTTGCCGGGGTTGCGGCGGGTGACGCGGCCGACGCGCTGCTGGTAGACGCGCCGCGAGGCGGTCGGGGCGAGGTGCATGCAGATCGTCGCCCGCGGGGAGTTCCAGCCCTCGGCGAGCAGCATCGCGTTGCAGAGGACGTCGACCTCGCCGCGCTCGAAGGCGGCGAGGATCTCGTTCAGCTCGCGCTTCGGCGTCTCCCCGGAGACCGCGCGCGCCTTGATCCCGGCCTCGCGGAAGGCTGTGGCGACGTTGTTCGCGTGCTTGACGCCGGCGGTGTAGACGACCCCGGGGACCTTGCGGAAGCGCGAGCGGTAGAGATCGGCGATCGGCGACGTTGAACGGCGCCTGGTCGAGGAGCTTGGCCAGCTCCTCCTGGTCGAAGTCCTGGTCGACCTCGCCCTTGCGAAGCGGCACCTTGGCGATCGTCCGCACCCCGGGTCCGGGCGGGATCCGGATGCAGCGAAGCGGCGAGATCACGCCGCGGCGCGCCGCCTGCGCGAGGTCGAAGCGCGAGGTCTGGGTCGGGAAGAGGTCGGCGACGTGGCGGGCGATCAGGGCGCCGGTCGCGGTCATGCCGATGAAGACCGGGCCCTGCCAGTTGCGGATGCAGGCGCTCGTCTTCTCGCCGAGCGCGGTGTGCGCCTCGTCGCAGATGACGATCGAATAGGCGTCGGAGATGCGCCCGGCGTTGCGGACGAACCACTGGTAGGTCTCGACGGTGACCGGGCCGTAGGGGTTGTCGCATCGATCCGAGTAGCGGCGGCGAGAGCCGGTCGGCGTAGCCGCGGTCGGAGATCTCGCCGATGAACTGGTCGACGAGGTTGCGGCGGTGGGTGAGGATCAGGATGCCGCCGGTCCGCGAGGCCTCGACGAAGCCGACCGCGGCGACCGTCTTGCCCGCCCCGGTCGCGTGCTCGAACCAGAAGCGCCGGCTCGCGCCGGGGTCCTCGGGAGCCTCCTCGATCGCCTCTGCGTCGGCGTCAGCATCGGCCGGCTCCTCCCAGTCCACCGGCTCCTCCTCGTCCTCGGCGAGCAGATCCTCGGAATCCGCGAGCGCGACGCCGTTTCCGTCCCCGCCTCCGCGGTTGCCGTTCCCGGTCTCCTTCGCCGCGCGCTTCGCGGCGCCGTTGCCGCGCCCGTTGCCGTTCTTCGACTCGAGCTCCAGCGTGAGCGCGGCGAGCGTTCCCGAGAGCGCGTCGATCTGGTGCGCGGAGAGCTCGGCGCCGTCGAGCAGCGTCGGCCTGTCCTCGTCGAGCACGCGCTCGAGCCCGAGGAAGAGCGAGTAGTCGCTTCGCCACGCCAGCGACGGCTCCTCGGCCCCCTCGTCGAGCTCGCGAAGCGCGTCGCGGGCCGCGAGGTAGCGGGCGGTGCCCGGTGCCAGGTCCTCCGGCTCCTCGCCCTTGAGCAGGATCGGCTCTCGCGCGAACTCGCTCGCGCGATCGATCTCGTCGCGTCGTCAATCGCGCGCCGCTCGGCGCCTGCGTCCGCATCGGGGCGGATTCGGTGATTTCAGCCTCCAAGGCCTTTTCTCTCCCGCAACCGGAGCCGCCTCGCAAGTCGCGCAGCGGCGGCTGCGAACTGATGGTTGGGGAACCGCCCCGGGCCGGCGTTCCTGCCGAACGACCCGATCGCGTCCCGCGGTCCAGGGATTGGGTGGACCGCCTTTATTGTACGCAGAGTGGGAGCGGGAATGATGGTTTCGATGCGCGGGCGGGCGAGATTGGTGGCTGCGGCCGCAGCGGTTGCGCTTGCCACGGTCGCCGCCGGCTGCGGCTCCGACGACGCGGGCCCCGGCAACCCGGACTCGCGCGCGGTCGACTACGAGAAGGCCCTCGCCGACGCACCCGCGCCGCTCGCGGACCTCTACGCGGAGGCCAACGAGATCCTCCCCGGCGGCCTCGACGCCTTCGAGGCCCGGATCGACGAGCTCCGCGGCCACCCGATCGTCGTCAACAAGTGGGCCTCGTGGTGCGGGCCCTGCCGGGCCGAGTTCCCGTTCTTCCAGGCGCAGTCCGCGAAGCTCGGCAAGGAGATCGCCTTCCTCGGGATCGACGCCCAGGACGCCGACGACGCCGCGATGACGTTCCTCGACGAGCTGCCGGTCCCCTATCCGAGCTACTCCGACCCGGACCTGAAGATCTCTCAGGAGCTCGAGGCCGGCGCGGAGTTCCCGGCGACGATCTTCTTCGACGCCGAGGGCGAGCACGCCTACGTCCACCGGGGCGGCTACCAGGACGAGTCCGACCTCGTCGCCGACATCGAGCGCTACGCCCGCTAGGCCGCGGGATAATCGGCGCATGAATCCGCGAGCGCGGATCGGGGTTTGGCTGGCACTGGCGCTCGTCGGCGCGCTGGCGCTTGCGGCCGGCAGCGCCGGCCAGTCGGGCGGGATCGCCTACGGGATCGAGGTCGACGGGACGATCGACCCGGCGAGCGAGCGCTGGATCGACCAGGCGCTCACCGACGCCGAGGAGCAGGACGCGGCGCTAGCCCTGATCACGCTCGACACTCCCGGTGGTCTCGACGACTCGACCCGAGAGATCGTGCAGCGGATCATCGCCGCGGAGATGCCGGTGGTCGTCTACGTCTCGCCCGACGGCGCGCGGGCCGCGTCGGCCGGGGTCTTCATCACCCAGGCCGCCGACGTCGCCGCGATGGCGCCGCAGACGAACATCGGCTCGGCGACCCCGGTCTCGATCGGGCCCGGCGGCACCGACGAGGTGCTCGGCCGCAAGATCACCAACGACGCCGCCGCCTACGTCCGCGCGCTGGCCGAGGGCCACGGGCGGAACGGCGACCTCGCGGCGGAGACGGTCACCGAGGCGCGCAACCTGACCGCCGAGGAGGCGCTGGACGAGGACATGATCGACGCGATCGCGGCGAGCGACGAGGAGCTCCTCGAGGAGCTCGACGGCTTCAAGGTCAAGGGCCCGAAGGCGACGACGCTCGACACCGAGGGACTCGCGATCGAGCCGCACGAGATGCCGCTTCACCTCGAGCTGCTCCAGATCCTGGTCAACCCGAACGTTGCCTTCCTGCTTCTCCTCGTCGGACTTGCCGGGATCGCCATCGAGCTGTTCGCTCCAGGCGCGATCGTTCCCGGCGCGATCGGCGCGATCTCGCTCCTGCTCGGCCTCTTCGGGACGGCGCAGCTTCCGTTCACCTTGGCCGGGATCCTGCTGCTCGTCGCCGCGGTCGTCCTGATCGTCGCCGAGGCGCACTTACCCACCGGCGGGGCGGTGGGGGCGGTCGGGGTCGCCGCCCTGATTGCCTCGGGCCTCCTGCTCTACAACACCGACTCGGAGGCTCTCGACGTGTCGTTACCGGTGATCATCGCCATCGGGGTCGTGATCGGGGCGCTCGGTCTGTTCATGGCCGAGCGCGCCTATCGGGCGCAGAAGCAGGATCGGGTGCTCACGGGCTGGGAGGAGATGATCGGCGCGGTCGGCGAGGTGAGGGTGTCGCTCGACCCTGTCGGGCAGGTGTTCGTAGAGGGCGCGCTCTGGCGAGCGGTCGTGGACGCTGGCGGGCCGGTCTCGGTCGGCTCCCGCGTTCGGGTTCGGGAGGTCGAGGGGCTGACACTCCACGTCGAGCCGCTTCCGGTCGAGGAGTGGTCCCAGGCGCATGGCGCCCGCGAGCTCAATCTTCGCTCTCGCGTATAGCCGCAGCAGGCGCGTCCCGCCGTCAGGAGCGGATAATCGGGTCATGGAAGCGCTCGGCTTGGTTCTCCTCGCGGTGGCGGTCGCCCTGTTCCTCGTGGAGGCGCTGGCGCCGACCGGGGGATTCGTCGGTCTGGTCGGCATCGGCGCGCTCGTCGCCTCAGGGATCCTGCTGGAGGTCCCCTGGCCCGTGATCGTCGTGGTGGTCCTCGCGATCGTGGCGCTCGGCGCGTTCTTCGGCCGCAAGGTCTGGATGGCCCAGAAGCAGGAGCGTGTCATGACCGGGTGGGAGGAGCTGATCGGCACGGTCGGTGAGGTGCGCGTGCCTCTAGACCCGGTCGGCCAGGTGTTCCTCGAGGGCGCGCTGTGGCGGGCCCAGGTCGACGAGGACGACGCCCCGGTGTCGATGGGGACCCGGGTCCGCGTCCGCGACGTCGACGGCCTCACCCTCCACGTCGAGCCGATTCCGGCGGCGGAGATTCAGTCGGTATAGAGTCGCCACGGGATGGAAGTTCTCCTAGCAATCGTCGGCGTCCTCGTCCTCTTCCTGCTGATCCTGATCGCGGCGTCGGTCCGGATCCTGCGGGAGTACGAACGCGGGGTGGTCTTCCGCCTCGGCCGCCTGATCGCCCAGAAGGGACCCGGCCTGATCTTCCTGATCCCGTTCATCGACCAGATGGTGCGAGTCGACCAGCGGACCGTGACCCTGAACGTGCCGCCCCAGGAAGTCATCACCAAGGACAACGTCACCGTGCGGGTGAACGCGGTCGCCTACTTCCGGGTCATCGACCCGAACCGTGCGATCACCGACGTGGAGAACTTCCTCCTCGCGACCTCGCAAATCTCCCAGACCACGCTGCGCTCGGTGCTCGGCAAGGCCGAGCTCGACGCGCTGCTGGCCGAGCGCGAGCGGCTCAACATCGAGCTCCAGCGGATCATCGACGAGCAGACCGAGCCCTGGGGCGTCAAGGTCTCGACGGTCGAGGTCAAGGACGTCGAGCTGCCGGCCGAGATGCAGCGCGCGATCGCCCGCCAGGCGGAGGCCGAGCGCGAGCGGCGCGCGAAGGTGATCGCCGCCGACGGCGAGTTCCAGGCGGCGGAGAAGCTGAGTCAGGCCGCGAACATCATCAGCCAGAACCCGGCGACGCTCCAGCTCCGCTATCTGCAGACGCTCCTCGAGATGGGCGTCAACCAGAACACGACGATCGTCTTCCCGATCCCGCTCGACATGGTGAAGCCGTTCTTCGAGCCGGACGCCCCGGCGAGCGTCGCTCCCGCCGACCAGGGCGGGACGCCCCCGGGTCCGCGAGCCGTTCCCTAGCCGGCGCCGCTAGCGTGCCGGGGCCGTGAGCGCCCCGGAGATCAGGCTCGACCAGCTCACCGGGCTGCGAACGATCCTCGCCCCGGGCCGCGCCGAGCGCCCCGAGGCATTCGCCTAGGCCGCGCGTGAGGAGACGCCGACCGGCCGCGAGGGCTGCCCGTTCTGCGAGGGCAGCGAGGAGCGAACCCCGCCCGAGACCTGGGCGATCCGCCCCGACGGCGGCGAGACCGACGGCCCCGGCTGGGTCGCCCGCTCGATGCCGAACCTCTTCCCGGTCCTCGGCCAACCCCCAACGACGATCGAGGAGGGGTCTGACCCCTCAGGTGCCACAGCACCAGCCGACACCGGGCTCGCCGCGTCGATCGATCCGCTGCGGGCGTCCACTCGCGCCACCGCTCCGAACCTGTTCGCGAGCGTCGCGGCGGAGGGCGTCCACGAGGTCCTGGTCAACGCGTCCGAGCACGTCGTCTCGATGGCCGAGCTGTCCGAGGAGCGCTTCGCCACCGCGGTCTCGTTCTGGCGGGAGCGAATGCGCGCGCTGGCGCCGGGACGAGCTATCTGCACCTGATCGTCAACGAGGGCCTGGAGGCCGGGGCGTCTCGAGAGCACACGCACGCGCAGCTCTACGCGCTTCGCTTCGTCCCCGTCGACGTCGCCCGCGAGCGCGAGCGGGTCAAGGCCTATAACGACCGGACGATGGGGGGCGATCTGCTCGAGGACGTGATCACCGAGGAGGTGCGCCGCCGCGAGCGCGTCGTCGCAGTCGACGACGAGGCGATCCTGATCTGCCCATGGGCCTCGCGCTCTCCGTTCGAGATGCGGGTGATCCCGCGCCGGCGCGCGGCCCGCTTCGAGGAGGACGAAGGCGTCGGCACGGCGATGATCCGCACCGCCGTCGACGCCCTCGCGAGGCTCTTCGGGCCGCCGCCGTTCAACCTCTGGGTGCGCACCGCGCCTCGCGATTCCGAGCTCTTCCACTGGCACGTCGACGTTGTCCCCCGGCTCACCGTCCTCGCCGGCTTCGAGCTCGGCACCGGCACGCCGATCAACGTCTATCCGCCGGAGCGCGCCGCCTCGGACCTGCGCGAGGCGCTCGGGTAGCCTCCTTCGCCCTCATGCCCCCGTCCGCTCGACCGTTCCCGCGCTTCGTCGCTGACTCCCCGCAGGAGGGGAAGCCGTACGGGCGGTGGGAGGAGAGGCTGCTCGAGGCGCTCTCCGACCGTTGCGAGGCGCTCGCCGAGGAGGCCGGGGCGCCGCTCGACCACGAGGCGGTGCGCTGGTTCCCGGAGCGCGCCTGGGGCGGGCGGGTCTACGTCCCCGCGACCTCGCGGACCGAGACCGCCGACGGGACCCCGATCGAGTACTTCGGGCACGTCTCCTTCGAGCGCCCCGAGGACGGCGCTGAGCCGAGCGGCCTGCGGGCGAGCGCCGACTTCACCGACGTCACCGCCGACGAGAACCCGGACTGGAAGATCGACCTCAACGACGAGGTGATCGGAACCTGGCGAGCCGACGGCGGCCGCGGCGGCGACATGACCCTGATCTGGGGCGCGCCGCTCGTCCGCGGCGCCTTCGCCGCGACCGCCGATCTCGACGGCGAGGTGCTCGACCAGGTCGCGATCACCGACGGCCGCCTCACCCTGGTCGCGGTCGACGCCGTCACCGGTTTCGGCGACGAGCTCTACCTCCAAATCCGGCTCTGGGACCGCCGCCTCCGCGAGGTCGCATCCGAGAGCCTCTACGACGAGCCGGGCCCCGACAGCTCAGGCGGAGAGGGACATCTCGACCGAACTAGACCAGCGTCTCGTTAGCGCCAGGATCCAGGGCCGGCGCTCGCCCGCCCATGGCCCGGGCGACCCGCTCGGCGTCGGTGTTCTTCCGGGTGAGGGGATCGGGCGCGAGGTCATGGACGTCGCCGCCGCCGTCCTGTCGGTGCTCGGCTCCGTCACCAACCATCCGATCGAGTTGAGCTATGGCCCCGAAGCGAGCGGAGGCGATCCGATCCACTCGCCGCTCGACGCGTCGGTGGTCGATTTCTGCCGGGACGTCTTCTCGTCGCGGGGCGCCGTTCTCGCCGGGCCGCACGGCGGTCGCTGGGTGTACGAGCTGAGACGCGAGCTCGACCTGTTCTGCAAGGTCTCACCGCTCGTCCCCTCGCGGGAGCTTCGCCATCCGCCGGGCCCGATTCGCCCCCGCGAGCTCGCCGGAGCGGACATCCTGGTCGTGCGGGAGCAGAGCGGAGGCGTGTACCAGGGGCGCTGGAGCGAGGGCAGCCGGGCGGGCGGCGAGATCGCGGAGCATGCCTTCTCGAATACGCGCCGGGAGGTGTCCCGCGTCGTGGAGGCGGCCGCGGCGATGGCCGCGAGCCGGCGCGGGAAGCTGGCGGTCGTGGTCAAGCGCGGAGGCGTTCCCTCGATGAGCGCGCTGTGGGAGCGCTGCGCCGAGCACACCGCGAAGGCGGAGCGCATCGACTGCGAGGTCTTGGATCTCGACTTCGCCGCGTATCGACTGATCCGGGATCCGCACAGCTTCGACGTGGTGGCGACCTCGAACCTGTTCGGCGACGTGCTGGCCGATGTCGGCGCGGTGCTGCTGGGCTCCCGCGGGCTCGCGTACGGCGCGAGCTTCGACTCGACGAGCGCCGCCGTGTACCAGACGAACCACGGAGCGGCACACGACCTCGCCGGCCGGGATGTCGCCAACCCCGTGGGTCAGATCCTGGCCGTGGCGATGATGCTGCGCGAGTCGTTCGGCCTCGCTCGCGAATCTCGCCTGATCGAGGACGCCGTCGCCTCGACGTGGCGCACGGGCTGGCGAACCGAGGACGTGGCGGAACCGGGATGCCGCGTCGTCGGCACGCGCGAGATGGGGGCGCGCGTCGAGGAGGCCGTCGCGGCACTCGCGGGGGGGCGAGTCGCGATGAGCGGAACCGACGCGGCCTGACGATGACGGCGGCGCTCCTGCTGATCGATCTACAGCAGGATTTCCTGGCCACCCCCGGTCTCACCCCGGGGCGTGACGAGGTCGTCCGTGGAGCCGCCCACCTCCTGCGCGGTTGCCGGCGGCTCCGGATGCCGGTGATCCACGTCTGGACGACGGTGTCGCCGGACGGCGAGGACCGGATGCCGCACTGGAAGGAGGTCGACCGCCGGATGTGCGTGTCCGGGACCGACGGCCACCTCCCACCGCCGCCCCTCCTGCCCGACGGTGAGCCGGTCGTCGACAAGCAGCACTTCAGCGCCTTCTCCTCGCCCGCCCTCGATCCGCTGCTTCGCGAACTGCGCGTCGACGAGGTGGTGCTCGCCGGCGTCCATCTCCACGGCTGCGTGCGGCAGACGGCAATCGACGCGTACGCGCGAGGTCTTGCGGTCACGATCGCCGACGACGCCGTCGCGTCCGCGGAGCCGCTCCACGCGGCGATCACTCGGGAATACCTCGAGAGGCGGTGTGCATCGTTCATCCCGGGGGACGGTCTTCTTCGCCGCTCGGGGCGACGCCCGGGGGGAGGGCGGGACGGCCGCGGCGAGATCGAGTGGCGATCCCCGGCGCGCCGCGAGGCGCTGCTGTGGCGGCTTCCCACCAGCTCATCCGAGGAGGTCCACCGAACGGCCGCGCGCGCCGCAGAGGCCGGACGGGAATGGCGCCGCATGCCCCAGCGCGAGCGAGATGAATGCCTCCGGCGGCTCGAGTCCCTTCTCGCGGCGAGCTCACATGAGCTCTCGGGCTCGATCGCCCGAGAGACAGGTAAGCCGATCACCGGGGCGCGGGCGGAGGTGAGCCGGGCCGTCGCACTCGTCGGAGCGGCGTCGAGGGCGCCCGGGGCGTTGTCCGAGGCGACGCCGGAGGCGCGCGTCGTCCGCCCGCCGCTCGGGACGGTCGCCTTGGTGACGCCCTGGAACAACCCCCTCGCGATTCCAGTCGGAAAGCTCGCGCCGGCACTCCATTACGGAAACGCGATAGTCCTCAAGCCGGCCCCCGCGGCCTCGGCGATCGCCGGGCAGCTCCTTTCGCTCCTGTCCGAGGCGGGCTGTCCCGAAGGGCTGGTGGGGATCGTGCGGGGCGGGGGGGACACGGCGGTGGACCTGATGAGCGATCGCGCCATCGACGGCGTCGCGCTGACCGGCTCGATCGAGGCGGGGTACACGGCGCAGGCGATCTGCGCCGAGAGACGGATCCCGCTCCAGGCGGAGCTGGGCGGCAATAACGCCGCAATCCTCTGGCGCGACGTCGACCTGGCCCCCGCGGCGGAAGGCATCGCAGAGGCGGCCTTCGGCGCGGCAGGTCAGCGCTGCACCGCGAACCGCCGCGTGATTGTCGATGAGCGAGTCGCCCGAGAGTTCCTCTACGAGCTGGAGGCCGCCACCGCCGGGCTTCGGGTGGGTGACCCCCTCGACGAGTCCGTCTCCGTCGGTCCTCTGATCTCCGACTCCGCCCGCGACCGGGTTGCCGCCGTCATCGAGCGCGCGCAGGCGGATGGAGAGGTTCGCCGGCCCGACCCGCCCGCGGTGATCGCGAGCGAACTCGCACGCGTGGGCTCATACCTCCCGCCGACGATCATCGTCTGCGACGACCCCGGGGCCGAGGTCGTGCGAGAGGAGACCTTCGGCCCGGTGCTCGTCGTTCAGGCCGCCACCACGTTCGACGCCGCCCTCGAGCTCATGAACGGCGTCGAGCACGGATTGGTCGCCGCGCTCTACTCGAACTCGAGGGACCTGAAGGCGCGATTCAGGGCAAGAGCCGAGGCCGGCGTCCTCAAGTTCAATCGCCCCACGGCGGACGTCGGAGTCGAGACGCCGTTCGGGGGCTGGAAATCATCGGGCGTCGGCCCTCCCGAGCACGGCAGCGCCAACCTCGACTTCTACACACGAATCCAGGCTCAATACGGCTGACCCGCCGCGGTCTCGGTCATGAGCGGCTGCACCTTCGCTCCCGGGACCGTCGCGTTCGGCGCTCGCCGCGCGACGCGGACCGTCCCGGCGCCGGCCCAGATGTCGGCCATCATCCGTTGCGCCTCGCCGAGCGTCGACAGCGACTCCAGGAGCGCGCGCTCCACGTCGCGGTCCTCGAGTCTGCCCACCGACGGGCTGACCACCACTGTGACCCGCGGCAGGGGGCGGCTGAGGCCCTCGACGAGCTGGTAGTCGGCGAGCGACCCCCCGAGCCGGGCGGGAAGCGCCTCCTCCACCAGCCACGATCACCTCATCCCCGGTGAAGTGCATCCCCTCACTCGTCAGCTTCTCGCGACTGCCGATTTCCCAGAGCTTGGTCGTCATTCCGAGGCGGCCGAAGGGACAGCCGCACTCGCGCTCACCGACATGCGCGTGATCCCCGGAGTCGACGTTGAGCAGAACTTTCGGACCGCTGGGTAACAGAGTGGTCATGTGGAGCGTCCGGGGCGCGGCGGTTCCGTTCGCCGGCGGCAGGAGGGCGAGCTTGTCCGTGGCGAGGTGGACCTCTCCGATCTCCGCCGCCTCCGAGCACACGAGGCCGATCTGGCCGACCTCACCCATCGAGTACTGAACGGCGAAGTCGGCCCCCGTGGCCTTGATCGCCGCGGCCCGCGCCGGAGTGGACGGCTCTCCGCCGACCTTGAAGAACGCCGACGAGATGTCGAGCCCCAACTCCTGGGCCGCGAAGCAGACACGAACCGCCGAGCTCCACGGGGTATCGATCAGGGGCCCAGGCCCACGGGTCTTCGTGTCCGCGAGCCATCTCGCGACCCTCTCGGCGTCCTCCAAGGGCACGTGGAGCGGTCGCTTCGGCATTGCGACTCCCCACCTGCGCCCGGCTCGAAGCGTGTAGTCGGTGAAGAGCCGATACCTCAACGCCTGCCGATTGAGCGGCTGGGCGTACTGGGTGAACCATGCGTCGACGCTGCGGCCGGTCTTGGCCAGCCGGAGGACCGTCTTCAGCCCGGCCTGACCCGGTGGCGCGGGCCGCCAGATCGCAATCGGCGCATGGTCGAGCGCGAAGCCGGAGAGGAAGAGGCGCTGGTAGGCGGCTTCGTGCGCGAGCAGGTCGAGATCTATGTGTATGCGCCGCGCCACGCCCGTCGAGCCGGATGTGGCCGCGTCGAAGTACCGCAACAGCAGCGGATTGTCGAAATCGTGCGGGTCCGGGCAAAGCTCGATGCCGGCCCTGCGAATCGGCGTCCGTCCCTTGAACTCGTCCAGGCTGAGGCGGACGCCCGCTGCATGCAGGTGGGCGAGCGCCCCCTCGATCCCGCGCTCGTACACCAGCGCCACCACATCCCCGAGCTCGATGTCCAGGTGCCGAAGCAGGGCGAGGTACGGGCTTCCGGGGTTCCCATAGATGCCGTGCTCGACGACGAACAGGAACGACTCCCGGCGTCGCTCCAGCCGGCGCCGGATCGCGGCTTCGCAATCCGCCTCGCTCATGGTCGTGCGCAGGTAGCCACGCAGGCCGAGGGCGTACCTCGCCAACGCAGTTGCCTTCCCGGGGCGCCTCCTCATGATCCGACCTCGAACGCGCGGCGGTCGAGGACGAGTTTGCGCAACGCCGGGTCGTCCGAACTCAGGGGATAAGAGAAGGTGGGCATGTAGGACTCCGAGAAGTCGCAGCGGCACACAGAGGTGAGGCCGTACATCGTCAGGAATCGCGGCTTCTCCGCGTTGCGGCTTCCGTAGTGGAAGCACCGGCTCGTGTCGATGAACAGGACCGTCCCGCGCGGGAAGGTGAACTCGATCGCCTCGCCTCGGTCCACGACCGAGTAGATCTCCTCGTCCTCGAGGCGGTAGGGACGACCGCGGGACCAGTAGTCGAGGGCGCGCGCGGCGTGCGCCGAGACGGATGCCGGCAGGAACGTGAAGGGGCCCATCTCGGGCGTGCAGTCGCGCAGCAGCACGATGACGTAGATCATCGGACGGTCATAGGGATCGATGTGGAACACCTGGCTGTCGCGCGGGGGTAGATGGGCCAGGGCGTCGAGGTGCTTTCCCGACTCGACGACTCGGATGCCGGTCGGGAGCGTCTTCGAGAGAGCCGGGACGAACCCGAGGTACTCGGCGACCGGCGCGATCAGCTCCGGAGTGGAGACGAAGTCGACGAACTGCGGCCACCGCTCCAGGTCCGCGACGGTCGTCATGTGCCGGAAGAAGGCTCGATAGCGGTCGTCGACGGGAGCCCGCCCGGCACGTTCGGCGATCACCTCGTCTCCCGCCGCCAGCAGCTCGTCGAGATGCGGAAGCGAGCCGGACGTGTCGATGGCGAATCCGTCCACCAGGCGCCTGGGTCCGTCGTTTCGTTCCGACGCTCCGTCCGATCCCTGGTGGTCGCCCGCCAGCCGGTCGAACTCCTCGCGCCACACCCGCTCGCGATACCGCTGAAAGCGGCCGTAGAGCAGCCCGTTGTAGCGCTTCCCGAGCCGCATCGTGTTGCGGATCCCGAGATGCCCCATCTTCTCCGCGTCCAGCCAGCGACCCACGGGGCGCATCGCACGATCCACCCACTCGGCGATCACGGGCGGACACCATAGACCTGCTCCGCGGGACGTCGGACTCTGCCCCGTAGACTCGCCCTCGGGCCCCGATAGCTCAGCTGGATAGAGCGACTCCCTCCTAAGGAGTAGGCCCCAGGTTCGAATCCTGGTCGGGGCGCTTTGGCGCCTTCTTCACGGACGTCTGTGAAGAAGGCGCCAAGGCCTTGAGCCGATGTCCATTTCTGCGTCCTCCGTTCGTCTAAGGGGCGATCATTCCCCCTACCAAAGGAGGCACTCATGAAGTACCTGCTGCTGATCCACCACGGCGACGCCGCGACACCGGGCGAGGAGGCGTGGAACGCGCTCTCCGAGGACGAGCAGAAGGCGGTCTACGCCGACTACCAGGCCATCAACCAGACGCCCGGCGTCACGCCCGGCGTGAGGATGGCGGACCCGGAGACGGCGACCACTGTGCGCGTCGAGGACGGCGAGACGCTGACCACCGACGGCCCGTTCGTCGCCTCGAAGGAGGCGCTCGGCGGATACCTCTTCTTCGAGGCCGACGACCTCGATGCCGCGATCGAGCTGGCCGCTCGGATTCCGGCCGCCAGGATGGGCGGCGTGATCGAGGTCCGCCCAGTCATCGGGTGACGACGAGCGTCGAGCAGGCCTTCCACGACGAGTGGGGCCGCGTTCTCGCCCACCTGATCGGCTTCCTCGGCGACTTCGACCTCGCCGAGGAAGCCGCGCAGGACGCGTTCGCGGCCGCCGCCGAGCGGTGGCCGCGGGAGGGGGCTCCGGCCCACCCGCGCGCCTGGCTGGTCACGACCGCCCGCAACCGCGCGATCGACCGGATCCGCCGGGAGCGGACGCGGGTCGAGAAGACCCGCCAGCTCGAGCCGCCGGAGCCGACGGAGGACAACATGGACGAGACGACGATCCCGGACGAGCGGCTCGAGCTCCTCTTCACCTGCTGCCATCCGGCGCTTGCGCTCGACGCCCAGGTCGCCCTGAGTCTGCGAACGCTGGGCGGGCTGAGCACCGAGGAGATCGCCCGCGCCTTCCTCGTCCCCGAGCCGACGATGGCGAAGCGCCTGGTGCGGGCGAAGAGGAAGATCAAGGCGGCGGGGATCCCGTTCCGCATCCCGCCGGACCATCAGCTCCCCGACCGCCTCGCGGCGGTCCTCGCAGTCGTCTACCTGATCTTCAACGAGGGCTACGGCGGCCGCGGAGAGCTCGCCGCCGAGGCGATCCGGCTCGGGCACCCGCTCGCGGAGCTGATGCCCGACGAGCCCGAGGTGCACGGGCTGCTGGCGCTGATGCTCGTCAACGACGCGCGACGCGATGCGCGATTCGCCGAGGGCGCGGCGGTCCTGCTCCGCGACCAGGATCGATCGCTCTGGGATACGGGGCAGATCGAAAAGGGAAAGGCCGCGCTCGATCGCGCCATCGCGCTCGGCGGCCGCGGTCCCTACGTGTTGCAGGCGGCGATCGCAGTCCTGCACGTCGACGAATCTCCGGACTGGCCGCAGCTCGCGGCCCTCTACGGCGAGCTCGCCCGCCGCACCGGCTCCCCGGTCGTCGAGCTCAACCAGGCTGCGGCGATCGCCGAAGCCGGCGACGTCGAGGCCGCGCTCGACCTGGTCGAGGGCCTCGAGCTCGACCGCTACCACTACCTGCACTCCACCCGGGCGGAGCTCTTGCGCCGGCTCGAGCGGATCGAGGACGCCCGGGCGGCCTACGAGCGGGCGCTCGAGCTCGTCCACTCCGATGCCGAGCGGCGCCTGCTCGAGCGGCGGGCAGCGGACCTCACTCTCGAGGGCTAGGCCGAATGCGACGCGGCGGGCGGGGCCCCGCGCAGTACGCGATAGAGGCTCCAGGCCGTGACCAGGGTCCAGACCGTCTCCAGGAGCAGGAACCCCCACTGGCTCTCGAACCAGGCGAGCACCGCGAGGATCGCCGCGCCGATCAGGTTGAGGACGAGGTAGCGGATCGAGTACTGGTCCAGCCAGCCGAACTGCGCCGCCGCGTAGGCGGCGAGGATCAAGAGCGCGCCGATGACCTGGACGACCTGGTCCATTGGCCGAGGGTAGTCCTAGGCCTGTGGGCGGTCAGGCCGCTCGGGATACAGGTCGTCGATCGTGACCAGCGGTGCGTAGGGCGCCCCGCCGGCCGCCTCGATCGCCTCGCCGCCGCCGGCGAGCCGGTCGAGGACCGCGAGCGTGCCGCGGATCTCCAGACCCTCCTCGCGCATCCGCTCGATCGCCTTCACCGTCGAGCCGCCGGTGGTGACGACGTCCTCGACCACCAGGCAGGGCGTGCCGGGCTCGAGCAGGGGACCCTCGACCCAGCGCTGGAGGCCGTGCTCCTTGCGCTCCTTGCGGACGAAGAACGCCCGCAGCGGCTCGCCGTCGGCGGCGGCGAGGGCGGCACAGGCGATCGGATCGGCGCCCATCGTCAGGCCGCCGACCGCGCTGGCGCCGAGCTCGCTCGCCCGGGCCGCGACGAGCTCTCCGGTGGCGAGGAAGGCAGGCGGCCGCAGAAGCGCCCGCTTCGCGTCCACGTAGTAGGAGGCCGTCTGCCCGCTCGAGAGCGTCACCTCGCCGATCACCAGCGCGTGCTCGCGCAGCTCGGCGAGGAGGGTCTCGCGGGCGCCGTCGCTCAACCGAGCGCCTCGCGGAAGCCCTGGCGCCAGCTCGGCCAGCGCGGGGTCCAGCCCAGCTCGCGCTTCGCCCTCTCGTTGGTGGCGCCGCGAAGCTCCGTCGCCAGGTAGGCGGCGTAGCGGCCGGCCGCCATCCGCACGACGAAGGTCGGCACCCGGAACGGCCGCTTCGCGCCGACGGCCTCCGCGAACGCCGGCGTCCACTCGCGGCCCGGGGCGGGGTCGTCGTCGACCACGTTGTAGATCCCCGGCTCGCCGCCCTCCAGCGCCGCGATCGTCGCGCCGGCGACGTCGTCGACGTGGACGAACGAATAGACCGCGGAGCCGGCGCCGACCACCGGAAGCCGCCGCCGGCGGGCCTCGTGTGCGAAATGGCCGTCGCTCGCGTAGGCGGTCCCGGGGCCGTACCAGAAGCCGAACCGAAGCGCGACCCCGTCGAGTCCCTCCGCGTTGGTCACCGAACGCTCGAGCTCGGCGACTGCGCCGACGGTGTTGTCGAACGGCGCCGGCGCTTGCAGGTAGAGCGGGTCCGACTCGTCCTTGAGGCCGGTGCCCTCCGGGGCGTAGGCGAAGGCGACGCTCTGCGCGACGACCCGCCGCGAGCCCGCCGCGCGGGCGCCCTCGATCAGGTTCGCGGTACCGGTGGTCCGCACCCGCTCGGTCGCCGCCAGCCCCTCCTTGATCGAGCCCGGCGTCATCCGCTGCGGCAGGTCGGTGAGATGGTGGATCACCGACTTCGGGTTGCGCCTCGACCATGGCCGCTCGGAGCGCCTCGGCATCGAGCACGTCGGCCACGACCGGCTCGCCGCCGGCTTCCCGGAGCGCCTTCGCCTTGTCGGGCGTCCGCGTCAGCGCCGCGACGTCGTGCCCCTCCTCCACGAGGCGCGGGAGGAGAGTGCGCCCGATCACGCCGCTGGCGCCGGCGAAGAAGACCCTCACGCCGCCTCTTTTCGGCGCAACCGCGAGCTCACCTGGGCCAGGTAGGCCGAGCCGGCGGCGAGCAGCGCCAGCGCGACCGTGTCGAAGACGCCCTTCGCGTCGCTCGAGGCCTCGCCGATGTCGAACAGGTGGTTGAGCGCGTGGAGGCCGTTGAGGACGACCCCGACCACGAGGATCGGCACCCGCCACTCCGGCCTCATCGCCGCCATCGCGACCCCGAAGCCGGCGGCCAGGTTGTAGGCGCCTAAATCGCCGATGTAGTGGTCGTTCTGCGGTGCGTACGTCCCGATCTCGTCGAAGAACGTCCCCGGGGCCAGCAATCCCAAGAGCCCGAGGCCGATCTGGATCGCGGCGATAACCCAAAGGGTCACCCGAAGCGCACCCTCGCTCATGGCCTGAGGCTATCTATGTGGGGTAGCGGGATGCGAGCGGGGAAC
Source organism: uncultured Thermoleophilia bacterium (assembly GCA_963838175.1). GTDB lineage: Bacteria > Actinomycetota > Thermoleophilia > Solirubrobacterales > 70-9 > DASUSH01. Next base: position 2,051,910 of record CAWIPP010000002.1, on the reverse strand, counting down.
AAGCGCCGGACACCTCCGCGTTAGACGGCATTTTTTGGGCCCGACGCCGCCACGCGGCGCCTCACGCGTCCTCAGTCGTAGACCCAGATGTCGTCGCCGAGTCGGATCCACCCATAGATGAACCTCGAGTCCGGGATCGGGTTTCGCAGGCAGCCGTGACTGGCCGGGTAGTCGGGCACCGACTTGTAGCCGTGCGTGGCCTCGCCGCGGTTGTAATAGACCGAGTAGTACATCCCGATGCTGTTGAAGCCCGGCTGGCGACGGTAGAACTTGTAGTGGCCGCGGTCCGAGGGGGTCCCCGGCGCCCCGGAGGAGATGTGGTAGGTGAACTGCGGCTTGCCCTTGTCGGCGAGCACCATCACCTGGCGCGAGATGTCGACCTCGACGTGGTGGCCCTTCCCGGGGTAGCGGAGCTTGAAGGCACCCTTGCCGTCGGCGAGCTTCTTGAAGATCCCCGGCGTCGCGTCCTCGTTGCGCGGCATCCCGTTGACCTTGCGGTAGGCGTGCACGGCGCGGCCGGTGGCGTCGTTGAAGTCCTTGCCGGACGGAGCGTTGCCGTAGCCCTCGCGGGCGAGCAGCTTGTGGAAGAGCTTGACCACCTCGCCGCCGTCGCGGTTGCCGAGGTTCGGGTACTTGACCCCGAAGCGCTTGCTCGACTTCGCGGCGGCCTTCTGCTCGGCGGTCTCGTCGTGGGAGGCGCGGACCGTGAACTTCCCCGGCTCGAGGAATCGCTTCGACTTCAGCCGGACGACTCCGGCGTTCGAGCCCTCCTTGCGCTCGATCGTCTTGCGCTCCTGCTTGACCGGCTTGCCCTTGCGATAGACGCCGATCTCGCATCTCCTGGCCGGGGACGAAGGGCCGGATCGTGGCGTGCGCGGTGACCCGCTTGTTGACCCGGACCTTGCCGCCCTTGACGCCCTTGAGCGTCGAGCTTGAGGTCCGCCTCGGCGGGCCCCGGGGTCGGCTCCGGCTCGGGAGTCGGCGGCAGCGTCGGGTCCTGCGCGAGGGCGGCCGGCGCGATCACGAGCACCGCGACAGTTGCGGCGAGCGTGGCGATCATGCGGCGGAGCGAACCCTTCACGGCGGCGAAATTGTAGTCACGCCGCAGGTCGCGCTCGCCGTCTGCGCCGGTAGCGGCGGGTCTTTGCACGGTTTCCGCAGACACCCATCGAGCACCACGTCCGCGAGCTGTTGCGGGACTCGTCGTAGAAGGCCCAGGCACAGGTCTCCGCGGGGCACGCCTTGAGCCGGCCCCAGGTGCCCTCGATCTGGGCCCGGGCAACGATCCCGAGGAGCCGCGCCACGAGCCCGTCGACGCCGCCCGTGGCCGGACGGACCGAGACTTGTCCCTCCGCGTCGACGTCGAGGCGAACCGACGCCCGCTCGCGCCGCGGCCTCGAGCTCGCTCGCCGCGTCGCCGTCGAGCGGCTGCCCGTTGTTCGCGAGGAGCAATCCGCGGAGCGCCTCGCGCAGGCGGATCGCCCGAGTGAGGTCGGCCTCGGCAGGTGGAGACTCGGCCTCGATGCCGTGCACGTCGAGCCACGTCGTAAGCCCCTCAGCGGAGGCCAGCCGTTCCTCGCCGGTCTCGAGGTCGAACGTGTTGACGAATTCGCGAACGAGCTCGAGCTCGCCTGGGGCGGGCTGGTGAATCGGGTCCTGAGCGTCGCTCGACACCACCAACTCGATTATAGTAGTGTTTGAAACACCAATAAAGGGTATTTGCTGGTTACAACGCTGCGACCGAGAGGAGGCTCGCAATGCTCGAAGCGACGAATCCGATCACCGTTCGACTCGCCTCGCCGGACGACCTGATGGCACTACGCCGGCTCGTCGACCGCGACGGCGGGGGCGCCGGGACGAGGCACATGCTCCTCGACCTGACCAAGCCGGACAAGCCACCGCGCGTCCTGATCGCGAGCGCCGGAGGGGAGGCGATCGCGGCGCTGCACGTCGACTCCGGGCACTCGGTGGCGGACCCGTTCGTCGAGTCACGGGCTGCGCTCGAGCTCCTGAGAACGCGGGCGCGCCAGCTTCGCGGCGCTCAGCGGCGCGGGACCGGACGCCGGCTCGTGTCGAGCCTGGCGCAGCTCCGCCCGGGGCGGGCTGACGGTCCGAGCTACGCCGAGAGCGTGTACGCGAACGAGATCGAGTTCTGGATCGCGTGCATCAGGATCGGCGGGCCGAGCGAGCCGGTTCGCTCGTAGAGCCAGGCCAGAAGCACGCCGAAGACCGCGAGCGGCGGGACCTGGAGCGGCCCCCCCGGCAGGTGGACGAGGCCGAACAGGAGCCCGGAGATCAGCGCGGCCGGCCAGAACGACATCCGCCCGCGCAGGCCGCCGAAGAGAAAGCCGCGGAAGAAGACCTCCTCGGCGATCGGCGCCGCGAGCACCACGAGGACCCCCAGCGCCACGAGCTTCAGGGTCTCCCGCTCCTGCTCGATCTCCTCGATGATCTCCTGGGGATCGGGCTGGACGATCAGCCCGTAAATGACGAGGAAGAGAAAAAAGCCGCCGTAGGCGGCGAACGTCCAGCCGATTCCCTGGGCGAGGTTGAAGCGCCGCAGCCCCAGGCGCGCCGGCGACGCGAACAGCACGCCGGGGCCCGAGATCAGAAGCAGCGGGATCGCGAACAGGGCGGCCGCAAAGACCGCCTGCACGATCAGGCCGAAGGTCTCCTCGTCCATGTCGGGGTTGGCGGCGCCGACGATCGCCGCGCCGAACAGGGTCACGCCGATCACCGCGAGCACGCCCCAGAGAACGGTCAGGGGCGACCAGGAACCGCCCCGCGGGGGCGGCGGCGGAGCGGCGACTTCGCTTCCGTCGGGGTTCAAGTCACAGATGCTCGCTGATCTCGACAAGCGAGGCGATCACCGGCGCCCCATCGGACGCCGCCGCGGGGCGCCCGCCGCGGTCGATCAGCACCCCCCGGATGCCGGCCGCCGCCGCGCCGGAGAGGTCCTCCTCTGGGGTGTCCCCGACGGCGAGCGCCTCGGCGGGTTCGCACCCCGCGCGGGCGAGGGCGGCCCCGAAGATCGCCGGATCGGGCTTGCGGGCGCCGGCCGTCGCCGAGGCGACGACGCCGTCGAGCGCATCCGCGATCCCGACGTCGGCGAGCACCTCGGGAAGCGAGCAGTCCCAGTTGGAGACGCAGACCAACCGCAGGGCGCGCTCACGGAGGTCGGCGAGTGCCGGCGCGGCGTCCGGGTAGGCCCGGAAGCGGATCGCGGACATCATCGTCTCCACCGGCACCTCGACGCCGAGCTCGTCCGACAGGACCCGAGCGGAGCGTTCGCGAAGGCCGGCAAGCGACGCGGCGTCGCGCCCCTCGTGGCTGTGGGCGCGGTAATAGGCCATTTCGGCGCGCATCGCCCGCTCCGCCCGCTCGACCGAGATCCCGCTGCCGAGCGCCGCGGCGAGCCGCTCGAACGGGGGCTCGAGCTCGACCAGGGTGCCGAGCGCGTCGAGCAGGACTGCCTTGGCCGGAGGCGCCATCGCGGGCCATTCTGGTTGACTGCCGAGCGCTATGGAGGAGACCTTCTGGGACCAATACGGCGACTGGATCTCCGCGGCGATCACCCTCGCCGGGGCCCTCCTGATCGCCTATGGGGTCGACCGGTGGGTGATCGGGCGCGGTACCCAGGTCGCGACCCGGCTCACCGACGGCGGCGTGTCGCGGGTGGCGATGACGCGTCTGCGGGTCGTCCGGCGGCTCGTCTTCGTCGTGATCATCCTGATCGGGATCGCGCTCGCCCTGACTCAGATCGACGGCGTGCGGCGGCTCGCCACCGGGATCCTCGCCTCCTCCGCGCTGCTCGGCCTGATCGTCGGTCTCGCCGCGCGGCAATCGGTCGCGAACCTCGTTGCCGGGATCACCATCGCGGTTACCCAGCCGATCCGGATCGGCGACAAGATCACCGTCGACGAGACCACCGGCAGGGTCGAGAACATCACCCTCTCGGCGACGTACGTCGACCCCTGGGACGGCCGCCTGTTCGTGGTCCCCAACGAGCACATCGTCGGCACCTCCCTGTTCAACCACTCGACCGGGAACCTCGCTGCCCCGATCGTGATCGACCTCTGGCTGCCGCCCGACGGCGACGTGCCCGGGGCGCGCAAGGCGCTCGACGGCATCGCCGAGATCGTCCAGATGGTGGAGGTCACCCACGAGGGCATCAAGCTCGAGCTGCGCCAGAGCATCGACGGCGAGCGGACCCGAGTCGGCGGCGAGGAGAACGCGCTGCGCGAGCGCGCCCACTCCGCCCTGCGCGAGGCCGGCCTGCTCGATTTCGCTTGAGCAGGTGCAACTGCGCAACCCGGGCCGGGTCCGCGGCTACTCTTTAGCAACGCTATGACGCAGCGCGAGCGCAGACGCCAGCGGCGTTCGCGGCGACGCAAGAGCAGCAAGATCCTGCTCGGGCTGGGCGTGGTGGTCGCGCTCGTCGCGATCTCGGTGCTCAGCTTCGGGCTCTGGGTGCTGAACGTCGCCGCCGAGGCCCCTCCGATCGACGAGCTGCGCCCGATCGACAAGGGCGCCAACTCGGTCGTCTTCGCCTCCGACGGGACCCGCCTGGGCTACATCCAGAACGACGAGCTGCGCACGCCGATCAAGCTGAGCAACGATCCCGAAGGAGTTCCAGGAGGCCACGATCGCGATCGAGGACGAGCGCTTCTAGGACCACGACGGCGTCGACCCGAGCGCTGATCGCCCGCGCCTTCTGGAAGAACCTCCAGGCCGGGGAGGCGCTCCAGGGAGGCTCGACGATCACCCAGCAGCTCGTCCGCAACCTCTACATCTCGGACCCCGAGGACACGCTCGAGCGGAAGATCCGCGAGGCGAAGCTCGCGGAGGAGCTCGAGGAGGAGAAGACCAAGAAGTGGATCCTCGAGCAGTACCTGAACACCGCCTCCTACGGGACCGTCGGCGGCCGGACCGCCGTCGGGGTCGAGGCGGCGTCGCAGACCTTCTTCAACAAGCCCGCGACGGAGCTGAAGCTGACCGAGTCGGCGCTGCTCGCCGGGACTGCCTCAGGCCCCCTCGCAGTACAACCCGTTCACCGACCCGACCGCCGCGCTCAAGCGCCGCAACCAGGTGCTCACCGCGATGGCCAAGGAGGACTACCTGACCGCCGACGAGGCCTCGCGGGCGAAGGCCGCGGGCCTCGGCCTCGAGGCGGGGACCAAGTACTCCGACGTCCGCGAGCCGTACTTCTTCGACTACGTCGAGCAGGAGCTGATCGACCGCTACGGCGTCAACACGGTCCGCCAGGGCGGCCTCCAGGTCCACACGACGATCGATCCCGAGCTCCAGGAGGTCGCCGAGGCAGGCGATCCTCGCCCACCCCGTGTACGGGGCCGCGAACGCGCTCGTCTCCACCGATACCGAGACCGGTGAGATCCTCGCGATGGCCTCCTCGGCGGCCTACGAGGACGAGCCAGTTCAACCTCGCCGCCCAGGGCAGCCGGCAGCCTGGCTCGGCCTTCAAGCCGTTCGTCCTCACCACCGCGGTCGACCAGGGGATGGACCCCGACTCCACCACCTACTCGGCGCCGGCCTCGATCTCGCTCGACACCGGCGACCGAGTCGTGGTCGGTGACCGGCGGAGGCGGCGGCTCGATGATCCTTGCGTCAGGCGACTGCCAACTCCGTCAACACGGTCTTCGCCCAGCTCGCGCTCGACGTCGGCGCCGAGAACTTCACGGAGATGGCGAAGAAGATGGGGGTCACCTCGCCGCTCGAGCCCTACCCGGCCTACGCGCTCGGCGGCACGGCCCAGTGCTGCACGGTGCTCGAGATGTCGAACGCCTTCGCGACGATCGCCAACGGCGGCGTGCATCACGACCCGACCGCGGTCAGCCGGGTCGAGTTCCCCGACGGCGAGGTCGACGAGCTCGAGGACTCCGAGGGCAACCGGGTGATCAGCGACGGCGTCGCCTACACGGTCGCCGACGTGATGAAGGGGACTCTCGATTCGGCACCGCCGCGGGCCACGGGATCGCCTGTCCGGCCGCCGGCAAGACCGGCACCACGGAGGAGCAGTCGGACGCCTGGTTCGTCGGCTACACCCCCCATGTCTCGACCGCGGTCTGGACCGGCAACCCGGACGCACGAGTGCCGCTCCCCGGCTACGGCGCGGACCTCTCGGCGCCGATCTGGCACGACTACATGTCCATCGCGGCCACCGAGCCGTGCGAGGATTTCCCCGCCCCCGAGGACCCGGCCGACGCTCTCGGCCTACTACAGCGACAACTCGTCCACCGGCGACCGACGCGGGGAACACCACCTACGACGACGGGACCGCGCGTCGCCCCGGCGCCGGCGCCCGACCGACCACCGACACCGGTGGCGGCACCGACTACGACCCGGACCTCTACGCGCCCGGGAGCCGGCCAGGACGCCCGCCCCTGCTCCGCCGGCCGACGGCGACGGCGGCACGCCGCAGGCGCCGGATGGGGACGGCTAGCCACGGCGCCGAGGGAGTTCGAGCTGATCGAGCGGGTGCGCGCCCGGCTTCGCGAGGCTGGAGCCGACCGTAGCCCGCGACTCGCGCTCGGCTAGCGGCGACGACGCGGCGGTGGTCTACGGTCTCCGGCGCGACCGCGGTCTCCGTCGACGCCATCGTCGAAGGCGTCCACTTCCGCCGCGAGACCGCCCCGCTCGCGCAGCGTCGGGCGCAAGGCGCTCGCCACGGCGCTCTCGGACCTCGCCGCGTCGGGCGCCGACGCCGGCCGAGGCCTACGTCGCGATCGGGATCCCCGAGGACCTCGGCGAGGACGGCCGTGCCTGGAGCTCGCTCGACGGGCTGATCGCCGGCGCCGGCGAATGGGCGGTGGCTGTCGCCGGCGGCGACGTCGCCGCGTCGCCGGTCCTCTTCGTCTCGGTCACGGTGCTCGGCGAGCTCGCGAGCGCAGAGGACGGGGTGACACGGGCCGGCGCAACGCCGGGCGACGCGGTCGCGGTCACCGGCGAGCTGGGGGCCGCCGCGGCCGGCCTGCTCCTGCTCGAGCGACCCGAGCTCGCCGCCGAGGTCCCGGAGGCGCAGGCGGAGCGCGCTTCGCGAGCGCCAGCTCGAGCCCTCGCCCCGGCTGGCGGCGGGGCGCGCCCTCGCGCGCTCGGGAGCGACGGCGATGATCGACCTCTCCGACGGGCTCGCCGCCGACGCGGGCCACCTCGCGGCGGCCAGCGGCGCGCGAATCGAGATCGAGCTCGAGCGGCTCCCGGTCGCCGCGGGCGTCGAGGAGATCGCCGCGGCGGCGGGCGTCGATCCCGCTCGAGCTCGCGGTCGCCGGCGGGCGAGGACTACGAGCTGCTCGCCGTCTGCCTGCCGCCCGTCCGCGCTAGACGGGGCGGCGGAGGCGGTCGGCGAGGTGACCGGTGGATCTGCGCGTGACCGCGTCGGCTCCGTGGTCCCAGCGGGAGGCGCGCGGGCTCGACCACTGCTCGGCGCTAGACCGGGGCCGAGCGACCGATTCGGGGCTACGAGCATCTTCGAGCCGGCGCCGAGCGAGCCTGATCAGCCTGATCTTGCTGACGACCGAGTCGGCGACGCGCCCCGCGTCGACCGAGTACTCACCTCGTGCCACGCGCTTCTCAGTATCCAGCGGGTCCCCCCGGACGCGTCTAGCGCGGATCGTGACCGTGCCTTCGGGAACCGCCGGCCGCCGACTCTTAGCGGAGATTGCTCGGCGATCCGCGGCCGTTCGCCGGCTCGTGCGGCGACCGCGACCGCGAGAGGCCGAGCGATTCCGCCCGCGACCAGGCAGCCGAGGAACGCCTCCGATCGCCGCGATCTGGCCGCCGGTGACCATCAGCACGAGCGTCCACGGGGCGTCGAGGCCGAGGTCGAGCCGCGCCGCGAGGTGGACGACGGCCGCCGCGACCGGCACCAGCGCGACGCCGTCCCGCCAGGCCCACGACTGCTGGCCGGCGGACGGACCGGCCGGGCCGCGCAGGCGAGCCAGACGTGGGCGAGCGGGACGCAGAGCAAGCCCGAGGTACGGGTTGCGATCCAGCCAGATCCCGAGCACGGCGAGCGAGACGACCAGGCCGAGCGCGGTGGCGAGCGTCTCGCGCGCGGCCTCGGCGGCAGGCGATCGCGGACGCAGCAGCGCGACCGTCCGACGAACGTGGCGGCGATCAGGACGAGCACGATCCGCGGCGCGCCATCCGAAGCTCGTAGTAGCCGGGGTCGAAGGGGAACTCGGGATCCGGCGCGATCCCGACCAGTGCGAGCAGGTAGGCGAGCGCCAGCGCCGCGAGAAACGGCAGCGACGCGCCAGCGCCCAGAGCAGCGAGCCGAGCGCCGGCTCGCGGCGGCGCGAGGCCCGGGCCAGGCCGTCGATCGACGGTCACCAGCGCCGGCAGGAGCAGGGTCAGCGCGAGCAGCCCGATCGCCCAACCCGGGATCAGGTTGCCGGCGAGGGTCAGGTGCGACCGCGGGCCCGTGCGTCGAGCGCGTCGTCGGCGGCGTCGAGCGCGAGGACCAGCGCCAGGGCGGTGTTGCCGAACTCGGTCATCGACTCGTCCGAGAGCGCGGTCGACGTGGTCGTCGACTCGGGCTCGGGCTGGCGCTCGCCGTGCCCCGGAGATCGCGACCGCGTCGAGGCCCTCGGAGATCGCGACCGCCTCGGCACCGAGTCCGGCCGGGATCGCGAGCCGGAAGAGGTTGCCGAGGAACCCGCCGTGGCCCGGCCCGCGACCGGTCTCCTCCCGCAGCGCCGCCTCAGCGGTCTCGACGAGCTGCGCGGAGGTGCTCTCGTCGCCGGTCGACCAGGCGAGCACGTGTGGCTGGCCCGGCTCGCCCGCCCCGGGCTGCGAGACCGCGACGACTCCCTCGCACCTGGTCGAGCGTCGGATAGCTCTCGAAGAACTCGCGGATTCCCTGCTCCGCCCTCCGCGCCGCCGTCGGCGGAGACCAGGACGATCGTCTTCTCGTGGCTGCGGTGCGTCCGAGCTCCGCGCCCGCCTCGAGGAGCAGCGCCGGTGGCGGCCGCGCTGGAGGTCGCGCCCGACCCGCGGGCGGAGTCGCGATCGGCGACGACGACGATCGTCTCGCGCGGAGTTCCCCGGCAGGGTCAGGATCACGTTGCGAAGCTCGACCTCGTCGCCGTCGAAGCTCCCGTCGAAGTCCTGCTCGGAGACCTTGCCCGAGGCGATCTCGCCGAAGCGCTCGGCGACGAGCGTCGGCGCTCGCCTCGTCGCCCGCGGAGCCCGGCGTGCGCTCCGGTGCCACCTCGACGATCTCGCGGGCGGTCGCGGCGGCCCGCCGGCCGTCGAAGTCGGAGGCGAAGGTCTCCGGGGTCTGAACCGGCTCCGGGATCGGCTCGACCGAGAACATCAGCACCACCAGGGCGACCAGCGCGGGGGCGAACGCCAGCCCGGTAGATGCGTGGGTCGACCACGCGTGGTCCCTCACGCGGAGCAGGGTAAAGACCGAATCTCGGGCAGCCCGGTATCTACGCTTCCTTGTGTGGAGGAGATGGGCGCGCGGATCCTCCTCGTCGACGACGAGAACGCCGTTCAGACCCTGCTCGGGTATCCGCTGCGCAAGGACGGATACGAGGTGGTCGCCGCCCGCGACGGCCGCGAGGCGCTCGATCGCTTCGCCGAGCAGCGGTTCGACCTCGTCGTCCTCGACATCATGCTGCCGAAGCTCGACGGGATCGAGGTCTGCCGCCGCCTGCGCAGCGCGCAGCCAGGTGCCGATCATCATGCTGACCGCGAAGGACGACGAGATCGACAAGGTGCTCGGGCTCGAGATGGGCGCCGACGACTACATCACCAAGCCGTTCTCGGTCCGGGAGTTCCGCAGTCGCGTCCGCGCGGCGCTGCGCCGCGCTCGGAGATGGTTTCGAGCTGCGGCCCGCGGGCGGCGAGCCGATCATCGCCGGCGAGCTGCGGATCGACTTCGACCGCCGGGCGGTGGAGGTCCGCTAGGAGCCCGTCGTCGCTCACCTACGTCGAGTTCGAGATCCTCGCGGTGCTCGCGACAAGCCCGGGACGTGTGCTGACCCGGGAGGTCGCTGCTCGAGCACGTCTGGGGCGACTCCGCCTACCGCGATCCGAGGACGGTCGACGTCCACATCCGGCACCTACGCGAGAAGATCGAGCGAGACCCGAAGCGCCCCGAGTACCTGTTCACCGTGCGCGGGGTCGGCTACCGCTTCCGGGAGCCCTGATGGGCGCAGCACCGCCGTTCGGCCCGCCCGGGCGGCAGGAGCGGAGCTCGCCGCTGCGGCGCCTGCCGCTGAACAGCGTTCGCAATCGCCTCGTGCTGCTGTTCTTCGCGATCACGGCGGCCGCGGTCGGCGTTCGTCTACCTCTACGTCGTCCCCCAGCTCGACTCCAGCCTCACCGCGGAGAAGCTCAGCCGGCTGGAGGCGGTCGGCGTCAGGCGAGCCGAGCCGCTGACCGAGGCGATGGAGCGCGGCGTCGAGCCAGGCCCAGCTGCGCCGGCCTGGTGCGGCGCCTCGCGCAGGACTCCGACGCGCGCGTCACCCTCCTCGGGGTGCGGCCTGGGGCCGCCGGACCGCGAGCCCGAGTTCGTCGATCGCCGACTCGGAGTTCGAGCGCACCGCGGTCCTGCCGAGCTACCTGCCCGCCGCGACCGCGGCCGCTCCGGGCCGGGTCGCCTCCGGGGTCGAGCGGGTCGGAGGCGAGCGGGTCGGCGAGTCGGCGGTCGCGCTCTCGGGCGGCGGCGAGCCGCGCTGGGTCGCGGTGCTCTCCGATGCCGCTCGCCGACGTCGACGACAACGTCGACGCTGATCCGCCGTCAGATCCTGATCGCGGGGGCGATCGCGATCGCGGCGGCCGCGCTCGCCGGTTAGTTCGCGGCGCGCGCGCACTCGCGGCGGCTGCGCCGGCTCGAGGAGGCCGCCGAGCAGGTGGCGGAGGGCAACTTCGCGGTCCCGATCCCGATCGACTCGCGCGACGAGGTCGGCCAGCTCGCGATGACCTTCGACGAGATGCAGACGCGACTGGCGCGCCTCGACTCCGCGCGCAAGGAGTTCATCGCCAACGCCTCGCACGAGCTTCGCACCCCGATCTTCTCGCTCGGCGGGTTCGTCGAGCTGCTCGAGACCGAGGAGCCCGATCCGGAGGCCAGGCGGGAGTTCGTCAGCAACATGCGCGAGCAGGTCGACCGGCTCGGCAAGCTCGCCACCGACCTGCTCGAGCTCTCGAAGCTCGACGCCGGCGCGCTCGAGCTGCGCGAGACCCCGGTCGACCTCGGGCGGCTGGCGACGCAGGTCGCCGACGAGTTCGGACCGGCGGCGGACCAGCACTCGCTCGCCGATCGAGGTCGACCTCCGACGGCGGGCGCGATCGCCCGAGGCGACCCGGACAGGATCGGACAGATCCTGCGTATCCTGATCGACAACGCCCTCAGGCACACCCCCGAGGGCACCCCCATCGACTTGACCGTCGCCAGCAGAACATGGAACGCGCCGCGATCGTCGTGCAGCGATCGACGGGCCCGGCATCGACCCCGAGGTCTCCTCGCGCGCTGTTCGAGCGCTTCTACACGGGCGACTCGGTCCGCGGCACCGGCCTCGGGCTGGCGATCGCCAGGGAGCTGGCGCTGCGGATGAACGGCTCGCTGACCGTCGTCATCGGGGCCGCGGGGAACCGAGTTCAGGCTCGTCCTGCCGATCGGCGGCCGCGGTCGGGAGCTCGGGTGAGTGAGGGCGCGCCTCGCGGCCCTGCTGCGCAGCCCTTGCCCTCGTCGTGCCGCGGGCTCGTGGCCGACGACGAGGACGCGAACGGCGCCGACACGCCGCCTCGGACACGGGCGGCGACGGGGGCGAACCCAGCGGGTCATGGTCGAGGCCGAGGAGCGGCGCCTTCGATCCGCAGGCCATCTTCGAGAGCGCCTCGCCGGGCGTGGTCACGGTCACCTCGATCTTCGAGGGCGAGGACCTGGGCGGCCTGTTCGGCGGTGGCGGCGGCGGACAGGCCGCCGGCCAGGGCACCGGCTTCGTCGTCTCCGAGGAGGGCGAGATCGTCACCGAACGCGCACGTCGTCACCGACGCGCAGGCGTCGGGGCCAAACGAGGACCTCGACGAGGCGAAGGAGGTCTACGTCCAGTTCCCCGACCGCAACAAGGTGGCCGCGGACGTGATCGGCTTCGATCCGTTCGCCGACGTCGCGCTGATCAAGGTCGATCCCGAGGGTCTCGACCTGCAGCCGCTCGAGATCGGCGACTCCGACGAGGTCGACGTCGGCGACCCGGTTGCGGCGATCGGCAGCCCGTTCGGGCAGGCGTCGTCGCTGTCGGTCGGCGATCGTCTCGGCGAACGATCGCTCGATCGAGTCGCTGACCGAGTTCCAGATCGACCGGCGATCCAGACCGACGCCTCGATCAACCCCGGCAACTCGGGCGGGCCGCTGCTCGACGCCGACGGCAAGGTGGTCGGCATCAACCAGCAGATCAACACGCGCTCGGGCGGCAACGAGGGCGTCGGCTTCGCCGTCCCGTCGAACCTCGTGCAGCGCTCGCTGGATGGCTTGCGCGACGACGGCGACGCCCGACTACCCCTACATCGGGGTCTCCGCCCAGCCGCTCTATCCGCAGCTCGCCGACGAGCTCGGGATCGACGCCGAGGTCGGCTCGCTGCGTCGCCGAGGTGGTTCCGGGCAGCCCCGCCGACGAGGCCGGGCTGGGGGAGGCGAAGAGCGCTTCCGCTTCCAGGGCCAGCCGATCCAGCGACGGCGGAGACGTGATCGTCGCGGTGAACGGCGACGAGCTGGTCGCCGAAGAGCGACCTGCCGCGTGCTGATCGCCGAGCACCAGCCCGGCGAGGAGATCACCCTCGAGGTGATCCACGCCGACGGCGAGACGCGAGGAGATCGAACCTCGAGCTCGAGGAGCGCCCGGCCACCCTGCCGGGCAGCGGCTAATCCGCCGCTGCGAGTGCGCGAGACCGTCATCGACTTGGCGCTGGCGCTGCGCGAGCAGGTGCTGCCGGAGCTCGGGAGCCATGCCGGCCGCGAGCACGCGGGGGAGGGCGAAGGGGGCGATGTCACCTTCGCGATCGACGAGATGGCCGAGTCGTTCATGGAGGAGCACCTGGCGCACCACGCGCCGGGCGTCGCGTTCTACTCCGAGGACCGGGGCATGGTGACGCCCGCCGGCGAGCCGGAATGGGTGCTGGTCGTCGACCCGATCGACGGCACCCGGCCCGCGATGGCGGGGTTCGAGGCCGCCTGCGTCTCGGTCGCGGCAGCGCGCCTCGACGACGAGCCGACCCTCGGCGACGTCGAGGTCGGCTGCGTCTGCGAGATCAAGAGCGGGGCGGTGTTCGTCGCCGAGCGGGGAGCGGGCGTGGAGCCGGCCCCGCGCCTCTCGCGCAACACCGACCTGGGCCGGATGTTCTGGGCCTACGGCCTGCGCGGGCGCCCGGTGCGGGTGATCGCCGAGGTGATCGCGGAGATCGTCGACGCCTCCTCCGTCGGCGGCGGGACCTTCGACCTCGGATCGGCGACCTACGACATGACCCGGCTCGTCACCGGCCAGCTCGACGCCTACATCGAGCCGGGGCCGCGGATCGTCGCCGACGTCCCCGGCATGCGCGAGGCGTTCGAGCGCCTCGGCGGCGGGGCGGTCCTCAACAACTCGCCCTACGACCTCGCCGCAGTCGCGCTGATCTGCGAGGAGGCGGGGGCGGTCGTCAGCGACGCCTACGGGGAGCCGCTCGCGGGCAGGCGGCTGCTCGGCTCGGGGGCGGAGTTCCAGATCTCCTGCGTCGCGGCGGCCAACCGCGAGCTGCACGCGGCGATCTGCGCCGAGCTCGACCGCGGCATGGAGCGCCTCGCAGCGCGCGCCGCCAGGTAGGTTTCCCGCCCGATGCTTCAGGAGGTCCCCCTCGGCACAAGTCGCTCGCCGACTACACCCATCTGGTCGGGCGCGATCTCGTCGAGGCGATCCGCGAGCTCGCCGGCCCGCTCGAGGGCAAGCGGGTCCTCCACGTCAGCGCGACCGCGTTCGGCGGCGGCGTCTCGGAGATCCTCTACACGCTGGTGCCGCTGATGCGCGACGTCGGCCTCGACGCGCACTGGAAGTGATCCTCGGCCGGGAGGAGTTCTTCAACGTCACCAAGCTGATGCACAACTCGCTCCAGGGCGACCCCGAGGCGATCGACGACGAGCAATGGGAGCTGTTCGAGCGCTACAACTGGATGAACGCGCAGAGTCTCGAGGAGGGGGCCTGGGACGTGATCGTCATCCACGACCCGCAACCGATCGGCCTGCGCCACAACTCGCCCGAGGCGTCGAGGAAGTGGATCTGGCGCTGCCACATCGACCTCTCGACGCCGAACGAGGTCACGCTCGGGCGGATCCAGCCGCTTGTCGACGAGTACGACGCATCGGTCTGGCACATGGAGCAGTACGTGCCGGAAGGGCTCGGAGGCCTCGGCGAACGGATCGATCAACCTGATCCCGCCGGCGATCGACCCGCTCTCGCCGAAGAACATGGCGCTCTCGCCCGACGACGCCTCGTTCGTCTGCGAGCAGTTCGGGATCGACGTCGACCGGCCGCTGATCACCCAGGTCTCGCGATTCGACCCGTGGAAGGACCCGATCGGCGTGATCGACGCCTACCGGATCGTCGACGAGCGAGATGCCGGGGGTGCAGCTCGCGCTGGTCGGCTCGATGGCGACCGACGATCCCGAGGGCTGGGAGTTCTTCCACGAAGACCTTCAAGTACGCGGCTGACGATCCCGACATCAAGATCCTCAACAACCTCAACAACGTCGGCGCGATCGAGGTCAACGCGTTCCAGTCGCAGTCGGACGTCGCTGATCCAGAAGTCGATCCGCGAGGGCTTCGGGCTGACCGTGACCGAGGCGCTCTGGAAGGGCCGGCCGACGGTCGGCCGGCCGGGTCGGTGGGATCCCGCTTCAGATCGAGGAGGGCGAGTCGGGCTTCCTGGTGACGACGCCGGAGGAGACCGCCGAGCGGTCGCTCGAGATCCTCGCCGACCCCGAGCTCGGCCGCCGGCTCGGCAAGGCGGGCAAGGAGCACGCCCGCAGGCGCTTCCTCACCCCGCGGCTGCTGCGCGACTGGCTACGGCTGTTCTCCGACGCTGGAGGTGTAGGCCCGATATCCTGTCCGGATGCCTGCGGACGCCGCTGATCATCGTCTCCAACCGCGGGCCCGGCGCAGTTCGAGCGCGACGAGGCCGGCGAGCGCACCGTCGAGCGGGGCGGCGGCGGGCTGGTCACCGCGCTCACCGGGCTGGTCTCCCATCGGGAGGCGCTCTGGGTCGCCTCGGCGATGACCGAGGAGGACGTCGAGGTCTCGCGCGAGGCAAGGCGGGCCGGTGGACGTCAGCCTCGGCGGGATCGACTACCGCGGTCTGCCTGGTCGAGTCCGACGCCGACGGCCTACGACCGCTTCTACAACACGATCGCCAACCCGATCCTGTGGTTCATCCAGCACTACCTCTGGGACCTCTCCAACGCACCCGACATCCGCCGCGAGGAGACCGAGGCCTGGGAGCACGGCTACAAGACCGTCAACGACGACATCGCCCGGGCGGTGCTCGAGCCAGATCGAGGGCGAGGCCGATCCGCTCGTGATGATCCACGACTACCACCTCTACACCTGCCCGGCGCTGCATCCGCGAGGCGCGGCCCGACGCCTTCCTGCACCACTTCGTCCACATCCCCTGGTCGCAGCCGGACTCGTGGCGGATACTGCCGCAGGGCTGGCGCGAGGAGATCTATCGCGGCCTGCTGGCGAACGACATCATCGGCTTCCACACCTCCGCCTACGTGCGCAACTTCCTCCAGTGCTGCCGGGAGCTGATGGAGCTCGAGGTCGACTGGGAGCGGCAAGCGGTCGCCCACCCCGGCGGGGAGACGTGGGTGCGCGCCTACCCGCTGGGGATCGACGCCGAGCGCCTCCGCCGAGCGCCGCGGCGTCGGACGCAGGTCGCGCGGCTACGAGGAGGAGCTGCTTGCGCCGCCGCCGCGAGCACCTGATCATCCGCGTCGACCGCGCCGACCTCTCGAAGAACGTGCTCCGCGGGTTCACGGCGTTCGACGTCTTCCTCCAGCAGCACCCGGAGTTCCGCGAGCGGGTCTCGTTCATCGCCCACCTGCAGCCCTCGCGTCAGGACGTGCCGGAGTACGCCGGAGTACCTGGAGCGGATCGAGGCGCTGGTCGCGGTCGTCAACCACCGCCACGGGACCACCGACTGGATGCCGATCGACCTGCGGATCTACGAGAACTTCTACGAGGCGGTGGCCCGCTACAAGCACTACGACCTGCTGATCGTCAACTCGATCTTCGACGGCATGAACCTGGTCGCCAAGGAGGCGCCCGGCGGTCAACCAGCGCGACGGGGTCGTGATGCTCTCCGAGAACACCGGCTCCCACGAGGAGATCGGCGACGTGCACCCTGACCGTCAACCCGTTCGACATCCAGGAGCAGGCGGACGTGATCCACCGGGCGCTGACCATGAGCGCCGAGGAGCGCTCGCTGCGGGCGGGGCGGCTGCGCGAGATCGTCGACGGCCGCGACCCCGGCGTCTGGATCGACGACCAGCTCGCGGACATCCGGGCAAGCGAAGGCGCGAGCACGGCGGCGCGGCGTCGGCGTCGGAGCGGGTCGCGCGTAGCTGCGCCGCATCTGCGCGGCCGCGCGGCCTGGCGGCGGCTCGCGGCGCCGTGGCTGGCGGCCGACCGACTGCCTCGACGAGGCCTCGGAGTCGGGGCCTGCTCTGCCCCGACCTGCGGATGCGCCCCCGTTCGACCTCGACCGCGACGGACGCGTGCGGGGTGCCGATCCTGCGCGCGGCGAACTCGATCGACACGTCGGCGACGGCCCCGCCGAGCTCAAGGGAAGCGCAAGGGTGGCTCTCGATGGAGGCACGCAGCGGGTCTCGACCGAGGAAGCGTCGCTGACCTCGACACCGGCGCCAAGCTCGCCTTCAAGTTCGTCCCGGGCCAGGGCCGCTACTGGAAGTTCCGCGACGCGGCGCAATTCGAGCTCTGGGACCTCGACGCGCGACGGCGACCGCACGCCGCGGGTCGAGGTCGGTCCGAAGCAGGTCTACTGCCTGCGCGACCTCGAGCACAGCCATCCGCGGATGAAGGGCTCGCCGAACCGGCGCCTGCCCGAGCTGCAGCCAGGACCCGGACCGACGACGGTCACGCTCGGGCCTCGGTCGGCTGGTCCGACGTCTACCCGTCGAGCTATCACCAGAACTGGATCGAGCTCGACCACCTGCCGAGTCGGTTGCTACGCCTACGTCCACATCGCCGACCCGAAGAACGGCATCTTCGAGCTGAACGAGGAGAACAACGAGGCCTCGACAGTCGTCTACCTGACCAAGGGGGCAGCTACAAGCCGGGCCGCTGCGGCGGCGTCGACGACAGGCGCTGGCGCCGTCGCAGACTGCGAACGACCTCGAGGTCGCGGCGGGCGGCGACTGCCGGCGCCGGGACCGAGGCGCCGGGGCGGCGGCTGCGGCGGGCCGGATGCCGGCGGCGGCGGCACCGGCGACGTACGTCGGGGCGGTCCGGCGTGGGTGCGGGGCCGGTCGGGGCGCGAGCGCTTGGCGCCTCCTCGAGCGTCGCCGCTCTTCCGTCGCCTTGCCGGCCGGGTTCGGGCTCCCTCGGCGCTCGGCGGCTCGTCCTGCTTCGGTCGGCCCTCGCGTCTCGCTCGGGCTCGTCCGGCCGCGGCTCGTCGCGCTCCGGCCCGCCCCCGACACCCCCGTCGGTCGCCCCAGTCGCGCCCAGCCCGATGTCGGCCGCGAGCGGCGGCGGCTCGGGCGGCGAGAGCAGGCCGGGGAGGACGCAGACGCGGCGACGACGACGGCGAGCCGATCGCCCCGATCCGCAGCGCGGCCTCCCGGCTCATCCGCTTGCCTCTCATGCCCCCTACAAGCCCGGCGGGCGGCCCCGCCCCCTGGCCCATCCCGCGGCCCAGGGCCTACCGCGATAGGCCCTATAGTCAGCGGCTCGCGGGGCACCGGACGGTGCCCCGTCGCCTAGATGAGCGCCGAATACGAGCTGATCCTGATGCTCGATCCGGAGGTCCCGGACGAGCGACGCGAGGAGATCGCGGGCAACGCGCACGCAGCGGATCGACTCCGCGGGTACGCTGCGCCACAGCGACTCCTGGGGCATGCGCAAGCTCGCCTACGAGATCAAGCAGCGAAACGAGGCCGACTACCGCTTCTACCGCTTCGAGGCGGAGCCGGCGCTGCTCAACGACCTCGACCACACGCTGAAGATCACCGACGGGATCCTCCGCTTCCGGCTCTTCAAGGTCGACCCGCGCGCGCCGCTGATCGAGCCGCCCGCGGTCTCCCAGCTCGGCGCCTCGCGGGGCGGACGCCGCGACGAGCGCGGCCGCGGCCGCGCCGGCGCGACGAGCGAGGACGAGGCCGGTCGACGAGCGCTCCGCGGCGCCCGAGGCCCCGGCGCGCCCGAGGCACCGGCGCGAGCCGGCCGAGGCCCCCGAGCCCGCCGCCGAGGCGCGCCGACCCGGCCCGAGCGAGGCGCCCCCGAGCCCGACGACTCGGCCGCCGAGCCCCAGGCCTCGCCGAGTCGCTAATCCCGCAGGTTCCGGCTTCGGCGTTCTCCGCTCCCCGAGGGGGGAGAGATCGCGCCGCGCCGCGACTTATCATCGTGACGCCTACTCGAGAAGGAAGGACGAGTCAATGGCGCTTCGAACATCAACTCGGTGGTGATCACCGGGAACCTGACCCGGGACCCCGAGCTTCGGAACCTGCCGAGCGGGACCTCGGTCTGCAGCCTTCGTGTGGCGGTCAACACCCGCCAGCAAGGATGGCGACCAGTGGGTCGACAAGCCGAACTACTTCGACGTCACCGTCTGGGGCGCGCAGGGCGAGAACTGCGCGACCTATCTCTCGAAGGGCCGTCCGGTCGCGATCGACGGCCGCCTCGGTGGCGCGAATGGGACGCCCCGACGGAAGCGGCAAGCGGCAGGCGGTCGACATCATCGCCGACACGGTCCAGTTCCTCGGCTCCCGCGACGGCAGCGGTCAGGCGAGCGGCAACGGCTTCACCCCGCAGAGCGACGTCCCCACGGACACCTCCGACTTCGAGGGCCAGAAGGCCCCCGCGGCCGCCGGGGCCGCGTCGGGCGGCGGCGACGACGACATCCCGTTCTAAGAGTCTGTCCCGGAAGCCCCCGCGCACGCCTGGCGGCGCCGCGGCACGCCGGCTGCGTCCTTGCCCTGCGCACCGCGACACTCGCCAGCCGCACGCGCGGGTTTCCGGACAGACTCTGAGCCGCGCCCCGCGCTCCAGCGCGGCTATCATCGTGCACTGAACGCCGTCGGGCCGGCCGGCGGCGTCGGTGCGAGATGGGTGAAGTGATCGACAACCAGGAGCGTCTCTAGTGGCCCGCAAGCGCGGCTCGCAGCGAGTCGCGATCGCAGCGGCCCTAGCGGTCCGCGGCGTCGCGGTGGCCCGGGAACGGTTCCGGCCGCGCAAGTACACGCGGATCAACGTCGAGAACATCGACTACAAGGACCTGAACACGATCCGCCGCTTCATCTCCGACCGCGGCAAGGTCCGCTCGCGCCGCGTCACCGGCCTCTCCCGCCGTCACCAGACCCAGCTCGCGCTGGCGGTGAAGCGCGCCCGCGAGGTCGCGCTCCTGCCTTACGTCGGCGAGCGTTAGGCCGAGGGCGGTGACGATGGCCCAGGCGATCCTGCTCAAGGACGTCGAGAAGCTCGGCACGGCCGGCGAGGCCGTCGACGTCTCGCCCGGGTATCTGCGCAACTACCTGGTGCCCCGCAAGCTCGCCCAGCCGGCGACGAAGGGCGTCGCTGGAGGAGGCCGAGCGCCGCCGCGAGGCCGCCGAGAAGGCCGAGCGGGAGGCCGAGGAGCGCGCCGAGGAGACCGCGGCGCTGCTCTCGAAGACGGTGCTGACGATCACCCACCGCGCCGGCGAGGACGGCAAGCTCTACGGCTCGGTGACCACGAAGGAGATCGCCGACGCGATCTCCGACGCCCGCGGCCTGCGCGTCGACCGCCGCAAGATCCGCCTCGACCAGCCGATCCACGAGACCGGCACCTACCTCGTCGAGATCGAGGTCGGCGGCGGCGAGACCGCCAAGGTCAAGACGATCGTCGCCGAGCAGCGCTAGCTACACGCAACGACTCGAGCGCTCTTTGCGACGACTCGTTGACGTCGCTGTAACAACAGCGCGCAAATAGCCCGTTCACCCCCCGCGACCCGCCGCGGCCTGTGCTTCTCTGGCGTTGCCATGGCGACCAACGGCGCGACCGCCCACGTACCGCCCCAGAACCTCGAGGCCGAGCGCTCGGTCCTCGGGGCGATGATGGTCTCCGCCTCCTCGCTCGACCCGGTCTTCGCCGACGTCCGCCTCGCGACCGACGACTTCTACCGCGAGCGCCACCGGGTCGTCTACGAGGCGATCAAGCGCCTCTACGAGCGCGACGAGGCCGTCGACGCGCTCACCGTCACCGAGTTCCTCACCCAGACGGCCAGCTCGAGGCAGCCGGCGGCCGCGCCGAGGTCCAGAGCCTTCCCGACCAGGTCCCGGCGCCCGGCAACTCCCGCCACTACGCGGCGGATCGTCAAGCAGAACGCGCTGCTGCGCCGCCTGCTCGCCGCCGCCCAGCAGATCCAGCAGCTCGGTCCACGACGCGCGAGGGCGAGCCCCAGCAGCTCGCCGAGCAGGCCGAGCGCCTCCTCTTCGAGGCGGCCCACCGCGAGCAGGCCGGCGACTTCAGCCAGCTGAACGAGGTGCTGCTCTCCGAGGTCGACCGGCTCGAGGCGCTCGCCGTCGGGCGACGCGTCCGTCACCGGGACACCGTCCGGATTCACTGATCTCGACGCGATCACGGGCGGCTTCCAGCCCGGCAACCTGATCGTGCTCGCGGCACGGCCGGGAATGGGCAAATCAGGCGCGGTCATCAACGTCGCCGATCACGTCGCCCGGGAGAAGCAGAGGCCGGTGGCGATGTTCTCGCTCGAGATGTCGGAGATGGAGATCGCGCAGCGGATGATCGCGAGCCGGGCGCGGATTCCGAGCGACAAGCTGCGCAAGGGCAAGTCGCGAAGCCCGACTGGAACGCGGGTGCTGCGTGCCGGGAACGAGCTCGAGAAGGCGCGGCTTTGGATCGATGACTCCTCCGACCTCGGCATCCTCGACCTGCGCGCGAAGGCGCGGCGCCTGCACGCGTCCGAGAGCGCAGGCGACGGCGAGGGCCTCTCGCTGGTGATCATCGACTACCTGCAGCTGATGCGCGCCGACGATCCGCGCGCGAACCGGGTCGAGCAGGTCGGCCAGATGAGCCGCGGGCTGAAGATCCTCGCCCGCGAGCTCGAGGTGCCGGTGATCGCGCTTTCGCAGCTCTCGCGGGCGCCCGAGCAGCGGACCGGGAAGGACAAGCGGCCGATCCTCTCCGACCTGCGCGAGTCGGGGAACATCGAGCAGGACGCCGACATCGTCGCCTTCATCTATCGCGACGAGTACTACGACGACGAGTCCGAGGACGCCGGCATCGCCGAGCTGATCGTGCGGAAGAACCGGCACGGCCCGACCGACACGGTGCGGCTCGCGTTCAAGGAGCCGTTCGCGTCGTTCTCGAACCTCGCCCGCGAGGACCGCCAGGGCGCGCGGCGCTCAGAGGACGAGGAGCCGGCCCTGATCGACGTCGCCGAGGACGGCTGATGGCCGCGAGTGGCAATGTCCAGCGCATGTGCCCGTTCGGCACCTGCGATGGGACCGGCTGGATCGTCGGCGACGACAACGTCGCCCGCTCCTGCCAGTGCCGCGAGCGCCGCGTCGCGAAGGCCCGGGCCAGCGGGGTCGACTCTGTGATCCCTGCGCAAGTACCGGGGGGTCTCCTTCGACCGGCCGCCGGTCAGCGACCTGAGCCCGGCGGCGGTGGACGCGATTCGCACGTACGTCGGGCGAGCTCGCGGAGAACCTCGCGGGGCGGCAAGGGCCTCTGGCTGATGGGCGACGTCGGGACGGGGAAGACGACGCTGGCGATGCTCGTCTCGAAGCTGGCGCTGGAAGCGGGGCACACGGTCGCGATCTACTCGCTGCCGCGCCTGCTCTCGCGGATCCGGCGCACCTACGACGCCGAGGCGGGCGAGCAGGGCTACCTCGAGTTCTTCGAGCGGCTGACCTCGGTCGACCTGCTCCACCTCGACGACCTCGGCGCGGAGAAGCGCTCCGACTGGGTGCTCGAGCAGCTCTACGCGATCGTCAACGAGCGCTACGAGACCGAGCGCTCGATCCTCGTCACCACGAACCTCCAGGAGCCGGAGCTTCGAGGAGCAGATCGGGGCGCGCACGGTCTCCCGCCTCGTCGAGATCTGCGACCAGGAGTTCATGATCCCGCTCTACGGCGACGGATCATGCGAATCACCGGCTGACAGCGCTGACGGGCCGACCCCGCGCCCGACCCTAGAATCCCCCGGTCATGCCAGGAATCGCGATCGTCGGCGCCCAGTGGGGCGACGAGGGAAAGGGAAAGGTCGTCGACCTGCTCGCCGAGCGGGCGGGGATGGTCGTGCGCTTTCAGGGCGGCAACAACGCCGGCCACACGATCGTCCGCGACGGCGAGAAGTTCGCCTTCCACCTGATCCCCTCGGGGATCCTCCACCCCGGCAAGGCGTGCGTGATCGGCAACGGGGTGGTGATCGACCCGACGGTCCTCACCGGCGAGATCGAGGCGCTGAAGCGGCGCGGGATCGACGTCTGCGACCCTGCGGGTCTCCGCCAACGCCCACCTGATCATGCCCTACCACGTGAAGCTCGACCACGCTCGGGGAGGCGAAGCTCGGCAAGCTCGAGATCGGGACCACCAAGCGCGGCATCGGCCCCTGCTACGCGGACAAGGCGCTCGCGGCTCGGGATCCGGGTCCAGGACCTCCTCGACGCGAAGATCCTGCGCAAGAAGATCATGGCGGCGATGGAGCCGAAGCGCGAGCTGCTTCGCCCCTTCGCCAAGGACCGCGACCTCGACCTGCACGCGATGACCGAGGAGTACCTCACCTACGGCCACCGCCTCGAGCCGTACATCGCCGACACGGCGCGGCTCTGCTGGGACGCGCTCGACGGCGAGCGAGACGGTGCTCTTCGAGGGCGCCCAGGCGACGATGCTCGACCTCGACCACGGCACCTATCCCTTCGTCACCTCGTCGAACCCGATCGCCGGCGCGGCCTGCGTCGGCGCCGGGGTCGGGCCCGCCGACATCGACGAGGTCTGGGGCGTCGCCAAGGCCTACGCCACCCGGGTGGGCGCCGGGCCGTTCCCGAGCGAGATGCTCGACGCCGACGGCGAGCCCGACGCGGTCGCGCAGCAGGTCGCCGAGGCGCGGCGCCGAGTTCGGCACGACCACCGGACGCGCACGCCGCTGCGGCTGGCTCGACGCGATCGGCCTCCGCTACGCGGCCCGCCTCAACGGGATGACCTCGCTGGCGATCACCAAGCTCGACGTCCTCGCCGGGATCGACCCGCTGAGGATCGCGACCGGCTACCGCCACCCGGAGGGCGCCCGTTCGACGAGTTCCCCTACCACCAGTCGATCCTCCACACCGCCGAGGCGACCTACGAGGAGCTGCCGGGCTTCGAGGGCGACATCTCCGGCTGCCGCTCGCTGGCGGAGCTGCCCCGCGCCGCCCGCGACTTACGTCGAGGCGGTCGCCGAGCTCTCCGGCGTCGAGGTCCGCCTGGTCGGCGTCGGCCCCGCCCGCGACCAGGTGATCTGGACAGGCGCCGAGCCCGAGCTCCGCGCCGCCTGAGCGCAGGCCCCGCGGAAGCGGCGCGCCCGAACCCGGACATAGACTGCGCCGCCATGTTCTCCAGGGTCCTGGTCGCCAACCGCGGCGAGATCGCGATCCGCGTGATGCGGGCGCTGAAGGAGATGCGGCATCCCCTCGGTCGGCGTCTACTCGGAGGCCGACCGCGAGACGCCGCACGTGCGCGAGGCCGACGAGGCCTTCCTGCTCGGCCCGCCGCACGCCGGCCGAGAGCTACCTGAACATCGAGAAGATCATCGAGGTCGCCGAGAAGGCGGGCGCCGAGGCGATCCATCCCGGCTACGGCTTCCTCGCCGAGAACGCCGACTTCGCCCGCGCCTCGCCGACGCCGGCGTCGTCTTCATCGGCCCGCCCGCCGAGGCGATCGAGGCGATGGGCTCGAAGACCCGCGCCCGCGAGATCATGGCCGAGGCGGGCGTCCCGATCGTCCCCGGCGCGACCGAGCCCGCCGAGGACCTCGACGCCGCCGCGCAAGCAGGCGGACGAGGCCGGCTACCCGGTCGCCTGCAAGGCGGCGGGCGGCGGCGGGGGCAAGGGATTCCGCGTCGCGCAGACCGCCGACGACCTCGAGGAGGCGTTCGAGGGCGCGGCCCGCGAGGGCGAGAAGTTCTTCTCCGACCCCCGCGTCTACATCGAGCGCTACCTCGAGGACCCGCGCCACGTCGAGGTCCAGGTGCTCGCCGACTCGCACGGCAACGTGATCCACCTCGGCGAGCGCGACTGCTCGATCCAGCGCCGCCACCAGAAGCTGATCGAGGAGGCGCCCGGCGCCCCACGTCGACGCCGAGATGCGCGAGCGGATCGGCAAGATCGCGACCGACGCCGCCGAGGCGGTCGACTACCGCAGCGCCGGCACGGTCGAGGGCCTCCAGCACGGCGACGAGTACTTCTTCCTCGAGATGAACACCCGCGTCCAGGTCGAGCACTGCGTGACCGAGATGGTCACCGGCATCGACATCGTCCGCGAGCAGGTCCGGTCGCGGCCGGCGAGCCGCTCTCGGTGAGCCAGGACGAGGTCGAGTGGCGCGGGCACTCGATCGAGTGCCGGATCAACGCCGAGGCCGCGCACAAGAACTTCGCCCCGGCGCCGGGCCCGATCGACCACTACATCGAGCCGGCCGGCCCCGGCGTCCGCGTCGACTCCGGGCTCGAGGCGGGCTCGGAGGTGACCCCGCTGTACGACCCGATGGTCGCCAAGCTGATCGTCTGGGACACCGATCGCGAGCGGGCGACCGCGCGCATGCTGCGGGCGCTCGGCGAGTACGAGATCGAGCCGCTGACGACCCTGATCCCCTTCCATACCGCGATCCTCGCCACCGAGCAGTGGGCGAAGGGGGAGACCTGCCGCGACCTGATCGAGGACCGCAAGTGGCTCAAGATCGCTGCGCCCCGGAGAAGGCGCCCAAGCCGTCCGAGGACGAGGAGGACGGGGAGACCGACGAGCGGGATTACAAGGTCGAGGTCGACGGCCGCCTCTACGACGTCAAGGTGATCGGCGCCGCCCGGCCGCTGCTCGCCGCGGGCGCAGCGGCTGGAGCCCGCCGCCCGCCGAAGCGCGAGCGGGCCGCCGGCGCGGGCGGGGGAGCGGCGGGCAACGATCTCGTCTCGCCGCTTCAGGGGACGGTGCTCAAGGTCGCGGTCGAGGAGGGCGCCGAGGTCGAGGAGGGAGCGCTCGTCTGCGTGATCGAGGCGATGAAGATGGAGAACGAGATCACCGCACACAAGGCGGGCAAGGTCACCGACGCTCAAGGTCTCCGAGGGCGCCTCGGTGACCAGCGGCGACGTCCTCGCCGTAATCGAGTAATCGCGGATCCGCTCTCACAGCTCCCCTGGCGCGGCCCGGGCGACGACCGCCCGGACCTCCCGCTCCCGCCGCGGCGAGATGCCGCTCCGAGCGGGCGGCACCTTCCGCAAGCAGTGGCGCTACGTCGCCGCCTTCGCCGAGCCCTTCTGTGTCTGCGCCGCGCGCGTCCAGGTCGGCCCGCTCGGCCAGACCTTCTGGGCGATCGTCGACCGCGAGCGCGGCGAGATCCACGAGAACACCCGCCTGCGCCCGCCCGGGCGCCCGCGGCGAGGTCTTCCGGCAGCGACCGAGCGGCGGCCCGGCGCCGAACCTCGGCCGCGCCCACGACTCCGGCCTCGTCGACCACGTCGCACACGGACGGCGTCCGGGTCCGGCTCCGCGTCGGCGAGGGCCGCTGGGCCGAGTCGATCTGCCCGGCCGCCGACGGCGCCTACGTCTGGACCCGCAAGCGCTGCGACGTCCCGATCCACTGCCACGTCCGGGTCGGCGACCGCGAGTGGGAGCTCGACGCCCGCGGCGTCGAGGACGAGTCGGCCGGCTACCACCCCCGCCACACCGTCTGGAGCTGGTCAGCGGGCGTCGGCCGCACCCGCGACGGCCGCTCGATCGGCTGGAACCTCGTCGAGGGCGTGAACGATCCCACCGCGCAACTCCGAGCGCGCGATCTGGGTCGACGGCGAGCCCACCGAGCCCGGCCCCGTCCGCTTCGACGAGCTCGACGCGATCGAGTTCGACGACGGCGCCCGGCTCGAGTTCGCCCGCGAGCAGGAGCGCCGCGCCTCCCAGCGCCTGCCCCTGCTCAGCTACGAGTACCGCCAGCCGTTCGGCACCTTCAGCGGCACCCTCCCCGGCGGCCTCGAGCTGGAGTCGCGGCCTCGGCGTCATGGAGTTCCACGACGCGCACTGGTGAGCGAGCCGCGGTGACGACACGGAATAATTCGACGGGTATGAGGGTGATCGTCCTCGGTGGCGGGGTCGGAGGGATGAGCGCAGCCCATGAGCTGGCCGAGCGGGGCTTCGAGGTCACGATCTACGAGACGCGCTCCATTCCCGGGGGCAAGGCGCGGAGCGTCCCGGTTCCGGGCTCGGGCAAGCGGGGACGCCGCGACCTTCCGGGCGAGCACGGGTTCCGCTTCTTTCCCGGCTTCTACCGCCACGTCACCGACACCATGCGGCGCATCCCCTTCGAGGGCCAGCCGGGTGGGGTGTTCGACAACCTGGTGGCGGCGAGCCAGGTACAGATGGCCCGCGACGGCGGCGCCGAGATCATCTCGCCCGCCCATTTCCCCGATTCGCTCGACGACGTCCATCTCGCATTCCATGCGCTCTTCGCGTACGCCACAGACGCCGGGATCCCGCTCGATGAGCAGCTCCACTTCGCCGACCTGCTCCTGCTCCTCCTGACGAGTTGCGAGGAGCGCCGCTTCGCCGAGTACGACGAGCAGTCCTGGTGGACCTTCAGCGGGGCGGAGAGCCGCTCGGCCGGCTACCAGAAGTTCCTCGCCGACGGCCTGACACGGAGCCTGGTGGCCGCCAAGGCGAAGGAGATGAGCGCGAGGACCGGCGGCTACATCCTCCTTCAGCTCCTCTTCGACCTCTCCCGGCCCGGGGGTCAGGCCGATCGGGTGCTGAACGGCCCCACCAACGACGTCTGGATCGATCCCTGGCTGAGTCATCTGCGATCGCTGGGCGTCGACTACCGAAGCGAGCACCAGGTCCAGGCGATCCATTGCCGCGATCGGCGGATCAGCGGCGTGACGGTCGTCTCCGACGAGAGGGCCTTCGACGACGCCGCCGACTTCTACGTGGCCGCGGTGCCGGTCGAGGTGATGCGACTCCTCGCGAGCGATGAGCTCGTGCAGGCCGAGCCGCGGCTCGCCGGCCTTCACCGCCTCAGGACCCGTTGGATGAACGGGATCATGTTCTACCTCGACCGCGATGTGCCGCTCGTCAGGGGCCACACGATCTACATCGATTCGCCCTGGGCCCTGACCTCGATCTCGCAGGCGCAGTTCTGGCCTCGCTTCGAGCTCGAGCAAATGGGCGACGGGCGCGTCGAGGGGATCCTCTCGGTCGACGTCTCCGACTGGGAGCGGGAAGGGGTCGTCCACCGAAAGCAGGCCATGTACTGCTCGAAGGAGCAGGTGCGCGACGAGGTCTGGGCGCAGCTCCAGCAGGGGCTCAACGACGCCGGCATCGACGTCTTGGAGGACGCCAACGTGCTCACCTGGTTCCTCGACCCGAGCATCGTCTACCCGAACCCGAATGAGGCCTCGAACCTCGAGCCGCTGCTGGTCAATACGGCGGGATCCTGGAGCGACCGCCCGGAGGCCGTGACCGACGTCGAGAACCTGTTCCTCGCCTCCGACTACGTGCGCACGCACACGGACCTGGCGACGATGGAGGGGGCCAACGAGGCTGCCCGGCGCGCGGTCAACGGGATCCTGGAGGCCTCGGGCTCGAGCGCGTCCCGCTGCGGCGTCTGGCCTCTGCGCGAGCCGGCGATCTTCGCCCCGGCCCGGGCCATCGACAAGATCCGCTTCAAGCTCGGAAGGCCCCCCAAGCAGATGGTTCGCGTCCGCGACGGGCAGGTGGACGCCTCGCCGCTTCTGTCCGCCGCCGCCCCGCTCGCCGCGCGGCTCGACCGGTTCCGGAGCTAGCGGACTACCTGGTGGCCGCGAGGCCGGCCAGCAGGCCCGTCGCCGCGGCCTGGAAGCGGTCGACGTCGCCGTAGGGGCGCGCGACCAGGAGGGCGCCCTCGAGCCCGCTGACGATCGCGCGCGCCGCCTCGCGCTCGGACCCGGCGACCTCGAGCTCCCCGCTCTCCTCCCCTTCGGCGAGGACGCCCGCCAGCCACGCCTCGTTCTCGTCGAAGAATCGGATGACGGCGTCGCGCATCGGGCCCGGCAGGGTGTCGTAGTCCGCGGCGAGCATCCCGCAGAGGCACATCCTCCGGTCGCGGAGCACGTCCGCGTAGATCGCCGCGTACGCATCGAGCTTCACGGCCGCGGACTCCTCCCGTCGGTCGATCTCCTCGAGCGCCTCGGCGAACCGAGCGGCGTAACGCTCGATCAGCGCCTGCCCCAGCTCCGCCTTGCCGGGGAAGTGGTAGTGGAGGCTGGCCTTCGTCACCCCGAGCTCGGAGGCGACGTCTGCGTAGCTGAAGCCGTTGAAGCCGCGGACCTGGACGAGCCGCTCTGCGCTGTCGAGGATCCGCGCTGCCGTGTCGGAGTCTTTGTTCTCTGGCGGCTGTGCCACGTGCCCTTCCTCCCGGATCAATCAGCCCCTTGACCCTTACCTACTAGTAGGTTAGTTTAGCGCCGCCTGGCAAACAGCGAAAGGGTGGAGGTAGAGATGGACACCAGACAGGAGACCGAGCACAAGACGTTCGAAACCCCGGACGAGGTCAGGGAGTTCCCCAGCGGACGAGGCGAGATCCTCTCGATCGGCGGCGGCGAGGTCGGCCGGCTCGTCTTCGAGCCCGGCTGGCGCTGGTCCGACGACGTCAAGCCGATCGCCGGCACCGATAGCTGCGAGGCGCCGCACTTCCAGTACCACGTCTCCGGCAGGCTCGGTATCCGCATGGACGACGGCACCGAGATCGTCGCCGGACCCGGCGACATCACCTCGCTGCCGAGCGGCCACGACGCCTGGGTCGTCGGCGACGAGCCGGCGGTCGTGGTCGACTGGTACGGCGCCAGCAACTACGCGAAGGCGAGCTGAAGGCCGCTCCTCACGGGTAGACGCTAGGCACGCGCCAGCGCCACGGGGGCTCCTCCCCCGGCGGGAACTCGTAGTGGTTGCGGCCGGCGAGGGTCTCCAGCGGGGTCAGCGCCGGATTCTGGGTCTCGAGCAGGGGGGTGGAGGCGAGCGCGGCGACGTCGGACGAGTCGGCGCGGCGCTCGATCCGCTCCCAGCCGACGGTGGGCCGGTAGAGCCAGTAGGTGACCTCGACCGTGCCGCTTTGGCGCCGGTGGTCGCGTACCGAGGTGAACGCCGTGATCCGCCGGTTCGAGGCGGTGAGCCGCGGGCTGCCGATCGAGACCGCGCAGCTCTCGCGCCGGCAGACTCGGAAGTCGACGGGCAAGAGGCCGGCGCCCGACGGTCCCGGGCGGGCGGCCGGGGTGGGCGCGAGCGCCCGGACCAGCCCGCCCAGGGGGCGGCCGTAGGCCAGGGTCAGCGGATCCCGCCAGCAGGGCCCGGGTAGCTGCGTCGCGCAGCGGATCTTCCGCCCCACCGTCGATGCGAGCTCACGACCTCCCGCGAGTGGCCCCGCGACGGCGGCGGCCGCGACCGCGGCGACCAGCAGGGCGATCAGAAGCGCCAGGCCGATGCTCTCGACGCTCGCGGCCCCCCGCTCGTCCCCGCCCCGGTCCCGCGCTCCTCGCACGCGCCCAAGCTAGGCCCCGCCGGGCCACGGATTACGCGCTGAAGGTGCCGAACTAGGAGAGACCCTCGCGCGCTTCGCGCACGAGCGTGACTGCCTCGGGGAAGACGATCCGGATCGCATCGCGGACCTGGATCGCCTGCTCGTCGCTCGAGCCCTGCAGATCCAGCCGGTTGATCGCGGCGACGGTCATGTCGACCGCGAGCTTGATCGCGTTGTCGGCCCATGCGACCTTCTGCGCTCCCTGCATCTGCTCCGCCATCTCGGCGAGCCGGTTGCGAAGCTCGTCGGGATCGCCGAACAGGCCGCCGAATGCTTCGCTGCCCTCCATCGCCACCCATCTTAGGGACTGGGCGGAGCGGGCCAATTAGGGTGCGCCACTGTGAGGACCGCCGAGCTCGCAGTCGATCGCGGCGCCTTCGAGCTTCGCGGCTGGAGCACGGCCACCGATGCGGCCGGCCCGAGTGTCCTCTGCCTGCACGAGACCGCCTCCTCGGCGGACGTCTGGCGAGCATTCGCCGAGGCCGTCGGGCCGCGCGCCCGCGTTCTCGCCTACGACCGCCGCGGCTGGGGCCGGTCCGGCGCTCCCGGCGACTACCGCCGCACCACCGTCGAGGAGCAGGCGGCCGACGCCGAGGCGGTGATCGGAGCCCTCGGCGCGGGCCCCGTGATCCTGTCCGGCGCCGGGATCGGCGCCGTGACCGCACTCGAGCTCGCCGTCCATCGCACTGAGCTCGTCGCCGCGGCCGTCCTGATCGAGCCGCCGCTCCTGGCCCTCGTCCCGGAGGCGACCGCTGTGGTCTCAGCCGACGTCGAGGCGATTCGCCGGGCGACCCTCGCCGCGACCGCCAGGCTTCCCGACAGCGTCGATCCCCAGGAGACCGCCGCGCATGGCGCGCGCGCCGCGGCCGAGCTCTTTCTCACCGGCAGCCTCGAGGCCCTCGGGGCGGGCGCGGGGCGGATTCCGCGTGAGCTCGCGGCCGGGGCGAGCAGCGGTCCGTTCGCCCTCTTCGCGGAGCCGACCGCGATCTCGGCCTGGACGATCCCGCTCGCCGAGCTTCCGTCGCTGCGGGCGCCCGGGGCGATCGTCACGGCGACCTCGACGCCGCCGTTCCTACGGCGTGCCGGCGAAGCACTGGCCGCCCGCATGCCCGAAGCCGAACAGCGCCGGCTGGAGGCGAGTGGCCTGCCTCAGCTCGACGCCGCCGACGAGCTGGCCGAGCTCGTGCTCGAGCTCTCCTGACCCGAGCGTTCCGCCCGCACCGTGGCGCGCATCTCCCCGCCGCGCCGGGCCAGCGCTGCGGCCGTCTCGAGCGGGAAGGAGGCGACCGCGACCAGCGGCGCCGCCAGCACGCTGACGACGACGTCGATCGCGAAGGTGAGCCGGTCGCGGCCGCGCTGCGGTCGCAGCCGGCCCGCGAGCGCCTCGCGGGCGAAGTTCGGGTGGAAGGTGAGCGCGTTCATCAGCGTCTGCCACATCCAGATCTGGTTGCGCCCGAGGACCGGGAAGCGGACCCGATCGAGCACGCCGCCCCTGCGCTCCAGCAGCGCCTCGAGCGCCGTGGGCGTAAGCACCAGGGGCCGGTCGGGAAGCTCGAGCGCCGCCCAGCTTCCCTCCCCGATCGCGGCCTGAAGGCTGCGTCGGTTCGGCGCATGAAGCTCTCCCTTGGCGCCGTTCGCGGACCGCTCGAAGAGACGATCGAGCTCACCTTCCGCGGCCTCGGCCGCGTCGCCGCCGGCGGCCGGGTGGACGGGAGAGGAGCGAGCGACGACGAGGCCGCAGCGCTCGCAGCGGTCGAGCAGGGTCTCCTCGGCGCTGCGGGCGTCGGCGGGGTGTGCCTTCACCCACCGGTGGAGCGGCCCACCGCATGCCGGGCACTCGCCCTCCGCTCCGGCCGAAGGAGCGACAGCGCCCCTCGGGGGAGTCTCGGTCATCGGGTGCTCACCGCCACTTCGTTACCGTAACCCGCCGATGCAGCTCCGCGACCTGATGACCTCGGGCGTGATCACGGCCGACTCGGACGCCGACCTCGTCTCGGTGGCGGCGCTGATGCGCGACCACAACGTCGGATCGGTGATCGTCTGCGACTCCGACGGCCGCCCCGCGGCGATGGTCACCGATCGCGATCTGGCCGTGCGCGTACTTGCCGACGAGCGCCCGCCGGACGACAGCGTCCGCCACCACGCCTCGCGTCCGCTCGTCACCGGCGAGCCTGAGATGGGTCTCGAGGAGGCGGCGGCGCTGATGGTCCAGCACCGGATTCGGCGTCTGCCGGTGGTCGAGGACGGGGAGCTCGTCGGGATCGTCACCCTCGACGACATCGCCGTCCGCACCGGCAACCTCGACGTCGCGCAGCGGATGACCCAGGAGGTCATCGAGGGCGCCCTACCCGAGTTCTTCTTCCACGAGCGTGGCTGATCTCACCCCCCAGCAGACCGTCTGGCGCGGGCGGGTCGAGGGCCTGATCGGCCTCGCCGCCCCCGCGCTCGACCTCCTGCTCGCGGTCGGTGAACGGGTCTCGCGGATCGCCGAGCCCGACGATCCCGAGCACTACCCGGTGCGGTCGGGGTCCGGGGCGTCGCTCCCCTCCGACTTCACGCGATCGCGCTCCGACTCCCCGCCCGCCGACGACGGCGCGTAGCTGCGCCGGCGAAAGACGTCGTCGACCAGCGAGTCGACCCGGTCGAGGAAGAGAATCCCGTCGAGGTGATCGAGCTCGTGCAGCACGCAGCGGGCCTCGAAGCCCTCGCTCTCGAGCCGCCCGCCGGCATGATCGACGACGATCGCGGTCGCGCGGCGGACGTTCGCGGTCACGTCCGGAAGGCTCAGGCACCCCTCGCGGCCGAGCTCGTTGCCGCGGCTCTCGACCACGCGAGGGTTCGCGAGCACGGCCAGCCCGCTCGAGCTCTCCGCCTTCGGATGGCCGGTGACGTCGACGACCGCGACCCGCGAGGCGATGCCGATCTGCGGGGCGGCGATGCCGACGCAGCGCTCGAACGAGCGCATCGTGTCGATCAAGTCGGCCGCGATCGCGTCGATCTCAGACGCCTGCGCCGGCCGCGCGACCTGCTTCAGCCGAGGGTCGGGATAGAGCAGGACCTCCCGAACGGCCACTACTAGAGGACATCGCGCTCTAGCGGGCGCATGTTGACCTCGACCTCGAGCTCCCCCGCCGCCGCGTCCAGGGCGGCCTCGAGCTCGCCCGCGGCGGCGTCGCCGAGCGCGATCTCGATCACCATCACGTAGACGGGCTCCGCACCCCCCGCGACCTTCGTCGAGAGATCGGTGACGTTGACCCCTCGCTCGGCGAGCAGCGAGGTGATCCGGTGCACGATGCCGGGCCGGTCGGCCCCGTAGACGGTGAGGATGTGGCTCGGCGGCGCACCACCTGGGGCCAACGTCTCCACCTCGCTCACCGAGACCGCCTCGAGACCGAGCCGCTTCCGGATCCCCTCGAGCTCCGACTCGAGGCGCGCGCGGCTCCCCTCGCCGCCGAGCTCGACGATCAGCATCACCGCGAAATGCCCGCGCAGGATCGACATCCGCGAGTCCTCGATATTGCCCCCGAGCTCGAACAGCGCCCCGCTGATCGCCGCGACGATGCCCGGCCGATCGCGACCGACCGCGGTGACCGCGAACTCGCTCACGTGCCTAACATACGCGCCTCCTTGCGGCGCAATGAAATCATCGACCGCGAGCGCCGCTGGGCGCGTCCCGCTGCGATCGCCGCGTTCGCGGTCCTCGCCCTGTTCGTGGTCAGCATCGTCGTCCAGGCGGGCGCCGATATCAACAGCGCTGATACCGAGGCCGACACCCTGCGCGCTTATGAGGCGAACGCCGGGACGCTGGTCATCTCGGCGATCCTCAACGCGCTCGCCTTCGCGCTGCTCGCCCCGATCCTCGCGTATCTCTTCAAGGCGGCGGAGGCGCGCAGCGATCGGATGCGGGGCGCCCTGATCGGGATCGTCGTCGCGGGCCCGCTCTTCCTGGCCGCGGCCCTCGTGATTCAGTCGATCGCCCTCGACTCGATCTCCTCGGACTTCGTGGCCTCCGACGGCGCCGCCTGCCCCGACACCGAGAGCGTCGACGACCAGGACCAATGCGTCGAGGACCTGATCGCCGACGACTCGCTCGCAACGGTCTCCAGCGGCCTCCAGCTGGCGGGAAGCCTCGGCCTCGTCGTCGGGGTCGTCTACACGTCGCTCTACGCGATGCGCGTCGGCCTGCTGACCCGCTTCCTCGGGACGCTCGGGATGGCGGTGGGCGTGGCCAGCCTCCTCTTCGGGCCGGTGTTCCTGATCCTCTACGCGGTCGCGCTCGGCTTCCTCTTCCTGGGGCTCGTCCCGGGCGGGAAGCCGCCGGCATGGGACGCGGGCGAGGCGATCCCCTGGCCCGCGCCGGGCGAGAAGCCATCGACCACCCCGAGGGAGGACGAGGAGCCGGTCGACGGGCCGCGCCGAGGAGGTCTTCCCGGACGCCGCGGCCCGCGAGCCCGAGGAGCCCGAGCCCGAACGCCCCGCCCCGGAGCCGGGCTCGATCGCCGACGAGGTCGAGCGGGCCAGCGGAAGCACCGAGCGCCCGCAGAAGCGCAAGCGCCGGCAGTAGCGCGCGCGACCCCAGGCCCGTCGCTCGGGCCCGCCGGACTGAGCTAAGGCGAGACCAGGCAGCGTGGCGTCAGCCCTGACCGTCTCCGACCTGCTCCTTCAGGGTGTCGACCACGCTCGGGTCGCGCAGCGTCGTCACGTCGCCGAGCTCGTTGCCGGCGGCGATGTCGCGGAGGAGGCGGCGCATGATCTTCCCCGAGCGAGTCTTCGGCAGGTCGTCGGCGAACGCGATCTGCTTCGGCCGCGCCAGCTTGCCGATCTTGTGGGCGACGTGTTCGCGCAGCTCGGCCTCGAGCTCATCCCCCGCCTCCGCGTGGCCCTCCGGCGTTACGAAGGCGAAGATCGCCTGGCCGGTGTGCTCGTCGGCGACCCCGATCACCGCCGCCTCGGCGACCTTGTCGTGCGAGACGATCGCCGACTCGACCTCCATCGTCGAGAGCCGGTGGCCCGAGACGTTGATCACGTCGTCGATCCGGCCGACGATCCAGAAGTAGCCGTCCTCGTCGCGGCGCGCCGCGTCGCCGACGAGGTAGGTGTCCCGGCCGTAGGCGTCCCAGTAGGTCTCGACGAAGCGGTCGCGCTCCTTGTAGAGGGTCCGCGCCATCGCCGGCCAGGGCCGGGTGAGGACCAGCTTGCCGGCCCCCTCCTCGATCTCGTTGCCCTCGTCGTCGTAGATCTTCGCCTCGACCCCGGGGAAGGGGACCGTCGCCGATCCCGGCTTCGTCGTCGTCAGCCCGGGCAGCGGCGTGATCATGATCGCGCCGGTCTCGGTCTGCCACCAGGTGTCGACGATCGGGCACCGCCCGCCGCCGATCTCCTCCTGGTACCAGAGCCAGCGCCTTCGGGTTGATCGGCTCGCCGACCGTCCCCAGCAGCCGCAGGCTCGAGAGGTCGTGCTTCTGCGGATGCTCGACCCCCCACTTCATGCAGGCGCGGATCGCGGTCGGCGCCGTGTAGAAGATCGTCACGCCGTAGCGCTCGATGATCTCCCACCAGCGGTCCTCTGCCGGATAGTTGGGAGCTCCCTCGTACATCACGCTGGTCGCCCCGTTGGCGAGCGGCCCGTAGACGATGTAGCTGTGGCCGGTCACCCAGCCGACGTCGGCCCCGCACCAGTAGACGTCCTCCTCCTCCTTGAGGTCGAAGACGAGCTTGTGGGTCGCGGACACCTGGGTCAGGTAGCCGCCGGTGGTGTGGAGGATCCCCTTCGGCTTCCCGGTCGAGCCCGAGGTGTAGAGGATGTAGAGGGGGTCCTCGGCGTCCATCGGCTCGGGCTCGCACTCGGGGTCGGCGGCCTCGACCGCCTCGTGCCAGAAGACGTCGCGGCCCTCGGTCATCGGGGGGTCGGTGTCGCCGCGGTGGACCACCACGACCTTCTCGACCGTCGGCATCCCGTCGAGGACGTCGTCCACCTTCTCCTTCATCGGGATCGGCTCGCCGCGGCGCAGGGTGGCGTCGGCGGTGACGAGCACCTTCGCGTCGGAGAACTCCATCCGCTCGCGGACCGACTCCGCCGAGAAGCCCCCGAAGACGACGTTGTGGATCGCGCCGATGCGCGCGCACGCGAGCATCGCCGCGACCGTCTCGGGGAGCATCGGCAGGTAGATCCCGACCACGTCGCCCTTGCCGATGCCGAGGTCCTTGAGCACGTTGGCGAACCGCTGCGTCATCTCCAGCAGCTCGGCGTAGGTGACCTCGCGCCGGGTCGCGTCCTCGCCCTCCCAGTAGAAGGCGACCCGCTCCCCGTTCCCCGCGTCGACGTGACGGTCGAGGCAGTTGGCCGAGGCGTTCAGCTTCCCGCCGACGAACCACTTCGCGAACGGCGGGTCCGACCAGTCGAGCACCTCCGACCACGGCTCGATCCACTCGAGCTTCTCCGCCCAAGAGGCCCACCACGCCTCGGGATCGGCGTCGGCCCGCTCGTAGACCTCCGGGTCCGAGGCGTTCGCCTCGGCGGCGAACTCCGGCGGCGGCTCGAAGGTCTGCTCGGTCTTCAGCAGGACGTCGAGTTCGGCCACCACCGTCTTGCGCTTCACTCATGTTCTCACCCTCCTTAGGTCCACCTCTCGAACCTACCCATTTCCATCGTTGGGAACGCCTTGGCCGATGACCCCCTCAGAGATCTCGATGACTGGGCGCTCGAGTTGCTGGAGGACTCGCGCGTCGCCCGCCTCGGACTCCTCGACTCCGACGACCGGCCGAGGGTCCTGCCGATCACCTTCGCGATCGCCGGCGGGCGGATCTGGACCGCGATCGACTCGAAGCCGAAGCGCCCGGGCCGCGAGCCGGCCCGGATCGACTTCCTGCGGCGTCGACCCGATGTCGCGGTCATGTTCGATCGCTACGAGGAGGACTGGTCGCGACTCGCCTGGGTGCAGGTGCTCGGAAACGCCGGGATTCACGAGATCGAGGAGCAGGACGAGGCGCTGGCCGCGCTGGCCGAGAAGTACGAGCCGTACCGGGACGAGCCCCCGCTCGGCCCGCTGATCGGAATCGAGCCCCGGCGCGTTCTCGCTTGGCGGTCCCACGGGGCGTACGATGGGCGCAGTCGAGGAGAGGAGCGTCCAAATGACGAGCGAGGCCCAGGATGAGCAGGGGATCGACACTGTCGTCGCCTGGCTCCGGCAGCGGCCCGTCGACTTCGACGTCGTCGACCATCGCGAGACGATGAGCGCCGCCCAGGAGGCGAGCGCGGCGGGAGTCGGCATGGACCACGCCGCGAAGACGATCCTCCTGCGCGACGGCGCGGAGTACAGGATCGCCGCGATCCCGGCCTCGCACAGGCTCAACCTGCACAAGGCGCGCGAGGCGTTCGACGCCTCCCGTCACCTGAGGCTCGCGACCGAGGTCGAGATGGAGACGGACTTCGCCCAGTTCGACGTCGGCGCGATGCCGCCGCTCGGGCCGATGGTGCGGGCGCCCGAGGTCGTCGACCGGCACCTGATGGGCCGCAAGCGCATCCTTTGCACCGGCGGAGACCATCGCCACTCGCTGTTGATCTCGCCGGAGGAGCTGGCGAAGGTCGCCGAAGCGCGAGTCGCGGACATCTGCGAGGACTAGACGATTGATTCCGATTCCCGCACCCGCGGATGACGCGCCTGGCACGGCGCTGGACGCCGGCAACTGCCGGTCACCTTCGGTGACCTCCTGGCACCCGCGGCGCTCGCGCGTAGCGCTGCTACGCGCTTCGACCGCGTGCACCGCCCAGCTTGGCCAGCCACGTCCCCGCGGCCACGCGAATTGGGAATCAATCGTCTGAGCTCGAAGCCCGAGGCGAGCTGGCTCGTCCTCTACGACGCCGACTGCGGCTTCTGCCGCCGCTCGCTCGGCTGGATCCTGCGGTGGGATCGATCCGGTCGGCTGGAGCCGGTGGCCCTGCAATCCCCCTGGGCCGCGACGCTTCTCGACGACCTCAGCGAGGAGGAACGGATGGCCTCCTGGCACCTGGTCTCGCCCGCCGGTGAGCGATGGTCGGCCGGCGCCGCGGCGCCGCCGATGCTCCGCCTGCTGCCGGGCGGCCGCCTCCCGGCGCTGCTCCTCGGCGCATACCCGAGCCTGACCGAGCGCGCCTACCGTTTCGTCGCCCGCCATCGCGGCGCCCTGCGCTAATCTCGCCACATGAGCACCGAGGAACCCCTCTCCGGCAGGCGAGCGGGGGTGATGATCGGTCCGCTGTTCGAGGACACCGAGGCCACCTATCCGTACTACCGCCTCCAGGAGGCCGGGGCGAGCGTCGAGCTGATCGGGGTCGAGGCCGGTCAGACGCTCACCGGCAAGCGCGGTCAGGAGCTGGAGACGACCGTCGCCGCCGCCGATCTCGAGCCCGGCGATCTCGACCTGCTGGTGATCGCCGGCGGCTTCGGGCCCGACAAGCTGCGCACGGACGAAGGGGTGAAGCGCCTGGTCCGCGGGCTCGACGAGGCCGGCAAGCCGATCGCCTTCATCTGCCACGCGGGCTGGGTCCCGGTCTCGGCGGGAATCGTCGACGGTCGCCGCGTCACCTCCTATCCGACGATCGCCGACGACCTGCGAAACGCCGGCGCCGACTGGGAGGACGCCGAGGTCGTCGTCGACGGCAACCTCGTCTCCTCCCGCCGCCCCGACGATCTGCCCGCTTTCATGCGAGCGCTGATCGAGGTCGCCGTCACCGCCGCGGAGCCGGCCACCGCCTAGACACCACTGTTCGATTGACCACACCATGGTGTGGTCAAGTGCACAGACGCGGCTCCTCTAGCGCCAGATCCAGTACTCGTGGAAGGCGCGGGCGAGCGAGGCCGAAGACGATCAGGCCCGCGCCGAGGATCAGGAGGGGGAGCTGG
This sequence comes from uncultured Thermoleophilia bacterium, assembly GCA_963838175.1. GTDB lineage: Bacteria > Actinomycetota > Thermoleophilia > Solirubrobacterales > 70-9 > DASUSH01. The sequence continues at coordinate 2,013,009 of CAWIPP010000002.1, read as the reverse complement.
TCCTGACCGGTGTTGGGCAGGCTGCCGCTCGATCCGCTGCTCGACGACCCCGAGCCGGAGCTGGAGCTCGGGAAGGTCGAGCCGGATGACCCGATCGGCGAGCCGTGCTCCCGGTCGAGCCGCCGGAGCTGGACCTGCCGGAGCCGCTCGACGATCCGCCTCCGGTCTCGGCGATGAGCTTGCCCTTCATGTCCGGGTGCACGGTGCAGATGTAGTCGTAGGTGCCCGCCGTGTCGATCGTCACCGAGTCGCTTTGGCCCTTCTCGAGCAGCCTCGTCTCGAACTCCTCCTCCTGGTCGACCGCGTTGTGCTGGGCCGTGTCCCGGTTGGTCCAGGTGACGCTGTCGCCGGGGGAGACGGTGACGGTCTCGGGGGTGAACTTGAAGTTCTTGATCGTCACCGATGCGCTCGCGAGCGGCCGCTTCGAGTCGTCGGAGTCGCGCTGCTGCGCCTTCGGGTCGCGGCCCTTCTCGTCTTCCCGGGAGCGCTCGTCGATCGCCGGCTCGAGGGAGGGCCGCTCGAGCCCGCCTTCGAGCTCTCCGGCCGAGCCCTCGTCGGCCTCGACGGCCTCGACCGCCGCCTCATCGCTCGGCGCCGGGTCGTCGGCGCTCTCCGCCACCGGCGCCGGCTCGACACGCGCCGGGTCGTCGGCCGAGAAGGCCGGCGCAACGGTCCCACTCACGATCGCCGCTGCCCCGGCGAGGAAAAGCGCGGTGCTACCCCGCATGTGGGCAGCGTAATAGGTCTACGCCGTGAGCTGGGAAATCAGCTTGAGGCAGGTTCAGGCGCCGGTCACGGCGAGGCGCTTCCGGTGGGTGCGGATCTCGCTCATGATCCGCTCCAGGCGGGGCTCGGTGGTCTCGTCGACGTGGCTCATCGCGGCGGCGACGTTCGGGTGGACGGCGGCGATCCGGTCGTGCATCGCCTGAGCGACGGCACGGTAGGTCGGGTGCCCCTCGCGGCCCGAGCGCAGCTCGATCAGGTGCATCGCCTCGCGCGCGTTCATGTCGAGCACGTAGCGGATCCGGTAGCCGAGGCAGAGCGCGTAGGGGGCGGCCTCGGCGAAGCCCGCGATCGGTGAGCCGCTCGAACTCGGTCCGCGAGATCTCCAGCGCGCGCTCGTACTCGTCGCCGGCGCCCGCCTCGCGGACCTCCTCGGGGACGCCCGCGCCGAGGTCGGGCGAGAGGCGCTGCCACTGGCAGGTCAGCATCCGGTGGCGCTGGAGGTCGCGGAAGCCGCCGTAGTCGGAGACGATCTCGAAGCGGTAGCGGACCGCCTCCCAGCCGCGTCCGGGACGGTGGCGCCGGTTGGCGCGCGCTCGCCGGCGAGCTCGGCGAGCATCTGCGCGCGCTCGGTCGGGTCGAGCAGGCCGACGCGCTCGCGGATCGTCCGCCTCGCTCGAGCGCAGCGCCCTCGAACAGCGATGCGGCCAGCAGGTCGTCCTCGGTGCCGTCGACGTGGACGAGCTCGACCGAGGGCGCGTCGCTCGTCTCGCGGCGGTCGAGACCCGAGCCGCGCGACCCAGCGCTCCGCGGTCTCGCCGCCGCTGCTCCAGGTAGGAGACCCACTCGCCGCCGCGCTCCGGGCGCTCGACCCGGGCGACGAAGCTCGGGATCACCTTGCGCAGCTCCGTCGAGCATCATCGCGGCGAACTCGCGCGCCTCGGGCAGCGGCGAGGCGAGCATCCGCAGCAGGAGCTGCTCGTAGGCCTGGCCCGAGGCGAAGATGCCGACGTGGCTCAGCGTCGCGGCGGGCAGCAGGCCGCGCAGTAGGTCGAGCGCCTTCGCCCTGATCGAGCGCCGCCACGCCGCCTCGGGCTCCTCGCCGCGCGGCCAGCGCTCCTCCGCCCATGCCTGGACCCGTTCGAGGCTGCGCCGAGTAGATCTCGAACAGCTCGTCCATCGCGGCGACGTACTCGTCGCCGAGCTCGGGGTCGCGGTAGTAGCGCCAGCGCCCGGGCTCGTCCTCGACGCCGGTCCTCGAGCGGCGAGTCGTAGGGGATGTAGCGGGTCGACTGCTCGAGATAGGCGGCGAGCCGGCCGCGCTGGAGGAGCTTGGTGAGGATGTTCGAGACGTACTCGCAGGCGAGGTGGGCGCCGCCGACCTGGGCGATCGAGTCGTCGCCGTAGCCGATGAAGACCCGCTCGTAGAGGCCCGCCGCCCGCTCGCCCTCCTCGCCCTCGAACGGGCCGCCCGCCGCTCGGGACGTCGGCGGCGAACTCGTCGAGGTAGAGGCGGCGGACCGAGCCCTGAGTAGCGCGAGTAGCGCGCGAACAGCGCCCCCTTGACCGTCTCCGGCAGGTTGACGAGGGCGAACACCGGCCGGTCGAGGTTGGTGAAGTGGGGGGCGAGGAGCTCCCGCTCCTCGGGGGTGAACGACTCGACCGGATAGCGCACTGGGCCATCCTAGAAACCCGCTCGGCGGGGCGGTCGAACCTAAAGGTGGATCGGTTAGCTGCCTCTCCGCTCCCGCCTATTGCGCGAGCGGCAGCGACCAGGGTTCTCGCGGTGAGTGGCGACGATTCCTGGCCGGAACAGGCGAGCCTATGCCGGGATGGCGTGGCGGTCGTTCCGGACCAGCCCTTCGAGTTCGGCCACGGCCTCGTCGCCCTGCGCCTCGGCCCGCAGCCGTGCGCCCAGGCCCGCGGCCGCCTCGCGAAAGCCCGGCTCGTCGAGCAGTCGGCGCACCGCCGCGGCGATCGTGTCGGCTCCGGCGTCCGGTTCCAGCCGCAGGCCGGCGCCCCGCTCGGTCACGCGGGTGGCGTTGTCGAGCTGGTCACGACCCATCGGCAGGACGAGCAGGGGCACGTCCCCCGCCAAGGCCTTGATCACCGTGCCGTGGCCGCCGTGCGTGACCACCGCCGACGCGTGCTCGAGCACAGCGCGGTGCGGCGCCGAACGCAGCACCTGCACCTGCGGATGTGACGGCAGCTCCTCCGGGTCGATCGCGTGGCCCGTGGTGACCACGCCGCGGACCGGAAGCGCTCCGAGGGCATCGACGATGCGGCGCAGGAGCGCCAGCTGGTCCATGTTTGCGGTGCTTAGGGAGGCGAGGACCACCGGCTCGTCGCCGGCCGGCGGCTGCCATTCCTCCGCCCACGCCGGGTCGTCGAACCGCGGGCCGACGTAGCGGACGTTGTCCGGCAGCTGCGCCGGGAAGTCGAAGGCCGGCGAGCTCAGGACCAGGACGCGCTCCGCGTGATCGAGCTGCTCCCACACGCCGGAGAGCGCCGGTAGGCCCAGATCAGCGCGGGCCGCGTTTAACGGCGCGAGATGCGCATTCCACATAGCCCCGCCCTCCTGCCCGATCGCGGCATGCAGCTGGCGCTCGTCCTCGTCGCGGGCCGGGGCGAGCCCTGCCCCGAAGGGCGGCAGGCCCGGGGCGGGCAGCGGATAGATGTTGGAGAACAGGGCGGCCACCGGGAGTCTCGCGGCCTCGGCGGCGATCTGGGGACCGAGAAGGAAGGCGCTGGACACAACGGCGTCGGGACGCACTTCGCGGATCGCGATCGTTGTCTCTGCCGAATAGGCGGCGGCGGGCCCGCAGATGAGCCGCTCGCACAGCCGAGCGATCAGCTCCGGCGGGTTGTCAACCTCGAAGTCGCGCAGGTAGTCGTCGTGCGGGCGACGCGAGCGCAGGTGCGGCGCTTGCCGCCACGACCGAAAGTCAGCGCGGGCGGCCTCCGCCTCCCGCTCGATCGTCGGATCGGCGAGGACGGTGACGCGGTGACCGCGCTCGTTCAGTGCACGCGCGAGGGACAGCTCCGGCGGGACCGTCCCGGACCCGTCCCAGAGGGTAAAGAGGTAGTGGCGGCTCATGGTTCCTTCCTTGTCGTGTAGAGGATCGCGCGGACCATGTCCGTCATGATCCGCTGGGTCGCGCGCCGGCCGTGACCGAGGTCGCGTCGCAGCAGCTTCCAGGTGTAGACGTCGGTGGCGGCGTGCAGCGCGGCCAGAGTGCGGCGGCGTTCCGCAAGATCGGACGGCAGGCGGTCTTCGAAGACCTCGGCTAGCCAGCCCTGGTGGTTGGCGCGTCCCTGCTCCAGCCCGATCCGGACTGCCTCGATCCGCTCATCGAGCAAGGCCAATCGGACGTTGCCGTCGCCGCTGCGCTCGAACTGCGCCATCAGGAGAGCGACGACTGATTCAGGATCGGATGTCGCGCGACCCTCCCGCGAGGCCGCGAGATCGGCCGAGAAGCGCTCGGCAGCAGCCGCGAACAGCCCGTCTTTGGACTCGAAGTGGTTGAGCAGCGTCTGGTGGGAGACACCGGCGTCGCGAGCGACGGAGGCGATCGTGACGTCGTCGTAGGGCTCGGCCAGGAACCGCTGCAGCGCCGCGCGTGCGATGCGCTCGCGGGTGGCCTCGACGGCCTCGGCCCGCGCGCGCATCGTGTATGTCCGTTCCGGAGAGTTCATTAGGGTTGGACTCAATCTAACATTGAGTACAACTCAAGTCAAATGCCGGACCCCCCTTCTAGGTTTCGGGGCGCAGTAGCGGCCCGAGGACGTCCTCGCGGCTGTAGTGGCCGACCGGTCGAACCAGCGCTTCGCGCGCATGCAGGCGCCGAGGTCGCAGTCCGCGGTGACGATCCCCTCCTCGTCGTAGAGCGGGCCGGCGATCACCTCGCCCCAGGTCGGCTCGACGATCGCGGCGCCGCCGCGGCAGAAGACCTCCTTGCCTTCGGGCAGCGGGACGGGGAAGTCGTCGGGGAAGGCGGAGGCGGGGATGTACTGCGGGACCGAGACCACGTATGCGCCGGACTCGATCGCCACGTGGCGCATCGTCGCGAGCCAGCCGTCGGAGTCGTCAGCGGTCGGGGCGACCCAGATCTCCGGCCCCTCGCGGTAGACGGCGTAGCGGGCGAGCGGCATCCGGTTCTCCCAGCAGATCAGCCCGCCGACGCGACCGGCCGGGGTCTCGACCGCGCCGAGGTCGTCGCCGGCGCCGACGCCGTGGAAGATCCGCTCCTGCATCGTCGGCATCAGCTTGCGGTGCTTGTGCAGGACCCCTTCGGCGCCGATCACGAGCAGGGCGTTGTAGAGCGATCCCGACCGCCCGGGCTCGCGCTCGTTGACGCCGATCGCGCAGTGCGCGTCGTGCTCGGCGCAGGCGGCGGCGAGACGCTCGGTCAGCGGGCCGGGGACCTCGAGCGAGCTCTGCCACATCCGCCGCCAGAGCTCGTCCCAGCCGCCGAACGAGGCCGCCTCGCGGGCCCAGGCGTTGGAGGGATACAGAGAGACGAACACCTCGGGGAGCACGACCAGCTTCGCCCCCTCCCCAGCGGCTTCGCCGATCAGCCGGCAGGCCTTCTCGACGCTCGCCTCAGCGTCGAGTATCTCCGGCGTCGCCTGCACCGCGGCGACCCTGACTGCTTCGTCGGCCACGCCGCAACCCTAGACTGCTGGGGCCGTGCGCCTCGGTCGATTCAACGGGCACAAGCCCCGGCCCGATCTCGCGACCGAGGAGGTCGAGCACGTCGACGTGCTGATTCGTCGGGGCGGGGCTCTCCGGGATCGGCGCCGCCTGCCAGCTGAGCGAGCGCTGCCCGCAGAAGAGCTTCGCCGATCCTCGAGGCGCGCGAGGCGATCGGCGGCACCTGGGACCTCTTCCGCTACCCCGGGATCCGCTCGGACTCCGACATGTTCACGCTCGGGTACCGCTTCCGGCCCTGGAAGGAGGCCGAAGTCGATCGCCGACGGCGCGGGCGATCCGCACCTACATCCGCGACACCGCGCGGGAGTACGGCGTCGACTCGAAGATCCGTTTTCAGCACCGCGCCGTGCGGGCCGATTTCTCGAACGAGACCGGGACGCTGGATTGTCGAGGTCGAGCGCGCCGACACCGGCGAGACCGTCCGGCTCTCCTGCGACTTCCTCTACGCCTGCACCGGCTACTACCGCTACGACGAGGGCTTCACGCCACGGTTCGAGGGCCGCGAGCGCTTTCGCGGCGAGATCGTCCACCCCCAGCACTGGCCCGAGGACCTCGACTACGACGGCAAGCGGGTGGTCGTGATCGGCAGCGGCGCGACCGCGGTCACGCTCGTCCCGGCGATGGCCGAGCGCGCCGCCCACGTGACGATGCTGCAGCGCTCGCCGAGCTACGTGGTGACGCTGCCCGGGAAGGACCCGCTCGCCAACCTGCTCGGGCGTTTCCTCCCCGCGCGCCTGCTCTATCCGATCGTGCGCTGGAAGAACGTGCTTCTGACCCAGGCCTTCTTCCAGCTCAGCCGCCGGCGGCCGCGGTGGGTCAAGGCGATGGTGCGCAAGGGTGTGTCGCGCAGGCTGCCCCCCGGATACGACGACCGATCCGCACTTCAGGCCGAAGTACGACCCCTGGGACCAGCGCGTCTGCCTCGTCCCCGACGGCGACCTGTTCGACGTGATCCACCGCGGCGAGGCCTAGATCGTCACGGACGAGATCGAGACCTTCACCGAGACCGGGATCGCCCTCGCCTCAGGCGCCGAGCTCGAGGCCGACCTGATCATCACCGCGACCGGCCTCAACATGCTGCTGCTCGGCGGGATGGAGCTGAGCGTCGACGGCGAGCGGGTCGACCCCGCGGAGACCGTCGCCTACAAGGGGATGATGCTGAGCGGGGTACCGAACGCCGCGCTGGCGCTCGGCTACACCAATGCATCCTGGACGCTCAAGTGCGACCTCTGCACCGAGTACGTCTGCCGGCTCCTCAACCACATGGACGCGAACGGCCACCGAATCGCGACGCCGCGCGCCCCCGATCCGACGGTGCCGCGCGAGCCGATCATCGACCTCCAGTCCGGCTACGTGCTCCGCTCGATCGACTCGCTGCCCAAGCAGGGCGCCGAGATGCCCTGGCGCCTGCATCAGAACTACCCACTCGACATCCGAATGCTCCGCCGCGGTCCGATCGCCGACGAGGGGATCGAGTTCTCGAGCCCGGCCGTCGCTCAGCGCGAGGACGTCGGGGTCGCCGTCAGCTCGACCCCGGTTACTTCTTGACCTGACACGGCTGCGTCGCGTTGACCGTCGTCCCGGGGGCGTCGCGGTAGGTCCACTTCGACGTGGTCGTTACCTCCCTGCCGCGGCCGCAGCGCGCCTGCACGTACTTGCCCTTCTTGATGTCCACGCCGAACGTCGCCAGCCTGCTGCTCCCGGCAGCGAGTCGATCTGGACGTCGAGCTTGTTCCCCGGCTTCAGCACGCCGACCGGCACCGTGCCCTGTTGCGGCGACGGGAGATACGCGTGCAGGAGGACGGCCGGCTTGGCCTGCACCTTTGCGTTGAAGGCGGTGAGGTCGCCCGTCTCGATCGACTGGCCGCTGTTGGCGATCACGAAGCCGCGACCGATCAGGCTGCCCCCGCCGCACGCGGATTCGGCCTGCTCCGGGTTCATGTCTGCGATCTCACCGGGACTCGCCTTGCACCGCTTTGCGGCGCCGGGGTTGATGGTGACGTCCTGCTTGTCGAGCGAGATGACCGCTCGCTCGACGTCGGGAACCTGGGGCGCCTCCCCACGGCAGTCCGGCGTCGTGTCCTCGAAGCAGCTGGACGCGATGATCTGAAGCTCCACGTTCTTGCCGCCGTCCTCCGGGAGCTTGCCTGGGCTGGCCGCGACGTTCAGCGTCTGGATCACGTCGCCCGGGGCGGCCGGTGCGATGCCGGAGACCGCGAGCGCCGCGATCACGACGAGCGCCGCGACGAGTTGGGTGCGTAGCTTCGGCTGTACCCCGTGGAGCATCCTGCGATCCCGCTTCCGTCGCGACCGTAGCGCCCGCGTCGCCGGATGTCCACGCGTGGTCGGCTACGCGGTCGGCGGCGGCGGAGCCGCCATCAGCTCGACCTTCTGGCCCCCGGGCAGGGTGGCGAAGCCGCGCTTGGAGCCCCACAGCTCGCGGGACGGCTCGAACTCGAAGCCGGCCTCGCCGACCGCCGCGACCGTGGCGTCGTAGTCGGGGGCGACGAAGGCGGGATGGCCGAGGAGCTGGAGGGCCGGCTCGGGAGTCCGGATCAGATGCACCTGCGTCCCCTCTCGCTCGACCCAGTCGACGTATTCGGCGATCTCGCCGGGCGCGTCGACCCGCTGGAAGCCGATCAGCGCGAGGAACTCGAGCACCCGCTCGGCGGCGTCCGGGTGGACCTCGATCGAGACGTGGTGGAGCATGGGCTCAGTCTCCCAGGGCGAGTTCCGTTTCGTGGCACCGTTTCGAGGGCAGGACCGGGCGATGAACGGCTTGCATGGACCGCGCGCCGTAATCGGACGGATCCGCGAGGAGGCGCGGAGGATGTCACCTCGCGAGCTCGTCGGCGAGGTGCTCACCGTATCTCGGAATCACAAGCTGCTGATTCAGGCGAGCGCGATCGGCTTTCGCGTCCTGCTCACCCTCATCCCGCTCCTGTTGTTCGCCGTCGGCGTGCTGGGCGCCCTTGGTCTCGAGGAGGTCTGGCGCAGCGACTTGGCGCCGCAGGCTCGAGAATCCCTGTCTCCCCCCGCGTTCAAGTTGCTCGACGACGCCATCACCGCGGTCTTCGAGGGACAGGTGGCCTTCTGGGTCACGGTTGGGGCCCTGATCGTGATCTGGGAGGGCTCCAGCGTCGTCCGCGCGGCGACTCACGTGCTCAACGCGATCTACGCCGTCGCGGAGACGCGTTCGGATCGGGAGCAGTTCCTGGTCTCGTTCGCGACCGCCGCCGCCGTGACCGTGCTGCTCGTGGCCGCGGTCGCGTTCCCCCGACTCGCGACGCACGTCGCCCCGAGCGGTGTGCTCGGAGCCGTTGTCTCGGCGCTCGGCTGGATCCTCGCCGCGGTCGCCCTGCTTGCCGCCGTCGGTCTCCTGGTCCGCGCCGCCCCCGACATCGAGCGTCCAGTTCACTGGATCACCTTCGGCGCGATCCTCGTCGTGTTCAGCTGGATCGTGATGTCGCTGCTGTTCTGGCTCTACGTCACGAAGATCGCGAGCTACGGATCCGTATTCGGTCATCTCGCCACGGTCTTCATCGCGCTCGAGTATCTGTACCTGTCGTCGACGGTCCTGATCGGCGGCCTCGTCGTCGACTCGCTGGCCGAAGGTCGCCGCGGAGCCTCTCCCGCGGGCTCAGACAAGTAGCGACAGCGGCAGCAGCGCGACCACAGCGATCGCCGTCGACCAGGCGACCGCCGCGGCGGAGATCCGCAGGTCGAGCCCGTAGGTGTGGGTGACGATCATCGTGTTGATCCCGCAGGGCATCGCCGCGAGCAGCAGGTAGGTCTCGGGCAGGTCGATGAGCGGCGCGGCGATCGCGAGGAGCAGGAGCGGCGCCAGCACCATCCGGCGCCGCGACGGCGAGCGCGACCGGGCGCGTCGAGCCGCGGGATCCCGGCGAACGTGCCGTGCTCGGACTCCTCGGCGAGCGCGACGCCGACCGCGAAGAACCCGATCGGCAGCATGGCGATGATCGCGATCCGCGAGACGTCCACGGCGACCTCGGGCGCGAGCGCCTCGGGGGCGAGCAGCCCGAGGATCGCCGCGTAGAGCGGCGGGTTGCGGGCGAAGAAGGCGATCGTCCGCTCGCCGCGGCTCCCTCCCCGGCCCGCTCGCCGAACGCCGCCCCCACCGAGAACGCGCCGAGCAGCAGCGCCGGCGACGCCGACGAGGATGTCGTAGACGACCGCGACCGAGAGCGCGTCGAGCCCCTCGAGCACGGCGACCACCGGGTACCCGAGGTAGCCGGTGTTGGCGATCAGGACGCAGACGAGGACCGAGCCGACCGCGGGCCGGCGAGAGCCGCAGCACGCGCGTCGGCGACGAACCAGGCCAGCGAGCACCGAGGCCGCGAGCGCCACCCAGGCGAGCACGATCCCGACGCCCGCGTCGACGTCGATCTCGGCGGCCGCGATGTTGAAGAACGTCGTCGGCGGGAGGACGACGTAGAGGACGAGGAGCAGCGACCGCCGCGACGCCGTCGCCGGCCCGCGCCCCGAGCGCCGCTCGGCCCAGACGCCGGCGGCGACCGAGGCGACGATGGCGGCGACGATCGCGATCACAGGGGTCTGCACCCCAGGGGGACGGAGCAGGGACAGAGGGGTCAGACCCCGTTTATGTTTGCCGCCAGCGCCTCGCCCGCGGCCTCGGCGAAGTCCGTCAGCGGGTCGGGGTAGACGCCGAAGAAGACCGTCGCCGCGGCGGCGAGGATCGTCAGCCCGATGATCACCCGGCAGCGGACGCCCGGTCGGCGCCTGCGCGGCGGCTCCGGCTCGGCGTCGGCCTCGGGCGAGCCGCCGGCGATCGCCGGCATGACCCGCGTCGCCGCCTCCTGCGCGCTCCGCCGTCGTCGCCGGGCGCGCATCCAGATGTAGGCGAGCACCCGCAGGTAGTAGCGCGAGCGAGACCATCGTCCCGATCGCGATCAGCGACGCCGAGCCAGGTGAAGTCGGACTCGACCGCGGCCTCGATCAGGAAGAGCTTGCCGATGAAGCCCGCCGTTCCGGGCAGCCCGGCGAGCGCGAGCATCGAGATCGTCAGCGGCCAGGCGAGCGCCGGGCCGCTCGCGGCCGAGGCCCTCGACCGAGCGGATGTCGTCGCCGTAGCGCGGTCTGGCGCTCGCGGATCGTGATCACGCCGAAGGCGGCGAGGTTCATCAGCGTGTAGGCGGCGAGGTAGAAGACGAGCGCGCTCGTCGCCGGTCTCCGAGACGGCGACGATCCCGACCAGCATGTAGCCGGCCTGGGCGACGCCCGAGTAGCCGAGCAGGCGCTTGAGCGAGTCCTGGCCGAGCGCGCCGACGTTGCCGACGACGATCGAGATCGCGGCCAGCGCGGCGAGCGCGCGCGTCCCAGTCGTCCGACCGCGGGCCCGAGCGCGACCTCGAAGAAGCGCAGGAAGACGCAGAAGGCGGCCGCCTTCGTCGCCACCGCCATGAACGCGGTCACCGGGGTCGGCGCGCCCTCGTAGACGTCGGGCGTCCACTGGTGGAAGGGCGCGATCGAGATCTTGAAGGCGAGGCCGGTGGCGCAGAGCGCGATCCCGATCAGGATCAGCGGGTCGTCGAAGAGGCCGTCGCGAGATCCCCTCGGCGATCGCGGTGAAGTCGGTCGAGCCCGAGCCGCCGTAGATGAACGCCATCCCGTAGAGCAGCGTCGCCGAGCCGAGCGAGCCGACGATCAGGTACTTGAGGCCGGACTCGAGCGAGGCGCGGCGGCGGATCGCGCGAGCCGCAGAGGACGTAGAGCGGGATCGAGAGCAGCTCGAGCGCGACGAAGAAGCTGATCAGGTTCTGCGCCTGGGCGAGCAGGACCATGCCGAGCACCGAGGCGAGCGAGCAGCGCCTGGAACTCGCCGTGGCGCGGCTCCTCGCCGGGCCGCTCCGGCCGCCGGCTCGCGCCAGGAGAGCGGCACCACGAAGGCGGCGGCGAGCGAGCACGATCGAGCGACGATCGCGAGCGCCAGGTCGTCGAGCCGGAGCGCGCCGGCGACCAGGTCCTTCGCCTCGCCCCACTGCCAGATGCAGAGCCCGGCCGTCGGCGCCGAGGGTGGCGAAGGTGAGCGACCGAGACGACGATCCGCTGCGCCCGGCCGACCAGCCCGACGAGCAGGACGACGACGAGCCCCGCGGTCAGCGCGATCACGGGCGAGAGCCCGGCGTAGTCGATGTCGGGGGCGGTGAAGGTCATGGGCGCCTCGGCGCTCGCGTCGATCACCGAGCGCTCGCGGCTCGCTCGAGCGCCACCGCCGCCTCCACCGAGCCTCACCGCGCTCGAGGATCAGGCCCGGATAGAGCGCGATCGCGACGATGCAGGCGACGAGCGGGCACGAGCACGAGCGCCTCGCGCAGCGAGATCTCGCGCGACTCGGCTCCCTCGGGCTTGCCGGTTGTGCATCGTGCGCTGGTAGAGGCGCAGCGCGTAGAAGGCGGCGAGGACGACCCCGATCATCGCCACGACCGCGTAGGCGATCTGGTCCTGGAAGACGCCGTTCAGGATGAAGAACTCGCCGACGAAGTTCGACGAGCCGGGCATCGCCAGCGTCGCCAGGGTGACGATCAGGAACAGCGCCGCGAGGACCGGCGCCCGCATCGCCAGGCCGCCCATCTCGCGCAGGTCCTCGGTCCCCGCGCGCGCGGTAGAGGATCGCGACGATGAAGAGCAGCGGCGCGACGACGAGCCCGTGGTTGACCATCTGCAGCACCGCGCCGTCGGCCCCGTCGGGCCGCAGGGAGAAGATCCCGAGCGTGATGAAGCCGAGCTGGGCGACCGAGGAGAAGCCGGCGACGAGGCGGATGTTGGTCTGCGTGAACGCCATCACCGAGCCGTAGAGGATCGAGGCGAGGGCGATGATCAGGAGCAGATCTCCTGGAACTGCGTCGGCCGCGTCGGGGAAGAGCGGCAGCGAGACGCGCAGGAAGCCGTAGGCGCCGACCTTCGAGAGCACCGCGGAGAAGACGACGAGCACCGGCAGCGGCGCGACCCGGTAGGCGTCCGGCATCCAGCCGTGCAGCAGGAACGGCCGGCATCTTGACCAGGAAGGCGGCCGCGAAGAACCAGAAGATCCAGTCCTGGCTTCCCTCCGGGAGCAGGTTCTCGCGCAGGGTCGCGATCGAGAACGAGATCTGCGCCGCCCTCGGGCGTCGCGAGGATCGCCGCGGCGATCGCGCCGACCAGCATCAGGAGCGAGCCGACCAGCGTGTAGACCATCATCTTCATCGTCGCCGGCACCGGCTTGACGCCCTCGTTCTCGGCGCCCCAGCTCCCGAACAGGAAGAAGAACGGGACCAGCATCAGGTCGAAGAAGAGGACGAAGAGCAGCAGGTCCTGGGCGAGGAAGGCGCCGAGCGTCGCGGTCTCGGCGAGCAGCAGCATCAGGAAGTAGGTCCTCGGCCGCTCCGGGACGGTGGAACGCCGACCAGATCACCGCGCCGGCCCAGACGAGCGCCGTGAGCACGACGAGGAAGACGCTGATCCCGTCGATCCCGAGCTGGTAGCGGACGCCGAGGTCGGGGATCCAGGCCTCGTCGACGGCGTGCTGGAGGCCGGCGACGTCGGGGTCGAAGTCGATCGCGATGATCGCGGCGAGGACGAGCGTCGACCAGCGCCCCGAGCGCCGCCAGCCGCCGGCACCGCCCGCGGCGGCAGCGAGCAGGCAGAGCGAGCCCGACGGCGAGCGGCAGCCAGAGCATCTACCTGGATCACGAGCGCCCCCCTCATTGCGCCACGATCAGGAAGTAGAGGCCGAGGCAGGCGAAGCCGGCGACGACGAGCAGCGCGTAGGCGCGGACGAAGCCCGACTGGGCCGAGCGGACGAGCGCGTTGGCGCCGCGGACGAGGCCGACGGTGCCGCCGACGATCCCCTGGACGACGACGCGCTCGAAGACCGAGTTGGCAGAAGCGCCCGATCGCGAGCACCGGCCGGTAGACGACGCGCGTCGTAGAGCTCGTCGAAGTACCACTTGTTGAGCAGGAAGGCGTGGACGCGCGGGAAGCGCTCGCGCAGCCGCGTCGTCGTCCCCGGGTTCGACGACGTACATGTAGTAGGCGAGCGCCGATCCCGGCCGACGGAGAGCACCGTGCCGACCGCGAGCCCGATCCACTCGGCGCCCACCGACGGGTGGATCGCGAACGAGCGGCGAGTCCTCGAAGGTCGGCTCGAGGAAGTGGTCGACGACCTCGGTCACGCCGGGGATCTGGAGGAAGCCGGCGAAGAGCGCGCCGAAGCCGAGCACGCCCATCGCGACCTTCATCGGCCACTCGCGCTCGGCGATGTAGTGGCCGGGGCCGGGGAAGCCGACGTCGGTGTCCTCCTTCTCGCCGGTCGCCGGGGTTGAACGGGCTCGGCGTGGGCGAGGTGCCCGCCCTCGAGCTCCTTCGCCTCCTCGCACGGCGGCGCCGGCTGACGACCCGGAAGGTGATCCGGAAGGCGTAGAAGGCGGTCAGGAACGCCGCCAGGTAGCCGCCGATCGCGAACGCCCAGTACATCCCGCCGCGGGTCGGCGGCGTAGACGAGGATCTCGTCCTTGGAGAAGAAGCCCGCGGTCGGGCGGGAACGCGGCGAGCGAGAGCGCGCCGATCGCGAGCAGCAGCGCCGGTGAACGGCAGCGCCCTGCGGAAGCCGTGCATCCTGTCGATGTGCTGCGCGCCCGCCATCGCGCCGATCACCGAGCCCGGCCGCCATGAACAGGAGGGCCTTGAAGAAGGCGTGCGTCATCAGGTGGAACATGCCCGCCGATGTACGCGCCGATCGAGACGCCGACGATCATGTAGCCGATCTGGCTGATCGTCGAGTAGGCGATGATCCGCTTCAGGTCGGTGACCGCGAGCGCGACGGTCGCGGCGAAGATCAGCGTCGCGAGGCCGACGAAGGCGGCGATGTCGGCGGCGGTCGGGGCGAGCGTGAACAGCGGGTGCGAGCGGGCGATCAGGTAGACGCCGGCGGTGACCATCGTCGCCGCGTGGATCAGCGAGGAGACCGGGGTGGGGCCCTCCATCGCGTCCGGCAGCCAGGTGTGGAGCGGCAGCTGCGCCGACTTCGCGAAGGCGCCGACGCAGAGGAGCAGGCAGATCGCGACGATCTCGCCCTCGTTCACCGACCAGGCGCCCGCGGCGCCCTCGAACACCGCCTGCGTAGTCGAAGCTGCCGAGCTCGCCGACGATCAGGAACGCGGCGAGGACCAGGCCGACGTCGCCGATCACGTTGATCACGAACGCCTTCATGCCCGCGGTCGTCGCGGTGTGGCGGCGGTACCAGAAGCTGACCAGCGCGTAGGAGGCGAAGCCGACGAACGCCCAGCCGACGATCAGCAGCACGTAGTTGCCGGCGAGGACCAGCAGCAGCATCGAGAAGACGAAGAAGTTGAGGTAGCAGAAGTAGCGCGCGATCCCCCGGTCGGACTGCATGTAGGAGACCGAGTAGAGGTGGATCAGCGTCGAGACGCCGCTGACGATCAGGAACATGTAGGTCGAGAGCGGGTCGATGAAGATCCCGAGCTCGATGTCGAGCCCGGCGGCGTCGGCGTAGTCGTAGAGGGACGAGGCGAGGTGGCGCTCCTCGGCGGGCTCGCCGAGCAGCGAGAAGAGCGTCGCGACGGCGAAGCCGAAGGAGACCGCGAGCGCGCCGGTCCCGATCCAGCCGGCGCGTTCGCCCCGGCAGGTGCCGGTAGCCGAAGCGCGATCACGATGCTGCCGACGAGCGGCGCCAGCCAGCCCCAGCCAGGCGAACGTGGTCGCGTTCAACCCGCGCAGCTCCCGCATGTCGTCGACGTTGAGCGGCAGGCGGCTGGCGGAACATCGCGACGATCAGGCCGAGGCCGACGACGACCTCGCAGGCGGCGACGACCATGACGACGATCGCGAAGATCTGCCCGTCCTGGTCGCCGAGGCTGCGCGCGAAGGCGAGCAGGGCGAGGTTGCCCGCGTTCAGCATCAGCTCGAGGCAGAGCAGGATCACGAGCGGGCTGCGCCGGATCAGCACCCCGGCAGCCCCGATGGCGAAGAGAAGCGCGGAGAGGACGAGGTACCACTCGACCGCCATCAGCCGGCTACCTCCCGGCGTCCTTCACTGCGAGCGTCCCGCGAGCACCACGGCGCCGATCGCCGCGACGAGCAGCAGCAGCGACGAGGCCTCGAACGCGATCAGGAACTTCTCGAGCATGAGCTCGCCGATCGCCTCCGGCGTGCCGAAGCTCTCCTGGACCAGCGGGCCCTCGCTCGCCGAGCGCGCGTCAGCCCGGTCCCGACGATCGCGATCGAGAGCTCGACGAAGAGCGCCGCCGCGAGCACGAAGGCGAGCAGCCGCTGGCCCGCGATCGGCTCCCAGATCGGCTCCTCGATCCCGCCGACGTAGGCGGAGACGAAGAGGTAGAGGACCATCACCGCGCCCGCGTAGACCACGATCTGCGCGGCGGCGACGAACTGCGCGTAGAGCAGCAGGAAGAGGCCGGCGAGCGAGACCAGGTGGACGATCAGGGCGAGGACGCTGTAGAAGGGATTGCGGAGCGCGATCACCGCGATCGCGCCGCCCAGCGCCCCGATCGCCCCGGCGAAAAACGCGACCTCGACCATGCGTGGCGCATCCTATTCGCGGGTGGCATCTCGGACTGCAGCCGCTCGCGAGTCGCTCGACCGCCGCCGCGATCTGCGGCGGGTCCTCGAGCTGGGGGTAGTGGCCGAGCTCCGGCAGCTCGGTGGCCGGCGCCTGCGGCCGGATCTCCCGGACCGCCTCGAGCATCCGGGTCGTCGCCACGGGGTCCTCGAGCCCCCAGGCGTAGTGGAGCTCGCCGGGCCACTCGCCGCAGGGCGCCGTGCCAGCGCTCGGCGTTCGCGATCCGCTCGCGGTAGTAGGCGACCTGGTGGTGGCCCTGGGTCCGCGCCCGCCGCCCGCCGACACCAGCGCCCACTGGTCGTCGGCCTCCTCCGTCGCTGAGCGGGTGGGCGTCGGAGAAGACGCCGCCGAACTGCTGGACGAAGAAGCGCTTGCTCGAGAGCCGCGACGCGAGCGGCCCGGCGCGGCTGAGCAGGATCTTCTGGGCGAGGGTGAGCGAGGCGAGCTCGGCGACGATCGAGCCGTTGAAGAGCAGCATCCCGGCGAGCTCGAAGCCGAGCTTGCCCTCGAGGTCGCGGGCGAGCAACTCGGTCCCGACCGAGGTGCCCATGTCGTGGCCGACCGCGACGACCGGCCCCGTGTCGGCGCCGACGAGCTGCCTCGACGAGGTCGGCCTGCTCGAACAGCGAGTAGTCCTGGCCGCCCGGTTTCTCGGAGAGACCGAAACCGAGGCAGTCGAAGCAGAGCGAGCGCGGCTCACCGAGCGCAGCCAAGAGGTCGCGCCAGTCGTACGAGCTGGAGGGGAAGCCGTGGAGGAAGAGCAGGAGCGGGCCCTCGCCCTCGTTGCGCCGCACCCAGATCCGCCGGCCCGCGACCGGCTCGATCTCCCCCTGCCGGGCCCACGCCTCGACTCTCGGGGTCAGGTCTGACCTGTCCCCCAAGGGGTCAGACCCCTCCCCCGGGCGGGTGAGTGGGCGGGCCACTCAGAGCTTTCCGGCCGTCGTCTCGAGGCCGCCGCGGTGCTCGGCGCGCGCGGGGTCGTCGATCGCGCGCAGCATCTCGAGCATCGCGTGGTCGCGCCGGGTCGCCCGGTCGAGGATCGGGTTGACGATTCCTCGCAGGGCGAACAACACGCGCCACCAGCGGGGCAAGATCACCCGCGGTGCCCGGCGCTCCACCGCGTCGACGATCCCCGCCCCGGCCTGGGCGGCGGTGAGGCGGCGGCGGGCCCAGGCGGGAAGCCGCTCCTCGTACTTCCGCGCCACGGGATCGGAGAACGACTCGCGCACCATCACCGTGTCGATGAAGCCGAAGTGGGCGATGGTCGCGCCCGCCCCGTGCGGCGCCAGCTCGACCTGAAGCGCCCGCCCGAGCTGCTCGACCCCCGCCTTCGAGATCCCGTAGGCGGCAGCCCCCGCGCTGTTCGCCCAGGCCATCACCGACGAGACCACGACCACGTGGCCGCGACGCTCCGCGACCTGCTCGAGCCCCGGCCGGACCGTCCTCCAGACGCCCAGCAGATCGATCTCGAGCACACGCTCGAACACGTCCGGGTCGATCGCCTTCATCGTCGCGTTCGGGGTGGCGACGCCGGCGTTGGCGACGATCACGTCGAGCCCGCCGAAGCGCTCAACCGCCGACTCGGTCGCCGCCTCCATCGCCGCGGCGTCGGTGACGTCGGCGTCGATGGCAAGGGCTTCGGGGGAGATCCGAGCCGCGGCCGCCGACACCGCATCGGGATCGAGATCGACGAGCACGACCGAGGCGCCGCGTGCGTGCAGGAGTCGAGCCGTCTCGAAGCCGATGCCGCGAGCCGCCCCCGTCACCAGCGCAATCTTGCCTCGGAGGGGGAACGCGATCACGCGAGCACCCTATTCGGCAAAGCCGATCGCTGGAGAGTCGATGAGTTCGGCTGACTGAACCGGTCTCAGTGGGAGGCAAGCAAACGAACGGAGAGCCGAATGGGAAAGATCGTCATGAGCGAGAACGTCTCGCTCGACGGAGTCATCCAGGACCCGGCCGGTGACGAGGGCTTCGCGCGCGGAGGCTGGGTCGGTCGGATCGCCGCCCTCCCAGAGCTGGCCAAGGTCACGCTTGACGAGGCGCTGGGCAGCGAGGCCATGCTGCTGGGCCGGCGGAGCTACGAATGGCTCGCCGCGCGCTGGCCATCCCGGAGTGGCGAGTTGGCGGACAGGTTGAACGGCCTGCCCAAGTACGTCGTGTCCTCAACCCTCGAGGAACCCGACTGGAACAACACGACGGTGCTGAAGGGCGGCGCCGTGACCGAGGCCTCGAAGCTGAAGCAGGAGCTCAACGGGGAAATCAACGTCCCCGCCAGCTTCCAGCTCGCGCACACGCTGATTGAGCACGACCTCGTCGACGAGCTGCGCCTGAAGGTCTTCCCGGTCGTGCTCGGTGCCGGCGAACGTCTCTTCGGCGAGACCACCGATAAGAAGCCCATGCGCCTGGTCGACACACAGACCGTAGGTGACGGCATCGCCCTTCTCACCTACGAATTCGCCTGACGCCAGAGCGGGATCCCACGCGCGTGGATTCGACCACGCTATAGGTGGGTGAATCGACGTTCGTGCCGTCATGGTCGGAGCCTCCACGGGTGGGCTCCACGGAACTTGGCGCGTTACTGGCGCTATGCGACACAAACGCGCCAATCGGCCGAGGTGCGGGCTCGCTGCCGCTTCTTGCGCCAAGCGACAGCAACGGATCCCCTCTCGCCGGGGCTGGGACGTCAGCTCGCTGAGAGATTCCGCGCCGTCGCGTGTCGCGTTGGCCGTCCCGGATCAGTCGGCGAGTGCGGCCTCGAACTCGCGCTCGGCGTCCTCGTCGAGCCCCCCGCGCCGTGAGTGGACCGTGTGCAGGAAGCGCTCGATCGCCTCGATCACCGGCGCGGTCCGCAGGGACGGGACCAGGTCGAAGGCGTGCTGGCCGCCGTGCAGCTCGGCGTAGAGGACGGGTTCCGGCGAGACCTCCCGCAGCGCCTCGACGAAGCGCCGGGCGTCCTCGACCGCCGTCAGCGAGTCGGCATCGCCGTGGATGACCAGGAACGGCGGGGCGCCGGGGTGGACGCGGTGAAACGGGGAGGCGTCGCGGAAGAGCTCCGGGGTCTCCTCGCGCCAGGCCTTGAACACGTAGCGCTCGAGCACCCATTGCACGACCGGAGACCTGGATCGCGTCGGGGTCGAGGAAGTCGTAGACGCCGTAGCAGGGGACCGCCGCAGCGACCGAGGTGTCGGCGTCCTCGAACCCCGGTTGCAGGCTGCGGTCGTCGGAGGTGAGGGCGACGAAGGCGCAGATGTGACCGCCGGCCGAGCCGCCCGTGATCGCGATGAACGACGGGTCGACGTCGTATTCGTCCGCGTGCTCGCGAATCCAGGCGATCGCCCGCTTGACGTCGACCGCGTGGTCGGGCCAGGTGCGCGTAGGGGCTGAGCCGGTAGTTGACGTTGAAGCCGACCCATCCGTTCGCGGCGAGATGGTTGAGCAATGGGATCCCCTGCTCCTTCCGCGAGCCCGAGATCCAGCCGCCCCCGTGAACCTCGACGATCGCCGGCCGCCGCCCCGACGCCGGGGCGGTCGGCTCATAGACGTCGAGCTTCAGCGGCAGGGTGCCGTGGCGGCCGTAGACGACGCCGCGCTCGTGGCGAACGCCGCGCCGTCGCCACATCAGGAAGGGGAAGACGACGTGGCTGCGGGGGAACCTGGGGACCTCCGGCTCCGGGTCGAGCTCCGCGACGGCGTCTCGCGCGGCCGCGACGCTGCGGAAGGCGCGCCAGGTGAACACCGTGCCGACGAGATCGGCCACCGCGAGCAGGACCAACCCGACGACGCCGACCGTGTGCTCGAGCGCTCCGAGCGCCGCCAGGCCGGCCGCGGCGAGCGCGCTGCCGATTATCAGATGCGGGGCGAGCTCGATCGTCAGCCAGGCCGCGGCCCAGCTCCCGACGACGAGCCACCAGACCTTCGCGGGCCGCAGCGCGTTCACGGTGCCGATCGCGGCGACGAGCCCGAGTCCCAGGAGGAGGATCGCGGCGAACATCGGTCGGTACGGTACCCGGGCCCGAGATGGCCTCAACCAACGGATCCAGGCCCAGTCCCCCGAGCGTCGCGATCGTCGGCTCGGGCTTCGGCGGCGTCGGGCTGGGGATCAAGCTGAAGCGGGCCGGGATCGACGCGTTCACCATCTTCGAGAAGGCCCAGCGGGTCGGAGGGGTGTGGCGGGACAACACCTATCCGGGGCTGACCTGCGACATCCCGTCGCACCTCTACTCGTTCTCGTTCGAGCAGAAGCACGACTGGTCGCGACGATTCCCCAGCCGCGACGAGATCCTCGGCTATCTCGAGGAATGCGTCGACGCATACGGCGTCGCCGACCACCTGCGCCTCGGCACCGAGGTGGCGAGCGCCGAGTTCGACGAGGAGCGCGGCCGCTGGCTGATTCGGACCACCGACGGCGAGGAGTTGGAGGCCGACGTGCTCGTCTCCGCGACCGGCCAGCTCTCGCGGCCGGTGCTCCCGCCGCTCCCGGGCATCGACCGCTTCCGTGGGCCGGTCTTCCACTCGGCGCGCTGGGACCACACGGTCGACCTCGACGGCAAGCGGGTGGCGGTGGTCGGAACCGGGGCGAGCGCGATCCAGTTCGTCCCCGAGATCGCCAGCAGGGTGGGGGGGCTGACCCTGTTCCAGCGCTCGCCCCCTTGGGTGATCCCGAAGCCCGACCGTCCCTATTCCGGCTGGCAGAAGTGGATCTTTCGACGGCTGCCCTGGGTGCAGTCGGCGAGCCGTGCCTGGGTCTATCTGCGCTTCGAGCTCTTCACTCTGATCCTGACCCGGCTCCGGGTCCTCGCGCGGCCGTTCGAGCGGAGCTACGAGCACCAGCTCCGCAAGGAGATCGGCGACTCCGACCTGCGCGAAAGGCTGCTTCCCGACTACCCGCTCGGGTGCAAGCGGGTCCTGATCTCGAACGACTGGCTGGCGACGTTGGCCCGCGACGACGTCGAGGTGGTCACGGACCCGATTCGCGAGCTCACCCACGACGGGGTGATCGCCGCGGATGGCACGGAGCATCCCGCCGACGTGGTCATCTTCGGCACCGGCTTCGCGACCAACGACTTCCTCGCGCCGATGAAGATCGCAGGGGTCGGCGGGCGCGACCTGAACGAGGCCTGGCGCGATGGGGCGGAGGCACACCTCGGCCTCTCGGTCACGGGGTTCCCCAACATGTTCATCCTCTACGGCCCGAACACGAACCTCGGCGCGGGGTCGATCATCACGATCCTCGAGAGCCAGATCGCCTACGTGATGGAGGCGGTGCGGGCCCTGGAGCGGACAGGCGCTCGCTGGATCGAGGTGCGCGAGGACGCGCAGAGCTCGTTCAACGACGACCTCCAGCGCCGCCTCACCGAGAGCGTCTGGACCGCGGGCTGCACGAATTGGTACCGCGCCCCCTCCGGGAAGGTGACCAACAACTGGCCGGGGACGACGTCCGAGTACCGCCGCCGCATCCGCCGGCCCGACCCGGCCGACTTCCGCCTCGTCTCGGCCGGGTGAGCGCGGGCGCCGACGACGGTGCGCCCGGGCGCCGGTCCCCGCCGCAGGGGAGTTCCTGCGAGCTGCGCTTACTCCCCCTCGCGCCTGAGCGGGGTTCGCTCGAGCGGCGCGGCGAGGAGCATCTCCTTGGTGAAGATCAGGTCGCCGCGGTCGTAGTCGGCGAGCTCGTACTCGTGGCCCATGGTGATCGCGTCGAAGGGGCAGGCGACCTCGCAGTAGCCGCAGAAGATGCAGCGGGAGAGGTTGATCTCGTAGACCTCGGCGTAACGCTCACCGGCGGAGACGCGGTGCTCGGGGTCGTTCTCCTCGGCGACGACGCGGATGCAGTCGGCCGGACAGGCGGCGGCGCACAGCGAGCAGCCGACGCACTTCTCGAGGCCGGTGTCCTCGAAGCGATGCAGCTTGTGCCGGCCGCGGAAGCGTGGGTAGACGGGTGTCTTCTCCTCGGGGTACTGGATCGTCACCGGTCCCTCGAGGATCCGCGCGAAGGTCGTCTTCAGTCCGCGCAGGGTCTCCCCGAAGGCGCGGTAGGCGCCCCCGGCGCCGCCCGGCTCGGGCCCGCGCTGGACCTCGACCACCGAGTCGTCGGCGAGGTAGGGGAACTCCTCGCTCACAGGACCACCACCAGGATCGCCGTGACCAGCACGTTCAGGGTCGCCAGCGGCAGCAGCACCTTCCAGCCCAGCGACATGAGCTGGTCGTAGCGCAGCCGGGGAACCGTCGCCCTGATCCAGAAGAAGACGAAGACGAGCGAGAGCGTCTTGAGCAGGAACCAGACGGGGTCGAGGAAGCTCGGCCCGGGCCCGTGCCAGCCGCCGAGGAAGAAGGTGACCGCGATGCCGGAGATCACGAACATCTCGATGTACTCGGCGAGCGCGAACGAGCCGTACCGCATGCCGCCGTACTCGGTCTGGTAGCCGGCGACCAGCTCGGCGTCTGCCTCCGGGAGGTCGAACGGGACCCGCGCCGCCTCGGCGAACCCCGCGCACATGAAGACGAGGAAGCCGACGATCTGGGGGACGATGTACCAGACCTCATTCTGGGCCTCGACCACCGCGGTCAGCGACAGCGAGCCGGCCATCATGATCGCCCCGAGCAGGGCCAGGGCCATCGAGATCTCATACGAGATCAGCTGCGCGGCAGCCCGCATCGCGCCGAGGAAGCTGTACTTCGACCCCGATGCCCAGCCGCCGAGCAGAAGGCCGTAGAACGCGAACGAGCTGAAGGCGAAGAAGTAGAGGACCCCGATCGACACGTCGACCCCGTAGAGGCCGACCTCCCCCTCGACGTTGCCGAACGGCAGGATCGCCAGGGTCACGATCCCCGAGAGGATCACCAGGAACGGGCCCAGCGCCCAGAGGACCGGAATCGCGTTCGCCGGCCGATACCACTCCTTGCCGATCAGCTTGAGTGCGTCGGCGGCGGGCTGGAGGAGCCCATACGGTCCGATCCGGTTGGGGCCGTAGCGGTTCTGGAAGCGCCCCAGCACCTTGCGCTCGACCACCGTCAGCACCGGCAGGATCGCGAAGATCACCGCGAAGATCACGATCGACTTGACGATCAGGATCCAGGTCGCCTCGGCGAAGCCAACCTCTGCGATCAGGGTCGTCACTCCTCACCCTCCGCGGCCCGGACCTCGACCGTCTCGGCGCCGGCGAGCAAGTTCGCGTTCTCCTCGGCGGTGCCCTCGATCAGGAAGACGCTGCCCGGTCGCATGCGCTCGCGCAGCCCGACGCGTGCCTGCAGCGAGCTTCCGTTCGAGGAGACGACTACTTCGTCGCCGTCCTTCACTCCGAGGCGTTCCGCGTCGTGCGGCGCTACTTCGAGCGTCTGGCTTGGGATCAGGAAGCGCAGCGCTGGGTTTCGCTCCGAGACTTCGCCAGCCCACAGGTCTCGATAGGTGCCTAGACGGAGCGCTCCGTTGGGGGTGGGCGCGGACGCCCCCTCGACCGGCGCGACTTCGCGCGGAGTTCCGGTCGAGGGGGCATCCGCGCCCACCCCTTCCTGCCGCTCCGGCCAGCGGAGGCCCTGGCCGCCGATCTCGTCGAGGCTGACGCCCGATAGGAACGGGGTCTCCTTCGCCATCGCCGCGTATACCTCCGGATAGCTGCCGAAGCCGAGCTCGTTGTCGAGTGCCGCGGAGAGTTCGAGGAGGACGTGCCACATCGGGCGGAGCTCGCCGGACTCGGGGATGTTGCAGCGCAGCCTTTGGAGACGGCCGTCCGGGTGGGTGACCGTTCCCTCCTTCTCGGCGAAGGTCTCGGCGGGGAAGATCACGTCGGCGTAGCGGACGGACTCGTTCTCGAAGTTGGCGACGGCGAGGATGAAGTCGGCGTTCTCCAGCGCGCGGCGCCAGCCGGGGCCGTCGGGGTGGTCGCGGACGGGATTGGACTCGAAGAGGAAGAGAGCGTTGAGCTCCTCGGACTCGAGCGCGTCCCTCATCTCGGCGGATCCGAGGCCGTCGTCGGTCTCGGCGAAGCCCGGACCGGCGACGGGGAGGCAGCCGGCCTCGCGGATCCCGCGGCCGTTGGTCTCCTCGGGGACCTCGATCACGCCGGAGCCGTCACGGCCCTCGAGGCCGAGGGCGCGGGCCAGGGCGAGGACGGCGGAGGCGGCGGCCTCGCCGTCGGACCCGCGGGTGATCCGCTCGCCGACGACGACCACGACGGCCGAGTCGCGACCGAGGTTCGACACCAGCCGGTCCGCCTCGTCCGAGTAGGGGCCGTCGCTCGCGTAGCCGTCGGCGCCGGCCAGCCCCGCGAGGGTGCGGAGGAATGCCGCGGCGTCGCCAGGGGCGTATCGCGCCGACTCGTCGGCGCCGCCGTCGAGCGCGGTGGGCCGGTCGGAGGCGAGCGAGAGCCGGAGGCCGTGGCGGCGGATCGCTTTGCGGAGCCGCAGGTCGAGGATCGGCATCTCGTGGAGCGGGTCGCAGCCGACCAGGAGCACCGCCTCGGCGCGGTCGACGTCCGAGATCGCCGCCGAGAGCCCCGGCGCCGCGAGCGCCTCGTGGAGCGCCCGAGGGAGCTTCGCGCCGCGGCGCGAGTCGAGGTTCGGCGAGCCCAGCGCCCCGCGGACGATCCGCTGGACCAGGTACGCCTCCTCGTTCGAGGCGCCGCCGCCGACGATCGCCGCGCTGCGGGAGCCGGCCTCGCGAAGGCCTCGCGCGGCCGCCTCGAGCGCTTCGCTCCAGTTCACCTCGCGGAGCACACCGCCGTTGCGGATCATCGGCGCGGTGATCCGGTCGGGCGAGTGGATCATCTGGAAGCCGAACCGCCCCTTGTCGCAGAGCCAGCCGTCGTCGACCTCGTGGTTGTCGCGCGCCAGGACCCGCGCGACCCGATCGTCGCGGACGGTCAGCTTGACGTTGCACTGGCTCGGGCAGAGCGTGCAGATCGTCCCGGCGTCCTCGATGTCCCACGGCCGGGCGCGGAAGCGGTACTCCTCGGAGGTCAGCGCGCCCACCGGGCAGAGCTCGATGATGTTGCCGTGGAAGGGGGCGATGTAGGGGCGCTCCCTGAAGGTGCCGACGAAGCTGCGATCGCCCCGCTCGAGCAGCTGGAGCTGCTCGTCCTCGGCGACCTCCTGGCTGAAGCGCACGCAGCGGTAGCAGAGGATGCAGCGCTCGCGGTCGATCCGGACGAGCGGCGACAGGGGCAGCGGCTTCTGGAAATGGCGCTTGGCGTCGACGAAGCGGCTGCGTCCGGAGCCCCAGCCCATCGCGATGTCCTGGAGCGGGCACTCGCCGCCCTTGTCGCAGACGGGGCAGTCGAGGGGATGGTTGACGAGGAGGAACTCGACGACGGCCTCCTGCGCCTCGACCACGCGATCGGTCTGGGTGTAGACGACCATCCCGTCGCGGATCGGGGTCGAGCAGGCGGTCTGCAGCTTTGGCACCCCCTCTACCTCGCAGAGGCACATCCGGCAGGCGCCCACCGGCTCGCCGAGCTTCGGCTCGTAGCAGAAGACCGGGATCTCGACGTCGCCGTGCTTCGCCGCGTCGACCAGCATCTCGCCCTCCGGCGCGGTCACCTCGACCCCGTCTACGACGATCGTCACCGGCTCGCGCTGGCGCTTCGGGCTCATATCCGTCACCTCGCCAGGAACCCCCAGCGGGATCGGCTCCTCGCCGGCCTCGGTCAGCGGCGAGGGCTGCGCTTCGCGGGCCGCCGCGGCCATCGCCTCGAACTCCGCCCGGAACTTGGCGACCATCGAGCCGACCGGCATCGCCATCGAGTCGCCGAGCACGCAGAGGCAGTGGCCGATGATGTTCTCCTGCACCGAGGCGATCACGTCGAGCTCCATCGGCGTCGCGTCGCCGGAGACGACCCGCTCGAGCATCTTCACGGTCCAGTTGGTCCCCTCGCGGCAGGGCGTGCACTTGCCGCACGATTCGTGGTGGTAGAAGCGGGCGGTCCGCAGCGCCATGTGGGGGATCGAGACCGTCTCGTCGGCGACGATGACCGACCCCGACCCGAGCATCGAGCCCGCGTCGGCCAGCGCCTCGAACGAGTACGGGAGGTCGAGCTCGGCGGCGGTCAGCACCGGCGCTGAGGAGCCGCCCGGGTACCACGCCTTGATCTCGCGCCCGCCGGGCGGGCCGCCGGCGATGTCGCAGATCAGCTCCCGGGAGGAGATCCCCAGCTCGACCTCGTAGTTCCCGGGCCTCTGCACGCATCCGGAGACCGAGACCACCTTGGTCCCGGGCGACTGCTCGGTGCCGAAGCCCTTGAACCAGTCGGCGCCGCGGTCGATGATGTGCGGGACGTTGGAGAGCGTCTCGACGTTGTTGATCAGGGTCGGACCGCCGTAGAGGCCCTGGATCGCCGGGAAGGGGGGCTTCAGGCGCGGATTTCCGCGCTTGCCCTCGAGCGCGTCGAGCAGGGCGGTCTCCTCGCCGCAGATGTAGGCGCCGGCGCCCCGGTGGACGACCAGCTCGACCTTGACTCCGCTGCCGAGCACCGACTCGCCGAGGTAGCCGGCCTCGTAGGCCTCCGCGACCGCGCGGTCGATCACGTCGGCGATCTGCCAGTACTCGCCGCGGATGAAGATGAAGCAATAGGTGGCGCCGACCGCAAGCGCCGACAGCGCGATCCCCTCGATCAGCTGGTGCGGGTTCTTCTGCATCAGCTCGCGGTCCTTGAACGCGCCCGGCTCGGACTCGTCGGCGTTGCAGCAGAGGTACTTCTCCATCTCCCCGCGCGGGAGGAAGGAGCCCTTCTTGCCCATAGAGAAGCCGGCGCCGCCGCGACCGCGGAGCCCCGAAGCCTCGATCTCCTCGAGCAGGTCGGTGGGCTCCAGCTCGCGGAACGCGCGTTCGAGAGTGCGGTAGCCGCCGCGCTCGCGGTAGCCGTCGATCGTCGCCAGCTTCGGGTCGTCGGCGTCTCGCAGGAGCAGCCGCGTCTCAGGCATCGGCAACCCTCGCGTCATCGGGGACCTCGCCGCCGGCCAGTGGCCGCTTCGCAAGCGCCTTCTCCGGCAGCACCTCCTCGCCGGAGCGGAGCTGGGCGAGTGCGGTCGCGGCGTCGTCGGGTCTCAGGGGCCCGAAGTAGACCTCGTCGATCGAGGCCATCGGCGCCAGGTCGCAGGCGCCGAGGCACTCGAAGCCCTTGATCAGCGCCTCGCCGTCCGCCGAGCTCGCGCCGCCGTGATCGGCCTCCTCATAATCCGCGTCGGCGGCCTCGCAGAACGCGCGCAGGAGCTCGTCACCGCCGTTCATCCAGCACGAGATGTTGTGGCAGACCAGGACCCGGTGTCGGCCCACGGGCTCGGTCGCGAAGAGGTCGTAGAAGGTCGCGATCGACTCCAGGTAGGCGGGCGTCACCCCCATCACCGCGGCCGCCTCGCGGATCCCATCCGGTGTGCACCAGCCGTAGCGGCGCTGGACCGCCCACAGCGCCGGGATCGAGGCGGATCGGATCTGCGGGTACTTCGACATCGCCGACTCGATCTCCGCTCGCAGCTCGTCGGGGAGCTCGACCTCGTGGAGCTCCGGGACGTCCTCGGCCTCGGGGGCCGCCTCGCCCCAGTAGTCCTCGCCCCGGATCACCGGTCGATCCCCCCGAGGATCGGGTCGAGCATCGCGAGGTTTTGGATCAGGTCGGCGATCAGGCCCCCGACGCTCATCTCCCGCAGCGCCTGGAGGTTGACGAACGAGGGGTCGCGGAAGTGGACCCGGGCCGGCTTCGCCGAGCCGTCGGCGAGCACGAAGCAGCCGAGCTCCCCGCGCGGCGACTCGACCGGGGTGTACGCCTCGCCCGGGGGAACCCTGAAGCCCTCGGTGACGAGCTTGAAGTGGTGGATCAGCGCCTCCATCGAGGTCGAGAGCTCGTCGCGCGGCGGCAGGCAGACCTTGCGGTCGCCGGCGATGTAGGCGCCCTCGGGCAGCCCCTCGACCGCCTGGCGGATGATCCTCACCGACTCGCGGATCTCGGCGGTGCGGACCCGGTAGCGGTCGTAGCCGTCGCCGACGGTGCCGACCGGGATCCCGAAGTCCATCTCCTCGTAGGCGGCGTAGGGCTCGACCTTGCGGAGGTCCCACGGCTCCCCGGCCGCGCGCAGGAGCGGCCCGGTCACCCCGAGCTCGAGCAGGCGCTCCCGGGACACGATCCCGACGTCCCGCGTCCGGTGCAGGAAGATCTCGTTGCGGTTGAGGATCGCCTCGTACTGGTCCACCCGCGACGGCATCTCGTCGCAGAAATCGAGGACGCGGCGCGCGAAGTCCGGCGGGATGTCCTCGATCACCCCGCCGACCTGGAAGTAGCGGGTGTGCATGCGCTGCCCGGTCGACATCTCGAACAGGTCGAGGATCCGGTCGCGGTCGCGGAAGCAGTAGAAGAACATCGACATCGCGCCGAGGTCGAGCGCCGAGGTGCCGAGCCAGACCAGGTGCGAGTGGATCCGGTTGAGCTCCATGTGCAGGGTGCGCAGCCAGCGCGCCCGCCGCGGCACCTCGAGCTCGAGGAGGCGCTCGACCGCGCCGCAGAACGCCTCCATCTGGAAGAAGTAGGAGATGTAGTCCATCCGCTCGACGAACGGGATCACCTTCCAGTACGACTTGTCCTCGCAGTTCTTCTCGATCCCGGTGTGGACGTAGCCCATGACCGGCTTCAGGTCGAGGACGTTCTCGCCCTGGAGCGTGACCACGAGGCGCAGGACGCCGTGGGTGGCCGGATGGTGCGGACCCATGTTCAGCGTCAGCAGCTCCTGCTCGGGCTCCAGGTCCTCGGGCGCGGCGTCGGTCCGTTCGACGGCGCTGCGGCCGATCGCCTCGTCGGCGTCGGTCCGCTCGAGGGTCTCGTGCTCGGCGACCGAGCCGCCGACCGTCTCGACCCGGTCGCTCACGCCGGCGACCCCGGCAGCTCGGCTTCGTGCTTGGTGAAGGTGACCGGCTCGCCGCCGACCGGGAAGTCGCGGCGCTGGGGCCAGCCGACGTAGTCCTCGGGCATCAGGATCCGCCGCAGGTCGGGATGGCCGCGGAAGACGATCCCGAAGAAGTCGTAGGCCTCGCGCTCCTGGAACTCGGCGGTGGGGAAGAGCTCGACGCAGGAGTCGAGCTCGGGTAGTTCCTCGCCGCCCGGGTCCTCGAGCGCCGCCCGGACGCGGACCCGCTCCACCCGGGGCATGTTGAGCAGCTCGTAATGGACGCCGAAGCGTGGGGTGGCGGGGAGATAGTCGACGCCGTGGAGGCTGGCGAGGAAGTGGTACTCCTGCCCAGGGGTGTCGCGGAGCCAGCGCAGCACCTCGAGAATCCGCGCCGGGTTCGCGATCAGGCAGGCCTGGCCGCGCTCGTGGTAGGTGCCGAGGATCGCTCCCTCGCGGGAAGCGTTCACCTCCTGGGCGATCAGCTCGAGACCGGGGGCGTCGGGCATCAGGCGCCCGGCCCGCTCGAGGTCCGGGTCGGCACCGGAGCCGCCGCCGCGGCGAGCTCGCGGGCGCGCTCGTACGCCTCGCGCTCCTCGGCGGTCGGCTCGCCGCTCGCCGCGCGCGCCCACTCCTCGGTTCCCTCGGCCTTGTAGCGGCGCCGCCAGCCCGGGTCGGGGTTGCCGACGAGCTTCCGCTGGAGCTTGTTGAAGCCGTAGATCAGCGCCTCCGGTCGCGGCGGGCAGCCGGGGACGTGCAGGTCGATCGGCATGAACTTGTCCGCGCCCTGGACCACCGCGTAGTTGGCGAACATCCCTCCCGACGAGGAGCATGCGCCCATCGAGATCGCCCACTTCGGCTCCAGCATCTGGTCGTAGATGCGGCGGATGACCGGCGCCATCTTGATCGAGACCCGGCCCGAGAGGATGATGAAGTCGGCCTGGCGCGGCGAGGCCCGCAGGTTCTCGGCCCCGAAGCGGGCGATGTCGTAGCGGGGCGAGACGATCGACATCATCTCGATCGCGCAGCAGGCCAGCCCGAAGGTGAGCGGCCACATGGCGTTCGCCCGGGCCCAGTTGAGCGCCTTGTCGAGGTTCGTGGTGACCACCGCCTCCTCGACGTAGCGCTCGAGGTCCTCCCCCTGGAGGTCGCCGCGCAGAAGATCGCGCGCGCGGAGCTGGCGGACCCGCAGATCCTCGCGAGCGGGGGGCTCCTCGAGGGGCGCCGTCGCGCGCAGGCTCTCGCGGCGGACTACTTCCAATCGAGCGCCCCCCGGCGCCAGACGTAGACCAGCGCCACGAGCAGAAGGGCGACGAAGACGAGGATCTCGGCCAGCACGAAGACCGAGTCCGCCGACTGCAGGATCACCCCGACGGGGTAGAGGAAGACCACCTCGATGTCGAAGAGGATGAAGAGCATCGCGACCATGTAGAAGCTGACCCCGAAGCGGAAGGTCCGCGAGACCTGGGTCGGCAGCCCGCACTCATACGGCTCCGACTTGACCCGGTTCGGGCGCTGCGGGCCGACCAGGCGGTTGAGCGTTACGAGTGCGCCTCCCACGACGACGCCGAGCCCGACGAAGACGATCACAGGGAGGTAGCTCTGTAGCACTGCGTGCCTGAGACTACCCGACTACCCGACTTTGTACCAATCTGTTACATAGTGCTTTTCCGCATTAGAAAGCGGAACTCCGACCCTTCAGGGCGGCATTGAGCGATGGAGGAAGTCCACATGTGGACGGGTATCGCGGTGATCGCGACGAACCTGCTCGCCGGCCTCTGGGGCGGCGTCGCCTGGCTGCGGCGCGAGCCCTCGGTGGCGTTCTGGTACCAGCTCCGGATCGCCCAGGCGACGGTCCTGATCCAGGTGCTGATCGGGACCTTCCTCGTGCTCTCGGGCCGGGAGCCCCCCGACGGCCTGCACTACGTCTACGGGCTGCTCCCCCTCCTCGTCTCCTTCCTCGCGGAGGGAGCGCGGGCGGGGATCTCCGAGCGCGAGCTCGAGGGACTCGACTTCGACGCGCTCCCCGACGCCCGCCGCCGGGCGATCGCCCTCGCGATCACCCGCAACGAGACCGGGATCATGGCCCTCTCGGCGCTCGTCGTCTTCGGCCTCGCCCTGCGCGCGGCGTTCACCAGCGCGGGGCTTTAGACCGGGCGCCACGATCGTCCGCGTGCGCGGCGAGCTCGACCTCGGCACGGTGCATCGCTTCCAGGGCGCGGTCGCCCGCACCCTCGAGGTCGTCGGCGCCGAACTCGCTGAGGTCCCGGTGTGCCCCACGGTCGAGGACGCGCTGACCGCGGTCGGCCCTGCGGTCTAGGAGAGCTCGCGCTCGACCTCGTCCACCAGTTCGAGGTGGAGCTCGAGCAGCCGGCGCAGGAACTCGACCACGAGCATGAGGTACTTGCGGCGATGGGGGAGCGTCTCCGCGCTCGCGGCGGCCTCTTCCAGTCGCGCGGCAATGTCCGCGATGTCTTCACGCAAGGTGGCCATGCTCTCCCGGGTCGCCTTCTCGCCGGCGAGGTCGGCGATCAACAGACGGAGCAGCGGCTCGCTCTTCAGCGGCGTGAAGCGCACCGGCGTGCTCGCGTACTCGCGAAGCGCACGAAGGCCCTTGTCGTTGAGGGTGTAGACGGTGCGCTCACGGGTCTTGCCCGGCTCCTTGCGCGCATCGAGGTAACCGAGCTTGGCGAGCCGCTTCGGCTCAACGTAGTACTGGCTCTCGCCGGCCCAGGCGAGGAGCCTGCCCCGGCGCGCCATCCGCAGCAGATCGTGTGCGCCGGCCCCGGTCCTCCCGACCAGGCCCATGATCTCGTAGGAGAAGAGGCTGAGCTCGCTACTTGACATCACTATGGTCCATAGGTATAAAGCCTATGAACCATAGTCTAAGCGGAGGAGCGGACGATGACGACGACGACGCAGGCGACAGGAAGCGCTCCACGTCACGGGGACCTCTGGGGCGCTCGGGCCGAGGACTGGGCGGAGACCGAGGAGCAGCAGGTCCCGACCTACGAGGAGGCGATTCGGAGGGTCGGATTGTCGCGCGGCGACGCCGTACTCGAGGTCGGGTGCGGGTCGGGAGTGTTCCTCCGCTTGGCGGCCGACCGCGGAGCGCGAGTGTTCGGCCTCGATGCCGCCGAGCCGCTCATCGAGCTCGCTCGACGGCGTGTGCCCGAGGCGGATCTGCGAGTCGGAGACCTTCAGTTCCTGCCCTACGACGACGACTCCTTCGGCCTCGTCGCGGGGTTCAACTCGTTCTTCTTCGCCGCCGACATGACCGCGGCGCTCCGCGAGGCGGGACGGGTGGCCAAGCGCGGAGCGCCGATCGTGATCCAGGTCTGGGGACGGCCGGAGCGCTGCGATCTGACCGCGATGAAGGAGGCGGTGAGGCCGCTCATGCCCCCGCCGCCCCCGGACGCGCCCGCCCCGCCGCCGTTGTGGGAGCCGGGAGTGCTGGAGGGGATCGCCGCGGAGGCCGACCTCACCCCGGGCCCGGCTTTCGAGCTCAGCTACTCCTTCGAGTACCCCGACGAGGAGGCGCTGGCGCGCAGCCTGCTCGCCCCGGGCCTGATCGTCGAGGCGATCCGGAGGTCAGGCGAGGAGCCGGTGCGAAGCGCGATCGTCGACGCGATGGCGCCGTATCGAGATGCGAGTGGGGGCTACCGCATCGAGAACGAGTGGCGCTTCCTGATCGCTAGGAGTAATCACTGAGCCCACGGTAGGTACCTCGCCAGAACACCAGCGGCTCGCCGCCGGGCGCCTCGACGTCGAGCACCTCGCCGGTGGCGATCACGTGGTCGCCGCCGTCGTGGAGGTCGCGGAGGCCGCAGGCGACCGCGAGCACGGCGCCGGCGATCCACGGGGCGCCCGAGCGCTCGGTCCACTCGATGCCGTCCCACTTCACCGTGGGGTGCTCCTTGGTCGAGAAGCGGTGGGCGAGCTCCTCGCTCTCGGCGCCCAGCACGTTGACCGCGAAGCGGCGCGATTCGCGGACCGCGTCCAGGGTTCGCGAGCCGCGGTCGAGGGCAGGCCAGCATCAGCGGAGGCTCGAGCGAGAGCGAGGTGACCGCGCCGGCCGTGGCCCCCGCCGGCGCCCCGTCGGAGAGCGCGGTGACGACCGTCACCCCGGTCGGCAGCTGGGCCATCGCGCGGCGGAAGTCGGTCGAGTCCACGCGGATATGATGCCGCCGCCGTGCGATCCCTGAACCGTCTCGTGGCGCGAGCCGTGCCCGCAACCGTTCTCGCCGGGCTCGCCGCGGTCGCCCTCGGCGCCTGCGGGACCGAGGGGATCATCGTCGCCGAGGACGACCCGGCCTACGCCGGTGCGCAGCTCTTCGCCGAGCGCTGCTCGGGCTGTCACACGCTCACGCCGGCGGGGGCGCAGGGCTCCGCCGACCGCGAGCTGCGGGTCCAGGGCCCGAACCTCGATCAGCGCCGCGGTCAACTACGAGGACGCCCTCTACGCGATCCGCAACGGCGGCTTCTCGGGGGCGATCATGCCCCAGAACATCGTCGTCGGCGACGAGGCCGAGGAGCGTCGCCCGGTTCGTCGACGAGTACTCCGGCACCGACGTCGAGGAGCCGCCCGTGCCGACCTCCGAGCAGGAGCCGTCGCAGGCGGAGACGGAGGCCGAGGAGGCGGAGGTCGCTTCCGAGCAGGAGCCGTCGGGCAAGCCCGAGGACGAATAGGCGCCCGCGCCCTGCTCGACCTGAAGCGCATCCGCGAGGACCCCGGCCCGGCGCGGGAGGCGCTCGCGCGCCGCGGCGCGGCGGAGGACGCTCGACGAGCTGCTCGCGCTCGACGCCCGCCGCCGCGAGCTCCTGCCCGGGATCGAGGAGCGCCGCGCGCGGCGAAACCAGGTCTCCGACGCGATCGCCGAGGCGAAGCGCGCGGGCGAGGACGCCGAGGCGCAGATCGCGGCGATGCGCGAGCTCGGCGCCGAGATCAAGCGCCTCGAGGCCGAGCTCGCGGAGATCGAGGCAGCACTCGACGAGCTGGCGACCCGGCTGCCGAACGTCCCCGACCCCGCAGGCGCCGGACGGGGAGACCGAGGAGGACGCGGACGGTCCTCCGCGAGGTCGGCGAGCGCCCGACTTCGGCTTCCCGAGCCGCGCGACCACGTCGAGCTCGGCACGGCGCTCGGCCTGATCGACATGGAGCAGGCCGCCGAGGCATCGGGCTCCCGCTTCGCCTACCTGCTCGGCGACCTCGTCCTCGTCGAGCTCGCGCTGGTCCGCTTCGCGCTCGATCCTGCTCGCGCCGGAGGGGTTCGTCCCGGTCGTGCCGCCGGTGCTCGTCCGCGAGCACCGGCCCTCTACGGCACTGGCTTCTTCCCCGCCGAGCGCGAGATGATCTACGAGGTCCCGCGCGACGAGCTCTTCCTGGTCGGCACCTCGGAGGTCTCGCTCGCCGCGCTGCACGCCGGCGAGATCCTCGCCGCCGGGGAGCTGCCGCTGCCGCTACGCCGGGATCTCGACCTGCTTCCGGCGCGAGGCCGGCGCGGCCGGCAAGGACACCCGCGGGATCTTCCGCGTCCACCAGTTCGACAAGGTCGAGATGTTCTCGTTCTGCGAGCCGGGCGCGTCGCGTCGCCGAGCACGCGCGCCTGCTCGGCGATCCAGGAGCGGATCCTGTCCGCCCTCGAGATCCCCTACCGCGTCGTCGACATCCCGGTCGGCGACCTCGGCGCTCCCGCCGCGCGCAAGTTCGACTGCGAGGCCTGGATCCCGAGCCAGGAGCGCTACCGCGAGGTCACCTCGACCTCGAACACGACCGACTACCAGGCCCGCCGCCTCGACGCCCGCTACCGGCCCGAGCCCGAGGCCCCCCCGGAGCACGTCCACACCGACCAACGGCACCGCGGTCGCGATCGGCCGCACGCTGATCGCGCTGATCGAGAACCGCCAGGACGCCGAAGGCGGCGTCACGATGCCGGCCGGCGCTGGTGGCGGCGGGCGCGCCGGCGAGCCGCTCAGGTCCGGCTCGCTAGCGCCCTCGTCCGAGCCTCTCCGGCTCGAAGTCCAGCGAGCAGCAGTTGATGCAGTAGCGCAGGCCCGGTCGGGTTCGGGCCGTCGTCGAAGACGTGGCCGAGGTGGGTGTCGCAGCGGCTGCAGTGGACCTCGGTGCGGCGCATGAGCAGGCTGCGGTCCTCCTCGGTCTCCACGTTCTCGTCCGTCGGCGGGCTCGTAGAAGCTCGGCCAGCCGGTCCCGGAGTCGAACTTCGTCTCCGAGTCGAAGAGGGGCTGGCCGCAGCCGACGCAGCGGTAGGTGCCCTTGTCCTTCGCTGTCCCAGTAGCGGCCGGTGAACGCCGCGCTCGGTGCCCTTCTTGCGGGCGACGGCGTACTCCTCGTCGGATAGCTGCTCGCGCCACTCGGCGTCCGACTTCTTCACCTTCTCCACTGTGTTCTCCTTCGGTTCGGTCTCTGCAGCATTAGTCGCGCGTAGTCGCGCCCATTCGTTACGAATTCAGCCGTGCCGGACGCCTTCTACGAGCCCGACGGCGAGCGCTTTCGCGCGACCGAGCTGACCCGCGGGCCGTGGGACCCGGATGCCCAGCACGCCGGCCCGCCGGCGGGCCTGATCGCGCGCGAGCTCGAGCGGCTGGGGCCGGAGGCGACAGGCCCGGTGTCGGGCGGATCACGCTCGAGATCCTGCGCTCGGTCCCGATCGCGCCGCTCGACCGTCGCGGCGCGGGTGGTCAAGCCCGGGCGCCGGGTCGAGCTCTGCGAGGCGAGCCTCTCCGACGAGCGAGGGCGAGGTCATGCGGGCGACGCGCCTGGCGGCTGCGAACCGGAGCCGGTCGAGCTCCCGACGGCCTCCCGGGCCTCGACGAGGAGCCGCCGCCCGGTCCCGGAGGCGGCGGAGCCGGGCGAGTTCTTCCCCACCGGCCAGGACGTCGGCTACCACACCGCGATGGACTACCGCTTCGTCCGCGGCGGCTTCCTCGAGGCCGGGCCCGGCGACGGTCTGGATGCGGATGCGCGTACCCGCTCGTCGCCGGCGAGGAGCCGACGCCGCTTGTCAGCGGGTCATGGTCGCCGCCGACTCCGGCAACGGCGTCAGCGCGGCGCTCGACTGGCGGCGCTTCCTCTTCATCAACGTCGATCTCAGCGTCCATCTGCACCGCGAGCCGGAGGGCGAGTGGGTCTACCTCGACGCGCTCACCCTGCCCGAGCCGAGCGGCCTCGGGCCTGCGCGACACGCTGCTCGCGCGACGAGCGCGGCCGGATCGGCCGCGCGGCGCAGACCCTGCTCGTCGCAGGCGTGACAGGCGTTGGCCAGGACTTACGTTGAGTTCGCGTTAGGCGTTCTTGCACCGCGCGGGCGCAGGGGTAGCATGCCTGCGAAATCAGCGGTCGAAAGGAGGAGAGCGTCGACCGGGGGGTAAGGAATCACCTGTGCGTGCATGACAGAGAATGAGTCCCCGATCGCACGGCTCGCCGCCGGATCGCTGCGCTGATCGCGGCGATCGTGCTCGTCCTGATCCTGCTCTTCTCGCGGCGGCGGCGGGCCAACACCTACCGGCTCCTGTTCGAGACCGGCGGCCAGCTCGTCCAGGGCAACGAGGTCCGGATCGGCGGCGTCCCGGTCGGCACGGTCGAGGATCGACCTCACCGACGACAACCAGGCCGAGGTCACGATCACGACCGAGCAGCCCCTCACGAGGGCACCGAGGCGGTGATCCGGCAGACGTCGCTCTCCGGGATCGCCAACCGCTACATCTCGGTCACCCCCGGGCCCGAACAACGCCGACGAGCTCGACTCGATCGGAGCTGATCCACGCAGGCCGACACGACCGCGCCGGTCGACATCGACCAGCTCTTCGACACCTTCCGGCCGCGAGCGCGGCGGGCGCTGCAGAAGGTGATCGCAGGGCCAGGCGGCGATCTACGCCGGCCGCGGCCCCGAGGCCAACCGCGCCTACAAGTTCCTGAACCCCGGGCCTCTCCTCGACCGAGAAGCTGTTCGCCGAGCTCACCCGCGACCAGCAGGTCTTCACCGACTTCGTCGTCGACACCGGCAGCCTGATGAACACGATCGCCGCGCCGCCGCGACGACCTCACCGCCTCGTCTCGAACACCAACGAGGCGCTCGGCGCGATCGCCAGCCAGAACTCCGCGCTCGACCGCTCTCTCTTCGCGCTGCCGCCGGCCCTCCGCCAGTCGAACACCACCTTCGTCAACCTGCGGGCGACGCTCGACGACCTCGACCCGTTCGTCGCCGCGGCGAAGCCGTCGACCACGCAACCTGGCCGCCGTTCCTGCGCGACCTGCGGCCGGTCGCCGAGCGCTCGATCCCCGTCTTCAGCGACCTCGGCCGCGCGGTCTTCAGCGCGCGGGCCCGCCAACGATCTCGCCGACCTGCTCCGCGACTCGCCCGAGTTCGAGCAGAACGACGCGATCGCGCGGTCGGACCCTCGATCGAGGCGCTCAACGACTCGGAGGCGAACATCCGAGTTCGCCCGGCCCGTACTCGCCCGACCTGATGGCGCTTCGTCACCAAGTTCGGCCGAGGCGACCGCCTACTACGACGCGCAACGGCCACTACGCCCGCGTCGACCCTGCCGGCGACGGGGCTCTTCGACTACGACCCGGCAACCAGCCTGCTCGACCCGCAGCCGGCGAGCCAGCGCTTCGACGTCTCGACTTCGAGCCGCTCGCTGACCCCCTGCCCGGGCGCGCGCGACCCAGCCCGCGCCCGACGGCTCCAGCCCGTTCCTCGCCGACGGCTTCCTCGCCGGCAAGTGCGACCCGGCCGACACGCCCGACCGGGCCATGAGACGCATCGCCGACGACAGCCCTGCTCGTTCTCGCCGTCGCCGCCGCTGCTTCGTCTTCGGCACCGGCGCCGAGGGCGACGACGCGGACCGCTACCTCGTCCGCGCCGCCTTCGACAACGGCAACTTCATCGTCCCCGGCGAGGAGGTCCGGATCGCCGGCGCGCGACGTCGGCGTGGTCGAGTCGACCGACGTCAGCCGCGAGGACGAGGTGGTCAGCCTCGATCCCGAGCCGCACGCCGAGCCCGGCAAGGCGATCATCGTGCTGCGGATCGACGACCCGGCGTTCCAGGACTTCCGCGAGGACGCCTCCTGCATCATCCGCCCGCAGTCGCTGCTCGGCGAGAAGCTTCATCGACTGCGAGCCGACCCAGCCGCGCGCGCCGGGGTCGCGAGCCGCCGCCGCCGCTCGAGCCGATCGAGGAGGGCGAGCCGGGCGAGGGCCAGCTCCTGCTGCCGCTCGAGGCGAACGGCAAGTCGGTCGACCTCGACCTCGTCAACAACATCATGCGCCGGCCCTACCGGGAGCGCTTCTCGATCATCCTCAACGACCTCGGCGCCGCCCTCGCCGCCCGCGGCGAGGAGCTCGGCGAGGTGATCGACCGCGCCAATCCGGCGCTGCGCGAGACCGACCGCGTTCTCGCGATCCTCGCCCAGCCAGACGAGACCCTGGCGCAGCTCGCCCGCGACTCCGACACCGTGCTCGGCCCGCTCGCCCGCGAGCGCGAGCACGTCGCCGGCTTCATCGACAACGCCGGCGAGACCGCCGCGGCCTCGGCCGAGCGCCGCGCCGACATCGAGCGCCAGGTCGAGCTGCTGCCGCCGACGCTGCGCGAGCTGCGCCTGCTGATGAGCGAGCTGCGCGGCTTCTCGAGCCAGGCGACGGCCCGTGTTCGCCGACCTCGGCGGCGCGGCGCCCTCGATCGCCGGCGCCACCCGCGCCCTCGGCCCGCTCGCCGACGCGGCCACCCCCGCGCTGACCTCGCTCGGCACCGCGGCCGAGAAGGCGGGCCCCGACCTCGTCGCCTCCGACCCGGTGATCTAGGACATCAGGCGCCTCGCCAACGCCTCGGCGCGGCCCTCCAAGAACCTCGCCGCCCTGCTTCGGAGCCTGCGCGCAGACCGGCGGCAACGAGGACCTGCTCGGCACCCTCTTCAACCTCGGCGGCTCGGTCAACGGCCTCGACCAGTACGGGCACTTCATCCGCACCCAGCTCCTGGTCACCAACTGCACCGACTACGTGGTTACCCCGCTCTCCGGCTGCGAGGCCAACTTCATCCACGAAGGGACGTCGTCCTCGCGGAGCCGCCGACGGGCCGGCCGCGCGACCGGCCCGGCGGGCGAGCCGCCGAGGGAACCGGCGGCCGGAAGCACGAGGCCGGCCGGGGCGCCTCCCCGGAGGCGCGAGCGCAGCCCGAGGACCTGTTCGGCGGCCAGCCCAGGACCTCTTCGGCACCCGATGCGGCCGACCCGCTCCCGAGGCACCGCCGCCGGAGGCGTCCGGCAGCGGCGAGCGCCGGATCGCTGCGAGGGCGCCGACGCGCTCTTCCGCTTCCTGATGGAGGACGCGGCGATGAACCGCGGCGCCGCCAGGATCACGGCGAGCCCGATGATGATCGGCGCGCTGACGGTGATCATCGTCGTCCTCACCGTCTTCCTCGCCTACAACGCGAACAGCGGCCTCCCGTTCACGCCGACCTACAAGATCTCGGTCCAGGTGCCGAACGCGAACTCGCTGGTCCCCGGCAACGAGGTCCGGATCGGCGGCGTGCGGGTCGGCCAGGTCGAGGCGATCGAGCCGGTCGAGCAGGACGACGGGACCGCGACGGCCAAGCTCGACCTGAGGCTCGACCACGAGGTCGAGCCGCTTCCCGCCGACTCGACCGTGATCGTCCGCTCGCGCTCGGCGCTCGGGCTCAAGTACCTGGAGATCCGACCCGGCGACTCGGACCGACGGCTACGCAGCCCGGCTCGCTCCTGCCGCTCTCCGCGGCCACGGCCCGAGCCGGTCGAGCTCGACGAGGTGCTCGACATCTTCGACGCGCCGACCCGGGCTCGCGATCCAGACCAACCTGCGCGAGTTCGGCAACACGCTTCGCCGGCCGCGGCGGCGATCTCAACTCGGCGATCGGAGAGCTGCGGCCGCTGGTCCAGCGGCTGCTGCCGGTCGCCGCGCCTCGCTCGCCGCGCCGAGACGCGCTTCGACCGGTTCTTCCCGGCGCTCGCGCAGGCGGCGGCCGAGGTCGCGCCCGTGGCGCCAGAGCAGGCCGACATGTTCGTCGCCCTCGACGACACCTTCGCCGCGCTCGCCGAGCGTCGCCCGGCCCGTTCATCCAGGAGACGATCTCGCGAGTCGGCCGCCGACCGAGGACGACGCTGATCGACGACCGGCCCGCGGATCCGCGGCTTCCTCGCCAACTCGGCGGTCCTCTTCCACGACCTGCGGCCCGGCGCCCGCGCGCTCGCCGACAACGCCCCGGCGCTCGAGGCGGCCGCCCTCGCCGGCGCCGAGAACCTGCCCGGCGCGCCGGCGCTCAACCGCCGCATCCCGCCGGTCGCGGCCGCCCTCCGCCTTCAACGACAACGCCGCGCGTCCGCCGGGGCTTCGACCGCCTGACCCAGACGATGAACACCCTCGACCCGACACTGCAGCTTCGTCACGCCCGCGCAGACGGTCTGCAACTACGCTCCTCCTCTTCCGCAACCTCGCCGAGCGCGCTCGCGCGGCGGCGACGCCTCGGCCGCTGGCAGCGGTTCATCATCTTCAAGCCGCCGACCGGAGGCGACGAGGCGAACAACGAGGGGATCCCCGCGTCGGCGCCGGCCAACGGCCCGAGCGGGCGAACTTCCTCCACGTCAACCCGTATCCGAACACCGCCTCCCCGGGCCAGGTCCCGCGAGTGCGAGGCGGGCAACGAGCCCTACCTCGCCGGCCAGCAGGTGATCGGCAACGTGCCCGGCAACCAGGGCACCGTGACGGAGGGGCAGCGATAGCTGCTCGGCGCGGCGAACGAGTCGCCGCAGGAGCACTCCGCAGCGTCTCGTTCGGCGTGCTCGATGATCGTCCTGTTCGTCGTCGCGCTCGGCGTCTACGTCGCCTTCGCGAAGATGACGAAGTCGTTCCCGTTCGAGCCGAGGGGCCAGATCGTGCGGGCGGTGTTCGAGAACGCGGCGACGCTGACCGCCGAACTCGCCGGTCCGGATCGCCGGCGTCAACGTCGGCGAGGTGACCGCGGTCGAGGAGATCGGCGACGCAGGCGGAGGTCACGTTCACCGTCTCCGAGGACGGCCAGCCGATCCACGAGGACGCGCGGTCGAGATCCGGCCGCGCCTCTTCCTCGAGGGCAACTTCTTCCTCGACCTCGAGCCCGGCAGCCCGAGCGCGCCGGAGCTCGGCGACGGCGAGCAGCCTCCCGGTGACGCCAGACCGCGGTCGCGGTCCAGCTCGACGAGGTGCTCGCGGCGCTCGACCAGCCCGCCCGTGCCGACCTGCGCGACCTGCTCGAGGGGTACGGGACCGCGCTCACCTACCAGCCGACGGCCGCCGAGGACGCCGACCAGGATCCCGACGTCGCGGTGAGACCGCGCGCCGAGGCGATCAACGACTCGTTCATCTACGGCGGCGACGCCGGCCGTGACTCGGCGATCGCCAACACCGCGCTGCTCGGCACCGAGCCGCACGACCTCTCGCGCCTGATCAAGGGCCTGGCGCAGCGTCTCCGGCGCGCTGCTCGACCGCGAGCGCGACCTCCAGGACCTGATCTCGAACTTCAACATCGACCTCCGGCGCCTTCGCGGCCGAGTCGGAGAACCTCGCGGAGACGATCCGGCTGCTCGCGCCGACGCTCGAGGAGGCGACGCCGGCCCTCGCGGGCTTCGACGCCCGCTTCCCGCCGCTGCGCCGGCTCGCGATCGAGTCGGTGCCCGGGCTTCGAGGAGCTGCCGGCGACGATCGCGCCTCGGCAGCCGTGGCTCGAGCAGACCGCGGCGCTCCTCCAGCCCGACGAGCTCGGCGACGATCGCCCACCTGACCGCGCGCTCGACGCGCCGAACCTCGCCGAGGCCACCGACGCCGGCATCGAGCTGATGCCCGAGATCGAGATCTTCAGCCGCTGCGTCACCGACGTCCTCGTGCCGACCGGCGACATCGTCATCAACGACGAGTTCTCGACCGGCCAGCCGAACTTCCACGAGTTCTTCTACTCGGCCGTCGCCGCAGGCCGGCGAGAGCCAGGACTTCGACGGCAACGGCCAGTACGTGCGGGTCAATCCCGGCGGCGGCGCCGATCCTCAGGCCCGCTCCGCGGTCCCCGGCGCCGTCGGCCCCGAACGACTTCCTCTACACGAACCTCGTCGTCCCGACCGACCGGCACCCAGCCGGTACTCGGCGAAGCAGCCGCCCCTCCGCGGCGACTTCGCCTGCCATCGCAATCCCGTCCCCGGCCTCAACGGGATCGCCGCGGCGGTCGGCCCGCCGAGCCCGGAGGTGTCGCCGTGAGTCGCGCGATCCGCGAGCACGCTCCGCGACTTCGTCGCGATCATCGCGCTGCTCGCGCTCGCGCTCGCGGCACCGTGCTGGTGATCCTGGTCCAGCAGCGCGCCGACTTCCCCGAGTGGCTTCCCGGGCCTCGGCGAGGACCAGTTCGAGCTCAAGGCCGAGCTGACCTCGGCGCAGGCGGTCACCCCGGGGCAGGGCCAGAGCGTCAACATCGCGGGGATCAGGGTCGGCGCGATCTCCGCCGTCGAGCTCGAGGAGGGCAACGCGGTCGTCTCGATGGAGATCGAGCAACGAGTACGCGCCGCTGATCCACGAGGACGCGACGCTTCCTGCTCCGGCCCCGCACCGGCCTCCACGACATGACCCTGGAGCTCGACCCGGGCACCGAGGACGGCAAGGCGATCGAGGAGGGGACGACGGTCCCGAACGCGCAGACCGCGCCGAACGTCAACCCGGACGAGATCCTCGCCTCCCTCGACGCCGACACCCGCGACTTCCTGCGGCTCTTCCTCGCCGACGGCGCCAAGGCGCTGGGTGAGCCGCGGCGAGGATTTCTCGGCGGTCCTGCGGCGCTTCGAGCCGACGGTGCGCGACATCGCCAAGTTCCAGGGCGCGCTCGCCGAGCGGCGCCAGAACCTCCAGCAGGTGATCCACAACTTCGGCAGCCTCGTCACCGAGCTCGGCCGCCGCGACGACGCAGCTACGGAACTTCGTCGGCTCCTCGAACGCAGTTCTCGGCTCGTTCGCTAACCAGGAGGCGGCGATCCGCTCCGTCGCTTCGCGAGCTGCCGCCGACCCTGACCGAGACCCGGGCCGCGCTCGCGTGCTCCGACCGCCTCGCCCGTGTGCTCGGCCCCGCCTCTGAGCGCCTGATCCCGGCCGCGCAGGCGCTGGCTCCCGCGCTCCGCCAGGTCCAGCCGTTCTTCCGCAAGACCGCGGGGCCGATCCGAGAACCAGATCCGCCCCTTCACCCGCCAGGTCGCGCGAGCCGTTCCGCACCTCAACCAGGCGTCGCGGGGCCTCGCCGCCTCGACGCCCGGCGCTCGACCTCGGCGTTCGAGAGACCTCAACATCCTCTTCAACCAGCTCGCCTACAACCCGCCCGGGGCCCAGGACGAGGGCTACCTGTTCCACCTCTCGTGGCTGAACCACAACACGAACGCGCTCTTCACCCTCCGCGACGCGCACGGGCCCGATGCGGCGCGGCATCGTCCTCGTCAACTGCGGCACCACCAGGCTCGCCGAACAGGTCGCCAACGTTCGGCCCTTCCTGCGCGTCCTGTTTGACGCCACGCTGACCCCGACCACCGATCAGATCTGCCCGGCCTCCCCCTTCCCGTTCCGGGGGGAGCAGGAGTAGGCGATGCAGAAGAAGGCCCCCACCCTCGGACAGATCTTCATCGCGGTCGCGTTCGCACTCTCGTGCTTCGGCCTCCTGCTCTTCCTCTGGATCGCCTTCGGCGGCCCGGTGCCGCTCGGGCCCGTCGGGCTACCGGATCAAGGTCCCCTTCGACGAGGCGACCCAGCTCGCGATCGAGTCCGACGTGCGGATCTCCGGCGTCTCGGTGGGCAAGGTGAAGTCGATCGAGCTCGGGGAGGACGAGAACGAGCGACAAGGCCGTGGCCACGCTCGAGATCGAGGACCGCTTCGCGCCGATCCACGAGTCGTCCCGGGCGACGCTGCGCCAGAAGACCCTCCTCGGGGAGACCTACGTCGAGCTGACCCCGTCGGAAGAGGGGACGCCGACGATCCCCGAGGGCGGCGAGCTAGACGCCGCCCAGGTCGCGGAGTCGGTGCAGCTCGACGAGATCTTCCGCACCTTCGACGAGCCGACGCGGGTCGCCTTCCAGCAATGGATGCAGGAGCAGGCGATCGCGTTCAACAACCGGGGAGCCGACTTCTCGGCCGCGATCGGCAACCTCGATCCGTTCGCGGAGGAGACCAACGACATCCTGCGCGTCCTCGACACCCAGCGGCTCGCGACCCGCAGGCTCGTCCGCGACACCGGGGTCGTCTTCGACGCGCTCTCGGAGCGACAGGGCCAGCTCCGCGGGCTGATCGAGAACACCGACACGGTCTTCTCGACGACGGCGGCGCGCGATGCGGAGCTGGCGGAGA
The DNA here is from genome assembly GCA_963838175.1 of uncultured Thermoleophilia bacterium. Classification (GTDB taxonomy): domain Bacteria; phylum Actinomycetota; class Thermoleophilia; order Solirubrobacterales; family 70-9; genus DASUSH01. Next base: position 1,968,696 of record CAWIPP010000002.1, on the reverse strand, counting down.
CCTTCGTCATCCTGCCGACGTTCCTGCGCGAGTCGCGCGCCACGCTCGACCGGCTCGACCGTTTCTCCGCCGACACCAATCCGCTAGTGACCCAGCTCCGGCCCGCCGTCCGCGAGCTCAGCCCGACCCTGGTCGCGCTGGGGGACGCGGCACCCGGGCTGCGCCGGTTCTTCGAGGGTCTCGGTCCGGTGATCGACGCCTCGCGCCGCGGGCTGCCGGCCCTCGAGCGGCTGCTGCGCCGGGACCTGCCGCCGCTGCTCGAGGAGGTGAATCCGTTCCTGCGCGACCTGATCTCGATCCTCGAGGTGGTCGGCAACTACCGGCGCGAGCTGACCGCCTTCCTCGGCAACGTGACCGGAGCGACGCAGGCGCTGATCGCCCTTCCGAACGGTGAGTTCGTCCACTACCTGCGGACCCTGGCCCAGCTCGATCCTGAGACGGCGGCCGCCTATCCCAACCGTCTGCCCTCCAACCGCGCCAACCCGTACCTGCACCCGGGCGGGTACAACGCTCTGGCCGAGCATTTGCCGGTTTTCAACCCGGCCAACTGCACCTCCGGCGCGGAGGCGATCCTCGACCCCGCCGACGCGAGCGACCTGGACCTGCCGAACCGCCGCGCGGGCTCGACGAACTTCTTCGAGCTGTACCGTCGCTACGCCTTCGCTGGGCGACTTTCGTCGAACGAGGTGCCGGCCCCCCCATGCGAGCAGCAGGGACCGTTCCAGTCGATCGGGGAGCCGCCACGGGAGACGACAGACTTCCAGCACGTCCGCCAGCAGCCGTAATCACCCCCCGCATCAGACTTGAGTTCGTAGTGTTGTATGGAATGGTTCGGCCCCAGGAGGGGGCCGGCCGTTTGGATAAGAGAGAGGAGTACTAGATGCGCATGAAGCGCAAGCTCGCTGTCTTTGCCGCGCTCAGCCTCGCCGCCGCCGTCTCGGTGGCCGGCGTCGCGACTGCCGGTACCGACAGCCAGGGCTCGGTGACCCAGCAGATGGAGGCCACTCTGACGCCGACGAAGGCGCAGAAGTCCACTAAGAAGGATCCGACGCCCGGCAAGATCGGCGTCGGCGTGGAGATCACCGACTCGACCCAGGGACAGTCGGCGCCTCCGGCGACCCAGGTCGACATCATCGCCGACAAGGACATTGTCGTCAACGCGAAGGGACTGAAGGAGCTGCAGCGAATCGGAGATCATTCAGCTCCGGTCCGACGCGGCCAGGCAGCAGTGCAAGAGTTCCCTGCTCAACGGGAATGGCCCGCCGATCCTGCCCACCTCGACGGAGACCAACACGGCTCTGGCCCAGGTCGGGACCTCGGGCGACCCCAACGCGACCATCCCGGCGGTCGTCAGCGCGTTCAACGGGCCGCCCCAGGGCAAGAACCCGGTTCTGCTGCTGCACACGGACGCGACACCGCCAGGAGCGGGGACCGCCATCATCCAGGTGCTCAGGGGCGTATGGATCAACACGCCTGGCGCTGGCCCGGGTGATCGGGCGAAGCCGAAGTCGAAGACGCTTCGCGTCACCGTCCCACCGCTCGCCGGCGGCGCTGCCGCGATCAAGCGCTTCGAGGCGACAATCTCGAAGGAGTTCAAGGTGAAGGGTGAGAAGCAGAGCTACATCTCGCAGTACTGCACTGACAAGACGTGGAACTTCGACTCCCTGTTCACCTTCAACCAGGATCCCGGCGGTAAACCCCACGGGCGTGCAGACCCTGTCGCCGGACCGACGAGGTGGCGTGCAAGCCGAAGAAGTAGCGCTGGGAAGCCTGCTTCGGCTGAACGCGAAGGGCGGCCGCCGGCCGCCCTTCGCAGTTCTGGCCCTGTTCGCGCTCGCCGCCCTCGGCGCGGCCGCACGCGGTGGTCGAGCACGCCTCCGAGGGGGAGCGGCGAACGGGGGTGGCGCTGACTCTCGGCTTCGAGATCTCGACGACCGACGGCGGCGCCGCCCCGCCGCTCGACCGCGGGCGGATCGAGATCGACGACGACATCCGCTCGACGCCTCCGGTGTCGATCGCTGCGCCCGAAGCGAGATCGAGGGCCGTGACTCCGAGGCGGCGCTGGCGGCATGCGCCACGGCGCAGGTGGGCCAGGGCACGGCGACGGCGAGTTGCCAGGAAGGGCAGGCGGTGAGCGATCGTTCGCTCGTGCTGGCCGTGTTCAACGCCGGTAAGGGCAAGCATCCCGATTTCCTCGTCCACGCCGGCACCTCCGAGCCGGGAGGTGGGTTCCCGTCGGTCTTCGGCGTCCGGGTGGCCGGGGGGCACGCGCTCGCCCTTCCGGGCCGGCTCGCGGACGGCACTGCACGTTCCGAAGCCTCGAGCTGACCCTCGAGAAGCGGACCCGGTACGAGCGGGAGCGCAGCGGCCGCATGCGCGACTACGTCAGCGCGCACTGTCCGGCCGGACGATGGATTCTCACCGGCGCCTTCGAGTACGAGCCGAATCTCTATGGAGTCGAGCGGCTGGAGCCTCGCGAGCCCATCCTCTGCAGGGGCAGGAAGCTCTCCGCGAATCCGTAGTTTCCCGCGAGCAAAGGGGGTGGAAATGACGGATGCGCGGCTCATCCGATTGGGCGAGCATGGTCCCGCGGAGCTTCGAAAGGAATCGAGCCGGCCCACGGAAGGGTCGCTCCGCAGAGTTTGGGGTGCCGGGTGAGTTCCACCCTGCCGCGCCCCACACATACCTAGGTACACCCCCCACCTAGGAACCCTAGGTAATACACCTAGGCATCCCCCTCCAGGTAGGGCGGCCCCCGGGCCGCCCTACCTCGCTTCTGGGGTCCGTTCGCGAGCGTAGTCCGTACTTTCCCGCGCCCGGTTGCGTAGATGCCCCCGATGAACCGAGGCCGCAACGCGCCTAGCGTGTGATGCCTATGAGTGCGCCGTCCTACCCACCGCTTCGGGTGATCGTTTACGGCGGCGATCTCGCCGCCCTGGAGGCCGCCCTCGCGCTGCGCGAGCACTGCGGCGAGCGCTGCCAGGTGATGCTGCTCAGCCCCGTCCGCGACCTGCCGATCCGCACCCACGCTGCGGGCGCCTCCCCGCGTGAGGGCCCCTCGGCGCGCTTCGACCTCGGCACCCTCGCCGGGGAGCACGGCCTGGGATTCCGGTCGGACGCCGTCGTCGCGGTCGACTCCGCCGCGCGCGAGGCGCGGACGATCACGGGAGCGAGGATTCGCTACGACGCGCTCGTGATCGCCTTCGGCGCGCGGCCGCGCAGCGCGATCCCCGGCGTCGCAACCTGCTGGGGCACCGGCGACGCCGGCGCGCTCGAATCGCTCGTCCGCGAGCTTCGCTCCGGAGCAGCCACACGCGTCGCCTTCGCGATCGAGGCCGGAAACCGCTGGACGCCCCCCACCTACGAGCTCGCGCTGACCGCGTCGCGCTTCGCCCGGCGCAACGGGGTCGGCGACGCGGAGCTCAGCATCGTCACGTACGAGAGCGAGCCGGCCGAGCTGCTCGGCCGCGAGGCGTCGCGGACGATCTCCCAGCGCCTCGCCGAGGCCAGGATCGAGCTCCACCCGGAGAGCGAGCCAGTCGGGTTCGAAGAGGGCTCGCTTGCGCTTCGGGACGGCCGCGAGCTCGAGGCCGATCGGGTGCTCGCGCTGGCCGCCGTCGACGGTCCTCGGATCTCCGGGTTGCCGCGGGACCGCGAGGGATTTCTGCCGGTTGACGAGTTCGGGCACGTAGAGGGGGCTCCCGGAATCTGGGCGGCCGGCGAGGTGACCTCGTTCCCGGTTCGCCAGGCGGGGCTCGCAGCTCAGCAGGCCCGGGTCGCCGCCGCGTCGATCGCCGCCGAGGCTGGGATGGAGGTCAGCTCCGAGCCCTTCCGCCCGGTCGTGCGGGGCCAGCTCAGCTCGAGCGCGGAGCTCGCCACCAATCCCTCTCTCAACGGCAGCGGAGGCGCCGGGTCGTCGCTCCTTTGGTGGCCCCCGGAGCAGCTCGCGGGCGAGCACCTGTCCGCGCACATCGCTCGGAAGCTCAAGGTCGAGGCGCCCGGCGATGAGGACTCGATCTCGGTCGCGGTCGAGCTCGGCCCCGACGGCCGCAGGGTTGCGGCGAACGCCGCTTAGCCCGCAGGGGTCGTCGCGGCCCCTAAATTAGGTTCATGAGGGGTGACCGCCGGCGGCCGATGATCGTCCTGATCGCGGCCCTGGTCTTCGCCGGGGTCCTCGCGCTCCGGCTGTCCAGCGACGACCCGGGCGATCCGGTTGGGGCCCTGTTCGTGATCCCGATCGCCCTGATCGCGGCGACCTTCGGAGTGCCGGGCGCCTTCCTTGTCGCCGCGATGGCGTTCGGGACGACGATCGTCTGGGACGTGACGCAGGACATCGGCTTGGACGTCATCGGCTACATCTCGCGCGCGGCGGCGTATCTGGCGATGGCGGTGACCGTCGGCATGATCTCCGCGGGCGCCCGCACCGCACGCACCGCCCACCGCCAGATGATCGAAACGGCCCCCGACGCGGTGGTCGGGGTCAACCACGACGGCAGGATCGAGCTTGCGAACGCGCAGGCCGAGCGGCTCTTCGGCTACCGGCGCGAGCAGCTGATCGGCAAGCCGATCGATGCGCTCGTCACCCCCGACGGAGATGACCTGGACGGGGGATTCGTCAACGAATTCCTCGCCGACCCTGCGCGCCGTCCGCCTCTCGACCTTCGCGGCCGCCACCGACTCGGCCATGACTTTCCGTGCGAGATTTCGCTCTCCGCATTCGAGTCGAGCACCGGGTCGCTAGCCCTCGCCGCGATCCGGGACGTCACGGATCGCATGCGGGGGGAGGAGGAGCTGCGGCGCGCCGTCCGCCGCCTCGAGGCGTCCACCGAGATCGCGCACGCGATCGGGGGCGAAACGGAGCTCGAGACGGTGCTCGATGCGATCGTCGACAGGGGCCGGGCGCTGGTCGAGGCGAGCGGCCTGGTCGTCATGCTCTCCGAGGGAGAAGGGCTCATCGTCGCCGCGACCGCCGGCAACGTCGACGAGCGCATCCGCGGAATGCAGGTCGAGCTGGCCGGGCTGACCGGGGCCGCTGCGCGGACCCTGCGCCCGCAGCGCGTCGATCGGCTGAAGGAGATCTCGATGGTCCCCGGGAAGGAGGGCCGCGCTCCCGGCCATGCATCGGCGGCGATCGTGGTTCCGCTCGAGTTCCATGGCTCGGCGCTCGGCGTCGTGGTCGCGTTCGATCGCCACGACGGCCCCGCCTTCACGGTCGAGGACGAGCGGATGCTGCTCGCGTTCGCGGCCAGCGCCGCCACGGCCGTGGCGACCGCTCGTGACGTCGCCGAGGATCGGCTCCGCCGCGCGATCGATGCCGCGGAGCAGGAGCGGAAGCGCTGGGCACGCGAGCTCCACGACGAGACGTTGCAGGGCCTCGGCGCGCTTCGGGTGGCGCTCGCCTCCGCGCTTCGAGGCGGCTCGCCCGAGGGCCTGCGCGAGGTCGTGGCGACCGCCGTGGACGAGATCGCGGAGGAGATCCGCTCGCTGCGAAGCCTGATCGCCGAGCTGCGCCCCGCTGCGCTCGACGAACTCGGGCTCGCCGCGGCGATCGAGACGCTGAGCGAGCGCAGCGCCAGCCTCGTCGGACTCGACATGGATACGCACGTCGAGCTCGGCGCCGGCCGTCCCGACGACGGGGACGCCCGGCTCGACCCGGAGCTCGAGAGCACCATCTACCGGCTCGTCCAGGAATCGCTCTCGAACATCGCCAAGCACGCTCGGGCCGAGCGAGTGAGGCTGCGGGTCTGCGAGGCGAACGGGCTGATCGAGGTCTCGATCGAGGACGACGGAGTCGGCTTCGATCCCGAGACGAGCGACCGCGGCTTCGGTCTGGTCGGCATGCGCGAGCGCGTCTCGATGGTCGGCGGGGAGGTGGAGATCCGCTCTTCCCCGGGACAGGGAGCGACCATCAAGGCCCGCCTTCCGACCCGTCCAACCCCCCGGACCTCTCAGGGCCCGGCGACCTGAGGGGTTTCCCTCTTCGGCGCCCGGGTAGGCGCGACGCATGAGTGAAGATCCGAAGCAAGAGCAGAAGAATCCCCCCGACCGCGAGGTGGATCCGGCGGACAACCCGCCTCCGCGAGGGAACGAGGAAGTCGACGAGGAGCGCCTCGAGCGCGATCTCGAGGACCTCGACCGCGCGGGCGCCAACTGAGGGACTGAGCACGATCGCGCCCAGCCGGCGGTTCCATCCGTCGCCGGGACCAGCATTCCCTGCATGTGGCTGGTCGGGATCGTCTGCTCGAGCCGCGCTGCCACGAGGAGCGCGAGGTGATCGTCGACGAGCTCGAAGAGCTCGACGGCCTCGGCTGCGAATGCGGGGCGGGCTTCGTCTCGATCAGCGTTTCGGAAGTGGCCCTGGTTCCACGGATAGCGCTAACGTCGCCGTCGCGTGGCCGAATCCGGGGATGAAATCACCAGGATCGTCCTCGCCGACGACCATGGGGTCGTCCGGAGCGCGCTGCGGATGCTGCTCGACGCCGAGCCCGACTTCGAGGTCGTCGCCGAGGCGGAGGACGCCGACGGCGCCGCCCGCTATACGGCGGGTCACAAGCCCGACGTCCTCGTGCTCGACCTGAACATGCCGGGCGAGTCGGGTCTGCAGGCGATCCCCCGGATTCTCAAGGGCGCGCCCGGCACCCAGATCGTCGTGCTGACGATGCAGAGCGAGACGGCGTTCGCGCGCGAGGCGATGCAGAAGGGCGCTCGCGCGTACGTGCTCAAGGAGGCGGCCGAGGCGGAGCTGGTCAAGGCGGTGCGCAAGGCCTCCGCCGGCGAGACGTACCTCCAGCCCGAGCTCGGCGCGCGCCTGGCGTCCGAAGGACCTTCCGAGAGCGGGGACGCGCTCTCGGACCGCGAGCTCGAGGTGCTTCGACTGATCGCGCTCGGGCACACCAACAACGAGATCGCCGACCAGCTCTTCCTCAGCGTTCGCACGGTCGAGTCCCATCGCTCCCACATCCAGCAGAAGCTGCGTCGCTCCACCCGCTCCGAGCTCGTCCGCTACGCGCTCGAGCGCGGTCTGCTCGAGGGCTAACCACCGGGGTCTGACCCCGAAGGGGTCTGACCCCCAGGGGGACAGGTCAGCCCGAAGGGGTCTGACCCCCAGGGGGACAGGTCAGCGTGCCGGCTGGCGCGCGGGATGAGGTAGCCAGGCTCTGGCGCGACGGCGGATACGGCTGCGCGGGCTGAGCGGCGGGTTGCTCGGCCGCACGATCTGCTCGGCGCGAGCGCGCAGCAGGTCGACGATCGCCGTGGTCGGGCTGAACGGATCGGCGATCACGCGGCGCGTCTCGAGGCAGATAGCGGCGCGCGGCGCGCCGCAGACCTCCGCCAGGAGGACCCGGCCGGCGAGCGGGCGGGCGCTGTCTCGCTCGGCGAGCCGGCGCAGCGCGTCCGCGTCGCGAGGTCCGCAGATCCGCAGCGTCAGCGTGCTCATTCGGCGCCCACCTTCCGGCCTCGGGCCGCGGCGGCGTCGACCAGGGCGCGCGCGACCTGCCGGCCGGCTGCGTCCGAGCGCTCGTGCTCTGGATGCCACTGCAGTCCGAGCACGAGCCGCTCGCCCGGCAGCTCGATCGACTCGAATATCGAGTCAACTGAGGCCGAGGTGCCGCGCAGCCCGCGGCCCATGCGCCGAGCCGCCTGGTGGTGCTCGCTCGAGACGGTCGCCTCGCGACCGAGGATCCGGCGCGCGTGGGTGCCCGTGGAGGTCGAGACGGGGTGCTCGACCCCCCAATGAGAGCGGCGGGTCGCGCCGTCGGCCTCGATGTCCTGGTAGAGGCTGCCTCCCAGCGCGACGTTGAGGAGCTGGGCGCCCTTGCAGATGCCCACGTAGGGAAGGCTGGCCTCGAGCGCGGCGCTGACCGTGCGAAGCTCGCGCACGTCTTTGGCGAGGTCCGGGGCGTTCAGCGGGACCCGCGGCGCTTCCCCGTACAGGCGCGGGTGCACGTCGATGACGCTGCCCCCCATCACGATCCCGTCGGCCATCGCGATCTGGGGCTCGAGGGCGCCCGGCCGGACGACCCTGACCTCGGCCCCCGCCTCGAGCAGCCAATCGCGATATCGCCGGAGCGGATCGCGGGTCTCGAGCAGGATCACCGGGCGGCGGTCGGGGAGGCTGCCGCGATACGCGGCGCCAAACGCGCGCCGCGCTTCGGCGACGCGCTTGCGCGCCGCCTCGGCCGAGATGTCGAGCATCGCGCCGACCTCGGCATGGGTGAGCCCCGCCTGGAAGCGCAGCAGGACCAGAAGGCGCTGGTGGGGGGTGACCCGCGCCAGAGCGTCGTGGACGGTGAGCGCCTCCTCGCCGTCGGCGCTGATCGCGGCCACGGCCGCGTCGTCGAGCTGCGCGTGGTCGCGGTGCCGCCGACGCCGCAGCTCGTCGACCGCCAGGTTCGACGCGGTGCGCTCGAGCCAGGCGCGCTGCTCGTCGTCCGAGAGGCCGGGCGGCGCGCTCCTCCACAGCCGCAGGAAAGCCTCCTGGCTCAGGTCCTCGGCGGTCTCGCGCGAGCCGACCATCCGCTCCAGCCGGCGGCGAAGCCGCCCCGCGTGCGTCTCGAATAGGCCTTCAGCGGTCATCTACTCCCTAAAACGTCTCACGATGCCGAAACCGGAGCCCGCGCGGCCGACTCGCGTGCGCCGGCTCGGACGCCTCCACCCCTGGTACTTTCGCCTCCGGTGAGTCGCTTTGCCTTCGCCCTGCTCGTCGCGGCGCTGGCGCTGATCGCGATCCTGCCCTCCAGCGCGGGTGCGGTCTCGGTCTCGTTCCAGCGGATGGCGGGCTACGACGCGCCCAATACGCCCGAGGGGTTCGACCGGGTCGGTGTGTTCAAGGTCGGCCGGGAGAGGGCGGGACACGTGCTGATCCTCAACCCGGGCACCTCGGCCAGCGCCACCTACTTCGTGGCGGCGGCGAAGCGGATCACGAAGCAGGCCCGGAACTGGCAGATCTGGTCGGTGGAGCGGCGCGAGAACCTGCTCGAGGACCACTCGATGCTCGATCGGAGGAAGACCGGCCCGACCACTCCACGCACCGTCTACGAGTACTACCTCGGCCACCTCACCGACGAGAGCATCGCCGAGCATTTCCAGACGATCCCCGACTCCGACGTGCCGTTCGGGCGGGAGTGGGGGATGCGGGTCGCGGTCGAGGACCTGCGCCACGTGGTCGAAGCGGCATCGAAGGGCGGCCGCACGGTGGCCATGGGCGGCCACTCGCTGGGCGGGTCGATCACCACCGCGTACGCGACCTGGGACTTCGACGGGGCCGCGGGCGCGGAGGACCTCTCCGGGCTCGCCTACATCGACGGGGGCTCGAATCCGACCCCGATCACGGACGAGCAGGCGAACGAGTCGCTTGCGGAGCTCGAGGAGGGGTCGCCGTGGCTGGCGTTCGGCGGCATCCCCGCCCCCTTCGCGGGCCTATACAACCTGGTCGGGGCCACGCTGGCGCGGGAGATCCCGAACGAGCCGTCGATGCTCGCCGATTTCCCGCTGCTACCGGACAACCTGAGGCCGCCGGTGCGGACGACGAACGAGGCCGGCTACGGCCACGCGTTCGACACCGAGACCTCCCCGCCGAGCCTCGCCGCCGCCCAGGTCCACGCCGGCCGCCTCGCCGCGAGCGGCGACCCCCGTCGCTGGGATCGCGCCGACGAGCTGACCCCGATCCAGCGCCTCGCGGCGATGCTCGTCGGCTCGCGTTTCGTGGGCCACGACGGGGTCGCCTGGTATCACCCGCGCCGGCTGACGATCGACGCCGGCGCGGTCGCCGCGGGCAACCCGAATTCGGCGCAGTCGATCCTCGACCTCAGGGCCACCCACGGCGACGACCTCAGGGGGCTCCCGATCTACGCTTTCGCGGCGCGCCTCGGTGGTACCCGCGTCCTCGACGCCGCGAGGGCGCTCGCGAGCCAGTCGCGAATCCCGGAGAGCGAGCTGACCCTGGTCGACCGCAAGGGGACCTACGCACACCTGGATCCGCTCTCGGCGAGCCCGAAGAACGCCTTCGTCGACACGGTCGTGCCCTGGCTCGAGGCGCTGGAGGGCGAGTAGGGATCCGCCACGGGGAACGGGGATGAGATGATCCCCGGCCCGGTGACACGGCAATCGAAACGGATCCGCTTCGCCCTCGCGCTTGCGATCACGGCGCTCCTCGCGCTCGGCGGATTCGCATTCGGCCAGCTCTCGACCGACAACTTCGGCGAGACCTCGGTTTCGGATGGCACCTCGACCCCAGGGGGCTGATCAACCCCGGCAAAAAGACGGCCCGGGGGGCGTCGGCTCGCTAGCCCGCGCCTGAGCGCAGGACGAGGACCGCCTGGTCGTCGTCGAGGTCGGCCGCCCGCGGGCCGGCCTCTTGCCTGACCTGATCGGCGATCGACTCGGCCGAGCTGCCCGCGGATCGGCGCAGCGCATCGCGCAGCCAACCGAATCCGTCGCCGACCTCGCGGACGTCGACGAGGCCGTCCGTGTAGAAGACGAGAGCGTCGCCGGGCCCGAGCGTGATCTCGTGGTCGGTCAGGCTGGGCTCGCTGAAGACGCCCAGCAGGGTCCCGGGACCGCCCGCGCGGTCCACCCGGCCCTCCGCGCGAACGACCAGGGGCGGCGGATGACCGCCGTTGCAGACCGCGACCGCGTGGCCGCCGTCCTGCACGCTGAGGCGCGCGTAGGAGGCGGTCAGGAAGCGGGAGGGATCGCCCTGCTCGATCACCGCCTGGTTGAGGCGGCGAAGCACCTCGCTCGGCTGCTGCGATTCGCCCGCGACCGCGCGCAACGTGTGGCGGGCGAGGCCGGTCAGCGACGCCGCCGCCGGGCCCTTCCCGCAGACGTCGCCGATCACCCCGTCCCATACCTGCGGTCCGCTCTGATAGAGGTCGTAGAAATCTCCTCCGATCTCCAGGCCCCGCGCACCCGGGCGGTGCCAGGCCGCGGTTTCGAGGGACCCGGCCTGTGGGAGCTGCGGCGGCAGCAGGGCGGACTGGAGGGTGTGCGCGATCGCCGCGGTGCGGCGCTCGACCTCGACCCGCTGGCGGGAGAGGACCGCCAACACCAGCGCCGTCAGCCCCGCCACGCCGGAGAACGCCTGCGCGAGGAGCAGGCTGTCGTCCTCGGAGGGTTCAATGAAGGGCCCCGAACCGGACGTCGTGAAGGCCACTGCGATCGCCGCCACGATCAGTGCCGCCGCCGTCGCGCCCGGTTGCCAGAAGCGAAGCGCCGCCCAGATCAACAGCGGGAAGACGAGGAACTCGGCCCGCGCCTCGGCGCTGAAGGCCAAGAGCCCGACCGTGACGAGTCCGACGACGAGGGCGGCCGCCTCCGCCACGCGGCCCGGCAGGTTCTCATAGGGCCACTGGCATACGGCGACAAGCAGGAAGGGCGCGACGAGCAACACCCCACCCATGTCGCCGAGCCACCAGATCCGCCAGACCGAGGCGAGATCGCCGGAGACCTCATCGCCCAGATAGAGGCTCGCGACGCCGATCGTCGCGGCGATCGCCGTGCTCAGGACGCCGGACAAGGTGACCAGCGCGAAGACGTCCCGCAGCCGCTTCATCGCGGGGCGGAAGCCCACCCGACCGAGCAGCCACGCACCGACCACGGCCTCGAGCGTGTTGCCGATCGTGATCCCGAGCGTCGTGTAGATCGGGACGTCGGTGGTCACATTGGCGAGAAAGGCGCCGAGGGCGACGCCCGGCCAGAGGCGGGGCCCGAAGAGCACGAGCGCGGCGATCGCGATCCCGGCGGGCGGCCAGATCGCGGTGACGCTCGGCGTCGCGAACGCGAGCGCCAGACCCAGCTTCGCGGCACCGAAATAGACGATCCCGAGAGCAAGGCTCCAGACGAGCCGACCCCGTTCCTTCTGCACCCAGGCGAAAGGCAAGTGCCGACGACTCTAGACGTGAGGCTCCGAAGGAACGTCCGTAATCTCCCGCAGAGGATGAAGGCCTACGAGGGTGGGCGCCGGGTCAGCCGAGCGGCGCGGGCGGGACCCGCGTCTGACCGGTTACCTGCGGGATCTCGAGGCCGACCTCGTCGATGAAGCAGAACGACCACGCCTCGCCCGGTTGCAGTGAGCGAATCAGCGGGTGGCCCTCCTCGGCGGCGTGTCTGGAGGCATGCCGGTTCGGAGAGCTGTCGCAGCAGCCGACCTTGCCGCACTCCAGGCAGATCCGCAGGTGAAGCCACGGATCGCCGGCCTTGAGGCATTCCTCGCATCCCTCGACGGATTCGGGCAGCTCGGTGACCCGAACGTGGTCGAGGTGATCGCAGACCGCCATTGAAGATCGAGGATAGGCGGCCCTGGTACGTTCGGCCTGATGGGCGAAGCAAGGTCCGCGGAGCTGATCGAGCGGGGGGCCGGCGGCGCTCGACGCGGGACGCTACGGCGAGGCGCGGGAGCGGTTCGAGGCCGCGCTCGAGATCGAGGAGTCGCCCGAGGCGCTCGCCGGGCTCGGTGAGGCGGCGCGATGGGTTGGCGACGCGGAGGCGTGCCGGACGGCTCGAGAGACCGCCTACCGCCTCTACCGCGATCGAGGAGATCGAGCGCGCGCCGCCGGTGTCGCGATCTGGATCGCCAACGACGCCCGCCTGATCCAGCCCGACAGCGCCGTCGCCGCCGGATGGCACGCCCGTGCTCGCACCCTGCTGGAGGGCCTCGACGACGTGCCCGAGCGAGGCTGGCTCGCGCTCCAGGAGGCGGAGCTGAAGTTCGGTGCCGGCGACGCGGTCGGCGCTCGCTCGGCCGCCGACCTCGCGGTGGAGATCGGTCGAGCGAATCCGGAGGACGACCTCGAGCACGTCGCGCGTGCGATGCGCGGGCAGGCGATGGTCGCCCTGGGGGAGACGGAGGCCGGCATGCTCGAGCTCGACGAGGTCGCCGCGGCCGCAGTCGCGGGCGAGGTCGCCTCGGCGACCCGGGCCGGCTTGATCTGGTGCTACCTGATCTACGCCTGCGAGCTGGTCCGCGACATCGAGCGAGCCGATCAGTGGTGCAAGACGGTTCGCGAGCGGGCCGAGGCGATCTCGAACCGGCAGCTGTTCGGCTTTTGCCGCACCCACTACGCCGGAGTGCTGACCGCGCGCGGCGCCTGGAGCGACGCCGAGCGCGAGCTCGCCGACGCCGCCGCCGACTTCGCCGTCGCCGCCCCAGGGGCCGCCTCCGAGGCGGAGCTCGCGCTGGCGGAGATTCGCCGGCGGCAGGGTCGCGTCGAAGAGGCCGAGGCCCTGTGCCTGCGCCACCCGGCCGAGCGCGCCGCCCAGCTCTGCCTGGCCGAGCTCGCCTGGGACCGGGGCGACGTCCGCGCCGCCGCCGAGCTCCTCGAGCGCCGCAACCGGCGCCTGCCCGAGGCGGTGGTCGCGGCCGATCTCCCCGGCCTCGAGCTTGCCGCGCGCGTGCACGCCGCCGCCGGAGAGCGAGAGGCCGCCGCGCGGGTGACCGAGATGCTCGAGGCGCTCGCCTCCACCACCCCCGCCCGAGCCGCGGCCGCGTTCGCGAGGGGGATCTCGGCGGACCCGGCCTCCGAGGACGCCCGGGCGGCGCTCGAGGACGCGCTCGATGCATGGAGCGCCGCCGGGATGCCGTTCGAATCCGCCCGCGCACGCGTGGCCCTGGCCCGCAACCTGGAGGCGAACGGGCGCCCCCAGGAGGGGGCCCGCGAGCTCGAGCGCGCCGGCGCGACCCTCGCCGAGCTCGGCTCGGTGATCGAGCCCGAGGCAATCGACCCAGGCCTGGCCTCGACGGCGGCCGGGCCGGCGGGGGATCTCACGGCGCGCGAGGTCGAGGTGCTCCGCTGCGTCGCCGACGGGCTCAGCGACGGCGAGATCGCCGAGCGGCTCTTTCTCAGCCCGCACACCGTGCACCGCCACGTCGCCAACATCCGCACCAAGCTGCGCCAGCCCTCGCGCGCCGCCGCCGCCGCGCAGGCCGCCCGCGACGGCCTGATCTAGCCACCCGGCCTCCGCGTCGCGGGCACGTGGCCGGATCCGGCCATTCGCGCGAAATGGCCGCAACGGGCGAAGTCGGGCGTGCTCATCCCGTGCAGGATTCCGGCGGAATCGCACCTCTACACAAAGGAGACCCGCCATGACCACAGAGACGATCACCGACCCGGACGCGCTCGCTGAGCTGAAGGCCTCCCACCGCGTCGCCTGGGCCGCGGGCGATTACCCCTCGGTTGCCAAGCACATCGAGCGCGTGCCCCCGACCCATCTGTTCGCCTCGATCGGCATCTCGCCCGGTCAGCGCGTGCTCGACGTCGCCACCGGCTCCGGCAACGTCGCGCTTCGCGCCGCCGCCGCGGGGGCCGAGGTGACGGGACTCGACCTGGTGCCGGAGCTGCTCGCGGTCGCGCGCCGCCGCAGCGACGTCGCCGGCGTCCGAGTCGAGCTCGTCGCGGGTGACGCGGAGGAGCTCCCGTTCGACGGCGAGTCGTTCGACCGGGTCCTCTCCGTGTTCGGGGTCCAGTTCGCGCCCCGGCACCGGCGCGCCGCCGAGGAGCTGGTCCGCGTCTGCAGCCCCGGTGGGGCGATCGGGCTCGTCTGCTGGACGCCCGAGGGGCTGATCGGGCAGATGTTCGCGATCCTCTCCCGCTATCTGCCGGCGCCGCCGCCCTTCGCGTCGCCGCCGCCCCTGTGGGGAAGCGAGGAGCACGTCACCGAGCTGTTCGCCGGGACCGGCGTCGAGCTCGAGTTCGAGCGCGCCACCAACCCGTTCGTCTTCGGGTCGATCGAGGAATACATGACCTTCTTCGAGGAGCGCTACGGCCCCAGCCTGAAGACGCGCGAGCGCCTGATCGGCGAGGGGACCTGGGACGAGTGCCGCGCGGAGCTCCGCGAGCTCTACGAGTCGCTCAACCGGGCCACGGACGGCAGCGTCCACCTCGAGAGCGAGTACCTGCTGGCTATCGCCCGGCGGTGAGACTCCAGCGTTCCGTGAGGGGCGGCGCTTCGGCGCCGCCCCTCATCCGTGGTCGCCGAACCCGCTGAGCTCAGCCGCAGCCGGTGTTGTTCCCGCAGCTCGAGCAGGTGTAGCAGGAGCCGGTGCGCTGCATCATGCCGCCGCACTGCTCGCAGGCGGGGCCGAGGTCGAGGCCGGACATCTTCGCCGGGCGGACCGGCGGGGTGTCGGTGATCGCCTCGGCGGCCGGCTTCGCCTCCGCGGCCGGTGCCTCCACCGAGCCGTTGGCGGGCTTCGCGTCGGCGCCGTTGCCGGCCGACCCGTTGGCCTCGCCGTTGGCGGGGCCCTCGTCGGCGAACAGCGACTGCTGGGCCTCGCGGCGGGCGCGGACCTCCTCGGTCAGGATGCCGAGCTCCTCGTGGACCTCGGGGTCCTCGATGAAGCGGCTCGCGAGCCAGCGGCTGATGTAGTCGGGCATCGACTTCGCGAACGGGATCTCCGGGTTCTTGGTGATCCCCTCCGGGTCGAAGCGCATGTAGCTGAACTTCGAGACGAAGGTCTCGAGCGGCACGCCGTACTGGAGGCCGATCGAGATCGCGGTCGCGAACGCGTTCATCATCCCGCGCAGGGTCGAGCCCTCCTTGCCGATGTCGGTGAGGAAGATCTCCCCGACCGAGCCGTCCTCGTACTTGCCGGCCGTGATGTAGCCCTCGTGGCCGGCGATCGAGAACTTGTGCGTGATCGACTCGCGCTCGCGCGGCATCTTGCGCCGCGCACGGGGTCGGCGTCGCCGGCTCCTCGGCGGCCTCGGCGTCCGCGTCCGGCCTTCTCGCCCGCGTCGGTCTTCAGCGCCTGCGCGGTCTTCGAGCCGTCGCGGTAGATCGCGAGCGCCTTCAGGCCCGAGCCGCCAGCCCTCGGTGTAGGCCTCGGCGATGTCCTCGACCGAGGCCGACTCGGGCAGGTTTACGGTCTTCGAGATCGCCCCGGAGAGGAAGGGCTGGGTGGCGCCCATCATCCGGATGTGGCCGAGCGGGCTGATCGAGCGCTCGCCGACGGCGACGTCGAACACCGGCAGGTGCTCCTCGTTGAGCCCCGGCGCGCCGATGATCGTGCCCTTGTCGTTGATGTAGGCCTCGATCTGCTCGATCTCGGGCTCGGAGTAGCCGAGCGTCTCGAGCGCCATCGGCACGGTCCGGTTGACGATCGTCATCTGCCCGCCGCCGACCAGCTCCTTGAACTTGACCAGCGAGAAGTCGGGCTCGATCCCGGTGGTGTCGCAGTCCATCAGGAAGCTGATCGTCCCGGTGGGGGCCAGCACCGTCGCCTGCGCGTTGCGGTAGCCGTGGAGCTCGCCGAGCTCGACAGCCTCGTCCCAGGTCGAACGCGCCGCCCCGACCAGCGCCTCCTCGGCGGCGGACTCGTCGATCTCGTAGGCCGCGTCGCGGTGCATCCGCATCACGCGGTTGTGGTCGTCGCGGTTCTTCGCGTACTCGTCGTAGGGGCCGATCGCCTCGGCGACCGCCGCCGACATCGCGTAGCCGCGGCCGGTCATCAGCGCGGTGATCGCCGCCGCCGTCGCCCGACCCTCCTCGGAGTCGTAGGGGACGCCGTCGGCCATCAGCAGCGCGCCGAGGTTGGCGTAGCCGAGCCCGAGCTGGCGGAAGGCGCGCGCGTTGCGGCCGATCTCCTCGGTCGGGTAGCTCGACGGGGTGACGACGATCTCCTGCGCGAGGAAGACGATGTCGACCGCGTGGCAGAACTCGTCGACCGCGAAGCTGCCGTCGGGGCGGCGGAACTTCATCAGGTTGAGCGAGGCGAGATTGCAGGCCGAGTCGTCGACGTGCATGTATTCGGAGCACGGGTTGGACGCGTTGATCCGACCCGACTCCGGGCAGGTGTGCCAGCGTTGATGATCGTGTCGTACTGCACGCCCGGATCGGCGCAGCGCCAAGCGGCGTCGGCGATCTGGTTCATCAGCTCGCGCGCCTTCACCGTCTTCACCACCGAGCCGTCGGTGCGGGTGGTGAGCTCCCAGTCGCCGTCGATCTCGACCGCGGCCATGAACTCGTCGGTCACCCGGACCGAGTTGTTCGCGTTCTGGTACTGGATCGAGGCGAACGACTCGGAGTCGAGGCGCATGTCGAAGCCGGCGTCGCGGAGCGCCCCCGCCTTCTCCTCCTCGCGCGCCTTGCACCAGATGAAGTCCTCGATGTCCGGATGGTCGACGTCGAGGACGACCATCTTCGCCGCGCGCCGGGTCTTGCCGCCGGACTTGATCGTCCCCGCCCAGGCGTCGGCGCCGCGCATGAAGCTGACACCGGTCCGCTTGCGAAACCGCCCTTCGAGAGCTGCTCCTTGGAGCTTCGGATCTTCGAGAGGTTGATCCCGGAGCCGGACCCGCCGCGGAAGATCATCCCCTCCTTGGTGTTCCAGTCGAGGATCGACTCCATCGTGTCCTCGACGCTCAAGATGAAGCATGCTGACACTTGCGGGTGCTCCTCGAAGCCGACGTTGAACCAGACCGGGGAATTGAAGGCGGCCTGCTGGTGGAGCAGGATGTGGGTGAGCTCGGCCTCGAAGGCGTCGGCGTCGGCGGGGGTGGCGAAGTAGTCGCCCTCGCGGCCCCAGTTGGCGATCGTGCCGGCGACGCGGGAGATCATCTGCTTGACCGAGTTCTCGCGCTCGGGGGAGCCGAGCCGGCCGCGGAAGTACTTCTGGGCGACGATGTTGGTCGCGTTCTGCGACCAGCTCTTCGGGAACTCGACGCCGCGCTGCTCGAAGGCGGGGTTCTCGGGGTCGCCGATGACGGCGTCGCGAAGCTCCCACTCGACCTCGTCGAAGGGGTGGACGCCCGGAGTCGTGAAGCGGCGCTCGACGCTCAGTCGGTCTGAAGCTGTTTTCCCTGCATTTGCGGTGGTTTCAGTCATCTCTTCGGTCCCTTTGCGGTCGGTTCAGCGGGTAACTCTGAACCTTCGCGAACGGCACGGACGGAACCCTCCGGAAACGACCGCGCAATTTCCGGGTTGAACGAGGGCAGCGTGCCGGCGTACTGGAGGTAGGCGCCGGGATCGAGCTCGCGGAGGCCGATCAAACACAGCTCGACGATCCGCTCGGCCCCGATCGCGCCGCCGTCCGCCTCGGCCTCCGCCTCGATCCGGTCGACGATCCGCTCCACGTCGGGCGCCGAGACCGGCCGCTTGTGGGCCGCGCCGAGGAGCGCCGCGCGGAGCTTCACGCGGTCGAACCGCTGCGTCGTGCCGTCGCGCTTTCGGACCGCGAGCGGGCCGCGCTCGAGTCGCTCGAAGGTGGTGAAACGGTGCCCGCAGGCGGGACAGTGGCGGCGCCTGCGGATCGCGCCGCCCGGGGCGGCGCGGGTCTCCGAGACGCGGGTCGGGCTGTCGCACGCGGGGCACTCCATGAACCTTGATTCTACTACTCGTAGCGTTTCCCTGTCAGGACTTAGACGCTAGATGTAGTGTGGCGGTGCCGACCCGAGGTTGGCTACCCTCCACACGATGACGGGGGATGAACTGCGCGAAAGGTTCGACGCGGCCCAGGAGAAAGTCGCCGACGCAAAGGAGGCGGCGGGGGAGCGGATGAGCGAGGCCAAGGCCGTCGCCGAGGAGCGCGTCGCCGAGGCCAAGGCCGCCACCGCCGAGGCGATCGAGAGGGTCAAGCCGCGCCTTCGCGGCGTCTTGCACCAATGGGCCTTCTTCTGCGCCCTCGTCGCCGGGACGATCCTGGTCCTCGCCGCGCCCGATGGGAAGGCCACCCTCGCGGCGGCGATCTACGCGGGCTCGCTCGTCGCGCTGCTCGGGACCAGCGCTCTATATCACCGGGTCAACTGGCGCCGGCCCGAGGCGCGCCGCTGGATGCGCCGGCTCGACCACTCGATGATCTTCCTGCTGATCGCGGGCACGGTGACCCCGTTCGCGCTGCTCGTGATGGAGGGCCCGTGGGCGGACGCGCTTCTGATCGCCGTCTGGGCCGGAGCCGCGGCGGGCATCGTCGTCGAGATGATCTGGGTCGAGGCGCCGAAGTGGGTCGCCGTGATCGTCTACCTCGCGGTCGGCTGGATCGGGGTCCTCGGGTTCCCCGCGATCGCGATCGAGGCGGGGCTCGGCGCCGCCGCCCTGATCGCGGCCGGGGGCGTGATGTACACGGCCGGCGCGATCGTCTACGCGCGCCAGAGCCCCGACCCGCGCCCTGCCACCTTCGGCTACCACGAGATCTTCCACCTGCTCGTGATCGCGGCGGCCGCCGCCCACTTCGCGGCGGTCGCGATCTACGCGCTGCCCGCGGGCTGAGCTACGGCGTGGCCCTCCATCCGGTGGGAGCGCGGGGGTCGGGAACGTAAGCGCAATACGTGCCGGTGCGGATCGTCCGGTCGAGATGCTCGCCGAGCTCGGGATGATGCTCGCCAACCCTGACTATTCCCTTGCGGACCGCGCGGGTCACGCTGACTCGAGCGCGTTCGGACGCTGATGCGGCCCGTCGGTCGCGGCCACCGAGGCCGACCGCGCGCGACAGCTCTCGGACGAGGAAGTCGCGTTCTGTGTCTGCCTGCGCGGCTCGCTCGGCATCGCCGAGGGCGCGTGCCTCCTCGATGTCGTCTTCGATCTCGCCGAGGCGCCGGCGGTACGCGTCCTTGGCTCGCCTGTCGAGCATCTCGCCGGCATCACCGAGACCCGGGTGCGATGGACCAGCCACACGGCCACCCACTACCCCGGCGTCCATGCCGCTTTCGGCGGCGACGAGGTCGAGCACGTGGATCTCGCGACCAGGGTCGGCGAGTAACCGCGCGAGGTACCGGATTCCCTTGAGGTCTCGCACTCGCACCGTGCGCCCCTCGAAGGCCACCGACCAATAGTCGCCCTCCCGGCGAAACACGTTGAGTTCGCTCACGGGTTGTTCCTCCGTCCCGCCGCCTTGCTCGACCGATGCCGCGTCCTCGGCTGTGCGCTCGGCTTCGATCCGGTCCAGGACCGCGCGGGCCGCTTCAAGCTCCAACTCGGATCGGTGGTCATTCCCGCCCGCTTGGAGGGCCTCGGCGAATACGACCCGGGCCCGCGCCGCCTCGTATGGCGCCCCCACCTCGCGCCAAAGCCGCGCGGCTTCGGCGCAGAGCCGCTCGGCGTTCGTCGGATCGCCCTCGGCGAGCTGCGTCCTTCCCAGCGCAAGGGTCGCGGTGGCGACCAGCGCCTTGCTGTCGAACCGGGCGGCCACTCGACCCAACTCGTCAGCGGCCGAGCGCGCTCCAGCGACGTTGCCGGCCGCGATCTCGATCTCGACCTGCGCCTCGAGCAACGGCGCTCGCTGTAGATCGGTGTCCGGTGGCCGCTCCTTGAAGGGCACCCGCATCGGATGGTCAAGCGCATCTCGGATGGACGCGACCGCCGTCGTTACGTCTCCTTTCGCCAGTTGCACGAGCGCGAGGCCGGGCTGCGGATCCCAGCCGGCGCGATGGGCGGCCAGAAACGCCTCCTCGGCGCCTTCGATGTCTCCCCGGCGAAGGCGGATCCGCCCGAGTTCGGTCAACGGCCATCCCATTTCGCGTTGCAGGTAGGGGCGCAGCTCCTCGCACGCACTGAGGGCCTCTGCCTCTGCCTCGCTGCACGACCCGCGCAGCCTCAGGATCTCCGCGCGGTGGACCCGGCAGCGCCCGTGGATGCTTCCGATGGCGTTCGTCTTCGACCACCGCTCCATCGCCTCGGTCCATTCCTCGGCCACGTCGTACTGAGCCAGTCCCTGCAGCGCGCAGACGAGCTCGCAGTAGACGATCCCTGTCGAGAGCGGATCGAGGTCCCCGGAGACCGCCGCCACCCCCGCCTCGTCGAGCAGCGCCAGCCCTTGCTCGACGTCACCGTCCAGGATCAGCAGCCGCGCCTCCACGACCCGGCCGACGGCACACGCTGCCGGCTCACACCGAGAACCCACCTCAACGGCATCCCGGGACCACTTCCGAGCGCTGCGCTGATCGCCCGTCAGCATCCGCTCGTAGGCGCGGACCACTGCAACCCATGCGTGCGCCGGCGCCTCGTCC
Source organism: uncultured Thermoleophilia bacterium (assembly GCA_963838175.1). Classification (GTDB taxonomy): domain Bacteria; phylum Actinomycetota; class Thermoleophilia; order Solirubrobacterales; family 70-9; genus DASUSH01. Next base: position 1,947,757 of record CAWIPP010000002.1, on the reverse strand, counting down.
CGACCCTCGAGAAGCCGCTCCGCACGTGCCAGCCAGCCGCGCACCGGTGCCATGAGGGCGGTATCGATCAGCAAGTGCATCGCGAGGCGTACCGCCGCCCCCGCCGCCTCAACCTGGGCGCCTGCCTCGACGTATAGCGCGTGAGCGCGCTCCCATGCCTCGATGGTCACGTCGAGATGGCCCGCCGCGTAGGCGACCTCGCCGAGGACCGCCAGATCCGCGGGACCCGCGAGGCCGTTCGCGTCGGCCTTCATGAACAGGTCGAAAGCCTCGTCCCACTCACCCCGCGAGGACGCATCGCGCGCGCGTTCGAGGACGTCCCCCCTCGGACCATCGCTCATCGCAGCCGAGCCCGGCACCGAGCGTAACCGTGGGAGTTACCGCTGTAACCGCCTTGCTCACGCATATGGGTTAGAGGCCACAAGACCCGAGCCAACGAGGAGGACCCATGAAGAGCGTAAAGGTCAACGGGATAGAGCTGGAATACGAGCTTGTCGGGTCAGGCGAACCCGTGCTGCTGATCAGCCCGGTCCTGGCCGACGGATTCCTCCCGCTCCTCTCGGAGCCGACCCTGGCCGACCGCTACCAGCTCATTCGGTACCACAAGCGCGGCTGGGCCGGCAGCACCCACACGCCGCCGCCCGTGAGCGTCGCGGACCACGCCGCCGATGCCGCGGCGCTACTGGAGGGGCTTGGCCTGCGGCGCGCCCACATCGCCGGGCACTCGAGTGGAGCAGCGGTCGGCGTCCAGCTCGCGCTCGACCACCCCGAGACGGTTCACACGCTGACCCTGTTGGAGCTGTTGCTCTTCTCGGTGCCCAGCGGAGAGGCGTTTCTCCAGCAGGCCGGCCCCGCGTTCGTGGCGTACGAGAACGGGGACCACGCGGGCGCGCTCGCCCTGTTCATGGCCGCCGTGACCGGCCTCGATTGGGCCACCTGCCAGGCCCTGCTCGCGGAGCGGGCTCCCGGGGCGGTCGCGCAGGCGATCGAAGGATGCCGACACCTTCTTCGGCGTCGAGCTGCCGGCTCTGACCGACTGGGCGTTCGACGCCGAGCAGGCAGCCGGACTCGACAGGCCCGTGCTGTCCATGCTCGGCAAGCGAGACGCAACCTCTGTGGGTGGAGGTTGCCGAGTTCCTCCGCTCCGCTCTGCCCCGCGTCGACGAATGCGCGATCGACGGCGTGGGTCACCTACTGCACATCCAACGTCCCGAGCCCGTCGCCCGTGGGATGGCGGAGTTCCTGGGACGCCACTCCATGGGCGGCGACGGACTCGAGCCGGTGGAGCGTCGGACAGCTGTTCGGGCATGAGAGCGCTGCGATCTACGCGCTGCCCGCGGGCTGAGCCGCGCGCGGCGCCGGGGCCAGGAACTCCTCGATCGCCGGCGCCATCACCTTCATCGAGGGGTTGTGGCTCTGTCCTTCGAGCGCGCGGCGCTCGGCGTTGGGAAGGACGTCGGCGATCGCCTCGGCGCCGCGGCGCAGCCGCTCTGGCGCCTTCGCCCCGTACATCACGAGCGTCGGCGCCGTCAGCGACGCCCAGTCCTCGGCCCTGGGCGGCCTGCCCGACACCGCGTCGCCCGTCACCGCGAAGTCGTAGGGGAGCGTGTGCGCCACGGCCTTCAGCCGCGACCACATCGGCAGCAGGCGCATGGCGCCGACGAAGAAGCGGGGAACGCCCATCGCCTCGGTCATGAAGTACCGGACCGCGTCGCTGCGGCGGTCCTCGGCGACCATCGCGTCGAGCCGCTCGGCGAAGTCGGCCGGGGGAGGCGAGCCCTCGTCGTCGACGATGAAAACGGGGTCGTAGGCGATCACCTTCTCGACGTCGAGCCCGGCGGCCGCCGCCCGCAGGGCGAGCACGGCGCCCGAGGACCAGCCCCACAGGTGCGCCGATCCTCCGACGGTCTCGATCAGGGCCGCGAGGTCCTCGATCTCGCGCTCGACCGCGTACGGCTTCGTGTCGCCGCTGTCGCCGCGGCCGCGGCGGTCGTAGTTGATGACCGTGAAGCGCTTCGCCAGGAGCTCGGCCAGCTCGACCGACTTCGGGAACTTGCGGTAGCTGAACGCCCCGAAGACCAGGATCAGCGGCGGCCCCTCGCCCAGGCCATCGAAGGCGATCCGGGTGCCGTCGCGCGAACTTACCTCTTCCATCACTCCGCTCCTTGACTCGGTTCCGTCAGATAGGACCGGAGGGGTGCTTGGAACTAATCGGTCAGCAGTCTCAGGAAGCCCTCGCGCACCAGCCGCCGCACGAGCACCAGCCGCCCCGGATCGTCGAGCGGGCCGGGCAGCTCGGGAAGCCGATCTCCTTGCCCGGTGAAGATCTCGCAACTCGCTCAGCGGTGCTTCACGCCCTCCTCGGCAAAGCCCGCGAGTCGCGGCTCGGTGATCGCGACGTCCGCGAGCGCGTCGTCGACGGCGGCGATGACGTCGTCGGACAGCTCGAGACCCGACGCCGCCGCGTTCGAGTGCACCTGCTCCGGACGCGACGCGCCGATGATCGCCGAGGCAACCTCGTTGCGGCGCAGGATCCAGGCGAGAGCGAGCTGGACCATCGTCAGGCCGGCCTCGTCGGCGATCGGCCGCAGGTGCTGGACAGCCGCCAGCACCTCGTCGTCCATGTAGCGCTCGATCGCGAAGCCCACCTCGTCGCTGGCGGCGCGGCTCTCCGCGGGAGGCGCCTCGCCGGGCGTGTACTTCCCGGTCAGCACGCCCTGGGCGAGCGGCGACCAGACGATCTGCGAGATGCCGTGCTCCGCGCAGAGCTCGAAGAGCTCCGCTTCTGGCGCGCGCCAGATCGCGTTGTACTGCGGCTGGGAGGAGACGAGCCTCTCGACGCCATCCACCTCGAGGGCCGCGCGGATCTGCTCGGGCGTCCATTCGCTGAAGCCGAGGTATCGCGCCTTCCCCGCCTCGACCACCTCGGTCAGGGCCTCCATCGTCTCCTCGATGGGCACGTTGACGTCGAAGCGGTGGCACTGGTAGAGGTCGACGTAGTCGGTCCGCAGCCGCCGCAGCGAGGCGTCGATCTGCTTGTGGACCTGCTCGGCCGAGAGCCCGGCGTCGGTCTCCGACATCGGGAAGTAGACCTTGGTCGCGAGCACGTAGGAGTCGCGCGGGTACGCCGGGAGGATCTCGCCCCAGACCTCCTCGGCCGCGCCGACGCCGTAGACGTTCGCGGTGTCGAAGAAGTTGATGTCCGCGTCGAAGGCCGCCCGGGTGCAGGCCTCGGTCTGATCGCGCTCGACGCCGTGCCCGTAGGTGAGCCAGGACCCGAGCGAGATCTCCGAGACCTCGAGGTCCGAGTCACCGAGCCTGCGCCGTCGCATGCCCCTCAACCTAAAGCTTCCGCACTTTGCCCCGGTCGCGGGGCTCAACTGCAGATAGTTATCTCGAGGGTGCCGCTAGGCGGTCGCCCGAAGCCGAGCGGCGGCCGACTTCTTGGCCGCCTCGATCAGGTCGAGTAGCTCGCGCTCGCGACCGGAGCGGACCAGTTCGACCGGGTCGGGGTCGCCGTTGACGATCCCCTCGAAGAACTCCTTGCGATCCTGGTAGGTCGGCAGCGTTCCCTTCGCCCAGCCCCGGGCGTCGTTGAGGATCACCGCGAGGCGCGCATAGGGCTCGCCGTACTCCTCGGCGATCTCCCGCTTCATCCGCTTGGCCAGCGCCGGCGAGGCGCCGGCGGTCGAGATCGCGATCGCGAGCGGGCCGGTGCGGACGATCGCCGGGAGGATGAAGTTGCAGAGCGGCGGCACGTCGACGACGTTGCAGAGCATCTGGCGTCGCTCGGCGTCGTCGTGGACGGCGATGTTGACGTCCGTGTCGCTGGTCGCAGCGATCACGACGAGCTTCCCCTCGAGATCGTCCGGCCCGGCGTACCCTCGCCGCTCCCAGCGGATCGACCCCTCGGCCGCGTATTCGCGCAGCTCCTCCACGGCCTCGGGTGCGACCAGGGTCACCCCGGCGCCGCAGGCGAGCAGGCCCTCGACCTTCTCGAGGCCGATCTCACCGCCCCCGACGACGACGCAGGGGCGCCCCTTGAGCATCAGGCAGGCGATGTACAGCGGGGTCTCGAGCATCCCGCGCACACAGGACTGATCGCAGATCCCCTTGCGGAGCTGGCAGACGCATTCCTTGCCTGCGAAGGCCTGGGCGGGCATCGTGAGAGAGCGTAGAGAACCCGGGCTCGCGTGACGCTTAAGCTGGCTGACATGGGGGATTCGGGAGAGACGCGAATCCAGCTCTGCGGCCGACTCGTGGTGGAACTCGACGGCAAGCGGGTCGAGGACTCGATACCGGGCGCGAAAGGGAGGCTGCTGTTCGCCTACTTGGTGCTCAATCGGGATCGGCGGACGAGCCGGGACGAACTGCTGACCGCCGTGTACGGCGAAGGGGCCTCGCCTGACCAGCATCCGAGCCTCAGCGTGCTGCTCTCGAAGCTCCGCAGCGCCATCGGTCAGGAGCTCCTGGCCGGACGGTCGGAGATCGAGCTCGTGCTGCCGCTCGATGCCTTCGTCGACGTCGAGGCCGCTCGAGAGGCACTGCACCGGGCCGAGTCCCACGTCGCGGCGCGCCGGTGGGCCGAGGCTTGGGGGCCCGCGGGCGTCGCCTACCACGTTGCCCGCAGGCCTCTGCTTCAGGGTGAGGATCGTCCCTGGCTGGAGGAATGGCGGCGCCGGCTCGAGGACATCCACCTGCGCGGGCTCGAGTGCTTCGCGGAAGCGCGACTTGGCCTGGGCGGCCCGACGCTGCCCCAGGCCGAGGATTGCGCACGGCAGCTGATCGAGTTCGCTCCCTATCGCGAGACCGGCCACCGGATCCTGATCGAGGCGCTCGAGCGGCGCGGAAACGTCGCCGAGGCGCTGCTCGCCTACGACCGTCTCCGCGTGCTGCTCCGCGACGAGCTCGGCATCGCTCCCAGTTCCGCCATGCAGAGTGTCCACCGCCGCCTGCTGAGCGAGACGACTACGGCTTCGGCCTAGGAACCTCCTCCGCCTGGGCCAGAAGGTCCTCGCGGGAAACCTTGCCGACGAGGTCCGGATGGTCCTCCCGCATGTGCACTTGCGCCTTCCGCCAGACCTCGTCGTCGTCCTCGCCCTTGACGATGTACCCACAGATACAGGGGATCTGCTTCATGCCCCCATCGTAGGCGAGAAACGACGGCCGGCAGGCCCCAGGGAAGCTCGACGAAAGGTTCGCGAAATGGGCGGCTGCGACTCTCGCCTCAAGCAACCGAAGGAGCAGTGATCCGTCATGGCAACATTCGCCCTGATCGCCGAACACCCACCCGACCTCTGCCCGACCTCCAATGCTCAGACGCGGCAGATCCTGAAGGAGGGTGCGGCCCAGATTCCGCAGCTCGCCGAGCAGCTCGGCGTCAAAATCGGCACGTTGCGCATCTTCGGCCCGGACCACATCATCCTCGCGGTCGTCGAGGCGGACGACATTGATTCCGTCCGGAACTTCGCCCTCCAGAGTCGCCTGATGCAGTGGAACACGGTGAAGATCAACGCCACCTACTCCATCGAGGAGGCGGTCGCGATGCTCGACGAGGTGGAGGCCATCTTCTAGGGAGATCGGCTGGCACGGGGGCGCGGGCCGCCTACGGCGGCCTTCGGAAAGGCTTGCGGAGCCGCCCAGACCCCCTGCTACGCTCGCCCGCCGATGCGCCTCATCGTCACCGAGAAGAACAATTCCGCAAAGAAGATCGCCGAGATCCTCAGTGGGGGAAGCGCGAAGGAGGACAAGACCTACAAGGTCCCCTACTACACGTGGGAGGACTCGGAGGACGAGCAGACGGCGATCGGGCTCAAGGGCCATGTGGTCGGGCCGGCGTTCCCGGAGGGCTACTCCAACTGGCAGGAAACCGACCTCCACGAGCTGATCGACGCGCCCCTCGTCACCGAGCCGACCGACAAGAACGTGGTTAAGGCGGTGCGCAAGGTCGCCAAGGGTGCCGACTCGATCGTGATCGCGACGGACTTCGACCGCGAGGGCGAGCTGATCGGGCTCGAGGCGCTCGTCGAGGCCTTCGCCGCCAACCCGAAGATCGTCGGCGAGCTCTCCGCCGCGGCCGACGGCGACTCCGCCACCGCGACCGAGGAGGACAGGCTGGTGGGAACGCTCACCGCCAGCCGGCCGACGATCCTGCGCGCCCGCTACTCCGCCCTGACCAAGGCCGAGATCGAGCGTGCTTTCTCGAATCTCGACGAGCTGTCCTACGACCTCGCCGAGGCGGGCGCGGCGCGCCAGGACATCGACCTGATCTGGGGCGCGACCCTGACCCGCGCGGTCTCGCTCGCCACCCGCCGCTTCGGCTCCAACTTCCTCTCCGTGGGCCGAGTGCAGAGCCCCACCCTGGCGCTGATCGTCGAGCGAGAGCTCGAGCGGCGCGCGCACGTGCCGAAGCCCTTCTGGGAGGTGCTGGCGCGCTTCGCCCATCCCGACGGGGCCTTCGAGGCGCACCACAAGGTCGACAAGTTCTGGGAGCGCGCCGAGGCCGAGGCCGCGGTCGCCGGGACGAAGAGCCCGGGCGTCGTCTCGGAGCTCAGCTCACGGAAGAACACCCGCCGCCCGCCGACGCCGTTCAACACCACCGCCTTCACCACCGAGGCCTCGAGCCGCCTCGGGATCACGCCGGCGGCCGCGATGCGGGTCGCCGAGGACCTCTACATGGACGGCTTCATCTCCTACCCGCGTACCGACAACACCGTCTACCCGCCCTCGTTGCCGACCCGCGAGCTCGTCTCCTCGCTGGTCCGCCGGCCCGAGTTCTCCGCCGCCGCGTTCCTGGTCGACGGCGATCTCAAGCCAACGCGCGGCAAGAAGGAGACCACGGACCACCCGCCGATCTACCCGACCCAGGCCGTCAACCCCGACGCGCTCGAAGGACCGAAGCGCCGCGTCTACGAGCTCGTCGCCCGACGCTTCTTGGCCACCTTCGCGCCGCCGATGGTGAGCGAGTCGACCCGCGCCGACATCGAGGCAGGCTCCGAGACCTACTTCGTCCGCGGATCGGTGGTCGTCGACCCCGGCTTCGCCGCGATCTACACCTACGCGCGCTCCGCCGACACCGAGCTGCCCAAGCTCGAGCAGGGCCAGGAGCTCCCGCTCGAGGGCGAGCCGTGGATCCTCGACAAGGAGACCCAGCCGCCCTCGCGGATCAGCCAGGGGAAGCTGATCGAGCTGATGGAGGAGCGCGGCCTCGGCACGAAGGCGACCCGCGCCGAGATCATCCAGAAGCTCTACGACCGCGGCTACGTGTTCTAGAACCCGCCGGAGCCCTCGGAGACCGGGATCGCGATGTACAAGGCGTTCCACAAGTACGTGCCGAAGATTGCGACGCCGGAGATGACCGCCGAGCTCGAGCAGGACATGGACGAGATCGCCGCCGGCAAGTCCGCAAGCACGACGTGCTGAAGATCAGCCGCGAGATGCTGCATGGGACGACGACCGAGCTCGAGAAGCAGCGAGAGGACCTCGCGAAGGAGATCTGGGCCGGCATGGACGAGGACAAGTTCCTCGGCCCCTGCCCGAAGTGCGAGCGAGAAGGGACGCGCCCACGAGGACGGGTCGCCGAACCGGCTGCGGATCATCGAGCTGCGCGGCGGCAAGCGCTTCGTCGGCTGCGAGGGCTACGACCGCGACAACCCCGACTCGCCCGACTCCTGCGACTTCACCCGGCCGCTGCCGGGCAGGGGCTATGAGCTCTGGCGCTTCGAGGAGCGCTGCTCGATCTGCGGCGTGACGCCGCGCCTCACCGTCAAGGGTTTCCGCGGCCGTCCGTGGAAGCTCTGCCTCAACGACGACTGCCCCACGATGGTCGAGATGCGCGAGAAGCGCGCCGAGCGCGAGGCCGCGAAGAAAGCCCGCGAGGAAGCAAAAGCCGCGAAGGACTCGGACCCGGCGGCGCCCGGACGCGAAGCGGAGGACGCCGACGGCAGTCGTTCCGAGGCCCCGGTCGTCGACACGACCCGGGTCAAGCGCGCCACCCGCTCGAAGGGCGCCCGCTCCGCGAACGGGGCTCGCGGCAAGCGTCGCGCCCCCGCCAAGAAGTAGACCTCCCGCGTGTTCATCACGCTCGAGGGCATCGACCGGGCGGGAAAGACCACTCAGGCGAAGCTGCTCGCCCGCGCGCTCGGCGAGGAAGCGCTGCTCCTGCGGGAGCCCGGCGGCACGGAGGCGAGCGAGCGGATGCGCGAGCTGCTCAAGGATCCGGCGATCGAGCTCGACCCGCGTGCGGAGCTGCTCCTCTTCTGCGCGGCCAGGGCCGAGCTCGTCGCGAGCGTGATCCGGCCGGCTCTCGCCGGCGGCGGCGAGGTGATCTGCGACCGCTTCATCGACTCCACCGTCGCCTACCAGGGCGTCGGTCGCGGGCTCGGTGTGGAGCTGGTCGAGAGGCTGAACGAGGCGGCGGTCGGCGACTGCGTGCCCGACCTCACGATTCTCCTGCGGATCGACCCGGAGGAGGCGGCCCGCCGTGGCCAGCAGCGGCTGGCCACCGGGGTGGAGGACGGCAGTGATCGCTTCGAGGGCGAGGGGCCGGATTTCCAGCGGGCGATCGCGGTCGCCTACGACGAGCTCGCCGGCCGGCATCGGGATCGGTTCGTGGTCGTCGACGCGAGCCGGCCGGTCGACGAGGTCCACGCCGACATCCTCGCCGCGGTTCGCCAGGGCGCCGTCGCCGGGAGCGACTGAGATGCCGACGGCGCTGCCCGACCATCTCCTCGACGCCACCGAGCGCCAGCCTGCGGCGCGAGCGGCCCTCGCGGCGGCGCTCGCGGCCGGGCCCTCGCACGCCTACCTGTTCGCCGGCCCGGGCGGCGCCGAGATGCGCGCCGCGGCCCGCGCCTTCGCCGCGGAGCTGATCGCCGACGGCGCCCCCGACCCGGAGTCCGCGCGCCGGCGGGCGCTGGCCGAGCCGTCTCCTCATCCGGACCTCGTCTGGCTCCGTCCGCCCGGCGCCCAGCACCTCGTCGAGGAGGTGCGCGAGCAGGTGATCAAGGGCATCGCCTTCCGCCCCTTCGAGGGCGAGCGGCGGGTCTTCGTGATCGAGGCCGCCGAGGCGATGGCCGACGAGAGCCAGAACGCGCTGCTGCGAACGCTCGAGGAGCCGCCCGCCTTCGCCCACCTGCTGCTCTTGAGCTCGGAGCCCGAGGGCCTCCGCGCGACGGTCACCTCGCGTTGTCAGTGGGTGCGGTTCGCCCCGCTGACCCCGGAGGCGATCGAGGAGATGCTCAGGGGTCTGACCCCGGGGGACAGGTCGAGGCCTGTCCCCCCGGGGTCAGACCCCTCGACGGACCCGCGCCGGGACCCTTCGCGCAGCCGCCCGGCTCGCCGGCGGCGAGATCGAGCGAGCGCGCTTCCTGCTCGAGCGAGCCCGGGGCGGCACTGCGTGCCGCCGTCGAGCGCTGGGCGGCGGCGATCCGCTCCGACGAGCTCTCGGACGCCCCATGGGCGGAGCTGCTCGAGCTCGCCGAGGAGCAGGGCGCAGAGGCGGCGGCGGAGACCGCGCGCTCGATCCGTGAGCGCGGCGAGGAGGCGGGCGGCGCGGCCGCGAAGCGCGCGGCCCGCGACGCCGAGGCCGCGGGACGACGCGCGGGCCGCCGCCGGCGGACCGAGGTCCTCGACCTCTCCCTCGCGCTGCTCGGCGCCTGGCTCCGCGACATCGCCGCGGTCGGCGAGGGCGCTCCCGAGCTCGTCCTCAACCCCGACAGGAGCGACGCGCTCGCGGACGCCGCGGGTGCCGTCGATCCGCGCCGCGCCCGCCGCGCGGCGGAGCTCGTGCTCGAGACGCGCCGCCGGCTTCGCGTCAACGTATCCGAGGAGCTGGCGCTCGAGGCCCTCTCGTTCCGGGCCGAGTACCTGCTAGGGGGATCCCGTAGGTCTAGGGGGCCCACCCTGAATCCAGGAGGCTGCACGAGAGCTTCCTGGGGGTCCGTCCGAAGTCGGGCGCCCTGGCGGGGAAGTTGAGCTTGATCCGGGTGAACATCGGCAGTCGCTCGTCGCCGCAGAGCCTCTGCCGCACGCGGTGGATCTCGAACCTCACCGGATAGCGCTTGTCGTTGAAGTCGAGCCTTCCCCTCCCCTTCGCGCGCCCGGTGCCCCAATCCCTCCAGTTGATCCCGTTGATGATGGAGTCGAAGCCGTCGCATTGGAGCACGAGCCGGGCCGGCATCTCGCGGGGGACCGCGCAGTCCTTGGGCGCGAACGGGCCCTGCGTGCCTTCGTCGCTGGGAAACGGACTACCGCTACCCGCCCAGGCCACGCCGCTCAGGCATGCGAGCACGGTCAGGCCGCAGATGACGTTGACACCGGTATGGCGAACCTTCCCTGCCATACGGGCAAGCCTAGGCGCTCAACCCCCGGGTCGCAAGTGACGACCTGTGCGTAGCGATAATTAGAGAGCGATGACATCGGATCAGGAGTCCGTCTCGCCCGAGGAGGCCAGGCCGCGCAGGCGGTTCGGCGTTCGGCTGTTGCTCGCGCTCGTGTTCGCGGGCGTCGGCCTGGTGACCGCGGGCTCCGTGTACCTGTTCGTCAGCGACCGCACCACCGAGGCGATCGACGAGCGCGAAGCGGAGGTCGCGGTCGAGCGCACCCGTCGCCTGGCCGCCAGGCTCGAGCTCGGCGGGCACTTCTCGGCGCGGACCCGCTCCAACATCACCGACAACTACTCGGCCTGGGTCTTCGCCCGAAACGGGGACTTGCTGACGCCGGCGACGACCAAGGCGGGCGAGGGGATCGAGAACGTGCCGAGCCGCGAGGAGGCCGTCAGGACGGCGCTCGACGGCGAGCTGTACACGCGCGACCTCGGCGCCGGCGGGACGGTCGTCGCCGCTCCGATCGACGTCGAGGGCGAGATCGAGGGCGCGGTGCTCGCGAGCGCGACCCGGCCGGAGGCGCTGCAGCATTCCCTCGACGCCCTCCAGGACGACCGGCTGACCACGCTCCTGATCGCGGTCGGGGTAGCGGTCCTGGTCGCGATCCTGGTCGCGACGCCCGTGACCACCCGGCTCAAGCGGCTCGCGTCCGACGCCGGCCAGCTCGCCGCCGGACGCCTCGACCAGCCGGTGCGAGCGCGCGGCCGCGACGAGATCGGCGACCTCGGGCGCGCGCTCGAGCGGATGCGGCTCGCTCTTCGAGAGAGCTTCGACGCGCTCTCATCGGAGCGCGATCGACTGACCGCGATCTTCGAATCGCTCTCGGACGCGGTGATGGTGGTCTCGCCCGAGGGAACGGTGCGCTTCGCCAACCCTGCGGCCGGGCGTCTGATCGGGCCGGACTCGCACCCGATCGAGGCGCTGCGACCGTGGTTCCGGCGCGCCGCTGACCGCGGCGAGTCCACCAAGGACGGCCTGCGGGTCGACGACCGGGTCTACGCGCTCAACGCCCGCTTGGTCCAGAGCGAGAACGCGGTGCTGATGGTCGTTCGCGACCGCACCGAGGAGCTCCAGCGCGAGCTCGCCGAGCGCGAGTTCGTTTCCAACGCCGCGCACGAGCTCCGCAATCCGATCGCAGGGATCTCGGGCGCGATCGAGGTGCTCGAGTCCGGCGCCAAGGACGACCCCGAGGCCCGGGACCACTTCCTCCGCCGCCTCTCCGAGGACACCGAGCGGGTCAGCCGCCTCACCCACTCGCTGCTCACCCTGGCGCGGATGGAGGCGATCGGCGAGGGAGAGGCCGAGGTCGTGGGGGTGAAGCTCGCGGTCGAGGAGGCCGCCGAGGCGGTCACCGCCGCCGGCGGCGGTCGAGTTCGTGGTCGAGGCCGATTCGGATCTGGCGGCGAAGGCCGACCCGGTCCTCCTGCGGCAGGTGCTGATCGGGCTGTTGACGAACGCGTTCAAGCACACCCCGGCTCCGGGCACCGTTACTCTTCGGGCCCGCCGCAGAGGCGAGGACGAGGTGGTGATCGAGGTGACGGACACGGGACTGGGCATCCCGCCGCAGGAGGTGGGGCGGGTCTTCGAGCGCTTCTACCGCGGCAGCGCCCAGCTCGAGAGCGAGGGATTCGGCCTCGGCCTCTCGATCGCCAAGCGGATGGTCGAGGTGATGGGTGGCGAGATCGGACGTCCGCTCGGATGCCGGCGAGGGGAGCACCTTCTGGGTGCGCCTGCCGGTGGCCGAGCCGACCGCGACTCCGGTCGCGTGAGCGTGGAGGCGCTGGTGACGAACTCGAGAATCCTGATCGCCGACGACGAGCCGTCGCTTCGCGACTCGGTCGGCTACGCCCTCGAGCAGGAGGGCTTCGACGTCACCAAGGCGACCGACGGCGACGACGCGGAGCAGAAGATCGGCGACGACGAACCGGCCTTCGACCTGCTGATCCTCGACATCATGATGCCGGGCCGAAGCGGTCTCGACCTCTGCCGCGACGTCCGCGGCCGAAGCCCGGTGCCGATCATCCTGCTGACCGCGAAGGACGCCGAGGTCGACAAGGTCGTCGGCCTGGAGGTCGGCGCCGACGACTACGTCACCAAGCCGTTCTCGGTCCGCGAGCTGATCGGCCGGGTCCGCGCCCAGCTTCGCCGCCGCGAGCTCGACCGCTCCTCGACGGCCGAGACCGGCCAGACGATCGAGACGGGCCCGGTCCGGATCGACCTCGCCCGCCACCTGGTCACCGTCCGCGGCGAGCCGGTCAACCTGACCCGCTCTGAGTTCCAGGTCCTGCGGCTGCTCGCCGACCGGCCCGGTCAGGTGTTCAGCCGCAAGGAGATCATGGAGGAGCTCTGGCAGGCCGAGTTCCGCGGCGACGTCCGCGCCTGCGACGTCCACATCTCCAACCTGCGCCAGAAGGTCGAGCGCGACCCCCAGGAGCCCGAGCTCGTCCTCACGGTGCGCGGCGTCGGCTACAAGCTGGCCGAGGGGTAGGCCGGAATCGACGCAGTTCGGCGACTTTCTCTCGCTATGCGAGAGGAAAGCGCCAAGCCCGTCCGATTGGCGCCCGCTTGACGGGCGCCTGGGCCTGGATCAGGATGCGACATCGCGGTCGATCCCGATCACGAACTCGCGGCAAGTCGGCCGTATCGCGCGCGCGTGAGCTCGACGACTCACCTACGGCGACATCGTGCCGCGTGCGTCGCCCTGACGCGAAGGCTTTCACCACGACGGGCCAGGATCAGCTTCGGATCCTTCTACCGCGGAATCCATAAGGCCGAGGAACAGCGAGGGCCGGCGGCGCTCAGTCTCATTACCACGCCGCCGCAAGCTTGGGCGCCCGCCGGCCGTACGAGGACGATGGCCGACCCGGAGACCCGGACGATTCGCTACCGCTACCGGGCAGGCTCTCCGGACCAGCCGATAACCGGGCTCTTCGCGCCGCGTATCAGCTTCAGTGCCCACTGATCTACTTCCTGGGCATTGCGCCGGGCCAGTACCACGTGCATCGCGCCGGTCTTCGTCGTCGAGGACGATCCCCAGAACGGCGTGTGATGCTCGAGATCGGTCTACCGCACCAGGACACGCAAGGAGAGGGGATCGTCTCCTCGGAGGGCGCCCGGCGCGAGCAGTTCGTCATGGTCGCTCGCCGCCTCGATCAGGTCCGCTTCCGTCGAGACGTGCTCCGGGCCTATCGGGAGCGATGCGCGGTCTGCGCGCTGCGCGAGCCTCGCTGGTCCAGGCGGTGCCCACATCAGTTCCGTTCTCCAGCCCGGATGGAGTGACGGCCGTCGTGAACGGGATCGCCCTCTGTGCGATCCACCATCTCGCGTACGACCGGAACCTGATGGGCATCGACCCGACCGGAGTCGTCCACATCGGTGAGCGCCTGCTCGCGGAAGCGGACGGGCCGATGCTCACCTCCGGGCTCCAGGGCTTTCACGGCGCTTCGATCCTTCAGCCCAGGCGCACGGAGCAGCGACCAGATCCCGGCCGCCTCGCCCTACGTTCGCTGAGTTTGAGACGGCGGCCTGAGACGCGCCGCCCCTAAACTCCTCGCTTCGCGCCGGCGTAGCTCAGCTGGTAGAGCACTTCATTCGTAATGAAGGGGTCAGCGGTTCGAGTCCGCTCGCCGGCTTCGGGTCCCTCCGAGAGCCCCACACGCGCCCGGATGCGGCCCAGGACTGCTTCGCGGATGCGGCACCGTCGGAACCCCCACATGGCGCTGCCATGCGGGGAACCCGCCGGCACCGCCCCGCTCGATCCTGAACCGCCCCGGGCACGCGTCGGGCTCTCGGATAGACCCCGGCGCGCTCATGGGTAGACGCCGAGTGGCGCTTCGGCATAGGGTCTCGCGTTCCGCGAGAGAGCACGCAAGGAGGTGAAGTGGCGCAGGACAACGTGGACGTGATCGAGTCGGCTTACGCGGCGTTCAGCAAGGGCGATCTCGAGGCCGTTCTCGGATACTTCAGCGACTCGGCGCAGATCGTCGCGCCCGAGAGCATGCCGTGGGGAGGCGAGCTACGAGGGGCCCGAGGGGATGCGGACCTTCATCGCCAAGCTGCTCGAGCACTTCACCGATTTCAAGTCGACGCCGACCAAGGTGCTCGGGGCCGACGACAACCACGTGATCGTGGTCGCCCGCAACTCGCGGCAAGACGAAGTCGGGAAACCGGATCGAGAACGAGGTCGTCTGGATCTACCAGCTTCGGGACGGCGCGATGACGAGCGCCGCATTCGTTCTCGGACACCGCGGCGATCCTCGAGGCGCTCGGATAGCGCCGGCGCACGCGCTTGGCCGGCGCCCGCCTCTCGGTAGTCATCGTCACCCACGACAGCCGCGGGGCGATCGAGGGGACGCTGCCGGCGCTGACGCGCGAGCTTCGCGACGACGACGAGCTGATCGTCGTCGACAACGCCTCCGGCGACGGCACGCCCGAGGCCGTCGAGCGACTCGCGCCCGGCCGCGAGGCTCGATCGAGACGGGCGCCAACCTCGGCTTCGCCGCCGCCTGCAACGCCGGCGCCGACGCCGGCCAGCGGCGACCTGCTCCTCCTGCTCAACCCGGACGCGGTGCCGCAGCCGGGCTTCCGCGATGCGATCGAGCGGCCGCTCGCCGACGGGCGCGGCTGGGCGGCGTGGATGGGCCTCGTCACCGCCGAGGAAGGGCGGGTGGTCAACACCCGCGGGGGGATCGTCCACTTCACCGGCATCGCCTGGGCCGGCGGCGCCGGTGAGCCGCTAGCCGATCCGTCCTGCGCGGCGAGGTCGCATTCGCCTCGGGCGCCTGCCTCGCGATCCCGCTCGGCGAGCTGGCGCGACGGTCGGCGGGATGCCCCCGGAGTTCTTCCTCTACCAGGAGGACGTCGACCTCTCGCTTCGGCTTCGGCTCGCCGGCGGACGCGATCGGGATCGAGCCCGCCGCCCGCGTCGATCACGACTACGAGTTCGCGAAGGGCGCGGCGAAGTGGCGCTACCTGGAGCGAAACCGCTGGGCCGTCCTGATCCGCAATTACCCGGGTCCGCTCCTGGCGCTCTTGGCGCCGGCGCTCCTCGCCACCGAGCTGGCGCTGATCCCGATCTCGCTCGCGGGCGGGTGGGGGCGCGAGAAGGCCCTCGCGTGGCTCGACCTCGCCCGGCTCGCTGCCGCGGCTCCTGCGCGAGCGCCGTGCGATCCAGGCCGAGCGGCAGGACGGGTCGCGTGCGCTCGCCCGACATCTCGTCGCCGAGCTCGACTCCCCGTACCTCGGCCGCGCGGGCCGCTCGCGGCCGCTGCGGGCGGCGCTTCGCGCCTACTGGTCGCTGGTCTCGGGGCTCCTCGGCGCTCGTTCCTGAGCGCCGCCGCTCCTCCGGCGCGCCCCCATTCGAGCTTGCCGCGCGGTCGCGGCGAAGCTCGGAGTCGAGGCGGGCGACCTCCTGCGCGAGGATCTTCGTCTCCTCGGAGAGCCGCGAGTTGGCGACCGAGAAGTGGAGCAGGAGGACATAGGCGATCCCGAAGGCGACGATGAAGAGCGCGTTCGGCGGGTCGGCGATGCCGAGCAGATCGGCGAGCTTGTCGAGCCGCTCCCGCCACACCGCCAGCACCACCAGCGCCGAGCGCCGCGAATCATCCAGAGCAGCGCGTAGCGCTCGACCAGCCGCCGGCGGCGGACGAGCTCGAGGATGACGAGGAAGAGCGCCGCCGTGACGATCACGGCGATGATCTGGATCTGGGTGTCGAGGCCCTCCGAGCTCATCGTCAGTTGCCCGCGTCCGCCCTGGCCTCGCCGCCGGCGCCCGCCGCCGCGGCCCCCGGCGCGACCGCCGACTCGTCCCGCGGCCCGCTCGGCTCGTCCAGCGGCGTCGGCCGGCGACGGAAGAGCCCGACGAAGATCGCCAGCAGCACCTTCGCCATGTAGTAGGCGCTGCGCGGGTAGTCGATCGAGGAGCGGCCGAAGCCCCGGGCGTTCATCCGCACCGGCACCTCGTGGATGCGCAGGCGGTGGTGGTGGAGCATCAGGATCGCCTCCACCTCGGGGTAGTCGTGCGGGTAGTCGCGGGCGAAGAGCTCGATCCCGCGCCGGTTCGTCATCCGGAAGCCTGAGGTGGGATCGGTGATCCGCTGGCGGACCATGCCGCTGAGGACCACGGCGAAGATCAGGTTGCCGAGCCGGCGCCCGAACGGCACCTTGTAGCCGGGGTCCTCGAGGAAGCGACTGCCCGAGACCATGTCCGCCGCTCCCTCGGTGTTGAGCTCGCGCAGCAGCTCGGTCGAGGTACTCGGGCTTGTGCTGGCCGTCGCCGTCGACCTGGACGGCGACGTCGTAGCCGTTGGCGAGCGCGTACTTGTAGCCGGACTGGACGGCGCCGCCGATCCCGAGGTTGAACGGATGGCGGACGACGTTCGCCCCCTGGGCCTCGGCCTCGGCGGCGGTGCCGTCGGTGGAGCCGTCGTCGACGACGAGGACGTCGAAGCCGGTGGCCTCGCGACCGATGTCGCGGACCACGCGGCCGACCATGCCCGCCTCGTTGAAGGCGGGCACGATGGCGAGCTTTCGAAGCTGATCGTCGTTCACGGGGCCTCAGGTTGGCGCATCGGTGCCCGCAAGAGGATGACGAATGCGCGCGGGGCGGGGACGTTCAACGCAAGGGATGGCGACCTCGCGGGCGTAAGAGGAGGCGATGGAGTCGAGCCCACTGGGGCAGCCGAGGACGCCGCTGGAGCGAGAGGAAGCCGAGGTCGAGTTCTCGCGGGTGGTCGCGTTCAGCGACGGGGTCTTCGCGATCGCGATCACGCTCCTCGTGTTGTCGCTTCAGGTTCCGCCGGACGTCCATGAGCTCGGCAGCGTCCTCCGCGATCAGCTCACCGAGCTCTTGGCGTACGCGATCAGCTTCGCCGTGGTGGGCAAGCTCTGGCTCTCCCACCATCGCTTCTACGGCTCTGTGGGCCGCTTCGACGGGACGCTGATGGGCCTCAACCTGCTGTACCTGGCGTGGGTCGTGCTGGTCCCGTTCAGCTCGGACCTGCTCGGCAACTACAGCGACGAGCCGATCAGCGTGATCATCTACGCATGCAACATGGCTGGGGCCAGCGCCACGTTCGTGATCCAGATCGTCTACGCATACAAGCGTGGTCTGATGCGACCCGAGGCTCTGGGGCTGGAGCGCCGCTACGCCGGCCCCGCCAACTTCATCGTCGTCGCCGCCTTCCTGGCCTCGATCCCCGTCGCGCTGGTCAGCACCGGCGCGGCCGTGGCGATGTGGCTCGCGACCTTCTTCGTCGGGCAACGGCTGGGGGACTGGATCGCGCAGCGGCAGGCGGCCCGCTGAGTCTCGGCTGATGCCCGACTCGCTGGCGAAGCTCGCGCGAGAGGTCCATTCGTGCCGGCGCTGTCCGCGGCTGGTCGAATGGCGCGAGGCGGTAGCGGTCGACCCTCCGCGCCGCTATCGCGGGGAGGCCTACTGGGGGAGGCCCGTGAGCGGCTTCGGCGACCCGGGTGCGAGGATCGCGATCGTCGGCCTGGCCCCCGCCGCGCACGGCGGCAACCGGACCGGGCGGGTGTTCACCGGCGACCGCTCGGGCGATTGGCTGTTCGGGGCCCTCCACCGCGCGGGGCTCGCGAACCAGCCGACCTCGGTCCACGCCGACGACGGGCTGCGCCTGATCGGCGCCTACGTGACCGCGGTCAACCGCTGCCCGCCGCCGGCGAACCGGCCCACGCCGGCCGAGCGCGACAACTGCCTTCCATACCTCGTCCGCGAGCTGCGACTGCTCGAGCGGGCGCGGGTGCTCGTCGCCCTGGGGAGCTTCGCCTGGGACGGGGCGCTGCGGGCGCTGGCCGAGCTCGGGGTCGAACGGCCGCGCCCGAAGCCGCGCTTCGGCCACGGGGCCGAGGCCGAGGTGGGCCCGTATCGATTGGTCGGCTGCTTCCACCCCTCTCAGCAGAACACGTTCACCGGGAAGCTCACCGAGGAGATGATCGACGCGGTGTTCGCGCGGGCGAAGGAGCTGGCCCGGTAGGTTGCCGGCGTGGAACGCGGTCGCGTGATCGTCACCGGGGCGTCGAGCGGCATTGGCGAGGCCACGGCGGTACACCTGCGCTCGCTGGGCTTCGAGGTGCTCCCAGGGGTGCGCCGCGACGAGGACGCCGAGCGGCTGCGGGAGGACGGCTTTCAGCCGCTGCTTCTCGACGTAACCGATGCCGACTCGATCGAGCGCGCGCGTGGCGAGCTGGGCGACGGCGAGCTGAGCGCGCTGGTCAACAATGCCGGGGTCGCGGTCGCGGGACCGCTCGAATACGTCCCGATCGACGAGCTGCGCCACCAGTACGAGACCAACGTGATCGGACAGGTGGCGGTCACGCAGGCGTTCCTGCCGGCGTTGCGCCGGGGCGGGGGCCGGATCGTCAACATCAGCTCGATAGGTGGCCGGGTGGCGCTGCCGATGGCGGGCCCGTACGCGTCGTCGAAGTTCGCGCTCGAGGCGATCAGCGACTCGCTTCGTCGCGAGGTCGGGCGCCATGGCGTCGAGGTGATCGTGGTCGAGCCGGGTGGGATCAAGACGCCGATCTGGGAGAAGGGCGGAGCGAAGGCGGCCGAATTGCGCTCACAGATGCCCGAGGATGCGGAGCGGCTCTACGGCGATCTGATCCGTGCCATCGCCGCGGAGACGGAGAAGATCGCGACCGATCGCGGGCTGCCCCCGTCGGCGGTGGCGGAGGTGGTGGGCGAGGCGCTGACCACGGAGCGGCCGCGGACCCGTTATCTGGTGGGCCGGGACGCGAAGACGCGCGCGGCGATCGCGAGGGTGCTCCCGGACCGGGTCCTCGACCGGCTGATCGGCCGGGCGCTCTCGGGCTGAGAGTCGGCCCCTCATACTTCGGCGCGGTGTTCCCGCTCAACGTGCCGAACGTGCTGACCTTGCTGCGGATCCTGGCGGTGCCGGTGCTCGTCGTCGCGCTGCTCGGCGAGACGCCGAACGGGGACACGCTGGCGGCGATCGTCTTCGCGCTCGCGGCGGTCACGGACGGGCTCGACGGCTACATCGCGCGCTCGCGCGGCGACGTGACCACGTTCGGCAAGCTGATGGACCCGCTCGCCGACAAGCTCCTGATCGTCGCGGCGCTGATCTCGCTGGTGGCGCTCGACCGGCTGGCGGCCTGGGTCGCGATGGTGATCATCGCGCGCGAGCTCGCGGTCACCGGGCTGCGCTCGGTCGCGGCCGAGCAGGGGGTCGTGATCGCGGCGAGCTGGCTCGGGAAGCTGAAGACGATCCTCCAGGTGGCCGCGGTGTTCGCGCTGATCGCCTTCGAGTCGTCGCCGCTCTGGGTCGACCTGCTGGTCTACGCGGCGGTCGCGATGACCCTGATCTCCGGGGCCGACTACTTCTTCGGGATGCGCAGAACGATCGCGGAGGGGCGGATCAAGGAGCCCAAGGCAGTCGGGCCACGCCCGCCGGGACCGGACGCGAAGCGGAGGATCCCGGCGGAGATTAGTACTCGAGCCACTCGCGCTTAGTCGTGTGGCGGCGGGAGTGCTCCCCCGTCTCGAGCTCGGCGCGGATCTCCCCGAGGATCCCGTGGCGCTCGGCGACGACGTTGTGGCGGTGGATCGTCTCGAGGTTCTCCTGGCGGGCGAGCAGGAAGGCGTCGTCGGCCAGCTCGGGGTAGCGCTCGCAGACGCGACGGACCATCTCGCGGACGCAGTCCTCGACGAAGCGGGGCCGGCGGTGGGCCCGCTCGACCACGGCGACCTCGTCGGAGCGCTTCATCAGCTCGTAGATCTCCGAGCTCATCGAGCTCTCGACGATGTGCAGGAGGTCGCGCGCGTCGAGCTCGACCGGCGAGGCCTCGGGCCGGCCGACGTAGAGGGTGCCGATGCCGCGCTGGTTGTGGGTCGCGACGGGAACGGCGTCGAGGATGCGTTCGGTCTCGGAGGTGTCGAAGCCCTGCTCGGAGAGGCGGGCGCGGGCGCGGTCGGCGACCATTCCCTGCGCGCAGGGGCACGCCGTCATCCCCTGGGCCTGGACGCCGGTCAGGGTGCGGGTGCCGCGCGCGGATGAGACGGCGGTCCCGAACAGGGTGTAGATCTCCTGGGTCGAGCGCTCGGACTCGGGCGTGCTGACCGTCTCGGGGTAGCGGGCGGCGATCGTCACCTCGGCGCGGACGCCCTTCTGACTCTCGCGGACCTGCTCGGCGATGTGCTCCGCGAGGACCTCGGCCTTGAAGGCCTCGCCGAGGACGACGGCGTCGATCGCCTCGCCGACGACCTCCTCGAAGCGGGACATGTGGACGCCGGCCTGGCGCGGCTCGAGGTCGACGAAGCACTCGAGCTCGGCGTAGTAGAGCTGCGGGTCGCCGTCGGCCTGGGCGACATGGAGGATCTTCTCGACGCCGGTGACGCCGACGCGGGTGAGGCTCACCTCGGTGCTCGGCCGGCGCGCCTGCGCGTCGGTGGGGTCTGCGGAGATCGCGGTCGACTCGGGCTTCATCGGGAAAAGGTTAGGGAAGGGGGGAATCGTGCCCGTAGCCGCCCGCTCCATCCGTATACTTCGCCGCGCTTCCAACCCAGCTGCAGGGAGGAGAGTTGGCAGAGAAGCGGGAGGTCGCACTCCGCGGAGGCGGTCGCCGGGGCACGAGCCGCTGAACCAGGCGGTTTCGACGGAGAGACCCCTTTCGCGGATCTCGGCGAGATCCGTGGGCTGATCGCGCAGGGCCAGGACCGGGGCTTCCTCACCTTTGAGCAGATCGCCTCGACGCTCGAGGAGGTCGAGGTCACCAAGGAGCAGCTCCAGCAGTTCCACTCCTACCTGATCGATCACGGGGTCGACGTGATCGGCGAGGACGGCGTGACCGCCTACAAGGAGGGTAAGGCGGACAAGGGGGATTCAGCCGAAGAAGCCGGAGCTGGATCTGACCGTCGAGCCGAGCCTCGACTCGCTGCGGCTCTACCTGCGCTCGATCGGCCGGGTTGAGCTGCTCACCGCGGGCGAGGAGATCTCCCTGGCGAAGCGGATCGAGAGGGGCGACATGTCGGCGAAGCGGCACATGGTCGAGGCGAACCTGCGGCTCGTGGTGTCGATCGCGAAGGGCTACCTGGGGCGGGGCCTGAGCTTCCTCGACCTGATTCAGGAGGGCTCGCTGGGGCTGATCCGGGCGGTGGAGAAGTTCGACTACCGGCGGGGATACAAGTTCTCGACGTATGCGACCTGGTGGATCCGCCAGGCGGTGACGCGGGCGATCGCCGACAAGGCGCGGACGATCCGGATCCCAGTGCACATGGTCGAGAAGCTGAACCGGGTGTCTCACGTCGAGCGCCAGCTGGTCCAGCGGCTGGGTCGCGAGCCGGAGCCGCACGAGATCGCGGAGGAGCTGAAGTGCACGGTGCGCGAGGTGCGGGACATCCTGCGGGTCGCGCAGATGCCCGTCTCGCTGGAGAAGCCGATCGGCGACGAGGAGGAGTCCGAGCTGGGCGACTTCGTCGCCGACGAGTCGGTCGAGGAGCCGTTCGAGGCGGCGACGGAGAACCTGCAGCGCGAGGACATCCAGAAGGCGCTCGACTCGCTGCCGGAGCGGGAGCGCCAGGTGATCGAGCTGCGCTACGGGCTGCGCGGCCATGAGCCGCTGACGCTCGAGGAGGTCGGCCGGGCGTTCGGCGTCACCCGCGAGCGGGTGCGCCAGATCGAGAACAACACGCTGAAGAAGCTGAAGCAGCTTCCCGAGGCCCAGCGGCTTCGGGAGATCGCCTAGACGGCGTCAGTCCTCGCGGGCGTAGGGGTTGTAGGAGGGGTCGGCCGATGGGTCGGCGTGGGGCTCAGAGCCGATGCGCAGCCGCCCGGATGAGTAGGCGCGCGCGAGCCACACGTCGACGACCGAGAACAGCGCGATCGCGAAGAGGATCGGGGACACGAGCACGCCGAGGACGATCGCGACGACCGCCGTCACCACGGCGCTGACGTACAGAAGCGTGACCAGGGTCTGGCGAGAAGGCGCGGCCTGGTTGCCAGGCGGTCATCTGGGCGGAGCGTCGCAGAATCACGGGGACGCGCCGGACTCTTTTGATTCCGCGCACCACTCGTCACACTTCAGCTCGTAGGGTCGATCCATGGATCGACCCAACGGCCGGACGGCGGAAAGCGGACGCCTCATCAACCGCCGGCAGCAAGGCGACCTCGGCGAGGCGTCGGCGATCGAATGGTTCACGCGGCTCGGCGCGACGGTTCTGCTCCCATTCGGTCATAGCCCGGATTACGACCTGGTCGCTGAACTCGACGGGCGGCTTCTCCGGGTCCAGGTCAAGACCTCCACGCAGTTCACCCACACGCCCGATGGACCACGTCCGACGCGTGGTTTCGTTGAAGACCTGCGGCGGAAATCAGAGCTGGACCGGCGTCTCAAAGAAGATCGATCCCATGCGTGTTGAGTTCCTATTCGCTCTCACCGGCGACGGCCGACGTTGGGTGATCCCCTCCGATTGTCTCGAAGGCCGTACCTCTATTCGACTCGGCGGCGCGAGGTACTCGGAGTACGAGATCGATCCGGCGCCTGCCGATCGATCACCTCGTCTACGGCGAAGGCACGCCTCTAAACTCGAATCCCGGCTCTGGGGGAGTATCCAAGAGGTCAAAGGACGGCCGCTGTAAACGGTCAGGCACTGCCTTCGCAGGTTCGACTCCTGCCTCCCCCACTTACCTCCGCGCGAATCCGGATTCAGTCACTCAAAGTACGTACGCAAGCTCGGGCAGAACGGGCCAGACGACGATCAACGAGAAGCGCAAGGTGACGCTTCCGCAGCAAGCCGTGATCGAGGCCGGGCTGGACGTCGGGGATCGGCTCCGGGTTCGCAGCCACGGCTACGGTCGCGTGGTCCTTGAGCGCGTCGGGCTTTACGACCGGGATCAGCAGCTCGGCCAGGATCGCGTCCGCCAGCCGCTCCGCCGACGCCGGGATAGTGCTCAGGTAGAAGTTCGGCTCGACGAGCTCGAGCTCCATCAGGATCGGCTCGCCGGCCGCGCCCCGGACGAGGTCGACCCGCGCGTACAGCGGCGTGGAGCCGAACCGCTCGGTGACATAGTCGAGCGATCCGCCGCCGCCACCTCCCGCTCCGCCTCCGTGCTCTCGCCCGCCACGACCAGCTCCGGGTCGTACATCGCCTCCGCGGCGCCGAGCGCGTCGTCGCGCATCGGCGCCACCTCGTCCGCCCTCAGCACCGCCCGCTTCCGAAGCGTGTGGACGAACTCACCGCCGACGAAGAGGAGCGCCGTCTCCCCGACCTCGTCGACGGCGCCCAGATACGGCTGCACCATCGCCGTCCGCCCCTCCCCCGACGAGCCGCCCGAGCAGAGCCCGCGCCTCGTCGTGCGCCGTCCGGCCCGAACCGCCCCGTGTCCCGCGCGCCCGCCGACACCGTCGGCTTCACCACGACCTCCCCCTCGAGCGCCGGCGCCGGCTCCCCGGGCCGCACGTACGCCGTCGTCACCACCGGCAGCCCCGCCGCCTCCAGCTCCCCCACATAACCCTTGTCGGAGTTCCACCGCAGCACCTCGGGCGAGTTCCGCAATCGATCTCCGATCCCATCCGCCCACGCCACGAACTCCTCCACCCGGTGCGTGTAGTCCCACGTTGACCGCACAACCACCAGCTCGAACGCGTCCCAGTCCACCTCCGCGTCCCAACGGACCCGCTCCACCTCCACCCCCCGCCGCGCGCAGCGCCGCCGCCACCCGCTCGTCGTCGTCGAACTCCGGCACCGCTTGCGCCGGCGCGCAGGTGGCGAGCGCGATCCGCATCGGCGCATCCTACGGCCGCCCGCTTTCATCATCCGCCTACAAAACGGGAGCCCCAGATTCTCCTCCGCAGGCATACAAATACCCGCCCCTACTCGCCATCATCCAACCCATGTCCCGCCTCGAGCGCAACGTCAACGTCGCCGCCGTCCTCATCCCCTTCCTCGCCTTCGCCGCCGCGATCGCCTTCCTCCCGAGCTCCCTCCTCGGCTGGTCCGACCTCGCGATCTTCCTCGCCCTCTACCTGATCAGCGGCCTCGGGGTCACGATCGGCTTCCACCGCCTCCTCACCCACAACGCCTTCGCCACCCACCCCTGGCTCCGCTACACCTTCGCCGTCGCCGGCTCGCTCGCCGTCGAGGGCCCGGTCATCTCCTGGGTCGCCGACCACCGAAAGCACCACGCCCACGCCGACGACGAGGGCGACCCCCACTCGCCCCACGTCGAGGAGGGCGGTGAGCGCCGCGGCCTCCGCGGCGCCCTCGCGGGCCTCTGGCACGCGCACGTCGGCTGGCTCTGGGAGACCCACGGCCGCGCCACCCGCCGACGCTACGCCCCCGACCTCATGGACGACCCCGGCATGCGCCGCATCAACCACCTCTTCCCCGCCATCGTCGCCGCGGGCCTCATCGTCCCCGCCGTCGGTGGCTTCCTCCTCACCGGCACCCTCGCCGGCGCCGCCACCGGCCTCCTCTGGGGCGGCCTCGTCCGGATCTTCCTCGTCCACCACGTCACCTGGTCGATCAACTCGATCTGCCACTTCTTCGGCCGCCGCCGCTTCGCCACCGACGACCGCTCGACCAACGTCTTCTGGCTCGCCCCGTTCTCCTTCGGCGAGTCCTGGCACCACAACCACCACGCCTTCCCCCGCTCCGCCTTCGCCGGCCTGCGCTGGTTCGAGCTCGACACCTCGGGCCTCGTCATCCGCGGCCTCGAGCGCCTCGGCCTCGCCTGGAACGTCGTCCGCATCTCCCCCGACCGCCAGGCCCAGCGCACCGGCGCCGCGCCCGCCCCCCGCCGATCCGCCCCCACTCAGACCGTCTGACCCGTCCCCCCAGGGGTCAGACCCCTCAGGGGGCACCTGTCCCCGAAGGGGTCAGACCCCTCTCAGCTGACCAGCCGCGAGAGGGCGACCACCGAGCGCGTCCGCTCGACCAGCCCGTTCCGCTGCAGGTCGATGATCAGCCGCTCGAGGTCGGCGTTGTCCTTCGTCCGCACCCGCGCGACCGCGTCGGCCTCGCCGGTGACGCTCCACGCCTCCGCCACCTCCGGGTGAGCCGCGCAGCGTCTCCGCCACCTCGCCGAGCGTCGTCCCCGGCCGGAAGAACATCTCCACCAGCGCCTCGGTGTCCCACCCGAGCGCCCCGTGGTCGACCACCGCGGTGAACCCCTCGAGCGCCCCCTCCGCCCGCAGCCGGTCGACCCGCCGCTTCACCGACGGCGCCGTCAGCCGCACCCGCTTCGCGATGTCCCCGTACGTGCGCCGCCCGTCCTCCACCAGCAGCGCAAGGATTCGCTCATCAACCGCGTCCATTCGCAAGATTATTGCGCATCAGCCGCCACAAATGGCGATTGACGCCGTCCAGGACGCCCTCTACCGTCACTATCTGCAACGCACCGCCAAGTCCGCCCGCGTCCTCTTCGACGAGTCCCACGGCGAGGCGTGGACCATCCGCCCCGACCGCGCCCGCGAGATGCAGCCCGTCCACCCGGCCGACTCCTCTCTAGCCACCGCCGCCGGCGCCCTCGCCGAGCCGCGACTTCGACGTCGCCGCCCACACCGGCGGCCCCCTCACCCCCGACGTCCTCGCCGCCGCCGACGCCCTCGTCATCGCCCACCCCTCCGACCCGGAGTGGGAGGCGACCGTCGGCGGCTCCCCCCGCTTCGACCCCGCCGAGCTCGACGCGATCGAGTCCTTCGTCGCCGCCGGCGGCGGCCTCGTCGTCCTCGCCGAGACCGAGGAGGACAAGTACGGCACCAACCTCGACGACCTCCTCGCCCGCTTCGGCATCCGCGTCGAGAGCACCACCGTCCAGGACTACGAGCACCACACCAACGCGCCCCGAGCTGGGTCCTCGCCGACCTCGTCCGCCCCGACGCCGGCGACGGCGCGCCCGGCCCCGACCTCCTCGCCGGCGTCTCCGCCGCCGCCTTCTACCGCGCCGGCACCCTCGAGTCCCCTACACCAACGGCCAATGGGCGCTCGCGTCCTCGCCCGCACCTCGCCCGACCGCCAGCCCGCCCGGCGCCCCGCTCGCCATCACCACCGACCCACGGCGAGGGCCGCGTCGTCCGTCCTCGCCGACTCCGACCTCTTCGGCGACGACTGCATCGCCGAGCTCGACCACCGCGCCGCTCTGGCTCAACCTCCTCTACTGGGTCGCCGGCCCCGCCTTCCGCGCGCGCGACGAGCCCACCGACCTCCGCCGCCGCCGCCTCCCCCGCCTGGGACGTCCTCAAGCAGACCGTCGAGGTGCTCCGCGCCACCCAGGAGCCCGACGGCTCCGTCGACCTCGACCGCCACGACCCGACGCGCGATCGCCCGCCACACGTCCACCGCATCGCCGGCGCCCTCGGCCACCTCGCCCCCCACTTCCCCCACCAGGACGACTACATCGACGCCCTCACGCCGACCTCCGCGGCTGGGTCGCGACCAGACTTCGCCAAGCCCGACTTCACCCGCTCCCTCGCCGCCTTCCGCCCCGAGCGCGAGCGCGCGCGACGGCATCGAGCACCTCGTCGTCTTCCCGATGTACAAGCAGAACGCCTCCCGCGACACCTGCTTCGAGGCGCTCATCGTCCGCACCCCCTGGCCCGAATGGCTCGCCGAGCTCGAGCGCGACCGCTACGACAACCCGAAGTTCGTCCCCGTCACCCTCGTCGACTACACCTCCGGCTACGACTCCGAGTGCGCCGTCCTCTTCCCCGAGACCGTCTCCACCGCCGAGCGCCCGGAGAACAACTTCGGCGCGATCTTCTGCGACCGCGAGGCCGAGCGCTTCCGCCGCGTCTGCCGGCCGCGCCGCCGAGCATCGTCCGCCTCAACCTCCCTCCCGACGCCGCCGCCCTCCTCTCCTCACCCGAGCCTCTCCCGCGACGCCTACACCCTCTGGGACCTCGTCCACGACCGCACCCACTCGCCACGGCGACCTCCCCTTCGACCCCTTCATGATCCGCCAGCGCAGCCCCTACTGGATGTACTCGCTCGAGGAGCTCCGCTGCGACCTCACCGCCTTCGGCGAGGCCGTCCGCCTCGAGCGCGAGGGCTTCGCCTTCGCCCGCCACGTCCAGTACGCGATCCTCTTCGACCGCCTCTTCCGCTTCCCCGTCACCGGCTCGCGCGTCCGCAACTACGACGGCCTCGGCGGCCAGCTCCTCTTCGCCTTCCTGCACCGCGAGGGCTACCTCCACTGGACCGACAACCGCCTCACGGTCGACTGGGACCGCATCGCCGACGGCGTCGCCGCCCTGCGCGAGCGCGTCCAGGACCTCTACCACTCCGGCATCGACCGCCCGAAGCTCTCCCAGTGGATCGCCGCCCACGACCTCGTCGCCGACTACGTCACCCCCGCCGAGAGCTCCGTCTGGGCCGCCGACCGCCGCGAGCTCCCCGAGGTCGACGAGCCGAAGCAGCTCGTCGACCTCGTCCGCGACGACGAGTTCCCGCTCAGCCTCTTCTACCTCCAGCTCCAGCGAAAGCTCGAGCCCGTCCTGGCGACGCGCGCCCCGGCGACCGCCTGAGCACGCCCGATCCGCCGTTACGCGTCGCATGCGCGATGAGCGAGCCCGACCCCCGCGTGATCGCGATCGCCGGAGCCGCCGGCGGCCTCGGCCCCGTCGTCGCCGAGCGCCTCGCCGGCGACGGCCACGCCCTCGCGCTCACCGACCGTCAACGACGACACCTCACAGCCCTCGCGACCGACCTCGACCTGCCGCCGGAGCGCCACGACGAGCAGCGTCGTCGACCTCCTCGACGAGGAGGGGACGAGGATGTGGGCCGACCTCCTCGCCGAGCGGTTCGGCGCCGTCGACACGCTCCTGCACCTGGTCGGCGGCTGGCGCGGGGGAGAGCCCCTCGCCACCGCCCCGCTCGACGACTACGAGTTGCTCCACGACCTCCTCGTCCGCACCCTCCAGCACACCACCCGCGCCTTCCGCGACCAGCTCGCCGAGTCGGGCAACGGCCGCTTCGTCCTGATCTCCTCCACCCAGGCCCAGCAACCCGGCGGCACGAACGCCGCCTACGGGGCCGCCAAGGCCGCCGCCGAGAGCTGGACCCTCGCGCTCGCCGACGACCTCGCCCACACCGGCGCGACCGCGAACATCGTCGTCGTCGAGGCGATCCTCACCCCCGCGATGCGAGCTCGAGAACCCCGACAAGGAGTACCCCAGCTTCACCCCCGCCGAGCAGATCGCCGAGGCGATCGCCTTCCTCCTCTCCGAGGGAGCCGAGCGGATGAACGGGCAGCGCCTCTCGCTGCACCACTGATCGCTTGAACGGCTTCGCCTCCGACAACTTCGCCGGCGCCCACCCCGAGGTGCTCGAGGCGATCGCCGCGCGCCAACCACGGCCACGCCGATCGCCTACGGCGACGACGAGTGGACCGCCCGTCTCGCGGAGACGCTTCCGCCGCCACTTCGGCCCCGACGCCCGCGCCTACCCCGTCTTCAACGGCACCGCCGCCAACGTCTGCTCCCTTGCCGCCACCTGCGAGCCCTGGCAGGCGGCGATCTGCACCGCCGACGCCCACCTCCACGTCGACGAGTGCGGCGCCCCGGAGCGCGTCGCCGGCGTCAAGCTCCTCCCGTCCCGACCGAGCACGGCAAGCTCGACCCCGCCGCCGTCGAGGAGCGGATCACCCGCGTCGGCGACCAGCACGCCGTCCAGCCGCGCCTGATCTCGATCTCCCAGGCGACCGAGCTCGGCACCGTCTACACGACCCGACGAGATCGGAGCCCTCGCCGAGCTCGCCCACGCCAACGGGATGCTCCTCCACGTCGACGGCGCCCGCCTCGCCAACGCCGCCGCCTCCCTCGACGCCTCCCTGGCCGAGCTCACCACCGACGCCGGCGTCGACGTCCTCTCCTTCGGCGGCACCAAGAACGGCCTCCTGCTCGGCGAGGCGGTCGTCTTCCTGCGTCCCGGCCTCGGCGAGCGACTTCGACTTCGTGCGCAAGCAGCTCGGCCAGCTCGCCTCGAAGATGCGCTTCATCTCCGTCCAGCTCGAGGCCCTGCTCGAGGGCGACCTCTGGCTCCGAAACGCAGCCCACGCCAACGCGATGGCCGCCCGCCTCGCCGACGCGGTCCGCGACGCTCGACGGCCTCGAGATCGTCCACCCGGTCGAGGCGAACGCCGTCTTCGCCGCGCCTCCCGCACCGCGCGATCGAGCGCCTCCTCGAGGCCCTCCCCGGCGAGCAGTCCCTTCTACGTCTGGGACCCCGAGCGCGGCGTCTTCCGCCGGATGTGCTCCTGGGACACGACGGAGGACGACGTCGACCGTTCGCGGCGCGGCGAGGCGGCCAAATCCGCCTCGAGGCGGCCGCGCCGTGACGCCCACGGCACCCTACAGCGGACCCTCTCGCGACTCGCCGATGGCCGCCGCTAGAGTGAACCGCCGCCGCCCGGATAGCTCAGTAGGCCAGAGCACCTCCATGGTAAGGAGGGGGTCGCCGGTTCGAATCCGGCTCCGGGCTTAGGAGACGCATGCATTGACGTTCCCGGTCAGAACGGGACCTGCTTCGACGCTCTTTGCTCGTCGGAGGTCTTACATGAGCTCCACAGGCGTTTTCGGTGTCCGTGCGCCCACGGCCACCTCGGGATTTCGCGCCACCTCGCGCAAGTTCGCCGCCGCGTTCAAGTCGCGTCGTGACCGGATGATCAGCTCACCGACGAGCAGCAGGACTTCGTCGCCGCGATCCGCGACTTCTGCAAGCGCGAGGTCGGCACCCCGGAGCAGCGCGAGCGGCTCACCAACGGCTACACCGAGGCCCACTCGGCCGAGATCTACTAGAAGATGGCCGAGCTCGGCTGGCTCGGGCTGACGATCGACGAGGAGGTCGGCGGCTCGGGCGGCGGGCATGGTCGACGCCTGCCTGTTCATGGAGGAGACGTCGCGCGGGCCTGGCCCCGATCGGCGGCTACGGCACGACCCTGATCGTCGCCGGCGCCGTCCAGCGCTTCGGATCGGACGAGCAGAAGCGCGAGATCCTCGGCGGCATCGCCGGCGGCTCGGTGGAGGCGATCGCGATGACCGAGCCCGAGTCGGGCTCCGACGTCGGCTCGCTGACGACCCAGGCCGAGCGCGTCAACGGCGGCTACGTCCTCAACGGGACCAAGGTCTTCTGCTCGAACGCCCACATCTCCGACCACGTCCTCGTCGTCGCCCGCACCTCGAAGGCGCGAGTCCAAGCACGAGGGCCTCTCGATGATCTTCGTCCCGACCGACAACGAGCAGATGGAGATCCAGCCGATCGACACGCTCGGCGGGCGCGAGACCAACTACCTCTACCTGACCGATTGCGAGGCACCCGAGGACGCCGTCCTCGGCGAGGTCGACGCCGGCTGGATGCAGCTCATGGCCGGCCTCAACGTCGAGCGCCTGATCCTCGCCGCGATCATGCTCGGGATCGGCTGGCGCGCCTTCGACGACGCCCTCGCCTACGCCAAGGAGCGCAAGCAGTTCGGCCGCCCGATCGGCTCCTTCCAGGCGCTCCAGCACCGCTTCGCCGACCTCGCCACCGAGCTCGAGGCCGCCCGGCTGATGACCTACTGGGTCGCCGCCAAGGTCGACGAGGACCCGGACCGGATGCTTCCCGAGGAGGCCTCGATGGTGAAGCTCTTCGTCACCGAGACCGCGCAGAAGGCGTCGCTCGAGGGGATGCAGATGATGGGCGGCTACGGCTACTCCTCCGAGTACGACATGGAGCGCCTCGTCCGCCAGACCCTGGTCTCGACGATCTACGGCGGGACCTCCGAGATCCAGCGCAACATCATCGCCAAGACGCTGGGGCTGTAGCGGCCCTGAGGCTCCGCCGGTGAATCCGCGCCGGCGACTACGATGGCCTCGTGACCTCGATGAGGGTGGATCTGGAGGCGCTACCCGGCGCCGAGATCGTCCTCGAGGGGCTCGAGGACCTCGCCGCCGGACGCGAGACCGCCAACTCCGAGTCGGTCCTGATGGCTTCCGTCCGGCTGCGCTCGGCGGGACTGGAGATCCCGTCGCGACCCGCCGGCGTGCCGGCGGCTCACCGCCTCTACGAGAAGCTCGCCGCCGAGGATCCGCGCAACGCGCATTCGAGCTACAACGCGATCGTCCGCAGGGTGGCGAGCTTCGCGCGGGCGGCGGAGAATGCGCGAGCGCGCTGACGAGGATCGAATTCGGCGCCTCGCGGCCGAGCTCGGGCGCCGCGCGGCACCCGGAACCAGGCTCTACCTGACCGGAGGCGCCACCGCGGTCCTCGAGGGCTGGCGCGACTCGACTGTCGACGTCGACATCCGCATCGAGCCCGAGTCCGACGAGTTGCTGCGCGCGATCTCGGAGCTCAAGGAGAAGCTCGACGTGAATATCGAGCTCGCGTCGCCCGCGGACTTCCTCCCTGAGCTGCCAGGTTGGCGCGAGCGTTCGCGCTTTCGCTTTCGCGAGGGGTCCCTCGACGTCTACGACTTCGACTTCTACTCGCAGGCGCTCTCCAAGGTCGAGCGCGGCTTCGACCTCGACCTCGCGGACCTCGAGGCGATGATCGGCGGCGGACTGGTCGACGCCCAGCGCCTGTTGAAGCTCTTTGGCGAGATCGAGGACGAGCTCTACCGATTCCCGGCCGTCGACCCGTCTGGCTTGCGGGCAAAGCTCGAGCGCCTGCCGAGGTCCGCCTGATCGCGACCGAGCTCGAGGCCGCCCGGCTGATGACCTACTGGGTCGCCTCCAAGGTCGACGAGGACCCGGACCGCATGCTCCCGCGCGAGGCCTCGATGGTGAAGCTCTTCGTCACCGAGACCGCGCAGAAGGCGTCGCTCGAGGGGATGCAGATGATGACCGCTGGAAGGCGGTCGGTCGAGCCATGACCGACCGGTGGGGCGTCTTCAAACGGAAGCTCCGGGGAATTCCACGTTCGGACAAATTGCGCGCGCGAGTGGTCGGCGATCACAGCCCGACTGCCGGCGTAATACCGGCGAGCCGCTTGGAGTAGCAGCGAGAATCGGCGCCCCGAGGCACGCTCAACTGTCCTCGTCGCCGCGCTATTCTTCGGGTACCTCGCGCCGGCATCGTCGTTTGCCGGGACGCCGAGGTCTTTTTCATGGCTCGCGGAGACGTGAGGATCGCGGTGACGCTCGCCTGCGAGGACTGCAAGCGGCGGAACTACCAGACCAACAAGTCGCGGCGGAACACGCCGGACCGGATCGAGATGCGCAAGTACTGCCGCTGGTGCGGACGGCACACGCCGCACAAGGAGACTCGGTAGCCGCGGGGGCGAGCAGTGGCGAAGACGCGAGCACAGCGGAAGGCCGAGCGGCGCAAGCGCGAGGCGCAGCAGGCCCGGCAGGCGGAGTCGAAGCGCCGCGACGACTCGCGCGCCCAGCAGCGCACGCAGATGCCGGAGACGGCCGACGTGGCCGAGGCCGAGCTCGCCGAGCAGGGCGCCGACCTCGACGCGCTGCGCGAGGGCACCGAGGGCGACGGCGCGGCCGCGCCCGAGGCCCCGGCCCCCTCGCGTGCCGACGTCGGCAAGCCGGAGGAGCCCGAAGCCGCCCCGAAGGAGTCGCGCCGCGAGCGCAAGCGCCGCGAGCGCGAGGAGGCCCGCGCCAAGGAGGAGCGCCGCAGGGCCCGCGAGAAGCGTCCCGCCGAGGTCACCGAGCGCCAGCGCGGGGCGGTCACCGGCTTTATAGCCTCCTGCTGGGCCGAGCTGAAGAAGGTCCAGTGGCCCGACCGCGAGACGCTGATCCAGGCGTCTGCGGTAACCGTCCTCTTCGTCGCCGTGATGGCCGCCTACCTCGGCGCTCTGGACGCCGTCTTCAACGAGCTCGTACAGCTCATCATCTAGCGAGGGGCTAAAGGAATCGAATGTTTCGCTGGTTCGTAATCAACACCTACTCCGGGCACGAGAACAAGGTCAAGCACAACCTCGAGCACCGGGTCGAGACCATGGGGCAGGAGAACCGCGTGCGCCAGGTCGTCGTCCCGACCGAGTCCGTCTCCGAGATCAAGGACGGCAAGAAGGTCCAGGTCGAGAAGCGCACCATGCCCGGCTACGTGCTGGTCAACATGGAGATGACCGACGACGTCTGGGGCCTGGTCAAGAACACCCCGGGCGTGACCGGCTTCGTCGGCTCGCGCAACAAGCCGGTGCCGCTGTCTGCGCCCGAGGTCGACCGCCTGCTTCACCGCGAGGCCGCCGCCGACCGCCCGCGCGCCCGCGCCCAGTTCGACGTCGGCGAGACCGTCAAGGTGATCTCCGGCCCGCTCTCGGACTTCTCCGGCGAGATCGCCGAGATCAACGAGGACGCAGCGAAGCTCAAGGTGCTGGTCTCGATCTTCGGCCGCGAGACCCCGGTCGAGGTCGGCTACGACCAGGTGAAGAAGATCTGATTGATGGCTTCTGGAGCGAAGCGGCTGAAACGTCACGCTCGACGGCGAGTACGCAGAGAAGCTCAAGCGCCTCGCCGAGCGCACTCACGTTCAGGAGGGCACGCTCGCGCGCTCTCTTCTTTCCTCGGCACTCGATCAGGCTGACCCCGATCCCGAGTACGTGACATCGATTCTCGACGCGATCCCGGGTGCCTTCGAGCGGGCCCAGCGCGGTCGCGAACAGGCGGCATCGAGGCGACGCGATACCGCTCGACGACCTCTGAGCGCTTGGCGCGGATTCAGCTCGCCTCCGTTAGCTGGTCCTGATCTACGAGTAAGCGGAGGACCTCCACACCGTCACCGTGTCGATCGGTAGCCCGCGCGCAGGCATCTACACCATTCGTTACGATCCGTGTTATGAGTAAGCGGGTCAATGTAACCCTCGACGACGAATCCGCCGAGAGGCTGTCGCGGTTGGCCGATCGAGCTCACGTCTCTGATGGGACGCTCGCCAAGTCGCTTCTCACCAGCGCTCTCGAAGGGGCGGATCCGGATCCGCGCACGGTGACCGAGATCCTCGAGGGCGTGCCCGGCCTGCTCGAGCGGGTCCAAGCCGCCGAGACCGAGGTCGACCGGGGCGACTACATCGAGCTGTCCGAGCTCCGATAGGCGCCGTCGGTGGCGCGCGTCGTCGTCTCCGCGAGCGCGCGACTCGATCTGAAGGAGCTGATTCGCAGCCACAGCCTGCCGGCCGACACCGAAGCCCGCTTCGCGGAGTCGGTCCAGGCGCTGAGTGCATTTCCGCGGCTCGGACCTGAGCTGGGTGCCCGGTTCGCCGGCCGGCGATTCATCCTCGGGCCCTGGCGCTGGATGGTCATCGTCTACCGCTGGTACGAGGACCGCGATCTCGTCGCCGTGCTCGCGGTCGTGGACGGCCGGTCGCAGAGCTCGCCGACAAGCCGCCGATGACGTTCCCTCTATCCTCCGCCGCCGCGTGGCGAAGAAGGTCCTCACCATGATCAAGCTGCAGATCCCGGCCGCGGCGGCCAACCCGGCGCCCCCTGTGGGTCCCGCGCTGGGCCAGCACGGGGTGAACATCATGGAGTTCTGCAAGGCGTTCAACGCCGAGACCCAGCAGGACGCCGGCACGATCATCCCGGTCGAGATCACGGTCTTCGAGGACCGCTCGTTCACCTTCATCACCAAGACGCCTCCGGCCGCGGTGCTGATCAAGGAAGCGGCCGGGATCGAGAAGGGCTCGGGCGAGCCCCACATGGAGAAGGTCGGCCGGATCAATGCCAACCAGGTGCGCCAGATCGCCGAGCGAAAGATGCCCGACCTGAACGCCAACGACCTCGACGCGGCCTCGAAGATCATCGCCGGCACCGCCCGGTCGATGGGGGTCGAGGTCGACGGGATGGAGACCTGATGGCCCACGGCAAGCGCTACCGCGGGGCCTACGAGAACGTCGACCGCGACCGCCGCTACCCGCCGGCCGAGGCGGTCGAGCTGATCAAGGAGACCGCCTCGACCAAGTTCGACGAGACCGTCGAGCTGCACATCCGGCTCGGCGTCAACGTGCGCCACGCCGAGGAGCAGCTTCGCGGCACCCTCGCGCTCCCGCACGGCCTCGGCAAGGACATCACCGTCGCCGTCTTCGCCGAGGGCGATGCGGCGCGGCAGGCGACCGAGGCGGGCGCCGACCACGTCGGCGGCGACGACCTCGTCGCCAAGGTCGAGGAGGGCTGGACCGACTTCGACGTCGCGATCGCGGTGCCGGCGATGATGTCCAAGGTCGGCAAGCTGGGCCGCATCCTCGGCCCCCAGGGCAAGATGCCGAACCCCAAGGTCGGCACGGTCACCGACGACGTCGACAAGGCGGTATCGGAGTCGAAGGCGGGCAAGGTCGAGTACCGCACCGACCGCCAGGCGATCATCCACCTGACGATCGGCAAGGCGAGCTTCGAGGCCCGGCGCCTGCTCGAGAACTACGCCGCCGTGATCGACGAGATCGTCCGCGCCAAGCCGGCGGCCGCCAAGGGCCGCTACCTGCTCTCGGTCACGCTGGCGACGACGATGGGCCCCGGGGTCCGCGTCGACGTCAACCGGACCCGCCGCGGCGAGATCCTCGCCGGGCTCGCGGAGGCCGAGGGAGCCGAGCCCGGCGCGGAGGCCGAGCCGGCCGGCGAGCCCGCGGCAGCGTAGCGCCAGAACCTCGACCAGTAGATTTCGGCCATGAGGCGGACGGCCACGTTGCTCGCGGCAGCGGCTTCGCTCCTGCTCGCATCGGTGAGCGCGACCGCGCATGCCGCCACGCTCCAGTCGCTCGGCACCTTCTCCACGCCCGTCTTCATCACCTCCGAGCCGGCAGATCCGAACCGGGTCCTGATCGCCGAGAAGGAGGGCAGGATCATCCGGCACACGGGCAGCACGACGAGTGTCTTCCTCGATATCACGGACATCGTCGACCCACTCGGCGAGGGGGGCCTGCTCTCGATCGCCTTCGACCCCGACTTCGCGACGTCGCGGCTCCTCTACGTCTTCTATACCGATACCAACGGAGACATCCAGATCGATGAGTTCGAGGTCAGCCCGGTGACCGGTGACGTCGACGAATCGACGGGGCGCGCGGTGCTCAGCATCCCGCACCCGAACGTCTACCACAACGGAGGCCAGCTCCAGTTCGGCCCCGACGGATTCCTCTACATCTCCACGGGCGACGGCGCCATCCCCAAGAACGCTCAGGACACTGGCTCGCTGCTCGGCAAGATCCTGCGGATCGATCCGGCCCAATCCGGACCTGACCCCTACACCGTGCCGCCGGACAACCCGTTCGTCGACGTCGCCGGCGCCGACGAGATCTGGAGCTACGGCCTGCGGCATCCGTTCCGCTTCTCGTTCGACCGCTCGACCGGCGCGCTGCTGATCCCCGACGTCGGGGGCGCCTCGCGCGAGGAGATCGACTTCGAGCGGCAGCCGAACGCCGGGAGGCAGGACAACTTCGGCTGGCCCTGCCGCGAAGGTTTCCTGGTCGACGACCCGGTCTGCGCCGGCGCGTCGTTGACCGACCCGATCCACGACTACTCGCATGCGGGCGGCAACTGCTCGATCACCGGCGGCTACGTCGTCCGCGACCCGGCCCTCCCCGAGCTCGCCGGCCGCTACCTCTACGCCGACTTCTGCCTCGGTGAGCTCCGCTCGCTCGTCCCGGGTCTCCCGTTGGCGAGCGACGATCGCTGCGAGGGGATGACCGTTCAGCGTCCGACCTCGTTCGGCGAGGATTCCTCGGGGCGGCTGTACGTAGCCTCCTTCGAGGGTGAGGTCTTCCGGATCGTTCCCGGAGAGTCGCCCTGTGGCGAAGCCGACGGAGACGGGCCGGGTGGAGGCGCGCCCCCCGAAGCCGATCCGCCGGGCGGAGGTGAACCCGACCCGACCCCGGCCGACGGCGAGCGGCCGACGCTCGAGCTGTTCGCGCGGGAGCGCCAGCAGCTTGACGACGACGGCAAGCTCGTCTGCCGTCTGGTGGCCGACGAGCCCTCCGAGGCCGTCGTGCGCCTCGCTCTCGTCACCGGCGGACGCGTACTCCTGAGGCTCGAGCAGAAACGCCTCGACCTCGCGGCCGGCGAGGTCGAGCGGGTGCGCTTCAAACTCGATCGCAAGCAGCGGCATTCCATCCGGGGAAAGCTCCGCGACGGGGAGCTCGAGGCCCGCTTCCGCGCCCGGGCGCGCGATGCGAGCGCAAACCGGAGCCCGCGCGCCGAGGCGACTTCCGAGGTGGACTGACCGCTACCATCCCAGCCCTCAATCGAGTCTCGCCAGAGACCACCGGCATTCGTAAGTCCGGTGCAGGCGGAGCGCAGACGCCAGTCGGTGCCCGCCCCCGTGCGGGTTTTTTCATGGACAAGGAACAGAAGGCACAGGTAGTGGAGGAGATCGCCGAGCGGCTCGGCGATGCCGACGCGATCTTCGCGATCGACTACCGCGGGATCAGCGTTCCCCAGGCGGCCGAGCTGCGGGGCAAGCTCCGCGACGCCGACGCCAGCTTCAACGTGGTCAAGAACCGGCTCGCGAAGCTTGCCGCCGAGAAGGCCGGTCGCGAGGGCCTCGAGGAGCTCCTCGAGGGCCCGACCGCGATCACCTACGTCCGCGGCGACGTGGTCACCGCGGCGAAGGCGATCGCGACCTTCAACCGTGAGCACGACCTCCTCGCCTACAAGGGCGGCTTCATGGAGGGCGACGTCCTCGAGGAGGAGCACTTCACCGCCCTCGCCCGCCTGCCGGCGCTCGACGTCATGCACGGTCAGCTCGTCGGCATCGCGGCGAGCCCGCTGACCGGGCTCGCCCGGGGGCTCGGCTCGATGCTCTCCGGCCTCGCGGTTGCCCTCGGCCAGATCGAAGAGCAGGGCCTGGTCGGCGGGGAGGAGGAGCTTTCCGCCGCGGAGGAGGGGACAGAGGGGTCAGACCCCGAGACTTCGGAGGAAGAGCCCGCGGCAGAGGAGGGGACAGAGGGGTCAGACCCCGAGACTTCGGAAGACACTGAATCGGAACCCAAGGAGGAATAAGTGGCCGCCACCAAGACGATTTCCACGGAGGACTGGATCGAGGAGCTGAAGGGCATCTCAGTGCTCGAGCTCTCCGAGCGGATCAAGGCGCTCGAGGAGGAGTTCGGCGTTTCGGCGACTGCCGTAGCCGCCGCCGCTCCGGCCGCGGCGGGCACCGGTGACGGCGCCGCCGCCGAGGAGGAGTCGGCGACCGTCGACGTCGTCCTCACCGAGGCCGGCGAGAAGAAGATCCAGGTGATCAAGGCGGTCCGCGCCGCGACCGGCCTCGGCCTCAAGGAGGCGAAGGCTTTGGTGGACGGCGCCCCGAAGCCCGTCAAGGAGGGCATCGACCGCGAAGAGGCCGAGAAGCTCAAGGGCGAGCTCGAGGAGGCCGGCGGGGGCGTCGAGCTGAAGTAGTCAGCGGGCGGGAGCTAGAGCGCCGAGATGTGACCGCTAATCCGCTCGCGGTCCGCTGACGAGATCGGCATGTCGTCGAGGCGTGAAAGGAGCGTGTCCTTGGCGACGATCCCAGTGCTGACCGCGGTTCTGGCGAACTCCCAGTCACGTTCGCGCCCTGCTGCGCATTTTGCAAGCACCAAGTCGTGCGGTTCGAGGCAGTAGGCCTTCGGACGTCGACCCGAGCCTGACCGCGGCGGGACCTCCACCACGACAAGACGGTCCTCCCAGCCGTCGGGCGTTGCCGTTTCCGGCCCGACGCCATTGGCGTAATAACCGAAAGCTTCGTGGAATCGCGACCCGTCGCCGATTGCTCCATCGATTTCGGTCGCCTTGTCGGGATCGTTCTTGGGGAACAGGTCTACCTCCATGGACCGGAGCAAGCCTTCGGGGGCATCGGGACGCGCGCCGAGGATTGCTTGGCTTCCGACAACGACGATTTCGTCCTCGTCGACGATGTTGGCCGCTGCCCCGATGACGTGCTCGAACTGGCGGCGATCCATCACTCAATGGTTTGAATGACCCGGTGGCGCTCCGGCTCGCTCAGCATGCCGGCGAAAGGCGAATTCTGCCTGAGGTCTCGTCCACGGGGACTGTCCTCGGTGATCACCTCGCGCACCTCAATGACCGGCCGAACGAGCAGTTGCTCCCACGCCTCGGCATAACGTTCGTCGAGCTTCCCCTCGTCTCGCCATTTCCACGCTCGATGCAGGGCCTCGTCGATCATTCTCCGGTTGAGGCGTCCCGCGACAGCCCGGTGATATGCCAAGGCCCTGCGGTCTGCTCGGCCATGCCCGTCACCGGGCTCCTGTTCTGGCAGGAGGCGACCGAGCTGCATCCTTTGGGCGCGATCGCGCCCCTCTGCCATCACCGGTTCCAAGGGGTGGCCACGACGCTCACCACGCTCACGTTCCTGGTTGACTCGTTCGTGGAGCTCGAGGAGCGCGGGAACCGGGACCTCGAGGCGCCCGTCCCGGTTGTAGACGAGTGGCAGATCGCCGGTTTCGACCCAGCGATCCAGCGCCGTATGACTGACGCCGATAAATCGCGCCGCCAGCCGACGCGAGACCGTCTCCCCGAGCTCGCGCTCGAGGTCACTGCGCACGATGGCGAGATCTCGATCCCGGGGCGCACGCCGCTGAGTCCGCCGCAACCGGGCGATGTTCTCGAGCAACCGCAGCCTGCGCTCAACGCTTCCCATCGTGGGCTCAGCGTAGATCAAAGTTGCCAGAAATAACGAAAACCGACAACTTTGCAATCCACGGCGAACGCTGTCGGGGTCCCGCGTGCCCGCTCCCGGCTGCGTGGCACGAATTCGGCACGATCCGCGCGCTCTGCGCGAAACCTCGCCTGTCACAATCACGACGTGGCCTCGGACGAGATCCTCAGCCGAATCGACGAGCACATGGCTCGCGGCAATGAGCTGATGGAGGAGATCAAGCGCGAGCACGAGCTCAACCGCCGCGAGCACGAGCTCAGCCGTTTGGCCTTCACCGAGAACGCGATCGTGATGGCGCGGCTGAACGAAGTCCTCGACCGGATCGATCGCAGCCACGGCGCGCTGGTCGCGCGGATCGAGGCCCAAACAGACGAGGTCCGCGCGAATACCAACGCCATCATCAGGCTGCTCAACCGGCTGGGCAACGGCGGGGCCGACCCGGCGGCGGCTTGAGCTCGGCCGGAGCCGCGACCCAGTCGTCTGCCATCACGGCGTTCGACGACCACGGATTCTTCCTCTGGGTCGAGGACGGCTGACGCTCCCGTCGCTATCCTGTTGAGCGGGTTCCAGGCGGGGCGGGGACCACGTACCCTCAGGCACGACCCGGACTTGCGGCCGGCTGGTTGAGCTTGCTATATTTATCGGTCGCGCGCCGTTGAGCCACGCTGCCTCCACCCGCCTTTGCTGATCGCCTCGCGCGATCAGTCCTGTTCCATACCGACTAACTGAGGAGTCGCCCAGTTGGCATCCCATGCTGCCCCTGTGACCCGTAGAAGCTTTTCGCGCCTCCCGAAGCCCCTCGACGTACCCCATCTGATCGACATCCAGCGGCGCTCGTTCGCTGCGCTGACCGATCCCAAGGGCGGGCTGCTTCGCGAGACGATCGACGACATCTCCCCGATCGAGGACTACACCGGCAATCTCGCGATCGTCTTCGGGGACTTCCGCTTCGAGGAGCCGCCCCACTCGGTCGAGGAGTGCCGCGAGAAGGACATGACCTACTCGCGGCCGCTCACCGTCACGGTCGCCTTCCAGAACCGCGAGACCGGCGAGATCCGCGAGCAGTCGGTGTTCATGGGCGACTTCCCGTGGATGACCGACCGCGGCACATTCATCATCAACGGCACCGAGCGCGTCGTCGTCACCCAGCTCGTCCGCTCCCCCGGCGCCTACGTGATGGAGCCGAAGGACCGCGAGAAGCAGGTCTTCATCGCCAACCTGATGCCGGCGCGCGGGTCCTGGCTCGAGCTCGAGATCGACAAGAAGGGCCGCCTCTACGCCCGCATCGACCGCAAGCGCAAGCTCCCGGTGACCGTACTACTGCGCGCGATGGGCTTCGTCACCGACGAGGAGCTCCTCAAGATGTTCGACAACTCGGTCT
The DNA here is from genome assembly GCA_963838175.1 of uncultured Thermoleophilia bacterium. GTDB lineage: Bacteria > Actinomycetota > Thermoleophilia > Solirubrobacterales > 70-9 > DASUSH01. Next base: position 1,906,453 of record CAWIPP010000002.1, on the reverse strand, counting down.
ACATCCGGCACACGATCGACGCGGACACCGAGCAGACGAAGACCGAGGAGGGCGCGCTGATCGAGCTGTTCAAGAAGCAGCGCCCCGGCGAGCCGCCGACGGTCGACGCCGCCCGGTCCCTGCTCGAGCAGCTCTTCTTCGACTCGAAGCGCTACGACCTGACCAGGGTCGGCCGCTACAAGCTGAACGCCCGGCTCGACCTCGACGTCGACCTCGACACCCGCGTCCTCACCAAGGACGACATCGTCGCCCTGATCAAGGAGCTGACGACGCTGCCGCGGCTGCTCGGGCTTCCCGAGGAGATCGACGAGGAGAACCCGATCAAGGACTACGCCGCCGAGGCGCAGACCTACACCGCGCGATCCGGTCAACGACCACCTCGACGAGTACGAGCATTTCGGCAACCGCCGCCTGCGCACCGTCGGCGAGCTGATCCAGGAGGCCTTCCGGATCGGCCTCTACCGCATGGAGCGCGTCGTCCGCGAGCGCCTCACCACCGAGGACGCCGACGCGATCACGCCGCAGACGATCATCAACATCCGCCCGGTCGTCGCCGCGCTGAAGGAGTTCTTCGGCTCCTCGCAGCTGTCGCAGTTCATGGATCAGACCAACTCGCTGGCCGGGCTCAGGCACCGGCGTCGCCTCTCGGCGCTCGGCGCCGGCGGCCTCACCCGCGAGCGCGCTCCGATCGAGGTCCGCGACGTGCACCCGACCCACTACGGCCGGATGTGCCCGATCGAGACCCCCGAGGGGCCGAACATCGGCCTGATCGGCTCGCTCTCCTCCTACGCGGAGATCTCCGAGCACGGGTTCGTCACCACCCCCTACCGGGTCGTCAAGGACGGCGTCGTCACCGACGAGGTCGTCCACCTCGACGCCACCCAGGAAGAGGAGATGGTGATCGCCCAGGCGAACGCCGAGGTCGACCAGAAGACGAACAAGCTCAAGGGCCCGATCGTCGACTGCCGCGCCCGCGACGGCGAGGTCGTCGCCGTGCCCGCCCAAGCAGATCGACCTGATGGACGTCTCCCCGACCCAGATCTGGTCGGTGACGACGGCGCTGATCCCGTTCCTCGAGCACGACGACGCCAACCGCGCGCTGATGGGCTCGAACATGCAGGCCCAGGCCGTGCCGCTCCTGAAGCCGGAGCCGCCGCTGATCGGCACCGGGATGGAGCGCCGCGCGGCGATCGACACCGGCGACGTCCTGCTCGCCACGGACGGCCGGCGAGGTCTCGCACGTCGACGCCGAGAAGATCGTCGTCACCCGCGGCTCGAAGCGCGACGAGTACGACCTCGCCAAGTTCATGCGCTCGAACCAGGGCACGATCATCCACCAGCGCCCGATCGTCAAGGTCGGCGACAAGGTGCCGAAGGGCGACGTGCTCGCCGACGGCTCCTCGACCGCGGGCGGTGAGATCGCGCTCGGCAAGAACTGCCTGGTCGCGTTCATGTCCTGGGAGGGCTACAACTTCGAGGACGCGATCATCATCTCCGCGCGCCTGGTCAAGGACGACGAGCTGACCTCGATCCACATCGAGGAGTACGAGATCGACGCCCGGACCACGAAGCTGGGCGACGAGGAGATCACCCGCGACATCCCCAACCGCTCCGAGGAGTCGCTGCGCAACCTCGACGAGCGCGGGATCGTCCGCGTCGGCGCCGAGGTCCAGTCTCCGGCGACCTTCTGGTCGGCAAGGTGACCCCGAAGGGCGAGACCGAGCTGACCGCGGAGGAGAAGCTGATCCGCGCGATCTTCAAGGAGAAGGCGCGCGAGGTCCGCGACACCTCGCTCAAGGTCCCCCACGGCGAGGGCGGCGTCGTCATCGACGTGCTCACCTTCAGCCGCGAGGAGGGCGACGACCTCGCCCCCGGCGTCAACGACCTCGTCCGCGTCTACGTCGCGACCAAGCGCAAGATCGCGGAGGGCGACAAGCTCGCCGGCCGTCACGGCAACAAGGGCGTGATCTCCCGGATCGTCCCCGAGGCAGGACATGCCGTTCCTCGAGGACGGGACGCCGGTCGACGTCATCCTCAACCCGCTCGGCGTGCCGAGCCGGATGAACATCGGCCAGATCCTCGAGACCCACCTCGGCTGGGTCGCCGCGAACGGCTGGTACGACGACGGCTCGACCGCCTACAAGGAGGCCGAGGGCAACGGCGACCGGGTCTTCGTCTCGACGCCCGTCTTCGACGGCGCCTCGGTCGAGGACGTCGACGAGGCGCTGGTGCGCTGGCAGGAGGAGCACGCCGACCGCGGCATCGACCTCGGGATCGACAAGCGCGCCCGCGAGGGCGCCCGCGCCGACGGCAAGGTCGCAGCTCTACAACGGCCGCACCGGCGAGCCGTTCGAGGGCAAGGTCACGGTCGGCCAGATGTACATCCTGAAGCTGCTGCACCTGGTCGACGACAAGATCCACGCGCGCTCGACCGGCCCCTACTCGCTGGTCACCCAGCAGCCGCTGGGCGGCAAGGCGCAGTTCGGCGGCCAGCGCTTCGGCGAGATGGAGGTCTGGGCGCTCGAGGCATACGGCGCCGCCTACACGCTCCAGGAGATGCTGACCGTGAAGTCCGACGACACCGTCGGCCGGGTCAAGGCCTACGAGTCGATCGTCAAGTCCGAGAACATCCCCGAGCCGTCGGTGCCCGAGTCCTTCAAGGTCCTGCTGAAGGAGATCCAGGCCTCTCGCTCGACGCGAACCTGGTCTCCGAGGAGGGCGCGGTCTCGATGGAGGAGGAAGAGGACGAGCTGCTGCGCGCGGCCGAGGAGCTCGGCATCGACCTCTCCGGCGTGCGCGCCGGCGGCGACGGCGCCGCCGACGAGCAGGAGGAGCAGGTGGTCGCCGAGGGCGAGGGCGGCACCGACGGAGCAAGGCGGCGACGGTGCCAAGGGCAACGGCGCGAAGGGCAAGGGCCAGAAGAAGGCCGCCAAGGCCGGAAGGAGACGAGCTAGATGGACATCAACAACTTCGACGCGATCGAGATCGGCCTCGCCTCCTCGAAGAAGATCCGGAGCTGGAGCTCCGGCGAGGTGACGAAGCCGGAGACGATCAACTACAGGACGCTGAAGCCGGAGAAGGACGGCCTCTTCTGCGAGCGCATCTTCGGTCCGACCAAGGACTGGGAGTGCTACTGCGGCAAGTACAAGCGGGTCCGCTACAAGGGCATCGTCTGCGAGCGCTGCGGCGTCGAGGTGACGCGATCGAAGGTCCGCCGCGAGCGCATGGGCCACATCGACCTCGCCGCGCCCGTCTCCCACATCTGGTTCTTCAAGGGCGTCCCGAGCCGGATCGGCTACCTGATCGACATGGCTCCGAAGGAGCTGGAGAAGGTCCTCTACTTCGCCGCCTCGCTGATCACCTGGATCGACGACCGAGGCCCGCGACAAGGACCTCCCGAAGCTCGAGAAGGAGGTCAACAAGGTCCTCGACGAGTACCGCAAGGAGCGCGAGCAGCGCACCCAGGCGCTGTCGAGTCGATCGAGCGCCGCGTCGCCTACATCGAGTCGGGCGGCAACGACCAGGCCAAGTTCTCCGACGAGGACCACCTCTGGGCCGAGGGGCTCGGATCGATCAAGAAGCTCTCGGTGGCCGACAAGGAGAAGCTCGCAGAAGGAGACCCGCAAGTCGCTCGACGCCGAGATCGCCGACACCGAGGCCTACCTCGACGACGCGATCGAGCGCATCGAGGAGGTCTGGAAGACCTTCCAGGAGATGAAGGTCAAGGACGTGATCAACGACGAGGCCGTCTTCCGCGAGCTCAAGGACCGCTTCGGGTCCCCGTTCGGCTGGGGCGAGTACTTCCGCGGCGGCATGGGCGCCGAGTCCGTGCGCGACCTGCTCGAGCAGGTCGACCTCGACGCGGAGGCCAAGGAGCTCGAGGAGACGATCAACACCTCGAAGGGCCAGAAGCAGGCCCGCGCGGTGAAGCGGCTCAAGGTCGCCTCGGCGTTCCTCAACTCGCCGAACAGGCCCGAGTGGATGATCCTCGACGCGGTGCCGGTGATCCCGCCGGAGCTGCGCCCGATGGTCCAGCTCGACGGCGGCCGCTTCGCGACCTCCGACCTCAACGACCTCTACCGGCGGGTGATCAACCGGAACAACCGGCTGAAGCGCCTGCTCGACCTCGGCGCCCCCGAGATCATCGTCAACAACGAGAAGCGGATGCTCCAGGAGGCCGTCGACGCGCTGTTCGACAACGGCCGCCGCGGGCGCCCGGTCACCGGCCCGGGCAACCGGCCGCTGAAGTCGCTCTCCGACATGCTCAAGGGCAAGCAGGGGCGCTTCCGCCAGAACCTGCTCGGCAAGCGCGTCGACTACTCGGGCCGCTCGGTGATCGTCTCCGGGCCGAGCCTGAAGCTGCACCAGTGCGGGCTGCCGAAGCTGATGGCGCTGGAGCTGTTCAAGCCGTTCATCATGGCCCGCCTCGTCGAGCGCAAGGCCGTCCAGAACATCAAGGCGGCCAAGAAGATGGTCGACTCGATGATCCCCGAGGTCTGGGACGTCCTCGAGGAGGTCATCCACGAGCATCCGGTGCTGCTGAACCGCGCGCCGACGCTGCACCGACTCGGCATCCAGGCGTTCGAGCCGGTGCTGGTCGAGGGCAAGGCGATCCAGGTCCACCCGCTCGTCTGCCACGCCTTCAACGCCGACTTCGACGGCGACCAGATGGCGGTCCACGTGCCGCTCTCGGCGGAGGCCCAGGCTGAGGCTCGGATCCTGATGCTCTCGGCGAACAACATCCTCTCGCCGGCGCACGGCGCGCCGCTCGCGACCCCGACTCAGGACATGGTCCTCGGGATCTACTACCTCACCTACGGGCCGGGGGGCGACAAGCTCGCCAAGCTCGACGAGAAGCTCAAGTCGGGTAAGTGGGCGAAGGCCGACGGCGATCGGCCGAAGTCGTTCCGCTCCGCGCAGGAGGCCGAGCTCGCCTTCGAGAACGGGCTGGTCGAGCTGCACGACTACGCCGAGTACCGGCGGGCCGGGCACGAGCACTTCCTGACCACGGTCGGGCGGATCATCTTCAACGACCGCATCGAGCGGGCGCTGGCGGACGCGCTCGCCGACGAGTACGACCCGGAAGCTCCAGTTCATCAACCACACGCTGAAGAAGCGCGACGTCAACGAGATGGTCAACGACCTGGTCGAGGGCTACGGCGCGGCGGCGATCTCGCTGGTGCTCGACGCCTTCAAGGAGCTCGGCTTCCACTTCGCGACCCAGGCCGGGATCACGATCGGCAAGAACGACGTCGTCTCGCCGCCCAACAAGGAGGAGATCCTCGAGGGCTACGAGCGTGAGGCCGCCGAGATCCAGGGCCAGTACGACGAGGGCTTCCTCAGCCAGGAGGACCGCAAGGAGGCGGTAACCGCGCGCTGGACCGAGGCGACCGAGGAGGTCGCTCAGGCGATGGAGCGCAACCTCGACGAGCTCAACCCGATTTTCATGATGGCCAACTCGGGGGCCCGCGGATCGTTCAAGCAGATCCGCCAGCTCGCCGGGATGCGCGGCCTGATGGCGAATCCGAAGGGCGAGATCATCGAGCGGCCGATCAAGGCCAACTTCATGGAGGGCCTCTCGGTGCTCGAGTACTTCATCTCGACCCACGGCGCCCGCAAGGGCCTCGCGGACACGGCGCTGCGGACCGCCGACTCGGGTTACCTGACCCGGCGACTCGTCGACGTCGCGCAGGACGTGATCGTCCGGATGGAGGACTGCAAGACGAAGGACTTCATCGAGATGCCGCTGCGCGCCGACGACGGCTCGCTGAACGAGAACCTGATCGGCCGGCTGGCGGCGAAGAAGTTCGCGACCAAGCGCGGCCGCGAGCTCCTGCGCCGAAACCAGGAGATCGACGTGCCGGAGCTCGAGGCGATCGCCGAGGCGTTCGGCGACGAGGAGCTCACGCTCCCGGTCCGCTCGGTGCTCAAGTGCGAGGCAGAGTCGGGCCTGTGCCGCTCCTGCTACGGCAAGGCGATGGCGACCGGCGCGATGGTCGAGATCGGCGACGCGGTGGGGATCATCGCGGCCCAGTCGATCGGCGAGCCGGGCACCCAGCTGACGATGCGGACCTTCCACACCGGAGGCGTCGCCGGCCAGGACATCACCCAGGGTCTGCCGCGCGTCGTCGAGCTGTTCGAGGCGCGCAAGCCGAAGGGCCTGGCCCGGATGGCGGAGGTCTCGAGGGCAAGGTCTCCGCCGACGAGGGCGACAAGGGCACGACGGTGATCCTCACCGACTCCAAGGGCGAGGACTACAAGTACTCGTTCCCGGCCCGCACCCAGCTCCTGGTCAAGCACGGCCAGCGGGTCGAGGCCGGCATCCAGCTCAACGAGGGCTCGCTCTATCCCGCCGAGCTGCTCGAGGTTCGCGGGCGTACCGAGACCGAGGTCTATCTGGTGCGCGAGGTGCAGCGGGTCTACAAGGCCCAGGGCGTCGACATCAACGACAAGCACATCGAGGTGATCGTGCGCCAGATGCTGAAGCGGGTGCGGGTCGAGTCGAAGGGCTCGACGACGCTCCTGCCCGGCCAGCTCGAGGACCGGCACAGGCTGAAGATGCTGAACAAGCAGGTCAAGGACGACGCCGGCACGCCGGCCAAGGCCGAGGAGGTGATCCTCGGGATCACCAAGGCATCGCTCGCCACCGAGTCGTTCCTCTCGGCCGCCTCTTTCCAGGAGACGACCAAGGTCCTGACCGACGCCGCCCTCGAGGGCAAGCGCGACCGCCTCGTCGGCCTCAAGGAGAACGTGATCATCGGCAAGCTGATCCCCGCGGCGACCGGGCTGAAGCACTACCGGATGCTCGAGATCGAGCCGGTGGAGCCCGCCCAGCGGCCCGAGGAGGACCTCCTCGACGAGGAGGAGCTCGCCGCCGAGCTCGGCCTCGGCGGCAACGGCGAGGACGCCGAGCTCGAGGGCTTCGGCCCCTCCTTCGCCGAGGAGCTCGAGGAGCTCAGCTCCGAGATCGAGACCCCGAGCGCCAGCGGCTCGGGGGACGGCGAGAAGTCGGAGTAGCTCGAGACAGCTAGGGCCGGCGCCTCGCCGCTCGACGCGAGGCGCCTCAGTCGAGGGCACTAAGGGGGAGGTTCCGCCTGCCCTGCGCTGCCGCCCGGTGGTCAACGCCCAACTCGAGGGGGGCGCGAGCGACGCTTGGGGACTTAACCACCGTATGGGTGGTTTTCGCCCCAACCGTCAATCTCCCGGCCGCGCGTGGGGAGTTTCCCACCGCCGCGGGAGCCATTTGCGCGCCCTCCTGCACCGCCAGCACAGCGTCGTCACCCACGCCCAGCTGATCGACCTCGGGTTCACCGCACGCGAGATCGAGCGCCGCCTCGAAGCCGCGCGGCTGATCCGCCTCTATCGCGGCGTCTACCTGGTCGGCCCCGTCGCACCACCGCTGGCTCATCAGATGGCGGCGGTCCTCGCCTGCGGCGAGCGCTCCTACCTGAGCCACGGTTCCGCAAGCCACGTCCAGTGGGCCACCCCCTACATGCCCAACCCGAGAACGCCCCACGTCACCGTCGTCGAGAGAGACGCCCGTCCGCGCCGAATCCGCGTCCACCGGGTCGCCTCGCTTCACCCCAGCGAGACCACCACCTACCAGCGCATCCCGATCACGACCCCCGCCCGCACCCTGCTCGACCTGGCGCCCTCCCTGACCCCCCGCCAGCTCGAACGCTCGCTCGCCGAGGCCTTTCGCCGCCGGATCGTGCGACCCGCGGCACTCGAAGCCCTCATCGCCCGCCACCCTGGCCGTCCCGGCACACCCGCCCTCCGCCGCCTGCTCGATTCGGATCCTGCCTTCACCCGCTCCGAGCTCGAGGAGCGCTTCCTCGCCCTCGTCCGCGAGGCGGGCCTGCCCGAGCCCGAGGTGAACGCCGAGCTCGGCCCCTACGAGATCGACTTCCTGTGGCGTGATGAGCGGCTCGCCGTCGAGCTCGACGGCTGGAGCTTCCACTCCGATCGCCTCGCCTTCGAGGACGACCGCCGGCGCGACGCCGACCTCGTCGCCCGCGGCTACCGGGTGGTCCGGATCACCTGGCGCCAGATTCGCGACGAGCCGGTGGCGGTGGCGGCTCGCCTTGCCGCGGCGCTCGCGGGCTGAGCCGAATGGCGCTCCTCCCGGGCGCTGCTCGTGTTAGTGGGGCCGTGACCCGGCGAACCGCCGTCCCGGCGACCGTCGTCGCCCTACTGGCGTCGCTGACCCTGGCGCCGCAGGCCAGCGCGTGCAGCTGCGGCGCCGGGCCCGAGGAGGACAGGTTCGCCGGCAGCGACGGGGCCGTCGTCGTGCGCCTCTCGAAGGTGATCGAGGTCGACCCCGGCGTTCTCGAGAAGCACGTCTATCGCGTACTGCGCGTCTATAAGGGGCCGCCCAGCCTGGAGCGCCGCGAGAGGCTGACGCTCGAAACGTCGAACCAGTCAGCCGCCTGCGGCTTGGGCACGGGCACGCAGCGCCGGGGCCTCTATCTCTACGGGCGCCCCGGCCGCTGGGCCTCCAGCTCCTGCTCCCAGACCACCCCGGAGAAAATGCGCCGTGCGGCCTCAAGGGCCGGCAACCGCACCATGAGCGGCGCGAGGACCTGCCGCTGACTAACGCCGGCCGGCCGGGACCCGCGCCGGCGCGGGTCGGTGGATGACCCGCAGGCGGCCGCCGGGAGGGCACGCCGGGAGCGGCTTGGCGCCCGGGGCGTGGGGGCCGCGGCGCGGGCCGCTGGGGCGCTTCGGCTCGGTGCGCCAGCGGCGGAAGCCGTGCTCGTCGCCGGGCTCGGTCTCCTCGGCGGGCTCGTCGGATTGGCGGATCGCCCACCAGACCAGATACAGCAGCGCCGCGACGGGGATCTTCAAGATCACCATCAAGTAGAAGACCGGCCAGAAGCCCTCCATCCCGCTGCGCAGTCTAGCCCGGGTCAGTCCGGTTCGAAACCGCGATTCACCCAGTCGAGCAGCACCTCCACGTGGGCCTCCTCGAGCCCCCGATCGGACTCGGTCGGCACCAGGAGCGTCGGCGCCGCTCGCTCCGCGGCCCAGGTCCGGCAGGTCTCGTCGATGTTGTCGTCGATCCAGGCGAGCGCGCGAGCGCCCGCGTACTCGTCGAGCGCGTCGACCTTCCAGTGGGCGGTGCCGAAGACGGCCCGGCCGCCGAAGGTGAGGTACGGAAGCTCGTCGGGCAGGCCGAGGAGCGGCGGCAGGTGGTCGTTGGCGCGGTCCTCCCAGCCGGTCGCCCAGACCAGCTCGAAGTGGCGGGAGAGGCGGCGGAGCCGCTCCCCGGCGGCGAGCGAGATGCAGTGCACCATCCCGTCGATCAGGCGAAACTCGCCGGGGGGATCGTCGAGGTCCTGCTCGAACCCGAACAGGCTGATCACCCCGTCGACGTCGACGGCGAGCAGGGGTCTGTCCCCGGTGTCCCCGTTCCCGGCCACCGGCCTGACGCTACTATTCGCCGCCGTGCCGAGCACCAATCAGCTCATCCGCAAGGGTCGCAAGCGCCCGAAGAAGAAGCTCTCGACCCCCGGGCTGAAGTCGGGCCAGGGCCGCAAGCGCCGGATCGCCGCGCCGCAGCGGCGCGGCGTCTGCACCCGCGTCTACACGGCGACGCCGAAGAAGCCGAATTCGGCGCTGCGCAAGGTTGCCCGCGTGCGGATCACCAACGGGATGGAGGTCACGGCCTATATCCCCGGCGAGGGGCACAACCTCCAGGAGCACTCCGTGGTCCTGGTCCGCGGCGGCCGAGTCAAGGACCTGCCGGGCGTCCGCTACAAGGTGATCCGGGGCACGCTCGACGCCTCCGGCGTCTCCGACCGCAAGCAGTCCCGCTCGATGTACGGCGTGAAGAAGTAATGCCGCGTCGTGCTCGGGCGACGATCCGCCCGATCGACCAGGACTCGCAGTACCGCAGCCGCCTCGTCCAGCAGGTGATCAACAAGGTGATGTCGCACGGCAAGAAGGGGATCGCCGAGCGGATCGTCTACGACGCGCTGGCGATCGTCGGCGAGCGGACGGGACGCCCGCCGGTCGAGGTGCTCGACGAGGCGATCAAGGAGCTCACCCCGGTGCTCGAGGTTCGCTCGCGCCGGGTCGGCGGCGCTACGTACCAGGTGCCGGTCGAGGTCCCCGCCCGCCGCGCCCGCACGCTCGCCGTCCGCTGGCTCGTCCAATTCGCCCGCGCCCGCCGCGAGAAGTCGATGGCCGACCGGCTCGCGAACGAGATCTCCGAGGCCACCCAGCAGCAGGGCGGCGCCTGGAAGCGCAAGGACGACATCTACCGCATGGCGCAGGCCAACAAGGCCTTCGCCCACTACCGCTGGTAGACCGCTTTCTAGCCGCTAGTCCTGCTGCCGGCGCGTGGCCGCGCGGCGGACCCGCGCGACCCGTTCGCTGACCCGCTCCCCGGCCTCGGAGGCCCGGTGGCGCGTCGAGGGGCGCTTCGGCTTCTCGGTCTCGGGCTCCGCCTTTCGGGCGGGCCGCTCGCCGTCGCTCCGGCGCTCCCGCCAGCGATCGCGCAGCCGGAGCTGCTCGGGCGTGAGCGTGGCGAGCGCCGCCCCGCTGACCGCGAGCGACAGGGCCCCGATCAGCTCGAACCAGAAGCCGGCCCGAGGCTCGGTCTCCGCGTTGGCGAAGAACACCGGCTCGTCGACAGTGCCGACCTGGCCCGCGTCGGGGAGGTCGATGATCAAGAACAGGAGCAGGGCGAGCCCTCCCGCCACCGCGACCGCGACGGCCGCCGGCTTCGAGCCCTCCAGCACCGCCAGCGCCAGGCAGAAGAGGGCGAAGAACGCGATCACGAACATCGTGTAGCCGTGCCGATCCGCCGCCTCGAGCTCGTCGATCGCCGACCCGCCGGGATCCACGATCTCGAACGTGACCATCAGCTCGGAGGCGGCGAGCATCAGTGCCGAGACCAGGCAGGCGAGCGCGAGGAGCAGCTCGACCGGCGGCAGCCGAAGCCGCGGCGATCGCGAGCGCCGCGTCACGCGGTCCTCGCGCGGGGGCGCCGGACGGCCGCGCCGGGTCGCCGCGTGCGCTCGCGGCGCTTCGCCGGACGGGCATAGTGGGAGACGAGCAGCCCCCCGGCCACCAGGACGGCGGCCGAGACGACCTGGACGTAGAAGCCCTCGAGGAGCTGGGCCTCGACGCTGGCGTAGGCGATCGCCTGCTCGCTCTCGTCGAGGCCGGCCGGCACGTCGACCAGGATCGCGACCGCCAGCGCGACGAGCCCGAGCAGGGACACCACACGCCCGAGCTGCCAGCGACCCCGCGCGCAGGCCACCAGGAGGACGAGCGCGACCGCCGCCAGGGGCACCAGCAGATAGGAGTGGGCCTCGCCCGCCTCGCGGCGATCGACCTGCGGCGCGGGGGCCACGGGCTCGACGTCGGCATAAGCCGCGTAGTCGTCGACGCCGACGGCGACACCCCGGTAGTCGACGAACTGGGAGACGGCCAGCAGCACGGCGGCGATGGCGGTGACGGCGATCGCGGCGCGGCGCGGCGTGACCGCGGCGGCCAGCCAGGCGAGACCCTTTCGAGCCAGCCCGGCCATCGCGACGATCGCGGCGCCGACCGGCGCGGCGGCGGCGAGCAGGACCTTCGAGGCGCGGTCGCCGAAGCCGGTGACCTTCGTCGCGGCGGTCCTCGCCGCGGGGCGAGCCTGCGAGCGCGCGCGCTTGGCCCCGGCGGCCGCGGCAGCCCGTCCGCGCTTCGCCCGGGTGACCGCGGCCGAGCGCGCCCCCTTCGCCGCGGCCACCGCGCCGGCGCGTCGCGCCGGCCGCCGGCGTCTCGCGGCGGGCTTGGGCGAGCGGCGCCGGGCGATCGGCTTCCGCTCCCGGCCGCCCTTCTCCGCGGGCCTCCGCTCGCCGCGTCCCTCCTCCGCGGGCTTGCGCTTCGGCCGCGCGGACGAGCCGCGTGCGCGATTCGCCGGGGGGCCGGCCGAGGCCTGCTCGCGGCGGGCCGCCGCCTTCTCGCGCTGGATCGCCGCCTTCTCCTTCCGTCCCCGCTCCTTCCTGGCCCGCGCCGCCTTTCGCCGCCGCTCGAGCATCGTCGAAAACCGCTGCAAAACGGGCCCTTGACGCCGCTTCGCGGCGGGTTTGGCGCGCTTGTTCCGACCCCCCTTGGGGGCCCGTCCAGGCTCTCTGGAGGTGGTCATCTTCCTGCTAGACTCACTCGTCGCTCGCGGCGGTTTCCACCCGCGTCGCGAGAGTGGAATTCCGTTACATGGAGAACCGCACTACATAGGGGACTTCGCCGGGCCGAGAGAGCGTTCGCCGCGGGCCCGTGAGGGCCTTTTTTATGCCCTGAAGTCACACCTTGAATATCGGACCTCTCCTCCGCTTCTCTGCCCCGATTTACGAAGACCTACGCAGCCTATGTCACGCAAGTTCCCGATCGAGAAAACGCGCAACATCGGAATCATGGCGCACATCGACGCCGGCAAGACGACGACGACCGAGCGCATCCTCTACTACACGGGCCGCACCCACAAGATGGGGGAGGTCCACGAGGGCGCTGCCGTGATGGACTGGATGGAGCAGGAGCAGGAGCGCGGGATCACGATCACCTCCGCCGCGACGGCGTGCGAGTGGAAGGACCACCGGGTCAACATCATCGACACGCCGGGCCACGTCGACTTCACGGTCGAGGTCGAGCGCTCGCTGCGCGTGCTCGACGGCGCGATCGCGCTCTTCGACTCGGTCGCCGGGGTGGAGCCGCAGTCGGAGACCGTCTGGCGCCAGGCCGACAAGTACCGCGTCCCGCGGATCGCCTTCATCAACAAGATGGACCGCACCGGCGCCGACTTCTTCGGCGCGGTGGAGACGATGAAGGAGCGGCTCGGCGCCCACCCGCTGCCGATCCAGATCCCGATCGGCGAGGAGGACGGGTTCGTCGGCGTGGTCGATCTGATCGAGGGCAAGGCCCAGGTCTGGGAGGACGAGCTCGGGACCGAGTTCTCCTACCAGGAGATCCCCGACGAGCTCGCGGAGCGCGTCCACGAGTACCGCACGCACCTGATCGAGGCCTGCGCCGACTACGACGACGAGCTGATGGAGGCCTACCTCGACGAGCAGGAGATCCCCCACGAGCGGATCGCCAAGTCGCTTCACCGCGCCACCCTCGACCTCAAGGTGACCCCGGTCCTCTGCGGCTCCGCGTTCAAGAACAAGGGTGTGCAGCCGCTGCTCGACGCGATCGTCGAGCTCCTGCCCGCGCCGACCGAGGTCCCGCCGCTGACCGGCGTCGTGCCGCCCGGCAAGGGCGCCGCCGAGGGCAACGGCGCCGGCGCCGAGGAGCCCCGCCCGGCCGATGACGCGGCCCCCTTCGCGGCGCTGGCGTTCAAGGTGATGGCCGACCCCTACGTCGGCAAGCTGACCTACTTCCGCGTCTACTCGGGCAAGCTCTCGTCCGGAAGCCGCGTGCTGAACGTCTCCAACGGCCGCACCGAGCGCGTCGGGCGCCTCTTGATGATGCACGCCAACCACCGCGAGGAGATCGAGGAGTGCTACGCCGGCGACATCCTCGCGGGCGTCGGGCTGAAGCAGACCTCCACCGGCGACACGCTCGCCGCCCCCGACGCGCCGATCGAGCTCGAGACGATCGAGTTCCCCGCACCGGTGATCGCGGTCGCGATCGAGCCGAAGACGAAGGCCGACCAGGAGAAGCTGGCGACGGCGCTCGGCCGCCTCGCCGAGGAGGACCCGACCTTCCAGGTCGAGACCGACCACGAGACCGGGCAGACCCTGATCCACGGGATGGGCGAGCTTCACCTCGAGGTGATCGTCGACCGGATGCTGCGCGAGTTCAAGGTCGACGCCAACGTCGGCCGGCCTCAGGTCGCCTACCGCGAGACGATCCGCCAGTCGGTGTCGAAGGTGGAGGGCCGCTTCGTGCGCCAGACCGGCGGCCGCGGCCAATACGGGCACGTCGTGATCAACATCGAGCCCGCGCCCGAGGAGGGCTTCGACTTCGTCAACAAGATCAAGGGCGGCAGGATCCCCACCGAGTTCATCCCCGCGGTCGAGCAGGGGATCGAGGAGGCGCTCGTCTCCGGTGTCAAGGCCGGCTATCCGATGGTCGACGTCAGGGTCGAGTTGATCGACGGCTCCTACCACGACGTCGACTCCTCCGAGATGGCCTTCAAGGTCGCCGGGTCGATGGCGGTCCAGGAGGGCACGCGGCGGGCGAAGCCGGTCCTGCTCGAGCCCGTGATGGCGGTCGAGGTAGTCACCCCCGAGGCGTTCCTCGGAGACGTGATCGGCGACCTCTCGCGGCGGCGCGGAAAGGTCTCGGGCCAGGAGCAGCGCGGCAACGCGCTCACGGTCCAGGCGACGGTGCCGCTGGGCGAGATGTTCGGCTACGCCACCGACCTGCGCTCCTCCACCCAGGGGCGCGCCAACTACACGATGCAGTTCGAGCGCTACGAGGAAGTGCCGTCCAACATCGCCGAGCAGATCGTCGAGCACCGGGCCGGAGAGCCCGTCGGAGCCGCCTCGTAAGCCGGTTACGGCCCATCTTTTTGTACTTTTCCGGGGTTGCCCCCAGACTGCTGCGAAACTGATCAGAACACCTAGGAGCTAGAGGAGCGAGATGTCGAAAGAGAAGTTCGAGCGCGACAAGCCGCACGTCAACGTCGGCACGATCGGTCACATCGACCACGGCAAGACCACGCTGACCGCGGCGATCACCAAGGTCCTGTCGAACCGGGGCGGCGGTGAGGAGAAGACTTTCGACGAGATCGACAACGCTCCCGAGGAGAAGGAGCGCGGGATCACGATCGCGACGTCGCATGTGGAGTACGAGACGGAGAACCGTCACTACGCCCACGTCGACTGTCCCGGCCACGCCGACTACGTCAAGAACATGATCACCGGCGCGGCGCAGATGGACGGCGCGATCCTCGTCGTTTCCGCGAACGACGGCCCGATGCCGCAGACCCGCGAGCACATCCTGCTCGCGCGCCAGGTCAACGTCCCCTACGTCGTCGTCTTCCTCAACAAGGTGGACATGGTCGACGACGAGGAGATCCTCGAGCTGGTCGAGGAGGAGGTCAAGGACCTGCTCAACGAGTACGAGTTCCCCGGCGACGAGACGCCGATCATCCGCGGCTCGGCGCTGAAGGCGCTGGAGGGCGACGAGGACGCCCAGAAGGCGATCCTCGAGCTCGCCGAGGCCCTCGACACCTACATCCCCGAGCCCGAGCGCGACCTCGACAAGCCGTTCCTGATGCCGATCGAGGACATCTTCTCGATCACCGGCCGCGGCACCGTCGCCACCGGCCGCGTCGAGCAGGGCATCGTCAACACCGGGGACGAGGTCGAGATCGTCGGCATCCATCCGCAGGTCGAGAAGACCGTCGTCACCGGCGTCGAGATGTTCCGCAAGATCCTCGACCAGGGACAGGCGGGCGACAACATCGGCGCGCTCCTGCGAGGGACCAAGCGCGAGGACATCGAGCGCGGGCAGGTGCTCTGCAAGCCGGGCTCGATCACGCCGCACACGAAGTTCAAGTCCGAGGTCTACTGCCTGAAGAAGGAGGAGGGCGGTCGCCACACGCCGTTCTTCTCCGGCTACCGGCCTCAGTTCTACTTCCGGACCACCGACGTGACCGGGGTGGCGAACCTCCCCGAGGGAACGGAGATGGTGATGCCCGGAGACAACGTGGAGATGTCGATCGAGCTGATCCAGCCGATCGCCATGGATCAGGGCCTGCGATTTGCGATCCGCGAAGGCGGTCGCACCGTCGGCTCGGGGGTCGTTACCGAAATCATCGAGTAGCGACCTTCACTGGGGCCGGTCCCTAGGGACCGGCCCTTTTTACGCCAACTGAAGACATACGACCCGGGGCGGCGCCCCACCAAATTGGGGCGGCGCCCCATTTGCGCCCTCAGAAGCACTAACGGAAGACACGGGAAGACAAGAAGAAATTGGCCTCGATAGCCGCAAGCAAGATCCGAATCCGCCTCAAGGCGTACGACCACGAAGCGATCGATCGCGCCTCGCGCGAGATCGTCGAGGTCGCAACCCGCACCGGCGCCACCGTGGCCGGGCCGGTTCCCCTGCCCACTGACAAGAACGTCTACTGCGTGATCCGCTCGCCGTTCAAGGACAAGGACTCGCGCGAGCACTTCGAGATCCGCACCCACAAGCGGCTGATCGACATCCACGAGCCGACCCCGAAGACGGTCGACGAGCTGCAGCGGATCGACACCCTGCCCGCCGGCGTCGACGTCGAGATCAAGCTCGGTTGAGGTGGCTGGTTTGACGATGCCCCAGATCCTCGGCAAGAAGGTCGGCATGACCCAGGTGTTCGGCGAGGACGGCACGGTCACCCCGGTGACCGTGATCGCCGCCGGTCCCTGCAAGGTGACCGCGGTCCGCAATGACGAGCGCGACGGCTATTCGGCCGTCCAGCTCGCCTTCGACGAGGTCCCCGAGCGCAAGCTGACCAAGGCCGCGCTCGGCCACCTGAAGAAGGCCGGCGCCGCGCCCAGCCGGACCGTCGTCGAGTTTCGCGATCCCGACGTGGACTTCGAGATCGGCGAGGACGTCACGGTCGAGGCCTTCGAGCCGGGGCAGCGGATCAAGGTCTCGGCGACCGCGATCGGCAAGGGCTTCCAGGGCACGATCAAGCGCCACAACTTCAGCCGCGGGCCGGTCAGCCACGGCTCCCACAACGTCCGCGCCCCCGGGTCGATCGGCGCCAGCGCCGACCCCGCCCGGGTCTTCAAGGGGATGCGCATGCCGGGCCGGATGGGCGGCGAGCGAGTCACCCAGCGCGGCCTCGAGGTCGTCGACATCGACACGGAGAACAACCTGCTCCTGGTCCGTGGCTCGGTCCCGGGACCGAAGAACGGCACCGTCGAAGTGAGGTCAGATTGATGGCCGCTCCCAAGGCACAGGTTCTCGGCAAGCAGAAGAAGGCCGACCTCGACGCGGCCCTTTTCGGCGAGCCGTTCCACGAGTCGCTCGCCCACGAGGCGGCCCGGGCCGACCTTTCCGCCCGGCGAAAGGGCACCGCCTCGACCCTTGGCCGCGGCGAGGTCTCGATGACCGGCGCCAAGGCCTGGCGCCAGAAGGGCACCGGTCGCGCCCGCGTCGGCGCGCTGAGCTCGCCGACCCGCCGCGGCGGCGGCGTCGCCTTCGGCCCCAAGCCCCGCCGTCACACGGTCAAGGTGAACCGCAAGGCCCGCCGCAGGGCGCTGCGCGCCGCGCTCACGGTGCACGCGGAGCGCGGCACGCTCGCGGTGCTCGAGCAGGACGCCTTCTCGGCCCCGGCGACCAAGCAGGCGGCCGAGTCCCTTGCCAAGTGGGACGCCCGGCGTCCGACGCTCGTCGTGCTCGACGCCGAGGAGCTCGACGCCCAGAAGAGCTTTCGCAACATCGACCGGGTCGAGCGTCCTGCCGGCCACCGCCGTCGGCGTCGCCGACATCCTCGGGACGGCGTCGATCGTCGTCTCCGAGCCGGCGCTCGAGGTGCTGAAGGCCCGCGCCGCCGAGGTGGGGCGCGGCGCCGCGAAGGAGGACGGTTGATGGACATCCGCCAGGTGATCGTCGAGCCGGTGATCTCGGAGAAGAGCTATGCCCTGATGTCCGAGGGCAAGTACACGTTCCGGGTCGCCGACCGCGCCCACAAGACCCAGATCGCGCACGCAGTCGAGGAGATCTTCGGCGTCAACGTCGTCCGCGTGCGGACCTCCCAGGTCCGCCGCAAGCCGAAGCGCCGCGGCCTCCACCGCGGGACCACGCGCGGCTGGAAGAAGGCGATCGTGCAGGTCTCCCCCGGCGAGCGGATCGAGCTGTTCGAGGGAGCGGCCACCGAGTAAGCGATGGAGGCATCCATGCCATTCGGAAGACAAAACCCACCAGCCCCGGCCGTCGCTTCGCGACCTACCAGCTCCGCGACGAGCTCACGGAGACGAAGCCGCACAAGCCGCTCACCGAGGGCGCCTCGAAGTCGGGCGGCCGGAACACACACGGGCGGATCACCAGCCGCCATCGCGGCGGCGGCGCGAAGCGGCGCTACCGGAAGATCGACTTCAAGCGTCGCAAGGACGGGATCCCGGCGAAGGTCGCGATCGATCGAGTACGACCCGAACCGGACCACCTACATCGCGCTCCTCCACTACGTCGACGGCGCGAAGAGCTACATCCTCGCGCCGGAGGGCCTGCGGCCGGGAGCGACGGTCGAGTCCGGGGACGGCGCCGACATCCGCCCCGGCAACGCCCTTGCCGTTGCGCGCGATCCCGACCGGCACCGTCGTCCACAACGTCGAGCTGGTTCCCGGCCAGGGGGGCCGGCTCGGTCGCGCCGCGGGCTCGGAGATCCAGGTGGTGGCGAAGGAAGGGCCGATGGTCACCCTGCGCCTGCCCTCCAGCGAGATGCGGATGGTTCGCGGCGATTGCCGCGCGACCGTCGGCACGCTCTCGAACTCCGAGCACCAGAACGTGAAGATCGGCAAGGCCGGTCGCGCCCGGCACAAGGGCAAGCGCCCGCAGACGCGAGGCGTCGCGATGAACCCGGTCGACCATCCCCACGGCGGCGGCGAGGCGCACCACACCCCCGGCGGGCATCCGGTGACTCCCTGGGGCAAGCCGACGCTCGGCTACCGCACCCGCAAGAAGGGCAAGGCCTCCGACCCGATGATCGTCCGCGGCCGGCGCCGCGGGAAGAAGAAGAGGGGTTAGTGCTGAGCCATGGGTAGATCGACCAAGAAGGGCCCGTACGTCGAGGAGCGTCTGCTGCGGCGGATCGAGCAGATGAACGAATCGGGCGACAAGCACATGATCAAGACCTGGTCGCGGTCCTCGACCGTGTTCCCGGAGATGGTCGGGCACACCGTCGCCGTCCACGACGGCCGCAAGCACGTGCCCGTGTTCATCTCGGAGTCGATGGTCGGGCACAAGCTCGGCGAGTTCGCGCCGACCCGGACCTTCCGCGCCCATTCGGGCTCCGGGTCGAAGGCGGCGGCGGAGAGGTAGGTCGATGGCCGCTGCGAACGAGACAACCTCCGGGGCTCCCATGGTGAGGGCCAGCGCGCGCTACCTGCGGGTCACGCCCCGCAAGGCACGCCTCGTCGCCGATCAGGTCCGCGGGATGCCGACGACGGAGGCGCTGCCGCTGCTTCAGTTCTCGCCGCGCGGCGCCGCGCGCGACATCCAGAAGCTGATCGAGTCGGCGATGGCGAACGCCGAGAACAACCACGACCTGGTCGCCGATGAGATGCGGATCGTCGAGCTCAACGTCGACGAGGGACCGACCCTGCGCCGCTGGCGCGCCCGTGCACGCGGCCGCGCCACCCGGATCGACAAGCGGACCTGCCACGTCAGCGTCGCCCTGACCCCCATCGAGGAGGACTGAGGGAGCCATGGGTCAGAAGATTCATCCAGAGGGCTTCAGGGTCGGCTACATCCACGACTGGAAGTCGGCGTGGTTCAACGAGCGCAAGTTCTCCGACTACCTCCAGGAGGACCTGGCGATCCGCGATCACATCGAGACCAAGCTCTCGCACGCCGGCCTCTCCGACATCACGATCACCAAGCAGCGGGGCGAGGTCACCGTCGACATCCATACCGCTCGGCCCGGGATCGTGATCGGCAAGTCGGGAGCCGAGGTCGACGCGCTGCGCCGCGACCTCCACAAGCTGACCAAGAAGCCGGTCAAGGTGAACATTCGCGAGATCAAGCGTCCGGAGCTCGACGCGAAGCTGGTCGCCCAGTCGATCGCCGAGCAGCTTCAGAACCGGGTCGCCTTCCGCCGCGCGATGAAGCGAGCGCTGACCTCGGCGATGCGCTCGGGGGCGAAGGGCGTCAAGGTCCAGGTCTCCGGACGGCTGGGCGGCGCCGAGATGGCCCGCACCGAGGGCTACTCGGACGGGCGCGTCCCGCTGCACACGCTGCGCGCCGACATCGACTACGGCTTCACCGAGGCCCGCACCACCACCGGCCGGATCGGGGTCAAGTGCTGGATCAACAAGGGCGAGGTGATGCCTGAGGGCTTTCGCGCCGCCGGCGACACGCCGGAGGACCTGGGTGGTCGCGGACGCCGGCGCGGCGAGCGCCGCGACGGTGGCGGCCGCCCGGGCGGCGAGCGACGTCCCCCGTCGGGCGACCGCGGTCGCGGAGGGGGCGGCGAGCGCCGTGGAGGCGGCCGCGGCCCGAGGCCGGGGGGCGAGCGCGGCGAGCGCGGCCGCCCGCAGCAAAAGCGGCCGGCCAAGCCTCAGGCACCCGCGCAGCAGGCGCCCGCGCCCGCGGCCAAGCCGAAGGCCGCCGGCGCCCCCGCCGAAGCCCGACGTCCCCCCGCATCCGCAGAAGATCAGCGACTCGACCGACGAGGCGGCCACGCCGCCCGCCGACGCCCCAAAGGACGGTGAGAGCTGATGCTGATGCCGAAGCGCGTCAAGTACCGCAAGCAGCAGCGCGGCCGCATGCGCGGCTACACCAAGGGCGGCGACCAGATCTACTTCGGCGAGTACGGCCTGAAGGCGCTCGAGCGCGGCTGGATCACCAATCGCCAGATCGAGGCCGCCCGTGTCGCGATGACCCGCAAGATCAAGCGCGGCGGCAAGGTCTGGATCAACATCTTCCCCGACAAGCCGTACACGAAGAAGCCCGCCGAGACACGGATGGGCTCCGGCAAGGGGAACCCCGAGGGCTGGGTCGCAGTGGTGAAGCCGGGACGGGTGATGTTCGAGCTCGCCGGCGTCCCCGAGGACCTCGCTCGCGACGCGATGCGCCTCGCGGGCCACAAGCTTCCCGTGAAGACCAAGTTCGTCACCCGGGAGGGTTCGCCGTGAAGTCCGCGGAGGCCCACGCCCTCAACGACCAGCAGCTGATCGAGCGGCTGCGCGACGCCCGTGCCGAGGCGTTCAACCTGCGCTTCCGCCACGCCACCGGCGAGCTCGAGAACACCGCGCGGCTCCCGGGCTCGAAGCGCGACGTCGCGCGGCTGCTGACCGTCGCGCGAGAGCGCGGGATCGACATCGACCGAGAGCTTTCGAAGTTCGACGACGAAGAGAAATAGAGCGAATGGTGGACGAAGAGCGACAGGAAAACGAGAACGAGCAGCCCGAGGGGTCTGACCCCACGGGGACGGAGGAGGGGTCTGACCCCACGGGGACGGAGCCAGCCCGAGGAGGCACCGGTCGCCGAAGAGGCCCCTGCCGAGGAGCCCGCTGCTGAAGAGGAAGCTCCGGCCGAGGAGCCCGCGGAAGAGGCGCCCGCCGAGGAGCCGGCCGCGGAGGAGCCGCGCCGGCGGAGGACGCCGAGCCCGAGGACACGCACCCGAAGGCCGTGCGCAAGCGACTCCGCTCCCAGGCGCCCGCTGAGCCGAAGCCCCAGCGCAGCCCCGAGGAGCGCGCCGCCGAGCGCGCCGAGCGGCGCCGCGAGGCCGGCGCTCGCCGGCGGCGCTATCGCCACGGCCGGCGCGGCAAGCGCGGGGAGCCCGGGACCGGAACGCCTCCCGCCGAGCGGGAGCAGGTGGCGCGACGGGTCCGGCAGGGGACCGTGGTCTCGTCCAGGGGCGACAAGACGATCACCGTCCGCGTCGAGCTGGTCGGCCGCCACCGCCGCTACGAGAAGGTGGTCCGCCGCAGCCGCACCCTGCACGTCCACGACGAGACCAACCAGGCCGGCGAGGGCGACATCGTCCGCGTGGTCGAGACGCGCCCGCTCTCGAAGACCAAGCGCTGGCGCCTGGTCGAGATCTCTGGAGCGAGCGCGATGATCCAGCAGGAATCCCGTCTCAAGGTGGCCGACAACTCGGGCGCCCGGGAGCTTCTGTGCATCCGCGTCAAGGGCGGCCACCACCGCCGCTACGCCGGCGTCGGCGACGTGATCACCGCGACGGTCAAGCACGCGACCCCGCGCGGCGGCGTCCGCAAGGGCGAGGTCGTCGAGGCCGTGGTCGTGAGGACCCGCAAGCCGCTCGGCCGCAACGACGGCACCTACATCTCCTTCGACGAGAACGCCGCCGTGCTGATCGATCCGCAGCTCAACCCGCGCGGGACCCGGATCTTCGGGCCCGTCGCCCGCGAGCTGCGCGACCGAAACTTCATGAAGATCGTCTCCCTTGCGCCGGAGGTCCTCTAGCGATGGCCAAGGGCATGAAGATCCGCAAGGACGACCACGTGGTCGTCACCGGAGGCAAGGACAAGGGCAAGTCCGGGCGGGTCCTGCGCACGGAGCCCCGTCGCCAGCGCGTCTACGTCGAGGGGCTCAATATCGTGAAGAGGCATCAGCGGCCGCGCTCGGTGAAGGACACCCAGCGAGGTGGCGAGGCCGGCGGCATCATCGAGAAGGAGGGGCCGATCCATGTCTCTAACGTGATGCTGCTCGACCCCGAGGACAACAAGCCGACCCGGGTCGGCGTGCGGCGCACGAGCGACGGCAAGCGCCAGCGCTTCGCCCGCCGCACCGGCACCGCGGTGGAGTAACGGAGAACCATGGAAGCAACGGTCGAAGAAGTCGAGAGCACACCGAGCCAGGCGGCTCCGCCGCCGCGGCTTCGCGATCGCTACCTCCAGGACGTGGCGCCGGAGCTGATCGAGCGCTTCGGCTACTCGAGCCCGATGCGCGTGCCCCGGCTGGAGAAGATCACCCTCAACATGGGGGTCGGCGAGGCGAGCCGCAGCGAGTCTCCGCTGGAGGCCGCGGTCGAGCAGCTCGCGCTGATCGCCGGCCAGCAGCCCAGCATCCGCCGGGCGCGCAAGTCGATCGCCGCGTTCAAGATCCGCGACGGAATGCCGGTCGGCACCGCGGTGACGCTGCGGCGGGCGCGCATGTGGGAGTTCCTCGACCGCCTGATCACGGTCGCGATCCCGCGCATCCGCGACTTCCGCGGCCTCAACCCGCGCTCGTTCGACGGCCGCGGCAACTACTCCATGGGGATCCGCGAGCAGCTCATCTTCCCGGAGATCGACTACGACTCGATCGACGAGGTGCGCGGGCTCGACGTCACGATCACCACCACCGCGCCGACCGACGAGGAGGCCTTCGAGCTGCTCCTGAGTCTGGGGATGCCGTTCGCCGAGGACGGGCGCCCCGGCGCCGTCGACACCTCCGAGGAAGAGGAGGAGGAGCGGCGCAAGGAGGAGGCGCGGCAGCGCGCCGAGGCCGAGCAGGCCGCCCTCGAGCAGCTCAAGGAGGAGAACCCCGAGGCCTACGCCAAGCCCGTCCGCGAGGAGGAAGGCGAGGAGGGCGAAGAGGGCGAGGCCGAGGGCGAGGAAGCGGCGGAGAAGCCGAGCGAGGATTCAAGCGAAGGGAACGATGGCTAAGACATCGAAGACCGTCAAGCAGGGCCGCAAGCCCAAGTACAAGGTGCGCGCCCACAACCGCTGCCAGCGGTGCGGGCGCCCGCGCGCCTATTACCGGAAGTTCGGCCTCTGCCGGCTCTGCCTGCGCGACGCCGCCCACAACGGCTACATCCCCGGCATGACCAAGTCGAGCTGGTAGCGCAAGAGGTACGACCGAGATGCTCACAGACCCGATTTCCGACTTCCTGAACCGGATCCGCAACGCCCTCGCCGCCGAGCACACCGCGGTGGAGATCCCGGCGTCGCGGCTGAAGAAGGAGATGACCCGGATCCTCAAGGAGCAGGGGTACATCTCCGATTTCGCCGTCGAGCCGACCGCGGTCGGCGAGGTCGTCCGGATCGAGCTCAAGTACACCGAGGACCGCCGACCGGTGATCAGCGGCCTACAGCGGATATCGCGCCCGGGCCGCCGCCGCTTCGCGAACCGGAGCGAGGTGCCGCGTGTGCAGGGCGGGATGGGCACATCGATCATCTCGACCTCGCGCGGGGTGATGACCGGCCACGAGGCCTCACACGCCGGGGTCGGCGGCGAGGTCGTCGCCTACGTCTGGTGAGCCCATGAGCAGGATTGGGAAAAAGCCGATCCAGGTTCCCGACGGTGTCACCGTCGACCTCAAGCCCGGCCACGTCACGGTCAAGGGCCCCAAGGGCGAGCTCGCTCAGGACGTCAGCACCGAGATGAAGGTCTCCCAGGACGACGGCGTGCTCACCATTGAGCGGCCGACCGACCGCGGCGAGCACCGCGCCCTGCACGGCCTCACCCGGAGCCTGATCGCGAACATGGTCGAGGGCGTCACCGAGGGCTACGAGAAGCGGCTCGAGATCCAGGGCGTCGGATATCGCGCCCGCCTTCAGGGCAAGAGCCTCGAGCTGGCGCTCGGCTACTCGCACCCGGTCTCGCTGTCCGCGCCGGAGGGGATCGAGTTCGAGGTTCCCCAGCCCACCCAGGTCGTCGTCCGCGGAATCGACAAGCAGCTCGTCGGCGAGATCGCCGCGCGGGTCCGCAAGGCGCGCCCGCCCGAGCCCTACAAGGGCAAGGGCGTCCGCTACGCGGGCGAGCACGTCGCCCGGAAGGTGGGCAAGCGCGCCTAACGATGACTCCTCCCACCACAGCACACCTCAGCCGGCTGCAAACCTTCGCCGGACCTTCGTCCTCGGGCGCTCGCGTGCTGCAAGCACGCTTCACGCCCTGCGTCCTCGCCCGGCTCGGTTTTCGCTCGGCTGAGCCGCACTGCGGCGGAAGGAGGCATCGTTGACCGTCCAGACCAAGCCGCAGCGCAGGCTGCGCCGGCGCCGCCGCGTCCGCGCCAAGGTGCGCGGCACGGCCGAGCGGCCGCGGCTCTCGGTCTATCGCTCGAATCGCGGCGTCTTCGCCCAGCTCGTCGACGACGACAACGGGAAGACCGTCGCCGGCGTCTCCTGGACCGAGGACGAGCTCCGCAAGCTCGGTCCGCTCGAGCAGTCGAAGCGCGCCGGGGAGCTGCTCGCCGAGCGGGCGAAGTCCGCCGGGGTCGAGACCTGCGTCTTCGATCGTGGCGGCTACCGCTACCACGGGCGCGTCAGGGCGGTCGCCGAGGGCGCCCGTGAGGGCGGGCTGAAGTTTTAGGGCCAACGGCTAACTTGGACGGCTCGAGCTAATGCGCATGTATCCGAACATCGACTACGTCAGCCCCCAGGGCCTGGACCTCCAGGAACGCGTGATCGAGATCAATCGCGTCGCCAAGGTGGTCAAGGGCGGGCGGCGCTTCTCGTTCACCGCGCTCGTCGCGGTCGGCGACGAGAACGACGTCGTCGGGATCGGATACGGCAAGGCCCGCGAGGTCCCGCTGGCGATCCAGAAGGGCGTCGAGGACGCCCGCAAGAGCCTCGTGCGGGTGCCGAAGTACGGCCAGACGCTCCCCCACAGGATCATCGGGCGCTACGGCGCCGGCCACGTCGTCCTGCGCCCCGCCAGCCCGGGTACCGGCGTGATCGCCGGCGGCGGCGTCCGCGCGGTGCTCGAGCTGGGCGGGATCCGCGACGTGCTCTCGAAGTCGATCGGGACCCAGAACCCGATCAACCTGGTCAAGGCGACCATGGCCGGCCTGATCGGCCTGCGGCGCCCCGAGGACGTCGCCGAGCTGCGCGGACTGACGATCCGAGAAGTCCTGGGGATCTACGAGGAGGAGACCCCCGAGCCCGTCGAGGAGGAGACGAATCAGCCGAAGCCGGTCGACGCCGTCGCGGCGGCAACCGAGGGCGACTCGAGCGAGGGGCAGTAGTGGCCGAAGTTACGGTCAAGCAGGTTCGCTCCACCAACGGCACCAGCCCGCGCCAGCGCGAGACCCTGCGTTCGCTGAACCTCGGCCGGATCGGCAAGAGCTCGAAGCTCACCGATACCCCCCAGCTCCAGGGGATGCTTCGCGTGGTCGGCCACCTGGTGGAGGTCAAGTAATGCCCCGAATGAAGGCTGAGGACGTCGGGCTTCACAGCGTGCGACCCAAGCCGGGCGCGCGGCGCGCGCGCAAGCGGATCGGGCGCGGGGAGGGCTCCGGCACGGGCAAGACGTCCGGCCGCGGCCACAAGGGCGCCGGCGCGCGCTCGGGCTCGAAGCGCAAGGTCGCCTACGAGGGCGGTCAGAACCCGATCCACATGCGGATGCGAAAGCTCCGCGGGCCGCACATGAAGAAGTCGATGCCGTTCGAGCGCTTCCGCACCCGCACCCAGCCGGTCAACGTCTCCGCGCTCGAGGAGCGCTTCGACGCCGGCGCCGAGGTGACCCCGGACAGCCTGCGCGCCGCCGGCCTCGCCACGAGGCGCGACCCCGTGAAGATCCTCGGCAAGGGCGAGATCTCGACCAAGCTGACGGTCCGAGCGCACGGCTTCAGCGCGACTGCGCGCGAGAAGATCGAGAAGGCGGGCGGCAGCTGTGAGGTGATCGAAGAGGGGGTCCAGCCCTCTTGATGCGGACGATCCTCAACGCGTTCTCGATCCCCGACATCCGTCGGAAGATCCTCTTCGTCCTCGCGATCCTGGCCCTCTACCGGCTCGGGGCATACATCCCGGCCCCGGGAGTCGACGCCGAGGCGCTCGACCAGATCGGCAACCAGTTCGCCGGCTCGAACATCCTCGGCTTCCTCAACCTGTTCTCCGGCGGGAGCCTCTCGCGCCTGTCCCTGTTCGCGCTGGGGATCATGCCCTACATCACCGCCTCGATCATCCTGCAGCTTCTGACGGTGGTGGTGCCGGCGCTCGAGCGCCTCCAGAAGGAGGGCGAGGTCGGCCAGCAGAAGATCACCCAGTACACCCGCTACCTGACGGTCGGGCTCGCCTTCGGCCAGTCGCTCGGCTACGTCTTCCTGTTCCGCTCGATCGGCACCGAGCAGGGGGCCAGCGTTGTCGGCGAGCTCACCTTCGCGAAGCTGATGATGATCGTGATCAGCCTCACCGCGGGCTGCACGCTCCTGATGTGGATGGGCGAGCTGATCACCCAGCGCGGGATCGGCAACGGGATCTCGCTGCTGATCTTCGCCTCGATCGTCGCCGGCCTGCCGAGCGGGATCCAGGCCTGGTGGACCAACCCCGATCAGGTCTTCGTGGTGATGATGCCGTTCATCGCCCTGGCGGTGATCGTCGCGATCGTCTTCGTCCAGGAGGGCCAGCGCCGGATCCCCGTCCAATACGCGAAGCGGGTCGTGGGACGCCGGATGACGACCGGCGGCTCGACCTACCTGCCGCTGCGGGTGAACATGGCCGGGGTGATCCCGGTGATCTTCGCCGCCTCGATCATGGCCTTCCCGCCGACCGTGGGCCAGCTCTTCAACACCGGGTTCTGGCTCGACTTCGCCGCCTTCTTCAATCCGAACGGGTGGGCGTACGTGGTCGGCGAGGTCTTCTTCATCATCATCTTCACCTACTTCTACACGGCGGTCACCTTCAACCCGGTCGACCAGGCCGACAACCTGAAGAAGTACGGGGGCTTCATCCCCGGGGTGAGACCCGGCCGGCCAACGGCCGAGTACCTGGACCGAATCCTCTCCCGGCTCACCTTCCCGGGGGCCCTCTACCTGGGCGCGGTGGCGGCTCTGCCGACGATCCTGATCTCACAGACCTCGGCCAACTTCTTCTTCGGCGGCACCTCGATCCTGATCACCGTCGGCGTCGCGCTCGACACCGTCAAGCAGCTCGAGGCGCAGCTGATGATGCGGAACTACGAGGGCTTCCTGAAGTAGCGCACCGCGCAGGCCGACGCTAGGGTTCTCGCCCGTGTCCGAGCTGAATCTCGTCCTTCTCGGCCCACCGGGCTCCGGCAAGGGGACCCAGGGAGAGCGCCTCCAGGGGGATTTCCGGCTGCCCTATTACGCCACCGGCGACATCCTCCGCGAGGCCGTTCGCGAGGAGACCGACCTCGGCAGCGAGGCGAAGGAGTACATGGATCGCGGCGACCTGGTCCCCGACGAGGTGATCGTGGGCGTGATCGGCGATCGGATCTCCTCCGGCGAGGCTCAGGACGGATTCATCCTCGACGGCTTCCCTCGCACCGAGCCGCAGGCGGAGTCACTGGACGAGAAGATGGACGAGCTCGGCCGTGACCTCACTGCGGCCGTCCTCATCGACGTCCCCGACGAGGAGGTGGTCCGCCGGCTGAGCGGGCGGCGGATCTGCGCGAAGAACGGGCACGTGTTCCACGTCGACTTCGATCCGCCGAAGAACGAGGACGTCTGCGACGTCTGCGGGGCGCGCCTCCTGATCCGCGACGACGACAAGCCCGAGGTCGTCGAGCACCGGCTCGAGCAGTACCACTCCAAGACGGAGCCGCTGATCTCCCACTACGAGGACAAGGGCCTCCTGCGGCGGGTCGACGGGAGTCGCTCCCCCGAGGAGGTCTCCGACCGCATCCGGGCACTGCTCGCGACGCTGAAGATGGAGGAGCAGCTCTAGGCCCCCGACCGTTTGCGCAGGGGTCCGGTAGCGGGTAGGGTCGGTGGAACGCTACGGATATATAGAAAGGGGACTTCGATGGGAGAGAACGCCGACACTGTCAAGGCACGCTGGGAGGATTTCGGCAAGGGGGACCTGGATGGCGCCGTGTCCACCACGGACGAGAGCGCCGAGATCAGGATTCCGGAGAGTCTGCCCTGGGGTGGTACCTACACGGGCCCGGAGGGGTTCAAGGAGATGATCCAGAAGTTCCTGACGAACTTCGATTCCGTCGACCCGAGGCCGACGGCGTTCCTCGACGCCGACGACGGCGAGACCGTCGTCGTCATCGTCGAGGGAGTCGGCAAGACCAAGTCTGGAAACGAGCTCAGCGGCCGCTCGGTGTGGCTTTACAAGGTGAGCGACGGGCGCCTCATGGAAGCTGAGTTC
Organism: uncultured Thermoleophilia bacterium; assembly: GCA_963838175.1. GTDB lineage: Bacteria > Actinomycetota > Thermoleophilia > Solirubrobacterales > 70-9 > DASUSH01. The sequence goes on along the minus strand of CAWIPP010000002.1, from coordinate 1,877,804 downwards.
TTCGGCGACACTGCCCAGACCCTGGACGCGCTCAGCTGACCGCGGCGCGGCGGGCCGGATCCCGGCCAGCCTCGTCGTCCTGCCGACCGGTCGAAGCGCCCCGCGGCTAATCTGAGTCGCGCATGTACCGCAGCGGGATCATCGTCAAGACCCCGGAGCAGGTCGAGTGGATGGCGGCCGCCGGGGTGATCCAGGCACGCTGCCTGCGGATGCTCGCCTCGAAGTGCCGCCCCGGCGTCACCACCGCCGAGCTCGACGAGGCGGCGGAGAAGTTCATCTCCTCGCAGGGCGCAGAGGCCTCGTTCAAGGGCTACCGCGGCTTTCCGGGATCGATCTGTGCGTCGCCGAACTCGATGGTCGTGCACGGGATCCCCGGCCCCTACGCCCTTCGGCGCGGCGACATCATCTCGCTCGACGTCGGGGTCACCCACGACGGTTGGGTCGCCGACGCCGCGCTGACGGTGCCCGTGGGACCGATCAGCGAGGACGCCCGGAAGCTCCTCGACACGACCAAGCGCGCGCTCTTCGAGGGCGCGGAGGGGGCGCGCGCCGGCAACCGCCTCGGCGACGTTTCCTCGGCGATCCAGCGCACGGTCGAGAGCGAGGGCCTCTCGATCATCCGCACGCTGGTCGGCCACGGGATCGGCCGCGACATGCACGAGGACCCGCAGATCCCGAACTACGGCGAGCCCGGCCGCGGCCCGCTGCTCGAGCCGGGCATGGTCCTGGCGATCGAGCCGATGGTCAACGTCGGCACCCACCTGGTCCGGGTCGGCGACGACAACTGGGCCGTCTACTCCCAGGACGGCTCCCTCGCCGCCCACTTCGAGTTCACCGTCGCCGTCACCGAGGACGGCCCGCGCGTCCTCACCCCCTGGCACGAGGAGTAGGGATTGCGCCGCCGCTGGGGATTGATCGTCGTCTCGCTCGCAGGGATCTTCGCCCTCTCCGCCGCCTCGCTCGTCCTCGCCAAGGGGGGAGAGGGTTACGGGGGCTACGGCGGGGCTACGGCGGCGGCTACGGCGGCGGCACCGGCCAGGTCGACCTCACGCTCAAGGGCAAGAAGAAGCAGCGCTCCGACCGACTCCGTGAAGGTGAAGGCCACCTGCGGCACCCGGGGCTGCTTCCTCGACCTGAGGGGGCGGTTGGCCTCGAGCGAGGGCAACGGAAAGCTCAAGCCCAAGCGCGACGTAACGATCCCGCCCAGCGAGCAGCGGAAGCTGGTGCTGAAGCTCAGCAACAAGGCCAAGCGGGCGGCGTCAGACGCCGAGAAGTCGAAGGTCGTGGTCAAGGGCAAGGCGATCGGCTCCGGCGGCGGGGGGACCGACAAGGCGCGCAAACGGATCAAGCTGAAGTCCTGACCGCTGCTATCCTTTTCAGGCCGGTCGAGAGGCCGGTTTCGTCTGCCCGAAGACCCGATTCAGGGGGTCTGAGGGCTTCTCCGATTTGTGAACCGATACGACCCGAGAAGGGGCGATGAAAGTACGAGCCAGCGTCAAGCCGATGTGTGAGAGGTGCCGGATCATCCGGCGGCGCGGCAAGGTGCTCGTGATCTGCTCCAACCCGCGGCACAAGCAGAGGCAGGGCTAGCCGACTTGGCACGTATAGCCGGGGTCAACGTGCCCCTCAACAAGCGGGTCGAGGTCGGCCTCACCTACGTGCACGGGATCGGGCGCTCGAGCGCCCGCGAGATCCTCGAGGAGGTCGGCGTCAACCCCGACACCTACGTCAAGGACCTGACCGAGGACGAGGAGCTGAAGCTTCGCCAGGCCGTCGAGTCGCGCGAGGTCGAGGGAGACCTGCGCCGCGAGCGCTCGCAGAACGTCAAGCGCTTGATGGAGATCGGCGCCTACCGTGGCCTGCGCCACCGCCGGGGCCTCCCGGTCAACGGCCAGCGGACGAAGACCAACGCGCGGAGCCGCAAGGGCCCGCGGCGCATGAGCATCGCCGGCAAGAAGAAGGCGCCGGCGAAGAAGTGAGCGACTGAGCCATGCCGCAACCTCGAAAGGCCAAGGGTCGCTCGCGTCGCCGGGTCAAGAAGAACATCCCCTACGGGCAGGCGCACATCAAGACCAGCTTCAACAACACGATCGTCACCTTGACCGACACCGACGGCAACGTGATCGCCTGGGAGTCCGCGGGCAGCGCCGGCTTCAAGGGCTCGCGCAAGTCGACCCCGTTCGCCGCTCAGGTGACGGCCGACTCCGCCGCCCGCAAGGGGATGGAGCAAGGTCTCCAGCGGGTCGAGGTGCTCGCCAAGGGCGCCGGCTCCGGCCGCGAGACGGCGATCCGCTCGCTGCAGGCGGCCGGCCTCCAGGTGACGACGGTGAAGGACGTCACCCCGCAGGCCCACAACGGTTGCCGGCCCCGGAAGCGCAGGCGCGTCTGATGGCCCGCGATACCGCCCCGCAGTGCAAGCAGTGCCGCCGGGAGGGGCAGAAGCTCTTCCTCAAGGGCGAGCGCTGCCTGACCGACAAGTGCGGGGTCGAGCGCCGCTCGTACCCGCCGGGCGAGCACGGCCGCGGCCGCATGCGCCAGTCCGAGTACCGAGTACAGCTTCGCGAGAAGCAGAAGGCGCGCCGCTACTACCAGATACTCGAGAAGCAGTTCCGCCGCTACTACGACAAGGCGGCGAGCCAGCAGGGCGTCACCGGTGAGAACCTGCTGCGGCTGCTCGAGCGCCGGCTCGACAACGTCCTGGTCCGCCTCGGCTTCGCCGCCTCGCGGCGCCAGGCCCGCCAGCTTGTCGGCCACGGCCACTGGACGGTCAACGGACGACGCGTCGACATCCCCTCCTACCAGGTGAGACCCGACGACATCATCGCGCTGCGCGAGGGCTCCTCCGCCGGCGACACCGTCCGCAACGCGACCGAGCTGGTCGCCGTCGTTCCGGCCTGGCTGCAGGCAGACCACGACGCCCTGACCGCAAAAGTCTTGAGGCTGCCCTCGCGGGACGAGATCACCACTCCCGTTCAAGAGCAGCTGATCGTCGAGCTCTACTCCAAGTAGTGGAGCCGGGGCCTCGCGCCCCACGCATGTCTTTGTAAGCGAACCCAGAGGAAGTCATGACCACCCTGCCCGAGTTTCAAATCCCCAAGATCAGCAAGGACGACGTCTCCGAGAACAAGGGGACGTTCACGATCGAGCCCCTCGACAAGGGGTTCGGATACACGTTCGGCAACAGCCTGCGCCGCGTGCTGCTCTCCTCGCTGGGAGGGGCGGCGGTCAAGAGCGTCCGCATCGAGGGCGTCGCGCACGAGTTCTCGACCATCGCCGGCGTCCAGGAGGACGTCACCGACCTGGTCCTCAACCTGAAGGACCTGGTGGTGCGGATGCACACCGACGCAGACGAGGTCGAGGTGCCGCTCGTCGTCACCGGCCCCGGTGAGGTGACCGCCAAGGACATCGACCTCCCCGCGGGGGTCGAGATCCTCAATCCCGAGGCTCCGATCGCGACGCTCGAGAAGAAGACCAAGCTCGAGATCTACATGACGATCGGCCGAGGCCGCGGCTACTCGCCGGCGGAGGACAACAAGTCGGAGGACCAGCCGATCGGGGTGATTCCGATCGACTCGATCTTCTCGCCGATCCGCCGTGCCGCGTACGCGGTCGACTCGGCGCGAGTCGGGCAGCGGACCGACTTCGACAAGCTCTCGCTGGAGATCGAGACCGACGGCTCGCTCGAGCCGGGGGTCGCGCTCCGTGAGGCAGCCGAGATCCTGATCAAGTCGCTGGCGATCTTCACCGACGCCGACCGCGTCGACGAGCTCACGAGCCGCGACGGGGCGGGCGCCGCGGAGGAGAACGGCGCCGGCGGCATGCCCGGGCTCGAGGGCGACGATCGCCTGATCGAGGAGCTCGAGATCGGTGTCCGCGCCTACAACTGCCTGAAGCGCGCCGGGATCCAGACCGTCGGCGACCTGGTCCAGAAGTCGGAGTCGGAGCTGAACGCGATTCCGAACTTCGGGAAACGCTCCACCGACGAGGTGGTCGAGGCGCTGACCTCGCTGGGGCTGTCGCTGCGCGACGAGTAAGGTCCGGCTCGCCCACGCTCTGGAGCCGTCGCCATGCGCCACCGCAAGAGCCGCCACAAGCTGAGTCGCGACGCCTCGCACCGCAAGGCGCTGCTTCGCAACCTCTGCCGCGAGGTGATCCAGCACGAGCGGATCAGGACCAGCCAGGCGAAGGCGAAGGCGGTCAAGCCCCAGATCGAGAAGCTGATCACGCTCGGCAAGCGAGGCGACCTGCACGCGCGGCGCCAGGCCCTCTCCGAGCTCGGCCAGGACAAGTTCCTGGTCCACAAGCTCTTCGAGGAGGTCGCCCCGCGCTACGCGGAGCGCCCCGGCGGCTACACGCGGATCGTCAAGCTCGGCCCGCGCCGCTCGGACTCGACCGAGATGGTCTTCCTCGAGCTGGTCTGACCACCTACCGGCTCGAGATCGCCTACGAGGGGACGCGGTTCCGCGGCTGGGCCGCGCAGCCGGGCCTGCGAACGGTCCAGGGCGAGCTCGAGGCGGCGCTCGCGCGGATACTCGGGGAGGAGGTCAGCCTGACCGTCGCCGGTCGCACCGACGCGGGGGTGCACGCGACGGGTCAGGTGGCGAGCTTCGAGGCGGGGGAGGTGGACCTGGATGGGCTCGTGAGGGGGGCGAACGCGGTCCTGCCGCGGGACGTCGTCATTAACTCGCTGGCCGTAGCTCCGGACGACTTCGACGCACGCCGCGACGCCCGTTCGCGCGCCTACCGCTACCGGATCCTCGCCGCGCCCGTCCGCGATCCGTTCGAGGAGGGACGGGCGCTCTGGTGGCCCCACGTCCTCGACCGAAACACGCTCGACGCCTGCGCAGAAGCGCTCGCCGGCACCCACGACTTCACCGCCTTCACGCCGACGGACACCGAGCACGTGCGCTTCCAGCGCGACGTCCTGAGCGCCGCTTGGTCCGGCGAACCGCCCGGTCTCCTGACCTTCGAGATCGAGGCCGACGCCTTCATGCGTCACATGGTCCGCGTCCTCGTCGGCACGATGCTCGAGGTCGGGGGCGGCCGCCGTACGATCGACGACTTCCGGGCGCTCCTGACCGGCGCCCCCCGCGAGCGCGCCGGCGAGACCGCCCCAGCCCACGGCCTCTACCTGGTGGGCGTGCGGTACTGAGGAGGAGATTGGCGCGTTCGTGGCGCTATGCGCCCGAAACGCGCCATGGGCCGGATCTAGCGATCGGCGCCGACCGGCTCCTCCGGCCGCAGCACGTTGACCGGGCCGTCGATCCAGACCTTGACGTGGTCGCCGGGGTGCCAGGCGGGGAAGCCGAGGCGGCGGCTGCGGATCTCTCGGCCCGAGGCCAGCTCGACCCGGACGAGCTGGTCGTGGCCGTAGAAGGTCCGCTCGACGACGACGCCCTCCTCGCCCTCGAGGCCGCGCGGGCTCGGGCCCGCGCCGACCGCGACGGACTCCGGGCGGACCACCAGGTCGGCGGGCCCGCGGAAGCCGGGGTCGACGCCGAAGCGGCCGAGCTCGCATTCGACGAAGCCGTCGCCGACGGTGGCGGGGAGGACCTCGGCCTCGCCGAGGAAGTCGGCCACCCAGCGGCTGGCCGGCTGGCCGTACACCTCCTCGGGCATCCCGGTCTGGACCACGCTCCCGGCGCGCATGACGGCAACGCGGTCCGCGAGGCTCAGCGCCTCCTCCTGGTCGTGCGTGACGAACAGCGCGGTGACGCCCGATTGGCGCAGGATCTCGCGCACCTCCCCGCGCAGCCGCTCGCGCAGGCTGGCGTCGAGATTCGAGAACGGCTCGTCGAGGAGGACCAGCTCGGGCGTCGGCGCGAGCGCCCGGGCCAGCGCCACCCGCTGCTGCTCGCCGCCCGAGAGCTCGTGCACGGGCCGCTCGCCCGCCTCCCCGAGCCCGACCAGCGAGAGCGCTTCTCCGACCCGACCCGGATCCGGGTTGCGGCCCAGCCCGTAGCCGACGTTGGCGGCGACGTCGAGATGGGGGAAGAGCGCGTAGTCCTGGAACACGATCCCGATGCGGCGCTTCTCGGGCGCCACGTTCACGCCGCCTCCGGTGAGCGTCCTGTCCCCGGATCGCGATCGAGCCGGCGTCCGGGTGCTCCAGCCCCGAGATCAGCCGCAGCGTCGTCGTCTTCCCGCAGCCGCTCGGGCCGAGCAGGGCGCAGACCTCGCCCTCGGCCACCTCGAGATCGAGGCCGCTGACGGCGGCGGCGCCGTTGAAGCTCTTGCGGAGCCCCGATATCTCAAGCGCGTATTCGCTCATGCGGGACTGCTCCTGCCGGTCAGGAGGTATAGCGGGAGGAGCCGAGACCGCGAGTAACACGAGCGCGGGAATCGCCCCCGCCTCGAAGAACCCGGTGGTCGTCTGGTGCCAGATGTCGAGGGCCAGGGTCTCGAAGCCGATCGGCGCCAGGAGCAGGGTCGCGGGCAGCTCCTTGACCGCGTTCAGGAAGACGAGCGCAGCCCCGGCGGCGACCCCGCCCAACGCGAGCGGCGCCGTGACCGTCCCGAAGACCGCGAGGGGACCCCGCCCGAGGGCCCGCCCGGCCTCCTCGAGCCGCGGTGGCACCTGGAGGAGCGCCGCGCCGACCGCCCCGATCGCGAGCGGGAGGAAGTGCAGGGTCAGCGCGATCACCAGCATCGCCAGGGACTGGTAGAGCGGCGGCGCCACGCGAATCCCGAAGAAGACGAGCGCGAGCGCGACCACGATCCCCGGCAGCGCGTAGCCGGCGTAGCTGACCCGCTCGACGCCGGCCGATACCGCGCTCGGAAAGCGGACCACGATCACGGCGATCAGGATCGCCAGCGCCGCCGCCGCGGCGGCGGCCAGCGACGCGGCGACGAGCGAGTTGCCGGCGTTGACGGCGACGTCGCCGAGCGCCACGTCGCCTCCGAGCCCCTGAGTCGACCAGTGGACCAGCATCGCGACCGGCAGCAGCAGGGCGAGGCAGACGATCGCCCCGCAGAAGGCGAGCGCGGGCCAGCGCCACCGGCCGAGCGGCACCGCGCCGGCGGGCCTGGCCGTGCCGGGCGTCGCGCGATGGAAGTGAAGGCGCGAGCGGGCGCGGACGTAGAGGACGAGGACGCCGAGGGTGAGCAGGACGAGGAGCAACCGCGAGCGCCGCCGCCGCAGTCCGATCGAAGCTCGAGCTGAAGGTGACGTAGATCTCGCGGGTGAACGAGTTGAAGCGCATGATCGAGACCGCGCCGAAGTCGGAGAGGACGTAGAGGGCGACCAGCAGCGCCCCGGCGGCGATCGCCGGGCGAAGCTGGGGCAGCACCACCGTCCGGAAGACCTGCAGCGGCGTTCGGCCCATCGCCCGGGCGGCCTCCTCGAGCTGGGGGTCGAGCCCGCGCAGGGCGGCGCGGACGGTCAGGAGGATCAGCGGATAGGTGAAGAGGGTCAGCACGAGCCACGCTCCCCAGAAGCCGTAGATCGACGGCAGCCGGTCGACTCCGAAGGGCTCCAGCAGCCCCTGCAGGGCGCCGCGCGGTCCGAGCGCGGAGAGGAACAGGTAGGCGCCGATGTAGCTCGGGATGACGAGCGGCAGGGTCGCCAGCGTCGCCCAGACACGGCGGCCGGGGAGGTCGGTCCGCGCGGTGAGCCAGGCGAGCGGGACCGCGATCGCGATCGCGGCCGCGGTGACCGCCGCCGCGAGGCCGGCGCTGCGGGCGATCAGCTCGAGCGTCCGATCGGTCCAGATCGTCTCCCAAGCGGAGTCGAGCTCGCCGCCGACGACGATCACGAGGTAGAGGGCGGGGAGCGCGGCGAGGATCGCCACGAGCGCCGACGCGGCGAGCAGCAGCGCCGGGGGTCGCCGCCGGCCGAGGATCGTCGCGGCCGCGCTCATCGGGCCGGCCGGATCACAGCGCCCCGGCCTCCTGCATGAGCGCGAGCGTCCGCTCGAGGTCGCCGAGCTCGGCGAGATCGAAGTCGGGGCTGGGCAGCCGCCCGAGCGGCGGCACCCCCTCGGGCTGCGGGTTGCCGGCGACGACCGGGTACTCCTTCGAGCTCTCGACGAAGTAGCGCTGGCCCTCGTCGGAGAGCAGGAAGCGGATGAAGTCGAACGCCTCGTCGGGCGCTCGCTCGACGCCAGCACGCCGACCCCGGCGACGTTGACCAGCGAGCCGAGGTCGCCGGGGGGGAAGTAGATCTCGACCGGGTAGTCGGGCCCCTCCTCGGCCTTCGCCTGCGCCACGTAGTAGTGGTTGATCAGCCCGACGTCGATCTCGCCGGCCGCGATCGCGTCGCGGACCGGGGTGTTCGACTCGTACGGCTGCACGTCGTTGGCGACCATTCCCTCGAGCCAGGCGCGGGCGACCTCGTCGCCCTCGATCGGCCCGCAGCGCCGAGACGTAGGCCTGAAGGGAGGCGTTGGTCGGCGCCCAGCCGACGCGGCCCTCCCACTCGGGCTCGGTGAGGTCGAGCACCGAGTCGGGAAGGTCCTCGGGGCCGAGCTCGCGTGAGTCGTAGGCGATCACCCTCGAGCGCGCGGAGATCCCGATCCAGTTGCCGTCCTCGGCCCTGAATCGCGGCGGGACCTTGCGCAGGATGTCGCTCGGCAGCTCGGTGAGCAGGCCCTCGGCGTCGACCGCCTGCGAGCGCGCCCGCGTCCTGGCTGAAGAAGACGTCGGCCGGCGATCCCTCGCCCTCCTCGATCAAGGTCGTCGCGAGCTGGGCGCTGTCGCCGAAGCGCACCTGGACGTCCTTGCCGACGTCCGCTTCGTGCATGTCGATCGCCGGCCCGATCAGCGGCGCGATCCTGCCCGAGTAGACGGTGATCCCGTCCGGTCCGGCGTCGTCGCCGGACTCCGCCTCCTCGGTCCCGCCGCAGCCCGCAACGACGACGCTCGCCAGGGCGAGCGCGGACCAGAAGGCGACTGTGCGTGTGGGGTGGATGGGCGGACCAGGAAGTTAGGGACACCTAATTATTGCCAATGTACCCGCCCGTGATCGCAGTCGCCCTCGTCGTCCTCGCCCTCGCGGGCGCATCGCTCGCCTTGCCGTGGGAGCCCGTCTACGACCCCTGGGGGTGGCTGGTCTGGGGCCGCGAGGTCGGCACCCTCGCCCTCGACACCTCCAGCGGCCCCTCGTGGAAGCCGCTGCCCGTGGTCCTCACCACGGTGTTCGCGGTCGCTCCGGAGATCGCGCCGGACCTCTGGCTGTTCGTCGCTCGGGCCGGCTGGCTGGCGGCGGTCGCGCTGGCGGCCCTGCTCGCGGCCCGGCTCGTGGCCCGCCGCGGCGGGGGGCGCTGGGAGAGCGCTGGGGCGGCGGCGATCGCGGCGCTCGGGCTGGTCCTGCTCGCGGACGGCTTCACGCCGTGGCTGCGCCAGTTCGCCGGTGGGCTCTCGGAGCCGCTGCTGACGGCGCTCGCGCTCGGCGCGGTCGAGCGCGGGCTCGCCGGGCGCCGGGGCGCCGCCCTCGCGCTGGCGTTCGTCGCGGCGCTGCTCCGCCCCGAGGCCTGGCCCTTCCTGCTCGCCTACGTGGTCTGGCTGTGGCGCCGCGACCCGGCGATGCGCGCCGCCGGACGCGGGAGCGATCGTCGCGGTGGCCGCGCTCTGGGTGGTGCCCGATCTGCTCGGCTCGGGCAGCGTCCTGACCGGCGCCGACCGCGCCCGCGAGGGGAGCGGCTCGCCGCCGGTCGAGGCGCTCGAGGTGCTGGGGCGGGCGGCGGTCCTGCCGCTCGCCGCCCTCTGGGCCGGACTCGCGGTAGCGATCGTCGAGGCGCGTCGCCGCGCGGACCGAGCGGTGGTCGCGGTGGCCGTCGGCGCACTCGCCTGGATCGGGCTGGTGGCGGTGATGGCGGCCGGCGGCTACGCCGGCCTCCCGCGGTTCGTGGCGCCGGCCGCGGGCGTCGTCTGCGCGCTGGGCGCGTCCGGGCTCGCCTCGCTTGCGGCGCGGGCGCTGACCCCGCGGTCGACCGATGCTCGCGGGCGTGCGCTCGGCGCCGCTGCGGCGGCGCTCGCGGTCGCACTCGTCGTCCAGGCCGGCGTTCGGGCGACCGAGCTCGGCGATGCCGCCGCCGAGGCAACCGCGCTCAGCGATGCTCACGAGGACCTCGGGCGCATCGTCGAGGACGGAGGGCCCGAGCGGCTGCGCGCCTGCACCCCGATCGGCGTCGGCGCGATCGAGGGGCAGACCGCGCTCTCCTGGCGGCTCGAGTTGCCGATCGAGGCCGTGGAGGTGTCGGGGACGCCCCAGGCGCACGGCCTCTACCTGGATCGCGCCGGCGCCGGCTGGCGAGTCACGAAGTTAGGGTGCCCTAACTTTGGCTAGGGTTGCCGACATGGACTCGCCCCTGACACTCGGGATCGCCGGCTGCGGCCGGATCTCCGAGCTCGGACACGTGCCCGCCCTCCGCCACGTCCCGGAGTTCCGGCTCTGCGCGGTGGCGGACCCCGACCGGGGGCGGCGGGAGCGATTGGCGCGCGCGGCCGCGGGCTCCCCGCGGGCATTCGAGTCCGCCGCCGAGATGGTCGCCGCGACGCGGCCCGATGCCGTGATCGTCGCCAGCCCCTCGGAGCTACACCTCGAACACGCGGAGATCGCGGCCGAGGCCGGGGCCCGGGTCCTCGTCGAGAAGCCTCCCGGCCGCGGGCTCGAGGAGGCCGAGCGGCTCACCGACCTCGCCGCTCCGGTATGGGTCGGCTTCAACCGCCGCTTCAGCCATCTGCGCTCGCTCGCCGGCCGGGTCCCGGACGCCGGCGAGCTCCGCCTCAGCATGCGGATCTCCTACCGGCGCGCCTCGTGGGGAGCGCACCAGGTCCGCGACGATGCGCTCGCCGACCTCGGCCCCCATCTCGCCGACCTCGCCGGCTGTCTGCTCGGCGGGGGGCTCTCGGCGGCGCGAGCGCCCGCCCTCGGGTCCCGCAGCGCTCGAGTGGAGCTTCGCGGCGCCCGCGGAACGGCGCAGGTGCGGTGCGCGACCGACTCCCGATGGAGCGAGCGGATCGAGATCCGCGATCAGGGCGGCAGGCTCGCCGCCCGCAGCGTCCACGGCGGGACGGTGCGAAGCGTCGCCACGAGGGTGCGCCGGAGCGAGCATCCGCTCGTCGATTCGCTCACCCGGCAGCTCCGCGCGTTCGCTCGCGCCGTCGCGGGGAACGGGGACGGAGAGCTCGCGACGGCCCGCGACGGCGCCCGGGCGATGGCCGCTCTTGACGCCGCCCGCCGCTCCGCCGCGGGTGGCGGCGTGTTGGTGGCAGTGTGATCGCGGTTCTCGTCTTCGACTCGGCGAGCGTCCCGCTGCTCGACGCGATGCTCGAGGCCGGGCGCCTCCCCAACGTCGCGGCGCTCGCCGAGCGGGGCCGGCGGATCGAGCTGGAAACGCCGGCGCGGGACTTCGCCGCGGGGGCCTTCTACACCCTCTACAGCGGCGTCGAGATCGGCGATCACGGGATCTTCTATCCGTTCCAGTGGGACGCCGCGCGCCAGCGCGTGCGCCCCGCGGGGGAGCTCGAGGCGCCGCCGGCGGTATGGGAGCGGCTGGCGAGGGCCGGCCGCCGGACGCTGGCGATCGACCCCTACGAGTGCCGTCCGCCGGCGCGATACGAGGGCACCCTGGTCTCGGGGTGGGGGTTCGAGGAGCGGACGGTCCTGCCCGCCTGGTCGCGCCCGCAGGTGGCCCGACGGGCGCTCGCGCGGGACTTCGGTCGCCCACCCCGGGCGACGGAGGTGTTCGGGCGCCCGCGGGCGAGGCAGCTGATCGCCCTGCGCCGCAAGTTGCTCGACGCTCCCGGGCGCGTCGCCGACGCGGCGGTCCATCTGCTCTCCCAGGAGCACTACGACCTCGCCTGGCTCACCTTCAGCGCCCCGCACATCGCCGGGCATCAGTTCTGGGACCTCTCGCAGCTCGCCGAGAGCTGGCTCAACGTCGATCGCCGCGTCGTCCTCGAGCGCACCCTCGCGGACGTCTACGGCCGGGTCGACGAGGGGATCGGCCGCGTCCTCGCAGCGCTGCCCCGCGACGCCGACGTGATCCTCTGCTCTGCCGTTGGGATGGACGTCAACACGAGCCGCGCGGATCTCCTCCCCGGGATGCTCGCCGCGGTGCTCTCGGGCGGGCCGATCTCCGAGCCGAGCGGCGTCTGGGGGCTGCGCGCGGCCCTTCCGCCCGGCCTGCGCGGAGCGGTCGCGGAGATGCTGCCGCGCCGCGGCCGCGCTCGAGCTGACCGCCCGACTCGAGCTGAGCGCGGTCGATCGGGCCGCCGTCAGGGCCTTCGCCCACCCCGCGGACAACCAGGGCTACGTGCGCTTCAACCTGCGCGGGCGCGAGCGCGACGGCGTGGTCGATCCCGCCGACGCCGGCGCGCTCGCCGAGGAGATCACCGCTGGGCTGGCGACGTTCACCGACCCCGCCGGGGCGCCCGCCGTCGCCTCGGTCGAGCGGGTCGCCGACCGCTACCGGGGCGCGACCGCCGAGCGGCTCCCCGATCTCGTCGTGCACTGGAGCGAGCGCCCCGCCACCCGCCTCGAGCTGGTCCGCTCGAGGCGCTTCGGGACGGTGCGCCGCCGGGGCGCTGGGAGCGGACGCTCGGGCAACCACACTCCCGGCGGCGCCTGGGCGATCCTCGCCCCGGGCCGCTCGGCCCTGCGCGATCCGGGCAGGACCCCGCGGCTGGCCGACGTCGCCGCGACGGTCGCCTCGCTGTGCGGCGCCCCCGCCGAGGGGCTGACCGGCGAGCCGCTGCTTGCCGACCGAGCCGGCGAGCGCCGGGCTGCCCGTTCGTATCTAGCGCCGAAATCGCCGTCCCTAGAATCGGCCTCGCCCCAGGTGAAGGTCCTGCTGACAAACGACGACGGCATCCAGGCGGAGGGGCTGCACGCCATCCGCCGCGAGCTCCGCGACCTCGACGGGGTCGAGGTCCATGTGATCGCGCCGAATTCGAACCGCTCCGCGACGGCCCGCTCGATCACCACGCGCTCGCCCCTGTGGATCGAGGAGATCCGCTTCGACGACGGCGAGGCCGGGTTCGCCACCGACGGCACCCCGGTCGATTGCGTCCGCTTCGCCGACCTCGGACTGCTGGGCGCGAAGCCCGACCTGATCATCTCCGGGATCAACCACGGCGCCAATCTCGGCGACGACATCACCTACTCGGGCACTGTCGCCGCCGCACTCGAGGGAATCGTGCTCGGCATTCCCGCGGTGGCGATGTCCCAGCAGTCCGAGAAGCGCGAGATGGGCTTCCGCTTCGGCCGCAGCTTCGACTTCAGCCACGCAGCCCGGTTCGGCGCCGAGCTCGTCCGTCGCCTGGGCGAGGAAAAGGCTCCGCCGGACACGCTGATCAACGTCAACTTCCCGACCGGCACCCCGCAGGGAATCGAGGTGACGCGGCTCGGCAAGCGGCTCTACGACGACGAGCTGAAGCTGGTCGACGAGGACTCCGACGGCAGGCGGCGCTACGAGATCTACGGCTTCGAGCCCTCGTTCGAGGACGAGGAGGGGACCGACCTCGTCGCGATCGCGCGCGGGAGGATCGCGCTGACCCCGATCCACTTCGACCTCACCGACCACGAGGGGCTCGAGCGGCTGCGCGCCTGGGATCTGGAGGCGATGCTCGCGGCACGCCGACGTGAGCGTCGCCGCCGACGTCCGCGAGCGCGCCGCCGAGCTGCGGCGCGAGATCGAGGAGCACAACCGCCGCTACTACGTCCTCGACGACCCGACGGTCTCCGACGAGGACTACGACGCGCTGCTGAGCGAGCTGCGCGACCTCGAGGCGGAGCACCCGGAGCTGCGCACCCCCGACTCGCCCACCCAGCGGGTCGGGGCCCGGCCCGCTGGAGAAGTTCGAGCCGGTGCGCCACGCGGAGCCGATGCTCTCGCTCGGCAACGCCCGCGGTGTCGACGAGTTCCGCGCCTGGGAGACGCGCCTGCACAACCAGCTCAAGCGCCTCGACATCGAGCCGGGCGATCTGCGTTTCGTCTCGGAGCCGAAGATCGACGGGCTCGCGATCTCGCTCACCTACGAGGACGGCGTGTTCGCCCGCGGCGCCACCCGCGGCGACGGCGTCACCGGCGAGGACGTGACCCGCAACCTGCGCACGGTCGAGGCAGATCCCGGACCGGATCGACGACGCCCCGGAGCTGGTCGAGGTGCGAGGCGAGGTCTACCTGTCGCGGACCGCCTTCGCGGAGCTCAACGAGGCGCGCTCGGCCGCCGGCGAGCCGGCTTTCGCCAACCCGCGCAACTCCGCTGCGGGCTCGTTGCGCCAGCTCGACCCCGCAGATCACCGCCTCGCGGCCGCTCTCGATCTGGAACTACGGGATCGGCGCGCACCGCGGGATCGAGTTCGCCACCCATTCCGAGGAGCTCGAGTGGCTGCGCGAGCGCGGCTTCCAGGTCAACGAGGAGGATCGGGGTCCACGAGTCCGCCGACGAGGTCGGCGGCTCGCTGCGAGTGGTGGGAGGAGCGGCGCGAGGGACTCGACTTCGAGATCGACGGGGTCGTGATCAAGGTCGACCAGCGCCACCTCTGGCGCGAGCTCGGCGTCGCGGGTCGCGAGCCGCGCTGGGCGGTCGCCTGGAAGTTCCCGCCGATGACGGCGACGACGAGGCTGAACAAGATCGTCTGGAACGTCGGCCGCCGCGGCAACATGATCCCGTTCGCGATGCTCGAGCCGGTTCACGTCTCGGGCGTCACGGTCACGACCGCGACCCTGCACAACGAGGAGGACCTGGCGCGCAAGGACGTCCGCGAGGGCGACGAGGTGGTCGTCATGCGTGCGGGCGACGTGATCCCGCAGGTCGTCTCACCGCTGATCCAGCGCCGCGAAGGGCGACGCCTGCGCAAGCCGAAGCCGCCGAAGAAGTGCCCGGCCTGCGGGACGCCGACGGTCAAGGAGCCGGACGAGGTCTGGACCCGCTGCCCGAACCGCCGGGGCTGCCCGGGTCAGACCTTCCAGCTCGTCAAGCACTTCGTCTCCAGGGGTGCGATGGACATCGAGGGCTTCGGCGAGAAGCAGGCGTTCCGTTTCCTCGTCGACGAGGAGCTGATCCGCGACCCGGCGGACATCTACGACCTGACCGAGGAGCGGCTGGTCGAGCTCGAGGGTTTCGGCGACGTCTCCGCGCGCAACATGGTCTCGGAGATCGACCGCTCCCGCGAGCAGCCGTTCGGGACCGTGCTGTTCGCCCTCGGCCTGCCCGGGATCGGCTACGTCAACGCGCACGCGCTCGCCGAGCACTTCGGCTCGATCGACGCCCTGCTCGAGGCGGAGCCGGAGCAGATCGAGCAGGTCGAGGGGATCGGCCCGGTCCTCGCCGCCCAGCTCGACGAGGAGCTCTCCGACGACGCCGTGCTCGACCTGATCCGACCGTCTGCGAGAGCAGGGCCTCCGCTTCGAGCTCTCCGCGGACGAGCGGCGAAGCGAGGGTGGCCCGCTCGAGGGCAAGACCTTCGTCCTCACCGGCACCCTTCCGGTCCTGACCCGCGACGAGGCCACCACCCTGATCAAGCGCGCCGGCGGCAAGGTCACCGGCTCGGTCTCGAAGAAGACCGACTACGTCGTCGCCGGCGACAGCCCCGGCACCAAGCTCACCAAGGCCGAGGAGCTCGGCACCGAGGTCCTCGACGAGGACGGCCTCCGCGAGCTGGTCGGCGAGACCGCCCCGGCCCCAACCAAGGCCCCGCCCCCGGGCATGCGCCGCTGACCTGTCCCCCAAGGGGTCAGACCCCTCCGCGGCCCAAGGCCCCACCCCCAGCATGCGCCGCTGACCTGTCCCCCAAGGGGTCAGACCCCTCCGCGGCCCGCCGACTTGGTCGAGGCGGTGAAGACGACGGTGCGACTGAAGCGGGTGCCGTCGATCTGGACTCCGTAGCAGCCGGTGGAGCGGGCCAGGACCCCCGACGGCCGGCCGCGGCTGCCGGGAGGCTGGCCATGCCAGGAGACCTCCTCGTGGCGCTTGATCCGAAGCTTGGGGAAAGTCGCGCGGTGGGCCCCGAACCTGAGGGACCCGGCGCCGTCCAACCGCCGCCCACGGATCAACGCGGGCCCTCGGTAGCCCGGCTTCACGTACCAGAAGACCTTCGTGCCAAACCACCCGTCCGGGACGCCGTCTGCAGTCATGGTCACGTGCCCTGGCGAATCGGCCCCGCCGATACCCGGGTAGACCGGTCCCGGACCGGTCCCGTAGCCGCCGAAGATGTTGATGCTCTGCCAGTCCACCCGCTCGTCGACCGGGCTGACCGGGCACGCCTCACCCGCTTCGAGCTCGGGAAGGTCCAGCGGTCGGTGCAGACCGGCGCCGGCCGACGAAGCCAGGACGGTCCCCGCAAGCAGCACGAGGGCGAAGGCGATCCCGATCCGGCCCACGCCCCTTGAACACCGGCGCGGCGAAATGTTCCGGTGCCGTATCCGGGGTCTGTCCCCGACCCAATAGGGCTGACCCTCTTCAGGATCCTGCGGCCCGGGATAATTGCTTCAATGGCGCGCGAGAACGTCGAAGTCGTCCGCGACGCCTGGAAGGCGTTCGGCGAGGGTGGCACCGCTGCGATTGGTCCCTACTTCGCCGAGGACTGCATCTGCGAGGACCTTCCCGAGTTGCCCGACGGGGGGACGTATCACGGCAGGGACGGGCAGCTCGCGCGATACGACCACTTCGTCGACACGTGGGGGATGTGGTGTTCGATCCAGTGGAGTTCCTCGACGCGGGGCCCGATTGCGTGGTTGTGCTGACGGAGGTACGGGGGCGCGGCAAGGACAGCGGAACGCCCTTCGAACAAGACGCCGCGTGGGTCTACGAGCTGCGGGACGGCAAGATCGTTTACGACCGGCCCTTCGGGACCAAGGCAGAGGTGCTCCGGGCAGCCACGATTCGCACGTAGGCGCTAACCCCGATACCGCGCGATCAGGGCGGCGATGCGGTCCTGGAGGTCGCGGGCGCTGGTCACGTTGACGCCGTTCATCAGGATCGAGAACGCCATCGTGCCGTTCTTCGCCCGGCAGTAGCCCGAGAGCGCCGAGACGCCGGAGATCGTCCCGGTCTTGGCGCGGCAGCGGCCCTCGGCGGCGGTGCCGTTCATCCGGTCGATCGAGGGTGCCCTGCTTGCCGGCCTTGGGCAGCGAGCGGTTGAATGCGCGCTCGGCGGGGTGTTCGTGCATCGCGACGAGCAGCTTCCCGACCTCCTCGGGAGATGCCGTGTTGGAGCGAGTCAGGCCCGATCCGTCCGACCGCGTGGACGTCGCTGCCGATCTGGCGGGCGAACTGCTCGACCTCCTCGGTGCCTCCCTTGGTCGTGCCCTGATCGCCGTCGGCGGCGTCGAGGCGCTTCAGCAGCATCTCGGCGAAGAAGTTGTTCGAGGGTCGGTTGGTCTCCTCGACCAGCTCGGCGAGCGGCGCCGAACGGGTGGCGGCCAGCGGCGGGGCCGCGAGCAGCTCGTCGGGGGTCTCCCGGATCGTCGACCCTCCCTGTACCTGCACGCCGCGGTTGCGAAGCCCGTCGTCGAGCTCCTCCGCGGTCCGCTTCGCCGGGTCCGGGACGAATCCCGAGCCGCCGGTCCGGTTCTCGTTGTAGGAGAGACCGGAGAGCGGGCCGATGTAGGGGCTCGTCCGGCCGTTCGAGTCGGGGACGCCGCGGACGCGGTCGAAGATCGTGTCGTCGGCGAGCAGGTCGCCGGTTACCTTCTTGATCCCCGCCTTCGTGACCTGGCTCCGCGAGCCGGCCCAGCGGCGTCCCGCTGAAGCCGTGCCGGCGCCCGAACGAGCGGCCCGCCAGCGCCGGGTCGCCGTCGCCGACCAGGAAGAGGTTGCCGCTGAGCACGCCGTCTTCGACCTCACCGCCGGTGACGACCGTGGTCCGCAGGCGCGTCTTGGAGCCGATCCGGTCGAGCGCGGTGGCGGTCGTGAAGAGCTTCGTATTCGAGGCGAGGATCCGGTTCTCCTCGTCGCGGCGGTCGAAGATCACGTCGCCGCTCTCACCGTCCGCGACCCAGACGCCGCTGCCCGAGCCCGGCCCGGTCGATCAGGCTGCCGACCTCGCGGGCCAGCCGCTCCTTGCCGATCCCGCCGCGCAGGGCCCGCTTCGATCCGGGAGGCGCGGTCGCGGTACGGCCCGCCACGTCCGGCCCGGCCCTGAATTCGACCCTCTCGGGCATGGCCTCGGATCCCGCCGACGCGGGTGCGAGGCAAGCGACGGCGAGCGCGCAGAGCACGAGGAAACCCCGGCGGATTTGGGCTCTCCCTGGCACGCCGGTGAGGCTAGCGATCGAGCCAATGGGTAGCCTTGGGGTCCTGATGGGTAAGGTAGTTCCGCTCGAGGGCTCGGGCGGAGGAAAAGGTCAAGGACGGCCTCGGACTCGCCGCCGCCGGCGCTCGAAGACCGCGCTCGTGCTCGGTGGCGGTGGATTCACCGGCGGCGTCTACGAGATCGGCGCTCTGAGGGCGCTCGACCTGCTCGCGGTCAACCGGACCGTGAACGAGTTCGACGTCTACGTCGGGACCAGCGCCGGCGCCTTCATCGCCTCGTGACGGCGAACGGGATCACCCCCGAGGAGATGATGCGGGTGCTCAACCGCAAGCTCCCCTCGCCGATCCGCCAGCTCGATATCGGCACCCTGCTGCGCCCCAACTACCGCGGGTTCATCAGCCGCGGAGTCCAGGTCCCGCTGCGCCTCGCCGGCCTCGCCCAGCAATTCCTCGCCTCGCGGGGGGACTTCTCGGTCATGGACCTGGCGACGGGCCTCGCCGAGAACCTGCCCACCGGGCTCTACAGCGGCGGCGGGATCGAGGACTACGTGGCCGAGGTCCTCTCCGACCCCGATCGCACCGACGACTTCCGGATGCTCGAGCCGGAGCTCTATCTCCCCGCCACCGACCTGGACACCACCGAGCGGATCGTCCTCGGCGAGGGGGAGTGGCGGGACGTCCCGATCTCGACCGCGGTTGCCGCCTCGGGCGCGCTGCCGGTCGTCTACGCCCCGGTCGAGGTTCGGGGCCGCGAGTTCATCGACGGCGGGATCCGCTCGACCACCAACGTCGACGTCGCGGTCGAGCAGGGCGCCAAGTTCATCATCGTCGTCAACCCGATGGTCCCCTACGTGAACGACTTCTCGAAGCGGATCCCGACGATGTTCGGCACCCGGGCGCGAAGGGTCTCCGACATGGGCGCGGCGGCGATCGGGCAGCAGTCCTTCCGGGTCCTCTCCCACGACCGGCTCCACCGCGCGGTCGAGGACTGGTCCGAGAAGTACCCCGGCGTCGACATCATCCTGATCGAGCCCGAGCCCGACGACGAGCTGATGTTCGGCACCTCGATCATGGACTACTCCCAGCGGGTCCAGATCGCCAAGCACGGCTTCGAGTCGGTGACCCTGAAGCTCGCCCGCGACTACGACCGCTACAAGTCGATCGCCCAGCGCCACGGGATCGAGATCTCGGCCCGCCGCGTCCGCCACGTGCTCGAGCAGGTCGAGCGCGAGCGCGAGGAGGTCCCCGCCTGGCGCCGCGTCTTCGAGCAGACGACGAGCGCGCTACTGCGCTCGGAGTCGGCTGAGGACGCCTAGCCGCTACCGCTCCTAGTACAGGCTCTCGATCGCGTCGGCGTGCTTGTCGGCGACGACGTTGCGCTTCACCTTCAGCGTCGGGGTCAGCTCGCCCCCCTCCTGTGAGAGGTCCTGCGGGAGGATCTTGAACTTCTTCACCTGCTCCACCCGGGCGAACTTCTGGTTCACCTCGTCGACGTGGGCCTGGATCGAGTCCCGTACCTCCTGATTGGACGCGAGGGCGGCGGGATCGGCGGGGAGGTCGTTCTCCTCGGCGAACTTCGCCGCCTCCTCGGGATCGAGGGTGATCAGGGCGACCAGGTAGGGCCGGCGGTCTCCGATCACCACGCACTGGGAGACCAGTGGGTGCTGCTTGATCTCGGCCTCGAGGTTGGCGGGGGTGATGTTCTTGCCGCCCGCGGTGATGATGATGTCCTTCTTGCGCCCGGTGATCTTGATGTAGCCGTCGGCGTCGACCTCGCCGATGTCGCCGGTGTGCAGCCAGCCGTCCTTGAGCGTCTCCCGGGTCGCCTCCTCGTTCTTGTAATAGCCCTGGAAGATGTTCGGGCCCTTGACCAGGATCTCGCCGTCCTCGGCGATCTTCACCTCGGTGCCCTCGAAGGGCTTGCCGACGGTCCCGAACTTGAAGTCGTCGGGCTTGGCGATCGTCGCCGCCGTCGAGGTCTCCGTCATCCCCCAGCCCTCGAGGATCAAGAGGCCGGCGGCGTCGAAGAAGCGCAGGATGTCGGGGTTGATCGGCGCTGCGCCGGTGACGGCCAGGCGGAGCTGGCCGCCGAAGAGCCCGCGGATCTTCGAGAGCACCTGCTTGTCGGCGAACTCATACTGCTTGCGCAACAGAAAGCCCGGCTGCTTGTCGGCGCGCTCGCACTCCCGCATTTGCCTGCCGACCCCGATCGACCACCAGAAGATCGCCTTCTTCAGGCCCCCCTCCTTCTCGACGTTGGCGGTCGCCGCGGTGTAGATCTTCTCGAAGATCCTCGGAACCGACGGGAAGTAGGTCGGCTTCACCTCGGAGAGGTTGGGGACGATCTTCAGCGGGTCGCGCTCCCAGTAAGCGAGCTCCGAGCCGAGCTCGAATGTGCCGAACTGGATCAGCAGTGCGAACGAGTGCGCCAGCGGCAGGAACAGATAGGTGACCTCCTCCTCGCCGAGGACGTTCTCGTTGACGACCATGTCCAGCATCGCCCGGTAGTTGCCGTGCGAGATCACGCAGCCCTTCGGCGGGCCGGTGGTCCCCGACGTGTAGATGATCGTGCAGATGTCGTCGGTGCCGACCGAGCTCCAGCGCTCCCGCCACTCGTCCTCGGAGCGTCCCGCGCCCCGCTCCGTCGAGCGCCTCGAGCGAGATCGCGTCGTCCGAGCTGCCGGTCATCCGGATCACGTGCTCGAGCTTCGGCGCGCGATCGCGTACCGCCCGCACCTTCTCGAGTTGCTCGTCGTCCTCGACGAAGACCGCCTTCGCGTCCGAGTTCTCGAGCACGTACTGGACACTCGTCGGGGGAGTTGGTCTGGTAGATCGGGACGACGGTCGCCCCCGCCTCGAGCGCGGCGAAGTCGCAAGTAGGTCCACTCGGGGCGGGTGTTGGAGAGGATCGCGACCTTGTCGCCCTTCTCGATCCCGAGGTCGATCAGGCCGAGGGCGAGCTTGCGGACCGTCTCGCCGAGCTCGGCGTAGGTGCGCCGCACCCAGTTGCCGGAGTCGTCCTTGAAGCGGATCGCGGGCTTCGGCCCGTGGCGCTCCACGGCGACCGGAAGCAGGTCGGCGGGCGTCTTCGAGCCGGTCGCGGCGCTCGACTCCGAGACGGTGGCAGGAGGTCGCCGGAGGCGACCGGCCTTGCTGCTGTCTCCATCACTCTCCTCCTCTCAAGTGCGGAGGAGAGTCTATTTCAGGTTGGGAAGTGCCCCCAGGGTCTGCCCGGAAAGACCCTCAGGCGGTGGCGGCGCGGCGCTCTGCGGTGCCCTCGACCTGGCGCAGGTTGGAGAGGAAGAGGTTCTTGTCGATCCTGCCGTTGAATATCGGTACGCCCATCTCGACGCACTTCGAGATCACTTCCCGCCGCTTCATGTTCACTTCGTCGGCGAGCTCGGTGGGCGTCAGGTGGTTGGCCACGGATTCTCCTCCAGTCGGGTACCCGGATGTATACCGATCGCGGCCGCGACGTGTCAATGGCAAGCGCCGCAAAGAGCGGCTTTCCGGCCCCAAATCGGGGGTCGAGACCGCTCAGATCGGGTTCGGCACCTCGATGAACTCGTGAGCGATGCCGAAGCGCTCGCCGACCAGCTCGCCGAGGCGTCGGACCCCGAAGGTCTCGGTCGCGTAGTGGCCCGCCGCGATCAAGTGGATGCCGCCCTCGCGAGCCTCCGCCATGACGGGCTCGGAGGGCTCGCCGGTGACGAACGCGTCGAGCCCGATCTCGACCGCCTCGGCCAAGTCGACCCACCGCCCCCGGTGACGATCCCGATCCGCTCCACCGAGGCCGGCCCGGCATCGAAGACCAGCGGGTCGCGGCCGACGAGCTCCGCGACCCGGCGGAACAGCTCCCGAGCGTCGAGCCCGCCGTCGGCGCGGCCGACGACGCCGATCGGCCGGCCCTTGACCGCGCCGAAGCCCTCCGGGTCGGGGTCCAGCCCGAGGCCCTCGCAAAGCAGCGCGTTGTTGCCGATCTCGGGGTGGGCGTCGAGCGGGAGGTGGTATGCGGCGAGCGAGAGCTCGGCGCCGAGTGCCGCCCGCAGGCGCCCGCGACCAGCTCCGTGAGCGCCGGCGGGCCGGAGCCCAAGAAGAGGCCGTGGTGGACGAGCAGCAGGTCGGCCCCCCGTTCGACGGCCGCCTCGATCAGGAATCGAGGTTGGCGGTGACCCCGCTCGCGACCCGCGCCACGTCGCGTCGCCCCGGGACCTGGAGCCCGTTCGGCCCGTAGTCCTCGAACGCGGACGCCTCGAGCAGCTCGTCGCAGAAGCCGACGATCTCGTCGCGGGAAGCCACGTGACCTACCCTACGATTCCGGCGGAGTGACGCTCCCCCGAGACAGCCCGCGGCGACTTTCTCGAGTCGCTGATGGACACCGAGCTCTACTCGATGGGCGCCTACTTCTGCGGACGAGCATCCCGAGCTCGTCGACGAGGTCGTCGCCCGCAGCGCCGCGATCGAGGAGCGCGGGATCGCCGCCTACGCGGAGGACGAGGGCGCGTCGGTCGAGGAGACCTTCAAGACGCTCCTCACCGGGCTCGCGGTCCGCTATTACAAGGCCGTCGCCGGTTGACGACCGCCACGGTCCCCTCGCGCCGGCCGCCGCGCCGGCGATGGCCCGGTGATCCTCGCGCTGGGCGCCGTCGCGATCGCGATCGCCGTCGCGATCGTCTTCATCGCGGTCGGCGAGGGGGGACGACGCGATCGAGATCACCGGCGCCAGCGAGACCCAGCGGCTGCTCGGCGGGATCCTCCAGGACGGCGACGAGCTCGGCTACGCCCGACGCGCCGGTGACGATCACCTACTTCACCGACCTCCAGTGCGAGCCCTGCGCCGACTATCACTTCGCGACGATCCCGCCGCTGATCGAGGACCTCGTCCGCGACGGGGACGCGAAGCTCGAGCTGCGCCACTTCTCGACCGTCGCAGAACGAGACCTCGATCGCCGCCTATGCGGCGACGGCCGCCGGCGCGCAGGAGCGCCAATGGCAGTACGCGCACCTCTTCTTCCTCAACCTCGACCAGTCCCTCGACGGCCGCGGATCACCGAGGACCTGCTTCGCGGCGTGGCCGGCGCCGTGCTCGAGCTCGACGACTCCGACTGGGAGGCCGCGATCGACTCCGAGGAGGTCCGCTCGCGGGTCGAGTCCGACGCCGGAGTGCGATCGAGCTGCTGCTCCCCGCGGAGCCGGCCATGATCGTCGAGGGCCAGGAGGGGAGCCGTGAGCTGACGCGCTCGCCCACCGCTGGACGAGATCGAGGCGGCGGTCGCCGAGGTGCGGCTAGACCCGACGCTCAGCCCGCCCGCCGAGCCTCCGCGAGCCTCCGCGACACCGGTCGCCCGAGCGCGATCAGGGCGATCAGCAGCACGGCGCCGCCGAGCAGCAGCGGATCGGTGGGCGAGAGCGAGTCGAGCTGGCTGCCGAGGTAGATGAACAGCGCCGTGATCGGCAGGTAGCCGACGGCGGTCGTCCAGGTGAAGCGTCCACAGCGGCACCCGCGCGGCCCCGGCGACGTAGCTGAAGAGGCTGAACGGGACGATCGGGATCAGCCGCATCGCCAGCAGCAGCGGGACGCCGCCGTCGCTCGATCAGCCGCTCGGCGTCGTCGAAGCGCCGCGCCCCGATCACCCGCCGAGCACCGGCCGCGCGACCTCGCGCCCGACCAGCCCAGGCGATCGATCCCCTGCACGACCCAGCCGATGTGGACGAGCAGCAGGCCGCCCCAGAACCCGTAGACGAACCCGCCCGCGGCATTGACGATCTCGGTCGGGTACCAGACCACGGTGTGGACGAGGATCACCGCGTAGAGGACCGCGACCCCGCCGAGCGCCGCAGGCTCGCGAAGCTCGGTCCGAAGCGCCTCGGTGTCGCCGCCTGATCGCGTCGCCGACCGCCTCCCGCAGCGGGTCGATCGGAGCACCGCGAGGCCGCCGAAGACGATCGCTCCGAGCGTCATCGCGAGCGCGAGCCAGTCGATCGCGAGCGCCCTCGGGCTCGCCGCTACCTCGGGCCTGGTCCGGCCCCGGTTCCACCCTCTGGGATACTGAGGCCTCCTCGGGGCGTGGCGCAGCCTGGTAGCGCGCACCGTTCGGGTCGGTGAGGTCCCCGGTTCAAATCCGGGCGCCCCGATTTCGCCGCTCTATAGGGTTAGGGGGAGCGACCCAACCCGCGACGAAGGAACGAGACATGGCCTACTCCGTACCCGACCTGCCGTACGACTACGACGCGCTCGAGCCTCACATCGACGAGGAGACGATGCGCGTGCACCACGACAAGCATCACCAGGCCTATGTGGACAAGGCCAATGCCGCGCTCGAGGGCACAGAATGGGCCGACAAAGACGTCAACGAGGTCCTGCAGAACCTCGATCAGCTTCCCGACGACAAGCAGAAGGCCGTCCGCAACAACGGCGGCGGGCACTCCAACCACAGCTTCTTCTGGGAGATCATGAGCCCGGACGGCGGCGGGGAGCCCGACGGCGACCTGAAGGCGGCGATCGACGACGCGTTCGGTGACTTCGGCTCGTTCCAGGAGGAGTTCAAGAACGCAGGCGTCAACCAGTTCGGCTCCGGCTGGGCCTGGCTGATCCACGACGGGTCCGGGCTCGCGGTCGCCTCGACGCCCAACCAGGACACCCCGATCTCCGACGGGAACACCCCGCTGCTCGGGGTCGACGTCTGGGAGCACGCCTACTACCTCAAGTACCAGAACAAGCGCCCCGACTACATCGACGCCTGGTGGAACGTGGTCAACTGGGCGAAGGTGGGCGAGCACTTCTCGGCGGCTTCCTGAAGGAAATCGCCCGGCTGAGCGGAACCGGGGTGTGCGATGCCCCGCACCGGATTCCGTGCCTTCAGCCGGCGAGACCGGCGCCACCGAGGCGGGGATGCTTTGGGCGGCGAATGGAATGAGACGGGGTCGACTCCGCCTGGCGGGTTCGAGATCGAGCGCGACCTGCTCTGCACCTCGGACGCGAGCGGCTACTTCATCACCCTGAACCAGGCCTGGGAGGACGTCCTCGGGTGGACTCGGGAGGACCTGTTGGCCCGCCCCTGCGCCGAGCTCGTCCATCCCCGGTCCAGTACCTGAAGATCGACGCCACCTTCGTCCGCGACCTCTGCACCAGTCCCGGCGATCCGCGGATCCAGTCGATCGTCGCGATGGCGGGCCAGTTCGGGCTGCGCACGGTCGCCGAGGGCGTCGAGGACGCCGAGACCCTCGGCCTGGTCCGCGATTTCGGGGTCGACCTCGCACAGGGCTATTGCGTCGGCCGGCCGCGGCCGCTGCGCCGGTTCGGGCCCACTCATTCGGAGAGCCCACCGGCGCTCCTGTAGGCTCTTGCCGAGCGATTTGCCGGAGCAAGGACGCAAAGCACGCTTCATCGCCGCATCGATCGGCGCCGTGCTCGCCTGGGCGGTGCTGATCCCCTCGCTCGCCCTCGGTCACCTCGAGCGGCCCTCGTACTGGCCCGACCCGCGCGCCGAGACGGTCGAGGGGATCTCGGTCGGCGGCGAGGTTCCGGAGGCCCAGTCGCTCGGCTCGGCGCTGAAGGCGAAGGGCAAGAGCGAGCTCCATGTCGCGTGCAAGGGCAACAACGGCAAGAAGAGCCTCGACGCGCTCGCGGACTCGATCAAGGACGCGAAGAAGGGCTGGCAGCTTCGTCCGAGCCAGCCCGAGAAGAAGCTCACGAAGAAGAAGGCGAAGAAGCTGACCGAGAAGAACGAGAAGTTCGCGAAGCGCTGCGAGTACGACTCGGTCCAGGACGCGGTCAACGCCGCCGACAACCACGACCGGATCGTGGTCATGCCCGGCCGCTACAAGGAGCCGGAGTCACGGAAGGCGCCGCTCAACGACCCCAAATGCAATCCCTCGATGCTTCAGCAGACGCAGGGCGGCGCGCTGGCCCCGAGCTACGAGTACCAGGCCGAGTGCCCCAACGACCAGAACCTGATCCACATCCAGGGACGTGCGGTCACAGGGCGAGCCGATCTCCCCGCCGCGCCCCGACCGCCACGGGATCCCCGAGCAGGAGCTCGGCGAGTGCATCCGCTGCAACCTCCAGCTCGAGGGCTCGGGGGTCAAGCCCGAGGACGTGATCCTCGATGCCGGCAAGGGCTACGAGAACGCGAAGAACCCCGGTGACCGTCCCGGCGGCGACCTCTCGTCCGCGGAATGCAACTCAAGCGAAGAGGACAACCCGTGCTTCGCCAAGCACGTCGTCCTGCGCACGGATCGCACCGACGGGTTCGTCGGCCGCAACTTCCTGATGCGCGGGGCCCAGGAGCACGGCTTCTACACCGAGGAGACCGACGGAGTCCTCCTCGACAAGGTGAAGTTCTTCTGGAACGCCGACTACGGGCACCTGAGCTTCACCACCGACCATAACGTGGTCAAGAACTGCGACGGCTTCGGCTCCGGCGACGCGGTCGTGTACCCAGGCGCGTCTCCGCAGACCGGCGAGTTCCGCAACGAGGAGTTCTACCCGGAGAAGCGCTACAACACGACGATCAAGCGCTGCGACCTGCACGGCTCGGCGATGGGCTACTCCGGGTCGATGGGGAACTCCGTCCGGGTCACCGACAACCACTTCTACGGCAACGCGAACGGCCTCACCACCGACACGCTGTCGGCCGGCGGCCATCCCGGCTTCCCAGCCGACGGGATGAAGATCGACGACAACTGGTTCTACGCGAACAACCTCGACGTCTATCGCGACGAGAACCCGTTCCTCGCCCGGGTCCCGCAGGCCGTCGGGTCGGGCTTCATGTGGCCGGGCAACAACGACGGCCGCTTCGAGAACAACTGGGTATTCGACAACTGGCGGCAGGGCACGTTCCTGATCTCGATCCCGGACGCAGTCGCCGGCGAGGCGGAGGGTCAGGTCGACCCCGGGGTCCACTGCACGACGTCGGGCGAGGGCACCTCGACCTCCTGCGACAACCAGTACTCCGGCAACCGCATGGGCCAGGTCCCGCCGGACTTCGAGCCGTACCCGCAGCTGACGAAGTTCGGCAATCAGACCTCCCTGACCGGCGCCTCCAGGAGCGCGCCGAAGACCGCGCCGAACGGCGTCGACTTCTGGTGGGACGAGGCGACGACGAACACCGGCAACTGCTGGCCCAACAACACCGGGCCGGACGGCACCCACGACAGCCTCACCGCCGACCCGCCCATCGGCCCGGCCGGGCAGTCGATGCCCGGGTTCCTCCCGGAGGACTGCGCGTCGAGCGTCGGGAGCCCCGCATACGCCGGGAAGGTGCCCATGCTGCTCGCCTGCTTCGGGCAGTGGGAGTCGAAGGAGCTCGATGCTCCCGGGTGCGGGTGGTTCAACACGCCGCCGCAGCCGGGCACCCGGGCGGCCGAAGCCGAGCGCCGGGAACAGCAGCGCCTACAGGAGCGGCTCGCCGGTGGCAGCGAGGCAGAGGCGGTCCAGGATTGGGTGAGTGAGCTTTCCGGCCAGGTCAGCTTCGGTCCGCAGGGCTGAGCTGAGGGCCCGGACCGGACTCCTCCCCGCGGCCCTTCTCGCCATCGCCCTGTCGCTGGTGATGGCCGGCTGCGGAGGTGAGGAGCCCTCGCAGGCCGGGCAGGGTCAGGACCGGCCCGACGAGCCGATCGACATCTCCGGCACCGACCCCGTCGGCCAGATGATCGGCGGCTCGGTGGCGCCGCTCGCGATGTGCTCCGACTGGAACGGGGCCTCCGAGGCCGAGCGGCTGGCGACGATCGACGACTCCGCACCCAGCTCGCTCCCCAGGACTCCGGCATCAGCGCGCCGGAGCTCACCGACGAGGAGGCCGCGGAGGTGTTCGACAACTCCTGCAAGCCCTCCTGGGCGGCGGGCTTCCGGCTCTACAAGCTCTACGCGCGTGCCGTCGGGTTCGTCGAGGCTCAAGCGCGAGATCGAGGCGACCCAGGCGGAAGCCGACTAGCGGCGCCGTAGCCGGCGGTCCCTACGCGGCCCGCACCGCCCGGCGCCGGACGAGCTTGCGCAACAGCGCAGCTACCCGACCGGCCTCGTACCGAATCTCGTAATGGCTGAAACGCACCGCGATGCGTCCCGCCGCCGCATGGGCCTGCATGCGGCGGTTGTCGCGAGCCTGGCGAGAGGGGGTGCGGTGATAGCGCCAGCCGTCGGTTTCGACGACGAGGCCGATCGAGGGCCAGTGAAAGTCCGTGCGGCCGGCGATCTTCTGCTGGGTCTCCGGCAGCGGCAGCCCGGCGGCGCGCACGATCCGCAAGAAGCGCCGCTCGAGCTCGGATTCGGTGAGCCGGAAGGTGTGGCGGTCGAGGAGGGCGCGCAGGGGGCGGACCCCCGACTGGCCCTTGCGGTCCTCCAGCGCGGCGCGCAGGGTCTCGGGGTCGACCCGGTCGTGCATGTCTGCCTCGTTGACGGCGGCTTCGAGCCCGGGGGTGGGAAGGATGGTGGCGAGGTCGATCAGGGTGCGGATCGGAGTGGTGATCGGAATGCCGTCGTGGGCGGTGACGTCCTCGCGCGGGAGGTTCGGGCGCCGGTGGACTCGGATGCCCGGCACCCGACGAAAAACTGCGGCAACGAGGGAGACGTCGATCGGGCCGCGCGGTGGGCGGCACATCCCCCAGTGGGCGGCGCCCGGCAGGTGGCTCAGGTAGCCGTCGGGGCCGATCCGCAGGACCGCCGCCATCCAGCAGCCCGCCTGGGTGATTTCAGGCCTGCCAACCGCATAGACGCCGCGATGAATCGGGTGCAGCCGGCCTTTCGCGACGCGGTGCCTGATCGCGTCCGGGCTGAACCCCAACTCCAGGAGCTGGGCGTGCGAGAGGACGTCATGCTGGCGCCCCGCGAGCGCCCAGGCCAGCCTGTGCCGCCTAACCGGTGCCATCACCCCGTTTAGGCGGCAGCGAGTGCGGTTTCGCCCCCTCCCCCTACGTGCCCGCTGCTTCGTCGGGCGGGGGAGCGGCCTAGGTGAACTTGACCTCGACCGGCTCGCGCTCGGCGGCGGTCTCGATCTCGAAGAACTCGCGGGCCTCGAAGTCGGACAGTGCCGGCGACGACCGAGTTGGGGAAGATCTGGATCTTCGTGTTGTAGGCCTGGACGTTCGAGTTGTAGATCCGGCGCGAGGCCTGGATCTCGTCCTCGATCTCGTTCAGGTCGGCCTGCAGCGCTGGAAGTTCTCGGTGGCGCGCAGGTCGGGATAGTTCTCGGCGACGGCGCGGACCTCGGCGAGGGCGCCGGAGAGCTGGGCCTCAGCCTGCTGGGTCGCCTGCGACGCTCGCCGCCTGCATCGCCTCGGCGCGGGCCTGGGTCGTCTTCTCGAACGTCTGCTGCTCGTGCTGCGCGTAGCCCTTGACGGTCTCGACCAGGTTCGGGACGAGGTCGTGGCGGCGCTTGAGCTGGACGTCGATCCCGCTCCACGCCTCGTCGACGCGGTTGCGGCTCCCGATCATGCTGTTGCGGATCAGCACGAACACGAGCGCGAGCAGCAGGACGACTCCGATGACGATCAGGACGACCACGGCCATCCTATACAGCCGCGGCGGCAAATCCCTATACGCGGGGCCCGCCGTCGCTTAACATGAAATCAATGAGTGGGGCGCGCAAACGGCATCTGCAGAGCCGTTTGCGGGACCGGTTGTCTGTTGACGGTCGGCGCACGGCGACTGCTAGTTTCGCGCGCGGCTGGTCCCGGCGTGCACATCCGGGGCGGCGGATCCGAGGATGTCTAGCCGCGAAGCAGATGACGAGATTCGATGAGAGATGTCGTTAATTGAGTAGCGGCGCGATCGCATCGCGGCGCTGGTCGCGCTGGTCGTGGCCGTTATCGCGGTCGTCGTCCTGTCTGATGGGCAACGGCGACGAGTACGAGGTCACGGCCGAGTTCGAGAACGCCAGCCAGCTCGTCGAGGGCAACGAGGTCGTGGTCGCCGGCACCGCCGGCCGGCTCGGTCAAGTCGATCGAGCTCGGCGACGACGGCGACGCGCTCGTCACCTTCACCGTCAACGAGGAGTTCGCGCCGCTGAAGCGCGGGACGACCGCGACGGTGCGCTCGTCCTCGCTCTCGGGGATCGCCGAACCGCCAGGTCCAGCTCACCCTGCCCGCCGAGGGCGGCGGAGCCGCACCTACCCCGGCGGCGCGCAGGCGGCGGGCGACGACATCCCCGACGGCGGCAGATGAGCCAGGCGGAGACCGTCTCCGAGGTCGACCTCGACGAGCTCTTCAACACCCTCGACGACCGCACCGTCCGCAACCTGAAGAAGGTGATCAAGGGCTTCGAGATCTCCTACGACGGGGTCGGCGAGCAGGCGAACAAGGGCTTTCGCTACCTGAATCCCTTCCTCTCCACCTCGGAAGGCGCTTCTTCGGCGAGCTGAACCGCGACGAGCGGGCCCTCGAGCGGCTGATCGTCGACGGCTCGCAGCTCTCCGGCGCGCTCGCCGAGCGCGCCCCCGACGTCGAGCAGCTGATCGGCAACCTGAACCGCTTCCAGGGCGCCCTCGCCCGCCAGAAGCAGTCGCTCGCCGACGCGGTCGCGAAGTTCCCCGACTTCATGCGCCAGGCGAACACCACCTTCGTCAACCTGCGGGCCGCCCTCGACGACGTCGACCCCCTGGTCGACGCCTCGAAGCCGGTCGCGATCCGCCTGCGGCCCTTCTTCAGCGAGTTCCGCGGCGCCGCCGCGCGGCGCGCGTGCCGACGATCCGCGACCTCGACGACCTGGTCATGCGTCCCGGCCCCGCCAACGACCTCGTCGACCTCAACCGCCTGCAGCCCGCGGTCACCGAGGCCGCGCTCGGCTCGGGCTCGCCCGACCTGCGCGGAGAACCCCAGAGACCCCGAGGACCTCCAATCCGCCGCCGACGACGACTTCACCCAGGGCGCCTTCGGCGAGCAGATCTGCGCGCTCAAGGACGGCCTGCCGGCGGTCGCCTTCCTGCGCGCCTACACGCCCGAGCTGGTCGGCTGGTTCGACGACTTCGGCCACTCGGGGACCATCGACGCCAACGGCGGCATCGGCCGGATCTCGACCACTCTTCAACGCCTTCACGACCCCGTCTACTCCCGCTGACGCCGCGCTGCCGCCGAACCTCCTCCCGAACGTCCTCGGAGGCGCACTCCCCGCCGACCAGCTCTTCAACGGCATCACGCAGGACCAGCGCCAGCAGTGCCCCGGCGCGAACGAGCGCAACCCGGGCGACGACTCCACCCCCTTCACCGAGAACGGCGAGCCTCGACTGCGATCCGACCCAGGTGCCGCCCGGACCATGAGGCGCCTCGCCCTGATAGCGATCGCGATCCTGGCTGACCACCGCCGGCGTGGTGACGACCGTCGCCGGCGCCGACGACACGCACTCCTACAAGATCGAGCTCGACAACGCCTTCGGGCTCGTCGAGGGCTCGCCGATCAAGATCGCGGGCGTCGAGGCGGGCACGGTCACCGACCTCGACATCAACGCCGACAAGCGCGCGCTGGTCACCGTCGAGACCACGGGCGCGATCGGCGTGCTCGGCGAGGACAGCACCTGCTCCTCGGAGCCGCAGTCATTGATCGCCGAATACTTCATCGATTGCCAGCCCTCGGGTGACGCGCTTCCCGAGGGCGGCACGATCCCGGTCGAGCAGGTCACGCAGACGGTCCAGCCCGACCTCGTCAACAACACGCTTCGCGAGCCGTTCAAGCGCCGCCTCCAGCTGATGATCAACGAGTTCGGGACCGCCCTGGCGGGCAACCCCGAGAACCTCAACGACGCGATCCGCCGCGGCGCGCCGGCCCTCCGCGACCTCGAGGAGGTCCTCGACATCCTCGGCGACCAGAACCGATCATCCGCGACCTGAACGCCGACTCCGACCGGATCGTCGGACGGCTGGTCGAGCGCCGCCAGGACGTCGTCCGCTTCGTCCAGGAGGCGCGCGACACCGCCGAGGCCTCGGCCGGCGCGTCGCGCCGACCTCTCGCGCAACTTCGAGATCCTCGACGACTTCCTCGCCGAGCTGCGACCGACCCTGGCGGACACCGAGACCCTCGCGCGTGCCCAGACTCCGGTCCTCGCCGACCTGCGCGCGTCGGCACCGGGCCTGAACACGCTGGCCCGGAACCTCCCCGCCTTCAACGAGGCCTCCGAGGCTTCGCTGACCGAGCTCGGCGAGGCGGCGGTGGTCGGGCGCAGGGCGCTCTCAAACGGCGCCGACGAGATCCGCATCCTGCGGCGGGCGTTCAAGAACGGCCCGCGCAGCGCCGAGCTGCTCGACGACCTCCTCGCCGACCTCCACGATCCGCGCCGGGCGGTCGAGATCGACGCCCGCGCGGAGCGCGACACCGGTCGCACGCTCCTCGAGGCCCGGGACCAAGAACACGATGGGCTACACGCGCCCTCGAGGGCCTCCTCAACTACGCCTACTACCAGTCGGGCGCGCTGAACCAGTACGACCAGAACAGCCACCTGCTCCACTTCTCGCTCTACGGCGTCAACCAGTCCGGCGGGCCGTGCGGCCTGTACTCGACCGGCCGCAACCCGGAGACCGGCGAGCCCGGCGTGCCCGGCCGCCGGCGGGGGCTCCACGACCGACCCGTCAAGGCGCACCGCTGCGTCGCCTGGCTCGGCCGAACCAGCCCGGGATCAACGAGGACGTCGGCCTGCCGCGCTACGACCCGTCGGTCTGCCCGCAGGGGACGAAGCCCGAGCGCGCCGCGGAGGAGCTCTGCGACCCGAACATCGCCGTCCACTCGCGCGAGCTTCGAGGGCGTGGACAGCGCTTTCGGCGGGGCCGGCGAGGAGGGCGCCGCCGGCGAGGGCGACTCCGCCGGGGTGAACCCCGACGTGCTCGGCACCGCCGGGATCACCGGCGTCCCCGGCACGGCCGGCTCGCCCGAGGACGTCGAGCAGGGCCTCGAGGACCTGCTCGGGGTCGGCGGCGGAGCGGGCGCGCAGGGTGGCGGCAAGGACGCCGGCAAGGGCGTCGCGGAGGGGGCCGGGGACGCCGCCAAGGACACGGGTAAGAACGGCGCGCAGGCCACCGACGAGCTAATGGACTTCCTGTTCGGATGACTGATGAGAGGACGCGGCCCCATCCAGTCCCTCGCCGCCTCGCCGACGATGGTCGGCGCGATCACGACCCTGATCGTGATCGTCGCCGTCTTCCTCGCCTACAACGCCAACAACGGCCTCCCGTTCGTGCCCGTCTACCGGGTCGCGGTCGAGGTCCCGAACGCCGCCCGCCTCGTCAACAACAACGAGGTCCGGATCGGCGGCAACCGGGTCGGCGTCGTCGAGTCGATCGAGGCGGTGCCGCCGATCGGGTGAAGAGGCCGAGAGCCAGACCGTCGCCGAGGGCGCGGCCACGGACCAGGAGCGCTCCGGCGGGACGAGCCCCGACGAGGTCGTCGCGCGGCTCAACCTGAAGCTCGACAAGACCGCGGAGCCGATCCCGCAGGACTCGGTCTTCCGCATCCGCTACCGCTCCTCGTTCGGCCTCAAGTACCTGGAGATCACCCGCGGCGACGGCGAGGCGGCGCCCGAGGGCTACGTCTTCGACAACCCCGAGAACTTCATCGAGCAGACCGAGTTCGACGACATCGCCAACACCTTCGACTCGGAGACCCGCGAGAACAGCCGCACCAACCTGGTCGGCTTCGGCGACGCCTTCGCCGGGCGCGGCCTCTCGCTCAACCTCGCGATCGAGGAGCTCGACCCGCTGTTCCGCAACCTCAAGCCGGTCGCGCAGACGCTCTCCGTCCGGCGACACCCGGCTCGACCGCTTCTTCGAGGAGCTCGCCGACAACGCCCGGATCGTCGCGCCGGTCGCCGAGGACCAGGCCGAGCTCTTCACCAACATGGCGATCACCTTCGCCGCGATCTCCGCCGACGTCGCGGCCCTCCAGGAGACGATCTCCGAGGGCCCGCCGACGCTCGAGACCGGGATCGAGCACGCTGCCGCGCCAGCGCCCGTTCCTGCGCGACTTCACCGAGCTCAGCCGCAAGCTCGCCCCCGGCATCAACGACCTGCGCCCGACCCTGCCGGTCCTCAACGAGGCGATCGGGTCGGGACCCCCGTCCTGCGCGACCAGGTCGCCGACCAACCGCAAGCTCAAGGGCGTCCTCCGCGAGCTCAACCAGCTCGCCGAGCGGCCCTCGACGAAGGCGACCCTGACCCGGCTCCGCGACCTGCTCGACACCGCCCGCCCGCTCGCCGAGTACGTCGACCCGGTCCAGACCGTCTGCAACTACATCGGCTACTGGACGACCTTCATCCCCAACGCCCTCACCGACCGCGACCAGGTCGGCTACAACCTGCGCCAGAAGCTGATCGGCCTCCCCGAGGCAACGTCGGAATCAACACCGGCGGCAGCACGCTCATCCGTCCCGGGCCAGGTGGAGGCGCCGCTGGCCGGATACTCGGGCATCCAGGCGAACGGCAAGGCCGGCGCCGACCCGAACCCCGCCGACGAGGGCGTCTTCAAGCCCTACGAGCTGCCGATCGTCCACGCGCCCGGCTTCGGCGGCCCGACCGGCCAGGCGGGGATCGACGGCGGCGACGACTGCCAGGGCGGGCAGACCGGCTACATCCTGGGCGAGCTGCGCCGGCCCGGCCAGTCCGCCTCGAACCCGGGCTTCGCGCCGACCAACATCCCCGGCTCGCGCGGCCCGACGACGGTCTTCTTCCACCAGGACGGCAGGCGCTGACTTCGTCGACACTCGAGTCGAGTCGAGGGCCCCGTGAGGCCGGGTCAGCACAAGCGCCTCCCGAACTGGGCGATCGGCCTGATCGTGATCGTGCTGATCGCGATCGGCACCGCCTACGCGTTCACGAAGCAGCTCCCGTGGTCCAACCCGTACGACGGTGCAGGCGGTCTTCCCCTCGGCGCAGAACCTGCGGACCGACTCGCCCGTGCGGATCGCGGGCGTCGAGGTCGGCAAGGTGACCAAGGTCGAGCACCTGAGCCCCGAGGCGGAGCAGTCGGTCGACCGAGATCGACGAGTCCGAGGAGGGCATCCGTGTCCGGCGACACGGCGGCGAGCCGACCCTCGACCGACCACGGCCGCCGCGATCGTGACCATGGAGATCAAGGAGGCGGGCCGACCGATCAAGACCGACGCGACGTTCCGCCTGCTGCCGCGGCTGTTCCTCGAGGGCAACCTCTTCGTCGACGTCAAGCCGGGCTCCCCCTCGGCGCCCGAGGCGGACGAGGACTACGTCTTCCCGGTCGACCAGGCGTCGAACTCGGTCCAGCTCGACCAGATCCTGACCACGCTTCAGTCCGACGTCCGCAGGCAGCTCCAGATCACGCTCGAGGAGTTCGGCTCGGCGCTCGTCGACCACGGCGGCGCCGAGGGCTTCCAGGAGCTCTACCGCTCCTCGCCGGGAGCGAACAAGTTCACGTCCCAGGTCAACGAGGCCTTCCTCGGCGAGAACCCGCACGACCTCTCGGGGCTGATCCGCAACCTCGACCGCGTCCTGCGCGGGCTGGGCCGCAACGAGCGGGCGCTCCAGGAGCTGATCACCAACTTCCGCATCTTCTCGGGATCGTTCGCGGCCGAGGACCGGGCGCTGGAGCAGGCGATCGTCGAGCTCCCGCGGGTCATGGACGCCGCCGATCCGGCGTTCGCGGCGCTCAATCGCGCTTTCCCGCCGCTGCGCGCGTTCGCCCGCGAGGCGCTGCCCGGCACACGCACGGCGCCGGAGGCGCTCGACGCCGCCACGCCGCTGCTGCGCCAGGTCCGCCTGCTGGTCCGCGAGCAGGAGCTGCGCGGCCTCGTCCACGACCTCGATCCCACCGTGGAACACCTGGCCGAGGTGGCCGAGGGCAGCCCGAAGACCTTCAACCTGGTCCGCACGTTCGCGAGCTGCTTCAACGAGGTGATCATCCCCTGGCAGAACATGACGGTGCCCGCCCGGGGCCATCCGGCCACGGGACGCGTCTACCAGGAAACGGCCTACGGCCTCGTCGGGATCGCCGGCGAGAGCCGCTCGGGTGACGCCAACGGCCAGTACATCCGCACGAACGCCGGTGGCGGCACGAACACGGTGGTCGCTCCTAACCCGGAGGGCCCCGGTCAGCTCGCGGGCCTCACCCCCTTCCCGATCCTCAACTCGGAGCCTTCGATCAACGACTCGGTGAAGCCGAAGTTCGAACCCGCAGGCTCCGTGCGAGAGGCAGGATCCGCCGAACCTGGGAACGCGCCTGGGCGGGGCGCCCACGCAGCTCGGGCCCGTCGGCGGCGGCCTGCCCCTACCGCTACGGGAGCAGGTCGACGAGTTCGAGCAGGTGATCACCGAGCTCAGCGAGGCGGAGGAGACGATGCGAGGGCCAGGCCAGCCCTCGCGCCAGAAGGGAGCACGACACCGCGTTCGACGACTACGTCGAGTTCATGGAGGAGTACCCCGACGAGGTCAGGGAGTCGCTCGGGGGGTGACGGCTCGTGAGGGCCATCCGCGAACACCTGCGCGACTTCATCGCGATCGCGGTGCTCCTCGTGGTCGCCCTGGCGACGACCTACTACATCATCCAGGAGCAGCGCCTGCGGATCCCGATCCTCGAGGAGAAGCCCTTCGAGCTGAAGGCGGAGTTCTCAGACTCGGGCGCGGTCGTGGCCGGCCAGGGCCAGACGATCCAGGTCGCGGGCGTGCGGATCGGCGACGTCCAGGAGGTCGAGCTCGAGGAGGGCAACGCCGTCGTCACCTTCGCGGTCGACCGCGAGTTCCTGCCGATCTACAAGGACGCGACGATCCTCCTGCGGCCGAAGACCGGCCTCGAGGACATGTTCTTCCAGATCGACCCGGGCACGCGAGAAGTCGGGAGAGGTCGAGGAGGGCGTCGACCCTGGCGGTGGAGAACACCGCTCCCGACGTCGAGCTGAACGAGGTCCTCGAGTTCGCTCGACGCCGACACGCAGGCCTACCTGCGACTGCTCCTGGTCGGCGCCGGCAAGGGTCTCGACGGGCGCGGGCGCGACCTCGGCGAGCTGCTCGGATCCCTGGGCCCGATCAACCGCGACCTCGAGCGGCTCAACCGAAAGGTCGCCGAGCGCAAGGAGAACCTGCAGCGCCTGATCACGAACTTCAACCGCCTCACCTTCACGGTCGGCCGCGCCGAGGACGACCTCGCGGAGCTGGTCACGACCTCGAACGCCTCGCTGGGCGCGATCGCCGAGCAGGACCTGAACGTCCAGCGCGCCGTCTCGCCTCCTGCCGGGCACCCTGCGCCAGGCGCGCGAGACGCTGAACGCGATGACTCCGTTCGCGAACGAGCTCGGGCCGACGTTCAACGAGCTGCGGCCCTTCGCCCGCAGCCTGCCCGAGCTGAACGCATCGACCGAGAAGTTCGCGACCGCCGTGACGCCGGTGATCAAGAACGAGATCCGGCCCTTCGTCAGGACCGCGAGCGAGCCGGTCGGCCGACCTGAACGTCGCGGCGAAGCGAATCGAGAAGACCAGCCCGCGCCTGCGCGGCGTCGCTCGGCGGCCTCAACCGTCTGCTCAACATGGCGGCCTACAACCCCGGCGGCGCCGAGCCGCCCGTCGACCCCGAATCGCAACGAGGGCTACCTCTACTGGGCCGCCTGGCTCGGGCACAACTCGAACTCCGTCTTCGAGGTCGCCGACGGAAACGGTCTGGCGAGGCGGATCTATCTGACGGCAAGCTGCGCCAACGTCACGGAGATCCTCGCGAGCAACGCGCTCGCCCCCCTTGTCACCGGTCTGGGGCCGCTCTTTGCAGCGGGCGGGCCGTGCGACCCAACCGCACAGGCGGATGGAGGAGGCGGAGGACTGCCGCCACTGCCGCTGGACGACGGATCGGGAGGTTCGGCGCGCGCGGAGCCGGAGTCCGGCTCGGAGTTGGAGCCCTTGACCGAGCCCCCCGATCCCTCGACCGAGCCCGAATCCTCAGCCGATGCTCCGCCAACGGCGGTGGGAGGACCGTGAGCTAGATGCAGAAGCAAGCACCAAGCATCGGCAGGATCCTCGTCGCGGTCGGCTTCGCGCTGTCCTGCTTCGGCCTGCTGCTCTTCCTCTGGCTCGCCTTCGGCGGACCCGGTCCCGCTGAAGTCCGAGTCCTACCGGATCTCCGCCGACTTCCCGGAGGCGACCACGCTCGCGGTCGAGTCCGACGTGCGGATCGGCGGGGTCAGCGTCGGCAAGGTGAAGGCGCTCGAGCTGGCGCCGGTCGACGAGCGTGTCAACGGCCAGGACGCGACCCGCGTCGAGATCGAGATCGAGCCCGAGTTCGCGCCGATCGCCGAGGACGCGCGGGCGATCCTGCGCCTGAAGACGCTGCTCGGCGAGACCTACGTCGAGCTCACCTCGGGGTCTGAGCCCACCGACGAACTCGGCTCCCGTCTCGCTCGGCGCCGCCGCCAACGTCTCCGACGCCGAGGTCGCCTCGGTCGAGACGATCCCCGAGGGCGGCCACCTCGCCAACTCCCAGATCGAGGAGGCGACGCAGATCGACGAGATCTTCAACGCCCTCGACGAGGAGACGAGAGCTCGTTCCAGCGCTGGCAGGCGAACGCGGCGGTGGCGGTCCAGGGCCGGGGCCTCGACCTGAACGACTCGTTCGGGAACCTCGGCCCGTTCATCTCCGACTCCTCCGCGGTCCTCGACCACCCTGAACCGCCAGAAGGCGGCGCTGCAGGGGCTGGTCAGCGATACCGGCGTCGTCTTCGAGGCGCTGACCGCGCGCGACCAGGACCTCGCCGGCGTGATCACGAACTCGAATCAGACCTTCGACGCGCTCGCCTCGCAGGAGCAGGCGCTGCGCGGAGATCTTCCAGATCCTGCCCACCTTCCAGCGGGAGTCGCGCGCCACGTTCGCGCGCCTCGACGAGTTCCAGGCGAACACGCGACCGCTCGTCCAGGACCTGATCCCGGTCGCCGAGGACCTCAGCCCGACCCTCGCCTCCGTCCGCGAGCTGGCGCCGAACCTGCGCAGCCTCTTCTTCGACCTCGACGAGCTGAACAAGGCCGCGAGGCGGGGCCTGCCGGCGACCCGGCGCTACTTCGAGGGCTTCGGCCCGGTGTTCGACGCGGTCGGACCCGTCCCTGGCGAATCTCAACCCGATCCTCTCCTACCTGACCTACTACCGCGGCTTCATCGGCGACTTCTTCGCCAGCCCGCCCGCCGGACTCGCGAACGTCTACACCGAGCTCGAGGGCCAGCCGGCGCCGCGTCACGGTCTTCGCCAGCTCTCGTATCTGAGCGCCGAGAGCCTCGGAGTGCACCCGGTGCGCCTCTCGACCAACCGCGGCAACGGCTACGTCGACCCCGGACAGCCTCGACGCGCTGGCGTCGGCGTCGGGGATCTTCAAGAACTTCGACTGCAAGAACCTCGACTACACGCCCGCGGCCCAAAACCCGGACGAGGAGGAGCACACCAAGGCGAACCCGGCGCCGGGCCTGCCGCCCGTCGGGCCGGGCTTCGCGCCCTGCATCATCAAGGACGACTTCCCCGCCGAGTTCGGCGGCGGCCGCGCACCGAACCTCTTCCCCGATCCATAGGATCCGCCCCGTACTCACGGAACGAGGAGGGCCGGTTGGCCTACTTCAAGGATGCAGAAGAGGTCTACGACGACGATCGGCAAGCTGTTCGCCGACTCGCCGAGGACGAGGAGCTGGCGCCGAAGTTCCGCAAGGCGAACACGATCGTTCGCTACGAGTACCGCGAGCCGGAGTCCGCGATCACGGTCCGGCTTCAGGAGGGCCAGCCCGGCGACGTCGACTTCGGGGACTCGGACATGGAGCCCGAGGTGACGATGTCGATGGAGGCTGATACCGCCCACCGCTTCTGGCTCGGCCAGGTGAACGTCACGGTCGCGCTCGCGCGTGGGCAGATCAAGGCCAAGGGCCCGGTGGCGAAGATCCTCAAGCTCGTGCCGCTGACGAAGCCGGTCTTCCCGCGCTACAAGGCCCAGCTCGAGGCCCAGGGGCGCCAGGACCTGGTCGACGTCTAGCGACACCTTCGGTTTGCCGTTCAAGGACTTCTGGCAGTTCACGGCGCCGACCCGGGTCGTCGCCGGGCGCGGGATGATCGAGGGCACGGGCTTCGAGTTCTCGAAGGAGGGCGCGAAGCGGCCGCTTCTCGTCACCGACGAGGTGCTCCGGGGCACGGGCCTCGTCGATCGCGTGATCGCCGGGCTCGAGGACGGCGGGCTCGAGGCGGCCGCGATCTTCGACTCCGTCCCGCAGGACTCGGACACCGCGGTCGTCGTCGCCTGCGCGGCGGCGGCGAAGGAGGCCGGCGCCGACAGCTTCCTCGCGGTCGGCGGCGGCTCGGTGATGGACACGGCGAAGGCGGCCAACGTGATCTTCACGCACGGCGGCGCCGTCGCCGACTGGGAGGGCGTCTACGTCCTGCCGCGCGAGGACGAGGGGCTCGGCCGCCCGCTCCCGCTCGCGCCCGCGGCGGCGATCCCGACGACGGCCGGCACGGGGTCCGAGGTGAGCCCGGTCGCGGTGATCAAGGACTCGGAGCGCCAGATCAAGTTCGTCATCCTCGACTTCACCGTGGCCCCGGACCTCGCGATCCTCGACCCGGTCGCGACCGAGACCCTGCCGGCCCGCGATCGCGGCGGCGACCGGCATGGACGCGCTCACCCACGCGATCGAGGCGCTCACCTCGACCGAGTGGAACCCCCATTTCGACGCCTACGCGCTGCACGCGATCCGGCTGATCCGCGAGAACCTCGAGCGAGCCGTGAGCGATCCCTCGGACGAGGACGCGCGCGGGAGCATGCTGGCCGCCGCCAACCTGGCGATCGTGCCGACCGGGCTCGGGGCGACCGGCATCGCCCATTCGCTCTCGCATCCCTGCGGGGCCCGCTACGGAGTCCCGCACGGGGTCGCCAACGCGATCCACCTGCCGGTGACGATCGAGTTCAACGCCGGCGGGCGAGCCGGAGGTCGTCGACCGCTACCGGACGGTCTGCGAGCTGCTCGACCTCGACGCAGGCGGGGGCGGAGCGGGCGGTCGGCTCCGCGCTCGCCGACTGGGTTCGCGATCTGCGCTCCCGGCTCGGCCTCCCCGGCCGGCTCTCCGAGGTGGGGGTGCCGGAGGAGGGCATCCCGCAGCTCGCCGCCGACGCGATGGGCGAGGGGTCGACCCTGGTCAATCCCGCGCGAGCCCTCGGAGGAGGACTTCGCCGAGCTCTACCGCAGGGCACTGTGAGCGCGGCCGACGACGCGGCTGCCTGGGCGGGGATCGTCGCCGAGTACGGGAAGAAGCACGAGCTTCGGCTACGACGCCGATCGGCGGCCTCAACCCCGTCGATGCGCCGCCGGCGCTATGCCCGGGCGGCACGAACCGGCTCACCGGTCAGCTCGCGCGCGATGCCTGGGGCGCGAGCTGCGACGCCGAGGAGTACGAGGCCGGCGGACTGTTCAAGAAGGCGGTGCTGCCGGGCGGCGTCCTGGTCAAGGCCCACATGCCCGACCTCGCGAGCGTCGTCCCGATCTTCAACGTCGAGTCGCTCGAGGCGAACCCGGAGGACGTCGTTCGAGCGCGTCGCCTCCCGCCGCAAGGTCGAGTTCGAGAGCCTCGACTTCAACAAGCGCTTCCTCGCCACCGTCCCCCGCGACCACGACCCGATCGCCCTCCGCGAGCTGTTCGGCCCGGCGTTCCTCGACTGGGTGACCACGATCGACCGCGAGATCGACTTCGGCGTCTCCGAGCGCCAGATCTACTTCCTCTGGCGCCTGCGCGACCGACCGCCGAGGAGCTCGAGCTCGCCCTCGAGGGCGGCGGCGAGCTCTTCCGCCGCGTCCGCCGCGAGATGGAGGAGCACGGCGTCCAGCCGTTCCCCGCCGGCCCCTGGCACGCGGGGTTGGAGCCGTTCCCGGCCAATCCGGCAGAGTCAGCCTGAGCGCCGCTCGCGCTCCTCGCGCGCCCGGCGCCAGTAGCGAAACGAATGCGCCATCCCGCGCCGCAGGCGCGCGAGGTTGCTCTCCTTGGGGAGCTCCATGCCGCCGACCAGCTTGTGCGGGACGAGCGCCCAGGACTCGCCCTCGCGGACGAGGTCGCCGCGGACCTGGAAGTTCTCCTGCCAGGTGAAGTCGGGCGCGTGAGCGTGCGCGGTGAGGCAGGCCCGGCCCTCGGTCAGCGGCAGCCCGGCGGGGCCCGTGACCGATCGCGATCCGCTCCATCGCCGGCTCGGGAATCGGCGGAACCCGGACCGCGAGCGGGAATCCGTCCGGGGCCAGCCAGGCGAGCACCGCGGTCTCGTAGCGGTCGCCCGAGCTCGGCGATCCGCTCGTCCCACGCCTTCTTTCCGCCTGCCGGCTCCGCGTGCGGCTCTAGCGGCTCCTCGGCGTGCCCGGACCGGACCTCCTCCTGGTGTGAGTCGATCAGCTCGGGCGGCTTGGTGTGGTCGCCGTCGGGCCAGACGAAGACCCGCT
Source organism: uncultured Thermoleophilia bacterium (assembly GCA_963838175.1). Lineage (GTDB taxonomy): Bacteria > Actinomycetota > Thermoleophilia > Solirubrobacterales > 70-9 > DASUSH01. Next base: position 1,835,232 of record CAWIPP010000002.1, on the reverse strand, counting down.
CGGGGCGGACCTTGACGTAGAGGCGGTGTAGTACCAGGCGAACAGCCGCCGGATCGGCTTCGGCGGGTGCATGTCCCGAGTGGCGGGAAGCTTCTTGAGCGACTCCCGCAGGTAGCGCTCTCGGTTGGCGCCGAGATCGCGATCGTCCACCTCCGCGATCCCCTGCACGAAGACCTGCCTGCCGTCGTCGATCCCGGAGCCGGTGGGATCGGAGAAGAGCAGCCCGACGGAGGGATGGCGCTCGGCGTCGGTCGCCTTCTTCGGATAGCCGAGCCCCGTGGACACGTCGATCGTCGCTCCGCCGTCCGAGTAGTAGGGGGTCACCGGCCAGGCGATCGGCTGCTGGCGCGCGTCGATCGTCGTGTACTCGCAGGTGACGAAGCGGGAGAACGCCTCGCGCACCGTGTCCGGGAGCGTCGCCGTCATGCCCTATTCATACCCGGCGTCGCCGGGGAGCACCACCCTGCGCTCGCTCGGCCTCGCCGACGACGCCTGGGGAGGATCGGGTCGACCGTCGAGTCCCGGGAGGCCTCGAGCGCCTCCTGCGAGTTGGAGAAGCCCGCGAGCGCCTCGAGCTGCTTGATCGTCGGGAAGACGAGGTCGAGCTCGCCGTCGCGGCAGCTCGCGAGCGCGGCCGCGGGCTCGAACCAGCCGGCGTCGACCGTCTCCGAGCCGTCGGGCGGGGCGGGGAGTGGGGCGGGGCGAGCGCGAGGTAGAAGCGGGTGTCGAAGCGGATCGGCACGAGCTCGGGCGTGATCCAGCGGGAGCAGAGGACCAGCTCGGCATCGGGCGCCAGCTCGATCCCGGCCTCCTCGGCGAGCTCGCGGACCGCGCAGGCGCGGTGGCGGGACTCCTCGTCGCCGCCGGCGTCGACGTCGTCGACCGCCCCGCCGGGAAAGACCCAGACGCCGGGCATGAACCGCGCCTCGGGGTTGCGCTGGACGAGCAGCACCTCGAGCCCGCGCGCGGTGTGCTTGCCCGAGCGGCGGAGCAGGATCACGGTCGCGGCGGGCCGCGGCGTGACTGGCTCGTCGGCCATGGCGGAACGCTAACCTGCCGGCCGATGGAGGCGACTCAGACCAAGCAGCTCTGGATGTGCACCTCGTGCGGATTCATCTACGACCCCGACGAGGGCGATCCGGACGGCGGGATCCCGCCGGGAACGGCGTTCGACGACATCCCCGACACCTGGTTCTGCCCGGTGTGCGGCGCGCGCAAGGCCGACTTCGAGCCCTACGAGGAGTAGTCCCCGCCAGGCTAGTCGAGTTTCTGGCGAATAGCGCCAATAACTCGACAGAGGCCGTCTACCGCTCGGACGGTGCGGTGTCGAGCGCCCGCTCGCGGCCGCGGCGGACGCGAGCCTGTGGCGAGCGCGGCCAGCGCGAAGAAGAGTGCCAGCGGCACCAGCACCGCGAGCGCGGCGAGGCCACCCCGGCGGCGGTGGAGAGCACGCCGCCGACGTCGTCCAGCGCCTCCTCGACCCCCCACTCGCCGTCGCCGGCGCCGTCGGAGGTGACGGTGACGGCGACGTGCGAACTCGACCCGCCTGATGATCCGCCGGAGGTCGTCGCGTCGGCCGACGCGCGCCAGGGGTCCTCCGGGTCGCGGACAGCTCCGCCTGCCGGCGGCGCCTGCGCAGCTCGTCGAGCGCGGCGTTGCGGGCGATCCCGAGCGGTCGCGGAGCAGGCCGGCGACGTAGGCGTAGAGGTCGTCCCGGCTCGAGCGGTAGAGCGCCTCGAACTCGACGGAGGCGTCGTCGGGGATCTCGGTCGCGGGTGCCGCGAGGGCCTCGTTCACGTCATCACTACGCGTGGTCGACCGTTCCATCACGGATAATCTCGACCAGGATGGCCGGCGACGCAAACGCGGCCGACCAGGGCTACTTCCCGCGCGGGCGCTCGATGCTGCGCCACGGTGCACGAGCAGCGGATCGTCGGGCTGCTCTACGGACAGCGCGGGCTGATGGTCGGAGCCGTCGATCCGGTCGTGACCGTGGGCACGTTCATGGCCAGCGCCGGCGCCGCGTCGCCCTTCGACCGGCTGGTCCGCACGGCGAAGGTCTTCGAGACCACCTTCTTCGGGACGAAGGCGGAGGCCGACCGCGAGCTGGCGCGCGTCCACCGGCTCCACCAGCGGACCAAGGGCGACCTCGAGCAGCCCGCCGGGCCGTACCCGGCCGGCACGCCCTACGACGCCCTCGACCCGAAGCAGATGCTCTGGACGCTGGCCTGCATCGCCGACTCCGGCCAGACCCTCTACGAGGAGCTGGTGCGGCCGCTCACGCCCGCACGAGCGCGAGGCGCTCTGGCAGGACTACCGTCGCTGGGGCGAGCTCTTCTACCTCCCGCGCGCCGAGACTCCGGAGACGCTACGCCGAGTTCCGCGCCTGGTTCGACGGCCGGCTCGCGAGCGACGAGGTCTTCCTCACAGAGGAGGCCCGCGAGATCGGCCGCATCGTCGGGCTCGAGATCCCGGGGGCGCCGTACGACCGGCCGGCGCTCGAGGTGATCAACCTGCTCGTGATCGGGTCGCTGCCGGCGCGGGTGCGGAACATGTACCGCCTGCGCTGGACCGCCGCTCACGCCGCCGCCTACCGCGCCGCCGCCGCCGCGCACCGGGCCGCGCGGCCGCTCGTGCCGGCCAGCGGATCCGGCGCGGATCGTGCGAGCCGCAGTTCGAGCGCGTCGCCCGGGCGGAGAAGCGCTGGGGCCGAAGCCAGGGCGAGCGGGCCGCGGCCGCGGCGCAAGCGTCGGCGCGGCGCCGCTGAGCCGCTAGGCGGCTTCGGCCAGCCTGCCGCCGAGCGCCGGGCCGGCATCTCGCCGGCGCGGATCGCCGTAGGCGGACTCGTGCGCTGCGCCGATCGACTCGCGCGTGATCGCGACCAGGCGGGTCAGGTCCACCTTGGAGATCGCGAGCGGCGGCATCAGCACGACGACGTCGCCGAGCGGCCGGATGATCGCGCCGCGCTCGCGTGCCTCGAGCGTCGACCCGGTGGCCCAGTCGAAGTGCCGGGATCGTGCTCGCCGAGGTCGATCCCGACCATGAACCCGCGACCGCGCACCTCGGCGACCTCGTCCAGCTCGGCGATCCCTTGCCGAGCAGCTCGTGAAGCAGGCGGATCTTCGGCTGCAGCCGAAGCGAGCGTGTGCTCGCGCTCGAACGCGTCGAGGTTCGCCAGCCCCGCCGCGCAGGCGAGCGGGTTGCCGGTGAAGGTGTGGCCGTGGAAGAAGGTCCGGCCCTCCTCGGGGGCGCCGAGGAATCCCTCGTAGACGCGCTCGGTGGCCAGCGTCGCCGCCAGCGGCAGATAGCCGCCGGTGAGCCCCTTGCCGAGGCAGAGGAAGTCCGGCGAGACCCGCTCCTGCTCGCAGGCGAACATCGTCCCCGTGCGGCCGAACCCGGTCGCGACCTCGTCGCAGATCAGAAGCGTCCCGAAGCGATCGCAGAGCCGGCGAACGTCGCGCAGGTAGCCCGGCGGCTGCACGCGGATCCCGGCTGCCCCCTGGACGAGCGGCTCGACGATCACCGCCGCGACCCGCTCGCCGTGTCGCTCGAGCGACCCGCTCGAGGTCTGCCGGCGTCGCCGGCCGCGACCTTCCAGGCAGCGGAACAGGAGCGGCTCGTAGGCCGAGTGGAAGAGGTCGATGCCGCCGACCGACACCGAGCCGAGCGTGTCGCCGTGGTAGGCGTCTCGGAGGCGTGACGAACCCGGTCCGGCGCGCGTGCTGGCCGCCGCGCTGGTGCCAGTACTGGAAGGCCATCTTCATCGCGATCTCCGCTGCGGTCGAGCCGGAGTCCGAGTAGAACACGCGGCTCGAGTCGCGGCGGCGCGATCTCGACCAGGCGACCCGCCAGCTCGGCGCCGCGGGCCGTGGGTGAGCCCGAGCATCGTCGAGTGTGCGACCCGATCGAGCTGGTCGCGAATCGCCTGGTCGATCCCGGGATGGCGGTGACCGTGGACGTTGCACCACAGCGAGGAGACGCCGTCGATGTAGCGGCGACCCTCGACGTCGATAGGTCGGTGCCCTCGCCCGACTCGATCACCAGCGGCCCCTCCTCGACCCAGCCGCGCTGCTGCGTGAACGGGTGCCAGAGGTGGCTGTGATCCAGCTCCCGCATGCTCTCCGACATCGCCTGCGGGCGAACATATACCGCGCCCCGGCGGGAACGGGACCTGGCGAGCCCGCTATTTGCGGGCCAATGGATCCAGCGCCGGCCAGGAGCCCGGGTCGGCGAGGTCGAGGCGGGGCAGCACCGCAACGGGGACGCCTCCGAGCCGCTCGATCGCCTCGCGGTTGGAGCGCTCGATTTCCCCGGGCTCCTCGGGCCATGGCGTGAGCACCACGGCCGCCACCTCGAGGCCGACCGCGCGGGCCGCCTCGATCGTCAGCAGCGTGTGGTTGATCGTGCCGAGACCCGGCGCCGCCGCGATCACCACCGGCAGGCCGAGGTCGCGGGCGAAGTCGCGAACCAGGTAGCCGAGCGTCAGCGGGACGAGCAGGCCGCCGACGCCCTCGCAGACGAGCAGATCCGCGCTCTCGCGCCGCGCGCCCGCGCCGCCTCGACCAGGCGCCGCCGGCTCGATCCGCTCGCCCGCGAGCTCGGCGGCGAGGTGGGGCGAGACCGGCGGTCCGTAGCGGTACGGCGCGATCTCCTCGTCGGACTGCTCGCTGCCGGCGGCGCGGCGGAGCAGCTCGTGGTCGGGCGCGCGCCGGGATCGGGCCCTCGTCGAGGCCGGTGACGCGCGGGCTTGAAGACCGCCACCCGCTCGCCCCGCGCGCTCGCCGTTCGCGCGATCGCGGCGGCGACCACGGTCTTGCCGACCTCGGTCCCGGTGCCGGTGACGAAGACGCCGCTCACGCTGCGGCGGCCAGGGTGTCGGCGTCGAGCCCGCGACCTCCCGCCACGCGTCGCGATCGCCGCGGCGGCCCGGCGCAGCTCGCTCTCGCGGTGGGTCGCCATCACCGTCAGCCGCAGGCGCGAGGTTCCCTCCGGAACCGTCGGCGGGCCGGATCGCCTGGGCGAAGACGCCGCGCCGCGAGGGCCCGCCTCGCAGAGCTCGGTGGCGTCGGCCGCGTCGCCGACCACGATCGGGACGATCTGCGTGCCGCGCTCGCTCGACGTCGAAGTCCCTCGGCGGCGAGCGCGCCGATCGGACGGTGTGCGCGTTGCGCGCGCAGGCGCCGCGACCGCGCGTCGAGGGCCGCTCGAGCTGCGCGGAGCGCGGCGTCGGCGGCGGCGACGGCCGGCGGCGGCAGGGCGGTCGAGAAGACGAACGGGCGGGCGACGTTGATCAGGAGCTCGCGGATCTCGGCGGCCGCGCAGACGTAGGCGCCGTAGCCGCCGAGGGCCTTGCCGAGCGTGCCGACGATCACGTCGACCTCGCTCGCCGACCCCGGCGGCGGCGACCGCGCCGCGCCCGCACGGGCCGAGCGCCCCCGTCCCGTGCGCCTCGTCGACCATCAGCCGGCAGCCGTGGCGGCTCGGCCAGCTCGGCCAGCTCCGCCGAGCGGCGCGACGTCGCCGTCCATCGAGAAGACCCCGTCGGTGACGATCAGCGACGCCGCGCCCCCGGCGCGCTCGAGGCCCCAGGCGAGGTGCTCGAGCATCGGCGTGGCGTAGACGAAGGTCTCCGCCGCGCGAGAGCCGGCAGCCGTCGATGATGCTAGGCGTGGTTGAGCTCGTCCGAGAAGACGACCTCGCCCTCGCCGGGCGAGCGCCGAGACCGTTCCGGTGTTGGCGAGGTAGCCGGAGCCGAACAGCAGCGCCGCCTCGGTGCCCTTGAACGCCGCGAGCCGCTCCTCGAGCCGGCGGTGGAGGGTCATCGAGCCGGAGATCAGCCGCGAGGCCCCGGCTCCCGCTCCCCAGCGCATCGCCGCCTTGGCCGCCGCCTCGCGCACCGCTCGGGTGGTTCGGCGAGGCCGAGGTAGTTGTTCGAGCAGAGCAGCAGCACCTCGCGCCCGTCGAGCGAGCACGCGCGGCCCCTGCGCGCCCCCGACCTCGCGCAGCTCGCGGTAGAGGCCCGCCTCGCGAAGCTCGGCGAGCCGCTCGGAGACGTCGCTCACGCCGCTCGGCGCTCTGGATAGGGCGGCGGCTTGCGCTTCTTCTTCACCACCCGGAGCTGGGTCGAGGGATCCCAGAAGTTGGCCTCGGCCTGGGAGTCGATCAGCTCGTCCACCGGGGTCGCGCGGCGTCTCGCCGTCGAGCCAGCCGGAGCGGTTGTCGGGCCGCGGGTTGGCGCCGTTGTCGGCCTGGCGCGCCGACGTTCAGGCCGAGCTCCTCGAACATCGCCCGGTCGTCGGCGGGCTCGGCGCCGAGGGTGGTCAGGAAGTTGCCCATCATCACCCCGTTGAGCCCCGCCTTCACCGCCAGCGGCTGCAGCTCCTCGAGGTTCTCGACCCGGCCGCCGCAGAGCCGGAAGAGCGCGTCGGGCAGGATCAGGCGGAAGATCGCCACCCACTTGACGACCTCCCACGGGTCCATCAGCGGCCGGTCGCCGAACTTCGTCCCGCGTGCGCGGGTTGAGCAGGTTGATCGGCACCGAGGTCGGGTTCACCTCGGCGAGCTCGAACGCCATCTCGACCCGCTGGCGCGGCGACTCGCCGAGGTTGAGGATGCCGCCGACGCAGGTCTCCAGCCCCGCCTCCTTGACCGCGTCGATCGTCCGCATCCGGCCCTCGTAGCGGACCGTCGTCGTCACCTCGTCGTAGTAGGAGCGCGCGGTCTCGACGTTGTGGTGGACGCGCTGGATCGCCGGCGTCCTTGAGCGCGCCGCGCGCGGTCCGGGGAGATGTGGCCGATCGAGACGCAGCGCTTCAGGTTCGTCTGCTCGGCGACGAGCTTGGCGCCGGCCTCGATCTTCGCGAAGTCGCGCTTCGAGAGCCCCTGGCCCTGGGTGACCATGCAGAAGCGGTGCGCGCCGGCCGCCTCGGCCGCCTTCGCGTGCTCGAGGATCTGCTCGGGCTCCATCATCGCGTGCATCGGCGTGTCCGCCTCGGCGTAGCGCGACTGGGCGCAGAAGCCGCAGTCCTCGGCGCAGCCGCCCGACTTCGCGTTGACCAGCGAGCAGAGGTCGGTCGAGTCGCCGAAGCGCTCCTGTCGCACCGCCCAGGCGCGCTCGACGAGCGCGGTGATCTCGTCGCGGTCCGAGATCTCGGCGAGCTCGAGCGCCTCTTCGAAGCTGATCAGCGACGGCATCGCGCCTCCTCGGTTAGCGTGCGGACGCGGAGGCTAGGAATCGGGCCGGACGAGAGGCAAGGGAGTGCAGATGGCGAGCGAGTCGAAGGCAGACGACCCTCTGGAGGGCGCCTGCCGAGGGTAGCGGCACCACGAGCCCGCGAGCGGCGATTCCCGATGTCGAGGTCACCTGGCAGGCGCGGGTCGAGCGCACCGAGGGCACGACGAGCCCGGAGGAGCTGCTCGCCGCCGCCCACGCCTCCTGCTACTGCATGGCGCTCTCGCACGAGCTGGCGAGGCGGGGAACCGCCCGAGAGATCGAGGCCACGCGACCGTCTCCTTCGTCGCGGGGAGGGCGTGAAGAGCTGCGATCACCGTCACCGGCCGCGTCCCGGCATCGACCAGGCGGCGTTCGAGGAGGCGCGGCTCGGCCGGCGAGATGCCCGATCTCGGGCGCATTCGCGGCAACGTCGAGATGAGGTCGAGCGACGCTCGAAGGCGAGCCAGCTGTCTGGCCGCGACGTCAGCGCCCGGTCCAGCGCGGCTGGCGGCGCTCGGCGAAGGCGCGGATGCCCTCGCGGAAGTCCTCCGACTCAAGCAGGCGCGCGGAGCTCGACCAGCTCGCGCTCCTGCTCGTCGGTGAGGCGGGGGAAGGCGGCCAGCGTCTCGATCGCCTGCTTGTTGCCGCGCATCGAGATCGGCGCGTTGGCGGCGATCGTCTCGGCCAGCTCGAGCGCCGTGCCGGGCAGAGGTGGTCCTCGGTCACGGCGTGGACGAGGCCGATCTCCTCCGCCCGGGGCCCTTCGACGGTGAGCCCGGTGAGGAAGAGCTCCTTCGTCCGCGCGACGCCGACCACGTCGATGAAGCGGCGCAGCCCGGTGTGGCCGTAGACGAGCCCGAGCCGGGCCGGCGGCATGCCGAGCTTCGCGCCGGCGGCGCAGACGCGCAGGTCGCAGCGCACCGCGAGCTCGAGCCCGCCGCCGAGGCAGTGGCCGTTGATCGCGGCGACGACCGGGATAGGGGTGGGCGCTGACCGCCTCCATCGCGGCGTGGAAGGGTGGGCGACGAGCGCCTCGGCGTCGCTCGGCGAAGCTCTCGTCGGGGATCGAGCCGATGTCGTAGCCGGCCGAGAAGGCGCGGCCGGCGCCGGTGATCAGGACGCAGCGGTACCTGATCCCGTCGTCGAGCCGGGGCAGCGACCTCCGCGAGCGCGTCGAGGACCTCGTGGTCGAGCGGGTTGCGCTTCTCGGGGTTGTTGAGCGTCAGCCGGGCGACGCCGTCGGCCGGCTCGTCGAGCAGCAGCTTTCCGGAGGCGAGCTCCTCCGGCTGGTCACGCCGGGACGCTACTCGAGGACGACGAGGACGTCGCCCTCGGAGACCGACTGGCCCTCCTCGCAGCGGATCTCCTTGACCTTGCCGGGGTCCTCGGCCTCGACCGGCATCTCCATCTTCATCGACTCGAGGATCGCGACCGTGTCGCCCTCGTCGACGTCGTCGCCGACCGCGACCTCGATCTTCCAGACCGTTCCGGTGATGTGGGCCTCGACGTCGGCCATGGCGCGGCGGCAGAATATCCGGCCGTGGCAGCGGAACCCGTCTCGGTGATCGTCGCCGCCCGAAACGAGGCCGACCGGATCGGCGCGACCCTCGACGCGCTCGCGGCGACGCTTCCCGGGCGCGGCGCTCTGGGTCGCCGACGACGCCTCCGACGACGGCACCGGCGAGGAGGCGCTTCGCCCACGGCGCCAAGGTCGTCAGCCGCGGCCGCCCGCACGGCAAGGGCGCGAACGTGACCGCCGCCGCCGAGGCGCTCCTGAGCGAGGGCGAGCCAGCGGCGTCGTGCTCCTCTGCGACGGCGACCTCGGCGAGTCGGCGCCGCGCAGCTCGCGCCGCTCGTCGCGGCGGTCGAGGGCGGCGAGTGCGATCTCGCGATCGCCGCCTTCGCGCGGCGCGTGGGCGGCGGCTTCGGGATCGCGCTCGGCTTCTCGCGCTGGGCGACGCGAGCGCCTGCGGCGGCGTCGAGCTGGGGGCGCCGATCTCGGGCCAGCGCGCGCTCCGCGGCGACGCGCTGCGCGGCCTGCTCCCGTTCGCCCCCGGCTACGGGATGGAGACGGCGATGAACATCGACGCCGCCCGCGCGGGCCTTGCGGGTCGTCGAGCTCGAGCTCGACCTCGAGCACCGCGCCACCGGCCGGACCCTGCGCGGGTTCGTCCACCGCGGCCGCCAGCTCGTCGACTTCCTGCGCGTCTTCTCGTCCCGGCTCCGCAGCCGGGTTAGCCTGCCGGGCCGTGATCCTCGCGATCGACCAGGGGACGACCGGCACGACCTGCCTCGTCTTCGACCGCGATGGCGAGGATCGCCGGGCGCGCCTACAGCGAGTTCCGCCAGCACTTCCCGCGGCCGGGCTGGGTCGAGCACGACGCGAACGAGATCTGGAGGTGACCCGCCGGGTCGCCGTCGGAGGCGATCGGCAACGCCGGCATCGCCGGCGCGAGCCTGGCCGGGATCGGGATCACCAACCAGCGCGAGACGGTCGTCGCGTGGGATCCCGAGACCGGCGAGCCCGTCCACCACGCGCTCGTCTGGCAGGACCGGCGCACCGCCGCGCGCTGCGACGAGCTTCGCGAGGCAGGGCCACACCGACCTCGTCCGCGAGCGCACCGGGCTCGTCATCGACCCCTACTTCTCCGGCACCAAGATCGAGTGGCTGCTGCGGAACGTCGCCGCGAGCGCGAGGACGCCGTCTTCGGCACGATCGACTCCTGGCTCGTCTTCAAGCTCACCGGCCGCCACGTCACCGACGTCTCGAACGCGTCGCGGACGATGCTCTTCGACATCCACGAGCTCGCGCTGGGACGGCGAGCTCTGCGAGCTGCTCGGCGTCGATCCCGCGGCGCTCCCCGAGCCCGTGCCCTCCGCCGCAGGTCTACGGCCGCACGGACGAGTTCGGCGGCGACGTGCCCGGTGGCCGGGATCGCCGGCGACCAGCAGGCCGCGCTCTTCGGCCAGGCCTGCCACGAGCCGGGCATCGCCAAGAACACCTACGGCACCGGCAGCTTCGTCCTGCTCAACACCGGCACCGAGCGCGCCGACCCCGGCGAGGGCCTGCTCGCGACGGTCGCCTGGGGCCTCGGCAGGGAGACCGACTACGCGCTCGAGGCATCGGTCTTCGTCACCGGCGCCGCGGTCCAGTGGCTGCGCGACGGGCTCGGGGTGATCGCCGAGGCGGCCGAGACCGAGGCGCTCGCCGGCTCGCTCGACTCCAACGACGACGTCTACTTCGTCCCCGCGCTCACCGGCCTCGGCTCGCCGCACTGGGACCCCTACGCGCGCGGGACGATCGTCGGGCTCACCCGCGGCAACGGCCGCGCCCACCTCGCGCGCGCGGCGCTCGAGGCGATCGCCTACCAGACCGTGGACGCGGTCCGCGCCCAGGAGGCGGCCTCGGGCGAGCGCCTCGACGAGCTGAAGGCGCGACGGCGGCGCGGTCGCCAACCGCTGGCTGATGCAGTTCCAGGCCGACGTCCTCGGGGTGCCGGTGGTCGTGCCCGAGGTCTCCGAGACGACCGCGCTCGGCGCCGCCTACCTCGCCGGGATCGCGACCGGGCTCTGGGACGCCGAGCGAGGTCCGCGCGATGTGGCGCGAGGCGGCCGCTACGAGCCGCGGATGGGCGAGGACGAGCGCGAGTCGCTGCTCGCCCGCTGGCACGAGGCGCTCGAGCGCGCCCGCGGGGCTGGGCGCGCGAGTAGCGAGCCGCCGTAACCGGGCGGACCTACACCGTGCGCCGGGTAGGCGACCAACCCGGATGGCCGAGCTGAAGCCGCAGAACTACAAGGAGAAGCGCCCCGCCGAGCACTTCCAGCACTTCCACGAGTGGACGCGCGACGCACCGGCCGGGCTGGATCTACGAGCTCGTGCGGATGATCCTCACGCCGATCGCGCTGCTCTTCTACCGGACGCGCGCGATCGGCGACCGAGCACGTCCCGGCCGACGGGCCCGTCATCCTCGCGCCGAACCACTTCTCGAACATGGACCACTTCTTCTGCGGCGTCTACATCCGGCGGAAGATCCACTTCATGGCGAAGTCGCAGCTCTTCGGCAACCCGATCGGCGACTACATCTTCCGCGTCGGCGGCGTCTTCCCGGTGATGCGCGGCCACCACGACGAGGAGCCGTTCATCACCGCGCACGCGATCTTCGAGCGCGGCGGCTGCGTGCTGATCTACGCCGAGGGCGGGCGCTCGCGCACCGGGGGCCTCGGGCGAGCCGAAGCCGGGCGTCGGCCGGCTCGCGCTCGAGTCCGGGCGTCCCGGTCGTCCCGGTCGCGATCCACGGCTCGCAGGGCGTGCGCGAGCTGGAAGCGGCTCCGCTTCCCGAAGGTCACCGTCCAGTACGGCGAGCCGATGACTTTCCCGGTCGTCGCCGAGCCCTCCCAGCGAGCAGCAGCAGGAGGCCGCCGAGCAGATCTTCGCCCCGGTGCGCGAGATGTACGAGCGCGCTCGACGAGCAGGGCCGGCGCGGCGTCATCCGCTCGCTGAAGAGCGGGATCGCCGGCGACGGCTCGCCCGGCGCCCCGAGCGGCGCCGCCGACTCGCACTAGCTCGCTCAAGAGCCTCGCTCCCGAGTGCGTCCGCCGCGAGCGCGGTGTCGGTCAGCGCCTGGACCTCGGTCACCTTGCCATCCCCGAACCGGAAGGTGTGGACCCAGGGCAGTTTGACCTCCTTGCCGGTTTCCTTCGCCTTCGCCTCCGAGTGGCTGAGCACGATCACTGTGTCGCCGTCCTCGTGGAACTCGTCGGGCGTCAAGTCGAAGGACTCCCAGAGGTCAGGGTGTCCGCGAACAGGTTCTTCACCGCGTCCTTGCCCTCGTTGACGCCGTTGTTCGGGAGTTGCGGCGCCTCCGGGTTCTCCCAGCGTACGTCGTCGGCGAAGTTCTGGTCGCGCCGTCCAGATCCCCGTCGGCCGAACGCCTGAAATCCCTCCTTCGAGGATGTCGGTGTTCGACATTTCCTGCCTCCTCCGTTTGCCTGCACGGAGGCTCCTAACCGCCCTCGCGACGCGCTAAACGACGCTACTCGTAGCGCTCGTCAAGGGTGCGCCAGTGGGCGGGATCGTGGCCCGGGACGATCACCGCCTGCGGGTAGGAGCGGTGGAAGAGCTGGAGCTCGTGGAGCGAGCGGCGCCAGGTGTGCGGGTCGACGGGGTGCGGCGGGGGCGGGCCTCCCTCGAGCTGGCGCCAGGTGTAGACGGCGTCGCCGGCGATCACGAAGTCGCGGTCGCGCAGCTTGCAGATGACGCTCTGGTGGCCCGCCGTGTGGCCGGGCGTGAAGGCGAGGCGGACGCTGCCGTCGCCGAACAGGTCGAAGGTGCGCCCGAAGCTCGAGTAGGACGTGATCCCCGAGCGGTCGTAGCTGAGCGTCCGGTAGTCGAATACGAAGTCGAACTGCTCGGGCCGGTAGCCGCGAAAGAGCGGCCTCGGGTCGGTCGTCGCAGCGTGCCACTCGGCGGCGGTGACGACGAAGGTCGAGTTGGGAAACGACGAGATCCCCGAGGCGTGGTCCACGTGCAGGTGGGTGAGCACGACGAGCGAGAGATCGGGGGCGTCGAGGCCGCGCTCGCGAAGCTGGGCGGGGAGGTCGCGGCCAGGCTCGACCCGGGGCTTCGCGAATCGCGCCAGGGCGCGGCCCATGTTCTCGTGCGGGCGGGCGGCGACCGAGCCGTGAAGCCCGGTGTCGACGAGGAAGGCGCCGGCGGACGGGTGGTGGATCAGGTAAGCGGGGCAGGGGACCCACCACCAGCGCGAACGCGGCACGCCGATCCCGGCCGCCGCGAGCCTGCGCATCCGCGGACCGCCGCTCGCCTCGAACCATCCCGGCGGCCCCTGCATCTCGCCGCCGAGGAGCGGCTCCACGCTCACGGTCGCGCCCTCGCGCCCGCCCGGAAGCGGCTCGCGCAACGGCTTCGGTTCCGCATGGACGTTCATGGGGCGGACCAGCGTAGCGGCGGGCCTTCGGGCGCGCAGGACGGCGCCCATCGGCCCGAATGCGCCCTTGCGTAAGCTCCCGGCCCGTGCCCGACGAGCTGCGATCGGACGTCTTCGCCCCCGGCCTGCTCGACGGTCAGGTCTGCATCGTCTCGGGTGCCGGGACGGGTCTCGGCAAGGCGACCGCGCGCGAGCTCGCGGCGCTGGGCGCGACGGTGGTCGGCTGCGGGCGCCGGGAGGAGCCGCTCGAGGAGCTCGCCTCCGAGCTCCTCGAGGCGGGCGCCCGGGCCGAGGCGGTGCCCACCGACATCCGCGACGAGGCGGCGGTCGACGCGCTCGTCGACGGGGTGCTCGAGCGCCACGGCCGGCTCGACGTCCTCGTCAACAACGCGGGCGGGCAGTTCCTGAGCCCGGCCGAGGCGATCTCCCCGAAGGGGTTTCGCACCGTCACCGAGCTCAACGTCCAGGGCACCTGGCAGATGACCCATGCGGCGGCGACCAAGGCGTTCATCCCGCAGGAGGGCGGCAAGGTGGTGAGCGTGACGATCTCCCCCCACAACGGGATGCCGGGGATGGTCCACTCCGGCGCCGCCCGGGCGGCGGTCGAGAACATGATGCGGACACTCTCGATCGAGTGGTCGCGCTTTCAGGTCAAGCTCTGCGCGATCGCCGCCGGCCAGTTCGACACCGAGGTGATCCGCACCAAGTATCCGCGCGAGGTGGCCGAGAACGTCCCGCGCACGATCCCGCTCCAGCGCCTGGGCCGCCCCGAGGAGATGGCCTGGCTGATCGCCTTCCTCGCCTCCCCCGCGGGCGACTTCTTCTCCGGCTGCGTGCTGACGCTCGACGGCGCCCGCGACAACTGGTTTGGCGCCTGGCCGCCCGGCGTCTACGGCGAGACAGGCGAGCTGCCGGCCGAGGAGCGACGCCCGAAACCGTAGTTACCCGCAACCACTCTGCGGACCATTACGCATGATCTCCGCGGCGAATCGGTCGATGATGGTGGCCACGAAAAGACCGTTGCGGGTACGTCGACCAGGGACGGCAAGGGGTACAGGGACGGCAGGGATGTACGGGGAAGTAGAACGGCGAGGCGCGATCCCACCGGCGCCTCGCCGTTTTCGCTTGACGGCCTCGCTAGCTCCTCTCGCCTCAGCCTCGCGTCCCGCGCTTCGATGAGCGGGCCGAGCAGTCGGCCCTCTGCTTGAACCGGATGACGATCTGGCGGAGGTGAGAGCCGACGACGACGTCGTCCGGGTCCTGACGAAGCCTTCCCGCGAGCCGCTCGAGCTGCCCGCGGAGCTTCGATGTCTCCGGCAGCCGCGAGGTGTGGCGGTCGAATATGTCCGCGACGGTCGGGTTCGGGACGGTCGCGGCGTCGGTGTAGGGCTCGCAATCAGCGATCAGCTGACGGAGTACCTCCAGCTCGCGGCGGCGCTGCTCGTGGGGAGTGGTCAGAGCGGGCACCCTATCCCGGGCGCGAGGTTTCCCCGCTCAGCCCTTGCCGAGCATCGTGACCGCGGCGCTCGCGGAAAGCGACTTTGAAGCTCTCCGCGGCTCGGGTACGATCTGCGCGCGGGGCCATGGACGACCTCGGCCTCCGCATCGCCAGCTCAGAGGACGCGCGCGTATTCAGAGCCTCAGGGACGAGCACATTCAGCAGGCGACCACATCGCTGGGGGCGCGGGTGCGTCGGCGGTGACTCGGCCTCGGCCGGCATCAGCCCGCGATCCTGAAGCGCCCGGAACCATGCCAGCGGCGACCCTGGCGCTCGTGGTGCCGACCCGAAACGAGGCCGCGCATGTCGAGCCGTTCGTCGAGCGGGTCGAGGCGGCGCTCGCACCGTTCCCGATCGACTGGCACGCCGAGGTGATCGACGACTCCGACGACGACACGCCCTCGATGCTCCGCGGACTCGCCGAGCCGGGGCGCGCCGCTTCGAGGTGACCCGTCGAACGGCGCCGGGCCGCGCGGGGGACTCGGCGGCGCCATCCGCACGGGCTTGGGTCGGGCGCGTGGGGACATCGTCTGCGTGATCGACGCCGACCTCCAGCACCCGCCTGAGATCCTGCCCGAGCTGCTGGCGCCGATCGTCCTGGGCCGGGCCGACATCTGCGTGGGCAGCCGCTACCGCCGCGGGGGATCGGCCGCCGGCCTGGAGAGCCGCTGGCGCCGCCTCGCGGCGCGCGGCTCGGGCGTCGCCGTGCGCTGGCTCTTGCCGGCGACCCGGCTGACGAGCGACCCCGGAAGCGGCCTGTTTGCGATGCGCCGCGAGGTGCTCGATTCGGTGGCACTTCGCCCGCAGGGCTCGCGGGTCCTGGCGGAGATCCTGGTGCGGGCGAGGTGGCGCACGGTCTGCGACGTCCCCTACCGATTCGCGGTCACCGACGAGGGGAACGCCGAGCTCGGGATCGCCGACGGCGTGTCGCGGCGGCGCGAGAGCTGATCTCGCTTTGGCAGTGGAGCCCCTCGGGTCGCGGCTCTCCGCAAATGGGCGGAACGGCCGCCGACGCCGTCGATCTCCGCCGATCGCCGCCGGGTCGCGCCGGTGCATGTGGAGCTCCTTCGCGACGCGGCCGCGATGGCAGAGCCTGATCCGGAAGCCCGCGACCGCTGAGCCGAAGCTCGATCACGGAGTCGCCGGCTAGATGCGCATCCTGATCATCGCCTCCGAGTCCCCTCCGGTCGCCTCCGGAGTCGCGCACTCCGTCGATCGCCTCGTCCCGCGGGCTGCGCCAGCACGGGCACGAGGTCGACACGCCTCTCGAGCGCCGACGCCCCCTACTTCGTCTCCGGGGAGGTGCGCCTGTCCGGGCTGGGCGGCAGGCTGCTTGCGCCTCGCGCCCGAGATCGCCGGCCTCTACGACCTCGTCAACGTTCACGGGCCGGTTCCGACGATCTCCGACTTCTCGCTGGGGCTCCTCCGGGCCATCCGTCGCCAGGGCAGGCCACGCGTCCTGTACACCCACCACTCGACGCTCGAGTTCGACGAGGGCCTGCTCGCCGGGCTCGGCAGCGCCTATACGGCGCCGCCCATCGCCTGCTGGCCCGCCTCGCGGATCACGTCGTCGTCACCAGCGAGGCGTACGCCGACCTGTTCGGCGACAACGACGATCGCCCGGTCTCGGTGGTGCCGTGGGGCGTCGACGTCGAGTCGCTTCCAGCCGGCGGCTCCCACCGGCTACGACGGCACGCGGCCGCTGCGCGTGCTGTTCGTCGGCCAGCTCCGCCCGTACAAGGGCGCCGCGGTCGCGATCGACGCCGTCGCCCACCAGCGGCGGCTCGCCCTCACCCTCGTCGGCCGCGGTCCCGGAGAAGGCGCTCTCCTCCGCCGCGTGGCCGAGCAGCGGCGCCGACAACGTCCGGATGACCGGATATCTCGACGAGGAGGCGCTGGTCGACGCCTATCGGGCGCACGACGTCTGCGTCCTTCCCTCCACGAACCGCCAGGAGGCGTTCGGGCTCACGCTGCTCGAGGGCATGGCCGCGGGCTGCGTTCCGGTCGCCTCCGACCTTCCGGGCGTGCGTGATCGTCGCGCGTCGGACCGGGCTCCTGGTCGCACCCGGCGACGTGCAGGATCTGCGCTGGGCGCTGCATGCGCTCGCCGCCCGCCCCGAGGTCGTCGCGCGCCTTCAGGCGGGAGCGATCGAGGCGGCCGCCCGGCACTCGTGGGATCGGCGCCTGCGCCGCCTACCACGACCTCGCCGAGCAACTCGCGCGATCGTGACAGAGCTGCGCCCGCGCCTCCGCCGACGCTCGACGCGAGCGCGCAGTCCGCGAGCGAGCGGCGTCGGCGACCCTGCGGCGAGATCACGAGCAGCATCGAGGTCGGCTCGCCGCGCGCTGCTCGGGACTGGCGATCGCGTTCGTCGCGCTCTCCCTCCTCGCGACGCTGAGCAGCCAGCCCGGGCCGCTACGTCGCCGACGCGCGGCTCGAGCACGTCACGGCGCCCGAGCAGTACCTGGCGCGACACGCCTACCTGTGGGACGACGAGCGCAGCCTCGGCAAGCCGATCTCGCACTTCTTCTTCGCCCCGGCGACCGCTGCCTTCCAGGCCGCGCTCGGCGCTCTGGGGGCGGAGCCGTGGCTGATCGAGCGGCTCACCCACGCGCTGTACCTCTCGCTCGCCGCTCTCGGCGTGATCCTGCTGATGCGCGCGTTTCGTCCCCGGATCGGCCTCGCGCACGCGATCGCGGCGTTCGTCTACACGTTCTCGCCCTTCACCACCCAGTTCCTGCTCCCGTCGAACCTGTTCCTCTACTACGCGCTGGCGCCGTGGTTCGCGTGGATCGCGCTCCGCGGCGCTGCGCGAGCGGCGACCCATGGCGGTGGGCGGCCGCGTTCGCGCTCGCGGTCGCCGCGATTGGGGCGCTCAACATCGCGGCGCTCGGGTTCGCGCTCCTCCCCGCCGCTCTGATCGCCCTCTACGTCTCGCTCCGTCGAGCAGCGGCGGATTCGCGCCGCTCTGGCGCTGGGCCTGGCGCAGCGGGCTGCTGAGTGCGCTCACCTGCTCGGCGGCGATCGTCGTGCTCTCGTTCTCGGGACCGGAGGTCAGCGCCAACCTGGGCACGACGCGAGCTCCCGGAGACCGTGGCCCGGACGTCGTCGTGGTTCGAGAGCTGGCGCGGGCTCGGATTCTGGCTCACCTACTTCCGCGAACCCTTGCCGGTGCTCGACGTGCTTCGGTCGCACGGCGATTCCGTACTTCACCGAGCCCGGCGGTGATCGCGGCCTCCTTCGTCGCCCCGCTCGGCGCGCTCATCGCGCTCGCCCTCGGGCGCTGGCGCCACCGGCTGCTGTTCGGGGCGATGCTGCTGGTCTCCCTGGTGCTGATGGTCGGGATGTACGGAGTCGAGGGCCCGTCGCCGTTCGGCCGGCTTCCTCGACTTCGCGTTCGACCACTCGGAGTTCGCGCGGGGCTTCCGGACGACCTACAAGGCGGGCGCCGGCCTGATGCTCGCGATCGCGGCGCTGCTCGGCATCGGTGTGGCGTCCGCGCTGGCCGCAACGGCGAAGACGTCGCCCGGCGGGGCCCTCGCCACGCGCCGGACTCCCCGCATGCTGGTGCGCGGCCTCGTCGTGCCGGTGGTCGTCCTGGGGGTGGTCGGTCGCGTCCTTCCCGTTCTGGACCGGTCGCCTCTATCCCGAGGGCGTTCACGTTCGCGGAGCATCCCGCGGTACTGGGATCGCGCCTTCGACTACCTCGAGGCGCAGGAGCAACCGGGCCGCGTGCTGGTGCTCCCCGGCGCCGAGCAGGCGCGCCATCGGTGGGGCCACGTCCACGACACCCTCTTCGACGGGCTCTCGCCCGCCGCGCCGCTGATCAATCGCGTCCTGCCGCAGGGGACTGCCGAGAGCGCCGATCTGGTCGCCGCGATCGACGAGTACGTCAGCTTCGACCGGCTACGTCGAGGGCACGCTCGGGCCGATCCTTCAGCGGCTCGGCGTGCGGTGGGTGCTGCTGCAGAACGACCTCGACTGGCAGCAGATGGACGTCCCCCGCCCATCCACCTACGACCGCCTTCGCGCCGATCCGGGTCTGCGCCTCGCGGCCACGTTCGGCCGTCGGGGCCTGAACACCACCGCCGCCGTCGACGTCATCGATGCCGAGTCGCTCGGGGAGTCGTCGCTGCCGCCGGTGGAGATCTACGAGGTCGCCGGCACGCCCTCGCCGCAACCGCGGCTGGCAGCGGGCCCCCCGCTCCTGGTCGCGGGGGCGGGCGACTCCTGGCCCTCGCTGGCGACCGCCGGTCTGCTGGATGGGCCGCCGGTCGCCTACACCGGCGCCGCCGAGGACGACGCGCTGCGGGAGATGGTCGCCTCGGGCGCCGAGGTCGTCGTGACCGACGGCAACCGCAGACGCGCGACCCAGGCGACGAGCGGGCGCCCACATCCGTTCGCCGACCCTCGCCCTCGGCGAGCCGCACGATCGGGCACCCGCCGATCTCTTCGGCAGCCCCGAGACCCAGAGCGTGGCCACCTACGCCGATGCGGCGCCGGATCTTCGCGAGCCGCTACGGGGACGCGCTGCGGCCTACGAAGTCGCCTCGCGTCCGGCGAACGCCTTCGACCGCGTCGAGCGCACCGCCTGGATGCTGCGGGGCCCGGCGACCCCGACGGGCGAGTCGGTGACCGTCGAGCTCCGCGCGCCGGTCAGACGGTCAGCGCGATCTCGGTGCTGCCCCACGCCGAGGGATCCGCGCGACTGAAGGCGGTGGATGTGATCGCACGCGCCGAGGACGGCGCGCGACCCGGAAGCGACTGCGCTTCGAGGGAGCGCCCGCACGAACGCGAGCGCGCGCGGATCGAGCACCGCCGAGGTGAGCGCGATCGAGCTGCGCATCGCGCGGGTCGCGGGCGGCGACTGGCTCGAGTCGGGATCGCCGAGGTCGGGGTCGTGACCCCCGACGGACAGCTGGACCTGCGGGAGTTCGTGCGCACGCCCGGCGACCTCGCGATCGCGAGCCCTCGCCGACGAGCGCCTGGGTGCCGCGCTCGCCGCGCGCCCGCCGCGATACGAGCTGCGGCGCGTCGCCGGTGTCGGCGTCGCAGGACGAGGAGACCGAGCTGCGCCGCGAGATCGCCGCCTTCGGCGACCACCGCTACGAGCTGGGCGTGACGGCCAGGATCGACGGTCGGTCCGCCGACAGCGCCATCGACGCCCTGCTGGGCGGCCCGGTCGGTGCCGTGGGCACCTCGCGCTTCGGCGGCGATCCTCGACGGTCGCGGCCGCCTCGTGACCGACGATGACCTTTCGACCGGATGGGAGCCGGCGCCCCGCGAAGGCGAGCGAGTCGACGTGCGCTTCCCGAGGACGGAGGTCCGCACGGTCGAGGTGCTGGTCGTCTCCGGGCCGCGCCGGGGTGCGGCGCGCTCGCGGATCACCGACGTCGAGGTGTCGGTGGGGAGGCGAGGCGGAGCGGACTGGCGACTCGACCCTCCCGCGCACGCGGCGTTGCGCCCGTTCCGAGCCGCCCGCGCGGGGCTGTCTCGAGACGCACGTCGTCCGCGTGCCCCCCACGCGTGCGGACCAGCTCTCGGTCACCCTGGCCGGGCTCGAGCCGGTCGGTGGGACGGTTCGGTGCAGCTTCCCCCGAGCGTGGTCGAGGTGCGCGTCAACGGCCGCGACTGGTCGGAGCTCGCAGAGGCAGGGCCGCCGGGAGGGCTGCGCTCCGCTGCTCGCGGTCGACGGGCGCGCGATCGGCGTCCGGCTTCCGTCCGACCCCACGCGACGTGCTCGCCGGCAGGCACCTCGAGCTGGAGGGATGCGAGCCGATTCGGCTGCGCCCGGGCATGCATCGCATCGAGACCCTGCCCGGGCTCTCGGGCGCGGTGCTCACGGCCAGCTTGGTGCCGCGCGGTGAGGGAGGCATCCCTCGCGGGGGTGAGCGCGAACCGGGCGAGCCCGGGAACGGTGGAGCTCGTCGATCGCTCCTCCGACCCGCCTCGGCTCGGACGTCGATGCACCGAAGGGAGCGCTGCTGATCGGTGGCATGCCATGGCACGAGGGCTGGGTCGCCGACGGCGACGAGCTGCGCCGCGTCCCCAGTCCCCCTGGACACGTTCGCGGCCTGGACCGTCGAGGCTCCCACCGCCGGCCCGGTGACCCTTGGATTCGGCCCCCAGCGGATCTACGAGCTCGCGATGGCGCTGAGCATCGCCGCGGCGGCCTGGTGCCTGTGGCGGGTGACCCGGCGACGCCGGAGGAGCGCAGGCTGTGACGATCGGGCGACGCGTTGGCCTCGCGCAGTGGCGCAGCGTCGACGCTCGAGCGATCCCGCGGTCCTCGCGCCGGCGGTCGCTGGTCGGCGGTCGGCGGCTTCATCGTCGCCGGCGTCGTGGGCGGTGTGGTCGGCGTCTCTCGCCGGCGTGGCGGCGGCGCGCCGGCCGCGGGTCGTCCTCATCGCGGCAGCCTCGGCGCTGTTCGCCGCCGCGGCGTTCACCGTCTTCGAGCAGCCGCTGACGAGGCCAGGATTCCGGTCTTCCCGCTCAGCTCATCCGCTTGGCCGAGCTTCGCCGCCGCGATCGCCGCCGTGCTCCTGCTCGCCGGGCTCGCCGGCATCGTCGCCTCCCGCTTCCGCGAGACCCGCGCCCTCCCGACCGAGGCCAGCCCGCGCGGCCCGCCACGGCAGCGCCACTCGGCGGCCCCCGGCGCAACCTTTACCGCGCCCCACTCGACGGTCGCCGCCCTTCTCGCCTGCGCCCTGCTCGCCACGCTGGTCCTCTGGCAGATCGGGGACCAACGGTGGGAAGGGACGGCTCCCGCGCTCGCGATCGCGGTGCTCGGCCTCGCTGGCGTCGCTCGCGCTCTCGCAGCGGATTCGGTCGCTCCCGGCGCGCCGGCTCGCTCCCGATGCCCGGCCCGATGGCGATCCTCAACGGCCTGCGGCGCGACCACGCCCACATGCTCGGCGGCTCCGCGTGGCTCCTGGCCGCCACGCTGTCGTCTCGCTCGGGAGCTTCGTCTTCTGGCTGCTGGTCACGCAGCGCGCCCCCGCCGAGGACGTCGGCCGCGCCGCGGCGCTCTTCAGCGCCAGCATGTTCGTCTGCTACCTGACGTCGCTCGGGCTGCCGATCGCCGTGAGCCGCTACGCGTCCGATCGCACCCAGGGGTCGGCGACGCTGTTCGCCTGGTCGCTGGTGCTCAGGATCGCCGCATCGTTCGCGGCTGTGGCCGTGTTCATCGCGCTCGCCCCGGACTCGATCCGGGAGGGCCTCGCCACCTGGCGTCCCGGTTTCGCCTGGCTCGTGGTGTTCCTGCTGGTCGCGGGCCAGTCGATCTCGGAGCTCGTCGACGTGCGGCTGATGGCGCTGCGGCGCTGGTCCCTCGTCTTCGTCCGGGTCGCTCCTGATCGCCGTCATCCGCCTTCCCTTCCTGCTGCTGGGTGCCGGACAGCGGCGCCGCGCTCTACGTGTATGTCGTCGCCCTGGGCGGCTTCGCGATCACCGGCGTCGCCTTCCTCGCGCCGCTTGCGCGCGCCGGGCTGGCTGCGGCTGCGGCCGCTCCCGAGCCGGGCGAGGCGCGCCGTGCAGTTCGCGGGCGTGAACTACCTCGGACATGCTCGCGGTGCAGGCGCCGTTCTTCGCCGTGCCCTTCGTGGTGCTGGTGCAGGTGAGCGCGGTCGAGAACGCGCACTTCTACCTCTCGTGGGGCGTGATGTCGGTCGTCTACATCAGCGTCCAGATGATCGGCCAGGCGCTCCTGGTCGAAGGCGGGCGCGGGGAGGCGCCGACCACCGTCGCCAGGCCGCGGTGGCCCTCGGAGCGGGGCTGGCCGTCGCCGCGCGGCCACGGTGCTGTCGCTGGGGCTCGGTCCGCTGCTCGCCAGTCTGTACGGCCCCGCGTACGGGCCGGTCGCGACGCTTCTCCCGCTGCTCGTCGCCGGCACGATCCCGTTCGCCGTGACGATGACGCTGCTCACCACGGCGAGGATCCGCGAGCACTCCAACGCGACGATCGCGGTGGCCGTGGCCTTCGCGGTCGCCGTGCTCGTTCCGACGGTGCTCCTCACCGCGAGCGACGGCGCGCTGGGCGCCGCCTGGGGCTGGACGATCGGCAACGCGATCGCCGCGGTGGTTGCGCTCCTCGCGTCCCGCCTGCCCGGGCGCGAGCGCGGCAGCTCCGCGACCGGACGCCGACGTCGCCTTGCTTACCCCGACCCCGGGCTGGGAGCGGGGCGGTCCCGGCGGATGAGCAGCGCCGGGCGACCCATCGGGTCGCGGCACGCGGGACAGGACGAAGCGACGAGCGTCGCATTGCCGGATCGGTTGCGCCGGGCGCCCACGGCTGTGCGGGACTGGCTTGGGGCGCGGTTCGGACCCATCGAGTTGGTGCTGCTGGCGACTCTCGTCGTGCTGCCGGCGGCTTTCGTGTGGCACTTCGCCTCGCCGTCGTACTTCTTCTCGGACGACTTCGTCCACTTCTACGCGGCACACACCGACTCGCGACCCGTTGTCGTTCGCCTTCGCTCCGATCTTCGGGTTATCTGGCCCCCGCTTACGCCGCTCACTTACCTGGTCCTTGATCGGGCTGCGCCGCTGAACTTCGAGGTCGCGCTGGCAGGCCTCGTCGTGTGTCACGCCGTCTCGGCCGTGTTGCTGCAGCGCATCCTCACGCTCCTGTTCGGGCGCGCGTGGTGGACGTACGCGCTCGCGCTGGCCTGGGCGATCTCACCCATCTATCTACCCCCGTTCACCTGGGTCGCCGCCGGGCTCCACTCGATCCCCGCCATCACCGCCACGTTGGCTTCGATCCACGGCTACCTGTGCTGGCGGGCGACGGGCCGCGGATGGTGGCTTGCTTGGTCGCTTGTCGCGATGGTCGTCGGGCTTGGGTTCTACGTCAAGGCGCTGCTCATCCCGTTCTACCTGATCCTCATGCGGGTCCTGCTTCTCGATCCCGCGGCGCGCCTGCGCGACTCGCTGCGCTCGGTACGGGCGAGTGGCGGGTGTGGCTCGCCTACGCGGCCGGGTGTGCGGTGTTCCTGATCGCGTACTCCCTGGGCGATTACGCACGGCCGGAGAGCGGCGCGACGGTGGGCGAGGTCATGCGCTACCTGCGCGTCTTCTGGTTCGACGGCTTCGCGCCGATGCTGTTCGGCGTGCGCGTGCCTCAGTTCGAGCAGGAGGAGTGGCACCAGGTCGTGATCGTGGCGGCGCAGGTGATCGTGGTCGGCATTGGCGGGATGGAGCATCGCGCGCCGGCGCGCCGCATGGCGGGCGTGGGTCTTCCTGCTCGTGGTCGTGATCGTCAACGCCCTGATGGTGATCGGGCGGGTTTCGCAATTCGGGCCGGAGCTGATCGCCTACACACTGCGTTACTACACTGAGAGCGCTCTACTCGTACCTCTGGCGCTGGCGTTCGCCTTCGCTGTCCCACGGCTTGAAACTGATCGTGCCGCTCGTCAGGAGTCGGGCTCGGATCGGGCGCGGGTACCCGTCCGGCCAGACCGGTTCCGGCTTCCTACCGTCCGAGCCGGGGCTGTGGCCCTCGCGGCACTGGCCGCGTACGTGGGACTGGCGTGGAGCACTGCAGAACACCTTTCTGCTCCGAGTGTCGACCCCCAGGTCCTTGCCGCGGAGGAAGAACGGCTCGCGCGCGAGAACGACCGGAACCGGGCTCTTGCCGCATGGTTGGCTGTATACGCTCCCTCGAGTCGCGAGCACGAGAAATACGGAGTTCAGTCCGGGAGGTACGCACGGGCGTATTTCGGAAACCTACGTACGGACCTAGCTCGTGCCCGCGGCACGGGGGGTGACCCCTCGCTCCTCGACCACGATGTACCCGAGCCGGTGGTCTGAAGTCACCAATTACGCAGGCTTGCGGACGGGCGTACGCTACAGCCTGTTGAGTTCGGTAGTGCCTCTCTTCGATGATCGGGTGACCTTCAACGATCCCGGAGGCCTGCACATCGTGCGGCAGGATGGTCACCTCCAGGGCACCCGTTTCGTGCCGGTCGCCGGCGGATCGCCTGCGGAGCTGCGTCACGACGGGTGGCTGCGGGTCCATGCAGCGCGCGTAGAGCGCCGCCGCGACGAGTGGTGCGTCGTGGCCGAGGGACTCGGAGCCTTGGAGTGGGAGCCGCGCCCGCCCCTGCGTGGACGCGACTGGTGGTTACGCGTCCGCTACTGGACCGATCCGGCTGAGCCCGTGGCGCTGCACAGCAAGAACTCAGGGGGATGGATCGAGGAGAGACGCAAGCTCCCGGCGAGTGTCGTTCCGGGCACCGCCATCGCGGATTTGGATGAGGGGGGGAAGCGCCGGCGAATGCCGGCGCCCGTCTCGACGTCCCGCCCCTGGGGCGCCTGTGCGTGCGATCGCTTGAGATCGGCTCCTTTGATCCCCCGCCGCCCTCGCCAACCGGCGCGGCGCAGCCGCTCGAGCCGGCGCTCCACGGCGCAGAGTGACCTCCCGGAGCTAGCCATCCGAATTGCCGCGATCCGCGTCTTGAGCACTCGGAAGGGCTCGGGTGCGCCGCGATGTGAAGACGAAGTCGTTGATGTATCTGGGGCTCCGAACGTCACGACCCGCCGCCTGGTCCCTCGCCGACATCGAACGTCCGGAGTGGAGCCCAGGTTCCCTCCCGCCTGACCTGGCCCTCGTATCCGCGCGCGCGCAGCCAGTCGAAGATTCGCTGGATGGGCTGGTCGTGGAACGCCTGGTCGATCTCCACGAGGAGGGTTGGGGCGCAGCGCGCGAGTGTTTCCTCCGCCCCGAGGAGAACCTCGAACTCGTGCCCCTCGACGTCGATCTTGATGAATCGAACACCCTCGAGGCCGTAGTCGTCGAGCGGTCGCAGCGGGACCTCGATTGGGCGGGCGCCGGACTCGGTGTGTCCGGCGGAGAGGGTCGCCAACGCGTCGCGACCGACCTCGCGGGCGCGAGCAGCGTGCCCGTCCCGGTGCGATTGGACAGGGCAACTTTTCCACGTGCACATTCGGCGCAACGACGCGGGCCAGGAACGAAGCCAGCTGAGGATTCGGCTCGAATGCCCAGACCGACGCGGCGTGGCGCGCCAGCCAGTACGTCCACGGACCCCACCACGCGCCCGCATCGACCACTGTGGAGCCGCGCGGAACGAACTCGTCCAAGAAGAGCAGCCGCCGCTCGGGGCGAAGACGATAGGTGGCCGCGATCAACGGTAGAAAGCGCGATCGGGGAGAACCGACTTGATTCGGTCGGGCAACCTGGTCATGGCTCACGCGATTTCACTCGCCTGGGTTCTCGCCCCCGGGCGACGTGCGACGAAGTAGATGCACTCGCGCACGTAACCGATCTCGGGGTCTCGCGTTGCTCGGCCTCGAGGATCCGCGCGCCATTGGAGCCGAGAATTTCCGCCACCCCCGCCGTCGCCACTGACGTCATCCGCATCGGATGCAACCCGAGTCGCCAATACAGGAAGCGGGAGCGGAAGCCGAGGCGGCGCAACAGAAGGTATGACGTTTCGACGGGGCTCGAGGCGAACGGGCAGGGCGAGCTCGTATGGAAGCTGGAAGGCGATGAGCCCGTCGTCTCGGGCGACCCGGATGAACTCAGCGACAGGTAACGCTCGATGTCCCCGGCCAGGCAGGTGCTGCAGGACCCGGCCGCTGTAGACGAGGTCGAACGACTCGATCGGGGAAGTCCCTGAGGTCGGGCCGGCTGTTGGGCGGAACTCGCACCCGGAGAAGTCCGCGTTGAGGGCGCGCGCTCGCTCGACCATCGTCTCGGAGATGTCGAGTCCGACCGCTCTGTCGAACCGCCGCGAGAGCGCCCTCGTGAGTCGCCCGAGCCCGCAGCCGAAATCCAGGGCGCTCTCGCGCCGCCGAGGATGTGAAGGCGCTCCGCCGCGCGACATGACCTCGGCGATCTCGCGCTCGCCGGTCGCGAAGAAGCGCTCGGGATCCCAGCGCCCGTACTTCTGCCCGGGGAAGGCCAGCACCGCCCAGAACGGGTCCTCCCGCGCAATCTCCTCCCAGCGAAGCTTGTCGCTCGTCACCTAGCTGCTTCCGTTGCTCGTACGCAACCGAACTGTCCATGGTGCGCCGTAGGCGCTGGCACCATTGAGGGCCCCTGGCCTCCCCGTCCGCCAGGGATGCCGCTTCGTCTCAGCCCCGCGTCGCCGGTAGTCGCCTCGGGTCAGGTGGTGCTCGAAGAAGGCGGACAGGACCACGAACACATAGCGGCTGCCCATCTCCTGGAGCTGAAGCTTCGACTTCCCCGCCGTTCGGCCTCGCCAGTCGGTGGGTGTGATCGCGTACGAATGACCGCGGATGATCGCCTTCAGGGGCAGCTCGACGGTGAGATTGAAATGGTGAGAGAGGAGCGGTTGAACGTTGTCGATCACCTCGCGGCGGTACGCCTTGAAGGCGTTGGTCGTGTCGTTGTAGCCATGACCGAACAGGATCCTGATGCCGTTGTTCACCACCCGGTTGAGCAGCAGCTTCAGGCGCGGGTAGTCGCGAACCTTCGCCCCGGGGATGAAGCGCGAGCCGAACGCGCAGTCGAAGCCGGCGTCCAGCAGTTGGTGGTAGGTGACGAGGTCCTGGGGGTTGTCGGAGCCGTCAGCCATCATGGTCACGATGGCGTCCCCCGTGTAAGCCTCGAGCCCGGCCCTCACCGCGAAGCCATACCCCTTCGGGTAGGGAGAGCGTAGGCCCCGAACGCGATCGTCCCGTTCGGCCAACTCCGCGATCACCTCGGCCGTTCCGTCCTCGCTCGCGTCGTCGACGACGAAGATTTCGTGCTCGATCGCCTCGCGGTCGAGGATCGCCGACGCCGACTCCACCGTCTCCGCGATCGCCCCGGCTTCGTTATGGGCCGGGACCACGATCGACAGCTTCATCTCGCCCGCGCGGCGAGCCACGAGCCAATGGATTCCGCGCCGCCGGTCACCAGGACTCGCACCGACGCGGATCATACGATTATCCTCACCCCGTCGGTGGAGTCCGCATTCCTCAGGCCAGGGCTCAGACGGGGCTCCTGGCTGGGCTTAGCCGTATCGGCGGTTTCGCTCGCCGGCGTTGTCCTATGGGCGGGGCACCAGTCCGCGCCAGCGTTTCCCACCGGCCGAGACTCGGTCCTGGCGCTCCTCGGCGCCCTGGTCGTGTACGCGGTCGCCATTGCCGTGCGGGGAGCGAGGTGGAGCCAGATCCTGCGCCGGGCCGGGGTCGAATGCCGGCGCGCTGAGCCCTACGCGCTGACGGTGGTCGGCTACATGGGGAATACCGTCCTGCCGCTCCGGGGCGGTGCGGTCCTGAGCGTAGTGCTACTAACCGATCGCTCCAGCGCCGGTTGGCGCGAGTCGCACGGATCGATCATCCCGGAGCGGCTACTCGATGCGGCGGCGTTGGCGATCCTGCTCGTGAGTGTGACCCTGGCCCATGGCGGCGGCAGTCCGGTCGGCGACGCCCCAGCGGTGTTGGCCGTGATCATCCTCGCCTGCGGGCTGGCCGCCGGGTTCGGCTACTCGAGCTTGCGCCGCAGGGGCCGCCTTCGGTCCTTCGCGGATCGAGTGCGGCCCTACGTGCGCGCTTCGTCGATTCTGTTCACTCCGATCGGTGCCGCCCTGCTTTTGGTGACCCTCGGGATCTGGCTGCTCGAGGCCGTCGTCTTCTGGCTGGTCGGTGAATCCCTGTCGCTTCACTTCAGCGCGCTGGAGGCATTGCTCGTGGTCGTGCTCGCGAGCGTCTCGGCGCTGATTCCCGCGGGCCCGGCGTACATCGGCACGTACGACGCGGCGATCCTGGTGACGATGCGGGCCCTGGGCACCGCCTCCGGTGCCGCCATATCGTTCGCGCTCCTGGTCAGGTTCGTGATCTTCGTGCCGATCACTGTGGTCGGCCTCCTCCTCGTGTTGTTCCGCTACGGAGGCCTGTCCCAGCTCGCGCGCCAGGCCCCTGCGGAGCAGACGCCTCGATGATTCGGGAGCGGGTGGGCTCCCCGGAACCTCCCCTGGGTGCGCCTCCCGCCTGGAGCTGGGCCTTCGGGCTGGTGCTCGGCGTCGCGATCGTCGGCCCGGGGTTCTCGACCGAGGCGCTGCTGAACCTCGACCTCGTCGTCTTCGACCGGATGCCGGCGCCCGATTGGTGGGGGATCGGCCCGTTGGTGCCGCGGTACGGACCGCTGACGGGTGCGATCGCCCTCCTGAGCCAGGCGCTGCCCGGTGCGCTGCTGGTTTCGACGGCAATGGCGCTCGCGGTCGCCGCTGCTTTCGCCGGCGCGGCGCGCCTCGCCTCGGGCAGCGGAGTCACCGGCCAGGTGCTGGCCGGGACGCTCTATGCAGCCGGCCCGTTCATGCTCACCCGGATCGGGGTCGGCCATCTCGGGCTGGTCATTGCGGTGGCGCTCCTCCCCTGGGCGCTACCGACCCTGCTCCGGCCGGGCGACGACCTCCGCCGGACGTTCCTGTGGAGCCTCGCCTTCTCCGCCACCGGGTACTACGGCGCCTCGCTCGCCGTGATCGCGGTGGCAACGGGCCTCGTCGCCGACCGGCTTCGGCGCGGCGCCGCCGTCGCGGCGATCTTCGTCTTCGCCCAGCTCCCATGGCTCCTCCCCGGAGTGTTCGTGCTCGCCGCAGGACCGCAGGTTGCCGACGCGACCGCGTTCGACACCAGCCTCGACGGTCCCGGCGGGGTCCTGGGACTGGTGCTCGGATACGGCTTCTGGCAGATCGGACAACCAGCTTGGCGTGGAGCGGGCCGTGGATAACGGTGCTCGCGCTCGTCGTCCTGGCGCTGGCGGTGCTCGGCGCCCGCGAGCTCCCGATCGCTGGCGGTGCCGCGCCGCGGCGCTCGCCGCGGTCGCGGCGGTCATCGCGCTCGCCAGCGCGACGCCCGTCCTCGACAGCCTCTACGACGCGCTGAGCCGGACTCCGCTCGGCCAGCCGCTGCGCGAGAGCCAGCGGGTCCTGCCGCTCGCCCTCGTCTTCCTCGCGCCGGCCGCCGCGCACGGTGCGAGGCGGATCGGCGCCCGCGCTCCTCGCCCCGCGCTGCGGGGCGCCCCGGCCGCGATCCTCGCCGCGGGCCTGCTCCTCGTCATCTCGCCCTGGCTGTGGGGGGTGGGGGGAAGGCTCGATCCGGTGGATGTTCCGGCCTCCTGGGATGAGGCCAAGGAGCTCGTCGACGGCGACGGAACCGTCCTCGCGCTGCCCTGGCATCAGTACTTCGACCTTGAGGTGGCGGACGGGCGACGCGTCCACCATCCACTGCCGCGTGTTCCTCGACGGTGACGTGATCGCATCGTCCGATCCGGAGTTCGGCTCGGAGCTCAGGGAGACCGCCGACCGGCGCGAGGACGAGGTGCGCGCGGCTCCTCGCCGAGCTCGATGCCGGGGCTTCGATCACCGAAGGCCTCGAGCGCCTCGGGGTGCGCTGGATCGTCGCCCTCACCGACCTCGACGGGCGTCGGCTGGATGCCCTCGAGCGACAGCCCGGGCTGACCCGTCGCCTGGATGCGGCGGAGATCCAGGTGTGGGAGGTCGACGGCTGGCGCGGCGAGGCGATCGCCGACGACGGCACGCCGGTGGCGCTCGATCACCCGGTGGCTCCGTTGGCGACGATCGACTCCTCCGAGCCGACCACCTGGCATCGAGCCGGTGGCCCCGGGTGGCTTCGGGGGCTCAGCCCGGCGTCGGTGACCGACGATGGCCTGCTGGGCGTCCCGGGGGGCTCGGGTCCCGCTGTGGTTCTGGCCCGCCCTGCTGGTCGTGCTCGCGGATCTCGCGGTCGTGGTCGCGGCCGTGGTCACCGTCCGCGCCCTCGTCGGCGACAGGGCGGTGCGGGACGCGCTTCGCCGCCGCCCTTGATGCGGCCCGGATCGCTGTTAGCATCGGCCCGTCGGGCGGTGTGCGAACCGCCTGGAGACGACGCGCAGACTGCATGGATGACCGCGACTAGCGCACCCGGCGTTCCCCGCACGCACCTCGCCCTCGCATCGTGCGCGGCGATCTCGCTCCTGTTCTTCGCGGTTGCGGCGCCCGCCCCGAGCGTCGCTCAGATCGGCTCTCAAACCGGCTATCAAGAGTTGGTGCCGCCCGAAAGCGACGGTGGGAGCGACTGACGGACCGGTGGCGGCGCGGCCGCGACCGGTGGGGGTGGCGGCGGGGCGATCGGCAGGGTGGCGGCGCAGCGGCGGGTGGGAGCGGCGACGTCGGCGACGGAAGCGGCGGCGGGGCGGCGCACGGTGGCGACGCCGGGCCAGCCGGCGGAAGTCGCGGCGCGGCAGACGCCCGGCGGGCGAGCCGAGTCGAACGGTGATGAGGCTTCGGCTCCCGCGAACGGGGCCGGCCGGCCGGCGGCCGAGCCGGCTGGCCGCAGTCCGAGCGAGGAGGCGACCGGGGCGATCCCGTTGACGGGCGACAACATCCTGCTCGCCCTCGCCGTTGCGGCGGCGGCGATCGGCGCCGGCTTTGGCGTCAACAGACTCGCTCGGCGCACCGCGGGGACCTGACCAGCCGGCGCTGGGTGGCGGAGGCCGCGGCGGCAGGGTGAGGACGCGCCGCGACATTGCCCTCGCCCTCGCCGGGGCGCTGGCGGCGCTGATCCTCGTCGGGACGGTGGGGCCCCACCGTGCGGACGGGCGCGGCCTCAAGACCGGCCTGCTCGATTCGCTGTTCATGTCCACGGATCCGACGCTTCGGACCCGGTGGCTGGACGAGGCCGCGGGCGCGCGCGCCGAGATCATCCGGATCAATGTGGTGTGGGATTTCACCGTCGGATCAAGTCGCCCCAGCGACCCCACCGACCCCGCCGACCCCGCATACGACTTCGGTGAGGTCGATGCCGCCGTCAAGGACGCTCACGCCCGTGGCATGGAGGTGCTGCTGACACCTCTCTGGGCTCCTGAATGGGCGGAGGGAGCGAACAGGCCTGACGAGGTGGTTGAGGGCGCCTGGAAGCCGAACCCGGAGGATCTAGCGCGACTACGCGCAGGCGCTGGCCACCCGTTACTCGGGCGCTTTCGATGACCTCCCCAGGGTGAGCCTTTTCCAGGCGTGGACCGAGCCCAACATCGGCTTCTACCTGATGCCTCAATGGGGCGGCGACGAGAAGCCCGGCGAGCCCAAGCCACTACCGGTTGATGTTGAACGCCTTCTACGAGGGGGTGAAGCGGGCACAGCCGAACGCCAGGGTGATCAGTGCCGGAACCTCCCCGTACGGGCAGCCGCCCGGCGGGTTCTCGATGCGGCCGATCGCGTTCCTGCGCGAGCTGTTCTGCCTCAACTCCCGCCTTAACCCCACCAAGTGCCCCGCGATACCTCGCCTCGACGTGCTCGCCCACCATCCGATCACGACCTCGGGCGGCCCACGCCGCAGCGCGATCCACCCGGACGACGCGGCGATGCCGGATTTCAACAGGATCCGAAGAGTGCTCCGGGCCGCCGAGCGGGCGGGGCGGGTCCGACCGCGCGGTCGCCATCCGCTGTGGGCGACTGAGTTCTGGTGGGTCACCGATCCGCCGAGCGTCACTCGGAGTGCCGCCCGAAACGCAGGCACGATGGATCGCGGAGGCCCTCTATCTGCTCTGGAAGCAGAGGGTCAGTGTGGCGATCAACGTTCAGATCCGCGACGACCCGTACGACCCGGAGGACCCGTTTGGAAATCATCCAGTCGGGGCTCTTCTTCGTCAACGGCGAGCCGAAGCCCTCGGCGCGCAGCTTCCGGTTCCCGTTCGTCACCGAGCGCCGCTCACCGAAACGCATCGTTGCGTGGGGTAAGGCGCCGCTCGAGGGGGTGGTCCGAATCGAAGTGGAGCGAGGCAGGGGTTGGCGAGCGCTGGGAAGCATCCCCGTCGACGTGGGCGAGGTGTTCGCGCAACGGCTTCGACTGCGAGGCGCCCACCGGCTGCGCGCGACGTCGGCGACGAGCAGAGCCTGGTCTGGCGTCAGGGGCGGTAGCTCCGACCCTTCGGATTAGGCCGTCTCGCGCTCGCGCAGCTCGATGCGGCGGATCTTGCCGGTCAGGGTCTTGGGAAGCTCGTCGACGAACTCGATCCGTCGCGGGTAGGCGTACGCCGAGAGGTTTCGGCGGACTAACCCCTTGATCTCGTCGGCCAGCTCGTCGGATGGCTCCGCTCCCTCGGCGAGCACGACGAATGCCTTGACGACGTTGCCTCGCCGCTCGTCGGGTGAGGCCACGGCGGCCGCCTCGTGCACCGCCGGATGCTCGATACAGGCCGACTCGACCTCGAACGGCCCGATTCGGTAGCCGGCGGAGATGATCACGTCGTCGGCCCTGCCCGCGTACCAGAAGTAGCCGTCCTCGTCCTGCTCGGCGGCGTCCTTGCTGTGGAACCAGTCCCCGCCGAAGGTGTCCTCGCCCGCCTGCTCGTTCCTCCAGTAGCCAAGGGGGTAGTGGGGGTTGGAGCGCGCCCGCAGGCAGATCTCTCCCCGCTCGCCCACGTCGACCGGGTTCTCGTCCTCGTCGAGGATCCGGACGTCCCAGCCCGGCATCGGCTTCCCCATCGAGCCCTCTCGCACGTCCATGAACGGGTAGTTCGCGCAGAGCGGATAGGACTCCGTGAGGCCGTAGTAGTCGAGCACCGTGATCCCGTACTGATCCCGGAACCAGCGGATCGCCTCCGGGTTGAGCGGCTCGCCCGCCGAGCACACGGAGCGGAACTGCTGCGGATAGCGCTCCCCGGCGTCCTCGATCGCCATCATCGACCGCATCGCCGTCGGCGTGGTGAACACGTTGGTGACGCCGTGCCGGGAGAGGACCTCGAGCTGCTCGTGGGGGTCGAAGCCGCCCTCTCGCGCGTAGACGAACTGGGTCGCCCCGTAGCGCCACGGCCCGAGGAGGGGGGCGATCCCGGCGGCCCAGGCCCACTCGCCCATGCCATGGAACAGTTCTCCGTCGCGGACGTCGTGGCAGTAGACGAACTCCTCGTGGGCGAGGATGTACCGGTGGGCGTGGAGGATCCCCTTCGCCAGCCCCGTGGTCCCCGACGTGTAGTAGATCTGCGCAGGGTCGTCGCATGACGGTGTCGACCGTCTCGAACCGATCGTCGGCGTCCGCGAGCAGGTCCTCGTCGAGCACGACGACCTCCTCGACGAGCTCACCCGGCATCCGCTCGGCGTTCTCGGCGTCGGTGACGATCAGCTTCGACTCGGAGTCCTTGATCCGGTGGTGGATGCCCTCGTCGCCGTAGAGAACCGATAGCGAGAGCAGGATCGCGCCGAGCTTCCACGTGCCGAGGAACATCGCCGCCGTCTCGGGCGAGGCGGGAGCGCATACGGCGACGCGATCACCCCGCTCGACGCCGCGGGCGGCGAGCACGTTGGCCGCGCGATCGGCCAGCGAGCGCTGCTCTCCCCAGGTGACCTCGCGCTGGTTGCCCCGGAAGTCCTCGAAGACCATCGCCAACTTGTCGGCCGGGTGCTTGTCGCACACGTCGGCGGCGATGTTGTAGCGCGCGGGCACATCCCAGCGGTGGGACGCGCAGGCCTCCTCGTAGCTGCTCACCCCGTTCTGCAGCGCCGTGGTCATCTCTCCTCCAGTCGCCAGGTTGGGCCCGCGGCCAACTCTAGCGACGGGGATCTCGCTCTCTAAGTGGTCATCCCGGTGAACTGGCCGCCCGTCACGTTGATCACCTGACCGTGGATGAAGTTCGAGAGCTGCGAGCCCAGGAAGAGGACCGGGCCGGCGGCTTCCTCGGGCTGGGCCGGGCGGCCGAGCGGGATCGTCATCGAGGCCATCGCGCGCATCTGCTCGGGGATCCCGAGGTCGACCTCGGTGCCGTGCGTTTCCAGCTTCTCGCCCTTCTCCTTCGCCTGCGTCAGGCGCGTCTCGACGAAGCCGAATGCGACCGCGTTGCAGTTGACCTTGAACTGGCCCCACTCCTTGGCGATCGTCTTGGTCAGGCCGGTGACGCCCGCCTTCGCGGCCGAGTAGTTCGCCTGGCCGGCGTTGCCCATCGTCCCCGAGATCGAGGTGATGTTGATGATCTTGCGGAACACCTCCTCGCCGCTGTCGCGCTCGCCCTTCGCCGCCTCGCGCCAGCTCGGCGCCAGGGCTCGGATCACCCGGAAGGGGACGATCGTGTGGATGTCGAGCATCGCCTGGAACTGCTCGTCCGACATCCGGTGGACGACGCCGTCCCAGGTGTAGCCGGCGTTGTTGACGACGATGTCGACCTGGCCGAAGGCCTCGATCGCCTTCTCGACCATCGCGTCCGGGACGCCCTCCTCGGTCAGGTCGCCGGAGAAGCAGGCGGTCTCGCCGTCGATCTCCCCGGACGCCTGCTCGGCGATCTCGCCGTCGATGTCGTTGATCAGGACCTTGGCGCCCTCGCTGACGAACAGCTCCGCTGTCGCCCGCCCGATCCCACGCGCGGATCCGGTGACGATCGCGCTCTTTCCGTCCAGCAGTCCCATCTGTTGGTCTCCCTCGTTCCGGTTCGAAGTTACGAGGGCGGGACTCTATTTCGCGCCGGACTAAAGCGAGGCGGTGACGAGGTAGCGCGGGTAGCGTGGGCGGGTCCTGCTGGCCGCTCGCAGCTCCGCGTCCTGGCGGGCCATCTCAGCCAGCTTTCGCGCGTAGCAGTCGCCGCAGCCGCAATGGCCGATCAGTCGCCCGGTGCGCTCGCAGTGCTCGGCTTCCTGTGACCTTCATGACGCTCCTTCCGTGGTCCTCGCCGATTGAGACGGGACCGGAGCGCGAAGATCACGCCATCGTCCGCGCGATCACCAGTCGCTGGATCTCGTTCGTCCCCTCGTAGATCTGGGTGATCTTGGCGTCGCGCATCATCCGCTCGACCGGGTACTCGTTGACGTACCCGTAGCCGCCGAGCACCTGGACGGCCTCGGTCGTCACCCACATCGCTGTGTCCGAGGCGAACAGCTTCGCCATCGCCGAGTACTTGCCCATGTCGCTCTGCGAGGCGTCGACCTTCGTGCAGGCCCGGTACAGCAGCTCGCGGGCCGCGGCGGTCCGAGTCTCCATCTCGGCGAGCTTGAACTGGATCCCCTGGAAGGAGGCGATCGGCTTGCCGAACTGCTGACGCTCCTGGGCGTAGGCAGCCGCGTAATCGGTGGCGCCCTGGGCGATCCCGACCGCCTGCGCGGCGACGCCGAGCCGCGAGCGGTCGAGGGTCGCCATCGCGACCCGGAAGCCTGCGTTCTCGTCGCCGATCAGGTTCTCGGCGGGGACCCGGACCCCCTCGAAGACCGGCTGGCCGGTGGGCGAGCCGCGGATCCCCATCTTGTGCTCGAGCTTGCCCACCGAGACCCCCTCGCGGTCGGACTCGACGATGAACGCCGAGATCCCGCGGGAGTGGCCCTGCTCGGGATCGGTGACACAGAAGACGACGTAGAAGTCGTTGACGCCCAGATTGGTGATCCAGTTCTTGGCCCCGTCGATCACCCACTCGTCGCCGTCACGGACCGCGCGGGTCCGCATCCCGCCGGGATCGGAGCCGGCGTCGGGCTCCGAGAGCGCGAACGCGGGGCTCCACTCGCCCGACGCGCAGCGGGGCAGGAAGCGCTGCTTCTGCTCGTCGGTGCCGAAGAGGCGGATCGGCAGCGTGCCGAGCTCCTGGATCATCAGGATCAGCGCCGAGGAGGCGCAGGCTGCGGCGATCTCCTCGACCGCGATGTTCAGCATCAGGGTCCCGGTCCCGGTGCCGCCGTACTCGGTCTCGAACGGCAGCCCGAGCAGGTCGTGCTCGGCGAACAGCTCGCGGATGTCGTGCGGGTACTCGGCCTTCTCGTCGATCTCGGCGGCGCGCGGCGCCACCCGCTCGCGGGCGATCTGGCGGATCGTCTCGCGGAAGTCCGCGAACTCCTGGGGGATCGAATAGGGGGCCGTGCCCTGGTCGGTGGCGGTAGCCATGCGGGACCAGATTACCCCGGGTCCGCCGGCGTATCGCCGTCGGAGCCGAGCACTACCCTCGCGCGGTCCAGGGCCACGCGATCGGGGCGGGGCGCGACCGATCGGGGGCGGGACGCGAGCCGAACATGCTCGGCGCGAAGGGCAACGACAGGATCTATGGCGACCACCATCCCCGGGCGAACAAGCGCTCGGGGGGCGGCCGGACCACACTCGGGGCGGCCACGGAAACGACGCCCTCGAGGGGCGGGCCGAAGCGGGACAAGTGTTCAGGTGGGCCCGGGAGGAACGACTTCGTCCGCGGCGGCCCCCAGAGATGCGAGGTAACGACCGGGAATAACAAGTAGCGTGCAGAGGGTCGCACTACGACGCGATGGCCGACCGCGCGGACCTCGAGTTCACCTATTCGCTGATCGACCGGATCTTCCGGCTCAGCCTGGGCGAGCTCGCCGACTTCAGCGGCGCCAAGTACGACGGGGACTTCTCGCTCAGCCTCGAGGAGGCCCAGCGGCGAAAGCACGAGTACATCGCCGAGCAGATCGGCATCGAGCCCGGGAGGCGAGTGCTCGACCTCGGGTGTGGGTGGGGTCCCCTGCTGGCCTTCATCCGCGAGCGCGGCGGCGAGGAGGTCGGGGTGACCCTGTCGTCCGCCCAGGCCGAGGCCTGTCGCCGCCACGGGCTCGAAGCGCACCTGACCGATGCGCGCGCGGTGACGCGCGAGACGTTCGGGGCCTTCGACGCGGTCGCCAGCCTCGGCGCTTTCGAGCACTTCTGCTCCCCCGAGGAATACGAGGCGGGGCGCCAGGAGGAGATCTACCGGGAGCTGTTCGCCAACGTCGCCGACACGCTGCCGGAGCGCGGCCGCTTGTACCTGCAGACGATGGTCTTCGGGCGCAACATGATCCCGGTCGAGGAGGCGAGCCTCGACGCCCCGCGCGGTTCCGACGAGTGGTTCGTGGCGCTGATGCGGGCGCAGTTCCCGGGCTCGCTTCTTCCCTTCGGGAAGGAGCAGGTCGTCCGCAGCGCCGAGCCCCACTTCCGGCTCGTCTCCGCCGTCAGCGGCCGGCTCGACTACATCGAGACGATCCGCCAGTGGCGCCTGCGCTTCGGCGAGCACACGCCTCGCAAGCTCCTGCTCAAGGCGCGGCTGGTGCCGCGGTGGCTGACCAGCCGCGACTTCCGCCTCGCCTTCGCCTCAGGCGTGAGCGCCAACACGGTCTGCTTCGAGCGCGAGCTGCTCGACCACTACCGGCTGGTCTTCGAGAAGGCCTAGGCAGACGGGACATTCCTGGATAGGGGGTCCATATGACCCCTCGAATGCCCTCCGATCCCTCTTCTTAAGTGCCGCAGTTTCGCCTCGTGGCGGCCCTACAACCCCATCGTCTTCCCCAGGATCTCCTTCATGATCTCGTCTGTGCCGCCGCCGATCGGGCCGAGGCGGAGGTCGCGGACGGCGCGCTCGATCCCGTACTCGCGCATGTAGCCGTAGCCGCCGTGGATCTGGAGGCACTCGTCGGCGAGGTCGAGGGCCGCGCGCTGTGTGAACAGCTTCGCCTTCGTCACCTCCGCGATCGCGTCGGTCGCCCTCGCTGAACAGGCGTAGCGCGTTGTAGGTCATCGCCCGCGCCGCCTCGATCGTCATGGCCATCTCGGCGAACTTGTGGCGGATCACCTGGAAGCTCCCGATCGGGCGGCCGAACGCCTGGCGCTCCTTCGCGTACGCCAGGGTCACCTCGAAGAGCTTCTGCATCGCCCCGACCGCGCCCAGGGCCATCAGCAGCCGCTCCCACTGGAAGTTGGCCATGATCAGGTAGAAGCCGCCGTTCTCCTCGCCGAGCAGGTTCTCGTCCGGCACCTCGACGTCGGTGAACGAGAGCTCGCCGGTGTCGGAGGAGTGCCAGCCCATCTTCTCGAGCTTTCGGGAGACGTCGTAGCCGGGCATCTCGCGCTCGAGCACGAGGAAGGAGAGGCCGTGGTGGCCGCCCTCCTCGTTGGTCTTCACCGCGCAGACGAGGAAGTCGGCGCGGACGCCGTTGGTGATGAACGTCTTGGCGCCGTTGACGACGTAGCCGCCGTCGACCTTGCTGGCGGTGGTCCGGATCGAGGCGACGTCGGAGCCGGCCTCCGGCTCGGTGATCCCGAGCGCGCAGATCTTCTCGCCCCGGATCGCCGGGACCAGGAAGCGCTGGTGCTGCTCGGGGGTGCCGAACTTGAAGATCGGCGGCGTCGCGATCCCGGTGTGGGCGCCGAGCCCGGCGCCGACGCCGCCCCCGGCGCCGGCGTGCGCGAGCTCCTCCGCCCAGACCGCGTCGTGGACGTAGTCGCCGCCCTGGCCGCCCAGCTCCTCGGGGTACTTCAGCCCCAGGAAGCCGAGCTCGCCGCAGCGCTCATACAGGTCGCGGGGAAACTCCCGCGCCTCCTCCCATTCATCGACGTGGGGGACGATCTCCGCCCGCACG
Source organism: uncultured Thermoleophilia bacterium (assembly GCA_963838175.1). Lineage (GTDB taxonomy): Bacteria > Actinomycetota > Thermoleophilia > Solirubrobacterales > 70-9 > DASUSH01. The sequence continues at coordinate 1,796,307 of CAWIPP010000002.1, read as the reverse complement.
AAGCGCGCGATCGTCTCCCGCAGCTCCTCGTGCTCCGGCGTGAAGGGCGGCAGCAGCCCCCGCTCGCCCGTGTCCTTGACGACGGTCACCGCCCGGCGGACGCTAGCAACGCGGTCAGTTCGCGGAGCATCGGTGCGGGCTGCTCGAAGACGTCGCCCCACGAGAATCGGCGGAACTCGTCGCCGCGCGCGTAGGCCTCGCGCTCGCGGCGGCGGTCCTGCTCCCAGGCGTGGCGGGAGTTGTGGAAGCGATAGGAGTCGAGCTCTACGGTGAGCCGGTGGTCGGGCCAGCGGCAGTCGACGCGCCGGCCGCCAGCTGGCTTGTTGGTGATCGGGAGAGGGAGGTGGTGGGCACGGAGGAGGGAGAGGAAGCGGGATTCGAGGCGGCTCAGCGTCACAGGCTGATCGCCGGTGAGGATCGCTCGCAGCTTTGCGGCACCCGGTGTGTTGGGGCGGCGCGCGAGGACGGCCTCTACCTGGCGTGGCGTCGTTCGGTAGCGCACCCCCGCCTCGTGGCAGGCTAGGGCGAGGGCATGTAGGGAGAGAACGGCGGCGAGATCCACGAGCGTGCGAGGGACCGTGGTCACGGGGATGCCGCGGACCCTGGTGACGTCCCTAGGGTCGATCCCGCCTCGGGCCCGGGTGGTGTGGATGCCCGGGATGCGATGCTCGGTGCGGCTCAGTACTTCGGGGCATGTGGGGGCGCGTTTCAGGAGGCGGTGGAGGTGCGCGGCGGCGCGGCCGCGGAGGACGGCTCCGTCGCCACACGCGAGGACGGCCGCCATGTATCTCGCCAGGATGCTCGGGGCCGCGTGGCCGACACGGTAGACGCCGCGGAACTGAAGAATTAGCGAGCCCTTCTCGCGCCGCCGCGCGATCTCGGTGCGCGAGAGCCCGGCCGCGAGCAGCTGCTTGTGGGTCACGTTCCCCTGCTGCCCGGCGGCGATCATGGCGATCTCTTGCTCCGCCGTCCCGACTTCGACGTCCATATGACGTTCAAGTCAGGACGGCCCTGCAGCGCCCCCCTTATTGCCGCAGTTTTTCGTCCTCCAGCGTCGTATAGCCCCGCGCGCTGTGGTCGAAGCCGAGCAGGTCGCCCTGGGGGTTCTTGCGGTCGCCGTGGTGGTAGGCGCGGACCTCGGCGATCCTGCCATCGCGCAGGCGGAACCATTCGGTGCCGCGGTTGATCCGCTCCTCGCCCGAGCGCGAGTCGCGCCAGGTCATCGTCCACTCGATCACCGCCTCGTCGCCCTGCTCGATCCCGTGCTCGTACCACCACCTCCCCTCCATGTTGTCGATCGCCCAGCGCGCGTTCTCCGCGATCTCGCTCGCGCCGTGGTGCGGCCCGAGGCGCGTGTAGTAGTGGGTCGCGTCGTCGGTGAAGTGCGCGGCGATCCGCTCGACGTCGCCGGTGTTGAGCGCCTCGTAGTAGGAGCGGATGTGGTCGAGGTTCGACAAGGGGACGGCGGGGAACCTACTCGCCGCCCTAGCTCGGGGCCCGCGACTCGGACTCGAGCACGGAGCGGACCTTCTCGAGCAGGTCCTCGGCGCGGAACGGCTTCTCGAGCAACGCCGCGCCGTCCGCGAGCGGTCCCGACTCCGGGCCGGTCTACATAGCCCGACATCAGCAGGATGCGCAAATCGGGGTAGAGCGCGCCGGCGCGGCTCGCCAGCTCGGTTCCCGACATTTCGGGCATGACCACGTCGGTGAGCAGCAGGTCGATCTCACCGTCGTGCGCCTCGAGCTGTCGCAACGCGTCCCAGCCCCCCGGCGAGCCGCTCACGTCGTAGCCGGCCCGGCGCAGGATCCGCTCCGCCATCCGCCGCATGCTCGGGTCGTCCTCGACCACGAGAACGGTCTCGCTGGCCTTGGCGGAGATGCTCGGCCGCTCCTCCTCGGAAACGGGGAGGACGACGCTCGAGCAGGGGAAGTGGGCGCTGACCGTGGTCCCGACTCCGGGCTCCGAGGACAGGGTCACCGCCCCTCCCGCGCTCGTCACGATGCCGTAGACGATCGCCAGCCCGAGCCCGGTCCCTTCGCCCTGGGCCTTGCTCGTGTAGAAGGGCTCGAACGCGCGCGCCGCGACCTCGCCGTCCATGCCGGTGCCGGTGTCCTCCACGGTCAGCCGGACGAACTTGCCCGGGGTGATGTTGGGTAGAGGCTGCGCTTCGCGGCTCGTCGAGCTCGACGTTCGCCGTCGAGACCGTCAGCGTGCCGCCGCCGCGCATCGCGTCTCGCGAGTTGAGCGCGAGGTTGACCAGCGCCTGCTCGATCTGGCCCCGATCGGCCTCGATCGGCCACAGACCCGCCTCCAGATTCGTTGTCAGCGTGATGTGCTCGCCGAGCGTGCGTTCGGAGCAGCGCCTCGAGCTCCGAGACGACATCGTTGAGGTCGAGCGCCTCGAGCGACTGGGATTCGTGGCGGGAGAAGATCGTGAGCTGCCGGGTCAGCCCCGCGCCGCGCCGCGCCGCTCGCCAGATCTCCTCGATGTCGGCGCGCACCGGCGAGTCCTCGGCCAGCTCGTCGATGACGAACTGCGAGTAGTTGATGATCACGCCGAGGATGTTGTTGAAGTCGTGGGCGATCCCGCCGGCGAGCTGGCCGACGGTCTCGAGGCGCCCTGTCTGGCCCAGTTGGGCGTCCATCGCCTCGGCGCCGGTCGCCCGGCGTCAGCCTCGTCTCGAGGCTTTGCCGCTCGCGCTCGGACTCCAGCTCGGCCGCGAGGTCGCGGATCGAGCTGACGACGAGCTTTCCCCGGTCGGTCTCGACGATCGAGAACGCCGCCTCGACGCGGATCTCGGAGCCGTCGTTCCGGAGCAGCCGCGCGCCGAGGCCCGTCCCGGCCGGAGACGCGCCTCCCTCGCGCATGGCCGCGGAGCGCCCCTCCTCGTACTCCTCGCGCAGCGCCGGCGGCACGAGGGTGTCCTTGTGGCGGCCGACCAGTTCCTCGCGGCGGTAGCCGAGCAGGCGGGTGGCCTCGGCGTTCGCGAACACGATCCTGCGCTGCTCGTCGGAGACGAGGATCGCGATCGGCGCCGCCTCGAGTACCCGCTCGAAGGATTCGGCCAGGTCCGGGTCGTTCACCTCGCCGCGAGAATAGACCCGCGGCCGATCGGCCGGACCTAGATGCCGTACGAGCGGCCGATCACCTCGAGCATGATCTCGTCGGTGCCCGCGCCGATCCGGTTCAGGCGCACGTCGCGGTAGGCGCGCTCGATCTCGTACTCCTTCATGTAGCCGTAGCCGCCGTGGATCTGGACGCACTCGTCGGCGACCTCGCAGGCGACCCGCGAGGCGAACAGCTTCGTCGCCGTGATCTCGCGCACCGGGTACTCGCCGTTGGCGAACCGCCAAGCGGTCGCGTAGGTCATCTGCTTGCCGCCTCGATCTTCGTCGCCATCTCGGCGAACTTGTGGCGGATCGCCTGGAACCGGCCGATCGGCCGGCCGAACGCCTGGCGCTCCTTGGCGTAGTCGAGGGTGCGCTCGAACATCCGCTCGCAGGACGCGACGCACCCCGACGCGGCGACCAGCCGCTCGCCCTGGAGCTCCCAGGAGATGTGGTAGAAGCCCTTGCCCTCCTGGCCGAGCATGTTCTCCGCAGGTACCCGGACGTCGTCGAAGGCGAGCTCGCCGGTGTCCGAGGCGTGCATCCCCATCTTCTCGAGCTTTCGCGAGACGCTGAACCCCGGCACGGGGTTCCCCTCGTCGTCCTTCAGGTCGACGATGAACAGGGTGATCCCGTCGTGACCCGCCTCGGGATCGGTCTTCGCCACGAGCACGATGAAGTCGGCCCGGGCGCCGTTGGTGATGAACGTCTTCGAGCCGTTGATCACGTACTCGTCGCCGTCCCGCGTCGCGGTGGTCCGAATCCCGGCGACGTCCGATCCGGCGCCGGGCTCGGTGATCCCCAGGCAGGAGATCTTCTCGCCCTTGATCCCCGGCACGAGGTAGCGGCTGCTTTTGGTCCTCGGTGCCGAGCAGCTCGATCGGCGGCAGGGCCATGTCGGTGTGCACCGCCATTCCCATGTTGAGCCCGCCCGACCCCGAGTAGCTCATGCAGTCGGCGCGGACAAGCGAGTAGAAGTAGTCCCCGCCCTGTCCGCCGTACTCCTCGGGGAAGCAGAGGCCGACGTAGCCGAGCTCGGCCGAGCGGCGGAGGACCGAATCGGGCCACAGCGTCTCCTCCCACTCCTTCGCGGTGCGGGCGCCAGCTCGTTGATCACCCATGAGCGCATCGACTCGCGCAGATCCTCGTGCTCGTCGGTGAAGATGAAGTGGCGCTGCCGGGTCGCGTGGTCGGGCTTCTGGACGTGCGTCGGTGGCGGTGGCCATGGGGCTTCTCCTCGATCGGGGTTCGGGGCTCGCGGGAGATCCTAACGGAAAGTAAGCAGTACGACTTCCTACTTCACTCAAATCCACGCCTGGCAGATTTGCGTCAACTGGGTCGTCCCTAAGCCTTCCGGGAACGAGTACGTTCACCCATAGCGGTCACGGTCAAGGAGGGTCAGGCCAACCATGCGCGACGAGCCGAGATTGGAAACGCCCGTGTCGGGTGGTCTCGACGACGCCGTGGGGGGCGCCCTCCCGAAGGGACCGCGCGCCCCGGCCCTGCTTCAGTCGCTGCGCTGGTTTCGCGACCCGATCGGGTTCGCGCTCTCGAATCACCGCCGCTACGGCCCGGTGTTCCGGGCCGGCCTGGGGCCGCGCCGCAACACCGCGTTCGTCGGCGATCCCGAGCTGGTCCGGGAAGTGCTCGGGCTGGATCCGGAATGGGCTCGAACCGGTGACGGCAACGGGCTGATGCGCCCGGTCCTCGGCGCGAGCTCGCTGCTCACCCTCGACGGCGAGGAGCATCGGCACCACCGCCGGATGATGCTCCCGGCATTCCACGGGCGCTTCGTAAAGCAGTTCATCGCGCTAATCGGCGAGGTGACCGAGGAGCGCCTCGCCCGCTGGCCGCTCGGCGAGCCGTTCCCGGTCCACGAGGAGATGCGCGAGATCACCTTCACGACGATCCTGAGGATGGTCCTCGGGATGTCCCCCGGCCCCCGCGAGGACAGCCTGCGCGTCGTCTTTCCGCGGGTGATGGACCACTGCACGTCGCTCTTCACACTCAGCCCGTACTTCCGGCGCGAGCTGGCCGGGGTGACGCCGTGGGCGAAGCTGATGCGGGCGGTGGACGAGCTCGACGAGCTGCTCTACGCGGAGATCACCGACCGGCGGACCGACCCCGGGCTCGACGCTCGTGAGGACGGCCTCACCATTTTCCTGCGGGCCGAGGAGGAGACGGGGATGCGCGCTCACCGACACCGAGCTCCGCGACGAGTTGGTGACCATGCTCGTCGCCGGCCACGAGACGACGGCGGCCGCGCTCTCGTGGGGCTGCGAGCGGCTCGCCCGCCACCCCGACGTCGCCGCGAGGATCGTGAGCGAGCGCGCCGCCGGGGAGGAGGAGTACCTGGACGCGGTGATCAGGGAGATCCTGCGCCAGCGTCCCCTGGTCCCGGCGCTCGTGCGCAAGCTGACCAGGCCGCTGGAGCTGGGCGAGTACTCGTTCCCCGCGGGCTGGGTCCTGATGCCGAGCGTCTTCCGGGTCCATCACGACTCCTCGATCTACCTGGAGCCCGACGAGTTCAGGCCCGAGCGCTTCATCGGCGAGGGCCCGCCGGCCTGGGCGTGGATCCCCTTCGGCGGCGGCAACCGGCGCTGCGTGGGGGCGAGCCTGGCGCTGGTCGAGATGCGGATCGTCCTCGGGACGATCTTGGAGCGGCTCGAGCTCCGCCCGGCGGACGAAGAGCCGGAACGGGTAAGCCGCCGTCGCTTCACCCTCGCGCCGGAGCACGATGCCGTGGTGATCGCGACCCGGCGACGCCCGAGCTCGCGCGAGCCGGAGCAGATCCCCGTCCCCGCGGACGCCCTCGACGGCGTCCCGGTCGCACCTATCGGCGCCTGAATCCGCCCGCGTCGGTAGGAAATCCCCTATCGACGGTCTGCTTCGCGGTCAGAAGTCCACTATTCATGCGCCAAGCGTGGGGTCTAGTTTCGCCCTTGCCAAACTAGCTACTCTCCCGCGACGGCGAAGGATCGCCGTGCCGTACGAAAGAACAGGTAGGCAATGGGCATGATCTCGATGAGCGTGGCCGCTCCGACCCCGTTCAGGGCTCGGCTGCGCGAAGCCGAGGAGGCGCGCATCCCGCCGAACCCGGGATCGCCCGTGATCGCCCGCGCCCAGGCGCTGATGTCCGCGGGCGGCGCCCTGGTCGGAATGGTCGCGGTCCTCCTTCCCCACCCACAGCAATACGACGAGGTCGGGATGCTGGTCGTCCAGGCCTCCTCGATCGTCGCTCGCGATCTGGCTGTGGCTCTCCGCCGACCGGGTCGCGACCTGGGTCCTGAGGGTGATGCCCGCTGGCGGCACCCTGCTGGTCTCGGCCAACGTGGTCCTGACCGGGGACGCCACGAGCGCCTTCGCGCTCTTCTACCTCTGGGTCGCGATCTACTCCTTCTACTTCCTCTCGCGCCGCGAGGCCGCGCTGCAGATCGGCTTCGCGGTCGCCAACTACCTGTTCGTGGTGGCCGCGATCGGAGAGCCCTCCAGCGTTCCCGTGCACGCGGAGATGGCGCACGTGACGATTTTGATCGGGACCTTCCTCGCCACCGCGCTCCCCATGTTTTTCCTGCGCGGCAAGGTGGAGGCGCTCTGGGGGCGGCTCGTCGATGCGGCCCACACCGATCTCTTGACCGGATTGCTGAACGCGCGGGGAACGCATGAGGCGCTGACCACAGAGCTCGAGCGGGCGCGCCTCAATCGTTCCAGCGTTAGCGTCCTGATCTGCGACCTGGATCGGTTCAAGCGCGTGAACGAGCAGCTCGGCCGCCACACGGGGGACGAGCTCCTGCGCAGGATCGGCTCGATGTTCGACGAGGCCACCCGGCGCATCGACACCGTCGGTCGCACCGCGGCGACCGAGTTCACGATCGTGATCCCCTCCTCGAACGAGAGCGACGCCTACCTCGTCGCCGAGCAGCTCCTGGCACGGGTTCGCCGCGGCTTCCGCGACGAGTTCATGCCGCTCACGACCAGCATCGGGATCGCGACGTATCCGAATCACGCGGTCACGGTCGAGGAGATCCTCAAGCGCGGCGACGAAGCCCTGTACGCGGCGAAGGTGCTGGGTCGCGATCGCGCGGTGGTCTTCAGCCCCGAGGTTCCCGAGGTTCTGAGCGGCACGCACGGCCGCCGTCCGCAGGACGACCAGACCCACCTGACGACGATGCTCAGCCTCGCCGAGGCGATCGATCACCGCGACACCGGGACGGCGGGCCACTCCCAGACCGGGCGCTACGCGGAGCTGACGGCTCGCGAGCTCGGCCTGCCGGAGCAGCGGGTCGAGCGGGTGCGGTTGGCCGGGATCTTGCACGACGTCGGCAAGATCGGCGTCCCCGACTCGATCCTGCGCAAGCCCGGGCCGCTCGACGAGGGCGAGTGGGACGAGATGCGCCGCCACCCCGAGATCGGGGCCCGGATCCTGGGATCCAGGGAGCTGGTCGACATACGCGAGTGGGTCCTGGCCAGTCACGAGCGCTGTGACGGCAAGGGCTATCCCCGCGGGCTGAAGCGGGACGAGATCCCGATCGAGGCACGAATCCTCTCCGTTGCCGACGCCTTCGAGGCGATGACTCAGGACCGGCTTTACCGCCCGGCCCTGGGCGAGGCGGCGGCCCGCGCCGAACTCGTCGCCTGCGCGGGGACGCAGTTCGACGAGGACGTGGTCGGGGCGCTGATCACGGTGCTCGACCGCGAGCGCGACCGCGAGTTGGCCCGGTAACCGCGGCCGCCGCGGCGAAGAGTATGCAGTAGCACTTCGCACTTCAGGGGGGCGCCGCGATCGCGTAATGTCCGTCGCCGTGGCGTACGAGCAGCTCCTCTACGACGTCGACGACGGGGTGGCCACCGTCACCCTCAACCGCCCCGAGCAGCGGAACGCCCTCAATGCTCAGCTCCTCGTCGAGCTCGTCGACGCGATGAAGCGGGCCCGCGACGACGGCGAGGTCCGCGCGGTCGTCCTCACCGGCGCCGGTGAGAAGGTCTTCTGCGCGGGGGCCGACCTGGGCGGCTTCGCCGCCGACGCGCCGCTGGTCGCGAAGCACTACGGCTCGGACCTCTTCCTCGAGTTCTTCCGCCTGATGCCCCGGCTCGGCAAGCCCTCGCTGTGCGCCGCCAACGGGCACGTGCTGGCCGGCGGCATGGGGCTCGCGCTCTCCTGCGACCTGGTGATCGCCAAGGAGGGGGCGACCTTCGGGACCCCGGAGATCAACGTCGGGGCGTTCCCCTACATGATCATGTCGATCATCTACCGCAACGTTCCGCGCAAGCGTGTCAACGAGATGATCCTGCTCGGGGAGCGACTCTCGACCGAGGAGGCGGTGGACTACGGGCTGGCGAACAAGGTCGTGCCGGCGGAGGATTTCGACTCTGCCGTCGCCGAGTGGGCGGGAAAGCTCGCCTCGAAGAGCCCCGTCCTGATGCGCCTGGGCCACGACGCGATGTACCGCCACCAGGACATGCCCCTCGACGACGCGCTCGAGTACCTGCGCTCCCAGCTCTCGCTCACCTTCTCCACGGAAGACATCCTCGAGGGCGTCCAGGCCTTCTTCGAGAAGCGCGAGCCGCAGTGGAAGGGACGGTGATGGAGGCGAAGGCCAAGGACGAAGCCGAGAAGGTCAAGGCGGCGGCGAAGGAAGCGGAGACCCCCGAGGCCGGCGCGACCGAGCACGGGGAGCAGACCGGGATGAAGGACCTGGTAGACGACCTGCACTCCCGGCGCGAGGAGGCGAAGCTCGGCGGCGGAGAGGAGAAGATCGCCAAGCAGCACGAGCGCGGCAAGCTGACCGCGCGGGAGCGGCTCGACCTGCTGGTCGACCCGGGGACCTTCGTCGAGCTGGGAATCCACGGCGGGCCGCACTTCTCGCAGCGGGCGATGGACGGCAGGGAGGCTCCTGCCGACGGCGTGATCACCGGCTGGGGCGACGTCGACGGCCGCCGCTGCGCGATCGCCGCCTACGACTTCACCGTGATGGCGGGCTCGATGGGGGTCACCGGGGAGCAGAAGATGGGCCGGCTGCGGGAGATGGCGCTGCAGAAGCGGATGCCGCTGATCTGGCTGCTCGACTCCGCCGGCGCCCGCATCCAGGAGGCCGCCGGGTCCCTTTTCGCCGGCTCGGGCCACCTCTTCCGCGAGGAGGTGACGATGTCCGGCGTGGTCCCGCTGGTCGCCGCGATGATGGGGCCCTGCGCGGCCGGCACCGCCTACATCCCGGGGCTCTCCGACTTCGTCCCGATGGTGGTCGGCCAGGGGGCGATGGCGCTCGCCGGCCCGCATCTGACCAAGGCGGTGACCGGCGAGGACATCTCGATGGAGGACCTCGGCGGCGCCAGGGTCCACTGCCGCAAGTCAGGGGTCGGCGACCTCGAGGTGGCCGACGACCGCGAGTGCATCGACGCGGTCAAGGCCTATCTCTCCTACTTCCCCTCCAACTGCGAGGAGCGCCCGCCCGTGCGCGAGACCGACGACGCCGACGACCGGATGTCGGAGCGGCTGCTCGACATCGTCCCGGAGTCGGCGCGTCACCCCTACGACATGTACGAGCTGATCCGCGAGATCGTCGACGACGGCGAGATCTTCGACATCAAGCCGAAGTTCGCGAAGACGATCGTCACCTGCCTGGCGCGCTTCGGCGGCATGCCGGTCGGGATCGTCGCCAACCAGCCGAAGCAGCTCGGCGGCATCCTCGAGAACGACTCCGCCGACAAGGCGGCCCGCTTCGTCAACCTCTGCGACGCCTTCAGCATCCCCCTGGTCTTCCTCCAGGACGTGCCCGGGTTCATGGTCGGCTCGAAGGTCGAGCACGCCGGGATCATCCGCCACGGCGCGAAGATGCTCTACGCGGTCTCGCGGGCGACGGTGCCGAAGATCACGGTCGTCGTCCGCAAGGCCTACGGCGCCGGCTACTACGTGATGAACGGCAAGGCGTATGAGCCCGACCTGATCGTCGCCTGGCCGAGCGCCGAGATCTCGGTGATGGGCGCGGAGGGCGCGGTCAACATCATCGGCCGCTCCGCGATCGAGGCGGCCGAGGATCCGGAGGCGACGCGCGCCGAGATGCTCGACCAGGTGCGCAGTGTCATCGACCCCTACATCGCCGCCAAGAACGCGTTGATCGACGACATCATCGACCCGCGCGAGACCCGCCCGACGATCATCCGCGGCCTGCGGATGGCGAAGGACAAGCGGGTGGAGCGGCCCTGGCGCAAACACGGGGTGATGCCGGTATGAGGCAGCCGCCCTTCGCGAGTTGTTTTCGCCATGCGAAAGAAACTCGCGAAGCCCCATGAGCAAGTTCGACGACCCAGTCATCATCAGCTGCTCGATCTCGGGCGCGGTCGCGAACCGCGAGCAATGCCCGGCGATCCCCTACACGCCGGAGGAATACGCGGCGGAGGCGCGGCGGATCGTGGACGAGGGCGGAGTGCAGATCCACATCCACGCCCGCACCCCCGACGGCGTCCCGTCGTATGAGATCGAGGACTTCCGCGCGATCACCGAGGCGATCCGGGCCGAGGTCGACGACGTGATCGTCAACTACTCGACCGGTGCGATCGGCGTGCCCGTCGAGAAGCGGATCGACTACCTGCGTGAGCTGCGGCCCGACGTCGCCGCGCTGAACATGAGCTCGATGAACTACGCCAAGTACTCGAAGCGGCGCAAGGAATTCGTCTTCAAAGCCGTGTTCGAGAACTCCTTCGACACGATCATCGAGTTCCTCACGGCGATGCGCGAGCTCGGGATCAAGCCCGAGCACGAGTGCTTCGACGCCGGCCACGTCGCCAACCTCGACCCGCTGCTCGACATGGGCCTGCTCGCCGAGCCGCTTCAGGTCTCCTGCGTGATGGGGGTCAACGGCGGCATCCGGCCGACGGCGAAGAACCTGGCGCTGATGTCCGACCAGATCCCGGGCGGGGCGGAGGGCCCGAACGCGTGGCAGGTGATCGGGATCTCGCGGCAGCAGTGGATGCTGGTCGCCGCCGCGCTCAGCCTCGGCGGCAACGTCCGCGTCGGGCTCGAGGACAACTTCTACCTCCCGAACGGCGAGATGGCAGGCTCCAACGGCGACCTGATCGCGAAGGCGCGGCAGATGGCCGAGGACGTCGGCCGCCGGCCCGCCACGGTCGCGGAGGCGCGGGAGATGCTCGGCGTCCCGGCGCGCGACGGGGTGACCCGGCGGGAGGCGCTCGCACACCCGATCGAGGCGGCGGAGGCGGAATGAGCGGCGCGCTCTCGGACGTCCGGGTCCTCGACCTCACCCGGCTGCTCCCGGGCGGCTTCTGCTCGCTCCTGCTCGCGGACTTCGGCGCCGAGGTGGTCAAGGTCGAGGACACCGGGATGGGGGACTACGTGCGCTGGGCGCCGCCCTACTACGGCTCCGAAGAGCAGCAGCAGCTCGGCACCCGCTCGGCCCCGTATCTGGCGTTGAACCGGGGCAAGCGCTCGATTCGCCTCGACCTGAAGTCCGACGGCGGACGCGATGCCTTCCTGCGGCTCGCGCACGAGTTCGACGTCGTCCTCGAGAGCTTCCGTCCCGGCGTGCTCGACCGGCTCGGGGTCGGATACGAGCGCCTGCGCGAGGAGAACCCCCGGCTCGTCTACTGCGCGATCTCGGGCTACGGCCAGACCGGGCCGAACACCGGGCGCGCCGGTCACGACACCAACTACCTGGCGCTCAACGGCCTGCTCGGCCTCACCGGCGCCGCCGACGGCCCGCCGGTCCAGTCCGCCGGCCAGATCGCCGACCTCGGCGGCGGCGCCCTGATGGCGGCGTTCGGCGTGATGGCGGCGCTGCGAGAGCGCGAAACCTCCGGCGAGGGCCAATTGGTCGACGTCTCGATGACCGACGGCTCGCTCGCCTGGCTCTGCATGGCGGCCGCCCAGTACCTCTGCAACGACGAGGTCCCCGGCCGGGGCGGGGAGTCGCTGAACGGGGGGATCGTCTGCTATCTGCCCTACGAGGCCGCCGACGGCTGGGTGAGCTGCGGCGCGCTCGAGCCGAAGTTCTGGAAGGCGTTCTGCGAGGGCGTCGAGCGCCCCGACCTGGTCGAGCACCAGTTCTCGCCGCCGGGATCGGAGGGCTGGCGCCAGGTGGCCGAGGTGTTCCGCTCGCGGACTCGCGAGGACTGGCGGCGCTTCAACGACGAGCACGACTGCTGCATCGAGCCGGTCCTCGACCTCGACGAGGCGCTCGAGTCCGAGCTCGTCCGCGAGCGCGAGATGGTGGTCGAGCTCGACCAGCCGGAGATCGGCCGCGTTCGCCTGCTCGGCGTGCCGGTGAAGCTCTCGCGCACGCCCGGCGAGCCCGACCGGCCCGCGCCGGCGCTCGGCGAGCACACCCGCGAGGTCCTCGCGGAGACGGGCTATGAGGAGGGGGAGATCGACGCCCTGCTCTCCTCGGGCGCCGCCGCGGGACCCACCGCCGGCGAGCAGGAACCGTTCCTCGCATGACCGCGAGCGCGAATCCGGACGCCGCTGAGCTCCTGAAGATCGGCGAGCTAGCCGAGCAGTCCGGGGTGCCCTCGGCGACGGTCCGCCACTACGTCCGCGAGGGACTGCTCCCCGAGCCCGTCAAGACGTCGCGCAACATGGCCTACTACCCGCCCGAGTTCGTCGAGCGGATCAGGCTGATCAAGCAGCTCCAGGAGGAGCGCTTCATGCCGCTCAAGGTGATCCGCGAGCTGCTCGCGAGCGGCGACGGCGACCCCGACCGGCTCCGGGCCCTGGTCGATATCGAGGACCGGATCCTGGAGCGCGCCCTGGCGGGGGAGAAGGAGCGGATCTCGGCCGCCGAGGTACGGCGCCGGTACGAGGTTCCGAAGGAGGTGCTCGATCGCCTCGCGGAGCTCGACGTCCTGAGCCCCTCTCGCAACGGCTACTCCCCGTCGGACGTCCGTATCGTCGAGGCGATCAGCCGCTTTCGCGCGGGCGGCTACGACGAGCGGATCGGGTTCACCGTCTACGACACGCTGCGCTACAAGCGGGCTCTGGAGGGGATCGCCGCGGAGGAGGTGGAGGTGCTGCTCGAGCGGCTCGGTGAGCTCGGCCCCGACCAGGCGGTCGAGATGATCGAGGCCGGCGTAGAGCCGCTCGCCGACCTGATCTCCGCGCTGCACACGAAGCTCCTGGTCGCCGAGCTCGAGCGCCACCGCGGCGGCGGCACGCGGTGAGGCAGCGCTCCTGGTCGCGCTCGTCGCCGCCCGTCCCTGATCGAGCAAGCTGCGCGATGAGGAACGGTCAGACCCAAACGAGCGCTGGGAGGCGGCGGCCCGCCTCCCGCCGGGCGCGTGGCCGACCTATACTGGCGATTGACTGGTCAGTCAATCGTGACTGCCCGGCGGGGAAGAAGGAGGGCTAGTGCGGGCGGCCGCCGTCCAGCTCAACGCAACCGCGGATCGCGACAGGAACCTGGAGGTGGCCGAGCATCTCGTTCGCTCCGCTGCCGCGGACGGGGCCATCCTCATCGTCCTGCCCGAGAAGTGGACCCTGCTCGGCGACGCCGAGACGCTCCGTGCCGGCGCGGAGCCGCTTGACGGATCCAGCATCAGCGCCGCCAGGGCGTGGGCGCGCGAGCTCGGCGTCCACTTGATCGCGGGCAGCTTCGCCGAGCGCGTCCCGGACTCCGACCGCCTCGCCAACACCTCGGTCCTGATCAGCGCCGCGGGCGAGATCGCCGCGGTCTACCGCAAGATCCACATGTTCGACGTCGACGTCGGCGGGGTCGCCTACCGGGAGTCGGAGACCGAGGATCCCGGTGAGGAGATCGTGGTCGGCGACGTGGTCGGTATCCCGATCGGACTGAGCGTCTGCTACGACCTCCGCTTCCCCGAGCTCTACCGGATCCTCGCCCTGCGCGGCGCCAAGGTGATCGCGGTGCCGTCGGCCTTCACGCTCGAGACCGGGCGCGACCACTGGCTGGTGCTGCTGCGGGCGCGCGCGATCGAGAACCAGCTCTTCGTGATCGGCGCGGGCCAGGTCGGCGAGGCGCCTCCGCATTACCGCTCCTACGGGCGATCCGCGATCGTCGATCCGTGGGGCACCGTGCTCGCGACCGCGCCGGACACCGAGTGCCACATCGTCGCCGACCTCGACTTCGAGCGCCTCGAGCAGGTTCGCGAGTCGCTCCCCTCGCTCGCCAATCGTCATCCGGAGTCCTACGCGTGGCCGGCCGAGGTGACCGTGTGATGGCCTCGTCCGGGACCGATCGCCGCCGCGAGATCCTCGACGCCGCGATCCGCGTGTTCGCTCGCCAGGGCTACCACAACTGCCGGGTCGCGGACATCGCGGACGAGGCCGGCGTCGCCTACGGGCTCGTCTACCACTACTTCAAGTCGAAGGACGAGGTGATGAACGAGCTGTTCACCGAGCGCTGGTCGCTGCTCCTCGCCGCGATCGACGAGGCCGATCGCGGATCGGACTCGCCGCGGGCGAAGCTCGACGCCGTTGCCGGCTTCATCATCGACTCCTACCGCCACGACCCCGAGCTGATGAAGGTGATCATCGTCGAGGTGACGCGCGCGGCGAACTCGTTCGGGCGCACCCACATGGATGAGATCCGGCGCGCCTACGAGGGGATCGCGAAGATCGTCTCCGACGGCCAGGCGCAGGGCACCTTCCGCGACGACGTCGACGCGCAGTTCGCCTCGATGTGGTTCTACGGGGCGATCGAGCAGCTCCTCTCCGGCTGGATCTTCGAGCTGATTCCAGCTTCCGACACCGACTTCGACCGCGCGCGGGAGATGGTGGTGGCGACGATCTGCGGCGGGATCGAGACCTCCGAAGTGATTTACTCCGGCGCCGAGTGAACAACGACATCGTCAAGAAGCTGATCTGGAGCGGCCTGCTTGCCGCCACCGGCGCCGTCGCCAGCGTCGCGGCCCACCGGGCCTCGGTCGTGATCTGGGAGCGCGTCTTCAACGAGGACCCGCCGGACTAGGGGAGCGACGGCAGGTGGCGACCGAACCCGACCTGGACCGGCGCACCGACGACCGATCGGTCGGCGAGCTGGTCATCGACGTTTCCGAGAAGACGTCGACACTCGTTCGCGAGGAGATCGCGCTCGCCAAGGCCGAGGTCTCCGAGAAGGTCAACAGCCTGATCAAGGGCGGCGTCGTGGGCATCGCCGCCGGGGTCTTCCTCCTGTTGTTCCTGGCGATGCTGATGCACGCGATCGCGTGGCTGCTCAACGATCTCTTCTTCGAGGACACGGTCTGGCTCGGCTTCCTGATCGAGGCCCTGTTCTGGCTGCTGATCGCCGGTCTCGCCGGATTGGTCGCCTATCGCTCGATCCAGGCCGGGTCGCCGCCGACCCCGGACATGGCGATCGCGGAGGCCAAGCTGACCAGGGAGACGTTCGAGGGCAAGGACGAGGAGACGTTCGAGGGCAAGGACGGGGAGACGTTCGAGGGCAAGCACCAGTGAACGCCGACGGGTCAACGACCGCAGAGGCCGAGACGTCGATCGAGCGCCGGCCGCTGTCGGGACCCGGCGCGCCCGGCCGCACCGCGTCCGAGATCCGAGCCGACATCGAGCGCACCCGCGGGGAGCTCTCCACGACGGTCGAGAGCCTCCGCACGAGGGTCGCCGAGCTCACCGACTGGCGCCGCCATCTCCACGAGCACCGCGAGCAACTCATCGGCGGCGCCGCCGTCGTCGGCTTTGCGGTCGGCGCGTTCGTCGTCGCCCGCCGTTTGCGCCGCAGCTAAAACACCTCCGGCGAGATCCTCCGCTTCGCGTCCGGTCTCGCCGGGCGTGGGGCCACTGGGTTGGGCTCCGTGAGGACGTTGCTTCCGGGCTTCGCCCTAGTCCGTGACGAGGCTCCGAGGCACCCCGCCGATCCCGAGCAGGCCGGGGCCGACGTGGGCGCCGATCACCGGGCCGACTTCGGAGACGAAGACCGGATCGTTGCCGAAGATGTCGCGGCCGTGCTCGATCAGGGTCTGGGCCGACTCGGCGTCGTGGATGTGCTGGACGACCCAGCCGTCGGCGCCCGCCTCCTTGCGCTCCCGCGCGAAGTCGACCATCCGCTCGAGGGCGCGGCGGCGGGTGCGGACCCGCTCCACGGGGGTGATCTCCTCCTCGAGGGTGAGGATCGGCTTGATCTTCAGGGTCGAGCCGATCCAGGCCTGGGCGGCGCCGACGCGGCCGCCCTTCCTGAGGTACTCGAGGGTGTCGATCGCGAACCACATCTTCAGGCCGGCCCGAACCTCCTCGGCGCGAGCGAGGGCCCCCTCGCCGCCCGCGCCGGTCGCGGCCGCCCGCGACGCCGCGAGCGCCATCAGTCCCTGGCCGCCGCACCCGGAGCGGCTGTCGAGCACGTGGATGCGCTCGCCGCCCTTGCCCTCCTCGACGAGCTGCTCGCGCGCCTGGCGGGCCGAGTCGCAGGTTCCCGAGATGCCCGCCGAGAGGTGGATCGAGACGATCTCGCGCCCGTCGGCGAGCAGCGGCTCGTAGACGGAGCGGAAGTCGCCCACCGACGGCTGCGAGGTGCTCGCGCCCTGACTCGAGCGCGAGAGGCGCTCGTAGAAGGTGTCGTAATCGGAGAGCTCCGACTCCGCCTGGGTCTCGCCGTCGAGGGTCACGTAGAGGCTGACCCGGTGGATGTCGTGCTCGCGGACGAGGTCGTCCGGGAGGTAGGCCGTGGTGTCGGTGACCACGGCCGTGGCGGGGTTGGCGCTCACCGCCGCCCGTTGTATCACTGATCGGCACGGCCGCGGCTTTCCGGAGCCCCACTAGCATCAACCCGGATGGGTGACCCCACGACCCCGCGCACCTGGATGCCCGGCGCTGACCTTCACATCCCTTCGTCCTCGCCCGCTCGTGTGCCCCGGGCACACTTCGCGGGCTGCGTCCTCGACCTGCTCGGCCAGCGCCGCCCCCAGGCGCACGCGGCCGTGATGTCACCCATCCAGTGAGCAGGACGCTCGTCACAGGCGGAAGCGGCTTCATCGGCTCCCACGTCGCGCGCGCTCTCGCCGCGCGTGGGGACGAGCTACGGCTGCTGCTTCGCCGCGGCGCGCGCACCGAGCACCTCGCGGACCTCTCGTACGAGCGGGTGACCGGCGACATCACCGATCGCCGCGCGGTCCGCCGGGCCGTCAAGGGCGCCGATCGGGTCTTCCACGTCGCCGGCACGACCTCGCTGCGCGTCCGCGATCACGACCGCGTCTTCGCGATCAACCTCGGGGGGACCCGCAACGTGCTCGAGGCGGCGCTCGACTCCGGCGTCGAGCGCGTCGTCCATACCTCCTCGGTCGCCGCGATCGGCCCCGCTCCCGAGGGCAAGACCGCCGACGAGACCCAGCCGTTCACGGCCGGCGAGCTGGGGATCGCCTACGTCAACTCGAAGCACGAGGCCGAGGTCGAGGCGCTGCGCTTCGCCGCCCGAGGGCTCGACGTGGTCTGCGTCAACCCCACCTTCGTGCTCGGCCCCGACGCGCCGTCGCTCAGCTCGATGGGCTTGGTGAGACGCTTTCTGATGCGCCAGATCCCCGTCTACACGGACGGGGCCCTCAATATCGTCGACGTCCGCGACATCGCCGCCGGTCACCTGCTCGCCGACGAGAAGGGCGCCTCCGGCGAGCGCTACATCCTCGGCGGGCGCAACTTCACCCTGCAACGGCTGTTCGCGGACCTCGCTCGCATCTCCGGCGCCTCCCCGCCCGCGCTGCGACTGCCGGCGCCGATGGCGATCGGCGGGAGTGGCCCTCGCCCGCCGGATCGGCATCCCGCTCCCGGTCTCGCGCGAGGAGGTCCGCTCGGGCACCCTGTGGTGGACCTACCGGTCGACCAAGGCGAGCCGCGAGCTGGGCTTCGAGGCGAGGCCGCACGAGGAGACCCTCGAGGACGCCGTCCGCTGGCAGCTCTCGGTGCTCGGCGACCGGGTCTCGCTCGGCGCCGCCCCGCTCGACGTCCCGCTGCGGGCGGCCGGCCGCGTCCTGGGGGTGGGGGAGCGCCTGATCGCTCGATGAGCGAGGTGGTCCTCTACCGCTGCCGGACGCCGACCAACGTGCTTTGCCCCTGCGGGGCGGTGGCTCGCCGGCTCCGGAAGCTGGGAATCGATCACCGCACCGAGCGCGTCGCCCAGCGGCGCTCCGAGCGGCCCGAGATCGTCGAGCTGACCAGGCAGAACCGCGTCCCGGTGCTGGTCGACGGCGAGGAGGTCGTCCACGACTCGAAGCGGATCCTGCCAGTACCTCGAATACGCCCACGGGGACAAGTCCAGCAAGGCGGCGGACGGAGGCTCTAAACTGAAGGCAGATGGAAACGCCTGAGACAGCGATCAAGCTGACCGACGCCGCGGCGGGCAAGCTCAAGGAGCTCCTCGCCTCGCAGGAGGACAGCGGCCAGGCACTGCGCGTCGCCGTGCGCGGCGGCGGCTGCTCGGGCTTCCAGTACGCGCTCGCCCTGGACCAGCGCAAGGACGACGACAACGTCTTCGAGGCCCAGGGCGTCTCGGTGCTGGTCGACAAGGTGAGCATGCAGTTCGTCTTCGGCTCGCAGGTCGACTACGTCGAGGGCCTCCAGGGCGCCGGGTTCCAGGTCAACAACCCGAACGTCGTCGCCGCCTGCGGCTGCGGCTCCTCGTTCCAGGTCCGCGAGGACGCGGCCGAGAGCGCCGCGACCGTCTGACCAGTTCCTTCGTCGCCGACTTATCCCCGCTATCGGGGGATAGGGCCGCAGCGAACGAATCGCCGGCTCTAGGTCTCGATCTGAAGCGGCGGGCTCTGGCCCGGGGGGCCGTCCTGGGAGGGGGGCTCCGGGACCTTGGCGTCCTCGGGCTGCTCGGTGCCGAGGAGCTCGGCGAGCTCGCCGGACTCGAACATCTCCTCGACGATGTCGCAGCCGCCGACCAGCTCGCCGTTGACGTAGAGCTGCGGGAAGGTGCGCCAGTCGGCGATCTCGCCGGTGGCCTGGCGAAGCGGCTCGAGCGCGGGCAGCACGTCGACGGCGCCGTACTCCACCCCGACCTGCTCGAGCACGTTGACGACGCGCATCGAGAAGCCGCAGCGCGGCGCGTCCGGCGTCCCCTTCATGAACAGGAGCACCGGGTTGTCGCCGATGATCTGCTTGACCTGATCGGTGATCGTCGGTTCGCTCATCGAACCCACCTTAGCGGAGGGCTCCGCCTACCGATCGAGATCTCGGTCTTCACCGAGAGCGCGTGGATCGAGCCGTCGTCCATACGCTCCTGGACCGCCGCCTTGACCATCCGGTGCTGGTCGATCCGGCTGCGGCCGGCGAACTGGGGAGCGCTGACGGTGGCCCGCAGATGATCCGCCGTGCCCGTCTCGTCGACCACCTCGACCTCGGCGCCGGGAAGCGCCTCGGAGATCAACCGCTCGACATCGCTCAGCTCGATCGCCATTCGCCCCGTAGCATCTCAGGACAGAGAGAGAGGAACCGATCGGGAAGGAACTCTTTGGCTTCGAGCGGGCAGTCGTCGGCCCATGGGATTGCGGACGCGGGCACCGCGGAGAAGGAAGTGGCCGACCTGCTGCCGATCGAGGCCGAGCCGGCGGTTGCTCGCGCGGCCCTCGAGCGGGTCCCGTTCTGGTTTCACACCTTCGCCCTCAACCGGGCGGAAGGGATCTATGCGCCCGGGGTGGCCCGCGACCATCGCTACCGGATCCCCGCGTTCCCGGCGGATTTCGGGGGCGCAGCGGTGCTCGACCTCGGCACATTCGACGGCTTCTACGCGTTCCTCGCCGAGAACCGCAACAGCGGCCGTGTGGTGGCCGTGGACAACGAGCAATACCGGGCCTGGGTGCGCTCGCGATGGGGGGTGGACCTGGTCGGGGGCGAGGGCTTCCGGGAGATCCACGAATTGCTCTCCTCCGGGGTCGAGTATCGGCGCCTCGACGCGTTCGAGCTCGACCGTCTCGACGAGCGCTTCGACGTGATCCTCTGTTTCGGGATCCTGCACAGGGTTGAGCTTCCGGGGAGGCTTCTCGAGGTGCTGCGCCGACGGCTTAGCCCCGGCGGCGAGGTGCTTGTCGAGACCTATGGATCGTCCGCCGAGCACGACGACGGCGCGGCCCGCATCGTCGAGCATCGCCCCGGCGAGGTCTACGAGGGCGATGCCTACGTCTTCTGGGGCTTTTCGCCTGGCGGGATCGAAGCGATCGGCGCGAAGGCGGGCTTCCGTGGGTTCGAGCTGGTCGATGCCCCGATCGTCGACGGGCATCCCCGCGTCCTCGGCAGGTTGCACGGCTGACGCCCCGGCGGCGTACGCGAGGCGCGGCTTCACCGGACGAAAACAACTCTTTTGCAGGGTGATTACATCCAATCGCCTGATCGGAAGTTCGCTTCACGTCGACCATGGAAGCGGTCAGGCTCATCGCCCACCGACTCGGACGCGCGTACGGGCCCGACTCCTCCCGGATCGCACTGCGGCGCTGTCTCGCCGGGCCCGTGGACGGACTCGAGACCGACGTGTGCCTCACCGCGGACGAGCGCCTCGTGCTCTTGCACGATCCGTTGCTGCCTCTCTGCACGGACCTGAGCGGGTGGGCTCACGAGCGCAGTGCCGCCGAGATAGCCGGGGCGAGGATCCGCGCTTCGGATGGACGTGTGACGGAAGAGCGCCCGCTGCTTCTCGAGGAGCTGATCGAGCTGTTGCCCGCCGACCTCGACCTCCAGCTAGAGGTCAAGGCGCATGCCGACAGCGAGCTGGCGCGACGGACATCCGTGGCGCTCTGTCGGGCACTCGAGCGCCATGGGACGCGTTTGCGCGATCGCGTCGAGGTGCTCAGCTTTCACACGGCGGCGTGCGGATTGGCGGCCGGCCGCGGCTTCCGGACCCGCCTCATCATCTTCGCGGACTACGCGCCAGAGGCACTCGCGACGTGGGCGACGAAGCATCGGCTGCACGGGGTATCGGTCGAGCACTTCCTGCTCGGCGACCGGCTGATCGCCCCGTTACGACTCGCCGGCCTCAGCGTCAACACCGGCACGGTCAACGATCCGGAACTGCTCCCTCGGGTGCTCGCCGCCGGTCCGGACGCGATCTGCACCGATTGCCCGCACGAGCTGATCGCCGTCCTCGAGGGCGTTGCCGGAGGGGTCGCCCGTCTGCCGCTCGCGGCCTGAGCTCAGCCCGAAACCGGGGCTCGCGAACGCGAGGCCTCGACCATCTCGTCGATGCTGCAGAACTTGATGCGCGGGCGCCCGTGCGGTCGTCCGCGCTCCTGCTCGGCCTCGTCGATCGTCTGCCAGCCCTCGTAGCTGACCGCGTCGGGCTTTCGTTCCGCGAGCAACACATCAATGCCCGGCACCTCCTCAGCTTCGCTTCCGGGGGCGCCGGGGTCGGCAGGAAGCCGCCCTGCTTCGAGATCCTCGAAGATGGCCACCGACCGTCTCCTGCGCGTCCTTCTTGTTGGTCCCGATCACGCCGCTCGGGCCGCGCTTGATCCACCCGACGACGTACTGGCCCGGCACCTGCTCGCCGCTATCGGCGTCGATCACGCGGCCGCCCTCGTTGGCGATCACGGCGCGGCGCTCGTCGAACGGCAGGCCCTCGAGCGGCACGCCGCGCGTAGCCGATCGAGCGCAGCACGAGGCCGCACTCGAGCTCCTCGCGCTCGCCGGTGTCGCGGGCCCGGATCGCCCCGGCCTCGTCGCGGTAGAGCTCGTTGACCGCGAGCACGATGCTCTCGACCCTCCCGTCGCCCTTGATCTCGACGGGCGAGCGCAGAAGCGGAGCGAGATCCGCTTGGGCTTGCCCTCGGGCTCGCGCCCGGAGAAGTCGGTGAAGATCTCGACGTTGCGGCGGTTGGTGGGGTCGCACTCCTCGGAGTCGACGAACTCGCGGCTGACCTCGTCGAGCTCGACCTCGGCCGGATCGACGATCACGTCCGCGATCGTCATCTCCCCGAGCTCGCGAACCTCCGGGTTGGTGAACGCCGCCTGGGCGGGGCCGCGACGGCCGAGGACGACGATCTCGCGGACGCCCGAGTCGGCGAGCGGGTCGATCGCGTGGTCGGCGGTGTCGGTGGTGTCGAGCTCGTCGCGGGGGAGCGCGAGCATCCGGGCCACGTCCGCGGCGACGTTGCCGTTGCCGATCACGACCGCGCGCTCGGCAGGCGAGGTCGAACTCGGCGGTCGGCGAAGTCCGGGTGGGCGTTGTACCAGGCGACGAACTCGGTGGCGGCGTGCGAGCCGGGCAGATCCTCGCCCGGGATCCCGAGCTGGCGGTCGGTGGCAGCTGCCGTACGCGTAGACGACCGCGTTGTAGCGCTCGGAGAGCTCGGCCACGGTGACGTCGCGGCCGACCTCGACGTTGCCGAAGAAGCGGAAGCCCTCGCGGGCGGCGGTCTTCTCGTAGACGCGGATCACCGACTTGATCTTCGGGTGATCGGGCGCGACGCCGGCGCGGACCAGCCCGAAGGGGGTCGGCAGACGGTCGAACATGTCGACCTCGACCGCCACGTCGTCGCGCTTGAGCAGGTGCTCGGCGGCGTAGAAGCCGGCCGGGCCCGAGCCGACGATCGCGGCGCGGAGCGGGCCGCTCTGGGGTTCCGGTGGCGCTCATCGAGCGGAAAAGGGTAGGGGTACTGGACCGGAACCCGGCCCCCTGTTAGCTTGAGCAGGCGACCGATGGGCGAGCCGCGCTACCGCGACGACCTACCTCAGCTCGGCGGGGATCTTTTCCTCACCGACGGCGGGATCGAGACCACCCTGATCTTCCACCAGGGCCTCGACCTCCCGGAGTTCGCCGCCTTCGATCTGCTCAAGGACGACGAGGGCACCGAGGAGCTGCGGGCCTACTACCGGCCCTACCTGGAGCTCGCGCGAGAGCGCGAGACCGGCTTCGTGCTCGAGAGCCCGACCTGGAGGGCGAGCCCCGGCTGGGCTGGCAGATCGGCTCACTCCGACGACCGAGCTCGAGTCGATGAACCGCAGGGCGATCGAGCTGATGGAGGAGCTGCGCGAGGAGGCGGGCCCGGAGCGCGCCGGTCGTGATCAGCGGCTGCATCGGGCCCGAGGGCGACGGCTACAGTTCCCCAAGACGATTCCTGTCGGCGGATGAGGCCCGCGACTACCACTCCACCCAGATCGGGTCCTTCGCCGACACCGCCGCCGACATGGTCACCGCGATCACGATGACCTACCCCGACGAGGCGATCGGGATCGTGCGCGCCGCGGCGGAAGCGGGGATGCCCGCCGTGGTCTCTTTCACCGTGGAGACGGACGGGCGCCTCCCGAACGGCCAGCCGCTCGGCGAGGCGATCACCGAGGTCGACGAGAAAACGGACGGCGGACCCTGCCTACTTCATGATCAATTGCGCGCATCCCGACGCATTTCGCATCGGTCATCGAGGCCGACGGGCCGTGGCGGGAGCGGGTCCGCGGCATCAAGGCGAACGCGTCGGCCAAGAGCCACGCCGAGCTCGACGAGGCGACCGAGCTGGACGAGGGCGACCCCGCCGATCTCGGCGCCCGCCACGCGGCGCTTCACGACAACCTGCCCCGCCTCAACGTCCTCGGCGGCTGCTGCGGCACCGACCACCGCCACGTCGGCGAGATCTGCAACGCCTGGGTGGCGGTCCGACCTAGGCGAGCGAGGGCTGCGACCGGGCGGTCGCCGCTGCCGTCGAGCGCGTCGAGGGCCTTCGCGACCGACATCGCCAGGCAGGTGAAGATCGGGGTGTCGCGGAGCGTGTAGGCGCTCGACTCCGAGCCGCGCAGCTCCTGGACCAGCTCGAGGAAGCGCGCCGGGCTCGTCGCCCTCGAACGAGACGACGAACTCCTGGTCGTCGAGCCCGTACGAGTAGGCGGTGTTGATCGTGATCTCGGGGTAGCGGCGGCCGATCTCGATGTGGCTGCGCATGATCCGCATCGCGCTCCTCCTCCGGCAGCCGGTACCACTCGCGCTTCTTGTCCATGGGGTAGACGAACAGGTACTTGCGCTTCGAGGTGCAGATCTCGGGCCGGGCGTCGGCCGCCGAGTAGGGCGAGCGCTTGGTCATCGCCAAATAGGAGTGGGGGATCCGTGACCAGCGCGCGAGCCCTGACTGGGCGAGCACGACGTGGAAGTTGTGGATGTCGTCGAGGATCGGGCTCTGCGCGAGCAGCATCAAGTCGACGTCCCCTCGCGTGCCGACGGTCGAATAGGCGCGCAGCGGCCGGTCGGTGGCGTAGTCCTCGCAGGCGGCGAGGAACTCGCGTTTATCCTGCAGCCCGCTCGCCCGGGTCCCTGCGCTGCCAGGCAGGGTCGACCTTGAAGAAGGTGAACTTCGCGTACGTGCGGTCGCGCTCGGCCATCGCGCATCATTCTCGCAGCCTCGCTGCTGCTCTCGGCGCCGCGGCGGCGCTGGGCGCGCCCCTGTCTCCGTCGGACCAACGGGAGCCCCAGATCACCGTCGCGGTGCTGCCGTCTCCAACCGTCCTCTCCGACATCGCCGAGGTCGAGGGGATGTCGCCCGGCCTACTCAGCGCGGGGATCGGCGGCCCTGGCCCGGCGACCCAGACCTATCTCGACATCTCGCAGGGCACGCGCGTCTTCGACCACTTCTACGAGGACCCACTGCCGCCCTGTCCTGCTCACCGAACCGGGAGTCGAGCGCGAGGCCTGGGACGAGATTGTGGCGAGGGCCGAGAGCGCCCCGGCCGACGTCGTGCCCGGCCTGCTCGCCTCGGCCGCTCGACGACGCGGGCCTGGGCGTCCGCGCCGAGGCCGAGATCGGCCACGTCGCACTGATCGCCGCCGACGAGGGGGGGCGGGTACGCCGCGCTCCCCGACGACGGCTGCGCAGTCGGGCGCTGCCCGTCCCGGCCTCAGCGTGGTCGAGATCTCGAGCCGACCGGCTCGCCCGAGCGGTCGCTGGGCTGCGCGGCGATGACCTGCTGATCGCGATCCGCGACGCGCCGCCCGCCAGGGCCACCAGCTCCCGATCGGCATCGCGGGGCGCCGGTTCGGCGAAGGCGCCCTCACCTCCGACTCGACCCGCACGGACGGCTTCGTGATCGTCCACCGACATCGCGCCGACGATCCTGGGCCGCCTCGGGATCCAGGTGCCCGACGACGAGGTCACCGGCAGGCCGATCCGCGCCGAGGGAACGATGGACGGTGAGGCGCTGGACGATGCTCGATCGCCGCCTCGGCGATCGGCCGAGCCGCGGCGCCGTGATCGGGATCCCGCTTGCTCCTCTGGCTCCTCGGAGCGGCGATCGCCGCCATGCGGCGCTCCGCTCGCGCGCCCGGCCGGTGTTCGCCGTCCTCGCGGCTCGCGGGCATCTATGTCCCCGCGATGCTCCTGGTCGGCGCCGCGGTCAAGCCGTCGAGCCGGTCGAGACGCTGATCGTGGGCTCGGGTCGCCGCTGGCGGCGATCGCGACGCTCGCGCTGATCCAGGGCTACGCCGCGATCGCCGCCGCCTGCGCGATCACCGTCGGGGCGCACGCGGTCGACGTGGTCGTCGGCTCGCCCCTGACCTCGCTCTCGGGGCTCGGGCCCAACCCGGCGGCGGGAGTGCGCTTCTTCGGCATCGGTAACGAGCTGGAGGCGGCGATCGCGGCCATGGTGCCGCTCGGGGTCGGCGCCTGGCTCGGCTCGACCAGCGAGCGATCGCCGCGCTTCGCGGCCGTCGCCTTCGGCGTCGCGGCCCTGGTCGCGACGCTCGCCTTCGCGCCGGGGCGCTTCGGCGCCGACGTGGGCGCAGCGATCGTCCTCCCCGCCGGCGCCGTGGTTGCCGTCGCGCTCGTCCTCGGGCTCGCGCTGCGCACGACGCTTCTGGTCCTCGTTGCGGTCTGCATCGGCGGGGTCGTGGCGCTGGCCCTGATCGACCTGACCTTCGGCGGCGACGCGCATCTGACCCGGTCGGTGCTCGGCGCCGATGGCTCCGGCGAGCTCGGCGAGGTCGTCTCACGACGCCTCCGCCTCACCGCGCGCAGCTTCTACGACCCGGCCTATCCGGTACTGCTCGTGGCGACCGTGATCGCGCTCGGCGTCGGCTACCGCTACCGCGACCGGATCTGCGGCCTGGTTCGGCGACCAGGACGCCGCCCGGGCGGGTTTCCTCGCCGGCCTCGCCGCGACCGTGGTCGGCACGCTCGCCAACGACTCGGGCGCCGTTCTTTTGATCATCGGCACGATCCTGCTGGCCCTCGCGGCGGGGTTCTTCTGGGCACGCGCCTCCGAGCGGGGACGGGTTGAGCGCCGCGCCGAGTAAAATCGCGCGATGCGCACCGCGCTCGTAACGCCCTACTCATGGACGTACGAGGGGGGGGTCAACCGGCACGTCGAGTCGCTCGCCGGCGCGCTCGCGGAACGCGGGCACGACGTAAGCGTCCTCGCGCCATGGGATCCCCCCGACCGTCTCGCCCGGCTCACCCACCCGGCGGAGCCGATGGAGCGACCGATGCCCGATTACCTGATCCCGCTCGGGCGGACGTTCGGCATTCGCGGGAACGGCGCCATCTCCAACCTCGGCGGGTCGCCGAGCGCCATGGTCAGGCTGCGGCGCGAGCTCGACGCCGGCGCCTACGACGTCGTCCACGTGCAGGAGCCGATCGCGCCGCTGCTCGGGCCGCACGCCTGCTCCTGGCGGGGCGCGCCGGTCGTCGGCACCTTCCACGCCTATTCGACGAACGCCGTCACCAACAACCTCGGCAACCTGGCCGGGGTCCGGCGCAAGCTCAACCAGCTCCACGCCCGCATCGCCGTCTCCGAGGCGGCCGCGTGGACCGGGCGCCGGTGGTTCGGCGGCGAGTACACCGTGATCCCGAACGGCGTCGACCTCGGCGCCCCTCCGAACGGGCCGAAGCCGCCATCCGAGGAGCTCCGGGTGCTGTTCGTCGGCCGTCCCGAGGAGCGCAAGGGACTCCCCGTGCTGCTGCGGGCCTTCGAGGCGCTCGTCGAGCACGTCCCCGCCCGCCTCACCGTGATCGGCGCCGATGCCGAGGAGCTCTCGCGCTACCTGCCGGACCCGGCCGCCAGCCGCTACATCGACCCGCTCGGGCGGGTCTCCGGTGATGAGCTCTGGGCGCCGCCTGCACGAGGCGGACGTTCTCTGCGCCCCCTCGCTCGCCGGCGAGAGCTTCGGGATGATCCTGACCGAGGCGTTCGCCGCGGGTACCCCGGTGGTCGCGTCGCGGATCGCGGGCTACTCGGACGTCGTCACCGACGGCGAGGACGGCGTGCTCGTGCCGCCGGCCGACGCTCAGGCGCTCGGCGAGGAGCTCCAGCGGATGTACCTCGAGCCCGAGCGCCGCCGCCGCATGGGGGCGGCGGCGCGGCGCAGCTCCGAGCGCTTCGCATGGCCCCGGATCGCGGAGCAGGTCGAGCAGGTGTACGAGCGGGCCCTCGCCGCGCCCGCCCCGACCGGCGCGGCCGAGCGCATCATCCGCGAGTCCGGCCTGGCCCCGATCGACGGCTCGCTGCCGAGCCCGCCCCGGCGCTTGCCGTCCCTCGACCCCGCTCCCGCCGGTGGCGGACCGCCCCGCCTGATCCGCCGCGTCGGGATCGCGGTGGGCGCGCTCGTGGGTGTCGGGCTGACTGCGCTGGCCGCGCAGCGGATCGGCATCGACAGCGTGATCGAGAGCGTCGTCCGCTCGGACTTCGGCTGGGTCCTCGCCGCCGTGGGCCTGATGATGGCCTCGCTGTTCCTGCGCGCAGGCTCCTGGTGGGCGATCGCGCGCTCGGCGCTGCCCCTGTTGCCCCTCCGGCGCCGGGACGTCACCTCGGCCACGATGATCGGGGTCTTGATGTCGGCGACGCTCCCGGCTCGTCTCGGGGAGCCCGCCCGCGCGATGGTCCTCGCCCGGCGGAGCGGTCGAATGCGGGAAACCTTCCCCGTCCTCCTCGGGACCCTGGTCTCGCAGTCGGTCCTGAACATCGTCGCCCTCGCGATCCTGCTCGGGGCGATCATCGTCGGCTCCACCGACCTCTTTCACTCGAACACCGAGAAGATCTTCCTGGCCTCGCTCGCTCCGTTGCTGTTGCTGGTCGCCGTCGTCCTCGCGCCGACCGTGGTCCGGCGGAGCGGGAGCGGCCGGGTGGCGCGGGTCGCCGGTGCGATCCGGTCGGCGCTGGTTCAGGTCCGCTCGGGCCTGCACGTCTTCCGCGATCCTCGCCGCGGTCTCGCAGCTTCCACGGCGCAGCTCGGCGCCTGGGCGCTTCAACTCGTCGCCTGCTACGCGCTGCTCGAGGCGATGGGCCTCGAGCGCGCGGGGGTCGGCGCCGCGGCAGCCGTTCTCTTTGCGGTCAACGTGACCGCTGTGGTCCCGGCCACGCCCTCGAACATCGGCGTCTTCCAGCTCGCCACGATCAGCGTGCTCACGACCGGCTTCGGGATCGGCGCCGCCGACGCGCTCGCCTACGGCGTGATCCTCCAGGCGGTCGAGGTTGCGACCGCGGTCGCTCTGGGCCTCCCGGCGCTCGTCCGGGAGGGCATGTCCTGGTCGGACATGCGCCTGCGCGCGCTTTCAGCGGCTCCGGTCCGCCTTGCCCCTCAGCGCGCCGGGGCGGACTGAGTCCGGCCGGCAACGGGTAGGGAGCCCGGCGCATGAAGTGGCGGCGGGTCAAGGGCAAGAAGAGCCGCGACGTGATCGACGTCCGCGGCGCCTCGCCGGGAGCGAGCGGCGGCGCCTCGTCGGGGGGAGGGCTGCCGATCCCGCCGCCGGGCGGCCTCGCCGGCGCGGGGGGCGGCGTCGGGCTGCTGATCGTCCTCGGCTTCCTCGCGCTCCAGTTCTTCGGAGGCTCCGACGGCGAGAGCACGGGCTTCTCGGTCGATGACGTGTTCGGCCCCGCCGTCAGCGCCCCGGGGGTGGAGGACCCGGAGCCGATCCCTCCGGGCGAGGACCCGCAGCGGGACCTGAAGGACTTCTCCACGTACGTGTTCGTCGACGCCCAGAAGACCTGGTCCGGCACCTTTCGCGAGGACGACGAGGCCTACGACGACGCCCAGCTCGTGCTGTTCTCCGGCGGGGTGCAGACGAATGGCTGCGGATCGGCGACCTCGGCGGTGGGCCCCTTCTACTGCCCCGCGGACCAGCGGGTCTACCTGGACCTGAGCTTCTACGAGGACATGGAGAGTCAGCTCGGCGCGGGCGGGGACTTCGCCTGGGCCTACGTGATCGCGCACGAGATGGGCCACCACGTCCAAAACGAGACCGGGACCAACACCGAGGTCTCGCGGCTCGAGCGCGCCAACCCCGGCGAGGCGAACGAGCTCTCAGTCCGCACCGAGCTCCAGGCCGACTGCTACGCCGGCGTCTGGGGCAGCACGGTCTTCGCCGAGGGCGATCTCGAGGCCGGCGACCTGGAGGAGGCCTTTACCGCCTCGGAGGCGATCGGGGACGACCGTCTCCAGCGGCAGGCCGGCGGAACCGTCGACCCGGACAGCTTCACCCACGGCACCTCGGAGCAGCGCCGCACCTGGTTCGAAGCGGGCTACGAGTCCGGCGATCCCGCAGCCTGCGACACGTTCACGCCCGAGTCAGTGTGAGCGGGGTTTGACCCCTCGGCGTCCACTCCAGCAGAAACTCATCGAGGTCACGCCAAGCGGCGACGCTGGAGGCGGAGAGGAGGTCCACCTGGGCGGTATATTGAAGACGACCATCAGGAGCGGCTGAGGGACCCGGACCGAAGACGCCGCCGCAACCGACGAGCCTCTCCGGAGGCGAGCACGGTGCGACAGCCGGGATCGATGGAGGTGACGAGAACTCTCATCTGAATGTCGGAGCGAGACTTCATAGGCGCGACGCGTGAGCGGGTCGTCGTCTTCGACGGCGGCATGGGCGCGACGCTGGAGCAGTTCGACCTCACCTCCGAGGACTACGGCGGCCTGCCGGGCAAGTGCCACGAGGCGCTCGTGCTCAACCGCCCCGACGTGATCGAGGGCGTCCACGCCTCGATGCTCGATGCCGGCGCCGAGGTGGTCGAGACGGACACCTTCCAGGCCTCCCGCCTCAAGCTCGAGGAGTGGGGGCTGGAGGACCACACGCTGGAGATCAACACGAAGGCGGCCGAGATCGCCCGCAAGGCGGCCGGTCCGGATCGCTTCGTCGCCGGCTCGATCGGGCCGACCGGTCACCTGCCCGCGTCCGATGACCCGACGCTCGGCAAGATCACCTTCGCCGAGCTCGTCGAGGTCTTCACCGAGCAGGCCCGCGGCCTGGTCGCGGGCGGCGCCGACCTGATCATCATCGAGACCGCCCAGGACATCCTCGAGGTCAAGGCGGCGGTGTTTGGAGCCCGTGCGGCGTTCGCCGAGACCGGCCGCACGCTGCCGATCCAGACGTCGGTCTCGCTCTTGCCCCAGGGCGGCAAGATGCTCCTCGGCACCGACATCCAGGCGGTGCTGACGACGCTTGCCGCGCTCGACGTCCAGGTGATCGGGCTCAACTGCTCGACCGGCCCCGAGGACATGCGCGACGCGATCCGCTACCTGGGCGAGCACTCGCCGCTGCCGGTCCACTGCATCCCGAACGCGGGACTGCCGCTTCAGGGCCCCGAGGGGGAGACGATCTTCCCCGAGACCCCGGAGCAGATCTCGACCGTGCTCGGCGAGTTCGTTGATCGCCACGGAGTCGGGATCGTCGGCGGCTGCTGCGGGACGACTCCGGACCACATCCGCGCGATCCGCGAGCGGGTCGCCGGACGCGTGCCGGGCGAGCGGCCGGAGCCGGGCCAGGTCCAGGTCAGCTCGATGATGACCGCGACGCCGCTCGTCCAGGAGCCCGCGCCGACCCTGGTCGGGGAGCGGGTCAACTCCCAGGGATCGCGCAAGGCCAAGGAGCTGCTGCTCGCCGACGACTACGACGGCATCGTCGGTGTCGCCGAGGACCAGGTGACCGGCGGCGCCCACGTTCTCGACCTCTGCGTCGCGCTCACCGAGCGCACAGACGAGGACGAGCAGATGGCCGAGGTGGCGAAGCGGGTCTCGCTGACCCAGCCGGCGCCGCTCCAGATCGACTCGACCGAGCCCGAGGTGATCGAGGCGGCGCTCGAGCGCACGCCGGGCCGCGCGATCGTCAACTCGGTCAACCTCGAGGCCGGACGCGACAAGCTCGACCGCGTCGTCCCGCTCGCAAAGGCGCACGGAGCGGCGCTGATCGCGCTGACGATCGACGAGGTCGGGATGGCGAAGACCGGCGAGCGCAAGCTCGAGATCGCGAAGCGAATCCGGGAGCTCGCCTGCGACGAGCACGGGCTCGACCCCCAGCTCTTGATCTTCGACGCGCTGACCTTCACGCTGACCACCGGCGACGACGAGTGGAAGCCCTCGGCGGTCGAGACGATCGAGGGGATCCGGAGGATCAAGTCCGAGTTGCCCGGCGTGAAGACCTCGCTCGGCGTCTCCAATGTCTCCTTCGGCGTGTCGCCGCCGGCGCGCGCGGTGCTCAACTCGGTCTTCCTGCACCACTGCGTGGACGCCGGGCTCGACCTGGCGATGGTCAACCCCAACCACATCACGCCCTACCCGGAGATCCCGGAGTCAGAGCGCGAGCTGGCGGACGACCTCGTCTTCAACCGCCGCGACGACGCGCTCGAGCGCTTCATCGCCCACTTCGAGGAGAAGGGCGAGGAGGAGGAGGCGGAGGCCGGCGACCCGACCGAGGGCATGGAGCCCGAGGAGGCCCTGCACTGGCACATCCTGCGCCGCCGCAAGGAGGGCGTCGAGGATTGGATCGACCGCTCGGTCGAGAAAATCGGCGCCGTCCCGACCCTGAACCAGGTGCTCTTGCCGGCGATGAAGGAGGTCGGCGACAAGTTCGGCGCCGGTGAGCTGATCCTGCCGTTCGTCCTCCAGTCGGCGGAGGTGATGAAGCGCGCGGTCGCCCGGCTCGAGAACTACCTCGAGCGGATCGAGGGACACACGAAGGGCAAGGTCGTGATCGCGACCGTCTTCGGCGACGTCCACGACATCGGCAAGTCGCTGGTCAACACGATCCTCACCAACAACGGCTACACCGTGGTCGACCTCGGCAAGCAGGTCCCGGTCGACACGATCATCTCCTCCGCCGTCGAGGAGGAGGCCGACGCGATCGGCCTCTCCGCGCTGCTCGTCTCGACCTCGAAGCAGATGCCCGCCTGCATCGGCGAGCTGCACGAGCGCGGGCTCTCCTTCCCGGTGCTGATCGGCGGCGCCGCGATCAACCGCGATTTCGGCCGGCGCGTCCTCTACCCGCGCGGCAAGGAGTCCGACGAGGTCTACGAGCCGGGCGTCTTCTACTGCAAGGACGCCTTCCAGGGCCTGGACACGATGGACGCGTTGATCGACGACGAGGCGCGCGCGGCGCTGGTCGAGAAGACCCGCGCGGCGGCGAAGGAGCTGCGCGAGAAGGGCGAGAAGCCCGACGACGGGCCGCCGACCACCGACGACAGCGTGCGCTCGTCGACGCGCACCGACGCCCCCATCCCCGAGCCCCCGTTTTGGGGCGTGCGCGAGATCGATGTCGACCTCGACGAGGTCTTCCCCTACCTCGACCGCCACGTGCTCTTCAAGCTGCACTGGGGCGGGCGCGGCAAGAAGGGCGAGGAGTGGCGCCGGATCGTCGAGGGCCACGACGGCGACGAGGGCTTCGCGCCGAAGCTCGAGCGGATGTGGCGCGAACAGGACTACCTGCATCCGCGCGCGAAGCTCGGCTACTTCCCCTGCAACGCCGACGGCAACGAGCTCGTGATCTTCGACCCCGAGGACCCCGACCGGGAGATCGAGCGCCTCGTCTTCCCGCGCCAGCCGCGCCACGACCGGATCTGCCTCGCCGACTTCTACCGGCCGCTCGGACTCAGGCGAGCGAGACGTCGTCGCGCTGCAGGCGGTCACCGTCGGCGGCGAGGTCACCGAGCGGATCACCCAGCTCGAGGCCGACGGCGAGTTCGCCGAGCAGCTCTTCGTCCACGGGCTCGGGGTCCAGGCCGCCGAGGGCACCGCCGAGTGGCTTCACGCCGAGGTCCGCCGCGGGCTCGGGATCGACCTCGACCAGGGCCGCCGCTACTCCTGGGGCTATCCCGCCTGCCCGGACCAGTCCGAGCACGAGAAGATCGAGCGCCTGCTCGCCTGGAACGAGATCGGGCTCACCCTCTCCGGCGGCCACGCGCTCGAGCCCGAGCAGTCGACGGCGGCGATCGTCGCCCACCACCCCCAGGCGGTCTACTTCGGGATGAAGTCGGGCTTCGTCCCGGAGGAGAAGAAGGGCGACGAGCTGATCGCCGGCACCGAGCGCGGCGGCGAGCTGCCGCCCGAGGAGGAGCCGCCCGGCGACGGCACGATCGAGTCGGAGTCCGACGAGCCGTCGATGGACGCGGCTACGGCTTAGGCGCGCGGGCCCTGATAGCGGCGTTAGCCGCTCGGCGGCTTCAGCCTCACGGCGCGCGCGGCGCTCGCGGCGTTGCCGGCGTCGAGGTCGAGACTCGACTCGCCATGCCAATCGCGAGCCGAGCCCCGATCGCCCCATCTCGTCCGCGGTACACCCCGTCTCGCGACTAATCAAGCCGTCCGTCGCGCCACCGCACGGAGGGTCCGCTCGACGTGCGCGGGCTCGTAGCGGACCTCGTAGTGGGTGAACCGGAGCGGCGTCAGGCCGGCAGCGGTGTGGATCTGATCGCGGCGGCGGTCGCGCGCCTGCTGGGCAGGGGTGCGGTGGTAGCGAAGGCCGTCGGTCTCGACGACGAGGCCGAGCTTGGGCCACCAGAAGTCGACGCGGAAGCCGTTGACTATCTCCCGGGTTAGTGGCGGCGGTAGGCCCGCCCGCTGGGCAATCGGAAGGAAGTAGCGCTCGAGCTGAGAGTCGGTGAGGCGGAAGGTGTGACGGTCGAGGGTCTTTCGCAGCTTTGCGACGCCCGGACGGCGCGGCATCGTATCGAGCGTCGCCCGTAACGCTTCGGGGTTTGTGAGGCCGCGCTTGTCGGCCTCGCTGATCGCGGCCTCGAGATCGTTGCGGGGCAGGATCGCGGCGAGGTCGACGAGGGTTGTCACGGGCGTGGTGACGGGGATGCCGTGGTGCGTGGTGACGTCGGCTGGGGTGAGGTTCGAGCGGCGGTGGACTCGGATGCCTTCCGGTGCCCGAAAAACGGCGGCATGTACGGAGACGTCGATGGGGCCCAGGTGGCGCCATCGGTAGCGGCGCTCTCGAATCATCTCCCAGAGAAGGCCAGCGGGCTCGTGGCTCAGGGCGGCGCCATCGCCGCAGCGAGGACCGCGGCCATCCAGTGTCCGCGCTGACTCAGCTCGGGTCGGCCCACGGCGTAGACGCCTCGATAGATCCGATGCAGCTGGCCCTTCCCGACCCGATGCTTGATCGCCTTCACCGAAAAACCCATCCCCAAGAGCTGCGCCCAGGACACCACGCCATGCTGGCGCCGGACCAGCGCCCACACCGCAGCGTTCGTTCGTTGTGGATCTAAGTCCCCTGTAGGGGACTCAAGCCCGCAGCGAAACGCGGGCGCCCCCTACTTCGGGTCGAGGCGGGAGACCTGGCCGCTGTTGAGCTCGACGACGTAGACGCGGTCGCGGGCGTCCTCGCCGAAGCCGACGATCCCGTTGTGGCTGCCGACGCCGAGCGAGCTGTCCCGGCGGGAGCCGCCCGAGCTTCGGGATGAAGCTGCGGACGAAGCCCGAGCAGTAGTCGCGCGTAGACGTAGCGGCCGCGGACCGACTTCGGCATCCGCTCGTCGCGGATCACGTCGCCGCCGGTGATCGAGCAGTCGTCGCCCGCGTGGGAGTACTGGTGGGCGGGCTTGTCGTGGTGGCCGATCTTGCCGGGCGGAAGCGCAGCGTGCCCTCGTAGACGTTCCAGCCGAAGTTCGCGCCGCGCGCCTTCCGGAGCCGTCTCGATGTCGACCTCCTCGCGGCGGTTCTGGCCGACGTCGGCGATCAGGATCTTGTTGCCGTCGAAGGAGAAGCGGAACGGGTTGCGCAGGCCGCGGGCGTAGATCTCGTTCTGGCCCTTCTTGCCGACATAGGGGTTCGAGTCGCGGGATCCGGTAGGGGCGGCGCTTGCCCTTGCGCGGGTCGATCCGGATCAGCTTGCCGAGCAGCGACCCCTTCTTCTGCGCCGTTGTCGCTCGGGTCGTCGAAGCGGCCGCCGTCGCCGGTCGCGGCGTAGAGGTAGCCGTCGGGCCCGAAGGCGACGGTGCCGCCGTTGTGGTTGACCGCGCCGGTCTGCTTGATCTCGATCAGCTTGCGGCGCGAGCCGCGGTCGGCCTTGCGCGGCGTGGCCCTTGCGAGCGCTTGAACTCGTCGATCTCGATGTTCTCCTGCTGGTTGGTGAAGTAGACGTAGAAGCGCCGCGTGCGCTCGTAGTTGGGCGGGAAGGCGACCGAGAAGAGGCCGGTCTCGACCCGGCAGCAGCCGACCCAGCGCTTCATGTTGAGGAAGGTGCCCTGCTTGCGCTCGCCCTCGAGCAGCTTGATCCGGCCCTCGCGCTCGACCACGAAGGCGAGGTCCCCGGCGCCCTCCGGGGCGGCGACGAAGGTCGGCTTGTCGAAGCTCGCGAGCCTCGTTGAGACGGACCTTTGCCCGCCGCTCGTCGCGCTCGGCGGCGGGGTCCGCCGACGCGAGCGCGGCCGAGGCCGCCACCACCAACCCGATCCCCGCAAGTGCGGTTCTATGCCGCTTCCGCATCGGCCGCGACACTAGCCGCGGCGGCGCGACCCGGCGCGGGCGGGAAGTCCTCGAGAAGACGCGCGAGCGGGCCGGGACACTCGACCTGGGGGCAGTGGCCGCAGCCCGGGATCACCTCGAGCCGCGCGCCGGCGACCTCGCGCAGAACGCGCTCGGCGCCGCTGGCGTAGACCATCTTGTCCGAGTCGCCCCAGACGACGAGCACGGGGCAGCCGATTCGCTCGAGCCGGAAGCAGCCGTCGTCGAGCTCCGCTCGCAGACGTCGCCCGGTCGCCGAGGATGCGGATCACGTCGCGCCGGGTGGAGACGTGGCGGGTGAACGAAGCCACGGCAGTCGGGTCGACGGCGGAGGGCCGGGTGAAGGCGAGCGAGCGATAGGCGCGGCCGACCGCCTCGCGGACGACCGGTCTCGGGAAGCGGGACCGGCGCTCGCAGCAGCGCCCGCACGATCGGCGTGGTCTCGATGATCGTTGAACCACTGCGCCATGTCGAGCCCCGCGGGCGCGACCGGGACGATTCCCGCCAGCGGCAGCTCCGGCCGCTCGGCGGCGCGGATGGCGGCGACACCCGCCGAGCGAGTTGCCGCACGAGCACCGCCTCGCCGTCCGCTCCGCCTCCCGCGCGGACGGCGGCCGCGGCGAAGCGGTCGAGCTGCGGCAGCATCGCGCGCTCGCGGTCGAGGCGCGAGGCCTCACCGAACCCCGGCATGTCGAGCGCGATCGCGCGGCGCCCGCGGCGATCGAGCTCACGCAGCAGCGGTCGCCAGCAGTCGGCGCTGTCGCCCCAGCCGTGCAGCAGGATCAGCGGCGGATCCGTGGAGGAGCCGGTCGAGCTCGAGCGCGCGCGTGCGAAAGCCGGCGAGCTCGAACCTGCGCTCGCGAATCGCCACCGGCCGCGAGGGTAGGGACTCGTGCGGACGCGCACGAAGGGGGCGAGCCTGCAACGAAAGTTGGCATGGCGTTGCTACCGTCGACCGCTCCCGCGCGAGCAGTTGAACGCGACGATGCCTGCCGAGCGGGAGTGGGCGGAATGGAGGGATCCCATGTCTCGGCATGCAAGCGAGACCAGGGACGTGTACACCGACGCCGGCGAGCTTCGCGGCGTCTGGACCCGAGGCGCGGAGCCGAAGGAGCTCGTCCTCTGGACGGCTCGCGGCTGGCGCTGCAGCCCGCCGAGCGCGGACAGGTGCTCTGGCGGCGCACCGAGGGCGCGCGACGGCGACGGCGGCACGCTCTCGGTCGGCGAGGCGCTCGACCTCGCGGGCGACGAATTCGCCGACTACGTCACCGTCCGCACCCGCGCCGAGGCCGGGTGGCTGAGGGCGGTCGCCGACTGGTGCGGCGGCGAGGCCGAGCGCCTGGAGCGCGAGCTCAGCGGGAACGGCCGAACGCTAGCTCTCGCGCTACGCTGCACCCGTCGACCATGGCGGGTGCGGGCGTGAAGCAAATCGAAGGACTATCGAGCGGCAGCGGCGGCAGCCCTGCTGGGCGCCGTCGCGCTGCCTGGTGCCGGCGAGCCAGGCGCTCGCCGGCTACCAGGACGGCGTCTACGCGGGCGACGACCGAGCAGATGGAGACGCTCAGCTTCCGCGCCGGCGAGGGGAGGTGAAGCGCCTCGACGCGGTGCTGTTACGCGGAGTGCAAGGACGGCGAACGGCAGCGGATCACGATCGAGAACGGCCGCACCGAGATCGTCGACGACCGCTTCGAGCTCGAGCTGACCGGCGCCACCGAGCTCGAGGTCAGTCCACGGGCAGCCTACGCGACGACCGCGCCAGCGGCAAGATCGAGGCGAGCGTGAAGCCCGCCGGGGACGGTCTGCCGCGCGCGACCGTGCGCTGGCAGGCGCGGCACCGGCTGCGTCGAGCGCTCAGAGGCCCGAGCCGGTTGCGGATCCCGCGGGCGTTGAAGAACCGGAGAGCCGGCTGATCACGCCGCGCTTGCGCGCCGAGTAGGGGTACCAGAGCAGCTCCGACTTCGCCGTGGGCAGGCGGGGCACGGTGATCGACTCGCTGCGGCAGTACTTGCGGATCCCGCTCTCGGCCGTGCCGCGTACCCGATGCCGCTGTGCTTCCAGCCGCCCATCGGGATCTCGAGCACGTTGTAGTGGGCCAGCACGTCGTTGACGTCGCAGGCGCCGGCCTCGACCCGGCGGGCGACCCGCTCGCCCTCATTCGGGTCCCCGGCGAACACCGTCGCCCCGAGGCCGTAGGTGGTGTCGTTGGCGAGCCGTACCGCCTCCTCGGCGTCGGACACCTTCATCACCGGGATCACGGGGCCGAAGGTCTCCTCCTGCATCACCTTCATCGACGGGTCGGCGTCGGCGATCACCGTCGGCTCGTAGAAATCGCCCGGGACCCTCGCGGCGCTTTCCGCCGGTGACGATCCTCGCGCCCCCGGCTCGGGCGTCCTCCACGTGGTCGGAGACGATCTCGGTCTGCGCGGGCGAGGTCATCGCGCCGATATCGGCCTCGTAGGAGCGCCCGTCGTATCCCTGCCGGAGTCCCTCGACCCGCTCGCTCAGCTCGGACGACGAACTCGTCGTAGATCGGCTCCTCGACGTAGACCCGCTCGACGGAGAGGCAGACCTGCCCGCTGTTGAGCAGCCCGCCGAACGCCGCCGCGTTCGCGGCCCGTTCGACGTCCGCGTCGCGCAGGACGATCATCGGGTCCTTGCCGCCGAGCTCGAGGCTGACCGGCGTCAGAGTGTCCGCGGCGCGCTTCATCACGGTCTTGCCGGTCCGCTCCGAGCCGGTGAACCCGATGAAGTCGCACCTCGTCGACCAGAGCGCCCGCCCGTCTCGCCCATGCCGTTCACGTAATCGAACACGTCGGGGGCGCCGACGTCCTCCTTCCAGGCCCGGACGAGCTCCATGAGGCACAGGGGAGTGATCTCCGACGGCTTGACCACGACCGCCGCGCCCGCGAACAGCGCCGGGATCGCATCGCCGGCGGAGAGGATCAGGGGGAAGTTCCAGGGGCTGATCATCCCCACCACCGGATACGGCCGGTGGACGATCCGGAATCGCTTTACCGCGAAGCAGCGGCAGGTGCGACGTCGGCTCCTCGTCGGCGAGGAATCGCGCCCCGTTCGCCGCGTAGTAGTTGATCATGTCGCAGAGGTGGGGGATCTCGAACGCGGCGTCGGCGCGCGACCTTGCCGGACTCCTCCTGCATGAGGTCCGTGAGCTCGTCGCCGTTGCTCGAGCAGCCAGTCGCGCAGCCGCTCGAGCCACATGCGGCGGCCGTCGAATCCGAGCGCCTCCCAGGCGGGCTGTGCGGCGCGGACCCTCGCGACGACCTCGGCGACGCGCTCGGGGCCGTCGACCGGGACCTCGCGGATCAACGAGCCGTCCGCCGGCCTGATCACCTCGAAGGTCTCCGGCGGCTTCCCGTTGGTGGCCTGCGGGTCGGTGCTGGTCTCGGTCGCGGTCGGCTCCACTACGCCTCCTCGGTCGGCTTCCACCCAGATGACTCTAATCGTCTAGCGTCTTCGGCGCCAGCCGATAGACCGGCCCGTCGAGGGAGACGACGTAGACGTGGCCGTCGCGGTCCTCGCCGAAGGCGACCGGCGAGTCGACGTCGAGGCCGAGGCAGCGGTCGGCGCGGGCGTCGTTGCCCTTCAGGCTGCGGGCGGAAGCTGCGGAGCTCGCCGGCGCAGAGGTCGGCGTAGAGGTAGCGGCCCCGGAGGCTCTTCAGGGCCGAGTCGTGAACCGTGACCCCGCCGGTGACCGCGCAATTGCCCCCGGCGTGGGAGTAGGCGTGCATCGGGCGGATCGTGGGCCTTTCCGCTGATCGCCGCCGCCGCGCCGGGCGCGGCCCTCGAAGGCGTGCCAGCCGAAGTTGGCGCCCCGGGCCTCGTTCACCCGCAGGTAGTCGACCTCCTCGAACGCGGCTCTCGCCGACGTCGCCGATCGCGAGCATCGGCTTGCGCCGGTCGAAGGAGAAGCGGAACGGGTTGCGCAGGCCGGCCGCGAAGATCTCGTTCTCTCCGCCCCGCTTGCGATACGGGATTTCCCTTCGGGATCCGGTAGCCGCGACGCGACGTCGGCCGCGGATCGATCCGCAGCAGCTTGCCGAGCAGGCTGCCGCGGTCCTGGGCGTTCTGGCTTCGAACGCCGCCGTCGCCGGTGGCGAGGTAGAGCTTTCCGTCGGGGCCGAAGGCGACCGTTCCGCCGTTGTGGTTGGAAGCGCCGGGGTGCGGGATCGTGATGATCTCCTCCCTTGATGTCGGGAGCGCCTCGACCGGCGATGTGGGCGAACGGCGGAAGTGGTCGACCTCGATCGTCTCCGTTTTGGTCCGTGTAATAGACGTAGAAGCGCCGGGAGCTCGCGTAGTCGGGCGGGAACGCGACCGAGAGCAGTCCCCGCTCGCCGCCGGTCGAGACGATGCCGGCGATGTCGAGGAACGTCCCGGCCCGCCTGCCGTCGCGCAGGGCGATGATCCGACCGTCGCGCTCGACCACGAAGAGCAGGTCGTCGAAGCCGGGCGCGGAGGCTATGAAGGTGCGGGGAATCGAAGCTCCCGATCTGGCGGAGCTTGACTCCGCCGCGACCGTCGGAGCGGCTCTCCTCGCGGTCGCTTCCCGGAGCCGGGACAGACACGCCGACCGCGACACACGTCGCCACGGCCGCGGCTTTAGAGACTGCCCGAAACCCCCCGCGCACGCCTGGCGGCACCGGAACGCGCCATCCGGCGTCCTCGCCAGTTCGCGTGCCTGGAGCACGCTTCACCGGCTGCGTCCTTGGCTGGCACGCTCCGGCACTCGCCAGCCGCACACGCGGGCTTCCGGACAGTCTCTAGAGAGAGCAGCCGTCAGCCGGTGGTCTCGACCTGACCCGCGTCGTTGACGCGGGCCTCAGGCGGCTTGTCGGTGATCGTGACCACGAACTTGCCCTTCGGCTGGGCGCCGTCGAGTCGACCGCCTTGGCGTTGCCGAAGAGGCCGGCCGCGAGCTCGTAGTTGACGGTGTAGGTGCCCGCCTTGACCGGCGTCAGCTTCCAGATCATAGTCCAGACGCTCGCCCGCGGGGAGCTCGCCGAAGCCGAACGTGTTGGTCTGCGCCACCGTCCCCGGCGAGGATCCCTCCGGGGCCGGGTCGCCCTCGATCCGCGGGAACTTGTTCTCGAGGATCCAGACCGGGCGGTTGGGGTTGGCGAGCGTCGGGTTGTCCATCGCGGATCGAGAACGACCCGGCGGCGCCGTCGATCGGTGAAGATCGTCACCGCGAGGTTCGGGATCGTCTCCTCTCCGGTGTTCTCGACGCTCGAGCTCGAGGTCGGTCGTCTCGGCTAGACGCTGGCGTCAGCGGGAACTTCGAGCTCGACGACCTCGGTCGGGTACTCGCCGCTCGGCTCGGATTCGTCCTGGCGCTCTGTCGCCCCACAGGCGCTCAGCCCCAGGGTCAGGGACGTGGCCAGGAGCCCGAGAGATGCCCAACTCCGCGCCCCGACCTCAGGGCGGTTTTCGCCTTCTCTCCCCAAGGCGCGGGCGCAACATACCATCGGCCCGCGTCCCTGCACGCCACCTCCCCGCTCGAGTGGAAATGACGGTTATGGGTGGCGCACGGGGCACGTATGGACTAACTTTCCCTTACGAGGCCCGGGGGACGGCCCGACTGAGGAGATGATGGTCAGAACCGTCGCCGATAGAGCGTTCCTGCCCGCGAAGTCGGTCTTCGAGCAGGTCGGGAACATGATGATCCTGACCGGGAAGACGATCGTCGCCGCGGTCAGGCCCCCGTTCCCCTACGGGACCGAGTTCGTCGGCCAGTTCCTCTTCGCGCTGCAGCTCTGCTGGTTCCCGATGCTGATCTCGACGGTCGCCTTCGGCTTCGGCGCGCCGGGCCTTCAGGCCGCCAACTTCCTCACCCTGTTCGGCGCCCTGGACCGGCTCGGCGGCTTCTTCATCTTGGCCTCGGTCCGCGAGTTCGCCCCCTTCGTCACCGCGGTCGTCGTCGCCGGGCGTCGCCGGCACCGCGATCACCGCCGACCTCGGCGCGCGCAAGATCCGCGAGGAGCTCGACGCCCTGCAGGTGCTCGGGGTCGACCCGATCAAGAACCTCGTCGTCCCGCGCTTCCTCAGCCTGATGCTGATCACCGGCCTGCTCGACATCTACGCGCTGATCTTCGGGATCTTCGGCGGGATCCTGGCGACGATCCTCTACGGCGCCCCGCTCGGCGGCTTCTTCGCCACCCTGTTCACCAACGCCTCGGTCACCGACCTATGGGGCTCGGTGTTAAAGACGATGCTCTTCGGCGCGATCATCGCGATCGTCTGCTCCTACAAGGGGATGAATGCGTCCGGAGGCGCCGAGGGGGTGGGTAGAGCGCGTCAACGAGGCGGTGGTGATCGCCTTCCTGGGCGTGTTCGCGTTCAACTACGTCTTCACCCAGACGCTGCTGGCGACCCATCCCGAGATCTCGGTGATCAAGTAATGAGCGGCTGGCTCGCGGTACCCCGCGACTGGCTCTCCTCGCTCGGCGAGATCGCCCGCTTCGGCGGCGACGTCATGGCCCTCGTCTACACCGGCCGGGTCTTCCAGTTCTTCGGCGAGTCGCTGCGCCAGGCCGGGATCCTGATCTTGGGCTCGACCCTGGTGATCTGGGGCCTTGTCTTCGTCATGGGCCTGACCTGCGGGATCGAGGGCGCCTACCTGCTGCGCGCCCAGGGCGCGCCCTCCTACGCCGGCGTCTTCGCCGCCTGGTGCGATCTGCGCGAGATCGCCCCCTACGGCTTCGGCTACATGCTCTCGGCCAAGGTCGGCACCGGGATCGTCGCCGAGCTCGGCTCGATGCGGATCTCCGACGAGATCGACGCGCTCGAGGTGATGGGGATCCAGCCGATGATCTATCCTGGCCGCGACCCGCCTGCTCGCCGCCTGGCTCGTCTTCCCGTTCATGTACCTGGCGGCGATCGGGGTGATGTTCTTCGCCTCCTACATCGCCGTGGTCGAGCAGATCGCCGAGACCTCGGCGGGCGGCTACTTTCTGATCTTCTGGATGTTCCAGAACCCGCCCGACCTCTTATTCACCCTGATCAAGGCGATGGCGATGGCGACGGTGATCGTGATCGTCGGCTGCTACTACGGCTACACCGCCTCGGGCGGCCCGGTCGGGGTCGGCACCGCGACCGCGAAGTCGATGGTCGTCAACATCATCATGGTCCACATCATCGGGATGATGGGCACCCTGATCTTCTGGGGCGCAGAATCCAAGGGCGCCGATAGGCGGCTGAGACCGATCTCGAAGGGGATCTAGGAGGAGATCGAAGTGGCTGAGGACAGGACGACCGAGCGGGAAGAGGGAAGCGCCGAGGACGAGGGCCTCGACTCCCCCGACCCCGAGACCCGGGAAGAGGGCGACGAGGGCGGCTACGACGATCCCTCCGCGTCCCAGCCCGATGACGAGGACGAGGAGTACGTCGAGCCGGCACCCGAGCTCGGCTCGCTGCACAAGGACTATTCGATCCCCGGCGTCGATCCCTCTGAGCCGAACCCATACACCTGGCACACCGGCGCCAAGCGCGATCACGGCGGCGACGACGCGATCGAGATCATCGACCTGGTCAAGCAGTTCGGCCGGGTGCGGATCCTCAACGGGCTCAACCTGGGCCTGCCCGACAACCAGATCTCGATGGTGCTCGGCCCGTCCGGGACCGGCAAGAGCGTTCTGATCAAGCACATCGTCGGCCTGCTCTACCCCGACTCCGGGGACGTGCTCGTGCACGAGGAGTCGGTCCCGAACATGACCGACGACGAGCTCTTCGAGATGCGCAAGAAGTTCGGCCTCCTGTTCCAGGACGGGGCGCTGTTCGGGTCGATGAACGTCTTCGACAACACGGCCTTCCCGCTGCGCCAGCACACCGACAAGGGCGAGGGTGAGATCGGCGAGATCGTCAACCGGCGCCTGCGCGAGGTCGGGCTCGCGGAGGCGACGACGAAGATGCCGAACGAGCTCTCCGGCGGGATGCGCAAGCGCGCCGGCTTCGCCCGCGCGCTGGTGCTCGATCCGGCGATCGTCATGTTCGACGAGCCCGACTCGGGGCTCGATCCGGTGCGCACGGCGCTCCTGTGCGAGCTGATCCGCGAGGTCCACGAGGAGAACGGCGGCTGCTACATGGTGATCAGCCACGATCTCGGTACCGCTCGCCGGATCGCCGACTTCATCGCGGTCCTCTGGAAGGGCAAGATCGTCGAGTCGGGCCCCTCGGACGAGCTGTTCGACTCAGAGAACCAGTTCGTCAGCCAGTTCCTGAACGCCGAGACCGAGGGTCCCCTCGCGATGGACTGAGGCCACCCGGCCTCGTCACATTGGCTCTCCCTTGAGAAGCGCTCCCTAACCTCTCAAGCGTGAGCGGGTTCTTCTCGAGGGTCGCCGCCGCGGCGGTCTCGCGGCGCGGCGCCGTGGTCGCGGCGACGGCCTTCATCGCCCTGCTCGGGGCGATCGCGGCGATCAGGCTCGACACCGACGCCTCGACCGCCACGCTGGTCGACCGGGGCTCCGACACCGCGCTCGCGACCGAGGACCTCCGCGACCGCTTCGGCGACGACGCGATCGCGGTCCTCGTCCGCACCGACGAAGGGAGCAACCTCCAGGACCTGGTCCTGACCGAGAACCTCGGCACTCTGCTCGGGCTCGAGGGGTGCCTCGCGGGCCAGGCCACCCAGGGGGCGGACCTCCCCGCGCCCTGCACGGAGCTCGCCGGGACCGACGCCGTCCGGGTCGTATATGGGCCGGCCACGTTCCTGAACCAGGCGGCGACGCAGGCGGAGAGGTTCCTCAGCGAGCAGTCGCAGGCCACGATCGCCCAGGCGCGGGAGGTGGCGGCCGAGGCGGCCGAGGCGGCCCGCCGGCAGGGGCTCTCCAAGCAGGAGCAGGAGGCCGCGGCGCTCTCCGCCGGCAACAAGATCCTCAGCGACTTCCAGAACCAGATCCTCCAGCTCGCCCTTCGCTACGGCCAGACCGGCCCACCGCGGATCGACGACCCGAAGTTCGTCAGCCAGGTCGTCTTCGACACCCGCGTCGGCGGCAGCGAGCCGAAGTCGCGCTTCGCCTACCTGTTCCCGAGTCCGGAGTCGGCGCTGATCTCGGTGCGGCTCGAACCCGGGCTGAGCTCCGAGGAGCGCGCCGAGACGATCGAGCTGATCCGCGCCGCGGTCTCCGACGAGGCCTTCGCGCTCGAGGGCGCCGACTACGCGGTCAGCGGCGTGCCGGTCGTGGTCGAGGAGCTG
Source organism: uncultured Thermoleophilia bacterium (assembly GCA_963838175.1). Classification (GTDB taxonomy): domain Bacteria; phylum Actinomycetota; class Thermoleophilia; order Solirubrobacterales; family 70-9; genus DASUSH01. The sequence continues at coordinate 1,751,396 of CAWIPP010000002.1, read as the reverse complement.
GCGGACGAGTTCCGCGGCGAGATCTTCGTGCTGCTGGCGGCGGCCCTGGCGGTGATGGCGCTGGTGCTGACCCTGGTCTTCGGGCCGCCGATGCGGCTGCTGCCGCTGGCGCTCGCCCTGGTCGCGACCGCGGTCACCTTCGGCGTCCTCTCCCTCGCCGGCGGCTCGCTGACGATGGCGTCGATCGCGGTGCTGCCTGTGCTGATCGGGCTCGCGGTCGACTATTCGATCCAGTTCCAGGCCCGCTACCGGGAGGCGATCGCCGCCGGGGAGGCGCCCTTGGCGTCCGCCCGCGTCGCCGCCGGGCGCGGCGGGCCGGTGATCGCGACCGCCGCCCTCGCCACGGCCGCCGGCTTCGCCGTGCTGCTGCTCTCGCCGATCCCGATGGTGCGCGGGTTCGGCGTCCTTTTGGTGGTCGGGATCGCGGTCGCGCTCGCGGCGACCCTGACCGCCGGCTTCGCCGTGCTCGCGGGCGCCGCGGCGGCGGGAGGACGGGAGCGAAGGTGGCGAATGCCGTCCCGTGTGCGCGAGCTCGGCCGCCGTCCGGCCGCCCTCGCGGGTCGCGCGGGGGCGAGCCTGCGGGCAGGGTCGAACCGCGCGCTGGCGGTCGCGATCAGCGCTCCGGGAACGGTGCTGGCGGTGGCCGTCGTGCTCGCCGTGGGCGGCTGGGTCGCCGGGACTCGGACCGAGGTCGTCTCGGACCTGCGCGAGCTGGTCCCGGGAGACGTGCTCGAGCGGGCGGACGTCGACGAGCTCCAGGACGAGACCGGCGTATCCGGGGAGCTCAACGTGATCGTCACGGCGCCGGACATGACCGATCCCGACGTCGTCGGCTGGATGTCGGACCTGAAGCAGAGGGTGCTGGCGAAGGGGGGCTTCGGCGGGGAGTTCCCGACCTGCGAGGCGGCCCAGATCTGTCCCCAGATCGCGCTCTCGGACCTGTTCACGGAAGGGACCGGCACGCTCAACCGCGAACGGATCCGGACCGTCCTCGACGCCGTCCCGCCGTACTTCTCGCAGGCCGTGATCACCCGCGATCCGGAGACGGGCGAGCCCGGGGAGACGGCGAACATCGCCTTCGGGATCCGGGTGATGCCGCTCGACGAGCAGAAGACGCTGATCGACGCGATCCGCGCCGAGATCGACCCGCCCGGGACCGAGAACGACCCGCCGAGCGGCGTCGAGGCCCGGGTGGCGGGCCTGCCGGCACTCGCCGCGGACGCCAACGACGAGCTCTCCGACAGTCGCTACCTGCTGACCCTCGCCGGGCTCGCCGCCGTCGCGCTGGTGCTGATCGCGGTCTACCGCTCCGCGCGGCGGGCGCTGGTGCCGCTGATCCCGATCGCGCTCGCGACCGGCTGGTCCTCCCTCGTGCTGTGGGCGATGGGGATCGCCCTCAACCCGATGTCGGCGACCCTGGGCGCGCTCGTGATCGCGATCGCCACCGAGTTCAGCGTCATCCTCTCGGCGCGATTCAGCGAGGAGCGGGCCGCAGGGTTGACCGTCGGCGAAGCGCTGCGCCGCACCTACGAACGCACCGGCGCGGCCGTGCTCGCCTCGGGGCTGACCGCGATCGCGGGTTTCGCGGTGCTGGTCCTCTCCGATATCCGGATGCTGAGGGACTTCGGCCTAGTCACCGTGGTCGACCTCGGGGTCGCGCTGCTTGGGGTGATGCTGGTCCTCCCGGCGGCGCTCGTGCTCGCCGAGAACCGCTGGCCCCAGCTCAGCGGCCTGCGCGCTCGCGATGGAAGACGAAGGCAGCCCGCCTGAGCGCAAGCCCCCGCGGGGGTTCGCGAGCGCGCGCACCGAGCAGACGCGGCGCTACTCCCGCTGGGTCGGGCTCGCCTTCGTCGGGGTAGTCGCGATCACGGCGGTGAGCACGCTTTCGAGCCAGGAGGGCGACATCCTCGGCACCGACCCCACCGATCGCGGCGCGCCGCTCGCCCCGTTCGCGGTCCCCGAGGCGCTCGGGCCCGTGGCCGGCGACGCCAACGTGTTCCAGGACGACTGCGAGACCTCGCGCAACCCGTGCCCCGCGGGGGACCGTCGCACGCCCGCCTGCGAGGTCGGGGGCGAGGACGTGATCCGTGTCTGCGACCTCTTCGACAAGCCGCTCGTGATCTCGTTCTGGTTCACGCGCGGCGGCGACTGCCTGCCTACCCAGGACGTGGTCGACGAGGTCGGCCGCTCGGTACGGTGACCGCGTGAACTTCCTCTCGATCAACGTTCGCGACGATCGCGAGGAGGTGCGGCGGATCATCACGGAGCGCGGCTGGGAGCTGCCGGTCGGCTACGACGCCGACGGAGCGGTGTCGAGCCTGTACCGGGTCGGCGTCTGCCCGACGGTTGCTTTCGCGTACCCCGGCGGGATCCTCGAGGGGGCCGCGATCGGCGCCTCCGAGCTCGACGAGCAGACGCTTGCGGATCGGATCGACGAGCTCCTGCGGCAGTCTCGCGCGCGTGCCGCGGAGGCGCGATGAGCGAGTCGATCGACGAAGTCCTCCGCGCGGTCGAGCGGCGGGCGCCCCGCGGGGAGGGCCCGTCGTCAGCTTGGGACGGTGTCGGGCGAGCTTCGCGACGAGTTCCCCGGCCTCGGCATCCGGTTTCTGCTCGTCGAGCGCGGCTCGGGGCGAAGTCCGAAGGTGGTGAAGGACCGGCTCAAGGAGCTCTCGGACAGGTTCACCGGGGCGCAGGCGATCACTCTGCGCCAGAAGCCGATCCCCTGGGCGTACCGGGTCTTTTTCCGCCATATCGGCCTCGACCCCGACCGCACCCTGACGCCGATCGAGCAGCTCTCGCTCGACCGGATGAAGCAGGGCCGGTTTCAGCAGCCAGAACCTGCTCGACGACGCGCTGACGATCGCGATCGTCGAATCAGGCGTGGCCCTGCGCGCCTTCGACGCCGACAAGGTCACCGGGGAGCCGGGCCTGCGCGGATCGGACCACGGCGAGAAGCTCGAGGGGCGGCCGGGGACGCTGCCGCCCGGCACGCTGGTGATCGCCGATCACCGCCGCCCGCTGGCGCTCCTGTTCGGGGCCACCGGTGACGGGATCGGCGTCCATCCGCGGACCAAGCGCACCCTGCTGGTGGCGATCCAGGTCAAGGGCGTCTCGGACATCGTCGCCGACGAGGCCCTCTGGGTCGCGGCGACGGTGATGGCCAGCGCCTGACCTGTCCCCCCAGGGGTCTGACCCCTCGGGGGACACGTGTCCCGTCGGGGGTCAGACCGGCGTCGTCAGCTTTCGGCGGGGGCCCGTCGCCGTTAGACTTTGCGTGGTGCCTGAGGTCCTCACTCAGCCCCCCAGTGCGCGCCCACCGGTCGCGCCACTCACCGGGCTCGATCGCCGGGACGCGGAGCGACGCGCCCGCCGGGACCTGAGGCGCCAGATCGCCTCGCTCGAGCAACAGCTCGCGGAGCTCTTCGCGACGGCCTACCCGCGCGCCGGCATCGGCTACGAGGTCGCCGCCGCCGGCGGCCCGCGGATCCTCGGTGTGCGCGACCTGGAGCGGGTCCGCGACCGGCTCGCCTCACGCCTGCGCGAGGCGCAGGAGGAGCTCTCGCGCCGCACCTGGGTCGAGGAACGCAATCGCGAAACCCTCGAGCGGATGATCGCCGAGCCGGAGCGCCACCGCTGGCTGCGGATCTCGAACGAGGACGTCGGCGAGCGCGGCTGCAAGCACTGGCACTCGCGCCCGCGCTGGGGCCCCGTCGGCATGTTCCTCAACTGGTGGCGGGTGAAGCTCTCCTCCGGTTGCCCCTTAGCCGGGGGGCGCGGCCCCGCGTCCCGGAATCAACACGCTGATGGCCCGAAGTCGCGCAAGCGACGCCGCAAGCCGCGGCCGAAGCCGGTTGCCGCGGAGGCCTCGCCGGCCCCCGATCCGCCCGCCCGCAAGCGGGCGGCCGCGAGCCGCCCGCGCGAGCCCGAGGGCGCGCCGCCCGCCCCGTGGGGATCGTTCCCGCTGGTCGAGCTATCGGTCCTGGTGGGAATCGTGATCCTGGTCATCGGCTTCCTCTCGGAGGGATCCCGGCAGGGCATCCTGATCGGCACCGGGCTCGTGCTCTGCTCGGTGGCCGGCCTCGAGCTGGCGATCCGCGAGCACTTTGCCGGCTACCGATCCCACACCCTCGTCCTCGCAGCGGTGCCCGCGGTGGCGACGCTCGCGGTGCTCTTCTATCTGGCGCCCTCCGACCTCGGCCCCGGGCTTCGGATCGCGATCGGCGCAATCGTCTTCGGACTCGCCGCGTGGGGGTTCACGGCCGCCTTCCGCAGCCGCTCCGGCGGCTACGCCTTCCGGGTGAAGGCGCCACGGACCCCGCGCTAGCGACCGGCTCGACACTGGACTCTGGCACGACGCGACTCGCTGGCCCGCCTGCGCTACACGCTCCGCTCGCGCGTCAGCGGCCCGGTCAGCGCGCTGCTCGTCGCGCTGATGCTGCTGGGCTGCCTCGCGCTTTTCATCGCGGTGCCGCTGGGGTGGCTCTGGATCGGCTCGCAGATCCAGGCCTCCGCCTCGCTCGGGACGGCGCTGGCGGTGACGATGGTCGGCGTGATCACCACGGTCTTCGTGCTCTTCGCGGTGCTCTCGTGGCTGAATCGAATGCACGCTGAGCTGCGCGAGTCGCGAAATCTGCCGAGCTCGCGGGGCGGTGCGCTCGAGCCGATCCTCGTCACCAGCGCCGGGATCGCGGCGCTCGGCTTCGCGATCTGGTTCTTCGGCTTCTCCGGCGCCAGCCCGGTACCGATAAACGCCGGGAATTGACAGGAGAGAACGAGGGGTATCCAGTTAGGCGCCCTTCTGAACTCCTGCTCGTCGCGCAAGGAGGAGGAGCGGGTGGGGGGTGGCGCTGGACGGCTACCGGATCCAAAAAGCCCTCGTCACGGGCTGCGGCCGAGTCAAGTGTCCTGACTTGCACATCCTGGGAGCACAAACAAGCACGCTCCCGAGCGAAGTGATTGCGCTGTCGCTTTCGCGTGAGAGGGGCAGCCGAGAAAGAGAAAACGCCCGGTTGCCCGGGCGCTCGCTCCTCGCGTTCGACCCGCCCGCCGGGGGGAGGGGCTCAGCCTCGCAATGCCTCCTTGCGCTCCAGCTCGCGGGCCAGCATCTGGCGCTGGCGCTCGGTGAGGCGGCCGAGCTGGCGATTCTCGTTCAGCGCAAGGGAGGCGAGGAACTTTCTCGCCCGCGTTCGGCCCCAGCGCTGCTGCGAGCGAAGCAGCTCGGAGACGGTCATCGTGTCGACCTCGAAGGGGCAGTCGCGGACCACGTTGGCAGCGCTCGAACTGCCGGACCTGCACGTCTCGCTTGAGCGCGGCGCGCGCGAGACGGATCCGGTTGGCGTGTGCAAGGGCCTGCATGTGCTGGGGGACATGCGCAGGCGCAGCCGTCGTGGCAGCTTCCATTTCCACTCCTCCTCGATGAGTGCGTCAGGTTGGAATCGATTGGTCCGTTCGCGCCCCGGCAGGACGACGGTTCCAGAGTCCTCACCCTGAACCCCGACGCCGACTGTGTGGAGAGCCTGGGCGGGTCACCTCCCGTCCCGGCCGCTCCCTGCCCCGGGTGCGTCCGGCGCGAGAGCGACCCTACGAATCGTCGCCGCGACGGTCAACGCCGGAAGCGCCAAGTCACCCCCGCGCGTTCGCTAAGAGCAACACTTTTCGTTCACGGATTCGGCAGAAATTCGCTTGTCCAGATTTGGACAAGTCGAAACTACCCATCGAGGGGGAGGCGAGCGCGGGCTAATCCTCGCGCCGCAGCTCCGGGAACTGATCCATGATCTCGGCGAAAACCTCGAGCGCCCGATCGAGGTGGGCCGGCTCGTGGGTCGCCATCAGGCTGGTCCGGAGCAGCGCCCCACCCGGCGGCACTGCGGGGTGGAGGGCGACGTTGGTGTAGACGCCCGCGTCGAAGAGGGCCTTCCAGACCAGCACCGCCTGCCAGTCCTCGCCGACCACGATCGGGACGATCGGCGTCAGCACCTCGCGGCCGTCGCCGAGACGGGTCGGCTCGACCACCCGGAGCCCCAGCTCGGAGAGACCGCGGTGCAGGTAAGCCGAGTTGGCGAGGAGGCTGCTCGAGCAGCTCGGGACCGTCCGGTCCGCGGATCACCCGCAGGGCGCCGAGCGCGGCGCCCACCGCTGCGGGGACGGCCGAGGCGGTGAACATGAACGGCCGCGAGGCGATCTTCAGGTACTCGATCACGTCCGCCGGGCCGGCGATGAAGCCGCCGCAGGAGGCGAGGCTCTTCGAGAAGGTCCCCATCCGCAGGTCGACCCGGTCCTCCACGCCGTAAAGCTCGCAGGCGCCCGCCCCCCGGTCGCCGAGCACGCCCGACCCCGTGAGCCTCGTCGACGAGCAGGCGGGCCCCGTGGCGCTCGCAGGCGTCGACGATCTCGGGCAGCGGGGCGATGTCGCCCTCCATCGAGAAGACGCCGTCGACGACCACCATCACCCCGCCGCCGTCCTCGGCCGCGCGCTCGAGCATCCGCTCGAGCTTGTCGATCCGGTTGTGGCGGAAGGGCCGCAGCCGGGCGCCGGACAGCCGGCAGCCGTCGAGGATCGAGGCGTGGTCGCCCGAGTCGCAGATCACCGTGTCGCGAGGCTCGAGCAGGGTCCCGATCGTGCCCAGGTTCACCTGGTAGCCCGTGGTGAAGCAGAGGGCGTCCTCGGTCCCCATCCAGTCGGCGAGCTCGCGCTCGAGCTCGACGTGCAGGGGCGTGGTCCCGTTCATGAAGCGCGAGCCGGTCAGCGCCGTCCCGTAGCGCTCGAGGGCGTCGCGGGCGGCGGCGCGCACGCGCTCGTCCCCGGTCAGCCCGAGGTAGTTGTTGGAGCCGAGCATCACGACCTCCCGGCCCTCGATCTCCATCAGCGGGCCGGCCTCGGACTCGATCAGGCGGAAGTACGGCAGGAGGTCGGCCTGCTTGGCCGCCTCGAGCTGCTCGGCGCGGTCGTGGGTCAGCGCCCGCTCGAAGAGGTCGACCTCGATCCGCGGGCGCGCGGTCTGCTCTGTCACGGCGGGAAGTGTGGCAGCCAGGCGGCATCAGATACGTTCCGGCGCCGATGTCCCTCGCCGTCCAGCCCGTTCGAGGGCGCAGAGAGCTGAACGAGTTCATCCGCCTGCCGTTCCGGCTGCACGGGGAGGGCACGCCCTGGGTGCCGCCCCTGGTCTCCGAGCGGCGACGCTTCCTGGACCGCTCCAAGAACCCGTTCTTCGAGCACGCCGAGGCCGAGTACTTCCTCGCCCGCCGCGACGGCCGGCCGGTGGGCCGGATCAGCGCCCAGATCGACCGGCGCTGGGACGAGTTCCAGGGTGGGAACGACGGCTGGTTCGGGTTCTTCGAGACCGAGGACGATCGGGAGACCGCGAGCGCGCTGCTCGACGTCGCCGCGGGGTGGCTGCGCGAGCGGGGCCGGGAGCGGATGCTGGGGCCGGCCGACTTCACGACCAACGACGAATGCGGCCTCCTGGTCGAGGGATACGAGCACGCTCCCATGATCCTTCAGCCCTGGCACCCGCCCCACTACCGCGGGCACCTCGAGGGCTGGGGGTCGACGAAGACGATCGACCTCTTGATGTGGAGACTCTGGCTGGGGGAGCTGAAGCAGGGCAACCAGTTCCACGACTTCATCGAGGAGGCCGCTCGGCAGTCGGAGTCCGAGCACGGGGTGCGGGTGCGAAGCATGCGAAAGAGCGACCTGGAGGCCGAGATCGGCCGCTTCATGGAGGTCTACAACGAGGCGTGGGGCCCGAACTGGGGGTTCGTGCCGATCACCGCGGAGGAGGTCGCCTTCCAGGCCCGCAACCTGAAGCCGATCCTGATGGAGGAGTGGGCGATGATCGCCGAGCGCGAGGGCGAGGTGGTAGGCGCCGCGCTGACGCTCCCCGACATAAACCAGGTGCTGGCGAAGATGAGGGGCCGGTTGCTGCCGACCGGCTGGTGGCACTTCCTCACCGGTCGCCGCCGGATCGACGCGGTGCGGGTGTTCGCGCTCGGCGTCCGACCCCAATACCAGCACCTCGGAGTCGCCGCCGCGCTCTACGTCCGCCATCGCGAGACCGCCGACCGGATGCCGCAGAAGGGCGGCGAGACCGGCTGGATCCTCGAGACCAACGAGGCGATGAACCGGGCGATGGAGGGGATGGGCGGCGAGGTGGTCAAGCGCTACCGGATCTACGAGCGGGCTCTCTAGCCCTCTCCTCCAGCGAGGACCTGCGCCACGACGGCGTGGCGGAGAAGCCGGGCCTTCTGATTCAGGCGGGCGACTCCGACAACAACTCGGCGCCCGACGAGGGGCCGCCGGCGCTCGGGGATGAGCCCCCGAACGAGATGCCGCTGAGCCGCGAGCTGATCGTCCCCGGCTACAACCATCTCGATGTCGCCACGGCCGCATGGCGCCAGAACGACGGCCGCCCCGAGCCGACCAGCCGGGCGCTCACACACTTCGCGCTGAAGGCGGTCAAGCAGGCCGCCGGCGGCGGCTAAGCCCTCCCGATCCCGCAACGTGCGCCGGTTCCCGGGCGCCGGAAGGCTCCCGGGAATGCCGTCGGTAGAGTGTCCGGGGATGGCGGAGCAGGTGCTGGATGCGCAGGCCGTGGAGGAGGAGGCCCCGGAGGGGGTCGCCGAGGAGGGCGAGGTCCGGCCGCTGCCGGTCCACAAGCGGGTGGGCGAGCTCGACCTGCTGCGCGGTGAGATGACAACGGCTGCGCTCGCCGCCGCCGGCGGCGTGGTTGCGGGCGCGGTCACGGTCGCGGTGGTCCGCGCGATCGGCGCCGTCGGGCGCCAGCGCGGCTCGCGGATCGTCACCCGGGGTCGCCGCCCGGCGAAGGTCGTCGCCAGCCGCTCCTTCCTGGTCGACGTCCACGTTCTCGGCGACCGCTAGTGGAGGCGGGAGCGGGGGGCACGCGCGCGGCGCGACCTGTCGCCGTCGAGGTCTCCGTGCGCCCGCCGTGGCCCTTCCGGGTCCCGCGCCGGGGAGGCAAGGACGGGGTGATGCGATCTCGCGACGGGGTCGTCCGCCGCCTGCTGCACGTGGACGAGCTGGCGATCGTCGTCCATGCCTGGCAGCGTCGCAGCGGAGAGGTCTCGTTCCACGCGGCGCCGGCCGAGCAGGGGGCCTGCGGGCGTGAGCGGCTCGAGCTTGCGATCGAGCGGATGCGCTTCGCGCTCGGGGTCGACGACGACCTGCGCCCCTTTTACGACCGCTTCCGCTCCGACCCGCTGCTGGGGCCGGCGATCCGCCGCCGGCCCTGGCTTCGCCCCCGCAAGCGCCCGTTCGCGTGGGAAGCGCTCGCCTGGGCGGTCACCGAGCAGCTGATCGAGGCCGTCCGGGCCGCCGAGATCCAGCGCCGGATCGTCTGGCGCTGGGGGCGGCGACTGGAGGCGAAGCGCTTGCGGGACGTCCCGTCCCCTGCTGCCCTCGCCGCTCGCGCCCCGGCCGAGCTCGCCTCCTGCGACCTGGCTGCCTCGCGGGCGGTCTCGCTGATCCGCTGCGCCAGCGAGGTCGCCTCCGGCCGCGTCGATCCCGCCGATCCGGCGGGCGACGAGCGCCTGCGGGCGATCCCCGGCATCGGTCCCTGGACTCTTCAGTGCCTCGGCCTCGACGGCCGCGGCGAGCCTGACTCGCTGCCCGCCGGCGACCTCGCCTACGTGAAACTGGTCGGCCGGCTCGCCGGGCTCCGGCGGCCGCGCGACGATCCCCGAGATCGAGGAGTTCTACGCGCCATATGAGCCCTACCGCGGCTGGGCCGGCCACTTCACCGCCGCCCACTACCACGGCGCCGTCCAGGCCGGTCCACCGCTCCGGCTAGCTGCCTAGAGCTAGTCCGGGATCCCGCCGGGCAGCTGCTCGTTCGTAAGCAGCTCGGCGGGGTCGAAGCGGACCCCGATCTCGCCCTTGTCGGCCATGAAGCCGATGAACTTCTCCCACTCGCGCGGGGTCCATGTAGCCGAACGGGCCTTTCGCCTCCGGCGGCAGGAGCAGGGGAAGGGTTGCCTCGGTCTCGGCCGCGGTCAGCTTCGGGTCGAGCCCCTCGCCGGCCTCGAGCACCGCGTCGGTGGCGAGCTCGGGGTCGCGGGCGGCGAGCTCGGTTCCCCGCTCGAGCGCGGCGAGGAAGAGGCGGATCGCCTCGGGGTCGTCCTCCAGCCGCTCGCTCGCTCGCGACCAGCACCAGCTCGTCGTAGGTGGGGATGCCGAGCTCGTCCACCGGCGACTACCAGCGGATCCTCGCCGCGCAGCTCGAGGTCGACGCCCTCGACGTTGCGAAAGCCGCCGAGCATCGCGTCGGCGCGGCCGGAGAGCACGGCGGGCAGCAGGCCGAGCCCGACGTCGACGACCGAGACGTCGCTCGCGTCGGAGGTCCTCGCGGGCGAGGATCGCGTCGAGGAAGGCGTCCTGGTAGGGGATCCCGGCCGTCGCGATCGTCTTGCCCGCGCAGATCGGCGACGTCCTCGATCCCGGAGTCGCCGGTCGAGATCAGCGAGGTGAGCGGCTCCTGCACCAGGGCTCCGACGGCGACCACGTCGAGGCCCTGGTCGCGGGCGAGCAGGACCTCGGGCTCATAGGAGATCGCCAGGTCAGCCCGTCCCGCGGCGACCTGCTTGATCGGCGCCGCCGGGTCGGAGGGGACCTGCGGGCGCACGTCGAGGCCCGCCTCCTCGAAGCAGCCGCGCTCGAGCGCCGTGTAGATCCCGGCGTGGTCGGGGTTGACGTAGAAGTCGAGCGCGAGGTCGAAGCGCTCGGCCTCGCCGTCGCCCTTCTCCGACTTCTCCCCGCAGCCGGCGATCGGCGGCGGCCGACGACGCGCGGACCGCGAGCCAGCTGCGCACGGCCGCCCTCATCGCGCCTCGCCCCACCAGGCCGACGCGGCGCTCGGCCAGGCGAGCAGTCCGAAGAGCGCGATCGCGAAGCGCCGAGAGCACCGCCGACCGCGGCGAACAGGCGCGCGGTCAGGAGCTGCGCCGAGGACTCGAGCATCAGGTGCCCGAGCCCGGAGTCCGAGCCGGCCCACTCGCCGAAGACGGCGCCGATCACGGCGACGGCGACGGCGATCTTGGCGCCGCTGAACAGGAACGGCAGCGCGTCGGCAGCTCGAGCCGGCGCAGGATCGTCGCCCGGCCGGCGTCGAGCGTCCGCATCAGCTTCACCGCGTCGTCGTCCACCGAGCGCAGCCCGTCGAGCGTGTTGACGGTGATCGGGAAGAAGCAGATCAGCGCGATGATCAGCCAGCTTCGGGCGTGATCCCGAACCCGAACCAGACGACCAGGATCGGCGCGACGACGATGATCGGGACGGTCTGCGAGGCGACCAGCAGCGGGTAGAGGGCGCGCCGCGCGCGTCGCCGAGAGGTGCAGGACGAGCGCGAAGCCGACGCCGGCGACGAGCGAGAGCGCGAAGCCGGCGAGCACCTCCTGCAAGGTCACCCAGGCGTTCTCGGCGAGCAGCGTCGCGGTCCTGCCAGAGCGCCTCGGCGACGTCGCTCGGCGCCGGGATCAGGAACGGCTCGATCGAGAGCGCGTCGGCGACCAGCTCCCAGCGCGCCGCCAGCTCCCAGGCGCCGAGCAGGCAGAGCACGATCGCGAGCGGCGCGACGAGCCGAGCCGGCTCGACCGCTCGTCATCGTCCCTCCAGCGAGCGCGACGAGCGCCCGCTCGCGCAGCTCGGCGAACGCCGGATCGCGTGACGGTCTCGGTGCGCGAGCCGCGCGGGGCGCGGGAAGGCGAGCTCGGCGACCACCCGCCCGGGCCGTCGCCGAGAGCACCGCGACGCGGTCGGCCAGATAGAGCGCCTCCTCGACGTCGTGGGTGACGAGCAGGACCGTGCGCGGCTCGGCGCGCAGCGCCTCGGCGAGCCACTCCTGCATCTCCGCGCGGGTGATCGTGTCGAGCGAGCCGAACGGCTCGTCGAGGAGCAGCACCGGCTTTCGCGCGAGCAGGTGCGCAGGAACGCGACCCGCTGCCGCATCCCGCCGGAGAGCTCCGCCGGGCGGCGCGAGCTCGAAGCCGCCGAGGCCGAAGCGCTCGAAGAGCGGCGCCGCGGCGGCTCGCGCCGCCGCTCGCTTCGGCGCCCCGGTTCCGAGCGCGAGCGCGGCGTTGTCGATCGCGGGCAGCCACGGGAAGAGGAGGTCGCGCTGGGGCATGTAGCGCGCAGCGCCGAAGCGCGCTCGGCGGCGGCTCTCGGCCCCCTCGATCGCGATCCTCCCGGCGGCCGGCTCGCGCAGCCCCGCGACAAGCTCGAGCAGGGTCGACTTGCCGCAGCCCGAGGGCCCGACGAGCGCGACGACCTCGCGCTCGGCGACCTCGAGCTCGACGTCCGTCGAGCACCTCGAGCTCGCCGAACCGGTGCGAGACCGAGCGCAGCGTCGATCGTGCCGGCACTCGGTCTCGCCGAGCCACTTCGGAAACGGGCTCCCCGTGCGGGAGCCCTCGACGTCGCCTTCATGCTCCCTCCGCGCGCATTACCGCACAGGTTCAAAGGGTCAGCGCCGGGTTTCGGCGGCTCTCGCCGCCTTCGAGGGCGCTATCTCAGCCCGCTTTCCTGCGAGCACCCCCGTTGTCGACGAGTCTACGCGAGCCCGGCGGCTCAGCCGGTGCCGACGACCGGCAGCTCGTCGAGGCCGGCTTGGCAGCTCCGCGATCGACTCGAAGGCGGCGATCGCGCCGGCGTCGCGGAGCTCGGCGGCCGAGAAGCCGCCGGTGAGCACGGCCGCCGTCTTCACGCCGGCCCGGTCGGCGGCCTTCACGTCCCACGGCGTGTCGCCGATCAGGAGCGCCTCGTCCGCGCCGGCCTTCTGCCATCGCCGCCTCGACCAGGTCGGGCTGCGGGCTTCGTCGCGTCGACGTCGGCCGAGGTGGTCCAGCCGTCGGCGAGCTCGCGGGCGCCGAGGAGCTCGACGTAGTGCTCGACCTCCTCCGCCTTCGCCGAGCTGGCGAGGACCACCGCTGTCGACGCGCTCGCGCAGGTCCGCGATCAGCTCCCGCGCGCCCTCGAGCGGCTCGACCTCCTCGATCATCGCCATGTAGAGCGCCTTCTCGGCGTCGCGGATCGCGTCGCCCGACTCGGCTTCGACCTCGTCGCCGGCGACCGCGGCGACGAGCTGGTCACCGCCCATGCCGATGTGCCGGTGGATCCGCCAGACCGGGGCCACGACGCCGTTCTGGCGCAGCGCCCGGTACCAGGCGATCGCGTGGTGGTAGTTGGTGTCGACGAGGGTGCCGTCGACGTCGAGAAGCGCGGCGCTCGTCACGTGGCGGCGGCCGCCCGCTCGGCGTCGGCGACCGAGCCGGGCACCGATCCGCCGGTGAGCGGGTGGTCGAAGACCCGCTCGAGCTCGAACTCCTCGCCGTCGGTGGCGACCGTCTTGTCGAGCCGCATCGAGGCCTCGCGGCCGTCGATCTTCAGCGTCGCGACCTGGTTGTTGAACCACGGCCCCTCGCAGAAGCGCCAGCGGATCTCGGGATCCTCGACCCCCGCCGCACGGGCCAGCGCGCGGCCGATCGCGTGGCCGAGCGCGAGACCCCGATCCGGATCATCCGCTGCTCGTTTTCGTCGAGCGGGTTTCGCATCGGCGAGCAGGTCGCCTGGTAGACGGCGCTCTCGACCCCGGCCGACGCGCCGGAAGGCGACCTCGGCGAGGTAGGCGTGGTGCACGTCCCCGGAGACGATCGACGATCGAGGCCGGCGGCTTGCCCCGCCGCCCCGAGCCGACCTCCTCGAGCAGCCGCGTCAGCCGGTCGAACGACATCTCGAACGCCGCCCAGTGCTCGAGGTCGAGCTCCTGGCGGACCCACTCCCCCGCGCGGGCGGCGAGCCCGCCCCAGGCGCCGTTGCAGACCGCCTCGTTCCAGGCCTCGATGTAGTGCATGCCCGTAGCCGAGCAGGAAGGGGAGCGAGGTGCCGATCACGAGGTGGTCGAAGTCGCCGGTCGCGTGCTCGACGATCCAGTCCCACTCGTCGTCGTCGAAGATCGATCGGCGGTCGGGCGTCAGGCACCGGCCCCCGCGCGAGTCCATCATGATCACCCGGGTCGAGCCGATGTCGCGGTAGAAGCTCCAGCGCGTCCCGGCCTCCTCGCGGTCGGCGCGGACCGCGAACTCGCGCAGGAGCTTGGTCGCAGTCTCCCGTCGGCCGCCAGTCACCGATCTGGATAGGTCTCGTCCTCGGCGAGCTCCGACGGCGAGAGGTTGCCGATGTGCTGGTAGACCCAGTAGCTCATGAAGCCGCCGGTGATCCGGTCGTGCCACCAGGGCTTGGCCCGCATGTCCGCGACCCAGGAGCGCGAGATGTTCCAGTCGTCGTGCACGTCGTGGTCGTCGAAGATCATCGAGGTGGAGACCGTCGACAGCAGCCAGCGGATCACCGGATCGCCCCACGCCTCCCAGTAGAGGCGGGTGTACTCCTCGAAGTCCCCGACCTCGTCCGAGGGGGGCTCGTCTTCGCGGCCCTCGCCGCGCGCTCCTCGATGAACTCGCAGGGTCGTCGGGGAGACCTCGTCCGCGTAGACCTGGTCGCCGAGCATCAGGATCGCCTCGGGGAAGTCCGAGCGATCGTTCTCGAGCATCTGCTGCGCGAGCACGTAGAGGGCGTCGATCTCACGGCCGCGGTCGTCCTCGTCCTTGCGCAGGGTGTACGGCGGCTCGTGGGGGAGCGCGACCCGGCAGCTCGCGAAGACGAGGTCGGTCTTGCCGTCGGGCTCGAGGGTCGAGATCACGCTCGGCGGGAAACTCCGAGTCGGGCTCCGGCCAGGCGCGCTCGCCGTCGAGCGCCACCTCGTACTCGTTGAGGCTCCCCGGCTCGAGTCCCGTCGATGCAGACGAGCGCGTAGTGGTGACCGGCGATCTCGAAGGTCGGCGCGCTCGTGGCCGAGGACCTCGACCTCGCAGCGCGGCGTCGGTCTCGACCCAGACCGTCGCCTCGGTATCGCTCGACGTAGCGGACCATCGGCCCGAGGAGGAGCTTCGCCATCGGCCGGAAACCTACCCGGCACGGGGCCGCGCTAGACGGCGCTCGGCTCAGGGCGCGCCCGTGTAGCCGTTGGCGTAGCAGGGGCCGCCGCCGCAGACCTCGGTCACCTGTGCCGCCGGGGCGCAGGAACGCCGCCTTCTGCTGGCGCGCCTTCACGTCGTTGCGCGGGTGGCCGTGCGGGTCCTGGCCCTCCCGCGGCGGGAGGTTGGTGGTCGGCGGCGTCGGCGAGCCGGAGTCCCAGTAGACGATCGCCGAGCCGGCGTAAGGGGTGGAGAAGTCGACCCGCGGGATGCCCCAGAGCGGCTCGACGTCCGAGTGGCGGCCGGGGTCGAGCGGGTTCGGAGTTGGTCACCGCGCCGATCGTCCGCGCCTCGACCTCGGCGGTCACCTGGCGCGACCTGATGGTCGCCGAAGGCGACGGGGCGCGGAGCTGAAGCCGTCGGGGTGGATCATCGCCCGACCGAGGTACATGAAATTGACGAACCCCTGTGGGTGGCGGTCCGCCATCTTCGGGAAGTTCGAGAGGTCCTGGAGGATCGTGGCCACGGTCGGCAGGTCGCCGGTCGAGGTGGTCTTCGTCGAGCCAGTCCTGGAGGTCCGGCGGCAGTAACATCGGTTGGTCACGGTCTGAGCTGAGGAAGTTTTGGGGTATGGCCAATTTTCTCCCTGCAAACGGACCGAAAAGGTAGGAGACTCGATGTTGCAAGGAGGCGAGACGATGAAGACGAACTCCATCCCCGCGTGCAGTACGTCCTGCGCGCCGGCGCCAGCTCCGCCCCAACGCGGGCGGAGCCGAGGCCGTGGGTGGTGGGCGCCGAGCCTCGTCCTCGCTGCGATCGCCACCGCGCTGTTCGTGCTGGCCGCCGCCTCAGTGGTCGGTGCCGGCCGGGTCGTGCCGGACAGCGCCGGTTGGTGGCTGCTCACCACCGTGCTGCACGTGCCGCTGCTGGTGATCCTGTGCTTCCAGGCCGGCGGCCTTGGCGAGCACATCGGCTTCTACTTCAAGGGGCGGGCCGCAGCGGCCCCGGGGCGGCTGCCGACACCCTTCCCGAAGGTGTGCGTCCAGCTCCCGATGTTCAACGAGCACGCCGTCGCCCGGCGGGTGATCGAGGCCGCGAGCGCGATGACCTGGCCGGCCGATCGACTCAGCGTGCAGGTGCTCGACGACTCGACGGACCCGGATACGCGGGCACTGGTCGACCGGGTGTGCGCCAACGTGCGTGCGTCGACGGGCGTCGACTGCAGGGTGCTGTGGCGCGCCGATCGCCAGGGTTACAAGGCGGGGGCCCTCGAGGCTGGTCGCTGCGAGACCGACGCCGAGTTTCTCGTCATCTTCGACGCCGACTTCGTGCCGCCCGCGGACTACCTGCAGCGGGCGATCCCGCACTTCTACCGCCCCGGCGGCGAGCCTGACACCGGGCTCGCGCTCGTGCAGACGCAGTGGGGGCACCTGAACGCCGACGAGTCGGCGCTGACCCGCGCGCAGTCGCTCTGGGTCGACGACCACCACACGGTGCAGATGTCGTGGCGCTCGGCGGCATGGCAGTTCGTCAACTTCACCGGCACCGCCGGCGTGTGGCGAGCTTCGGCGATCGAGGCCGTCGGCGGCTGGCGCGCGGCGAGCCTCGTCGAGGACTGCGAGCTGAGCTTCCGCCACCTCTTTGCGGGCTACCGGACGAAGTTCGTCAAGGACATCGTCGTGCCCGCCGAGCTGCCGCCGACCTTCACGGCCTACAAGGCGCAGCAGAAGCGGTGGACCCAGGGCTGGGTGCAGCTCCAGCGGCTGCACCTGCGAACGCTGCTGTTCGGGTTCCGGTGCTCCCCGCTCCGGCGCCTCGCGTTCGTGTACCACATGTGCATCTCTTGGCAGTGGGCACTGTGGGCGCTCTGGACGACGATGTTGCCCCTCCTGATCTTCACCGATCTGTGGTTCGGCGCCCTCGGCACCGGCACTGCCGTCGCGCTGTACCTCCTGCCCACGGTTGTGTGGCTGCTCGTGGCCACGACCGTGGCATCGCTCGAGACCAAGCACACCTACCCGGAACAACTCAGCCCGGCCACGTTCGGGCGACGCTTCGCGCGGATCGTGCCGTACGTCGTGATCAATACGGGCATGCTCCCGTACCAGTTCAGCGCCTTCACCGATGGGCTCTTCGGCCCGCTGCACACCGAGTTCGAACGCACCCCGAAGGCCGCCTCCGTCGACGGTTCACCTCGCTCTGAGACGAAGCGCCTCCACACGGTCAAGGTCCACTGGCCCTACGTCTTCGCGGAGGCGTTCGTCGTTACCTACCAACTCGCCTGGACCGTGCTCTTCCTGGCCGACGGCCTCCTCCTCGCTGCGATCGGCACGACCTATGTCGGCGCCTGCGTCGCGTTCCTCGCCTCCTTTCTACGGCCACCAGGCTGGCCGGGTCTGCTTCATCGGCCGCGCCAGAACGCGATGGCCCACACCTAAGGGACTATCCGAGAGCTCCCACGCACCCGGATGCGGCCGAATGAGCTTCGCGGATGCGGAACCGGCGGAACCCCCACATGACGCTGCCATGCGGGGAACCCGCCGGCACCGCCCCGCTCGGTCCTGAACCGCCCCGGGCATACGCGGAGTTTTCGGATAGACCCTTAGTCGTCGGAAGCGAGCCGGGCGGTCGCCTCCTCGGCGGCCTTGGTGGGGTCGTCGACCTCCTCCTCGACCTCGACGAGCTGCTCTTCGACCTCCTCGGCCTGGGCCTCGATGTCCTCGACGACGGTCTCCCCCTCCTCCGATGCCTGCGCATGCACGACGAACTCCGAGAGCAGGAACAGGCTCACGTCGTCCTCCGTTCGCTCCTGCCCGACCTTGAACGGAGTGCTGATGACGTTCAGCAGCCGCAGCAGCGCGAGGAAGAAGAACGAGATGAAGCCGACCGCGACCAGGGACTCGGCGAGCCCGTCGAAGTTGGTGAACATCAACAGCGCCAGGATCAGCGAGATGAACGCGACGATCATCGCGTACGCCGAGGGGAGGAACTCCTCGCGCTGGAGGTTGTAGACGCGCAGAAGTGCCTCCCGCAGCGATGCCTGCGTGGAACGGAGGCGGACGATGTAGTTCGCCGGCACGTCCGATTCGTCGAGCTCCTTGAACGACTCCGACAGGTCCTCCACCGCCGCCTGGCAGGTGCGCGAGTCGCCGGCGTCGATGTCGGCCCGCAGCGTCGTCACCACGGCGATCAGGCGGGTCCGGAGCTTCGAGATATCGGGCGCGCCCCAGACGTCGTGCATCGCCTCCGTCTCGCGGAGGATCGAGTAGAGGCCGCCGGCGAGCGCCGTGGGTGCGCGCTCGGCGTCCCGGTAATCGGAGAGCGTCCCGGCGACCACGAGACCCACGACGAAGACGCCGCCCGTGATCACCCCGGCCGAGATGGCGGTCGGCGACAGACCCTCGACGCCGAGCTCCCACAGCAGGGCGCGGATCCCCACCAGCACCGCCACGATGACCAGGGTCGTGGCGCCCAGCTCGAGGTTGCCCCACACTCGCCGCAGCAACGTCGACCACTCCTCTCTGATCGGGGCAGTGCTCCGATTCTCGCCCCTCGCAGGGGGGATGTCAACGAAGCGCTACGTCTCGGTGAGCGCGGGGCCGCCGGCGATCACGTTGACGAACCCCTCGAGGTGCTTGGTGGTCCAGCACTCGAACGCCTGCGTGCAGTGCCGCTCGTAGGCGGCCATCACCGAGTCCCCGTAGTTCCAGTAGAGGCGGGGCTCCGGGTTGAGCCAGAACATGCGCCCGGCTCGCTCGGCGATCCGCGCGAACACCTCGGCGTGGGGCTCGCGGCCGTTGGTGCGCGCGTCGCCGAGCACGATCACGGTCGAGCGCGGGCCCAGCTCCTCGACGATCTCCTCGTAGAACTCCAGCCAGACCCTGCCGTAGTCGGTGTAGCCCGAGACGTCGGCGACGCCGCCCTCGCTCGAGATCCGCTCGGAGATCTGGCGGAAGTCGCGCTCGCGCTCGAAGATGTCGGTGACCTCGGAGATCCGCTCGATGAAGACGAAGCTGCGCAGCTTCCGGAACGAGTCGTGGAGCGCGTGCAGGACCGAGAGGAAGAAGACGCTCGCCGAGGTGACCGAGGTGGAGACGTCGCAGAGCACGTAGATCTCGGGTCGCCGCGGGCGCCGGGGCCGGTACTTCAGCCGCAGCGGGACGCCGCCGGTCTCCAGCGACGCGCGCATCGTCCGCCGCACGTCGACCGCGGCGCCGCGGCGACGACCGCGCTGCTCGTGACCGAGCGTCGCCAGCCGCCGCTTGAGCTGTGCAACCGCGCGATGCACCGCGGCGAGGTCCTGCGCCGGGCTCGTGGGCAGCGCCCGGTCGAGCTCCGCCAGCGGCCGCGAGGGCGGCAGCCGCTGCGAGCGCTCGATCAGCGCCCGCTCGAGCTCACGCCTGAGGTGTCCCTCGAAATGGCGCAGGCTCTCGCGGTCGAGCGTCGGGCCCTCGTCCTCGTCGCCGGTGCGGGTCTGGAGGCCGAGGGTCCGCCTGATCCTCTGCACGTCGACGCCGACGACGCCGGAGCCTTCTCCCTGGCGGCCGAAGGCCGAGATCGCGAGTCGCGCCAGGTCGCGCATCTCGCCGTCGTTCCCCTCCACGATCGCCTCGCGGACGGCGTCGCGGAGTTGGTCGATGTCGAGCCGATCCGAGCCGCCGAACCGCTGATCGGACTCGGAGAGCCCCTGGCGCAGCGCCTCGGACTCAGCGGCGCGGAAGAACCAGCGGTCGAAGATGAGGTCGAAGATCCGCCGATCCTCCTGCGACTTCGCGAGGGTCGCGCCGAGCGCCTCGCGGAAGTCCGCGGGCTCCTCCCAGGGAACCTCGCCGAGCGCCTCGAAGGCGTCGAGGATCTCCGACGTCCCGATCGCGACGCCCTCCTCGCGAAGCTGCTCGCAGAACGAGACCAGGCGCGGCGCCAGGCCCGGCGGCAGGCCCGTGGGCTCAGGAGGCGCCGGCTGCGCCAACGTCGAGCTTTCCCGGCTCCGACAGCTTGACCCCGACCCGCTCGGAGACGACGTCGAGGTCGGCGCGGTGCTTGACGATGATCGACATCGTCTGCTCGAACAGGGTGCGGTCGACGTCGTCGGCGCCGAGCAGGAGCAGCGCCCGCGCCCAGTCGATCGACTCGGCGATCGACGGCGGCTTCTTCAGGTCCAGCGAGCGGACCAGGTGGACGATCTCGACGAGCCTCCTGGCCATCCGCTCGTCGACCTCCGGGGCGTGCAGGCGGACGATCTCCATCTCCCGCTCGACGTCCGGGTAGTCGAGCCAGAGGTACAGGCAGCGACGCTTGAGCGCCTCGGTGAGCTCGCGGGAGTTGTTCGAGGTCAGCACGACCACCGGCCGGGTCGTCGCTTCGATCCGCCCCAGCTCCGGGATCGAGATCTGGAAGTCCGAGAGCACCTCGAGGAGCATCGCCTCGAACTCCTGATCGGTCTTGTCGATCTCGTCGATCAGCAGGACCACCGGGTCGGGTGCCGCGATCGCAGCGAGCAGGGGCCGGGTGAGCAGGAACTCCTCGCCGAAGATGTTCCCCCGAGCCTCGTCCCAAGAGGCCTGCTCGCCGGCCGCGGCCTCGGCCTGGATCCGCAGGAGCTGCTTGCGGTAGTTCCACTCGTACATCGCCTTGGTTTCGTCGAGACCCTCGTAGCACTGAAGCCGGATCAGCTCCCGCTCGCTCGCCCGCGAGATCGCCTTCGCCAGCTCGGTCTTGCCCACCCCCGCCGGCCCCTCGACCAGGATCGGCTTGCCGAGCCGCTGCGCGAGATAGGAGACGAGCGCGGCCGGCTCGTCGGCGAGGTAGCCCACCCGTGCGAGCGATTCCTTGACGTCAGCGACCGACTGTGGCTCAGCGGCGATGGGCCGATGATAATGAGGCGATGCCGGAGTCCCTGACGCCCTATCTCATCATCATGCTCGCCGGCTTCGTGATCGGGATCTACGGTCACGCGGCGAAGTCGCGCCTGGTCGTGGCGATCGGGATCTTCCTCGTCTTCCTCGCCACGGCGCTGATCCCGATCGCGCTCACCATCTTCGCGGACGATCCCGAGCCCCCGGGACCGCGCATTCCCGAGGCCGTGGTTGCCCCGCCCCCTCGGTTCTGAGAGGATCGCCGGCCGTGGGCAGGCTCGACGAGCTCGATCTGTCGAGCAAGATCTCGAAGAAGGAGGAGCAGGCCGGGCTCGAGGCCGGCTGGCGGCGGCTTACCCAACTTCGCCTGACGCTCGGTGGCCAGATCGCCAAGAAGGAGATCGGCCCGCCGGTCTGCGTCATCTTCGAGGGCTGGGACGCGTCGGGCAAGGGCGGCGCGATCAAGCGGCTGGTCGCCCAGATGGACCCGCGCCACGTGCGGGTGCGCCAGTTCTCCGCCCCGGACGAGATCGAGAAGCGCCACCACTTCCTCTGGCGCTTCTGGCCGCACCTCCCGGGGTGGGGAGGGATGGCGGTCTTCGACCGGAGCTGGTACGGGCGGGTGCTGGTCGAGCGCGTCGAGGGATTCGCGACCCGCGAGCAGTGGATGCGCGCCTACGACGAGATCAACTCGTTCGAGAAGTCGCTCTGCGACGAGGGGATGATCCTGATCAAGCTGTGGATGCACATCTCCGACCAAGAGCAGCTCGATCGGTTCGAGGCGCGCGAGAAGAACCCGCTGAAGGCGTGGAAGCTGACCGACGACGACTGGCGCAACCGGGGCCGGCACGAGGAGTACGCGCAGGCGGTCGAGGACATGATCGCCCGCACCGACCAGCCCTACGCGCCCTGGGACCTGATCGAGGGGGAGTCGAAGAGGTTCGCGCGGGTCCAGGTCATCGACAGAGTCATCGGGCGGATCGAGGACGGGATGCGGGAACGGGGCTTCGAGCTCCCCGACCTCGACGAGGATTAGTCGTCTAGGCGGGGCGGAGGTCGGCGGGCTCGGGAACGGACGGACCGACGGAGGTCTCGCTTCCCTCCGAGCCCATCAGGATCGCCTCCGGGTCGGCACCGTCGGCGCCCCATAGCTCCCGCGCCGCCTCCTGGATCCGGTCGAGCATCGGATCGGTGTGGAGCGGGTCATGGTGAAACAGCATCAGCCGCTCGGGCGAGGTGCGCCGCGCGAACGCGAGCGTGTCGGAGAGCTTCGAGTGGCCCCAGCCGATGTGGGCGGGGTACTCCTCGTCGGTGTACTGGCAGTCGTGGATCAGGAGCGAGGCGCCGCAGGCGAGGTCGTATCCCGAGATCCACTCCGGCTCGAGCTCCTCGAGCGGCGCCCCCAGCGCCGGCTCGTGGTCGGGGATGTAGCAGAGGGTGGCGTCACCGTCGGTGATCCGGTAGCCGAGGGTGGGGCCGCGGTGGGTGATCGCCTCGGCGCGAACGGTCGCGGGCCCGACCTCCCACTCGGTCGCGGGAGTGTCCCGGAAGGCGACGTCGCAGGGAAGCTCACGCACCTCGACGGGGGAGAGCGGCGCCGAGATGTAGCGGGCGATGCGGCTCTCCAGGTCCGCCTCGGGGGAGGCTGGACCGTAGATCGTGATCCGCGAGCCCGCGCGGAAGCACGGGGCGAAGAACATCAGGCCCTGGATGTGGTCGAGATGCAGATGGGTGAGCAGGATCGTCGCCTGCTCGGCGTCGCCGATGTCGATCCCCAGCGTGCGGATGCCCGTGCCAGCGTCGAGGATCAGCTGCTGGCCGTCGGACAGGGTCACCTGAACGCAGGAGGTGTTGCCGCCGTAGCGGTTCATCTTCGGCCCCGGCGCCGGCACCGAGCCACGGGCCCCCCAGACCTTGACCTTCACGAGGTCCCCTCCCGCTCGGGCCAGAAGATCACGATCGCGCCGGTTTGTCCGTTCCCATGCGATCCGGTGATCGGCGTCGCGCTGGCCTCGATCGCGTGGATCTCACCGTCGGCGAGGCGGATCTCCTGCTTCGCGTGGCCCGGCCGGCCGCTGCGAAGGGATCTGGTGAGGGGCATGTCCTCGACCGGCAACGGGTTTCCGTCTGCGTCGAATGGCCCGAATCGCGCCGTCCAATCCTCCGCGCTCATCCGGCCGGTCTCCTCGAAGGAGGCGCCGAGCAGCGCCCCGGCGGCCTCGTTGTAGAAGAGCAGCCGCGCGTCGACGTCGACCAGGAACGCCGGGGTCGAGATCGCGGTGAGCAGGTTGCGAGCGAGGATCAGCTCGAGCGGTCGCTGGGAAGCTTCCATGGTGCCCCGCAGGGCAGACTAGTCGTCGCCGGGTGCGGGCGCGGCTCGCAAGCCTCAAGTGAGGGCGGGATGGCACCGATAACGGGGACGATGCGTGCGCTTCGATCGCGAGGTGATCTGGAGGCCGAGCTCGCGAGCGCGCGAAGCCGGATCTCGGCGCTCGAGGCGGAGATCGCGCAGCGCGACTCGCACGATCCGCTGGCCGGCCCGCTGCTCACGCTCCGCGCCTTCCGCGCGCAGCTCGAGCTCGACGTCCGGCGCGCGCGGCGCTACCGCCGGCCGCTGCGCGTGGCGCTGCTCGACATCGACGGCTTTCGCTCGGTCAACGCCGACGACGGCTACGCGGCCGGGGACGGGCTGCTCGTCGCGATCGGCGAGCTGATCGCGCGCAACACTCGTGCCCACGATCTCGCCTGCCGCACCGGCGGGGACGAGTACGCGATCCTGCTCGCCGAGGACCGCGTGCGCGGCGATGGACCGACTGCTGCGCGAGCTCGAGGACGTCGAGGTCGGCGAGGCCTGTGGCGCGTCCGTGTCGGTCGGCGTCGCGGATCTCGCGATCGCAGTCACCCCCGAGGGCCGCGCTGCTACGCGCTTCGGGGCGTGCACCGCCCAGCTCGGCCTGCGCCGCCCCCGCGGGCACGCGAATTGGGAATCAATCGTCTAGGGGTCTGATCCCTCGCCGAGCGGGCTCCTGACCGGGCTACGCGAGCGGGTGCCGCCGGGTCCCCGCTGGACGCCGTGAGCGCGGCGCCGAGTCCGATCCGAGCACGCCGGCAAGCCGGCGGTCTCTTCCGAACGGCCCTCGAGAGGGCCGCAGAACTACCGTCTCAGTCGAGCTTCCCGATCTTGAAGATCTTCGTCCCGCAGTCCGGGCAGGTGCCCTGGATCGCCGGACGACCATTCTTCATCGTCACCTGCTGGGGGTCCTGGATCTCGACCTTCTTGCGCTCCTTGACGCAATAACCCTCTGGCATGCGTGCCTCCTTTCCGACCGGTGGGTCGTTCGCGCGACCATAGACCAGTCGTCAGACGCCTTTCTCACGCACGGCCCATGCGTGGTGCAAACGTTACGCAATTCGCGGGAGAGGTTGGCGATGTTCCGGTGGTCGAGTAGCCGCACAAAGTACCGTCCGAAACCCCAGCGCGCGCCTAGCGGCGCGCCCGCCGTCCGGACCGCCGCTCGACCCGGGCGCGATGCTCCGGCGCGCCCCTGGAGCCTCCGGAGGCGCTGAGCTGCTGGACTCGACCTCGGAGATCTGATCTCGCAGGTCCTGGATGTCGTCTTGGATCACCGAGATCTCCTGGTCGACGGAGTCCTGCTCGGAGGCGATCTCGGAGATCTGCGACTCGATCTCGTCGAGGCGATCGCCGAGCGACTGGACGTCCTCCTGAGCCGCCTCGGTGGCGGTGTCCTCGACGCCGGCGATCTCGTCGCGCAGCTCCTGGACGTCGGTGTCCGTGGCCCCCTCGTCCTGAAGCTGGAGCACCAGCACCAGCGCGATCGCCGCCGCCGCGAGCGCGAGGACGAGGGCCGCGGCGCCGGCGTAGGTGCGCACGCCGATCCGGCGGTCGAGCTGGGCGACCCAGGCGCGAAGGCCCTCGACCCGCTCCGCCATCGTCGGCTCGGGGGGCGGCGTCGCCTCGGCCTGCTCGCCGGTCTGCGGCTGCATGGCCGCCTCGCCCGCTTGCGGCGGCTGAGTCTGCCGATCCTTTCGGAGGCCGAACCTGGCCATCGGCGCGGAGCCTACCTATCCTCGGAAGCACGAAACCCGCGACCGAGGAGCCGCCGATGACCACTACTTCGCTCATAACCGGAACGGACTTCATCACGCTGCCGACCAGGGACTTCGAGGCGGCGGTGAAGTTCTACGGCGAGGTGCTCGGCCTCCCGGAGTCGAAGCGATGGGGGGAGATGCCCGCCGCTGAGTTCGAGACGGGGAACCTGACGATCGCGGTGATGCAGTCCGACGCCTTCGGCCTCGAGTTCCAGCCCCACACGCATCCGGTCGCGCTTCGGGTCGACGACGTCGAGGCGGCGCGGGCGGAGCTCGAGTCGCGCGGCGTCGAGTTCAAGGGTGAGACGATCGACTCCGGCGTCTGCCATCAGGCGATCTTCGAGGATCCGGACGGCAACACGCTCGACATCCACCACCGCTACGCGCCAACAACTTAAACGGGGTCTGACCCCTCCGTCCCCAGCAACGGAGTCAGACCCCGAGCGAGCGCTCGACGACCTCGCCGTCCTCGGGCTCGAGCGGGAAGCCCGCCTCCGCCCAGGCGACGAGCCCGCCGCTGAGGTTGTACGCGTCGTAGCCGGACGTGCGGAAGGCCTCCGCCGCCATCGCCGAGCGCGAGCCGCCGCGGCAGACGAAGACGACGCTCGTCGCCCTGTCGATCGACCCGGATTTCGCGGGTAGCTCGGCGAGCAGGACGTGCCGGGCGCCGGGCACGCGGCCCGCCTCCCACTCGCGGTCGTCGCGAACGTCGATCACCTGCACTTCGCCCGACTCGAGTCCCTTTACGACCGCGTCGGCCTCCATGCTCGGCGGGCTCGCCTGCTCGTCGCTCATGGCGGCAACGTAGCTGACGCCCGAGCGCCGCGGTACGTACCATTCGCGACCCCCGACGCCCCGAGACGAGGAGCAACGCATGCCCGAAGCAGTGATCGTCGACACCGTCCGCACCCCGATCGGCCGCGCCTTCAAGGGCTCGCTGGCCGGCATGCGCCCGGACGAGATGGGGGCGTACGTGATCGACCGGTTGCTCGAGCGGAACCCAGACGTCGACCCGGAGACGGTCGAGGAGGTCTACGCCGGGTGCGGCCTGCCGCAGGGCCTTCAGGCCTTCAACATCGGCCGGATCATGGCGCTGCTCTCCGAGAAGCTGCCGATGTCGGTCAACGGGACCACCGTCTCGCGCTACTGCGCCTCCAGCCTCGAGGCGATCCGCCAGGCGGGCAACGCCGTCCGCGCCGGCGAGGGCGACGTCTACATCGCCGCCGGGGTCGAATGGGTCAGCCGCTTCAACGAGCGCCAGGAGGCCGCCGGGGTGGCGGACCAGAACGAGCGGCTTCAGGGCTCCGACGGCGACCCCGACGCGTACATCCAGATGGGCGACACCGCGGTCAACGTCGCGAAGAAGTTCGGGGTCAAGCGCGAGGACATGGACCGCTACGCGCAGCGCTCCCAGGAGCTCGCCGTCGAGTCCCAGGAGTCTGGGTTCTTCGACCGCGAGATCGTCGCGGTGGAGCTGCCCGACGGCAACAAGGTCGACAAGGACGACGGGCCGCGCGCCTGCTCGACCTTGGAGAAGCTCTCCGAGCTGCCCGAGGCGTTCGAGGGAGGCGGCGGGGTCACCGCCGGCAACTCCTGCCCGCTGAACGACGGCGCCGCCGCGGTCCTCGTGATGTCCGAACCAAGGCCGAGGAGCTGGGCCTGAAGCCGCGAGCGCGGATCATCACCTCCGCGACCACGCGCGCTCGAGCCCGAGATCATGGGCGTCGCGCCGATCGGCGCGATCCACAACGTGCTCCAGCGAGGCGGGATGAAGATCGAGGACGTCGACCGCGTCGAGCTCAACGAGGCCTTCGCCGCCCAGGTGATCCCGATCATGGAGAAGACCGAGATCCCGCTCGAGAAGCTCAACACCCACGGCGGGGCGATCGCCCTCGGCCACCCGTTCGGGATGACCGGCGCCCGGATCATGGGCACCCTGCTCAACGGCCTCGAGACCGACGACCAGACGATCGGCCTGGAGACCATGTGCGTGGCCGGCGGCCAGGGCCAGGCGATGCTGGTCGAGCGCCTTAACTGATCCTCCCGCTCTGACATAGAAGCAACTCGTGGATCTCGCGCCGACGCTCTTCTCCACGGGATGGGCGGCCGGCGTCAACGCCTACGCCACCGTCGCGCTGCTCAACCTCCTGGGCCGCGCCGGGGTGGGCGAGGTCCCGAACGCGCTCGAGGGGGACGTCGTGCTCGCCGTCGCGGTCGTCATGTACGCGATCGAGTTCGTCACCGACAAGGTGCCGTACCTCGACAATGTCTGGGACGCGTTCCACACCGCCGTGCGGCCGGCGATCGCGAGCCTGACCGGCGCCGCATTCGGCACCGAGGAGGATCTCCGCGGATTCGACGAGGCGCTCGCCGCGGGCGGCTCGGGAGCAACCGCGCTCGCCAGCCACGTCGTCAAGGCGAGCCTCCGGCTGGGCATCAACGCCTCGCCCGAGCCGGCCTCGAACATCATCACCAGCCTGCTCGAGGACGGCGCCGTCGGAGTCGTCGTCTTCCTCGCGCTCGAGAACCCCGAGGTCGCCGCGACGATCGCGGCCCTACTCCTTGCCGCGGGGATCGCGCTGACGATCTTCCTCTGGAAGCGGATCCGCCTCGCCGCGGCCTACGTCAGGCAGCGCTACGGACGCGGACCCCCCGCCGCGGGCCCGGCCCCCTAGCCCGGCTTCGGCTCCGCCGCGCTCAAGCGCTGACCCCGGCGACCTCGCCGACATGCTCGCTGACAAGGGCAGCGACCCGCGCGGGCTGGTCCTCGGGGGAGAAGGTGTAGGCGTCGTCGATCCACTCCAGCCGCGCGTTCGGCAGGCAGTCGGCCAGTCGCTCGGCATCGGCCGGCGGAAACACGCGGTCCTCCCGCGACCACGCGATCAGCGCCGGCTTCTCGAACTTGGGGAGCCTCGCCGCCGCCTCGAGCGTGTGTCGATTGTCGAACGCGGTCAGCGCCTTGCGCAGGTCGGCTCGGATCGCGCGATCGGTGAGGACCGGCATCACGTAGGAGTCCTCGGCTTCGCGGTCGATCGGCCGCTTCGCGAGCCAGCCGAAGGCGATCGGCAGCCGCCGCGGCGCCCGCATTCGCAGCGAGGCGAAGAGGACCGGGATCGACGCCCCGGGGAGCACGGTGAAGGCCTTGAGGTAGGAGAAGAGCCGCGGCGGAAAGTGCTCGAAGGCGTCGCAGGAGCACAGCGCGATGCCGCCGAGATGGTGCGGGCGGGTCGTGGCGACGATCTGGGTCAGCGCGCCGCCGGTGTCGCAGCCGACCAGGATCGCGTCCTCGAGCTCCAGCTCGTGCAGGGCCGACGCGATGATCGACGCGAGACCCTGTGGCGCCAAGTTCGGCGCCCTCGTCCATCGGCAGCTCGTGGGAGCCCAGGGGGAGGTCGAGGGTGATGCAGCGAGCGGTCCGGGAGACCTCCGGGACCACCTTCCGCCACAGGTTCGCGTTGACGAGCACCCCGTGGGCGAAGACGACGGGGGGTCCCTCGCCGCGTTCGAAGATCCGGATCCTGCCCCCCGGGACGTCGATCTCGCGCCGCTCCCCGAGCTCTGGGGCACGCCAGTAGGTGCGCTCGCTCATCTCGTCCTCCTCCAGGTGTTGACGGCTGGACGCCGTAACATACAGACTGCATGTATGTGAGATGTGTGACGGCGGTCACATGAGCGCGAGGACCGAGCGGTCGGAGGCGACCAGGGCCCGGCTGGTGGGCGCCGCCCGAGAGCTCTTCGCCGAGCGCGGCTACGCGGACGTCGGCACCGAGGAGATCGTCAAGAGCGCCACGGTCACCCGCGGTGCGCTCTACCACCACTTCGCCGACAAGCGCGACCTGCTGCGCGCCGCACACGAGCAGCTCGAGGCCGAGCTCGCCGAGGAGATCGGGGCGAAGATCGCCGCCGAGGCCGAGGCCGGCAGCGGCGCCCGCGAGGTCCTGGAGCTCGGCGCGCGCGCATTCCTTGACGCCTGCGAGCGACCGGAGATCGCGAGGATCACGCTCGTCGAGGCTCCCGCCGTCCTCGGCTGGACCGAGTGGCGCGAGATCGACGAGCGCTACGGGCTCGGGTTGGTGACGGGAGCCCTGGAGCTCGGGATGGAGCAGGGCGCGATCCGGCGCCAGCCGACCAGGCCGCTCGCCCATCTGCTGCTCGGAGCGATGGGCGAGGCGGGGATGATGATCGCCAACGCCGACGACCCCGCGGCGGCGCGGCGAGAGGTCGAGCCGGCCCTGCTCGGCCTTCTCGACGGCCTGGGAGACTGAGAGCCGGATGCGAACCTCCCAGCGGCTGCTCGCCGGCTTCTTCGTGCTCGCGGGAACGATGCACTTCGTGATCCCGCGGAGCTACGAGGCGATCGTGCCCCCTTACGTGCCGAAGCATCGCGAGGCGGTCGCGGTCTCCGGCGCGGCCGAGATCGCCGGCGGCCTCGCCGTCCTTCACCCGCGGCTCCGGTATCCGTTCGCGTGCTGGTGGCTGCTGGCGCTGCTGGTCGCGGTCTTCCCCGCCAATGTCTGGATGGCGACCAACCCCGAGGACATCAGGGGTCTCGACCTCCGGCGAACGCCCCGCTGGGCCCTCTGGGCTCGACTTCCCCTGCAGCCGCTGGCGATGGTGTGGGTCTGGCGAGCGACCCGGGACTGATCTGTGTGGGATCTCACACAAACGGGGGTACGCGAAGGGCGATGATCCGTCCAGGAGGAACGAGTTTGCGCGCGACCCTCCCGCCGGGCCCGAGACTTCCGGCGGCCATACAGATGATCGGCTTCTGGACGCGCCCGATCGCGTCGATGGAGCGTGCCCGGGCCCGCTACGGCAAGCGGTTCACGATCCGGCTGCTCGGCGCCCCGCCGTTCGTCGTCCACTCCGAGCCCGAGCACATCAAGGAGATCTTCGCGGCGCCGCCCGACGTGCTGCATCCCGGCGAAGGAGCGAAGATCCTGGAGCCGATCGTCGGCGCGCACTCCCTCATCCTGCTGGACGAATCGCCCCACCTCGAGCAGCGCAAGCTGCTCCTGCCGGCCCTCCATGGCGAGCGCCTCGAGGGCCTCAGCGGACTCGTCCGCGACGTAACCGAGCGTGAGGTGGAGGGCTGGCCGCGCGACGAGCCGTTCGTCACCCACGACCGACTTCAGGACCTGACCCTCGAGATCATCCTCCGCGCGGTCTTCGGCCTCGACCCGGGCCCGCGGCTGGACGAGCTCCGCTCCCTTATGCGCGGCATCCTCGAGTTCAGCCAAACGCCGGTGTCGATGATCCCGGCCCTCCAGCGCAGCTACTTCGGCGGCGGCCCGTTCGTCCGGTTCGCGAAGGTCCGGGAGCGGGCCGACGAGCTGATCTTCGAGCTCGTGGAGGAGCGGCGCTCCGAG
The DNA here is from genome assembly GCA_963838175.1 of uncultured Thermoleophilia bacterium. GTDB lineage: Bacteria > Actinomycetota > Thermoleophilia > Solirubrobacterales > 70-9 > DASUSH01. Next base: position 1,721,083 of record CAWIPP010000002.1, on the reverse strand, counting down.
GGCGCCGACCGCGACGACGTGCTGGCGATGCTCTTGGAGGCCCGGCACGACGACGGGTCGCCGATGTCCTATCAGGAGCTCCGCGACGAGCTGATGACGCTCCTCACCGCCGGCCACGAGACGACGGCGTCCGAGCTCACCTGGGCGTTCGCGATCCTCGCGCGGGAGCCGCGTGTCCAGGACGAGCTGATCGCCGAGGTCGACGCGGACGACGGCGAGGAGTACCTCACGGCGACCGTGCGCGAGATCCTGCGTCGCCGGCCAGTGCTCCCGAACGCCGAACCGCGCCTGGTGAAGAAGCCGATCACGGTCGGCGGCTGGGACTTCCCGCCGGACGTGTGCCTGATCGCGAATGGCTATCTCCTGCACCACGACCCGGACGTCTATCCCGATCCCTACGCCTTCCGTCCGGAGCGCTTCGTCGGCGAGAAGCCCGGCACCTACACCTGGATCCCCTTCGGCGGCGGGCGCAGGCGCTGCATCGGCGCCGCGTTCGCCTCGCTCGAGATGCGCGCCGTCCTGCGCGCCGTCTTCGCGCGCCACCGGGTCGCGCCGGGCGCCGAGAGCCCGGAGCTGACGCGCCGGCGCGCGATCACGATCAGCCCGGGGCGGGGCGGGCGCACCGTCCTGCGCCCCCGCGTACCCGCCCCCGTCACGGCGCCGGAGCGGGAGCACGTCGCCGTCCCGGTCTAGGAATCCTTGCCATGCCCGGACAGCGGCCGTGACTCGAAACGATCGGGTTCGTCAAACGCACGGTCGTCGCGCCCGACGCTGATCCGGAGAGCTTCGATTCCGTTCCGGCCGCACGGCAGGCGACGTTCTCGAGGTCGGTCAGCTATCAGGACACGGCCGGGTGCTATCCCTCGGCGCCCGCGGACTGCCCCGAGGCGACCGTGCTCGCGGATCCGGTCCTCTTCGGCACGAGGAGATCACGGTAGAGCTGAAGCGGCTGAAGCTGAAAAAGGACGAGAAGCGCGGCTAGACGCGGCCCCCTTGCTAGCCCCCGTCAGCGGGCGTAGACTCGCACCGTCGGCTCATCGAAAGGGGTGCCTGGGTGCTGGGTCATCGGAAGTGCGTCTTACTCGGCGCGGCGCTCGTCATCGTGCTCTCACTGGCTTCGGCGGCCGAGGCCAAGTTCCTCGATCAGGCGAAGTTCAAGTTGCTGTCGCTCAGCGGGGCCGAGGCGATGACTTGGAGCGAGGACAGCACCACCAGCACGGGGAGTCGGTGCGTCGGCACGGGGAGCATGCGGATCGGGTTCCGCAGCACGGAGCGCACGACGGTGTACGTCTTCCTGAAGCACGTCCACGGCGACCTTCGCACGATCGTCGCGCCCGACCCCGATCCGCGGAACTTCGATCTCGTCTATCTCGACGGAGAAGCGACGATCTCGAGGTCGGTCAGCTATCAGGAGACGGCCGGATGCGACCCCCAGCGGCCGCCGATGGACTGCCCCGAGACGACGGTGCCGGCGGAGCCGTTCATCCAAGGCACCGCCGAGCCGAGCGGGGGAGTCGGCGCCAGCGGGGAGGGCACGTTCGAGGTGCCGCCCGGCTACCCGGAGGACTGCGCGCGTCTCAGGAGCGGGTTCCTGATCGGCCTTCCAAGCCCGACGGTGTTCGCGAGGGCCTTTCCGCGCAGCCAGCTCTTCAACGAGAAGAAGAAGCGGCTCGGGGGCAGCGTCGCCGTCGAGGAGCCGCTGGCGACAACCCTTGGCCCTCCGTATGCCGACACGGGAACCGCGTCCGGCACCTACACGGAGGAGCTCGCGGTCGAGCTGAAGCGGCTGAGGCTGAAAGAGGACGAGAAGCGCGGCTAGGGCGCCGGCGCTCCGAGCTGCGGTGCTCTCGCAGCGACCCTGATCACCCCCGGGGGCCACTCCTCAACTGTGAGCTCGGGCATCGGAAAGTCTTTCGGGTTACCGGTCGCCAGCCTTCCCCCCGCGGCCATCGCCGCCCGATCGTTCATCGGCGGGCCCCGCAGCTCGTCACTGCGGCCGGGACGGATCAGGCGGTCGCCGGACCGGCGTCGTCGTCGGAGCGGTCGAGCATCCTGAAGATCGCCTCCGTCTGCGCCCGAACCTCCGCCTGAAGCTCCCGCTGGTTACGGTCGATCAAGACGAGGACGTCGGTGAGGCGCGCCAGCACACGGGAGTTCTCCGCGAACGCCGCCCTGTTGAGCTGATGCTCGTGGCGAACCTCCTCCATCAGCTCGTTCCCGCGCGCCATGTGCTCGTTACCACGAGCCATATGCGCGTCGATCCGCCTGAGGAACTCATCCGACGCCATCGCCACTCATTTTGACACGCGATCTGCGCCCGAATGCGCACTGAAAGCGCTTGATCGAGGACGCCTCAGTCCTCGAACAGCGCGTAGCCGTACTCGCCGCGCTTGTAGGCGAGCTTGGCGATCGCGGTCATCCGCTCGTCGTCGTTGCTCGGAGACCTGATCGAGGCTGGCGCGGACGCGGCCCGCGGCGCGGGTGCAGAAGGTGTCGGCGATGTAGCGCTCCTGGCCGGAGGGCTCGACGCCCTGGTCCTCGAAGATCGAACTGACCCGGGAGATCACCGCGACCTGGGCGAAGATGTCCGAGACCGCCGAGGCGAGCCGCTTCTGCTGGAACTGGCGCTCCATGATCTCCCTGCGGTGCTCGCGCAGCAGCGACTCGGTGGCGCCGCGAAGCTCTGAGACCTGGTCGGAGATCGCGTTCGCGTGCGATTCGAGCTCGGGGTGTGCTTGGGTGATCCGCTCGGGGCGGACCTGTTGCTGGATCCGGTCGCCGACGTAGTCGAGGAGGACCCCGATCGTCCCGATCGGGTCGCCGAGCCCGATGTCGCCCATGCCTGAGAGCTTCTCCCCGACCGGCTTCATCCCGGAGAGGGCGATGAACGCGCGCATCACGTCGTTGGCGCCCTCGAAGATCGGGAAGATCCTGATGTCGCGGAGGATCTGCTCGTAGGGCTCGGTCACGCATGTAGCCCTCCCCGCCCTTTAGCTGCATCACCCGGTTCGCGGCGTACCAGAGGAACTCGGTCCCGGAGACCTTGCAGATCGCCGACTCGAGCGAGTAGTCCTCGACGCCGCGATCGACGAGCCCGCAGGTCAGGTAGCACATGGACTCCAGCCCGAAGAGGTAGGAGACCATCCACGAGATCTTCTCCTGGACCAGCTCGAAGTCGGCTAGCGGGCGGCCGAACTGGCGGCGCTCCTTGACGTGGTCGATCGCCTTGTCGATCAGGTCCTTGGTCGCCCCGACCGAGCCGGTGCCGAGCCCGATGCGGCCGTTGTTCAGCACCTGCATCGCGATCCGGAATCCGTCGCCGGGCTCGCCGAGGACGTTCTCGGCCGGCACCCGGACGTCGTTGAAGTGAAGCCGCCGCAGGTCGTTGCCCCGCAGGCCCATCGTGTCGAAGCGCTCGCCGACCTCGAACCCCTTCATCCCCTTCTCGAGGATCAGCGCGATGTGCTCGGTCCTTGCCGTCGACCTCGCAGCGGGCGAAGGCGGTGAAGACGTCGCCCTTGCCGCCGTTGCCGATGTAGCGCTTCTCGCCGTTCAGCACCCAGGAACCGTCGGGCTGGCTGACCGCGCGCGAGGTGATGTTGTAGGCGTCCGAGCCGGCCTCGGGCTCGGTCAGGGCGAAGCCGGCGAGCTTGCGGCCGGAGCAGAGGTCCGGCAGGAAGCGCTCCTTCTGCTCGTCGGTGCCGTAACAGCGCGATCGCCTTGTAGCCGATCGACTGGTGGACGCCGAGCACGATCGAGAGCGTCGCGTCGATCTGCGGTGAAGGTCTCGAAGACGCGCGCGTAGCCGGTCTGGGATAGCCCCTGTCCGCCGTACTCCTCGGCGACGTAGAGGCCGAGCAGTCCGGCCTCGCCGAGGTCGCGGATCACGTCGTCGCCGACCCATCGCTTCTCCTCGACCTTGCGCGGGTCGTAGCGGGAGCCGATCTCCTTCGCCGCGGCGATCAGGCCGCGGATCCGCTCCTGCTCGTCCGGATCCGGCTGGGGCCACGGGAAGACCATCTCCTCCTCGATCTCCCCGACGAACAGCGACTTCGCGAACGAGGTCGAGTCGAAGCGCTCGGGCTCCGCCGCCTCGGAGGTCGTGGTCGTGGCCTCCATCGCGCGGCACCCTACTCCCGGCCTCAGCAAGATCGGCGATGTGGCGGGCGAGGGCGAGCGAGGAGGTCGCGGCCGGAGAGGGCGCGTTTCGCACGTGCAGGGCGTTCTCGGTCGCGGAGACGACGAAGTCGTCGACGAGGCTGCCGTCGCGGTCGAGCGCCTGGGCGCGGACGCCCACCGGGCCCCGCTCGACGTCGCGGACCGACAGCTCGGGCAGGTAGCGGCGAAGGCTCGCGACGAAGGCGCGCCGGCATGCGGCGCGGGCGATCTCGGCGAGGCCGTACCGCCAGTGGCGGCCGACCAGCCGCCAGGTACCGGGCCAGCGCAGCGTCGCCGCCAGGTCTCGCGGCGACCACGCGGGTGGCCCGGTAGGCGTCCCGGGCGCGCGACCATCAGCGCCGAGGGACCGAGCAGGACCTCGCCGTCGAGGCCGCGCGTGAGGTGTGCCCCGAGGAACGGCAGCTCGGGATCGGGGACCGAGTAGATGCTCGCGCGCACAAGCGCGCGGCGCTCGGGCCGCAGTCGCAGGTAGCTGCCACGAAAGGGGACGATCCGGGGCTCCGCCGGCGCCCCGGCGGCGACCGCGAGGCGGTCCGACCAGGGCCCTGCGCAGGCGACCGCGAAGCGGGCGCGGGTCGATCCGCCGGCGTGGAGGACCTCGACGCCGCCGGCCCGGGCCGCCAGACCGCGGACCCTTACGCCGGGCGCGATCGTCGCCCCTGCCGCGACGGCGTCACGGCGCGAAGGAGCGCGCGACCTCGGCGAAGTCGACGACGGCCGTCGCGGGCGAGTGAAGCGCCTCGATCCCCGCGGCATGGGGCTCGATCTCGCGGATCTCCGCGGCGCCGATCCGGCGCAGGCCCGGCACCTCGTTCGCGCTGCCGCGGCGCTCGAGCTCGTCGAGGCGGGGCAGCTCCTCCTCGTCGACCGCGACGATCAGCTTGCCGGAGCGCTCGAAGCGGATGTCGCGCTCCTCGCAGTAGGCGTACAGCTCGCGTGCCCCCTCGACGCAGAGCCGCGCTCGCAGCGACCCCGGCCGGTAGTAGATCCCGGCGTGGACGACGCCGCTCGAATGTCCGGTCTGATGGGCCGCGAGCCGGGGCTCGCGCTCGAACACGCACACCGACGCGTCGGGATGCCGGAGCGACAGTTCCCGAGCCACCGCAAGGCCGACGATCCCGCCGCCGACGACGACGAGGTCGCATTCGCGCGGCGCGTGGTCGGTGAGCAGCGGATCTGCAACCGTCATCGCCGCCGCGAGCGTAGATGAGCGATCCGCATCACCGCACCCGCGGCTGACACCGCAGACCGTCGGCGCCCCCGCGGGCACGCCGATGCGAATCGATCATCTACGGAATGGTTGAATCACACCTCGTGGAAGCGAGAGCGGGGCAGCCGGGCCGCCGAGGCGCCTCGATCGCGCTGACCGTGGTCGGGGCGGTCGGCGCTGCTCGTCGGCACCGTCTTCTTCTACGCCAGCCGCGCCGTGTTCGACTCGGACCAGTTCGGCAAGCGGGCCGCGAGCGCGCTCGAGGACGAGGAGGTGCGGGAGCCCCTCGCCGAGGCGATCGTCGACGAGTTGATCAAGAACGCCGAGCCCGACCTCGTCAACGCGCGCCCGGTGCTGGTCTCGGTGACCTCGGGCATCCTCGACACCGGAGCCTTCCGGGCGATTTTCCGCCAGGCTGCCGAGAAAGCCCACCGGACGCTCTTCACCCGCGAGGGCGAAAAGCTCGTCCTCAACCTCGCCGACGGCGCCGCCCTCGCGATCGACGGCCTGCGCGCGGTCTCACCCGAGCTGGCGAAGGACCTCCCGAAGGACGCGACGGCAAGGCTCAACGATCTCGTCGAGAACGATCTGACGCTCGACGTGATTAAGACTGCGGAGGACGTCCGTTTCCTCGGCATCGCGCTGCCCGCCGCCGGACTGATCCTGCTGGCCGCCGCGATCGGCCTCGACCGCGACCGCCGCCGGGGCTTCCTCACCGTCGCGATCGCGCTCGCCATCGCGGCGGCCGTCGGGTTGGCCGTCCTGTTCGTCGCCAGAACGCTCGTACTCGCCCAGCTCGACACCGAGCTTCGCGATGCCGCGGGCGGTGTGTGGGACTCGTTCCTCGGTGGTCTCCGCAACTGGTTCCTCTTCGCGCTCGGCGGCGCGCTGATCGCCGCGGCGGCGATCTCGACTCGAGCCCGCCTCGCCCCTGACGAGCCGCTGCGACGGCTCGCGGCGTTCGCCGGCCGCACTCCCGAGGGCACCCTCGCGAAGGTGGTCAGGGCGCTGGTCGTGCTGCTGCTCGGAATCCTGATCGTCCTCAGTCCCGAGGCGTTCCTGCGGCTGCTCGCCGTGGCGGTCGGTGCATACGCGATCTTCTTCGCGCTCTCGGAGCTCCTGTTCCTGATCGCGCCGCCGGCGCCGGCGGGCGAGCCGGAGGAGAAGTTCAACTGGCGCCGTCGCCTCGCGCCGGCGCTCGGAGCGCTCGCCGCGATCGCGGTGGTGGTCGCGATCGTCGTCTTGCTCGACGGCGATGAGCGACGGGGCTCCCGCCTTCGGGCGGCGGCGTCGATCGAGCGCTGCAACGGCTTCGCCGAGCTCTGCGACCGGCGGATCAACGAGGTCGTCTTCCCCTCGGTGCACAACGCGATGTCGGCCGCCAACGACGGCTTTTTGATCGCCAACAACCAGAAGCCGATCCCGGATCAACTCGAGGCGGGGGTGCGCGGTCTACTGATCGACGCCCATTACGGCCGCGAGGGGAATGGCGGCCAGGTGGTGACCGACCTCGACAAGGAGGGCAAGACCCGCGGCGAGATCGTCGATGCGGTCGGCGAGGAGTTCGTCCAGACCGCCGAGCGGCTCGTCGGGCGGATCAGCGGGACCGGGGGCCGGGGCGAGTCGAGCCCGTACTTCTGCCACGTGTTCTGCGAGCTCGGCGCCGTGCCCCTGGTCAGGGAGCTCGAACGGATCCGCGAGTTCCTCGAGACCCACCCCGACGAGGTCCTCGTCCTGTTCATCGAGGACTACGTGACGCCGAAGGACATCGAGCAGGGATTCGCCGACGCCGGCCTGGTCGAGTACGCCTACGTCCAGCGCCAGGGCGCGCCGCTGCCGACCCTGCGCGAGATGATCGCGTCCGGGAAGCGGATCCTGGTGATGGCGGAGAACAAGGGCGGCGGCACCGAGATCCCCTGGTACATCCAGGGCTTCGACTACACGCAGGAGACTCCGTTCACCTTCAAGTCGGTCGATGCGCTGGAGGCGAAGGCGAGCTGCGACGAGAACCGCGGCGAGCGCCGACAACCCGCTGTTCCAGGTGAACCACTGGGTCGAGGCGGTCCCGCGCTCGCCGAAGACGGCCGCCCAGGTGAACTCCTTCGACTTCCTCAAGGAGCGCGCCGAGCGCTGCGACCGCGAGCGCGACCTGCTCTCCAACCTGCTCGCGGTGGACTTCTGGGAGCAGGGGGATCTGCTCGAGGTCGCCAACGAGCTCAACGGTCTCGGCCGCGACGCGGAGCCGACCTACGCGGAGACCGGCTGAGGACCTGACTACGATCGGGTGGTGGCCCTGCCGCTCTCGCCGCCCGTCCCGCCCCAGCTCGCGCTCTCGCGCAAGACCCTCCCCGAGGGGGACGAGTGGGCGTATGAGCCGAAGTGGGACGGCTTCAGGGCACTCGCCTTCGTGGACGGCGACGAGCTCTTCCTGCAGTCGCGCACCGGGCGGCCGCTCCGCCGCTACTTCCCGGAGCTCCGCTTCCCCCCGGGCAGGTACGTACTCGACGGCGAATTGGTGATCCTCGGCGCCGACGGGCGCGAGCAGTTCGACATGCTCCAGCAGCGGCTCCATCCCGCCGAGTCGCGGGTGCGGATGCTGGCGGAGAAGATCCCGGCGATCTTCCGGGTCTTCGACCTGCTCGCGCGCGACGACGAGGACCTAACCTCGCTGCCGCTATCGGAGCGCCGCGAGGCGCTCGAGCGATTGCTCGACGAGTTCGAGGACCCCGGCTCGCTCGAGCTGACGCCGCTCGCTGACGCCGTCGACGGGGCCGGCGAGTGGCTCCAGGGCGGCGAGGGGGTGATCGCGAAGCAGCTCGACGCCCCCTACCGGCCGGGCGAGCGCAAGGGAATGGTCAAGGTGAAACGGGTCCGCACCGCCGACTGCGTGGTCGTCGGCTGGCGTCCGGGCAAGGAGGAGGGGACGCTGGGCTCGCTGATCCTCGGCCTCTACGACGACGACGGCGACCTGCGCGTGGTCGGACACACGTCGGGCTTCAAGGCGAAGGAGAAGCGCGAGCTGCCGGCCAAGCTGGCGCCGTACGAAACCGGCGAGCGGGGGTCAGGGGATCCAAGCCGCTGGGACGCCGGGCGGGAGCTCGAGTGGGTCAGCGTGCGGCCCGAGCTGGTGGTCGAGGTCACCTTCGACCACGTCTCCGACGGCCGCATCCGCCACGGCGCGAAGATCCAGCGCTGGCGCGACGACAAGCCGCCGGCGGAGTGCCGCTTCGATCAGCTCGAGGCCTGAACCGGATACGTTCCTCCCGTGGGATGCCTGCTCGCTCTCCTGGCGCTGATCTCGCCGCGGCTGGCGCTGTTCTTCATCTGGATCTTCAGCGACGCGCTCAGCCGCGCCTTCGAGGGCTGGCTCCTGCCACTGCTCGGCTTCTTCCTGCTTCCCTGGACGACGCTCGCCTACGTCGGGATGTGGGAGGCGGGCACCGGCGAGGTGTCCGGCTTCGAGTGGTTCATCGTCATCCTCGCCTTCGTGATCGACCTGGGCGCCTACGCGTCGCGCGGGCGTTTGGGCTCCGACTGAGAGTCTCAGGCTGCTCAGAGCACGACCTTGAGCATCACGAGCGCCGCTCCGAGGACGGTGAAGCCGAGGCCGACGAGGAGGCTCCGGCCGAGCGGGAAGCCCGCGCTGCGGTTCGCGATCACTGCGTAAAAGCCGAAGACCGCGACGCCGGTCCACTCGGCCGCGTCGAATGCGGACTGGAGCCCGATCACGTCGGCGGCCGCGAGAAGGAAGAAGGCGACCGGGAAGCTCGCCATCAGAAAGCCGATCGCGATGTTCTGGGCCGAGTCGCGCCGTTCCTCACGCGTCTGGTGGCGGCGCTCGCGGATCACCGCGCCGATGTAGTCGGAGTAGAGCTCGGCGAGGGCGGTGACCAGCGCCGCGCCGAGCACCGTCGCGATCGCGACCTCGACTGTCACCGAGGCCTCGTCCTCGGCGACGATCAGGGCGAGGACGATGATCGTCCCGTAGATCGCGTGCTCGGCCCGCTCGCCCGCGTTCCGACGCGCGCGATCGATCGCCGCGCTCTCCATGCGCGGATTCAATCAGCGCGCGCCGGTGTCAACTTCATCGTCCGATGGCCGCGGTCGACGCCACCCCGTCCCGGGAGAGGACGACGTCGACGTCGATCATCGGCGCGTGCGGTCCTTCGATCGGGACTGTGACGGCAAGGAGGCCGCGAGCGTAGTCAGGATGTGGGACGACGATCCGTAATCATGGGTGGGATGAGAGGGAGAGCGATCGCGCTCGGGTCGGCGCTGGCGCTCGTCGCCCTGCTCGTCTTGGCGCTGGGCGGTAGCGGCGCGGCCGGACCGGAACGCGCCCGCGCCGCGAAGCCGTCGCTCGAGCGGTTCAGCTCCTGCAACCAGCTTCTGCGCTACGGGCGCCGCCATCGCCGGGCGATGCCGTCCGACCCGGTCGGTGTCGGCGTCGGTCCGGGCGTCCAGGAGACGATGCCGGGACGGCCCGGATTCCTCGGCGCCGCGCAAGGGCGGCGCCGCCGGCGGATCGGACTTCTCGGGCACCAATGTGCAGGAGGCCGGTATCGACGAGCCGGACCTGGTCAAGACCGACGGCTCGCTGATCGTCGCCCTGGCCGGCAATCGCCTGCACACCGTGGACGCGCGGGCCGAGACCCCCGCGCTGCTCGACTCCCTGTCGTTGAAGGAGGCCGGCGCCGACGGCTACGCCTACGCCCAGGAGCTCCTGCTGAGTGGCGATCGAGCACTCGTCTTCGTCGGTGAGTACCCGGGCACGCGACTGATCGAGGTCGACCTCTCCGACCCCTCGGCGCTCACGGTGACGCGGACGTTCAAGGCGGAGGGGTCGTACGTGAGCGCGCGCCTTCACGACGACGTCGCCCGCGTCGTGCTCTCGGCCTATCCCGACTTCCCGGTGCCGGTTGACGGCGCCGCCGAGCGGCGCAAGCCCACCGGGCGCCGGGCCTGGCTTCCCTCCGGCGTCGCTCGCGACCGGGTCACCGGGGCGCACGAGAAGAGCCCCCTGGTCCCTTGCCGGCAAGTGCGGCGCCCGACCCGCTTCTCGGGGCTCGAGATGCTCACGGTGCTCACGGTCGACCTCTCGGCGGGGCTGCCGCCGGTCGACTCGGACGCCGTGATGACCTACGGGGACACCGTCTACGGCTCGGCCGGAAGTCTCTACGTCGCGACCCAGCGCTGGGCCGGCCCCGACGCCTCGCCCGACCGGGTCTCCGACGTCGACACCCAGATCCACAAGTTCTCCCTCGGGGACGAGCCGCCGACGACCGAGTACGCGGCCAGCGGCGAGGTGCCCGGCTTCATGCTCAGCCAATGGTCGATGTCCGAGCACGAGGACGTCCTGCGCGTCGCCAGCACGAGCTCGCCGCCCTGGGACGGGGGCGACTCGCGCGGCGAGAGCGAGAGCTTCGTCACCGCACTCGCCGAGCAGGGTGACCGGCTGGTCCCGGTGGGACGGGTCGGCGGCCTCGGGCGCGGCGAGAGGATCTACGCGGTCCGCTTCATCGGCGAGGTCGGCTACGTGGTCACCTTCCGCCAGGTCGATCCGCTCTACGTCGTCGACCTCTCCGACCCCACCGGCCCGGCCGTGACCGGCGAGCTGAAGATCCCCGGCTACTCCGCCTACCTGCACCCGGTGGGCGATGGACTGCTGCTCGGGATCGGCCAGGAGGCGACCGAGCAGGGGAGGCTCCGGGGGCTCCAGCTCTCGCTTTTCGACGTCTCCGACCCGTCGAACCCGGTGCGCCTGCACCAGCGCGTCGTCTCGACCGGCTCGAGCTCCGACGTCGAGTACGACCATCGCGCCTTCCTCTGGTGGCCCCCCGAGGCGCTCGCCGCGATGCCGGTCTCGATCTACGGGCCCAACGGCTTCGAGGATCAGTTCACCGGCGCGCTCGGCTTCCGCGTCGGCGGCGAGAGCGGGATCGAGGAGGTGGCGCGGATCGAACAGGGCACCGAGGCGGGGTACGACCCGATCTCCCGCGCGCTGGTCGTCGGCGACCGCCTGTTCACGCTCTCCGAGCGCGGCCTCCTCGCCAGCGACCTGCAGACGTTCGAGCGCGGCGCCTTCGTCGCCTTCCCGGAGCCCGAGGGCGGGACCGGGCCTCCGATCGGGATCCCCGAGCCGATCGAGTAACCGGGTTCGCCATACCGCTTCCGCGCCGCGATAGCTTCCTTCGCCATGGAGCTTCGAACGATGACCTACGCGCGCGCCGGCCGCATCGCGCGGATCACCCTCGACCGTCCCGAGCGCGGCAACGGGATCACGCTCGAGATGCCGCCCGAACTGGCGGACTGCGTGGAGCGCGCCAATCTCGACCCGGAGGTCCATGTGATCGCCCTCGCCGGCAACGGCTCCGGCTTCTGCGGCGGCTACGACCTGGTGGCGTCGGCGGAGCGAATGACCGCAGACCCGGCCGCCCCCGGACGCGAAGCGGAGGAGGCGGCCGGCCGTTTCGCCGGATCGCCCTGCGATCCGGCGATCATCGCCCGCAACCACGACCCGGAGGGCACCTGGGACCCCGTCGTCGACTTCCAGATGATGTCGCGGAACGTCCGCGGCTTCATGAGCCTGTTCCACTCCGAGAAGCCCGTGGTCTGCAAGGTGCACGGCTTCTGCGTCGCCGGCGGCACCGACATGGCGCTCTGCTCGGACCTGCTCGTGGCCGAGGACCGAGCGAAGATCGGCTACCCGCCTGCGCGCGTCTGGGGCGTGCCGACGACCGCGCTCTGGGCCCACCGGATCGGCGCGGCGCGGGCGAAGCGCCTGCTCCTCACCGGGGACTCGATCACCGGCACCGAGGCGGCGGAGTGGGGCCTCGCCACCGAGGCCGCGCCGATCGAGGAGCTCGACGGGCGCTTCGAGGCGCTGCTCGAGCGGATCGCCCGCCTGCCCGTCAACCAGCTCGTCATGCACAAGGCACTCGTCAACTCGACGATCGAGGCCCAGGGCCTCGCGGCGACCCAGCTCATCGGCACCTTCTTCGACGGCATCGCCCGCCACACTCCGGAGGGCTTCGCCTTCCAGCGCCGCGCCGCCGAGGCCGGCTTCAAGCAGGCCGTCCGCGACCGCGACGAGCCCTTCGGCGACTTCGGGCTCCCCGATCGACCTGTCCCCTGAGGGGTCAGACCCCTCCTCCGTCGGCGACCTCGGGCTCCCCGATCGACCTGTCCCCTGAGGGGTCAGACCCCTCCTCCGTCCCGACTTCGACTCGCGCATAGGAGGATCGCCGTCTAGGTCGAGCTTGCGACTCGTCTTCATACCGTCGCGAAGCGGCCCGCGTGCCGCCCGTTTAGTGCCCGCCGTTGTTCGGCCTAAGGCACCCGGTGGACCTCGAAGAGGTTGGTGCCGAGCTCCTGCTCGGGGAGGCCGGCGGTGATCCCGATCAGGTCGCCGGAGGCGGCGACGCCGGCCTCGCGGGCGGCCTCGGCGCACTCGTCGAGCAGCGTGCGCAGGCTCTCCCAGTCCTCCGAGAGCACGGTCTGGACGCCGAACAGGAGGTTGAGGCGACGGACTGTCTCGATCCGCGGGGTCATCGCGAGCACCGGGACGCGAGGGCGGAAGGCGGAGACGAGGCGGGCGGTGCGGCCGCTGCGGGTCGGGACCACCAGCGCCGCCAGCCCCAGCCGGTAGGTCGAGGCCACCGCTCCCTGGGCGACCGCGTCGGCGATCTCGCCGTGCTCGGTGTCGGTGCGGGTCCACAGCCATTCGTCCCAGGGGAGGCCGCGTTCGGTCTCGCAGGCGATCTCGTCCATCATCCGCACCGACTCGACGGGGTACTCCCCGACCGCGGTTTCCTCCGAGAGCATCACCGCGTCGGTGCCGTCGTAGATCGCGTTGGCGACGTCGGTGACCTCCGCCCGGGTCGGCCGCGGGGAGGCGACCATCGAGGCGAGCATCTGGGTAGCGGTGATCGACGGCTTGGAGAGCTGCCCGGCCATCTTCAGGAGGCGCTTCTGGACCGCCGGCACCGAAGCGACGGGCAGCTCGATGCCGAGATCTCCCCGGGCGACCATGATCCCGCTGGTCGCGGCCTCGATGATCTCCTCGGCGTTCTCGGCGGCCTGCGGCTTCTCGATCTTCGCGATCAGGGGGATGTCGCAGTCGCGCTCGCGGAGCCGCGCCTCGACCGGCTCGAGGTCGGCGCGCCGGCGCACGAAGGAGACCGCGAGCAGGTCGACCTGGTGATCGACCGCGAAGTCGACCCAGTCGAGGTCCTGATCTCCGGTCGAGGGAAGCGCCGTCTCGCGCCTCGGGCAGGTTGATGCCCTGGTGGGAGGCGACCGCCCCACCCGCCTCGACCTCGCAGCGGACCTCGCGCTCGGTGACCTGGCGAGCGCGGAGGCGAATCCGGCCGTCGGCCAGGTAGACGGGGTCCCCGGGCGCGACCGCGCTCGGGAGGCCGTCCCAGGCGACCGGCAGATGGCTCGGGCTCCCTGGGGCCTCCTCGGTGGTCAGCGACGTCTCCTCGCCGGGCCTCAGCTCGATCAGGTCCCGGCCGAGGTCGTCGAGGCGCAGCTTCGGCCCGGGCAGGTCACCCAGCACCCCGACCTCCTTGCCGGACTCGGCCGCCACGGTGCGGATCCGTTGCAGGGTCTCGGTGTGCTCGTCGGCGTCGCCGTGCGAGAAGTTGAGGCGGAACACGTCGGCGCCGGCGTCGATCAGCGCGTGCAGCATCTCGGGCTCACGGCTCGCCGGCCCGATCGTCGCGACGATCTTCGTCCGCCGCGCCTCCGGCCCCTCCGGCACCGGGCGCGGGTTCGGCAGCGGCATCCCGGGCTGGGTGTCGAAGACGTCGGCCACCCGCTGACCCTACGCCCGTCCCGTGACGGGGTACTCCCCGCTCTTCGGCTGGTGGGTCGGCCGGGGGACCCCCTCCTCGCCCGGGGGCTCGGTTTCCTCGAGCCGCTGGATCTGGGGAAGCCGCCATCCGACGGCTGCCGCCGCGAGGCCGATCGCGGCGCAGAGCAGAGCGAGGAACCACTGGCCGGCGCTGAGCAGCTCCAGCTCGAAGAACTCGCGCACCGGCCCGATCGCGAGCACCAGCGAGAACAGGGCGCCGAGGCCCGCGACCATCGCCAGCATGTAGCTCTGGATCGCGATGTGCTCGCGGCCGGGGCCGCGCTCGAGCAGGAGGATGAGGCACAGCCCCAGCACGATCAGCGTGGTGGTCGCCGCCGTTCGTCCCTCCTCCAGCGTGCCGCCGAAGACAGTGTCGACGAGGAAGAAGGAGAGCAGCGACCCGATTCCGATCGCGACCCCGGCCGGGATCGAGAACGCCGCCAGGGCGCTGAGCAGCCGGCCGCGGTACAGCGGGCCCTCGCTCGGCGCCAGGGCGAGGACGAAGGACGGGACGCCGATCGTCAGGAAGGCGGCGATCGTCAGATGGCGGGGCAGGAAGGGGAAGGCGAAGCCGAAGATCGCCGCGGTGGCGATCAGCACCCCGGCGTAGACGGACTTCGTCGTGTAGAGCCGCGCCAGCCGGTGGATGTTGCGGGCGATCCGGCGGCCCTCGGCGACCGCGCGCGGCAGCATCGAGAACTGGTCGTCGAGCAGGACGATGTCTGCGATCCCCTTGGTCACCTGGCTCCCCGACCCCATCCCGACGGCGAGTCGCGCCTGCTTCAGCGCCGGGACGTCGTTGACCCCGTCGCCGATCATCGCCGTCATCCGGCCTCGCTCCGAGAGGGCCGCCACAAGCGCCTTCTTCTGCTCCGGCCGGATCCGGCAGAAGATCGTGTTGCGCTCCGCCACCTCGCCGAGGGAGCCGGGGTCGGGCGGAAGCTCCGAGCCCTCGACCACCCCCGCCTCCGCGGGCACTCCCACGGCCTGCGCGACCGCGGTCACGGTCTCGCGGGCATCTCCCGAGATCAGCTTCAGGTCGACCTGCTGCTCGCGCATGAACTTGACTGTCTCGGCGGCGTCGGGCCGAAGCGACTCCGAGAGGACGATCAATGCGAGCGGCTCGATCCGAGGCGGCGGCTCGCGATCGGGATCGGACGGGAGCGTGCCGCCGGCCTCGCCGAAGACGACGACCCGGCGACCGGCGGAGGTGTGCTCCCGAAGCGCGCGCTCGAGGCCGGGGGGAAGCTGGAGCGCTCCCGCAGCGGCGAGCACGTCGGGTGCGCCGAGGACATACGTGCGCCGCTTCCCGCCCTCCTCGAGCGTCAGCCCGCTCCACTTCCAATCCGAGGAGAAGGGCACCTCGCTCAGCACCCGCGAGGCCCGGCTACCGAAACGCTCGGCGATCGTCTCCAGTGTCCGGTTGCGCTCCCCGGCGGAGGCTGCGAACCGGGCCAGCGCCCGCTCCGCCCGCTCGGCTCGGTCTGGATCGGCGTGCTCGATCCGCTCGAGCGCCAGCGTGCCGTCGGTGAGCGTGCCGGTCTTGTCGATGCAGATCGTGTCGACGGCGGCGAGCGCCTCGGTCGCGGCCATCTGCTGGACGAGGGTGCGGCGCCGAGCGAGACGGACCGCGGCGACGGCCAAGGTGACGCTCATCAACAGCACCAGGCCCTCGGGGATCATGGTGATCAGCCCCGCGGTGGCCGTCTGCGCAGCCTCGGTGAACTCGACGCTGCGGATGCTCATCGCCACGAGCAGCACCACCGCGAGCGGCGCCATCACCGCGGTCGTCGCCCACAGCACCCGGTTCACCTCGAGCTGGAGCGGGGAGGGCGGATGACGGAACTCGCGCGCCTCGCCGGCCAGCTTCTCCGCGTAGGAGTCCTCGCGAACGGCGTCGAGCTCGTAGTAGCCCGAGCCGCTGATCACGAACGAGCCCGAGAGCAGCCGGTCCCCGGTCCGCTTGCGCACGCCGTCCGCCTCGCCGGTGAGCAGCGACTCGTCGACGGTCAGCCCCCGCGACTCGGTGGCGGCGCCGTCGGCGACGAGCTGGTCGCCCGGCTCGACCCTGACGAGGTCTCCGGGCACGACCTCGTCGGCTCGCAGCTCGATCACCTTGCCGTCGCGGATCACCTTCGCCGACGGCGCCACCAGCAGGGCGAGCTCGTCGAGCGTCTCCTTCGCCTTCAGCTCCTGGCGGATGCCGATGTAGCTGTTGATCGCTGCGATCAGCCCGAACAGCGCGTCGGCGAACAGCCCGAGCGAGAGGATCAGGACGAAGAAGACGAGGATGATCCCGTTGAAGAGCGTGAAGACGTTCGCCGCGACGATCGAGGCAACCGAGCGGCTCGTCGTCGACTCGAGGGGCCCGAGCCCGGCCAGGCGGCGTTCGGCCTCGGCTACGGAGAGGCCGCGGGGATGCGCCCGATCATTCATCGCGACCATCTAAACAGGGTCGCCACACTAGGATCGGTGGCCCTGGCGTGATCGCGGGCCCGGAAACCAACGGAGATGGGGCCGAGGCCCTCGCGGTCCGGTTCGATCGCGTCACCAAGCGCTACCCGGGAGTCGAGCGGCCGGCGGTCAAGGATCTGACGCTGGACGTGCCGGCCGGGGAGATCTGCGTGTTCGTCGGCCCTTCGGGCTCGGGGAAGACCACCGCGATGCGGATGGTCAACCGGATGGTCGAGATCAACGAGGGGGACATCCTGATCGGGGAGCGCTCCGTTCGCGACCGCTCCCCCGCGGAGCTGCGCCGCCACATCGGCTACGTGATCCAGCAGACCGGCCTCTTCCCGCACCGCACCATCGCCGACAACATCGCCACCGTGCCTCGCCTCCTCGGATGGGAGTCCGAGCGCGTCGCGCGCCGGGTCGACGAGCTGATCGGCCTGATCGGGCTCGAGCCCGCGCTGCGCGACCGCTACCCCGCGCAGCTCTCCGGCGGCCAGCAGCAGAGGGTCGGGGTGGCGCGGGCCCTCGCCGCCGATCCGGGATTGATGCTGATGGACGAGCCCTTCGGCGCGGTCGACCCGATCAACCGCGAGCGGCTTCAGAACGAGTTCCTCCGCCTCCAGGCCGAGGTGCGGAAGACGATCCTCTTCGTCACCCACGACATCGACGAGGCGATCAAGATGGGCGACCGGATCGCGATCCTGCAGGGAGGGCGGGACCCTCGCCCAATATGCGACCCCGTCGGAGTTGCTGATGGCCCCGGCCGACGACTTCGTCGAGGACTTCGTCGGCGCCGACCGGGCTCTGAAGCGGCTCGCGCTGATGCGCGTCTCCGACATCTCGCTCTGGGAGGCGCCGCTCGCGTACGTGGGCCAGCCGACCGCCGAGGTGCGGGCGAAGCTCGGCGGCGCGGAGGTGCCCCACGCGCTCCTCGTCGATTCGAGCCGGCGCCCGCTCGGCTGGCTCTCCGAGCGCGACCTCGAGCGCGAGATCGTCCCCGAGCGACCCGATTCGCCCGCCGAGCCCGTGATCGAGCTCGACGACGTCGTTCGTGACGCGCTCTCCGACACGCTCCAGGCGGGCACGCGGTACGCGCCGGTCGTCGACGCTCAGGGCGTGATCGCGGGCGTGCTCTCGATCGAGATCATCGCCGAGTTCCTCGGCTCGCCGGAGGCCGTGGAGGAGGACCGCCCCGCGATCGAGCGACCGCTGGTCGAATGACGGTCGCCGGGATGACCTCGTGGGTCCCGCTCGCCCAGTCGAGCGACTTCCTGCGAGACCGGTCCGACCCGAGCTGCATCCAGGACAACAAGATCTGCCCCGGTTGGGTGATCGACAACTTCGACCGTTACGTCACCCCGGCGCTGGAGCACATCGTCCTCGTCACCTCCTCGGTCGCGATCGGCTTCGTGCTCGCCTTCGCCATGGCGGCGATCTCACATCGGCGCCGCTGGCTCGTTCCCCCCTTCACCGCCGTCACCGGGGTGCTCTACACGATCCCCAGCCTCGCCTTCTTCTTCCTGCTGCTTGCCGATCACGGGCTTCGGGGCTGACACCGCGATCATCGCGCTCTCCGCCTACAACCTCCAGATCATCTACCGCAACATCGTCACCGGGCTCGCCAACGTGCCGGAGAGCTCGAAGGACGCCGGCCTAGGGATGGGGATGACCGAGCGCCAGCTCTTCTGGCGGGTCGAGATGCCCCTCGCCGTCCCGGAGACGGTCGCCGGCCTGCGGATCGCGACCGTCTCCACCGTCGCGATCGCGACGCTCGCCGTCTTCGCCGGCGGCGGCGGGCTCGGGACCGAGATCCTGGACGACATCACCTTCAAGACGGGCGTATTGGCCACGAGCGTGATCCTGGTCGCGATGGCGATCCTCTTCGACATGCTGCTGGTGCTGGCGCAGCGCCGACTGGTCCCCTGGCGGAGCGTGAGGCTGACGTGATTCCCGCTCAGCGCCGACGTCCTCGACTCCTTCGGGGGCGCGATCGAGTTCATCTTCGAGCCGCAGCGAGTCGACCTTCGGCGGCGGCCGGGAGGTCGGCGGGCTCGGCGAGATCGGCGAGTTCGCGGCCACCCACGTCGAGGTCAGCGCCCTGGCGCTGCTCCTCGCGCTGGCGGTCGCGCTGCCGATCGGGGTCTGGCTCGGCCACCGGGGGACGGGGGAGTTCGTCGCGGTGGCGGTCGGCAACGCGGGTCGCGCGATCCCCGAGCTGGCGCTGATCGCGCTGATGGTCGCCTTCGTCGGCACCGGGCTCCTGAACCTGACGATCGCCCTCGCGATCCTCGGGATCCCGCCGATCCTGACCAACACGTTCGTCGCGATGCGGCAGGTCGACCGCAACGCGGTCGAGGCCGCGCGGGGGATGGGGATGACCGACGCCGAGGTGATCCGCAAGGTCGAGCTGCCGCTCGGGGTGCCGACGATCATGAGCGGCGTGCGCACCGGGGCGATCAACATCGTCGCCACGGCGACGATCGGGCCGCTCATCAGCGTGCTCACCCTGGGCGATCTGATCCTCTCCCGCAACGTCTACGGCGACGAAGGGGTGCTCGCGGGGGCGATCCTGGTAGCGCTGCTGGCGTTGCTCGTCGAGCTCGGCCTCGCCGGCGTCCAATGGCTACTGACGCCCAGAGGGCTCCGGAAGTCCCCCGCCGGCAGAACTTTGGGGTGGCGCGCCGCCCGTCCGCCCGCATAGGATCGACACCAGCGCTGGCGACCCCGTAGCCGGCAGACGAGATAGGGAGGCCTTGGAATGACCAACCTCACCCGGATTCGCGCATTGCTCGCGCTCCTCGCCGCGCTGGCGATCAGCTTCGGCGTCGCGGCCTGCGGCGACGACGACGACGAGGGCGACGGCGGTACCGACACCGCGGCGAACCTGATCGAGGAGAACCCGGACAACAACGGGGTTGCGATCACCGTCGGCTCGAAGAACTTCCCCGAGCAGTTCATCCTCGGCGAGATCTACGCGCAGGCGCTCGAGGCGGCCGGCTACGACGTCTCCAAGCAGCTCAACCTGGGGTCCGAGCAGGTCGCGCTGAAGGCGCTCGAGGACGGCGAGATCAGCGCCTATCCCGAGTACACCTCGACCGCGCTGACAGCCTTCTTCGAGGCCGCGCCCGAGGACGTGCCGTCGGACGGCGAGCAGGCGTACGAGGAGTCACAGACCGACTTCGAGGAGCTTGGCCTGCAGGCGTTCCCGCCGACGCCGATGGAGAGCGCGAACGCGGTCGGGACCCTGGCGACGACGGCCGAGGAGGAGGGGCTGGAGACGATCTCCGACCTCGAGGGGGTGTCCCAGGACCTCACCCTGGCCGGGTCCCCCGAGTGCCGCCAGCGGATCGACTGCCTGCTCGGGCTGGAGGAGAACTACGGGCTCGAGTTCGCCGAGTTCACGCCGGTCGACATCGAGCTGCGCTACGACGTGCTCGACAACGAGGAAGCCGACCTGTCGATCCTGTTCACGACCGATGCCCAGCTCTCCGAGTCCGAGGACTACGTGACGCTGGAGGACGACCTCGGCGTCCTGCCCGCCGGCAACGTCCTGTTCGTGGCGAGCCAGGAGACGGTCGACGAGGCAGGCCCCGACCTCGGCGAGACGGTCGAGAACGTCCAGAGCGAGCTCACGACCGAGGTGATGCAGGAGCTGAACGCCCGCGTCGACCTCGACAGGGAAAAGCCCGAGGACGTCGCGAGGGCGTACCTCGAGGAGTTCGGATACGTCGAGTAGGCGCCGGACGCATATAGGGTGCCCAACGTGAAATCGCCGAATCCTCCGCTTCGCGTCCGGTTCGGCTCGATCTCATCTGCATGAGATGAAGCTCGGCATCAACCTCGGCTACTGGGGCATCGGGCCCCAGGGTGAGGATGCCGTCGAGATCGTTCAGGCTGCCGAGCGAGCCGGTTACGACTCCGCCTGGGCGGCCGAGTCCTACGGCTCCGACGTCGTCAGCGTGCTCGCCTGGCTCGCGCCGCAGACGGAGACGATCAAGCTCGGCGCGGCGATCATGCAGGTCCCGGCGCGTCCGCCGGCAGCGGCGGCGATGGCGGGTGTCACCATCGACGCGCTCTCCGGCGGTCGCTTCATCTTCGGCTTCGGGCCGTCGGGCCCGCAGGTCTCCGAGGGTTGGTACGGGGTGCCCTATGCGAAGCCCTGGGGCCGGACCCGCGAGTACATCGAGATCGTCCGCAAGATCGTCGCCCGCGAGGACCGGCTCGAGCACGACGGCGAGCACTTCAAGCTGCCGCTGGCCGAGGGCGAGGGCGTCACCGGCCAGGGCAAGGCGCTGAAGCTGAACGTCCATCCCGCTCGCAACGAGATCCCCGTCTTCGTCGGCGCCATCGGCCGCAAGTCGGTGGAGCTGGCGGCGGAGATGTGCGACGGCTGGATCCCGATCTTCTCCTCCCCGGACGCCTTCGAGTCGACCTGGGGCGAGCACCTCGAGGCGGGCTTCGAGAAGGGCGGGCGGAGCCGCTCCGACCTCGAGATCTCGCCGACCGTCCAGGTCGCGATCGACGGCGACCTCGAAACCGCGCGGGGGGTCGTCAAGGCGGGGCTTCTCCTCTACCTCGGCGGCATGGGCAGCCGCAAGACCAACTTCTACGTCGACCTGACTCATCGGTTCGGCTTCGGGGAGGCAGCCGACGAGGTGCAGGGTCTCTACCTCGACGGCAAGCGCGAGGAGGCCTACGCCGCGATCCCCGACGAGCTGGTCGACGCGACCTCGCTGGTCGGCACCGAGTCCGAGGTCGCCGAGCGAATCGAGAAGTTCAAGGCCGCGGGCGTGGACCGGCTGATCTGCTCCTTCCTCCACCTGGATCCGGCCCACCGCTCACACACGCTCGAGCGCATGGCCGAGCTCGCAGGCATCGCCCAGCCCGCCTGAACGGGCCGGGGTCTGACCCAAACCAAACGGGGTCTGACCCCTCTGTCCCCCGGAGAATGACTCTTGGCGACTTTCTCCCGCTATGCGGGAGGAAGTCGCCAAGCGCTCGTCCCGCTCCCGAGTGTGGGGCTACTCGACCTTCGCGTGAAGCAGGAGCCAGCAGCCGTCGTCGGCGGTCTGCGCCTGGAACGGATCGCCCGGCTGGAGGGCGGGCTGGCAGAGGAGCGTGTTGTCTCCGCCGGAGCTGCAGCGGAGCATGTTCGTCTCGCTCGCCTGATCGCCAGGTCTGCCCTTCTTGACCGGGGCCTTGACCTTGCCGACTCGACCTCGTAGGCCTCGTCGTCGTCAGCCTGTCTGCGCCCGTGGCCCGCGACCCTCGCTCGTTCCGTGGCTACCGCCATGGGCACGATCCTAGAACCCGTCCCGGTGGCCAGGCGATCGGTGCCGCTCTTATACGCTCCCGCCGCTCATGAGGGTGGGCGTGCCCAAAGAATCAGCCGACGGGGAGCGCCGCGTGGCGCTGATCCCGGATGCCGTCGCGAGCCTCGTCAAGCGTGAGCTGGAGGTCGCGGTCGAGTCGGGCGCGGGCGAGGAGGCCGGCCACCCCGACTCCGAGTACGAGGAGGCGGGCGCGAGCCTGGGCGGCGGTGACGCCTGGGGCGGAGACGTGGTCGCCAAGGTCGCGCCGCCGAACCCGGACGAGATCGACGAGCTGCGCGAGGGCCAGGTCCTGATCGGCTTCCTCAACCCGCTCACGGCGGGCGACTCGAACCGGGCGCTCGCCGCCTCCGGCGTGACCTCGTTCGCGATGGAGGCGATCCCCCGGATCACTCGCGCGCAATCGATGGACGCGCTCTCCTCGCAGGCGAACGTCGCCGGGTACGCCGCGACGCTGCTCGCCGCCCGCGAGTGCGGCCGCTTCTTCCCGATGATGACCACCGCCGCAGGCACCGTCGCGCCGGCGAAGGTGCTGGTGCTCGGCGCCGGCGTCGCCGGCCTGCAGGCGATCGCGACCGCGAAACGGCTCGGCGCGATCACCACGGGCTTCGACATCCGCCGCGCGGCCTGGGAGCAGATCGCGAGCCTCGGCGGGCGCCCGCTCGAGCTCGACTTCATCCCCGACGCCGAGGCCGAGGGCGGCTACGCGCGCCCGCTCACCGACGAGGAGAACGAGAAGGTCCGCGAGGCGCTCGCCGAGAACGCCGCGAAGCAGGACGTGATCATCACCACCGCCCAGATCCCCGGGCGCGACGCGCCGATCCTGATCACCGCCGAGGGGGTCCGCAACATGAAGCCCGGCTCGGTGATCGTCGATTTGGCCGGCGACTCGGGCGGCAACTGCGAGCTCACGGAGGCCGGCGAGATGGTCGAGGAGGGCGGGGTCAAGATCATCGCCCCGCAGAACCTGCCGAGCGACATGGCCGCGGACGCGTCCCAGCTCTACGCCAAGAACATCGAGAACCTGCTCGGCCTGCTGGTCGACGAGGAGGGCAACCTGATGGTGGACTTCGAGGACGAGGTCGTGGCCGGAGCCTGCATCACCCACGAGGGAGAGATCCGCAACGACCGCGCCCGCGAGGCGGCGGGGCTCAAACCGCTCGAAACGGACGAGCCGCCGCAGGAGGAGCCCGCGGAGGGCGAGGACGGCGAGGACGAGGGTGACGAGGAGGAGGGCGCCTGATGGAGCTGATCATCGAGATCACGATCTTCGTCCTCGCCGCATTCGTCGGCTTCGAGGTGATCTCGAAGGTGCCCGCCACGCTCCACACGCCGCTGATGTCGCAGACCAACGCGATCCACGGGATCGTGATGCTCGGCGGGCTGATCGTGATCGGCTACTCCGACGACATCCTCGAGGATGTGATCGGGACGATCGCGATTTCCTTCGGCGCGATCAACATCGTCGGCGGCTTCATGGTCACCGACCGGATGCTCGGCATGTTCACCCGCAAGCCCAAGCAGGAGGCGGCGGGTACGGACGCTGAGGCAAAGCCGTGAGTCCGATCCTCGCCGCGCTCGAACCGGGCGGGGACCTGGCGACCCTCCTCTACATCCTCTCCTTCTCGCTCTTCATCATCGGTGTCCGTCGCGGGACCCACCCGACGACCGCGAAGCAGGGAAACCTGATCGCCGCCGGCGGGATGGCGCTCGCGGTCGTTACCACCCTGCTGCTTCGGGGGATCGGCGACTGGGGTCTGATCTTCGCCGGGCTCGCGATCGGGACCGCGGTCGGAGTGGTCGCGTCGATCCGGGTGCAGATGACCGCGATGCCGCAGATGGTGGCGCTCTACAACGGCGTCGGCGGCGGCGCGGTCGCCCTGATCGCCTGGTCGGAGTTCCGCCATGAGCTCGCGATCGGCCACGAGATCCCGCTCGAGACGTTCGTGCCGATCCTGTTCTCGATGGTGATCGGCTCGATCTCCTTCTGGGGGTCGAACATCGCCTTCGGAAAGCTCCAGGGGATCGTCCCGTCACAGCCGATTAAGGCCCCCGGCCAGCAAGTGATCAACGGCCTGCTTCTGATCGGGATCATCGTCGGCTGCGGGATCCTCGCCGCGACCAACGACGACCCCTCCCAGGCCCTCTTCATCGCGGTCCTCGTCGCGGCGGGCGTGCTCGGAAACTTTGCCGTGCTGCCGATCGGCGGCGCCGACATGCCGGTCGTGATCTCGCTGCTCAACGCCTGCACCGGCCTCTCCGCGGCGGCGGCCGGGTTCGCGCTCGACAACGTCGCGCTGATCGTCGCCGGCACCTTGGTCGGCTCCTCGGGAACGATCCTCACGCTCGAGATGGCGAAGGCGATGAACCGCTCGGTCGCCAACATCCTCTTCGCCGGCTTCGGCGCGGTCACCGCCGGCGCCGCGGGCGACGGGGAGGAGCGCCCCCACACCTCGATCGGCCCTCAGGACGCCGCGATCAAGCTCGCCTACGCCGACAGCGTCGTGATCGTCCCCGGCTACGGGATGGCGGTCGCCCAGGCCCAGCACACCGTCAAGGAGATGGCGGACGAGCTCGAGAAGCGCGGGGTCGACGTCTCCTACGCGATCCATCCCGTCGCCGGCCGGATGCCCGGCCACATGAACGTGCTGCTCGCAGAGGCCGACGTCCCCTACGAGAAGCTCCGCGAGATGGACGACATCAACCCCGAGCTGCCGCGCACAGACGTCGCGGTGGTGATCGGGGCGAACGACGTCACCAATCCCGCCGCCAAGAACGACCCCGACTCGCCGATCGCCGGGATGCCGATCATCGAGGTCGACGAGGCCCAGCAGGTGATCGTGATCAAGCGCTCGCTGAGCCCCGGTTTCGCCGGGATCGACAACGACCTCTTCTACCACGAGAAGACCTCGATGCTGTTCTCCGACGCGAAGTCGGCCGCCGCACGAGATCGCCGCCGAGATCGAGAACCTCTAGACGGAGCGTGATCCACGTCACTCTCGTTGAGTGACGCGTCTCACCCCGCTCGACCCTGGTTTCCGTCAGGCTCGCGGCGAGTCGGATGGGTCACCCGTTCGGCGCGATGCGATACAGGGGAGCGGAGAGATGTCTAGAGCACTATTCGGAGTTCTCACGGCCAACGCGATCGACCAGTCGGTCCGGTCCGAGTCACACAGGCACCGCGCGCCGGCGCGAGCAGGCCGCCGTCGCCTCACCGTCAGGCGTCGCCGGTCCGGGACCGGCGAGGCGCGCTAGGCGCAGCCCGAAGGTCGGCGATCTAAATGAGTGACCACGTCGTATCTCACTTGGTGACCGTCGCGAAGGTGCTCGGCGGGCTCGGTGATCGGGGCGAGAGCTCCCTCGGGCTCGAGGGGATCATTGCCCTCGCGGTGGTCGCAGCGGCCACGCTTGCGGCCTTGATCCTCGCGCGCACGGCCAACGCGCGACCGAGCGGGTCGCGTTAGTCGCG
Source organism: uncultured Thermoleophilia bacterium (assembly GCA_963838175.1). Taxonomy (GTDB): domain Bacteria; phylum Actinomycetota; class Thermoleophilia; order Solirubrobacterales; family 70-9; genus DASUSH01. The sequence continues at coordinate 1,695,584 of CAWIPP010000002.1, read as the reverse complement.
CTCGCCCCGGCGTCCCCGGCGGACGATCGGCGCGAGCCAGCCGATCAGGAAGCCGAGGATGCCGGCGACCAGGAGGCCGAAGATCAGCGGCGTGTTCGTCTCGACGAAGAGGAAGCGGATCTCCACCTCCTGCGAGTTCTCGGCGATGAAGATCACGAGCAGGAGGACCGCGATCCCGATCACCCAGAGCTTGGCGCTCCGAGCCATCCCCTTGCGCTCCTCTGTGACCGGCCGCGCCTCCATTAAGGCGACTGTACCCGCGGGCGAGCTTCGCCCAACCTTCGGCACAAACCCGGAACGCACTCCACACACACGTAACGACGGCGCTGGCAGCGTCGCCGCATGCGCCGCGAGCGTGGTCAGGCGACGGTCGAGTGGATCGCCCTGGTCCTGCTCGCGGCGCTGCTGCTGCTCGGGCTGCTCGCGGCCGCCGGCGGGCGGCTGCCCGGCGGTGAGCTCGCGCGGTCGATCCTCGGCCGGATCGTTTGCGCGGTGCGCCTGGACGGGAGCTGCGGCGACGACGGCGCCGCGGCGCTCGCGCTCGCCTACGGCAACGAGCTCGCCGCGACGATCCGCGAGCACGCGCCCGACCTCCTCTTCGAGGAGGGGATGGTCGCGCTGCCGGTCGACTATCGCCGCTGCCGCGAGCCCGCCTGCTCGGACGGGCCGGAGACGGGGACCGTCACCCGGTCGACGAGTGGCGAGCGGGTCGTCGCCTTCGTCCACGTGATCGACTGCCGCGCCGCTGCGATCGCCGAGAGCCGCGAGGCAGGCTACGACTGCACCGGCGAACGGGAGGGGAACCTCTACCTCCAGTTCTTCTTCTACTACCCGACCAGCTCGACCACGAAGGCGATCCCGGGTGACGTCGGCTTCCACCCGGACGACTGGGAGAGCCTGCACGTGCGGATCGGTCCGGACGGGACGGCGTATGTCCGCGCCAGCTCCCACAAGGGCTACAACTATGAGTACTCGAGGCTGAACTCCGGCTCGGATGCCGGCGGTCGGCGTCGCCAACGACATCGCCGAGGGGATCGGCGCCCGCCCCAAGGGCGGCTGGGGCCCGAGCACCGGCCAGCTCCACGTCTCCGGCGGCAGCCACGCGGGCAACGCCAAGCACGACGGCTACACCCCCGCCCGAACCACCCCCGGCCGCCGCCTCAACCTGATCCCGATCGAGTCCCTCTCGGGACCGCGACCGCGACGCCCCTTCGAGGTCACCCCGCCCTGGCACAAGCCCGTCTACAACGACCCGAGTCGGAGGAGACTTGAGTAAATGGGGGGCGCCGCCCTACTTCGGCGGCATCCGCAGGGCGCCGTCGAGGCGGATCGTCTCGCCGTTCAGCATCGGGTTGGCGATGATCGCGGCGGCGAGGTCGGCGTACTCCTCGGGGCGGCCGAGGCGGGAGGGGAAGGGGATCGCCGGCGCCGAGGGCCTGGCGCTGCTCCTCCGGCAACGCCGCCAGAAGCGGCGTGTCGAAGAGGCCGGGGGCGATCGTCAGCACGCGGATGCCGCGGCTGGCGAGGTCGCGGGCGGCGGGCAGGGTGAGCCCGACGATGCCGCCTTTCGACGCCGAGTAGGCGACCTGGCCGATCTGGCCGTCGAAGGCCGCGATCGAGGCGGTCTGGATGCAGACGCCGCGCTCGCCCTCGTCGTCGGCATCGTTCTCGTTCATCGCCGTCGCCGCCAGGCGCAGGACGTTGAAGGTGCCGATCAGGTTGACCTCGACCACGTTGCGGAAGATCTGCAGGTCGTGCGGCCCCTGCTTGCCGGTCGTCCGCTGCGCCCAGCCGATCCCGGCGCAGCAGACCGAGATCCGCAGGCCGCCCTCCGCTTCCGCCGCCGCCGCGACCGCCGCCTCGACCGCGTCGGCCTCGGTCACGTTCGCCTCGACGAAGCGCGCCCGCTCGCCGAGCTCGGCCGCGAGCGCCTCGCCCTTCTCGGCGTTCAGGTCGGCGATCACGACGCTCGCCCCGCCCTCGTGCAGGCGGCGCGCGGTCGCCTCGCCGAGGCCCGAGGCCCCGCCTGCGACCAGTGCTCCTGCGCCCTCGATTCGCATCGGCGCGGCAGCCTATGTTGACAGGACGTTTACTGACCGAAAGGTCGAGGTGGGTAGGGTTTTCGTATCGAGGCTGCTGCGAGGCCAACCGAGGCGCAGCGAGACGAAGCCGGCCGCCTCGCGGCGAGACCAGCCAAGGGGGGGATCGCGGGGCGGCTGGCGGAAGCGCGCGAGCGCACCCTGATGCTGGTCGAGCCCGCTCTCCGAGGAGGAGCTGAACCGCCAGTATCACGCCGATCCTCAGCCCGCTCGCCTGGGACCTCGGCCACATCGCCAACTTCGAGGAGCTCTGGCTGGTCCAGACGATCGGCGACCGCGAGCCCCTCGACGGGGAGCTCGGCCGCTTCTACGACGCTATCGAGAACCCCCGCTCCACCCGCGAGCGAGCTCCCGATCCTCCGCGGCGAGGAGTGCCGCGCCTACATGGAGGAAGTCCGAAAGCGCACCCTCGACGTATTGGAGGGCGTGGACCTCTCCACGGATGCCGAGAGCCCGCTGCTCCGCGACGGCTTCGTCTACGAGCTGATCCTCGCCCACGAGCACCAGCACAACGAGACGATGCTCCAGCTCCTGCAGATGCTCGACGGGTACGAGCCGGTCGAGCACGACCCCGGGCCCGCGTCGGAGCCGGTCGCCGACGGGCCGGAGATGGTCGAGGTCCAGGGCGGCGCGCACGAGATCGGCGCCCCGCCGCACCGGCTTCGCCTACGACAACGAGCGCCCCCGGCACGAGGTCGAGCTCGAGCCATTCCGGATCGACCGCACCCCGGTCACCAACGGCGCCTTCGCCGAGTACGTCGCCGACACCGGCGCCGAGCCGCCGCTCTACTGGGAGCGCGACGGGGACGGGTGGGTCACCACCACCTTCGGCGACCGCGAGCCCCTCGATCCGGCGCTTCCCGTGATCCACGTCGACTGGCACCAGGCCGAGGCCTTCGCCCGCTGGGCCGGCAAGCGGCTCCCGACCGAGTACGAGTGGGAGGCCACCGCCCGCGGCGCCGACCGCGAGCGGGCCAACCTCGACCACCTCGCGTTCGGTTGCGCCCCAGCCGGCGCCTACGCCGACGCCGCCTCGGACTGCGGCGCGGTGCAGATGCTCGGCGACGTCTGGGAGTGGACCGCCTCGGACTTCACGGGCTATCCCGGTTTCGAGGCGTTCCCCTATCCGCGAGTACTCGGAGGTCTTCTTCGGCCACAAGCTACAAGGTCCTGCGGGGCGGCGCCTGGGCGACCCGCCGCAACGTGATCCGCCCGAGCTTTCGCAACTGGGACCTCGCCGAGCGCCGCCAGATCTTCTCCGGCTTCCGATGCGCGGAGGACCCGTGAACCGCACCGTGCAGACCGCCGACCCGGTCACGATCGACGTCCACCTGCCGCCGTCGGGTCCGCTCGCCGGGATGGCCGACGACGTCCGCGAGGGACTCTCCTGCCCGTTCAAGGAGCTGCCGCCGAAGTACTTCTACGACGAGCGCGGGTCGCGGCTCTTCGAGCGGATCATGGAGCTGCCCGGAGTACTACCCGACGCGGTGCCGAGCGCGAGATCCTCGACCGCATGCGCGCCGAGATCGTCGCCGCCGCCGACGCCCGGACGCTGATCGAGCTCGGCTCCGGCTCGGCCTCGAAGACCCGCTGCCTGCTCGACGCGATGCGCGACGCCGGCTCGCTCCAGACCTACGTCCCGGTCGACATCTCCGAGGAGATCACCCGGCGCACCGCCGACGAGCTGGTCGACGACTACGAGGGCCTGCGCGTCCACGGCGTCGTCTGCGACTACGAGACCCACCTCGAGCGCATCCCACGCGAGGAGGGGGCCGTGATCGCGTTCCTCGGCGGCACGATCGGAAACTTCCGGCCGGCGCCGCGGCGCTCCTTCCTCGCCCGGATCGCGACCCTGTTGTATCCCGGCGACCGCTTCCTGCTCGGTACCGACCTGGTCAAGGACCATGCCCGCCTCGAGGCGGCATACGACGACCCCGCCGGCGTCACCGCCGAGTTCAACAAGAACGTCCTGCACGTGCTCAACCGCGAGTTCGACGCCGACTTCGACCCGGACCGCTTCGAGCACGTCGCCTTCTACGACCCCGACAACTGCTGGATCGACATCCGCCTGCGGTCCGTCGCGGAGCAGTTCATCGACCTCCGCGCGCTCGACATGCGCGTCCACTTCGCCCGAAACGAGGAGATGCGGACCGAGATCTCGACCAAGTTCACCCCCGAGCGCCTCGAGCGAATCTACTCCGATGCCGGGCTCGAGCTCACCGAGCTCTGGACGGACGCCGAGGACCTCTACGCGCTCAGCCTCGCCCGAGGGGTCTGACCCCTATGGGGACAGGTCGGGGTGCGCCCGGCTACCGCGGCGCCAGCGCCTCGATCAGCTCGCCGACCTTGTCGGGAGTCGTGACCGGGGTGATCACGGGGCAGGTGATGCCGCCCTCGACGTAGGCCTCGAGTCGCTCGCGCATCTCTTCGGGCTCGCCGAAGATGAAGGTTTCCTCGATCAGCTCCCACGGCGCCGCCGCCATCGCCGCCTCGCGGTCCTTGCGGCTCCAGGCTTCGACCATCTCGTCGATCGCCTCCCCGTGGCCGAGCCAGCGGAAGAAGGCCTCGTAGACCGGCACGGTGGTGTAGGAGGCGAACATGAAGCGCGCCAGCGGCTCGACCTGCTCGCGCGGGCCGGCGCAGGCAGAAGAAGCGGCAGAGCAGCTCGAAGTCCTCGCCGGCCCCATCGAGCCCCTCGACCACCTGCGGGAGCCCGCTCAGCGGAAGGAAGTTCGAGAACGCGCCGTCCGCCTTCTCGACCGCCAGCCGCAGCATCTTGCCGCGCAGCGCGGCGAGGATGATCGGCACCGGCTCCGCGGGCGGTTGCTCGAGCTTGAAGCCGCCGTCGCCGACGCTCCCCGGCGAGCACCGGTCGCAGCAAGTCGACCGTCTCCTCGATACTTCGGCGAGCGGGCGCTCGAGCGGGATTCCGTTCCATCCCTCGACGATCCGGTCCGACGAGGCGCCGATCCCGAGCGCGAAGCGGCCGCCCGAGGCATCCGCGAGCGAGGCCGCCTGCTGGGCGAGCAGCGCCCGGCCGCGGGTGAACACCCCGACGACCCCGGTGCCGAGCCGCACCCGTTCTGTCCAGGCGGCGGCGAGCGCCAGCGGGGTGAAGCCGTCCGGGCCCTGGGTCTCGCCGCTCCAGAAGTCCGTGTAGCCGGCCGCCTCGGCGCGCCGGAGGTGGCTCCTCGCTGGCCGGCGAGCCGCGTCATCGGCAGCGGCAGCGTCAGTCCCCAGCGGCGGTCGGCCATCGCGTCCGGCAACCTATCGGTCGGGCGGAATCGAGGCTTGCCTCTTGAGCGCCTCGTCGGCTCTCGGATAGGCTCGCGCCCGGTGGACTTCTCGCGCCTCGAACCGAACGGCGCGTGATTCTCGGCGCCGCGGCTTCGATCCTGCTACTCATCAGCCTCTTCCTCCTGCCCTGGTACGAGCTCGACGAGAACCCGCAGCGCGATGTCCAGAGCCCGGACTACAACCCGGATGCCTTCATCTGCGGCGACGACCAGCTCAGCTGCACGGGCTGGGAGACGTTCCCGATCATGCGCTGGCTGCTCCTTGCGGCGGCGTTCGCGCCGGCGATCCTCGGCTGGATCCTGATCCGGGGCCACAAGCTCTCCTGGGCGCCGGGCGAGGCAACGATGGTCGTCGGCTTCACCGCCTTCGTGCTGATCCTCTACAACGGGATCATCGACCGCCCCGGGAGCCTCATCGCCGAGAGCCGGGTCAGCCTCGACATCGGCTATTGGGTCGCCCTGATCGCGACGCTGATGATGTCCGCGACCGGCTTCCTGCGCTCGCAGGAGAGCGGCGGCCGGCAGGCGCGAAAAGCCCCGGGCACCGTCTGACCGGGCCCGTCCGCGTTCCATAGGCTCCCCCCGATGGGAGTCATCTCGCACGACGTCCGGCTCGGGCTCGAAGCCCGACCGCAACCTCGCGCTCGAGCTCGTCCGGGTGACCGAGGCGGCGGCGCTCTCGGCCGCGCGCTGGGTCGGCCGTGGCCGCAAGGAGGACGCCGACCAGGCCGCCGTCGACGCGATGCGGCTGATGCTCGACACCGTCCCGATGGACGGCATCGTCGTGATCGGCGAGGGCGAGAAGGACGAGGCACCCATGCTCTACAACGGCGAGGAGATCGGCGACGGCAGCCCTCCTCGCGTCGACATCGCCGTCGATCCGCTCGAGGGCACGACGCTGACCGCCCGCGGCCAGCCCTCGCGCGCTCGCGGTGATCGCACTCGCCGAGCGCGGGACGATGTTCGACCCGGGTCCCTGCGTCTACATGGAGAAGCTGGCCGGCTCGCCGAAAATCGCCGACTGCCTCAGCCTCGACGATCCGCTCGGCGACGTCGTCCGCCGGGTCGCGGAGCGAAAGAACGCCGGACCGGGCGACGTCACCGTGGTCATGCTCGACCGCGAGCGCCACGCCGAGGGCGTCGAGGAGATCCGCGAGACCGGGGCGCGGATCAGGTTCATCTCCGACGGCGACGTCGCCGCGGCGCTGGTCGCGGTCAACGAGGGGACGGGCGTCGATCTGCTCTGGGGGATCGGCGGCACCCCGGAGGGAGTGCTCTCGGCGGCCGCGATCAAGAGCCTCGGCGGCCAGATCCTCGGCCGGCTGTGGCCGCGCGACGACGAAGAGCGAAAGGCGGCCGTCGAGGCGGGCTACGACCTCGACCGGGTGCTAACCGTCGACGACCTGATCGGCGGCTCGGACGTCTTCTTCGCCGCCACCGGGGTAACCGACGGCGACCTGCTCCAGGGCGTCCGCTACCTCTCCGACGGCCACGCCACCACCGACTCGCTGGTGATGCGCTCCCGCTCGGGGACCGTGCGCGAGGTCAAGGCCCGCCACGACCGCCCGAAGCTGCGCGAGGTCGTCGGCGAGCGCTACGGATAGCCGTCCTCGCCCCCTGAGACACTCGGCCCGATGCGGGGTCGTGTCGTCCTTGCCTGCGTGGTTCTCGCTCTCGCAGCGAGCTCACCGGCCGCGGCTCAGGAGGAGTCATCCAGCGACGAGGACGCCCCAGCCCGAGTCGAGATCGGGGCCCTGATCAACGACATCCAGCAGCTCGACCTCCAGTCGCACTCCTACAACGTCGACATGTACATCTGGTTCAAGTGGCGCGACCCTGACATCAATCCGACGCGTTCGTTCGAGTTCCTTAACGCATTCGAGCTCTGGGGCCACATCCTCACCTACGAGACGAAGAAGCCGGAGCGGCTTCCGGACGGCAGCTACTACCAGGTGGTCCGAAACCAGGGCAAGTTCAACACCAAGCTGCCGCTCGAGCGCTACCCGTTCGACACCCAGGCGCTCCAGGTCCAGATCGAGGACTCGGCCGACGACACCCGCGACTCGTCTACGTGCCTGACGACGACCCTGTGGAGATCTCGAGGGACCTCACGATCCCGGGCTGGGACATCGGCGAGCCCACGCTCGAGATCGTCGACAACCGCTACGCGACCAACTTCGGCGACCCGCGCACCAGCGACCTGACGTTCTCCCGCGCCGTCTTCGAGCTGCCGGTGAGCCGACCGGCCGGGACCTACGCGCTGAAGCTGCTGCTGCCGATGCTCCTCGTCGCGCTGACCGCGATGCTCTCGCTCCTCATCCACCCGCGCTGGGTCGAGGGCCGCCTCGCGATCGGCATCACCGCCCTGCTGACCCTGGTCGCCCTTCAGCTCACGAGCAACTCGAGCCTGCCCGAGGTCGACTACCTGATCCTGCTCGACAAGCTGTACATCCTCTCCTACGGCTTCGTCGTCCTCACGCTGGCGATGATCGTCCGGAACTCGTGGGTCGATGCCGAGGGTGACGTGGCCGCGGCGAAGCGGGTGGACCGCCGAAGCATCGTCGTGCTGACGGTGATCTACGTCGTCGCCGCCGTGATCCTCTTCACCACTTCCCTGGCATGATGGTCGGCTCTCACTCCGCCGGCTTCACCGCGGAGAAGCCCTCGGCCAGGGTGCCGGTCTTGTGGAGCTCGAAGCGCAGCGCGTTGATCACCGCTCCCGCGAGCAGGGCCAGAGCCAGCAGGTAGAACCAGAGGAGCGCGATCAGGAAGAAGCCGATCGCGCCGCCGATCTCCTTCACCGTCGAGACCTCGAGCAGATAGAAGGGGAAGATCCACTGGGCGAGGCCGGCGGTGAGGGTGAGGAAGACCGCGCCCGGCCAGACCGCTCGCCACGGCATGTGCCCCTTGGGGACGAAGTAGTAGATCAGGCAGGCGATCACGAAGGTGAGGAAGAGGGCGCCGACGAGCAGCCCGAAGTTGACGAGGAATTGGAGGTCGTCGAGGCCGAACGGCAGGTCGCTTGCGCTGGAGGTGAACGCGCCCTCGAGGATCGGGATCACCACGGTCGAGGCGAAGAACAGCATCGTCACCACGAGCATCCCCAGGGCGAAGCGCTTCTGCTCGACCCAGCCGCGGCACTCGACGTGGTAGATGCGGCAGAAGGCCGTATCCATCGCCCCCCAGAACGAGGTCCCGATCCAGATCGCCCCGAGGGCGGCGAGGATGCCGATCGTCGTGGAGCGGCTGCGGATGTCGGCGAGCGTGTTCTCGAGCGTCTGCGACTCGACCGCGGGGAAGAGCTGCTCGAGGTCCCGGATCACGCTCTCCTCGATCTTCGGGCTCTCCAGGACCTGTCCGAAGATGAACAGCACCAGCAGCGCGAACGGGAACACGGCCAGGATCAGGTTGTAGGCGACCATCCCGGAGAGGCCGGTTACGCCCTCGCGGTACGCCCGCCGCCAGAAGGCCCGCAGATACGCCGCCGGCTTGCGGCCGAGGCGCTCGAACATCTCGCGCGACTCGGTCTGGGGGCCGATGCCGGCCCCGGGCGCGGAGTCGCTGGTGCCCGGTGCGCCCGGGCGGCTCAACGCCGCTCGACCGTGCCGCGGATCGCTCGCAGCGCTCCGCCTGCGGCCCGTAAGCCGAGGCCGACGGCGCCGCCGGCAACCGCGACACCGGTCCGCGCGACGCCGGCGAGAGCGTCGGTCGGTCCCGGCGACTCTGCCGCGCGCGGGGCCTCGCGCGGGCCCGCGTCGCGCTCCCGCGCGGTCGCTCGCCGCTCGCTAGCCGCGGCCGCGCGCTCGGCGCGTCGCTCGCGCGCCCGCGCCGCCTCGTCGCGTCGCGGGCTCCGGCGCCCCGGCCGGCTTCGCGGCAGGCGCCCGAGGATCTCGGGCTGTTCGGGGTCGGACCCCGTCTCGCTCATACCGTCAATTTGACAGGGAACGCCGGACGAGGGCGCCGAGCGCCCCACGAGCGGGGCTGAACGTCATCGCTGAGGGGGGCGTAACTCTCGCCGCGAGGACGTGTTCTCAGTGAGGAGGGCCGTGGAATCGCGCCTGCGACCCTTGACTTCAAAAAATATAGTGGCTACGATTAGAACGCGAATTTGACCTTCTCCCGGCCCGGGAACCAGTCGCCACGGCTTCCCGTCGGGGTATCCACGTCGGCGCTCGATCCGCCTCGAGCGTGACGCTAACGTCCACCGCCCGTTATTCCGATAAGCGCCAAACGGACTTACTGACCTAGGAAGGGAACAGGACCACCGAATGCTTGTCACGGAGTTGCAGGAGCTCGAGGAGGTAAAGGTCCTGGTCCAGAAGGGCCAGCAGGTCGGCGTGCTCAGCTTCGGCGAGGTCGCCGGGGCCGTCTCCGAGGTCGATGTCGACGAGGGCGACATCGAGGAGCTCTACCAGCACATCGAGAAGAACGGCATCGAGCTGGTCGAGGATCGCGATCCGGCCCAGGCGCCGTCGCCGGACGCCCCGGTCGCCGACGGCAAGCGCGGGCGTCGCCGCAAGCAGACGGCGCTCGACCTGAAGCCGGACATGACGACCGACTCGCTCCAGCTCTTCCTCAAGGACATCGGCAAGGTCCGCCTGCTGACCGCCCAGGAGGAGGTCTGGCTCGCGAAGCGGATCGAGCGCGGCGACCTCGACGCGAAGCAGAAGATGGTCGAGTCGAACCTGCGGCTGGTCGTCTCGATCGCGAAGAACTATCGCAACCAGGGCCTCCCGTTCCTCGACCTGATCCAGGAGGGAACGCTCGGACTCGTCCGCGCCGCCGAGAAGTTCGACTACCGCAAGGGCTTCAAGTTCTCCACCTACGCCACCTGGTGGATCCGCCAGGCGATCGCCCGCGCGCTCGCCGACAAGGCGCGCACGATCCGGATCCCGGTCCACGTGGTCGAGAAGCTCAACAAGATCGGCCGCGCGGAGCGCAAGCTGGTCACCGAGCTCGGCCGCGAGCCGACCCCAGACGAGATCGCCGAGGTGACCGGGATCGAGCCCGACGAGGTCGACTCGATCAAGCGCTCGGCGCAGGCGCCGGTCTCGCTCGAGAAGCCGGTCGGCGACGAGGAGGAGTCCGAGTTCGGCCAGTTCATCGCCGACGAGAAGGCGGAGTCCCCGTACGACCGCGCCGTGGACATCCTCACCAAGGAGGCGCTGCGCGAGGCGCTCGAGAACCTCTCCTACCGCGAGCGCCGCGTGCTCGAGCTCCGCTACGGGCTCGGCGGCGAGCACCCGCGGACCCTGGACGAGGTCGGGCGCACCTTCAACGTCACCCGCGAGCGCATCCGCCAGATCGAGAACCAGTCGCTGAAGAAGCTGCAGTCGCTGGCCGAGGCGCAGAAGCTCCGCGACGTCGCCTAGGCGCGGCCCAGGCCATCACAAAGCGCACACGCGTGGATCTGCCCACGCTATGTGTAGGTGAATCGACGTTCGTGCCGTAGCCGCGTCAGCTCAGGCCGCGAGTTTCCGGTGTCCTCGCTTGATCCGATCCGACACCTCCTTCGCTCAAGGCCGGCGCGCCAGCGCCCGATATACGAGGAGATGTTCGACATCGACGCAGCGCTGCGCTACGTAGTCGAGCGCGAGGGCTCAGACCTGCACGTAAAGGTCCCCTCGCCGCCGGCGCGTGCACGGCGAGCTCCGCCCGATCGAGGGCGCCGAGCCGCTCACCGGCGCCGATACCGAGGCCGCCTTCGAGCACCTGACCCGCGAGCGGGGCGAGAGCCTGGTGCGGGAGTTCGGCGAGGTGCGCGAGGCGGACTTCTCCTACGAGCTGGAGGGCGCCTCGCGATTCCGGGTCAACGCCTTCCGCCAACGCGGCGACGTCTCGATCGTCTGCCGCGCGATCCCCTACCAGGTGCGCACCGTGGCCGACCTCGGACTCCCCGAGGTGATCACCACGCTCGCGGAGGAGCCGCGCGGGATCATCCTGCTCACCGGGGCCACCGGTTCGGGCAAGTCGGTCGAGCGCCCGCTGCGTCCGGTTCCGAGCGACCCCGGCGCGCCCCCAGCGAGTCACTTCAGTTCGTGAAGCCTTGCGCTAAACTCGCTTCTCGGGGCTTTGGGAGGCACCCGAAACCGATTCACCCATTCATGGATTCAACCTGTCCCGTCTGCCGTACCGCGGAGATCATCTCCGGCAAGTGGACCCTCCTGGTGATCCGCGATCTCGCCGACGGCAATCAGCGGTTCTGCGAGCTCGAGCGCTCGCTCCAGGGCATCAGCCCGCGCACGCTCTCACTTCGCCTGCGCGCCCTCGAGGAGCATGGGATCGTCGAGCGCAATACCTATCCCGAGGTCCCGCCGCGGGTCGAATACGCGCTTACGGACAAGGGCCTCGCGCTGGTGCCGCTGATCGAGGACATGCGCACCTACGGCCGCCGCTGGCTCCCCCGCGAGGAAGCCTCGAAGGGCCGCGCCGCCGTCCCCGCGTAGGCAAGCGCCGTCGCTGCAACCGATCGTGCACCGCCGGCGCGTCCGTGCCTGATTTGCAGGAGCGGGGCCGGGGCCGGGGAATCGGGCTTGCGTGCGTGATCTCGTCGTCAGGGAGTCCCTGCGCAACCTAGCCGAAGAGGCCTCGGAGCGTTTCGGAGAGCTGGTCCGGTCCGGGGAGGAGGTGCCCTACGAGGTCCGCGAGCCCGGCCAGGGCTCGCCGCTTGCCACATACGCCCCGCTGACCGCGCAGTTCATCCGCGAGCGCGCCACCATGATCTCCCGCCTCGACGCCTTCGCCGCGGCGAAGGCAGCGATCGCCGCCGCGGGCCTTGCCACTGCCTACCTCGAGAGCCTCGGTGCCGTTCTGGCGCCGAGTGAGGCCCGCCGCGCCGAGGACGCGATCGTCGCCTTCCTCTGCCGGCTCTGGGACGGACGCAGCGACTTCGACTTCGAGCGCTCACGGGTGGACGAGGCGATCTCCAAGCTCGAGGCCTGCGCGGACGCGCGCGAGGGCGAGGTGGAGGTCGTGGTCCCGCTCGTCGGCCTGCTGATGCCGGCGACCCGGCTCGAGCTCGCGGGGGCGACGATCATGCGCGCCGACGTCGTCGAGGCGCCCCCCGAGGCGCTGTTCGCCGACGGACTCGCTCGGGCGGGCTGGGAGCCGCAGTTCCTCGCCACCACACGCTGCGACGTCGCCGATCTGGAGGCCGAGGGCGCGGGCGAGGAGGAGGCCGCTACGGCGCCGCTCGCCGAGCGCTTCCGCAACATCGTGACCGCACTCCGCCTCTTCAAGCCGGGCGGCGTCGGCCTCGGCCCGCATGCCTGGGTGCGGGCGCACGGCGGGCGCTGGCGGCGGATCTCGACCGGCGCTGGGCGGCCCCGCTCGGGTGCCTACCGGCTGGCCGAGTCCGAGCTCGGGGGCCTCGCCGGACTCACGCGCGCCCTCCAGCGGGCGGGCGGGCGGCCCGCGGGCCTCGAGCGGGCGATATCGCGCTTCGAGGCGGGTCTCGACCGCGGCGCCGTGCTCGAGGCGCTCAACGACCACCTGCTTTCACTGCGTTTCCTACTCGAGGGCGAGGGCCCAGCGAAGACCGAGATGTCGTGGCGCGTCGCCGCGCTCTGCGCGGAGCCCGCGGAGCGTGACGCCGTCCGCGCGACGGTCGACCAGGCCCTCGCCCTCGAGCGCCAGCTTTGGAGCGGCGATCCCCCACCGGCCGGGGACGCGCGCACGCCGGTGGAGGTCGCCGGCGAGATCGAGGACTTCGCCCGCGCGATCCTGCGCGATGCCGCGTGCGGCCACCTCGGCTCGGACCTGCGCGCGACCGCCGACGAGATCCTGCTCGCCGACGGGCTCGCCGCCGGCGAGGGCGACGCGAGCCAGCGAGGGGAGACCTCGGAGTGGGGTCTCGGCGAGCAGCCTGAGATCGCGGTCGAGGCGGACGCGGAGCCGGAGGCGCCGCGCCCGAAGGATCCGCAGACGATCGAGCTCGAGGCCGTCGACGCCCCGATCCAGGCGGAGCTCTCCGAGCAGCCGGACCGCGCCGGTGCCGAGCCGCCTCCCTCCGACGCCACGCCGCCCCGCCGGCCGCAGGACGGCTGGATCCCGTTCGCGCTCGAGGAGGAGACGGAGGACGAGCCAGCGTCGCCGGAGCCCGAGGCCCCGGAGCAGGAGCAGGAAACCGAGCTCGAGCGCGGAAGGGAGGCGTCCATGGAGCCACTGAGAAGCACCCCGGACGATCCGATGCCGACGTTCTCGTTCCCGAAGCGCGAGCCCGGGCCGGCGATGCGCCTGCTCGATCAGCGTCCGGAGGAGCGCAAGGCGATTCGCGCGCGGGTCTCGAACCTCTTCCCCGAGCCCGAGACAACCGACTGGTCGGTCACCGGACCTCGATTACCAGCGCCGCCGTCGCCAGGCGAACGCCTAGCGACCCGGAACCCGCCCGCTCAAACTGACGACGCCCGGCAGCCAGTCGCGGATCGCGTCCGCGATCGCGTCGTGATCCTTCCGCAGGCTGTGGTTGCCGGAGACCGTGACCACGGTCCGGTTCGGGCCCGAGCTCGGCATCCCGAACTGGTCCCGATCGCCCTGGACGACCAGCGTCGGCACCGCGACCGCGTCGAGCTCGGGCTGGCGGGTCTTCTCCGGGCGGCCGGGGGCATGGACCGGGAACGCCAGGCAGAGCACCGCGACCGCTTCGCTCTCCGCCGCGGTCCGGCAGGCCACCCGCGCGCCGGCGGAGCGGCCGCCGACGACCAGCGGCAGCCCCTCCAGCTCGCCGCCGCGAAGGTCCTCGACCACGGCGGTCCACGCGGCATCGAGTCGTGCGGGTGCGGGGAGGAGCGCTTCCCGGTCACCCGATAGGGCTGCTCGACCAGCGCAACGCTGAACCCCGCTTCCCGGGCGACGTCCCTGGCCACGACGAGATCGGGCGCGTCGACGCTTCCGCCGGCCCCGTGGCCGAGGATCAGCGCCCCCTTTGGGTCGTCGGCGGCGTGGACGTGGGCCCTCGCGGGGCCCTGCGGGGTCTCGATCTCCTCACTCGTCATGCACGGACAGGATGTTCCCGGCGGGGTCCTTGAACCAGGCGATGTTCGGTCCGGGCCCGCGATCGATCCCGCGCTCGTCCTGCTCGAAGCCCTCGTAGCGCTCGAACTCGACCCCGCGACCCGAGAGCTCGTCGACCGCCTTATCGACGTCGTCGACGACGAAGTTCAGGATCGTGTAGTTGCCGGGCTGGAGGTCCGGCTTCAGGTAGACGAGCGTCTCCCGGTCGCCCGCGAGGTGCAGGCTCAAGAGCCCGTTCTCCTCGTCGAGCACCTCCGCGTGGACGCCGAGCGTCTCGCCGTAGAACCGGCGCGCCTTCTCCAGGTCGTCGACGGCGAATCCGCTGTAGGCCTTCGTGTCAGCAAGCATGGCTTCCTCCTCCAGATCGGTTTCAGGAGTAGTGATCCCCCCGCGAGCGAAAACTCATCGCGTCCCCGCCGCCAGCGCCTCGCGCTCGGACTCGGTCGCGAACAGGTAGTGGTTGAGCTTGGCGAGGCCGGCGAGGTCGTGGACGTCCTCGTCCAGGTAGGGGACGCGGATCACCCGGCGGGCCTTCATCCCCCGCGCAAGGCGGGCGATGTTCTCCGCGTCGCGCGCGGCGAGCGCCTGGTAGTCGTGGAAGTTGTCCTCCACCCGCCGGGCGAGATCGGGGTCGCCGAGCGTCTTCGCCAGCTCCTCACTGAGCTTCACCTCGTCGGCGTCGCTCGCGTAGTGGACCTTGTTGACGATCACTCCGCCGAACGGGAGGTTCGCCTCGACCAGCTTGCGGTGGAAGTAGACGGCCTCCGAGATCGGCTCGCCCTGCGGGCCGCAGACGACCAGGAAGCTGGTGCGCTCGTCGGCGAGCAGCTCGTTGACCCGCCGGGCGCGCTCGCGAAAGCCCCCGACCATTCCCGAGAACGCCTGGAAGAACTCGGAGATGTCCTGGAGCACCTCGACGCCGGTGATCCGCTTCAGCACCGAAAGCCCGAGCGAGGTGCCGCGGCCGAAGACCTTCATCCCGATCCCGGTCGGGCGCATGAAGATCTGTAGCGAGCGGCCCTCGATGAACTGGGTCAGCCGCTTCGGCGCCTCGAGGAAGTCGAGCGCGTTCCGCGACGGGGGGGTGTCGAGGACGAGGAGGTCGTAGCGGTCCTCGGCATGAAGCTCGTAGAGCTTCTCCATCGCCATGTACTCCTGCGAGCCGGCGAGGGCGTTGGAGATCTGCTTGTAGATCCGGTTGTCGAGGATCTGGTCTCGCGTCTCCTCGTCGGGCGCGTGCTTGGCGACCACGTCGTCGAAGGTCGCCTTGGCGTCGAGCTGCATCGCCCAGAGCTCCCCGTCCCCCGGCTCGATCCCCTCGGCGGTGAAAAGCGCCGGGTCGACGCGGCGCTCGACGTTGCCGAGCTCGGGCAGGCCGAGCGAGTCGGCGAGCCGCTTGGCCGGGTCGATCGTCAGCACGGCGACCTTCTTGCCGCGCGAGGCCATCCCCATGGCGATCGCGGCGGAGGTAGTCGTCTTGCCCACTCCTCCCGAGCCGGCGCAGATGCACACGCGCTTGCCGTTGAGGATCCGCTCGACGCCCGCCATCAGAACACCTGGATCGCGCTTCGCACAGACATCAGACGAATCTGCTCCGCGCTCACAGCATCTCCCGGCTCAGAGCCTCGAGCTCGGGCGTGCCGAGCACGGGCTCGAAGATGAACGGCAGGGTGGAGACCTGGGTGGTCAGGAGCTCGCGCAGGCGGGCAAGCTGGCGGCGCTGGGCGAGCGCACGCCGGTGCTCGGAGACCGCGGCCCGGATCGCGCCCGCCGCGGCTCCGGTGGCGCCACCGTTTCCGTTCAGCGCGCTCACCAGCTGCTCGGCGTCCCCGTCGCCGAACCGCTCGGGGTAGAGCGCATTCATGTAGACGCGATCGACCGCCACGCCGACGTCCTCGCCAAGGCGTTGCTCGAGCAGCGCGGACTCGTTGACGGGCATCTCCTCGGGTGTCGCGACGATCACCACGCCGGTTCGGCGGTGGTTGCATATGAACGCATCGAGCGCCTCGGCCTGGGCGTGCATCGGCCCGACGCGGGCGATCCGCGCGAACGTCCGCGGCGTCTCCAGGAAGCCGATCCCGTGGCCGGTCGCCGGCGCGTCGACGATCACGGTGTCGTAGCGGCGCCCCCTCTTCACCTTGCGGTCCTCGAGCGCCAGCTCCCAGATCTTGCCGATCGTGACCAGCTCGCGGAGCCCGGGCGTGGCGGCGGCGAGATAGTTGAAGATCGGCGTCCTGAACAGCAGGTCGCGCATCGCGCGCACCTTGAGCTGGAGGAGCGCGTACTCGCGCATCGCCTCGTCGGGGTCGATCGAGATGTTCCAAAGCCCGTCGGCGATCTCGACCTCGTGATAGCCGACCTCGGCGCGATGAAGGACCCGTGAAGCGTGCTCCTGGGAGGCGATCTCGCAAACGATCGCCCGCTTTCCGCGGCGGACGGCCGCCAACCCGAGCGCGAGCGAGACGGTCGACTTCCCCACGCCGCCCTTACCGGTCACGAAGACGAGCCGCTTGTCGAAAAGGTCGGGCATTTCGAGTGATTCCTTCTGGGGCGGATTCTCCCAAGCGTGCGATGCCCGCGGTGGGTGGAAGGAAACCCGCTTCCTCGTGCGAATAGTGGCCTGCAATGGGACTGTTCAGTCGCACAAACCAGCCTGAGGACACATTCGAGCCCGTCGCCGAGGCGCCCGAGCAGCCGCCGTCGGAAACCCCCGACCAGCCGGCGCCCGAGACGCCGGAGCCGCCCGCGCCCGAGACCCCGGAGCCGGATCCGCCGCCCGAGACCCCGGCGCCCGCCGCGACCACGGAGCCACCGGAGCCCCGAAGGGAGATCAAGATCGAGCGCACGGAGGACGCCGACGAGGGTCGGATGAGCGCCGCGGAGGTGCTCGCTCCCGTCCGTCGCAGGGGCCCCGAGATCGGCGCGGAGGAGCCGAGGCCGGAGACCTCGCGGGCCAAGGTGATCTCGTTCGCGAACCAGAAGGGCGGCGTCGCCAAGACGACGACGACGCTCAACCTCGCGGTCGCCTTCGCCGAGTCCGGCCACGACGTGCTCTGCGTCGACCTCGACCCGCAGGGGAACCTGACCATGAGCCAGGGGATCGACCCGGACAAGGTGGAGAAGTCGATGTACGACGTCCTCGTCGACCGGATCCCGATCCGCGAGGTGATCCACGAGCGCGAGATCGACATCGCGGTTTCCTCGATCGACCTGGCGGGCGCCGAGATCGCCATGTCGACCCAGATCGGCCGCGAGCGCTCGCTGGAGAAAGGGCTCGCCGCCGTCCGCGACGACTACGACTTCGTCTGCATCGACACCCCGCCGAGCCTGGGTCTTCTGACGATCAACGCGCTCACCGCCTCGGACAAGGTGATCGTCCCGGTGCAGTGCGAGTATCTCTCGATGCGCGGCCTGGTCCAGCTCCAGAACACGCTCGAGATGATCCGCGAGAACCTCAACCCCGGGGTCGAGATCGAGGGCATCCTGCCGACGATGCTCGACTCGCGGACCGTGCACGCGAAGGAGGCCGTCGAGATCCTCGAGGAGAACTTCGGCGACCTCGTGTTCAAGTCGCGGATTCGCAAGGCGGTCAAGTTCGCCGAGGCGCCCGTTCGTGGCAGCAGCGTGCTCAAGTACGATCCAAAGGGGAATGCCGCCGGCTACTACCGCGAGCTCGCGCAGGAGGTTCTGACGAATGGCTCGTCGGAATAAGCGGGCCAGCATGCGGGAGGGGCCGCTCGCCGATCTCTTCCGCTCGACCACCCCGCGCGAGGACGAGACGGGGGAGCAGCGTCAGACGGGCCGGGAGGAGGACCCGGGCGAGGTCTTCGATTACCAGTCCGAGATCGCAGATCCCCCCGAGGCTCCCGCCGCGCCCCCGCGCCACGAGGAGGAGACGCGCGTGGTCGAGCCCGAGCCCGTTCCGGAGCCGCCCGCGCCGCGCGATCCGGAGCCCGACGACGTGACCGTCTACCGCACCGAGGAACGCGAGCCCGATGTCCCCGAGGCGAAGGAGCGCCTGCGCACCGTCTTCTCCCACCACCCCGAGGCCGAGGAGCCCGAGGGCCCGGTGTTCGGCCGCGAGCAGCCGCGCCGCTCCGCGACGTCAGCTCCGCAAGTTGCGATGCCGGTGATCCGGGTCGTCGGCGTCGGCGGCGCGGGCGTCAACGCGATCAACCGGATGATCGAGGCGGAGATCCCGGGGATCGAGTTCCTCGCCGTCAACACCGATCTTCAGTCGCTTCAGCAGACAACCGCCGACGTCACCGTCCACATCGGCAACACGCTCACTCGCGGGCTCGGGTCCGGCTCGGACCCGTCGCTCGGCCACAAGGCCGCCTTCGAGGAACAGGACCGGATCAAGCGCTTGCTCAAGGGGTCGGACCTCGTCTTCGTCGCCGCCGGGGCCGGCGGAGGCACCGGCACCGGCGCGGCGCCGGTGATCGCGCGGCTCGCCCGCGACATCGGCGCGCTCACGGTCGGCATCGTCACCCGGCCCTTCGGCTTCGAGGGGACGCGGCGCGAGAAGCAGGCCACCGACGGCATCGACGCGCTCGCCTCCGAGGTCGACACGCTGATCGTGATCCCGAACGAGCGGCTGCTCTCGGTGCTGGCGCGAAACACCTCGATGCTCGAGGCGTTCCGGGTCGCCGACGACGTCCTGCGCCAGGGCGTCCAGGGGATCGCCGAGCTGGTCACGCTGCCGGGACTGATCAACCTGGACTTCGCCGACGTGCGCACCACGATGCGCGACGCCGGCCAGGCGCTGCTCGGGATCGGAATGGGGACGGGCGACAACCGCGCGGTCTTCGCGGCCGAGCGGGCCGTTTCCTCGCCGCTGCTCGAGACCTCCGTCGACGGCGCCCGCTCGATCCTGCTCTCGATCACCGGCGGCCCCGACCTCTCGCTGATCGAGGTCTCCGAGGCCGCTCGCGTGGTCCAGGAGGCCGCCCACCCCGACGCCAACATCATCTTCGGCGCAAACGTGGACGAGGACCTCTCCGAGCAGGTCTGGGTGACCGTGATCGCCACCCGCTTCGACCGTCAGGGCCGACGCCGCGACGGCAGCTCCCGGGGCCTCGACCGCGACATCGTCCGGCCCTCGGGCCGCCGCAGCCGCGAGCGCGAGCCCGGCGCCGGCTCGAAGTCCCGCGAGGGCCGCCCCCGCGACCTCGGCATCGACGCGCCGGAGTTCGTTCCGGGTAACTGAGCAGTGTCACCCTCGGTGAGCGAGGTTGGCGACTTCTTCGTCGTATCGACGAATAAGTCGCCACGCCGGCTCCGAAACACGGCGATTCGGGAGGTCATGCGGGTCCACGGGCGCGGCTGATCCGCACCCCTACCTGCCCGCTGTGTTCTCCCTTCGCCGGCTGTTCAGGCCAGCCCGGCGTACCAGAGGCCGAAGGTCAGGCCGAAGGCTCCCAGCGCGGGAATCAGCACCGTGCGGTAGACGGGCTCGACGATCGGGCGGCTGAGGATCCAGGCGAAGCTCGCGGTGAGGCCGGCCATCGAGACGATAGACATCGGGGCGAAGACGGCGAGCGCGGCGACCGCCTCTGCCTGGCTGGGAAGCGCGGCGATCAGCAGTAGGACGACCGCACCGGTGCCGGCGACGCCGTGCAGGAGGCCGATCGCAAGCGCCTGCCGGGGTGTGCGGACGCGGCTGTGGGCGTGCCTGGAGCGCTCGCCGCGGCGGAGATGCCGGTGGCGGACTCCGTCCGGGACGTCCAACGCCGCGGAGCCGGTGTGCCGGTGGGCGCCGGTTCGGAAGTCGCCGCGAAGCCACTTGTAGATGACCCGCGCGGCGAGCACGATGATCACGAGGCCGATCGCCTTCTCGGCGCCGGCCTCGAGCCACGCCGGCAGCTCGGACTTGAAGACGATCAGGGGAAGGCCGATCGCCAGCAGCGCCGCGGCATGGCCGACGCCCCACCAGGCGCCGAGCCGCAACGCCGCGCGCGTGTCGCCGTCCTCCGATGCGACGAGGGAGGTGACGGCGACGAGGTGGTCGGGGTCCGACGCGTGGCGAAGCCCGAGCACGAAGGCGATCCCCAGCGCCACCAGAAGCGGCGCCCCGTCGAAGAGGCCGGTCAGCGACGAGTCCAGCTCCTCCAGGGGAACGAAGAGAAAATCGAGATTGAGCGCTGCCACCATGTGTCTCTCCTAACGACCGGCCTACCGCCGCCGGATCATCGTGGTTCGATCTTCGTGACGGTTCCGTCCCCGGCGCTCGCCACCCAAGCGGCGCCCTCGCCGGTCGCGATCCCGGCCGGGCTCTTGTCGACGCGCACCGGTTCTCCCGCCGTCTTCAGGGCGGAGGGATCGATGCGCACCACCGCGGCAGGGCGCTGGCCGCCGGGCGGGCGCACACCGCCTGCCTCGGTCGCCCAGAGGGCGCCCTCGCCGGCGGACAGGCGCACCGGGATCGCGGCGTCGATCCTCACGGGGTCTTCCTCCAACTCGCCCGACTCGGCTGCGATCCGAACCACCTCGATCGAGCGGTTGAGGCGGTCGTCGGTCCTCGCCGCCCACACGGCCCCCTCGCCGTAGGCGAGCGCGAAGACCCGCGCTCCCACCGCGATCGGGGTCGCCTCACCGCTCTCAGGGTCGATCCGGCTCACGGTCCCGTCGGCCGTGTTCGCCACCCAGACCGCCTCGGGCGAGACGACGACGTCCGCCGGGGCCTCGCCAACCGCGATCGGATCGTCGAGCGGCCGGCCGTCCACGGGGTCGAGACGGGTGACGGTGCCCGCGGCCCCGCTCGTCACCCAGACCGAGCCGGCGCCGGCGGCGATGCCGCGCGGGTCCTCGACCCGCGCGACGGTGCGGGCCTCACCGGTCTCGGGCTCGATCCTCGAGATCGAGCCGTCGCCGCTCGCCGCCCAAACCGCGCCCTCGCCGGCCGCGAGCGCGAGCGGCCCATCGCCGACGCGCGACCGCGAGGTGACCTCGTCGGTGACCGGATCGATTCGCGCGACCGACGCGCGCGTATTGTCGGCGACCCAGACGGCGCCCTCCCCGACCGCGACCGCGACCGGGGTGCCGCCGACCGGCACCGACTCCGTGCGCGGGGGCGCGGTCGACGTCGCCGGCGCCTCGTCCTCGCCGCAGCCGCCCGCCGCGAGCGCGATCGCGGCGATCGCTCCGACGACCAGCGGGCGGGAAGCGAGAGCTGCCATCACGCCTCCCTACGAGGTCGAGGGCGAACCGGATGTGATCCACCAGGGGAGGGCTGGCGTACTTGGGGTCGGCCGGAAGGAATGCGGCCGATTCCTACACCTACGGGAGGAGCCCGAATGAGAAAGCTCTCGATATTCGCCGCGGTCGCGGCCGTCGTTATCTCGGCACCCCTCGTGATCGGCTCGAGCCATCGCGAGGCGCCGAACATCATGCTCGACCCCTCCGCGGACAACACCGACCTCTACGCCTTCACGGCGCCCGACGCCCCCAACGCGATCACGGTGGCGTCGAACTGGATTCCGGGCCAGGATCCGGCGAACGGACCGAACTTCTTCCGCTTCGACGACCGGGCCCACTACTACATCCACTTCGACAACACCGGCGACGGCGTCGAGGACGTCAGCTACCGGTTCGAGTTCGAGACCCAGATCGGAAACAAGAACTCGTTCCTTTACGCGCTGCCCGGGGTCGCCGGCATCGACGATCCAAACCTGAACGTCGTGCAGCGCTACGACGTCTACCGCGAGGCGATCTCGAAGAAGGGCAAGGTGACCGAGAAGCGGGTGGGCAGGAACCTGCCTGCGGCGCCGCCCAACATCGGGCCGAAGACGATCCCGAACTACGACTCCGTCGCCGCGCAGGCGATCAGGAGCCTCGAGGGCGGGAAGGTGTTCGCGGGCCAGCGGGACGACCCGTTCTTCGTCGACCTCGGCGCCACCTTCGACGCGATCAACGTTCGCGCCGGAACCGGCAACGAGGGCCAGGGCAAGGACGACTTCTCGGGCATGTCGACCTCGTCGATCGTGCTCCAGATCCCTGAGTCGAAGGTGACTCGGAACGGTCAGTCGGTCGCCTCGCCCGATGCCCGCAACGCCGTCGTCGGCGTGTGGTCGACCACCGAGCGCCGCAAGCTCGAGGTCACCAACGCCCGCTACGACAAGGGCTCCAACGAGCGCCAGAACGGCAAGGCGAACGACTTCGTCCAGGTCTCCCGCCTCGGGAACCCCCTGGTCAACGAGGTCGTGATCCCGCTCGGCGCCAAGGACAAGTTCAACCGGACGACTCCTGACGCCGACGCGGCGAACTACGGCGCCTACGCGCTGGAGCCCGAGCTGGCCGGCGTCCTCAACACGCTGTTCAACGTCGGTGCGCCGACCGAGAACCGCACGGACATCGTCCAGGCCCTGCTCCAGGGCCTCCCGGGCCTGAACGAGATCCAGGGTGCCCCGCAGGTCGATGGCCTCGGGACGCTGCCGACGGACACGCTGAAGCTCAACCTGGGTGTCGCCCCGAACCCGACGCCCGACCGCTTCGGTGTGATCGGCGGTGACAACGCCGGGTTCCCGAACGGCCGCCGGCTGGAGGACGACGTCGTCGACGCCGAGCTCCAGGTGGTCGCCGGGATCCTCGTCGACAACCCAGTGCCGCTCGGCGACGGGGTCGATCGGAACGACAAGCCGTTCCTGACCGAGTTCCCCTACCTGGCGGCGCCGGACTCCGGGTTCGAAAACAACCCCGCCAATCGGGTCGAGCCGGCACACCCGCCGGTCCCGGCGGGAGGTTGAGCGGCCGGGACGGCCGCGCGGGGGTCTGACCCCATCACCGCATGCGTATGTACGCAGGTGCGCGATATGGGGGTCAGACCCCCCACCCCCTGAGCTGGAAGCTGGCGGCGGCGGCGCTCGTCTTCGCGCTGACGTTCGCCGGCCTCCGGCTCTTCGGGGGTGACGGCGCTCCCGCCGCCCGCGAGGCC
Source organism: uncultured Thermoleophilia bacterium (assembly GCA_963838175.1). GTDB lineage: Bacteria > Actinomycetota > Thermoleophilia > Solirubrobacterales > 70-9 > DASUSH01. The sequence continues at coordinate 1,672,245 of CAWIPP010000002.1, read as the reverse complement.
GGGGAGATCGGGGCCTCGACGCTCGTGCCCGCGAGCCCGACCGAGAAGCGGATCGCGGCGCTGGAGGCCGAGCTCGAGGCCGACCCCACCGACGCCGAGGGCTTCGCCGGCCTCGGCCTCGCCCAGATCCAGCTCTACCGGGAGAGCGGCGATCCCTCCGCATATGAGCGCGCGGAGGGCGCGTTCGGCGAGGCGCTCGCAATCGAGCCGGGCAACTTCACCGCGACGAGCGGCATGGGGGCGCTCGCGCTCTCGCGCCACGAGTTCAGCGAAGGGCTCCGGCTCGGGCTCGAGGCGAAGCGGATCAACCCGACGATCTCGTCGAACTACGGCGTGATCGCGGACGCCCAGATCGAGCTTGGCCGCTACGGCGCCGCGGCGCGCACGCTCGAGCGCTGGGTCGAGCTGCGGCCCGGTCTCTCCTCATACGCGCGGATCTCCTACTTCCGCGAGCTCCACGGCGACCTGCGGGGCGCGCTGGAGGCGATGCGACTGGCGGTTGCGGCCGGGCGGGACAGCGCCGAGAGCCTCGCCTACGTGGAGACCCTGTCGGGCAACCTGCTCTTCGGACGCGGCGACTACGCGGCCGCGGGCGACGCCTATCGCGGGGTGCTGGAGCGCAACCGGGATTACGTGCCGGCACTGGCAGGCCTTGCGCGAGTCGAGGCGAGCGGCGGCGAGCTGGGCCGCGCGATCCGCCACTACCGGCGCGCGGTCGAGCTGCTGCCGCTGCCGGAGTACGCGATCGCCCTGGCCGAGGCCGAGCTGGCCGCGGGCCGGCACGCGGCGGCCGAGCGCGACCTCGCGCTGGTCGACGTGCAGGCGCGCCTGCTCCGCGAGGCCGGCGTCAACACCGACCTCGACCTGGCGATCTTCGAGGCCGACCACGGCGACCCCGGACGCGCCGTCGCGCTCGCGGGGCGCGCCTGGCGCGACGCGCCCAGCGTCCGTGCGGCCGACGCCTACGCCTGGGCGCTCTATCGCGCCGGCAGGATCGAGCCGGCCGCCGAGTACGCGAGAGAAGCGATGCGGCTCGGCTCGCGCGACCCATCGTTCCTCTTCCACGCCGGGGTCATCGCTCGGGCCGCCGGCGACCGCTCCCGGGCGCGGAGTCTGCTCGAGACGCTGATTCAGCAATCGCCGCGCTTCCATCCGCTCTACGCGCCGCGAGCCCGCCAGGCCCTCCAATGAGACGGGGTCTGACCTATCTGTCCCCGTTGCGGCTGGCCTTGCTGACAGCGCTCGCGGCCATCGCCGCGCTCGCGCTCGCGCCGACGGCGAGCGCGCATCCGCTCGGGAACTTCAGCGTCAACCACCTCGACCAGGTGCGGATCTCCGAGGGCGAGGTCGAGCTCACCTACATCCTCGACCAGGCCGAGATCCCGACCTTCCAGGAGGTCCAGCGCCACGACGCGGACGGGAGCGGTGCGATCGAGCCGGGCCCCGAGCGCGAGGCGGCGCTGTCGCGAAAGCTCGAGGAGATCGAGTCCGGCCTCGAGCTGCCGGATTGGAGGCGCGCCCGCCTCGCTGCGCGAGCCGGTCGAGGCGGCGATCGACTATCCCGCCGGCGTCTCCGACCTCGTCACCACGCGAGTCGAGGCGAGATACGAGGTCCCGCTGCCCGCGCCGGAGGCCGAGGTCGAGCTCCGCGACGACACCTATCCCGGCAGGGTCGGCTGGAAGGCGATCCAGGCTCTCCCCGGGACGGGCACCGATGTCGACTCGAGCGTGCCGGCCGAGGACCCCACCGGCGGCTTGCGCTCCTACCCGGAGGACCTGCTCGAGGGCCCGCTCGACGTCACGAGCGCGAGCTTCTCGGTCCGCCCCGGCTCGGGGACCGTGAACGCCCCGGAGGGCACTGGGGAAGCCGGGGCGGGCGAAAGCGCCGGCGCCGACGGCTTCGCCGGCCTGCTCACCTCGAGCGACTCCCTGCTGATCCTGCTGCTCGGCGCCGCCTTCGCCTGGGGCGCGCTGCACGCTCTCTCGCCCGGTCACGGCAAGTCGATGGTCGCCGCCTACCTCGCCGGCAGCTCGGGGAGGCCCGTCCACGCCCTGATCCTCGGCGCCTCGCTCACCGTGAGCCACACGATCGTCGTGTTCGCGCTCGGCGCGGTCACCCTCGCCCTGTCTGCGTACGTGCTTCCCGAGGACCTCTACCCCTGGCTCGGGATCGCCTCCGGGGTGATGGTCGTGGCGGTCGGGTTCTGGGTGATGCGCAGCCGCTTTCGCCGCTGGCGGGCGCTGCGCGGCCACAGTCACGCACACGGGCACGGACACGGACACGCGCACGGCCCGACGCCGACGGACGGCGAGCCGACCTCGGTGCGGTCGCTGGTCGCCCTGGGCGCGGCCGGGGGGATGGTTCCCTGCCCCTCGGCGCTGGTGGTCCTGATCGCGGCGATCTCCCAGCACCGCGTGGGCACCGGGATGGCCCTGATCTTCGCCTTCAGCCTCGGGCTGGCGACCACGCTCACCCTGCTCGGCCTCGTCGTCATCCACGGGCTTCGGATCGCTCAGCGCGCGCAGGTGGAGAACGCCGACTGCTGCGGGGCCCGCTTCATCGGCGCGCTGCCGGCGCTCTCGGCCGTCGCGATCGTCGGCGATCGGGACCGTGATCGCGATTCGAGCCGCCGCCCAGATCTAGAAGCTGAGGACCGCCGCGTCGCTTAACCTCGGGCCGGATGACCGGCACTCGGGGCTGTGTCGCGGCGGGGCACCCGCTGACTGCGGAGGCGGGAGCGACGATCCTGCGCGAGGGCGGCAACGCGGTCGACGCCGCGGTCGCCGCGGTGCTCACCTCGTTCGCCGCCGAGAGCCCGCTGACCGGGCTTCGGCGCGGGCGGCTACATGCTCGTCCACGCGCCCGAGCGCGGGGAGGACGTCCTGCTCGACTTCTTCGTCGAAGTCCCCGGTCGCGGCGGCGTCGAGCGCGGTGCCGAGCTTGTCCCGAAGCCGGTGTATTTCAGCGAGGACCAGCCGCAGGTCTTCCACATCGGCGCCGCCTCCTGCGGCGTCCCGGGAACGGCGGCGGGGCTGGAGCGGGCGGCCCAGCGCTTCGGCTCGATGCCGCTCTCGGAATTGGTGCAGCCGGCGGTGCGAGCGGCTCGCGAGGGGGTCGACCGTCAGCGCCCGGCAGGCCTTCTTCATGTCGATCCTGGCGCCGATCCTCACCGACACCGAGGAGGGCCGGGAGATCTACGCCCCCGAGGGGCGGATGCTGGGAGAGGGGGAGACCCTGCGCTGGCCCGAGCTGGCGGAGGCGCTCGAGCGGTTCGCGGCCGAGGGCTCGGAGCCCTTCTACCGGGGCGACGTGGCCGCGGGCGTGGCGGAGTTCGTCCTCGAGCGCGGTGGGACCCTGACCGCGGCCGACCTGGCCGCGTACGAGCCGATCCCACGAGAGCCGGTCCGCGCCTCGTTCCGCAGGCCGCGAGGTGCTCACGAACCCACCCCCGTCCTCGGGCGGGATACTGATCGCGCTCGCGTTGGCCATGCTCGATCGCGAGTCCGAGATCTCGACCGAGGCGATCGTCGACGCGATGATCTCAGCCCAGGAGGCACGAACCGAGGGGTTCCTCGCGGGCCTCTACGAGGAGGACTTCGCCGAGCGCTTCCTCGCCGACCGGCTCGGCTCGACCACGCACATAACCGTCGTCGACGGGGACGGCCGCTGCGCGACCGTCACCTGCTCGAACGGGACCGGCTCCGGGCTGATCGTCCCGGGGACCGGCGTCCACGTCAACAACATGCTCGGCGAGGAGGACCTCAACCCGCATGGCTTCCACCGCCACGACACCGGGCGGCGGATGCCCTCGATGATGGCGCCGACGGTGATCCTCGCCGACGGCCAGCTCCAGGCGGGGCTGGGGAGCGGCGGCTCGAACCGGATCCGCTCGGCGATCCTCCAAGCCGTGATCGGGATCGTCGACCGCGAGCTGCAGGTGCAGCAGGCTGTCGACGCGCCCCGCGTCCACTTCGAGGCGGGCGTGATCCACGCCGAGCCCGGCATCGACGAGGCGGCGCTGGGGTGCTTCGAGCAACGCGGCCTGGAGATCGTCCGCTGGCCCGACATCAACGTCTTCTTCGGCGGTGTCCACGCGGTCGGCCGCGACCCCCGTACCGGCGAGCTGTCGGGCGGCGGCGACCCCCGGCGTGGCGGCGCAGTCGTCGCCTTGGTCGAGTAGGGCTTGTCCAGGGTTCCTAATGCCGCTCCCACGCGAGAGGAGCAGCCGTGCAGCGCGCGACCAGACCCCGCGAAGAATGAGCCACGCGGAGGGCCCGATCCCGACGTTTGCTGACTTTCCGGGGTCCTGGGCCCGATATCTCAGCAAGCGCTGGACGATCGGAACGCCGCCTGCTCCACGAGCGAGCGTGGCGACGACCTCTCACCCCGAGCAGGACGCAGACATCCGCCCTCCCGATCGAACGCTAGACCGCGCGCGGACCTGCGATTACGCCGAGTTGTCTACCGATGAGGGCCAGAGCACCTCGTGCAGGCGCGCCAACAGCGCTCGCAGCCGGGCGAAGTCACCGCCGCCGAGCGCTCGGCTCCAGTCCTTCTCGATCTGAGTGACGAGCTCGCGCGCCGCTTCCTGCGCCCTGCCACCGCGCTCCGTGAGGCGGACGAGCTTGGCGCGACCGTCAGCGGGATCCGGGATTCGCTCGACATAGCCCAGGCGTTCGAGCTCGTTCACGAGGTAGACGACGGTGGGCTTGGTCACCTGAGCGAACTGTGCGAGATCAGTGACCCGCGAGCCTCGATCCTCGATGTGCTGTGCGAGCGCCCCGTGCGCCGGGCGGACGTCGCCGAAGCCACGCTCGGCGAGTCCTTCGCTGACCAGCTCGTTCATCGCCAGAGCCGGATCGCGCAACAGCGCGCCGACGTGGCCGGCGCCGGGCCACTGCCGGCGGGGACGCGATCTCTCGGGCAAAGCTGGCACTTGACAGAGGCGGACGATAGTTAGATGATCTATCTAAATCGTTAGAGAGTCTAACAAGGAGGGTCGACGGTGAAAGCGGGCGAGATTTACGAGAACCGAGCTCAGGGAGACCGTTTCGTGGTGCGGGAAGGGAGCGAGGACACCGGGGGCGATCGTCTCGTGGCCGACCTCTACATCCGTCCGGGTGGAGCGGTCGCCAGCAAGCACGTGCACTCCTACATCACCGAGCGCTTCGAGGTGCTCTCCGGCACGGTTCGCTTCCACGTCGACGGCCGGGAGGAGGTCGCGTCGAGGGGGCAGCGGGTCGAAGTTCCGCCGGGGGTCGTGCACGACTGGTGGAACATCGGCGACGACGAGGCTCACGTGCTCGTCGACATACGCCCGGCGGAGCGTTTCGAGCTCATGATTCAGAATCTCTACGGGCTCGCCAACGATGGGAAGTCGAACGCGAGGGGGGTCCCGATACTGCTCCCGCTCTCGCTCTTCGCCAGGGAGTTCCGCAGTGAGGGAGAGTTCATTCGCCCGCCGCGGCTCGTCCAGCGCCTGCTGTTCGCAGCCATCGCGCCGCTGGCTCGCGCGCGGGGATACAGAGCGATCGACCCGGCCTACCTCGGGCCCACCGGTAAAGCAGCCGCCGCGCCGGGATCGGAGGATCGCGCACCGGCCGAACCGGCTCCGGATAGATAGAACGCAGGTGCCGCCAAGTCCGCGCGCCCGCTTCTCCTTCGCGCGCGAGGAGCAGTGCTGGTGTCACGCGGAGGCAGCAGCCCGCGGGATACTGGTCGCGCGATGTCGCAGGCGAACGTCGAGCTGACCCGTCGGGCCTTTCAAGCATTCAACGATCGCGATCTCGACGCCCTGCTGGTCGGTCTTCACCAGGATGTGGAGGCATTCCCCCGCCTCGCGGCTGTGGAGGGCGGGTACAGGGGCCACGAAGGAATCCGCCGCTGGTGGGCCCAGTTACTCGACGCGTTCCCCGATTTCCACGTAGAGATTCTTGAGGTCCGCGACCTTGGAGAGTTCGTGGTCCTGGCCCTGCGCCTGCGCGGCCGCGGTGCGGAGAGCGACACGCCCATCGATGCCGCGGTCTGGCATGTGAATCAGTTCCGGGATGGAAAGGTCATTGGGTGGCGCGTGTACACCAGCGAGCGCGAAGCGCTCGAAGCCGCGGGAGTGGCTGAATAACTCGGAAGTTGCGCCCTCCACCAGGGGCATCCCCGGCTTCCACGTGGAATTCAGTGCGCGCTAGATCTGCCCGTGCCCGTTCGACTTTGCGGTCTCGGCGATTCGGCGGGAGCGCTCGACTGCGCGGGTGACCGCCTCGAGCGCCCGGGCCAGAGCGCGGATCCGCTCGCGTTCGGAGCGCATCTCGAGCAGGGCCTGCTTGGTCTCCGGCGGCAGGGTGATCCTGCCGGCGATCGCGTAGGCGTCGTCATCCGCATCGAGCTCGGCGACGTCGTCGGGGTCCTCGGCCGCCTCGCGGGCGAGCTCGTCGAAGGCGGCCCGCGCGCGCTCGGTCGCCTCGGGGTCGTCCTCGTCGGGCTCCGCGGCGAGGTCGATCAGCTCGACGGTCCCCGCGGGCCACTCGTCGGCCTCGTGACGATCGAGCACGCGGAACGGCGTGCCGCCCGTGGTGACGATGTTCAAGCGCCCGTCCTCGAGGCGGTCGAGGACCTCGCTGACCTCGGCGGTGCAGCCGACCTCATGCGGCTCCGAGTCCTCCTCGCGGAAGACCACCCCGAACGGCTCCCCGCGTCTCCAGGCAGTGCCCGATCATCGCCTTGTATCGGTCCTCGAAGATGTGAAGCGGCAAGAGCTCACCGGGCAACAGCACCACCGGCAGCTCGAAGATCGGCAGCTCGACGGACTCGCTCGCCTCCACGGTGCGATTGTATGGGCGACTTGAGCGAGGATTTCGACGTCGAGCCGCTGCTGGAGGGCACCGAGGGGGAGGCCCGAGAGGCGCGCCGCGCGCTGCTGGAGGAGCTCGCCGGCGACGGCGTGCCCCCGGAGGAGCTGAGGGCGGCGGTCGAGGAGGACCGGCTGGTGATGCTGCCCGTCGAGCAGGTCTACTCACCCGCCTGGCGAGCGCTTCACGATCGAGGAGGTGGCGAAGGAGGCCGACGTCCCGAGGTCGCTGCTCGAGCGCCACATGCGAGCGCTCGGGCTCCGGGTCCCGGAGCCCGACGAGCGGGTCCTGACCAAGCAGGACCTCGAGATGGCGAAGCTGATCAAGGACTTCCGGGACGCGGGACTGCCCGAGGAGGGCATGCTCGAGGTGACCCGGGTGATCGGCCTGGCGATGTCCCAGGTCGCGCGGGCGGTGTCACAGCTCACCGCCGAGTCGATCCTTCGCGAGGGCGACACCGAGCGCGACGTGGCGATGCGCTTCGCCGCGGCGGCTCGCGAGATGACGCCGATGGCGACCGAGATCTTCGACCACGCGTTTCGCGCCCACCAGCTCGAGCTGCTGCGTAGTGAGGTAGTGGGCTCGACCGAGGTGGCGACCGGCCGGCTCCCGGGCGCCCAGGAGGTCACCGTCGCCTTCGCCGACCTCGTCGGCTTCACCAGCCTCGGCGAGCGCCTCGACCCCGAGGAGTACGGCGCGGTCACCGATCGCCTCGCAGAGCTCGTCGTCGGACGTCGTCGAGCCGCCGGTTCGGCTAGTGAAGCTGATCGGCGATGCCGCGATGCTGTCGTCGCGGGAGACCGAGCCGCTGCTCGAGGCCGCGTTGACGCTCCAGGAGGCCGCCACGGAGGGCGAGGACCTGCCCGAGCTGCGGATCGGCGTCGCGCGAGGCCCTGCGGTCGCGCGCGCCGGCGACCTGTACGGGCGGGCGGTCAACCTCGCCAGCCGCCTCACCGCGATCGCGCGGCCGGGCAGCGTGCTCACCGACGAGACGACGAAGCGGGAAGCCGGCGAGAGCTTCGACTGGTCGCGCGTCGGCGCCCGCCGGATCAAGGGGATCAAGGGCCCGGTGAAGCTCTACCGCGCCCGCCGCGACGGCGGGTCCGGCTAAGAGGCTCTAGAGCGCTGCGAGGACCTCCGCAGCGGCGCGCTCGCCCGATTGCACGGCGCCGTCGATGTAGCCGCACCAGCGGGTCGCCGTTTCCGTGCCCGCCCAGTGGAGCGGGCCGACGGGCTCGCGGAGAGTCGGCCCGGATGCGGTCCAGCCGCCGGTGGAGAAGTTGGCCACCGGCCCGCCGCCGCTCCACCGCTCGGCGGCCCAGTCGCGCTCGATGTAGCGCTCGGCGGCTGCGGCGCGGGAGCCGAATAGCGACTCGAACGAGCGCAGCGCCGCCGCGCGGCGCTCCGAGGTGCCGAGTCGTGAGAACTTCGCGAGCGTCGCTCCCGCCGACGAACCCGACCAGGACTCCCGGGGAGCCGTCTGGCGGCGAGTTGTCGAAGGTCATCGTCACCGGGCCCGCCTCGTTCAGCGCCTCGCCTGAGAGCCCCTCGTCGCGCCAGAAGGGCTCGTCGTAGATCGCGGTCATCTTCACCAGCCACCCCTGCGCCATCCGCTGTGCGAGCTGCACACGCGCCGGCGGTAACGACGGGTCGAAGTCGATTCGCGGGACCAGAGGCGGCGGGAGCGTGAGGATCGCCCGCTTCGCACGGACCTCGACCGCCTCGGTACCGACGACGACCCCCGATGGCCCGTGAGTGACGCTCCTGGCCGGCGCGGAGAGGACGACTCGGTCGCCGAGCTCCTCGGCCGCGCGCTGAGCGACGAGCTGGGAGCCCCCGACCAGGCGGTCCTGCTGGGCTCCGCCCTCGACGTCCGTGAGCAGCTCGAAGCTGCCGGCCGAGCGCACGTAGAAGGCCAGATGAAGCAGCGAGAGCTCCTCAGGCTCCGCGCCCCAGATCGTCCGGCCGGCGACCCGGATCAGCCGCCGCGCCAGCCCGCTGTGGACACTGCGATCGATCCAGGCGCCGGCGCTGGTGGCATCCAGTCGCGCCGCGTCGGGCGCCTCCCAGGGCGCCTCCGGATCGATCCGGCGCGAGAGGCGGTTGAGCCCGCGGATCGCGCGCATCGCCTCGATCAGGGCGAGCGGGTTGACCCTCGGGATCGTCCCCGAGTAGCGCCGCGACCGCCCGTCGAGCCGCAGCAGGTTGTCGCCCTCGGCGTGGGTGGGGAAGGTCTCGACCCCGAGTTCCGAGGCGAGCGCGGCGATCCGCTCCTGGGTCGGACCGACCCACTGGCCGCCCATCTCGACGACCTTGCCGTCGCCGATCTCCTCGTTCACCACCCGCCCACCGACCCGGTCCCGCGCCTCCAGCACCACCGGCTCGACGCCGGCGGCGACCAGCTCCCGCGCGGCCACTAGCCCCGCGAACCCCGCCCCAACCACCACCACATCCGCCTCGAGCACGCGATCCACAGACCCGAGTATCCAAAACCACCGAGGGGCGCGACCGATGCACCCGGCCCGCGTCTTCCGCACGAACGTGCGAGCGGCCGGGTGCGTCGGGCGCGCCCCCCACGCGTCGGCGACATCGGGCGCGCCCCCGCCCGCACCGCTTACGCGCGGTTTACCGGCGATTGAAACGCTCGCGCGAATGGCCCTACTGGCCCTCTTCGCCTTCGTCGCCGGGGCCGGCACGGCGCTCTCGCCGTGCGTGCTGCCGATCCTCCCGGCGGTGCTCGGCGCCGGTGTCACGGGCGGACGGAGGCGGCCGCTCGGGGTCGTCGTCGGGCTGACCGCGAGCTTCACCTTCGCGATCGTCGGCCTCGTCTACTTGATCGACGCGCTCGGCCTTCCGAACGACCTGGTGCGCACGCTGGCGATCGCGATCCTGCTCGGCTTCGGGGCGATGCTGCTGGCGCCGCCGCTCGCCGCCCGCGTCGAGGCGGCGATCTCCCGCCTCGTGCCGGCGATCCGCACCGGGCGCGGGGACGGCTTCTGGTCGGGGACCGTGCTCGGGGCCGGCCTCGGGGTCGTCTACGCGCCGTGCGCGGGCCCGATCCTGGCCGGGGTGATCACCGTCTCCGCCGCCCAGGACTTCACCGCCGGCCGGCTCGCGATCGCGCTCGCCTATGCGCTCGGCTCGGCGGCCGTCCTGTACGCGCTCCTGCTCGGCGGCCGCCGGGTCGCCGACCGCCTGTCCCCGCACCGGGCGCGGATCCAGTTCGCCCTCGGCGCGGCGATGATCGCGGTGGCGGTGGCGATGCTCGCCGACCTCGACCTGCGGTTCCAGCGCGCGATCGCCGAGGACCTGCCCGCGTTCCTGCGCAGCCCCGCCACGCCGCTCGAGGAGTCCGGCGCGGTCGCCGCGGAGCTGGCCTCGGTGCGAGGGATACACGGAGCGGCGACCGAGGCCGGGGCGGAGGAGGCGGACGCGGGCGCCGATCTGCCGCAGCTCGGCCGCGCCCCCGAGCTCGGGCCGGGGAATTGGATCAACACGCCGGACGGGGAGCCGCTCACCCTGACCGAGCTTTCCGAACGAGGCGAAGTGGTCCTGATCGATTTCTGGACCTACACCTGCATCAACTGCATCCGCACGCTGCCGGAGCTCCGCTCATGGCACGACGCAGTACGGGGACGAGGGACTGACGATCGTCGGCGTCCACACCCCCGAGTTCCCGTTCGAGCGCGAGACCGGCAACGTCGAGGCGGCGGTGTCCGACTACGAGATCGACTACCCGGTCGTCCAGGACAACGAGTACGCGACCTGGGACGCCTTCCCCAACCAGTACTGGCCGGCCAAGTACCTGATCGACGCCGGCGGCGACCTCCGCTACGTCCACTTCGGCGAGGGCGCCTACGAGACCACCGAGCGCGCGATCCGCTCGCTACTCGCGGAGGCGGGGCAGGCTCCCGGGGCCGCCGCGAACGCCGATGCGGAGAGCGCCGACCCCGGGGTCCGAACGCCGGAGACCTATCTCGGCGCCGCCCGCGCGCAGGGCTTCCTCAACGGCCCGATCGTCTCCGGGCGCCACGACTTCCGGGGCGGTGATGAGCCGCTGGCTCTGCCCCCGAACGGCTTCTTCTACCGCGGCGAATGGAGGATCACGTCGAACTCGGCCACCGCCCTCGAGGACGCAGCGATCGACCTGCGCTTCAAGGCCCGCCGGGTGTTCCTGGTGATCGGGGCCGAGCGCGGCGCGGCGAACGTCCGCGTCCGCCTCGACGGCGAGCCGATCCCCGACGCGGCGACCGGCGAGGACGTATCGGGCTCGCTCGCCCGGATCGGCGATCAGCGCCTCTACCGCCTCGTCGACCTGCCGCGCGCCGGCGACCACACCCTGACGCTCGAGCTCGACCCGGGCGTCAGCGGCTACGCGTTCACGTTCGGCTAGCCACCCTCCAACGCGAATACGAACGACGGTGGCGCGTTTCTCTCGTATACCGAGAGAAAGGCGCCAAACAGTCAGCTCGCCATCCGCCGCTCGATCGAGACCGAGTAGGCGGGTGAGCGGGCGGCGAGGATCTCGTCTGCGGAGGGCTCGATTCCCTCGGTGAGGTTGTTCGGGTCGAATACCACGGGTTCCGTGACGTCGGCGATGCCGGTCAGCTCCATCGTCCCGAGCTCGGCTTTCTCGCGCCCCTCGGGCCACGGCTGGGTCGGGTCCTCGAGCGGGTCTCCCTCCTCCGCCAGGACCGCGACCAGCCGGAACCGGATCGGCTCGCGCTCGAGCCGTTCGCGCAGCTCGTCCTGGAGGTAGTGGGGTCCCTGCCCGTCGATCTCCTCCTCGGGCAGCACGTGCTCCCCGGCCTCCGGTTGCCAGCGGAGGCGAATCCAGGTCCGGTCGTCGTCGTCATCGACGAGGCAGAACGCGTGCAGCGAGTTGTAGGCACAGGTCGCGTAGCTGACCGGCGGCGTGAGGGTGGGGAGGATGAGCTGGACGGCGGCGCCGATCTCGGGCCGCTCGGCGATCAGCGCTCCGAGCTTCTCCATATCGGGCTGTCCCGTCTCGGGGTCCGGCTTGCGGGCGCGGGTGAAGGCGAGGAAGTCCTCGGGGGTGCGGACGAAGAAGACGGGGATCGTGATCGTTACCGAGTCGACCTCGTCGCCGGGAGCGCGGAACTTGACCGCCATCCCGCGCCCGTCGGTGCGCTCGTTGTCGGGCAGCTCCGGGTTCCCTGTCCCGTTCGAGAAGCGGACCAGGACCGGGACCTCATCCCCGCCGAGATGCTCGGCGCGGCTCAGCTCGCGCGCTCGCGACGTCGCGGTGAAGGTCCCCTCGCAGAAGCTCCCCTTCGCGTGGGCGGCGCGGCGCCCCGGGTATGGGCCGCCCGAGACGCCGTCGATCGCCGCGACGAGCTCCTCGTACAGCGTCGCCATCAGCCCGGCTTGCGCGCGGAGAGGACGAGGTTGTAGAAGAGCTCCGGCGGCAGCCGGGGCTCGAGCACGGACGAGTCGAGTCGCTGTAGCGCCAGGTAGCTGTGGAAGGCGAAGCTGCGCCAGCGCCACGGGATCCGGTCGGGGTCGGCGGTCGATTCGAGCGTCCTCAGGACCCAGCCGTGGAGGTTCGCGAGCAGCTCCTCGCCCCTGATCCGCACCCGCTCGAAGACCGGCGGCCCGGATGCTGTCGGCGAGCTCGCCCGGGGCGAAGGCGTGTACGTCGACCTCCATCTCGAACTCGTGGCCGCCGCCGGCGTGCGCCGGGTCGGATCGCCTCGGGGCCGCTCCGACCACGCGGCGCCAAAGGGGCGCGGCGGTCAGCGCGGCCCGCTTCGGCAGCGCGGCGATCGAATCGCCGTAGCGCGACGGCTCGCCACAGAACACCATCGTGCCGCCGGGGCGGAGCACTCGCTCGAACTCCGCGAAGGCGCGCTCGAGATCGGGGATGTGATGCAGCACGGCGTGGCCGAAGACGAGCTCGAAACTCCCATCGGCGAACGGAAGCTCCTCGGCCTCGCAGCGGACGGTCCTCACGTCGAGGTCCAGCCGCTCAGCGGACTCGTCGAGGGCCGCGAGCATGCCGGGCGAGATGTCGGTCGCGGTCGCCTCGCGCAGGATTCCGAGCTGAAGCAGGTTGAGGGTGAAGTAGCCGGTGCCCGCCCCGATCTCGAGCCCGGCCTCGAACTCGCCGAGCTCGCCGCCGATCGCCTTGTCCAGCTTCGAGCGGACCTGGCGCTGGCCTACCCGCCCGAGGTCGATCCCCCACTTGGCGTCGTAGTCGCCGGCCGCCGCGTCGTGGTAGCGCGTGTTGAAGTCCTTGATCTGCTCGGCCACCGCGGCCGGGGCTGCTGGCATGGGCCCGGACTCTAAAGGGGAGTGCCTAATGTGCCGTCCGTGCACTACGTCCAGCGCGACCAGCCACCGGGGGTGCCGCCGCTGGAGCTGACCGGGGAGCGGACGCTCCCCGACGTGCCCGAGGAGAACTACTGGTTTCGCCGCCACCTGGCGGTCTACGAATGGATCGCCGAGCGCTGCCGCGGGCTGCGCGTCGCCGATCTCGCCTGTGGCGAGGGCTACGGGTCCGCCGTGCTCGCCCGCACCGCTGCGGAGGTGGTCGGCGTCGACGCGAACCCCGAGGCCCACGCGCACGCGAGCGCCCGCTACCGGCGCCCGAACCTGCGCTTCGAGCGCGGCCTCGTCGAGGAGTTCGACGGGGGCGGCGGGGGACCATCGGTTGATGCGATCGTCTTCCTGCAGACGATCGAGCACGTCCAGGACCCCGGCGGGCTGCTCGAGCGCTTTGCGAGCGTCGCGCCGACCTCCTACGTCTCGACGCCGAACCGGCTGACGCTTGCGCCCGCCGGCGCGGAGAAGTCCGACAACCCCTGGCACGTCCGCGAGTACACGGTGGACGAGTACCGCGAGCTGGTCGAGCCGCGATTCGCGAGCGTCGAGCTCTACGGGCTCTTCCACGCGCGCAAGCTCCGCCTCCACGAGCTCGCGATCCGCGCCGGCTGGGACAGCGTCCACCCGGCGCTGCGGATCACCAAACCGTTCTACGACCGCTTCGTTCCCGCGATCTCCGCGTCCGACTTCGCCCTTCGCGGCGACGGTCTCGACCGCGCGCTCGACTTCCTCGCCGTCTGCCGTTCCCAATGACCACTGAGCGCTACGGCGATCTATCGATCGTCCTTCACTCGCACATGCCCTACGTCGAGGGCTTCGGCACCTACCCATTCGGCGAGGAGTGGCTTTTCGATGCCGTCGCCCGTTCCTACCTGCCGCTGCTCGAGGTCGTGCGCGACCTGACGATGACGGTGACCCCGGTGCTCGCGGACCAGCTCGAGGCAGCGGGGGTGATGGACCGCCTCGGGCACTTCGTCTGCGAGCACCGCCGCGACGCCGCGGCTCGAGAGGCGGAGCTCGCCGAGCCAGACTGCCGCGAAGCCGCCCGCGCCGAGGGCGAACGCTACCGCCGGGGCCTCGAGCGGCTCGACGCCGCGGGCGGGGACCTGATCGGGGCGCTGCGCGCGCTGGGCGGTGAACGCGGCGTCACGCTCATTCCCTCGTCTGCTACCCACGCGGTGCTTCCGCTGCTTGCGACGCGGGGGGCGCGGGCGCTTCAGATCGACGCAGGGATCCGGTCGCACAGGCGGCGGTTCGGGCCCGCGCGGGGCTTCTGGCTACCCGAGTGCGCCTACGCGCCGGGCCTGGAAGCGCTTCTCGCGGAGCGGGGCGTCGGCTACTTCTGCGTCGACCAGAGCGCCCACGGCGAGCCGCTGGACGCGCTCCGCCCGGTGCTCACCGACGCCGGCCCGGTCGCCTTCCCGATCGACTGGGAGACGGTGGAGCTGGTCTGGTCCTGGGGCGGGTACCCGGCCGACCCGGTCTACGCGGACTTCCACCGCAAGTCGCTTGGCGGGATCCGGCTCTGGGCGATCGGAGGGGGACCCTATGACCCCGCCCGGGCTGCGAGGAGGGCCAGAGAGCAGGCGGAGGCCTTCGTCGACAGCGTCGCCGCGCGGCTTGCGCCGCTACCGCGGCGAACGGGGCCGGGACGGCCTCGTCATGTTCGCGATCGACACCGAGCTGCTCGGACATTGGTGGTCGGAGGGGCCGATCTGGCTCGAGCGGGTGATCGCGCTCGCGCCCGAGCGCGGCGATCCGCATGCTCTCGCTCGATCGCGCCCTGGCCGAGCACCAGCCCGAGCGACGCCCGCTCCGGCCAGCGAGCTGGGGCGAGGGCAAGGACCTCTCGACCTGGGACTCGCGCCCGGTCGCCGATATCGCCTGGGGCGCCCGGCGGCTCGAGCTGAGGCTGGTGCGGGCGCTCGCGGCCGACGGGCTCGACCCGGGGGCGGCCCAGCGCGCCGCACGCGAGCTGCTCGCGGTACAGGCGAGCGACTGGGCCTTCCTCGACAAGCGCGGGGAGGCCGGCGACTACGCGTACGAGCGCGCCATGCACCACTCGCGCTCCCTGCTCGAGGCCATAGACTCCGGCTCCTCGCCCGACCCGCGGATGCGCAACCTCGCCCCGGACATGAGCCTCGCTCCGCTGCTGGAGCCCTAGGACCCCGCACCGCGTCAAGGATGACCCGAGTCCTGATCCTCTCCTGGGAGTACCCGCCGCTGATCGAGGGCGGCCTCGCCAGGCACGTCCGGAAGCTCTCGGAGGGACTCGTCGAGCAGGGCACGGAGGTCCACGTGCTCACCCGCGGGGGAGAGGAGTCGCCTCCCGAGGAACTGGTCGCGGGGGTCGTCATCCACCGCGTCCGCGAGCCGACCCGTCCGCGCGACCTCGGGGAGTTCGTTGCCTGGGTCGAGCGGATGAACTCGGACATGCTCGCGGCCGGGGTCGAGCTCGGAGACCGGTTCGACTTCGACCTGGTCCACGGCCACGACTGGCTGGTCGCCGCCGCCTGCGGCCACCTCTCGCGCCGATTCCGGGCGCCGCTCGTGACCACGATCCACGCCACGGAGCACGGCCGCCACCAGGGCTGGGTCGACAAGCACCCCCAGTCCTACATTCACGGTGTCGAGCGCTGGATCGCGAACCGCTCCGATCGGGTGATCGTCTGCTCGTACTACATGCGCGAGCAGGTCGCCGACATCTTCGGCGCCGACGAACGGCGGGTCACCGTGATCCCGAACGGAATCGACCCCGGGGACCTCCAGCCGCAGGACGATCCCGAGCTCGTCCGCCTGCGCTCCGAGTTCGCCGCGCCGGACGAGCCAGCTCGTGCTCCTGATCGGGCGGCTCGTCTACGAGAAGGGTTTCCAGCTTGCGCTCGAGGCGATGCCGGGTGTGATCGACGCGGTGCCGGGGACCCGCTTCCTGGTCGCCGGGTCGGGAACCCACGAGGTCGAGCTCCGCCGCCAGGCCGACGAGGCCGGCCTCGACGACCACGGCACCTTCCTCGGCTGGATCGGGGACGACGTCCTGCACTCGCTCTACCGGATCGCCGACGTCTGCGTCGTGCCCTCGATCTACGAGCCGTTCGGGCTTGTCGCGCTCGAGGCGATGGCCTCCGACTGCCCGTGCATAGTCGCCGACACCGGCGGCCTGCGCGAGGTCGTGCCGAACGAGGACGTCGGCCTTCGCTTCCGCGATCGCGATCCCGAGTCGCTGGGGGAGACGGTGAAGCGCGTGCTCGCCGACTCCGAGCTGCGCGAGCGCCTCGTCGCCGAGGCGTCCGAGCACGTGCTCGGGTTCGACTGGTCCGACGTGGCCGAGCGCACCGCGGCGCTCTACGGTGAGCTCACCGTAGAGCGCGCGCGGGCGTAGCTTCGGACGTCGGCTACTTCAGCTTTGCGGTGAAGCTCTGCCCTCGGTGTCGCAGAGGAAGTCCGCCGCATGCCCTAGCTCAGCGAGCCGCACGCTGTCCAGGCCCGGTCGGGCGCGCCGGGTCGGCCGCGGCCTCGGTGTCGCGCGCGGGCGGCGGCACCGGCGGGGGGTGGGGGTCGACCGGCTCGGGCCAGCGGAGCTCGGCGGGGGCCTCGCGCATCCGGATCAGGCGCGCCGGCACCCCGCCCATCACCGCGTTCTGAGGCACGTCGCGGGTGACGACGCTGTAGGTGCCGAGCACCGAGTTGTCGCCGACCTGAACTCCGCGCAGGACACAGGCGCCGTAACCGATCCAGACGTTCGAGCCGACGTTGACGTCGCGCATGTAGATGCCCTGGAGCCGGATCGGGCGCTCGACCTCGACCATGCCGTGGTCGAAGTCGATGAACATCGCGCGGTCCGCGACCACGCACTGCTCCCCGATCCGAACATGGTGGTAGGCCGAGACAGTGCACTCCTGGCCGAGCACCGCCTTCGCCCCGATCTCCACCTCGCCCTGGTGGCAGCGGATCTTCGTCCCGTCGCCGATCCAGACGAACCGCCCAAGGCGGAGCTTCGCCCCGCGCGCGATCTGGATCTGGAGGTTCCGACCGAAGAACACCGGCCCGTCGGTCTCCATCCGCCAGCCGGAGGGGGTCAGGTACCGCCGCCACAGATAGCGCCACCAGAGACGCCCGTACTTCCACGAAAGCATCCCATTGCGACGCGCGAATGAGAGGAAGCGAATTAGCTTCACGGGCGCAATCTAGACTCCGGCGCCCGATGGCGGAGGAGGCACCGACACGCGACGCGCCGCTTGCGGAGCGGCTCCTTGCCGGCGACAAGCGGGCGCTGGCGCGGGCGATCACGCTGATCGAGAACGGCGATCCGGACGGCTGGGCGCTCGTACGGGAGCTGTTCCCGCGCACCGGCCAGGCGCGGATCGTCGGCATCACCGGCCCGCCCGGAGTGGGGAAGAGCACCCTGATCGGAGCGCTGACGAAGGAGCTCCGGGCGGCCGAGCGCGAGGTCGGAGTGCTCTCGATCGACCCCTCCAGCCCATTCACCCGAGGCGCCCTGCTCGGCGATCGGATCCGGCTCTCGGATCACTTCCTCGACGCCGGGGTTTTCATCCGCTCGATGGCGTCGCGCGGCGCCCTCGGTGGCCTCTCTGAGGCGGCGCTTCAGGCGGCGCTCCTGATGGACGCCTCGGGCAAGGACGACATCCTGCTCGAGACCGTCGGCGTCGGCCAGGCGGAGATCGACATCGTCGACCACGGCGACACGATCGTCCTGGTCCTGATGCCCGGCTCCGGCGACTCGATCCAGGCGCTCAAGGCCGGGGTGATGGAGATCCCCGACGTGATCGTCGTCAACAAGGCCGACCATCCGCTCACCGACACGATGATCCGCGAGGTGCGCAACGTGCTCGCGCTCGGGCCCCAGAAGAGCTGGAAGGTGCCGGTCGTGCGCACCGAGGCATCGCGCGGGGAGGGTGTCGCCGAGCTCCTCGAGCGAATCGACGAGCACCGCCGGCACATAGTCGAGGAGGGGACGCTCGAGGAGCGCAGGGCCCGCAACCTGCGCAACGAGGTGCTGGGCCTCGCGGCGGCGAAGCTCCGGCGCGATCTCGAGGGGAGGGCGAGCGAGGACGAGGCCGTCGCGGAGATGCTCGAGCGTGTGGTGAGGCGCGAGATCGACCCGGCGACCGCTGCGCGGGAGCTACTGGAAGGGGATCAGGCGGCTGGGGGATAGCGAAGCTCCCGCCCCCAGGCGGCGGGCGCGGCTATGCGTTCCGGCCTACAGCGGGCGGGCCCGCCCCAGCGACCAGTGCTCGGCCTGCGCCAGCGCCAGCGGCGCCGCCAGGCCGGGGCTGGGCGGCGGTGCGACCCGGCGCCGACGCGGCGGCGCGATGTCCCAGTGCTCGCAGCCGGCGAATGCGGCGTCGAGCTTGCGGGCCATCGCGGCTCGTCTGCGGGGCTCCGATCCCGTGTCCATTCCTTGGTACTCCCCAGAGTTAGAACGACTCGCGGGGCGAGCATACGGCCCCCTTCGGTCGTCTAAACGTGCCGCAAGTGACGAAGTGGACGGAAAATCCGCGTTCACGTGAGAACGGCGTCACTCAGCAGCCGAGCTGGCGGGCGATCACCATCTGCTGGACCTCGTCGGTGCCCTCTCCGATCGTGAGGATCTTGGCGTCGCGGTAGAAGCGGCAGACGGGGTACTCCTCGATGTAGCCGTAGCCGCCGTGGATCTGGACAGCCTCCTCGGTCGCGCGAACCGCCAGCCGCCCTGTCTTCAGCTTCGCCTGCGCGGCGGTGAGGGTGAACGGCTCGCCGCGGTCCTTGAGGATCGCCGACTTGTAGGTGAGCAGGCGGGCCGCCTCGATCTCGGCGGAGAGGTCGGCGATCTTCGCCTGGATCGCCTGGAATTTCGAGATCGGCCGGCCGAAGGCGCGACGCTCCTTCGCGTAGGAGATCGCCTCGTCGAGCGCCCCCTGGGCGAGCCCGACGCCCATTGCCGCGACCCCGATCCGGCCGCCGTCGAGGATCTGCAGGAACTGCTTGAAGCCGTCGCCGCGACGACCCAGGAGGCTCTCCTCCGGCACCCGGGCGCCGTCGAAGGAGAGCGGCCGCGTGTCGGATGCGTTCCATCCCATCTTCCGGTAGGGCTCGCCGGGCTCGTAGCCGGGCGTTCCGTTGGGGACGATCAGGTTGGAGATCTCATCGTCGCCGGTGCGAGCGGTGATCGTCACGCAGCCCGAGATCTCGGTGCCGGCGTTGGTGATGAACTGCTTCGCCCCGTCGACCACCCACTCGCCGTCCTCGAGGCGGGCGCGGGTGCGGGTGTTGCCGGCGTCGGAACCGGCCTCCGGCTCGGTCAGCCCGAACGCCGCGAGCTTGCGACCGCGGCAGAGCTCCGGCAGCCACTCCTCCTTCTGCTCCCGGCTCCCCCAGAGGTGGATCGGCATCGTCCCCAGCGACGTATGGGCCGCCATCGTGATCGCGACCGAGGAGTCGATCCGCGTGAGCTCCTCGACGGCGAGCGCGTAGGAGAGCGTGTCGGCCCCGCCGCCGCCGTACTCCTCGGGGAAGGGGATCCCCATCAGCCCGAGCTCGCCGAGCTTCGCCACCAGCTCGTAGGGGAAGCTCTTCGTCCGGTCGAGCTCCTCGGCGACCGGCGCCACCTCCGAGCGCGCGAAGTCGCGCACCGTGTCGCGCAGGAGGCGCTGTTCGTCCGTCAGGTCGAAATCCATCCGAGGCGCCGGAGCCTAAAGGCCGCCGGCCTTGACTCGGCGGCGACGCGGACGTAGCCTGACTCCGTGGCCGTGGCGTTGGTACTGGGGAGGCTACTTCTGGCGGCTGTGTTCGCAGTAGCCGCGCTGGCGAAGCTTCGCGACCTGTCGGGCTCGCGCAGAGCCGCGGCCGAATTCGGGCTCCCGCGCGGGCCGGCGGCGCTCGCCGGGACCCTGCTCCCGTTCGGCGAGCTCGCGCTCGCCGGCGGCCTCGTGGCGGCGCCGACCGCCGCTCCGGCAGCGCTAGCCGCGTTCACGCTGCTCATCGTGTTCTGCCTCGCCATCGTTGGGAGCCTCGCCCGCGGTCGAGCCCCCGAGTGTCACTGCTTCGGTCAGCTCCACTCCGCGCCCGCGGGGCCCAGGACGGTGGCCCGAAACCTCGTCCTGGCGGCGATCGCGCTCTGGGTCGCGGCCGAGCTCGGCAACCCGACCGTGGCTGCGGCGTTCGCGGGGGCCGCGGTCGTGTCGCTGCTCCCCGCTCTCGCATTCGCGTGGCGGCGCGACGACACCTCGGCGCGGGAGACGGAGATCGCCGAGGGCCTGGCGGTCGGGACCCCGGCGCCTCGGTTCCGGCTGACGGACCAGTCCGGTGGAGAGCTCTCGCTCGCCTCCCTGCTCGGCCACCGCCTGCCCGTCCTGCTCGTGTTCACCGACCGCGGAATGCGGTCCATGCATCGAGCTCGCGCCCGAGATCGCCCGGTGGCAGCACGAGCTCGGCAACGAGCTCACGATCGGGGTGATCGAAAACGCCCCCGAGGTTTCCGGCGACTACCGCACGCTGGGGACCCCGACCGGCGTGCTGGTCGGGGTCGACGGCCTGGTCGCGAGCGAGCCCGCGGGGGGCGGGGCCGAGATCGCCGCCCTAATCGAGCGCACCGTGGATGGCTTCGAGTCCCGGATCGCGAGTCCCTCGCCCGCGACCAACGGGCGCGGCTCGCCGCTGCGCCGGCGCGAGCTGCTCGTCCGCGCGGGCGGTGCCTGGGCGGCGACGAGCCTCGTCCTCGCCTGGCCGGCGCGGGCCGCGCTGGAGCTGCGCGCCGGGCAGCGTCCATGCCCGAAGCCCTGGCAGCGTCGCTGCAACGGTCGATGTCTCAACGTGCTCATGGACAACAACAACTGCGGGACCAACTGCTCGAATCTGAGGCGCTGCCAGACCTCCGGCTTTCAGCAGGAGGTCTGCTCCGGCGGGAGATGCATCCGCGATACGGACGGGAGCACCTGCAACGCGGCCCGCCGGTCGGGCGCCGCGGCGAGGGGAGGCAACGCGCCGCCTCCCGGTCAGTGTCCGGGGAACATGATCTGCTGCCAGGGAACCTGTGTCGACCCGAACCGGTCCGGCAACTGCGGCGGGTGCGGCGGCACGGCTCAGGGCAGAAGGCCCGCCTGCTGCCAGGGGCTACAACGCGACCTCGCGAGCGACCCGCGCAACTGCGGCGCCTGTTTCAACCGCTGCCCGCAGGACAAGCCGCTCTGTTATGCGCCACCGGGGACGAGCGCGGCGGATGGCTGCCGGGCCACCTGCGGGCCGCGCTTGTCCAGCTGCGGGACGGACAAGTGCTTCAACCGGCGGACTGAGCACTGCTGCGGCGGCAAGGTGACCCCGAAGGACCAGGCGCCCCCGAACGCCGAGTGCTGCGGCGACGAGCTAGTGGAGCGGCCGCCCGGCGCGTGGTTCTGTCCCTAGACCGGCTCAGGCGGCGGTAAGGGCGCGAGCGGCCTCCTCGCCCTCGAGTGCGACCGCGTCGCGGACGCCGAGCTCGGAGCCGCAGCGCTCGCAGATTCGGCGATCGTTGATCCTTCCCCCGCACTCGCGGTGGACGAGCACGACCGGCGGGCCGGCGTCCTCGGCGAGATGGCGGTCCCCCCAGGCGAGCAGGCTGACCAGCACGGGCCACAGGTCGAGGCCCTTCTCGGTCAACCGGTACTCGAAGCGCTCGGGGCGCTCCTGGTAGCGGCGCCGGTAGAGGATCCCCTCCTCCACCAGGCGGCCCAGCCGGCTGGTGAGGACGTTGCGGGCCACGCCCAGCGACTCCTGGATCTGATCGAACCGCCGCCTGCCGGAGAAGACGTCGCGGAGGACGAGCAGCGTCCAGCGCTCGCCGATCAGCTCGAGCGAGCGGGCGATCGAGCAGTGCTGGTCGGGGTAGTCGCTTGCGAGCATCTCTCCGTCGAAGTGTGAGCTTCGCACACAAGGTTGTGTGATGCAACTGAGCATGATAGCGTCGGTTTCGTCAAGCAACCCGGCCCCCGGGAGGCCCACCATGGAAGCAAAGGACCGCAACACCCGCGACGACCGTCCCGTCCTCTTCGTCTCCGAGAACCTCTGGATCGAGCTGACCGACGAGGAGATCCTCGCGGACCTCCTCTATCCGGCCTCGCGGCCGTAGCGCTCAGTCGCCGGCCAGCTCGGAGGCGAGCGAGACGAGCAGGCGCACGCCGTAGCCGGTGGCGCCCTTGCCGACGTAGTCGCGTCCCACGTCCCAGGCGGTTCCCGCGATGTCGAGGTGGGCCCAGGGCAGCTCGCCGACGAACTCCTCGAGGAAGGACGCGGCGTAGATCGTGCCGGCCTTGCGCTTCTCCGAGGCGTTGGTGAGGTCGGCGACCGTGCCTTTCGTCAGCTCCTTGTACTCGGGGTGGAGCGGCAGCCTCCACGCGAGCTCTCCGGTCCGCTCCCCGGCCTCGCGCACGCGCTCCGCCCATTCGTCGTCGTTCGAGACGAGGGCCGCATAGGTGGAGCCGAGGGCGACCAGGACGGCGCCGGTGAGCGTGGCCAGGTCGACTATCCGCCCGGCGCCGAGCTCGGCGCAGTAGCTGAGCGCGTCGGCGAGGATCAGCCGGCCCTCGGCGTCGGTGTTGTTGACCTCGACGGTCTTGCCGTTGTGCTGGGTGATGATGTCGCCGGGCTTGACCGCGTGCCCGGAGGGCATGTTCTCGGTCGCCGGGATCAGCGAGAGCAGGTCCAGGCCGAGCCCGAGCTCGGCGATCGCGGCGGTCGCCTCGATCACGGCCGCGCCGCCGGACATGTCCATCTTCATCTCCTGCATCCGCGCGGCGGGCTTGATCGAGATCCCTCCCGTGTCGAAGGTCACGGCCTTGCCGACCAGTCCCAGCGGCGCATCCCCGCGCCCTCCGCCGTAGCGCATCACGATCAGGCAGGGAGGCTCGTCGCTGCCCCTCGAGACCGCAAGCAGGCCACCCATGCCGAGCCGCTCGAAGTCCTCGCGGCCGAGGACCTCCACGGTGACGGCTTCGTTCGCTTCGGCGATCTCGCGGGCGCGGTCGGCCAAGAAAGAGGGCGTGGCGACGTTGGAGGGAAGGTCCTGGAGCTCGCGGGCCCGGTTCGCAGCCTCGGCGGCGACGCGAGCGACCTCCACAGTCGGTGAGACGTCCTCGGCGCTGAGAAGCTCCAGCCCCGCGATCTCGGACCCGTTCTCGTCCTCGTCCTTGGCGGTGCGGAAGCGGTCGAAGCGGTAGGCAGCGAGCTCGGTGCCCTCGACCAGCGCCGCCGAGACGGCCGCCGCCTCACCGGCGTCCGGCACCGCCCAGGCCAGCGAGGCGGCCTCGTTCCGGCGCGCCTGGCGGACCGCAAGCGCCGCCGCGACACGGGCACGCTCCGGGTCGAACTCGGCTCGCTTGCCCAGCCCGACTACGAGCACCCGGGCGGGCCGCTCGGGGTAGAGGACGGCGAGCTTCTTGAAGCCGCCGCGCGCCTCGCCGGCGCCGGGAGCGGAGGCGAAGACATCGGCGAGGTCCTCGTCCTCGAACAGCCCGACGCAGACCAGATCGGCGCCGGAGTCCTCCGGGGCGGTGTCGGCGACCGTGACGCGCACGGCCCTTGTTCTAGCATTCGTTTCCCGGCGCGCCCACCGCGCCTCCGCCGCAGACGACCCGACCGAAAGGCATTCGCATGTCGCAGACCGTGATCCTCGGCACCGCCCGGACCCCGTTCGGGAAGATGGGAGGGGCCCTCTCCTCGCTCGACGCCACCGATCTCGGCGGCACCGTGATCGAGGCCGCGCTGGACCGCGCGGAGGTGGATCCCGAGCAGGTCGAGCAGGTCGCCTTCGGGCAGGTCCTCCAGGCCGGCCAGGGCCAGATCCCCTCGCGCCAGGCCCAGATCAAGGCGGGGATCCCCAAGGAGGTGCCCTCGGAGACCGTCAACAAGGTCTGCGCGTCGGGGATGCGGACGATCGGGCTGCTCGACCAGGCCGTCCGCGCCGGGGACATCGGCATCGGCATCGCCGGCGGGATGGAGTCGATGAGCCAGGCCCCCTACCTGCTTCCCGGAGCCCGCTTCGGCTTCCGCATGGGCGACGTGACCGCGATCGACGCGATGACCCACGACGGGCTCACCAACCCGTTCACCGACAAGCAGATGATCAACGAGGCGAGCGAGGTCTCTAACGAGCTCGAGATCACCCGTCCCGACATGGACCGCTGGGCGGCGCGCTCCCATCAGCTCGCGGCGAAGGCGACGGACGAGGGTCGGATGGCCGAGGAGATCGTCGCCGTCACCGTGAAGCAGAAGCGAGACGAGGTCGAGGTCGCCGCCGACGAGGCGATCCGCGCCGACACCACGATCGAGGTGCTGGCGAAGCTGAAGGCGATCGGCGGCGATGACGCCACCCATACCGCCGGCAACGCTCCGGGCGTCAATGACGGCGCCGGCGCGCTGGTGGTTGCCTCGGACGATTGGGCGAGCGAGAACGGGCGCGAGGTGCTCGCCCGGATCCTCTCCTACGGCGCCGTCGCCGACGACTTCCCCTACCTGGCGAAGACGCCGGCGAACGCGGCGAAGCAGGCGCTGGAGAAGATCGGCCGCAGTCCCGACGAGGTCGACCTCTGGGAGATCAACGAGGCGTTCGCCTCGGTGGCGCTGAACTCGCTGCGGATGCTCGGCGTCGACGAGGACAAGGTCAACGTGAACGGCGGCGCGATCGCCCTCGGCCATCCGATCGGCGCCTCCGGCGCCCGGATCACCGGCGCCCTTGTCCACGAGCTCCGCCGCCGTGGCGGAGGCCTCGGCGTCGCCGCGATCTGCTCCGGTGGCGGCCAGGGCGACGCGATCGTGCTCGAGGTCAACGGCTCCTAGCCGATTCGGCAAGCGACTACCGCCGTTTGCACGCCATAGCGTGCATTAGGCGGCAATCGCTGAACTGATGCTCCGGTCCGCCGCCTTCTTCGACCTGGACAAGACCCTGATGGCGGGGTCGAGCGGCATGCACTTCGCGCGGGCGGCCGCGCGGACCGGCATGGTCAGCCGCCGCCAGATGGCGCGCTGGGGGCTCCACAACCTTCGCTTCCGCCTACGCGGCGCCACCGACGACCAGACCGACGCGGTGGTCGCCCAGATCAAGGAGCTGCTCAAGGGCGTTCGCGAGCGCGACCTGGCCTGGATGGCGCCCGAGGTGCTGGCGGCGATCATCCCGCGGATCTATCCGCAGATGCTCGACGAGGTCCGCTCCCACCAGGAGGCGGGACGGCCGGTCTTCATCGTCAGCGCCGCCGGCAACGAGCTGGTCTCGATGCTCGCCTTCGTGCTCGCGATGGACGGCGGCATCGGCACCGCCTACGCGGTCGGGCCCGATGGACTGATGACGGGCGAGCTCGACGGGCCGTTCATGTACGGCGAGGGCAAGGTCGAGGCGATGCGCCGCTTCGCGGCCGAGCACGAGATCGACCTCGCCGAATCCTTCGCATACTCCGACTCCGCATCGGATCTGCCGATGCTCCGCGCCGTCGGCAACCCGGTCGTGGTCAACCCCGACGCGGCGCTCGCCGAGACCGCGAAGGCCGAGGGCTGGCGGGTGATGCGATTCGAGCGGCTCGGGCGCAGGCTTGCGATCGCGGTGGCGACGCTCACCGCGGCGGCGGTGGGCTGGAGCGGCAGCCTGCTGGCGTCGCGTCGGCGCCCTCGGCGGACCGCAGCTCGTAGACGAGGGCGACTGCCGCGAGGGCCCACGGCGTGGAGATGAGGATGCCCGAGACCACGGCCCCGAGCCACTCGCCGGCAAGCCCGTCTCCGAGGAGCTCGACGCCGCCGGTCTGAGCCGCCTCGCCCGCGAGCGCTGAAAGGACCCCCAGCGGGATCAGCATGCCGAGCACCAGCAGCACGTGACCGCGGGAGAGCTCCCGGCTGCGCGCGAAGGCGTCGCGGACCCTTAGGTCCTCGACCTCCGCCACCGGCGCCGCGAGCGCGTAGCAGGCGAGGAACACGATTGCCGGCACGACCAGCAGGAGCAGACCGAGGGCGAATCCGACCACCGAGATCACGGTGATCAGGATCAGTCGCGCGTAGGGGATGTCTCGCAGCACCTCGCGCAGCGACCGGGGATCGCCGGGACCCTGCACGTCCCCGATCGCGGCGGCGATCGCCCCCGCGAGCATGATCTCGGCGAAGAGCTCGGTCGTCGCCCGGCTGAGGCCGATCACGAGCGCACCGATCGCACTGGCGGTGTCGAGCTCGTCGGGGTCGAGCTCGGCAAACCGCTCGTCGAGGACGTCGAGAAGGCCGAGTGGGACGAAGATCGCGAGCGCGACGACCAGGAGCGGGCGCCAGTGGTGGCGGACCGTCGCCACCGCCCGCGCAAGCACCCCGCGGGCGGTCGGTGCCGGCTTCATGGTGGCCAGGTTATGGGGCGGCCCGGCCCTGGATCTAGACTTCCGGGCATGGCGATCGAGCCCGAGGCGCGCCGGCGCGCGCACCAGTGGCGGGAGGAGGAGTACGCCCGCCAGCCTGAGCGCGAGGCGCTCTTCACGACGATCTCCGGGCACGAGATCGAGCCGCTCTACACCGAGGAGGACCTGGCCTCCTGGGACGCCGAGCGCGACCTCGGCTACCCCGGCGAGCCCCCGTTCACCCGCGGCGTCTATCCCTCGATGTACCGCGGGCGGCTCTGGACGATGCGCCAGTTCGCGGGCTTCGGGACGGTGGAGGAGACCAACGAGCGCTTCCGCTACCTGCTCGACCACGGGCAGACGGGCCTCTCCACAGCATTCGACATGCCGACCCTGATGGGGCTTGACTCGGACGCAAACCGGTCGCTGGGCGAGGTCGGGGTCGAGGGGGTCGCGCTCGACACGCTCGACGACATGATCGACCTCTTCGCGGGGATCCCGTTCGGCGAGGTGACGACGTCGATGACGATCAACGCCCCGGCGGCGATCCTGCTCGCGCTCTACGTCTGCGCCGCCGAGGAGCAGGGGGTCCCGCCCGAGAAGCTCGGGGGGACGATCCAGACCGACATCCTCAAGGAGTACATCGCCCAGAAGGAGTGGTGCTTCCCGATCGAGCCGGCGATGCGGCTGGTCACCGACATGATCGAGTGGTGCACCGAGCGGATGCCTCGCTGGCACCCGATCTCGATCTCCGGCTACCACATCCGCGAGGCGGGCTCGACCGCCCAGCAGGAGCTCGCGTTCACGCTCAAGGACGGCTTCACCTACGTCGAGCGGGCGCTCGAGCGGGGCCTCGACGTCGACGCCTTCGCGCCGCGCCTCTCGTTCTTCTTCAACGCCCACATCGACTTCTTCGAGGAGATCGCCAAGTACCGCGCCGCTCGCCGGATCTGGGCGCGCGAGCTGCGCGACACCTACGGCGCCCGCGACCCGGCCTCGTGGCGGATGCGCTTCCACACCCAGACCGCGGGCGTCTCGCTAACCGCCCAGCAGCCGCTCAACAACATCATCCGCACGACGATCGAGGCGCTCGCCGGCGTCCTCGGCGGCACCCAGAGCCTGCACACCAACTCCTACGACGAGGCGCTCGCCCTGCCGACCGAGGAGGCCGTGCGGGTGGCGCTTCGCACCCAGCAGGTGATCGCCCACGAGACCGGCGTGACCAACACGATCGACCCGCTCGGCGGCTCCTACTTCGTCGAGAAGCTGACCGACGAGATGGAGGAGGAGGCCTACCGCTACTTCGCCCGCATCGACGAGCTCGGTGGCATGGTCGGGGCGATCAAGCAGGACTTCCCCCAGCGCGAGATCGCCGACGCTTCGTTCCGCTTCCAGCGCGAGGTCGACGCGAAGGAGCGGATCGTGGTCGGGGTCAACGACTACAGGCAGCAAGACGACGAGGGGATCCCGATCCTGCGGATCGATCCCGCCCTGGAGCAAAAGCAGCGCGATCGTCTGGCGGCGACGAAGGCGCGGCGCGACCCGGCCGAGGTCGAGCGCGCCCTCGGCGAGCTCGCGAGCGCCGCCGCCGGCACCGAGAACCTGATGCCCCGGTTCCTCGACTGCGCCCGAGCGCGCGCCTCCGAGGGCGAGATGGTCGCGACCCTTCAGCGGGTCTTCGGCACCTACACGGAGTCGCCGATCTTCTAGAAGACCCCGCGGTTAGCTCCGATGGCGCGAGGGTACGATTCGCCCATGCCCACCGGCACGGGCGAGCGCCCGGCGATCGAGGTTCACCCGAACGAGTACGACGGCTGGGACGTCATGCACGCCGGCACCGCCGACGCGATCTCCAACCATCCCGACAAGGCCTCTGCAGTCGAGGCCGCGCGCAGGATCGCCGAGCACGAGGAGGGCGACGTCGAGGTCCGGGTGAAGGACGACGTCGTCGACGAGGTGAGCGACGAGGGCCGCGGCGTCAAGTTCTACTTCCTCGCCCTGATCGCGCTGCTGGTCGTGGTCACGTTGATCATCGTCATCGTCTCGGTGATCGGCGGGGGAACCGAGTTCGGCGCCAACGACGCCAATCTCGGCGAGTAGTGGGGCACTAGGCTCCCAGGCGTGAGCGAGGAGGAGAACGGCCGCAAGATCCGCGTGGTCGTCGCCAAGCCCGGCCTCGACGGGCACGACCGCGGGGCGAAGATCATCGCCCGGGCGCTGCGCGACGCGGGCATGGAGGTGATCTACACGGGGCTCCACCAGACCCCCGAGCAGATCGCCGAGACGGTGATCCAGGAGGACGCCGACGCCATCGGCCTCTCGATCCTCTCGGGCGCCCACATGACCCTCGTGCCGCGGGTCGTCGAGCTGCTTCGCTCCCAGGGCGTCGACGACGTCGTGATCACCGTCGGCGGCACGATCCCCGCCGACGACGTGCCCGAGCTGAAGAAGCTCGGGATCGACGAGGTCTTCACCCCGGGCGCCTCGACCGACGAGATCGTCGATTTCGTCCGCGGGGCGGTCGGCGAGCGCGCCTGAGCCCTACTTAGATGCCTAGGGCCTGGCGGGGGAGCCGGCGCCCGGCTCGGGCACCCCCGGGACCTCGATCCCCTCCGGAAGCTCGGGCGTCTCGGGGACGGTCGGCTCCTCGGGGGTGGTGGTCTCGCCGGTCTCGCCGGTGTCCGAGGGGGCGGTGTCGCCCACCTCGGTGCGTAGCTGGGCGACCGACTCCTCGATCGCCTCGACCCGCTCGTGCAGCTCGTCGATTTCGGCGCTCGCCTCGGTGTCGGGCACCGTGGTCGGGGCGGGCACGGCCGAGGTCGACGCGGCCGCCGCGTCCTCAGCCTCGTCCTTGGCGTCGAGGGCGATCACTAGCCCGGCGATGCCGGCACCGAGCCCGGCGAGCGCCAGCACGATGGCGACGGCGCTGCCGCCGAGCCGGTCGCGGATCGCCCACCCCATGTCTCCGATCCTGCCCACTGCGCGAAGCGTATTGGCAGGCGACGGGGGGCGGCGATGGCCGCCCCCCGTGGTCGCCGCCGTTCAGCTTCTCTCAGCAGATCACGATCAGATGGAAATCGCCGTCCACTACGGCTCCGCCGGCGTTGCGCGTCCGCACCTCGACGCGGGTGTTGAGCGATCCGCCGTTGAGCTGGACGAACCCCGCGGGCTCCCCCTGTGTGTTGGGCGAGGCGCGGGTCGCCGACCACACGCAGTTGGTTACGTCCCGGGCACCGAAGTCGACCTCCGTCGCGCCACCGCCCTCGATGACCCCCGTCGTGTCTTGACCGGCGCGGACCAAGATCGCGTTCCCCTGGCCCTGGGGATCCTGCACCACTGCCCAGAGGACGTTGTTGGCCTTTCCGGCCGTCGGCACGGGCCCGAGCGTGTCCTCCTTCACGTGCTTGCCCTTGGCGGCGTCTCGCTTCAGCTCCGAGCCGCCCACGGCGTCCTTGTCGATGTCCCTGGCGGTGATCTGGTTAGCGGCCACGGCCGCGCCCCCAGCCAGCGCCAGGAACAGCGCCAGCGTCGCCGCCACGTTCGCGTAGCTCAGTGGCCCGCGAAGGCGGTTGATCATCTTCATCCCAATTGCCTCCCTTGGTCGGGCTCCCCCACGAGACCCGTCCCCCAAACCCCCGCGCTCGGTGGAAGTAGCGGCGGCGCTCGAGGTCCTGAACGGCTCACATCCCGATTGACTGGTCAGTCAACTGGGTAGGAGCGGTAATATCCCGCCGCGCCGAGCCACCTGCCGGCGACACGAAGCACCCCAAGGAGGGCTTTCCAGTTGAAGATCTGCTGCCTCGTCAAGGAGGTTCCCGACGCGGCGGTTCAGAAGCGCATCGACTCCGAGACGAAGCGCCTCGACCGCTCCGGCGAGAAGAACCTGAATCCATTTGACACCCACGGCATCGAGGCCGCGATGCAGATCCGCGAGGGCGGCAACGCCGACGTGGACGAGATCGTCGCGGTCACGATGGGCCCGGAGAGCGCCGTCCGCGCCCTCCACAAGGCGGTCGCGCTCGGCGCCGACCGCTCCGTGCATCTGACCGACGCGGCGCTCGAGGGCTCCGACGTCTGCGCCACCGGCTTCGCGCTGGCCAAGGTGCTCGAGTCGGAGAGCCCTGACCTGGTCCTGCTCGGCCAGCAGTCAGACGACGGCGAGTGCTACACGATCGGCGCCGTGGTCGCCGATCACCTGAAGATGCCCTCGCTGACGCAGGTGATCGAGATCGAGGTCTCCGACGGCAAGCTGCGCTGCCAGCGTCAGGCCGAGTACGGCTACGACACCGTCGACGTCGCGCTGCCGGCCGTGATCTCGGTCGGCGACGCGATCAACGAGCCGCGCTATCCGTCGTTGAAGGCGATCATGGGCGCGAAGAAGAAGCCGCTCGACACCAAGGCCACCGGTGACGTCGGGATCGACGCCGCCCAGGTGGGCGAGGACGGCTCGAAGACGCAGGTCCTCGAGATCAATCCGCCGCCTGAGAAGGAGGCCGGCGAGATCATCGAGGACGAGGACACCAACGAGACGGTCGAGAAGATCGTCGCCTGGCTCGACGAAAGGAAGCTCCTCTAATGGCTGGCATTCTCGTTTACGCCCTCCACGACGACGAGGGCAACTTCAACAAGAACTCGCTCGGCGCGATCTCCGAGGCCTCGAAGCTGGCCGGTGACATCGGCGGCGACGCGGCGGCGCTGGTCGTCGGCGACGTCGCCGACGACGCGGCCTCGGGCCTCGGGGCCTACGGCGCGACGAAGGTCTACCGGGCCAAGGAGGTCCCCGAGGGGCTCGCGCAGCCGATCGTCGACGCGATGGCGAAGGTGATCACCGACGAGGGCTACTCGTACGCGCTCTTCGGCGGCGGGCTGCTCGGCTTCGAGATCGGCGCCGGGCTGACCGCGCGGCTCGGAGCCGGGGTGACCATGGAGGTGACCGCGGTCAAGGTCGCCGACGGCAAGCTGGTCGCCGAGCGGCCGGTGCTCCAGGACTCGGCGATCGTCGACGTCGGCTACGTCGACGAGCCGGGAATCATCATCGGCCGCCTCAACGCGTTCGACGCCGAGGAGTCGGGCGATGGGCAGGCGGAGGTCTCTGACATCGACGTCGAGCTGTCGGAGTGGTCGAACAAGGCCACCCTGGTCACGCGCGGCGAGTCGGGTGGCGAGGAGGTCAACATCGAGGACGCCGACATCCTCGTCGGCGGCGGCCGCGGCCTGGGCGAGAAGGACAACTTCAAGCTCGCCGAGGAGCTCGCCGAGGCGATGGGCGGCGCCGTCGCCGCGACCCGAGCGGTGGTCGACGCCGGCTGGTACCCCTACTCGACCCAGATCGGCCAGACGGGCAAGACGGTGGCGCCGAAGCTCTACCTCGCGGCCGGGATCTCGGGCGCGATCCAGCACAAGGTCGGGATGCAGAGCTCCGAGAACATCGTCGCGATCAACAAGGACCAAAACGCGCCGATCTTCGAGTTCTGCGACCTCGGCGTGGTCGGCGACCTGCACAAGATCCTGCCGAAGCTGACCGAGGCCGTGAAGGCCAAGAAGGGCGGTTGAGCGCGCGATGCCTGCGGTAACGCCGGCGGAGTTCCCGCCGCCGGTCGAGCCTGGGAAGGAGTTCGTCGGTCCCCCCACCGACCCCGAGGACGAGCGGATCGAGGTCGGCGTCGCGATCGTCGGCGGTGGCCCGGCCGGGCTCGCCTGCGCGATCCGGATCATGCAGCTCCTCGAGGACGAGCCGGAGCTGGCGGAGTCGCTCGGCGAGGTCCCGGTGGCGGTGCTCGAGAAGGGTAAGGCGACCGGGGCGCATCTGCTCTCCGGGGCGAACCTGCGGCCCCGGGCGATGCGAAAGCTCTTCCCGGACCTCGAGCCGGAGGACTGGCCCGTCTACCAGGAGGTCGAGAAGGAGAGCGTCTACCTGCTGACCTCGAAGTTTGCGATCCCGCTGAAGCCGGCGCCGCCGCCGCTTCGAAACGAGGGCAACTACGTGACGTCGATCGCCAAGCTCGGCCGCTTCCTCGGCGAGAAGGCCGAGGAGGCCGGCGTCTACCTGCTTACCGAGACCGCTGCCGAGAAGCTTCTGGTCTCCGATCGGATCGTCCGCGGCGTGCGATCCGGCGACAAGGGGCGGGGACGCGACGGCGAGGAGCTCTCGAACTTCGAGCCCGGCTCGGACGTCGTGGCCAAGGCGACGGTGCTCGCCGAGGGCACTCAAGGGCACCTGACCGGGGCGGCGCTCGACTACTTCGAGCTCGAGGGCCTGCAGCCGCAGCGCTGGGAGCTCGGGGTCAAGGAGGTCTGGGAGGTGGAGAAGCCGCTCGACCGGGTGATCCACACGATGGGCTGGCCGCTTCGCAAGCGCGCCAAGTACAACGAGTTCGGCGGCAGCTTCATCTACCCGATGGGCGAGGACAAGATCTGCGTCGGCTTCGTCGCGGGGCTCGACTACACCGACGCGACCTTCTCGGTCCACGACGTCCTCCAGCAGTTCAAGACCCACCCGCTCGTGAGAAAGATCCTCGACGGCGGCAAGCGCGTCGCCTGGGGCGCGAAGACGATTCCCTCGGGCGGCTACTGGGCGATGCCGCGCCAGTTCTCGGTGCCGGGCATGGTGATGGCGGGCGACGGCGTCGGCATGTGCAACGTCTCCGAGCTGAAGGGGATCCACTACGCGATGGAGGCCGGGATGTCCGCCGCCGAGGCGATCGTCGATGCGCTGAAGCGGGACTCGGTCAACTTCGAGGCCTACGACGAGAGCGTCCGCGAGGAGATCGTCGATGCCGACTTCTACAAGTGGCGCAACACGCGCCAATCGTTTTCGAAGGGGTTCTTCGTCGGTGGTGCGATGGCGAGCCTGGCGACGATCACGATGGGGCACCTGCCGCCGGGGCGCTGGAAGCAGCACGAGGACTCGAAGGAGCCGATGTTCATCGGCAAGGCGGCCTCGAAGTACCCCAAGCCGGACGGCAAGTACATCTTCGACAAGCTCTCCTCGGTCTTCGC
This sequence comes from uncultured Thermoleophilia bacterium, assembly GCA_963838175.1. Lineage (GTDB taxonomy): Bacteria > Actinomycetota > Thermoleophilia > Solirubrobacterales > 70-9 > DASUSH01. Next base: position 1,638,724 of record CAWIPP010000002.1, on the reverse strand, counting down.
GTCGGGCAACGCGACCCGCGACGACGCTCCGAACCACATACGCGTGCAGAAGCGCGTCCCCCGCGAGGTGGCGCAGGCCTGGGTCTCGATGTGCCCGGCCCAGGTCTACGAGATCCCGGATGAGCAGCAGGAGAACGGCGCCGCCGAGGTCGACCTGACGATCGTGCCCTCGAACTGCGTCCAGTGCGGCGCGATCACCGCCAAGGGCGGCCGCCTGACTCCGCCGGAGGGCGGCGACGGCCCCCTCTACCAGGAGGTCTAGACGAGTGATTCCAATTCCCGCACCCACGGATGACGTGCCTGGCACGGCGCTGGACGCCGGCAACTGCCGGTCACCTTCGGTGACCTCCTGGCACCCGCGGCGCTCGCGCGTAGCGCTGCTACGCGCTTCGACCGCGTGTACCGCCCAGCTTGGCCAGGCACGCCCCCGCGGGCACGCGAATTCGGAATCAATCGTCTAGCGACTCTCAGGTGGTGGCGCCGGCTGCCCGCGCGCCGAGCGCGGGAGTGCGACGCCGGTTCCGGGTCAGGCACTCGGCGTCGGCGGCGCTCGGCCCGCCCGCGGCGAGGGTCTGGCCGAAGGCGGTGACGATCGCCGGGTCGAACTGGGCGCCGCCGCAGCGCCGGAGCGCGAACAGCGCCTCCCGCGGCGTGATCGCCGGCGAGTATGGGCGCGGCCGGGTCATCGCGCAGAAGGCGTCGCAGACGAGGATGATCCGCGACAGGCGCGGGATGTCGTCGCCGGCGAGGCCGTCCGGGTAGCCGCTTCCGTCGTAGCGCTCGTGGGTGGAGCGCACGATGGGCGCAACCGCGTCGAGGTCCGGTGCCGCGGAGATGATCCGCTCGCCGACCTCCGGATGGCGGCGCGTGATCTCGAGCTCCTCCTCGTTCAGCGGGCCGGGCTTCTCCATGATCGAGTCCGGGATCGCCAGCTTCCCGATGTCGTGGAGCTCGGCGGCGAGGGCGAGGAGCGCGATCTCGTCCGAGTCCAGGCCGCTGCGGCGGCCGACGGCGACGGCGAGCTCGGCGACGTCGTAGGTATGTCGGTCTACTCGCGGCGTCCGTTCCGCCTGGGCGGCGGCGAGTGCCGCGACGACTTGCTCGGCCGCTGTGAATCGCGACCCTTCCCGCTCCTCGATGGTCACCGCTGCGTCCTTGCTTTGGGGTTGGCCCATCACAGGGTATCGGTGCGAGCGTGGGTTCCACGACCGGGATAACTACGGATTGGGGGGTCATCCGGACGGCGGTAGAATCGGGGGAGATGAAGCAGGGAATCCACCCCGAATACGTGCTCGCGCACGTGCGTTGCTCGTGCGGGAACGAGTTCTACACGCGCTCGACCAAGCCCGATCTCCACGTCGAGATCTGCTCCGAGTGCCATCCCTTCTATACGGGCAAGCAGAAGCTGGTCGACACGGGGGGCCGCGTCGAGCGGTTCCGCCGCCGGGCCGCTAAGCGCTCGAAGTCGTGAACCAGGGCGGCGACGGTCGCGCCGATGTGAACAGCAACGGAGCGGGGCTGGCCGAGGACAGCGCCCGGATGCCCGACGGCCTCCCGGTGGCGAGCCGCGACGCGCCGCTCGGTGGCCAGGCGGTCCTCGAGGGAGTGATGATGCGCGGCGTCTCGACCTGGTCGGTCGCCGTCCGCACCCCCGAGGGCGAGATCGACCTCACCACCGAGCCGATCGTCTCCTGGGCGAAGCGTCACCGCATCCTGCGGCTGCCCGTGATCCGGGGCGTCGTCGCCCTTGGTGAGTCGCTGAAGATCGGCTTCCGCGCCCTGGGCATCTCCGCCAACGCCCAGCTCGTCGCCGAGGAGGGGGAGGAGGAGCCGGAGCCGATCGGCGGTTTCACCTGGGGGCTGACGATCGCGTTCTCCCTGGTGCTGGCGATCGGGCTCTTCTTCGTGATCCCCGTCGGCGCCACCAGCCTGATCAAGGACTGGCTCGGCTCGGCGCTCCTGTTCTGGCTCGTCGAGGGAATCCTGCGCACCGCGATCTTCATCGGCTACATCGTCGCGATCAGCCGCCTGCCGGACCTGCGCCGGGTGTTCGAGTACCACGGCGCCGAGCACAAGACGATCTCCGCGTATGAGGCCCGCGACCGCCTGGTCCCCGCCCGCGTCGAGCGCTACTCGCGCCTGCACCCCCGGTGCGGCACGAGCTTCCTCCTGATCGTCATGGTCCTCGCGATCTTCGTCTTCGCGCCGATCGGTCTACCCGAGTGGTACTGGCTGCTCGCCTCGCGGATCCTCGGCATCCCGCTGATCGCCGGCCTCTCCTACGAGGTGATCAAGTGGGCCGGCAAGAACCGGCGCAAGCGCTGGGTGCGAGCCCTCATGTGGCCGGGGCTGATGCTCCAGAACCTGACAACCCGCGAGCCCGACCGCGAGCAGCTCGCGGTCGCGATCGCTGCGCTCGAGTCGGTGCTGGCCGTGGAGAGCGTCGAGGAAGAGGCGACCGAAGAGCAGATCGAGATCGTCGCCTGAACCTAAGGGGGGTCAGACCCCCTTAGGGACTCCGGCGTGCCCAGAGGCGGTCGAGGAGCTCGCGGTGCGGTGCCGGCGGATCCACCGCACGGCAGCGCCATGATAGTGCCTTAGGTTTCGCAGGAGACCTTCGTGGCGGTGGCGTCCGGGCAGGAGTCGTTGCCCAGGCCGCCGTCGAGGTTGTCGTTGCCGCCGCGGCCGTCGAGTAGGTCGTCGTCGTCGTCGCCGAAGATGTCATCCGATCCGCTGTCTCCGTAGAGCGCGTCGATCCCCGCGCCGCCATGGATCTCGGCCGGGCTGCCGTCGTCGTCGGCGGTGATCGTGTCGTCGCCCTCGCCGCCGAGCATGCGGTCGAGGTGGTTGTCGTTGACATGGCCGAAGCCGACCATCTCGTCGTCGCCGTCGCCGCCGTCCTGGAACTCCCCGCCCTGGAGGAAGTCGTCTCCAGGACCGCCCTTGACCCGGTCATCCAGCTCTCCGCGCGTCCCGTCGAGGAAGTCGTCGTCCGGGCCGCCGAGGATGAGGTCGCCGTCGCCCGGGTCGGGCTGACCAGCCCGGCCGCCGCCGTGGATCTCGTCCTCGCCGTCGCCGCCGTCGATCTTGTCGAAGCCGCGGCTGGTCCCCGCGAAGTCGTTTCCGTCGCCGAGGCAGACCCGGTCGTCGTTCGACTTGGACTGGATCGTGTCGTTGCCGGCCTTGGCGACGATCACGTCCTTACCCGAGGTGCCGGTCAGCGTGTTATTGCCGTTCGTGCCGACGATGGTCGCCCGCTTGCCGAAGCATTGGGGGGCCGCGGAGGCCGCCGGCGTGGCGAGGCAGGCGCTGGCGAGGACGGAGATGACGATTGCGATCAGCTTGGTTTTCATGGGCATAGGATCGCCGTTCAGGCCGCCGCTTGCAAGCGACCCTAGGTGTCGGATCTCACACCTCCGCCGGGCGGTCTAGTGATCGTCACGTCATGCGCGCTCTCTTGGTCGGGACCGTAATCGTGTTCTGCGGCGCCCATACCGCCTGCGGGTCCGACGACGGCGATGGCGGCGGTGGAGGCGGGGAGGACGGCCGAGAGGGCCTCGTCCGCAAGGCGGCTCAGGACCTGAGCGCCGAGGCGAAGCGCGCGTGGCGGCCGCCTTCTGGGCGCCGCCGTCCGGAGGCTCGGGCAGCTCGGCGTAGCTGTAGCGCAGCTTGTCGATGTCGAGCACCGACTTGGGCGTCATTCGCTGGCCGACGTCCTCGTGAGGGGAGTATCGGCTGGTTCAGGTTCTGATCGGGTCCGGGCCACCGCTGACGGGCTTGTACACCTCTCTCAGCACCGCGTCGGTGAAGTCGCGGTCACAATCCCCTTGTGATCGACCAACTCGTCGAGCAGATCGAGAACCGCTTCGCGGAGCTGGAGCGGGCGATGTCGGACCCCGAGGTGTCCTCGGACCAGCGGCGCATGGCCGAGCTGGGGCGCGCCTACAAGGGGCTCGAGCCCGCCCGCGCGCTGGCGCGCGAGTACCGCAAGCTCGCCGACGACGTCGAGGGCGCGCGTGAGCTCCTCGCCGAGGACGGCGACGATCCCGAGCTGCGCGCGCTGGTGGCCGAGGGACCGGAACGCCTCGAGCGCCTCGAGGAGGAGATCCGGCTGGCGATGGTGCAACCGGACCCGAATGACGACAAGAACGTCCTCGTCGAGATCCGCGCCGGCACCGGCGGCGACGAGGCGGCCCTGTTCGCCGGCGACCTCTACAAGATGCTCACCCGCTACGCGGAGGAGCTCGGCTTCGCCACCGAGGTGATCTCGCAGTCGCCGGCGGAGGTTGGTGGGTTCAAGGAGGTCACCTTCGGGGTCAAGGGCGACGGTGCCTACTCGGTGTTCAAGTACGAGGGCGGAACGCATCGGGTGCAGCGTGTCCCCAAGACCGAGTCCCAGGGGCGCATCCACACCTCGACCGCGACCGTGGCGGTCCTGCCCGAGGCCGAGGAGGTCGACGTCGACCTCGACCCCAACGATCTGCAGATCGACGTCTATCGCTCGTCCGGCCCCGGCGGTCAGTCGGTCAACACGACGGACTCCGCGGTGCGGGTCACGCACACGCCCACCAACATCGTGGTCTCGATGCAGGACGAGAAGTCGCAGCTACAGAACCGCGAGAAGGCGATGCGGGTCCTGCGGGCGCGGCTACTCGAGCGCGCGATCGCCGAGCAACAGGCGGAGATCGCCTCCGAGCGCCGCTCCCAGGTCGGGACCGGAGAGCGCTCGGAGAAGATCCGCACCTACAACTTCCCCCAGGGACGGGTCACCGACCACCGGGTGAAGCTCACCTCGCACGCGCTCGAGCAGGTGCTCGGCGGGAACCTCCGCGAGTTCACCGACGCACTGTCCGACGCGGAGAAGCGGGCGAGGCTCGAGGAGCAGGCCGCTCGGCGCCGGCTGAGCAAGGCACGGCCGAGCCCGACTTTAGAAGTCCGTTCAGCCGTCGACGACGACCAGCCGTCGGCGGCGGAGCGCGTCCTTAGGGACTATCCGAGAACTCCCACGCACCCGGCGGGGATGCGGCCGGGGAATCCGAGCCGCCCGCTCGCTCCTCGACCGCCCCGGGCACGCGCGAGTTTTCGGATCGTCCCTTAGTCTGCGGGACCCTCGTCGTAGACCCGCGGGACGGGCGGGGCCGGCGGGGGCTCGGATTCGATCTCGGTCTCGGTGACGTCGAGGACGGAGTCCGAGCGGGTCACCGTGAGCTGGACCGTCTGCTCGCCCTCGCGGGTGAGGACGAAGTCGAGGAGCCCGGTGCCCGGGACCCGCTCGACCGAGAACGGGCAGCCGCGCTGGAGTCCGATCCCGTACAGGTGGCTGACGTCGGTCGCCTTCGAGCGCCAGGTCGCGGTCCACCGCGGAATGCCCCTGGCGCCCCTGGGGAAGGTGTAGCCCTCGTACGGGTTCTCCTTGCCGCGGTCGAGGCGCAGGTTCGAGCCGACCTCGGGCGAGGCCTCGTCGCGGACGCAGCCGTCGAAGTCGGCCTTCGCGTTCCTCGCCGCGAGCTCCATTCCGCGCTTGTTGGTGCGTTCGACCTCGATGTCCTCGCCGAACTGGAGGTAGCGGCGGTACTCGTGCTTGCCGCTACGGGAATCGACCGTGTCGTAGATGAACACTCCGACCAGCGGGTGGTAGACGAACAGGCGGGTGTGGGTGACGCCCTGACGTTCGGTCAGCGGGTTCCGGCCCAGCACCGCGAACCAGCCGTGATCGCCGGCCCCCGAGGCCGAGATCCCGCTCCCGTAGGCGGAGGTCCCCTCGCGCGACCACGCCCTCTTGTCGACCGTGAGGACGCTGTGCGCGGCGTTCGAGAGCACGTACGCGCGCTTCTCGTCGCGGTCGAAGCCGTACTTGCCGGGCCCCGTGATCACCCGCTTGTCGCGGTCGAAGAGCTCGAAGCTGAGCTCGTCCGACTGCTTGTGGCTCTCGTTGTGGAAGCCGTTCATGACCGCGAAGTACCGCTTCGCCCGGCTGACGACGAAGTAGCCCGCGTCCTGGAAGGTCCGGTATCCGTTGAGGCGGTTCGCCTCCTTGCGGATCTCGATCGGCGCCCGGTCCGCGGAGCTGTCGCCGATCAGCGCGTGCTTGCCGTCCGGCTCGACGAACCAGGCGGCCGTCTCGCGCAGGCGCGCGAGAAGGCCCTCGATCCTCGGGTCGGAGCCCGCGAAGCGCAGGAAGCTCTCCGCGAGCTTGATCACCAGGAACTGATAGTCGGTCGAGTGCTCGAGCCAGACGCCCGAGCCGGCCGTGCGGCCCGCGAGCGTCTGCGGGAAGCGCTCACGCGCGGTGTTCTCCCACCCGGACGCCTGCGGAAGGAAGGGCGCGTAGCGGTCGGCGAGCAGGAACAGGCCGAGATCGGTGAAGAGGCCGTGGTTGGAGTGGAAGTAGCCCCGGCCCGTCAGGTAGGCGCCGTGCTGGGCGATCGAGTTCAGCAGCGTGCGAGCCCTTCGCTTCGGCAGCATCCCCTCGCAGGCGGCAGCGCGGGCGATGTAGCCGAGGTACGGGGTCCGGATTCCCGCCACGAGGTTGAACCAGGCCATCGCGGGGACCGGCCGTCGCGAGCCGAGCGGGTTGTGCTCGACCCAGTCGATCCCGATCTTGCGGGCGCGGACGAGGGCTTCACGATCGCCGTCCACGTAGGCCTGGATCAGGACCTCGGCCCAGCGCCAAGCGTGAAGCTGCTTCTGGAACTCCCGGCTCGAGCGATGGTTCTGGAACCAGTTGATCTTTCGCCCGAGTCTCGCGTGGTCGCCGGCGAAGATGAAGCGCCCCCGCTTCGCCCGCGCGATCTCTCGCTGGTTGTATTCCCGGTCGGCCTGGAACTCCGGTTCGGGACACGGCTGCTCCCGCAACGCCCGGATCTCCGCGTCGCCGACCGCCGCGGCGCTCTCGGCGCCGAAACCGAGACCGGCCGCGGTCAGCGCAGCCGCTATCGCGGCGAGCGCCAGCCCTCGCGCGCCGTCTCCCATATGCGTTCTGTGGCTCCCCGCAGCGACCCCTCTCAGGGTAGGTGAGATCGTCGCGGAGGGTGCGAATTCGAGCTCCCGGCGCAATTTCCGCTTCGTCGGCGCGCTCTCATGGCGTCGGATACGTGACGAGATCGATGCCCCCGCCCCGGAGCAATCTGGCCCGATCGCCGCGCTTGGCCCGCGCTCGCTTCGGGAACGTCCTCGAGACGAGGTTGACGTAGAGCCGCACCGTCCGCCCGTCGCGCCGGGGCTCTCGCCTCAGTCGCACGGTCCCGGCCCTGTGCGATTTGCACGGTGTCCGAAACGCGCTCGGCCCCTGGGTGCAGTTGAAGCCCGACCTCTCGGTGAGGTGGCCGTGTTGCGTGGTCGAGCGGCGTGCGACCCGGTCGGGTGCGTTGCCGGCGGGCTTCGACGAGAGGATCAGCTGGGTCCCGACGAAGGCGCTGTAGGGGAGGTGTCCGATCCCGAGCCGCTGCCTCGCCTCCGCGCTGATCACGGAGTCCGGCGGCACCTCGGGGACGCGTGCGGAGTAGATCACCGCCCGTGAGCCCTTGCGGCGCCGCCGGTCGCTCATCGAGAGGCGGCGCCGGCGGGGGCGGCGGACCGAGCTCCTCAGGGCGGGGGTCTCGAACCCCTCTCGAAACACGACCGCGCTCAGCCGACCGCGGTCTTGGGCGACGGACCCTCGCCGCGTGTCGGTGCCGACGACGAGGCGGTTCCCCCGCCGCGCCCGCCGGTGATGCGCGTCGAGAACGAAGTTGAGATGGCACCGGTCGGGCCTGCACGGGAGGCCCTCGGCTCCCGGCAGCGGTCGTGCGGCGTCTGCGAAGACGAGGGGGCAATGGTGATTTCGGTCCGGGCGGCGCTGCCCGCAGCGGACCGTTCGGCGCTTGCTGAGCGCGATCGAGCCGCGCCGGCTCGCCGTGTGCCGTCGGCGCGCGAGACGCAGCTGGGCGCCGGCCCGCGGGCTGTACCGGTAGCGGCGACCGATGCACCGCCGACCCGCCTCGAAGCACGTGGCCGTGACGGTCAGCTCGGCGACGACCCTGATCCGCTCGGCATCGCGCAGATCGGGCAGCCTCACCGTCATCACGACGGTGCGGCTGCGGGCGGCGCTGCGTCGGATCGGGATCGTCTTTACCAGCTCCGCGTCGCCGCCCGCGGCGACGGTCATGAGGTCGGGCCGGAGCCGGAGGCTTTGATCGCCGACCTTCGCGCTCCCGGGCGCCGCGGCATCAGCGGCGCCGAGGGCCAGCACCGCCGCGCCCAGCGCAGTCCCGATCACGGCGAGCGTTCCCCGCCGTGAGCCTCCTCCCGGATGAGCTCTGTGGCTCCCCGCAGCCACCCACCGAAGGGTATGACAGACGCGCCCGGCTCGCGGAATGCCGCCCGGGCTCTCGCAACTGCCCATTCGTTGGAGAGGGCTATCCATCCGGGTTGTTCCCCCGGGTCGGCTGCGGCTTTCACGCGAAAGGGGTATCCACTTCGGACCCCCCGCTCACTGACGGTCCGACATTGAGTTCGCGGCGAAGAGCCGAAACGCTACGATCTCGGTGTCTTAGGAATGCAACTTAGATTGAATTATCGACTCAACACTGTATTCTTAACGCATGGAACTGAGCAGAGTCCAAGTCATCGAGTTCTTCCATCTCTCCTTCCTCGAGGCGCTGTCAAAGAGAGTGGAACCCACTCGCTACGTGCTGAAGGGCGGCGCGAACCTGCGCTACTTCTTCAAGAGCGCCCGCTACTCAGAAGACATCGACCTCGACATCCTCGAGCTCGAGCCTTGGAAGCTCGGCGACAAGGTCAGCGACCTACTCGACTCGCAGATGCTCTCGATCCTTCTGCGCCAACCGGGACTGAGCGTCGTCGACATCAATCCGATCAAGCAGACCAACACCACCCGCCGTTGGAAGGTCGGGGTCTCCGCCCCCGGCCACTCGAAGCCTGTCCGCACCAAGATCGAGTTCTCCAATCGCAACGGCGAGACCCGCTACAAGCTCGAGAAGGTCCCGGGTGCAATCGTCAGCCCGTACGCGCTCAGCCCGCCGAATGTCCAGCACTACATCGAGGCTGCGCCGACCGAGCAGAAGGTCTACGCGCTGGCGCTGCGATCTGAGACGCAGGCGCGCGACGTCTTCGACCTGGACATGCTGTTCAGGCACCACCCGCTTCAGCCCGGCGTCATTCCCGACGCCGACCTCGCTAACGCGATCGAGAGCGCCCTCGAGCTCGACTACGACGACTACAAGGACCAGGTCGTCCGTTTCCTCGAGCCGGCCGCGATCGAGCTGTACGACAGCAAGGAGAAGTGGGAGGACATGCAGACCTACGTCGCTCAACAGCTTGAGAACGCGCGATGACGACCCTCGACTCCTACTCGGATCTGCTCGGCCTCGAACAGCCGGTGGTCTCAACTCGCGACGCCGCGGCCCGCTGGCAGAAGACTCAACAGGTTGCGGGCCAGCGGCTGCGGAAGATGGAAGAGAGCGGCCTCGTACGCCGCCTACGCCGCGGTCTGTGGGTCCTTGCCTCCAAGGCCGAGCCCGTGGTCATTGCTCCCTACCTCACTTCGCCCTACCCGGCCTACGTGTCATTTTGGTCCGCGCTTGCCGAGCACGGGATGTTCGAGCAGATTCCGCGCGTGATCTCGGTTGCGTCCACGGCTCGCTCGCAGCGAATCTCGACTGAGGTCGGCGAGTTCCAGGTCCACCACCTGGCTCCGGAGCTCTTCGGTGGCTTCGAGGGCTCAGCCGACCGCGGCTACATGGCCACCGCCGAGAAGGCGCTGTTCGACACCGTCTATGTCCGCACCGCGGCAGGCAGCCGGCCGAGCTTCCCCGAGCTCACCTTGCCACGGAGATTCGTGAAGAACCGGCTGCGCGAATGGACCGACCGGATTGAAAGCAAACGCCTGCGTACTCTCGTCGCACGGCACCTGAGGGCCACCCTGCGCGAAGCCGACCGCGAGTAGGCGCCGGGCGGGTTTCGCCCGACGCGTCACGCTTCGCGGGACGGTTGGGTCGAAAACCCCCTATGCGGTGGTTTTTGGCCGACGCGTCCCGCCGAAGCTCGACGCGTCGGGACTTATCCCCCCTCCTTTGGGTGAGGCGATCCCGATGCCGCCGAACCCGGTGTCCCCGCTTCGCGGGCTCAGCCTCGCGGCAGCGGGTAGGCGACGACGTCGATGCCGCCGCCGGGGAGGATCCTCGCTCGCTGCCCGGGCCGGGCGGAGGTCCGCTTGGGGAACGTCCTCGAGACCAGGTTGACGTAGAGCGGAACCGCTTGCCCGTCCTTGCGCGGCTCGCTGCGAAGCTGCGCGAGCCCGGCCCGGTGCGAGACGCAGGGAGTCCGAAACGCGCTCGGGCCCTGCGTGCAATTGAAGCCCGAGGTCTCGGTCAAATGGCCGTTGAACGTCGCCGCCCCTTTCGCGACCCGGTCAGGCGAGGTCTGGCCTCGCCGCGAGGCGAGGATCAGCTCGGTCGAGACGAAGGCGCTGTAGCGCAGATGCCCGATCCCGAGCCGCTGCCGGGCCTCGGCGCTGATCACCGTCCCGCGCTCGACGTTCGGGACGCGGGCCGAGTAGGTCACCTCGTGTCCGCCCTTGCGACCGCCGAGCGCACCGGCGACCATCGAGAGGTGGTGCCGGCGCGGGCGGTCGACCGCATTCTCCAGCGCCGGGATATCGAACCCCTTCCGGAAGACGATCGCGCTGAGGCGACCGCGATCCTGCGCCACGGACCCATCCGGGCGGTCAGCGCCGATCACGAGCCTGTTACCAGGCCGTGCCCGCCGGTCGTAGGCGTCCAGCACGAGGTTCACGCGGCAATCGTCGCGCCGGCAGGGCAGGCGCCCGAGCGCGCCCAGTCCGGTGGCCGGCTCGGCGAAGACGAGTGGGCAATGGTGATTTCGATCGGGGAGGCGCTGCGAACAGGTGACCGTCCGTCGCTCGCTGAGCGGGATCGTGCCGCGCCGGCCCGCGGCGGTGCGCCGCGACGCGAGCCGAAGCTGTGCCCCGACGGTCGGGCTGTAGCGGTAGCGGGTACCGATGCAGCGGGGACCGGGTTCGACGCACGTGTTCGTGACCGTCACCTCGGACGTGAGCTTGATCCGGTCCGCGTCGGCGAGGTCGGGAAGCCGCAGCGACATGACGCTGGTGCGGCTGCGCGCCGCACTTCGCCGGATCGCGATCGACTTGACCAGCTCCGAGCGTGTCCCGGTGGCGACGACGTCGAGGTCGGGGCGCAGCCGCAGGTGCTCGTCGCCGGCCTCCGCGGCGCGCGCCGCGCCGAGCGCGAGTGTGAGCACGACCGAGGCGAAGACGACCCGGCCCCCGCGCGTCGCTACCCCGTCCACGGGCGGGAGTATCGCAATCGACCCGACGCTACCCTCGTCGGGCAGGAGTGATGTCGGCGGGACCACGACACAGCTCAAGCATGCGCCTGCGCGCCGGAGCGCTCGCTGGGGCGATGCTGCTCGGGCTCCTGGGTATGCTCGGCTCGAGCGAGCGCGGTGAGGCGGCGTCCGACGAGCTGGTGGCGCTCCTGCGCCAGCAGCCCTGCCCGGAGCTCGCGATCCCCAACCCGCGCGAGTTCAGCCAGCGGGAGATCGATCGCGCGATGCGGGGCTGGTTCGTCCTCGTGGGGGAGAGGACGAAGATCGTCCCCAAGCGTGATTGGGCCACCGAGGAGGGCGCGGGCCGCGTCTTCCAGCGCGACCTCCACAACTTCCGCTGGATGAACATCCTGCTTTACGCCTACAACCAGGGCGACCGGCGAGCGCTGCTGCAGGCCCGCCGGATCATGGTCGACTGGGTGAAGCGCAATCCGCTCGGTGGTGAGGACACGCCCCCGCTCGCCTGGATGAACCTGGTCGCCGGCGATCGCGTCTCGTTCCTCGGCTACGTGACGCGGGCCTCCGCGTGCGAGGGGATGCTCCCCGACCGGCCGGCGAGGATCCTGCTCGACTCGATGCTCGCCCACGGCGAGTACCTCTCGACCGGCGGCGGCTACTTCGAGTCCAACCACGGCCTCTTCACCGACCTTGGGCTCTACCTGCTCGCGACGCGCTACATGGGCTTCCATGGGCAGGCCGCCGAATGGGCTCAGCTCGCCGAGTCCCGCTTCCCGCAGACGCTCGCGGGGCGGACCAGCGCGGAGGGCGTCTGGCTCGAGCACTCAGCGGATTACCAATTCCTCGTGATCCGGTTGGCCGAGCGCTACCTGTCCTTCCACGGCCCGGACCCGGCGACCGAGGGCACGCTCGCGAAGCTCAAGTCCACCGCGCCATGGTTCGTCGCCCCGGATGGGAAGTTTCCGCTGATCGGCGACACCGAGGAGCAGCGTGCCGATGCCGAGTACCGCGCCGCGGCCAAGCAGCTCAACGGGATGGGAGTCTTCCCGCAGGCCGGCTACGCGATCGTGCGCCGCAACAAGCGCTACTTCGCGGCCCTCGCCGACTACCACAACGGCAGCCACAAGCACTCCGACGACGCCAGCTTCGAGTTGCACGACCAGGAGCTCCGAGTCCTGACCGGCGCGGGCAAGTACGGCTTCGATCGCACCGAGCTGCGTGACTTCAACGTCTCGGCGGACGCCCACAACACCCTCACGGTCGACAACGCCCAGTGGCCGCGCGACGGGGACGGCGCCTACGGGAGCGGGATCGTGGCCGCCGGCGAGGGCGGCTCCAACTGGTACGCGGTGCTGGTGCGAAACCCGCTGACCGAAGCTGAGGGCGTCGCGCACACGCGCCTGTTCCTCTACCACCCGAGGATCGGTCTGGTGATCGACGACAAGCTGAGCGCGAGCGAGAGCCACACGTACCGCCGCTACCTTCAGTTCGGCCAGGAGATCGAGGTGACCCGGACCGCCCCGTCGACGCTCCAGCTCGCGGGCCCGGGGTTCTCGGGATGCGTCCAGGACGAGGCCGTCGACGGGGTCGCGTCCAAGCTCGGCCTTTTCCGCGGGCAGGAGGATCCCCTGCGGGGTTACTACTTCCCGAAGCAGGGCGACCCGGTGCCGCGATGGACGGCGCGCTTCCAGTCGCGCGGGGCATCGGCCGAGCATCTGGTCGCGATCGGGCTCGAGCAAGGCTGCCCGATCCGGCTCGAGCGCGTGGCCGGGCCGGGGCTCCTCGACTTCAACCTCCTGCGGGAGGGCAGGGAGACGCTCAACATCTCGGTTAGCCAGTCCGGCGGGACCCTCGCCGTGACCGAGACCAAGGTCCCCTGACGGAGCGGACCACGGCCGCGACCAGCGTAGCGAGCGTCTCGGAGGCCCTGAGCGCGTCCTCGGACGCGATCGCCGCGGCCGGTTCGGAGACCCCTCGCCTCGACGCCGAGCTCCTGCTCGGCGAGGCCATCGGTGCGGACCGCGCCCGCCTCGCCGCCGAGCCGGGGGCGCCCGTCCCGCCGGGCCCCGGGAGGGCTTTCGCGGCGATGGTTCGCCGGCGGATCGCGCGGGAGCCGGTCGCCTACATCCTCGGCCGCAAGGGCTTTCGGCGCCTCGACCTCGCCGTCGACGAACGCGCCCTGATCCCACGCCCGGAGACGGAGCTCCTGGTCGAGATCGCGGTGGAGGTGACCCCGCGGACGGTGCTGGACGTCGGCACCGGCTCCGGCGCGGTCGCGCTCGCGGTCGCTGCCGAGCTTCCGGGAGCCGAGGTCCTCGCCACCGACACGTCCTCGGCGGCGCTCGAGCTCGCGCGCGAGAACGCGGTGCGACTGGGTCTCGCGGACCGGGTCCGGCTCAAGGAGGGCAGCCTGCCCGCGGGGGGTCGCTACGACGTCGTCCTCGCGAACCTCCCCTACGTGAGCGAGTCCGAGTGGGACGGGCTCGAACCCGAGATCACTCGCTACGAGCCGCGTTCGGCGCTCGTGGCGGGGGCGACGGGACTCGAGGCCATCGACTCGCTCCTCGGTGAGCTCTCATTGGGACCGCTACACGCCGAGGCGGTCGCGCTCGAGGTGGGCGCGGGCCAGGCGGCGGCCGTCGCCGAGCTTTGCCGGCGCGTCGGCTTCGAGTGGGTCGAGGCGCGCCCCGACCTCGCCGGGATCGAGCGGATGGTGGTCGGCCGGCGGTGAGCGAGATCGTCTCGATCGACCGCGACGGCGAGGCGGCCGCCCGGGCGGCGCTGGAGGGATGCGTCGGCGGCGGCGGCGTCGCGATATTCCCCGCGGACGGGCTCTACGGCCTCGCATGCGACCCGCTCGATGCTCATGCTGTCGCCCGGATCCAGGCGCTCAAGGGCCGCGAGGAGCGAAAGCCCTCGGCGGTCATGTACTTCTCGCCGCTCGCGCTGCGCGAGCTGATCGCCGGGATGGGTGAGCGCACGCGCAGGGTCGCGGCGGAGCTCCTGCCGGGACCGGTGACTCTCGTGATCGCGAACCCCGAGCACCGCTATCCGCTCGCCAGCCGCGAGGATCCCGGGCGGTTGGGCGTGCGGCTGATCGACGGTCCGCTGGCCGGGGTCCGCGCACCCGTCTTCCAGACCTCCGCCAACCGCAGCGGCGAGGCGCCGCCGGCGGCCTTCGACGAGCTCGACCCGGACCTCGTCGACGGCGTCGACGTGGCGATCGACGGCGCGACGCTGACGGGCGAGCCCTCGACGGTGATCGACGTCTCCGAGCTCGACGCCGAGGGCGACTGGTCCGTGCTCCGCGAGGGAGCCGTGAGCAGTGCGGAGCTCGAGCGCCTCCTCGCCCAGGTCCTGAAGGCGTAAGCTCATCGGGATGCCGGGAGCGCGCCGCAGGGAATGGGGAGTCGTCGCCGCAGGAGGTGTGGCGTTGGCCATCCTCGCCGCGACATTGGTGCCCTCCGACGGCGCCGCAACCACCGGGAGCTGCTTCGGGCGCCAGCCGACGATCGTTCGCGGGCCCGGCGACGACCAGATCCAGGGCGGCCCGGGAACGCAGGTGATCGTCAGCGGGGCGGGCCGCGACACGATCGCCGCCGGCGACGGGGTCGACTACGTCTGCGCCGGGGCCGGCGACGATACCGTCGACACGGGGAACGGAAACGACTTCCTCGCCGGGGAGGACGGCGACGACGAGTTGCACGGATACAACGACGGCGACCGGATCCTTGGCGGTACGGGTCGGGACTTCCTCGACGGCCGCCGGGGCGAGATCGGCGACGTGATGAGCGGCGGTCCGGGCGACGACGACCTGATCGGGGGAGAGGTGCTCAAGGGCGGGAGTGGCGCGGACAAGATGGACGGGACCGGCTACAAGCGTGACTCGAGCACGGATCGCATTGTCGGCGGCGACGGCGACGATCGGATCGACGGAGACGACTCCGGCAGCGGACACGACGACATCGACGCCGGCGACGGCGACGACGACGTGCGAGGCGGCCGCGGTCGCGACGACATCGACGGCGGTCCCGGCACCGACACCTGCAACCCGGGCGCCGGCACCAACTCGCTGGTCAACTGCGAGCTCTGACTCGCGCCTCCAAGGCGCATCCTCAGTCCTATCCGGGTCGTAACTTCTGTCAACCTGAGGACTCAGACCGGAGGACCGAGTGACCGACCTTCCAGACGATTTCCAGACCGCCCCGCTCAGCGAGGTCGACCCCGACATCGCCCGCGTGCTCGAGCGCGAGCTGCATCGCCAGCAGTCCACCCTCGAGATGATCGCCTCGGAGAACTTCGTCCCGCAGGCGGTGCTCGAGGCCACCGGCTCGGTATTGACCAACAAGTACGCCGAGGGCTATCCGGGCCGCCGGTATTACGGGGGCTGCGAGGAGGTCGACGTCGCCGAGCAGCTCGCGATCGACCGGGCGAAGTCGCTGTTCGGCGCCGAGCACGCGAACGTCCAGCCGCACGCCGGTGCCCAGGCCAATAACGCCACCTACATGGCGATGCTCGAGCCCGGCGAGACGATCATGGGGATGGCGTTGGACCACGGCGGCCACCTCACCCACGGGATGAAGCTGAACGTGTCGGGCAAGCTCTACAACGTCGTCGCCTACCATGTCCGTCGCCAGGACCTGCTCTGCGACATGGAGGAGGTCGAGCGGCTCGCCCACGAGCACCGGCCCAAGGTGATCGTCGCGGGCTGGTCCGCCTATCCCCGCCACCTCGACTTCGCCGCCTTCCGCGAGATCGCCGACGCGGTGGACGCCCGGCTGTTCGTCGACATGGCTCACTTTGCCGGCCTCGTCGCCGCCGGCGAGCACCCCAACCCGGTCCCGCATGCGGACGTGGTCACGACGACGATCCACAAGACCCTCTGCGGGCCGCGCAGCGGGATGATCCTCTGCCGCGAGGAGCTGGCCAAGGACATCGACCGCTCCGTCTTCCCCGGCCAGCAGGGCGGCCCCCTGATGCACGTGATCGCCGCCAAGGCGGTGGCGCTCGCCATCGCCGACTCGGAGCCGTTCCGCGCTCGCCAGCGCCAGACGGTCGCGAACGCGAAGGCGCTCGCGCAGGAGCTCGTCGCGTGCGGGGTGGAGGTGCTCACCGGAGGCACCGACGTCCACCTCGTGCTGGTCGACCTGACCCCGACCGGGCTCGACGGCAAGACGGCCGAGCAGCGGCTCGCGGACGTCGGGATCACGGTCAACTTCAACGCGATCCCCTTCGACGAGCGGCCGCCGATGAACCCGTCGGGGCTACGGATCGGCACCCCGGCGCTGACCACCCGAGGGCTCGGCGAGGAGGAGATGCGCGAGATCGGCCAGGTGATCTCGGCGGCGCTGTCGGATCGCTTCGACGACGAGCGGGAGGCCCTTGCGGAGCGCACCCGATCGCTCATGGACCGCCATCCGCTCTACCCGCAGCTCTCGGCGACCCCCGTTTAGCGCCTTAGACGGCGGCGGGGTAGTCCACTACCGCTACGATCCGCGCCTTGGAGCCAGTCTTGGAACGAGCCTCGGCTTTCGAGGACCGCATCGCGACACGCGAGGCCAAGGTCGGGATCGTGGGCCTGGGCTACGCGGGGCTGCCGCTCGCGGTGGAGTTCGCGGACGCAGGGTTCGATGTGGTGGGCATCGACCTGAACGCCGAGCGGGTCGCCGCCGTGAACGACGGCAGGTCCTACGTGGTGGACGTGCCGGTCAGCCGCTACGAGGAGCTTGACGGTCGGCTGAGGGCGACGGCGGACTACGGGGCTGTGGCCGAGCTGGACACATTGACGATCTGCGTTCCGACCCCGCTCTCGAAGACCCGCACGCCCGACATCTCCTACATCGTGGCCGCGGTCGAGGCGATCGCGAAAAACCTCCGCCAGGGCCAGCTCGTCGTCCTGCAGTCGACCACGTATCCGGGAACCACCGAGGAGATCGTGATCCCGATCCTCGAGCGCGCGGGCAAGCGGGTGGGCGAAGACGTCTTCCTGGGATATGCGCCGGAGCGGGTGGACCCCGGAAACCCGGCCTACACGATCAAGAACACGCCGAAGCTCGTCGCCGGCGTGACCGCGGAATGCCTCCGGCGCACCGAGCTCGTCTATCAGCAGATCGTGGAGACGGTGATGCCGGTATCGCGACCGATGGTGGCCGAGACCGCCAAGCTCCACGAGAACACTTTTCGCTCGGTCAACATCGCGCTCGCGAACGAGCTCGCCCTGATGTGCGACCGGCTCGGGATCTCGGTCTGGGAGGTGATCGAGGCCGCGGCGTCGAAGCCGTTCGGCTTTCTTGCGCACTATCCGGGTCCCGGTCTCGGCGGCGACTGCATCCCAGTGGTCCCGCACTTCCTCGCCTGGCGCCTGCGCGAATACGGCTATTCGGCGCAGCTGATCAACGCCGCTCACGAGGTCAACGCCCAGATGCCGATCCACGTCGTGCAGAAGATCGGCGATGCCCTCAACGAGGTCGGCCGGCCGATCAAGGGCTCGCGCGTGCTCCTGCTCGGGATGGCCTACAAGCAGAACGTGCACGACACGCGCGAGTCGCCGAGCCTCGAGGTGATGCGCCAACTCCTCGCACGCGGCGGTGAGATCACCTATTGCGACCCCTGGGTCGAGGAGATCGAGCTGGACGGCGCGCGTCATCGCTCCGTCGCATGGTCGTCCGAGACCATGCGGGGAGCGGATTGCGTCGTCGTGCTGACGCCCCATCGCCAGTTCGTCGAAGAGCCCTATTGGCAGGCCGCGAAGCTGATCGTAGATACCCGCAACGTCGTCCCGCCTGGGCCGCACGTCACCTCGCTCTGACCATCCCCGACGCGATCATCCGCTCGTAGGTGGCTTCCCTGCTCGTTCTCGGCGGGGGGTACATCGGTGCCGCCGTTGCCGAGCTCGCCCTGGAGCAGGGCGATCGGGTGACCATCGCGGATAACTGGCACGCGACCGAGCGCAGTCAGCTCTCAGGCCTCGAGCACCGGGGGGCGGGCGTCGAGACGGCCGACATCCGCGACCGACGGGCGTTGCGGGGCCTGCTCTCCGCGCGGCCTGATCGGGTCTACCTGCTCGCCGCGCAGGCGAGCCGGCCACTCTCGTTCAGCGATCCGGAGTACACGGAGCAGACGAACCTCGTCGGGCCACGGCTCGTCGCCGAGGAGATCGCCGGGGCGAACGTGGGGGCGCTCGTCTACGCGAGCAGCCTGCACGTCTACGGCGCGGCGCCGAGCGGGGAGGTCGCACCGGACCACCCCGTCGGCCCGCAGGGTGACCTCTCCCACCTCTCGAAGGTCTACGCGGAGCTGCTCTTGCGGATGGAGGCGGAGCGTCACGGGTTCGACCTCGCCATCCTGCGCCTGGGAATCGTCTACGGACCCAGTCCGGTGGAGCATGGGCGGGCGGAGTCGCAGACGGTGGTGGACAAGTTCCGCCGGTTGGCCGCCGACGGTGCTCCACTGCCGGTTGACGATGGGGGCGGCGCCACCATCGGGGTGGTCCACGTCTCCGACGTCGCCCGGATCCTCCACTCCGAGCCATCTCGGGGCGGGGTCTCTATCGAGAACGTGGCAGCTGAGTCGGTCACCGTGTCCTCCGTCGCCGCCCTCGCCGAGGGCCGGGAGCCGACCGGACCACCCGCGTGCACCTTCCCGAGCCCGCACCGGTATACCCACCGGCTCGCGGAGTACTTCGGAAGGTGAGGCTTCTGGTCACAGGGGCGAACGGATTCCTGGGATGGCGATCGGCGACCTTGCTCGGCGACGCGGGCCACGAGGTTCTTTGCGTCTCGCGGCCGGGCCGGGCGAGACGCTCGCATTCAGCGGAGCTCGAGACGCTCGAGTTCGATGCGGGAGATCCCGCCATCCGAAGCGTGGTTGCCGGCTGCGATGCAGTCCTGCATTTCGCCGGCGTTCCCGATCCGGCGCGAGCGCGCGCGAACCCCGCCCAGGCCGTGCGTGAGAATGCCGGCACCACGACGAACGTGCTCGACGCGTGCGCCGAGCACGGAGCCGGGCTGATCTACCCATCGACGGTCCGCGCCGCGGTCGAACCCCCGCCGGATGACTACGCGCTCTCGAAGTGGCTCGGGGAGCAGGCATGCAAGCGCCACCGGGCCCAGGCGACCGTGGTCCGGCTCACCTCCGCGTTCGGACCGGGTCAGGTCGCGTGGGAGGGAGCGACGGGAGCGATCGCCTCCTTCACCGCGCGCGCTCTCGAGGGGGCGCCGATCGTCATCGCCGGAGACCCCGAGCGAACCCGTGACTTCGTCTACGTCGACGATGTGATCGCCGCGATTGAGGCAATCCTCCTCGGGGGTCGCTGGAACGAGAGCCTTACGCTGGCGAGCGGGGTCGCCACGCCGCTGCGGGCTGCGGCCGAGCTGGTTCGCGATGCGGCCAGGGCGGACGTCCCAATAGAGATCGAGGACGGCGAGCTCGCCGCCGGCGAGAACGAAAGCTACGCCGCGACCCCCAGGGCGTCCGGGGTAGGGTTTCGCTCCCGCCCGCTCGCCGATGGGGTCGCCTCGTATGTCGCCTGGATCCGCCGCCATCCCGCTGCTCAAGGCCGCTCCCGAGCCTGACCAGCTTGCCGATCGGCTCGCCGACGGGCCGATCCGGGGTCTCGAGCTCTGCCTGGCGCCGCACCACGTGGCCGACGAGAGGGCGCTGCGGTCGGCGGTCCGCGCCTGCGCAGAGCTGACCTCGCGGGATCTGGCGATCATCGCCGAAGCTCCGGTGAGCTGGCCAAGCGGCGAGTTCGTGAGCGTCGACCGGCTCGACGACGAGGCTCGGTCCGGCATTGAGCGGAGCGCCGACTTCGCGCGGGCGGTCGGCTCGCCCGTGCTAACGATCCACCTCTTCATCCCGCTCGCTCCCGAGGAGTTCCGCTCCGCGGGCGGCGTCGACGAAGCTGCGGTCGAGCGGTTCCTCGGTTTCTATGTCGACACCTGCGCGAGCCGCGGGATCGAGCCGTTGATCGAGAACGTTCCGCCGGTCCTTCGTATGCGGACCGGAGGGGTGTATCTCTCACGGATCGGTGGTCACTGGCGCGATCTGCTCGTGTGGCGGCGGCGGCTCCCTCAGCTCGGGTTCACCCTCGACGTCTCCCACGCAGCGCTCTTCGGCTCATTTGCCGCCGCCTATCCCGGCATGTTCGAGATCGACGACCCCGACGAGCTCGCGCTCGACCGCTTCGCCGCGGAGCTCGGCCCGGGGTGCCGGGTCGCTCACGTCTCGAACGCTGCCGGACTGCTCGGCGAGGGCCTCGCCTACCGGAGCGGCGAGCTCGAGCTCGACCCAATCGTCAGGCGGCTGGGCGACCAGGTCGAGTGGATCGTCGCCGAGATCAACGAGCCCGACCCCGCCCGCGCCGTTGAGATGAAGCGTGGGTACACCGCTATCGAGAAGGCTCTGGAGTCGGGCGGCGAGTCCGGGTCCGCACCCG
Source organism: uncultured Thermoleophilia bacterium (assembly GCA_963838175.1). Classification (GTDB taxonomy): domain Bacteria; phylum Actinomycetota; class Thermoleophilia; order Solirubrobacterales; family 70-9; genus DASUSH01. Next base: position 1,617,963 of record CAWIPP010000002.1, on the reverse strand, counting down.
CGCGTGCGCCGCTTCCCGCGGTGTGTGACTTGGACTGGCAGGCCGTGCTGGGAAGCCGGGACCCCGTCCCTTCGATGCTCGAGCTGCAAGAGCTGTTCGCAGGCCGGCGCGTCTTGATGACCGGGGGAGGAGGGTCGATCGCTCGCGCCCTCGCCACCTTCGTGCTCGGATTTCGTCCCGAGCGGATCGCGCTGCTCGACTCGCACGAGCCGTCGCTTGCAGCCGATCGCCGAGCCCGCGATGCCGGCGCCCTGGAGCGCATCGCGCATCTACTCGGCGACGTCCGTCGCGAGGACCGGCTGACCGCGACCCTCGCCACGGAGCGTCCCGACGTCGTCTTTCATTTCGCGGCCTACAAGCACGTCGACTGGGCGGAGCGCTTTCCGGAGGAGTTCGTCGACACGAACCTGCGCGGGAGTTGGAACCTCCTGCGCGCCGCCGAGCGGGCGGAGGTAGAGACCGTGGTCGTCGCCTCGACGGACAAGGCGGCCCTCGCGAGCAGCCTCTACGCGCGGACGAAGCGCCTCATGGAGCAGATGACGGCGCTCGCGGGCACGGGGCGGATCGCGGTTCGCTTCGTCAACGTGCTGGGAAGCGCCGGCAGCGCGTCGGAGCTCTTCCTGCGCCAATCCCGCGGTGGCCTGCCCCTGACGATCACGGACTCGGGAATGGTTCGCTACTGGATCACGATGCACCACGCCGCGTGCCTCGCGGCTCACGGGGCGCTCCTTGCGCCGACCGAGGCTCGTCTCGCAGCTCCCGCGGACCCCGTGATGCTGACCGTGGGCGACCTCGCGACGAGGATCTGGCGCCAGTGCGGACGCGAGGGCGATCCCGACGTGAGCACGATCGGCGTTCGCAGTGGTGAGACGATGACCGAGGTTCTGACCGCGGAGGGGGAGGAAGTCGGGGACGAGGTCCACCAGGGGACAGCGCCGATCCGTGGCGGCCCCGGCACCTCGGCCGCCGAATGGCTCACCGAGCGTCTCGGCGCAGCCGCGGGCGCGCAGGAAGCGGACGCGATCTGGCTGGAGGCGCTCGGCCGACCCGATCTCCTGGCTGCCGCGACCGGTAACCGGTAACCCCGCCGTGCGCATCCTGCTCGTAACCGCGATGTGGCCCAGTCCGGAGCACCCGGATTTGGGGAGCTTCCTGCTCCCGCTCAAGCGCGAGCTCGAAGCGATCGGACACGACGTCGATGTGGTCTCGATCAGCCGCCGGGGCGGTCCGCCGACCGACTACGCTCGCCTCAGCGCCGAGGCGGTTGCGGCCGCAATCCGTAACCGGCCCGACGTCGTCTTCGCGCATTTCCTCTTTCCCGCCGGCGCCGCCGGAGCGTTCGCGTCGCTTGCCTCGCGAGTCCCGCTGGTGGTCATGGCCCACGGCCAGGACGTCGCCAATCTCGGCGACATACCAGGCGTGCTCACGGCGACCCGGGGGGTCGTCGCCCGGGCCGCGGCGGTGATCGCCAATTCGCGGTGGCTTGCGGACCGCCTCGCCCAGCGCATCCCGGCCGCTCGCACCAAGCTCGAGATCGCCGATTGCGGCGTGGACCTAGGGGCGTTCGAGCCGTTGCCGGCCGCTCGGGCGCGCCGAGAGCTGGACTGGGACGGGGCAGGCCCGGCGTTCGCCTGCGTCGGCTCCCTGATCGAACGCAAGAACGTTGTCCGCCTTGCCGATGCGTTCGAGCGCTTCGGGCGTGGCCGGCTCGCGTTCGTGGGCGACGGCCCGCTGCGCGGCGCCCTCGAGGGCCGGCCGAACGTGCGCGTCACCGGTCGCCTCCCGCAGGCCGAGGTTCCGCGCTGGATCGCCGCGGCGGACGTCCTCTGCCAACCGTCGCTCGTCGAGCCCTTCGGCCAGGCGACCCTCGAGGGGATGGCGATGGAGCGCACCGTGGTCGCAACCGGGGTCGGCGGGCCCCCGGAGTTCGTCCCGCCCGAGGCGGGTGTTCTGGTCGACCCGCAAGACGTCTCCGCGCTGACTACGGCGTTGGCGGCGGCGGCGGAGATGCCTTCACCCAACAAGGCGGCGCGGGACGCGGCCGCGCTGCACGACGCCCGCCGTGAGGCCGCGCGGATGGCCGAGATCCTCGGGCGCGCGGCGGCGCGCTAAGAGACTGTCCGAGAACCCCCGCCTGTAGCACGCTTCACCGGCTGCGTCCTTGGCTGGCCCGCCCCGGTCACTCGCCAGCCGCACACGCGGGTTTTCGGACAGTCTCTAAGGAGGGCCCCGTGCGGCGTTCCTACGACGCGGCGTCGAGCACCGCCCCGACCAGAAGCTCCGGATCCCGCGGGTTCCGGACACCGGGCTCGGAGTCTCGCTTTCGGGGCTCGATCTGCTCCGGGTCCGCCACGGGCCGCAGGCTGCCGGCGGCGATCAGGCTTTTATCGACACCGCCGAGCCGTCCGCTGAAGATCGTGTAGGACGGGGTGCCGAGGGCAACCGCCTCGCGGGTCATCGTCCCGCCGCCGCCGACGACCAGGTCGGCGTAGGCGATCAGGCTTTGCGTGTCGACGACGCGCTCGGGGACCAGGAACGACGGGCCGGCCCGCCCGCGCAGGACCCGGCGCTGGTCGTCGCTGCGCGGAAACACCACGGTGATCGTCTCCGGCTCGTGCTGCAGACGATTCAGGACCTCCTCGTAGAGCCGATTGCGAGCGCGGTACTCCGCGGTTTCGTCCGGCGGGCGGACGATGGCCAGGATCGGCCGGCGGTCGATGCCGAGCTGCTCGAGCACAGCCGGGTCCGGCTCGAAGTCGGAGAGGTAGTAGTCCTCCTTCAAGCCGGGGTATCTGAAGAGCTTTCGCGCGGGCGCACCGGTGCGGCGAAGCCGCTTCACCGGGATCGCCTCCGGGACGAGCACACGGCGCGCGAGCCGGAAGCTGACCTGGCGCTGCAGGCCCGCGAACTCGTAGTCCTGCATCTGCACCGAGGGCACCCGAAGGCCCGCGCAGACGACCGCGAGGTCGACGGAGCCGTGGGCCAGGCCGAGGTCGAACCCGCGCCCTTTCGCCCAGCGCCGGAGCTGGGCGCTTCGGCGGCCCAACGCGGCCGCCTTCCGGGCGGTCGAGGCGCCGCCGTGCCGTCCGATCGTCTCGTGGCCGATGCCGAGCCGCTCGAGTACCCCCTCCGTCTGGCCGAATGCGCGCGCCGTGACGAGTACCTCGTGGCCCGCCGCCTCGAGACCGGCGATCAGCGGTCTCAGCACCAGCGGGTGCGGCGCGGACGTCATATCCACCCAGATCCGCATCCTCGCCTGTGTTCTATCGGTGGGCGGTCAGGGCGCGCTCGAGCGGTTCCTCGTGCTCCTCCTCGGCCCCCTCCGGGGGCAGGTCAAGAGGCGGCGCGGGGCGCTGGCGGCGCAGCCCTTGCAGGTGGCGGGCCTTGAGGATCTCGAGGTTGTAGACCATCCAGATCGAGGTGCCGATGACCAGCAGCCCGGCGCCGGCGGCAATCAGGGCGTTGGTGGGGTCGATCTCGCCACCGGGGCGAGGCGGGAGGAAGCGCAGGAGAAGCCCGTATGAGGCGATGAGGGCAGCCCAGACGTGGAGGTACGCCGCCGTTCTGCGCTGCGAGTAGCCGATGCGCATGAAGCGGTGGTAGAAGTGGTTGTGGTCGGCGCCCCACGGCGGACGCCGGTACTTGAGCCGCTTCAGGACCACGAAGGAGGTGTCGAGGATCGGCACGGCGATGACCAGAAGCGGCGCGACGAGAGCGATCGTGGCCGCCGTCTTGAGCACTCCCAGGATCGACACGGTCGCGAGCAGGAAACCGAGCGCGAGCGCCCCGGAGTCGCCCATGAAGATCTTCGCGGGATGGTAGTTGTGCCATAGGAACGCGAGCGTGGCGGCGCAGACGATGCCTGCGAGCACGGCGGTCTCGGTCCGCCCCCATGAGGCCGCGAGGAGCGCGAATGACGCCGAGGCGATCGCGACGATGCCCGCCGCCAGCGAGTCCATCCCGTCGATCAGGTTGATCAGGTTCGCGAGGAAAGCGATCCACAGGAGGGTCAGCGGGTAGCCGACCCAGCCGATGTCGTGATCACCGATCAGCGGCAGGGTGATGTGACTGATCGTGAGGTCCGCACCCACCACCGGGATCAGCGCGATCGCCATCACTGCGATGAACTTCGTCCGGGGTCTGAGTCCGTGGATGTCGTCGACCAGTCCCAGCACGGCCACCGCTGCGGTACCGATCAAGATCCACGTGTAGGGCCCGTCCACGTCCATGAACAGGAGGGCCGGGACCATGATCCCGATCACGATCGCGATCCCGCCGATCCTCGGGAGGGGGGTCTGGTGCACGCGCGGACGGTCGCCGCCGTCGTCGAGCCCGTTCACCCAGGGGGCCAGACGCCCGACCAGCGGCGTCAGCAAGATCACGATCGCGGCGGCGCACAGGAAACCCCACACGAACGCGCTATCGCTTAAGAGCGCGTCCACCGATTCAGTGAACGACATGCGGGCTGGTTATACAGCACGCTGCCGTCGCCCCCTGCGCCGCAGTCGGCGTCGGCGGTGGTGATCCCGCCCGTGCCGTTGTCGCGGATGACGACGTTCGGCCCTCGACCGAGATCTCGATCAGATCGTCGTTGGCCTCGCCGTTGACCGAGACCTGGCTCCCGAAGATGCTCGGGCTGTAGGTCACGCTCGAGGCGGCGAGCGCGGGAGTTGCGGCGAGCGCGAGTCCGCAAGCGCGCACACGACGGCTCGTCCGGCCATCCGGCGAAGCCTCCGTCCCGTCATCTGCGCGCTTGTGTCCCTCCTGTCCCCGGCGAGTCCCTTGTCGCCGACCCGCACGTCGTCAAGACACCCGAGCCCCCATTATGTGAGATTGCTCCGCTTGAACAGGCGGGTTTCGGATACCCTTTCGTCAACCGCCGCGACCCCGAGGGGGCCCGCAGGCGGCGTTCTTTTCCGACCGCTTTTCTCTTCGATTTCGCGCCCGGATCCCGATTGGAATTCGACGACTCCGTCACCCCCGACCGACACTGGCCCGATCAGGGTCAGCGGGGCTGCGGCGGAACTGACCGCGGGCCTCGGCGTGGGGATGGCCCTTGTCCACGCTTGCTCTAGAACCGACTAGCGGCGCGAGCGGTCGTCCCGCGATCCTGCTCCGCAACGCCGACCTGGCGGTCCTGGCGCTCGCGCTGGTGGTCTTCCTCGTCGCCGGGCTGCCGCTCGCCGGCTACGCGGCCGCGGCCGCTGGATGGCTCGCCCAGCGAGCCCTCCAGCTCGTCACCGAGAGGCGGCTGGCCCAGGCCGACGAGCGGACCACGGCGCTTGGCTTGATAGGCGGCTCGATCGTCGCCCGGCTCTGGGTGGTCACGCTCGCGGTGCTGCTCGTCGGACTCCTCGTCGGCGAGGAGGCCGGGCTCGCCGCGGCGGTGCTCGCGGCCGTCCTCGTCACCGCCGGCCTCGCCGGGGAGGCGGCGGCGCGGCTGGGCTCCCCGCGGGAGGAGGCCTGATGGAGGTGTCAGCGGCGGAGAACGGCGGCGGGCTGAGCCGCAAGGCGAAGGTCTTCCTTGCGATCGGGCTCTACCTGCTGATCACGATCGCGCTCGCGCTCGTCGCCGGCAGCTCGGGCAAGAACGAGGAGTTCCAGCCGCAGAACGAGTTCCTGCTCGACCCCTGGATCTCCCTCGACCTGGGCTTCGCCGACATGAGCATCAACAAGGCGGTCCTCTACCTGCTCCTGGCCGCCGGCGCGACGATCGCGGCGATGACCTACATCTCCAAGCGCATGGAGCGCAAGCCGAACAAGGTCCAGATGGCGATGGAGCTGGCCTACGACCTGACCCGCAACAACATCGCCGGCAACATCCCCGAGGAGAAGCTCGCGCGCAAGTGGTTCCCGTACCTGGCGACGCTGTTCTTCTTCATCTGGTTCTCGAACATGCTCGGCTATATCCCCCTGCCGACCAACACGGAGCACACCGTCGACGTCTTCGGGGTCTCGGTGCCCACCTTCGCGATCTATGCGGCGACGGCGAACATCTCGATCCCGCTCGTGCTCGCGATCATCTCGGTGATCGCCTACCACACCGAGGGGATCCGCGAGCGGGGCGCGGGCAAGTACTTCGCGAGCTGGCTGCCGCCGGGCCTCGAGTCGATGAACGCCTTCGGGAGGGGGGCGATCTTCGTGATCGAGGTGATCTCGCACATGGTGCGCGTGATCTCGCTCGCCGTCCGGTTGTTCGCCAACATCCTCGCCGGCCACCTGCTGATCCTGTTCATGGCCGGGGGCCTCGCGGTGCTGCTCGGCCTCGCAGCGCTCGGCGTGCTCACGTTTCCCGTCGCCTTCGCCTTCTTCGTCTTCGAGGTCGGCCTGGTGGCGACGCTCCAGGCGTTCATCTTCTCCACACTTACCGCGATCTACATTGGCGGCGCCGTCGGCGAAGCCCACTAACCCAAGCTTTGTAACGAGGAAAAGGAGTCACCATGGAAGAGCTACTGCTTCCGATCGCACAGGCCGCATCCGGAGTCACCGACGACGGCCTGAAGTCGATCGCGCTCGGGATCGGAGCCGGCCTCGGCTCGATCGGAGCCGGGATCGGCATCGGGATCATCTTCGGCAAGGAGATCGAGTCGGTCGCCCGCCAGCCGGAGCTGAAGGACGAGCTGCAGGCGATCCGCTGGCTCGGCTTCGCGCTGACCGAGGCGGTCGCCTTCTACACGTTCATCTTCGGGCTGATCGCCTTCTTCCTCTAGGCGCATGCGGTTGGCCGCCGACATCGTCGCGCCGCTCGTCGCGGCATCGTCCGGGTCCGAGGGCAGCTTCCTGGTCTCGCCCGGCCTCGGGCTGATGATCTGGACGCTGATCGCCTTCGGGGTGACCTTCTACGTCCTCAAGCGGGCCGCCCTGCCGCGGATCGGCGCGGCGCTGGAGAAGCGCGCGAACGCGATCCGCGAGAACATCGACGCCTCCGAGAAGCAGCGCGAGGAGGCGGACCAGCTCCTCGCGGAGTACCGCCAGCGGCTCAAGGAGGCTCGCGAGCAGGCCGAGGACATCACCGCCCGCGCCCGCAAGGCGGCGGAGAACCTCGAGCGCGAGGCCACCGACGAGGGCAAGGCGAAGCGGGAGGAGCTCGTCGCGGCCGCCCGCAGGGACATCGAGACCGAGACGCGGCGCTCGCTCGAGCAGATCCGCAAGGAGGTCGCCGACCTGACCGTGCTCGCGACCGAGAAGGTGACCCGCAAGTCCCTCTCGGACGACGACCAGAAGCGGCTCGTCGAGGAGGCGCTCGGCGAGGTCGACTTCTCCGCCCTGGCGACGCAGTCCGGCAACGGCGACTCGGAAGGGAGCCGGAGCTCGTAGTGGAGGAGATCGCGCGCGTGTATGCCGAGGCGCTCTTCGAGGTCGCCAAGGAGAAGGGCAAGCTCGAGGAGATCCGCGACCAGCTCGCGGAGTTCGCGGACGCCGTCGCCGAGGACAAGGACCTGCAGGTCTTCTTCTTCAGCCCGTATTTCTCGTCGGCGGAGAAGCGGGAGGGGATCGCGAAGGCCGTCTCGGGGGCCGACCCGGAGTTGGTCAACTTCCTCGAGCTGCTCGCCGAGAAGCACCGGATGCCGGCGATCTTCCGGATTCGGAGCCGGTTCGAGGAGCTCGTCGCCGAGGAGCTCAAGCAGCTCGAGGTGAACGTGACCAGCGCGATCGAGCTCGACAAGTCGGTGGTCAAGCAGGTCGGCGACGAGATCGAGAAGCAGACCGGGCGAGAGGTCGAGCTGAGCTCGACGGTCGATCCGGAGATCCTCGGAGGCCTCGTGCTCAGGGTCGGCAACATGGTCCTCGACGCGAGCCTGCGCAACAGGCTGGAGAGAATGAGACGGGAGATCGCGCGGGCCGGCTAGGCATCGCGGATCCAAAGGACTTAGCGAGCGAAAGGAAGAGCGCCTTCAGATGGAGATAAAGCCGGACGAGATTGCCAAGATTCTGCGGCAGCGGATCGAGGGACTGGAGGAGGAGTCGGCCGACCTCTCCGAGGTCGGGACGGTCCTCTCCGTCGCCGACGGGATCGCGCGCGTGCACGGGCTCGACAACTGCATGTCGCTCGAGATGCTCGAGCTGCCGCACGACGTCACCGGCCTCGCGCTCAACCTCGAGGCCGACAACGTCGGCGTTGTGATGTTCGGCGAGTGGGACAAGGTGGTCGAGGGCGACACGGTCAAGCGCACCGGCCGCCTGCTCGAGATCCCGGTCGGCGACGAGCTGCTCGGGCGCCTGGTGGACCCTCTCGGCCGTCCGCTCGACGACAAGGGCGAGGTCAACGCGTCCGAGACCCGGCCGGCCGAGTTCAAGGCACCGGGCGTGGTTCAGCGCAAGCCCGTCGAGGAGCCGATGCAGACCGGGCTCAAGGCGATCGACTCGATGATCCCGATCGGCCGCGGCCAGCGCGAGCTGATCATCGGCGACCGCCAGACCGGCAAGACCGCGATCGCGCTCGACGCGATCATCAACAACAAGGACAAGGACCTCGTCTGCGTCTACGTCGCGATCGGGCAGCGGATGTCCACGGTCGTCCAGGTGATGGAGACCCTGGAGGAGGCCGGCGCGATGGAGAACACGATCATCGTCGCCGCGCCCGCCGACGAGGCGGCGCCGATCAAGTACATGGCGCCGTACGCCGGGTGCGCGATGGGGGAGCACTTCCTCTACAACGGCAGGGCGGCGCTCTGCATCTACGACGACCTGACCAAGCACGCCTACTCGTACCGCCAGATGTCGCTGCTCCTGCGGCGCCCGCCGGGCCGCGAGGCCTATCCGGGGGACGTCTTCTACCTGCACTCGCGGCTCCTCGAGCGCGCGGTGAAGCTGAACGACGACCTCGGGGGCGGCTCGCTGACGGCGCTGCCGATCATCGAGACGCAGGCCGGCGACGTCTCGGCCTACATCCCGACCAACGTGATCTCGATCACCGACGGCCAGATCTTTCTCGAGTCGGACCTCTTCTTCTCGGGCGTCCGGCCGGCGATCAACGTCGGCATCTCGGTCTCGCGGGTGGGGGGCAACGCGCAGACCAAGGCGATGAAGAAGGTGGCAAGCAAGCTCCGCCTCGAGCTCTCCCAGTACCGCGAGTTGGAGGCGTTCGCGCAGTTCGGCTCCGAGCTCGACCCCGACACCCAGAAGACGCTGGGTCGCGGCGAGCGGCTGGTGGAGGCGCTGAACCAGAACGAGCGCAGCCCGCTCTCGGTCGCCGACCAGGTGGCCGCGATCTACGCCGGAACCGGCGGCTATCTCGACCGCATCAAGGTGGACCGCGTCTCCGACTTCCTCGCCGACCTGCTCGACCGCCTGCACTCCGAACGATCTGACCTCATGAAGCGGATCAACGAGTCGGGCGAGCTCTCGGACGAGGACCTGGAGAAGCTCGGCGACGCGATCGGCGAGATGGTCGACGACTTCGGCCCCGACTTCGACGAGGAGGGCCAGCCGCTAGAGGAGGGCGAGTCCGACCGGGTCAAGGACGAGGAGGAGCACGAGCGCCCGGGCCGCACCGAGGAGGAGGCGGGGACCGAGCGCGAGGCCGAGGCCGAGGGAGAGAAGGCGGAGAAGACGGTCGAGCGCGCCGAGCGCGAGGGCGAAGGCGAGCGGGAAGAGGAGACCGAGGAGGTCACCGCCTAACTAGATGGCCGCCTCGACGACCGCGCACACCCGGATGACGCCCCTGGCACGTCGCATGCCTGCGTCCTCGCATGCTCGTGTGCTGGAAGCACACTTCGCATCCTGCGTCCCTGACCTGCTCGGCCAGGTGCGCCCCCGGGCGCACGCGGCCATGGAGGCGGCCATCTAATGGCCACGCGCAAGGAAGTCAAGAATCGGATCTCCTCGGTCAAGAACATCCACAAGATCACCCGGGCGATGGAGATGGTCGCCGCGGCGCGGTTGCGCCGGGCGGAGGAGCGGATCGCGAACCTGCGCCCGTACGCGCAGGAGATCCGCAAGATGACGCGTCAGGTCTCCGAGGCCGCCGGCACGATGCCCGACATCCCGGTGCTCGAGGAGCGAGAGCAGCTCAACAAGGTCGGGATCCTGCTGGTCACCGGCGATCGCGGGCTGGCCGGCTCGTTCAACACCCAGATCCTGCGGGCGGGCTTCGAGCTGCAGCGGGAGTTCGAGGCGGACGGCGTCGACGTCACTTTCTCCGTTGTCGGCCGGCGGGGTAACTCGACGCTCTCGTTTCGCGGCGACGACGTGGAGCACTCCTACGTGGGCTTCACCGACCGGCCCTCGTTCGCCAATGCGCGCGAGATCGGGGAGGACCTGAGCTCGGCGTACATGGACCAGGACCTCGACCGCGTCGAGCTGATCTACAACCGCTACGTCTCCCCGCTGACCCAGTACGTGCGCCGGCAGACCCTGTTGCCGCTCCAACAGGCGGAGGTCTTCGGCGAGGGGATCCCAGAGCCGGAGGAGCCCGAGGACCCGGAGCTCGCCGAGGCGCACGCGAAGGCGTTGTGGGTATACGAGCCGGACCCGGAGCTGCTCCTGCCGCAGCTCTTCCGCGAGTACGTCGACCTGTCGATCTTCCGGGCCCTGCTCGAGTCGACGGCGTCCGAGCACGGCTCGCGGATGACCGCGATGCGAAACGCCGCGGAGAACGCGCAGGACATGATCGGCGACCTGACCCTGGAGATGAACCGGGTGCGTCAGTCGGAGATCACGCAGGAGATCTTGGAAGTCGTAGGCGGGGCGGAAGCCCTCGGATAGGAGATAGATGTCTGAAGAGAACGGAAACGTCGGAAGGGTCGAGCAGGTCACCGGAGTGGTGGTCGACGTCGCCTTCCCCGATGAGCTGCCGGAGATCTACTCGGCGCTCAAGGTGAAGCTGGAAGGCGGTGCCGCCGACCGCGACGAGGACGAGGCAACCGAGCTCGTCCTGGAGGTCCAGCAGCATCTCGGCGACGACCGCATCAAGGCGGTGGCGATGGACTCCACCGACGGGCTCCAGCGCGGCGACGAGGTGATCGACACCGGGGGGCCGATCACGGTCCCGGTCGGCGACGTCACCCTGGGGCGGATCTTCAACCTGCTCGGCGACCCGATCGACCAGGGCGAGCCCGTGGACGTCGAGGAGCGCTGGCCGATCCATCGTGCGGCGCCCGAGGTCGAGGACCTCACCCCGACCCAGGAGATCCTCGAGACCGGGATCAAGGTCGTCGACCTGCTCGCTCCCTACGCGAAGGGCGGCAAGGTGGGCCTCTTCGGCGGCGCCGGGGTCGGCAAGACCGTGCTGATCCAGGAGCTGATCCGCAACATCGGCGAGGAGCACGAGGGCCTCTCGGCCTTCTGCGGCGTCGGCGAGCGCTCCCGCGAGGGCAACGACCTCTGGCTCGAGATGAAGGAGTCAGGGGTGATCGACAAGACGATGCTCGTCTTCGGGCAGATGAACGAGCCCCCCGGCGCCCGCCTGCGGGTGGCGCTCTCGGGCCTGACCATGGCCGAGTACTTCCGTGAGGAGGGCGGGCAGGACGTGCTGCTGTTCATCGACAACATCTTCCGCTTCGTCCAGGCGGGCTCCGAGGTTTCGGCGCTGCTCGGGCGGATGCCCTCCGCGGTCGGCTACCAGCCGACCCTGGAGACGGAGATGGGCGAGCTGCAGGAGCGAATCACCTCGACCTCGAAGGGCTCGGTGACCTCGGTGCAGGCGATCTACGTGCCCGCCGACGACCTCACCGACCCCGCGCCGGCGTCGGTGTTCGCCCACCTGAACGCGACCACGACGCTCTCGCGGTCGATCGCGGAGAAGGGGATCTACCCGGCGGTGGACCCGCTCGACTCGACCTCGACGATCCTCAAGCCGGACGTCCTCGGCGACGAGCACTACCAGGTCGCGACCCAGGTGCAGGAGGTCCTGCAGCGCTACAAGGAGCTCCAGGACATCATCGCGATCCTCGGCATCGACGAGCTCGCCGACGAGGACAAGCTGATCGTCAACCGGGCGCGGAAGATCGAGCGGTTCCTCTCGCAGCCGTTCTTCGTCGCCGAGGCGTTCACCGGGACCGACGGCGTTTACGTGCCGGTCTCGGAGACCGTCTCCGGGTTCAAGGAGCTGGTCGAGGGCAACCTCGACGACGTCCCCGAGCGCGCCTTCTACATGAAGGGCTCGATCGACCAGGTCGTCGCCGAATCCAAGGGCGCGAAGGAGGACGAGGAGTCCGGTGCCGAGGCCGAGGGCGACGAGGCGAAGGAGCGCGAGTCCGAGGAGGAGGAGGAGGGCGACGAGCAGCCCTCCGAGGAGCAGGGATCCGAGGAGGAGCAGTCGGAGGAGGAGGAGGAGTCCGGGGAGGACGATGGCTGAGGAGCACAAGCTCCACGCCAGGGTCCTCACGCCCGAGGGCGAGATCTTCGACGGCGAGCTCCAGCAGGTCTCGACGAAGACCCAGACCGGCGAGATCGGGATCCTGGCGCGCCACGTGCCGGTTCTCGCCCGCGTCGTCCCCTCGGAGCTGCGCCTCCATCACTCCGAGGGAGAGGTGGAGCGCTACGCCACCGCCGAGGGCTGGCTCCAGGTCTTCGCGAACCGCGCCACCGTGCTGGTCAGCGAGGCGATCCCGCCCGATGAGCTCGACGCATCCGAGCTGCGCGACCGCGTCTCCGACGCGGAGCAGCGGATCTCGGACGCGGAGGAGGGGAGCGCCGCCCGCGAGCAGGCCGAGCGGGAGAAGGCGCGCGCTGAGGCCTTCCTCGAAATCGCCGAGAGCAGTTAGATCGCGAGTCGGCGCACCGTCCTCGCCAGCATTGAGGCCACCCGTCGAGCCTCGTAGCGGATCTCGTAATGGCTGAACCGGATCGCCGTGCGGCCGGCGGCCACGTGACCCTGCATCCGGCGGTTGTCCCTGGCCTGCTGCGCAGGGGTGCGGTGATACCGCCAGCCGTCCGTCTCGACGAAGTCCGAGCTCCTCCCAGTAGAAGTCGACGCGGCCGGCGAGCTCGATCTGGGTGTCCGGCAAAGGCAGGCCGGCCTACCGGACGATCCGAAGGAAGCGCCGCTCGAGCTCGGACTCGGTGAGGCGGAAGGTGTGGCGATCGAGGAGCCGGCGAAGTCGACGCACGCCGGGCTGCCCGGCATGCCCCTCGAGCGCTCGCCGAAGCGCTTCGGGATCAACGAGGTCGCGCTTGTCGGCCTTGTTTATGGCAGCCTCGAGCTGGTCGGGTTGGGAGGCGGGTTGCGAGGTCGATCAGGGTCCGGACCGGGCTTGTGAGGGGGATGGTCCCGACCTTTGCGACGTCCCCGGCGGGGAGACGTGCGCGCCGGTGGACGCGGATGCCCTTGACCCGCGGGTCGCGCGTCGCTGGGACGGAGACCTCGATCGGGCCCCGGCCTCGGGCCAGGATGCCCCACAACTCCGCGGCGCTCTCGTGGCTGAGCACGGCGCCCATTCCGCAGCGGAGCACCGCGGCCATCAGCTCGCCCGCACGGCTGAGCTGCGCGCGGCCAACGGCGTACGACGCCGCGGTACCGCGGATGCAGACGCCCCGTCGCGACGCGGTGGCGGATGGCGCGGGCAGTGAACCCCAGCGCCCGCAGCTGCTCGAACGAGATCGCCCCTTCCTGCGCCCTGGCGAGCGCCCACGCTTTGGCCTGCGACTGCGTGGTTGGAGACCCCATCGTGTACTTACGTACGCAGCCGGTGGCGATTCGCCCCCCGGATAGCCTTTCGCGCTCGCAATGACGACGACGCCCGGAACCGATGAGCGGTCGCTGGCCGAGCGGCTGATCGCCTACGACACCTCCCAGGGGGAGGGGATCAAGCTCGCGGCCGGGTTCGTCAAGGGCTGGCTCGAGGCGCGCGACATCGACGCTCGCGAGGTGACGGTGCGGGGACTGCCGGTCGCCTACGCCGAGGTCGGCCCCAAGGATGGGCCGCCCGCCCCGACCGTGCTCCTGCACGGGCATCTCGACGTCGTGCCCGGGCGCTCGGGTCAGTTCGAGCCGCGCGTCGAGGGCGACCAGCTGATCGGGCGCGGCGCCTACGACATGAAGGGCGCAGCCGCGGCGATGATGCTCGCCCTGCACGACCTCCGCGAGCAGGAGCGCGTCCGCGTCCGGCTGGCGCTGGTTCCCGACGAGGAGTCCGAGGAGGAGGCCGACCGGGGCTCCGACCAGCTCGTCGAGGAGGGCTTCGTCGGCGACTTCGCGATCACCGGCGAGCCGACCGACCTCTACGTCGGCGTCGAGGCCAAGGGCGTTCTGGCGATGCGCCTCGAGGTCACCGGGCGCGCCGCGCACGGCGCGACCCCCTGGCTCGGCGAGAACGCCGTGTTGAAGGCGTACGAGGTGTTTCGGCAGGTTGAATCGCTACCGTTTGCCGGCGAGAGCTCGGAGCTCTTCGACCGCCCCTCGATCAACCTCGGCCGGATCTGGGGCGGCGACGCGCTGAACAAGGTTCCAGACACTTGCGTGATCGACGTGGACATCCGCTACCTGCCGGAGCAGGAGCCCGCACGGATCCTCGAGGAGGTGTCTGAGCTGGACGCTCGGATCGTCTCGACGTTCCGGCGCCCGCCGGCCACGGTCGACCGTCGCTCCGTCTGGGTGCGCGCGCTCTGCGAAGCCGCCGCCCCGCATCATCGAGGCGGGGTCGTCAGCGTCGGCCGCGACGGCGCCTCGGATGCGGTCTCATTCCTCCGCGCGGGGATCCCGGCGGTCGAATTCGGACCGATCGGCGGCGGGCACCACGGTCCCGACGAATGGGTCTCGATCGCCTCGCTCGCCAGCTACCGGCGGACGCTGACCAGCTTTATCGAGACCCTTCCCGAGCGTCTCCGCGCTCACGGCGGCGACAGCCGATGAGCGCCGGCGACGACGAGCGCCGCGACCTGCCGCCCGATGAGCCGGGCGACGACGTGCCGGAGTCCGACGACATGCACGAGCCGCTCGACCCGCCGGAGCCTCCGCCGCCGCCCCCCGCGACCTGGGCGGGCCGACAGGCGCAGGCGGGTGAGGAGCCGCCACCGGCCGAGCCGCCCGGGCCCGACGAGCCGCCCTCCGGCCCCCCGCCGCCGGTGGAGGAGCCGCCGGATCCCGAGGAACCCGGTCCCGTCGAGGAGCCCCACGCCCCGGACGCCGAGCCCTCGGGCGAGGCTGCGGACCCGCAGGACACGGTCGAGGCCGAACCGCTCGACGGGGACGGAGAGTCCGACGACGAGGAGCAGCACGAGCGCGAGGCCGAGCCGGAGGCCGGGGAGTCCGCGGACGAGGAGCCCGAGGCGGAGGAGCCCGAGGCCAAGGCGCCGGGTGCGCCGGCGTGCGCCCGCCGCGGTCGCGGCGGCCGCGAACGGCGACGACAAGCCCCCGCGGGCGGGGCTCTGGCCCCGATTTCTCGCCGCCTCGTTCGTGATCGTGATCTCGTTCGCGACCGCCACCGCCGCGAGCCTGCTCCTCTACTTGACCGACATCGCCGAAGGGCTCGGCGGGATCCCCGGCGTCGAGAAGCAGCTCGATGAGGTCGACGGCGGCGAGCCGCAGACCGTGCTGATCCTCGGGTCCGACATCCGGCCCGACATCGAGGACGTGGGCCGCTCGGATACGACGATGCTGCTCCGCCTCGATCCCGAGAAGCAGGTCCTATCGCTCCTCTCACTCCCGCGCGACCTCCAGGTGAACATCCCGGGCTACGGGATCGGCAAGCTCAACGAGGCGTACACGCAGGGGGGCAAGAAGGGGGGGCCGCAGAAGACGCTCGAGGTCGTCAAGCAGCTCACCGGCCTCGAGATCAACCATGTGGTCAACATCGACTTCGCCGGCTTCGCCGAGGCGGTCAACGCGATCGAGTGCGTCTTCATCGACGTCGATCGCGACTACTTCCACTCGAACGAGGGGATCTTCGACGAGACCCAGAAGTTCGCCGAGATCGACATCGATTCCGGCTACCAGCAGCTCTGCGGCTACAAGGCGCTCCAGTACGTCCGCTTCCGGCACGACGACAACGACCTCGTCCGCGCCGCCCGGCAGCAGTCCTTCCTTCGCGAGGCGCGGCAGAAGGTGCCCCCCAGTCGCCTCTTCGCGAAGAAGCAGCAGTTCATCGACATCTTCACCAAGTACACGACCTCCGACATCAAGGACCCGATCGCGATGCTCGACGTGCTCAAGCTGTTCATCGAGCTGCGCGACGCACCGGTTCGCCGGATCGAGTTCCAGGGTGACCTCGGGGGGCCCGACAGCGCCTACGTGACCGCCTCGAACGAGCAGATCCAGTCGGCCGTGAAGCAGTTCCTCGGTGAGGCGCCGGCGCCGACCGACGAGGCGACCGAGGATGGTGAGGACGGCGGCGAGGGAGGCGATGACGGCGGAAGCGGCGGCTCCTCCGGCGGGGGCGCAGAGGGCGGACCGCCCGCGCCGTCCTTGGTCGACGCCGCCGCCGACGCCCAGCGGTACGCGCTCGAGTTCGACCGCAAGCTCGGCTTCCCGGTGATCGCCCCGGTGAAGCTGAAGGCGGGCTCCTCCTACAGCGACCAGTCCCGCGCCTACCGCATCGACACGTATGACGGGGAGCACTACCCCTCTTACAAGTTCGTCTTCCCGATTACGAGCCCGTTCGGCGTCCCCGAGTACTACGGGGTCATGGGCACGAAATGGGGGGATCCGCCGATCCTCGAGAACCCCAGCGAAACGCGCCAGGTCGGCGACCGCGAGTACCTGCTCTTCTACGAGGGCGATCGCCTCCAGGTGGTCGGCTTCAAGACGCCGCAGGGCGCCTACTGGGTCTCGAACACGCTGCTCGGCTCACTCAGCGAGGCGGAGATGCTTGGTATCGCCGCAGTCGATGAGGCCGTACTCGCCGGAGCAGTAGGCATTAGCCGGGTGGGAGGACGCTTGAGCGCAGAGACTTGAGCCCGCCACAACGCCTCAATCTGGCACGAACGCGAGAATGTCGCGCCCGATGGCTGTGAGCAACGAGAAGGAGCCGATCGGCGTCGTCGGCGTCGGCTGGGTGGGCCTGGTCACCGCGACCTGCTTCGCGGAGCTCGGCCACGACGTCCACGCGATCGACATCGACGAGCCGAAGATCGAGTCCCTGCGCGCTGGCGAGGTGACGATCCACGAGCCGGGCCTGCCGGAGCTCCTGAGCGGCAACCAGAAGCGGCTCCACTTCACCACCGAGATCGGTGAGGTGATGGACAACGCGCGGCTCCTCTTCTGCTGCGTCGACACGCCCCCGACCTACTCCGGCGACGCGGACCTGTCGCGGGTCCAGGCGGTCGTCGCCGAGCTGCGCTCCGACGGGGAGCACGCGCTGGTGATGAAGAGCACGGTCCCGACCGGCACCGGGCGGACGATCAAGCGTGACGTCCCGGATCTGGCCTACGTGTCCTGTCCGGAGTTCCTCAAAGAGGGCTCGGCGGTAGAGGACTTCCTCCACCCCGACCGAGTCGTGATCGGGGCTGATGAGGACAGCGAGTGGGCGGCGGATGCCGTGGCCCGGGCGTATGAGCCGCTGGGCGGCGAGATGCTGCGGACCGATGTCGCAAGTGCGGAGATGATCAAGCTCGCCTCGAACGCGTTCCTCGCATCGAAGATCTCGTTCATCAACGAGATCGCGGTCGTCTGCGACGAGGTCGGCGCCGACGTCACCGAGGTAGCTAGGGGCATGGGTCTGGACGAGCGAATCGGACCGCGCTTCCTCCACGCCGGCCTCGGATGGGGGGGAAGTTGTTTTGGGAAGGATGTTTCCAGCCTTAAGAAGCTCGCCGCCAACTCCGGATACCACTTCCAGCTCCTGACCTCGGTGATCGAGGTGAACGAGCTGCAGAAGCGCCGGGTGGTCGGAAAGCTGGAGCGACACCTCGGCCCTCTGGTCGGAAAGACGGTCGCCCTCCTCGGCCTGGCGTTCAAGCCGGATACCGACGACATGCGGGATGCCTCCAGCTTGGTGCTCGCCGCAAGGCTGTTGGGGGAGGGAGCGAGGGTCCGCGGCTACGACCCGGTGGCCGAGCATCGAGCGAGGGAGCTGCTTCCCGCGGTGGAGTTCGCTCAGTCCGCGGAAGAGGCGCTCGCGGGCGCCGATGCGGCGGTTCTGGTAACTGAGTGGCCTGAGTTCGCCGAGCTCGACTGGCGGGCGATGGCGGAGCGAATGGCGAACCCGTTGCTCGTCGACGGGCGCAACTTCCTCGATCCCGACACCCTCAGGGAAGCGGGGTTCACCTACGAGGGGATCGGGCGCGCCTCGAGCGCCGCGGATCGCGCCGCGACCGGCTGATGCAGGCACTCGTCCTCGTCGGCGGGGAGGGGACCCGGCTGCGGCCCCTGACCCGGACCGTGCCGAAGCCGATCATCCCGCTCGTCGATCGGCCCTTCCTCCGCTACATGCTCGACTGGCTCGCCCGGCACGGCGTCGAGGAGGCGGTGCTCTCGATCGGCTTCCTCGCGGCGGGGGTCCGCGAGGGCCTCGGCGAGGAGATCCCCGGGGGGCCGCGGATCCGCTACGTCGAGGAGCCCGATCGCCGCGGCACCGCGGGGGCGATCAAGTACGCGGAGGACTATCTCGAGGACCGCTTCCTCGCCCTCAACGGAGATGTCCTCACCGACCTCGATCTCGGGGCGCTGATCCGCCGTCACGAGGAGGCGAACGCGGTCGCGACCCTGGCGCTCTATCCCGTCGACGACCCGACCGCCTACGGGCTCGTACGCCGGGCCGATGACGGCGAGATCCTGGAGTTCCTCGAAAAGCCCGACGCGGAGGAGATCGACACGGACGAGATCAGCGCCGGCGCCTACGTGCTCGAGCGCTCGGTGCTCGACCTGATCCCGCCCGACCGCGAGGTCTCGATCGAGCGTGAGGTCTTCCCCCGCCTCGTCGGCGAGGGCCTCTACGCGGAGCGACTCGAGGGCTACTGGACGGACATCGGCACCCCCGAGCGCTACCTCGAGGCGAGCTGGGACATCCTCGAAGGGCGAGTGAAGACCGAGCTCAGAGCTGTGGTCGACGGGCGGGGGACCTTCGTCGCCGATCGGGCCGAGATCGACGACGGGGCGGTGATCGGGGATTCGGTGTTCGTCCACGAAGGGGCGCGCGTGGCACCGCGGGCGACGGTCGGCGCGCGGGCCGTACTGGGACCGGATTGCGAGTTGGCGGAGGCTTCCCGGGTCGAGGGGTCGGTCCTGCTCGGCGGTTGCGAGCTCGCGCCGGAGGCCAGCGTCAGCGGCTCGGTGCTGGCGGCCGACGTGCGGGTCGGAGCGGGCGCGGCGGTGGGCGCCGACTGCGTTATCGGCGAGGGGGCGGCGATCGAGTCCGGCACCGAGGTCCCGGCGGGATCGAGGATCGAGCCGCGGGAGCGGGTGGCGTGAGCGGCCTTGACTTCGTCCGCCCGGTCGATCCGGGCGGCCAGCTCGACGACGTCCTCGCGCTGCCCGAGCATCTGCGCGACGGCCTCTGGCGGGTCGAATCGGCGGCGATCGGCGAGCGGCCCTCGTCCGGCGTCGTGGTGTGCGGCATGGGCGGATCGGCGATCGGCGGCGATCTCGCGGGCGCGGCGCTCGGGGATCGCCTGACGCTGCCGCTGGAGACGGTGCGCGGTTACGCCCTCTCCCCGGTCACGGCGCCGGACCGCGTGGTCCTCTGCTCGAGCTACTCCGGAGACACCGAGGAGACGATCGCCTCCTACGACGCCGCCGAGGCGCTTGGTGCGGATCGGATCGTCGCCTCCACGGGCGGCGCCCTCACCGAGGCCGCCCGGAGAGACGGCGTCCCGGTGATCGGGCTCCCCGCCGGGCTTCAGCCGCGAGTGGCGGTCGGCTACATGTTCGTCGCCGCCGCCGAGGTCGTCCGGATCGCCGGCGCCGGCGAGTCGCTTCGCAGCGAGATCGACTCCGCCGCCGCGCGCTTGGAGCGGGATCGAGAAGCGCTCTGCGAGCGCGCCGATGAGATCGCGCGCCGGCTCGACGGATCGGTGCCGGTGATCGCGGGCTGCGGACTGACCGCCCCGATCGCCTACCGCTGGAAGACCGAGGTCAACGAGATGGCGAAGTGGCCCGCGTTCTCGCACGTGATGCCCGAGCTCGACCACAACGAGATAGTCGGCTGGGAGGGCGCCGGAGCGGACGGCGCCGGGAGCTTCAGCGCGATCTTTCTCACCGACCGCGACCAGCATCCACGGGTCCGCCAGCGACTCGAGCTCACCGCGGAGCTGATCGAGCCACACGCCGCCGAGGTGATCACGGTGGAGACCGAGGGCGAGACTCGCACCGAGCGGCTGCTCTGGACGGTCGCGCTCGGCGATCTCGTCTCGCTCGGGCTCGCCGGGCTACGCGGCGTCGATCCTGGACCCGTCGAGATGATCGACGCGCTCAAGGACCGGCTCGGGCGCCCGTAGCCCCATGTCCGCGGAGAACCCCGCCGTACAGACGGAGGACCTGCGCCGGGTCTACGGCGAGGGGGAGACCGAAGTGCGGGCCCTGGACGGGGTGTCGCTGCGGATCGACGCGGGCGAGATGGTCGCGATCATGGGCCCGTCCGGTTCGGGCAAGAGCACCCTGCTCCACCTGCTGGGCGCGCTCGAGACGCCCAGCGGGGGCACGATCGCGCTCGCGGGCCGCCGATTCGAGGCGCTCGGGGACCGCGAGCTGACGCTGCTTCGGCGGGAGCGGATCGGCTTCGTCTTTCAGTTCTTCAACCTGCTGCCCGCGCTGACCGCGGAGGAGAACGTGGTGCTGCCCGCGTTGATCGCGGGCCGGCGCGACCCCGAGACGCGCGCCCGGGCGGGGGACCTGCTCGAGCGGGTGGGGCTCGGCAACCGCCGGGACCATCTGCCCTCGGAGCTCTCGGGCGGCGAGCAGCAGCGGGTCTCGATCGCGCGTGCGCTCCTGCTGGAGCCCGAGCTGGTCCTGGCGGACGAGCCGACGGGCAACCTCGACTCCCGTTCGAGCGCCGAGATCCTCGCGCTTCTCGCCGAGCTGAACCGCGCCGAGGACCACACGATCGTCATGGTCACGCACGACCCCGCGGCGGCGGCGACGGCCGGGCGCGTGGTCTTCCTTCGCGACGGTCGCATCTCGGGCGAGGTCGAAGGGGGGTCTGCTCAGCGGGTGTCCGACAGGTTCACCGAGCTCGAGCGCGAGCCCGGGGCGGACGAGCGCGCGGCCTAGGCAGCGTTGCGCTCCTTCGGCTCGATCGCGCTGCGCCAGGTCCGCGCGCGGCGCATGCGCGCCCTTCTCACCGCCGCCGGGATCGTCCTCGGCGTCGGGATGATCTTCGGCGTCCTGACCCTGGCGGCGACGATCTCGCGCACCTTCAGCGACCTGTTCGAGTCCGTCTACGGCCGCGCGGACCTGGTCGTCTCGGGGACCGACGCGACCTCGCTTCGCGCCGAGAGCCTGCGCGAGATCCGCTCGACCCCCGGCGTCGAAGAGGCCTCCGGAACGGTGTTCTCAGTCTTCACCCGGGTGCGGCCGGCGCCCGAGCCGCCGCCGGTTCCCGAGGACCTGCCGCCCGGCGCCGAACCGCCGCCGGTCGAGACCCCGAAGCCCGCCGCATCCGACCAGCTCAACATCGCCGGCCAGGATCCGCGGGCGGAGGACCTCACCGACGCCCGGATCACCGAGGGCCGCCGCCCGCGGCGGGGGCTGGAGGTCATGCTTCAGGAGAGCTGGGCGGAGGACCAGGAGCGCGAGGTGGGGGACACGCTGCGGCTCGCCACCCCGGCGGGGGAGCGCCGCTTCGAGGTCACGGGCCTCTTCCAGTTCCCGACCGGGCTCGACTTCGGCGGTGAGGGTTTCGCCACGATCCCGCTCGACCGCGCCCGCGAGGTGATGGACAAGGGGCGGGGCTTCGACGAGGTCAACGTCGCCGCCGCGGGGGGCGAGGAGTCGATCGAGGCGGTTCGCCGGCGACTCAACGATCGGCTGCAGAAGGGCGCCCGGGTCCTGACCCCGGAGGCGAAGGGGGACGAGGTCGAGTCCCAGCTTCAGGCGTTCAACGCGATCCTCTACTTCTTCGCCGCGATGGCGTTGTTCGTCGGCGGCTTTCTGATTTTCAACGCCTTCAACATGACGGTCTTCCAGCGGATCAGGGAGATCGGGATGGTGCGGACGCTGGGGGCGACCCGGTCGATGGTCGCGGGGGCCGTGCTGCGCGAGGCGATCCTGCTCGGGCTGGTCGGAGCGGTGCTCGGGATCGCTCTCGGCGTCGGGCTCGCCCTCGGCCTCGTCAAGCTGATGCGCGACGGCCTCGGCTTCCCCGTCGGCGACCTCGTGGTCACCCCGCTCGCGCCGGTCGCCGCGGTCGTGACCGGCCTCGCGACCGCGGGCCTCGGCGCGCTGCTCCCGGCGAGGCGGGCCGGCCGGACCTCGCCGATCCGCGCGATCCTCGGCACCGAGGGATTGCGGCGGCGTCCACGGGTTCGCCGGGCAGTGGTCGGGCTGGCCTTGATCGGGTTGGGCCTCGCCGGCGCCTTCTGGCTCGGGGCGGCGGAGGAGACGACGACGCTCGTCGCCGCCGCCGGGATGAGCGGAACCGTCGCGATCTTCTTCGGCATCGCGCTGGTCGCGCCGCTCGTGATCTCGCCGCTGGTGCGCTTTCTCTCCTGGCCGCTGCGCAAGGCCTCGCCCGTCTCCGGGCGGCTCGCCGCCGACTCCGCGCGCTCCGATCCGGGCCGCACGGCGGCGACCGCGACGGGGCTGATGATCGGCCTCGCCCTGGTGGTGGCCGTGAACAGCCTCGGCGCCGAGCTTCCTGCGCTCGATCGAGGAGGAGTTCGACCGCGCCTTCGCCCGCGACCTCTCGGTCCGCCCTGCGGGCTTCTCCCCAGGCGACGGTCCGCAGCAGACGATCGCGAAGGGCCTTCGCGACCGGATCGCGAAGCTTCCCGAGGCCGGCGTGGTGGCGCGCGAGCGGATCCTCTTCACCCCGAACCTGCCGGCACCGAAGGGAAAGCGCGGCTCCGACGGACTGCTGCTGGGGTTCGAGGTTCCCGAGTACGGCGACGTCGACACGACCGAGATCGCGGCCGGCGGTGAGTCGCGGGAGCGGGTCTTCGAGCGGATGGCGCGAGGTGAGGTGACGCTCGGCGAAGGCCATGCGGACGAGACCGGCCTCGGTGTCGGCGACCGGATCGAGCTGGACGGCCCGTCCGGCACCAGGCGGGCGCGGATCGCGGGCATCGTCGAGACGGTGATCTTCGGCGGCCAGACGGTCGGCATGTCGCTCGAGACGATGCGCGAGGTCTACGGCGTCACCGCCGACTCCGAGCTGGCGATCAAGGCCGCCTCGCCCGCAGAGCGCGCCGAGTTACAGAGTCGCGTCGAGCGGATCCTGCGCCGCGACTACCCGAACCTGACGGCGCTTTCGAACGAGGAGCTGAAGGATGAGGTCGAGGACCGGGTCGACGAGCAGTTCGGGGTCTTCTACGCGATCGTCGGGGTGGCGATCTTCGCCAGCCTCTTCGGGATCGTCAACACGCTCTCGATGTCGGTGCTCGAGCGGACCCGGGAGATCGGTGTCCTGCGCGCGCTCGGCTCCACCCGCTGGCAGGTCCGCCGCCAGGTCGCCGCCGAGAGCCTCGTGATCGGCCTGATCGGCGCCCTGCTCGGGATCGCCGTCGGGGCCGGCCTCGGCTGGGCGCTCCTCCAGGGCCTCGCCTCCGGAGTCCCCGGGGTCGAGTACCGCCCCCCGCTCGCGACCATGGGCTGGGTCGCCGCCGCCGGCCTCCTCCTCGGCCTGATCGCCTCGATCCTCCCGGCCCGCCGAGCCGCCCGCCTGGACGTGATCAGAGCGCTGAGCTACGAGTAGCGCCCAGCGGGCCGAACCCGAGTTTGGATTTCGCTCGGACCGGTGGTAAAAGTGGTCATGTGGAGGGACGATCGGGGATCGTGGGGACCGCTGTACTGGCCTCGCTGCTGATTCTCGTTTCGCCGGCGCAGGCGAAGCCTTCCGACAAGGACGGGAAGAAGCAGCCCGACCTGACCGCGAAATCGGTCTCGAGCGATCGCCCGTTCATCGTTCGGGGCCGCCCGAACGAGACGATCGAGCTGCGCAGCAGGACCGAGAACCGCGGCAAGGCGGACGCGGGCGCTTCGAAGACCAGATACATCCTCAAGTCGACGAGCTCCCCGGTCGTCGTGCTCCGTACCTTCCAGGGCGTTCCGAAGCTGGACGCCGGCAAGGAGAAGGACGGCAAGAAAAAGGGTGCGCTCACCGGCGACGAGGTGGCGATCAACGAGTACCAGCTGACCGCGTGCGCCGACGCGAAGAAGCAGGTCGACGAATCGAACGAGAAGAACAATTGCAGGAAGGGAGGGATCGTCACCGTCGTCCCCTGGAAGCTGATCGGCGAGGTGACCGGTGAGTACTTCCTTCCGCTCGCTGGGTTCACCGAGAGCTGGACCGCCAACAGCGTCACCTTCGAGACAACCCCGGGACAGACGGCGCCGAACTACTTCCCCACGACGGGACTCCTCGACTACGTGGCCAGCGGGGAGGACGCCTTCGGCTGCACCTACAGCGGCGGCGGCCAGATTCCCCTCGACCCGATCGAGGGCATTCTCACCCTCGCGCTCGACCTGAACAGCTACAGCGTCCTCGGCACCCTCGGAATGGACAGGGAGTACACCTACACGGTCAGCTGCCCGAACCAGGACCCCGGCCCCTCGACAGGCCCCAGCAACCGCGAGTGGCTCCGAACCGAGGTCCAGCCGACCGGGCGTTTCGGGCGGTTCCCGGATTCGCTGACCGGCGGGGTGCAGTTCTTCAACCCCGATGGGGAGCGCCTGACCTACACCTGGAACCTCAGGGTGGAGTGATCAGCTAAGCGCTAGTACCGGTACTGGTCCGACTTGAAGGGACCCTCGACGGGGACGCCGATGTAGGCGGCCTGCTCGGGGGTGAGCTCGGTGAGGCTGACTCCGAGCGCGTCGAGGTGGAGGTGGGCGACCTTCTCGTCGAGGTTTTTGGGGAGAACGTAGACCTGCTTCTCGTATTCGTCGTTCTTGGTGAACAGCTCGATCTGGGCGATCGTCTGGTTGGTGAACGAGTTCGACATCACGAACGAGGGGTGGCCGGTGGCGTTGCCGAGGTTGAGGAGCCGTCCCTCGGAGAGCACGATGATCGCGTGGCCGTCGGGAAAGACCCACTCGTCGACCTGCGGCTTCACGTTGATTTTCTCGATCCCGGGGATCGCCCCGAGGCCGGCGATGTCGATCTCGTTGTCGAAGTGACCGATGTTGCCGACGATCGCCTGGTGCTTCATCCGGCTCATCTGATCGGCGGTGATCACGTCGCGGTTGCCGGTCGCGGTGACGAAGATGTCCGCGGTCTCCACGACCTCCTCGAGGGTGCGGACCTCGTAGCCCTCCATCGCCGCCTGCAGCGCGCAGATCGGGTCGATCTCGGTGACGATCACGCGGGCGCCCTGACCGCGCAGCGAGTCCGCGCAGCCCTTGCCGACGTCCCCGAACCCGCAGATCACGGCGACCTTGCCGCCGATCATCACGTCGGTCGCGCGGTTCAGCCCGTCGATCAGCGAGTGGCGGCAGCCGTAGAGGTTGTCGAACTTCGACTTCGTGACCGAGTCGTTGACGTTGATCGCGGGGAAGAGCAGATCGCCCGCGGCGGCGTACTGGTAGAGACGCAGCACGCCGGTCGTGGTCTCCTCCGTGACCCCCTTGACGCCGGCGGCGAGCCGCGTCCAGCGCTCCGGATCGGCTTCCAGGGAGCGCTCCAGCGTCCGCAGCACCACCTGGAGCTCCTCGGACTCGACGGAGGAGGGGTCGGGGACCGCGCCCGCCCTCTCGTACTCGACGCCCTTGTGGACGAGCAGGGTGGCGTCGCCGCCGTCGTCGAGGATCATGTTCGGGCCGGAGCCCGTGCCGTCTTCGTTGAGCCAGCCCAGCGCTTGCTCGGTGCACCACCAGTACTCCTCGAGCGTCTCGCCCTTCCAGGCGAAGACCGGGATCCCGGCGGCGGCGATCGCCGCCGCTGCGTGGTCCTGGGTCGAGAAGATGTTGCACGAGGCCCAGCGGACCTCGGCCCCCAGCGCCGCCAGGGTCTCGATCAGGACCGCGGTCTGCACCGTCATGTGCAGGGATCCGGTGATCTTCGCTCTGCGCAGCGGCTGCGCCTCCGCGAACTCCTCGCGGGTGCGCATCAGGCCGGGCATCTCGTGCTCGGCGAGGGTGATCTCCTTGCGGCCGAAGTCGGCGAGACCGATGTCGGCGACCTTGTAGTCCTGGGTGGCGACTGCGTTCATGGGTGGGAACCCTAGCGACCCCGCCCAGTAGTTAGCCTGCCGCGCGATGCGCGCGATGGTCCTAGCCGCGGGCCTGGGGAAGCGGCTTCGGCCGCTCACCTTCGAGCTCCCCAAGCCACTCGCCCCGGTTGCCAACCGGCCCGTGATGGAGCACATCCTGGCGCTGCTCGAGCGGCAGGGATTCGGCGAGGTGATCGCCAACCTCTCCCACCTCGGAGAGCAGATCCGCGAGCGCTTCGGCGATGGATCGGCCCACGGGCTCGAGCTCTCCTACAGCGAGGAGCCGGAGTTGCTCGGGACCGCCGGCGGGGTTCGCAACGTCTCCGAGTTCCTCATCGGCGGGGGGGGCGAGTCGTTCCTCGTCATCTCCGGCGACGCGCTCACCGACATCGACCTCACGTCGATGCGCGCCTTCCACGAATCGCACGGCGGGATCGGCACCCTCGCGGTCAAGAAGGTTTCCGACACCCGCGAGTACGGCGTCGTCATTCACGGCTCCGACGGCCGGGTCGAGGGCTTCCAGGAGAAGCCGGACCCCGCCGAGGCGCTGTCGGACCTCGGCAACTGCGGCATCTACATGTTCCGCCGCGAGATCTTCGACCACTTCCCCGAGCGCGAGTTCGTCGACTGGGCGATGGACGTGTTCCCGGCCCTGCTCGAGAGCGACACCTCGTTCTACGTCCACGAGATCGACGCCTACTGGAACGACATCGGCTCGCTCGAGGAGTACCGCCGGGGCAACTTCGACGCGCTCGCCGGCTTGGTCGATGTCGAGCCCGCGGGGGACTTCCTCGAGGACGGCGACGGAGGCGACGCTGCGGTGACCGGCCCGGTCCTGGTCGGCCACGGCGGCGAGATCGGTGCCGGCGCCTGGGTCCACGGGCCCACGGTGATCGGCGAGGACGCTCGGATCGGGCCCGGCGCCAAGCTCCGCGAGGCGATCGTCCTCCCCGGTGCCGAGGTCCCCGAGGGCGCCGCGCTCGCCGGCGCCGTCGTCGTGAGCTGAGGAGTCCGTCCGGAAACCCCCACGCGCGCCTGGCGGCCAGCCGCACGCGCGAGTTTCCGGACGGACTCCCAGTCGGTCTATCGTTCGCCCATGCCCGTTGTCGAGCTCCTGTGGTGGCGAGGGTGCCCCTCGTGGGAGGAGGCGCTGGCCGAGCTTCGCGATGAGATGCGATCGCTCGGGCTCGATCCCGAGAGCGTCCGCGTTCGCCACATCGACACCGACGAGGACGCCTCGCGCGTGAGCTTCGTCGGCTCGCCGACGATCAGGGTCGACGGTCGCGACGTTCAGGACCCGGGAGACGAGCCGATCGGGCTCACCTGCCGCGTCTACAGGCTTCGCGACGGCCGCATATCCGCGCTCCCCGATCGCGCCGACGTGCGCGCCGCGCTCGCGGCCGCGCGCGAGAGCGCGCCGACGAGATGAGCGGCGAGCTTCGGATCGGCGACCTCGCCCCGCCGCTCGAGCTGCCGGACACGAGCGGCGAAATCCAGACTCTGCCGATGCCCGGGGAGGCTGCGGCGACGGCGATCGTCTGGACCTGTAATCACTGCCCCTACGCGCTCGCCTGGCACGATCGGATCGTCTCCGTGGCGCGCGACTACGAGCCCCGCTCGGTCCGCTTCCTCGCGGTCAACTCGAACGACGCCGAGCGCTATCCCGCGGACTCCCCCGAGGCGATGCGCGAGCGGGTCGAGGCCGAGGACTGGCCGTTCCCCTATCTGCACGATGAGTCGCAGGATGCCGCGCGGGCCTTCGGAGCCCAGGTCACCCCGCACCTGTTCGTCTTCGACTCGGACCTGAGGTTGCGCTATCACGGAGCGCCGGACTCCGATCATCGCGATCCGTCACAGGATGCCCAGTGGCTTCGCGCCGCGCTCGACCAGGTGCTTGCGGGCGAGGCTCCCTCCCCGGCCGAGACCGAGCCGGTGGGCTGCTCGGTCAAGTGGCGTTAGTGGACCGCTCTTGAAGCGCCGCCGCCTCGTCCGCGTTCCCGCCTCCTCGGCCAACCTCGGGCCCGGCTTCGACGTGCTCGCGGCCGCGCTCTCGCTCCATCTCGAGCTCGAGGTTTCGGAGACGGGGTCGTTCGAGGTCGAGACGAACGGGCACGATGTGCCCCTGGACCGCTCGAACCTCTGCGTGCGAGCCTTCGAGCTCCTGCACCCCGCCGACGGCCTGCGCTTCGAGATCCGCAGCGAGATCCCCGTCGCCGCCGGGCTCGGCTCGAGCGCCGCCGCGATCGTCGCCGGACTCGCCGCGGCGGACCACCTGTACGAGCTCGACCGCTCGCAGGAGGACCTTCTCGGACTGGCGGCGCAGCTCGAGGGGCATCCCGACAACGTGGCCGCCGCCCTGCACGGCGGCATCGTCGTCTACGGCGCCGGCGGCGACGGGCCGGCGGTCACCCGGCTCGACCCCCCGCAGGGCGTCGAGGCGCTCGCCGTGATCCCGCGGGACGAGCAGGTCGCGACCGCCGACGCGCGCGAGGCGCTGCCGGACGCGGTGCCGATCGCCGACGCGACCGCGAACGTGAGCGCCGCCGCGCGCCTCGTGCTCGGGATCGAGCGCTCGGACCTAACGCTGATCGCGACGGGCCTCGCGGACCGCCTGCACCAGCCCCACCGCGCGCCCCTCTACCCGCGCTCGATCGAGGTGGTGGAGGCGGCCGCCGACCTCGGCGCGATCGGCGCGTCGCGTCTCCGGCTCCGGCCCGACAGTCCTGGTCTGGACCTTCTGGCAGGCGACCGGCCAGGTCGCGAGCAGGATCGAGGAGCGCTTCGGCGATTGGGCCGAGGTCCGCCGGGTCCCGTTCACCCCGCTCGGGGTGGACGTGCCGGAGCTCTGAACGCCGGGTCAGTCCAACAGCCCGACCTGGCGCAGGATCGAGACCGAGTCGGAGTACACGTCCTTGCGCTTCACGAGGCCGTCCTCGAAGGGGATCACGTCGAGGCCGTCCCACTCGATCCGCCGGCCGGTCGGCTCGGCGACGAGGTCGCCGCGGCGCATCGTCTGGGAGTGCGTCGCGCTCGCCGTCCACTCCTGGACGACGAGCCCGTCGCGGACGTAGAGGCGGCGGGTCGAGAACGCGATGTCGGGCCACGTCTCGAAGATCGCCCCGATGTGCTCCCGGACCGCCTCGCCCTCGGCGCTCTCGCCGGCGGTGTGGTTCGCGAAGACCATGTCGGGGGCGTGCATCGACATGATCGTGTCGAGGTCGTGGGAGTTCCAGGCGTCGTTGTAGCGCCCGATCGCGTGCTCCAGGGCCTCGGCGGAGTCACTCGCGCTGGCCATCATGGCGACCCTACCCCGCACCCGTTAGGTTTGCCAGCGCACGGAAGGAGGAGCCGTATGGGCTACGAGGTCAAGCGGGTGAGCGAGCTCGAGGAAATGGAGGGATCGGGCGAAGCACGCTGGATGCTGCTCCGGCGCGGGCTCGACCTGAATGCGTTCGGGATCAACCTCGTCGAGATCGGTCCCGGCGGTGGGATCCCCGAGCACGACGAGAGCGCTTCCGGCCAGGTCGAGATCTACGCGGTGCTGGAGGGGGAGGGGGTGTTGCGCCTCGACGGGGAGGACCATTCGGCGCCGGCGGGCACCTGGGCACGTATGGACCCCGATGTCACGCGCACCGTCCTGAACCGCTCCGACGCGCCGTTGACCGCGCTCTTGATCGGCTGCCCGGCCGACACCGGGTACCAGCCGCTCGACTGGGCGTAGCGCTCGGGGCGACGCCTACGACGCGCTCGCGGCCGCGCGCGGCGGCGCGAGCTCGACTTCGACGCGCTCGAGCTCCCTCAGCGGTTCGTGCATCTCGAGGCGGTCGAGGATCTCCCGCGCCAGCGCCAGGTAGTCGCTGCCGCGGTCGGGTCGGTAATCGAGGATCGGGATCGCTCGCTCGGCGGACTCCGCGTAGGCGACCGACTGGCGGATCACGGTCTCGAACAGCTTCTCCCCGAACTCCTCGGCCAGGATCTCGCGGGTCTGGCGGGCGTGCTTGGTCCGCATGTCGGCGATGTTGAGCACGACCCCGAGCAGCTCGAGCTCGGGGTTGAGCGTCTCGCGCGCGATGCCGATCACCTCCATCGCCTGATCGACGCCCTGAAGCGAGAAGTACTGCGCCTCCGTCGAGAGGATCGCGTGGGTGGAGGCGACGAGCGCGTTGACGGTCAGCAGGCCCAGGGTCGGCGGGCAGTCGATGAGGATCAGGTCGTGCTCCCGCTTCAGCTCGCGCAGCGCGTTTCGAAGCGTCAGCTCGCGGCCCATCTTCCCGGCCAGGATCAGCTCCGACTCGGCGAGGCCGAGGTTCGCCGGAACGACCTGGCCGTGGAGGGCGTCCACCGCTTTGGCCTGGCCGGCCAGCACCTCGCCGAGGGTCGGCTGGGCGTCGCGGTCGGTGTCGAAGTAGTCCGAGAGGTTGCCCTGGGGATCGGCGTCGACCGCGACCGTGTCGAGGCCGACCCGGCCGAAGACGTCGGTCAGCGACCGCACCGTCGTCGTCTTGCCGGTGCCGCCCTTCTGGGAGAGGACTGCGATCGTGACTGCCACGCGCAGCCGATCCTATTGCGCGGCCAGGGAGAGGCGGCCGCAGCCTGCCCAGTAGCGCACCCTTGCCGACCGCGCCGCGTCTATAATCCGGCTCCCGTCGGTCACCCCGTCGCGCGCCCGCTCGAAGAAGGCGCGGAACCCGGAGGAACGTATGACCAACCCGCGCCCCAACCGCCCGCGCTTCTACTCGCCTGCGCTCCCATGGCGTCCCGTCAGGCCGCCCGCGTCGGTGGAGGACCGGGACGCGTGCGCGATCTACGCGTCGGTTCGAAAGGACGCGACGCCCTCCTCCGAGCCGGTTACGCGCGCCCTCGACTCGCTTCTGATGATGCTCCACCGCGCCGGCAACGTGGACGGCGAGGGAGACGGCTGCGGCCTGCTCGTCGACATCCCCCGGAAGATCTGGTCCGAGGAGATCCGAACCGGCGGTCACAACCCGGCGCTGGCCCTCGATCCCGGCTTCGCCGTCGCCCACG
Source organism: uncultured Thermoleophilia bacterium (assembly GCA_963838175.1). Lineage (GTDB taxonomy): Bacteria > Actinomycetota > Thermoleophilia > Solirubrobacterales > 70-9 > DASUSH01. The sequence goes on along the minus strand of CAWIPP010000002.1, from coordinate 1,586,757 downwards.
TCTTCGTCGAGCGCTCCGGCGACTTGGCCAAGGTCCAGCACGATGGTCGCGAGATCCTTGGGCGCGCGGGGTTCCGTGTCCTCGCGGAGCGCGTCGGCGCGGTCGACTCGCCTGCGCTCGGCGCCGCCGCGCGAGAGGAGGAGCCCCACTTCTGGCAGATCGCCGGCCTCGTCGGCGACGCCGACAACCGCGACCGCGCCCTGTTCGATCTGATGATCGAGCTCGAGCGCACGCTCGGCGTCCACATCCCGTCCTTCTCGGCGACCACCTGCGTCTACAAGGTGATGGGCGCCCCGTCGGTGCTCGGCGCGTACTACCCGGACCTCCGCGACGAGCGGTTCGAGACGGTGGGCTGCTTCGGCCACAACCGCTACTCGACCAACACCTGGCCGTCGTTCAAGCGGGTACAGCCGTTCTCGGTCCTCGGCCACAACGGTGAGATCAACACGATCGCCCAGCTTCGCCAGGAGGTGGAGATGCTGGGAGTGCCGATCGAGCCCGGATGCTCGGACTCGCAGGATCTGAACCGCACCATCGACACCCTCGTCCGTGTCCGCGGCCTCTCACTTGCCGAGGCCATGGAGGCGGTGGTGCCGCCGATCGTCGACGAGATCCGCGCCCTTCCTGAGGACCTTCACCGCTTCTACATGTACCTGCGCCAGGCGATGGGCCCGTTCGCCCAGGGCCCGGTCGCCCTGATCGCTCGCCACGACGACGAGTGCGTGTTCTCGGCCGACGCGATGGGATTGCGCCCCCTCTGGCAGCTGGAGACAGGCGACGACTTCGTCTACAGCTCCGAGCCCGGCGTGGTCTCGGTCGGCGACCTGGTCTCCGAGCCGAAGCCCCTCGCCCCGGGCGAGAAGGCAATGGTCTCGATCGATCGCGGCAAGCGCGCCTCGCGGCTGCGCCCGCACGAGGAGATGATGCGAGTGGTCGCCACCCGCTGGCTCGAGCGAACCGGCGTCGGCGAGGCCGGTCCATACGATCGCGCGCTCGAAACGGGCGGCCCTCTTGAGGGCACCGACATCCCCGGCTACACGGCGGCGGGTCCCGCGGAGCCGGTCAAGGTCTCCGACCGCGTCCTCGCCGGCTTCGGCTGGCAGCGTGACGACGTCAAGCTGGTCCAGCAGATGGCGTCGAACGGCGCCGAGCCGATCGGCTCGCTCGGCTACGACGGGCCCCTGGCGGCACTTTCCCCGGAGCGCCAGAACCTGGCCGATTACTTCAAGGAGACCGTCGCCGTGGTCACCAACCCGGCGATCGACCGGGAGCGCGAGATCGAGCACTTCTCGACCCGGGCGCTCTTCGGCCGCCGGCCGTCGCTCGACGACGCCGGCGAGGACACCGGCACCCTCGAGACGTCGTTCCCGGTCATCCTCGGCGGGCACCACGACCTGGCGCCGCTCTCGGACGCGACCTACCGCGAGATCGCCCGCGAGCACAAGACCTGGCTGCTCGAGGACCTCTGGGAGGAGTTCCGCGAGGGCGACCGCGCCGCTGCGATCGACATCTCGCTGCTCGAGTCCGAGACGACCCAGGGCGCGATCGACCGGATCCGCCAGGAGGCGCAGAAGTGCGCCCGCCGGGGGGCCGAGCTGCTCGTGCTCACCGACCGCACCGTCTTCGACGGCGATCGGCGCTTTCTCGACCCGCATCTTGCGACCTCGGCGGTCGACCAGGCGCTGAAGGGATTCCGCACCGAGGCGGGGGAGGAGAACCTGCGGCGGCGCTGCTCGATCGTCCTGCGCTCGGCGGCGATCCGCAACGTCCACGACATGATGCTGGCGCTCGGCCTCGGGGCCGACGGGGTCTGCCCGTACGTGATGCTCGAGGTGATCTGCGTCGACGACTACCAGCAGGACGTCTCGAACGTCTGCGCGGCGCTGCGCAAGGGCGCCGAGAAGGTGATCTCGACGATCGGCATCCACGAGGTGCGCGGCTACGCGCGCCAGTTCTCCTCGATCGGGATCAAGCCCGAGCTGGCCGAGATCTTCGGCACGCCCCACTACGCGGCCTCGGGGAAGGCGGGAGTCGGATTCGCCGACCTCGACGCCGACACGGCCGAGCGCCAGCGCCTCCTCCTCGACACCGATGGAGCGGCGAAGCCCGCGAAGACGTTCCGCTTCTATCCGAAGGTCTACAAGGCGGCGATCGCGGCCGCGAACGGAACCTCCGACTACTCCGAGTACTCGCAGAAGGTGCGCGACCTCGAGGCTCAGAGCCCGATCTCGATGCGCCACGTGATCGGGCTGCGATCGGATCGCGAGCCGATCGATCCCGCCGACGTCGATCCCGGGGTGGGCGCCCACGACTACCCGATCGTGATCTCCTCGATGAGCTTCGGCTCGCAGTCGGAGCCCGCCTTCCGCGCCTATCCCGAGGCGGCGAAGCAGATCAACATCCTCTGCATCAACGGCGAGGGCGGCGAGATCCAGGACATGTACGGGATCTACCGCAAGTGGCGGGGGCAGCAGGTCGCCTCGGGCCGCTTCGGCGTCTCGGCCGAGATGCTGAACGCCTCCTACGTTGCCGAGATCAAGATCGGCCAGGGGGCGAAGCCCGGCGAGGGCGGCCACCTACCGGGCAAGAAGGTCTCCGAGAAGGTCGCCGCGGCGCGTAACGCGTCCCCCGGGACCGACCTGATCTCGCCCTCGAACAACCACGACCTCTACTCGATCGAGGACCTCGCCGAGCTGGTCGACGAGCTGAAGACCGTGAACCCCGACGTCCGCGTCTCGGTCAAGGTGCCGGTGGTGCCCAACATCGGCACGATCGGGCTCGGGATCGCCAAGGCCGGCGCCGACATCATCACCCTCTCGGGGTTCGAGGGCGGCACCGGCGCCGCCCGCCAGCACGCGCTGCGCCACGTCGGCCTGCCCTCCGACATCGGCACCCGCGCCGTCCACCGGGCGCTGATGGAGGCGGGGATCCGCAACCGGGTCGAGATCTGGGCCGACGGCGGCTACCGCCACGCGCACGACATCGTCAAGCTGCACTGCCTCGGCGCCAACCGGGTCGCCTTCGGCACCCTGGCGATGGTCTCCCTGGGTTGCACGATCTGCCGCGGCTGCCAGCTCGACACCTGCCACGTCGGCATCGCGACCCAGATCGAGACCGTCGAGCAGGCTACCGAGCACGGGCTGAAGAAGTTCACCCCGCAGGCCGTCGACACCGCGGCCGAGAGCTGCGCGCGCTTCTTCAAGGAGATGGGCGAGGAGGTGCGCGAGGTCGTCGCCGGGCTCGGCTACGAGCGCGCCCAGGACCTGGTCGGCCGCTATGACCTGCTCGAGCAGACCGGCGCGACCGAGACGCTCGACCTCGCCGAGCTGATCACCCCGCTCGAGGAGTACCTCGATCTCGAGCCGGTCGACATGCCGCTTCCCGAGGAGGTCGCGGCCGAAGAGCGCGAGGCCGCCGGCCTGGTGATGGCCAGGCCGATCCGCATGGAGGCCAAGCAGGCGTCCGCCGAGGTCGCGTCGCTCGCCGTCGAGGTCTGCGGGGGCGGCGGCGCGGGCCCCGGCTCGATCCGGCGCGAGTTCCCCCGGGCCACCGACGCCCACGACCGCGTCCTCGGCACCGAGCTGGCGGGGGCGATCTCGCGGGGGCGGATCTACGGCGATGTCGCCGAGGGCTCCGACGACGTGCTCGCCGAGGTCTCGTTCAACGGCGGCTCGGTCGCCGGCCAGGGCTTCGGTGCCTTCAACGCCTGGGGTGTGGTGCTGCGCGTCGAGGGGGGCGCCCAGGACGGGGTCGGCAAGACGATGCTCGGCGGCACCGTCTCAATCCTCAAGGGCAAGGGCGCCGAAGGTCGCCGCCTCAACGGCTCGGTGGGCAAGTCATTTGCCTACGGCGCCCAGCGCGGCCGCCTCTTCGTCCAGGGGTCGGCCGACTCACGCTTCTGCATCCGCCTCTCCGGCGCCGACGTCGTCCTCGCCGGCGAGCCCGAGGAGCCGCTCGACGACTCCCGCGGCTGCGTCGCCGATCGCGCCAACGCGAAGGGCTTCGCCTTCGAGTACATGACCTCGGGCCGCGCGGTCGTCCTCGGCGACATCGGCCCCTGGGCCTGCGCCGGGATGACCGGTGGGCGCGTCTACGTCCGGGTCAACCCCGAATGGAACCTCGACCGCGATGCGATCGAGCGGCGGCTCGGGGAGGGCGCCCTGGTCAGCCTCGCCGACCTCGACGACGAGGGCCAGCTCGACGTCGACGACCTGCTCGGCCACTACGCGCAGGAGCTGCGCGCCACCGACCAGGACGCCGAGGCCGATCGCATCCTCGCCCTCGCCGCCAACGCCCGCCAGCACTTCCTCGTGATCATCCCCCAGAAGGTCCAGGCGGATCCGTCGATCTCAACGGAGTGAAACTCCGTTGAGATCGAAATAACTCCGGCGAGATCCTCAGCTTCGCTTCCGGTCTCGCCGGGTTTTGGGTCACGCCGCGTGGGCTCCTCGGGTCCGCCCGGTATAGGCTCTGGGCCATGGCCCAGGAGCCGATTTCGCTGAGCGGCAGGGTCGTCGCGGTGACTGGCGGGGCGCGCGGTATCGGCCGGTCGACGGCCGGGGCGTTGGTCAGCGAGGGCGCTCAGGTGGCGATCGGCGATCTCGACCTGCCGCTGGCCGAGCAGACGGCGGCCGAGCTCGGTGGCGGCACGGTGGCGTTCGAGCTCGACGTGACCCAACGCGAGTCGTTTGCTCGCTTCCTCGATGAGGTCGCGGACGCGCTCGGCCCGCTCGACGTCCTGATCAACAACGCAGGGATCATGCCGCTCGGCCCGTTCGTCGAGGAGGACGACGCGACCGCCCGGCGGATGGTCGACATCAACGTGCACGGCGTCATCTACGGCATGAAGCTGGTGCTGCCGGGGATGCTCGAGCGCGACTCGGGCCACATCGTCAACCTCGCCTCTCAGGCCGGCAAGGCCGGCTACCCCGGAGGCGCCACCTACTGCGCAACCAAGCATGCGGTGGTCGGCCTCAGCGAGGCCGTTCGAGCGGAGACGTTTGAGACCGGGATCGAGGTTTCATGCGTGATGCCCGTCGTTGTCAACACGGAGCTCGCTGCCGGCCTCCAGGAGGCGCGGGGGATGAAGACCGTCGAGCCGGAGGACGTAGCCGCCGAGATCGTCGATGCGCTCAAGCGCCCCCGCTTCGATGTCCACGTGCCGCGGGCGAGCGGGCGGATCGGGAAGATCGTCTCGATCCTGCCGCGGGGGGGCCGGGAGTTCGTCGGCCGGTTCATGAAGGCCGACCAGATACTGGCCGGCGCCGATCCGTCAGCGCGCGCGGCCTACGAGGAACGTGCGGCCCACTCGGAGCCGGCGCTGGACGAGGCCTCGGAGCCTCAGTTGGCCGAGGGCGAGGCGTCCGGCAATGCCGAGCCGGTCGGCTCCCGGTCGACCAAGTAGAAGCGGAAGCGGCCGATCGCGAGCTCGTCGCCGTCGGCGAGCGAGCCCCATTCCACCCGCTCGCCGTTCACCCGGACGCCATTGAGGCTGCGATCGTCGAGGACCCGGACCTCTCCGTTGCGGGTTCGCACGACCAGGGCGTGCCGGCGCGAGACGGTCGGGTCGTCGAGCCGGATATCGGCCCTGGCGCTGCGGCCGATCCGCGACCAGCCGACGTCGAGCGAGACCATGTCAACGTCGCCGTCGGGCCCCCGGAAGGCCAGGTACTGCCCGGACTCGGGCAGCTCGGCTTTCGCCTCCGGTAGCCACTCCGGTGGCTCGGGGACGGGACGCACGCTGGGCGCCTCGAGCATCGTCGTCTCGCCGCCGGCTGGAGCGGGATCGAACAGCCGCGTGCGCCGGAAGCTGGTGCCGCCGCATCCTGGGCAGCGCGTCAGCCGGTCGGCGCCCTCGAAGGTGAGGCTCATGCCGCAGGAGCGGCACGTGTAGGAGCCCACGCCGACGATCGCGCGCGCCTCGAAGCGCTCGGTTGCGCGGTCGGCGATCAAATTGAAACCTCCCAAGGGCTGAGCGTCAGCCCGGTCGAACTTGTAACGATGATAACGACCTTGGCCGCAACGGCCAATGTCCAGCCCGACCGTTATCCGCAAAGTCCGTGAATTGCGGGCCAGCGGCTCCGAGCTTCGCGGCACATAGAATCGCGCTCGCCCTGCCGGGCTGCGTAATCACGATGGGCCCGATCTCCGCCGAGACCACGATCGACGCGCCGCGCGAGCGGGTCTGGGAGGTCGTCTCCGACCTCGCCGCGCGGCCCGACTTCTGCGATCACTTCCAGCAGCAGTTCCGGCTCCAGCGGATCGACTCCCGCGGGGTCGGCGCCGCGGCGCGCTTCGAGGTCGACGCACCCCGCATGCGTCTCTGGATGGAGACGGTGGTCGAGGAGCAGGACCCGCCGCACCGGCTCTTCGAGCGCGGCCGTGGAGGGCGACTCGATCGGCTCCCGATCGTCACCGTATGGGAGTTCGAGAGCGGCGCCGGCGATACCACGGAGGCGAGGGTGACGTTCTGGACCGAGCCGAGCCACTCCCTCGACCGCCTGCGCGACCACCTGGGTGCGGAGCGGTGGTTTCGGCGCCAGTGGTCGCGGGCGCTGGGGCGGCTCAAGGAGCTCGCCGAGTCCGGCGCCTCGGTCGAGCCGATCGGGGTTGCCGGCGGCGACCCGCTCCCGCGCTAGAACCGCTTCGGCTGGATAGGCTCCCACGCCGTGATCCCGCTGGCCAAGGCACTCGCGCTGATCCTGATCGCGGCCGCCGTCGCGGTGCTCGCCGGCTGCGGCGAGGAGGAGGAGCTCGAGGTGATCGAGGGGGAGCCGGTCCACCTGGGCGACCTCAGCTACAACATCCAGATCACCCGTTTCCTCAACCCCGGGGATCCGGAGGACCAGGGCTACCTGACCGGTCTGGAGCCGCCGCCTGCCGAGCAGGCCTATCTCGGCGTCTTCCTGACGATCGAGAACGAGGGCGTCCGAGGTGGCGGAGATCCCCGACGGGATCCGGGTCGTCGACACCCAGGGAGAGGAGTACGAGCCGATTCCAAGCGAGAGTCCCTTCGCCCTACCGCTGCCTGGCGAGTCGGGAACCACCGGCGCGGAGCGCACCGTGCCCGCCGACGAGGAGCCGACGAGCATTGAGCCCGGCGGCGAGGTCCCCGACCCCGACACGATCCCCGCCTACGGCCCGATCGGCGGCTCGATGCTTCTCTTCCGCGTCGACGAAGCCGTCGCCGAGAACCGGCCCCTCGAGCTCGAGATCCCCGGCGAGTCCGGGGAAACGGGCAAGGTCGAGCTGGACATTTAACCAAGGGGTCTGACCCCCAGGGGGACAGGTCTACAACGCCGAGCTGTAGATCTCGGCGGCGATCGGGGCGGCGATCTCTCCCCCGGAGCCGGCGGCGTCGACGATCATCACCGCGATCGCGAGTTCGGGCGCGTCGGCGGGGGCGAATGAGGTGAACCAGGCGTTCTCCTGGAGCACCGGGTCCTCGCCCGGACCGGGCGCCGGGGCGTCGGGGTCGGGGCCGAGCTCGGCGGTGCCGGTCTTGCCCGCCACCTGTGCCTCGGAGATCTGGGCAGCGACACCGGTGCCGGTGGCGACGTTCTCGATCATCAGGTCTCGGACCGTCTCCGCGGTCTCCTGATCGGTCACCTCGGCCGGCTCGGCGACCGGACCGAGGCCCTCCTCGGTGACGAGGGGCGTCGGCGCCCGGCTGCCGCCACCGGCGATCGTCTGCGCCGCGCTCGCCAACTGCAGCGGCGTCGCCAGCACCTGGCCCTGGCCGATCGCGCTCACCGCGACGTCCAGCTCGGATCCGATCGGGTCCGGAATCGTGCTCGCAGGCGGATCGATCGCGGCGGTCGCGTCAGGGCCGAAGAGAGCGGGCTTCGAGTTGAAGCCGAAGTCCTCCGCCGTCGCCAAGAGCTTCTCGCCGCCGACCTCGGCGCCGAGCGGGGCGAACACCGAGTTGCAGGACTCCGCGAACGACTCGGTGAAGCTGCCTCCGCAGGGGGCGCCACCGGCGTTCGAGATTGCGCGACCTTCGACAACGGCCTCGGTCTCCACCGGGAACTGCTCGTCGGGCGTCACGACGCCGGCCTCGAGCGCGGCGACCGTCGTGATCACCTTGAACACCGACCCCGGCGGCTGCGGGGAGGAGAAGGCGATTCCCGACAGGGCCCTCACCTCGCCGGTCTTCGCGTCGAGGACGGCGACGCCCCCGAACTGGCCGCCGAGCGCGCTCACCGCCGTCTCCTGCAGGTCCGGATCCACGGTCGTGCGCACGGGCTCCCCGGGTTGCGGCTCGCTCGTCGCGAGCTCCCGCTCCTCGCCGCCTTCGCCGACGGCCAGGAGCTGCCCGCCGGCCGTCCCGGCGAGTCGCTCGTCGTAGCCCTGCTCCAGCCCGCTCGTCCCGACCAGCGTGCCGGGTGGGAAGCCGGAAGCTCGGAGCTCAGCCGCCTGCTCCTTCTTGGGCGTGCCGATCTCCCCCGCGATGTCGATCGCGGCAGTGCCGATCGGTGAGTTCCGCGCGGTCGACGGCCCCTTCGCCAGGGGGGTGCCGTCGGCGGCGAGGATCGCGGCCCGCGGCGGCGCCCGGGTGCGGCGGTCGAGCTGCTCCCCCGGCTCGAGCCCCGGGAAGACGAGCTGCGGCTGCCAGTCGACGGCGCCGTCGGCGACCGGGATCGCGAGGGTGCCGCCGACGTCACCGAAGGCCTCCGTCGTCGCGGTGACCGCCACCTCGACGACGTCGGCGTCCGCTACCTCGCGGGGGCCCTCCGCATCACCGATCTCCACTCCCGAGAGCGTGGCCGTCATCGCCGCCTGCGCATAGAGCTCTTGAAAGCGCTCCAGCGGGTACTCCTCGGCAGCCTCGGGGCCCAGCTCGGCATGCATCGCGGCGTAGTCCATGCTCGCCCAGGCGTCGACGAAGCGCTCCGATGCGTCGAGCTCGGCGGAGCCCCCACCCAGCAAGAACCCGGCCACGAACGAGATCAGGGCGAGGACCGCGAGCGGGATGGCACGGGTCGCGATGCGCCGTCGGCGCTCTCCTGGCGAAGCAAACGTGCTCAACCCCGATGAAGCTCCCTACCTATTCTTGGGACGGTCACGGTGTGCGCTAGCGTGGCGCGCCCGCCGGCGGGACCTGACGATGCGCGAAACGATCTCCCGCAACCGTAGTGCCTGGGCTCGGCGCCTCGGCAGGTTCGCTTGACGGCCATTGACTGGATCATCGTCGCTTTCTGCGTCGCGATGGCGCTCTGGGGCTCCCAGCATGGCCTGATCGTCGGAGCGCTGTCGGTGGCCGGCTTCGCCGCCGGCGCGTTCGCCGGCTCCCGGATCGGGCCGGAGCTCCTGGCGGACGGCTCGGAGTCCCCGTACGCGCCGCTGATCACCCTGCTTTCGGCGCTCCTGCTCGGGGGTATCGCGGCGCTCGGAATGGAGGGGATCGCCCGCAGCCTGCAGTCCCGGATCATCAACCGCCGCTCGACGTTCGCGCTCAACGGCGCCGGCGGGGCGGCCCTGTTCTTCGCCCTCGGCCTCGCCCTCTCCTGGCTGTTCGGGGCGGTCGCGCTCAACACGCCGGGGCTAGCCGACGTGCGCAAGGCCGTCCAGCGCTCGGAGATCCTCAGCCGGCTCAACGAGGCGTTTCCGCCGTCGGGGGTGATCCGGGCGCTGAACCGGATCGACCCGACACCCCAGGTGGACGGGCCCGAGGCGGACGTCCCGGCACCCGAGCCGGCGATCGCGGAAGATCCCGAGGTCGAGGCCGCCGGCGCGAGCGTCGTTCGGGTGCTCGGCACCGCCTGCGGTCTCGGCGTCTCGGGCTCCGGCTGGGTCGCGGCGCCCAGCGTGATCGCCACGAACGCCCACGTCGTCGCCGGCCAGGACGACACCTCGGTGGCGACGAGCGACGGCGCCGAGCTCGATGCCTCCACGATCCACTTCGACCCCCGCAACGACTTCGCCCTCCTGCGGGTCGACGGGTTCGCCGGCGACCCTCTGCCGCTAGCCGGGTCAGCCGAGAAGGGCACCGACGCCGCGACGCTGGGGTATCCCGAGAACGGGCCCTTGACGGTCTCGGCTGCGCGGATCGGCACCACCGCCGAGGTGGTCAGCCAGGACGCCTACGGCCGCGGGCCGCTTCGCCGGGAGATGACCGCGTTCCGCGGCGAGGTTCGCAGCGGCAACTCGGGCGGGCCCGTGGTCGACGGCGACGGCACCGTCCAGACCACCGTGTTCGCCGCGTCGACCAGCGGCGGGCCGCCGAGCGGCCTCGGGGTACCGAACGAGATCGCCGCCAGGGGGCTCCAAGACGCCGACGGTGCTGTCGACACCGGTCCCTGCGCGGCCTGACCGGGCTTTGGCCGCGACCCTTCGCGCGGCTATGATCGCCCCCTGGCATCGCCTGGTGACAGAGATGTCCTGAGGAGGGATCGGCGGCCCGGGTCCGGGCGCAGGGCGGGGCTCGGCCTGATCGTGTTCGCGCTCGTCGTGATCGGCGCGGGCGCCGCCTCGTTCGCCGACCAGGCGGGCCAGGGAAACGTCGACCGCGACCTGGTCGGCGCGCACGCCTGGGGCAAGCCCGGGCAGAGCGTCCGCCAGGGCATCTACAAGCTGGACTCGATCCCGGGCGGCCCGTACAAGACCCAGGTCGGCGCCAAGGTCACGGTCGACGGCTCGGCGTCGAAGCCGAAGCGGAAGATCCGATCCTACGACTGGAGCTTCCAGTCGAACTGTCCCGGCGGCGTCCAGGGGCAGTCGTCGTCGAAGTCGGGCAAGACGGCGAAGATCGTCGCGATCTGCGATACGACCGCGACGCTGACCGTCAGCGACGGCCAGAGCCGGGTGATCGACACCGACAGCGCGAAGATCAAGGTGAAGAACAAGCTGAAGGACATCGAGCCCAAGCTGGGGAAGGGCACCAAGCGCGAGCTGATGGCCTTCAGCGCGGATCAGGGCGGCACCTACTACTTCGGTCTGAACCGCTGCGCGAGGGAGCCGTTCGACCCCGACGTGGCCGATCACTGGATCCACAAGCCCGACGACGGAAGTGACGTCAACACCAAGCAGGTCAACGACCCGGGCGGCCCTTATGACGGCATGTTCTACGTGACGGCCCACAACCTGGTGGTGGAGCGGACGAAGTACATCAACAGCAAGTTCTTCGAGAACGGTGAGGTCTACGACCTCAACGTCGACGCGGGCAGGAAGTATCGGGAGGGCCTCCAGGCGATCGTCAACTCGACGACCGACCACGAGCGAATCCATGGCGAGCTGGTCGAGAAGGCGCTGAAGGCGAAGGCGTTCAAGAAGGTCATGGACGAGCTCGCCGAGGCCGTCGACGTAAGCGATGACGCCCTGCAGACCAGGGCCGACGGGATCATCATCGGCGGTGAGACCGTGCTGAAAGATGCCTCCGTGGAGTCGAAGGTGCAGGCCAAGCTGAAGGCGACCTACAAGCAGAAGAAGGCGACGATCTTCCGGCCTGGCACGCCCCCCAGCGAGAAGACCTACACACTGGCCAACATCGGCGATGTCGAGAACGAGGCCGGGCCGATCCCGCCCCCCGAGGGCGGCCGCAAGTAGCCACCGCGCCCGCTAGCGCGGGCCGCCCGGCCCGCTGGCCGGCGATCGCGACTCGCGGCCCTCGCCGCCACCGTCGGCGTGCTCGCGCGCGGCGGCTTCCCCGACGCGGCCCGTTCGCTCTTCGTCCTGATCGCCGGCTCGGCCCTGCTCGCGATCGCGCTGACGCGCCGCGAGGATGCGATCCGCGCCGCCCGCTCGCCGGTCGTCGTCGTCCTCGGCGCGCTCGCGGTCCTCGCCGCCGCCAGCGCAGCGTGGACGATCGGCGAGCCCGGCGACGCGCTGCGCTACGGGTTCGTGGTCGCGGGCTACGGCGCGCTCGCCGTGAGCGCCGCGGTGATCGCGCGCGAGCGCCAGGGCCGGGTGGCGCTCTACGTCACGATCGCGGCGCTCGCGGCGCTGAGCGGCCTCGTCGGCCTCATCGGGGCGGGCGCACAGGAGTTCTCGTTCGGCCAGCGGATCGGCGGTAGCTGGCAGGCGGCCGGGACGTTCGAGTACGGGCCCGCGAACGCGCTGCTCCAGGTCGCGGCGCTGCCGATCCTGCCTATCCGCGATGGCCGGGCGGCGTCGCGGGGTCGCGATCGCCGCTGCCGCGGGCGCCGGCATCGCCGGCGCCGTCCTGGGGCTCTCCGACAGCCTCTTCTCCCAGCTCGCCGCGGGGGCCGTGCTTGCGCTCGCCGTCGCCTTCCCGAGCGCCACGATCGGGCGCTCCCGCGCCCTCGCCGGCGCCGGAGCGCTCCTGCTCGTGGCCGCGGCCCTCGCCGCCCACCTCGTCGCCGGTCGATTCGCGCCGCTCTGCGAGCTCGGCGGCGACGGGGCGCGGCTCTCGGCGCTCGCCGCGATCGTCATCGCCGCGGCCGCGATCTGGGCGCTCGCGCGGCGCCCGCTCGCGGCCGAGCGGGCATCTCCGGTCGCGCCGCTCTGCGCACTTGCCGCCGCCGCGGCGATCGGGATCGGTGGCGCGCTCGCCGACCCCGAGGGCTCCTGCACCGCGCCGACGCGGGCGGTCGAGCCATACGCCGGCGTCCTCCACGGCCGCGGCGAGCTCTGGGAGGCCGCCTGGGAGGCCGGGCTCGAGCGCCCGCTCGCGGGCGCCGGGGCCGACAGCTACGTGTTCGCCACCGCCGCGCTCCAGGAGGGCGGGAACGCGCTCTACGCGCACGACCTCCCGCTCGAGCTCTTCGCCGAGCTCGGCATCCTCGGCCTCGCGGCCGCGATCGCGCTCTACGTCGCCGTCGGCGCGACCCTCCTCCGCGCGCGCCGCTCGCCCGCGCTCTGGCTCGCCGGGCCCGCGGTCGCCGGCTTCATGCTCGCCAACCTGATCGACTTCCCCTGGCACCTCGCCGGGGCGGGTGCGATCTGGGCGCTCGCGCTCGGGGCACTGATCGCGGCCGGCTACCGCTCAGAGCCCGCGAACGGATAGCCGAGCTTCGCCGCGCCGGCGAGCACGGCCTCGGACGGGCGTCGGCGAAGCCTTCGGGCCGGCACGCCCGCGTAGATCGTCCACGGCTCGAGGTCCTCGAGGACGACGGCGCCGGCGCCGGCGACGCTGCCCTCGCCGACCGTGACGCCGGGCATCACGACCGCGTTGGCGCCGAGGAACGCGAAGTCCTCGATCCGCACCCCGGGCCGCTCCACCCGGCGCAGCTCGGCGGGGATCGCGGAGTTGGTGAGCCCGGAGCCGTCGGGGATGTCGGTGCCGGTCAGCACCCGCACCCCGGAGGCGAGCGTCGCGAAGTCGCCGATCCGCGCCGGCCCGCCGCCGGTGACGCTCGCGAACGAGGCGATGTGGACGTAGCTCCCCACCTCGACCCCGAGCCCGCCCTGGAGCATCACGAAGCCGTCGATGACGACGTGGGAGCCGAGCCCGATCCGCTCGGGCGCGATCACCGTCGTCGTCTCGTAGATGCGAACGTCCTCGCCGAGGCGCCCGAAGCCCATCGAGGCTGGATCGATCGGATCCATCGAGCGGATTATTAGGCCCTCAGCTGAGCAGCGACCGCAGGCTGCGAGCGATGATCCGCAGGTCGAGGATCGGCGAGCGGTGCTCTACGTACCAGAGGTCGAGCTCGATCCGGCGCTCCCAGGGGATCTCGGTGCGCCCGTTCACCTGGGCCCACCCGGTGATCCCGGGCTTGACCGCGAGCCGGCCGCGCCGGCGCTCGTCGTAGCGGGCGACCTGGGACTCCAGGGTCGGCCGCGGGCCCACGATCGCCATCTCGCCGCGGAGCACGTTGATCAGGTTCGGCAGCTCGTCGAGCGAGCGGCGGCGAAGCCGGCGTCCGACCCGAGTCACCCGGGGATCGTCGCGTGTCACCTCGACCCCGAGCCCGACCGGATCGGAGCCCGCCCGCATCGTGCGGAACTTGACGAGGCGGAAGCGCTCGCCCCCGCGGCCGACTCGAGGCTGTGTGTAGAGCACCGGGCCGCCGCCCTCGAGCCGGATCGCGACCGCGACGACGGCGGAAATCGGCGCCGTCAAGACGAGGACGAGCAGCGCGATCGCGACATCGGCCGCCCGCGGAAGCCCGGGCGGCGGCTCGGGCCGGAGGCTCCCTCCCGGCTCAGCCAAGGCGCTCTCTCAGCGGCAGGGCGACGCCGATTGCGAGCAGGGCCCAGGTGACCGCGTCGATCAGGAAGGCGTCGTACGCGAAGCTGTGGACGAACATGATCGTGAAGCCGGCGAGGACCGCCGCGCCGGCGGCGGAGCGCCGACCCGGCAGGAGCGCCGCGAAGGCGGTCACGAGCAGGGCGGTGAGCGCGGCGAGGCCGAGCAGGCCCTGCTCGGCGGCGACCGTGACCACCTCGGTATGGGAGGTCGTGAGCGGCTCGCCGGTGCCCGGCCCGGCGTAGGGCTCGTCGTACGCGGAGCCGAAGGCGCTGCCGAACTCGAGCTCGAACGAGCCCGAGCCGTGCCCGGCGAATGGCCCGTCGCGGGCGAGCTCGAGTCCGCCGCTGACGAGCTCGGTGCGCCCGCTCGTGCGCTCGTCCAGTGGCCCGGCCGGATCATCGCCGCTTCCGGATGGGAACTCGCCGAGCGCGACCAAGGCACCGGCGGCGATCGCGCCGGCCGCGCAGACCGCGAGCCCCCAGCGGAAGCCCCAGCGGGCGCCGGCGAGGACGGCGAGCCCAGCGCCGAGCGCGACCAGGCTCGAGAGCGAGTAGGTGAACGCGAGCCCGGCGAGCAGGACGAGCGCGAACCCGGCGCTGCCGAGCGCCAGCCGCCTCGAGCGCGTCCAGAGGAGCGCGGCGCCGACCACGATCACGCCGAGGGCTAGGTAGCGGCCGAGGATGTTCGGGTCCCAGAGCAGTGAGTTGACCCGGAAGTAGGCGTGGATCTGGTTCCCCGCCTCGACCGCCGGGTTGATCCAGATCAGCTCTCGCGTCCCCGCCTCGACCAGGGCGACGAGGGCCAGCACCCCGACCTCGACGGCGACGGCGACGGCGACGGCGAGCACGAGCCGCCGGCTCCACTCGAGCTCGGCGAGGAGCACGAAGAGGGCGGCGAACGGGATGAAGAACAGGCACGCGTTCTCGACCGCGCGCGGGAAGTCGCCCGAGTGGGCGGCCTGGAGCGCGTAGAGGACGAGGAAAGCGGCGAGGGCCCAGCGCAGCCGGCGCGTCCACGGCCGGTCGCCAGGGGAGCCGGGTCGGGACTCGTCGCCGCGGTCCGGCGGCGGGCGGATCACGGCCGCGACGAGGCCGGCCGCGATCACCAGGTAGAACTGGAGAACCAGGTTCGAGGTCCGACCGCCGATCTCGACCGGGACCCGGAACGCAAGCGTGGCCACGGTGAGCAAGGCGAGGGCGCCCGGCCACCGGGCGATCGCCACGCCGAGGACGCCCACGAGCAGTGCGGCGGCGGCGCCTGCGGCGAAGATCGGGAGCAGATCGTCGCCGAGGGCGTCGAAGCGGAAGCTGCCGCGAACTTCGTCGACGACTAGGACCGTCGCGAGGGCGAGGGCGATGGCGAACGCCGCGAGTCGAGCGCGGCGGCCGCCGGGGGCGCCTCCGCCGGCCGTGACGAGGGCGAACGCAGCCGCGGCGCTCGCTGTGAGCAGGGCCAGCCAGCCGAGCGGGGGAGTGCCGCGGGGGTCGTCGAGCCCGGGCTGGCCGCGCGGTCCGCCGGAGCTCGCGGCCGGCGCAGGCTCCGGCTCGGCGGGGCCGCGAACGAGTCGGGTCCGCTGCGGCAGGTAGATCGCCCGATCCTGCTCGCCGAGGAGGACGCGGATGCTGTAGAGGCCCGCCGGCGCCGGCTCGCCGGCGTCGGTGCGCCCGTCCCAGGCGTAGCGGTTGACGGCGCCCGCGCTGAGCGGCTCGGGGCCCGCGACCCGGCGAACGAGCGAGCCGTCGCCCCGGGTCACCTCGACGCTCGCGCTCGGCTCGGGCTCGGAGACCCGGAACCGGATCCGAGCCTGCTCGGCACCGCGCCCGCCCGGGGCGAAGCTCGGGGTCACCAAGGCCGAATCGAGCACGTTCGAGCGGCTCCGCTGAGCGTCCACGAACACCAGCGCCGCCGCCGCACCCGCGAGCAGGATCAGGAAGAGGATCGGGACGAGCCGACGCAAGTCCGGTGGAATCTACGCCCGGGGGCGGCTCAGACCGCCGCTGTGACCTCGGCCGCGACCCGCTCGCCCGAGCGGATCGCACCGTCCATGTAGCCGACCCAGTAGCCGGAGGTCTCGGTCCCGGCCCAGTGGATGCGCCCGATCGGCTCGCGCAGGGCCGGGCCGTATGCGGAGAGGGCACCGGGCGCGGTGAAGCCCACCGGGCCGCCTCGCGACCAGCGCTCCGCCGGCCAGTCGGACTCGAAGTACTGGATCGGGTTCGCGGCCGGCGGCCCGAGGTACTTGGTGTAGTTGGCGAGCACGGCGGCGCGCCGCGCGTCCGCCGGGCAAGCCGGGTGAACTCCCGCGCGAGATCGCCGCCGACGAAGCCGAAGACGACGCCGGGTGAGCCGTCCGGCGGCGAGGCGTCGTAGGTCACCTGCACCGGGCCCTCGTAGGAGACGACGGTGCCGCTCAGCCCCGCGTCCCGCCAGAACGGCGTCTCGTAGACCGCGGTCGCCTTGATCAGCGTCCCCTGAGTGATCCGCTGGGTGAGCTGGTCGCGCGCGGCCGAGAGCGCCGGCTTGTACTCGATACGCGCCGCAAGCGGTGGAGGGATGGCGACGATCACTCGCTTCGCCTCGACCACCGAGCGCCGGGCCTCGATCGTGATCTTGCCCTTGCCCTGCTTGATCCTGTTCACCGGGGACCGCAGGAGCAGACGCTTGCGCCCGAGCTCGTCCGCCATCCGCTCGCAGATCAGCCCGGTGCCGCCGACGAAGCGGAACATCTGGGCGCCGTCCCGGGTGTTGAAGTTGCGCTCGAAGGTGCCGACGTTCTCCTCGTTCCCTGAGGCCGCGATGTAGAAGAGGACGTAGAGCAGCGAGAGCTCGCGCGGCTCGGCGCCGAAGATCGGTCGCGTGGCCACGGGGACGATCTCGCGGAACTGCGGGGTGACCGAGTTCGACGCGATCCAGGACTCGAAGGTCTGGCTGTCGAGGGCGCTGGCGTCCGCCACCGCGTAGGGCCTCTCGACGTCGATCTGGGCCGCCATCTCGTTCAGCCTGGTGACCACCGTCGTCAGGTCGGGGAGGATCAGCGGATCCGGGGGCGCGGTGCCGGTCGGGCCGGTGTCGGCGTAGGTCGAGCGCTGTCCGGTCGAGTCGACGTAGACGTTCTCGCCGTCGACGTAGGTCGGGAACGTGTCGACGCCGAACCGCTTCGCCATCGCCATCAGCCGGTCCTGGGTCGGGCCCGTGAAGGTGCCGCCCTTCTCGGAGATCTCGCCGCCGCTGATGTCCTTGTTGAGCACGCGGCCGCCGACCCGGTTTCGCGCCTCGAGCACGATCACCGAGTGGCCGGCGTCGATCAGCTCGAGCGCGGCGGTCAGCCCGGCGAGGCCGGCGCCGACGATCGCGACGTCGGCCTTGCGCCGCTTGCCGCGCGGCTTTGCGGCGGTGCGGTCTGGGCGAAGCGCGCGCGGGAGCGCGGCACCGGCGGCACCGGCGGCACCGGCGCCGAGCAGGCCCCGGCGGCTGATCCGCCCGTGCCGGCGATCGATCCCCTCGCGTTCGCTCACCGACTCGATTGTTGCGAACGCCTCCCGACCTCGCGCCGTTCGAACCACCCTGACGGGGCCGTGGGACGCGCTCTGTACCCTGGAATGTGTAGTGGAGGAGTCGACGAGCAATGCGGTCGTCGCGGCCACCGCTGCGCCGGGCGGCAAGCCGGCGCAGGTCTGCCCCGAGTTCCACGAGGCGGTCGAGCTGGTCGGCAAGCGCTGGACCGGGGCGATCCTCTGGGCGCTGGTCGAGCGTCCCCACTACTTCGCCGAGCTCACGGCGACCATCTCCGGCCTCTCGGACAAGCTCCTCTCCCAGCGCCTGCGCGAGCTCGAGGAAGAGGGGATCGTCGAGCGCTCCGTCCATCCGGGCTCACCGGCCCGGGTCTCCTACGCGCTGACCAAGAAGGGCCGCGATCTGCAGCCGGCGATCGAGGAGCTGCGCGACTGGGCCCGCCGCTGGAAGTAGGCGACCCTCGGCATAGCCCGAACCGCGGGCACGGAGGAAGCCTCAGGGAGTTGATTCGCTGACTACCGAGTTTGGTAGGTGATGGGCTACCAAATGCGGCAGCCGCAGCGTGGCCGGGGCGGGCTCAGTCGTCTCGGCGGTGGACGATCACCGGTAGCCCGCCGTCGGGCGAGAGCGTCGGCATCTGCCGGATCCGCAGCTCCCAGCCAGGCTCGAGCTCGAGCCTGAAGCGGCTCAGGATGCGGCTCGCGATCGCCTTGACCTCGAGCTGGCCGAAGCGCATCCCGATGCAGATGCGCGGGCCGGCGCCGAAGGGGACGTAGGCGCCCTTGGGGATCTCCGCTCGCTCCTTCGCCGCGAACCGCTCGGGGCGGAATGCCTCGGGCTCGGGGAATACCTCCGGGAGCCGGTGACTTGCCCAGGACGAGTAGTTGACCGGGACGCCGGCGGGGATCCGGTGACCTCCGAACTCGAAGTCGACGGCTGAGCGGCGGGGCCCCACCCAGGCCGGTGGATAGAGCCGCAGGGTCTCGTCGACCACCTGGTCGAGCAGCGGCAGGTCGGTGAAGAGCTGCTCGCCGCTCGGAGTTCCCTCGCCCACCACCCGATCCTGCTCGGAGGCCGCGCGCTCCCGCCATGCGGGGTTCCGCGCCAGCTCGTAGAAGAGGAAGGCGACGGTCGAGGTGGTCGTGTCGTGGCCGGCGAACAGAAGCGTCAGCGCCTGGTCTCGGATCTGCTCGTCGGTGAGGCGGCTGCCGTCCTCATCAGTGGCGTGAAGCAGCATCGTCAGGATGTCGTCGCCCCCGTTCCCGGCGCGCCGGCGGGCGATCTCGTCGCCGAGGATCCGGTCGAGGACCGTGCGCGCCCGCTGCACCCGCGCGAACGGCGTCCCCGGCCCCCGCAGCACCTGCGCCACGAACTCGACTCCGTGGAAGGAGAGTCCCCGCTCGAACTCGCGCGCCACGTCGACGCCGCCGGTGGCGTCGGGGTCGAGGCCGAAGAGCGCGCGCATCGCCACCCGCATCGCCACGTGCCGGGTCCAGTCGTAGAGGTCGATGCGGTCGCCGGGGCGCCAGCCCGCGAGTGCCCGGTCGGCCTCCTCGACCATCACCCGGGTCGACGCGACGACGTGGTCGCGGTGGAACGCGGGCATCATGATTCGCCGCGCGACGTCGTGATACTCGCCGTCGGTGGTCAGCAGCCCGTCCCCGATCAGCGGGATCAGGTCGCCCATCATCCCCTCCCGCCAGACGAACTTGTCGCGGTCGGTGACGAGCATGAATCGGTTCGGCTCCGGCCCCAGCATCCAGACGCCCGCGAGGTGGAACGTGCGAAGGGTGAACACCGGGCCGTAGCGCTCGTAGCTCTCCAACAGGAGCTCGAGCATCTCCCGCCGGGCCCGCAGATCGCGGGCAGGGCTCCATCCGGTCGGCCCGGGCGGCAGGGGCGCCCTGCGCACCGCCCGGCGCTCGGCGATCAGGTCGTCGCGGATCCGGCGGAGCGGATTTGTCGTTCGCGGCGAGGGACTCGCGATCGCCATGAGGAATGAATACTTGACTTGGCCGCGAAACTGGAGCCCGATGGCCGCCGAAGACGTCACCGACAGCCCCGAGATGTTCGAGCTTCTCGAGCGGCGCCGGCCCCTGCTCAAGTTCGACGCCCAGGAGCCCTACCTGGCGATCTCCGCGAACTCGATCGTGATCAACCCGTCCAACGCGCTGATCCGCCACGACGGGACCGTGCTCGCCCAGGTGGACCGCGACGGGCAGGGCCTCGCCCTCGACTTCCTCAGCGCCTATCCGGAATCGCTCGAGGCGCACCCCGGCGACCGGATCGACGAGGCACCGGGCGTGCTCGCCGACGCGCGCCGGATGCAGGCGGACCCGGCGATCGCCGAGCGGGCCTACGGACGGGCCGTCAGGGACGGCGAATGGCTCTGGCTCCAGTACTTCTTCTGGGAGTACTACAACCCGAAGCACCTGCTCGGCTTCGGCAAGCACGAGGGCGACTGGGAGCTCGTCCAGATCGGCCTCGACGCGGACACAGTGCCTCGGGTCGCAACCTTCGCCCAGCACAACGGCGGGGCGGGCCGCGACTGGGTGGATGTCGAGCGCGAGGGCGAAGGCGAGGACGAGCACCCCGTCGTCTACGTGGCCCCGTTTTCGCACGCCTCCTACTTCGAGGCGCGGACCCACTGGCATCCGGGCGGCCCGGACACGCCGGACGGCAAGGGGCCGGCGTACCGGCCGCGGATCGAGCGGTTCGGCGCCTGGGGCACGTGGCCCGGCCGCTGGGGGAACTCGAAGGGTGTGTTCGGCGGCAAGCTGGGCGGCCGCAGCCCGTCCAGCCCGGGCGCCCAGAAGGGACGATGGGAGCGGCCGACCGCGTTCCACGGCACGGTCCAGCGCAAGCGTCCTCTCGGTGTCGTCGACAGGGCGATCTGGCGGGTCGGGCACTCCACCTATCCGTCGAAGCCCGAGCTCACCGCGACGCTCGAAGGCGAGCTGCTTCGCGGCGAACTCGAGGTCGAGACCTCCTTGGTGCGCCGCGCCACCAGGATCTACATCACCGTCCACGATCCGGACGAGGAGGGCCAGCCCGTGCTCCGCAGCACGGTCGTGCCGGTCGACGACGGGCGCGCGCTGTTCGAGGTCCTCCTGCCCCGGGCGCCGGACCGGTGCCTCGTCCGCGCGAGCGCCTTCAACGCGCTCCGGCAGCGCAGCGAGCTGGAGGAGCTGACGGTCGCCCAGAGCTCGTGACCGATCTTCGGCGTACGAGGGCCGTTAAACGCCTTGACAGCGGGTGGGGGCGATGGGACGCTTGATCTGAGGGATCCAGACAGGGGAGGAGGCCGTATGGAGGAGCGGCGGCTAGACCGAGGCGGATGAGCCTTCGATCGGCAGGCGGACGATCGAGCGGGCGGCTGAGGCTCGACGCCCGGCTCGCCATCGCGAGGTTCAGGGCCTCAGTCGCTCGGCTGCGTCCCGGCGGTGAGGACCGGCGGCGCCAGCGCGATTTCGACGCGTTCATCTCCTACAGCCACGACCGCGACGGTCGCATCGCGGTGGCGCTGCAGCACGCGCTCCACCGGTTCGCGCGGCCCTGGTACCGGCTGCGGGCCCTGCACGTCTTTCGCGACGACGCGAACCTGACCGCGAACCCGAACCTGTGGTCGTCGATCACCGCCGGGCTGCGGACCGCGCGCTTTCTCGTCCTGCTCGCCTCGCCGGATGCGGCGGCGTCCCCCTGGGTCAACCGGGAGGTCGCCCACTGGCTCGAGCACCGCTCCGCCGACCGGATCCTGATCGTCCTCACCGACGGCGAGCTCTCCTGGGACGACCGGCGAGGCGATTTCGACCTCGAGCGCTCCGACGCCCTGCCTCCGGCGCTGTCAGGCGCATTCGAGGGGGAGCCTCGCTTCGTCGACATGCGCTTCGCCCGTGAGCTCGAGCCGCTGTCGACGCGAAACCCGGAGTTCCGCAACGCGGCCGCGGATCTCGCCGCCGCGATTCACGAGCGCCCCAAGGAAGAGCTGATCGGCGAGGACGTCCGCCAGTACCGCCGCACGCGACGGATAGCGTGGGGCGCCGGGCTGACCGTCCTGGCGCTCGCGATCGCGGCGACGGTCGCGGCGATCCTCGCGGTCCGCGAGCGCGACCGCGCCGAGGAGCAGCTGCGGCTTGCTGTTTCCCGATTCCTCGCCCAGGAGGCGACGGGAGGGCTGGGTAAGCAGCACTCCCAGTCGATTCTGCTCGCGCTCGAGGCGCTTGAGCTGCGAGAGACCCCGGAGGCGCGAAGCCTGCTCTATCGCGCGCTCGTATCGCGACCGGAGATCCTGCGTTTCATGCAGTCCGAGGCGGGGGCCCCAGCCGACGTCGCGTTCAGCCCGGATGGGGAGTCGCTGGCGGTGCTCACCGAGAGGGGGATTGTCGAGTTCCTGGACCCCGAGACAGGGCGGCGAACCGGGACGCCTGTGGAGGTCGGCGGTTCCACCATCCCGGTGGCCGCGGTCAGCCCGGGCGACGGAGCGCTCGCCGTCGGCAGCGAGGCCGGCAGCGTCCATGTCTTCGACGCCGCCGGGGAGGCGCGGTCCGAGCTCCGGCCCCGGGGCGATTACGGCGTGCCGGCTGCGATCACGTTCGCCGGCGAGGACCGGGTCGTCGCGGGCTACACCGAGAACGTGGCCGTCGTGTGGGACCTCGACTCGGGGGCCACGGTGGACGAACTGGCGGCCCGCGGGCCGGGGGCGGTGGACGGGCTCAGCTATACCTCTCGCGGCAAGCGCCTCGCGGTGAGCTCGGGGTACTCGACGATCGATGTCTGGGAGCTCGAAGGCCCCACCAGCGACGTCGCGACGCTCGAGCTCGGAAGGAGCGTCTCGGAGGCGGTGGCGTTCAGCCCCGAAGGCGACAGGCTGGCCATCGGGACGCTCAACGGCGACTTGCACCTCGTGGATGCTCGAGACTGGACGCGGCTCCCCGCGCCGGAATCCCTCCCGGATCCCGTCACCGACCTGGCCTTCAGTCCGGACGGGGAGACGCTCGGCATCGCGACTATCGGGACGGAGGTACGGCTTTGGAACACTCGGCGAAGCGAGTGGGAGGGGAATCGGCTGGCCGGCCATATCGGTTCCGTCAGCGGGCTGGCCTTCTCTCCGGACGGTACGGAACTCGCCACAGCGGGCCGCGACGGGAACCTGATCCTCTGGGATCCAGCCCGCAGCGACCGCCTTTCGGAGATTCTCCCGAGCTCGGCGGATGCGGACAGGACCGCGATCGAGATCGACGAAATGGCCGTCGATCCCGAGCGAGGACGAGTCGCGTGGACGCTCTTGGGCGGCGGGTTGAGGCTCGGCGAGCTGGATGGAGGGGAGCCGCTGGAGCTCTTGCCTTCATCGAGCGCCAACGGCACCATCACGAGCCTCGAGTTCAGCCCCGACGGCCGGTTGCTCGCGGCCGCGATCCAGTCGGGGTTCCAAGCCGACTACTCGCTCCGGCTCTGGGACGCGCAGACCGGCCGCCCGGTCGAATCGCCACTGCGCGCGCGGGCGCAGAGCGTCAGCTTCAGCCCCGACGGCAAGACGCTCGTCGCAGGAATGGATAACGGGCTCGAGCTCCTGGAGACCGCGAGCGGCGAACGCGAGGTCCTCTCGCTCAAGGGCCTCCAGGGACGGCAGGCGAGGTTCAGCCCCGACGGGCGGACGATCGCCGCGCCGGTCGGCCTCGAGGGCGACGTGGCGTTGCTGAGCGCGGGGTCGGGCGAGAGGATCGGCACCCTCGCGACCGGCGAGCTCGAGTACGTCCGCGGCGTCGAATTCTCGCCGGACGGACAGATCCTCGCCGGGGGAGACGTCGGCGGGAATGTCGTGCTCTGGGACCTGGCGACCGAAAGGCCGCTGGGTCCTCCCTTCACCACGGGGCGCGAGTCCACCGCGGAGCATCTCGCATTCAGCCCGGACGGCAACTTGCTCGCAGCGAGCGACAGCTTCGCGCGATTGCACCTCTGGGACGTCGACCTGCGCAGATCGCTAGGCCCGACGCTGACCGGCACCGCCCCCGCGTTCGGCAACGGCGGCGAGCTGCTGGCGGCGATCTGGCCCGATCGAGGGATCGTGTTGCGTGACCTCGATCTTGACTCCTGGCGCGAGACCGCGTGCTCGCTCGCCAACCGCAACCTCGGGGATGAGGAGTGGGACCGGTTCCTGGGCGGCGTGCGCGACTACGAGCCCACCTGTCCCGGACTCCCTCGCGGCCGGCCCGCCGAACCCGAGTTCGCGATCCCGGGGGAGTGACTGGGAATGGGCGCGGCAGCGGTGGCGATTAGAGTGGGGCACGAGAGCGTGCGGCAAGGCGATCGCCCCACATCTCGCTCGATCGTCCTGCCCGGAGACGGGCATGCGATCGCGGTCCTCGCGCCGCCGACCGTCTCCGGCGAGGATGCGGCCGCGGCGCTCGGGCTCTCGCGCCCTCGCGGCCTGATCGTCCTCAACGGTGGGACAGCGGATCTCGCGCCCGACCTGCAGGCCGCCCTCCGGCGCATCCTCGGCGAGGGGCTCGCCCGGGTGGCTATCGAGGAGGGGCTCACCGTCGTCACCGGCGGGACGGAGGCCGGCGTTTTCGCCCTCTTCGGCGAGGCGCTCGACGACGACCGGACCGCGCCGTGCATCGGGGTCGCGCCGGCGGGTCTCGTCACCTGGCCCGGGCGCGAGCGGCCGTCCGGCAGCCCCGCGGGCGACGAGGAGCCGGTGCCGCTCGAGCCCCACCACTCGCACTTCCTCCTGGTCGAGGGCGACGAGTGGGGTGACGAGACGGACGCGATGCTCGCGCTCACCGAGGCGCTCAGCGGGGGCTGTCCGTCGCTGGCCGTCCTCGCCGGGGGCGGTGCGGGGGCACGGCGCGAGGTGCTCGCTCACCTGCGAGCGGGGCGCGAGGTGATCGTCCTCGACGGCACGGGGCGGTTCGCCGAGCGGCTCGCCGAGGCGGTCGCCGGACGGGGCGAGCCGACGCAGGAGACGGCCGAGATGGTCGCGAGCGGACTGATCACCGTGGTTGACGCCGCCGAGCCGCCGTCGAAGCTTGCGGATCTAGTCCGAAGCCGGCTCTCGCCCGGGAGCGCGGAGTCCGAGCGATGAGGCCCACCTTCCTGGCGCGAGCGCCGCAGCTTCGCTGGCGTCCAGGCGCCCGCGAGCCGCTCGTCAAACCGGAGATGCGGGCCGCGGCTCCAGCGCTGGAGCCCGACTTCGGTGTCCTCGAGACCGAGCTCTTACCGACCTTCCACGAGCTGGACGAACAGGCGCTGCGGGCCCAGAACGACTACCGCCTCGGGCGGATCATGATCATCCTGGGCAGCGCGGTGGCGACGGCGCTCGGGGCCGTCCAGGCGGCGCTTGGAGGCGGGGAAACGGCGATCGGAGTCGCGGAAGCGATAGTGGCGGGCGCATTCGCCGCGGTCGTCGCGTTCGTGCGCGGGCGGGAAGCGCAGAAGGAGTACTTCACGGCACGGCTCAAGGCCGAACGTCTTCGTGGGGAGTACTTCTCCTTCCTCGGGCGGGTTGCGCCCTATGAGGTCGACGACGACGAAGAGCGGCGGTCCCTCCTCCATCGGCGGGTCGCGGAGATCGAGATCGAGGAGTCCGCATGAGCGACCGCGCTCGCCAGTTCGTCGAGGTCTACCAGGCCGCGCGCGTCGAGGACCAGCGCGACTACTACCTGCGAAGGGCGAAGGAGTTCCAAGCCGCGCACCGCCAACTCCTCCTCGTCACCTCCCTCGTGTTCGGACTCACCGGCACCGTCGGCCTGATCGCGGGACTGGACGTTCCCGGCAAGCTCGTTTGGGCGATCCTCGCCGCGATCCTCCCGGCGGTCACGGCGGCGCTTTCAGCGTATGAGGGTCTGTTCGGGTTCAACCGGTTCGCCAAGCGCTTCAACGACGCGGCACGAAACCTGCGGCTGGTCGAGCCGCCGAGGATCTCCGGGGCGGTCGAGGCGGAAGATGCGGTCGCCGACTACGTCGGCCGGGTGGAGGCGATTTTCAGAGATGAGCTCGGTCAATGGGGCCAGCTCGTCGCGGAGCAACCCGACGACCAAGCTCAGAAGTGATCAGGGGGTAGTCTGCGCGGTAAGTCCCGCAGGAGGGGCGATGGGATGAACGGGAGCGAGCCGAGGCTCTTTATCAGCTACAGGCGCGAGGAGGCGGCGGGGCACGCGGGCCGGCTCTACGACGCGGTCAGCGCTCGCTTCGGGGACCACAACGTCTTCATGGACATCGAGCTCCCGCCGGGAATCGACTTCGTCGAGCGGATACAGCAAGCGGTCGGCGGTTGTCACGTCCTCCTCGTGATCGTGGGTCCGCGTTGGGCGACCCTGCAGGCTGAGGGGGGAACGCCCAGGCTCGCGGAGCCCGACGACTTCGTGCGGCTGGAGGTGGAGACCGCCCTGCGCCGCCCCGATCTGACCGTGATCCCGGTGCTCGTCGCCGGCGCGCGGATGCCGGAGCCCGAGGACCTTCCCGAGGGCATTCGGCCGCTCGCCCGTCGGAACGCGCTCGAGATGAGCGATCTGCGCTGGCGCTTCGACATCGGCAGGCTGATCGAGACGCTGGAGACGCATCTCGCGGACGTCACCGGCGTGCATCCGACGGTTGAGCGACCGGTCGACGCCCCGAAGGAGACAAGCGGCCCGTCTCTGCCGCTGCTCCTGCTCACCGGGGTGATCGCCGCGGGGCTCGCCGGCGTGATCGGTCGCCTCGTCGGGCAGGCGATTCCCACCGGCGAGCAGTCCGAGGTCGCGGCGCAGATCGCCGGAAACGTGCTGCGGCGCGCGGAGATTTGGGCGGTGGTGGGGGTGACGGTGGCGGTCTGGATCACCATCGTGCGCGGAGAATCCCGGCAGCTCCCCTCGCGGGCATTGCTAGGGCTGCTCCTCGGCGCGATCGGAGGGGCGCTCGGCGGCGTCGTCTTCGCGGTACCCAAGTTCGCGCCGGACCCCGCGCTGTCGGACTCGGTCCTGGAGCTGTTCGCGATCGCCGCGACGGGCGTTCAAGGCGCCCTGGTCGGAGCGCTCCTCGGTGCGCTCTGGATCCCTCGCAAGGTGCCGATGGGACTCTGGGTCGGACTCGCGGCGGGAGCCCTGATCCAGCTCATCCTCAGCCAGACATGGGACCCCGCCTCCACCGCCGAGGCCGCGCTCTCGGTGGGCCTCCAGTGCGTCGTGATCGCCGGCGCCGTCCTCGGCATGCTCGCGTCGTCGACCGAGCGCGCCGAGGCTCCACCGCAGGCGGTGCAGCGCAGCCCGGCTACGGGGTAGTGGCTCCCTGAAAGCCAATCGTCCCAATGGCCTACTCCGTTCGGGTCGGAAGTCGAACCGAATGGTGGATTGACACTGGCCCCGGTTCGATGGGAGGCTTGGCTCGAGCGATGCAGGCGTTCGACAGGGAGCGAGGCATGGCAGTACGGCAGATGCAGGGTAGAAGCCCTGAGGGGGCGAGCCCGCCCGCGAGTTGAGGCGGATACGCGTTAGGAGGCGACGATGGCTAAGCCAAGCAAGCTGGCACGGACGATCTACGCGAAGGAGCTCAACGAGGACGACCTGCTGGACAGGCCCGGCGTGCTGGGCGTGGCCGCTGGCCCCCGGATGCGGAACGGCAAGACCACCAATGAGATTTCCGTGCAGGTGTTCGTCGAGCGCAAGCTTCCCGAGGAGCGGCTCGCCGCGCACGAGCTCCTGCCGGCGAAGGTGGCGGGCTTCGAGAAGGAGCAGGTGCGCACCGATGTGATCGAGATCACGCCCCCCGTCGCCGAGCAGGACACCACTCGCTACCGGCCCGTCCCGGGCGGCTGCAGCATCGGCCCCGAGGCAAGCGTGAGCGCCGGCACCCTGGGCGGATACGCGTGCGACAACACCGACAGCCGGGTGGTCCTTCTCTCCAACAACCACGTGATCTCGAATCTCGACACGATGCCCGCTCGCGGACGGATCGTCCAGCCGGGCCGACTCGATGGCGGCACGCTCCCAGCCGACGTCATCGGGACGTTGAAGCGCCACATCGCCCTCTCCACGATCGCCAACCCACCGCCGCCAGGGGTAAACCCGCCGGTGTCGGCGGTCGACGCGGCGATCGGGACGATCGACGTCGCGCGCACGGACAACGTCCTCCAGATCGGTAACGCGATCTACGAGCTTCAGGCGCCGGCGATCGGCCAGGGGGTTCAAAAGCGCGGGCGTACGACCACGCTGACGAACAACGCCACCGTGTTCTCGGTCAACGGCACGTTCAACATCACCTACCGCAACCAGACGCGCCTCGGCCGGGTGGCGAATACGTTCGTCAACCGCTCCACGAACGGCAATCCATTCGGCGCCGCCGGCGACTCGGGATCGTTGGTCTTCAACCAGCGGCGGGGTCAGCTGAACGGAACCTTCCCCGTTCTCGGGCTCCACTTTGCGGGTGGTTCGTTCGCCGACGGAACCCCGGCCTCGTTCGCCTGCGACATCAACGCCGTCTTCGGGGCGCTCAACCTGACGACGATCTGCACCTGCGCGGTCCGCGCGCTGATTCGGGCCATATTCAGCACCGGGCTAGCCGAGGGAGGCGGCGAGGAGACGAAGCTGATCGCCGCCAAGGAGCGCCAGCTCCTGGCCCTGCGCGAGCATGTCCGCGGGACCAGGGTCGGCAAGGGGCTCGATGACTTCGTCTCCCGGGAGGCCGCCCAGCTCACCGAGGTGCTGCTCAGCGATCCGAAGGTGTTCGGCCTCGCGGTGCGGGCGCTCGAGCCGTTGCTCCGTCAGCAGACGTTGCTCGACATGCTGGAGACGGAGATCGACCCGCAAACCGCGGAGACCGTGACGCAGCTCGTCGAACTGATTCGGAAGGGCACCCGGGACAAGGAGTTGCGGGCGGAGCTGGAGAGGACCGGGAAGCTGATCGGTGCCGCGGCCGGAACCTCGCTCGAGGATCTGCTCGGCGGTTAGCCGGCCTCCGCCTCGGGCGGCGAAATCCTGATCACCTCGACCGGCGCAGGGGCGAGCAGCGCCCTGGCCTTCGCGCCGGAGTGCTCGGCTGCCGCTTCGGACTCCACGTAGACGTGAATCACCGGTTCTCCCGAGCCACCGGCGCCGATCGCGTAGCCGACCACGCCGGGCATCCCCTGGATCTCGCCCTCATGGCGCTCCAGGATCTCGGCGAGGTCCATTGCGGCGATCATAGGCGGTGCGATGGGCGGCCTAGCCGCGTGCCGCGGTCGCGGGCCCTGGCTCAGGTGCCACGCAGCTCGCGCAGGTTCGCCCGCCGGACATCCACGGACAACCCTTCGCCCGTGACGACACGGCAGCGCTCGGGCCGGTCCTCGAGCAGCGCGACCGCCGTCCCGGCCGGCAGCACTCCGTCGGGTCCACCGCCCTGATCCGGACGGTCGAAGCGGTAGGGCTCGTCCCCGATCAGCTCGTGGGTGAGGCGTTCAGGCGGCGGCCGGACGAGGTTCGACTCCGGGACGAGCGACTCGTCCGGCAGGACCCGGGCCTCGGGCCGCAGCATCCCGGAGGGTTCCTCATCGCTTCCCACGACTGCGGCTCTTCTGGACGCTGTCGGTGGCCAGGGTCTGCGGGATCACCGGCAGCACGAAGCCCTCGTCGATCGGGGCCGTGTGCTCGACGAGCTTCCCCGCCTCGGCGAGCTGCAGGAGGTTCGGCAGCACGTATGGCTCGCCGGCGTCCACGTCGACCTCGTAGCCGAGGTCGCCGAGGCTCGCGACCGTCATCCGGCTCAGCGGGTTGCCGGGTGCCGAGATGAAGCCGGACATCAGCTCGTTCTGGAACACGGTCTCCCGCCAGTGCCCGCCGGCGGTCCCGGGCCCGCCGGTGTTCTCGACCGGCACCCGGCGGCGGCGCCCGCCGCCGCGCAGCAGCTTGTACTCGTCCATGGCACCGTTTCCATCGAAGACGGGATTCTGGGTCCCGGGTCGCTTCAGCAGGCCCTTCCGCTGCCAAAGCGTCCCGATCCCGAGGACGTGGCCCATTTCGTGGGTGATCACGTCGTTGAGCGTCCCGTCGGACTGCATCTTCGCCAGGTCGGCGGTGTCGAAGGACATGATCCCCTTCGCCGTCAGGAATGCCGCGGCGCCGGCCGACGCCGGCCGCAGGTGCGTCGGGCCGGCCTGCCCGAGGATCCTGCCCGGGCCGTCGATATCGACTCCCTGGGCGCGGATCACGACGTCGTCGATCACCTCGCCGTCGACTCGCACGCTCGGCAGATCGCCGACGATCACCGTGGTCCACCGGTCCGCCGCCCCGGTGAACGCCGCCTGCTGCGTCGCGTTCAGCCCGCCGAGGAAGCGGACCTCGATCGTGAACGGCGAGGTCGTCGCCGCAAGCTCCTTCGCACGCCGCGCGTCGGCCTTCGCCTGGTAGGCCTTGTAGTTCTTCGCCATCGGAACCCCTCCTTGAATGGCGCGGGAAGCAACCCCGCCCCGTAGTTGGACCACCTGCTATGTCCACCCTACGTCCGGACGGCCCCCGAAGCAATAGCGCTCGGCCGGCGCTACCACTCCCGCGGATTACCCGGCGGGATCTCGTCGCGGACGAGCACCGGGTCGATCAGCTCGACCGGCGGTGGGTCGGTGGTGGCTCGGTAGAGGTCGAGCTCGTCCGGGCCGAGGGCGGCGAAGCAGCGCTCGACGGTGTGGACGTAGGTCGCGAGGATGACGGCGCCCGGGGGTGGGTCGGGGGCGAAGTTCTCGGGGCGGGCGGTGTAGGCGATCACCTGGTCGAACTCGAGCGGGCCGTCAGCGGGGTCGATCGAGTCGGTGACGTCGATCCGCCGGAAGCGCATCTCGCGGAGGTCGAGCCGCTCCAGCTCGGCCTCGGTCAGCTCGATCAGGACCCCGTTCGGCCCCTCGTCCCCGTCGCCCGCGGGCTCGATGTTGAGGCCGAGGACGTAGGGAGGGATCTCGCCGGAGCCGGCGCGGGCGAAGGTCTTCTCGACCGCGCGATTGTCACGGACGGTCGACCAGCGGCGCCGGTGGCCGCGCAAGCGCGCCAGTGGCGCGGGGGGGACCTCTCGGCCGAGGGTCTCGGCTGCGCTCGCGGCGCTGACGAGCGAGGCGAAGCCGAAGACGGCGAGGCGGCTCATTCCGGGTCGGCGGGCTCCGTGCGCGGCGCCTCGACCGGCGCGACGCCCGGAGGCGAGTCGGCCATCGTCGCTTCGACCGGGTGCGAGCAGAGCCTCGGGCGCGCCGGGCAGTCATGACAGAGCGCCCGGTGGGGGCTGGCGGTCACCTCGAACCGCTCCGCGGCGATCCCGGCGACGAGGCCCTCGAGCTGCTCACGCGTCGCCGCCAGCTCGGCGGGTTCGTGCTCGTGAAGGACCGGCTCGCCGGGGCGCTCGAGGAAGACGAATGCCGTCCGCACGGGCTCGTCCTGCCCCCCCGCGGCCAGCGCGTACAGGTCGCGCTGGGTCTCGTATGCGGACATCAGCTCCTCGGGCGCCCGCCCGTCGAGCGCGTTCGTCTTGTAGTCGACGACGAGCGGCCGGGCGCCGGGGGCGCCCGCGAGCAGGTCGAGCTTTCCGCGCACCACCGCGCCACCGACCTCGAGCAGGAACGGCGCCTCGGGCGCGAGTCGAGAGCTGCCCAGCTCCTCGCGAAGCGGCGAGCTGAGCCAGCCGCGAACCAGCTCCATGGCGCGCTCGGTGCGCGCGGGATCGGGCGCCAGGCCGGCCCGCGACAGGGCGCGCTCGCATCGCTCCCGGGGAGGCTCGAGCCAGCGGTTGCGCGCGCTCCACTCGAGCAGGGCGTGCACGGCGGTGCCGAAGGAGAGCGCCCCGCCGCCCCCGCCGCCCGCCGCCAGTTCGAGCGGGCGGAGCCCAAGCACGCGCTCGGCGTAGAAGCGATAGCCGCACCGGGCATAGAGCTCGAGCGCAGCGTTCGAGAGGTGGCCGGGCGGGACCGGCGGTCGCTCGGGCGGGACGACGGCGAGGATCGAGCGGCCCGGCGGCGGGGCCGGCGTCGGCGGTCCGGCGGCGGCGAGCGGCGCTAGAAGCTCCGTCCCGATTCCCGGCGCAGGGCGCAGCAGCCGGACCGCGATCTCGGTCCTCGACGGCGGCGCGACCCCGGGGAGCGCCGCCGGCGGCGGCAGCTCGATCCTGGCGCGGGTGGGCTCCTCGACGGTGACCGGCGACCCCTCGGCCGCGGTCAGCGAGCCTTCGTCGACGCCGAGCCCGAAGTGGCGGAGCAGGCGGTAGATCACCGCGGTCCTCGGCCGTGGCTCCTCCTCGTTCGCGCAGCGGACGGCGATCGCGGGGTCGACGACGCCGCTCAGGATCAGGTGCCGCTCGGCGCGGGTGGCGGCGACGTAGGCGAGCCGGCGGTCCTCGGCCGACTCCTCCTCGCTCGCCTCCGCCTGAAGCCCCCGAAGCTCGAACAGGCGAAGGGAGTCGGCGCCGGCCCGGGCCAGCCGGACCCCGATCCGGACCCCGTCTCCGTCGTCCGTCGGGCGCGCGCGGAACGCCGGGGGGAAGCCGCCGGCGCCGAGCTCGCGGCCGAGGTCGGCGACGGCCACGACCCCGAACTCGAGCCCCTTCGCGTTGTGGACGGTCATCAGCCGCACGCCGTCGTGCCCCTCGACCTCTGTTTGCGCCTCGGGCTCGCGATCGTCGCGTTCGGCGCGCGAGCGCATCGAGGTGACGAATCCCGCTAGGTCGCGCCCGCTCGCCTCCTCGTAGGCGCGCGCCAGCCGCATCAGCTTGCGGACGTTCGCCCAGCGCCGCGTGCCGCGGTCGCGCCCGAGCACGGCGAGGTCGTAGCCGACCGTCCGGGCCGTCTCGTCGACGAGCGAGTCGAGCGGTAGCAGCGCCGCGCGGCGGCGCAGGCCGTCGAGGCGCGCCGCGAAGTCGCGGATCCGCTCGGCGTCCTCGTCCCCGATCGCGTCCGCGGCCTGGCGCCGCCGCTCGAGCTCCGCCTCGCGCTCGGGGTCGACCTCCTCGTCCGGCTCGACCTCGGTCTCCCGCTCCTCCTCGGCGCGGCGCCCGTAGAGCCGCTCGATCGTCGGCCAGAGGTGGCGCTTGCGTCCCGTCGCGCCGCGCAGGAGCCAGAGCGCGTCCGGGCTCGCGGCGCAGGCAGGTCCGGCGAGCGTGCCGAGCAGCGCCTCGTCGTCGAGGGGGTTGGCGACGACACCGAGCAGGCAGACCATGTCCTCGACCTGCTGCTGGGACCAGTAGCCGCGGCCGCCGATCACAAGCGGGCGCAACCCGGCTCGCTCGAGCGCTTCCTCGTAGGCGGTGACGTGCGTGTAGGCGCGCAGGAGTACGACCATCTCTCCGCGGGCGAGACCGGCCCCGCCGTCCTGCGTGGAGGAGGCGAGCTCCGCAAGCCGCCGGGCGAGCGCCGCCGCCTCGGCGACCCGGTCGGCGGGGGCGTCGAGCTCGCCGCGATCGACGAGGCCGACGTCCTCCTCGTCCCATCCCGACTTCTCTACCAGCAGCAGCTCGGCGGCGGGCCCGTGGCCGGTCCGGGGCCCCTCCGGGACCGCCGCGGCGAGCGGGCGGTAGCCGGGTAGCAGCGCGTCGCCGAGCGCGTTGGCGGGGCCGAGCACCCCGGGGACGGAGCGGAAGTTCCCGCTCAGAGGGAGCGCCGTGGCGCGCTCGCGCTCGGTTCGGAAGACGGCGACGTCGGCGTGCCGGAAGCCGTAGATCGACTGGAACTCGTCGCCGACCGTGAACAGCCGCGTCCCGGGGCCCCGCAGCAGGTCGACCAGGTCGACCTGGAGGCGGTTGGTGTCCTGGAACTCGTCGACGAGGATGTCGCCGAACCGCTCGCGGTAGGCGTCTCGAACGGGAGCGGACTCGCGCAGCAATGCGATCGCGCGGAGCTGAAGATCCTCGAAGTCGAGCCCCGATCGCTCGGCCTTGAGCTCGGCGTAGCGACGGGCATAGATCTCGACCAGGTCGCGGAGCGCGTCGTAGAGGTCGGCGGCGAGCCGCTCGACGACGCATGCGAGCGCCTCCCTGTAGCGGTTGACCGCCGGGACTTTGAACGCCGCGCCGCCCTTGTCGACGAACAGCCCGAGGACGTCGTCGAGCTCGGGGGTAGTCCCGGCGCGGTGCTCTTCCGCGAGCCGGGTCGCGGCGGCGATTCGCTCGCGGAGCGCGACGGCGTTCTGGCGGTCCGCGTCGGCGGTCTCCGCCAGGGCCTCCTGGGCGGCCTGGGCTAGCTCGTCCAATGCGCCCGTCAGGTCGGGCTCTCCGAGCGGATCGAGGGTTGGCCGCTCGCGCCCGAGGCTGCGGAGCTCGTCGTGCGCGCCGCGGACGAGCTCGCGCAGGACGAAACGCGGCCGCGCGGCCGCCAGCGCGAGCCGCGGCGGCGACGGATCGGCGAGCAGCTCGTCGAAGGCGGCCTCGAAGGCGCGCTCGGCGAGCAGGTCGGACTCAGGCGCGTCGAGGACCCGGAAGCCCGGGTCGACCCCGGCGGCCAGGGGATGGGCGGCGACGAGGCGGCGGCAGAAGCCGTGGATTGTCGTCACCCAGGCGCCCGGCGCTCGCGACAGCGCTCGCAGCTCGCGGGCCCGCCCGCCGTCGCCGTCCTGCTCGGCGCCGGCGGCGCGGCGGCGGAGCTCGGCGCGCACCCGCGCCCGCAGCTCGCCGGCCGCCTTCTCGGTGAACGTGAACGCCAGGACCGCGTCGGCGCCGGCCTCGGCGGCGACCACGGCGTCGCAGTAGCGCTCGACCAGCACCCCCGTCTTGCCGGTGCCCGCGCCGGCCTCGACGAAGACGTAGGGATCGCGTGCCTCGACCGCCGTCCGCTGTTCGGCGGTGCGTCCGCGATCCGGGTCCGGCGCCGGGGCGCGCGCGGGGTCGGCGCCGGTTCCGATTCGGGATCCGCCGGCCGCTCGAGGTCGGCGAGGCTGAGCTGTCTCGCGACGCTCATCCGGCGACCTCGGTCCCGTTCTCCTCGGCCTGGGGCCGCTCGTCCTCGAGCGACTCGAGCGCGGCGCGCTCCCGTCGGCAGATCGGCTGAAAGTGGCAGTAGCGCGGACAGGTGCCGCCGACGGGGTTGCGGTCGACGCGTCCCTCGCGCATTCCGGCCACAGCGGTCGCGGCCAGCTCCCGGGCGCTCTCGAGCGCGGCCTCGAACTCCTCCGCCGGCCGGAAGTCGGTCCCCGTAAGGTTGCGATCGGGGAGCAGCCCGCCGCGCTCGTCCGCGAGGAGCAGCCCGCGCGGCTTCGCGTCCCCGGCGGCACCGAGCGGCTCATACAGGCCGCCGATCGGCTCGATCCCCCATAGGCGCCGCAGGGCGAGCATGTAGAGCTGGAGCTGCAGCTTGCGCTCGTCCTCGAGCTTCGCCGCCGCGGTGACGCCGGTGGAGAGCTTGTAGTCGCGAATCACTCCGATCGGCGCGCCGTCCGCCCGCGTGCCGACGTCGACCCGGTCGATCGAGCCCCGCATCCGGAAATCGCCCAGCTCCAGCGGTCCCGCGTCGGTGTCGGTGCCGAACCCGGCCTCGAGCAGCTCCGGCCGCGGGGCGAGCTCCCAGTCCCTGCGCGACTCGCGGGCCAGGAAGGCGCCGACCAGCGTCTCCATCCGCTCGAGCCCCGCGCGCCGCGGCGCGTCGCGGGGTCCGAGGTCGTTCTCCTCGGCGATCTCGAGGAGGAGCTCGCGCGCCCTGGTCAGCCACTCCCCGAGGGTGTCGGAGGTGGGGAGGGGGCCGCCGGCGGGGGGCTCGGCGTAGAGGCGCTGAAGCGTCAGGTGGACGACGGTGCCCTGCTCGAGCGGCTCGGGGCGGGGGTCGAGCGGCTCGGGGCGTAGCTCGTGGTCGACGAACCAGCGATACGAGCAGACCGAGTAGGTCTCGAGCGTCGAGGCGCCGAACGGTGGCCGGTCGGCGAGGGATTCGTGCACAAGCGGGTGACGGAGGTCTCGGGGTAGAGGATGACGGCGCTCCCGGGCGCGCTCGAGGCGAGCCGCGAGGACCCCGGCCAGCTCGTCGCTGAGGCCGAGCGAGCCGGGCACCGTGGGTACGTCCACCTGCTCGCCGCGGGCGGCCAGCGCCCGGCCGAGCTCGTCCGCGGTGGGGGCCACCTCGGGCTCGAGCACGACCGCGCCGGGGCCGCGCACCCGGGTCAGCCGCGCGAGCAGCTCGTCGGGGGCGCCGGGCGCGAGCGGCGGCGCCGGCGCGAGCAGCTCGCGCACCTCCTCGACGAAGGGCGAGGGCGCCTCGGCGCTGCCGTCGTCGTCGGCGATCCGCCACGAGAGGTAGAGGCGCTCGGTCGGCAGCGAGGCGCAGACGTAGAACAGGTAGCGCTCCTGGGCGACGTGCTCGACCCGCTCGTGGAGGCCGATCGCCGCTCGCTCCTCGTCGGTGACCAGACCGGGGCCCGGCGCGGCGCCTGGGAACTCACCCTCCTGGAGCGAGGCCACGAAGACGTGGGCGAAGCGGCCCGCGCGCAGGCGCGAGGGACTCGCCACCTGCACCCGCCCGTCGGCGGGCCCGCGGCTCAGCGGCACCTCGAGCGCCTCGAGCTCGGCCATCAACCCCGCGCGGTCGGGAGCGAGCTCGTCCAGCTCGGCGAGCTCCTCCGCGGTCCGCGCGACCAGCTCCGCCGCCCGCGCCTCGAGCGCCTCCTCCGAGGCAAGGGTCGCCGCCTCCCGAGTCCTGCCCGCCGCTGTCATCCGCCGCGCCACGCTCCCCGAACGCCCGGGACCCCTCAGCCCCGTCCGCGCGCAGGC
The DNA here is from genome assembly GCA_963838175.1 of uncultured Thermoleophilia bacterium. Taxonomy (GTDB): domain Bacteria; phylum Actinomycetota; class Thermoleophilia; order Solirubrobacterales; family 70-9; genus DASUSH01. The sequence goes on along the minus strand of CAWIPP010000002.1, from coordinate 1,550,426 downwards.
GCGCCAGCTCCCAGATCTCGCGGCCGCGCCAGTGCTCGAGCGCGTCGTCCACGCTCCGCAGCCGCCGCCGGCGCACCGCCCGCTCGAGCCAGTCGACCTGGTCGGGATGGGCGACGCCGGGGGCGCGAAGGTATGCGACCAGGTGCTGCCGGCCGGTCGCCGTCGAGCCGCGCGCAGGAGCGCCAGCAGGCCCGCGCCGACACCGGTGCTCGCCAAGCGGCACCGTCGCGCGCACGGCGACCGGGATCCCGAGCCGGTCGAGCACGCTCGCGTACAGCGGGCCGAGTCGCTCCACCCGGCGCAGGGCGACCGCGATCTGGTCCGGGGGCGTGCCGTCCGCGATCAGACGCGCCACCTCGGCCCCGATCGTCTCCGCTTCGGCACGCTCGCCGGCCGACTCGAGCAGCACCAGGCCCTCGTCGGGCTCCACCGGCGAGGCCGCGTCCTCGCCGAATCCACGCTCGATCCCGTAGAGCGCCGGGCTCTCGGTGTGCTCGGCGGTGGCCGGGAAATGCCGGGGCGGCTGGGCGGCGAGCTCGGAGAGCCTGCCGAAGAGGGTCGCCCTGGCTGCGAGCGGTGCCCGGCCCTCCTCGAAGGTGACCGCGGCGACGACTTCGGTCGCGTCGGCGAGTGCCGCGACCATCCCGACCTGCTCCTCGCTGAGGTCGTCGAAGCCGTAGAGGAAGACCGGCCTCGCGCCCCACGCGTCCGGCGCCGCGCGCAGGCCGGCGATCGCCCGCTCGGCGAGCAGGTGCCTGTCTCCCCGGGCGAGCTCGTCGCGAAGCTCGAGGTAGCCGCGATACGCGGCCGCGAGGCTTCGCAGCCCACGCCCGTCCTCGAGCTCCGCGGCGGCGGCGTCCATCGTCGCTGGATCGGCGCGCCCCGCCTGGAGCTCGTCGATCGCCCGGACCAGCGCCGAGACGAAGGCGGGACGGCGCGCGAGCGCCCGCATGCGTGCGTCGCCGCAGCGGGCGGCGCCGAGGACGATCGCGCGTCGGCGCTGGGCGACGCCGAGCGTCGGCGGGGCGTCGGCGCCAACGGCGTCGGCGACGTCCTCGAACAGGCGCTCGAAGGTCCGTACCGAGGCCCCGACTACCGCCGTGGTCCCGTCGCCATGACCAGCTCACGCTCGAAGCGCGCGACGTCGTCCCCGGTCGGCACGACGAGGACCGGCTCGTCTCGCAGCTTGGCCATCAGCTCCCGGCGGATCTCACCCGCGCGGCCGGAGTTCGGGGGCCCGACGATCAGCGAAAGCGGCATGGGTCCGAGCATAGGTCGGTCTCCGGCAGACGGATCTGACCATCCACCGCGTTCGGGCGCGCCCGGAACCCGCCCGACTTGCGGGCGAGGCCGCGTCGTTTTTCCGTCAGCGGGCACGCGTAGCTTTGCGGCGTGCTCTGCTTCATCGATCCCGCCGACGCGATCAGGGCGATCGCCGACTCGATCGGCCGCGAGGCCCGCCGCCAGCTCCTCGGCGAGGCGGTCAGGGCCTGGGTGGACGAGATTCCCGACGACGAGCTCGAGTCGCACTACGCCCGCGCGATCGCCGAGCTCGACGAGCACGACATCTCGATGCTCGCCGCCTGGCACGCCTCGATGGACGTCGGCGCTCCCGTACCCAACCGCGACTTCCTGATGGGCTCGTTCAGCTCGCTCGGCGAGCACCGCCGCGAGGCCCTCAAGCTCGCCGCCGGCTTCCGCGGGGAGGAGGCGGTCGACCGCGGCGTCACCGAGGAGCGCGCGCTCGAGACCGTGCTCGAGTGGCTCTCCGGACCGCGACTGATGGAGCTCGTCGTCGAGGCGGTCGAGCTCTACATCTGGGACCGCGCCGGCGGTGACAACTAGGCGGGGGCGCGGAACTGAGGCCGCCGCCGGTCACGCGTCGACCGCGACCCCCGCGCGGATCCCGCCGCGCCCCGGGTCGATGCTGCGAGCACGGCCTCCGCTCCTGCCGCGCCCGCAGCCGCCGTCGGCGGTAGCCCGAGTGGGCCTTGGCGACTTCTCTTCACACGTATGAAGAAAAGTCGCCACGCCGACGCTATCCGGCGCCCAGCGCTTCGCGAATCTCCGGGATCGCCTGGTCGTTGGCGCGGAAATGGATCGCGGTCATGCCGAGCTCGCGGGCGGTGACGACGTTGACCTCGACGTCGTCGACGAACAGACAGTCGGCCGCGCCGATCCCGGCACCGAGCCGGTCGAGCGGTCCGCTCGTAGATCTCGGGGTCCGGCTTGCGGACGCCCTCGAAGCCGGAGTCGACGACCAGCTCGAAGATCTCGTCGACCGGGAGCATCGAGCGCCACAGCGGCTCCCACTCGCGGACGTTGTTGGTCAGCAGCGCCATGCGATACCGCGCGTCACGCAGCTTCCGCATCAGCGCGATCATCGGCTCGTTCGGGTCGAGCGCGTCGAAGTAGATGTCGCGGAATCGATGCATCTCCGGGCGGTGGTCGAGCTCCTCCTCGAGCTCCGCGGAGAGTCCCTCGAGGAAGTCCGCTTCGGTGATCCGCCCGCACTCGAGCTCGAACAGCGGGTGCGCGCCGTCGCGCTGGGCGATCGCTCTGCATGGCGCGGCCGAGCGCCTCCGGTTGGATCCCGGTCTCGTCCTGGAACGCTGCGAACGACTGGATGAGCGGGGTCGTCAAGACGCCGCCGAAGTCAGAGATGATTGCCCGGATCGCCATCAGGAGCCCGATCTGAGCAGGTCGTAGACGGCGACGCCGGGGACTCCCGTCGAGACGGAACGCCATCCGGACCGCCTCACCCGAGAGGTCTCCCCGACGCACCTCGGTCAGGCTCTCACGGTCGCCGGCGCCCCTCGCCGGCGGCCCGGTCTCCTCGAGCCACAACTCCAGGCCCGCGCGGCGGACCAAGCCGCCGGCGTCGTATTCGGTGGACAGGCGCGCGTCGAGGATCGGCTGCGGATCACGTCCGGCCCGCGCGATGAACGCCCCCACTTCCTCGTCGCCGTGGCCGCTCGCAAGCGGCGGCTGCGCTGCAGCCAGCCCGAGCGTGGTCCCGTCCTCGAGCGCCGCTGAGAGGATCCGGAGCATGGGTATCCCGGCCGGATCACCCGTGAGTGTCCAGGTCGGCTCGCCGTCGAGCTGGTCGGCGATCTCCCGCAGCGGCGCGAGGTCCCAGCCGACGACGAACGAGCTCTCCGGCGTGTCGAGCTCGAGCTCGACCCGGCTCTCGCCGCTCAACGCTCGCCCGGCCGCGGCAGCGAGGGGTCGTCCTCGACCTCTCGAGCCGTGCCCTCGACGTCGTAGGGCGTGTTACCCGGCCGGCCTGCGGGGGCTGGCCCGGGGGCCGGTTCACTCCGGGGCGGCGGCTGCGCCCCGCGTCGGTCCTGGTAGCGCCCGTAGCCCCAGTACGCGACGCGGGACCCGAGCATCAGCCGGCCGAGGAACAGCCGGTTCAGGAAGCGCCGGATCACCGCCCGCGACGGCGGGATCAGGAGCAGCAGGCCGAAGATGTCGGTGACGAAGCCCGGCGTGAGCAGGAGCGCGCCGCCGAAGATCACCATCGCGCCGTCGAAGACCTCACGATGGGGAACCCGCCCGGCGGCGAGCGCCTCGTTGAAGCGCCGCCAGACCGCGCGCCCCTGAGAGCGGAGCAACATCGCCCCGAGGATGCTGTCCAGGAGCAGGAGGGCGATCGTCGGCCAGACACCGATTGCCTGGCCGACCTCGATGATCACGAAGAGCTCGACCAGGGGGACGACGATGAACAGCAGGACCAATAGCCACATCGGCTAGAAGCCTAGGGCGCGCCCCACGGCTGCGTCCTCGGCTCCTCTACCCTTACTTGCATGCCAACCGAAGAGCAGGTTCAAAGCCCCACCGAGGAGGCCGTCTACGAGGCCCTCGAGGAGGTGATCGACCCCGAGCTGGGACTCGACTTCGTCTCGCTCGGGCTCGTCTACGACGTCGAGATCGAGGGGCCGGAGGTCTTCATCACCTTCACCCTGACCACGCCCGCCTGCCCGATCGGGCCGCAGGTCTCAGAGCAGATGAAGGAGTTCGTGCTCGAGCTCGACGGGGTCGAGAAGGTCCACCCGAAGATGATCTTCGATCCCCCATGGTCCCCGGAGATGATGTCCGAGGACGCGAAGTTCGCGCTGGGGTTCTGAACCGCATAACCAAGCGGTCTCCGCTCCCCGGCTCTCGAGTTTGGAGGGCCGATTGCAAACGGAATGCAAACCAGCGGATGACTTCAGCGCGCGGGAGCGATCAGCGCGGCTACCTTCGCCGCTGCGCCCTCCTGCATGGCGGGGATGGCGTGTGAGTAGGTGTCCAGCGTGATCCCTACGGTGGCGTGACCGAGCCGCTCGCTGACGACCTTGGGATGCACGCCCGCCTGTAGGGCTAGCGTCGCGTGGGTATGCCGCATCGTGAAGTCGGATCGTCGTTATCGGGGGTGAACTTGGACGCGCTCATTTGGGATTCCCTGAGAGCGGCGAGATACTGGGCGGGCGATGTCGCAGGAAAGCGTCGAGCTGGCCTACCGAGCGGCGGACGCCTTGAGCCGAGGCGACCTCGATGCCTTCCTTTCCTTCTGCGACCCCGACGTGGAATTCCACTCGCGCCTTGTCGAGCTGGAGGGCGGCGAGCCCTACCGAGGTTTCGACGGTATCCGGAGCTGGTGGAAGAACGTGCAGACGGTCTGGTCGGACCTCAGCTCGGAGGTCGAAGAGATACGAGAAGTCGGAGACGTATTGGTTGGGCGGGTACGCATTCGCGGTCAGGGCATGGAGAGCGACGCGCCGTGGGAGCAGACGCAGTGGCACGTCACGGAGTGGCGGAACGGCAGGGCCATTCGGTGGCGCGCCTGCGCGAGCGAGGCTGAGGCCTTGGATGCCGCCGGGCTGTCGGAGTAGGCGATGTCGCGGGAGAACGTCGAGGTCGTGAAGGTGGCCTATGAGGCGTTTGCCCGTGGAGGGCTTGACCGGTTCATGGAGCACTTCACCGACGATGTCGACTACCGCTCCATTGAGGGCGCTCCCGACGACAGCGGTCCCATCCATGGCAAGGACGCTCTGCGGGCATGGTTCCAAGACTGGATCGACATGTTCGACGAGTTCACGATGGAAATGGTGGAACTGATCGATGCCGGTGAGGACACGGTGGTGGCGTTTGAGCGATTTGGCGGGCGCGCCAAGCGCAGCCGTGTCAAGACGGAGCAGATCATCGGGGACGTCTTCACAATCCGCGCCGGAAAGATCGCACGCGGTCGCGAGTACGCGACCCCGGAACAGGCCCTCGAAGCCGCCGGACTGCCGGGGTAGGTCGGTCACGCAGACCCGCTCCCTCGGGGTCCGTGCTCAGACCCGCCCCCCGATGTAGGGGCTTGGCGCGCGCCGTCTGCCCCCTCGGCGGGCCTCAGACGCCGCGAGCCGATGGGGGTTGCCCGCCACCCCCGTACCGGGTAAGACTTCCGGGGATGGGAGTTGTCAACCCACGGGCGATCTGCCCGAATTGCGGGGCGAAGATCCACACGCAGAGGCGCAAGTTTGAACCGCCTCCAGACGCCTCCGGTGCTATCGCGGTCGTTATTGAGGTTCCCCCGGACGGCACTACCACCGACCTAGACGAACAACGCTTGGCGTGGATCGAGGGTTCAGACGGGCGCTACGGCGGCGCCGCGAGCGAACGGGCGGCCACCACGAACCCCAACCGCTGTTCACGTTGTCAGCGCGAGGCTCCCGCTGAGGGGGTGGCGGCGCAGGGCTGGCGGGCGCATGAGGACGCACAGGGCAACTTCAAAGGATTTGTTTGCCTCGGCAGTCAGACGAGCGAGGATCTAAACGCGGCCTGGCCCGATTTCCCGCCCGCATGAGCGACGACCCGGCCCGCTGATGCCGGGGATCGCATAGGGAGCCTCGCCGGCCTGTATGGCAACAGCGGCACCGTTCTCGTCTACGAGACCGGCCAGGGCAATGACGCCTTCTCCCTCCGGCATATCCACGCCGACCAGGGCTGGGGAATCGTCGACGCGACCATGGCTCGGATCCCAGACGAGGGTGGGACCTATCCGCAGAGCGTCCTCGTCAGCGGCTACTGGGTCTGCCGCTAGGGAGCGGTCGGCTCGGCGGCGGCGGCGGCGTCCTCCGCCGGCGCGGCCTCCTCCGCCGGGGCGGCCTCCTCTGCACACCCTTCGCTCGAAGTCTCGTCGCACGTGGTCGGCACTGTCGCCTCGTCGTCGGCGGCCGGCTCCTCCGCGGTGTCCTCTGGGGCGGGCTCCTCCGCCGGGCTCGCGGGGGCCGGCTCCTCCGCCGGGCTCGCGGGGGCCGGCTCCTCCGCCGGGCTCGCGGGGGCCGGCTCCTCCACCGGATCGCTCCCGGGTGCGGCGGCCGGAGGCTCTGGCGATGCGGTCGGCGGGGGCGCCGTCCCGGCCTCCGATGTCGCAGCCGCGGCGGCGGTCGACCCTCCCGCCGAGACCGCGAGGATGCCCTCGAGCGCCTCGAGGTAGTCCTCCCTGATGCCCTGAAGCTCGAGGTAGATCTCCTGCCCGGTCATCGAGCCGGCGTTCGCCTGCAGGTCTCGCAGCCGCTGCATCGCTAGGTCGAGCTGACTCTGGAGCTCGGCGTCCGGAGCCTGGGTGACGGACGCGACGATCTGGTACGCGAAGGCGTAGGTGATGCACCCGCCACAGTCGTGGTTGACGGCGAGGGCGAGGTTGAGCGGGATGATCTCGTCCACCTGCCCGACGATCAGCAGCACCTGGAACGCGACGGCGCCGGTGAGGCAGTTCTCACAGCTCGCGAACGCGTACGCCTCGTTCGCCTGATCGACCGGAACGCCCGCCTCCAGGAGCGAGAGGGCGAACGCGAACTGCCACACCGTCGAGCCGTCGGTGGTGTTGACGGCCATCGCCTGGTTCCCTCCGGGCTCAGCGGGCGCCGGGCGATCGAACGGGAACGGCCATGCCGGGGCGGCCTCGGCGCCCGAGCCGGACGGGGCCGGTTCGGTCGGCGCGATGCCCGGTGCGGCGGGCGCCGGCGGCGCGGCCGGGGCCACCGCGGGCGACTGCGGGGTGCCGCCGGCCTCGGCCGGCTCGGATCCGGTCGCGGACGATGCGTTCGGCGTCTCGGGGTCCGCAGTCGGAGCGGCGGCCTCGGCCGCCGATGTCCCTGAGACCGCGGGGCTCGTCACCTCAACCGCGCCGGCGAAGGGGATCGAAACCGGCGCCCCCGACACCGTCGGCAGGCCGTACGAGAGCTGCACCGTCTGGAGCGGCGCGACCGGGGCCGGTTGCAGGATCGTCGGCATCCCGCCGCGCTCGTGCGCGTCGATCGGGCGGTAGTTATCGCCCGGCCACCATGCCCAGGCGAGGAGCGCGACGAGGGCGCCTCCGCCGAGCAGTGCGAGACCGCGCAGGCCCGGGTGGCCGGCCGTGTTGCGCCAACCCCACACGCCGATCCGCCGCGCCACGGAGGAGACGAGGTAGACGACCCCGAGCACCGGCAGGGCGAGGACGGCGATCGAGATCGCGGCCATGACGACCCCCGCCGGGTCGCCATCGCTCCAGTAGGCCGTCGTCTCGGCCCAGCGCAGGCCGACCGAGTCCCATGCGGTGGCGGCGAGACGGGGGAACAGGAGGACGATGAACCCGAGCACGGCGACGAGCACCGGCACCGTGATCGCAACCCAACCGGTGACAACCGCGCGCGCCCAGGGCTTGAGCGTGTTGGGCTGACGGCGGCCCCACCGGGTCGGCAGCATCCCGAGGAGCGTTGGCTTGATGTGCGCGAAGAGATCGGGCACCCCGACCAGGTCGGAGACGATGTGGTAGCCGTCGGCCCGGATGAAGGGCGCGAGCTGCCGCACCATCTGCAGGAGCTGGATCGCGATGACCAGCAGCAGGGCATCGGCCCCGGTGAGAAGCCAGAGCCCCGCGGTCGCCACGGCGAAGATCGCGCTGAAGTAGAGGCCCCCCAGGTCGACTCGGAGCCGCCCCGGCCGATCCAGTCGGTAGGAGTCGCTGACCTCGGTATAGAAGGCGGGCCAGACGAGGTAGAGGCCCCCGCCGATCACTCCCGGTCTCGCGCCGCCGTAACGGCAGGCGGCCGCGTGGCCGATCTCGTGGAAGGCCGCCGAGACGACGACCAAGGCCCAGATGGCGAGGATCAGTCCGGGCTCGTAGAAGGCCTGGTGAAGCGCCGAGGAGAGCCCCTTGTCGAACAGGAGCCACGCGGCGATCGCGACGAAAGCCGCGAGCAGCGGGACCATGACGAGCGGCTTGAAGAGCCAGACGAAGGGGCTGGTGAGCCTGCGCGTCAGCTCCGGCTTGGAGACCACCACTCGCGGGCGCAGGGCGAGCAGCGGGTTCGACCTCTCGACTTCGGGCTGCGCGCCGTCGGGATGCGTTAGCACCCCCAGGGGCCGCAGCTTGCGCTCGATCAGGAACGTGACGTCGTCCGCCGTCGCCCGCTTGCCCACCCGCCGGCTCAGTTCCGCCGCCAGCTCCTCGTGTCCCCGGCGACCGTCGATCGCGGCGATCAGCTCGTAGAGCAGAGGGGTCAGCTTGATCATCTGCCCGTCGCCGCGACGGACGAGCGTCGGGGTCTCGCGGTACCCGGAGCCGGCGAGCTCTCCGAGCAGCTCAACGTCCCGAGCGCGCTCGGGTGTGGCCTGGAGCCGCCGCCCCGCCGGCGCGATGCCGGGCGGGACGACGGTTGCGGCCGACGCGGTCATCTGACCGTGTCCTCGGGGCGTCTCCGGATCGTTACTGGGTGATCTCGGCGTCCTGGTCCGCCGTCGCCTCAGCGGTGACGTCGTCCAGGCTCTGGTTGACGATCGCGGTCTGGTCGGCGACCGCGGTAGCGCTCGAGTCGACCGATGCGACGTTGGCAGCCACCGCCGCGTCGATCGGCGCGGCGACGTTGGCGTTCGCCGCCACAGCGCCGGCGACCGGCGCCGTGAGATCCGCGTCGATTGCCGCGTCGACCTCGACGTTCATCAGCGGACCGTCGAGGAGACCGTTGCCGGCCGCCTCGTCGACGGGCTCGGTCACTTCGCCGACGGCCTGGCCGGCCCCGCCGGCGTCGACCACGGCGTTGCCATCACCGGCGACCGGCGCAACGACCCCAGCCGCCTGATCGGCCGCGTCGCCGCTGCCGCCGGCATCGACCACAGCGTTGCCATCGCCCGCAACGGGCACGGCGGGCTCGCTGGCCCCGTCACCGGCCTCACCGCCGGCGCCGCCGTCGACCACGTCGTTGCCCTGGTCGATCACGGCATCCTGCGGCGCGGACGCGATCGCCTCGCCGGAGATGTACTGATCGATCATCACGCCCTGCTGGGCCAGCGCCGCCGCCGTCGATCCGACCGACAGCACGTTGGCCGAGGCCGCCGCGTCGACCGGCGCCGCGATGTTCGCGTTCGCCGCGACCGCGAGGTCGACCGGTGCCGCCAGGTCTAAGGCGATATCGAGATTTACGAACAAATCGAGGACGGAGAGAACTTCCTTGTCCGGAAGAAGCTCTCCTCCCTCGGCGTTCAGATCCTGCGTTGAGAGATCGGACGTTGCCATTTCGAGAATCCTTCCTCCGTCGACATCCGTGCTTACGAGGGCCGTGTACCCGGCCAAAAACGAGGGAAACGAATCGCTCGAGCTCGTGACAATCGGAACTAGGTCGGCTCGTCCCGGGCCACGAGACGGAGCCGCTTGCCGCGCAGCGAGACGTGTAGGACTCGGCTCCGGCGGTCGTAGGACCAGGCGCGGTCGGGCACCTCCTTCCCGTCGACGCGCAGCTCCTCGGGCCGGAACGGGTCGCGCAGCACGTCCAGCGAGGCCTCCAGCTCGAAGCGCGAGGCCCCTTGCGACTGCAGCTTCAGGGTCCAGCCGTGGTCGTGCTCGACCGAGCGTGCGCTGTGCCGCCATCCGGGAGCGAGGAGGTCGTGTCGCCGCGCGGGACCGCGAGCAGGCGCAGGTGCCGGCGGCGGTCCTCGACCCGGACCAGGTCGTCGTCGCCCGGATAGGGCGCCAGCGTCTCGACCTCGCGATCGAGGAGCGGGAGCACCGACCCGGCGCGCACCAGAAGCGGCGGCTTCGCCCAGGGGCGCGTCGAGGGTGCGCCTCCGGTCGCCGGCGAGGGCGTCGATCCGGCCGAGCTCGGTAGGCGCCGTCCGCTTCGCGATTCGGGTCGAGCCCCACCACTCGATCCAGCGCCCCGGCGGCAGCCAGGCGCGGCGCTCGGAATCGACGCCCGGCTCGGTCGACCGGCGCCGCGAGCAGGTCCGGGCCGAACAGGTACTGATCGTCGGCCGTCTGCGCCCGCTCGCTGCCCGGATGCGCGAGGACGAGGTGGCGGACGATCGGCAATCCCGTACGCCGGTAGTCCTCGTCGGCCGCGAGCAGGTACGGATTGAGCTGGTGGTGGAGCTCGGTCAGCCGCCGCCATTGCTTCAGGTGGGCGTCGTCGAAGACCTGGGGCCGCTGGTATGAGGGGACCGCGATCCCGGAGCGCTTGGTACGCATCACGGGCAAGAGCGCGCCGAGCTCGATCCAGCGGGTGAGCAGCTCGTCGGTCAGCGTCTCGTCCTCGGTCGCCCCGGGCTTTGCCTCCTGGCCGGCGCCGTAGGAGACGTAGCCGCCGATGTCGGTGCCCCAGCGCGCCACGCCGCTGATCCCGATCGACAGCGCCTGGGTCACCGCCGAGGAGATCCCGTCGAAGCCCCAGACGGTGGTCGGGTCGCCGCCCCAGACCACCTCGGCGCAGCTGGCGCTGCCGGTCCAGCCGGAGCGCTGGAAGCGGACCAGCGGCCGGTCGAAGCGGGCGGCGATCCGCTGGAGGGCGCAGTGGTAGTCGGTCGGGTAGCGGTTGTGGGCGCGTCCCCCGAGCTGCCGTCGTGCTGGACGACGCCGGTCGTCGGCGTGCCCTCGCCGAAGTCCTCCATCCAGCCGTCGGCGCCGAGCTCGACGGCCTCAGTCGACCAGTTCGGCGTAGAAGTCCTCGGTCGCCGGGTGGGTGCAGTCGAATTGGGCGAGCGGCTCCTCGGCTGAATCCGAGCGGACCGGAGCCGCCGACGAACGCGGGGTAGTTGAACGGAGTCCCCGCCAGGCGCGCTCTGCAGGACGCCGGCCGCGGCCGCGCGGTCGTAGACCTCGCTGTAGGAGAGACAGAGGGAGGCGTTGAAATAGACGAGCCGCGAGCCAGCCCGGCTGCGTGGAAGTACGCGTTTCGCTCCCGCTCGGCGTCGAGCCGGCTCTCGTGGGCCCCGCAGGGGAGATGGTGCATCTGCGTCTCGCCGACCGAGACCGGGACCCCGGCGGCGCGCTGAACGTCGATGATCGCTCGCTCCTCCTCGGGCGGGATCACGTTCGGCTGACCGGTCTGGAACCAGGGCCCGAACGTCCACGGCGCCTGCGGCGCCGGCTGGCGGCCCGTCGGCGTCGGTGAACCGGCGCAGCGCTCGGCAGGCGTGGGGCCGGAGAAGACGCGCAGCCGCAGCCGGGCTCCGTCGGCCTCCGCCTGCCAGCTCCGCGGATCGTCGACGGCCGGCCGCAGCCGGCTGGTCGCGTCCTCGTCGACGAGGACCCCCCAGCCGCGGCTCGAGAGCAGCCATGGCACCGGGAAGTAGGTCGAGTCGTCGCGGTCGCGGATCGCCCACGGGGGGACGAACGGGCGTACGTAGCTCGCGGTCCTCGGCGCCGCACCGGGCCGTCGGAGACGTAGTTTTCGGCCTCGTGGCCGCGGCGCTCGACGAAGTCGGAGCGCTCGCCGAAGCCGTAGAAGCGCTCGCCGATGCCTCGGCGGCGAACTCGGCCTCGGTGGCGCTGGTGTCCGGCGGCGCCGTGATCGCGAAGGAGAAGGAGCCCTTGCCGGCGGGAGCGACGCGCACCTCCGCCGACCCGCCGCCGGCGAGCTCGACCTGGGCGACGATCGCATCGCCCTCGCGCCGCAGCGAGGTGGCGCGCAGCGACTCCCGCTCGCCGCGCCGGCGTCAGCGCGCTGAGGGCGGTCGCCTCGAGCCGTTCGCCGTCCTGCTGCTTGAACACGACCCGCCACGGGTCGTCGGTGACGATCGCTCGCGCGGGCTTCGCGCCGATCTCGAGCTCGGCGGCCGCGACCGGCCCCGCGGCCGCCAGCGAGCCGGCAGCTGCCGCGACGGCGCCGAGCGCGATCCTGACTGCGCGCCGCTCCACCGCACGATGATCACCGATCGCCGCGCGGGGCGCGCTCCCCTCAGGCCGGTTTCGCCTCGTGCTCCAGCTCGGCCGCCGCGCGGACCGGGGCGGGGGTGAGCGCGGCGGCGCCGATCACCAGGGCGAAGGCGGCGAGCCGCACGGCGAGCCCGGCGGCGTCGTCGGGCAGGGGCTCGGCGAACACGGCCGGCCCGGCGGCGATCGTGAACAGGTTGGCGGCGACGCTCGTCACCGCGATCACGGGCACCGCCTTGCCGATCTGAAGGCTGCGCGCGGAGACGACCAGGCCGGCGGCGGAGGCGAGCGCGATCACCGCGGCCAGCGGGTGCAGGAGCACCGCGGCGACGCCGTCGTCGAGGTTGGCCGAGAGCGCCTTGATCGCGGTATCCGAGGCCGCCCAGTAGAGGCCGGCCGAGGCGCCGAAGAGGACGCCGGATCGGGACGGCGAGCGGGTCGCGGCGAAGGCGGAGGCGGTCGCGAGTGCCGCGCAGCCGGCGATGTAGGGGACCAGCCGCGCGACCTCGTAGTCGGAGTGAGCCTCGTCGCCGGCGCCGTCGAGGGTCGCGGCCAGGAAGGCGAGCCCGAGCGCGGCCAGCGCGACGCCGAGCCACTCGCGACGGGTGACCTCGTGGGCGAAGAGGCGGTCGGCGGAGACCGTGAGCAGGACCAAGCCCGCCCGCGATCACCGATTGGACCAGCGAGATCGGCGCCAGCGACAGCGCCGCCACGTGGAGCCCCCACGATGCGGTCGCGATCAGGATCCCGAGCGTGTACCAGCGGGAGCGGAACAGCGCCAGGGAGGTGCGGACCGGCCGGCGCAGCTCGACCGGCGGCGACTCGACCGCCCCGCGGTGCTTGTAGAGGAAGCCGACGACCGAGGCGAACGCGGTCGCCAGGGCCAGGATCAGCCCGATCTGGACCGAGAGCGCCATGGAGGGGCGCGCACCTTAGCGCCGCGCTCGGGGCGCCCCGCCCGGAGTGGTGGGCTCGTCAGGCGACGGGGCGCGGGGTGCGAGCCGGCGTGCCGTTGAGCTCGCTCTCGAGCGTGATCGCCCGGATCGCGTGCTCGTCGGGAAGCTTCTCCAGCACCTCGTGGACGACCCGTCGAACCGCGGACTGGTCGTGGCCGAAGTCGTCGAGGAGCGAGTGGAGGGCCGTGTGGGTGATCTTGAGCTGTGCCGGGGTCAGCTCCAGGTGATATCGGAACTGGTCCATGTGGCGAATGTTACGCGGTTGACCGGGTGGCGCGACCTTTTCGCTTCCGTATGGTTGTCGAAGACGTGGCGGGAGAACCGAAGCCGAGGGGAGGGAGGCGCTCGACCGCCATGGTCGCGGTCGCCGCGGCTGCCCTGTTCGCGGCGCCCGCCGCCTCGGCCGCGTCGGCCTCGCCGCCCCGCTCCGAGGAGGCGATCGTCCTGTTCCGCGCCCCCGCCGCCGCGGCGGGTGCGGAGTCCGCCCGCGATCGCCTCCGTGACGCTGCCGCCGAGGCCGACCTCGAGCTCGAGCGCGCTGTGCCCGAGATCGGTGTCGCCTCCGTCGACCTGGCCGCTGGAGAGACGATCGGCGAGCTTCGCGAGGAGCTCGACTCCGAGGCCGGCGTGATCGGGGTCGAGCCGAACCTGCGGCTGGAGCCGCGACTCGTGCCGTCGGATCCGGCCTACGCCGCCCCCGACCCGAACGCCCCGGGCGGCGACGCCTATCAGTGGAACCTGCGCAAGTCCAAGTTCCCGGGGGCCTGGGAGCGCTCGCGCGGCGCGGAGGCCAGGGTGGCGGTGATCGACACCGGCGCCGACGCCGCCCACCCGGATCTTGGTCCCCGGATCGAGGCGAGCTTCGACAAGGACGACGCGCTTCTTCACGGGGGGGCGGAGGTGGACGAGAACGGTCACGGCTCGCACGTCTCCGGGATGGCCTGCGGCCAGGCCGGTAACGGCTACGGGATCGCCGGCGCCGGCTACCGCTGCGACCTGCTCATCTACAAGTCGGATCTCACGATCTCCTCGATCTCCGACTCGGTGGTCGACGCCGCCGACCGGAACGTCGACGTGCTCAACATGAGCTTCGGCGGCGAGGGCCAGTCGGGAGCGCTCGAGCGGGCGATCGATCGTGCCGCCGAGAGCGACGTCGTGATGGTCGCCGCCGCGGCGAACGAGGACACCACCGATCAGGGGATCCCGGCGGATTACCTCCAGCCACGGGGATCCGGCCCCCAGATCTCGGCCGGGACCGGGCTCGTCGTCACCGCCGCCCAGCACGACAACACCCGAGCCTGGTTCGAGCCAGGACGGGGCACCGGAATCTCCATCGCCGCCTACGGCGCCGCGAGCCGGGAGAGCCGGGGGATCTTCTCGACGTTCCCTGCGGAGACCACGGAGATCGAGACGGGCGCCTTCCTCCCGCCCGGCCGGCCGTGCCTGCTCTGCCGTGGCGACTTCCAGGGCGACAACCGCTTCGCCTATCTCGAGGGGACGAGCATGGCGACGCCGCAGGTCTCCGGCGCGGCGGCGCTGATCCGCCACAAGCGGCCCGAGATGGCGGCGACGCGCGTGATCAAGCTGCTCAAGCAGCACGCCCGGCGCGAGGGGGGCTACTCGGAGACGCTTGGCTGGGGCATCCTCAACGCCAACGGCGCGCTGCGGGCTGCGTTGAAGAAGAAGAAATAGCCGGCGGATCAGGGGGAGGCGGGCCTACGTCCGGTGGCGAGGGCCGCGATCCGGGCCAGCGGCCGGGTGGCCCCGCCGAGCCACTGTGCCCGCTGCCCCGCGGGCCACGAATAGCAGGGAGTCCCGTCGTGCACCAGCGCGGCCACCCGCGGCTCGTCGAGGCAGTCCGCCTCGAATTCGTAGAGCCCCGTCAGCCGCGGAGCGATCAGGCCGTAATCGAGGACCCGGGCGATTCGTCCCTCGGCCCCGATCAGCTCCTCGAGATCCCATTCGTCGAGCGGGTACTCGGTGGGAAACTGGTCGCGCAAGTCGAGGAACCGGCGGACCGCCGGCCTTCGCGGATCGCCGAGTAGGTGCCCAAGCGGCGCGAAGGGACCCAAAGCCAGACGGGGCGCGGCGGCCAGGGCGTGCGCGTAGATGACCCGCAGGAGGGCGACATTCATCATGAACCGCTCGACGGGGAGCTCATCTCCTGCGAGCGGCTCGTGCCTCAGGTAGCCGGCGACGATGCTGGCATTGTGGGCTCGATACCAGCTCGCCGGGGACGGCGCCGATTCGAACTTGAGCCAGAGCTCGACGTTGCGCGATGACGGTTCGCCGAGGGAGCCCCCGGCGAGCAGACGTGCTTCGGCCTTGTCGCGAAGCAGCTCGTCGTTGACCGCCCGCCACCACCGGCTTCCCCGGCGCTCGTCGGCGCCCCCGTCGAGGACGCCCCGCTCGATCTCCCAGCGCAGATAGCTGAGCTCCGCGACGCCGTACCGCCTGCACTCCTCGTCGACCGGCCCTCGCTGGTAGAAGTCCGCCGCCAGCCGGAAGCGTGCCTCGGTGTGGCCTTCGATCCCCTGAACGGTGGCTGCGGCCACCTCGACGGCGTCCGCGGCCTCCATCCCTATCGCCCGAACGGCTCCTCGCCGCAGCGGAAGAAGTAGGGCAGGGTGCCCAGCGGCGCCGATACCTCGGCGCGTTCCGGGCCGCGGAATCGCGAGCCGCCCTCGCCCTGCTGCTCCCAGCAACCCTTCGGAAAGGTCACCTCTCGCGACGTGGCGCCCTCGACCACGATCGGCGCGACCAGCACGTCCGGGCCGAGCAGCCACTCCTGCGCTTCGCTCGCCGCCCCGGGCGCCTCGGGAGCCGCCAGCCACAGCGGCCGCGTGATCGGCATCCCGTTGTCGCGACCCTCGCGCCAGAGCTCGCGCATGTAGGGAAGGGCGCGCTGGTGGAGCTTGGCGAGCCGCTTCCAGCGCTCGAGGGTCTCCGGGCCGTAGTCCCACGGCATCCGGGTCCCCTGCGAAGCCGAGTTGTGGACGCGGAAGTAGGGCGTCAGCGCCGACCACTCGCTCCAGCGGTTGAACAGCTCCTCGCTCGTGGCGCCGGTGAGGAAGTCGGCATAGCCGCCGATGTCGGTGGTGAACCCGAAGGCGCCCCCGACCGCGCGGTTGAGCATGTCGGCCCCGAGCGAGCGCAGGCCGGAGGCGCCGCCCCAGTCGACGGTCTCGTCGCCTGGGAAGTTCCCCATCTCATAGGCGGCGCTGCCCGGCCTGCCGCTGTAGCCGGCGCGAGTGAAGAACCAGTAGGGCTTCTCCTCGCCGCGCTTGCGGGCGAGCTCGTCGAGGATCTCGCGGCTGGTGCGGTGCCAGATCACCGGGTAGCGGTTGTGCATCTCGGCGCCGGTCGAGCCGTCGTCGAATCGCATGTCGTCCTGGACCTGCTCGCCGAAGTCCTGCATGAAGCCGTCGGAGCCGGCATCGATCAGGAGCTTCAGGCGCTTGCGCCACCACTTCACCGTGTCGGGGTCGGTGAAGTCGAGGATCGTCGCGGGCGAGCTGCCGTTCGAGCCGAAGATGTAAGGCTCGCCGCTTGCCGTGGTCGCGACCAGGCCCTTGTCGATCGTCTCCTGGAAGTCCTCGGGCGGCTGCGTGTTGAGGCTGTCGTTGGAGACGTAGGCGCGGTGGTAGAGGATCGTCCGGATCCCCATCTTTCGCAGCCGCCGGATCACGCTCTTCACGTAGGCCAAGTCGTCGAGCAGCGCCCAGCCCTCGAAGGCGTAGGCGGAGAGCTCGACGTCGAAGCGCTCGATGTCGACCAGGTCCTGCTCGATCTTGGCTCGGTATGACGCCGCGCTCTCGGGTGCGGGCTGCCCCGGGAGCTGGGGGACCTGGACCGCGCGCCACACCGTTGGGCCCTGGGCCCAGGCCGGTGGCACGCGGTGGCGCCCGGTGATCGCGGTCAGGTCGCGAACCGCGTCGCGGCGGCCGTCGCCGAGCAGGACCGTGTAATCGAGCTTCGCGGCCGATGCCTGGACCTGCCATGCGTCCGGGCGGTCGTTGGCCATCCGCCAGCGCGAGAACTGGGTCTGGTTGAGCAGGAAGCCGTAGCCGCGCGAGGAGACGAATTGCGACTGCGGGTAGTAGGCGGCGTTCATCCCGTTCGGGAACATGTAGCGCTCGTAGCCGCCCGGCAGCTCGGTGGGGAGCGGCGGCGGCCCGAAGTCGGCAGCGGTGTAGTCACTCCATTGCTCGACCAGGAGCGGGAGCAGGGGCAGGCCGGCGGTGAGCGTCTCCTCACCGCCGAGGTTCTCCTGCTCGGTGAACCCGTAGAGCTTCTCGCCGCTCTTGTTGACCGTCCCGTGACGACCGCCGAAACCGTGAAATCCCTCCCCGGTCGCCGCCGCGAACGAGTCGCCCATCGTGATCACGCCGCTGCGCTCGCTCGGGCGGGCGACGACCCTGAAGGCGTCGCCGCGGTCCGGCCTGACGCTGACCTCGAGCTGGCGGCCCGGGTCGCTCGTCGCGACCCGGAGCTCGACTCCCTCCCCCGCCCGCTTGGCCCGCACGACCTCCTGCGCGGAGTGCACCGTCCCGGACCGCCGCGAGAAGATCGTGTTGCCGGTCCACAGCCCGTTGTTCCACTGGGCGTGGAGCTCTGAGCCGACCTCGAAGGTGAGCGGAGCGTAGGTCGCGTTGTCGGGGTCGCGCTCGAGCGTGTACGGCTCGGGGTCCTCGGTCTCCGGCAACTCGACGGGACCGAGCCGCTCGTTGGCGACCTGCCGTAGCACCGTCTTGCCGCCGCCGTCGCGGAACGAGAGCCGGAACGGGGAGCGCTTGACCACCGCGCTTCCACCAGGCTCCTCGACCACGACCCGATCGTCACCGAGCTTCACCGACGCGCCTGCGGCGGCCGAGCCGGCGGCCGAAAGCGCTGCCGCGATCGCGAGCACGGTGATCAGGCGACCCATGGCCGTGGGTCAGCGCGCTGCCGGCGCGGGCTCGGCCTCGGCCGCGGCTCGCGCGGCCTCGGCCTCGAGCTCGGAGACCGCCTCGGCGATCCCCTCGGCGATCTCGTCCGACGTCCTCCATCGCGTCGAAGTCGGCGAGCAGGCCGAAGCCGATCGAGCCGTTGTAGCTCATGATCGCGATCGCGAGAGCGTGGTTCTCGGGCAGGAAGGCGACCGGGAAGATGTCCTCGAGCTCGCGGCCGAGGACGTAGAGCGGGATCTGCGGGCCGGGGACGTTGGTAACGATCAGGTTGAACAGGCGAGTGGAGAAGTTGAGCCGCGAGGCCTGCGCGAGCAGGGTCGGCGGGGCGAAGTCGTTGAAGCGCGAGATCACCTCCGCCCCGAGCGCCTGCTTCGAGGACTTCACGCCCCTGCATCGACTCGCGGACGGCCTCCAGCCGCCGGACGGGGTCGGCGATGTAGACGGGCAGCGGCCCGCGCATCGCCGCGATCCGGTTGCCGAGCTGGCCGTGCTCGTCCTCGGCGCGGATCGACATCGGCACCAGCGCCCGGAGCTCGAGGCCCTCCGTGCGGATCCCGCGCGAGTGCAGCCAGCGGCGGAGGGCCCCCGCGACGACAGCGAGGACGACGTCGTTAACGGTTCCGCCGAGTGCGTCCTTGATCCGCTTCAGCGTCGCGAGGTCGCCGCGGACCCACTCGAAGCGCCGGTGCGAGCCGATCTCCGTATTGAGCGGCACCTCGGGAGCCGGGTTGGCCAGCGCCCAGGCGACCTCGCCGATCGCCTCGGCCGACTCGGCGATCTGGCGCGCCGCCGGCCGCGGATGGAGGATCGCCGACTCGAGCCGGCGCGCCAGGCGCAGCGGCGTGGAGGCGAGGTCCTCGGCGTTGCGGGCGAGCATCGCCGCCGCCGACGGCTCGGGGCTCGGGATCCACTCGTGCTCGGCCTCGGCGGGCTCCGGGACCGGCTTGACGTCGAAGAGGACGGTCGCGATGTCGACGCCCGATACGCCGTCGACGAGCGCGTGGTGGGTCTTCGAGACCAGCGCGAAGCGCTTCCGCTCGAGCCCCTGGACCAGCCACAGCTCCCAGAGCGGCTTGGTCCGGTCGAGCTGCTGGGAGAAATCCTCGCCGCCATGTGCTTGCAGCTGCTCCTCGGAGCCGGGAGCGGGCAGCGCCGAGTGGCGGACGTGGTACTCGAGGTTGAACGAGGGGTCGTCGATCCAGAACGGTCGCCCGGACTCCAGCGGCGGGAAGCCGAGCTTCTGGCGGAACCGCGGGACCAGGTGCAGGCGGCCGCGGATGTGCTCCAGCAGGTCGTCGTAGCTCGGCGGCGGCCCCTCGAAGATCGAGGACGCCGCCGACGTGCATGTGGCTCGCGTCGGTCTCGTTGGTCAGGAACGAGGCGTCGATCGAACTGAGGCGGTCCATGTGCCCTTGGCGTCATCGCTCAAGACACTACTGCCAAGATTGAGGGCGATGAGGATCGACGCCTGGCCGGACATTCCTCGCTCTGCGCGCTGGCCGCCTGCGCAGCGCTGGCGCCGGCGCGGCGCTTCCGCCGCGGCAACCTGCGACGAGCCGGGCGAGGGCGACTGGCAGGCCGTCACGCCGGCCGAGGCGGGGATGGACGCCGCGAAGCTCCAGGACGCGATCGCCTACGGCCAGCAGAACCACGCTCGTACGCGATCCGCGTCTACCGCCACGGCTGCCGGGTCGGCGAGGACGCGCTCGCGCCGGTCAACCGCGACACCCGCTACCAGAGCTGGTCGATGGCGAAGTCGATCACCGCGCTCGTCTTCGGGCGCGCGATGACGCTCGGGCTGATCGGGCCCGACGACCCGCTCGGCTCGCTGCTCCCGCGAGGCCGACAAGCCGCACGGCGAGATCACCTGCGCCATCTGCTGACGATGACCAGCGGCCTCGACTGGAACGGCTTCCGCGACTACAACATCTTGATGCCGAACCGGATCCAGAACGCGCTGACGACGCCGGTCGCGCAGAAGCCCGGCAGCTACTGGGAGTACTCGCAGGACGGGCCCGCGCTGCTCGCCGAGGCGGTCGCAGCGCGCGGTCGGCCACGACTTCCAGCAGTTCGCCCAGAACGAGCTCTTCGGCCCGATCGGGATCTCGCCGGCGGACTGGAACTGGCAGCGCGACTCCGCCGGGCACACCCAGGGCTTCTTCGGCCTGCACATGAGCGCCGACGACTTCGCGCGGCTCGGCGAGCTGATGCGCCGCGGCGGCGTCTGGAGCGGCCGGCGGCTGCTCTCCGAGCGCTTCGTCTCCGAGGCGGTCACCCCGGTCGCCGCAGAACGGCTGCTACGGCTACCTGATCTGGCTGAACGCGTCGAAGCCGTGCGTCGGCCCGCGGGTGATCGACCGCGCCGGTAGACGACTCGCGCGACTTCCCGACCCTGCCCGCCGACGTCTACCAGTACGCGGGGCTGTTCGGCCAGTGGGTGACCGTCTTCCCGAGCCAGGGGCTCGTCGTCGTCCGCACCGGGCCAGGACAGCGGCACCTTCACCGGCGAGTCGGATGGCAGGAGGAGATGTACCGTCGCGATGCTCGGCTCGATCACCGACGAGCCGGTCCATTTCCCGACCGCGGCGCCCGACGCGGGCGAGGTCAGCCGCGAGGACGTCGACCACGGCTTCGCCGAGTCGCTCCAGCACCCGGACGAGTACTCGCAGGGCAGCTACCCGCCGCCGCTGCCGCCCGCCGGCCCGCTCCGCGCCCGCGCGACGCTGATCGAGCCGCGCCGAGCACCCGACGCGAAAGGGCGGCCGCCAAGCTGAGCTCGCCTGCCCGCCCGAGTGGGTCGCGAGCTGAAGAAGCGGTGCATCGGGAAGGCCAAGCTCGAGGGGTCCGCGGCGAAGCGGCGCTACGGGATCAAGGCCGGGCGCGAGAAACGGTTCGGCTTCCAGCTGCGCGAGGGGTTCCTGCGGAAGCTCGAGCGGCAGGGCGAGGCCGAGGTGACGGCGCGGCTGAAGAACCGCGACGCCGGGGGCGGCGCGAAGTCGGTCCTCGAGTTCGTGCTCGAGCCGCGGTAGGGCTGGGTAGTACGTCGGGCTCGAAGCGCCTATCGAATGGCCGTGGTCGAGGGCCCTAACGGGGAATCCCGGCCACCGCTTCGCGAGTTCATGTCGCTTTGCGACGCAAACTCGCGAAACCCGTTCCCTACGTGCCCAACTCCGCAGGCCCGTGCGACGACCGGAGGCGCCGGAACCAACGACCACCTATGCCAACCTCTCCGCCTTGATCCGCGTCGCCGTCCTGATCGCCCTGATCGCCTCCGCCGCCCTCGCGCTCGCAGCCTGCGGCGACGACGGCGCCGACGCCCGTGGCCCGACCGGCGCGGATGACATGTTCGACGCCGAGCGCGCGATGGACGACCTCCGGGCCCAGGTCGCGCTCGGCCCGCGGCCGGCCGGGTCGGAGGCGAACGCGAAGCAGGCGCGGCTGCTGGCGCGCGCGCCTGCGGCAGGCGGGCGTCGAGGACGTCCGGATCCAGAAGCCGCACCTGAACGTCGTCGGCACGATTCCCGGGCGCGAGCGCGGCTCCGTGGTGGTCGGCGCCCATCACGACACGGTCGACATCCCCGGACTTCGTCGGCGCGAACGACGGCGCCTCCGGGGTGGCGGTCGTGCTCGAGCTTGCGCGCTCGCTCCCGGCCAGGCTCGACGGGCCCGACGCTGCGGCTGGCGCTCTTCGACGCCGAGGAGGCGCGCCCGGGCGCGCAGCTTCGCCGCCGACGGCACCCGCGGCAGCCGCCAGTACGTCGCGCTACGCCGCGCGCGACAGTCGCCGCCAGGGCTCAGCCGCCGCTCGGGTCGATCGAGGCGATGGTGCTCTTCGACCTGGTCGGCGACTGCGACCTTCAGATCCCGCGCGAGGCGAGCTCGGACCCCGATCTCTATGCCGCGTTCGCGGACGCCGCTCGCGAGGCCGACGGCGACGCCGCGCCGTTCGGCGGGCGAGACCACGGCCGATCGTCCGACGACCACGATCCGTTTCTCGGCGCCGGGATCCCCGCGGTCGACCTGATCGACTTCACCTTCGGCGGCGAGCGCCCGCCCGGGTCCCTACTGGCACACCGCCGAGGACACGCTCGACAAGGTCTGCCCGGAGAGCCTCGACGTCGGTCGGCGAGGCGGCGGTGCGGGCGATCCCCCGGATCCCCTAAGGGAACGAGACCGCCGCCGATACCCTTGGGGGCGATGGCGGGCTCCCCCGACAAGGTCCTGCTCGCGGCGCCGCGCGGCTACTGCGCCGGCGTCGACCGCGCCGTGCAGACGGTCGAGCACGCGCTCGAGCTGCACGGGCCGCCCGTCTACGTGCGCAAGGAGATCGTCCACAACAAGCACGTGGTCGAGGCAGCTCTCCGAACGTGGGGCGATCTTCGTCGAGGAGGAGACCGAGGTGCCCGAGGGGGAGCTGGTCGTCTTCTCCGCCCATGGCGTCGCCCCGTCGGTGCACGAGAACTCAGCGGAGCGGAGCCTACGCACGATCGACGCCACCTGCCCGCTCGTGACCAAGGTCCACGTCGAGGCGCGCAAGTTCGCCGACGACGGCTACACGATCGTCCTGATCGGGCACGAGGGCCACGAGGAGGTCGAGGGGACGACCGGGGAGGCCCCGAACGCGATCGTCCTCGTGCAGACCGCCGAGGACGTCGACACGCTCGAGGTCGACGACCCGGATCGGGTGGCGTTCATCACCCAGACGACCCTCTCGGTCGACGAGACGGCGCAGATCATCGCCCGCCTGCGCGAGAAGTTCCCTCGGATCGTCTCGCCGAAGTCCGACGACATCTGTTACGCCACCACCAACCGCCAGCTCGCCGTCAAGGCGCTGGCGCACGAGTGCGAGCTGGTCCTCGTGATCGGGTCGCGCAACTCCTCGAACTCGAACCGCCTGGTCGAGGTCGCCCGCGAGCACGGCGCCGACTCCCATCTGATCGACAACGCCACCCAGGTTCGCGACGAGTGGCTCGACGGCGTCTCCACCGTCGGCATCAGCTCCGGGGCCAGCGCGCCGGAGGAGCTCGTCTCCGCCCTGGTCGACTTCTTCCGTGAGCGGGGCGCGGAAGATATCTCCGAGCTGACCACGGTCGAGGAGGACGTCCGCTTCATGCTGCCGAAGCAGATCCGCGAGGGCCTCAAGGAGCGGGAGCTGGAACAGAGCGGGGTCTGACCCCGACCTTCTCGCAGCGCCTGACCTTGTCGCGCTTGTCGACCTTGGCCACGTCCTTCCCGCCGCCGCAGTCGACTCTTGTCCCTGCGGCCCTTCTTCGCGGAGATGACGTCCTTGCCCTTGCCACCGGCGATGCGGTCGGCCTTGTCGCCGCCCTTTAGCCGGTCGTTGCCGGACCCGCCGACGAGGCGGTCAGGGCCCTCGCCGCCCTTGACCGAATCGTTGCCGCTATTGCCGGCGACCCGGTCGGCGTCGCCGCCGCCGTTGAGGCAGTCGTCGGCCCCTCTGCCCTTGATCCGGTCGCGTCCTCCCTTGCCCTTGATCCGGTCGTCGCCCGCGGTGCCACGGAGACTGTTGCGGCCATCGTCGCCCAGCATCTCGTTGTCGCAGTTCCGGCGGCCGTCGGCGGCGCTGCCGTCACCGCCACCGTCGTCGTCACCGCCCCCCGGCTCTCGGGCGTCGAGCAGGTTCCGCATCAGGATGTAGCCGGTGTAGGTGGGCGCGTAGGGCTCGAGACCGAGGGTGTGGTCGAACGCCTGCGAGGGCTGCGGGAGGAGGGAGCCCGCGATCCGGATCTGCCCCTGCCCGAGCTTCAGCTCGCCGAGCGTCACGCGGTTGTGGACCGGCGCGGCGGTGTCCGGGCTGGACGAGACCGACGTCCCCGCGATCCGCCCGCCCGCCTTCTCAAAAGCGTTGCGCCTGATGTCGAACTGGCGAGCGTTCGAGTCGTCGCCCCCGCCCTCGTTCTGGATCGCGAAGCCGAGCGGCGTGGGCTCGAAGGTCTGCCGGCGGTTACCTGAGCCGAAGCGCGCGCCCTCCTGGGCGATGTTCCTGGTCAGCGGCTCGGGGTCATCCTCGTCGTCGAGCGTGTCCTCGCCGGGACCCGTCTCGAAGGCGGTCTGGCCGGCGTAGACGGTCGCTCGATCGACCGCGTCGGCGTCGATCCCGACGAGGTCGGGCAGCGCCTGCAGCGCCCCGTCGGTGAGCACCAGGTTGCCGCCGCCGCGGGCGAAGTCGGCGAGCGCCTTCATCCAGACGTCCTTCTCGGCGACGGTGTAGGCGCCGGTGTTGATCTCCTGCGTCGCCGCGCGGCGCAGGGTCGAACTTGATCGTGCCGCTGTAGCGCGGGTCGGCCGAAGCCCAGTTGTCGACCCGGACGATGTAGTCGCCCGGGGCCGGGTTCTCGAGCACGATCTGCTCGAAGTTCGTCGATCCCTGTGCCGACGCCGATTCCCCGACCTGGGTCTCGTCGCCGTTCGACTCGACCTTGTAGAGGAACATGTCGAAGTCGTTCGCGGCGAGCTCCCATTCGATCCGCACGGTCACCCTCGCGTTGCCCTCGTTGCGCTTGATCGTGAACGGGTGATCCTCGAACGTCCCCGGCGCGCGGCTGCCGGCTCCCGGCGCGCTGACCGTGCCCGCGAAGGTCGAGTCCGGGGTCGGCCCGCCGCCGGGCGTGCCGTCGCCACCGCCACCGTAGCGGCCGGTGTAGCCGGGCAGCGCATCGTCGGCGAGCACGAGCGAGTCGAGGCGGGCGAGCCCACGGCGCCCCTCGATCACGTCGCGCGGGTCGACCCGGCCGAAGTCCCGGTTCTGGCCGGGGATGAACGGGATCGAGATCGTCGAAGAAGTCGGTGTTCGCGACGTTGTAGCCGGCGAGCCGCGGCGGGTCGTCGCCGGCGGTGCCGCCGTCGGACGTGGCGGGGCCCGAGGTGAAGTCGATCTGCATCCTCGCGAGCGCGGTCGGCCCCTCGACGAGCGCCCTCCACTCGACCGGCGAGCCGTCGGCCTTGATCGCCTGCGGCCGGTTCACGGCCGCCGTCAGCCCGGACTGCAGGTAGACCGGCGACTGGTTGAAGTCCTCGGTCACGGTCACCCACTCGTCGTCCTCGGTCACGCCGACGTGCTCGTCGCAGCCGCGGCACTGGATCTTCAGCCCGTTGATCAAGTTGCCGCCGCCGACGCCACCGACGTTGGTCTCGGTGATGTCGACCCTCATGCCGCCGTTGAAGACGTTGGCGCCGCCGGGCTGTGGACCGTTCTGCACCTCGAAGGGGAAGACGACGTTGCCATCGGGGCCGGGCGGCTGCGGGCCCGAGTCGATGTCGGCCTGCGGGGTCGTGCCCTCCGGCGGACCGGACTGGAAGCTCTTCTCCTCGCGGCTGAGCCGCGTGCCGGCGACGAAGCCCTTGGTCCCGCGTACGTCGAACCGGCCCGAGACAGGGTCGAGGATCGTCGCCAGGTGGGCGTAGATCAGCGCCTTGTTGCCGTCGACGTGGAGCTGCTCGGTGTGCGGGTCGAAGACGATGTTCTTGTCGAGGTGCGAGAACGACATCTCGTTGTCGATCCCGTCCGCCCCGAGCCCGATCGAGGAGTCGAACCAGTCGCCGAGGGCGCCCGTGGTGGTGTAGTTGATCGTGTCGTAGACGGTGCCCCAGGTCTGCCCGTAGATCTGCGCACAGCCGGTGCCAACGGGCGTACCCGGCACGCACGGCGCGCCGCCCCCCTGGGGCGCGCTGTTCTCCTGCACGATCGGGGACCAGAGGAGCGCCTCCTCGGAGGCGCGGTGGATCGCGATCGAGGTGTCGCGGATGCGCTCGTTCTTGGCGAAGTCGTGGCTGCCGTGGGGGAGGAGGGTGTAGGAGAGCGCGTCGGCGAGTGGCTGTCCGTGCAGGTCGTCGCCCGCGGCGAAGCCGCTGCCGGTCGACTGCTGGATCTGGGTCAGGGTCGCCGAGAGCGCCCGGCTCTCGGGCTCGGAGAGGCCGCTGTAGGGACGGAAGGTGAAGCCGATGTCGGGCCAGTCGCGATTGAGGTCGACCCCGTTGCCGTTGTAGCGCTGGAAGAAGAGGCCGCCCTCGCTGACCGAGCCGCGCCGCCATCCATCGGGGTTCGGATAGGTGAAGTAGATGATCGACTCCCGCAGGACACGGGCGAAGCCCGGCGCTCCCGTGCGCACGTTCTCGGAGACGATCGGCTGATCGCTCCGGCCGGTCGTGGCGGCCGTGATCAGGTCCTCGGCGGCGCGGGTGCCGCCCTCGACTCCGGCGCGCTCGATCCCGTGGATCGAGAGCGAGAGCGCGTAGCGCTCCTTGCCGGCGTCGGGCACGGACTCGTCCGTCACCCGCACGGTGATCAGGTCGGAGCGGTTGCGATCGAGGGTCGACGTCGGCAGCCCGGCCGAGCGGTACTCGGGCTTCGGATCGAACTCGAGCGGCAGGTCGTTGCCCGGGAACATCGACCCGCCCGGCGAGCCGACGCCGAGCTCCCCGTCGGCCGGGCCCTGGCCCGGCCCGTTGGCGCCCAGCGCTCCGTCGAGAACCAGCACCTCCATGTAGCGACTCCAGTCGTCGCGCTGGTTCATGTACTGGAGGGCGTCGAGGAACTCCTGGATCTGGATGAACTGGGTCGCCGGGACGTTGCCCTGCGCGTTCGGCGAGCAGGGCTCGGCGCCGGCCTGCGAGCAGGCGGCGAGCGGGTCGGGGAAGACCCGGCCCAGCGCCTGGTACTGCTCGTCGTTGGTCGCGACGGGGGATGCTGCCGCCGGCGCGGCGCAGGCAAGCGAGGCGACGGCGGCGACGCCGACGGCCAGCGCTTTCCGGAGGCCGACGCGAGTGTCCCGATTGGCCATCTGACACTCGAACGGGAGCGGGGCCACAAGATCACGGCGGCACGCCGGGAGCGAAGGCGACGCACCAGAGCTCCAGGCCGGGCGAGGCCCGCAGGCGCAGCCTGTGGGCGCCGTGGCGCTCGTGGTCGGCGAGCTCGTAGAGCCCCGGCGCGGTGACCTGGAGCCGCCGGGACCCCTGGTCGTCGATCGCCAGCTCGAGCTCCCCCTCGCCGTCGACGGTGACCGCCGCACCCGCTCCTTGGTAGGCGAGCTCGAGCTCGCCGTCGGCGCGCCACGGCGTCGTGGCGTCGCCGCCGGGGAAGACCTCGGGGGTGGGGGGGACGACGCGCGCGCCGGGGGCGTCGCTGGCTCGCAGCGGCGCCAGTGGCTCGGGGAGGCCGGGATCGTCGTCGCCCGCGGCGAGCTCGGAGCGGATCTCCGCCTCGGTCGCGTCGTACTCGCCCTCGCCGAAGTGGTACCAGCGCAGCGTGCCGCCGCGGCCCCAGAGAAACGTCGACGGCCACCCGGGAGGGTCGTAGGCGCGCCAGAAGTCGAAGCCCGGATCGGCGGCGAGCGGGAACCGGAGCCCAAGGCGCAGCGCCGCCGCGGCCAGCTTCGACGGGTCGCCGGTGAACGCGAAGCGCGGCGAGTTGACGCCGATCACGCTGAGGCCGTGGGCGGCGTAGCGCTCGTGCCAGGCGGCGAGATAGGGGAGGGTGCGGACGCTCGAGAGGTGGCCGACGTCGATGAAGTGGACGAGCGCCGGGCCACGTGCGGTGAGCCGCTCGATCGGTCGCGGTTCCTCGCCGACCCAGTCGATCCCGGGCGGGAGCGGCGGCACCGCGATGTCGGCCCGCGGCGGCCTCATGTTCCTGCGGGGACAGACTGAAGTCTGTCCCCGCTCAAACGGGCTACGGCCGCCCGGTAACCTCCCTCGCCCCGAAAGGCGCGAGACAGGAGGACTCTGGTGAAGGACGAGAGCTTGGGCATCTGGGATCGGATCGAGGCGGCGCGGACGCGCTGCAACGTGCTCGAGCATCCGTTCTACCAGCGGTGGTCCGCCGGCGAGCTGAGCCGCGAGGAGCTGGCGAGCTACTCCGGCCAGTACCGGCACGCGGTCGAGGCGGTCGCCCATCTCAGCGCCCACGTCGCCGACGCCGTCCCGGAGCGCCCCGAGCTCCGCAGCCACGCCGTCGAGGAGGCCGCACACGTCGAGTTGTGGGATGGGTTCGTCGACGCGGTCGGTGGCGACGCGGACGCCGAGCCGACCGCCGAGACCAGCGAGTGCATCTACGCCTGGACCGCGGACGACGGCCTGCTCGAGAATCTCGCTCGGCTGTACGCGATCGAGAGCGGGCAGCCGGCGATCTCTCGCACGAAGCGCGACGGCCTCCTCAACCGCTACGCGGTCGGCGAGGGGGCGGGGACGGCGTATTTCCGGGTCCACGAGACCCGCGATGTCGAGCATGCCGCCCACACCCGCGAACTGATCGGCGAGCTCGCCGGCCGCGCCGACGAGGACGCGATCGTCGCCGCGGCCGAGTCGGCGTTCCGGGCCAACTGGCGCCTGCTCGACGGCGTCTGAGCGCCGGCGGGCGCGCCAGGGTTGTGACCGGCCGCGAGCGAGCCCTCGGGATCGCGATCGGGATCGTCCTCGGCATCGCCCTGATCGTCCTCTTCGTCTTCATCGGCGGCGACGCCATCGACGCGCCGTCCGTGGGCGACTAGATGAGTGATTCCACGACCCCGCGCACCCGGATGACGCGCCTGGCGCTGCGCTGGATCGGCACCCGCGGGGCGAGCCACGCAGCGCTGCTGCGCGGCTACCCCGCGTGCACCGCCCAGCTTGGCCAGCCGCGCCCCCGGGCACACGCGGCCGTGGAATCACTCATCTAGGGGGTCCGTTACCTCCGTCCCGGTTTACCTCTCCTTGCGAGCCGGTCGGCTACGCTGCGGCGCGATGGACGCCGTTGAGCGCCCGCTGACCGTCGGGCTTCTGATTGCGACCTCCGCCTGCTGCCTGGCACTTGCGCTGGTCGGCGCGGCGGACGGCGTGCCGTTCCTGGTTCCCGCGCTCCTTCTTTCGTTGCCCCTCGCCCGCGGCCGGTACGTCGGTGAGCGGGTCCTGGTCGGGCGCGTCAAGTCTCGCCGCCGCGCGCCTCGTGCGCCCGCGCGGTCGCTTCCCACTGGCGCCGCAGAGCCCCTGGTACTTCGTGGCACGCGCCTGATCGCCGCCTCGCTCGCGAAGCGGCCGCCTCCCGCGCCGGCCCGCGCGAGCTAGCGCCCGCGAGCGGATCTCGCGGGCCGACGAGGCACGATCAGCGGCCGGCGGCGCGAGGCGCATCGCCGACCGGGAAGGAGTTGCTTTCTATGCAATCCACAGGAGCACGCATCGGGTTCGCCGTCGCCGCCGTCGCGGTGGTGGTGGTCCTCTTCATCATCCTGAGCGGCGACGACGGCGACGACGAGCCGACCACCGCCGCGACGACCGGGCAGGCGGAGAAACCGCAGGCGGACCAGCCCGCCGAGAAGGGCAAGCCCGCGAAGAAGCCGAAGCCGAAGCCCGAGGAGACCGCGACCGAGATCCAGGTCCAGGGCGGCCAGCCCGTCGGCGGTGTGGAGAAGATCGAGACCACGGTTGACGAGCCGGTGCGGATCGTCGTCAACTCGCCCGACACCAGCGAGGAGGTCCACGTCCACGGCTACGACGTGTTCGCCGAGCTGTCCCCGCAGCAGCCGGCGAAGCTCGACTTCGACGCCTCGATCGAGGGCGTCTTCGAGGTCGAGCTCGAGCACTCGGCGACCCAGATCGCGGAGCTGACGGTCGAGCCCTGACGACTCGCCCGCACCGCTGATGTCCTTCCCGGCGCTGCTCGCGCACGCCCTGGTCGGCAGGCAGGACCTGCCGATCCCCGAGTGGCTGTTCGCCTGGGGGGCGTCGCTCGTCCTGATCGTCTCCTTCGTCGCGCTCTCGCTCGCCTGGCGGGAGCCGCGGCTGGAGGAGGACGGCTGGCGCGCGGGGCCCGCCTGGGCCTCGCGCGCGCTGCTCAACCGCGGCACCGACGTCCTGGCGGGGGCCCTGGGCGTCTTCCTGCTCGGGGTCACGGTGTGGTCGGGGCTCGCGGGGACCGAGTCGCCCGACCGCAACTTCGCGATCACCTTCGTCTTCGTGACCGCCTGGCTGGGGCTGGTGGCGGCGAGCGTCTTCCTCGGCAACGTCTTCAGGGCCTTCAACCCGTGGCGGGCGATCGCTAGCGCGTTCGGCGGCGTGTTCCGACTTGTCGCCGGCCAGTCGCAGCCGGCGCCGCTCACCTATCCGGCGCGACTGGGCCGCTGGCCGGCGGTGGCGGGCCTGGTCGGCTTTCTCTGGATCGAGCTCGTCTACGGCGAGTCCGGATTCGGCAGCGTGGGCCTCGAGCCCCGCGTGGTCGCGATCGCGGTGCTGCTCTACACGGTCTACACGCTCACCGCGATGGCGTTGTTCGGTATCGATGAGTGGCTGGAGCGCGGTGAGACGTTCTCGGTCTACTTCGGGATGTTCGCCAGCCTGGCGCCGCTCGAGGCTCGGGAGGGTCGGCTCGGGATCCGCCGCGCCCTGACCGGCGCCGGCCGCTGGGTGGCGAGGATCCCCGGCTCGGCAGCGATGGTGCTGGTGGCGATCGGCGGCACCGCCTACGACGGAGCCCGCGAGGGCGCCCTCGACGGCTCGGTCACCTGGCTCTTCGACCGTTTCTCGGACCTCGGGCTCGACCCGACCGCCGCGTTGCGTTTCTCCGGCACCGTGCTGTTGGCCGGCACGATCCTGGTGATCGCTGGGATCTTCTGGGCCGGGATCGCAGGCATGCACACCGTCGTCTCAGGCCGCATCTCCACGCGCGAGCTCGGCCGCAGGTTCGTCCACTCGTTCATCCCGATCGCGCTCGCCTACCTCGTGGCCCACTACTTCACCCTCGTCCTCTTCCAGGAGCAGGCGCAGTTCACGTATCTGCTCTCCGACCCGCTCGGCGACGGCTCGGACTTCTTCGGGACCGCGGACGGAGGGATCGACTACGGCCTGATCGGGGCGACCGCGGTCTGGTACGTGCAGGTGGCCGCGCTCGTCATCGGCCACGTCCTCGCTTTGGTCATGGCGCACGACCGGGCGGTCGCGATGTTCCGGGACTCGCGCGTCGCGGCTCGCTCCCAGTACTGGATGCTGGCGCTCATGGTCGGCTTCACCTCGCTCGGCCTGTTCCTGCTCTCGCAGGCCAACCAGTAGCCGCTCGGCCGTCGTCGTCGTCGCCGTAGCCGTCGCGACTGCCGTAGCCGCTCCCGCCGCCACCGGCGCCGGGCCCGGAGACTCGGAGCCGCCGCCGCCTCCGCCGTCACCGGCTACGGGCTCTCCGCCGCCGGATCCGCCGCCACCGAGAGAGCCGCCGCCGGAGCCGCCTCCACCCGAGCCGCCGACTGGGCCACCGCCGCCGCAGCCGCCGCCGCCGCAGCCGCCGATCGCCGCCGGACCGCCGCTCCCGCCGCGGGTCGAGCCGCCGCCGCCGCAGTCCCCGGTGCCCGATCCACCGGCCGCGCCACCGGAGCCGGAACTCCCGTTCCCGCCTCCTCCGGACCCGTCGCCGGTGCCAATTGAAACGGCCCCGGCCGAACCACCACCCGAGCCGCCGCCGGGTCCATCGCCGGTCGCCGCCCCGGCATCGCCGTCGCCGTCCCCACCCCTGCAAGATATGAGCGCAGCATGCGCATCGCCAGTCCTTTAGCCCGACCCGAGATCCGTAAACGCCTCGTCGAGCTGCGATCGCTGCTCGGGGGCGATTTCCTCCAGCCTGAGGACGACATTCGCCGCCCGGTAACAGGTCAGGATCGCGGCGCTCTCACAGCGCGTGAACTCCGCCTGCGCAGCCTCCACGTCGTCGACGATCACGAGCGAGCCGCCTCCATGGACCTGGGTGGCCGAGCTCGCCAGCTCCACCGCGACCACCTCGCCTCCGCCCTCGGTCGAGCTCAGCCGTTCCCCGAGCTCGAGGCCGGCGCCGAGCTGATTCGCCTCCTCGACGAACTCCTCCGCCTCGAAAGTCCGCTCGCCGCCGCAGGCAGCGACGGCCGTCGCGATGACCGCGCACGACAGGGCGAGTCGCCTCACACGCCGGCGATCGTCGTGATCCCGTAGACGGCGACGAAGCCGGCCACCGTGAGCGCCACGCGCGGCCAGGAGGCGTGCTCGCTGTGCGCCTCCGGGAGGAGGTCGGTGGCGCCCATGTAGATGAAGAAGCCGGCGTACAGGGCGAGGATGTGGCCGAGGGTCGCGTCCGACACGGTGATCGCGCTGCCGACGATCGCGCCCACGAGCGGGGCGAAGGCGTCGACCGCCAGCCATCGCTTGGCGCGGCGCCGATCGTCCGACTGGCTGAGAACGAAGCTGACGGTATTGAGGCCGTCGGCGAAGTCGTGACTGATCACGGCGACGAAGACGAGCAGCCCGGTCGCCGTGTCGAGCCCGAAGGCGAGCCCGATTCCGAGGCCGTCGATGAAGCTGTGCACCGACAGGCCGAAGGCGCCGAACGCACCCACCTGATGGTGCGCCCGAGCCTGCTGCGGATCATCCCGGTGGTGAAGGACCAGCACCCGCTCGGCCAGGAAGAAGGCGACGAACCCGACCCCGACCAAGAGGCCGACGAGCTCGGGATCGTCGACCGCCTCGATGCTCTCCGGCAGGACGTCGAAGATCGCCACCGCGACCACGACCCCGCCGGTGAGCGCGATCAGGGTCGGCAGCGAGTGCGCCAGCCGCAGGGCGAGGGCGCCGCCGGCGAAGGTGGCGGCCACGGTCAAAGCGGCGAACGGCAGGGCGATCCACTCCACGGCGCGGGATTAGACCAGCTACGGCTGGCGCCAGGGGTACGCGCCATACTGGAGGCATGCTGCTCATCGCCCACGCGGGTCACTGGCTGATCTGGATCCTCTACGCGGTCCCGGTCCTGATCGTGCTGATCTCGATCGTCGCCAGCGTCGTGCGCCAGCGTCGCGAGCGTGGGGCGGAGCCGAGCGTCGAGCTACGCGAGTAGGGCGGCGAGCCGCTCCTCGAGCGACTCTCCGATCTCCTCCCGGATCGCCCCCTCGGGAAGGCGCTCGACCAGCGCCGAGAGGAAGCCCTCGACGACGAGGCGGGTGGCGACCTCGACCGGGAGGCCGCGCGAGGTGAGGTAGTAGAGCTGCTCGCGGTCGACCTGGGCGACCGCCGCGGCGTGGGTGCAGCGGACGTCGTCGGCCTCGATCTCGAGGCCGGGGATCGCGTCCGCGTGCGCCTTGGTCGAGAGCAGCAGGTTGCGGCTCTCCTGGAAGGCGTCCGTCTGCTGGGCGTCGGGATCGACCTTGATCATTCCGCTCCAGACGGAGGTGGCGCGGTCGGTCAGCACGCCCCGGAAAGCCAGGTCCGAGTCGGTATGGGGGGCGGCGTGCTCCTGGGTGGTGTCGAAATCGAGGTGCTGGCGACCGTTGCCAGCGTAGGCGCCGGTCACCTTGGCGGAGGAGCCGGGCCCGGCGAGCTTCGTCTCCATCCGCGCCTTGCCGCGGGCGGAGCCGAAGCCCAACGCGACCCACTCGAAGTTTCCGTCGCGCTCCACCTCGGCACGCTGGGTGGTGAACGACCAGGCGGAGTCCGACAGCTCCTGCGAGCAGACGTAGCGGAGGGTCGCGTCGGTCCCGACGGCGATCTCGCTGACCCCGTTGAAGAGACCGACTCCGGTCGAGGAGTAGCTCTCCCAGACCTCGGCCTCGGCGCCCTCCCCCAGAACGATCAGCGTGCGCCAGTGGGCCTCCGCGTCGGCCTCGGCGCTCATCGCGAGCCTGATCGGCTCGTCCAGGCGGACTCCCGCCGGGACGTAGACGAGGACGCCGTCGCGCCAGCGGGACTCGTTGCGGGCGACGAAGACGTCGCGGGCGGGGACGATCGAGCCGAGGCGGTCGGATACCACCTCGCCGTGCGCCTCGGCCGCGTCGGAGAGCGGCATCACCACGGCACCGTCTCCGGGTGGCGCGAGCCCGTCGACGTGCACCGAGCCCTGGTCGAACCCGTCGAGGTCGAGGTCGGAGAGGTCGGTGAACTCCCAGCCCTTCGTCTTCGGGCCCGGGAGCTCGAGCTCACTCGCCAAAGAGGCGCCTTCGCGGCGCCTCTCGGTGAGCCAATCCGGCTCCGCTTGAGCGACCGAGCCCTCAGCCAATCGAGCCCTCCATCTGCAGCTCGATCAGGCGGTTCATCTCAACCGAGTACTCCATCGGCAGCTCCTTGGCGATCGGCTCGATGAAGCCGTTGACGATCATCTTCGAGGCCTCTTCCTCGTCGAGCCCGCGGCTCTGGAGGTAGAAGAGCTGCTCCTCGCCGATCTTCGAGACCGAGGCCTCGTGGCCGACATCGGCGTCGTTCTCGTCGATGCGGATCGTCGGATAGGTGTCCGAGCGCGAGTCGGGATCGAGCAGGAGGGCGTCGCAGACGACCTTCGAGCGCGCCTCGGAGGCGCCCTTGCCGACCTCCAGCAGGCCGCGGTAGGTGGCGCGGCCACCGTCCTTGGAGATCGACTTGGAGAAGATCGAGGACGTCGTCTTCGGTGCGCCGTGGATGATCTTGCCGCCGGCGTCCTGGTGCTGGCCGGCGCCGGCGAAGGCGATCGAGAGGATCTCGCCGTGGGCTTCCGGTCCCAGCAAGTAGATACTCGGATACTTCATCGTCAGCTTCGAACCGAGGTTGCAGTCGACCCACTCCATGGTCGCCTTCTCCTCGGCGACGGCGCGCTTGGTGACCAGGTTGTAGACGTTCTGGGACCAGTTCTGGACCGTCGTGTAGCGGACCCGCGAGCTCGGCTTGGCCTTGATCTCGACGACCGCGGAGTGCAGCGAATCCGTGGAGTAGACGGGAGCCGTGCAGCCCTCGATGTAGTGCACGTCCGCGCCCTCCTCGGCGATGATCAGGGTGCGCTCGAACTGGCCCATGTTCTCGGTGTTGATCCGGAAGTAGGCCTGTAGCGGCATCGCCACCTTGACCCCGGCCGGCACGTAGACGAACGAGCCGCCCGACCAGACCGCGGAGTTGAGCGCCGCGAGCTTGTTGTCGTTAGGCGGGATCACCGTCGCCCAGTGCTCGCGGACGATGTCCTCGTGCTCGCGAAGGGCCGTGTCCATGTCGGTGAAGATCACGCCCTGGGCCTCGAGCTGCTCGTTCACCTGGTGGTAGACGGACTCGCTCTCGTACTGCGCGCCGACGCCCGAGAGGAACTTGCGCTCCGCCTCGGGGATGCCGAGCCGGTCGAAGGTCTTCTTGATGTCCTCGGGCACCTCGTCCCAGTCGCGTCCCACCTTCTCCGAGGCGCGGACGAAGTAGTGGATGTCGTCGAAGTCGATCTGGCCGAGGTTGCCGCCCCAGGTCGGGGTCGGGCGGCTCTCGAAATGCTCGAGCGCCTTGATGCGGAACTCGCGCATCCAGTCGGGCTCCTGCTTGTACTCCGAGATCGATTCGACGACCTCGCGCGAGAGGCCCTTGGGCGCCTTGTAGGCATAGCCCGACTCCGGGTCGTGGAAGCCGAAGCGCTCCTTGTAGTCGGAGCCGATGTCCTTCAGCGCCTCCTCGGCGTCGGTCAGCTCCTTCGGGGAGAGGGGTGGCGGTGTGAGCTGTGTCTCGGGTGTCGCCATGTCAGTCCACCTCCAGCTTTATCTCGCCGTCCTCTTCACGGACCTCGAAGGTCTCCACCGGCTGGTAGGCCGGGAGCGTCTTCGGGCGACCGCTGCGGATGTCGAACAGCGAGCCGTGGCGCGGACATTCCACTGTACAGGCGTCGCGGTCGAACTCCCCCTCGGCGAGCGGCCCGTCGTCGTGCGAGCAGCGGTCCTCGATCGCGTACAGCTCGCCGCCGTCGCAGCGGAACACGCCGATCTTGCGCCCGTCGGCCTCGACCAGGCGCATCTCGCCCTCGCCGAGCTCGTCGGCCGGGCACACGCTGATGCTTGTCGCGCTCGTCACGTTATTCCTACCTTCCCGCTCGGGATTTTAGCGGTCATGCCGGGCGTGGGGGGGCGGGGTCAACGCCGGGCTCGCCGCCCCTCTTGGATGGCCGCGGTCGAGGGCACTAAAGGAGGGCCCTCGGCCGCGCTTGGCGCTTTCCTCCCGCATAGCGAGACAAAGTCGCCACGACCACTGTTTCGCGACTTTCTGGCGGTTTGCGCCAATAACTCGCGATGCCCCGGTTCCGAAGGGGTCTGACCCCCAGGGGGACAGGTCTACTCGATCGTCTGCGCTGCGTAGTCCGCGAGGGCGAAGATCGTTAGCTGGGGGTTCACGGTGATCGACGACGGGAACACGCTGGCGTCGCAGGCGTAGAGGTCCTCGACCCCGTGGACCTTGAAGCGCTCGTCCACGACGCCCTTCGAGGGGTCGCGGCTGATCGCGTTGCCGCCCTGCGGATGGGAGCTGTGCAGCGAGATGTCGGTGTTGTCCTGGATCGCCGCGTCAAGCCGCTCCAGCTCGTCCTCGCTCGAGCTCGGCAGGTACCGGAAGGTCGAGGGCATCACCTCCTCGGCACCGGCCTCGAGGAAGATCCGCCCGACCAGCTTCAGCCCCTCGACCAGCAGCTCCAGGTCGTCGGGATGGGGTGTGTAGTCGAGTCGCATCCCGTGCCCGAAGAGCCCGGGTCGCACGGTCGCGGTGCGGCGCGTTCCGACCACCGACCCGGCAGTGGCCATCCGGTTGTAGGCGCGCATGTTCCGGTAGTGGTCGGAGAACCAGCCCGGCATGAACAGGGCCTGCGAGCCGACGGGGTTGAACCAGGTTTCCAGGATCAGCGAGTCGAGCGCCGCGGGCCGCAGGTAGTGGGATATCTGCAGGCCGTCGTACGCGTCGAGCTTCTCCGCGAACCGAGCCGACATCGGCGCGCCGAGGTTGAAGCTGAGCCCCTGGCCAACGAGGCCGTTCCCCATCCCGAGCTCGGAGCGCTGGAGCAGCAGGCTCGAGGCGATCGCGCCGGCCGAGACCACCGTCGTCTTCGCCGAGACCGAGAGACGGCGCCCATCGGAGAGCTTGCACTCGACACCCGCGGCGCGCCCGTTCGAGCGCGTTACCCGCTCGACCGCGCACTCGCTGAAGATCCGCACCGCGTCGCCGAACTCCTCTTGGGCTCTCGGCAGGATCGTGTCGAGCGCCGACAGCTTTCGGCCGAAGGCGCAGCCGATGTTGCAGTAGCCGCAGCCGAGGCAATCGGAGATGTTGGCGTCGACGACGCCGAAGTCGCCGGAGCGATCGAGGCCCAGCTTCTTCACTCCCTCCTCGAACTTCTTCGACCCCGGGCCGGGATGCTTGTTCGACTCCTGGCTCGTCACCGGAAACCAGTCGCGTACGGTCCTGAAGCTCTCGGCGAGTTGGGCCCCGTCGATGCCGGCGTCGAGACCGTCGGGGTCGTTCCAGCGCTCGAGGACCTCAGGCGGCAGGTTGAAGCAGACGGCGTTGTTGACCACGGTCGTCCCGCCGACGCACATCCCCTGGAGCACCTGAAAGCGTGAGTCGGTCGACATCTGCATTCCGCCGTCCGCGTAGAGGGCGGCGAACTGCTCGCGTTCGTCCTCTCCGAACAGCGCCGGGTCGACATGGCGGCCCCGCTCGAGCACCAGCACCTCGCGATCCCTCCCAGCCAGACGGTGGGCGAGCAGCGCGCCCGCCGCGCCCGAGCCGACGATCACTACGTCGGCGGAGACGTGCTCGGCGTCGATCTCGCTCGGGGAGCGGACGTTGAGCTTGCCGTGGCGCGAAGCGATCTCGGCGGGCGTCGGCAGGCGGCCGCGCTTCGAGAACGGCACGTATCCGGTCTGATCGGCAGCACGCGAGTCCGCGTAGTAGCCGATGAAGGTGAGCTGCTGGGCGCCGTAGAGCATCGCCTGGAGCGGCCGGCGCAGGAAGCCGGGCAGACGCCGGTCGGCGACGTCGGCGATGAAGCAGCGCTCGATGAAGCCCAGGCGAGACTCCGGAGACATCAGCGCGAACGGCGGGCGAAGGCGGAGGAGGGGATAGGCGGTGAGCGCGCTCAGCGCCAGCTTCGCGCGCCACTTGCCGCGAGCGGGGAAGGCCTCGAGGTAGTCGTCGACATTGCGCGCCACCTCTTTCGGCGTCAGGGCCTCCTCCTCGCCGGTGACCAGCACCTCGGCCAGCGCCATCAGCGTGCTGTTCTGATGCGGGGCCAGATACCGCAGCTCGTAGTGAGCGCGCCGCGCGGTGTAGATCAGCCACCACAGGAGCGCGGAGACCAGGGAGGCCAGCCCGACCCAGATCCAGAGGAACGTCTCCGGGTCCGGCGCCCCGAACCCGGGCGGGGGCTCGAACGATCCGGCGATGCTCGAGGTGTCGCCGAACGCGGCCATCAAGAGCAGCGAGGCCAGGATCAACACGTGGCCCACGAGGACCGCCCCGATTGCCCACAGGTTGCGGCGCACGTCTGCGGCACCCACCCAGCACAAAAGCGCAAAGAGCCCATCCTTCGCGGTCGAGTTGGCGACGAACGGGAACTCGGCGCCCGCGAAGAATCCCTGCAGCAGGTATCCGGCCGCGAGGACGACGAAGAGGACCGCGAACGCGACCGCGAACCGGCGCAGCCGGATCTCCTCGCGGGTCAGCTCCTCAGCGCGCATCCCCCGCCACGTTCAGGGCTACCTTGCGATCGTAAAACTCCTGCACCCGGTAGCAGCGATCGTCCTCGTCGAAGCTGAACACCTGGACGATCCGATCCGAGATCGGAACCCCGCTGTGCTCACCCGACCGGCGCGCGATCACGACCACGTTCTCGCCGGCGTCAATGATGTCCTCGATCTCGAACTGGAGGTGGCCGAAGGTCGCCCGCCAGCGGCCCCAGAACTCCTCGAGCTCGTCGAATCCGCGGTACCGCATGGGCTCCGGGTCCTCCTGCGGCGAGACCCACTCGACGTCCGGGCGCATGTGGTCGAGCACCCACTGCCGATCGCCCGAGTTCCAAGCCTCGAATCCCCTGCGTATAAGGTCTACCCGGTCCCCAGACACCGAGTCGCAGGGTACCCCCATCCTGGCGCCGAGGTCGAGCGCGCCCAAATAGCATGCCGGGGAATGGGCGACAGATCGTCCGCGCTGAAGGTCGGCCTGATCGGGTGCGGCGGGATCGCCCGTCAGTACCACCTCAGGATCCTCGATCGCTCACCCCGGGTGGAGATCGTCGCCGTGGCCGACCCGCGGGTCGAGGCCCGGGAGCGTGCCTCGGTGGCCTCGGGCGCCGCGGCGTACGAGGACGGCGACGAGTTGCTCGCGCGCAACGACGTCGAGGCGGTCGTGATCTGCGCCGAGAATCGCGCACACGCCGGGCTCGCCACGCGCACGGCCGAGGCCGGCAAGCCGTTCTACTTGGAGAAGCCGATCGCGATCTCGCTCGAGGACGGCCGGCGCGCAGTGGCCGCGGCAGCCGCCGCCGGCGTCCCCGCGGTCATCGGCTACCAGTTTCGTCAACTGCCCCTCTACCGCCAGGTCCGCCGCAGGCTCGCGTCGGGGGAACTGGGCGAGGTGCGCACGATCCGCACGCGCTACTGCGAGCCGGTCCCGGCCGAGCGGATGCCGGACTGGAAGCGGCGGCGCGAGACCGGTGGGGGGGTGCTGATGGACCTCGGCACGCATCATTTCGACCTCGCACGCTGGTTTCTCGGCGAGGAGTTCGCGAGTGTCGAGGAGGCCCGCATCGAGTCGGAGCGAGCCGAGCAGGACTGGGCGTGGGTGCGCGGCAGGATGAGTGGCGGTGCCGGCCTGGAGGCTGAGTTCTCGTTCCGGCGCGGGCGGAGCTGCGACTGGCAGTTCGACTGCGAGCGCGGCATCCTGTCGGCGGACCGCTACAGCCGTCTCTCGGTGCTCCTCGCGCACCCGCGCCGCGGACGCCCCAGGCGCCCCGGCGCGATTCGTACGCGGATCCGGGAGCTCCCGATTCCGCGGCGCGAGGCGAGCTTCAGGCTCTCGCTGCTGGCGTTCGTCGATCACCTGCGCGGGGAGTCGCGGGAGCTCCCCGGCCTCGAGGACGGGCTGCGCAGCCTCGAGGTGGTCGTCGAGGCCGAGGCCGTTGCGGGAGTGGGGGCCGGGGGGGCCTAGTGCGGGTCCTGATGATCACCGACTGGCCTGCGCTAGAAGCGGGGACCGAGCGCTCGGTCGAGCGCCTGCGGGAGGGCCTGCTGGCGAAGGGCGACGAGGTTCGCCTGCTGACGTCGAGCGCTGGGTCCGCGGCGGGGGGGACGGCCGAGTACGTCGCCTACGGGACCGAGCGCCGGAGCCAGCAGGCGCTCCTGCAGCTCTTCAACCCCTCCGCGTACGTCTCCCTGCGACGAGCACTCCGGGAGTTCCGGCCGCACGCTGTCCATCTGAGTATGTTTCTCCCCCACCTCTCCCTCTCCGTCCTGCCACCGCTCAGGTCAGTGCCCACGACGATGGTGGTCCACGACTACAAGCCGATCTGCCCGCGGAGCACCAAGCTGCTGCCGGACGGATCGCCGTGCTCGCATCCCGCGGGTAGCGCCTGCATCGAGCACGGATGCCTCGGGACGGTCCGCTCGCTCCGCGAAGGAGCTCGCTACTTCGGCTTCCGGCGGGGGTCGCAGGGCATCGCGAGCGTTGCGACGATCAGCCGGTGGATGCGCGGTCAGCTCGCGATGAACGGGATCGACGCGGAGGTGCTGGATCCCCCGGTGCCGGCGCCGGCGGCGTCCTTCGCGCGTGACCCCTCGCCGTCGCCGCTGTTTCTCTATTCCGGGCGGCTGGCCCCGGTCAAGGGCGTCGGCCTCCTGCTCGACGCATTCGCGGAGCTGCGGCGACGGGTCCCCTCCGCCCGACTGCGAATCCGGGGCGATG
Source organism: uncultured Thermoleophilia bacterium (assembly GCA_963838175.1). Classification (GTDB taxonomy): domain Bacteria; phylum Actinomycetota; class Thermoleophilia; order Solirubrobacterales; family 70-9; genus DASUSH01. The sequence goes on along the minus strand of CAWIPP010000002.1, from coordinate 1,509,705 downwards.
GCCCGCTCCGCGCGACGGTTGCGCGCCGCGTCCGCGAGCTCGGGCTGGAGGGCTGCGTCGGCCTCTGTTTCGACATGTCGCGCGAGTGGCATCACGAGCTGGCGGAGCCGTGGGCCGTGGTGGTGCCCTCGGTCTACCGGGAGCCGCTCGGTCTCGTCGCGATCGAGGCGATCGCGCATGGCGTCCCGGTGATCGCCTCGGCGGAGGGGGGCCTCACGGAGATCGTGGAGCCGGGGGACTCCGGGATGTTGGTGGCCCCGCGCGACCCCGTCGCCCTGGCGAACGCGATGGAGGAGATCGCACGGAAGCGAAGCTTCCCGTCCCAGGCGGTCGAGCCCGCGGCGAAGGGGGCGATCACGCGCCGTTTCGACCTCGACCGCCACGTGAGCCGGACGCGCTCGATGCTCGAGCGAAGCCGCAGGGAGGCCCGGTTCGCGTGAGGACTCTCGCCGTCGGGATGGACGCGGCCAACTTGTCGCTCGTGCGCGAGTGGGGCGAGCGGGGAGAGCTGCCGACCCTGCATTCGCTGATCGACCGCGGCACCGTCGCCCGTCTGCGCGCCGAGCTGCCGTACAGCCCAGAGTCCGCCTGGGCATCCATGATGAGCGGCTGCGTCCCTGGCAAGCACGGCATCTACAACTGGCGCCAGATCGTGCCTGGCAAGCACCGCCTCGTCCGCACGCCCGCCCGCACATTCCGCCAGCCCTTCTGGAGCCAGCTTCGTCGCGGGCCCGATCGTCAGGGTGTGATAGTCGTGGACGTTCCCTACGTCTCGGCGGTCGAGGACGACGGCGTCGTCCAGGTCCTCGGCTGGGGTCAGCGCGGAGCGGTCCACCACGAGTCCTGGCCGCGGGACCTCCTCGATCGAATCCGCGCACGGCACGGGCGTTATCCGGACGCACTTGAACACGACCATCATGGGCGCCGGCGCGCCGGTCGCAGATTGCGCTCCGCGCTGGAGCGGATGACCGACACCCGCGCCCGCCTGGTGATCGAGCTCATGCGGGAGAACGACTGGGATCTCGCCGTGATCCCCTTCTTCGAGACCCACCACGGCGGGCACGCGTTCCATCGCTACCTCGATCCGCTGACGGTCGGGCACGACGTCGGCCGCCGCTGGCATTCGGGCTCGTTGCTCGCCCTCTACCAAGCGTTCGACGGTGCCCTGGAGAGGCTGATCGAGGCGGCGGGCCCCGACGTCAACGTGATCGTGTTCTCGGGCTTCGGCATGCGCCCCAACACGGTCGGTGCCGAGGCCATCGAGCAGATCCTGACGGGACTTGGGTACCAGGTCCCGGCTGCCGTCCCCGCCGGCACGCGGCGAACCGAGTGGTGGCGCCAGGCCGCGCTCCGGGCGACGCCCGGTCGCGTGCGCCGCTGGGTCAACCGCCGCCTTCCGGAAGGGACCTCCGACCGCCATGTCTCGCGCCTCTGGGCGGAGTCGGTCGACTGGGAGCGCAGCGTCGCGTTCTCGCTCAGCGAGCCCGGCCACAGCTTCGTCCAGCTCACGGACCCCGACGCCCCGGACGCCGCGGAGCTTCGCGAGGAGATCGCGGCTGAGCTTCGCCGGGTCACCGAGGCCGACTCCGGCGAGTCGGCGATCGTCGACATACAGCACCGGGACGACGTGGCCTTCGGGCCGAACGCGTGGACCCTGCCCGACCTCTCGATCCGGTGGGACGAGGAGCGCAACCTCCGCCGAATTCGGCACCCGCGTCTCGGGGTCCTCGAGAACGACATCGGCAGCGGGCTGGTGAGCGAGCACACGGATCGGGGCTTCCTGATCGGGGCCGGGCCCGGTATCCCCCGTGGGGACGGTGCGATCGCCGGGCGATGGGCGGATGTGGCGCCGACTCTCCTGCACCTACACGGGCGTCCGATCCCAACCGAGATGGACGGGGAGCCGCTCTCGATGCTCGACGATGCGCTCGGCCCACCGCGCCGGGAGCCGATTGACATCTCCGACGGAGATCCTTGGCGAGGTCTGTAGTGACCATCCGAAACCCCCGCGCACGCCTGGCGGCACGCGGGTTCCTTAGATTGACGCCGCCTCGGCCGGATCCCCCCGCTCGCCCTCGTCCTCCCACTCAGCGGCTGCGCCGAGCCCGGCCGACTTCAGCACCTTGAGCGAGAGCAGCGCACACTTGATCCGGGTCGCGGAGATCTCGATCCCGAGCAGCTCGAGGATGAAGTCCTTGTCGAGGCGAAGCAGCTCCTCGATCGTCATGCCCTTGACCTCGTCGGAGACGAGCGAGGCCGAGGCCTGTGAGATCGCGCAACCCTTGCCGGCGAACCGGAGGTCGTCGATGCGCCCCGACCCGTCGAGCCGGAGCTGCACCCGCAGCTCATCCCCGCAGAACGGGTTCGTGTCCTCGAACTCGAGGTCGAACTGCTCGAGCTCGCCGAAGTTCTGCGGGCTCTTGTAGTGGTCGAGGATCTGCTCGCGGTAGAGCTGCTCGTCCATGGCCCTAAAGGTAAGGCAGCTCTAACGTCGACCGGCGCGAGGCCCCAGTAGCCGGCCCCGGCGAGCGCAATCCGCCGAAGGTGGCCGGGCTTAAGGTTCCGGCCATATTGATTCAGGCAAGGCTCTTTCGATGAGACTTCGGAGCGACGTCGGCGACGGAGAGGCCGACCTGAGGATCGTGGGTGTCACCGCGGGTGCCCTGGCGGTCGTGATCGCGATCCTGTGCGCCGGCGCCGCCGTCGATGTCCTCGTCACTCCAGTGTCGGCCTTCGATCCGGGCCGCGAGTTGACTAGCGGGCTGAGCATGTTCGCCCTGGCCTCGGGCGGGATCCTGTTGATCGCCGCGGTGGTGACCATCGAATTGGCCCGAGTCCGCGCGGTTGGCTTCGTGGCGCCCTGGGCGGGCCTGGCGCTCGTGTTCGGGTGGATGGCCGCCGATGAGCTGCTGGCTGTTCACGAGCGCGCCGAGTCCGCCCTCGATACGAGCTGGCAGATCGTCTTTGCGCCGGTGATCGCGGTGGCCGCGGTTCTCTGGCTGTTCGTCCTGGTCCGGGTTGAGGATCGCCGCGCTCGGGCGCTGTGGCTTGGCGGTGCGCTGTTCTGGCTCATGGCCCAGTGGCTCGAGGCGGTGAAGGGCGCGCAACTCTTCATCAGCGGACATGACGTCCTCTCGGGCACAGAGGAGGTGCTCGAGATCGTCGGGTCCTCGCTCTTCCTGCTGGCCGTGCTCACCGTCGCCACGCTCGCCGGGCACGATTCCTCACCGCCGCGAGGGCGAGAAGGGGGCCCGGGACCGGATCGTCGGCAGTCCGCACCGCCCCCGCCGCGAGCGGATGGCTCGGTGGAGGGGGTGATGCCGCTCGTCTATCGCGGCGGTCCGGTGTCGGGCCCTCGCCTGAACTCGCCCGATTCCTGCGCGAGTGAGCGGAGGGTCTAGGAGAGCCGAAAGACCCTGCGGGCGTCGTGCAGGCCCTCGACGAGCCGGCCGATCTCCTCGGGCACCGTGTAGACGCCGAACGAGGCGCGGGCCGTGGCGGGGACGCCGAGCCGCTTCATCAGCGGCTGCGCGCAGTGATGGCCGGCGCGGACCGCGACCCCGTGTCGGTCGAGGATCTCGGAGACGTCGTGAGCGTGGACGCCGTCGAGCTCGAAGGAAACGGGGCCGACCCGGTCGGAGCCCCGCGCGGGGCCGAAGACGCGGAGGCCGGGCACCTCGGTGAGGCGATCGAGCGCGTAGTCGGCGATCTCGCGCTCGTGACTCAGCACCTGCTCCATGCCCAGGGCGTCGAGCCACCGGATCGCGGAGGCGAGCCCGATCGCCTGGGCGATCGCCGGCGTGCCGGCCTCGAAGCGGGCGGGGGGGTCGGCGTAGGTGGTCCCCCCGGTGGTGACCTTGCGGATCATCGAGCCGCCGCCGAGGAACGGCGGCATCTCCCGCAGGAGCTCGAGCCTCGCCCAGAGCGCGCCGACGCCGGTCGGCCCGTACATCTTGTGGCCGGTGAGGGCGTAGAAGTCGACCCCGAGCGCACCGACGTCGATGGGCTCCTTGGGCGCCGCCTGGGCGCCGTCGGCGAGGACGAGCGCCCCCGCTTCGTGGGCGAGGCGGGCGATCTCCGGAAGCGGGTTCTCGGTTCCGAGCACGTTCGAGACGTGGGCGACGGCAAGGAGCTTCGGCTCGCGCTCGAGCAGACGCTCGAGCTCCGCCATGTCCAGCTCGTCCGCGTCGGTGACCGGCACCCAGTCGATCTGAGCTCCCGCGCGCTCGGCGAGCTGCTGCCAGGGGACGATGTTCGAGTGGTGCTCCATCTCGGTGAGCACGATCCGGTCGCCCTCGCGCACGTTCGCCGCTCCCCAAGCGCGGGCGACGAGGTTGATCCCCTCGGTCGCGTTGCGGACGAAGACCACCTCGCGGCGATCCGCGGCGCCGATGTGGTCGGCGACCGTCGCCCGCGCGCCCTCGTAGGCCGCGGTCGCCTCGGCGGAAAGCGTGTGCGAGCCGCGGTGGACGTTCGAGTGGTGGCTGCGCTCGTAGCGGTCGAGCGCGTGGATCGAGGCGAGGACGCGCTGCGAGCTGGCCCCGGAGTCGAGGTAGGCGATCGGCTTGCCGTTGACCTCGCGGGCGAGCGCCGGGAAGGCCGCGCGGACCTTCTCGATCGGGTAGGGCGCCGCCTCCGCGGTGGTGGTCGTCACGCGGCTGCCTCGACCTCCTCGCGGATCCAGCCGTAGCCCTTCTCCTCGAGCTGCGCGACGAGCTCCGGGCCTCCCTGCTTGACGATCCGACCCTCGAACATCACGTGGACGAAGTCGGGCTGGACCAGGTGCAGGATCCGCTGGTAGTGGGTGATGATCAGGAGGCCCATCTCGGGCCCCGCGACCCGGTTGACGCCCTCGGCGACGACCCGCAGCGCGTCGATGTCGAGCCCGGAGTCGGTCTCGTCGAGGACCGCGATCTTCGGTCTCAGCATCGCGAGCTGGAGGATCTCCATCCGCTTCTTCTCGCCGCCGGAGAAGCCGTCGTTGACGTAGCGGGTCGAGAACTCGCGAGGGATGTTCATCATCTCCATCGCCGCCTCGGTCTGCTTGCGGAAGTCCTTAAGCTTGATCTGCTCCTCGCCGCGCGCCTCGCGGTGCGCGTTGATCGCCATCCGCAGGTACTTGGTCACGGTGACCCCGGGGATCGCCACCGGGTACTGGAAGGCCATGAAAAGGCCGGCGCGCGAGCGCTCGGCGGGGTCGGCGTCGGTGATCGACTCGCCGTCGAAGCGGATCTCGCCCCCGGTCACCTCGAGGCCGGGATGCCCCATGATCGCGTTGGCAAGCGTCGACTTGCCCGAGCCGTTCGGGCCCATCAGGGCGTGGATCTCGCCGGCCTCGACCTCGAGATCTAGGCCCTTGAGGATCTCCTTGTCCTCGGCGCTCACGTGCAGGTCGGTGATCTCGAGGTCAGCCAACTGGCGTCGTCTCCTTTTTCTCGTTCGCCTTGAAGTCCTGTTGCGAGAACTCGACCAGCTCCGCGAGCGTGGTGCCGGCGAGCGCGCGCGTGACGCCGCCGTGGACGCGGGTCCAGAGCATCTTCGTCGCGCAGGCGCGGTCGCCGTCGGTCTCGTGCGAGCAGAGCACCCGGCCCTCGCGGTCGGCGTGGAAGCACTCCATCGGCGCCACCGGCCCCTCCAGCGCCTCGACCACCTCGAGCATCCGGATCTCCTCGGCGGGGCGGGCAAGCCGGTAGCCGCCGTGGGCGCCGCGGGTGGAACTGACCAGCCCCGCGTCGCGGAGCTTCGCGACGAGGTGCTCGAGATAGGAGAGGGGGAGGGTCTCGGCCTCGGCGACGCTCGCGAGCGCGACCGGGCGGCCTTCGCCGCGCCGTCCCAGCTCGACGAGCAGCCGGACGCCGTACTCAGCCTTGGTCGAGAACAGCATGGCTAAATCCTAGCGGTCTGGTCGGTTATGGCCGCAGCCGCTGGATCCGCTTCGAGAGCACCCGCCAGGGGTTCATGGTCACCAGGCCGCGGGCTGCGTCGCGCAGCGCTCTCCCCAGCGGCGTGCCCCGGATCCGCCCCTCCTTGGGGAGCTCGATCAGGAGCTCGACGTTGCCCGAGCGGCTGCGGCGCGGCGGCTCGGTCGGCGCGAACCGTTGGAAGAGCTCGATCGCGTCGCGGTTCTCGCTCAGGATCAGGGCGACGAAGTGGGTGATCCCGGCCTCGCCCGCCAGGGGCGCGAGCCGCTCGAGCAGGGCGGTGGCGACCCCGCGGTGCTGCCAGTCGTCGGCGACCACGATCGAGGCCTCCGCCAGGTGCGGCTCGTCGCCCCGGACGTAGCGGGCGACGCCGACGATCTCGTCCGCTACCGGATCGAGCGCCGCGAGCGCCTCGTGGTCGTGGTGGTCGATCTCGGTCAGGTAGGAGAGGTCGCGATCCGAGAGGTCGGTCAGGGGAGCGAAGAAGCGCCGGTAGCGCGACTCGGGGCTGAGCCGGTGAAAGGCGCTGCGCAGACGATCGCGGTCGGCCGGCTCGATCGGGCGCACGATGATCTGCGAGTCGTCGCGAAGCTCGACGGTCTCCATCGGGGGATAGATTGCCGACTTCGCGGCGACGTGACCCGGGGAGAGGCTTCGCGAGTTAGTGGCGCATACCGCCACAAACTCGCGAAGGGCTGCCGAACCGTCTCCTACGGCTCGATCAGGCCGCGGCGGATCGCGTAGCGGACGAGCTCGACGCGGTCGCGCATGCCGAGCTTTCGCATCGCGTTCGAGCGGTGGTTCTCGACCGTCTTCTCGGAGAGGTGGAGGAGCTCGGCGATCTCGCGGTTCGTGTGGGCCTCGGCGACGAGCTTCACGACCTCCTCCTCGCGCGGGGTGAGCTCGTCCGAGAGCTCGCCGCCGCGCGCGAGCACGTCCTTGATCAGGGCCCGCTGGGCGTCGGGCGTGAGGAACGGCTCGCCCCGCTCGACCGCCCGGATCGCGTCGAGCAGGTCCGCGTCCGCCTGTCGCTTGAGCACGTACCCGGATGCGCCGGCCTTGAGCGCCTCGAACAGGTAGCGCTCGTCGTCGTGCATCGAGAGGATCAGCACCGCGACGTCGGGCGCCTGCTCGCGGATCTCGCGGGTCGCCTGAAGGCCCGTCATCCGCGGCATCTTCACGTCGAGGATCGCCAGGTCGGGTCGCTCCCGCACCGCGACGTCGCGGGCCTCGAGCCCGTCGGCGGCCTCGGCGACGACCTCGAGGCCCTCCTGGCTCTCGAGCAACGCCCGCAGGCCCGAGCGGACTATCCCGTGATCGTCGGCGATCAGGATCTTCATCAGCGCCTGCCCGACCGTACCGGGTCGACGACGAGCCGCACCTTGGTCCCGACCCCTGGGCGCGATTCGATCTCGCAGCTCGCCCCCGACCAGCATGGCGCGCTCGCGCATCCCCTCGATCCCGAGTCCGCCGCCCGCCTCGTCGAAGGCGAAGCCGCGGCCGTCGTCGGAGACGGTCAGCTCGACCCGGTCGCCCTGGCGGGCGAGCCGGACCACGATCGACTCCGCGCCGGAGTGGCGGGCCGCGTTCGCGAGCGCCTCCTGGCAGACCCGGTAGAGCACGAGCTGGACGTCGCCGGGCACGTCCGCGAAGTCGCCGGCGGCCCCGAAGCTGGTGACGATGCCGCTCTGGCGCCCGAGCTCGTCGGTCGAGCCGGCGAGGGCGGCCTTCAGCCCGAGGTCGTCGAGCGCCGTCGGCCGGAGCTGGCGGGCCAGCGCGACCAGCTCCTCCATCGCCTGGTTGGCGAGGGACCGGGTCTCCGCGAGCTCCTCCGCGAGCTCGGGAGGCGCCTTCGCCCGCACCGCCTCGAGCCGCAGGGCCAAGCCGGTGAGCGACTGGTTGACCTCGTCGTGGAGATCGCGGGCGACCCGGGCCCGCTCCTGCTCCTGAGCCTCGAGCGCGGCGCTGGCGCTGCGGCGTCGCTCGGCCTCGAGGCGCTCGAGCATCCGGCGGAACGAGCGCTGCAGGCGACGGACCTCCTCGGGCCCTTCGCCGGTCTCGAGCATGCTGGCGCGCGGTCGCGAGAGGTCGGCGCGCTCCATCTCGTCGGCGAGCTGCTCGAGCGGGCGCGAAGCGTCTGGCGAGCATGAAGACGTTGACGAGGACGGTCAGCGCCACCGCGAAGCCGAGCACGATTCCCGCGCTCGAGTCCTCGTCGATGTCGCCGGTGCCCGCGACGAGGGCGGCCGCGACCGTCGCGACCGTGATCAGCAGCAGGTTCGCGACCAGCACCTGGACGAGCAGCGTTCCGGGTCTCATTGACTGTGAGTATGGGCACCGGTGAAGACCCCATTCGAAATGGGGGCTGGACCCCAGGTTGATTTCACGACCATCTCCGCCATAATTCTCGTACCACTCAACGAGGAAGAGGACCAAAGGAAATGACCACCACCATCGCGCTCCAACTTCGCCGCCGGCCTGCGTACCACGCTGCTGCTCGCGACCCTGGCCGGCCTGTTCGTTGTCATCGGCTTCGCGATCGGCGGCCAGTCAGACCGCGCTGTTTTCCTGGGCTTCGCCGCGATCTTCAACCTCGGCGCCTACTGGTTCAGCGACAAGATCGCGCTGAAGATGTCGGGCGCAAAGCCTCGTCGAGGAATCCGAGGCGCCGCGCCTCTACCAGATGGTGCGCGAGCTGACCACTCGCGCGGGGCTGCCGATGCCGCGCCTCTACATCATCCCGCACGACCAGCCGAACGCCTTCGCCACGGGCCGCAACCCGAAGAACTCCGCGGTGGCGGTGACGCGCGGGATCACCCGCCTGCTCTCCGAGGACGAGCTGCGCGGCGTGATCTCCCACGAGCTCGCCCACATCCGCAACCGCGACATCCTCGATCCAGTCGGTCGCCGCGACGATCGGCGGCGCGATCACCTACCTCGCCTACATGCTGCTCTGGTTCGGCGGCGACGAGGACGCGGGCCCGCTCGGGCTATGGGCGCGCTGGCGATGGTGATCCTGGCGCCGCTCGCGGCGAGCCTGATCCAGCTCGCGATCTCCCGCCAGCGCGAGTTCTCCGCCGACGCGACCGGCGCCGAGTTCAGCGGCAACCCGGAGTCGCTCGCCTCGGCGCTGCTGCGCCTCGAGCGAGGGCGCGAAGGCGATCCCGATGCAGGTCAACCAGGCGTCCGAGCCGCTCTACATCGTCAAGCCGTTCCATGGCCGCGGCATCGCGGGCCTCTTCTCGACCCACCCGCCGATCGAGGAGCGGGTCCGCCGCCTTCGCCAGATGCGGCCGGCGATCGGGTAACACGCTCGTCGAATCCCCGCCAAGCCCGGCCCGTCATGGCGCTTTATTCCCGGACGTCTGTGAATAAAGCGCCACGGGCGACCTGCCCGGCGTCCACGAGCGCCTGCGGCACGCTCGCCAGCGGCCGCTAAACTAAAGCCGTAAAAGCCAGTCGGATTTAGGAGATTTAGCGACAGCATGGCAACCACGACCGACCCGCTCGAGGAGGTCAAGACCCGCATCGAGGAGATCGAGCCCGCCGAGGCTCGGCGTGAGCTCGACGCCGGCGAGGCGGTCCTGGTCGACACCCGCGAGCCGCACGAGCGCCAGATCTCGAGCATCGCCGGCTCGACCCTGATCCCGCCTGCCGACGTGCTCGAGCGAGATCGGCGAAGTCGCGCCCGATCCCGCCCAGCGCGTGTTCCTCTATTGCGCGACCGGCAACCGCTCCGCGCGGGCCGCCGACGCGCTCGCCTCCGAGCTCGGCTACGAGAACGTCGCCTCGGTCGCGGGCGGGATCCAGGCCTGGGGCGAGCAGGGGCTGCCGCTGAGCGAGCCGGACAGCCTGACAAAGGACCAGCGGATGCGCTACTCGCGCCACACGCTTCTACCCGAGGTCGGCGTCGAGGGCCAGGTCAAGCTCTTGAGCTCGAAGGTTCTTCTCCTGGGCGCCGGCGGCCTCGGCGCGCCCAGCGCGCTCTACCTCGCCGCCGCCGGGATCGGGACGCTGGGCCTGGTCGACGACGACGTGGTCGACGAGTCCAACCTCCAGCGCCAGGTGATCCACAACACCGAGCGCGTCGGCCGGCCTAAGACCGAGTCGGCGCGGGAGACGATCGAGGCGCTCAACCCCGACGTGAAGGTGGTCGAGCACCGCACCCGGCTCGACGCCGGCAACATCCTCGAGATCATCGGCGACTACGACGTCCTCGTCGACGGCGCCGACAACTTCCCCACCCGCTACCTGCTGAACGACGCCTCGGTTCGCCTGCGAAAGCCGGTCGTCTCGGCCTCGATCCTCGGCTTCGAGGGCCAGATCTCGACCTTCGTCCCCTACGAGGGCCCCTGCTACCGCTGCCTCTACCCGACCCCGCCGCCGCCCGAGCTGGCGCCGAGCTGCGGCGCCGCCGGCGTGCTCGGGGTGATGGCCGGCGTCATGGGCCTGCTCCAGGCGAACGAGGTGATCAAGCTGGTCGCCGGGATCGGCGAGCCGCTCGTCGGGCGGCTGCTGATCTACGAATCGCTGAGCACCCGCTTCACCGAGCTCAAGGTCCGCCGCGATCCCGACTGCCCGATCTGCGGCGAGCACGCGGTCGAGATCCCCGAGTCGGAGATGGGCAAGTTCCCCGACTACGACGCCTTCTGCGCCGCGCCCGGCGCGCTCAGCCGCGCCTAGATAGTTCACCGCGGAATCACTCGTCTAGTCTGCCCGCGATGCCCACCGTGAAGATCCCGCCCGTGCTGCGCCAGCACACCGACGGCGAGCCCGAGGTCGCGGTCGCCGGCGGCACGGTCGGCGACGTCCTCCGGACGCTCGTCGAGCACCACCCCGGGCACCGAGCGCCAGCTCTTCTCCGAGGACGGCGACCTGAACCGCTACGTCAACGTCTACCTCAACGACGAGGACGTTCGCGTCCTCGACGGGCTCGACACCGCTGCCTCGGACTCGGACACCGTCGTGATCCTGCCGGCGATGGCCGGCGGCCGGATCTGATCCGGCGCCTCAGAGCACGTCTGCGCGGCTCGCGCCCGGCAACGCCGGCTCCGCCGTCCAGGCCGCGCTCGCGCTTTCAACCACCGCCCTCGCTGGTCACGGAGTCGGCGACGGCCGAGATCGCGTCGGCATTCGAGCGGACCTATCTGCGGGTCGACACTCCCCGTGAATGGGTCGACAGCGCCGAGGGCCGGGCCGAGATCAGGCGCGAGATCGTCGAGAAGTACGAGCTCTGCCGTCGGCACGTGGTCCCGTGGGTGGGACGCGTGTCCCCGCTGGCGGGTGAGACGATGCTCGAGGTCGGCTGCGGCACCGGCGCCAAGACCGCCGCCTTCGCGCAGGTGGTCGAGCGAGTCCTCGCCCTGCGGTTTCAGAGCCCCACCTGAGGGCGGCCGAGGCCCGGATCGAGGCGTTCGGGCTGTTCGCCGTGCTCGAGCACAAGACCCTCGAGGAGCGCCTCGCGACGGTGCGGGATGCCTGGGAGCTACTGCGACCGGGTGGGGTGATGGTCGTCGTCGAGGCGCCCGATCGCCTGCTGCCCCTGGGACTGGCACAGCTCGAGGCTGCCGTTCTTCAACCAGCTTCCCGACGAGCTCGCCCGTGGACTCGCGCGCGGCGGCGAGGCGGGGGCGCTGGAGGCGTTGACCCGCCAGGGTCCGGGGGTCTCCTGCGGTACTGGCTCGACCTGGTGCTGAAAAAGCCGGGCTAACCCGTAGCCAGCTTCGCGTAGGCGTCGTAGGAGGGCTTCCGCTGGTTGTTGACGTCCACGAGGCCCGACCGACGGCAGAAATCGCAGAACCCCGGAGAGTCCGTGTCCTGCCATGCGTACCAGCTGACGCCGGCGATGTTCCACTTCGAGCGCTTCTCGCGGAACATCTTGAACATCTTGGTCAGCATCTTCGCCTGACCTTGCGGGCCGACGCCGAGCTGGTTGTGGAGACGGTCGGAGGCCCAGCCGATCTCCGAGATCCAGAGATCCGCGTTGCGATCGCCGGCCCGTTTCATCTCGTCCCGCGCCCACTCGACCTGGAAGCGGACCCGCTTCAGGTCCGGGCCGTAGGGGTGGATCGCCGCCGAGTCGAAGTAGCGCTCGATCTTCGGCGTCTTGTAGAAGGCCCGCAGGAACTTCCGCAGGGCGATCCCCCCGACCCCTCGATCGGCGTGCCGAAGAGCCCGGCGAGGACCACGTAGGCATCCGGGTCGACACCCGTGATCGCCTTCGAGGTCAGCTTGACGAGCTCCCCGTACTCGCCCGGCTTCGGTCTCGGATCCCAGAACGGCGTCGGCGCTGGGCTCGTTCCAGACCTGCCACTGCTCGATCGGCACCGGGTCGGCGCCGGGGTGGTCGACCGGGTAGTTGGTCGCCCAGTAGGCCCCACCGGGCCCGTAGCGTTCCACCGCCGCCTCGACGAAGCCGGACCAGGCGTCCCGCGCCGTCGCCGAGCGCACCGGTGGGGTCTCGGGATCCTCGGCGATGAACGAAGGGGTGTTGAGCAGGTAGGGGAAGGCCTGGATGCCCTGCGCGGCGGCGGCGCCGATGATCGCGTCGTACTTCGTCCAGTCGCAGACCCCGATCTGGGTCTCCGCCTGGCAGGGGCCGGGCTGCTGCTGGACGACCGGCCATCCGAGCTGGAGGCGCAGCGATTGCGACTCCCGCCCGGCTCATCAGCGCGTAGTCCTCCTGGACGAAAAGGCCCTGGGTGACGACCCCGTAGAAGGGGGTCGTGGCGGCGGCCGCCGACGGCGCCGTCGGAAGCGCAGCGGCGATTGCGGTGATCGCCGTCACCGTTGCGACCAGGCGGCGCGAGCTCACTTCGGTGAAGCGCATGAAGGCTCGCCAGGCCGGCTTCGGCTTGCCGTTCAAATTCGACCAGACCCGGCGTTCCTGCAGAACCGGCAGGTATCGAGGTTGGTGTCGTTGTAGGTGAACCAGATGATGCCGTCGATGTTCCACTTGCCGCGCTTGCGGGTGAGCAGCCGGAACGACTTCTTCAGCAGCTTCGCCTGGCCCTTCTTGCCCTTCTCGAGCGGGTGCGATGCCGTTGCTCGAGGCCCAGCCCATCTCGGTGATCCGGATCCGCACCTTGCGGTCGCCCGCCCCGTCGCGCCGCGCTCCGGGCCTGGTGCACCTGCTTCTTGATCCCGGCCACGGTCGGCGAGTAGGGGTGGATCGCGAGCGAGTCGAAGTAGCGTTCGATCCCCTTCACCCTGTAGAGCTCCCGAGGAAACTGGCCAGCGGGCTGCTTCGCGTAGCCGTACATCCCCGCGAGGACGATGTCGGCCTTGCGGTCCGCCCGCTGTGATCGCCTGCGACGACGCCTTGACGAGCTTTCCGTACGCCCGCGGCTGCGGATTCCCGTGCCAGAACTGGCTTCGAGTTCGGCTCGTTCCAGATCTGCCAGTCGGTGATCGGGACGTTCTTGGGGGGCTTGCCGTAGGGGCCCCCGCGACGCCAAAAGAGTCCCGTTGCGGCCGTAGCGCGCGACGGCGGCCGCGACGAACTGACGCCAGTTCTTCAGGTCGCTCCCCTTGGTCGGCGCATTGTTGTGGTGCTTCGAGATGAACTGGGGGGAGCCGTAGAAGGTCGGGAAGACCCGGACCCCGGCCGTCGCGGCGGCGTAGACGAGCCCGTCGATGCCTCCCCAGTTGCACGATCCGGAGCCATCGGCGTTGCAGGCGCCGTTTCCGCCCTGTACCGAGGCCCAGCTGAACTCGACCCTCAGCGTGCCGACCTTCGCGCCGGCCAACCGGGAGTAGTCGGACGCGCTCAGCCCGCCCTGGGGAACGAGGCCGTAGAAGCCGCGAGGCGGCCCCTTCGCGGCCGCGGCCGCCGGCGCCGCCAGCGCCAGCACGGCCGCGATCAGGCCGAGCGTGTGAGGGAGGACCTCACCGGCTCAGCCGGCGGCGAACTTCTCGTAGGCCGCGTAGGCCTGCTTCCGGTTGCCGTTCACGTCGAGGAGGCCGGCGCGCTGGCAGAACTGGCACAGGCCCGGGTTGTCGACGTCCTCCCACGCGTACCAGACGATGCCCGCGAGCTCGAGCTTTTTGGCATCCTTCTTGAGCAGCTTGAAGGCCTGCTTCAGCGCCTTCGCCTGGCCCTTCTCTCCGTTCTTCACGACCTCTCCGGCGCGACCCCCCTTCGGGCCGGCGGAGGCGTAGCCGAGCTCGGTGACCCAGACGTCGGCCTTCTTGTCGCCGCCCTTGTCGGCAGCTTTGCGGATCGCCTGGGTCTGCTTCAAAACGCCCTTCGCCTTCGACGCGTACGGGTGGACGGCGACCGCGTCGAAGTACTTCTCGACACCCTTGATGTTGTAGAGCTCATCGAAGAACTTCTTGAGCGGCATCCCCTTCGGGCCGGTCTCGCCGAAGATGCCGCCGAGCAGGATCTCGGCCTTCTTGTCGACCCCGGTGATCGCCTTCGAGCCCGCCTTCAGCAACTTCACGTACTTCTTCACGTTCGGTTTCGGCAGGAAGAACTGGTTCGAGGTCTGCTCGTTCCAGAGCTGCCAGGTGCGGATCGGCATCTGGGGCGCGCCGGCTCCGAACACTGCCTGGTAGTCACCCTGCCAGTAGACGCCGCCGGGCCCGTAGCGCTGAACGGCGGCCTGGATCCAGTCGCTCCACGCGTCCAGCTCGTTCTTGCTGGTCGGCGGCGCGATCGGGTTCGTGTTGAGGAAGCGAGCCGTGTTGTAGAAGTACGCCAGGGTCTCGATCCCGTTCGAGGCGGCGCCGCCGATCGCGAGGTCCGAGCTCGACCAGTCGCAGGCTCCGCCCTGCGCCGTGCAGTCGCCCGGCGCCTGCTGGAACGTGTCCATGCCCATCGGCAGCCGGCGGAAGTCGACTCCCCCGTCGTTCATCAATGTGTAGTCCTGGGTGGAGGGCGGCGGATCCTGCGAGAGGATGCCGTAGTCGATCTTCGCCGCCGAGGCAGCGCTGGCGGAGATCGCGAGCCCCACGGCGCTTGCCGCGAGCGTTGCCGTGATCCTCGTGAGTCGACGCTTGGGGTTCAAGTTCGTTGCCTCCTGATCGCAATCGCTGCACCGCCCGCCGCGGTCGCGACGAGAACTCCGATCAATATCGGGACCGCCGCGCCGCCCCCGTCCGAATCGTCGGCGGAGCTGCTCCCCCACCCTCGTTGGCACCTGCGTTCGGGCCTTCGAAGACGTATTCCTCCTCCGCCGCCGGCTTTGCATGCGCCGCCGGCACACCGGCCACGACGGGCACGGCGAGGGCGATGACGAGCAGGGTTTTGAGCGTGAAGCGGTTCACGATCCGACCGGAAGAGTGCCGCAGGGTAGCAATGGACCTCCGCCTCCGATCCAGTTGACAAGCGGCCCGGCGACCGCATCCGGGTAGCCTGAGGCGCCGGTGGCGACGCTCTCAAAACACGCGGGGGCGGCGCTTGTTGCGGTCGGTTTCGTCGCGGTCGCGGTCGCGGAGGGAGGGGCCGACACCGAGCTCTTGGCCGCGCTCACCATCGGGCTCTGGTGGATCGTCATCGTCGGCCTCGTCGTCCGCCTCTGGAGCGGCGCGGAGTTCCCGGGGGTGGCCGTGCTCGCCGGGCTGTGCCTGGCTGGCCTGACCGCCCTCACCGCGCTCTCGATGCTGTGGGCGGACGACGCGGGTCGCGCCTTCGAGGACACGCTCGTGCCGGCGGCCTATCTCGGCCTCTTCGTCCTGGCGCTGCTCGTATCCCGTCCGGCGAGCGCCCGCGAGTGGCTCGGGGGACTCGCGATCGGGATGGTCGTCGTCGCGGCGCTCGCCTTTGCGAGCCGGGCGGCGCCCGGCCTGCTCGGCGGTCAGGCGGAGGAGCTCGCCGCGGACCTACCCCAGTCGCTGGAGCGGCTCAGCTACCCCGTCGGATACTGGAATGCCCTCGCGGCGCTGATGGCGGCGACCGTGGCGCTGCTCGCCTGGCTCGGCGCCTACGCGCGGGAGCGCACGGGGCGAACCCTCGCCGTCGCGGCTTTGCCGCTGCCCGTCCTCGTCATCTACCTGACCCAATCGCGGGGCGGGGCCGTCGCCGCCCTCGTCGGCTGGGGCGTGCTCCTCCTCGCCGGCTCGCGCCGGGTCCGGGTGCGGGTGCTTGCCGCCGGCGCCGTCGGCGCCGGCGGCGGCCTTGCGCTTGTGTTCCTCGCCGCCGGGCGCGAGGCGTTCCGCAGCCCGGTGCTGCACCCGGACACCGGCACCCAGGGGGTCGAGATGGCGCTCGCGCTGGTACTCGTCTCGGCGGCCTGCTTCCTCGTCGCCCGCCGCCTCGACGGGCCGCTCTCGGCTGCGCGCCTCCCCCGCCTCCCGGTGTCGCGCCGGACCGCGATCGCCGGGGTGGCGCTCGTCGTGGCCGGGCTCGTCGCGGCGGTCGTGGCCAGCGGCGCGACCGAGGAGTTCTCCGATCCCGAGGGGTTCATCGGCAAGCCGGACGACCGCACGAGCCTGCGAGGGAGCGGCCGCTCCCAGTTCTGGTCGACCGCGCTCGATGCGTTCGTCGCAGCGCCCGTGGGCGGTGTCGGGGCCGGCAACTACGAGTTGTTCTGGAACGGCAACGAGCCGATCCCCGTTGCGGTGGAGCACGCCCACTCGCTCTATCTCGAGACGCTGGCCGAGCTCGGTCCGGTCGGCCTCGCCCTGGTGCTCGGGTTCCTCGGCCTCGGCGCCGCGGCGGGAGTGGCGCGGCGGGGAAGCTCCCCGGGCGGCGAGGTCGCGGCCGGCTCGCCGTGCTCGCCGCCGGGGCCCTGGTCGCGGCGTTCGAGTGGAGCTGGGAGATCCCCGCGGTCTTCGCACCGGTCGTGATCTCGGTGGCCCTTCTGACCGGGCCGGCCGACCCTGCGCCGCGCTGGCCGCGCGCGGTCGGCGAGGGAGAGCCTCGCTCGCTGCGGGAGCGGCTCGTCATGGCGCCGTCGCCACGAGAGCTCTTCGGGCTGGGCACGGCGACGATGCTCGCCGGATTGGCGTGCATCTGGATCGCGGGCGTGGTCCTCTTGAGCTCGATCCAGCTCGACAGAGCCGGTCCGCCGTCGTGCGCGGAGACCTGGACGACGCCGCGAACAACGCCAGCTTCGCGGAGTCGATCGAGCCGTGGTCCTCGCGCGCCAGCCTCCAGCTCGCCCAGGTGGAGGAGCTGCGGGGACGCCTCGACGAGGCCGCGCGCCGGGCGGATGAGGCGATCTCGGAGTCGCCCGGGGACTGGCAGAACTGGTACGTGGCGGCGCGGATCGCGCGGGAGGCGGGGATCGTGCGTCCGCCGACCGCGCCCTGGAGCGCGCGAACGAGCTCAGCCCCCTGCCGCTGCCCGAGCCGCTACCAGAGGCGCAATAGCGTGTTGCAGTCAAGGGAGGCTCCGGGTTGGGCTCCCATCGATTGAATATGCTTTCCGCCCAGGGACTTGGGGTTTGGCCGAGATGAGCAGCCGTTCTGAACAGCGCCTTCCGACGCTGCACGCCGACGGCCGTGCAGAAGTCGCCGACCCCGTTTCGGTCGCGGTCGGCGACCTGCGCGTCGGGGACGTTTCCCTCGACGGAGCGAGGGCGAAGGGCTTCTGGCGCGACGCACGCGCCGCCGGATGCTCGCCGTCGCCGACCTCGCGCGCCGCCGCGGTCGCGACGCATCGTCGCCATCGCCGGCATCGCCTACGCGACCTGGGCGCTGCTCTTCCTCCCGGTCTGGATCCTGATCGCGAAGCTCGTCGGCCTATACGACCGCGACCACCGCTCGATCCGCCATCTGACCCTCGACGAGATCCCCTCGATCGCTCGCCTGGGCCGGGCTCGGCGTCGCCGGCCTCGGCCTCTTCCTGGTGCTCACCGCCACCGCGGCGCCCCTCACCGTCGGCGCCGCGGTCCTCGCGGCGCTCGTCGCGGTCGTCTGCGGCGCCCTCTTCCGTGCGACCGCGAGGTCGCTCTACCGCCGGATCACGCCGCCCGAGCTGACCGCGGTGATCGGCGACGGCCAGCTCGCCTGGGCGGCGCGGCGCAAGGTCGAGCTCTTCACCGACCTGCACCTCGAGCTCGCGCCCGGGATGCCGCTCTCGACCCCGGCGACGGCGGCGTCGACGAGGAGACGCTCCGCGACCTCGCCGCGCGGGTCGACCGGATCGTCGTCGCCTCCGGACCACATGGACCCCGAGTGGATCGGCGTGCTGGCCGAGCTCTGCCGCGAGTCGCAGGTGAAGCTCAGCGTCGTCTCGCCGCTCCGCGGCCAGGCCAGCGCCGCGCCGCGCGCTCTCCGAGATCGCCGACCTGCCCGTGCTCGAGTACGACACCTGGGACGTCTCGCGCTCGGCGATGCTGATCAAGCGCGTCTTCGACGTCGCGGTCTCATCGGTCGCGCTCGTGGTCCTGCTGCCGCTGTTCCCGCTCGTCGCGATCGCGATCAAGCTCGACAGCCGCGGCCCGGTCTTCTTCCGCCAGCGCCGCGCGGGGCTCGACGGGCGACCGTTCCGGGTCTGGAAGCTGCGGACGATGAACGCGCGACGCGGAGGAGCAGCTCGGGACCTGGTCGATCTCGACGCGCTCGACGAGCCGATGTTCAAGCTCCGCGACGATCCACGCGTGACCTCGCCTCGGCCGCTTCCTGCGCCGCTTCTCATCGACGAGCTGCCCCAGCTCGTCAACGTCCTGCGCGGCGAGATGAGCCTCGTCGGCCCCCGGCCCGAGGTGCTCGACGTCGTCGAGCGCTACCGGCCCGAGCACTACGTTCGCCTCGCCGTCCGCCCCGGCATGACGGGCCCGATGCAGGTCTTCGGCCGCGGCGCGCTCACCTTCTCCGAGCGCATGGCGGTCGAGCTCGACTACATCGACAACCTCTCGCTGAGCCGCGACCTGCGGATCATCGGCCAGACGATCCCGGCGATCATCCGCGGCACCGGCGCTTACTAGGAGGGTCGTGCGAAACGACGGGCGGACGTCGCCCCCTGTTGCCTCTCAGGCGAGTAGGCTGTGTCAACTGGCCCTGCGGCCAATAGTTTCTGGCCTCGGAGCGGAAACACGCCGATACGCGATCAATGCGACGAGGCACCGCACTCTGAGGCGCACGGAATCGACTGCGGGGCCAGCCGTTTGCTTGTAGCGGCCTACGCCGCGAGCGGTGCGGCTCGCACTCGCCCTTCCCCAGGAGCCCTCCCGCTGCCGGCGAGTTGTTGACTTATCGTCGGATAGCGACGATAAGTCGACACACCACGCCTGACGAGCGGCGTTCTCAGAGCTCCTCGGCGATCCGCGGCGCCTCGCGGGTGAACACCCAGTAGCCGAGCGCGCAGACCGCGGCGAAGAGGACGACCGGGATCACGAAGAGGAGGCCGAGCCGCGCCTCGTCGGCGACCGCCGGCGCCGTCGGGTCGATGATCCAGACCCGGGCGAGCTCGAACAGCGGCGTCAGCGGGTTCATCTGGATCAGCTTCTGAGCTCGCCGTTCGCCGAGGATCTCGCATCGGATAGAGGATCGGGCTCGCGTAGAAGAGGATCTGGACGACGACCGACCAGATGATCCCGACGTCGCGGAAGCGCACGTAGAGCGCCGAGAGCAGCATCGAGACGCGCGGTCGTGAAGACGACCAGCGCGGCGAGGATCAGCGGCAGCCCGAGCCAGGTCCATGTCGGCTCGACCCCGTAGATGAGGATGAAGACGAACACCGCGATCATGTTCAGGCAGAGGTTGAACGCCGCCGTGAGCACGATCGAGAGCGGGATCACGATCCGCGGGAACTGCATCTTGCGGACGACGTTCTCCTGGTCGACGACCGAGGTCACGGCGTTCGTCGTCGCCTCCTGGAAGAACGTGAACAGCATGATGTTGAACAGCAGCATCGCCGGGTAGTTCGGGACCTCGCTGCCGATCCGGAAGATCTTCGTGAAGACGACGAGCAGGACGCCGAAGAGCATCAGCGGCCGGGCCAGCGACCAGAGGTAGCCGAAGCTCGTGTGCAGGTAGCCGGCCTTGAACTCGGTCACCGACTGCAGCCAGAGCAGGCTGCGCGAAGCGCCGCAGGCTGCCGCCGAAGGCGCTCGGGCCGCGTGATCGGCTTCAGCTCGGCGCCGACGTCGGCCTCGGCGCGGCGTGCTCACCGCCTCACCTCCTCGGTGCTGAACGACTCGGTCGCGAGCTCCGACTCGATCGCGAGCAGCGAGCCGTCCGGGCCGGGCCCGTCGACGACGATCGTGACCGCGTCGCTCGGCGACGGCGACCAGGTCGTCCTCGCGATCGGCGGAGACCAGGGTCGCCTGCGACCGAGTACTGGCCGCCGGCCAGCGGGTTGGTCGAGCGCCGGCGCGCAGGTGCACCCGCTCGCCGGCCTCGAGCCGGTCGCCGTCGCCGGCCGCGGCGGGCCGGTAGGGGAGGGTGAAGACCCAGGCGCCGGACGCGTTGCGGACCGCGAAGGAGAAGCGCGGCCGCTCGATCGTCGCGCGGCGCCTCGACGATCGCGTTGAAGCTGATCTCCTCGCCGTGGCGGAGGGTGAACGGGCGCTCGCCGGCGGCGTCCTCGACCCAGACGGCGCTGAAGCCCGCCCGCGCCCGTCGCGCCCCGGCGGGCGACCGGGCTCGCGTTGAGGTTGACGTAGTCGCGGGCGACCCGGCCCGGCTCGCCGATCTCCTGAACCTCGCCGTGGTCGATCAGCATCGCCCGGTGGCAGTAGCGCTCGACCGCGGTCATGTCGTGGGTGACGAAGACGATCGTCCGCTTGCCGCGCAGGTCGCTCGAAGACCTCGCCGCACTTGCGCTGGAAGCTCGCGTCGCCGACCGCGAGCACCTCGTCGATCAGCATCACGTCGGCGTCGACCTGGACCATGATCGAGAAGGCGAGCCGGGTCAGCATCCCCGAGGAGTAGTTCTTCAGCTTCAGGTCGCCGAACTCCTCGAGCTCGGCGAACTCCATCACCGCGTCGAAGCGGTCGCTCGGCCTCCTTGCGGGTGAGGCCCATCATCACGCCGTTCAGGAGCGACGTTCTCGTAGGCGGTGAACTCGAGGTTGAAGCCGACGGCGAGCTCGATGAACGGGCGCGATCGATGCCGGCGACCCGGATCTCGCCCGCGTCGGCGCGGTAGATCGAGGCGAGCAGCTTCAGCAGCGTCGACTTGCCGGAGCCGTTGCGCCCGACGACGCCGAAGAACTCGCCGCGGCCGACCTCGAAGGAGACGTCGCGAAGCGCGTGCAGCTCGCGGTGCTGCGCGCGCGCGAGCGGCTTCAGCGCGCGTTCCTTCAGGGTGTCCTTGCGATGCGAGGGGATGCGGAAGCTCTTCGACAGCCCCCTCACCTCGATCGCGGTCTCGGCTGCCGCTCATCGGGCGCCGACAGCATAGGTGCCGCACGGTGGCCAACTAACGTCCGGCGGGTGGCCGACACCGACCTGCAGGATCGCCGTCGTCTCGCGCGAGCTCTACCCGTTCGGCGGCGGCGGGATGGGCAACTACGTCAACTGGACGGCGCAGGCGCTCGCCGACGTGGCCGAGGTGACGCGTGGTGACCACCGCGCGCCACGAGGACGAGTACCGGCGCGCTGCGCGCGGCCGGCGATCCGCGGCTCGACCCGCGGATCCGCGTTCGTCTTCGCGCCCGACTTCGACTACGACGACCACGGCACCTTCTACGGCTACTTCCACCGCTGGAGCGCGCACGTGCTCGACGCCCTGCGCCGCGCCTACCCCGATCGCGGCCCCGACCTGATCGAGTTCGCCGACTACCACGGCGAGGGCGCGGTGACGCTCCAGGCGCGCCGCACCGGCGACCCGCTGCTTCGCGACACGTGCGTCGCCGTCCGGCTCAACTCGAGCTCGGAGATGGTCCTGACCCTCGACGGCCACCTCGACGACGAGCCCGCGGTGCGGGCGATGTTCGAGCTCGAGCGCTACTCGCTGCGCGACGCCGACCGCGATCATCTGGCCCGGCGGCGACGTGCTCGAGACCTACCGGCGCTTCTACGGTCGACGACGCGCTCGCGCCGGCGGTGCGGATCCGCCACGCGGTCGACGCCGCGACGACGCGCGCCGTGCCGCCGCCGCGCCGCAGCCGCGAGCCCGGCGAGCCGCTGCGCCTGCTCTACATGGGCCGGCTCGAGCGCCGCAAGGGCGTCGCCAACCTCGTCCGCGCCCTCGGCTCGGCTCGAGCGCGACGACTGGACGCTGACCGTGCTCGGCGGCGACACCGGCACCGGGCCCGCTCGGCGTCTCGGTCCGCGCCCAGCTCGAGCTGATGGCCGGCGACGACCCGCGGATCCGCTTCCACGACCGCGTCCCGCGCGAGCGCGTGCTCGAGCTGGTCGACGAGCACGACGTCGTCGTCGTCCCCTCGCTCTGGGAGTGCTGGCCGAACGTCGCGCTCGAGGCCTTCCAGCGCGGCCGCCCGGTGCTCGGCACGCCGACCGGCGGCCTCGCCGAGATGGTCCAGCCCGGCCGCTCCGGCCTGCTCGCCGAGGGCACGAGCATCGAGGCGCTCGCCGCGGCGCTCGAGCGCGTCCTCGACGGCGAGCTCGACGGCGCTGCGCGCCGAGGAGCCCGCGCGAGGTCTTCGAGGAGCTGACGGACGCCGGAGAGATCACGCGCGCGCTACGTCGAGCTGCGCGAGGGCGGGGCGCGGCGAGCGGCCGCCGGCGCAGACCGGCGGCGAGCGCGGGCGGGACGGCGCCCTCGCCTCCAGGTCTCGATCGTCATCCCCTACTTCGAGCTCGACGCAGTACGTCGAGGAGGCGGTCGACTCGATCCTCGCCCAGACCCATCCGCGAGATCGAGATCGATCATCGTCAACGACGGCTCGCTGCGGCCCGAGGACGCGATCCTCTACGAGCTCGCCGACCGCGCACCCGCAGATCGTGCTCGTCACCCAGGCCAACGCCGGTCTCTCGGCGGCGCGCAACTTCGGCATCTCGCAGGCGCGCGGCGAGTACGTGCTGCCGTTCGACGCCGACGACATCGCCGAGCCCGAGCTGGTCGAGCGCTTCGTGGCCGCGCATCGAGCGCGATCCGCGCTCGCCTACGTGACGAGCTGGTCGCGCTTCGTCAACGAGGACGGGCGAGCCGCTGGCCCGGCGGCGACGGCTACGAGCCGCTCGGCAACGCGAGCCGCCTGCTCGACGAGCAGAACGTCGCCGGCGGCTGCGTCGCGCTGATCCGCGCGCGGGCTCTTCGACGGCGGGCTTCGCCTTCGACCCCGAGCTGGCGAGCTACGAGGACTGGGACTTCTTCCGCGAGCTCGCGGCCGCCGGCCTCTACGGCCAGGTGATCCCCGAGCGCGCTCTACCGCTACCGGATCCGCCGCCGCTCGATGGTGCGCGCGCTCGGCGTCCCCGAGAAGCGCCGCCACCGCAACCAGATGCGCGCCCGCGAGCGCGAGCGGAGCGTCGCAATGGACGCGCGTAGAGCGGCCACGTCGAGCGCTCGCCGACGAGGTCCGCGCGCCGACCGCTGATCGCGCGCCGAGCACCTGCACCGCTACGAGCTCGCGGCCGCGCGCTCTGCGACGGGCCTCCGGGTCGCCGACGTCTGCTGCGGCACCGGCTACGGCACGCGGATCCTCGCCGAGGCGGCGCGGCCGCGTCGGGCATCGACGCTCGACGGAGGCGATCGCCGAGGCGCGCGCCGGGAGCCGGCGGATCCGGCGAGGCCCGAGTTCGAGCGCGCCGACGCGGTCGACTACCTGGAGCGCGACCTCGCCGGCGAGACTTCGACGCGGTCGTCATGTTCGAGGGGCTCGAGCACCTGCCCGAGCCCGAACGCGCCCTCGCCGCGCTGCGCAGGCTCGCCGGCGCCGGCGTCCGTCTCGCGGTCTCGATCCCGAACAGCCGCCGTCCTCGGCGAGGAGGACAACCCCTTCCACGACACCGACTTCGGCCACGCGGAGCGCGCTCGCGGCGCTGCGCGGACTCGGCGACGACGTCGTCGTCCTCTGCCAGTACCTCGCGGAGGGCTCGCTGATCCGCGGCGCGAGGCGAGCGACGGCGAGCTCGCGGCCGGCCAGTGCTCTACGGCCGCGCGGAGCCCGGAGCTCGCGACCCATTACATCGGCCTCGTCGGCTTCGAGGGCGGCGAGCGCGCGCCCAGCGCCCGGATGCTGCTCCAGGTCTGCGCCGGTCCAACCGCCGCCTACATGCTCGAGCTCGAGCGCTCGAACGCGCGCCTCTGGGAACGCGTGCAGGAGCTCGAGGGATGGATGCGGCGCGTGCAGTCGACGCTGCCCTAGCGGGCGACCGCGCCGCTCCGCGCCCTGCGAAAGCGCGTCGCCAGGCGGGGCGGTAGCTAGGGACTCAGCGGCGAAGCCGGGCCCTGATCCGGCTCATGCGCAGCCCGATCGCGACCAGGAACCGCAGCCAGCGGGGCCATTCGTCCCAGCCCTCGGCGCGCAGGAGCGTCCGCCCGGCGCCGGTGGCCCGGTGCACCGCCGACGCCGCGGCGCTGTCGGAGAGGGCGAACGGCCGCTTCGCGAGCTCCGCGTTGACGCGGCGGAGCTCCGCGTTCGCCCGCTCGAGGCGGGCGATCTCGCGCTTGGCCGCATCGAGCTCCGGCCCGGCCTCGGGCGACGGCGCGTCGATCGCCCCCTCGCGCGGGCCTCCGGCGCTCACGTCGGCCACCAGGCGGGGCGGCGGGGGCGCTCGGTCGCGGCGAAGACGCTCGGATGGCGCTGACGGAGAAGCTCCAGCGGGCCCGCCTGATCGAGGTCGGTGAGCGTGATCATCGAGCCGGAGGCGACCCGGTAGCGGGCGACGATCTCGCGCACGTGGGCGGCGTGCAGGCCGCGCTCGGCGAACTTGCACCAGAGGTCGTAGTCCTCCCAGCCGTAGAGGCGGATGTCGGTCTCGAACCCGCCGACCTCATCGAGCAGCGAGCGGCGGATCAGCGCCAGGGCGTCGATGTAGTTCATCACCGCCAGCCGCTCGGGCTCCCAGCCGCGGACCCCGAGCAGGCCCCGACCGCCGCGCTCGTCGAACTTCTCCAGGATCCCGTACGCGAAGGCGGCTCCCGGGATCCCGTTCGAGGGCCTCGAACAGCCGCTCGACGCAGTTCGGGTAGAGCTCGTTGTCGGCGTCGAGGATCAACACGTATCGGCCGCGCGCCATCCCGAGCGCCGTGTTCCGCGTCGTCGGCAGTCCGCGGTTCGCGGGGTGCCTGGCGAGGACCGCCGGAAGCTCGTCATGCTCGACCAGCCACTCGCGGACGACCTCTCCGGACCCGTCGGTCGAGCCGTCGTCGACGACGATCAGCTCGAGGTCGCGAAAGCTTCCCTCGGCCACCGAGTCGAGCGCGTCGGCGACGTGCTGCGAGTGGTTGTAGAGCGCGGTGACCACCGAGACCGCGGCCTCGGGGGCGTCGGCGCGGGCCGAGGTCTCGTAGACCACCTCCAACGCCGGCGGCTCCTCGCCGCGGCGAATGGTCTCCTCCAGCCAGGCGACCCGGCGAGACAGCTCGATCCCCTCGAGGCGTGCGTCCTTCAGCTCGCGTCGCAGCGGCGCCGTCCGGGGCAGGCTCGGCCGGAAGCGCTGGCGCTGCTCGATCCGCTCGCGGATGCGGTCCGGCTGCAGGACCGCTGCGGCGGTGCGCAGCGCCGGGAACGACGGCGTGCGGGCTGGGCGGGCGGTCAGGTTCTCCGCGGTCTCGGCGAGCCGCTTTGCGGCGGCCGAAAGCGGCTGGGTCTCACGCAGCATCTCGTAGGCGGCCGTGCTGATCTCGCGCCTGCGTCCCTCGTCCTCGGCGAGGAGACCCGCGACTCGGGCAAGTCCGTCGGCGCGGCCGGCGACGAAATGCTCCCCCTCGACGAGGGGAGAATGGTCGCTCGAGGGCTCGGTGACCACGACCGCACCGCAATGTATCGCCTCGATGATCCGCAGCCACTCGAAGTAGGTGTTCTCGTCGCGGTGCAGATTGAGCAGCACCTTCGAGCGCGCCAACAGCTCGCGCTTCTCGTCGTCGGCGATGAAGGAGCTGGTGGGCGAGTGGTTCGGACCGCGATCTCCGGCGAGGACGAGGTTGCAGCGCCGCGCCGCGAGCTCGGGGGCGTATTCGGCGAGCAGCCGCTCCCGCCTCGGCGTCAGGGTGCCGAGGAAGCTGACGTCGATCTCGCGCTCCGCGCTTCCGAAGCGGTCCCACCTCCTCGTGTAACCGAGGGGGAGGTGCTCCGCGACAACTCCGCGCTCCCGGAACGACCCCACGGCGGTCGGATTGATGTCGAAGAAGGCCCCCGCCATCGGCGCCAGCCGCGCGTTCACCTCGAACCAGTAGCTCTCCGGCTGCTCGGCGCAGATGAAGATCGTCCGTCCGAGGATCCGGCGCGGGAGGGGGCGTCGCGCCAGCTTCACGTACTCGTGCGGCGGCAGCAGGGCGTAGACGCGATCGGGGTCGTCGTCCGAGCCGGGAGCCTCGGCGATCGAGGCCGGCGCCCCGAGATCGCCGAGCTCGTCGCAGAGAGCCTCGGCGAGCTCGCGGAAGAACAGGTTCTGGCTGCGGGCGATCAGGAAGGTGATCCCTGGAGAGCCGCTCATCTCGCGAAGCCTAGGTCAGCCGATTCGAGAGGAGCGTCCCCGCCCGACTCCCCGCCCGCCGCCCGGGCGAAGCTCTCCCAGGCCTCCTTTGGTTCCCCGGAAGAGTCGAAGAGCCCGGCCTCCCGGCAGAACTCGCAGACGCCCTCGTCGAGGCGGTCCTGCCAGGTGTACAGCACCACGCCTCGAACGTTCCAGGCGTCGCGCTTTCTTCGCAGGAGATCGAGGGACCGGGTGATCATCTCGGCCTGGCCGGCGGGACCGATCTCGAGCGGATGGTCGCCCTGGGCGGAGCTCCAGCCGAGCTCGGTGACCCAGATCCCGACGTCCGAATCCCCTGCCGCCTCGGCCACCTCGCGTGCCCACTCGACCTGGACCTCGATGCCGTGCAGATTCGGCGAGTAGGGGTGGATCGCGATTGAGTCGAATCCGTCCTCCAGACCCTCCACCGCGTAGAGCTCGCGAAGGAACTCCGGCGACTCGAGGGCCGAGGTGCCGAACAGGCCGGCGAGCACGATCTCGGCCTTGGGATCGGCGCTGCGAATCGCCTCCGACGCGCCGTCGACGAGCGTCGCATACTCCGCGGGGTTCGGTTCCGGAGGCCAGTATTGCTCGGCGTTCGGCTCGTTCCAGATCTGCCAGACGCGCACCGGCAACGGCTCGCCTCCGTATTCGTCGACAAGGGTCCAGAAGGCGCCACCCGCGCCGTAACGGTCTACCGCCGCGGCGACGAAGTCCTTCCAGTCCTCGAAGTCTGCGCCGGCAGTCGGTGGGTGCTCGATCCTCGCCTCCTCCGGCGGGGGCTCGTCCCCTCCGAAGCCCCTGGCGCCGCCGAGAATCGGCATCACCCGAACCCCGTGGGATGCGGCTCCGCCGATCAGCTCATCGATCGCGGACCAGTTGCAGGCGCTCTCCTCGAAGTCGGACCGGCACTCGCCCGGCTGGTGCTGGATCGCGTTCCAGTTGAGCGCCACCCTGACGGTACCCACCCCCGCTTCGGCCATCCGCTCGAAGTCTGCGCTGTCGAGCTCGGTCTGGGGGGTGATGCCGTAGAACTCGTCCGGCTTCACGGTGGGCTCGGACTCGTCGCCGTCCCATGGCGAAGCGACGACGACCCCGACGCCCAGGGCGAGCAGGGCGACGACGAGGAAGGGAACGAACCGGACGATCCCCCTCGGCGAGCGCTCGGCTTCCGACACCGGCCTGGCTACTTGACGGCCTTCACGATCGCGACCGAAATCCCAGCGAGCGCCGTGGCGGCGAGAATGACGAGAAGGATCGTCGATCCGTCAGCTCCGGCGTCTGCGGTGACGCTGCCCAGCGTCTTGGGGTCGCCGGCAACTTTCGTAGGGCTGCGGCCCTCATCGTCGCTGCGACCGCCTCGGCGCCGCCGTCCGCGCTGGGGGGCTTGAGGATGTAATCCTCCTGCGCGGGTGCGTCCGGGGTCGCGGCGGCCGGCGCAGCGTGATTGTCCACGGGGCTTTCAACGTCGCATGGTCGAAGGGGTCCCTGGCCCCCCTTGAGAGCGCGGGAAGCGTAGCAGCGGGGAAGTCCCGCTCAGGCGGTCCCGGGAGTTCTGTGACCGGTGTCCTAGGATCGCTCCGGTGGATCGCGCACAAGGGCGAGCGGCGCGGGCAAGGCATGCGGTCAGGGGGCGGGTCCAGGCGGCGCTTGGAAGGGCCGGCTGGGAGCTGAGGCCGGCCAGCGACGACGCCGACAAACGCCGCGGCAGGCTGCTCGAACGCGAGGGGATCGACGTCGTCCTCGACGTCGGCGCGAACGTCGGTCAGTACGGCATGCGGCTACGCACGAACGGCTATCGCGGGCGGATCGTCTCCTTCGAGCCCTACGCCCAGGCGTACGCGCAGCTCGAGCGCACCGCCGCCAGGGATCCACTGTGGGAAGCGCACCGGATCGCGCTCGCAGACGAGGAGGGGGAGGCCCACCTCAACGTGGCGGGGAACTCGTTCTCGAGCTCGTTGCTCCCGATGGCGGACCGGCACCGCCAGAGCGCGCCGGACGCGGCCTACGTCGACACAGAGCCGGTGCGAACCGCCCGACTCGACGCGTTGTGGGAGCGGCTCGTCGAGGGTCGCCGGATCTGGCTCAAGCTGGACGTGCAGGGCTTCGAGATGCACGTCCTCCGGGGCGCCGGGGAGCGCCTCGCCGACACTCGGGTGGTCCAGTCCGAGCTCTCGCTGAAGCCCCTCTACGAGGGCGGCGCGTCCTGGACCGCGGTCGTCGAGTGGCTCTCGGATCGTGGCTTCTCGCTGGCCGGCGTCGAGCCCGGGTTCGAGGATCCCGCCAGCGGCCGAATGTTCCAGTTCGACGGCATCTTCGTGCGCGGAGACCGATGAGGGAGCTGGCCAAGCGCGTGCCGGTGGCGCTCTGGGTGCTGATCGCCCTCGGCATCGAGCTGCGCGTCGCCCTTTCGCTCGCCTATCAGCCGGCGGGGATGACCGCCTACGACACGATCGTCTACGTCGGCATGGCGGGCGACGAGCTGTTCGCCGACCCGTCTCGCACCGCCGGTTACTCGATCCTCCTGCGCGGCCTGCACGCGGTCTCGAGCGATGTCGCGGTGACGATCGGCTTCCAGCACCTGCTCGGGATCGCCACCGGATTGCTGCTCTACGCCGTCTTCCGGCGGATGGAGGCGCCGGTCTGGGTCGCGGCGGTCGCCGCGGCGGGACCGCTGCTCTCGCTCGACCAGATCTTCCTCGAGCACACCCTCCTCTCCGACGCGCCCTTCGCCTTCGGCCTCGCCGCCGTCCTCTATTGCGCGGTGCGAGCGCTCGACGCGCCCCGCACACTGTGGGGGCGGGTGACGACTAGAGCCCTCTGGATCGCCGGCGCGGGCGCCGCCCTGGGGTTGAGCGCGTGGGTGAGGTCAGTGGCGGTCCCGCTGGCGCCGCTCCTGGCGCTCTGGTTCGCGCTCGCGCTCTCAGGACCGGTGCGAATCCGGATCGCGCGGGCGGCGCTGGCCGCCGGGGCCGCCGCAGCACTTCTGTTCGCCTACGCCGGGCTGCAGTCGGCCGAGAACGGCTACTTCGGGCTTACGCGCGCATCGGGCTGGGCGTTCTACTCGCGGACCGCCGAGTTCGCCGATTGCTCGGAGTTCGAACCGCCGGCGGGAACCGAGGAGCTCTGCGAGTCGACGCCGCCGGAGGACCGCAGCGGGCCCGATTTCTACGCATGGGAGCCCCAATCGCCCGCGGTCAAGCTGTTCGGCTACCAGCCGGCGGGCAACGACGAGGTCGGTGCGTTCGCCCGCGCGGCGATGGTGAACCAGCCGCTCGACTACCTGAGGACGGTGGCGCGCGACTCGCTTCGCTACTACCTTCCATCGCTCGGCACGCGGCCCTACGGCGGGGTCGGTTACGAGGTGGTCGACATCGACCGGCGCGCACCGGGTGTCGAGGAGGAGATCCTCGCGAACCTCAACGGGTACTACGACGACGAGCGGCTCGAGGTGAAGGGACTGGCCTACTCGATGGCGGACATACAGGACGTGCTCCGGCTCCAGGCGTGGCTCCTCGGCCTCGCCACGCTCGGCGCGATCGTCGGCCTCGTCCTCGCGCGCGGGCGCCTGCGCGCGGGGCTGGCGCTCGTTGTGGTCCTGAGCGCGGCGCTTCTTTTCGTCCCCACGGCGACGGCGATCTGGAGCGCGCGCTACGCGGTCCCGATCACCGGCCCGGTGCTCGGCGCCGCCGCCGCGGGCGTCTGGCTCCTCGCGGTCCGACTGCGCGAGCGCCGCCGCCGGGCGCCGGTCGGGGGCTCGGAATGAGCCGCCTCGCCTCGATCGTCACCTCGCTGCCGGTCCGGATCCTGGTCAGCGTCGGCCTGCTCGCCGCGGTCGCCGTGTCGATCGACTGGGACGGCGTCGGCGATGCCCTCGCGAACGCGTCCTGGGGGCTCGTGGTGCTCGCCGTGATCACCTACTTCGTCGCCTTCGTCTTGGCGTCGATTCGCTGGCATGCGCTCCTTCACGTCGCCGACGTCCCCGTCTCCTACCGGGGTTCGCTGCGCGCCTACCTGATCGGGATGTTCACCAACAACCTGCTCCCGAGCGGCTACGGCGGCGATGCGGTCAGGGCATGGGTGGTGAGCGGGACCGGCAAGCCGCTCGCGAGGTCCCTCACGTCGGTGATCGCCGATCGCGCCAGTGCCCTGCTCTGCCTGCTGCTCCTGGCCTGGGTCGCGGCCCTGGTCAAGGCCGACGAGATCCCGTCGGGGATCGTCGTTCTGCTCGGGATCGCCACCGGGCTCGTTCTGGCCGGGGCCCTTGTAGCTCTCCTGATCGCCCGTCGCAGGGGCCTCGGGCGCTTCCTGCCGAACGCGGTCCGCCCCTACACCGCCGAGGTCGCCAACGTGATCCGCGCCTACGAGCACAACCGCAGGGTCCTCGCCCAGGTCCTCGCGATCGGCCTGGTCTACCAGGCGATCGTCCTCACCGGCTTCTGGCTGATCGCCGAGGCGCTCCAACTCGACCTCGACCCGGCTGTCCTCGCGGTGGTGATCCCGCCGGTTCTGCTCGCCGCGCTGCTGCCGATCTCGCTGGCCGGATTTGGAGTGCGCGAGGGCGCCTTCGTGGTCCTGCTGGCCGAGTTCGGCGTCTCCTCCGCGGATGCGACCCTGCTTTCGCTACTCGCTGTGGCTGCGGTGGCGATTGCCTCGGCGCCGGGCGGTGTGGCGATCGCGATCAATCCGCG
The DNA here is from genome assembly GCA_963838175.1 of uncultured Thermoleophilia bacterium. Lineage (GTDB taxonomy): Bacteria > Actinomycetota > Thermoleophilia > Solirubrobacterales > 70-9 > DASUSH01. The sequence goes on along the minus strand of CAWIPP010000002.1, from coordinate 1,478,615 downwards.
AAAGCGGGAGGCGACGCTTGCGGACGACGGGCGGCCGGTCGTGCCGTCAGCCGGCCGCTGATTCGGAGACAAGATTGAGCTCGGCAAAGACGATGTAACGTTGCGCCGCGCTGTGCAACGGATGGCAGGCCGTGAGCACCAGGCGCTCACGCCCCACCGGCCGCACGACTTCGAGCTGATGCGGTTCGACGACCCGGCTGTGCTCGACCGAATATGTGAAGCTCGCATAGGGCATCTCGATCGTCACCTCGTCTCCGCGCTCGAGCTCGTCGATGTCCCGAAAGGGCGCGAGGAACGTCGTGCGATGTCCGGCGACGGCGACCGTCTCGCCCTGACCCGGTAAGGCAGCGGACGAGTACCGACCGGGCCCGTGTTGAAGGGCGCCGAGATCGACACCCTCGATCAGCGCGAAGTCTGCGTCGATCGCCGGGACCCGAATGAAGCCGATTCCCTGTCCCTGGAGAACCTCGCTCTCGAACTCGTTCGCGAGGCGGTGAGCGGCCCGGCGGAGCTCCGCCTGATCGTCACCGGTCGCGTTCGGGAACTCGGCTTCGAGCGCCGCGACCCTCTCGTCGGCATCGCCCTGGAGCACGCTTGCGTAGAGCGACGTGAGCGGTTCCTTCCACGCCAATGTGACGGCGACGTCCACGAGGACGACGAGGCCGGCGGTGATCAGCGCGATCGCGGCGATTCGCGTCACGCTGCCGCGATTCATCTGTGGGCCCTGACCACGGAGGCGAGATCATCGAGCTTTCCCTCCGTCCGCGTCGTGCATCCCGCCGGTCGGGCTCGGCCGCTACGGAGTCCTAGATGGCTCGGGCGAGCGGCAGCACGACGGGTCCAGCCTTGCCGCTGCTCGTCTTCGGGAGATCGTCCACAAGGAATACCTGAAGGGTCACCGCCGACCCGAGCAGCTCGCCGAGCTCGGTGCTGATCCGTTTTCGCAGCGCGTCTGGATCGCAGTCGGTTCGGGGAACGGCCAGGAGGTCGAAGGCGGCGGGGCCCTTCTGGATCACGCGGTAGCGGAGTACCCCGAGGTCCTGCTCGACCAGCGCCCTCACCTCCTGCGGATGGACGAGCTCGCCGGACGGCGCCCACAGCCACTCGCTGACGCGGCCCTCGACGAACGACATGAGCGGCAGCGTCCGACCGCACCGGCACCCCGAAGGGAGCATCCGCGCCAGGTCGCCGAGGCGATAGTTGAGGACGACCGTGCCGCGGTTGACGAGGTTGCTGACGACGACCTCGCCGCTCTCTCCATCGGCGACGGTCCGACCCTCGGGATCGACGATCCGCAGCGGGTTGATGTCCACGTTGAGGTGAAGGCCGGAACACGCCTCGCACTCGAAGGCGATGTTGAACGCCTCCATGGCGCCATATGAGCTGGTCACGTGGATCCCGAGCTCCTCGGTGATCAGCCGCCGGACCGAATCCGAGAGGGCGTCGCTGCCGTACTGGACGACCTTCGGCCGGTGAAACGGCGTGCCGGTGTCGTGGAGGTGAACGAAGAGGCTCTCGACATACGACCCGTAAGCGCTCAGGCTGTCCGGCCGGAACTCGTTCAGGCGCGCGACCATCTCGGAGAGCGGCGCTTGAATCGAGATCTGGTCGGCGATGACGCGTAACGAGCGAGGGAGGAAGCTCATTCGGTCGAACGCCCCGACCGTCGCGCGGCCGACCGAGAGCGACGGCACCACGGTGAGCTGGCGCAGCCGCCACCGCTTGGCCGCCACCCTCATCGTCACGGCGCGGTGGCGCTCGCGCACGCAGGCATCCTGAAAGAGCGCGAACGGGTCGCGGTAGACGGTCAACGGCGCGCCCGTGCTGCCGCCGCTGAGCATCTGTACGTAGCTCTCCGCCGGCCACTCACGAGCGGTGAAGTACTCGGGATCGCGCTGGAGGTCGTCCCTTTCCAGCAGCGGAAGCCGGGCCAGGTCCGCGGCGTCGCGAAACTCATCCGGGCGCAGTCCGAGGCGGTTCATCGTCTCGCGGTAGTACGGAACCTTCTCGTAGGCGTGATCGACGATCCGGCGAACGCGCCGCCGCTGGGCGCGCTCGATCGACGCGGCCGGCCGGAACGGAAACCGCCCCTGAAGCGGCGCGTTGGTAAGCATGTGAGCATTCCATGCCGCACGCCTGAGGAGCGGCTCCGGCGCGGTTGTGGCGCCGCTCACGCGGCCGCTTTCCCGGACGGCAGACGGCGGTAGCCGTCGAGCGCGTTGACCTCCACGCGGAGTTCCTCTCCGAGCTCCTCCGCGATGAGCCTTCGCAGCGCGCGCTCGTCAACCTCGCGTCCGGGACGGGCGAGGGCGTCGGCCCGGAGAACGTCTGGGACGGGCTGGACGAGCCTGAGCTGGCGGATGGAGTCGAGCTCGTGCGCGCGAGCGAGGACCCCCCAGGGCGAGACCTGCCGGCCTCGCACGAGTAGAAACGGCACCTGCCGCCCGAGGACCCTCCTCAGCAGGGACCCTGGTCGCCCGCACGGGCAGCCGGCCCCGTCGCTCGCGATCGCCATGTCTCCGATCGCGTAGCGGATCAGTGGCATCGTGGGGTTGTCGAGGGTGGTCAGGACGAGCCTGCCCACCTCTCCCGGCGGCGTGGGACGCCGGTCCTCGTCGAGGATCTCCACGATCACACGGTCGTCGTTGATGTGAAATCCCTTGCGGCGCTCGCACTCCCACCCGACGAACGCTTCGACCGCACCGTAGTGGTCGATCACCGGGCCGCCGAGACCGGCCTCGATGTGAAGCCGCGTGGGTTCGGTGAGCGCCTCGGATGACGTGAAGATCGCCCCGACGCGGCGGGGCCTCCAGCCCTCCCGCTCGGCGCGCCCGGCGAGTTCGGCGAGCACCGTCGGCAGGCCGTGAACTATGTGCGGATCGGCCTCCTGCAGGAGGCGGTACTGGTGTTCCAGCGGCTCCAGCACCGAAATCGACCGGCGCCGACGCAGCACCGTCCTGTCGAGCAGTTCCGAGCCGACCCGCGCCGATGGGTCAGGAAGCACCTTGAGGCTCAGCGAACGGTGCCACGGGCGCCAGCCGTGGCGCCAGAAGAACCTGGCCAGCTGATGGCGGCGACCTCGTATCGCCCTCGGGTGAACATGGATCTCGAGCGGCGTCCCCGTGCTGCCGGACGTCGTCGTTCGAACCGACGGCTGGCTCGGATCGCGAAAGGCGCCGGGACCATCTTGGATCGCGGCCCGCTCGAGTACCGGGAGGGATCGGAGTGCCTGGTACGGGTCAGCGTCGGACGGGGCGCGGGCAAACGCGTCGGCGTAGCCCGGGAGACGCCGTGCCTCCTCCAGCGTCCTGGCCAGCAGCCGCCGCTGGCGCGCTCCGGCCCGTTCCGCGGTTGCCTTCCTCGTTCCACGGGATACCCGATACATGTGCGGGGGATCAGTCTATGGGCCTCCCCTGTGCCCCCTGCGGGCGGTCCATCGTCGACTAGCCTCGCCGTCGATGCCGATCGCCCGCATCCGTTCCCTGCTCGCCAATCCCGGCGTCCGAGCCCTCGGTCGCAGGGGAGGCGCCCTGCTCAGCGGTCAGCTCGCGGCAGCTGCGCTACTCGTGGTGATCGCGATCCTGCTCGCGCGGACGCTTGGCCCAACCGACTACGGGCGCTACGCCCTGATCACGGCGACTGTGACCATCGTCTACCAGGTGATCGACGTGCGGATCTGGGAGGCGACCACGCGCTTCGCCGGCGAGTATCTAGCGCACGGCGAACGCGTGCGAGCCCGTGCCGTGCTGGAGCTCAGCTTCCCGGTCAACCTCGCCGGCGGCTTGCTTGCGACCGGGGTCCTGGCGCTCCTCGCGGCCGCAATCGCGGAGCACATCGTCGGCGACCCGGATCTTGCGGAGGCGGTGATCGTCTACGCGTGCGTGGCGCCGTTCGTCGCGATGCAGGTCGCCTCGACGGCGGTGTTTCGAATCTTCGACCTCCTCGCGCGCTTGTCGGTGCTCACCGCAGCCGTTCCGGCGCTACGGCTGTTGGGCGTCGCGGCGGCAGTGGTCCTCGATGGGGGGCTCGAGGAGATCCTCTTCGCGAGCCTCGGGGCCGAGGCCGTGGGGGGCATTGCCTTTGCCGTCCTCGCGTGGCGCGAGATCACGTCGAGGCTGCCGGTCGGCCCCGGGATGGCCGGGCGGATGGCAAGCATTCGCGGCCAGTTTTCCCGGATGGGTCGATTCCTGGCGGCCTCCAATGCGACCGGCAGTCTGTCACTGCTGCAGCAGCATCTCGGCGTGGTACTGGCCGGTGTGCTCGCGACTCCCGCCGTCGCCGGCGCGGTCAAGGTCGCGTTCACCTTCACTGCGCCCCTTTCGATGCTGGGCCGCCCGTTCTTCCAGGCCACCTACCCCGAATTGGTGCGGGACTTCGCCCAGCGACGCTTTCGAGAGTTCGAGTCGCTGCTACGTCCCGCCACCGTCGCGCTGCTGCTCTTCCTGGGGCCGATCGCGATCGTGATCGTCGTGACGGCGCCGTTCCTGGTTCCCTTGCTCGTCGGCGAGGGATTCGACCAGGCTCCCCTCACGATCGTCCCGCTTGTCGCGGGGACGCTCATAAAAGCGGTGCTGTTCTGGCCCCACGCCGCGGCGCTGGCCCTTGGAATGCAGATGCGCTCGCTTGGAGCCCTGGCGGCGGCGACCGCGGTCCAGATAGTGCTCCTCCTCGCGCTGGTCCCCACGCTCGGAGCGCCGGCCGCCGGCCTCGCCTACCTCGCCCTCTCGGTCGTCTGGGCGCTGCTCTTGGTTCCGCCGGTGATGCGTCGCATCTCCAAGGACGCGAGCGAGCAGCCACGCGGCGACGATGTCGCCCCGATGGAGGCGCCGAGATCGGAGCCCTCCTTCGCACAGCCGCCGCTTGACTAGGCTCGCTGTGTGGGTAAATACCCTGGGCGGGCGTGAGACCGAGGACGAGCAGTGAGGGCTGATTCCGCGTCCGTGGTCGTGGACCAAGAGTGGGGTTACCGGCGCCTTGACCCGGTCCCGAGCGACTCTGAGCTGGCCCGCTTCTACGAAAGCGAGTACTACGACGCCATCCGGGCGGGCGGTCGGGCCCCCGATTTGCGAAAGATCACAGCCGGTGGGGACGAGGCCGAGGCTGAGCTGACGTGGCTGCGGGACACGCTTTACCGAGATGTCGTCGAGTCGGTCCGCGAGCATGCTCCCGGCAAGCGCCTGCTCGACGTCGGCTGTGGCACCGGTGATTTCCTCGTCGTGGCGGCCGATGCCGGTCTCGAGGTCACGGGGCTCGAGCCCGCTGGGGCCGCGGCCGAGCGCGCCCGCGAGAACGGGTTGCGAGTTGCCGAACAGGACCTCGCGACCTTCTGTTCCGAGCACGACGGCGGGGAACGATTCGACGCCGTTGTGCTTCTGAACGTCCTGGAGCATGTGCCGGAGCCGGCCCAGACGCTGCGGAACGTCAGCTCGCTGCTGGCGCCCAGGGGAATCGTCTGGATTCGTGTCCCGAACGACTTCAACCCGCTGCAGGCGGCTGCGGCTGCGCGGATCGGCGCGGACGGCTGGTGGGTCTGCGTACCCGACCACATCAATTACTTCGACACCGAGTCGCTTCCCCGGCTCCTCACACAACTCGAATTCGAGACCGTCGAGCTCGAGGGGGACTTCCCGATGGAGGTGTTCCTCCTCATGGGGATGAACTACGTAACGGATCCCTCGATCGGGAACGAGTGTCATCGGTTGCGTGTCCAGATCGAGCGCGAGCTGTCCCGTGCCACCCGGCGGAGGATCTATCGCCTACTGGGCGAGAACGGGATCGGGCGCAACGTCCGCGTCGTCGGCCGGACAGCCCCTTAGCCGCCTCGCTCGGCGGCGAACTCGCCCACGGTCGCGGGTACGGCCGCCATCGTCGCGACCTCACGTTCGGCCTCATGGCCCGGCTGGGCGTGGGTCTTCGCGAACCGCCCCGTCATCACACGTATCGTCCTGAATCCATGTGGGCGCAAGCCGACGAAGTCCTTCGTCGGGTCATCGCCGACATAGACGATGTCTGCCGGACGGCAGCGCTCTCGGCGGCAGATCAGCTCGAAGACGTACGTCGAGGGCTTGCGGTGGGCGATGCCGTAGCGGTGCGTGAGGTATGCGTGCTCAAACCGGTCTGCGAGTCCCAGCGCGGCAAGCTTGTTCGCCTGCACGATCCGATGGCCATCGGTGACGAGATACAGGCGATGGTCTCGTAACCGGTCCAGCGCCCCCACGGCCTCCGGATAGGGCTCGATGTCCGGCTCGTGGCGCCGGTAGATCCGAACCAGCTCGGCGACGCTCTGGCGGCGACCGAGCTCGAAGTGGTCGACGAGATCGTCGAACTGCCTCCCGCGGCCGTTGCTCGAGAGCGTCTCGTGCATCCGGCGGAGCGCCTCGTCCGGATCGAGTTGCCAGCGACGATGCAGGTGCTCGGCAACCGCGCGAAAGCCGCTTTCGACGAACGTCCGCTCCGGATAGAGGGTGTCGTCGAGGTCGAAGGCGACGATCATCGACGAATGAACTCGTCGACCGGCGCACGGACCATGCGCAGCCCGACCTCATAGCCCCAGCCGTCCCGGGGAACGTCGCGACCCATCGCCTCGGCGATCATCCAGGCGGGCGAATCGAGGCCGGCCTCGAACGCGAGGGAGGACGCGCCGCCGACGCGCGGATTGCACTCGATCAACGCGATGCCCTCCTCGGAGGAGATCGCCTGGATGACCGCGTGCCCGCGCAGGCCGAGGGCACCGGCCAGTGACTTGCATGTGGCGACCAGGTCGGGTGCCTCGACCGTTTCCGTGATCACGGATTCCCCGGCGTGCACTCTGACGCGTTCTCTCGGCACCGCACCGATCCACTCCTCGCCGGACCCGGTGAAGAGGTCGACGGAGAACTCGGTGCCGGCGATGAACGGCTGGAAGATCGGCTCATCGAGGCTCGCCGCGAGCCGTTCCGCCTCCACGCGGTCGACGTCCAGGGCAACACGCCTGGCGCCCGCGCCGCGCCGCTCCTTGACCACCAATCGATCACCGTCGAGATCGCCGACCCGCGTGTGGGTCGGGATCGCCGGCAGGCCACGAGCGCCGCACTCCCGCCAGAAGCGCAGCTTGTCCGAGCAGACGGCGACCGCTTCGGGAGGACTGCCGGCGACCGAGATGCCACGCTCCGCCGCGGTCGCTCGGATCTGAGCGAAGTAGGGCAGCTCCCCGTCGCGGGTGGGCACGACGAGGCCAACGCCTTGCTCCTCGCACCAGCGCAGCAGCCGCTCAGGCTCAAGGTCCTCGAGGGCCGGCATCTCCCAGAATCGATCGGCGAAGTACCGCGAGACACACTCCGGGTCGGCGTCGCCGGCCCAGACAAGACCGCTCTCCAGCTTCGCCGACAAGGCACGCTGGAAGGCTTGGGTCAGCGGGACCTTCCGCGAAGCGCTCGTGATGAGGACGTTCACGGGGCGACGCCGCCACCCGCGACGTCGACCGCGTCCCTCATCGTGGATCGCTCGAACTCCACGATGCGGTCGATTCCCAGCTCGAGGCCGGTGGTCGGCATCCAGCCGGTGAGTGCATGTAACCGCTCGACACTCGCCTGGTGGGCCTCGTATGGCGACTCCGTGGCGAGGTCTCGGGTGCTGAGCTGGGGAAAGTGCGAGCGGAGTATCTCGAGCACTTCGGCAACCTGCCGGGACCGGCCGCTGCCGAGGTTGACGTGCCCTGTGGCGTCGGCGGTCGCGAGGTGGAGCAGGCCGTCAGCGACGTCCGAAGCGTAGACATAGTCGAACGTCCCCTCGGTCCTGAACACCTCCAGCTCGGATTGTTCCCGAACGAGGGCCCTGACCCACCGTGAGATCACGTCCTTCGATCCGCGCCCGTAGACACGGAAGATCCGGGCTGACACCGCGGAGAATCCGACCCCCTCGTGCTCGTTGAGGAACCGGAGCTCCTCCTCGTGCATCAGCTTCGCGGCCCCGCAGAGGTTCCGCGGGCGGATAACGGTTTCCTCCGAGAGAACCGTGGGACCACTGGGTGGAGCGTCGAACAGGTAGGTGCGAGGGTCGTAGACGAGGTAGCTGGACGCGAAGACCAACCGGCGAAGGGTGCTCACGTTCGCCAGCTCGGCGATGAGCTGGTGGCTCACGGCGACGTTGTGATGGAAGTTCTCGTGCCAGAACCCCGGTGATTCCTCGGTGCGCTCGAAGGTCGCGGCGAGGTGGAAGCAGGTGTCGGGCGCAAACCGCTCGATGCGCTCGGTGCGCAGGGTGATCGCGTCCGCCTGGATGTACTCGGCTGTCGCGGGCAGCCACCTCGGTCGAGGTTTCAGGTCGCAGCACAGGACTTCGGCACCGGCGCGGTCGAGCGACTGGAGGAGCTCGCGACCGATGACGCCGGCCCCGCCGGTCACCAGGACACGCTTGCCTTCCCATGGGGACGCCGTCATCCGGACGATGTGAAGTCGACGCTCAGCATCCCGTGCATGACACTGTCGACGAAGCCGTTTGGGCCAAGGGTGTGCTGACGGAGAACGCCCTCGCGAACGAAGCCGGCGTCCTCCAGGATCGCGATGTGGTCGGTGCGGAACGCATACGTCTCGGTGAAGATCCGGTTCAGCCCGAGGCCCCCGAAGGCCCAGTCGCGAATGAAGGCAACGAAGGCGAGCAGGTCCTCGCGGTACACGGACGAGGTTGCCGCGCGATCGGGGGCCACGAGGAACGACAGCTCGGCACGGCGGTTCGGCCAGGCGATATTGGTCAGGCCGCCGTAGCCGGCGAGGGTGGAGCCGTCGTCGACGAGGATCGAAACCAGGAGCTCACCCGGAGCGTCGAGGGTGAACGTGGGCCGCACGCGCTCCGTGAACCAACGCTCCTGGTCGGCCGGCGCGAGCGGCTCCCTTTGCCGAAGCACCTCGATCTGATCGTTCCGATAGCGCCGGATCAGGTCGATGTCGGCCTCCCGGAGCGGCACGTAGGTGCGATGCTCGAGGGCGATCGGGGGCGCGGCCGGTACGCGCCATGGTCGCCCGTAGCCGGGATTTCGACGAGCCCCGTCGTCGATCTCGGTCGTCGGCTCGGCGGGTTGCATGGCGGCGCAAGTATCGCAGCGAGGTACGGTTCGATCGTGCACGAGCGCATCGATATCGGCGGTGTCCAGATGGGATCGGGCGCGCCCTGCTACGTGATCGCCGAGGCGGGGGCGAACCACAACCGAGACCTCGGGATAGCTCGCGAGCTCATCGAGGTCGCTTCCGAGGCGGGAGCGTCCGCGGTGAAGTTCCAGACCTACAGCGGCGATCGGCTCTACTCGACCAGGACGCCCGCCTTCGGCAAGCTCGCCGGCGGCGCGGAGGGGGGAGCCGCGGAGAAGATCGAAGCGATCTCGCTCCCTCGTGAGTGGCAGCCGCAGCTCGCGGACCACGCTCGCGATCGCGGCATCGCGTTCATGTCGACGCCCTTCGACCACGCCGCCGTCGACGACCTCGTCGAGGTTGGGGTGCCGGCGCTGAAGATCGCCTCGTTCGAGCTCGTCGACGTGACCTTGATCCGAAAGGCCGCGAGCACATCGCTGCCGCTTCTGCTGTCGACCGGAATGGCGACGATGGGCGAGATCGAGGAGGCGATCACGGTTGCCTCCCAGGCGGGATCGGGCCCCATCGCCCTCCTGCAATGCACTTCCCTGTATCCGGCGCCGCCGCGCCTGATGAACCTTCGGGCGATGGAGACGATGAGCAGGTCCTTCGGCGTGCCGGTCGGGCTTTCCGATCACACGGAGGGAACCGCCGTGGCCATCGCCGCCGCGGCGCTCGGCGCTGCCGTGATCGAGAAGCACTACACGCTCGACCGGAGCATGGAGGGGCCGGATCACAGCTTTGCGGTGGAGCCCGACGAGCTCAAGGCGCTGGTCCAGGGGATTCGCGAAGCCGAGGCGGCGCTCGGCGACGGACGCAAGACGGGTCCGAGCGAGGAAGAGAGCGGCGAGCAGTTCACTCTTGGGCGGCGCAGCGTCGTCGTCGTCGGCGACCATCCGGCCGGGACCCCGCTCACCCGCGAGATGCTCACCGTGAAGCGGCCGGGATTCGGGATCAAGCCCCGGGAGATCGAGCGGCTGGTGGGCCGTCCGCTGCGCGTGGATGTCGAGCACGACGAGGTGCTCACCTGGGAGATGGTTTGAGCGCTCGTGTGGTCGCCGTCGTCCAGGCACGGATGTCCTCGTCGCGCCTTCCGGGCAAGGTGCTGATGCCGATCGGCGGCAGCACCGCGCTCGAGAGCGTCGTTGAGCGGCTCACGGGATGCGCGGAGCTGGATGAGGTTGCCGTCGCGACGTCCGAGCGTGACGATGACGATCGGGTCGCTGCCGTGGCCGAGGCAATGGGCGCCAAGGTCGTGCGCGGCTCCCTTGAAGACGTGCTCGCCAGATACGAGCTCGCTGCGTCGATCCTGGAGCCGGACGCCGTCGTGCGGATAACGGCCGACTGCCCTCTGGTCGCCCCGGAGCTCGTCGATCGTCTCGTTCGGCTGTGGCGCCGAAGCGGAGCCGACTACGTCGCGAACTCAGTCGAGCCCCGGACCTTTCCCAAAGGCCTCGACGCCGAGGTCGTCTCGCGGGATGCGCTTGCCGTGGCGGCGTCCCGCGCCGAGGATCCATACGAGCGGGAGCACGTCACTCCCTATATCCGGCGACGGCCGGACGCGTTCGCGACGCGCGGCCTCTGGATGACCCCGTCGGCGGGCGACGTTCGAATCACCTTGGACACCGAGGACGACTACGCCCGACTGACCACCCTAGCGGCGGCGATCGGACCCGACCCGACCCTCGATCAGATCTTCGCCGAGCTGGGGATCGCGGAGCCCACCGTCACCGAGGTGGCACCGGCCACCGGATGAGCGTCGCGACGAATATCCGCCAGGCCCTGGAGAAGGCGGCCGCCATCCAAAGAGAGCTCGGGTGGCGAGTGCTCTTCTGGCGCACGCTGGGATGGATCGGGATCCGGCGAGTCGTGCTCTTTCGCCGTGGGATCGATGCCGCGGCACGAATCCAGCCCAGCCAGGTGCCGGTGGAGTTCGGCCGCCTGCGGCGTGAGGAGCTCGGCGAGTTCCTCGAGCTGCGCGGGGGCTCCGACCTGTCCGAGCTTGCGCTGCGCTTCGATGTCGGAGACACCTGCCACGTCGCGCGAGCGGACGGCCAGATCGTCGCAGCGCGCTGGAGCACTACCCGCGAGGTCAGGATCGGCTACCTGGGCTACAGGTCGGCACTCGCCCAGGGGCAGGCCTTCCTGTACGACGCCTATACGGCGCCCGCTTTCCGGCGGCGTGGGATCGCCGTAGCCCTATCCCGCCACATATTCGAGCTGCTTCACGGGCAGGGGGTGCGCGAGATGCTCAGCGCGGCCGATCCGGCGAATCCTGGGGGCTCCGGCTTCAACCGCAGAACCGGTACGCCCATCGCGGTCCTGGTCGCAGTCGGTCGACGCAGGCGTCGGGTGATGACGCTGCCGCCGCGACGGCGCTTCGTGCGGGCATGATATAGGCGTCCCGATGGCTGACGATCCGAAGAAGGCGCTGATCACCGGAATCTCCGGTCAGGACGGCTCCTACCTGGCTGAGCTCCTCCTCGAGAAGGGCTACGACGTGCATGGGATCGTCCGCCGCTCCTCGAGCTTCAACACCGACCGCATCGACCACCTGTACCGCGACCCGCACGAGGCCGGCGTCCGGATGTTCACGCACTACGGCGACCTCTCCGATCCCGCCGCGCTGATCCGGCTCCTGTACGAGCTCCAGCCGGACGAGATCTATCACCTCGGCGCCCAGAGCCATGTCCGCGTCTCCTTCGACATCCCGGTCTATACGTTCGACATCACCGGCGCGGGGACCCTGCGCCTCCTCGAGGCGATCCGCGAGGCGGGCGTGCGGCCGCGCTTCTACCAGGCGTCGTCTTCGGAGATGTTCGGGTCGGCCCCGGCGCCGCAGTCGGAGACGACGCCGTTCCATCCGCGGAGCCCCTACGGCGTCGCCAAGGTCGCGGCGTTCTGGGCGGCCGTCAACTACCGCGAGGCCTATGACCTGTTCGCCGTCAACGGGATCCTCTACAACCACGAGAGCCCCCGCCGCGGGGAGACCTTCGTGACTCGCAAGATCACCCGGGCGGTCGCGCGGATCCAGGCGGGTCTCCAGGGAAAGCTCTACCTCGGGAACCTCGACGCGAAGCGCGACTGGGGCTACGCGCCGGAGTTCTGCGAGGCGATGTGGATGATGCTCCAGGCGGACGAGCCCGACGACTACGTGATCGCCACCGGCGAGCAGCACAGCGTCCGTGAGTTCTGCGAGCTGGCCTTTGGACGTGTCGGGCTGGACTGGGAGGAGCACGTCGAGATTGATCCTCGCTACTACCGCCCCGCCGAGGTCGACTCGCTCCTCGGTGATGCGACGAAGGCCCGGGAGCGACTTGGCTGGGCGCCAAAGGTGCGATTCGAGGAGCTCGTGGCCCTGATGGTCGACGAGGACGTCCGCATGCTCGAGGACCAGCTCGCGGGCAAGGTCACTCGCTACAGTCACGACTCGACGTGAGCGCCGCGCCGAGCGCAGAATTCTGGCGGGGAAGGCGGGTGACCGTCACCGGCGGGGCGGGATTCCTCGGCAAGCCGACGGTGCGCATGCTGGAAGAGCTCGACGCCGAGGTACGCGTGCCGCGCTCCGCGGACCTCGACCTGCGGGACATCGGTCAGGCGCGCGAGGCGCTCGAGGGGTCGCAAGTGGTCATCCACCTGGCCGCCAACGTGGGGGGCATCGGCTACAACCTGCGCAACCCGGCGCCGCTCGTCGCCGACAACACAGCGATGGGCCTCAACGTCTTCGCGGCCTGCCAGGCCCTCGGCGTCGAGAAGCTCGTCGCCGTCTGCTCGGTCTGCGCCTACCCGAAGCACACACCGGTGCCTTTCCCCGAGGCCGACATCTGGAACGGGTATCCCGAGGAGTCCAACGCCCCGTACGGGATTGCGAAGCGCCTGCTGATCACGCTCTCTGAGGCCTACCGCCGCGAGCACGGGCTCGACTCCTGCGTCCCGGTGCTGGCGAACCTCTACGGCCCCGAGGACAACTTCGACCTCGAGGACTCGCACGTGATCGCGGCGATGGTCCACAAGTACGTCATCGCCGCCGAAGGAGCGGAGCCGCGGGTGACGCTGTGGGGGACGGGTAGCCCCTCGCGCGAGTTCCTGTACGTCGACGACGCCGCTCGCGCGCTGGTGCTGGCGGCCGAGCGAGCCGAGACCTCGGAGCCGTTCAACGTCGGCACGGGCGTCGAGACCCGGATCCGGGATCTCGCGGATGCGGTCGCCCGCCTCACGGGCTACGAGGGCGAGACGGTCTGGGACTCCTCGCGCCCCGACGGCCAGCCCACGCGGTACCTGGACGTCTCACGCGCCCGGGAGTGGCTGGGTTACGAGGCGACGATGGACCTCGAGGAGGGCCTGCGGCGGACGATCGAGAGCTTCCGCGAGAGTCACCTTCCCGCGCCCGCCGCCGGCTGACCCGGGGCGGCGCGATGCAGGATGCGGCCGGGCACCTGGACGTCGCCTTTCCGGCGGGTGAGTGGCTGGCCTGGCTCGGAGGCCTCAACTACCACCGCAACCTGCTCCGCGCGATCGCGGACGACCCCGACAGCCGCCTGCGTCCCACGCTGGTGATCGGTGAGGGTGACGACGCCGGCAAGCTCGCCGACTTCGGGCCGGTCGAGGTGGTGCGCTCGCGCCTTCTCGACCGCCGCAGCCCGGGCTGGGTCGCGGGCGCGGTCGCACGGCGGGCCTTTGCGCGCGACCCGCTCCTCGAGCGCCTTCTCGTCGCCCGCGGCGTCCGGGTGGTGTCCCACTCGAATCGCCCCTGGCGCACGCGGCGGCTCGCCATGCTCGGCTGGATCCCCGACTTCCAGCACCGCAAGCTGCCCGAGTTCTTCCCGGAGGCCGAGCGCACTCAGCGCGATCGGGGCTTCGCGCGGATCGCGGGCCTGAGCACGCTCGTGATCGTCTCTAGCGAGTGCTCCCGCCGCGACCTTGCCGACTTCGACCCCGCCGCCGTCGAGCGCGCCCGCGTCCTCCGCTTCGTCGCCGAGCCGCCCGAGCCGGCATCGCTGCCGGGCCGCGACGAGCTCGCCGAGCGCTACGCGATCGGCGAGCCCTACGTGCACGTGCCGAACCAGTTCTGGGCGCACAAGAACCACGCGCTCGTGGTCGAGGCCCTGGCGTTGATGCGGGACCGCGAAGGGGGCGCGCCGCTTGCCGTCGCGACGGGGGAGACCAGGGACCACCGGCGACTCGGCCACTTCGATGGGCTGATGGCGCGCGCCGGGGAGTTGCGGGTCGCCGACCGCTTCCGCCCGCTCGGCGTCCTCCCCTACGGTGACGTCGCCGCGCTCATGCGCGACTCCGTCGCCGTGCTCAATCCGTCGCTCAGCGAGGGCTGGGCCACGAGCGTAGAGGAGTCCAAGTCGATGGGAAAGCGAGTGGTGTTGTCAGACATCGACGTCCACCGCGAGCAGGATCCGCCGGACGGGATCTTCTTCGACGCGGGCAGCGCGGAGGCGCTCGCCGATGCGCTCGGTGAGGTGATCGCGGCGGCGCACACCGAGGCCGACAGGGCGCGCGCCGAGGCCGCAGCGGCCGCGCTTCCGGCGCGGCGGCTCGAGTTCGCCCGCGCCTACGAGGCGATCGTCGCCGAGGCGGTGTCGCGCATCGACTCGAAATCGCGGCGGTAGCCTCTCGCGGTCGTGCGATTCCCGCTTTCCAGGCGCAACGGCTCCGCGCACACCGCGGACCGGGTCGGCGCCTCCTACCGGCGCGAGGGGGAGGGCATCGACTACTACGACGGCGTCGTCATCGGGGTCGGCACGATCGGCGAGCGCGCCGTCGATCCCGCCACCGCGCGCGCGGCGCTGGGCACGCTGGAGGGGCTCGAGGAGGACGACTACCTCTCCTACCTGCGCGGCTTCGTTGAAACCGGAAGACGGCTCGGCGGCGAGCGCTGGCGCTACGCCGACATCGTCACCGCCCTCTTCGCCGCCGCGGAGCTCCTCGAGCCCGATTCCTACCTCGAGATCGGAGTGCGGCGCGGCCGGAGCATGGCGACCGTCGCCTCGCGCGCGCCGCGCTGCACGATCGTCGGCGTCGACATGTGGCAGGAGGACTACGGCGGGATGGCCAACCCCGGGCCCGACCACGTCCGCGGCGAGCTTGAGAAGGTCGGTTACGAGGGCGAGGTCGAGTTCGTCTCCGGCAACTCGCACGAGGTTTTGCCGCGCCTCTTCCGCGAGCGCCCGGAGCTGAGCTTCGACCTGATCACGGTCGACGGCGACCACACCCGCCGCGGTGCCCGCCGAGACCTCCTCGACGTGCTGCCGCGGTTGCGCGTGGGCGGGGCGCTGGTCTTGGACGACACCCGGCACCCTGCCCATCCCGGGCTGCACGACGTCTGGGAGCGAACGGTCGCCGCCGACCGGCGCTACGCGACCTGGGAATTCGATGAGGTCGGCTACGGCGTTGCGCTCGCGGTGCGCCGTTGGTAGCGCTCGTCACCGGCGCGAACGGGTTCCTCGGCGGTTACATCGCGGACGCCCTCGCCGGCGCCGGACACGAGGTTGCCCGCGCCGGCCGGCCGGAGGTCGAGGTTCCGTCCCCGGAGCTCGCCCGGCTGGTTCGCGAGCGGCCGCCGGGGCTTGTCGTCCATTGCGCCGGCCCGGCCTCCGTCGCCGGTTCGATGGAGGACCCGCACCGCGACTTCGAGGGCTCGGTTGTCGTCCTCTCCGACCTGCTCGAGCTGCTGCGCGCGCTGCCCGACCCACCGCGCACGCTCCTGCTCTCGAGTGCGGCCGTCTACGGCGAGCCGCGGTCCCTGCCGATCGGCGAGGACGCCGAGCCGGCGCCGCTCTCGCCCTACGGCTTCCATCGCCTTGCCTGCGAGGTCATCGCCCACGAGTACCACGAGATCTACGGCCTCCCGACCGCGGCGATGCGGATCTTCTCCGCCTACGGCGAGGGACTTCGTCGCCAGATCCTCTGGGACGTCTGCCGCCGCCTGCTCGACGAGGGCGAGGCGGAGCTCTTCGGGACCGGCGAGGAGTCGCGCGACTTCGTCCACGCGAGCGATGTCGCCCGGGCGGCGCTCGCGATCGCCGACGGCGGGGCGTTCGAAGGCGAGCACTACAACGTCGCGTCGGGTCGCGAGACGACGGTCGCCGAGCTGGCTGGGCTCCTCGCGCGCACCCTCGGCCTCGACCCCGGCGTGATCACGTTCAGCGGGAAGCGGCGGGCAGGGGACCCCGCGAACTGGCGTGCCGACATCGCGCGCGTCGCGGCGCTGGGCTTCGAGCCTCGCGTGCCGATCGAGGATGGCGCGACCGCCTACGCGCGCTGGGCGGCGGGACGACCGGAGACCCCGGCCGGCCCACCGTCCGTGTAGCGGCCGCCGGTCCCAGTACGAGCGGCGCCCTATTTGGCGCTCACTACTATCCGCGCCGATGCACGCCGGCTCTCCCCTTCGAGATAAGGCGATTCTGGTCACCGGAGCGACCGGCTCCTTCGGGACCCGGTTCGTGGAGCGGGTTCTGAGCGAGCACGAGCCCCGGGCGATCCGCCTGCTGAGTCGGGACGAGCTCAAGCAGTCGGAGCTTCAACGCCAACTCGGCGACGACTCCCGGCTTCGGTTCCTGATCGGTGACGTGCGAAGCAAGGACCGACTCGTGCAGGCGATGAGCGGCATCGACGTCGTCGTGCATGCCGCCGCGCTGAAGCAGGTTCCGGCCTGTGAGTACAACCCCTTCGAGGCGGTCCAGACGAACGTGATCGGAGCCGAGAACGTGATCGCGGCGGCGATCGAGTCCGGCGTCGCCCGGACGCTCTCGCTCAGCACGGATAAGGCTGTCAACCCGGTGAACCTGTACGGGGCCACGAAATTGTGTGCCGAGAAGCTCTTCGTCCAGGGGAACGCGTATGCGGGGGATGCCCCGATGCGGTTCGCGTGCGCGCGCTACGGCAACGTGGTGGGCAGCCGTGGGAGCGTGATTCCGCTGTTCGCGCGGCAGGCGGCCGAGGGGGAGCTCACCATCACGGATGTGGCGATGACGCGATTCTGGATAACCCTCGACCGAACGGTCGACTTCGTCGTCCAGTGCCTCGAGCGGATGCAGGGCGGCGAGATCTTCGTGCCGCGCATCCCGAGTATGAGGATCACCGACCTGGCTGAGGCGATCGCTCCTGGAACTCCGCACAGGATCGTCGGGATCCGGCCGGGCGAAAAGGTCCACGAAGTGCTCATCACCGAGGACGAGTCGCGGCACGCCACCGGATTCGACGACCACTTCACGATCTATCCCTCGTTCACGTACTGGAACCCGGATTTCCCCCGCGGCGAAGCTCTCTCGGAGGGCTTTCGCTACTCAAGCGATCGGAACGACGAGTGGCTGTCGGTAGCCGAGCTCCAGGGCCTGTTGCAGGATCCCCTGCCCGCGGCTGCGGCAACTACCGCGACAGCAGGAAGAACACGTCCTCCAGCGTCGGGTCCTGTTTGAGCTTCAGTCGTCGGCTCCGAACCCGTTGCAGCTCGCTGAAGCGGCTGAGATAGCGTCGCTCGAAGTCGTCCTTCCAGAGCATCCCGCTCTCGCCGCGGTACGGGACCTCGCACGGGGAAGGCGCGTAGTACTCGATCCCCATCACGTACATAGTCGTCGTGCGATGGATCTCGTCGAGGACTCGATCCAGATCGGGCGGACTGATGTGAATCAGCAATCCGGATGTGAAGACCAGGCCGAAACGATCGTTCTCGAACGGGAGATCGAGCGCCGAACCCGTATGGATCGCTGCGTCGGGGAGCCTGTCGCGGGCGCGCGCGGCCGCATCCTGCTGCAGCTCGACGCCGTGTAGGTCCGCGAATCCGATCGCGGCGAGGCATTCGAGCTGCATCCCCACGTTGCATCCGACCTCCAGTACGGGGATGGACCTCGGGACGCCGTCGAGCAGCCATGCGTAGAGATCGAGCGCATCCCAGCCGTTGTACCCACGCATCCACGTCCGGAACTTCGCGAGGCTCCAGTCGTTCCGCTGTGTGTACTCGCGCCCGAACTCGCCGCTCCAGGCACGCATCTGCGGTGTTGTGGGAGACCGTTGGTTCATCGGATTGGAGTTCGAAGCACCTGCCGGGACTCAGCCGCGAGGCCGGAAGACGCGCGCCACGAAGGGTTCGCCCAATCCCGGTACGCCCGCGCAGGAGCGCTCTTCCACCTGGGTCATGCCCAGCCGTTCGAAGATGCGTCGGTAGTCGCGGGGGAAGGCGCGCCAGTGGATGCTCGATTCGTCCTCGATGGTCAGGAGCGTGCGGCCCACCCTTGCGATCTCGCCGAACACCCACTCGCTGTCGGGATGAAGGTGCTCGAGGACCGCCATCGTGAAGATCAGGTCGTACTCCGAGTCCGCGAGCCGGGGCAAGGCGATCTCGACGGCGGCGTTCTCGATCCGCGCAGCCGCCTTCAACTCCGGGAACCGCCGTGCCAGGATCTCCAGGGCGGAGGGGTTGATCTCGATTCCCGCGAGCCGCGAGTACCCGTTGTCCTGCAGGAATGCGAGGTTGCGTCCGACGTTGCACCCGATCTCGAGGACGCTTGCGTCCGGTTCGGCATACGCGCGGACTATCTCGAACAGGAACTCGCTGCGCTCCTCCGGCTGGAGGTACCCCTCGGGCTCGTTGTCGGCGTCGGGATGGAGCCAGTAGTTGTGCAGCTCGGCCCGGCTCATTCCCGGGTTGCGACGGTGGCGCCAGTGCGCGAGACGTGTCCGCAGACCAATTCGAGTCCGGAGGCTCTCCGGGGTCAGTCGCATCCGTTCACTGTATGGAGAGCACCATGACCGCTGTCAACGCGGACGCCGGGGGTGGACCGGGGACGACCGTCGGCGTCGTGCCCGTTCGCCGCTCAAGCGTCGAGCAGCTCGGAAACCGCGGACACCACGTACCGCTGCTCGGCGTCGGTCAGCGCGGGGTAGCACGGGATCGACAGCGCGCCCGAGTAGTACGCCTCGGTCTCGGGGCACATCCCACGCCGATACCCGTAGGAGCTCGCGTACCACGGGTGCCAGTAGACCGGGATGTAGTGCACCTGCGCCATCACCCCGCGTTCGCGCAGCCCGTCGTAGAGGCTCCGGCGCGCGTCGTGCCCTCCACGGTGTCGGATCGCGAACAGGTGGTAGGCGTGCCGGTGGGCAGGGGGCGGCTCGGGTGGCATTTGCAGAGCGTCGGCCGCGGCGAACGCCGCCCGGTACCGGGCGGCGATCTCGTTACGCGCTTCGATGAAGCCATCCAGCTTCCGAAGCTGGGATCGCCCAAGGGCGCTGTGAATGTCCGAGAGCCGGTAGTTGAACCCCAGGGTCCGCTGCTCGTACCACCACCTCCCCTCGGAGTGGTCCGCCGGGCGGCTGAAGCCGTGGTCTCGGATCGTCCGCAGGGCATCGCGCAGGTCGGGGTCGCGTGTCGTGACCATCCCGCCCTCGCCGGCCGCGATCGCCTTCACGGGGTGGAAGGAGAACACCGCCATGTCAGAGCTGGCGCAGGCCCCGACCGGCCCGTCACTCGCGACGGCGCCGAGCGCGTGAGCTGCGTCCTCGATGATCCGCACCTCCGGCCCGAGGGCGTCGCGGATCTCCGACACCGGAGCCGGGAGCCCTGCGAAGTGAACCGGCACCACGGCGCGAGTCCGTGGCGAGACGACCTCGCGTACCGACTCAGCGGAGACGTTCCATGTGGCCGGGTCGATGTCGGCGAAGCGCGGTGTGGCCCCGACGTAGGCGGCACAGTTCGCGCTGGCGGCAAACGTCAAGGCGCTCGTGATGAGCTCGTCGCCTGGGCCGAGCCCGGCGGCGAGCGCCGCGCCATGTAGCGCGGCCGTGCCATTCGCGAAGGCGACCGCGTACGGCGCGGAGGTGACGTTCGCGATCGCGTTCTCGAACTCCTCGACCGTTGGGCCCTGCGTCAGCCAGTCTCCACCCAGCACCGCCGCGACTGCATCGACATCACTCTGGTCGATCGATTGGCGGCTGTAGGGGATGCTCATCGGTGGGACGCGGCGCGTTCGCGTCGTCGCCTTGGAAACTACCTATGATCGAGCGCCGGAAGTGTCGCCGACCGCCGAGCACCCCGTCGCGGTCCGCCGCCCGAAATCCGTGGTGTACGAATGACCGCAGAGCCGGCGATCGACACGCTCGCACGCGAGCGTCCCCTGGTCACCAGGGAGCTCCACGTCCAGAACGACTACTACGGTCACGCGGAACTGCTCAAACGCTACGCCGGGATCCCGACCGGGCACCCGCTGAAGGCGACGATCGAGCACGGAGTGGTGCTGCACCAGCAATTCTGGCAGCTCGAGCTCGAGAGCCCGCTGCCGCTGTTCCTCTGCTCATCCGAACGACGCGCTCGGTTGTTCGAGCGGCGGGGGCCAGCACACCGCTACGGCGTCCCGATCGGCCCGATGATCGCGTACGCGCCGGCGCCGATGCACGACGAGAGGTCTCCTCGTCGCCTCCTCCTGATCCCGGCGCACTCGACCCATCACGTCTCCGCGCGCTACGACGTCGACCGCTTCGTCGATCACGCGCTCGACGGATATCCCGAAGTCGACGAGGTCGAGGTCTGTCTCTACTGGAAGGACGTCCTCGAGGGCGTTCACGAGCGATTTCGCCGTCCCGGCCTCCGCTGCTTCACGGCGGGACACCTGCACGATCCCCTGTTCCTGGTGCGGCTCCGGCAGCTGCTCCGGCGGGCTGACGCAGTTGTGACGAACTCAGTCGGGTCCCACATCTTCTACGCGCTCCTCGAGAACAAGCCGGTGTGGTTCCTGCAGCAGGAACTCCGATGGACGGGCCGCTCACCCGCTGTGATGATCGGTCCTGAGGACCCCACGGACCCCTACGCCGGGGAGACCGAGCCGCTCCACCGGTTGTTTGTCGACCCCCTCGACCAGCCCTCCGAGGAGCAGCTCGCCTACGCGGATGAGGTGTCGGGACTGAGCCTGGTGCGCACGCCGGGGGAAATGAGGGAGATCCTGCGCCGTGCCGATTCGATCTACCGGAGGCAGCGCGGGCGCCTCGGTCGCACGAGCGATCGAGCCCGAAGCTCGGCACGACTCGGACGGGCGTGGGCCCGCCGGAAGCTAGGCGGCGCCGCCTGAGGGCTCCCGTGAATCCTCGGGTTGGCCGAACAGGGCCCGCGGCGCGACCAGGACCAACCCGAGGAAGAGCCAGAAGAAGATGCCCATGAACGGGCCCTCCAGGGCGACCGTGAAGAAGGCGACGACGGCGGCCACGGCCAGGGTCCCGAGGACGTACACACCCTCCGCGCGCGTCTCCCCCTCCGCCGCCCGGACCAGCGGGACGAGGCGCCAGCAACCGAATGCCAGCATCGTGACCACCGCGAGCAGCCCGATGACGCCCATCCGGTACAGCACGTTGACGAACGAGTTGTGCGGGCCCGTGACATCGTTGGGGTCGGCCGGATCACCGGTCCTCGCGTCGTACACCCTGCCGTCCCATTCGAACGCGGCCGGCCGCCCGAATCCGACCCCGGCGACCGGATTGTTCACCGTCTCCTCGACCAGAAATCCCCAGAAGTCAAGGCGCCACGCGGCGTTCGAGCCCTGACTGGTCTCGGTTGACTGAAAGCTGGCGGACACCTCCTCGACGACCCCGGTCTGCTCTGATGCAGCGTCGCCGGAGGTGTCGCCGTCATCGACGGAGGTGTCGCCGTCATCGAACTGAGGCAGCCCCTCCCAGTCGCGGAGGGGCCCCGAGAAGAGCGCCCCCGCCGCTACCAGAGCGGCCAACACGGCGGCTGTCCGGAGCCGGCGACCCCGCACAGCGAGCAAGGCCGTGAGCGCCAGCCCCACCACGATGGCTACCCATGCGGCACGGGCGCTTCCGATGGCGACGAGTGCGATGCCGATCACCGCCACGGGGTAGTGCCACGCGGCGATCCGAGTGCCCGTGGCGGTTCGGGCCGCGATCCAGATCACGTAGATGCCGACGTAGAGGCTGAGGGCGACCTCGATGAGTTCGAGGTCAGAGAGCGCAGCGATCGGCCCCCACGCCCGCAGGAGGGCGACGAGTATTGCGGCGATCCCGCCGATTACGAGCGCGCTCACGAGGAGGCGGAACTCCTCTGCGGTGCGCACGGCGACCAGGACGAGCGGCACGAGAATTGAGTACTCGACGAGCCCGATGTCGTTCAGCACCCGGTCGAAGCCGAACTCCGATATGCCGCGCATCGCGGCGAGGGCTCCGACCGCCCACAGCACCAGCATCGGGATCACGATCCAAGGCTCGCGTAGCCGCGAGAGCGCCTCCCGTGGAGGAACGGTTGCGAGCGTGGCGATGATCGCGATCCCGATCAGGATCTCGGTCGGGTGAAGCCAGGAGAATCCGATCTCGATCTTCGAGAAGGACCTTCCAAAAGCCGCAGTGATGACCGCGAGCACAGCGATCGCCACCACACCGGGTGCTCCCCGCGCCGTCCTCGCCATTCCAGCGGAGGTTACCTATAGACCCGCCGCTCGCGAGCGGCGGGATGCGCCGCGAATCCGGGAGACGCGGTCCCTGATGAAGGCGATCTCGCGCGGTGTCCAGAAGCCGCTGATCGTCACGATCCCGAAAAAGATCACCGTCACGGCGACCCCCTTCACGACCAGGTCGAGGACCGCCTGGTTCGGCTCCACGAGCGAACCAGTCGCGAACGTGGCAATCCATGCGAGCACGAGGATCGACCAACGTCCCAGCTCCCAGGGAATTCGGTAGAGCCGGGACGACACCCACCCCATGAGGACCGCGAGCAGCGAATACGCGGCGAGTGACGCGACCGCGGCACCGATGATCCCGTATCGGGGTATCAACAGGAGATTGAGGCCGATGTTGAAGGCGGCGGCGGTCAGGGTCACGATCGGAATCCATCGCGTCTTCATCGCGAACCAGGTTCCTTGGCTTGCGACCTGGTACAGGCCGAATGCGAAGTAGCCGGCCACGATCCACGGGATCACCTCCACCGCCTCATGGAAATCGGACGGCGCCAAGAGCGTCACCGCTTCCGTGGCGAACAAGGCGATCGCGACCGTGCCCCAACTGAGCGCGAGCACCCAGTAGGTGCCGACCTCGGGTACTTCCCTGTGCTCCCGCTCGTGCTTGAGGCTCAGCGTGAGCTGCGGCGCGAACGCACGACCCATCGAGTGGGCCAGGAACAGCGCCGCGCCGCCGACGGTCGCCCCGAGGGTGTATATCCCGAGCTGGGCGCTCGTGACGTATTGGTCCAGGATCATCCTGTCCGAGAGCTGCAGGACCCAGTTCCCGATCAGATGCGGGACGAACGGGATCCCGAAGGCGAGACCGGCGAACAGCCATCGTCGCGACAGCCGGAAGCTCGACATCCTCACCATCAGGACGACCGCGATCACCGCCATGATCCCGGCCGCGATGAGCCACGCGCGCAAAGCACCGAGCGCACCCTCACCCAGCCCGACCACGAGGAGGACCGTGAACCCGGCGGTCAACGCCGCGTTCAAGCCCGTGAGGAGGAGGACCCTTCCCGGCCTCTGCTGAGCCTGATAGACGAAGATCGGGAGGTCCATGAAGATCGCGAGATAGGCGACCGCGATCGCGTATTGCAGGTACGGCACGTATGGCGCCGACGGGAAGAGATCCAGGGCCCCGGCGTGTCCGGCGAGGTGGAGCCCCAGCGCCAGCGCTCCCGGACAGACCACTATGAACGCAAACGCCGTTCCGTAGAGGCGGCGGCGTTGCTCTTCAGAGTCCGCCTCGAAGTACAGGCGCGATACGGCCGGGGTGATCCCGAAGCCGATGAGCGGCTTCACGACCGCGAGCACCGTCGCCGTGATGCCGATGATCCCGTAGTCGACGGGCGTGAGGTAACGCGTGTACAGCGGGAAGAGGAGGATCGAGAGGCCTTGAGCCAGGACGTTTCCTCCCAGGTAGATCCCGGAGTTCATCCCGAGCCGCCGCATGCGGGCCGCCATGCCCTCTGACCGCGCCGTGCCCTCCCGGGTCTCCTCTTCGCTCAGGGAGGTACGGGCCATAGGGGTGGGGTATCGATCGCTATCGTCGCGCGGTTCGGTCAATCAATCCCAGGCGGGAAGTTGCAGCCACTCGGCATCGGTAAACGGGACGCGCACAGGGTGAACGCCGAGCTCGATCCTGACGAAGTCGACTGGAAAGGCGTGCGGTTCCTCGACCCGGTCGGACGGGTCTTCGAGCATGAGGGAGAGATCTATCGCGCGATCTACCCCGGCGCCGCCCCGCACGTTAGATCTCTTCTCGACCGCGGTGTCGTCGGGCACCTGGTCGAGAGCGGGCTGCTCGTGGACACAAGTGTTGCCTCGACGCGGATGCCGGGCTACGCGATGGTGCTTCACCACGGCCGGATTCCCCACCTTTCGCGTCCTGGCCAGTGGCCTCGTTCACTGGTTCGAGACGCGGCGCGACTCGTCGTGGAGCTGAATCTTGAGCTGCGCAGGTTCGGGCTGGGCACGGTGGACTTCCACCCCGGAAACATCGAGCAGCTCGGATGCTGCAGACCCATCTGGATCGATCTCGGCTCCATCCAGCCGCTGCGGGGCGAGGTCAGCACGAACTCCCCCGTCGCGGATCGCGCGCGCCGCCGGGTCGCCATCCTGCACCGCATCCGGACGCTCGCGCGCCACGGGCGGCTGAAGGACGAGGTGGCCCGTCGGGCTTTCCTGGCGCGGAGCCGCGTGGCGGACGTGCCCGCCGAATTCCGCTCATGCTTCCTCTACCCGCTTTCGTTGTTCGCGCAGGACGTCGGCTGGGGTCGGGCCGTTCGGCTGTTCCTCGACGGGGGCGGTATCCGGGACACGGAGTACCGGCTGCTCGGCGGCGGCGTCATGCGCCCGAGATTCCGCCGGGAAGGGGGATCGTGGCTGGACGACGCATCGGCATGGCTGGACGCTCTCGAGTTCCCGCCGCTTCGCACCGATTGGGGCCGCTACTACGACCAGGGGGGCGCCACACCCGCGGGCCCGGGCGACCTCGATCCCCGCGCGAAGGCGGTCTCCGAGATCGTGCGCGAGCACGGGCCGCGCAAGGTGGTCGACCTCGGCTGCAACACCGGTCGGTTCTCGGCGCTTGCCTCCCGCGCCTCTCCTGGGGCCGACGTCTACGCGGTCGATTCAGACGAGGGGGCCATCGAGGCGTTCTACGCGAATGCACGAGGGCTGGCCCAGGCCGGCTCGGTCACGGTCGCGCTCGATGACGTGCTCAGGCTCTCACGAGATCCACAAAGGGCGCGGGGCGATTTCGCCCTCGCACTGGCGCTCACACACCACCTCTACTTTCGCCAGCACTGCAGCTTTCCCGTCATCGCCGAGTTGCTCGCGGCGTTCACCGATGGAGCTCTGTTGACGGAGTTCATGCCCAACGGCCAGGGAATGACCGTCCCGAGCCCCGACCCGCTGCCGAGCGATTACAGGCTGGAGACGTTCACCGCTTCGCTCGAGGCGCACTTTCGGAGGATCGAAGTGATCCGCTCGCCGATACTCGCCGGAGCGAGTCCTCGGATCCTCGTACATGCCCACGACCGGCGATAAGCCGATGAGCACGAGTTCCGGGATCAGCTATGCCCTTCCGGCCAGGGTGGGCGAACCGCGTTGCGAATCCGCGTCGAGCCTTCGATCGCCCGCATCAGTCCGCGCTCGAAGCCGTTTCGGGCATAACCGAGCCTGATCTCAAGCGCCTCCCGGCGCTGGAGGTCCAGGTTGGACGCCGTCTTCGAGTCCGCGTGGAAGCGGAAGCGGACCAGCGGAACCCGCATGCGCGCGACCCGCGCCCCGCGCAGCAGGCGAAGGTAAAAGTCGTAGTCGGCTGCGTCGGCCCACCGTTCATCGAGTTCCCCGACGCGGGCGAGGAGAGCGCGCCGGAAGATCACCGTAACGGTGGGGAGGTACTCGCCAATCCACAGGTATCGCCGCCAGGAGAACGGCCCGCAGCGATCGATCCTCATCCTCGTTCCTCTCTCATCGACGATCTCGGTGAACCCGAAGATCGCGGCGATCCAGGGTCGCGGCGCATCCGAGCGACCGCCGCATCCACGTTGTCGGACACGTAGGCGTCGTCGGCGTTCAGCCAGGCGAGTAATGTCCCGCGAGCGTCCGCGAGGCCCTTATTGACGGCGTGCGTTTGACCCCGGTCCGCCTCCGAGCGCCACCGGAGTGCCGGGTCGTCCCGCGCTTTCAACAGATCCACGGTCCCGTCACTCGAGCCCCCGTCGATCACGAGGTGCTCGTGGGGGGTTCTCAGAGCGGCGACGCTGTCCAGGGTTTCCGTGATGAAGCGAGCCGACTGGAACGACGGCGTGATCACCGAGAGATGTGGCGGACGTGACGTCGGTGGGGCTCCGATTCGGAGCAGGGTAGCCGTGGCGAAGCGCGCCGCCGGTACCGTTCCGCCGTGCTCTCGCCCGACGAGAAGCTGATCGTGATCGGTCCGACGCCTCCGCCGATTCACGGGGTCGCGTTCTTCACACCGCACCTGGTCGAGGCGGTCCGCCGCGTCGGAAAGCTGGCCGCACACCTCGACACCCGCGACGACCGGCCCGTTCTGACAACCGGCCGGATCGATCCTCGGAATGTCTGGCTCGCGATCCGTCACGCGGTCCAGCTGCTGGCGCTCCTGGCTCGTAATCCGGGCGCTGCGGTCTACCTGCCGCTGTCCCAGGACGTCGTGCCTTTCCTCAGGGACGCCGTCTTCATCTGGTCGGCCGCGGCGTTCCGCAGGCGAGTGATCGTCCACGTCCACGGCGGGAGGTTCGGGGCGTTCGCCGCGGAGGCCGGCTCGTCGACGGCATGGCTGATCGCGAGGACGCTGGGCCGGGTGGACGAGGCGTGGGTCCTCACGTCGGCCCACGTCGAGATGTTCGACGGGCTCCTGTCTCGGTCGCAGGTACGGGTGCTCGAGAACACGGTCGAGGACCTGGGGGAGGGGTTGGGGGACGGGAACGGCGCAGGGCCCGTCCGCAGGATCCTCTTCCTCTCGAATCTGCTGCGCGCGAAGGGGTGCTTCGACCTGCTGGACGCGGTTGCGATGATCACCACGGACCGCCCTCTGGAGCTGCGCTTCGCGGGAGAAGCGAATCCCGCCGCACTGGCGGAGCTGCGGGCGCGCGCTGAGGCCCTGAGGCGGCGGGGGATCGACGTGCGCTACGAAGGAGTTGTCACAGGCGCGGCAAAGCGCGAGCTGCTGTCGTGGGCGGATGTGTTCGCGTTCCCGAGCCGCTATTCGCGGGAGGGGCAGCCGCTTTGCGTGCTCGAGGCGATGTCGGCCGGGTTGGCGATCGTCACCACCGATCACTCGGGGATCCCGCTGACGGTGAGAGACGAACGAGAGGCGCTGATCGTCCCGCCGGGCGACACCGCTGCGCTGGCCGATGCGATCACGCGGCTGCTCGAGGAGCCCGAGCTTCCGGGACGCCTCGGCGCCGCCGCACGCCGGCGCTACGAGGAGCGCTACCGGCCCGAGCGGTTCCGCGAGGCCGTCGCCGAGCTCTTGGTCGCCGATACGTAGAGGTGCCACCCCCAGCGCCGTTCGAGGCGCCGGGCCAGGTTCGTCTGCGCCAGCCGCTCGCCGCCCGGGAGCAGCCGCAGGTTGAGGAACCGAACCTGCGTCTCGAGGCTCTCGAACGAAGCGAAGAGGCCGCGCATCTCACGACGTGAGTAGACCTTCGAGAGGGGGTTCCCGGGACCATCGGTGTTGTTCGAGAGGAAGAGCTGGGTGTCCGTGAGATAGCGCGGGCCATGTTCGCGCAGAAGCTCGCGATGGCCCTCGAGCACCGGCCGCCGCTCCCCGGTGGCCGCCGCGACCGCGCGCACCGCCCCCGGGATCGCGAGGGCGGTCGCGAGGGCCCTGCGGATCAGCATGATGTTGACGCGGTAGTTGACGGAGTCGCGGTGATAGAGCATCACCAGCGCGGTGCCGCCGGGCCGCAGCACGCGTGCGAACTCCTCGACCGCGCGTCCCGAGTCCGGAAGGTGATGGATGACGCCGTGGGAGTAGACGAGGTCGAACGCGGCGTCCTCGAACGGCAGCGACGTGACGGATCCCCGTGCGAACTCGCCCGTGAGGCCCTCGACGTCGAATCGGCGGCTGGCCAGCGTCAGGGCCGTCTCGCTCTCGTCGATCCCCGTGTAGCGAGCGCCCGCGCGAGCAAAGCGCGCTCCGTCCGTGCCGATCCCGCAGCCCGCCTCCAGCACCTCGGCTCCCGCCCAGCGGTCGAAGCGGACGACCTCCGGTATGTGCGGCTCGAGGCGATAGCGATGCTCCTCGACCTCGGCGAAGAACTCGTCGCTCCCCACCGGGTGGTCGCTGAACCGAAAGCCGGGCTGGTACTCGGTCCAGAATTCCCTTCGGACCGGTGCGCTCATCGGGACGCGAGGACCGGCGGCGAGTGCCTCGCGCCCGCGTCGACGAACGTGCGCTGCCACAGCTCGAGCACGAGCAGGGTCCAGATCCTCAGCGTGTTGTCGGCCGTCCCCGCGTCGTTCTCGTCGACCAGACGTCGCACCGCGGCGGGCTCGAACAGGCCCCGCGCAGCGACGACGTCGGGGGCGAGGAGCTCGTCGACCATCGGCCTCAAGTCGCCGACCAGCCAGGAGCGAAGCGGCGCCCCGAAGCCGGCCTTCGGCCGCCACACGACCTCGTCGGGAAGGACCTGCTCCATCGCCTTCTTCAGCACCCATTTTCGAGTGAGGCGCCGGAGCTTGAGCTCCGGCGGGACCCTTCCGGCCAGCTCGACGACCTCGTCGTCCAGGAGCGGCACGCGGACCTCCGTCGACGCCGCCATGCTCATCTTGTCGGTGTAGGTCAGGTTCAGGCACGGGAGGAACGTCTTCTGGTCGATGTAGAGGATCCGGTTGAGCCAGTGCTCGTCCGCTACCGACGCGGCGTAGCCCGAATGGCGCTCATACGGATCGGCCTCGCCGAGCTCGGAGCGCAGGTCGGGCGCTAGCAGTGAGGGGAGCTCGTCGCTGCGGTAGTAGCCCGAATAGGTGAGATACCGCTGGACCGGCTCCTGATCGAGGCCTCGCATCAGCTTCATCAGGTTTCGCCGGGGTCCTCGCATTCGACCCGGCCTCCCCATCGTCAGCCTGCCCTCGAGCGCCTCGCGCAACGCCCGTCGCGGCGCCCGCGGGAGGAGATCGGCGGGTCTGGTGAGCTGTGCCGCGAGATGGCGGGGGTAGCCCGCGAAGACCTCGTCGCCGCCCATGCCGCTGAGGATCACCGTCAGCCGCTCGCGAGCCGCGGCGCAGATCAGATAGGTGACGATCGCCGCAGGGTCCGCGACCGGCTCGTCGAGATGCCACACCAGGCGCGGCAGCAGGTCGACGATCTCGGGGCGGAGCACCTCCTCGTGGTAGTCCAGGTTCCACTCGCGGCCGAGCTGCCGGGCATAGCGGAGGTCGTCGGGAACGATCTCGTGCGCGAGGTCCCCCGGATCGAAGCCGACCGTGTAGGTCGTCGGCGGGCCTCCGCGGTCGCGCATCGTGCCGACGACCGTCGCGGAGTCGAGGCCGCCGCTCAGGAACGCGCCGAGCGGGACGTCCGAGACCATCTGGCGCCGAACCGCCTGCTGGACCGTCTCGCGCACCTTCCCAGTCCAGTCCTCGGCGCTACGAGAGCGGTCGACGTCGAAGCTCGGATCCCACCACTGCGTGACCTCCAGGCGCCCGTCGCGAACCCTGCCCCAGTGACCGGGCGGCAGCTTCGAGACGCCCTCGAACAGGGTGTCCGGGTCCGGTACCCACAGGAAGGTCAGGTACTGAGGAAGGGCCGAGCGGCGGAGCGCCGCCGGCGGCAGCGCGGGGAGCATCGCCTTGACCTCCGAGCCGAAGACGAAGCGCCCGCCGGCCTCCGCGTAATACAGGGGCTTCACGCCCAGCCGGTCGCGTGCGAGAAAGAGCTCGCCGAGCTCGGCATCCCAGATCGCGAACGCGTAGATCCCGTTGAGCCGTTCCAGCATCCGCGCACCGTCGCGGGCGTACATCGCGAGGAGGACCTCCGTATCGCACTCGGTGCGGAACTCGAAGCCATCTGCGCGCAGGTCCTCGCGAAGGGCGACGAAGTTGTAGAGCTCGCCGTTGTAGGTGGTCCAGTACCGACCGTTCGCGTACGACATCGGCTGGGCGCCCCGATCGGTCGGGTCGATGATGCTCAATCGCCGGTGGCCCAGCGCCGCCGGGGGACCCGCGCCGCCGTCGAACTTCCTCACGCCCTCGCCGTCGGGCCCCCGGTGCGCGATCAGCTCGGTCATCGACTCCACCAGGCCGGGCTCGTGCGGGCCGACATATCCGCAGATTCCGCACATGTCAGCGCCAGGTTGTCATGTCGGCTCGGAATGGATCGAGCACAGCCGCGCGAGGGCGCGGAACATCGGAGCGTTCGTCCAGCGCATGAACTCGCGCCGGTTCAGCGATCGCCGTCCGCGTCGGAAGGCGAACCGGCCCTCGTCCTCGAGCCAGAGCTCGCGGATCGCGGAATGCGCGATTCGCTCGGCGAGGCGCTGAAGCTCCGCGCGGCGTCCCTCGTCACGTGCGGCGGCGGTGAGCAGGAGGTCGATCGCGGAGGCGTAGGAATGCGGCTCCAGCGGGTACCGGCGGCCGGGAAAGTACCGGGCGGCTCCGTCCGGCTCGAAGAACCGCTCGATCCACGCTTCGAGACCGTGCTCGAGCTCATCGCCGCCGATCTCGTGGGCGTCGGCGATCCGGCAGAGCGATTCGAGGACGTACGCCGTGTGGAAGTTATCCGCCCAGCCCAGGTTGGGCGCGTCGCCGTACGGCCAGAGGCCGTCCGACCTTTGGGCCGCGAGCGTGGTCGGCACCGCCTTGGCGACGAGCTCCCGAGAATGCTCGTCCCGCTCGGCGGCCTCCAATCGAGTCAGCGCGGCGCAGACTAGGAGGTTCGCGTTGTGGATCAGCTCGGAGCCGGCGCGCACGTATGCGAAGTACGCGCTGCCGCCCCTCGCCCGGAAGAGGGAGACAAGGAACGGCTTCGCGCCTAGGGCGGTCTCGGCGAACGGCCTCTCGCCGAGGGTCTCGAACGCGTCCATCAGGGCCTCCACGACGAAGCACGTCGCGATCGCGTTGGGGACCCGGTCGGAATAAAAGAGATGGCGCGTCTGCACGCTGAACCCGTAGCCCCATGCTCCCGCGGCCGTATCGACGGGCAGCCGAAGCTCCAGGATGCGCGCGGCCAGTCCGTCCCGGGTACTCGACGCGCCGGGAAGCACCGCCGCAGCGGGGTGCGTATAGCCGGAAAGGGCGAGGGCAAGCGCCTTCGCGTTCGGGCGCGCGCTCGCCGCCAGAAGCCACGGAGGATCGATGCGCGAGCGCTTGTATGCCTGGATCACCGCCTGTCGCCCACGGGGGAACCGCGTCATTCGGCCGAGTGGCGTGTTCAAGCCCTCGTAGGGGTCGGGTCCGACCCATTCGCGACCCGCACCCCAGCGCTCGAGACGCCTGAGAACGCGCGAGGCTTCGTGAGCCATGCCAGGATCAAAGCGGATACGATTCGAGCCAGCGATTGGGGGTGCTCCGGTGGGACTACCGTGTGCAGGGAATGAACGCTCCGTGCTGGAGCGCTCGACCATGATTGAAGCTGGACTGATTGAAGCCGATCGAAAGGCCCACGCGCAGCATGGCCGCGCCGTCGCTCGGGGACGGTCGGAGGCGCACCGCATCGAGCTGATCGGCTGTCCCGTGGACGTCCTCGATCTGGACGCGACCGTGGATCGCTGCCTGGAGCTGGCGGAGAACGGGTACACCGCCCGCCAGGTCTCGGTCAACGCCGCGAAGCTCGCCCAATTCTCGCGTGATCCCGAGATGGCGGAGTTCGTTCGTACCTGCGACGTCATCAGCGCCGACGGCCAGGCGGTGGTCTGGGCGGCGAGGGTGCTGGGGGAGAGCCTGCCCGGCCGTGTCCCGGGCATCGACCTGATGCAGGAGCTGATCGCCCGGGCCGAGGATCGTCAGCTCGGCGTCTACTTCCTCGGCGCACGCGAGGAGGCCCTTGAGCGTGCCGTCGCGCGTATCCGCGCCGCTCATCCGCGACTTCGCGTGGTCGGCTCACACCACGGCTATTTCAGTCCCGAGGAGGAGGTCGCGCTCGCGGCCGAGATCCGCGACGCGGCGCCGGAGCTCCTGTTCATCGCGATGAGCTCTCCCCGGAAGGAGCAGTGGCTCGACAGAAACGCCGAAATACTGGGCGTCCCGTTCTCGATGGGCGTCGGGGGTGCGCTCGACGTTCTCGCGGGTGAGCGCACTCGTGCGCCGGCTTGGATGCAGTCGGCGGGACTGGAGTGGCTGCATCGACTGCTTCAGGAGCCGCGACGGATGTGGCGCCGGTACCTGTTCGGCAACCTGAGCTTCGTGTGGCTGGTGATCCGTGCGCGTAGTCAACGTCTCCGGGGGATCCGGCAGGATGGCTGATTCCATGCCCGACTCCCGGTCCAGATTGCGCGCGACCGCGCCCGCGCCCGCACGCTCTCCGGCGCTCGAACCAAGCCTCGACATCCCACCCCATGCCCCCGCTCACCTCGGCGACGAGATCCAGCCGGCCGGCAAGCAGTTCGGCGGACGTCGCGGATTCATCGTCCGCCGCCTTCTTGCCGTCAGCGACGTGATCGCGTTGATCGCTGCCTTTGCTGTGATGGTGGCGGTACGCGCGATTCTCGGCCGTGGTCCCCTCATTCCCTACGAGTTCGAGCTCTTCGCGTTGATGCTGCCCATTTGGGTTGCGTTGGCGACGGTCCTCAAGACGTACCACGTCGGTGAGCGCAGCCTTGATTACTCCTTCAGCGACGAGATCGGGCCCGTGTTCTTGGTCGCAACCGTGTGGAACTGGGCATTGCTCATCGCCGCCGCCGCGACGACGTCCGGCGCTGTCGAGGTGATGCCGGCGATTACGCTCTGGGCGGCCAGCATGG
The DNA here is from genome assembly GCA_963838175.1 of uncultured Thermoleophilia bacterium. Lineage (GTDB taxonomy): Bacteria > Actinomycetota > Thermoleophilia > Solirubrobacterales > 70-9 > DASUSH01. The sequence goes on along the minus strand of CAWIPP010000002.1, from coordinate 1,445,624 downwards.
TCCTGGTTCTCGGGTTTCGGGCCGCCGTGATCCTGCTCGCCCGGCGAACCAACTGGTACAGGCAGCGCGTCGTGGTGATCGGGGAGCCGGACGACGCCGTGCGAGTCGTTCGGCGCATCGACCGCCATCCCGAGTATGGGCTGGATCTGGTTGGGACGGTCTCCCTGCGACCTGGCGCCGCGAGCTCCGAGTTGCCGGCGTTGACCCGTTTCGCGGAGCGCCACGGGGCGAGCCGGGCGATCTTCGCCACCACGCCGGCAAGCTTCGAGGAGCGCAGTGAGTTGATCCGCGGCCTCACGGAGGCCCACCTGCAGGTGGACATCGTCTCGGGCGAGCCCGATCTCTGCTCCTCGAGCGCGGCGGCGTTGCACTACGTGGAGGGGCTCCCGGTGCTCACGGTCCCGTCGGTGCAGGCGCCGGACTCGTGGCTCGCGGTCAAGCGGACGATCGACGTGGTCGCCTCGCTGATCGGATTGACCTTCCTGGCCCCGGTGCTCCTTCTCGTCGCGCTGGCGATAAAGCTCGACTCCCGCGGGCCCGTGATCTTCCGGCAGCAGCGCATCGGCCGGGGGGGCGAGGGATTCGACCTGCTCAAGTTCCGCACGATGGTCGACGGCGCGGACGAGCTCAAGTCCTCGATCTCGAGCCTCAACATGCACTCGGCGGGCGAGCGGAGGATGTTCAAGATCCAGGCCGATCCGCGTATCACCCGCGTCGGGGCGCGCCTTCGGCGGTGGTCGTTGGACGAGCTGCCGCAGCTTTGGAACGTGTTGCGCGGCGACATGAGCCTCGTCGGCCCCCGGCCGCTGATCCTGACCGAGGCGAGGCTGGTGGAGGGGCGCTACGAGGTTCGCCTGAGGATGCGGCCCGGCATCACCGGTCCGTGGCAAACGCTCGGCCGCAGCGACATAGGGTTCGAGGACATGATCAAGCTCGACTACACCTATGTGATGAATTGGACCCTTGCCGAGGACCTGAAGCTGATGATGCGCACCCTCGGTGCGGTCGTCCGCGCTCGCGGCGCCTACTGAGCGACAGACGATGCGTCAGATAGCGCGCCGGCTACGTGACGGGCGGGTGGAGTTGGTCGACGTTCCGGATCCCGGACCTGCGCCGGGTCGCGTCCTGATCCGCACCGAGGTCTCCGTGATCAGCACCGGGACGGAGCGCTCGACGCTCGAGATCGCCCGGAAGGGACTGCTCGCGAAGGCCCGCGCCCGCCCCGAGCAGGTGAGGCAGGTGCTCGACCGAGTCCGCCGCGATGGTCTGCGCTCGACGACCGCGCTCGTCCGCCGCCGCCTCGATGAGCTTGGACCGCTCGGCTACAGCGTCGCCGGCACGGTGATCGCCACCGGCGAGGAGGTCACCGGCATTCGGCCGGGCGATCGCGTGGCCGCCGCCGGTGCGGGATTCGCAAACCACGCCGAGCTCGACTCCGTCCCCGCCCGCCTTTGCGCCACCGTGCCCGAATCCGTCGCTAGCGAGGAAGCTGCCTTCGCGACCTTGGGCTCGATCGCTCTGCACGGCTTCCGTCGCAGCGAGGTCCAGGTTGGGTCGAGGGTGGCCGTGATCGGGCTAGGGCTGATCGGTCAGCTCGCGGTCCGGATCGCTCGTGCCGCCGGGTGCGCCGTCCTCGGCGTCGACGTGGCCGAGGACCGGCTCGAGCTGGCCCGGGCGGCCGGCGCGGAGGCCTGCCTGCGCTCCGAGCTCTCGTCCGGCGATCGCCGTCTGGGGTCGGCTGACGCTGTCCTGGTCTGTGCCTCCGCCTCGACCAGCGATCCAATCGAGCTTGCCGCCGAGCTAGCCCGCGATCGGGCACCCGTCGTCGTCGTCGGGGACGTCGACCTGCGGGTTCCCCGCGCGCCGTACTACGAGAAGGAGCTCGACCTCCGGCTCTCGCGCTCCTCTGGCCCCGGCCGCTACGACCCCGACTATGAGCTGCACGGCCACGACTACCCCATCGGCTACGTCCGTTGGACCGAGGGCAGGAACATGGAGGCCTTTCTCGCCCTGGTGGCGCAAGGCCGCCTGCGCCCATCCGAGCTGATCAGCGGCCGGTATCCGTTCTCAGAGGCGGAGCGCGCGTTCGAGGCCGTTGTCTCCGAGCGCTCGCTCGCGGTGGCGCTCGACTACGAGCTGCCGCCGGACCGTGAGGGGGACGGCGCCAAGCCCTCCCCGGGCGGCCCCGTCGAACGGCGGAGTCGCCCCGTGGCGCGCCGCGCCAAGCCGCGCATCGGTCTGATCGGCGCCGGGAGCTTCGCCACGGGGACGATCGTCCCCGGCCTACTGGACGCGGGCTTCGAGCCCGGCGCGGTCGCCTCGGCGGGAGGACTATCGGCTGCCGACGCCGGGCGTCGCTTCGGCTTCGCTCGCGTCGCGGGCGACGCCGAGGAGGTGATCGGGGCCGACGAGATCGACCTGGTCGTGATCGCCACTCAGCACGACAGCCATGCCGCGCTCGCGGCATCGGCGCTCTCGGCCGGCAAGCCGGTCTACGTAGAGAAGCCCCTTGCCCTCGATCTCGAGGGCGTTCGTGCCATCCGCGACGCTCAGGAGAAGTCGGGAGCCCTCCTTCTCGTTGGGTTCAACCGGCGCCACTCTCCGGTCGCGGAGGAGCTCCGCGACATCGGTCATCCGCGGCTGACGACGTTCCGGGTGAACGCGGGCCCGCTGCCGCGGGATCACTGGACGAATGACGCTCGCCGCGGCGGCGGCAGGCTCCTCGGCGAGGGATGTCACTTCGTCGACTTTCTCTGCGACCAGGCCGTCTCGGAGCCGCGAGCCGTGATGGCGTACGGCTTTCTCTCTCACGATGACATGCCGATCGAATCGACCGACAACTTCTCGATCCAAATCAGCTTCGGGGACGGGAGCGTGGGAACGGTGCGGTACTCGGCCAATGGGCCCACCGGTCCGGCGAAGGAGCGCATCGAGGTGAGCGGTCCCGGGACATACGCCGAGGTCGAGGACTTCGGGGCGGGCACGATGTGGCGCGGGCGCCGGCAGCAAAGGCTCGGGTCGCGCCGCCGGGACAAGGGCTTCACCGCTATGTACGAGCTGTTTGCGCAAGTGGTTCGCGGGGAAGCCGACCCACCGGATGCGGACGGGTATCTGGTCAGCACGCTCGCGACGATCGCGGCCTTGCGCTCGCTTCGCACCGGGCATCCCGAACCGGTCGTGATGCAGGCAAACGGGCCCTAGCCAATTGGCCTTCGCACGACGAGCGAGAAGTTGGTGGGGGTTCGCAGAATCCGCGCCAGGGCGCGCATTGCCCCCAGACGAGCGTGATACGAACGCTCGTGCATGACGACCTCCAGGCCACGGTCGGCAAGCGCCCCGACCAGCGCGTCGTCGTCAAGGCCCGTCATCGCGTGGCGCTCTGCCATCGTGCCGAGGCTGTCGCCGGCTCCCTTCTCCTTTCCGATTCCGACGCGCCGCGCGACGATCGGCGGGAGGCTGGCCGGCGAATTGCGAAGGATCCAGAGCAGGTAGTCGAGGCGCCGGATCAAGCCCCGCATCGGGGTGGAGGAGAGCGGGTCGAAGATCGTCGCGATCGTTCCACCCGGCGCCAGCCTTCCGGCCGCGCTAAGCATGAGGCTGGTCGGGTCCTCTATGTGATGAAGCACGGAGGAGAAGACGATCAGGTCCCACTCGCGCCCGTCCGCGGCGAAGAAGTCCTCCAGTGATGCGATCTCAACGCGGGGTTCGATTCCGAGGCGTCTCGCCTTCTCGATCCACCGTCTCGCCATCGCGGTTGAGACGTCCACCAGAACCGGCTCGACGCCAAGCGCGGCCAGCTGGATCGACGCGTTGCCGCTACCCCCACCAGCATCGAGAACCCGCCGCGGTGAGTTGGCGGCCGCCATCGCGCGCGCGAGCAGGTTCCGCAGTTGGTGCTGCGGCTGCTCCCCGAACGTGCAGTACTCGGTCGCCTCGTACTCCGCGGCTTTCGCCTCGTAAAAGCGGCGATTTGCCTCCGCCGCCGAGAGCTGGTCTCGCACGCCTCTAGCCCTCGTCCAGCGACGCGAACAGCCCAGAACGAGGATTCAGGGATTCAGCGCGCTCGAACGCCGCTGCGGCCTCGGGCTCTTGGCCCGTCCCCTTCTCAACCTCCCAGACCGAGTACCAGGTCCGCCAGTTCGTCGGCTCCCTTTCGGTGGCCTCGTGCGCGGCCTGCAGCGCACTTTCGGTCGTCGGCGAGATCAGCGCGGGGTCCGATCGGCTTTGCCGAAACAGGGTCGTCGCCTCCAGGAGGTAGGGCGTTGCGGCGAACGGCTGCACGTCCTGTGCCGAGCGCGCCGCCTCGAGCGCCGTGTCCAGATCTCCCGAGGCGGTTGCGGACTCGCTCTCCTTGACCAGGCGCGCGCCCAGCCACGAGATCGTGATCACCGCGATGAGGGCGACCACGGCGGTGGCGCCGGCCGCCCGCCGAACGACCGGCCCTCCCGGCAGCACGACCGCTTGCGCCTCCTCCCTCCGCCAGGAGAGGAGCGGCGCGGCGACCAGGAGGAACGCGACGGTGATCGCGGGGAGCTCCCAGACCCAATCGTTGGCGGCGGCCAGTATGAAAACGACCGCAGCGGCCAGGGCCCCGGCGAGCGCCGCGCGGTCGCCGGGCTCGGCGGCGCGAAGACCGCGCGCACCCTGGACCAGCACAAGGGCGGCGAGGCCGATCAACAACGCGAGGCCCGGGAGCCCGAGCTCTCCGAGCGTTTCGAAATAGAGGGAGTGGGCGTCGCGAATTGCCCCGGGAAGGGACCCGTTTCGCGCCCACCAGTACTCGTAGCTGCCCGCCCCGATCCCGGTCACGGGCTCCGAGCGAAAGGCGTCCAGCGCGGAGTCCCAGTACTGGTAGCGACCGTTCCCGCCGGTCGCCGACAGCCTCTCGGTGGCGCCGGTGGTCTGGCGGGGATCCTTGAACTCCTCCCACCGCTGCGACAGATCGGACCCCGCCCCGCTGGCGACCAGCGCGACGACGGCGACGAGCGCGACACCGGCTCCGATGACGGCCACCTGCCGGCGGGAGGGCGAGGGCAGGGAGGGAGGCTTCGGCACCCGCTCCCGCGGAAGCCGCTCGAGCCCGACGCGGAGCGCAGCGATGACGACCAGCACGGCGACGGTCAGCGCGATCATCTCGTCGCCCTGCCGGCGAGCGAGCTCGGTCGCCAAGCCGTTCTCGAGGTCGTCTCGCGCGACGACCGCGAGCGCGAGCATCGCTGAGCCGAAGGCACCGAGGGCCAGCGTGGGAACGAGATCGCGCCGGCGCGGATACGCGAGGACGAGGACCGCGAGTCCGAGGACCGCGATGACCAGACCGCCGCGCGAGAACGTGAGAAACGTCGCCAGGGCCAGGAGGGGCAGCGCCGCGGTGGCAAGCGCCCGCGCCGGCAGTGACCGCGCGCTCGTCCCGAGCACGGCGAGAAGCGGTGCGCCCAGCGCCATCAGGGCGGCCACCCCATTCGGGTAGTTCAGCGGGTAGTTGAGCCGGCTTTGCTGGTCCGGGAAGACCTCTGCGTAATCGTTGGGCGGGAACCAGGCGGGGTGAAACCGCGAGAGCACCGCGAGCAGGGCGACGACGCCGATCGCGGCCCCGACCCCAATGACCATACGGCGAGCAGCTCCCGGCCCCTGGACGAACAGCGCGTACGTGAAAACGCCGAGGTAAATGGCCACCCGGGCAAGCTCGGAGTAGGTGTTCTCCACGCTCTCTGTCCAGAGCAGGGAGGCCGCCGTCCAGGCGAGGAGTCCGCCGAGGAGCGCCAGCCCGGCGATTGCTGCACGGGGCGGCCTCGAGATCGGGAGTAGTCCGACCAGCGAGGCGATCCCCACGACCAGCCAGACGACGATCCCGATCTCGCTGCGGACGACCTCGTCGTACCCACCGCCCCTTAGGCCGAGGTAGAGGACCAGCGCGAATGGGACCGCGGTGCCCGCGACCTCGGGGCCGAGCCGTCTGGCCCAGCCCCCGACGTCGCGCCGGCCGCGGCCCGCGACGGATGTTTGCTCGTGATCCTCTCGGCGATACATCTGCACTCCAGTGCTTCGGGCGCGCAATCCTGACGCAAACCCGTGAGTGGTCACTATGATGCGCGACCGCATCCGGGCGCGCTGGGAGGGGTTCTTGTTCGTTGCCCGGTGCCGTAGGACACCACTACCGCTTGTGAGGGACATGCTCAAACCGATGCTTGTCGTTGCTGCGCTGGTGCTGCTCTTCGCCCTACCGACGGGCGTGGCGGCGCAGTCGAACTCCGGCATCGGCCAGTACGAAGAGGTTCCTCCGGGCACGGACCCATCGGGCGGTCCCGGTTCCCCCGGCGATCCCTCAGGCGTTCCGTCGGGCTCCGCGACGGCGGGTGATTCCGGCGTCGCCGGAATCTCCGGGACGGCCGGCGCCGGGACTGGGGCGGGGAGCCTGACCGAGAGGCAGGCTGCCGCGGCGGGGGAGACCCCGTCCGGCCAACTTCCGGCGACGGGCTTCGACGACACGTTCGCGCTAGCGATCATTGGTGCTTCGCTACTGGTCGCGGGGATCGCCCTGCGCCGGCGCGTCGAGGCGCAGTAGCTCGGCCGTCCGTCCCCGCAACTGTCAAGCCCCCACCGTGTTCGAAGGCGGAGAATGAACCCGCGGCGCAGATCGGCACGAGTGAAGTTCCTCTATCTCACGTTTGCGCTCGCAATCCTCGTCCTGGGCGTCTCAATCGCACCGGTGAGCGCGGCCGCCGGCAAGTTCCTGCGAGGGTTCTCGGACCCGATCTACCAGGAGGGGAGCGCCCTCCAGCGACAGCAATGGCTTCAGCGGAGCGCGGAGGTCGGAACCGATGTGATTCGGATCGACGTCGTTTGGAGCAGGGTGGCTCGATCGCAACCCGCGAACCCGTCCGACCCCGGCGATCCCGCGTATGACTTCGCGAAGGTCGATGAGGCGGTGCGTGGTGCCGCCGCACACGGCTTTCGCATCCTCCTCACCTTTCAGTACGCGCCCTCGTGGGCAGAGGGGTCAAACCGTGACCCGAGAGCCGCCGCTGGGACCTGGAAGCCGGAGCCTGATGCGCTCGGTCAGTTCGCCGAGGCCGTCGCGGGGCGCTACTCCGGCAGCTACTCGCCGGGGCTCGCACAACCGGCGCTTCCTGCGGTCAGCTACATCGAGCCCTGGAACGAGCCGAATTTGCCGAACTTCCTGAACCCTCAGTGGAAGGGAAAGAAGGCGACGAAACCGGCGAGCCCAGGCAACTACCGCGAGATGCTCAATGCCGCATACGAGGGGGCACACCGAGCTAACGCCCAGGTGAACGTCGTCGGCGGAAGCACCGCCCCCTACGGTGACGACCCGGGAGAGGGCGCGCGGATTCGTCCACTCCGGTTCTTCCGGAAGCTCCTCTGCCTCCACGTGAAGCGGGGCAAGCTGAAGGGCGACCGCTGCAAGGTGAAGGCAAAGATGGATCTCCTTTCCCATCACCCGATCACCACTTCCGGCGGCCCGCGACGAAGCGCGATCAGCCCCGACGACGTCGCCATCTCGGACTTCAAGAACCTCGTTGAAGTGCTGCGCGCCGCTGAGCGCGCCAAGACGATCCGACCGAAGGGACGGCGTCAGGCGTGGGCCACCGAGATTTGGTGGGAGACCGATCCTCCGGACAAAGCCGAGTGGGCATTTCCGGTCGACAAGGTGGCGCGCTGGGTTCCCGAGGCCCTGCATCTGCTGCGAAAGCAGGGCGCCTCGGCCGCGATCTGGCTCCAAATAGTCGACACGCCTGTCTCGCCGGACGGGTTCTCGGCGTACCAGACCGGGCTCTATTACGCCGACGGGTCTCCGAAACCCCTAGCGGACGCGTGGCGATCCGCGTTCTCGGGAAACCGGACCCAGCCGCGCGCGGCGGGTGACCAGCGTGCGGGCCCGTCACCACCGATGGCTCGGACGAAGCACCCGCACCCGCACGCGCCACCGTACCTCGCGCCATATCTCGAATCCCCGTAAGCCGGGCGAGCCACCGCCCGGCCTTCCGGCGCTAGCCTCTCCCGGGGCGGTGAGCAGATGAAGCCATCCGGCGTTGCCGAGACGAGCGCCGCGCCGCTGGGCGAGCGCGGGACCCGGGAGCCGGAGCTCTCGGTCGTGATCCCGTGCCTGAACGAGGCGGAGTCGATCGAGATCGTCGTCCGCAAGGCGGTCGAGACGATGGCCGCCGCCGGGATCGACGGCGAGGTCCTCGTCGCCGACAACGGCTCCACCGACCGCTCGCCCGAGCTCGCCCGCGAGGCCGGCGCGCGCGTCGTCATCCGAGCCGCGCCGCGGCTACGGATCCGCGTACCGGGCGGGCTTCGGCGCCGCGCGCGGCACCTACGTGCTGATGGGCGACGCCGACGACAGCTACGACTTCGCCGAGATCCCGCGCTTCCTCGAGCCGCTCCGCGACGGGGCCGACATGGTGATCGGCAACCGGATGGCGGACATCCAGGCCCGGGGCGATGCCGTGGCTTCACCGCTACGTCGGCAATCCCGCTGCTGACCGGCACGCTCAACCTCTTCTTCCACACCGGCGTCTCCGACGCGCACTGCGGGATGCGGGCGTTCCGCCGCGACCTCCTTCCGAGGCTCGACCTGCGCACCACGGGAATGGAGTTCGCCTCCGAATGGGTGATCCGCGCCTCGAAGCTCGGCCTCGAGGTCCGCGAGATCCCGATCTCCTACCACCCGCGCAAGGGCGAGTCGAAGCTGTCGTCGTTCTCCGACGGATGGCGGCACCTGCGCTTCCTGCTGATCCACAGCCCCACGTGGCTCTTCCTGCTCCCGGGGGCCCTGCTCGCCCTCGCCGGGACGCTGGGCATGGTGGTCGTCCTCACCGGCATCGAGCTGTTCGGGCGCGAATGGGAGTTCCACGCGCTGATCGCCTCGGTGGCGTCCCTGATCGTCGGCGCCCAGATCCTCCAGATCGGGATCTTCGCCCGCGCGTTCGCCCTCTACTACCTCGGCGAGCACGACTCGCTGATCGACTGCGCGCGACGCCAGCCTGCGGCTCGAGCACGGGATCGTCGCCGGCGGCGATCCTGCTCGCGATCGGCTTCGTCATCGCCGCGATCGTCTTCGTCACCTGGCTCGATCGCGGCCTCGGCGCGCTCAGCGAGGAGCGCCTCGCGCTCGTCGGCCTCACCCTGATGGTGCTCGGCCTGCAGGCGATCTTCGGCGCCTTCTTCCTCTCGGTGCTCGGCCTCGGCCGGCGCGTTCGCTGAGTCGCCGACGGGTCCGGTGCGGATCCTCGTCCACGAGTTCGGCGGCTATCCGTTCGCGGTCGAACTGAGCCGCGAGCTGGCAAAGCGCGGACACGAGGTGACCCATTCCTGGTGCGCCTCGCTGATCGACACCCCCGGCTCCGCCGCACAGATGGCCGGAGATGCGGACGATCCGGAGACGCTCGACTACGCGCCCATCGACCTCGGCGAGCCGCTCGACAAGTACCGCTACCTGAAGCGGTACCGCCAGGAGCGGCTGTACGGCCGCCTCGCGGCCGAGCTCACCGAGCGACTCCGCCCCGACGTCGTGCTGGGCGCCAACGTCCCGCTCGATGCTCAGCGCCTGCTCCAGGCGAGCTGCCCGGCGCGCCGGAATCCCGTTCGTGTTCTGGCTTCACGACCTGATCGGGATCGGGACCCATGATCTACTCGGCAGCCGGCTGTCGGGCATCGGAAGGCTCATCGGCCGCCGCTACATGCGGCTCGAGGGCCGGCTTCTGCGCGACAGTGACGCCGTGGTCTCGATCAGCGACGACTTCGAGCCATTTCTCGAGCGCTCCGGAGTCGAGCCGGCCAGGGCGGCGACGATCGAGAACTGGGCGCCGCTCGCCGAGCTGCCGGAGCGTCCCAAGGACAACCCGTGGGCCCGCGCGCAGGGTCTGGAGGAGCGCTTCGTATTCGCCTACACGGGGGCGATCGGGATGAAGCAGGACCGAGACCTGATGCTCGAGCCTGGCGTCCCACCATCGCGACCGCGACGACGTCCGCGTGCTCGTGCTCTCCGGCGGGCCCGAGCTCGACTACCTGCGCCGACGCGCCCGCGAGGCGGGCCTCGGCAACCTGATCCTGCGCGGATTCGCGGCCTGGGAGGAGATGCCCGACGTGCTCGGCTCCGCCGACGTCCTCGTCGCCTCGATCCACCGCGATGCGGGACGAGTACTCGGTGCCGTCGAAGGTGCTCTCGTATCTGTGCGCGGGGCGGGCGCTCCTGGTCTCGGTCCCCGCCGAGAACCTGGCCGGCCGGATCGTCGCGCGCGAGGGGGCCGGGGTCGTCGTCGAGCCCGGGGACCGCGACGAGTTCCTCACGGCCGCCGAGCGTCTGCTCGGTTCGCCGGACGAGCGTGCGCGGATGGGGGCCAACGGGCGTCGGTATGCCGAGTCGGCCTTCGCGATCGAGCCGATCGCCGAGCGCTTCGAGGAAGTCCTCGGACGGGTACTACGGTGAAACGTGCGCTTCGCCCGCTGATGCGGCCCTCCCTCCGCGAGCGGATCCCGCTGCTCGCGCGCGTTTGGACCCTCCTTGGGCGCCGCGCCGAGCTCCGCTTCTGGCGGACGGCGGTCGCGGACGGGCGCTTCGCGGGTGAGAGCCGGGAGTCGTTCTTCACCACGCACGTCGGACTCGATCGCTCGTTCTACGCGGGCAGAAGCGTTCTCGACGTCGGCTGCGGACCGCGCGGCGAGCTCGACTGGGCCGGGATGGCCGCAGAGCGAGTGGGTCTAGACCCCCTCGCCGATCGGTACCTGGATCTGGTTCCGGATCGGGCGCCTGAGCGAATGCGCTACGTCGAGGGCGTGGCGGAGCGCATGCCCTTCGATGACGCCTCGTTCGACGTGATTGCCTCGATCAACTCGCTCGACCACGTGGAAGACGTCGCGCGCGCCGCCGCCGAGATCAAGCGGGTGCTAACGCCGGGGGGCACATTCCTACTGTTCACCGAGCTCAATCACCCCGCGCGGCTGACCGAGCCGCAGGAGTTCTCCTGGGAGGTGTTGGAGCTGTTCGCGCCGGAGCTCGAGCCCGTCTACGAGCGCCGCTTCGAGGACGGCGGGCGCGGGTTCGACCTCAGCGTCGAGCGGGCGGTGCCGTACGACGACTCGCGTCCGTCGCATCCCGGCGTGCTGGTGGCTCGTCTCGAGTCGCGAGACTAAGGATCTAAGACGATGTTTCCGCCTGAGCGCTCGCCGGGGCGAGCGTGAGCGCCGTGGCCGCCAGGGCCGCGATGGCGACCCATCGCGCTCGATTATCGACCGCCCCGCACCCACTGACCAGTCGGGGAATTCCGCAGTTCTCTGCGGAGAACTACCCATAGGCTGAGCGCCGTGGCGCCCCGGACCTCAGTCCTGATCCCGGTTCGAGACGGCGGCGAGGAGTTCCGCCGATGCCTTTCGGCGCTTGGCCGTCAGCGGCTCGACGGGGACTTCGAGATCGTGGTGGTCGATTCCGGGTCCACGGACGACACGGTGGAGATCGCGCGCGCCGCGGGCGCCCGGGTGGAGTCGATCCCCAGGTCGGAGTTCAACTACGGCGGCACCCGCAACCTGCTCGCCGAGCTGGCCTCCGGGGAGATCCTGGTCGCGATCTCTCACGACGCCTACCCCGAGCGCGACGACTGGCTCGAGTCGATGACCCGACCGTTCGGCGAGAGCGACCGCCTCGCGGGCGTCTACGGGCGCCAGGTCGCGCATGCGGATGCACCGCCGCCGCAACGCTTCGCGCTGAGCTTCCTCTACGGCGACGAGCCGCGGACGCAGACGGCCTCGCGACCCGAGGAGATCTCCGTCCGGACCACCCTGTTCACCAACGTCTGCTCCGCGATTCGCCGCCGGGTCTGGGAGGAATTCCCGTTTGCGAGCGGGATGGCGATGGGCGAGGACCAGGAGTGGGCCCGCCGCGTGCTCCTGGCGGGATACGCGATCCGCTACGAGCCCCGCGCCGTGGTCCGCCATTCGCATCCCTACACGCTCCGCTCGGCGTTTCGCCGCTACTTCGACCTCGGCACCGCGGGCGATCGCGCCTTTCTCGCGGCGGGCAACCGCTCGCGGTCGGTGCTGCGCGCGGAGGTCGCCCGCTACGCGCGGGCCGAGCTCGCCTGGCTGGTGCGCGAGCGACAGGCGCGGTGGATCCCATACGCGCTCACCTACGAGGCGACCAAGTTCGCCGCGCTCCAGCTCGGCGCTCGTCACGAGCGCATCCCGCTCGCGCTCAAGCGACGGATGAGCCAGATGCCGGACCACTGGTAGCCGCCGGGTACTGCCGGGACTCGACCTCCTCGCCGGGGCGCCTGAGCGCGAGTGGGACCGGGGCGGCAGGTGGGACACCCCCGTCCTCGGCGGCCCCCGCGGGCGTGACGTGCAGGGCGAGCGCGGCGGCGAGCTGGCGGAGGTCCCAAAAGCGCCGGCAACCGTTGGCGAGCCACTCGTCCATGCGCTCGGCGAGCCAGCCGGGATCGCCGGCGACGTCGCGGTCGTGAAGCAGGGCCACGGCGGGCACGCCGGCTTCGAGCCACGGGCCCGGGCCGCCGTCGACGTAAACGCTTCGCAGATGCTCGGTCCAGGCCATGCGGTCGCCCAGGCGTAGCGAGTGGGTCTCCGCGGAGACCAGCTCGAGGCCGGCGTCGAGCGCGCACTCCACGGCGTCGGGCGAGCAGGCCAGTCCGGGACATGCGAGCGCGGCCGGCCTCGCTTCGGTCGAAGACTCGATCGCCCGCGTGCCGCGCGCCACCGGGCCGGGGGCTTCGCCGCTTCGCCGGAAGCCCTCCAGCTCCCGGTACCACGCGCTGTTTTCGTGGCGGTCCTCGGCGCTCGCCCAGCGCTCGTGGCTGTATCCCTCGCCGGGGTCGGGCCGCACGTGTGTGTGACCGTGCACCTCGAGCTCGGCGACCCCGCGACCGCGCAGCGCGGTGAGCGATCGAAGCTCCGCCGGATGGTCGTGGGTGAACCCCGCGCGAGAGCGGTACACGACGAGTCCCGACGCGTGGACGGCGCCCGCGACCCGCTGCACCCGCTTGCCGTCGACCGTGAGCTCTCCGCGGGCCGGATCGCCGTCGTCGAGCCACCCGGAGACGTAGCCGATCGAGATCCGGCCGCGGCGGCGCTCGAGCTCGTCGGCGAGGAGGGTCCAATCCGACTCGCTCGGCAGCGGATGCGCCCAGGGGTCGAGATGGGCGCCCGCCGCGCTTCCGGGGTCGTCCAGTCGCAGCACGACCGTTCCCTCGAGGTCGAGCCAGGCGACCGGTGCGGGCACACCCCAGCGGAGCAGGTGCGCGAGCAGGCCGCTCCCCGCGGGAGCCGACTCGGACAGCTCCGAGGGGTGGGCGCTCAGAGTGACGATCGTGCCGCGGCCGAGCGGGAGCGCGAGCGCCAGCGGCCGCTCGCCGAGCCACGCCCAGCCGCTCGCCCCGTTGGCTCTGGCGAGGCGGCGGCGAGGTCGTCGGCGCCTTGAGCGCGGCGCGGGATCGGTGACGTCGAGCGCAAGCTCGGGCACGCCGGACCACCCCCGCTCGGCACCGGGTCCGGTCCAGCGCGGTGCGCCGTCGCTCCTCGTCCCGCCGGCGCGCGAGGTCCCGGCGAGCCGCGCCAGGGGTGATTGGGGCGACGCCGCCCGCGCGATCACGAGGGCAGGACTTCGCTCTAGCGCGGCGGCGATCGCGCCGCACTCCTCCTCGGTGAGCGAGTCGGGGTCGCGGGCGACGATCACCAAGCTCAGGTCGGCTGCGCCGGCGAGCGCGGAGGCCGCGTCGCCCCTGACGATCTCGGGGCGCCAGCCGAGGAGGTGGGCCAGCGTGAGCCAGGTCAGCGGCTCGCGCTCGCGCACCGGCTGCACGAGGTTCTCGCGACCCCAGACGCGCGCCCGCTCGGGCAACGCGTCAGCGGCGGTGATCAGGAGGACGCTCACCCGGCGGGTCGGCGGGCGGTGAGGAGGATGTCCGGCGGCAGCGCGTAGGCGCCGGGGCGCCAGACCAGCCGCTCGAAGCGATCGGCGAGCACCGCCACGGTATTCATCGCGAGATAGAGCGCGGGGAACAGCGGTCGCAGCGCCCCCAGGCCGCGGTCGCTGAGCACCTCCTCTCCCGCGCGCAGGATGCGGCCGCTGAGAAGCGCCCACGAAACCGCGTAGCCACCGACCTCGAGGGTCTCGACCTCCTCCCACCCGGCGTCCTCGAAGACGCGCGCAAGCGAGGTCGAGGTGAAGCGGTGCTCGATCTGGCGCCGGTCGTACTCCCAGACCAGCGGCAGCGTGATCACGACCCGGCCGCCCGGCCGCGCGACGCGACGAAGCTCCTCGGCGGCGGCGACCGGGTCGGGCGAATAGAAGAACCCCTCGGTGAACAGCACCAGGTCATAGCTGGCGTCATCGAACGGCAGGAACTCCGTGCCGGTGACGTCGGCGCTCCCATGGTGGTTGTCGATGTCGAAGCCCGTCACCTCCGATCCCGGTGGCAGCAGGTCCTCGTAGGGGCGGGTGCCGCAGAAGACGTCGAGCGTCTTCACGGGCCCCGGAAGCCGCCCGAAGACCGTCTCGAGGCTCTGCACGAGCCGGCGCAGGACGAAGAAGTCGGGCTGGGTGGGCCGCGGGTGGCGGCGCGTCCGCCTCGCCCACTCGATCTGCTCGTCGGGAAGCCGCGGCCGAGGCTGCGGTGGGCTCACTTCTCCAGGACCAGCCCCAGGAATCGCTTGGTGCGCTCGTTCTTGGGCGAGCCGAGCACCTCGGCGGGCGGACCCTCCTCGACGACGACGCCGCCGTCCATGAACGCCACCCGGTCGGCGACGTCGCGCGCGAAGCCCATCTCGTGGGTGACGACCATCATCGTCATCCCCTCGCCGGCGAGCTCCTTCATCACGTCGAGGACCTCCTTGACCAGCTCGGGGTCGAGGGCGCTCGTCACCTCGTCGAAGAGCATCACGTGCGGGTCCATCGCCAGCGCCCGGGCGATCGCGACCCGCTGCTGCTGGCCGCCGGAGAGGCGGTCCGGGTACTCGTCCACCTTGTCGGAGAGCCCGACCCGCTCGAGCAGCGCCCGTCCCTTCGCCTTCGCCTCCTTGCCCGAGCGGTCGAGCACCTTCTCCGGGCCCATCGTGACGTTCTCGAGCGCGCTCTTGTGCGGGAACAGGTTGAACTGCTGGAACACCATCCCGACCCGGCGACGGACGAAGTCCTCGCCCTCGACGGCCCCCTCGCCGGTGATCTCCTTGCCCTCGAGCATGATCCGGCCCTCGTCCGGCGGCTCGAGCAGGTTGACGCAGCGCAAGAGCGTCGACTTGCCCGAGCCGCTCGGCCCGATCACGCA
The DNA here is from genome assembly GCA_963838175.1 of uncultured Thermoleophilia bacterium. Lineage (GTDB taxonomy): Bacteria > Actinomycetota > Thermoleophilia > Solirubrobacterales > 70-9 > DASUSH01. The sequence continues at coordinate 1,430,331 of CAWIPP010000002.1, read as the reverse complement.
GACCACCGAGCCGCGCGGGACGTCGAGGGTGACGCCGCGCAGGACGTGAAGGGCGCCGAAGCGCTTGTGGATGTTCTCCAGCCGCACCATCGACCCGTCGGCCGGAGCCTCGGCAGCGCCCGTTTCCATGGCGGCCATCCTAGGCTCCCGCCATCCCCGTCGGCACGGGCGGCGGCTCAGGTTCGGACTTGTCGCCGTCCCCTCCGCCTCCGCCGCCCGAGACCCTGCCCTGCTGACGGGCGATCAGCCGGTCGACGATCCGCGCAAGCGGGATCGTGACCGCGAGGAAGAAGAGCGCTCCGAGCACCAGCGCGGAGCCGTTGAACTCGGCACTCTGCACGTCGAAGCCGGCCTGGACCACCTCGAGCGCGCCGATCACGCTGACCAGCGAGGTGTCCTTCATCAGCGCGATGAAGTCGTTGAGAAGCGGCGGGATCACCTTGCGCACCGCCTGCGGGACGATCACGAAGCGCATGGCCTGGCCGTAGCCCATCCCGAGCGAGCGGGCGGCCTCCATCTGCCCGCGGGGGACCGCCTCGATCCCGGCCCGGTAGACCTCGGCCATGTAGGCGCCGTAGGTCAGGGTCAGCGAGATCACCCCGTACCAGAACGGAGAGGTCTCGCCGAACCAGGTCGGCAGGCCGATCTCGCGCGGGATCGTTCCCTCGGCCTGCGCGGCGGAGAGAAAGCCGGAGACGAGGAACAGGACCAGCAGCAGCGGGATGCCGCGGAAGGCGTCGATGTAGCCGATCGTCAGCCAGCGGACCGGGGCAAGCGCGCGCCCCGGGAGCTGGCGCACCAGGGCCAGGATCAGGCCCCAGATCAGGGACAGAACGCCCGAGACGATCGACAGCTTCAGGGTCAGCCAGAAGCCGTCGAGGACGGCGTCGAAGTTGTCCCGCATTACGCCGAAATCGAAGTAGTAATCGAAGATGAATTCCATTTCTCTCCTCCGCTCGAGTGGGCGTCAGGCTATTCGTTCTGGGGCACGAAAAGGGGCGCCTTGCGGCGCCCCCTTTCGAGCGGAGTCACATTCGACGAGGCGCCGCTCCTACTCGCTCAGATCCTCGTTCACGCCCTCCAGCACCGCAGTCGGCGGGTCGGCCTCGAAGTACTGCTGGTAGAGGTCGGTCAGCGTGCCGTCTTCCTTCATCGTCGCGAGCGCCTCGTTCATTGCCTCGCGCAGCTCGTCGCTGTCGGGCGCCAGCGCGAAGCCGTAGAACTCGTCGCCCTCCGCTTCGTCGACGATCTCGAGTCCGCCCTGCTTCTCGAGTGCGGTGACCGCCACGAACTGGTCGATGACCACGGCTTCGACCTGGCCGGTCTGAAGCGCGGCGATCGCGTCCGGGCCCTCGGGGTAGCCGCGCACCTCGGAGGCCTCGGTCTCCTCGTTGGCGTAGGTCTCGCCGGTGGTCCCGTCCTGGGCGCCGACGATCACCCCGCTCAGGTCGTCGAAGGAGGCGATGTCGGAATCGTCGGGCACGAGCAGTACCTGCTGAGTGAGGTAGTAGGGGTCGCTGAAGTCCACCACTTCCTCGCGGTTGGGCGTGATCGTCGAGGCCGCAGCGGCTGTGTCGAACTGCCCGTTGGCGGTGTCGCGGAAGATCGTCCCGAAGCCGGTGTCCGTGTACTCCGCGGTCAGCCCGAGTTCCTCGGCGATCGCGTTCATCACCTCGATGTCGTAGCCCGAGATGTCCGGCGGCTGGCCGATCTCGAACGGCTCGTAGGGCGTGTCGGTGCCGACGGTGAGGATGCCCTCCTCGATCGTCTCGACGCTGGCCGCGGCGCCGTCTTCGCTCGTCTCCTCGTCGTCGTCGCCGCAGCCGGCCGCGACGATTCCGAGCGCCAGCACCGCGATCAGCGCCAGCAGGGTCCAGGGACGGGTTCCTCTCATTGCCACTCCTTGGTTTGAGCTCCCCCGGGGACTGAAACCTACCCGGCTGCCGCCATGCGTGCCGCGCCCAGCTACAGTTTCTGAAGCAATGGAATCCGGGGAGCTTCTCAACCGCCCTTGCGGGGGTCGCTTCGAGAACGTCCTCGAGGCGATCGGCAACACGCCCCTGGTCGAGCTGCCGCGCATGTCGCCGAATCCGGCGGTGCGGCTGTTCGCGAAGCTCGAGGGCCGCAACCCGACCGGCTCGGTCAAGGACCGCGTGGCGAAGTACATGATCGACGCCGCGGAGGCCGAGGGCGCGATCGGGCCGGGGCAGACGATCCTCGAGCCGACCTCGGGAAACACCGGGATCTCGCTCGCGATGATCTGCCGCCGCAAGGGCTACCCGCTCAAGGTCGTGATGCCCGACAACGTGACCGCGGAGCGGACGCAGCTCCTCGCGATGTACGGGGCCGAGATCGTCTGGTCGGAGGGGGCGAAGGGGTCCAACGGCGCGGTCGAGCTGGCGCTCGAGATGGCCGGAGCCGACGCCTCGTACTACATGCCCTACCAGTACGGCAACGAGGCGAACCCCCGCGCGCATTATGAAGGGACGGCGGTGGAGATCCTCGACGAGCTCGACGAGGTCGCCGCCTTCGTCGGCGGCCTCGGCACCGGCGGGACTCTGATGGGCAACGGCCGCCGGCTGAAGGAACACGACCCGGAGACGAAGATCGTCGCCGCCGAGCCGATGCAGGGAGAGCTCGTCCAGGGACTTCGCTCCCTCGACGACGGCTTCATCCCGCCGATCATCGACCTCTCCGTGCTCGACCGCAAGATCATGGTCTCCAATCGCGACGCGTTCATCTGGACCCAGAAGCTGCTCCGCGAGGAGGGCATGTTCGCCGGCATCTCTTCGGGCGCGATCGCCTACGTCGCCCACCGGATCGCTTCCGAGATGGACGGCGGCAACGTCGTCTTCCTCGTCCCCGACGACGGCTGGAAGTACCTCTCCTCGGGCGTCTACACGAAGTCCGTCGACGAGCTCGAGGACATCGACTCGACCGTCTGGTGGTAGCAGGGCGCGGCTTGGCGACTTGTTCACATACGTGAGTGAATAAAGCGCCAAGCTCCAGCGCCGCGCCCGCAGCCATCGACCGCGTCGCCTCCCGCGTCCGCGAGCTCGCCGAGGCCTATGAGCCGCCCACGTTCGAGCACGTGCCGAGCGCCGACGCGGCGCTGTTCCTCTGCGCGATCGACCATCGGACCGGCTACCGCTCGGAGCATCGGATCGAGGGTTCGGGGCCGTTCGGCGGCAGCGAGCTGCTCTGGGAGCTCGCGTGCCGGCAGGAGCGCCGCGATCCGGGGACGCTCAGTGCCGGCCGGCTCGCCGCGATCGAGGGGAGCGGCGTCGCGGAGCTCTTCCGGATCGGCGGCGAGACGGTGTCGGATCCCGAGGGGCGGGCGCGGCTCTGGCGCCAGCTCGCCGAGGGCCTGGAGCGCGACTACGGCGGCGAGGCCGAAGCGTTGATCGAGGACGCCCGGAGGAGGTTGGGCGGGGAGGGGGGCCTGCTCGAGCGCCTCGCGCGCTTCGAGGCGTACGCCGACCCGCTCCAGAAGAAGTCGTTCCTGTTCGCGAAGATCGCTGAGCGCCGCGGCTGGCTCGAGGTAGGCGATCCCGAGCGCTGGCAGGTCTGCGCCGACAACGTGCTGATGCGGCTCGCGCTTCGCTCCGGGCTGGTCGAGCCAGGCGGGGCGGAGGAGGTGCGCGCAGCCACGCGCGACGCGTGGAAGCGCGTCGCCGACGCCACCGGCATCCCGCCGCCGATCCTCGACGACCTGCTCTGGGAGCGCGGTCGCGACGACCCGGACCTGGTCGGCAACGAGGCCGGAGACCTTCCGAGCCGGAGCGGCCCGCGGGCATGCACTGGTCTGAGCCCGATCCTCGGTGGTTTCACCCGCGTCCCGGCTTGCGGAGGCGCTTGGTGAAAGCCACCGTCTCGGTGGTTTTCATCCACGGGTCCCACCGCGCCCAGCGCGTGGGGCGATACCCCCCTCAGGTGGAGAAGACCCGAGACGAATCGGTTCAGTAGAGGCTGACGGTCGGGTTCTCCGCGAAGGCGAAGAACCAGACCAGGAAGGCGACGATCGCGATGACGAGGGAGCCGACGAGCAGCGGCTCGAGCGGCCCGCGGAGCGGGCGCGGCGGCTCGTCGGGATCCTCGGGCTCGGCCAGAGGCCCCGGTCACCCGCAGGTAAAGGGCGTTGAGCCAGAAGAGGAAGGCGCCCCAGACGATCATGGCAGCCGGCACGAGCGGCAGCGCGATCAGGAGGTGGCCGGTGCCCGAGTCGCTCAGCTTCGAAGCCGCCCACAGCGAGCCCACCGGCACTCCGATCCAGAGCACCAACGAGCCGATCGCCATCAGCAGGAGCAGAAATGCGGCAGCCAGCCGGTCGATCGTCCTGCATCTTCATCCCCGCCTCCACGACCTAGCTCCGGGTCCTGCCTGGGCCCAGACGTTGGCCGCCAGTACCGAGATCGCGACCAACGCGCCGAGCGGCACCAGGAGCGCCTCGAGCGGGGCGAGCCCGCGGACGAGGATCGCGAACGGCACGAGCGCGGCCAGTCGAGACGACGAAGCCACAGGACCAGGCGCATCTATCCGCCTATCGGCGCCCTTGGATTCTGCCCCCAGAAGATCAGGGTGCCCATCATCCCGATGATGTGGACCATGATGATGTTGACGAGCATCGACTTCGCGGTCGCGGTGCCGACCCCGACCGGGCCGCCCGAGGCGGTGTAGCCGTAGTAGCAGCCGACGATCACGATCACCGTCGCCATCGCCATCGCCTTGATCAGGGAAAATAAGAGGTCGGGCGGGTTCTGGAACATCCAGAAGATCAAAAAGTAGCCGCCCGCCGAGGTCTCGGCGATCTGCTCGACCACGGCGATGTAGGAGGCGAAGAACATCACCCCGATCGCCGCCAGGTACATGAACGGGAAGACGAGCCAGGCGGCGAGCAGGCGGGTCGCCGCCAGATAGGTCATCGGCTGGATCCCCATCACCTCGAGCGCGTCGATCTCGTCGGAGATCCGCATCGAGCCGAGCTCGGCGACGATCCCGGTGCCGACCTTGGCCGAGAGCATGTAGCCGAAGCCGTAGGGGGCGATCTCGCGCAGATCGCACCAGGCGCTGAAGACGCCGGCGTAGGAGGGCGCGCCCTGGGCGCGCAGCAGGTAGGCGCCCTCGATCCCGCAGGTCAGGCCCATGACGAAGACAAGGCCCCAGATCACCAGGGTCGAGCCCAAGATCAGGATCCCGGCCTGGCGCAGCGACTCGCCGAAGAACTGGAAGACCCGGCCGGTGTAAACGCGGGCCATGACGTCGCCGCCGAAGCGGGCGATCTCGCCCAGCGAGGAGAGCCAGTCGCGGGGGATCGCGAGCCAGCCGCTCATTACCTAATCACCGAGAGCTCGGGATGGGTCGCCAGCAGCGTCTGGGTGAAGACGTAGTTGAACGCGAACACCCCGAGGAAGGCGATCACCACCGCCTCGTTGACCGCTCTACCCACCCCCTCGGCGCCTCCGGACGCATTCATCCCCTTGTAGGAGCAGACGATCGCGATGATCGCGCCGAAGAGCATCGTCTTTAACACCGAGCCCCATAGGTCGGTGACCGAGGCGTTGGTGAACAGGGTGGCGAAGAAGCCGCCGAGCGGGGCGCCGTAGAGGATCGTCGCCAGGATCCCGCCGAAGATCCCGAAGATCAGCGCGTAGATGTCGAGCAGGCCGGTGATCAGCATCAGGCTGAGGAAGCGCGGCACGACCAGGTTCTTGATCGGGTCGACCCCGAGCACCTGCAGGGCGTCGAGCTCCTCGCGGATCTTGCGCGCCCCGAGGTCGGCGGTGATCGCGGTGCCGGCGACCCCGGCGACGACGATCGCGGTGACGAAGGGGGCGAACTCGCGGACCGAGGCCAAGATGAAGAAGCCGCCGAGCCGGTCCAGGGCGCCGAACAGGGTGAGGAAGTTGGCGGCCTGAAGGCCCGGCGCGCCGAAGCCGAAGGCGACCGTCGAGATCAGCATCGGGAACCAGCAGAGCTGCAGCGCGAACAGGAACTGGCCGACGAACTCGGTCCCGTAGGGGAACGGGGGCCTGACCGCGGCGACGATCGTCTTCCCGGTCAGGATCATCATGTTCCCGACCTGCTCGAAGACCGACTTCGCGGGCAGGAACGCTCTGTCGGCGACGGTTCTGACCATCAAATGCCCCGGCCAAATCCTCTGCTCCGCCGGCGCCGCACCGACTGGCAGAAATGCTTGCGGCACCGGCTCCGCGTCCGGTTTGGCCGGCCCTCTGTCGATCGCTCGGCCTCACGCCGGCCCGGCTAACGGGCACCCCCCGGAGACCTTGACCCGCCACCAGCCGATCGCGGCGCCGACCGGCCCGTAACGGGGCGTCACCCGCCACTCCTTGCAGCCCGGGTCGCCGGTCTCCTCGCTCGAGACCCAGTGCCACTTGTTGCCCTCCGGGTCGCGGACCATCTCCTCGACCTTGTCGCGCGCCTTGCTCTGCCGGCGCTCGCGGCGTCACGTCCGCCTCGCGCACCTTCGCGACCCGCTCCAGCAGCTCGTCGCGGATTGCCTCGAGCTCGGCGACCCCGGCGATCCGCCCACCGTGGTGGGGGCGCTCCTCGGGCGAGGGGGGTGGCTGGAGCTCGCGCGGGTAGGAGGCGAGCTCGGCCTCGAGGCGGGCGATCTGGCGCCGCAGCTCGCGGCGCGCGCCGCGCTGGTCGGAGTCGTGAGCGACGTCGGGAAGCGGTGCGGGGGAGACGGCGTGGAGCGCGACCGCGAGCTCGCGGGCCTCGACGCCCTCCTCGCGGGCGCGCTCCAATGCCTCGCCGACGAGCTCGCGGAGCTCGCGCGAGACCGGGGCGCCGTCGGCGACGAAGGTGCCGGCGCCCTGGCGCGAGGAGACGAGCGACTCCTCCTCGAGCCGGCGGTAGACGGCGCGCACCGTGTTGACGTTGACGCCGCAGCGCTCGGCGAGCTCGCGGACGCTGGGCAGCCGCTCGCCCGGCGCGGGCCTGGCCGGTGCGGATGAAGGCGCGAAGCTGCCAGAGGAGCTGCGCCCCGACCGGCAGCTCGCAGGAGTGGTCGACCGAGAACCGCTCGGCGATCAGGAACGGGCTCCCGCTCGGGACACCGGCCCATCGAGTCGCGTCAGGCGTGGAGGAGACGGACTGTGCCATTCAAAAGGCACAGTAGCACAGAAATCGAGCTAGCTCAGCTAGCACAATGGGGTCTGACCCCTCCGACTCCGTGTACCCGGCTAGCCTGGCTTCAGGCATGCGGATTCGGCGGGAGCTGATCGACGAGATCGTCGCCCACGCACGGGAGGACGCGCCGAACGAGTGCTGCGGGCTCGTGGCCGGGCGGGACGGCGAGGCGACGGCGGTGCATCGGGCGCGGAACTCGTTCGCGAGCCCGCTCCGCTACGAGGTCCACCCGCAGGACCAGTTCCGGATCACGAGGCGATCGAGGACGCCGGGGAGGAGATGGCGGGGAGCTACCACTCGCACACCAAGAGCGAGGCCTATCCGTCGCAGACCGACGTCAACCAGTCGCACCGCAACTGGCCCGACCCGGTCTACCTGATCTGCTCGATCGCCGACGAGGAGCCGGTCGTGCGGGCGTTCGAGATCGCGCGACGAGCAGGTCGCCGAGATCGAGCTCGAGGTCGAGCCCTGATGGCGTCGAGCGAGGGACCGCTTGCCTGCCCGCACTGCGCGACGGCACTATCCCGCTCTACGAGCGCTTCTGCGCCGAGTGCGAGATGCCGCTCGTCTACGTCGGCCAGGGCGAGAAGGAGCCGATCACCGACGCCCACGAGAGGGCGCGAAAGGTGAAGCCGCAGTACACCCGCGGCGAGCTGGTCCGGATCGCCGGCGGGCGCAACCTCGCCGAGGCCGAGCTGATCCAGGGGATCCTGCTCGAGGAGGGGATCCCCTCGATGCAGCGTCGCACCCGCGGCTTCGACGTCCCCGACTTCCTCGCAGCGGGCCCCCGGGACATCCTCGTCCCCGAGTCCGCCGCCGAGGATGCGCACAACCTGCTCAACGACGCGGAGGTCGCCGCCGGCGGCGATGCGAACGGCTCGGGCCAGAGCCCGCTCGGCACCGACGCCGGCCCGGCCCCGGTCAAGCTCCTCGCCTGGATCCTGGTCGTCCTCGCGGTCGGCTCCGGCGCTCCTCGGACTGTCTACGCGCTGAGCGGCTGATCGCCCGCGAACTAGAACGACTAGGAGAGCCGCAGCTCCGGGATGCCGCCCTCGGGCTCGGCGGCCGGCGCTCGGTCAGCTCGCGCAGGTGGCGGCGCCAGGCGCGCTCGACCTCCGCGCAGCGGCGCGTCGAAGGCGATCTCGATCGACGCCTCGAGGCCGCCGCGGCCCGGGCCGGGAGGCGAGTACCTCGGCGGCGGAGCGGCCGACCTCGCGGTCGAGCAGGTCGAAGACGGTCCCGCCGAGGATGATCGCGTCGCGGCGCCGATGGCGGGAACGTCGGTGGCTTCCCCTCGCGCATCCGCCGGATCACCGCGGCGCGGAAGAGCGGCACCTGGCCCGAGAAGTACTGCGCAGCCGCCCTCGATCAGCCAGGCCCAGCGCAGGTAGCGAGCGAACCGGCGCGGGCCCCAGGGCGGCGGCAGGGCCGCGTTGTTGGCGGCGAGCACGACCTGTGTGTAGAGGCGGTCGGCGGTGCCGCGCAGCGCCCGCTGCGAATCGTGCCCGCCGGCGCGGCGGTCGGCGTGCTCGTCGTTGAGGATGTGGAGCTCGGTCGCCATCGCCCAGCCGGCTAGGTAGCGGCGACCCGCCGGCGCGGCCGCCCAGCGGGCGAGCGGGAGGAAGGGATGTGCCGCGGCGAGCCAGGCCGGAGTGGGGTGGATGACGACGCTGATCTCGCCGGGCACCTCGTCGAAGCGGTCCTCGAGGCGCAGCCGCATGTCCTCCAGCTCGTCGAGCGTGCGCTGGGCCCCCGCTGCGTCCTCGCGTCTCGTGGCGAGCGACGAAGGACAGCGATTCGGTCTCGACCCAGGCCACGCCGCGCAGCTTACGGGCGGCGAAAGCGACTCGCGCTACGGCCCCCGCCCCGGCTCGACCACCTGCTGGAAGGTCGGCCGGTTGATCCAGTGGAAGGGCGGCTGGCCGATCGCCGCCGGTGGGTGTGAACTCGACCGCGTCGAAGCACATCTGCGCGTCGCCGACCTCGCAGTCCTCGTCGGCGTCGCCGTAGACCTCGCTCGCCGGGAATCGCGATCGCCTGCTCGAGCGACTCGATCAGGTCGGCGCGGCAGCGGTCGAGGTCGCCCTTGCCGCAGTAGACGCGCGAGTAGCGCGCCGCTGCACCCTCTTGCCGAGGAGCGTGCGCAGGTCCTTCTGCACGTAGCCGTACCAGCCGCCGTTGTAGGCCGAGCCCTGGTTGGTTCCGGGCTTGTGCGGGCGTGTCGTCGATCCCGCGGGCGCCTCGAGCGTCCCGTAGAGGTCCTCGCCGAGCGTCGGCCGGAACTCCGCCTCCAGCAGGAGCGGCCACCAGGCGTCCATGATCCGCACCGCCTCGGCGTGGTCGTAGGTGCCGTCGCGGTTCAGGTCGCGGCGGTGGGCGCCGCTTGCGGACCCAGGCGGAGCGTCCGCAGATCGCCGCCTTCGCCTCGGCGCTCGCCCCCTTGCCGTTGCCGATCACCTTCAGCACCCAGGGCAGCACCTGTGTCGCCGCGCAGGTCGACCGTGCCGGCGTCCTCCATTGCGTTGATCAGCTCGACGCAGGCTCATCTTGCGCGCGCCCTTGATCCCTCGCTGATCGCGGTCGTCGAGCGGGTCGGAGCGGTAGATCGACTGGTAGCCGTACTTCGTCGTCCGAGGCGCGGTAGGCGCGCGCCTGCTTGTTGTTCCAGCTCGTCAGGTAGCTCTGGTCGACCACCTGCGGGTGCTTCGAGCACGGCTCGCTGCTCGCGAGGTCATGCTGTTCGGGTCGACGTTCGCGGGGTCGGCCGGGGTCGGCCTCGAGCACCTCGTCCGAGGGCGGGATGTAGCCGCGCCACTCGTACTTCGCGCTCGCCGAAGGCGGGGAAGTTCGGATCGACCTTCTTCGAGCGCTTCGGGTTGTACCCGAGTTGAAGTAGGCGATCTGGTCCTGGTTGATGTAGAACCAGTTGAAGGTGTAGTCGATCCTGCACGCCGCGTCCATGAACCCCTCGGGCGTCCCCATCCTCTCGGGGTTGTTGAACTCGGAGAACCCGATCGCCGAGTCGACCTCGTGGAAGTAGGTCGCGCGCAGGCGCGTGTAGGCGTAGGGCTCGCCGTCGATCTCGGCGCGGTGGGTGACGATGCCGAGCTTCGTGCGCAGGGCCCGCAGCGTCTCCGACCCCGGCGGCGTCGGGTCGATCGCCGGGTTCGGCTGCCAGCTGTTCTCGCGCTCGAGCACCTCGAAGGGCAGGCACTGGCCGCGGTACTCATAGCCCGAGGAATCGAGCGTGGGCTTGCCGCCGCCGGGCTCGCATAGCGGCACGCGCGAAGGTGTCGATGATGTCCTGGCCCGCCGAGGTCGCCGACCACGAGTAGTCGCGGCCGCGGCCGAGCTGGACGTAGAGGTTGGTGCCGAGGAAGGCCGCGCCGCGGGCGTCGAGCGGCGGGCCCTGCGGGCCGCCCGGCGCGTGGATCGACTGCTCCATCAGGATCTGCGGCGCGAAGTAGGCGACCTGCGGGCCGTAGACGGCGAGCGGCTCGCCGGACTCCGACTCGCGCGCCGGAGACCATCAGCGCGTTCGAGGCGCCGGTGATCCGAGCCGAGCGAGTCGAGCAGCCCGCCGGTGGCGCTCGACGCGGCTCGTCGGCCGCGTACCCGTCGACCGGGCCGCCGGTCGCCGGAGGCCGCCGACGATCAGCGGCTCGCGCCCGGGCGTGCCGCGGTCCGGGAGAGCGGCCCCCGGCGTCTTCCTCGGCACCTTCTCGTAGGGGAACTTCTGTCGTGGACGGTGGTCGGCGCCTCGGGGTCCTCCGCCGAGCGGAAGTCCGCCCAGACCTTCTTGCCCTTCTTGCCGAACTTCTCTCGCGCGCGCTCGAGCACGACCGCCGACCCGACCTCGTTGCCGCCGCCCTTGCCGAAGATCCCGGCGACGAGCGACGCGGTCGAGATCACGTCGGTGACCTTCCAGTCGTCGGGCCCGCCGGGCTTCACGTCAGCGCGTACTCGCCCGGCATCTTCGTCGGGTCGGCCTTCGCCTCGGAGATGTACTTGTTGATCCCGGCGACGTAGTTGGTGACGTCGCACTGGAGCTGGGCGCCCATGGCGCCGTAGAGATCGTCGCCGAGCTCGTACTGGAGCTGCAGCTCGTCCTCGGTGTAGGGGGTGTCGGCCCAGACGTCGTGGTCCATCGCCGGCCTGGCCGCCGCCGATGAAGGACGAGAGCTCGGCCCGCCCGGCGTGGCGGAGCACGTCCATGAAGAAGAGCCGGTCCTCGGCGGAGACGTAGCCGGCGCCGAACATCGCCCCGTCGCGGCCCTCGCCGTAGATGTGGGGGACGCCGAAGTCGTCGCGGACGATCGTCACGTCGGCGCGCGGGCTGTAGGTGCGCTCGCGTCTTCGGGCCTCGTCCCGAAGCTCGCGTCCTTGTAGAACTGGCCGATCTCGGTCGGCGTCGATCGGCGCCTCGTAGACCAGGTCCGCGTACATGTCGTACTGGTCGTGCTGGTGCGGCGGCTAGTCGCCGGTCGCCTGGAACGCGCCGAGCTCGAGCCCGTTCGCGTTCGAGCCCTGGCCGGCGGCAGGACGTTGCGGAAGCCGCCGATGTCGCCGTTTCCCTGGTAGTCGAGCGGCGTCGGCGCGGCGTGAGCGGCCGAGGCCGCCCAGAGCGTCGCCAGCGCGGCGACCGCGAGCACGCTGAGCTGCCTGCCCCTCAAAGCGAGGCGAGTCTGGCAGACGCCCTTGCGCCGTGAGCCGGTTCGGCGTACCCTCGCTCGGACGCATGCGTGCGGGGAAGGGGATCGCGGTGGTACTCGCGGCGGGGGCGCTGCTTGTCCCGGCCGCGGGCGAGGCGGCGGTCTACGACCCGGTCGGCGAGTGCGTGCCGCGCGGCGGGACGAGCGACTACAGGTCCGTCGCGCGGCGCGGCGGCGACTACGTCGTGCTCGGCAACCGCAGGACGCGAGAGGCCGCGGAGCGCTCCGCCCGGATCATCCGCGAGGAGCGCTTCTGGGAGTTCCTGAGCGCGAGGTACGACCCGCCGCCGCGGGACCCCGCCCCAGGCGGCGGCGTCCTGCCTCTCCAGATCTTCGTCACCAACGAGGACTTCGACGCCGGCGGCTCGGTGCTCTCGTATTGCGAGGCGCCGACGAGCTCGGACGTCGTCCTCATCGCCTTCGATCTCGACGGAGTAGAGCTCCGCTCCACTCTCGTTCACGAGCTCTTCCACGCCTTCTCCGACGGCGAGTCCGCGCCGGCGTTCGTGGAGGGCTGGTGGGCGGAGGCGACGGCGACCTACGCCGAGGTGAAGCAAGCGCCCAGCGAGGCGCAGATCAGGCGGCTCGACCGCGAGTTCCTCCAGCGTCCCCTCGTCCCGATCGACCGCGAGCTCGACGATCCCGCCTGGGACGAGCGCTCCTACGGCGCCTGGCGGTTCCTCGAGTTCGTCACGAACTACCTCGGCGGCGAGCCGGCCGCCTGGGAGTTCATGGCGGGGACCTTCCGGCGCGTCGGCGCCGGGGTCACCGGCACCGTGGCGCTCCAGAAGGAGCTCGAGGCGAACGGGCGCGACCTCGGCGAGGACCTCGGGACGTTCTGGGGCGAGCGGCTCGGCCCCTCCAACCCGCTCGCCGGCCCTGCGACGGAGGGAGGGACCGACGGCTTCTCCGTGGACCCGGTCGAGGGTGGCGGGGACCTGACCGAGGCCAAGCCGCTCACGGCGAAGCGGCTCGCCGCCGACGTGGTCCGATACAAGCTCCCCCCGGACTCGCACGTCCAGCGGGTGACGGTCACGGCCGACCCGGCCCCGCCGGGGACCTATTTGTGGGTGCAGAACGGATCCGAGCTCGAGGACTGGACGCGCGGGGACAGCGCCAGCTACTGCGTGGGCGGCTACTCGCCGACCACGGGCGCCAAGGCCTGGCCGGACAGGCTGCCGGTCGCCTTCACGAACGGCCTCGTCGCGCCGACCTCGCCCCCGATCACGCACACGCTGCGGTTCACGGTGAGCGCCGAGGAGTGCGAGGGCTTCGTTCGCGACCCGAGCGCGGCGGTCGACGACAGCCCGGTTCTGGAGCTCCCCGACCGCTGCCCGGACGCGCCGGAGGACTTCCCGGCGCCGGACGAGAAGACCGACTACTACGTCTTCGGGGAGAGGCTCAAGCGGGCCTACGAGACGATGTCCACATGGGTGCGGGCGGCGGTGGCGGAGATCTCAAGACGCGATCTGGGCCAACGCGCGGCGGGGCGGCTCATAGCGCGGTGGCTCTACTGCACCGCGCGCCGCGTGCGCGAGCTCGACGCGGCACCCGACGGCCGTATCGACACCTGGCGCGATCAGCTCGTCTCGAGGATCCGAGGCGCCGCGAGGGTGTACGAAAGCGGTCGCCTCTTCTCGGGGGCCACGGCCATCGGCCGGACGGGGGCTCCCTACGGGAAGATCCAGGTGCGCTGCACGACCCTGGGCATCGACCCGGGCACGGGATGAAGCTCACCCGCCCCGCGCGCGGAGCAATGAGCGCAGGAGGGGGCTCGTGGGACGGCGTGCGGGTCGAGCAGGTCGAGGGTGCCTACGGCGGCATCCCACTTCTGATCCCGCGGGCGGGCCACGCGGAAGGCATGAGGCAGGGTGCGCTCGATCATCCTGCGGTTCGTCCACGCGGCCTGCGGGGTGTAGGCCCAGCCCTTGGACCACTCCGGACGGACCGTGGCGTACGGAGGCCGGTAGTTCGCGAAGACCCAGCGCAAGGGCCTATCCCGATAGGGGCTCGCACCCCTGGCTGCGGCCCAGGACCCTTCGCGGATGCGGCGCCGTCGCAAAGCCCACATGGCGCTGCCATGCGGACTTCACGCCGCCACCGCCCCGCTCGGTCCTGAACCGCCCCAGGGGCACGCCCCCTACCGGGATAGGCCCTAAGCTAAGAGGGTCAGACCTTTAGGTTTCGGCGGCGCGGTCGCGCTCGTAGTCGAGCTCGGTGCGGACGCCGAGGGCGGCGAGGGCGTCGCGGGCGGTCTCGAGGTCCGGCGCCTCGGCGACCGCGTGGGCGAGCGGCAGGCACCCCGCGTCGGCCAGCGGGTCGAAGAAGAAGGTGAGCGCGCCGACGGGCCCGAGCTCGACCGTGCGCCGGCCGCCGCGGATCGGCGCCGGGCCGGTCTCGCCCAGGGCGCAGCGGGCGGCCAGCAGGCTGGCCTCGGTGGGCACCACCTCGGCGGCGGCGACGAGCTCGTCGGCGATCCGCGCGGCATCGCCCCAGGCGCCGAGCCAGGCGCCGGCGCCGCCGAGCGCCGCGATCCGGTCGAGCACCTCGTCGGCGGTGAGCTCGGCGTCGCAGCCGGCGCCGAAGATCGCGCCGATGCCCTCAGCCCGCTCGGCCGCGGCGCGCGCGGCCCCGGCGAGCATCACCGCGTCGCAGAGCGGGCTCGCGAGGCCCGGCTCGGCCCCGGTCGGCGATCGCGTCGCCGCCGACGTCGGACGTAGATCGCCAGATCGCAGCCGAGCTCAGCCGCCGCGGCGAGGATCCCCTCGCCGGCGGCCCGCGGCCCGCCGGTGACGTCGATGAGCACCGTCGGCTCGCCGAGGAAGCCGGCCATCCCCGCCTCGCAGAACCGCACCCCCTCAGGCGTCGAGGTCTCGCCGTCGGCGAGCAGGGCCGCATCGCCGATCGGCCGCCCGCCCCGGATCTGCTCGATGCGAGCGCGGCCCCGGGTAGGGGTCGACGGCGAATCGCTCCCAGGCGACCCCGCCGAGCACGAACTCGGTCCCGAGCGACTCGCAGAGCCGCGCCACGGCGAGCGAGCCGACGACGTCGCCGCCCCCGCCGATGCCGAGCACGAGCGCGCGCTCGGCGCCCCGGATCAGGTCCTCGGGCGAGAGTTCGCTCAGCGCGTCTCTAGGCGAGGACGGGCTCGGGCTCTTCGGCCGCGTCGGCGACGGCGCGGATCTCGGCGGAGGCGCGCTCGAACTCCTCGTCGGCCATCACCGGCGTGCCCTCGAAGGGCAGGTCGCGGTCGATCTCGACCCAGCTCCGGCAGCCGTGGTGCTCGTCGCGGACCCGCACGGTGACCGGGCGCGGGATCCGGTGGACCCGCAGGACGATCACGTGGAGCGGGTGGCGCGGCTTCCAGCGCAGCCGCTTCGCCGCGTAGTCGGTGGACCAGACGTGGTAGGGGGTGAGCCCGTTGACGACCTGAGGGTCGTCGGTCTCGAAGTGCTCGGCGACCTCCGCCCAGGCGCGGATCCGGACCCGGTCGGGCTGCGGGATACCGCCGTCCTGGAGCAGCGCCCGCGGCGGCGGCTCCTCGTCGGGCCAGACGCCCTCCTCGAGCGCGCGCCGCAGCTCGGGGTGGTGGGAGTTGCGGACGAGGTCGTTTCGCTGGTGGTCGAACGTGGGGTAGAGGAAGAACTGCTCGTGCTCGAGCTCGAAGTGCTTGTTCTCCTCGCGGATGCCGCCCTTGCGCAGCGTCAGGAGCTGCTCTCCCTCGGCGAGTGCACGCACCGTGACGGCCCATTCCTTGAAAGCGATAGGCATGTGGATTCTAGTTGGGTTGGTTGGTTGGAGTGGTGATTGAGCTTTTGGGGCCCGCCGTGGCCCCTGCGGCCTTCGCCCTCTCCGAAGGCCGGAATCCGGGGTCTCCGGGGGCGAGCGCCGATTTCGCGAGGCGGATTCTAGTACAGACCCGGCGCTAGCTGCCAAGTCTGTGCGTGCGCAATGCTGTGAACTCTCAGTCCGAAGCGGGCACGGTGCGGCCCGAGGAAGCCCGATGAGCAGGCGGCTCACCTCGTCCGGGGCCTCGAGCATGCACCAGTGCGCGGCGCCCTCGATCACCGCGGCCTCGCCCTTCGGGGCCGCCGCCGCGATCTCCTCGGCTGTCGGCCGGCGGGGTGGCGATGTCCTCGGAGCCGGCGAAAGCGAGCAGCGGGCAGGCGAGGCGCTCCAGGCCCCGCATCGTGCCGCGTCCCGCCGCGAGCGCGGATTCCGCGTAGGCATCGGGATCGTTGGCGGCAATCGAGGCGACCATCAGGCCCCATACCTCCGGGCGCTCCGTCCGGAAGCGCTCGCTGAGGCCGCCGAACGCGACCGCCTCGGCGACCTCGTCCATCCGCCCCGCGCGCGCCAGCTCGGCGCGCTGCGTCGAACGTCTCGACCGCGGCCTCGGGCCAGCTCGCCCGCCCGCCGCAGAGCGCCAGCGCCCAGCAGCGCTCGCCGAGCGCGAGCGCCGCCTGCTCGACGCGACCATGCAGCCCATCGAGTGCCCGACGAGCGCCGCCCGCTCGATCCCGAGCCCGTCGAGCAGCCCGACGAGGTCGTCCGCCCAGCCCTCGACCGAGTACGGACCCGGCGGCTTCGCGCTCAGCCCCGCACCGCGCTGGTCGTAGGCGATGGCCCGGTAGCCGGCCTCGGCGAGCGCCCGTGACCTGCGCCCGCCAGCCGTACAGCGAGCCGCCGAGACCGTGGACGAGCACCACCGCCGGGCCATCCCCGCCAGCGTCCTCGTAGGCGAGCTCGATCTCGCCGATCTCGATCCGCTCGGCCATGGGCGGAGCCTAAGCGACTATCCGAGAACTCCCACGCACCCGGATGCGGCCGAATGAGCTTCGCGGATGCGGCACCGGCGGAACCCCCACATGGCGCTGCCATGCGGGGAACCCGCCGACACCGCCCCGCTCGCTCCTCGACCGCCCCGGGCACGCGCGAGTTTTCGGATAGTCCCTAAACGGGGTCAGACCCCGTTTAACGTTCAGCCGAGGCCGCCGCCGCCGGGGGTCTCGATCCGCAGGCGGTCGCCGGGGGCGAGCTCGCCGGCGCACTTCGAGGGCAGCTCCTCGCCGTTCATCAGGTTGCGACCCGGGGCGCCGTCGGCGCCGCCGTCGCGGCCGCGCGGCGGGTGGCGGCGGCGCTCGGTGATCAGCGTGAAGCTCATCGGCTCGAGCGCCTCGAGCTCGCGGACGACCCCGTCGCCGCCGCGGCGCTCGCCCCTCGCCGCCGGAGCCGCGGCGAAGCGAGAGCTCGCGGACCCGCAGCGGGAACTCCGTCTCGAGCGCCTCGACCGGGGTGTTCAGCGTGTTCGACATCGCGACGTGGATCGCGCTCGGGCCGTCGGCGCCGGGGCAGGCGCCCTGGCCGCCGCCGATCGTCTCGTAGTAGGTGAAGCGCTCGCCGGCGAGGGTCAGGTTGTTCATCGTCCCCTGGCCCTGCGCCGAGGCCGGGCCCGCCTGTGCGAGCGCCGACGATGACCAGGTCCGCGACGCGGCTCGAGGTCTCGACGTTGCCGGCCGCGACCGCCGCCGGCGACGCGGGCGTTCAGCAGCGATCCCTCCGGCGCGAAGACCTCGATCGGCCGGTGCGCTCCCGCCGAGGGCGGGGCGTCGGGGTCGGTGAGCACGCGGACGACGAAGAACGCGGCCGACTTGGTCACGGCCAGCGGGCAATTGAGGTTGCCCTCGACCTGGTGGTCGGTGCCCGAGAAGTCGAGCCGCAGCGAGTCGCCGTCGATCGTCGCCCGCAGCCGCAGCTCGACGTCGCGCTCGGGCCCGTACGCGTCGTCCTCCATCACGTCGCTCGCCTCGTAGGTGCCGTCGGGGAGCTCGGCGAGCTTCGCCCGGGTGCGCCGCTCGGCGTAGTCGAGGATCTCGGCCATCCCCTCGCGCAGCACTCGAGCCCGTGGCGATCGCCCAGCTCGAGCAGACGCTCGCGCGCCGACCAGGTTCGCCGCCCGCTGGGCGCGCAGGTCGGCGAGCCGCTGGGCGGGGTCGCGCATCCGCTCCGCCGAGCTCCGCCAGCGCCTCCTCGTCGACGCGGGTCGGCCCGATCACCACGCCCTCCTGCTCGAGCCTGCGTCGAGTCCGCGGGCATCCCCGCCGGCGTCTCGCCGCCGACGTCGGCGTGGTGGGCGCGGCTGGCGGCGAAGCCGAGGAGTGACGTCGTCCGCGGCGAAGATCGGCGAGACCAGGGTGATGTCGGGCAGGTGGGTGCCGCCCCGGTAGGGGTCGTTCAGCACCCACAGATCGCCTGGGCGATGCTCTTTCTCGAGCACGGCCCGCACCGCCTCGGGCATCGACCCGAGGTGGACCGGGATGTGCTCGGCCTGCATGACCAGCTCGCCCGCGGAATCGAAGAGCGCGGTCGAGCAGTCCCGGCGCTCCTTGATGTTGGCCGAGTGGGCGGAGCGGATCAGAACGGCGCCCATCTCCTCGCAGGCGGCGCGCAGCCCGCCGATCATCACCTGGAGCAGGATCGGGTCGAGTCCGGCTCACTTGACCCGCACCGTCTTGCGATTGCTGGAAGGCGATTCCGCCGGGGTTCAGCGCGACGACGATGCAGAACACGCGGCTTGCCTGCGACCTCCTCGTCGGGGACGAAGATCCGGCCCTCGTCGAGGCGCCGCGCGGTGCGCCGCGAGAACCAGAAGAAGCGGAACTCGATCTGCTTCCCCGCCCAGCGGCCGTCCGAGCAGCGCAGCCGGCCGCCGACCCGCGGACGTCCCTTGACCCGCAGGTGCCGCCCCGGCTCCGGAGCCCAGATCGGCGGCGCGGTCGGTGATGAAGTCGAGCCGCGCCGGGACCTCGCCGTAGATCCCCGGGAAGCGCGCGAGGCCGCAGCCGCGCCCGGAGCTGACCACCCCGACCTGCTTCAGCCCCCCCGCGCCGTCGGCGACGACCAGCGGCCCGCCGCTGTCGCCGCCGCAGGCGTCGCGACCGGCGGCCCCGGCGCAGATCTCCCGCTTCGGCCGGAACGGAGGCTCGTTGCCCTCGTAGGCGAGGCCGCAGTCGGCGTCGGAGACGACCGGCACGTCCACCCGCCGCAGCCGGTCGGATCCCTTCGTCCCGTTCTGGGAGGTCAGCCCCCAGCCGAGCACCGTTGCGGTCCGGCCCGGCTCGTAGAGCGGCTCGTCCTCCGGCCCGACGGGCGACAGCATGGGTCCCGGTGGCGCCGGCTCGCGCAAGTCGCAGGAGCGCGAGGTCGCGCGCGCCCGGGGTCGAGCGCGAAACGGTCAACCCCGATCCGCTCTCCGTCCTCCGCGCTCAGCCGCTCGGCGCCGACTACCGCGTCGATTCGCTTCGGCTCGTCCGCGAGGATGCAGTGAGCCGCCGTCAGCACTCGGGTCGGGGCGACCAGCGACGCGCCGCAGATGTGGCCCGCGCGGGGATTCTCCCCAGCGTGCACCAGCGCGGTCATCCAGGGATAGGCGCCGGCCGGGGTGGGCTCGCCGCCGATGATCCGGGGCGACGGCGTGCTCGCGGAGCCGGCCGCGCTCGCCGCGGCGACGCACAGCGCGCTCGCGACAAGCGCCGCAAACCTAAACGGGGTCTGACCCCTCTGTCCCCGGCGGGCGCTCACCCAGCCCCCCGTTCGGCGACGACCGTCCCCGCCTCGTCGACCTCCGCCCGCCAGCCCTGGGGCAGGACCAGGGTCGCCTCGGGCAGCTCGAAGACGCATGGCCCGGACGCCGTGACCCCCGCCGTCGGCTCGCCCCGCAGGACCTCGGCCTCGGCGCCACTCCCGCCGAACTGGACCTCGCGGCGGACCCGCTCGAGCCGTCCCTCGGGCGCCGCCGCCGGCCTCGGCTCGGGCCCCGGCACGACCAGCGCCACGCGGACGGTGACCAGCTCGATCTCGCCCACCGCGTCGCGGTAGCCGTAGCGGCGCTCGTGCTCGGCGGCGAAGCGCTCCGCCGAGCTCGGCCGGGTCGGGTTCGGCGTCCCCTGCGACGCCGAGCTCGAAGGCCTGGCCGCGGTAGCGCATCTCGAAGACCGCCTCGATCTCGGCCCCCTCCATCCCCTCGGCGATCGACTCGCGCAGCCGGCGCCACCTCCGTCGCGAGCCGCTCGGCGGTCAGTTCATCGCCGCTCAGCATCACCGTCCGCGCGGCATCGCGGCGGCGCTCCGAGGCGGCGAGCCCGAGCGCCGACAGGACGCCGCTCGCGCGGGGGCAGAGGATCCGCTCGATGTCGAGCTCGGCGGCGAGCGCGGCCGCGTGCATCGGCCCGGCGCCGCCGAACGGCATCAGCGCGAAGCGGCGCGGGTCGACGCCACGCTCGACCGTGACCACCCGGAGCGCCCGCGCCATCTCGCTGTTCGCGACGCGGACGATCCCCTCCGCCGTCTCGATCTCGCCGAGGCCGAGCTCATCGCCGAGCCCCGCCACCGCCGCGCGGGCGGCGTCCGCGTCGAGCTCGACGTCGCCGGCGAGGCGCGAGTCCGCCGCCAGGTAGCCGAGCAGCGAGGTTCGCGTCGGTCACGGTCGGCTCGGTGCCGCCGCGCCCGTAGCAGGCCGGCCCCGGGCTCGGCGCCCGCCGAGCGCGGCCCAACCCGCAGGGCCCCGCCCGCGTCGCGCCAGGCGATCGAGCCGCCCCCGGCGCCGACCGTATGGACGTCGACCATCGGGAGCTGCAGCACCCGCCCGCCGATCTCGCGCGAGTCGGTGCGCCGCACCGCGCCGTCCTCGACCACGCAGACGTCGCAGGAGGTGCCGCCCATGTCGAAGCCGACCGCGTTGCCGTCGCCCGACACCCGCGCCGAGCACGCCGGCGCCGACCGCGCCCCCCGCCGGCCCGAGAGCACGCTCCAGGCGCCCGACTCGCGCGGCCTCGGCGGCCGGGGCGACGCCGCCCGAGGAGCGCATCACGACCGGCTCGGGCAGGCCGAGCTCGGCGGCGGCCTCGCCGAGCCGGCCGAGGTAGCGGCCGAGAAGGGGGGAGAGGTAGGCGTCGATGACGGTGGTCGAGCAACGCTCGTACTCGCGGAACTGGGCCAGCACCTCGTGCGAGGCGGAGACGTGGAGCCCCGGCAGCTCGGCCCGCAGGCGCTCCGCCAGCGCCCGCTCGTGGCGCGGGCTCGAGGTAGGAGAAGAGCAGGCAGATCGCGACCGACTCCGCGCCCGAAGCGCGCAGCGCGGACGACGAGCTCGTCGACCGCATCGTCGGCCAGCGCCTCGATCACGCCGTCTGGGCCGGTCCGCTCAGGGACCGCGAAGCGCAGCTCCGCCGGCGCGAGCGGCGCCGGCTTCGGCTCGCAGAGGCGGTAGAGGCTCGGCCGGTTCTGGCGGCCGATCTCGAGCAGGTCGGTGAAACCGGCGGTCGCGAGCAGGGCGGTCCGGGCGCCGCGCTCCTCGAGCAGCGCGTTGGTTCCCACCGTCATCCCGTGGGCGAAGGAGCTCGACCTCGGGAGGCTCGGCCCCGGCGCGCTCGAGCACCGCCTCGACCGCGGCGATCACCCCGCGCGACTGGTCGTCCGGCGTCGTCGGCGCCTTCGCCGTGTGCAGCGCCTCGCCGTCGTCGAGGACCGCGTCCGTGAACGTCCCGCCGACGTCGACTCCCAGCAGCACTCGGCCGAGATTAAGGGACGCGGAGGGACGCCGGCGCGGGGTCAGACCCGGGCCCGGCAGCAGGCCGATGCCGCGCCGAGGGCTCGGGTCAGACCCCGTTCGATTTGACGGGCCTCGCTCAGGCTGTGGCGATCAGCTCGTCGGTGTCGAGGCCGGGCTCGAAGCCCTCCTCGGCGAGCTCGAAGGTCTCCTCGAGATGCTTGTGCGACGGGCAGTAATCGCGGCCCGGCAGCGGCTCGCGCTGGCAGGGCGTGCCCTTGCGCGTGTGCGCCTGGCACTCGGCCTTGTGGCCGAGGAAGTCGAGCTCCTCGGGCGGCAGGCTGTCGAGGTACGCGTTCGCGAGCCCCATGTAGGCACTCGATCACCTTGTAGACGCGAAGCTGGTCGTTGATCGAGAAGTGCGGGCGCACCTCCGTGAACAGCGTCCGCGTCGGTCGCGCGAAATAGCGACGGTCCATCGCCGAGCCGGCGCATCGCGCCCTCGCAAGCGTCCAGCACGCGCTGCTTGTTCGCGCAGCCCGTCGGATCCTCCGGATCCTCGACCACCTCGGGCGCCAGCTCCCGGTAGATCGAGCGGCTGAACTGGTACATCTCTCGTGACCCTCCTCGTCCTATGTTCCGTACTTCGGGCGTTCCGTGCCTCTCGCCGGAGTTGCCGCAGTATCTAGGATGGCGTTGACCCGGTGCAAGTATCGGATGCCTCTATTGATGCGCCACGTAGGGGGCTTCGTTAAGCCGTCGATTAAGGCACTGGACTGAAGATCACGCTCAATTTCCTCATCCGTGCGGCTTAGGCCGGTCCTTGGAGGCAGAAGTACGCGGTCGGGGAAATTCACGACCCAGCGCTCGAGCGCGGATGCCGCCGCCGGCATCGACGACGAAATGGGTGCCGTCGAGCTCGGGGTCGAGCAGCGGGAAATCCGAGCGCCGGTGCGCGCCCCGCGACTCGCGCCGGGCGAGCGCGGACCGGGCGATCAGCCGGGCGAGCGGATAGGGGTCGTCGAGCAAGCGCTCGAGCTCGGCGCTCGGTGCGCCGCGGCCCCGCCCAGCGCCACAGCGCCTCGCGCGTCTCGACCGTCGGGGGCTCGAACCGCCAGTCGGGGTCGGCGATCTCTCTGCGGCGGCCTCGGCCTCGGCGACGCGCCGCCGCGGCGGCGCGGGCGCCGAACACGAAGCACTCGCTGAGCGAGTTCGAGGCGAGCCGGTTGGCGCCGTGGAGGCCGGTGCAGGCGCACTCGCCGACCGCGTAGAGGCCGCGCGACCGTGGTACGCCCGTCGAGGTCGGTCGCGACGCCGCCGATCAGGTAGTGAGCCGCGGGCGCGACCGGTACCGGCTCCGCGGCGGGTCGAGGCCGGCGCGCGCGGATCGTCGCGAAGACGCTCGGGAAGGCGTCCGCGGGGAGCGGCGCGCAGGTCGAGCCAGACGTGCTCGCCCCCGTCGGCGTCCATCCGGTCGAGGATCGCCGCGGTCACCTGGTCGCGCGGGCGCGAGCTCGTCGGTGAAGCGCCGACCGGCGCGCGTCGAGCAGCGTCGCGCCCTCGCCGCGGACCGCCTCGGTGACGAGCGCGCCGTCGCGCTCGCCCCCGGCGAGAGCGAGCGCGGTGGGGTGGAACTGGCAGAGCTCGAGGTCGGCGAGCTCGGCGCCCGCGGCGTGGGCGAGGACCGCGCCGGCGCCGACCGCGCCCCATGGGTTCGTCGTCCGCGACCAGAGCGCCGCGCCGCCGCCGGTCGCGAGCACGGTGGCCCGCGCCGCGATCCGGCCGCGGTCGGTGATGAGCGCCGGCGCAGCGCTCGCCGTCGCTCCAGAGCGCCAGCGCCGAGGTCCGCTCGCAGCACGCTCGATCCGCTCGTGCTCGGCGGCGAGCTCGGCGAGGCGGCCGGTCAGCGCGCGTCCGGTCTCGGCGCCGCCGGCGTGGACGATCCGGCGCGCGGTGTGGCCGCCCTCGAGGCCCAGCGCGAGGTCGCCGTCGGGCTCGAGGTCGAACTGGACCCCGCGGTCGCGCAGCGCCTGCACGGCGCCGGGCGCGGCGCGCGACCAGCACCTCGACCGCAGCCGCGGCAGCAGCGCCGCGGCCGGCGTTGAGGGTGTCCTCGGCGTGGCGCTCGGGGGAGTCGTCGGGGGCGAGCGCCGCGGCGAGCCCTCCCTGGGCCCAGAAGCGAGGCGCTCTCGGCGAGCGGCTTGCGCGAGACGAGGCACGCCCGCGCGCCGCGCTCGGCGGCCTCGATCGCGACGTGGAGCCCGGCCGCGCCGGCGCCGATCACGGCGACGTCGTAGCGCCGCTCGTGCCTTATCCGGCCGCCACGAGCGCGGGTACGGTAGCCGCGTGGCGACCGGGCATCTATCTCCGCCATCCGCTCTCGCTCGAGCACGAGACCGGCTCGCACCCCGAGAACCCGCGCCGGATCGAGGCGATCGAGGCGCGGCTCGAGACTCGCTCGACTGGCTCGGGATGGAGCGCGGTCGAGGCGCCGGCGGCGACCCGCGAGCAGCTCGAGCGCGTACACACCGCCGAGCACGTCGACGCGATCGAGGCGTTCTGCGCCCGCGGCGGCGGCATGATCGACCTCGACACGGTCGCCTCGGAGCGCAGCTTCGACGCCGCCCTGCGCTCCGCCGGCGGCCGCCGCGGCCGCGGCCGAGCGGCTGCTGGCCGGCGAGGCCCGCGTTCGCCTTCTGCGGCCTGCGCCCGCCCGGCCACCACGCCGAGACGCGACCTGGCGATGGGCTTCTGCCTGTTCAACAACGTCGCCGTCGCCGCCGCGCACGCGATCGCGACGGCCGAGGTGCCGAGCGGGTCCTCGTGCTCGACTGGGACGTCCACCACGGCAACGGCACCCAGGAGATCTTCTACGACATCAGAGCGAGGTGCTCTACGCGAGCATCCACCAGAGCCCGCTGTATCCGGGCACCGGCGCGCCTGGCGACGCGCGGCACCGGCGCCGGGGGAGGGCTACACGCTCAACCTCCCGGTGCCGCCGGGCGCCGGGCCCGGACGAGTTCCTCGCCCTCGTCCAGCACGTCGTCGTCCCGGTCGCCCGCCGACTACGAGCCCGGCCTGATCGCGATCTCGGCCGGCTACGACGCCCATCGCGACGACCCGCTCGCCCAGTGCCGTCCTCGACGAGGCCGCCTACGCGGACATGGCGGCGACGATGCGCGACCTCGGCGCCGAGCTCGAGGCGCCGGTCCTCGTCGTGCTCGAGGGCGGCTACGACCTCGGCGCCCTCTCGGCCTCGGTCGCCGCCACGCTGGAGGCGCTCGGCGGCAGCGACCCGCCCCGCGAGGCGCCGCGCGATGCCGCCGGGCCCCACCTGGCCCGCGCCGCCCGCTGAGCCCGGCCCGTCCCCCAAGGGGTCTGACCCCTCAGGTGCCAGGTCGGCGGTCCCCGAAGGGGTCTGACCCCTCAGGTGCCAGGTCGGCGGATCTAGCCGACGTCGAAGCGAACCCGCAGCTCGCGCATCCCGTAGATTCCCAGCGGGGTGTCGTAGACGGGTTCGCCGTCGAGCTTCATCCCCAGCATCCGCGGCGCGAGGTAGGTGAGCGCCTCCTGGAGCTCGGCGCGGGCGAGGTTGGCGCCGAGGCAGAAGTGCGGCCCCGCGCCGAAGGTGAGCGGCTTCGCGCGCCCACGCTCGGCGGTGATGTCGAACTCCTCAGGCTCGGTGTAGGCCGCTGGATCGCGGTTGCGCGGCGACGGCGGCGGCGAAGATCAGGGTGTCGGGCGGGAAGGTGACCCCGTCGTACTCGATCTCCTCGAGCACGATCCGCGCGGTGATCGGCGTGATCGGCTCGTAGCGGAGCACCTCCTCGACGGCGCCGGCGGCGAGCGAGGGATTCTCGGCGAGCATCTCCCACTGCCCGGGGTGCTCGCAGAAGATCGCCAGTGCGTGGGAGAGCTGGGCCTGGGTGGTGTCGACGCCGCCGACCAGGATCGCGCTCGGTGAGGCTCACCACCTCGTCGGCGCTGAGCCGGTCGCCCTCCTCCTCGGCGGCGATCAGCTCGGAGATCAGATCGTCCCCGGGGTCGTCATGGCGGGCGGCGAGCAGCTCGCGGGTGTACTCGACGAACTCGGTCGCGGCCCGCTCGATCGCCGGGCGCTCGCTGGCGAGCTTCAGCGGGTCGAATTGGGACTGGATCAGGTTCGCCCAGACGCCGAGCCGGCCGGCGTCGGAGATCGGCGCCCCCATCAACTCGGCGATCATCCGCGCCGGATAGGGCTTGGCGATGCTCTCGGTCACCTCGAAGCCGCCGGACTCGGCGAGCGGCTCGAAGAGCTCGGCCAGGTGCCGCCGCATCGCCGGGCGGTGGCGGTCGGCGGCGGGCGGGGTGAACGCGGGCTGGACCAGCTTGCGCAGCCGCCGGTGGTTCTCGCCCTCGAGGTCGAGCAGGTTCCCCTGGAGGCGCTCGTGGATCGGCCCCTCGTTCACCCCCTGCGCCTCCAGCAACCGCGTTCCCGGGAAGGTCGCCTTCGGGGTGCGCAGGAAGAACGCCGCCGCCTCGCGCTCCAATACGAAGAACCCGACCGGCTCAGCGCGCGCCAACCAGCCCCGCTCCCGCGCCTCCCCCATCGCCTCGTGGAACGGCCCCCCGACCAGCTTGGGGTCGCTGTAGTCGAAGGCGGGGAGATCGAGCTCGGCGACCGCGGCCATCTCACCCTCGACCCGGTGCAGGATGCCCTCGCTCTCGACCCCGCCGCCGCGGAAGACATAGTCGAGCTCGCTCCTCACCCGGCTGCGGGTGATCTCGACCGTCCCCGATGCCCTTGCACTCGCCCCCCTGGCCACGGTCGATCGTCTCCAGGAAATAGACCGTCGTCTCGCGCACCCGCTCCACTGTCCAGTGTCCCCGAGCAATCGATCCCGGTGTAGTGGACGGTGGTCGGCGGATGTCCTCAGGCGAGCGGATCGTCGCCGCACCTCGAACGGCTTCAGCCCCTTCTGCCGAAGCGTCCCCCTCCCAGGAGCCGGTGATATCGGCGAGCACGTCGTTCTCGGTCGTCCGCGGCGTCGACTCGACGATCGTCTCCTCCTTCTCACCGCAGCCCACGAGGACGGCGGCGAGGAGGGAGGTTGCCAACAGTCTGGTCCCGATCCCGTTCATCGAGGCGGCATGATGACGACCGACGCCGCTGCTCGGCGACGACGACAAGAAGTAGCGCGGGAGCGCGACCCTGCGGCGCCGAGGACGAGCGGATCAGGCGGGGGCCAGAGGATCTGAGCCAGCCGAGTAAAGCAAGGCTTCGATCCTTCCGCAAATAGCGCCTTTACGCGTCCAGATTTCCGGCGATTTTCCTCCACCTCTGGGAGACTCGCCGATTCGCCCTCATCACGATCATTCGCGGACAGACAGGGACCTTTGGGCACACCGGCAGGCAGGTTTCGGCGCAGTTTGCGCGACGAGTGGACCGCACTTCGTGGATGGGGGGGCGGGAAGAGCAGTCGTGGGCTTGATGCAAGAACAGTGGATCCCAAGACTGCGACTCCGATCGGCGTTTCGCGGCGAGAAGTCCCCCGCCGATCGGACCTCGACGCGCGATGCGGCCGGCTCTTCGAAAAGCTTCGACATCCTGCGAAGGGGATGATTCGCCGGGCTTTCGGCTCTGCGTTCTCCGACGACGAGCTCGACGACCTGTACTCAGGCGCCTGGCTCAGCACGCTTGCGGCACTCGACCGAAAGCCGCGTGAGCTCTCCGATGAGGACCTGAGGCGCTACGTGTTTACGGCGGTCGCGAATCAGGCGAGCCGCGAGCTGAGGCGCCGGGGTCGCAAGCCGACCTTGCCGATGGAGTCCGCCATGGGGACCGCGGATCCGGAGGTCGGACCGGACGAGGTCGCGACCAGGACCGAGCAGTCGGAGATCACCCGGGAGGTACTCGGATCGCTGCCACCTCGCAGGCGGGCGGTGATGGTCTTTCGCTACGGATGGGGCCTCGAACCGAATGAGGTGTGCGGCATCGTCGACGACCTCTCGCCTCGGGCATACCGCAAGGAGGTCGAGCGAGGCGTCGCCGAGGTCGTGCGAAAGATGCGCATGGTCGAGGCCGGCGAATGGTGCAGCAGCCGGGAGCCGCTACTGCGTGCGGTCGCCGCTGGGACCGCGGACGAGGAGGAGAAGCGACAGGCGCGTCAACACCTAGCGCACTGCCGAAGCTGCACGGCATTCCTGAGCAAACTGAGCGGCCACCTCCACGACCTCGGGACGCCGCTCGCGGCGATCAGTACCGCCGAGGCCCTTCCCCTCGGTAGCGCATCGATCCTGGATCGGCTGGGTGAAGCCGTCGAACGCGCCAAGCACGGAATCGGCGACCTGCTGGGGCGTGCGACTGACGGGACCGATCACGTCGCGAGCCAGCTGATCACGTCCGGTGGAAGCGGCGGCGCCGGCGCCGCCGGAGCAGGAGCGGTGGCGAAGGTCGCTGGTCTGGGCGCGGTGCCGAAGATCATCGCGGCCTGCGTCGGTACCGGGGCCGCAGCGACCGCCTGCGTCGCCGCCGGTGTCGTCCCCGGGACCAACGTCGAACGGGAGTCGTCGAATCGGCCGGCGGTCGAGACCAGTGAGCGGACGCCCGATCGCACTGACCCGCGACGACATCGGGCTGTTGCCGCGATCAACGCACCTCATGTCGGCGCACCGCGGCGGACTCAATCGGGCAGCCCTCCGTCAGAGCCTCCACTCGCCAGGTGCTTCCGCAGCGAGCCCAAGCGCCCCGGCTGAGGATGCGCCCTCCGCGCCATCACCTCCTCCCGTCTCCCCGAGCCCCACGACCCAGGAGTTCGAGCCGGTCGGCACGCCAGTGCAGCCGAGCCCGGCGCCGGACAAGTCGGCGACACCCTCCAGCGCCGGCGCCGGGACCTCCCCCGGAGGGGATTTCGGCCCGTGAAGGAGTGGTACGACCTCAGGTCCAGGCACGACGCGCTCTGGATGCCATGACGCCGGTCCGGTGGGCACTCGTGGTGGCCGTCGTCGTCGTCGCGTGGCTGGTCTTGGCCCCCTCCGCCGAAGCCGACGCTCGTTTCGAGCCCTTTGGACTCATGTCATCTGCCCATCCCGAATCGTGATCACCCCTAAGACGGAGACGACCCGATGAACGCTCAGACGATCAAGACGACTCGGATCGCACCATTTCTGGTGGCGTGTTTCGCCGCGGCGATC
Source organism: uncultured Thermoleophilia bacterium (assembly GCA_963838175.1). GTDB lineage: Bacteria > Actinomycetota > Thermoleophilia > Solirubrobacterales > 70-9 > DASUSH01. The sequence continues at coordinate 1,401,747 of CAWIPP010000002.1, read as the reverse complement.
TGCTGGCTCGTCCTCACCCCGGCGAACTCGCTCGCGGGGAGCTACCACGCATGGGAGTGCGCCGGAGTTCATGGTGGTCCCGCCGCAGCGCCCGACGTGCAGGGACCGTTCGGAACCGCCGCACTGAGCCCTGAGCAAACGTGCGCGAGCAGTGGGCAGTACGGCGCCACCTCATTCGACGCCTGGAACACGAACGGCTATATGGCCTATGAGGTCTATGCGCCTTCCGGCACGCGGTTCCTGAACGGGCATGCCGACGTCTCGCTTATGGCGCGCGGCAACTATGAGCCAAACGTAGCGATCGGGAACGGCTCGATGCACACTGCCCAGATCGCGGGGGGGTCGACAGGCGGCGGTGGTTGGGCGGGTGTCGACTGGAACGCGCACCATGACACCACCCAGTTCACGGTATTTCTCTATTGCCCGGCGCTATGCGGACCAGGGGAGGGGCCGGGCACTGGTCTGCGCGTGGGCACACGCGCGCAACCTGATCTTCAACGTCGACGACTCCGCTCCCCCCGGAGTCGGCCTGTCGGGCTCACTCACCGGCGGCGGCTGGCGCGATTCGGGCGGCACGCTGAATGTCTCCGGCTCCGATGGCGGAGGCGGCGTCGAGTTCCTCGACTGGCGCATCAACGGTGGCCACGTCGCGCGGGACCACCAAAGCTGCTCGCTGACGACGCTTTTCGGGGGGACAGTCGGAACCCGACTGACTCCGTGCCCAACCAGCACGACCAGTTCGAGGAGCTTCGGCACGGGGAGCTTCAGCCAAGGCTCGAACACGATCACGGGTTGCAGTTACGACTTCGCCACCGGGGGCAACCGCAACGGCAACTGCAGCTCGACCACGGTCCATATCGACACCGTGGCGCCCGAGACCGTCGGCGGCTTCACGCTCGCGGGCGGCGAGGCTTGGAGACCGACCAACGACTTCGACGTCTCCTGGTCGAACCCGGCGCAGGCACACGCGCCGATCGACGGCGCGATGTATCGGATCACCCGGGTTGGCGGCGGTTACGACTCCGGCGCTCGGTTCGTCGCGGGGTCGAATCGGCAATCGCTCAGCGACCTGCAGGTGCCCTCGCCTGGGGAGTACCAGCTGAAGGTGTGGACTCGCGATGCCGCGGGGAACCACTCGGAGGCGGGCGCTCGCACGGCGACGCTTCGCTTCGATCCGACGGTTCCTCCCGAAGCGGAGGCACAGTACAACGGCTGGATCCGGCGCAATGACTTCCAGTACCAGGCTCAGTGGAACGAGGTGCTCGGGAGCGCCCTGGGCCCCTCGGGACTCGACGGGTACGCGGTCCGAGTGACTCAGTCGCCCGACACCGATCCTTGCGTAACGGCGGGCCATCCGTCGTCGAGCTGCTCCTCGAGCGAGGTCAACAACGTCGGGCGTACCGACACCTCGATGGTCGTGCCGGCCGAGGAGGTCTCCGAGGGCGAATGGTTCATCCACGTGGTCCCGGTGACGGGAGCGGGGGTCAAGGCGGGAGTCGAGCACACTCCGATGCCCGTCGACGAGACCGACCCGGAGACGACAATCTCGGGCGCCTCCGGTGAGTGGACGACCGACGACGTGGTGCTCTCCGTTTCGGCGAGCGATCCGCTCTCGGGGATGGCTCCGAATTCGAACCAGTTCTCGATCGACCCGCAGCCGCGGACCTGCCTGCAGATCGCACCGGGCGGCCCGATCTGCGAGGGCGACGACTCTGTCACCGAGGTCATTTCGACCGAAGGCGACCACCAGGTGCGCTACTTCGCGCGCGATTTGGCCGGCAACGAGAACAACGGCCAGCCGGACATCAACGGCCACACGAACAACCCGCCGAACACGGCGAGAGTGCGGATTGACAAGACCCCGCCGCAGCTCGCATTCACAGGCCGGACGGTCGACGATCCCTCAAGGGTCACGGTCAGCGCCTCGGATGCCCTCTCCGGTGTGGCCGATGGCGTCATCGAGTTGCGCAGATCCGGCTCGACCTCGGACTGGCTCGCGCTCGATACGTCCGTCGTGGGGGACAGCCTCAGCGGCAACGTGCCCGACGATCTAGACCCTGGCCTCTACGAGTTCCGCGCGACCGCAACGGACGAAGCGGGGAACACGGCGACGAGCTCGAGTCGCGCCGATGGCTCGCCGATGATCGAGCAGCTGCCGCTGAAGGAGGCGGTGAACCTGACCGCGATAGTCGAGGGCGCCAAGGCCGAGTCCCCGAAGGGGAAGGGGAAGGGGAAGTGCAAGAAGGCGGCCGGGGGTGGCAAAGGGAAGGGCAAGTGCAAGGGGAAGGGCAAGGGGGCCGCAACCACAGCTTCGGCGACCGTTCCCTACGGCCAGCCAGTTCGGCTCGCCGGACACCTGCAAACGGCCTCCGACGCTCCGCTTCGCAGCCGCGACCTGCTCGTCACAGAGCAACTGGCCGAGGGCGCGACGCCCGCCGAGCGGACCCACAACGTGGTCACCGACCAAACCGGGGCGTATGCGGTCAGTCTGCCCGCGGGCCCGTCGCGGAAGGTGACGGTCCACTACGCCGGCGACACCCGCTATCGGCCGACCACCACCGACCCAGTCGAGGTCGCGGTGCGCTCAACGGTGCTCTCGTTCAAATCGCCGAAGACGGTTCCGGAGACGCGCCCGATCCGCTTCAGAGGCCAGCTCGGCGCACTCGGGGTGGACCTGGGATCGGGCGGGAAGCGGGTCGAGCTCCAATATGAGAAGTCGAGGGGCACCTGGAAGACGATCAGTGCCGGCGAGGCGAAGGCGGAGGGCAATTTCAAGCTCCGCTATGGGCTCCGCTCGAACTACGTCCGCCGCACGAAGGTCCGATTCCGAATCCTGGTGCCACCGGAGCGAGCCTGGCCGTATGCGGGGGTCGCCACGTCCTCCGCGCGTAAGACCGTGATCCTGCCGTAATGACCGCCGCCTCATGAACGGCGAAGAGTCGGATTGCCGTCAGCCGTCGGCGAGCCGGAATGTGGTCTGGGCGTGCGGCTCCTTGGCGAAGGCCAGCAGCTTGGCCGGTTCGATCCGGAACACGGCGGCGGCATCGTCGCCGGCTCCGAAGACGCCATCGCCGACCTCGAAGAGCCACGCCTCGCCGTACTTCGCTACGTAGGCGTCCGCCAGTCGCTGCAGCGCCTCTCGGTCGGTGACGCGGACCGCGTCGCCCTCGACGACGACGTCGAGACCCCGATCCCAGGCGTTGTTCCCGGTGGTCAGCGCGACCTGGCTGTTTCGCTCGAGATTGCGCGCTTTTTGCTCGCGAAGTCCGGTGCAGAAGTGCACGGTCTCGCCCTCTGCGACCCCGATCAGCGGGGTCACATGCGGACGACCATCCGTCCGCACCGTGGTCAGCCAATAAAGCTCGGAGTGCTCGAGGAGATCCAGGGCGTCAGACCAAGCAGTCGGGCTTGCCTCGGGGTCGCTGAACCGGCGGTCGATCTCAGCGGTCGGATTGGATCTCATCGTGGCGCGCCTCCCGGTTTCGGATTCATGTCCCTAAGGACTGCGAATCCGAGGATGGCTCATCGCTCGCTGCTCGTGGTCACAGCCCGTGATGCGGCCACTCCGGCGTCCGGCCCTCCTTGAACGCGCTCGCCCCGATCGCCTGCGAGTCGCGGCGGGCGAACATCGAGTAGCAGGCCTCGGCCTCCTGGCGGAGCTGCTCCTCGTAGGTGCGGCCGACGTTCCGGCACAGGGTCTCCTTGTCGGTGCGGATCGCGCCCTGTGGCAGCGCCGCGATCTCGCGAGCGAGCTCCAGGGAGCGCTCGAGCGCCGTCCCCTCGGGGACGACCTCGTTGGCGAGGCCGATACGGAGCGCCTCCTCGGCGCCGACCGGGCGCCCGGTGACGATCATCTCCATCGCCCGGCCCCAGCCGACGACGAGCGGAAGCCGCACCGTCATCCCGTCGCCGGCGGTGATGTTCCAGCGCCGCTCGAGCGCGCCGAAGACCGCGTTCTCGGCGACGATCCGGATGTCGGCGAGGAGCGCGTTCTCAAGTCCGGCGGCGACGGCCCAACCGTTGACTGCGGCGATCACCGGCTTGAAGACGTCGACCTGGCGGGTGTAGCCGCACTCGCCGGGGGAGACCATCAGGTGGTCGGCGAAACTCGTCCCACTCGGGCCGCTCCAGGTCGGCGGCGTCCTGGAGGTCCCAGCCGGCGCAGAAGGCCTCGCCGCGACCGGTGATCACGAGGACGAATGCGTCGTCGTCGTCGCGGAACCGCTGCCAGGCATCGTGGAGCTCGGCGTTCATCTCGCGGCTGACCGCGTTGCGCTGCTCCGGCCGATCGTAGGTGAGAACGGTGACGTGACCGTCGGTCTCGTAGCTGAGCGTGTTGTATTCCATGTGCCTCCCTTGGAACGACTCTCATTCGACGACGCCCAGATCCTCCGTCTCGAGACCGACGCGATCAAGGGCCACACCCTGAAGGTGCTGGCGATCGGGCCGCGCCCGGACGGCTCGCGGATCGACGCCGCGGACCTGCGGAGCGCGGTCGCGACCCGACTCGACCGGGAGCCGCGCGCTCGTCAGCGTGTGGTCTTCCCCGCCGGGGCGGCGGCTGACCCGGTCTGGACCGACGACGAGGAGTTCGAGCTCGCCAACCACGTGGCGGCCCACGATGTCCCCGAGCCGGTCGACGCCCCGGGTCTCTTGAAGGTTGCCGGGCGCCTCTTCGAGGAGCGACTCGATCACCGCGCGCCCGCTGTGGCGCGCCGACGTCGTGCCGATGACCGACGGCGGCACCGGGATCGTGATGCAGGATCCACCACACCCTCGCCGACGGGATCACCTCGGAGCGCTTCGCGCGGGCGCTGATCTGGGACACCGAGCCGGAGCCGCCTGCTGTGGAGGCGGGAGAGGGAGCCGCCGGAGGCGGGGCCCTCGTCCCCCGAGGCCGCTGGCTCGGTGCGCCACCGCCTCGCGGCGGTCCCAGGCACAGTCGCCGGGGCGCTTCGCGGCGCCCGCGACCCTTCGCGCTGGGCGCACGGCGCCCGCGAGGCGGCCAAGCTTCCGGCGACCGTCGCCCGCGAGCTCCTCCCGCTCGGCGGCGAGTCGGTCCTCGACCGCAGGATCGGCTCGCGGCGTGAGATCGCCTGCGCGCTCGCTTCGGCTCGACGAGCTCAAGGGTGCGGCGCATGCTCGCCTCGGATCGGTTCGAGACCCACGTCACCCTCAACGACGTGCTGCTCGCGCTCGTCGCCGGGGGGCTCCGAAGCTGGCTGGCCGCGCTGCGCGGCGCCTCACCGGCGGCGCTTCGCGCCCAGGTGCCCGTCAGCCTGCATGGGCGGGATCACGACGAGGAGCTCGGCAACCGCGACTCGTTCCTCAACGTCGACCTGCGGCTCGACGTCGAGGACGCGGTCGAGCGGCTCCGGGGGATCAACGCCGAGACCGGCGACACGCAAGCAGGCCGGAGACGCGGAGACGCTCTACGACTTCTTCCATGCGCTCTCGCGCTTCCAGCCGCTCTACCGGGGCGTCACCCGGCTCGCCTCGGGGCCGCGCGACTTCGCGCTCTCGATCTCGAACGTGCCGGGTCCGCGCGAGCACGTCTACGTCCTCGGCTCGCGGGCGACCGAGCTCTTCTCGATCGCCGAGCCCGCCGACCGCCACGCCCTGCGGGTCTCGGCGCTCTCCTACGCCGGAACGCTCGCGATCGGCCTCAGCTCGGACCCCGAGGCGGTCAGCGGCATCGGTCAGCTTGCCGGCGCGATGGAGTCCGCCGCCGCCGAGCTGGCGCTGGCGCTGGCCTAGTATCCGGCGCGGTGGTCGAGGAAGGCCAGGAGGCGCCGGATTTCACCCTCCCGAACCAGGAGGGGGAGGAGGTCAGACTCTCGGACCTCGAAGGCGGCGCGGTCGTCCTCTACTTCTACCCGCGAGCCGATACCCCCGGGTGCACGACCCAGGCGTGCGGGGTCCGCGACCACCGCCCCGATTACGAGCGGGCGGGCGCCGTGGTCCTCGGCGTCTCGCCCGACCCGGTTGAGAAGGTGCGCCGCTTCCACGAGAAGCAGGGGCTCAACTTCGACCTGCTCGCGGACGAGGACCATGCCGTGGCGGAGCTCTACGGAGTCTGGATCGAGAAGTCGATGTACGGGAAGAAGTACTGGGGCAACGAGCGCACCAGCTTCGTGATCGATCCGGAGGGCAAGGTGAGCCGGGTGCTGCGGAAGGTGAAGCCGGCCCAGCACGACGATCTCGTCCTCGACGCGCTGGCGGCGTGAGCGCCGAGGTGCGGGCGGCGGGGGGCGTCGTGCTCCGCGACGGCGACGGCGGGCCCGAGATCGTCGTCGGTCCACCGGCCGAAGTACGACGACTGGTCGCTGCCGAAGGGAAAGCTCGAGCGAAGGAGAGTCCTGGGAGGACGCGGCGCTTCGCGAGGTCGCGGAGGAGACGGGCCGCAGCTGCGAGCTGGGCCGCGAGCTCTCGTCGAACCGCTACCTCGACCCGAAGGGCCGCGACAAGCTCGTCCGCTGGTGGTTGATGCGCCCGCTGGCCGGGGAGTTCGTGCCCTCAGACGAGATCGACGAAATCCGCTGGATCCCCGCCAGCGAGGCCGGCCGGGCCCTCCAACACGAGCACGACCGTCGGCTCGTCCGCGAGGCGCTCGCGGGGATGGAGAGCTAGCCGGCGCTACTCGCCGGGGTTCTCGGTCGGGCCGGCCTCGCCGTTCGACTGGACGCCCGGCTCGTCCGGGTGCGGCTCGTTCAGCGGGTCGTTCGATGTCGCGTCGTCTGGCGGGCCGGGATTCTCGATCGGGTGCTCGCCGGGGACCTCATCACCATTCCCGTCGAGCGCGCCGCCGATCAGCTTGAGATCCGTCTCGGTATCGCTCATTTCGCCCATATTCCTCCTGGCCTCGGGCATACCCGCGCGGGGTGTGACGAAACGCTCATCTAGCTGAAGCGGTCCCAGGCGCGCAGCTTCGGCACCGGGTCCATGAACGAACCGCCCTCATACCAGCCCGGGGAGGACCAGAGCTCGAAGTGGAGGTGACAGCCGGTGGCGTTGCCGGTCGCCCCGACTCGGCCGATCGTCTCGCCGGTGCGGACCTTCTCTCCAGCGTTGTGGCGGGAAGCGCGGCGGAGGTGCATGTAGACGTAGTCCTTGCCGTCCTTCTTGCCGTCGATCACCAGGTAATGCCCGGCGCCCGACCCCTGGTAGGCCTTGTACTGGACCTTGCCCGCGCGGGCGGCCTGGAGCTTGGTGCCGCAGCGGGCGAAGACGTCGACGCCGCGGTGGCCGCGCCCGGCGCCGAGCCCGTCCCCGTAGCTGTGGCCGCCGCGGACCGGGAACTTGTGCTTGTAGAAACCGGCCTTGGGCTTGCCCGCGGCGTTTCGCATCTCCGCGGCGGCGCCGTGCTTGGCCCGGATCTTGAACTTGTAGGTACCCTGGCGAGCGTACTTGCGGCCGCCGTCGACCTTGCCGTCCCAATCGACGGTATGGGTCTTGCGCGGACTCACCTTCTTTCGCTCGAAGCGCCGGACGATCTTCGGATCGCGCCCCTTGCGCTTCACCTGGATCACGACGTTGCGCGGCCGGCGCCCGTCGATCGCGTAGCGGAAGGTCGCCGGGCGGCCCTTGAACCAGGCCTTGCTCGGCTTCGCGTCGGCGCGCATGAGGCGCAGCTTGCGACGTCCCTTACCGCCGCGCCCTTTGCCGCCGCGGTCCTTCTCCGCTGTGGCGACGCCCTCGTCCAGGGGTGGGTCTCCTCCCTCGTCCACGGGTGCGTCACCTTCGCCCCCCGGGATCTCGGCGCTGGCCCCCGAGGCGGGATCGACGGCGGGGGACTCCTCGGGAGTCGGCTCGGGGAGGGTCTGTGCGTTGACCGCGGCCGCGCTCAGGCAGAGGGCGGCCGCTGCGATGAGGGCGGCGAGGATGCGCATGCTTGCAGAACCCTCACACTACCCAAAGGTTTCGCTTGTAATTAGGCCGGCGGGGATCATCCGCCCTCACTTCGCGGCCGGCACCCCGGCTCCTCGCCGGTGTCAGTCGAGGGGCTCGCGGCCGCCGAAGCCGGCCTCGAGCTCGTGCCACCAGTCGATCCCGTCTTCGCCGAGCTGCCAGCACAGGTAGACCTCGCGTCCGTCGCGGATCGACGGGAAGTCGATCAGGCCGCGGTCCACGTCGCGGACCACGATCCCGGCCTCGGTCAGCTCGACGAGGATCCGCCGCACCTCGAGGAACGCCTCACCGACCTGCTTGCCCGGATCCCCGCCGCCGTTGGTCGGGGAGGCCTCCGAGAGCGCCTCGCGAGCCTCGTCCTCGAGGAGCTGATCCTTGGCGGCACGAAGCTGCTCGAGCATCGGAGCGACCCGCTCGAGCTCGGCGCTCGCCTCCTCGACCGTGAAGTGGCGGTCGTGAATCACGGGCGCTGGCTCACGCCGGGACCGCCGCCGCGATCCGCGAGCGAAGCAGTGCGGCGTCCGCCTCCGAGACGGTGCGGAGCTGACCCTGGAAGGCGAGGTGCCAGTGCTCCGCAGGCCACTTGCGCACGTGGTCGAGCTCGGGGGCGAGCTCCTCGGCGGGGACGAATTCCTCCTCCGCGAGAATGGCCACCGGCTCTGCCTCGACCCTCCACGGGTAGTCCTCCGGTCCCTTCCTCGGGTTCTGTGGCCAGATCGGCTCCCGGTCCTCGAACATCCCGCTCGTCACCCTCGCGATCCCGCCGAACGCCTGCCGCCCGGTGACGTAGAAGGCGATCTCGTCACCCGGCTCGAACTCCGCCGCCTGCCGCCGGCGCCGCTCCTTGAAGCCGATCACGTCGAACCCGCGCTCTACGTTGATGCGGAAGTTCTCCAGCGATCCCGTGAGGATCCAGGTCGCCACGCGGCGAGTCTATTTCGGCTCCCGCTCAGCAACGGCGCGGCGGATGCCGTCGATCGACTCGTCGACGAGCCGGTGGAACCATCGCTTGCCGCCGACCGCGGCGCTCATCGCCCGATAACGAAGCGATGTGGGCTCGATCCCGATCTCGACGTCCATGAACGTGTTCTCCTGCGCCTCGGTGAGGATCCAGCGCGAGAAGTAGCCCGTCGTCGCGCAGCGCAGCTTGATCTGGTGGAGCTCTTCGAGCTCCTCGATCCGCATCATGGTGTCGGCCTTCCCCAGCGGTGTCTTGGTGACTTGGCGGAACGTCGCGTCGGCCTCAACGCTCGGTAGGCCCGTTACCTCGACCACCTCGCTGGCCCAGGTCGGATACTTGGCCGGGTCGCCGACGAAGCGCCAGACCTCCTCCACGGGCGCCTCGATCAGCGCCTGCTTGCGCCAGGACGCCATCAGCTCTGCGCGGCGACCAGCTCGCGTGCGCGTTCGGAGAGGTGCTCGATGCCGAGTCCGGCGGCGGAGGTCGCGACGCCCTCCAGGACCGACTCGGCCTCCGCCGGATCGGCCTCCAGGAGCAGGCGGCCGCGCTGGATCTCGCAGCGGAAGGCGTCGACCGGGCGTCCGAGCTTCGCCCAGGCATCGCTCGCCTCGGCGAGCAGCTCGGCGCCCTCGGCCGGGGTCGTCGGCGGTCGCTCCCTCAGCCTCGAGCGCCGCGGCGCTTCCGGCCGGGTACTGGAGGCGCTCGGACAGCCGGTGCGTCTCCTCGGCCGCCTCGCGGGCGGGCTCGACCCGCCCGGCCAGCGTCAGCACCAATGCACGCGCCGCCGTCGCCTCCATCGACTGCGCGACCAGGCCGGCGCGCTCGCAGACGTCTAGGGCCTGGGTCAGGGCGGTGTCGGCGCCGGCGTAGTCGCCCCGGTCGCGCAGCGTGCCGCCGCCAGCCAGAAGAGCGCCGAGAAGGAGACCTCGCTGCGGCCTGCGGCGTCGCCGAGCTCCCGCGCGCGCTGGAGGATCTCCTCCGCGGCGTCCCAGCTTCGCCTCCCGCCAGCGCAGCACACCGCGCATCAGCTCCGGGAAGCAGAGCTTGCCGAGCAGGCCCTCGCGGTCGGCGAGCTCTGCGGAGGCCTCCGTGGCGCTCGAGACCGCGTCCCAGTCGCGCCGTAGGCGGCGAGCTGAGCCAGCGCCGCGTGCAGCTCGACCTGGGAGGGCAGGTCGCCGACCTGCTCGGAGAGCGCCAGCGCCTCGCCGTAGGCCTCGGCGGCGGCGGCGTACTCGGCCTCGGAGACCTCGAGGTGGTTGCCGAGCGCGAGCAGCGCGCGGATCGCCTCGCCCGGATCCGAGTCGCGGGCGAGCTCGACCGAGCGCTCGAGGTTCTCGCGCGCCTTCTCGGGGTTGCCGATCCGCCCGAAGACGCGGCCGAAGATCAGGTGCGCGCGGCTGGCCGCGGCGGACTCCCCGAGCCGCTCGGCCAGACGCAGCGCCTTCTCGGCGGCGTAGATCGCGAGCATGTTGTCGCCCGTGTGCAGGTAGAGCGAGGCGGCCTCCTCGTAGAGGCGGACCAGCTCGATGCAGGGCGGGCCGTCCTTGAGCAGGTCGATCCCCTTCTGGTAGTGGCCGATCGAGGCCTCGCGCTCGCCCTTGTGCCAGAGGCCAGCCCCGATCTTGCGGTGCAGGTCCCCGATCCGGGCCAGGTCCTCCTCGCGGCGGTGGTAGTCGAGCGCTCCGCTCCCAGACCTCGACCGCGGCGTCGACCCGGCCGAGCCGCAGCGCGACGTCGCCCTGCTTCTCGCCGATCCGCGCCCCCGCGTCCTCGGCGAGTCCGCCGGGCAGCTCGAGCGCGGTCGTGTAGTGGCCGAGCGCCTCGAGGTTCGAGTAGAGGCCGGCGGCGGCGTCGCCGGCGGCCTCGAGCGCGGAGAGCGCCAGCGGGTAGATCCGCTCCCGCTCGGCCGGCGTCGAGGTCGGACTCGGCGCCGAGCGATGCGGCTCGAGCGAAGTGCTCCGCGACGACGCGACCACCCCTCGCCGCGCTCGCCCGCGTGCTCGGCGATGAAGCCGCCGACCTCGAAGTGCTTTCGCGCCCGCACCGCCTTCGGCAGGGTCGAGTAGGCGACGTCGCGGATCAGGACGTGCTTGAACGAGTACTCGTGCTCGCCCGCGATCCGCGAGCCCGGCCGAGCGGAACGATCGAGGTCCTTCTCCTGCAGCGACTCGAGCGCGGCCTCCAGGACAGGCCCTCCTCCTCGGCGGCCTCGCGCAAGCGATCCCTCCCAGAACGTCTGCCCGACGACCGAGGCGTGCTGGACGAGCCGCCGCTCGACCGACCTCGAGCGAGTCGAGCCGCGCCGCGAGCACCGAATGCACGGTCTCCGGCAGGGCTGCCGATCGCGACGCTGCCGGTGCCCTCCTCCATCAGGCGGTTGACCATCTCCTCGGCGAAAAGCGGGTTGCCGCCGGAGCGGTCGGCGACCTGGCGGATCAGTCTCAGCGAGCCCGTTGCCGCCCCCGTCGCCCTCGGGGATCAGCGCGTCGACGAGCGTGCGCGCCTGCTCGGAGCTGAGCGGCTCGAGCGACAGCGACGTGGCGTTGCGCCGCCCGCCGCCCCAGCCCGGGCGGCGATCGAGCAGCTCGTCCCGGGCGAGGCAGATCAAGAGCAGCGGACCACGTACCCAGCGGGCGAGGTACTCGATCAGGTCGAGCATCCCCTCGTCGGCCCAGTGGATGTCCTCGACGACGAGGACGAACGGCCGGCGGCCCGAGACCGCCTCGGCGAGCGCGCGGACGGCGGAGAAGATCCGGTCGCGCATCTGCTGCGGGTCCTCGTCGTCGAGGCCGTGCGATCTCAACGCTCCTCCGGCGACCTCGACTCCCGAGCGGTCGCGCGATCAGCGCCGCGAGTCGCTCCGGCGGTTCGTCGCCTTCGCGCCCGCCAGCAGGTCCTCGAGTCCGCGGCGGAGCTTTCCGAACGCCACCTCGGGGTCGTCGGAGTCGAGGATCTCGAACTGACCGCGAAGGATCTCGCCGAGCGCCCAGTAGGCGATGCCGGAGCCGTAGGCAGGGCAGCGGCCGACCCGGATCGCCGGTTGCTCCGGGCTGCCCGGCGATCCGCTCGGTCAGCTCGCGCATCAGACGGGTCTTGCCGACGCCGGCCTGGCCGAGCACGGTGACCAGGTGGGGCCGTTCCTCGCGGACCACCCGCTCGTAAAGCGAGAACAGGAAGCTCGACTCCTCCTCGCGGCCGATCAGCGGCGTCGCCGCGCGAGCGCCGCGGGCGCCGGGGCCGGAGACGAGGACCGTGCCCGCCTCGAACGCCGGGACGGGCTCGCGACTTGCCCTTCAGCTCGAGCGGCTCCAGCTCCGTGTACTCGATCGCGCTTCTGGTGAGGCGATGGGTCGTCTCGCCGACCGTGACGCGTTCCCGGCCGTGCCGCCGCCTGCAGGCGCGCAGCGACGTTGACCGCGTCACCGATCACGGTGTACTCGTCGCCGACCTGGCCGGCGAGGACCTCGCCGGAGTTGATCCCGACCCGAAGCAGGAAGCTGACGTCGGGGTAGGCGGGGTTGGCGTCGAGCTCCTCGTTGATCTCGCCCATCGCGGACTGCATCGCGAGCCCGGCGCGCACCGCGCGCTCGGGATCATCCTCGTGCGCCACCGGCGCGCCGAAGACCGCCATCACGTTGTCGCCGATGTACTTGTCGACGGTCCCGCCGTAGCGCTCGACCTCCTGGCCGAGTCGCCGCAGCGCCCGATCGACGAGCGCCTTCGTCGTCTCGGGATCCATCCGCTCGGCCACCGCTGTGTAGCCGGACAGATCCGCGAACAGCACGGTCGCCTTGCGCCGCTCCTCCGCGCAGGGCCTCGGGCGTGGCGGCGGCGGCCGGCGCCTCACCTTTCGGGGCGGGCGTGGCGAGCGTCCCGACCCAAGTGAGGTCCCGCACTCGATGCAGAACTTCGCCCCGGGCGGGTTATCGGTGCCGCAGTTGGGCACGCCGCCGCAAGCCCCGAGCCGCAAGACATGCAGAACTTCGCCCCCGCCGGGTTCTCGGTGCCGCAGTTCGAACATGTACCCCACTCATGCGCCCAGATAGGTTCGAGGCGAACCGACGCGGGGCGGTCGCCAAGCAGGGGGTCTGACCCCATGACTGCCCGCGGTTGTCGAACTCTCCGAAGTCAGGGGGTCAGACCCGGTCGGTGGGCGGCCGCCGAGCAGAGGATTCGCCGGCTATTTGATCGGATGTCCTCGACGCGCGAGCCGGGCGCTCCTGCCCGTCCATGCGGTCGATGTAGTGGTCGAGCATCGCCCGCATCGCGACCAGGGCGTCGCGCTGGACGACCTCGAGCTGGGAGCGGACCTCGGGCGGGAAGCTGGCGCGGACGACGTCGGCGGTGCGGCAGATCGGGCACCACTCGAGGCACTCGTGCTCGCGCGTGCGCCTGATCGCCGGGGCTGCCTCGGTGCGGATCGCCTCGGCTGGGCCGCGGCCCAATCGGGCCCGAGCGGATCGCCGAAGCGGATGCGCTCGGCCCGCGGGTCGGCACGGCTCGCCGCCGGGCGCTCCGTTCCCGCTCTTCTCAGTCGGCTGACCCGTCGGCGCCGAGGACCGCCCGTGGCGCTCGCGCCAGCGGCTCCAGATCGGGTCCTCGGGGTCGGTGCTGCTCGCTCATCGGTGAAGCTGACGGTCAGGGTTCCGTCGCTCGAAACCGGCGCCGGCCGGACGGTGGCTGGCCAGCGCGGAGGGCAGGATGATAGTCCGCTTCTCGCGGCCGACCGACGACGATCAGCTCCTGGCCCGACCTTCTTCAGCTCCAGCTCGCCCTTGCTCCGTGAACGGGATCGCCAGCCGCAGCTCGGCGCGACCGTTCGCGCGAGGTCAGCTCGTGGGCGAGCTCGGTAGTGCAGAACCTCCTGCGGGTTCGCTCGGCGAACAGCTCGCCCGCGAGCCGGTCGAGCATCTCGGGCGCCGACGACCTCCTGCTCGAAGTAGCGCGCGGTCAGCACGGGAACCGGCGAGAAGCCCTCGACCACCGAGCGCAGGTTCTCGTGCTGGCGCTCGCGCCACGGGCCGAAGTAGCCGTCCGCCGACCTCGCTCCGGAAAGATCCGGTTGACGACCACGGCGTCGGTGAGGAAACCGTAGAGGTTGAGGTAGGTGAAGGTGCGCTGGGCCTCGCGGATCACCATCCGGTCCGGGTTCATCACAAGCCGGATCGAGGCCCGCTCGCGGTCGCGGAGGATCTCGTTCATCGCGATCAGGTTCTCGGACCAGCCGCTGCACCTCGGCGAAGACCTCTTCGCCCGGGGAGCGGCACGTCGAGGAAGTTGCGGGCGATCGGGCGCGCCGCGGCGACCATCCGCCGCTCCCAGGGGAAGACCTTCTCCAGCCACCAGCGGCAGATGTCGGGGAACGAGAGCAGGCGCAGGGTCTCGCCGGTCGGCGCGCAGTCGACGATCACCGCGTCGAACTCGCCCGAGTCGTGGTGGCGCTTGATCTGGAGCAGGCTGAACAGCTCGTCCATCCCCGGCGGCACCGTCAGCTCCTCGGCGGCGATGTCCATCACGCCGCGGTCGGTGAGCAACTCGCCCAGCCAGCGCTGCACCGAGCCCCAGTTCTGCTCCATCTCGAGCTGGGCCTGGACCTCCTGCGCCCCAGAGGTTCGCCTCGACCGGTGTCGGCTCGGCTCCCGAGCGGGGTCTCGAGCGAGTCGGAGAGGCTGTGGGCCGGGTCGGTCGAGAGCACGACGGTGCGCAGGCCGGCGGCGGCGCAACGACGAGCGGTCGCGGCAGCGACGCTCGTCTTCCCGACGCCGCCCTTGCCCGTGTAGAGGATCGTGCGTGGCCTCTCCATAAACGTCGCCCGAGACTAACGCGGGTCAGCCTTACGGCCGTCGGAGACCCTGCTAGCCTGCGCGACCGTTCAAGGACTGGACTAATGACGAAGGGACTCAATCTTGACGCGCATCCGAAAGCTTTTCCTGCTCGCGATCCTGGTGCTGGTCGCACCGGTCGCCTCGCCGCCTGCGGCGACGAGACAGCGACGACGTCGATCCGCGAGCAGGTCCTGACCGAGACATTCACGAACGACGAGACGGTTTCCAGCGGCACCCTCGACATCTCGGGCAGCGGCTCCGTCGAGGGGGACCAGTCCGGCAGCGGTGAGTTCAGCCTCACCGGCGCCTTCCAGGGCGATCCCGACGACCCTGCAGCCATTCCGGAGTTCGATCTTGATGCCTCCGGGAGCGTCGAGGGCGAGTCGGAGGCCGGTACGGGGTCCTTCTCGGTGGACGATGCCGGCTTCACCATCACCGCGGACAACATGTACGTCGAACTATCAGGGCACCACGTACGAGCTCGGCGCCAACATCTCCGAGCAGTTCCGCTCGCTCGTCGAGCAGGCGGCCGCCCAGGCACAGGCCGGGGCGACCGGCGAGGAGGGCGCCACCGCTGCCGAGAACTTCGACCAGCAGTGCGCCACGTTGATCGAGCAGGCCGGCGGCGACACCGCGGCGTGCGACGAGATCGACGTCTTCTCCTGGTTCGAGCTCTCGAACGAGGGGACCGAGGACGTCGAGGGCACCGACACGATCCACGTGCACGGCGAGGTCGACATCCCGGCGATGATCGAGAACATCAACGCCACGATCGAGGCGTCCGGGATTGAGGGCGCCACCCCGATCTCCGAGGAGGACGCGACGGCCGCGGATGACGCGATCACCGAGCTGACCTTCGACGTCTACTCGGGCATCGACGACCGGCTGCTGCGCGGTCTCGACCTCAACCTCGCGGCTCGACCCGGCTGCGATCCCCGAAGCCGCCGCGGCAGGAGTCGAGAGCATCAGCGCCGACTTCTCGATGCGCCTCGGCGGCGTCAACGAGGAGCAGACGATCGAGGCTCCGACCGACGCCCAGCCGATCGACGACCTGCTGAGCCAGTTCGGCCTCAGCGAGGCCGACATCGAGGCGGCGCTCGAGGGCTACTCGACCCAGTTCGGGATCGGCGGCCTCGGCACCACCGGCCTCGGCGGCTCCACCGACCTCGGTGGCGGCGGCCTCGGCGGAAGCGGCGGTGGCGGCGGTGGTGGCGGCGGCGGTGCGCGTCTCCGACAAGTACTTCGACTGCGTCGCTCAGTCGCAGTCGTCGAATCCGTTCAAGGAGTGCGAGAAGTTCCTCGAGTAGAGGGCTGACGCACGCCACGCCTTACGAGGGCCCCGCTCCGGCGGGGCCCTCGTTCGGGGTCTGACCCTGGGGGACAGGTCAGGCGCTGACCGACCGTAGGGGTCTGACCCCGTGGGGTTCAGGCGCTGACCGGCTCGACGTCGAAGTTGCGCTCGTAGAGCTCGGCCACGCGGGCGAGCTCGTCTTCGGTGAGAGGCGGCACGTCGGCGGCCGACGCGTAGGTGCGGAGCTCCTCCTCGGAGGTGATCGTCGGGATCACGGTGGTGATCCCGGCGTCGAGGATGAAGCGGAGGGCGGCCTGCGGCATCGTCCGGCCCGAGCCCTCGTCGCAGAGGAAGCGGATCCGCTCGATCTTCTCGAGCCCCTCGACCAGCCACTCGCGGGGGCGGTGGCGGCGGTGGTCGGTGGGGCCGAAGCTGGTCTCGAGCGTGAGCTTGTCGTCGAGCAGGCCGCTCGAGGTCGGAACGCGGGCCATGACCCCGACGCCGCGCTCGGACGCGGCCGCCATGAAGTCGCGGCCGGGGTCCTGCTCGAGCAGGTTGTAGACGGTCTGCAGCGAGGAGATCCCGCGCCGCTCGATCGCCTCGAGGCCCTCCTCGCGCCACCCGATCGCCGGGCCCAGCGCCACGCCGTAGTGGCGGAGCTTGCCCTCTGCCTTGAGGTCCTCGAGCGCCTCGAAGGTGTCGTCGCGCTCGATCGCGTCCATCCGCGGGTTGTGGAGCTGGTAGAGCTCGACGCGGTCGGTCCCGAGCCGCCGCAGGCTGGCCTCCAGCCGCTCACGGACGAACGGCCCGTCCCAGCGCTGCGGGCGCTCTCCCTCGGAGTGCTCGCGGCGTCCCGCCTCGAGGTCGTAGCCGAACTTGGTCGCGATCTGGACCTCGTCGCGATGCGGGGCGAGCATGCGGCCGACGAGCTCCTCGTTGGCGCCCCGGCCGTAGGCGTCGCCGGTGTCGAAGAAGGTGATCCCGAGCTCGAGCGCGAGCGTCGATCAGGCGGGCGCCGTCGGACTCGGTGACCTCGCCCCACCAGTCCGAGCCGAGCGCCCAGGTGCCGAAGCCGATCTCCGAGGCGGTCAGGTCGGTGTCGCCGAAGCGCCGCTGCTCCACGCGGGAGAGTCTAGAAGCGCGGCGTCTTCACGAAATAGTGTGGATATCCGCACGGTTTGGGCCCTGGTTCCGGTTTAGGGTCCGCGCCGATGAGACGGGTTGGCGATCTGGTCACAGGGCGGCGCTCCAAGTGGGTGGTGGCGGGGATCTGGCTGTTGCTCCTGTTCGCGCTGATCGGGCCGAGCGGGATGCTCGCCGACGAGACCGACGACTCGACCGAGTCGTTCCTGCCGCGCTCCGCGGAGTCGAAGGAGGTCCTCGAGACGCTCGAGGACGCGCTTCCCCGAGGGCGACACCGAGAACGCGATCGTCGTCTACAGGCGCGAGGGCGGCCTCACCGCCGCGGACAGGCAGCAGATCGCCGACGACGCCGAGGCCCTTCAGGAGCTCGATTCCGCGACCGGTGAGGCGACGGTCCCGTTCCAGGGCACGGCGGGCCGGGAGGCCGTCTCGCCGAACGGGGACGTGGCCTTCACCACCGCGCTGTTCGAGGGCGGCGACCAGGAGGAGCTCGCCGACGAGGGCGAGGCGGCGGCGGAGGCCGTCACCGCGTCCGACGGCCTCGAGGTCTATCTGACCGGCTCGCTCGGGTTCTCGAATGATTCCGCCGAGGTCTTCGAGGGGCTCGACACGACGCTCCTGATCGCGACGGCGACGCTCGTCCTCGTCCTGCTGCTGCTGATCTACCGGGCGCCGCTGATCGCGATCACCCCGCTTCTGGTCGTCTTCTTCTCCTACACGGTCGCGACCGCGGTCGCCTACTTCATGGCGAAGGGCGGCCTCCATGTCGACTCGCAGGGGACCTCGATCCTTGCCGTCCTGATGTTCGGCGCCGGCACCGACTACTGCCTGCTGATGGTCGCGCGATACCGGGAGGAGCTGCGTCGCCAGCAGGACAAGCACCTGGCGATGGCGCGCGCGGTGCGGCGGGCCGGGCCGGCGATCCTCGCCAGCGGCCTGACGGTGGTCGGGGCGCTCCTCGTGATGCTGACCGCCGACCTGGGCTCGACCCGGAGCCTCGGGCCGATCGCGGCGATCGGCGTGTTCACGGTGATGGTCGCCTCGCTCACCCTGCTGCCCGCACTGCTCGTGATCTGGGGCCGCCGCGGGTTCTGGCCGCGGCGTCGACTGGTCGAGTTCGATCCCGACCACGAGATCGAGGAGCGCTCGCTGTGGCGTCGCTTCGGCCTGCGGGTGGTGCAGCGCCCGGGACTCGCGCTGCTCGGGTCCTCCGCCGTTCTCGGCGTCTTCTGCCTCGGCCTGTTCGCCTACGAGGACGACTTCAACATCAACTCGTTCTTCCGCGACCCGCCCGAATCCGTCGACGGCTTCGAGGTGCTCCAGGCCAACTTCCCGGCCGGCTTCCTCGACTCGACCACGCTGCTGGTGGAGCGCGACGACGGACCGGTCACGAGGGCCGACGGGGAGGCCGCGGCCCAGATCGTCTCGGGCGTCGACGGCGTCGCCACGGTCACCCCGGTCGACGTCTCCGAAGACGGATCGATCGCCCGGCTCGTAATCGTCTTCGAGGAGGACCCCTACGCGCTCGACACGCTCGACCTGGTCCCGGAGATCCGGGGCGATCTGGCGAGCGGGCTCGGCCCCGGGCTCGAGGGCACGCTCGGCGACGCGACGGCGATCCAGTACGACTACTCGGAGGCGACGCAATCGGACCTCGAGCTGCTGGCCCCGCTGGTGCTGGTGGTGATCTTCCTGATCCTGGTGATCCTGCTGCGCGCGCTCGTCGCGCCGCTCTATCTGATCGCGACGGTGATCTTCTCGCTCTTCGCCACCCTCGGGGTGACCGCCTTCCTCTTCATCGAGGTCGTCGGCGACGCCGGCTTCGACACGTCGCTGCCGACCTACGCGTTCATCTTCCTCGTCGCCCTCGGTGTCGACTACAACATCTTCCTGATGAGCCGCGTGCGCGAGGAGGCGCATGAATTTCCAACCCGCGAGGCGGTGGTGCGTGCGCTCGCGGCGACCGGCCCGGTGATCACCAGCGCGGGGATCATCCTCGCCGGCACCTTCGCGGTCCTCGCCTCCCTGCCGGTGACGTTCCTGCTGCACCTCGGCTTCGCGGTCGCGTTCGGCGTCCTGCTCGACACGTTCATCGTCCGCACGATCATGGTCCCGGCGATCGCCGAGCTGGTCGGCGACTTCAGCTGGTGGCCGTCGGGCCGCAAGGCCAAGGGGCTGGTCGAGACCGGCGAACCGGAGCCGGCCCCGGCGTCGGAGTAGCTCCGCGCCCAGCGCCTCGCGCTCGGCATCTCTCAGGCGGCGGGACCGAGGCAGGCGGGGACTCACGAGGGAACCATCGCTCGGGCGCGCCGTAAGGTCGACCGTAGATTGGCGTAGACCTACGCGGGGACTACGAATGCGTGATTTCCAGGGGGATTAGGACGATTGGGAGATCGGACGGACGAGGATCTCGTTGACGTCCACGTGCGGGGGCTCCGAGAGCGCGTACATCACCGCCCTGGCGATGTCCTCGTCCGCAAGGGCCTCCCGCGGGCGATCGTCGAAGAACGGCGTGTCGACCATCCCCGGCTCGATCAGGGTCACCCGGATCGTGTGGTTGTCGTGCATCTGCCGAAGCTCCTGTCGCAGCGCCTCGCCCATTCCGGTCACCGCCCACTTGGTCGAAGAATAGAGCGACCCCGGCAGCGCGCGGCGGCCGGCGATCGAGCTGGTGAGCAGGTAGTGACCCCGGTCGGCGTCGAGCAGGTGGGGGAGGGTGGCCCGGATCGAGAAGGCCACGCCGAGGACGTTGGTGAGGACCATCGACCGCCACTGCTCCTCGGACTCCTCGAGGAACCCGCGCTTGGCGCCGAAGCCGGCGTTCGCGAAGACGGCGTCGAGCCGGCCGAACTTCTCGAGCGCCGCTTCGGCGAGCGCCTCCTGGTCGGCGAGCTCGGTTACGTCGCAGCGGCGTGCCACGGCGGGCTCTGGGCCGAGCTCGTCGACGAGCGCCGCCAGCTTGTCCTCGCTGCGCGCGCCGAGCGCCACCCGCCAGCCGGCCTCCACGGCCCGCCGCGCGGTCGCCGCGCCGATCCCGGTCGAGCCGCCGGTGATCATGATCACCCCTCCGTCGCTCACCGGGCCATTCTTCCGCATCGGACTTGCCGGGGAGCGTTGCGATAATCGTGGGCCCCTTGGACCCGGAACGCAAGCGCAAGATCAGGCTCGGCATCGCGCTGGGAGTGGCGGTGCTGCTCGCCGCCGCGCTCGTCTACACCTCGTTCTCGGCGTCGACGGAGGCGAAGCAGCCCTCCGAGGTGCTGGTCGCCGGTCCGGGGGAGAGCTACGACCTGACCGGGAAGGTCGCCGACGGCTCGGTGGAGCGCGACGGCAAGCGCCTCGCGTTCGAGGTCGCCGACCGCGACGACCCCTCCGCGAGCGTCCCCGTCAACTACTCGGGGACGGTGCCCGATCCCTTCCGCGAGGGGCGGGAGGTGATCGTCACCGGCGAGCTTCGCGAGGGAACCTTCGTCGCCGAGCGCGACAGCCTGGTCACCAAGTGCCCGTCGAAGTTCGCCGAGGAGGCCGAGGAGAACCCCGACCAGGTGATCATCGAGTGATCGCCGCCCGTTGATGGTCGCGCTCGGCGCCGCCTGCCTCGTTCTTGCCCTCCTCGCCGCCGTCGCCGCGGGCGGCCTGGCGCTCGCGGGCACCTGGGGCGACCGTCGCCTGGTCGAGAGCTCGCGGCGGGCCGTTTACGCCCTCTGCGCGCTGCTGACGATCTGCGTGGTCGTGCTGGAGGCGGCGTTCCTGCGCTCGGACTTCTCGGTCGAGCTGGTCGCCGATCACTCCTCCACCACGACGCCCACCTTCTACAAGCTGACCGCGCTGTGGTCGAGTCAGGGCGGTTCGCTCCTTCTCTGGGCCTGGGTGCTCTCGATCGCTTCGTCGATCGTGCTCTTCCTCACCCGCACCAAGCACCGCGAGATCGTCCCCTGGGCGATCGCGGTGCTGGCCGGCCTGGCCGCCTTCTTCTGCGGGCTGATCCTGTTCGGGGCGAACCCGTTCGCGCGGCTCGACCCGGCGCCGGTCGAGGGCGCGGGCCTCAACCCGCTGCTGCGCCACCCGGCGATGATGATCCACCCGCCGATGCTCTACTCGGGCTACGTGGCGTTCTCGATCCCGTTCGCCTTCGCGATCGGGGCCCTGATCACCAGACGCCTCGACGCGAGCTGGATCCGCTCGACGCGGCGCTTCGCGCTGGTGGCCTGGATCCTGCTCGGGATCGGGATCCTGCTCGGCGCCCGCTGGTCCTACTCCGAGCTCGGCTGGGGCGGGTACTGGGGGTGGGACCCGGTCGAGAACGCCTCGCTGATGCCGTGGCTTGTCGGCACGGCGTTCCTGCACTCGATCATGGTCCAGGAGCGCCGCGGGATGCTCAAGGTCTGGAACGTGTCGCTGATCGTCGCCACCTTCACGCTCGCGCTGCTCGGGACCTTCCTGGTCCGCTCCGGGGTGCTGGAGTCGATCCACGCCTTCGGCGCCTCGACCGTCGGCGGTCCCCTGCTCGGCCTGATCGCGGTGGTCCTGGTCGGGTCGACCCTGCTCATCGTCAGCCGTCTCGACGGGCTCCGCTCAGCGCGCCGGATCGATTCTCTCCTCTCACGCGAGGCCGTCTTCCTGGTCAACAACCTGCTGCTCGTCGGCCTCGCCGCCGTGATCTTCTGGGGCACCTTTTTCCCGCTGATCGCCGAGGCCGTCACCGGGGAGCGCTCCTCGCTGGCGGCGCCGTGGTTCAACCGCTACACGGCGCCGCTCGCGATCCTGCTGGTGCTGTTCACCGGGATCGGCCCGCTGCTCGCCTGGCGGCGGCTGAGCGTCTCCGCCGCCGCCCGTGTCTTCGCCGTGCCCGCCGCGATCGCCGCCGCCGCCGCCGTTCTTTTGGCGCTGGTCTCCGACGCCCTCGACGAGCCGCTGGCCCTGCTGTTGTTCTCGCTCGCCGCCTTCTCTCTCGCGGCGATCGGACAGGAGTTCGTGCGCGGCGCCGCCGCACGCCGGGCGCTCACCGGGGGGTCCTTCGGCTCGGCGCTGGTGGCGATGGTGGCGCGAAACCGGCGCCGCTACGGCGGCTACATCGTCCACGCCGGCATCGCGATCCTGTTCATCGCCGTCGCCGCCTCCTCCTCGTTCCAGACCTCGCGCGATCTGCGGCTGCGACCGGGCGACTCGGCGACGGTCGGCGACTTCGAGCTCACCTACGTGCGCCCGACCCGCTCCATCGACACCGACGAGCAGCGGCTCACGTTCGGCGCGATCGTCTCGGTGACCCGCGACGGCGAGCCGTTCGCGACGCTGAACCCCTCGCGGAACTACTACTCGGGACAGGGCATGGGCTCGACCGGACCGGTGCGCGGCTTCTTCGAGGGCGAGGCGACCAGCGAGGTCGGCCGGCGCGAGGGCGCCGGCGGCGATCTGTGGGCGGCGATGCAGCCCGA
Organism: uncultured Thermoleophilia bacterium; assembly: GCA_963838175.1. Taxonomy (GTDB): domain Bacteria; phylum Actinomycetota; class Thermoleophilia; order Solirubrobacterales; family 70-9; genus DASUSH01. The sequence goes on along the minus strand of CAWIPP010000002.1, from coordinate 1,379,184 downwards.
CCTCGAGCAGCTCGATCCGCTGATCGAGCGCGGCGACGAGCGACTCACGGCGTTCGCCGAGGGCCTCCCAATGGACGAGCCCGAGGCTCAGGCCGGGCTCGCGACGCTCCAGGGGCAGGTGATCCGGGCGATCGCCGACCGCTACCTCGCCGAGCCGCCGGCGGCCAACTTCCGGGTCAACGTCAACCCGCTGGTGATCTGGATCTGGGTCGGCGGGGCGATCGCCGTGGTCGGCGCGCTGCTCGCCGTCTGGCCCGCGCCGTCGGGTCGTCGGCGCCGGGTCTCCGACGTCTACGCGGCACGGCTGGCGCGCGAGCTCGGCCGCGCCTGAACTGGGTTGACACGCTCGGGGCCGCCGGTCTAGGCTCGCGACGGAATGGAGGGGGTCCGGTACCGGAGATTGGGTGGGGAGGGCCGCGATGGCTGACGAACGGGTGATCGGCGTCGACCTCGCGAAGCTGACCCGCGAGGATGGGAGCTTCCGGACGATGCTCGCCTGGGGCGATCGCGTCTCGGTCCTCGAGGAAGAGCAAACCAGGCTCAAGGTCGGGATCACCAACTTCGAGGAGCAATCCGACGGCAGCGTCCGCCCGCTGCAGAGCACTGGATACGTCAAGAAGCGAGTATCGAGCGGCGGGGAGTCATTCGACGTGGCGGTACCCCCGGGAGAGCCGGGCATCCTGCGGGTGGACTTCGTCGACGTCCAGCAGGGCGACGGCACGCTGATCCAGACGCCGGGCGGGCGGGTAATCACGATCGATGGCGGCGACAACCAGCTCTTCGCCCGTTACCTGGCCGGCCGCTTCCGCGGCACGACCGAGGCCGATCCGAAGGTGATCGACGCGATGGTCGTGACTCACGGCGACGCCGATCACTTCGCCGGGTTGGCGGAGATCCACGAGTCGGAGGCGCATTCGACGAGCTACAAACGGCTCTTCGTCCACCCCCGCCGGGTCTTCCACAACGGCCTGGTCAAGCGCCCGTCGTCCAAACGTGAGGCCGAACAGCTCGGAGCGACCAAGAAGGTGGGGGAGGAGACGATCATCACCGGCCTCGAGGAGGACCTCCTCGGGGTCCCCGAGTCGGAGATGAACATGCCATTCCGCGCCTGGCGGAAGGCGCTGCAGGCCTGGCGGGAGCGCGGCCCGATCGAGTTCCGGCGCCTCTCGCAGGGCGATGACGACGCCTTCTCGTTCCTCGCCGACGAGGAAATCGACGTCTCGGTGCTGGGCCCCATCCCCACGCACGCGGACGGCGTCACCGGACTGCGGTTTCTCGGGACGCCGCGTGCGGGGGCGCCCGTCGGACCCGCGGACGATGCCGCCCATGAGTTCGGCGGACTCAACGCCTCGCACACCATCAACGGTCACTCGATCGTCCTGAAGCTGGGCTTCGGCTCGTGGCGATTTCTGTTCGCGGGAGATCTCAACGCCGAAGCTGAGCAATCGCTGACCGCGGCTCACAACGGCGGCGACGTCGATCTCCGAAGCGAGGTGTTCAAGGTCCCACATCACGGCTCCGCGGACTTCTCCCATCCCTTCCTGCGCTCCGTCTCGCCCGTGCTCGCGGTCGTTTCCTCCGGCGATGAGAGCGCGCGCAAGGAGTACATCCACCCGCGCGCGACACTGGTCGGCGCGCTCGGTATGCACTCTCGCGAGACGGCGGCGGTCGTCTTCGTCACCGAGATGGTCGCCTTCTTCGAGGCGGTCGGATGGGCGACTCCCACCGGCGAGGATGGCCCCGACTTCTACGCGTTCAGGCGCAGCGCCTTCGGCATCGTCCGCGTGCGGACGGACGGCAACCGGCTGCTCGTCTATACGGACAGCGGGAAGCGCGACATGAAGGAGGCCTATGCGTTCGATCTCTCGGACGCCGGCGAGGTGGAGCCGTCGGCGCTGCGGCTGGCCTGAGCCGGCGCGACGTCCGAGAGCGTGCTGAAGTCGTCGGCGAGCGCGGCGACCAGGCCGGGCAGGCGCTCGGCGTGGCGAGCAAGGTCGAGCTGTCGCGCGGCTCCCGTGCGCTCGGCCAGCTCGCGGACCGCCTCGAGCTCGTCGGAGCAGCCGAGGTCCGTCGCGTGCTCGGCGCAGGCGTCGAGCAGCTCGGCGGCGAGCTGGCGGACGGGGACCCGCCGTTCAGCGCCCGGGTCGATGAGCTCGGCCGTCATCCCGTCGCGGGCGGCGAGGAAGCGGTTCTCGTCGAGGACCTCGGGGCTCGAGACGAGCGCCGGATCGGCGTAGCCGTTCTCGACCTCCAGCCGCGCCAGGCATTGGATCAGGGCGGCCAGCGCCGCGGTCTCCGCCCCGCGGGTCTGGGCGTCGAGGATTCGCACCTCGACCGTCCCGAACCGTGGTTGCGGCCGGACGTCCCACCAGAGGAAGGTCGGCTCGGGAAACGCCTCACAGCGGACCAGCAGCGAGACCGTGCTCAGCCAGTCCTCGTAGTCGCGGAACTCGCGCGGGATCCCGACCCTCGGGAACGCCTGGAAGAGCGGCGTCCGAGCGGAGGCGAGGCCGGTGTCGCGGCCCTGCCAGAAGGGGGAGTTGACCGAGAGCGCGAGCAGTAGCGGCAGGTGCGTTCGCAGCCGGTTGACCAGCCGGATCGCGTCCTCGGCGTCGGGCACACCGACGTGCACGTGGAGGGCGAACGTCGGCTCGCGACGGGCGAGCTCGCGCATCGAGCCGTAGACCTTCTGATAGCGGGGCTGGCTCGAGACGACCGTCTCCTGCCAGACGGTGAACGGGTGGGTGCCGGCGCTGGCGGCGCGCAGGCCGAGGCTGGAGAGCTCCAGCTCCAGCGCGAAGCGGAGCGCCTCGATCTCGTCCGAGAGCGACGTCGCGCCGCCGTGGACGCTCGAGCGCAGCTCGACCACGGAGCCCTGGGTCTCCCCAGAGAGGTGGCCCTCGAGGTCCGGGGTGACGGCCGCGAACACCCGGTCCGACTGCTGCGCGAGCGACCAGTCGCGCGGGTTGAGCAGCATTACCTCCTCCTCGGCTCCGAGGGAGTAGGGGTCGGTCGGGCCCCACTCGGCCCAGTCTGGACGCGCGTCGCTCATCCCAGCACCCAGGTGTCCTTGCCGCCGCCGCCCTGGGTCGAGCTGACCATCAGCGAGTCGGGGTCGCGGGCGAAGCGGGTGAGGCCGCCCGGCGCCACCTCGCTTCTCGAGGGCGAGACGATCGCGAAGGCCCGCAGGTCGACGTGGCGGGGCTCGAGCCGGTCGCCGTGGACCGTGGGGTGGCGCGAGAGGGTGACGATCTCTTGGGCGACGAAGCCGTCGGGGCTCTCCTCCATCTGCCGTGCGACCCGCCGGCGCTCGTCCTCGTCGGTCTCCGAGCCGATCGACACGCCCTTGCCGCCGTAATCGGCGCGGGTCTTGATCACCAGCTCGTCCTGACGCTCGCGGGCGCGGTCGCGCGCTTCGGAGGCCCCGAGGCCGACGGTCGGCACCGATTCGATCCCCGGCTCCTCGCCGAGGTAGTAGCGGACCATCTCCTCGACGTAGGCGTGCGCGAGCTTGTCGTCGGCGACGCCGGTGCCCGGTGCGTTGGCGATCGAAACCACCCCCCGCCGAAGCGGCTCGAGGAGCAGGTCGGAGAGCCAGGTGGGACGGCCGCGGTCGTCGAGCAGGCGGTCCTCGTCCGTGCGGCGGTAGATCACGTCGACCGGTTGCGAGCGGCCATCGTCGAGGTCCGCCCACACCCGGCCGGCTCGGACCCGAAGCTGGTTCGGGTGGACCGCCGGGACGCCGAGCAGGTCCGCGAGGACCCGGTGCTCGTACCAGGCGACGTTCGAGGGGCCCTCGGTGAGGAGGACGATCCCGGGATCGCCGGTGTCCCCCGGCGCCGCCTCCCGCAGCGCTTCGCGCAGTGCGTCGATCCCGGGTTCGAGCGGACGGCGCATCTTGGCGGACGCGCTGCCAAGCCACGCGTCGCAGACGATGCGCGCGGCGCGCGCGTAGGCGAATCCCGAGGGAGTGCGGAGGTTGTCCTCGAGGACCCGGAAGCGGCCGTCGGTTCCGCGGACCAGGTCGAATCCGATCACGGTCGCGGGCGGATAGCCGACCCTGAAGCCCGTCATCCCCGGCTCGAAGCGCGCGGCGCCGGAGGCGACGGACTCCGGCAGCACTCCGTCGCGGACGATATCCCCGCGCCCGTAGACGTCGGCGACGAACTCGTTCAGGGCCCGCGCCCGTTGCGCGAGCCCGTCGGCGAGTCGCTCCCAGTCGGCGGTGGTCAGGATCCGGGGGACCGGATCGCAGATGAACGGCTCGGCGTCCTCCCCCGAGCCGAACGAGGCCCCGACCTCGGCGAGCGTAGCGTCGGTCGCCTCGCGGGCCCCCGATGGATCCTTCGCGATCTCCTCCAGGACCTCGCGGTACTCGGGACGCGGATAGCCCTCCGGGGTCAGCGCCTCGTCGTAGACGTCGCCGGGGTCGTAGATCGTCTGGCGCTCGTGGGTGTGGGCCTCCGTGCTCACCGTGGGTATGGGAATACCCTCGCCGCCGAGTTGGTAACGATTCCCGCTGTGAACGACTCCCGTCCCTCAGCCCAGGCCGATTTCCGCGGTGCGCCGCTGATCGGCGTCACCACCTCCGAGGTGCGCCTCGCCGAGCACATCCATCCGACGCCCCGGTCGGACCCGCCGCGGCCGGAGATGGCGCTCGGCCTCACCTACCTGAAGGCGATCCAGGGCGCCGGAGGCCTGCCGGTCGTGATCCCGCCGCTGCCGGGGCCGGCGATCGAGCCGATGCTCGACGGGCTCTCCGGCCTGTGCCTCTCCGGCGGGCCGGACATCCACCCCTCCGCCTACGGCCGCGAGCCCCATGAGGACCTCGGTCCGACCTGGCGCGATCTCGACGAGGCCGAGCTGGCGGTGGCGCGCGCCGCGGACGAGCGCGGGATGCCGATCCTGGCGGTCTGCCGCGGGGCGCAGGCGCTCAACGTCGCCCGCGGCGGGACCCTGTTCCAGCATCTCCCCGAGCGCTTCGGGACGAGGTCGAGCACCGCCAGCAGGGCGATCGGGCCGAAGCCGAGTCACCGGATCGAGATCGAGCCCGGCCAGCAAGCTGGCCCGGGCGGTGGGGACGACCGTCGATCGAGGTCAACTCCTTCCACCATCAGGCCCCCGACGAGATCGGCGAGGACCTCCGTGCGGTCGCCTTCGCTCCCGATGGGGTGATCGAGGGGCTCGAGGACGCCGGGCCGACGTTGGGTGATCGGCGTGCAGTGGCACGCCGAGGCGCTGGCCGACCGCACCGAAGACGCGGCGCTGTTCCGGGCCTTCGTCGAGGCCGCCCGCGAGGCCTGGGCGTCCCGCGCGCTCGGGCGTAGCGGCGTGGCCGCGCTACCCGCGCTCGGCTACCGTCGCGACAATGGAGTACGTGCTGGCCGCCTTGATCCTGGTCGCCCTCGTGGCTTTCGTCGTCGCCCCGCTTCGCCGCCGCGACGCGGGCGAGCGTCCGAGGCCGAGCTCGAGGACCCGCGAATCGCCGAGCTCGAGGCCCGCAAGGAGGCCAAGTACCGCGAGATTCGCGACGCTGAGATGGATCACGCGCAGGGCAAGCTGACCGAGGCGGACTTCCGCCGCCAGGACGCCGAGCTCCGCGCGCGAGGCGATCGAGATCCTCAAGGAGCTCGACCGGGCAGGGGGGGAGCGCTGATGCCGCGCCGCCCCGACCTGCCGCCGCTCTCGCGCGCCCAGCTTCGCGAGGACCCGATGGAGCAGTTCGCGGCCTGGTTCGAGCGGGCGCTCGCGGAGGTCCCGCTGGCCGAGGCGATGAGCCTGGCGACCGTCGACGAGGCGGGCCGCCCCGACGCGCGAATGGTCCTGCTCAAGGGGTTCGGGCCGGCCGGCTTTCGCTTCTTCACCAACTACGAGTCGGCGAAGGGGGAGCACCTCGCGGCCGGCGCCCGAGGCGGCGATCGTCGTCTACTGGCGCGAGCTCGACCGCCAGGTCCGGGCCCGGGGGACCGGTCGAGCGGCTCGCCGCCGAGGACTCCGACGCCTACTTCGCGCGGCCGGCCGCGCGACGCGCAGATCGGCGCCTGGGCCTCGCCACAGAGCCAGCCGATCCCTTCGCGCGGCGAGCTCGACGGGCTCGTCGACGACGCCGCCAGCGCTTCGGCTCCGAGCCAGATCCCGCGACCGCCGCACTGGGGCGGCTACGTGCTCCGATCCCGAATCGGTCGAGTTCTGGCAGGGCCAGGTCGCCCGCCTGCACGACCGCTTCCGCTACACCCGCGACGAGGACGGCTGGCGGATCGAGCGGTTGGCTCCGTAGAGGGGTCTGAGCGCCCTAGGGACACCCTTAGCTGCGCGGGCCGCACGCCTTGATGCCGCACGAGTTTGCGGCGAGGCGGCGCAGGTAGATGTAGAGCTGCTCGCGCTCGGCGGGGGAGAGGGGCTCGAGCAGGTCGCGCTCCGCCTCGAGCGCGGCGCGCTGGGCGGTCTCGAGGCGGCTTCGGCCCCGCGCGGTCAGCTCGACCGAGGTGACGCCGGCGGTCGGCCGGGTCGCGGCGTGCGGCCCGACCAGGCCATCCGCCTCGAGCGCGTCGAGCAGCGCCGACCAGGTTCGAGGGGTGGATCCGGAGGCCCTCGCCGAGCTGCTGCTGGGAGAGCGGCCCCGACTCGGCGAGCTGATGCAGGACGGCGAACTCGTGCCCCCGCATGCTCGAGGTCGCCGAGCGCCTCCGCCAGTCGACGGCCCGAGGCGCGGGCAAGGCGCAGGATCAGCAGACCGCATGCCGCTTCCGCGCTGACTCTTGCCTGCCTGTCGCTGGACATCGCGATAATGATAGCCACAAACTATTATCGGAACACTAATCGGTTATACTTACCAACGAATATGGCAGAGCTTCTTCTCATACCCCTCGACGACACCGTCCTCTTCCCCGGCATGAGCGCGACGCTCGCGATCGACGTCGGCGACGAGGAGCAAGTGCTGGTCGTGCCCCGCCACGGGGACGAGCTACGCCCGCGTCGGCACCGTCGCCCGCGTCGTCGAGCGCGGCCGCATTCCCGGCGGCGCGACGGCGGCCACGGTCGAGGGCCTGCACCGCGGCGTCGCGGGCGCCGCCCGCACCGACGCCGAGGGCAACCTCCGGGTCGAGGTCGCCGAGCACGCCGACGAGGCTCCCCGCGACGAGCGGATCCGCGAGCTCGAGCGCGAGTACCGCGCGGTGGTCGAGGAGATCCTCGACCTGCGCGGCGCCGACCCGCGGATCAACGCCTTCCTGCGCTCGGTTTCCGAGCCGGGCGCGCTCGCCGACACCTCCGGCTACTCCCCCGACATCTCCTACGAGACCAAGCGCGAGCTGCTCGAGACCCTCGACGTCGCCGAGCGCCTCGAGCGAGCGCTCGCAGCGCAGCGGGAGCGGCTCGCCGAGCTCCAGGTCCGCAAGCGCATCCGCGAGGACGTCGAGTCCGGCGCGGAGAAGCAGCAGCGCGAGTACTTCCTGCGCAAGCAGATGGAGTCGATCCGCAAGGAGCTGGGCGAGGACGAGGGCTCGGTCGTCGACGAGTACCGCAAGAAGATCGAGGAAGTCCGGGATGCCCGACGAGGTCCGCGAGCAGGCCGAGCGCGAGCTCGGGCGGCTCGAGCGCGCCGGCGACGGCGCCGGCGAGGCCTCGATGATCCGCACCTACCTCGACTGGCTCGTCTCGGTGCCGTGGTCGGAGACCTCGGAGGAACGACTTGATCCGGTGCATGCGCGCGAGGTGCTCGACGCCGACCACGCGGGCCTCGAGGACGTCAAGGACCGCATCACCGAATACATCGCGGTGCGCCGCCTGCGAAAGGAGCGCGGTGTCGCCGACGAGGGCCGGGGCGCGGGCGCGATCCTCACCCTGATCGGGCCACCGGGCACCGGCAAGACTTCGATCGGCGAGTCGATCGCCCGCGCAACCGGGCGCGAGTTCGTTCGCATGTCGCTGGGCGGGATCCGCGACGAGGCCGAGATCCGCGGCCACCGCCGGACCTACATCGGCGCCCTGCCGGGCCGGCTGGTCCGCGCGCTCCGCGACGCCGGGACGATGAACCCGGTGATCATGCTCGACGAGGTCGACAAGGTCGGCGCCGACTGGCGCGGCGACCCCTCGGCGGCCCTGCTCGAGGTGCTCGACCCGGCGCAGAACCACTCCTTCCGCGACCACTACCTCGACGTCGAGCTTGACCTCTCGCAGGTGCTCTTCATCGCCACCGCGAACGTCGCGGAGACGATCCCGATGCCGCTGCTCGACCGCATGGAGGTGGTGCGCTTCGACGGCTACACCACCGACGAGAAGGTGGCGATCGCGCGCGGCTACCTGTGGCCGCGGCAGGTGGAGCGAAACGGGCTGCGGCCCGAGGAGGTCGAGATCTCCGACGAGCTCATCCGCACCGTGATCGCCGAGTACACCCGCGAGGCAGGGGTGCGCAACCTCGAGCGCGAGCTCGGCAAGCTGCTGCGAAAGACGGCGACCGAGATCGCCTCCGAGAGGGCCGAGCCGCCGGTGGCCGTGGACCTCGACCGCGTCCGCGACGCGCTCGGGCGCCAGCGCCACTTCCAGGAGGCGGCCGAGCGGACCGCCGTCCCCGGCGTCGCCACCGGCCTCTCGGTGACCGGCGCCGGCGGCGAGGTGCTGTTCATCGAAACCACCTCGATGAAGGGGAAGGAGGGCTTCGTCCTCACTGGACAGCTCGGCGACGTGATGAAGGAGTCGGCGCGGATCGCGCTCTCCTACGTGCGCGGCCATGGCGAGGGGCTGGCGATCGACGAGGACGCATTCGACGAGCGAGAGTTCCACGTCCACGTGCCCGCCGGGGCGATCCCGAAGGACGGCCCCAGCGCCGGGATCACGATCACCACCGCGCTCGCCTCGCTGCTCACCGGCCGCCCCGTCCGGCACACAGTCGGGATGACCGGCGAGGTGACCCTCCAGGGGCGGGTGCTGCCGATCGGCGGGATCAAGCAGAAGGTGCTCGCCGCGCACGCCGCCGGGCTGACCGACGTGATCCTGCCGGAGCGAAACCGCGGCGACCTCGACGACGTCCCCGAGGACGTCCGCGAGGAGATGACCTTCCACCCGGTGATGACGATCGGCGAGGTTCTCGAGCTGGCGCTCGAGCGCGAGCCGGCTTCCGCCCACGCACCGGAGGCGCTGGCGGCGTGAGCAAGGTCGCCCTCACCGGGTCCGAACGCGCCTTCCTCGAAGGGCACCGGCTGGCACGCATCGCAACCGCCTCTCCCGACGGTCGAGTCGACGTCGCTCCGGTCGGGCTCCACCTGGACGGCGACGAGTTCATCGTCGCCGGCCGCGCCATCAGACGCTCCTACAAGTACAACTTCGCGCGCGCCAACCCCCACGCGGCGCTGGTCGTGGACGACCTCGCCTCGACGGATCCCTGGCGCCCGCGCGGCGTGAAGGTGCACGCCAGCGCGTCGATCGAGGAGCGCAACGGGCATGAGGTGATCCGCCTCGTTCCCAAGCGCAAGTGGAGCTGGGGGATCGAATAGGGGGCTGAAGTCGGGTTTTCGTCGTTGCGCGCCGGGTAGGCGCTGCGCATGGGCGGCGATGAGGGAGGACGCCGCGTCCGGGGCCCCGTGGGCCTCCGATGACGCTTCTTTTCGGTGTCGTGCTGGCCGGGGCCTCGGCGCTGGTCAGCCAGGTCGGGTTCCTGCTGCGCCACCGCGGTGCGGTCGCCGCCGACGACGTTGACGTCAGGCATCCCCTCCGCAGCGCCGTCGAGCTGTTTCGCCAGAAGTCGTGGACGATCGGCTATGGCCTCGCGGTGGTCGCCTACCTCCTCCACGTCGGCGCGCTGGGCCTGGCCGCGCTGTCCGTGGTCCAGGCGGTGCTCGCCGGGGGCGTCGTGATATTGGCGGTGATCGCGGAGCGCTATTTCGGGTTTCACCTCGGGAAGCGCCAATGGGCGGGCGTCGTGCTCAGCGCGGCCGGCCTCGCGCTCCTGGCGGGGACGGCGGAGGCTCCCTCGGGAGAGAAGACGGCCGACTACTCGTTCGCGGCGATCATCGCCTTCGAGTCCGCCCTGGTTGCACTCGGGGCGGTGTTGATCCTCTCGTGCCGGGCGCCGAGGCTCAGCCCCCAGTTCGGCGTGCTCCTGGGAGTGGCCGCCGGTTTGCTGTTCACCGTCACTCACGTCGCGGTCAAGGCGATCAGCGGGGACGCCGACAGGGGCGTGCTCTCGATGCTCGCCAACCCCTATCTCCCGGTGGTGGTCGTCGGTGGGATCGTCGCGTTCTTCGTCTCCGCGCGCTCGCTTCAGATCGGGCCGGCGGTGCCCGTGATCGCGATCACTTCGATCGCGGGCAACGCGTCGTCGATCCCGGCGGGGATCGTGGTATTTGGCGACCCGCTCGGCGACGACGCAGTTTCGATCGCGCTACGCAGCATCGCGTTCGTGATGGTGATCGTTGCGGCAGCGCTGATCCCGGCGCCGACCCGGGCGGCGGAGGCGGTGACGGAGCAGCGCACGGAGGAGCGCCCCAAGCCCCGAGGCCGCCCTGCGACGGCGGTTCCGTAGCGGTCGGAGGCGCTACCCTCCGCGGCCGTGGAGACCCTCCTCGGCATCGTCCAGGTGACGATCTCGGTGATCCTGATCTTCCTGGTGCTCCTGCACTCGGGCAAGGACGCCGGGCTCTCCGGAGCCTTCGGCATCGGCCAGGGCGGCAGTGCCTTCGGCGGCGGCTCGCTGGTCGAGCGCAACCTCGACCGCTGGACGATCTTCTTCGCGATCGTGTTCGCGGTCAACACGATCGTCCTGCTCAAGATCTAGATGGCGCGCGCCGCGCTGGCGGCGGCGCTCATACCGCTGGCGCTCGCGCTCGGCGCCTGCGGGGACGGAGATGAGAACGGCGGCACCGCCGCCGAGGACCGACCCGCCGAGGGTGGGACGCTCACCTTCGCGCTCGTTTCCGCGCCCGACGAGCTCGACCCGCTCTACGCAGATGACCGCTCCTCGCAGGTGGTCGCTCGCCAGATCTACGAGCCGCTTACCGACAGCCTCTCGGGCCCGTACGGCGACGTCCGCGAGCTGCCGGGCCTTGCTCCGCTCACCGGCTCCTCCAGCGACGACTCGGTGTGGCGGTTTCGCCTCCGCCCCCGGATCCGGTTCCAGGACGGACAGCCGTTCAACGCATCCGCCGTGCTGGTCAACGCCGAGCGGTGGATCGCGACACCGGAGGGCCGCGGGCTCCTGCCCGGCCTCGATGCCGTCGACGCGCCCCGGCCGGATCTGGTCCGCTTCATCCTCGACCGGCCGGACCCCGCGTTCGGTGAGCGGCTCGCCGATCCCCGCCTCGGCCTCGTCTCTCCGAGGGCGCTGCGCTCCCGCGCCCCCGGGGCGGCTCGCCTCGATCCCCGGGCGGCGCTGGCCGGCAGCGGCACCGGCGCCTTCGAGCTTCGCGAGCTCGACGCCGATGCGCCGGTGGTGCTCGCACGCAACGTCGAATGGTGGGGCGCTCGCTTCGATCTCGGCCCGGCGCTCGACCAGCTCGTCTTCCCGGCGATCGAGGAGGGCGCGCGGCGCGTCGCGGCCCTGACCGGCGGTGAGGCCCAGGTGGCGGACCAGCTCACCGAGGCCGAGGCGCGAGAGCTGCGCGCGGACCCACTGATGACGATCGCCGGCCACGGCCGCGGGCCGCTGATCGGGTACGAGCGCTCGGTCCGTGGGATCGGCCCGGGCGGTGAGGTTCCGGCGCTCTCGGACGCCTGGCTGACGACGATCGCCGCCGGCTAACGAGGCCGCCGTTCACGCAACTTCGCGCAGCAACCGCCGATGCGAGACTCCGTGCCGATCGAAGCCTGGATGCATTGCTTCTCGTTCGCGCGCCAGGTCGCTCCGCACGCGGCCGAGGTCGAGGCGTGGGGCTTCGACGGCATGCTCCTCGCCGACAGCCAGAACCTGAACGCCGACATCTGGGTGGAGCTCGGTCTCGCCGCGGCGGCCACCGAGCGAATCGGGCTCGGTCCCGGCGTCACCAATCCTGCGACGCGCGATCCGGCCGTCACCGCGTCGGCGGCCGCCACCCTTCAGGAGGAGAGCGGAGGGCGGGCGGTGCTGGGGATCGGCCGCAGCGACTCGGCGCTCAGCCAGATCGGTCGCGAGCCGGTGCACGTCACCGAGCTCGAGCGAGCACTGGCGGAGATCCAGGGTTTCCTGCGCGGGGAGGAGCTGGAGCTCGAGGACGGCTCCATGAGCCGGATCGGCTGGATCGCCGATTCGGCTCACCCAAAGGGGGGCCTTTCTGAACGTTGCCGTCGACCCGCGGACTACGACGAGTCCCGCCACGGCGAGGGCAACGCGCCGCATGCGCGCACGCTCGAGGACGAGTTCATAGACCGCTTCGCGGTGCTCGGCCCGGCCGACGAGGTCGCGGAACGCCTTGCCTCGCTCGCCGAGCTCGGCCTCGAGCGGCTGATCGTCGTCCCCGGCTCGCTCGACGCGGACCCGGCGGCGGTCCGGGCTTCGAACCAGCGATTCGCTGAAGAGGTCCTGCCTCGACTGAGGGACGAGCAATGAGCTTCGAGGTGGTCCCAATCGGGAGGGTCGAGTCGCCGTTGACCGATCCGGCGTCCGCGCCTAAGCAGGGCTCCGAGGGATCGCCGGATGCATGGCTGGCCATCGAGCCGAGATTTCTGGAGGCCCTCGCGGACCTCTCGGTCGGCGATCGGGTGATCGTGCTCACCTGGCTTCATCGGGCCGATCGCGACGTCCTGCGCGTCCATCCTCGCGACGATGCCTCCAACCCGCTCACGGGCGTGTTCAAGACGCGCTCCGCCGACCGCCCGAACCCGATCGGCCTCCACGAGGTGGAGATCGCCGAGATCGACGGTGGGCGGCTACGGGTCCACGACCTCGAGGCGCTCGACGGGACGCCGGTACTCGATCTGAAGCCCGTGCTCAGTCGCCGGCCAGGCGGCGCGGGTCGCTGATCATCAGCTCGACGTTGCGATCGCGGCGGGCCCCGCGGCCGCCACCCTCCGTCACGTCGTTGGTGTGGGGATCGTTCGCCGCGAGGACGCGCGAGAGCGAGGCGAGCTCGCCGTTCGAGAACCCACTTGCCGCGCCCGCCGCCGGCGGCTGGATCGGCGCCGCTTGATCGACGACGGTGCCGAAGATCGAGAGCGTCCCGTCACGGTTGTCCATCACCTCGATCAGGCGGCTCTGCTGGGGATGGTCGACGTGGGATGCGGTGTTGATCTGCCAGAACCCGCGCTTCGGCCCGCTCTCCTTGTACACCTTGACCGCGTTGTGGTGCGTGTGCCCGGTGACCAGCGCGATCACGTTCGGAAAGCGGAGTAGCAGCGACCGCAGATCCTCGGTGCCTCCGGTTCCGAGGTGGATCGGGCTCGAGTCCTGCGGATCGGCATCGCACCCCGGGAGTGCGGGAGATTCACAGGCGCCGGCCTCCTCGTCGGTCGTCGTGTTGTCCATCGACGCCAGGGTGTGATGCCCGTAGACGACGATCAACCGGTTGGGGTCCGAATCTCGGCGCAGCTCCCCGTCCGGGCCGTACTCGATCGCGGAGGACTCATCGAGCTGGCGCTCGAGCCATCGATACTGGGGATCGTCGAGGTTGCCCGAAGCGCCGCCGCCCTCGGCGACCGTGTCGAGCGCCACGAACCGCATCCCGGGGGCGGGATCGAACGCATAGTAGGCCGCGGTTCCAGCCGTGACGTCGTTGACCGCGGGCTCCACGAAGTCGAACCCGTGGGCATTGTCGGCCCCGGCGTGCATCGCCTTGTACTCGACCTTGGAGATGAAGCGGCGGTCCGGGTCCGGGGGCACCAGCCGGGCGTCGGCGAAGAGGGAACCGAGGAACGCCGGGTCCCGGAACTTCGCGGCGATTTCGTCGGCCGTCGCGCCCCTGAGCGTCGCGGGATCGAAGTTCGGGCCGGGGAGGATCTTCGTGCAGCTCGTCGCCAGCCCGACGAACAATGCGTTGCTCGCCGGGACGTTCCCCTGGATCAGGCCGTCGTGGTTGCCGCGCGAGACATACCAGGGCACCTCGATCCCACGCGGTCGGAACTCCTCCTGAGCACGCTCCATCAATCCCCGGTAGCGCGGGAATCTCGCGTGCGGGCCTCCGGTCGCCGCCTGATCGGTATCCCAGAAGCCCGGATACCGATCGGGGGGAGCGCCCGGGTAGTCGTCGTAGTCCTGAACGCCCGTGTAGCGGCGCTGGGCGACCGCGGCGTCCAGTTGCGCCGCCTCCTCGGGGCTCGCCGATGAGCACGTGTTCGAATCACTCAGTGGCTGGCCCGAGAACGGGGAAACCGGCCGGCCGTTGAGGACGTTCATGTACCACTGCGTCTCGTTGAGCTGCATGTTGTCCGGCTGGTCGCCGGTGAGGATGCTGAAGCCGAGCCTCGCCCGCCCGCGACCCCCACCCGCGCGGACCGGACTGTTTTGGTTGGCGTTGACGCTGCGGACCACCTGGTCGAAAGTCTGTGTATCGAGCGCCTCCTGGGGCCTCCAGGCGGCGCTGACCAGACCGCCGGCCGGATCGAAGACCTCGACTCGAGACGGCGACATCTCGTCGGCGATCTGCGGGTCGGTCAATTGCGCGAAGTATGCGAGCGATCGCCGGTTCCGGGACCTACCGCGCTGCGCCGAGGCGAGACCCGCCTCGCGTACGAGGTGCGGCTCGCCCGGTCCCCGCTCGAGCGCGTGGAACCCGCCGCCGCGGTCGATCTTGATCGTCCGCTCGAGGGTGGTGGTCGCGGTCGCGGTCGCGGGCAGCGCGATCAGGAGAAGGACTCCTGCGGCTAGCCGTCGGAGCAGCACCCCGGCCAACGCTACCGCACGCGACGGCGCGCGCGGTCAGGTCCGCGCGTCGAGGGGGGCGCCGAGTCGGGCTACTTCGAATCGCCGCCCTTCTGGATGCGGCGCGCCTCGGCCGTGAGATCGGCCACTCGGTGGCCGGCGTCGCCGAGGCCCCGGGCCTTCTCCTCGACCCAGCCGATCGTCGAGCCGTTCGACTTGGGCAGGTCGATGCCCTCGAGCCGCTTCTTCAGGTCGAGGCCGCTCATGCTCGGCAAGCTCATTCCCGGCTTCGAGAACGCCTTGCCGAGCCCCGACGCGAGGCCGGAACTTCGCTTGCCTCCGTTCCGGACTGCGGCGATCCCGCCCGCGACGCCGAGCAGGGCCGCGCCGGCCATCGTCGCGGGGCCCTTGGCCCTTTCCAGGACTCCGCCGGCGTTGGCGCCGGCGCGTTGTCCGTTGCTCCGTTGCCGGTTGGTCGTCCGCGACGCGCTGCTGCGCTTGCTGCCACTCGACTTCGACCTGCTCGCCGAGCGCGAGCGCGTCGAACCGGACTTCGCCTTGCTCGAGCTCCGCGAGCGGCTGCTCGGCTTCCTCGTCGAACCGGTCTTCGCCTTGCTCGAGTTCCGCGAGCGGCTACTGGCCTTCCGTGTCGAACCCTTCCGCGTCGAGCCGCCGCTGCTCTTTCCGCGCGCGCTCGAGCCCTTCTTCTGGCTACTCGAGCCCTTCTTCTGGCTACTCGAGCCCTTCTTCTGCGTCCGTGTCTTAGTCTGGGCCATGCTTCCGTCTCCTTTCGGTCAGCTCCGCGACCCGGCCTTGCGCGAGCTGCGAGAGCTCGGCCCCGAGCCGTTCCGGCTCCGACCGGAGGAGCCGCGGGAGGACCTCCCGTTGTTGGACTTCGACCGGCTCGACTTCCGCTCGGTCTTCCGCTTGACCTCGCCGTCCTCAATCGTGCCGCGCCAGCCGCCCTCGTCCTCCTCGAGCAGCTCGGCGTAGGCCTTGAAGCGATGCAGATCTCCTCGGACTGCGCGCTTGGTGAAACGCATCCCGCGACCCATCTTCTCCAGCAGGCTGTCGGGGTTCACGTCGAGGCTCACCTCGATCCGGGTCAGCCGCGAGGCCAGCTTGTGGAAGGTGACCACGCCGCTGTGCGCGAGCCCCTGGCTCACGTCCCACTCGATCCGCTCGTCGGGGCGCTGCTCGACGATCTCGGCCTCGAAATGCTTGTTGATACCCCAGACCTTCGTCGTGAAGGCGACCGTCGCATCGTCCGTCTGCTGGACGCTGTCGACCCGGTGCATGAACGTGGGCCAGTCCTCGAACTGAGTCCAGAGGTTGTAGGCGACCTTGATCGGGACGGCCACGTCAACCCCCTGCTGGATCGGCATGCGCCGGCCGCTGCCGTGACCCGGCGCGGCGCCGCCGCCGGCGCCGTCCTCGTCGGAGTCGTCGGAGTCGTCGGAGCTGCCGCTCAGCAGGCCGCCGCCGCCCACCAATGAGCCGAGGCCCTTCGGGAGGTTCGACTTCAGCTTGTCGTCGGCAACCTCGCCGGCGACGTCCTTCGCCTTCGACTTCGCCTTTCGTTTTGCCGTCTCGCCGAGCTCCGACGCCTTGTCGACGGGCGTCGGACGGCCGGTCAGCTTCGCGATGCCCTGCACCGCGTACGGGAGGGCGATGAGCGCCGCCCCGGCCGCGGCCAGCCCCTTGGGGGCGTCGGCGGACGATGTTGCCTTCCGGGCCGCCTTCAAAGCGCTACCGGTGATGTCTCCTGTGTCTGCCATCGATCAAGTCCCTTTCGCTTGGTTTTCGTCCGTGATTTGCGGGCAAATTTCCCCTGAGCCCTCTTAGGGGGCTACCCCTGGCAGGGGAGGGGAAAACGTTGCATTGCTTCCTTCAGTCGGTGGCCTCGCGCAGCACGCGATAGACCACCGCAGCCACCGCGAAGCCGGCGGTCCCGGCCATCGCCAGCGCGCGAAACCGAGAGGCAGGTTGACCCTGCATACGGTCGCCGATCGCCTCGATGTAGCGCTCCGTGTTCATCGCCGCTCGCCCTCGCCCTCCTCGTCGCTCGGCTCCTCGGCCGCGTTCTCGACCCAGGCCGCGGCGCGCCAGCCGATCCGCACGTCGCGGTATGTCACGTTCGGCTCGACCTCGTCCGGCAGGTTCTCGCGCTCGCTGCCCGAGTCCGACTCGGCGATCGACTCGCCGGTGAACTCGACCTTCGTCTCGGGCCGTTGCTCGAACCGCAGGCGCTTCGCGCGCGCGGTCGCGCCTATCTCCACGTCCGGAGGACGCTCCTCGCTGGGCTTCGAATCGCGCTCGGCCACCGGTTCAGTCCTCCTCGGCGGCCTCGCGCACGTCGCCGACGACGATCCGGCCCTCGGCGCCGCTGCCCTCGATCTCGTCGAGGTCGACGCCGAGCTCCTCCGCCACGCGCAGGGCCGCGGGCGTCGCATGGTGGCGCTCGGCCCGCTTCTGTCGGCGCCGCTCGCCCATCTCCTTGACCTTTCGGGTGGCGGCCATGCCGAGCTCCTTCGCCTCGTCGGACGCGGCGGAGCCGATCTCCGAGGCGACGGACTTCGCGGCCGCCTTCGCGAGCTTCGGCGCGGTCACCTTGCCGGCGGCGTCCGTCAACGCGCTGGGGTCGATGCCGCCGTCGCCACTTCCGTCGGAGTCGCCTCCGCCGGCGAGCTGCCCGACGGCTCCACCGGCCGCGTCGCCGACTCCTCCGGCGACCTGACCCACGGCTTCGCCGGCGCCTCCGGCGGCCTGGCCGACTCCCTCCCCGAGCTCGCCCACGGCCTGTCCGGCGCCACCCGCGGCGTCTCCGAGGCCCTGTCCGAGCTGGCCGACCGCCTGGCCGGCCTCGCCGACGGCCTCGCCGACGCCTCCGACCGCCTGGCCCGCGGTCTCGCCGAGGTTGCCCACCGTCTGGTCGAGGTTCCCGACCGCCTGGCCGGCGCCCTGCCCGACGTCGCCGACCGCCTGGCCGGCTCCCTGCCCGACGTCGCCGACGGCCTGACCGGCGCCCTCGCCGATCTGGCCGACCGCCTGGCCGGCGCCTTCACCTATTTGTCCTACCGCTTCCTTGCCGCCCTGTCCGACCTCGCCGAGGGCGCGGCCGGCGCCCTGGCCCACCTGCGGAAGAGCCTCTCCTGCGCCCTCGCCGACCTGCTCGACGGCCTCACCGGCTCCGCCGAGCGTGCGCCCTGCCCCCTGCCCCACCTGCTCGACCGCCTTGCCGATGCTCTCCACCAGCTCCGGGTTTCGGTCCAGCGTCGTCATCACCCGATCGACGATCGCCGAGACGTGGTCGAGGCGGACCTTGAGCAGAGCCTGCGCCTCCACGCCCTTGATGTCGATCTTCAGCTTCCCGAGGTGCGCTTCCACGCCGACGTCGAGCTCGAGCAGCTCGAGCACCTTCGCCTGGAGCGACACCTGCACGTCGAGGTCGTCGACCTCGAGGTGGATCGAGTCGACCTTGACCACCGGGACATCCAGGAGGACGTCCGGATCGTCCGCGCCCCCCTTCCTCGCCTCGGCGGCATAGCTGCGGTACTCGCGCTCGGCGGCGGTCTCCTCGCCGTCGACGTTCTGGGCGAACCGGTACTTCTCGGGCTTCTGCGACGCGCTGCGCCCGTTCGTGGAGCGGCGTCCCGCGTTGCCCGAGCGCTTGGAGCGCTTGGAGCCCTTGGAGCCGCGTGACTTGGACTGTGTGGATTGCTTAGTTGCCATTCGAAGTCCTCCTCCCGGTCAGCCCTGGCCGCCCTGTTGACCTTGGCCGCCCTGTTGTCCTTGACCGCCCTGTTGTCCCTGACCGCCCTGTTGCCCTGACCGCCGCTCAGGTTCTGGGTCAAGCCCTGCGCGCCCTGGCCGACGCCCTCGACGGCCTGTCCCGCGCCCTGCCCGACTCCCTGGAGGGCCTGGTTGGCGCCCTGGCCGACTTGGCCTACGGCCTGGTTGGCGCCCTGGCCCACCTCGCCGACCGCCTGCCCGGCGCCCTCGCCGATGTCGCCGACCGCCTGCCCGGCGCCCTCGCCGATGTCCTTGACGGCGCCCTTGCCGCCCTCGCCGACGTCCTCGACCGCCTCGCCGGCGCCTTCCAGCGTCCCGCGGGCGCCGCCGCCGACCTGCTCGACCGCGTGGCCGACGCTCTCCAGGAGCTTCGGGTTGCGATCCAGCGTGGTGAGTACTCGCCCGAGGATCATCGAGACGTTGTCGAGCCGCGCCTTGAGCAGCGCCTGCGCCTCGACGCCCTGGATGTTCAGCTCGACCTTGCCGAGCCTCGCCGCGACGCCCACGTTGAGCTGGACCAGGTCCTGCAGCTCGGCGCGAACGGAGACCGCCGCCCGGAGGTCCTCGACCTCGATGTCGATTTCGTCCACCTTGACGACCGGGATGTCGAGCATGACGTCGGGCCCCTCGTCAATGTCATTCGGATCGACGATCTCGTAATCGGGATAGTCCTCGCGCTTCTGCTTTTGCGATGACGACCTGCGGCCATTGCGGCTCGTGTTGCCCTTCTTCGAGCTGGAGCGCCCTGCATTGCGCTTCGCCATGGACCCGCTCCTTTCCGCCCACGACCCGCCGACTGCGCTCATGTACGCCGCAATCCGTGCGAACCCGGAGCAATCTCTCCTTTGGGGGTCCTTCCTACGACTCTCCTACCCAGGATGGGGGAGTCCACACCTATCCCGACAGATGACAGACGAGTTTCAGGCGACGGCGCCGCTCGCGGGCCTCGCGCCGCCCGGCGGCGCCGCGGCGTCCGCGTGGATCGGGCCGCTCGTCTCGCGGAGGCTCTCGCCGCTGCGGCCGGTGCGCACGGCGATCACCTCGGCGAGGACCGAGACCGCCGTCTCCGAGGGGGTCCGCGCACCGAGGTCGAGTCCGCAGGGCGCGTGGATCCTGGCGATGGAGTCCTCGTCGAGGCCGGCCTCGCGCAGGCGCTCGACCCGCCTGTCCTGGGTGCGGCGGCTGCCGAGCGCTCCAACGTAGCCCGCGCCGGAGGCGAGCGCTGCGGTCAGAGCGGGCTCGTCGAACTTCGGATCGTGGGTGAAGACCAGGGCCACGTCGCGCGGCCCAAGCTCCCGGTCCTCCATGTAGCGGTCGGGCCAGTCGACGACCACCTCGGCGTTGCGGGAGAACCGCGGGCTCTTGACGAACGGCTCGCGAGCGTCGCAGATCGTCACGTTGTAGCCGACGTCGCTGGCGACGCTCGCCATCTCGGCCGAGAAGTCGATCGCGCCGAAGATCACCATCCGCGGCGGGCTCGCGAACGCCTGGATGTAGACGGGGACCTCGGAGCCCATCACCTCGCCCCCGGCGCCGTAGCGGCGGATCCGGGAGACCCCCTCGTCGAGCTGTCCGCGCCCGTCGCGCTCCACCGAGCGATCGAGCAGCTCGGCGACGCCGAGGCTGCCGACGACACGGTCGCCGAGGATCGTCATCGAGACCCCGGCGCTTTCGCCCTCGAGGAGCATCGCCCTGGCCACGGGCTCGTCGTCGCCGAGCGCGGCGGCGGCCGCGTCGAGCGGCTCGACGTCGTCCTCGCCGAGCTCGTGGACGAAGACGCGGACGGTGCCGCCGCACATCAGGCCGACGTCCGCGGCCTCCTCGTCGGAGACGCCGTAGGTGACGACCCGCGGCTCGCCGCCGTCGAGGATCCGCTGGGCCTCCTCGACCAGCGCGGCCTCCACGCACCCACCCGTCACCGATCCCTCGATGCCGCCGCGGTCGTCGATCAGCATCTGCGCTCCGGGGTCGAGCGGCGCCGAGCCGATCCGCTCGACGAGCGTGGCGGCGACCACCCGCCGGCCGTCGCGGAGCCATTCAGCGGCGATCTTCTCCGAGCTCGACACGTCGTTACCTC
Source organism: uncultured Thermoleophilia bacterium (assembly GCA_963838175.1). Lineage (GTDB taxonomy): Bacteria > Actinomycetota > Thermoleophilia > Solirubrobacterales > 70-9 > DASUSH01. Next base: position 1,358,551 of record CAWIPP010000002.1, on the reverse strand, counting down.
TCCCTCGGTTCAGGCTACACCCCGTCCGTCCGGCCCATTTGACCAGCGCAGGCGCCTTGTTAGTGTTGAAGCATGCTGACGGTCGGGACGACCGGTTGGGTGATTGGGATCGCCCTCGGCGTCGTGGTGATCGCTGTCGCCGCGGTCATTGTGATCACGATCGTGGTGCTCGCGGCGAGGATCTCGGGTCAGGCCAAGGCGGCGGAGGACGGCGTCGAGGCCGTTCGCGGGCAGACCGCGGAGCTCGGCGGGATCGCGCGGATCAACGACTCGGGCGTGCGCATCCTGCACTCGGCCCGAGCTCTGAGGAAGGCGGCGGTCGGTAAGTGATCGTCGCGGTGACCGGCGAGACCTACGGCTGGATCGCGCTCGCGATCGGGCTCGTCGCCGCGCTCGTGGTCGCCGCCCTGCTGGTCATCCTCCTCCTCAACACCGGTCGGATCAGGCGCTCGGTCGACGGCCTGCTCGAGACCGCCGGGGCGGTCGGCCAGAACACCGCCAACATCCCGCAGCTCGAGGCGACCGCTCCGGTGCTCGCCCAGATCGTCGACGAGGCCGTCGTGCAGGACGCCTACATGAACGCGCTCACCGACGGCTTCGGGGACGACGGGAAGGAGGACGGGAAGTGACGGACGCCCAGGTCGTGCTCGCCGTTGTGCTCGGTGTGGTCGTGGTCGCGGTGCTCGCGGTCGCGCTGATCCTCGTCCGCCGCGACCTCGAGGCGATCTCGAAGGGCCTGGCGGCGCTCGCGGGGGCGCTGAAGACGGTCGAGTCCGAGCACCTGCGCCCGCTCGAGCCCGCGGTCAAGGCGATCAACGCGCAGTTCGAGGTGATCCTCTCCGCCCTGCCCGGGATCGCCAGCAAGGCGGCGGTGGTCGCCGAGAGGAGGCCGCGGTGACGCTCTGGTGGATCGGCAGCCTCGTCCTGCTCCTGGTCATCTTTCCGGTCGTCGTCTACCTGCTCCACGGCGTGCTCGTGGCGGCGCGGAGCATCGTCCCCTCGGTCGAACAGATCGCGACCGTCGCGAAGGCCGGCTCCCAGGATCTCGACGCCGCCGCCCTGCTTCTGACGACGCGGGACCAGGTCCGGCGGACGGTCGCCGGAGTGGCGAACTACGGCGGCTCGCTCGACGTGATCGTCGACGACGCGGAGGAGGCCAAGCGATGAGCGGAGCGGCGGCGCTGATGCTCGTCGCGGTCCTCTTCATCGTGCTCGCGCTCGTCTACTACCTCGTCTCGACGATCCTCGCGCTGCGGAAGATCACCGCCGGGCTCGACGAGGCGATCGCCGGGGTCGGCGAGATCATCGAAAAGAGCGCGCCGGTAAACGACGTCGTCGTCGAGATCAACGACCAGTTGGACGCAGGCGTCGACCTGCTCGAGAGCCTGCTCGTCAAGAAGGCCGGGCTCTCGGACGCCGTCGGGTTGATCGACAGCGTCTACCCGGGGGCCGCCGCGGCCGGTTTGCGCAACTTCCCCGAGAGCACCGAGATCGACCCGCCGCGGATCGGCGAGGTCTATACGAAGGGCACGCTGACCCTGGCGCGACTCGGCCGCGAGGCGCCGATCGCCGCCGCGAGCCCGGCGGGCGGCGAGGTCCTGAGGAACGTCGAACGGGGAAGCCTGGCGGCGCGCGAGCTCTACCCGGACGGCCGCCAGGCCAGGGCGGACAACCTGCCGCGCTCGCCGGTGATCGGCAGCGACGCCCCCGAGCAGTACGAGGAGCGCGAGGACGTCGGCGCTCCGCGCAAGCGGGTTCCGGAGAGGTAGGCGCTTGCAGACCCCGGCGCCATTCGAATACGAGCGGGCGAGGAGCGTCGAGGGCGCGATCGAGGCGCTCGTCCGGCGCGGCCCTCAGGCCCGCGTGATCGCCGGCGGCCACAGCCTGCTGCCGATGATGAAGCTGCGGATGGCCAACCCGGAGCACCTGGTCGACATCAACGACCTCTCCGAGCTCGACTACATCCGCGAGGCCGACGGCGCCGAGCCAGAGATAAGAATTGGCGCACTGACGCGACACGTCGATCTGCTCTCCTCGGAGCTGCTCGCAGACCGCTTCCCGCTCTTCGCCGACGCCGAGAACGTGATCGCCGACCCCGTCGTCCGAAACCGCGGCACCATCGGCGGCTCGCTCTGCCAGGCGGACGCGGCCGAGGATCTCTCGGCGGTCTGCTCGGCGGCGAAAGCGCAGGTGGTCATCCGGGGCGCCGACGGCGAGCGCGTCGTCGGGATGGAGGACTTCCACGTCGGCCCCTACGTGACCGCGGTCCAGCCCGGTGAGCTTCTCACCGAGGTCCGCCTGCCGGTGCGGCCGGGGGCGGGAAGCGCGCACGAGAAGGTCGAGCGCCGCGCCGGCGACTGGGCGATCGCCGCCGCCTCGGCGGCCGTGTGGATGAACGGCGGCGCGATCGCCGACGCCGGGATCGCGCTCAGCGCCGTCGGGATGACCACCGTCCACGTCACCCGGGCCGAGGAGCTCCTGCGCGGCAAGCAGCCCTCGGACGAGCGCTTCGCGGAGGCCGGCGAGATCGCCTCGGCCGACTGCGCGCCGAACGCCGACGGCCGCGGCCCGGTCGACTACAAGCGCCACCTCGCCGGCGTTCTCACCCAACGCGCGCTGCGCCGCTCGGCGGCACGCGCCCTCAATCAGGAGGCCTGATCCGAACGTGAACGTGTCGATGACCGTCAACGGCGAGCAGGTCTCCCGCGAGATCGAGGCGCGCCAGCTCCTCGTCCACTTCATCCGCGAGACCCTCGGCCTCAAGGGCACACACTGGGGCTGCGACACCTCGAACTGCGGTGCCTGCGTGGTGCTGATGGACGGCAAGCCGGTGAAGTCGTGCACGGTGCTGGCGGCGATGTGCGAGGGGCACGAGATCCGCACCGTCGAGTCGCTCGAGCAAAACGGCCGGCTCGACCCGATCCAGGAGGGCTTCCACGAGCTGCACGCACTTCAGTGCGGGTTCTGCACCCCCGGGATGATGATGACCGCGCGCGGCCTGCTCGACGAGAACCCGAACCCGAGCGAGGAGGAGATCCGGGTCGCGATCTCCGGCGGCATCTGCCGCTGCACCGGCTACAAGAACATCGTCGGCGCCGTCCGCTGGGCCGCCGAGCACGAAGCAACCACCAGGCAGGAGGTCTGAACATGGCAACCGTCGAGAACCTTCCCAGCCCCACTCAGGAGCGCCCGATCGGGTTCGGACGGCTCAAGCGCAAGGAGGACGAGCGCTTCATCCGCGGCAAGGGGACCTACCTCGACGACATCGAGCTGCCGGGGATGGTCCACGGCGCGGTCCTGCGCAGCCCCTACGCGCACGCGAAGATCGTCTCGATCGACACCTCTCGGGCGCTAGCCCACCCGAACGTCGCGGCGGTGATCACCGCCAAGGACCTCGAGACGCTCGGCCTCGCGTGGATGCCGACGATCTCCTACGACACGCAGGCAGTGCTCGCCGGCGACAAGGTCCGCTTCCAGGGCCAGGAGGTCGCCTTCGTGATCGCGACCGACGAGTATTCCGCGAACGACGCGCTCGGCCTGATCGACGTCGAGTACGAGCCGCTGCCCGCGGTCGTCAACGCCCGCAAGGCGCTCGACCCCGACGCGCCGATCATCCGCGACGACAAGACCGACCAGCGCGACAACCTCGCGGCGCCGACCTGGGAGGCGGGCGACGACGACGCGACCGACCGCGCTTTCGCCGAGGCCGACACGGTGGTGAGCCGCGACATCATCTACCCGCGCTGCCATCCGGCGCCGCTGGAGACGTGCGGGATGATCGCCGACTTCAATCCGGAGACCGGCCAGCTCGACATCTACAACGGCAACCAGGCTCCGCACGCCCACCGGACCGTCTACGCCCACGTCGCCGGACTCGCCGAGCACATGATCCGGATCCGCTGCCAGGACATCGGCGGGGGCTTCGGCAACAAGGTGCCCGTGTATCCCGGCTACGTCTGCGCGATCGCCGGCTCGATCGTCGCCGGGGTGCCCGTGAAGTGGGTCGAGAACCGCTCCGAGAACCTGATGTCGACCGGCTTCGCCCGCGACTACCTCATGCACGCGGAGATGTGCTCGAAGGACGGCAAGGTGACCGGCCTCCGTGTCGACGCGATCGCCGACCACGGCGCCTTCGACTCGACCGCGCAGCCGACCAAGTTCCCGGCCGGGTTCTTCCACATCGTCTGCGGCTCCTACGACCTGGATGCCGCCCACGTGAAGGTCAAGGCCGTCTACTCGAACAAGGCCCCGGGCGGCGTCGCCTACCGCTGCTCGTTCCGGATCACCGAGGCGGTCTACCTGGTCGAGCGGATGGTCGATGCCCTCGCGCTCGAGATGAACGAAGACCCGATCGAGCTGCGCATGCGCAGCTTCATCCCTCCTGAGCAGTTCCCCTACGAGACGGCGACGGGGTGGACCTACGACTCCGGCGAGTACGCGAAGACGATGCAGGTCGCGATGGAGATGGCCGGCTACGAGGAGCTGCGCCGCGAGCAGGCGGAGAAGCGCGCTCGAGGTGAGCTGATGGGGATCGGCGTCTCCTTCTTCACGGAGGGCGTCGGCGCCGGCCCGCGCAAGCACATGGACATCCTCGGGCTGTCCATGAACGACGGCGCCGACCTGCGGGTGCATCCCTCCGGCAAGGCGGTGGTCTCGATCAGCGCCCAGACCCAGGGACAGGGGCACGAGACGACCTTCGCCCAGATCGTCGCCGAGGAGCTCGGGATCCCGCCCGAGGACGTCGAGGTCCGCCACGGCGACACGGATAAGTCGCCCTACGGCCTCGGCACCTACGGCAGCCGATCGACCCCGGTCTCCGGCGGCGCGGTCGCGGTCGTCTCGCGCAAGGTCCGCGACAAGGCGCGGCAGATCGCGGCGACGATGCTCGAGGCGCGTCCCGAGGACCTCGCCTGGGAGAAGGGCCGCTGGTACGTCAAGGGCGACCCCGAGCAGGGAGCGGTGATCGAGGAGATCGCCGAGCGGGCCTACAGCGGCGAGGAGATGCCGGACGGGATGGAGGGCGGATTGGACGCCCAGGTGATCTACGACCCGCCGAACCTCACCTATCCCTACGGCGCCTACATCGCGGTCGTCGACATCGACCCCGATACCGCTCACGTCACGGTCCGGCGCTTCATCGCGGTCGACGACTGCGGCGTGCGGATCAACCCGATGGTCGTCGACGGCCAGATCCACGGCGGGCTCGCCGAGGGCGTCGGGATCGCGTTGATGGAGCTGATCTCGTTCGACGAGGAGGGCAACTGCCTGAACTCGACGTTCATGGACTACCTGATCCCGACCGCGCTCGAGTGCCCCGACTTCGAGCTCGGCGAGACCGTCACGCCCTGCCCCCACCATCCGCTCGGAGCCAAGGGCGTCGGCGAGTCGCCGAACGTCGGCTCGCCGCCGGCGATCGTCAACGCGGTGATCGACGCGCTGCACGAGACGCACGGCGTCGATCACATCGACATGCCCTGCACCCCCGCGCGGGTCTGGGCGGCGATGCAGGGGCGCCCCGAGCCACCGCAATGATCCCGCCGGAGCTGGCGCGGCGATCGCGGGAGCTCGCCGACGCCCGCGCGCCGTTCGTGACCGCCACGGTGGTCCGGGTCCAGCGCCCCACCAGCGTCCAGCCCGGGAGCGTCGCGCTGGTGCTCGCCGACGGCACGATGGAGGGCTTCGTCGGCGGGGTCTGCGCCGAGCAGAGCGTGAAGGCGTACTCGTTGACCGCGCTCCAGACCGGCGAGCCGGTGCTCTTGCGGATCCTCCCCGAGGGCGCCGAGGCCGTCGAGCGAGGAGGGAGTCGTCGCGGTCGAGAACCCCTGCCTCTCGGGCGGCGCGATCGAGGTCTTCCTCGAGCCGACCCCGCCCGCCCCGCGCGTCCTCGTCGTCGGCGAGACGCAGATCGCGGGCTCGCTGCTGAGGATCGGGGAGGAGCTCGGGCTCGACATGGTCCTCACCGACGGTCACGATCCCGAGCCGGCCGGCGACGATCTCGCCCTGATCGTCGCCGCGCACGGGCGGGACGAGCTTCACGCCCTGCGTCGCGCGCTCGAGACTGGAGTGGCCTACGTCGGTCTCGTCGCCTCGGAGGCGCGCGGCGCCGGCGTGCTCGACGAGCTGCGGCTCGACGGCGTCGACGAGGGGCTGCTCGAGCGGATCGACGTACCCGCGGGCGTCCCGATCGGCTCCCACATCGCCGGCGAAATCGCGGTCTCGATCCTCGCCAAGATCGTCTCGGTCCGGCGGGCGGCGGACGCGGTGCCGGAGCGCGTGCCGGAACCTAAACGGGGTCAGACCCCGGTCACACATTCGACACAGTCGGCGCCGCTGGCGGTGGATCCGGTCTGCGGGATGACCGTCGCGGCCGTGGAGTCGACGCCCTCGTTGGAGCGCGGCGGCGAGACGGTCTACTTCTGCTCGGAGGGCTGCAAGGCGAAGTTCGAGGCCGCGGGAGAGCATGCCTCGGTCGGGCGCTGACCTTGATCGCTTCGTGGCCGGGCTTGTGCTCGGCGCCGGCGGCTCGAGGCGGCTCGGACAACCGAAGCAGCTCCTCGCCTATGGGGACGGCACCCTGCTCGGCCACGTGGTCGAGGTCGCCCGCGACTGCGGGTTCGGGCAGACGATCGTCGCGATCGGGGGCTCCGCCGAGGACGTCCGCGAGCGCGTCGACCTCGCCGGGACCGAGGTGGTCGTGAACGACGACTACGGGGAGGGCTGCGCGTCGTCGATCGCGGCGGCGCTCGGCGTCGTCGATCCCCGCGCTGATGTCCTCGTGTTGATGCTCGGCGACCAGCCCGGGGTGAGCCCGGAGACGGTCGCGGCGCTCCTCGCGGGCCGCGGCGAGGCGCCGCTGGCGGTCTGCCGCTACGAGGACGGTCGCGGTCACCCGATCGCGTTCGGCCGCGGCATGTTCGGAGCGCTCGGCGACCTCCACGGCGACCGTGGCGTGTGGCGCCTGCTCGACGGGGGAGACGAGGACGTGGTCGAGGTGCCGATCGCAGGCCCGATCCCCCGCGACGTCGATACCGAGGAGGATTACCGGGCCGTGCTCGAGGAGCTGACCCCGACATGAGCGACGAATACAGCGCCGAATCCTCCGAATCAGGTGGCCGCGCCCGAGGTTCGGCGCGATCTCCTCTGCAGGAGATCGACCGGCTGGTCCCCGACGTCGAGACGCTTGCCCAGCGGCTCGGCGCGGTCGACTACCTGGTCGACGAGGGCCTTGCGACGTCGATGTTCCTCAGCCTTCGCCTGCCCCAGCCGCTCTTGCTCGAGGGCGAGGCGGGGGTCGGTAAGACCGAGGCGGCCCTGGCGCTGGCGGCGGTGCTCGACACCCCGCTGATCCGCCTCCAGTGCTACGAGGGGATCGACGCCGCCGAGGCGCTCTATGAGTGGAACTACCCGCGCCAGCTCCTGGCGATCCGGCTCGCCGACTCGGAGGACAGATCGCTCGGCGAGGAGGAGCTCTTCGGCCCCGATTATTTGATCCAGCGCCCGCTCCTGCGCGCGCTTGAGCACCCCGGCCCGCGGCCCGCGGTGCTCCTGATCGACGAGATCGACCGCGCCGACGACGACTTCGAGGCGTTTCTGCTTGAGCTGCTCGGCGGGACAGGGGTGACGATCCCCGAGCTCGGCACGATCCGGTCCACCAACCCGCCGATGATCGTCCTCACGTCGAACCGGACCCGCGACCTCCACGACGCGGTCAAGCGCCGCTGCCTCTACCGCTGGATCGACTATCCGACGCCGGAGCGCGAGGTGGAGATCGTCCGCCGCCGGATCAAGGGCGCCTCGGAGACGCTTGCGGTCCAGGTCGCCGACGCTGTCTCGCGGATGCGCGACTCCGACGTGCAGAAGCCGCCCGGGATCGCCGAGGCGATCGACTGGGTCGCCGCACTCGAGGTGCTCGGGATCGAGAGCCTCGATGCGGAGGCCGTCGATCTGACCCTCGGATCGGTGCTCAAGTACGACGAGGACCAGGAGCTGATTCGCGCCGACGGGCTCGAGCAGCTCGTGCCGGGCCGTGGCTGACGTGGTACCCAAGGGGTCAGACCCCTCGGGTGACACGTTCGGGGTGGCGACGATCCACCTCGACCTGCCGCCCCTGGCCGGGGCGCTGGGGCAGCGGCTGCGCGACGCCGGCGTGCCGGTGACCCCCGAGCGCGCGGCCGACTTCGCCCGCGCCATCGCGCTCGTGCGGCCGGTTGGCCGCCGCCGGCTCTACTGGACCGCGCGCTCGATGTTCGTCGCCGACGAGTCCCATGCAGCCGCCTTCGACGCCGTCTTCCGCGCGGTCTTCGGCCAGCCCGTCGCGCTGGTCGACGAGGTCCCCGAAGGCGTGCCGACGGTGCCGGGGGCGCCGGCGCCTCCGAGTGAGCGCCCGCCCCCCGGTCGCTCGGGCTCATCCGAGGATCGACCGCGCGCCGAGCCGCGGGCGGGGGTGCTCTCGTCCTCGGCGCCGTCAGGTCAAGGCGAGGGGGAGGGCGAGGTCGAGGTGCCGCGGGCGATCGCGAGCGACGAGGAGAGGCTGGCCGGCAAGAGCTTCGATGCCCTCGACCGCGACGAGCTCGCGCGCCTTTACCGGATGATGTCGCGGCTCGAACTGGCGACGCCGCTGCGGCGCGCCCGCCGCTTCGAGCACGCGCACCACGGTCGGCGAGTAGACCTGCGCCGGACCCTGCGGGGGAGCCTTCGCACCGGCGGGGACGCGATCCACCTCGCCCGGCGGCGGCGGCGGATCGTCCGCCGCCGGCTGGTGATGCTGTGCGACATCTCCGGCTCGATGGAGCCCTACGCGCGCGCCTACCTTCAGTTCCTCACCTGCGCCGCGGGGAGCGGCCCCCACGCCGAGGCGTTCGTCTTCGCCACGCGGCTCACGCGCCTCACCCGGGCGCTGTCCTCGCGGCACCCGGAGGTCGCGATCCAGCGCGCCGCGACCGTGGCGCCGGACTGGTCGAGCGGGACCCGGATCGGCGACGCCCTGAAGGAGTTCAACGACCGCCACGGTCGGCGCGGGATGGCCCGCGGCGCGGTCGTCGTGATCCTCTCCGACGGCTGGGAGCGCGGCGATCCTGCGCTGGTCGGCCGCGAGATGGAGCGGCTCGCGCGCCTCGCCCACAGGATCGTCTGGGTCAACCCGCGGGCGGGCGCGGACCAGTTCTCGGTTCGGGCGGGCGGCATGGTCGCCGCCCTCGAGCATTGCGACGCGCTGGTCAGCGGCCACAGCTTCGAGGCGCTCGCCGAGGTGGTCGAGGCGATCGGGGCGCCGCCGAGCGCGAACGAGGACCCGGCGCTTCGCTTCCGGGCACCCGAGGCTTCCGGGACGGACGACGAGGAGCCGTGGGCGAGCGCGACCCCGGTCCCCGGCAGCTCCGTTGCGATGCCCAGCGGCTGGGCGCCGAGCAAGGGCAAGACGACACCCGGGTGGGCGAGCGATGGCGGCTGAGGCGAAGGTCTGCATCTACCCGGGCTGCGAGCGGCCCGCGGTCCCCGCCGCATCCGCTCGGCGGACCCCAGCCCGCCTTCTGCGATCTCGAGGAGCACAACGCGCTGAGCGCCCACCAGGAGCGTCAGCGTCTCGGGTCCCAGCCCGAAGCCGACGAAACGAGGAGGATCAGTGATGGTCGACGAGGCCTACCGAGCGGTGTTTTTGCGCGTTCACCCCACCGGCAAGATGGTGCTCAGCCTGACCACCGAGGCCGACGGCAAGGAGGCCGAGTACGCCGAGCTCGTCGCCGCCGAGCTCGGCGTCCCGGCGCTCGACGTCAAGGTCGTCCCCGCCGACACCGACCGCTTCGGCGTCGGCCACGGCTACAACACGCGCCCCTCGGAGGGGACCGCGGAGGCGGTGAGGACGGCCACCGGCAGGATCCGCGAGAAGGGGCAGCTGCTCGCGGGCGCGGCCCTCGAGATCGATCCGGGGACGCTCAGCTGGCAGAACGGCGCCTGGGCCGCGGACGACGGCGGCGACCCGGCGCGATCGAAGACGGTGGAGGACATCGCGCTCTACGCGCACGGCAGCGGCCCGCTGCCGCCCGGCGTCGAGGGGGGCCTCGACGCGCAGGCCGTCTACCGCGATTAGGCAGGGTCGGGAAGCTGACCCTCGAGCGCGACCTCGACCTCGTCGCGGACCTTGAGGGCTCCGAACAGCGCCGAGTAGGGCTCGATCCCCCAGGCGGTCTGCTTGACCACGGTGCTCCCGCTGAGCGCGCCGTCCTCGCCGATCGCGAGCTCGAAGGAGATCGGCTCGGTCCTGCCGTCGATCGTCAGCTCCCCCTCGACCTCGATCCGCCCGCCGCCCGGGTCGGGGTCCGCCCGGCTCGAGCGGAACTCGATCTCCTTGCGGTGGAGGACCTCGTCGTCGATCGTCTGCTCGATGCTGGCCTTGTCGTCGTCGCCGAGGGCCTGGACCCCGCCGGTGCCCTCGATCACCCGCAGAGAGGTCGCATCGGCGGAGACCTCGACGCTCGTCTCCCCGCCGTCCTCGCCGAGCGCCAGCGTCGCCCGCCAGGATGTGACATGGATGAGGAGGTCGTGCCCGGCCTTCGAGGCGGCGCCGGCCCGTTCGGTGCGTACCGAGAGGGTGGCGGCATCGGGCCCCAGCTCGTGCCTTCCCGACCTGACCGACAATGACATCGAGCCGAGCCTATAGCCGGACGCCTGACCAAGGAGAGTGAGATGGCCACCGAACTCGAGCACAAGTTTGAGACCGAAATGCCGATCGACGAGAACTTCGCGGCGATCACCGACCTCGAGCGGGTCGTCCCCTGCGTCGAGGGTGGGCGCGTGACCGAGACGACGGGGCCCGACTCGGTGAAGGCTGAGATCGACGTCGCGATGGGAGCCATGTCGATGAAGTTCGTCGGCACCGTCGAGGTCGTGGAGAAAGACGAGGCCGCCCACCGCGCGCTGTTGCGAGTCAAGTCGAGGGAGGCCCGGGGCCAGGGACACGCGAACGCCGACGTCCTCTTCGAGCTCACCGACGGCGGCGGGACGATCCACACCAAGGCGCAGATCACGGGGAAGCCGGCGTCGATGGGGCAGGGGGTGATCGTCGGGGTGCTGGACGGCCTGATCGGCGATTTCACGCGAAAGGTCGGCCAGCTCTAGATGGCGAAGGTCGAGATGCGAGAGATCCGCCCCGGCGAGGTCCCCTTCGCCGCGGGGACTGCGGTCCAGGAGGCTCCCGACCGTCCCGCCTTCCGCGGCAACGGCCCCGACGACTACGTCTGTGTCAAGTGTGCCAACGTGCTCGCCGCCTCGATGCACGCGATGCAGATGACGAAGAAGGTCCGCGTCCGCTGCGCCGTTTGCTCAACCGTTAACGTCGCGCGCTACGAGGAGGCGGAGGCGGGGTAGCCGGACCTCGAGGATCAGGACCGACCGTGACGACAACGGGTTCGTCCGGCAGGGCTGTCTCCCCACGCGGCGAACACGGCACCATGGAGGATCGGTCTTCCGAGGGCCCGGGTGCCCGCTACCTCCAGTCCCGGGTAGCGCGCAAGGGTCTGCGCCCGCGGGTGGCCGCCGCGATGATCGCGACACTGTGGCTCGCCGCGATCGTCATCTTCGGGGTCGTCCAGCATCTTGTCGACCCAGAGACCTTCGACAGCGTCTGGCTCGGGATGTGGTGGGCGATGCAGACAGTGACGACGGTGGGCTACGGGGATGTGATCCCCCCGGACGCCGGCGGTCGGCTCGTCGCCGCTTTGCTGATGATCGGCGGACTCTCGCTGTTTGCGGTGGTCACCGGAACGATCACCAGCGCCTTCGTCACCAGCGCCCAAGCCGAGCGAGGGGATAGCCGGGATGATCGGGTGATGCAGCGGCTTGATCAACTCGCCACGGATGTGGACGAGGTCCGTGAGGAGCTCAGACGTCGGACCCGATCCGAGCCCTCCGAGCCGGACACCGATCCACCCAAGCCATGAGCCGCCGCAAGGGATTGCCCTGATGGCGAAGTGGGGAGTGCTCGTCGTCCTGGGTGCAGCTCAGTTCCTGATGGTGCTGGACCAGGCGGTGATGAACGTCGCGATCTCCCAGCTGGTCGAGGACTTCGACACCACCGTGACCACGATTCAGGCGGTGATCGCGCTCTACGCGCTGACCATGGCCGCGTTGATGCTCACCGGCGGCAAGCTCGGTGACATCATCGGGCGGAGGCGAGCTTTCACCATCGGCCTCTGCATCTATGGCGTGGGCTCGGCGCTCACCGCCGCCTCGTGGAGCGTTCCGAGCCTCCTGCTCGGCTGGTCGATCCTCGAGGGGATCGGCGCCGCTCTCGTGCTGCCGGCGCTGGTCGCTCTGACCGCCGGCAACTTCCAGGGCCGCGACCGCGCCCTCGCCTACGGGGTCCTCGGCGGTGTGGCCGGGGCCGGCATCGCGGTCGGCCCGATCGTCGGCGGCTGGGCCACAACCGAACTGACCTGGCGGGTCGTGTTCGTCGGCGAGGTGCTGGTGGCGCTGGCCATCTTGTTCGGCACGCGGCTGATCAGGGAGCCCTCGCGGGACGAAAGCGCGCCCCGCCTGGACTGGGTCGGCGGGGTGCTCTCGGCCTCCGGCCTGGCGCTGGTGGTACTGGGCGTGCTTCAGGCGAGCAACTGGGGCTGGCTACTTCCGAGCAACTCGCCGATCGAGCCGTTCGGCCTGTCGCTGACGCCTTTCGTGATCGCGGCCGGAGCCGTGGTCCTCGCGGGATTCCGGGCCTGGGAGCGCCGTCGCGAGGAGCGGGGAGAAGACCCCCTGGTCCACCTGGGTCTCCTCGGCATCCCGGCGCTGCGAGGCGGGGTCGCGATGCTGGTCGCCCAGAACTTGATCCTGATGGGGATCTTCTTCACGATCCCGCTCTTCCTACAGGTGGTGCTGGGCCTCGATGCCCTCGAGACCGGGGTACGGATGCTGCCGGCGTCGGTGGGCTTGTTCCTGACGGCAATGGCCGGCTCGGCCCTCGCTTCCCGCTTTGCGCCCAAGGCGCTGGTCCGGGTCGGGCTCGCGATCGTCTTTCTCTCCACACTGATGCTGCTCGGGACAGTCGAGCCCGAACTCGACGACGGGGCGTTTCTCGCCGCGATGGGAGTGCTGGGGGTGGGGATGGGCCTGGTCATCTCCCAGCTCGCCAACGTCGTCCAGTCCGCGGTGCGCGACCGCGACCGCAGCGAGGCGGGTGGGCTGCAGAACACCTCCCAGCAGCTCGGTTCCTCGCTCGGTACCGCCCTGCTCGGCGCGATCGTCATCACCGGGTTGATCGCCGCCTTCTCCGCCAACGTGCAGAGTGACGAACGCATCTCCGCTGAAGTCGCGGAGGAGGTCGAGGTCCGCGTGAGCTCCGGCGGGAGCTTCGTCGCATCGGACGAGGTAAGGGCGGCGGCCACCGACGCGGGCCTCGACGACGAGAACGTCGAGGCGCTGGTGGACAACTACGAGGACTCCCAGCTGGACGCGCTCAAACTCGCCTTTCTGTTCGCCGCATTCATCGTCCTCGCCTCCTTCTGGGCGACCCGGCGATTGCCGAGCCGCCGATTCGAGGAGCTGCAGGCCGAGACCGGTCCTCCGCTGGCCGAGGCCGCCGCGCCCTGACCAGCAGCACGGGGCGACCTTCACTTTCATCTCGCGACGATGAATTCACCCCGACGAGGTGATGACTTCCGTGGTGGCGGTCGGTTACGGTCGGGCTTGACCAATGCCAGACGCGTCCCAATCGTCCCCTCCCGAACGACAGCCGACAAGGCGCCATCGCGTCGTCGTCTGGTCGCTGATCGTCCTCGCGTCGATTCTCCTCGTCCTCTCGATCACCGCGAACTGGGTGCAGCGCTCGCTGCTCGACACCGACGAGGTGACCGAGACCACCAGAGCGATCGTCGCGGACGAGGACGTGGAGGAACAGCTCAGCATCTTCGCGGTCGATCAGCTCTACGCCGCCGTCGATGTCCAGGGCACGATCGAGGAGCAGCTTCCGCCCCCGGCCCAGGCGCTTGCCGCTCCCGCCGGGGCGGCGGTCAGGCAGCTCGCGACGGAGGTCGCGGAGCGCGCGCTCGCCTCGCCCCAGGTCCAGGACCTCGTCTCCGGCGCGGTTAGTGGGGCGCACGCGCGGTTCGTCGGCCTGATCCGCGACGAGGGCGAGTACGTGGCGACCACCGGTGGCGAGGTGACGCTCGAGTACGGGAGCATCGTCGCCGACCTCGCCGCCCGGCTGGGGCTGGACCCGGAGACGATCGCCGAGGTCCAGGAGGTCGTGCAGGGCTTCGCGCAGGACCTCCGGGAGGGCCTGACCGAGGCGCAGACCCGGATCGAGTCGCTGCGGGCGGGTATCGCGGAGGTGCAGGCGGGCGAGCTGGGCACCGAGCTGGAGGAGGGCCTCGAGGCGCTCAACGCGAACGCCGCCGAGCTGGAGGGGAGGATCGCCGAGTCTCGAGGAGAAGATCGCGGGCGTCGAGGAGAAGGTCCCGTCGCAGCTTCAGGGCAGGCTGTCCGACCTCCTCTCCGGGCTCTCCGAGCTCGACGGCCGGCTGGCCGGACTGGAGCAGCGGACCGCCGCCGTGCTCGAGGATCCGAGCGAAGCGAACGTCGAGGGGCTCGACGCCTCGCTCGCCACGCTCGAGACCAGGGTCAACGCGCTGCTCGAACGCCAGGTGGTGCAGACCCCGGGCGAGTTCGTCGTCATGGATTCCTCTCAACTCGACGGAGTTCAGGCGATCGTGGGGGCGCTGCGCAACCTCGGCATCGTGCTGCCGCTGCTCGTGCTCCTCCTGTACGTGGCCGCCCTCTACCTCGCGAAGGGGTGGCGCCGGGAGGCGCTGATCGCGGCCGGGGGCGGGATCCTGGCGGCGACCCTCCTCGTCCTATTGGCACGGCGGGTGATCGGCACCCAACTCGTGCCCGCGCTGGCGAGCTCGGAGACGGTCGAGCCGGCGATCGGGTCGATCTGGGAGATCCTCTCCGACACGCTCCGCCAGCGTGCCCTGTTCATCCTCATCATCGGGCTGGCCTTCATCGGCGCGGGTCTTCTCGCGGGACCGGGCCGCCCCGCCGTCGCCACGCGCCGCTTCCTCGCCCCGCACCTGCGCGAGAACCCGGTCGCGGTCTACGCGGTCCTCGCCGCCCTCTTCCTGCTCTGGCTGACCTTCATCCCCGGGATCGACAATCTCGGGCAGGTCCTGGTGATCGTCCTGCTCGCCGTCCTGGCGGTGGTGGGCGTCGAGGTGCTACGGCGCCAGACGGCGCGGGAGTTCCCGCCGCGGCAGAGCGCCGGCTGAATCCCAACCAGACCCAGGAGCACGCTCCGTAGAATCGCGGCATGCCGGACCGCATCCGCGGGCTGAGCTCCGCCGCCGCGCATGCGGAGCGCTTCCTTGGGGCGCTCGACGAGCGGCCCGTGGCCGCTCGCGTCGACGCGAAAGCGATCCGGGACGTGCTCGGCGGACGGTTGCCCGAGCGGGGCGAGGATCCCGAGGCGGTGATCGAGGCCCTCGTCGCGGGCGCCGACCCCGGGATAGTCGCTTCCGCCGGACCGCGGCACTTCGGCTTCGTCATCGGTGGGGCGCTGCCCGCCGCGGTGGCGGCCGATTGGCTCGTCTCGGCCTGGGATCAGTGCGCCGCCTTTCACTCGCTGTCTCCCGCGGTCGCCGCGATCGAGGAGATCGCGGCGCGGTGGACGCTCGAGCTCCTCGGCCTGCCGGCAGGCGCGAGCGTCGGCTTCGTCACGGGCGGGCAGGCGGCGAACACCACGGGACTGGCCGCCGCTCGCCACGCCGTGCTCGCGCGCGCCGCCTGGGACGTCGAACGCGACGGCCTGATCGGCGCCCCGCGCGTGAACGTCGTCTGCGGGGAGCAGGCGCACGCCACGATCTTCACCGCCTTTCGGATGATCGGCCTCGGCGCGGAGACGGCCACGCGCGTCCCCGCCGACCGCCAGGGCCGCATGGACCCCGTGGCGCTCGAGCAGACGCTGGACGGCCTCGACGGGCCGACGATCGTCTGCGCCCAGGCCGGCAACGTGGCCACCGGGGCGTTCGATCCCTTCGAGCCGATCGCCGACGCGTGCGATGCGCGGGGCGCATGGCTCCACGTCGACGGCGCGTTCGGACTGTGGGCGGCGGCCGCACCGTCGACCCGAAGGCTTATGCGCGGTGCGTGAGCGCGCCGACTCGTGGGCCGTCGACGCCCACAAGTGGATCAACGTTCCCTACGACAGCGCGATGGCGATCGTCGCCGATCCAGACGCTCACCGCAACGCGATGAGCCTCGCGGCGTCCTACCTCGTCGCCGATCCCGATCAGCGTGACTCGACGAACTACGTGCCCGAGTCCTCGCGAAGGGCACGGTCGGTGCCGGTCTACGCGGCGCTGCGCTCCCTCGGGCGCGACGGGGTGGCCGAGCTCGTGGAGCGAAACTGCGCCCACGCTCGGCGCATGGCTGCGCACCTCGCCGAGATCCCCGGAGCGGAAGTCCTCAACGACGTCGTCCTCAACCAGGTGCTGGTGCGCTTCGCGGGCGGCGAGGAGGCCAACCTCGCCGTCGTCGAAGCCGTCCAGCGCGACGGCACCTGCTGGCTCGGCGGCACGAAGTGGGAGGGTCGGGACTCGATCCGGGTGTCGTTCTCCAACTGGGCGACCTCCGAGGACGACGTGGACCGCTCGGCCGCAGCGATCGCGGCGGCGGTGCGATGAGCTAGAAGGAGAGGTCTCGAAGGCGTAGTGGGGTCGGCGCAAGCCGTGCGAACCGGGTCGACGGATCGTTGAAGACGTCGCCTCATGCGGCGGGGAAAGGCCAACCCGCGGCACTCCACGGGACGTTGCCCGCGCCTGCCATCACGTCGCCGCATAAGAGGATCCTCATCTGCGTTTTACATTTTCTCAGCGGGCACGTGAACGATTCACGCTTGCCCGCGGCTCCGAGGGGCGAAGCCCGCGAGGCGGCGAGCTGAGCGGACCAACGCACAGAGCACTGGATTCCGGCCATAGCCCTGTGCCCTGCGACGACCACAGTGTGAGCCTCCCAGACAACATTCGATGGACGCGAGAGGAGGAAACCGGCCGCCCGGGCGGGCGGACGGGCCTCGCGCTTCAATCGAAGGTGAGACGGCAGCAGGTCGGCGACCTGCTGTCCGATTCTCTCCCGGAGCTGGCGCTGCTGCCCCCACGACAGGCCAGCGGCCGTGGGTGACCTTCGCGCTAACTGGGAAGCCATCGCGAGCGCATCGGCGCCTCGGGCGACTGCGTCGCGGACGATCGTCTCGAGGTCCTGCCCGGGACCAAGCTCGATCGGCTCGATCCCGCGTTTCCTCGCTTCGGTCGCGAGCGCGAATCGCTCCGTCTTGCCGCCCCCCGAGCGAGGATTGAAGACCAGGACGGGGTGCTGAGGCGCCGGCGCGGGCGGCAGATGCGCTCGTCGACTCACCGCGGCCTTCGCGCACGCAACCGCAACGATGAACCCGGCGACGATGAGGGCGATCTCAAGGGCTCGGTCGTCGAGGAACAACAGGATCGCCACCGCGAAAGCGGCCACCGCCAGTGAGAGGCCCGCGACACGTACCAGACCTCGGCGCAGGACTCCCTGCCAGGCAGGCCAGCCCCGCGACACACACCAATCCCAGTACGGCCAGACCAAGCGGGAATTCCTGGATCGCCACGAACAGTGCGAGGCCGAGGGAGGCGACACCGACCCCCAACGCGCCGACCGCCGCCAGCCGGCTGTCACCCGTAGGATCAGCCGGCATGGTCTTCGCCAGCCTCGAACCTGCGCGACCGGGGAATCGACGCGGCTGGCTTCGCGACGCCGAGCGTGTCGACATCGCCGTCTTCGCGGCGGTTGCCCGGACCCCGACGCCAGCGCTCGACAGGCGAATGGCCGGCCTCACCCGCGCGGCGGACTACTCGCGGCTCTCGATCGCGTCGGCGGCGATCCTCGCGGCGCTCGGCGGCCGCCGAGGCAGGCGTGCGGCGGCGGCGGGGCTGGCCTCGATCGGCGTCACGGCAACCTTCGTCAACCTCGCCCTGAAGCCGCTCGGCGGCCGCCGCCGCCCCGACCGGATCTCCGAGCAGGTACCCATCGCCCGCCACGCACGGATGCCCATCTCCCACCTCGTTCCCGTCCGGCCATTCCGCGACCGCCTTCGCGTTCGCGACCGGTGTCGGTCACGTGCTTCCGCAGGCCGCGATCCCCCTGCAAGGTCTGGCCGCGCTGGTCTCCTACTCGCGGGTCCACACCGGGGTCCACTATCCGGCCGACGTGATCGCCGGCGCCCTGGCCGGAACCATCCTCGCCCAGCTCACTACGCACGCGCTCGCCCGCCGGTGAATGCCCAACCGTAAGGAGGATGTCCTCGGCGGCCCTCGCCACCGCTGATGCGGGCGAGCCCCTGGTGGGTTTCCTGTGCGACCGTAATCATGCGGCCCTACCATCTGGATGGGACACCGACGATCGTCTCGGAGGGACCAGACGGCGGAAGCGGCCGTCCGGCATCGACCGAACAGGGTGATTCGGTGGCCTCGGGAGCCTGCGAGAGCCCGCCAACAAGCGGGCTCCCGCGCCCCTCGTCTCAGGTCTTGGCGGCTGACTGCTCCTCGCCGTACACGATGATGCCGTGGACGACGTACAGGCAGAGGAAGAAGATGCCGAGCGACCACCAGGGGTAGGCGCCGCCGATCGACAACAGGGCCCCGATCGCGCCGAGGCTGCCACCCATGATCCCGATCACCCGGCCGTACGTGTTGCCGACCATCAGCGAGAAACCTCCGGTGAGCTGGAAGATCCCGAGGATGATCAGGACCCAGCCGAGGGCGTTGAGATCGTCGAGGATGAACCTCGTGTCGTTGACGAAGATGTTCGCCTCGTCGAGGGCTCCGATCCCGTAGATGATGTTCAGCGTGCCCACGATCAACAACAGGGTTGCCGCGAACATGACTCGTCCTGTACCTCTCACTTCATGCTCCTCTCTGTAGCTCGACCCTCGTAGCCCAAGCTACCCGAGGGCCGGGACGGAGGCATGATCGAATTCACCCAGACAAGGGGATGGCGATCCCCGGGCGGCGGACGTTGGGTGGGACGATAAACAGCAATCTTGGGAGCTGATCGGATGTCCAACGGCAACGGACGGGAGCAAGGTTCGAAAAGGCGGCACCGCGCGATCGTCTGGCCGTTGATCGTGCTCGCGTCGGTTCTCCTGGTTCTCTCGCTCACGGCGAACTGGATTCAGCGCGCGCTGCTCGACACGGACGAGGTGACCGAGGAGACCAGCCGGATCGTCGCGGACCCGGATGTGGAGGAGCAGCTCAGCATCTTCGCGGTCGATCAGCTCTTCGCCGCCGTCGACGTGCAGGGCGCGATCGAGGAGCGGCTGCCGCCTCCCGCGCAGGCCCTCGCCGCTCCCGCCGGGGCGGCGATCAGGCAGCTCGCGACCGACGTCGCGGAGCGGACGCTGGCCTCCCCTGAGGTTCAAGGCCTCGTCTCCGACGCCGTCGGCCGGGCGCACGCGCGGTTCGTCGCCCTGATCAGGGATGAGGGGGAGTACGTCTCGACCGTCGGTGGCGAGGTGACGCTCGACTACGGGAGCGTCGTGGCCGACCTGGCCTCACGCCTGGGATTGGACCCGGCGACGATCTCGGAGGTCCAGGGCGTCGTGCAGGACTTCTCGGAGGATCTCCAGGAGGGCCTGACCACCGCGCAGACCGAGATCGAGTCGCTGCGGGCGGGTCTCGCCCAGGTGGAGGCGGGCGAGCTGGGCACCGAGCTGGAGCAGGGCCTCCAGACGCTCAACGAGAACGCCACCACGCTGGAGGAAAAGATCGCGAGCGTCGAGGAGAAGATCGAGGGCGTTCAGGAGAAGGTTCCGTCCCAGCTTCAGGACCGGGTGTCCGATCTCGCCGCCCTGCTGGCCGGCGTCGACAGCCGGCTGGCCGCATTGGAGGGGGAAACGGCCGCCGTGCTCGAGGATCCCAGCCAGGCCAACGTCGACTCCATTGACGCGACGCTCGCCTCGCTCGAGACGCGGGTCACCGCGCTCCTCGAGCGCCCCGTGGTGCAGAACCCCGGCGAGCTGGTCCTCATGGACGCAACCCAGCTCGACACGATTCGGTCGCTCCTGCAGTTCCTGCGAAACCTCGGCATCGTCCTGCCGCTGCTGGTGCTCTTGCTGTACTTCGCCGCCCTCTACCTGGCCAAGGGGTGGCGCCGGGAGGCGCTGATCGCGGTGGGGGGCGGGGTCCTGGCAGCGACCCTCCTCGTCCTGCTGGTGAGGCGCGTGATCGGCGCCGAGGTCGTGCCCTCGTTGGCGCGCTCCGAGACGGTCGAGCCTGCCGTCTTGTCCATCTGGAACATCGTCTCCGAGGGGCTGCGCGAGCGGGCGCTGTTCGTCCTCATCATCGGACTGGCCTTCATCGGCGCCGGTCTTCTCACGGGACCGGCCCGGCCCGCCGTCGCCAGCCGGCGCTTCCTCGCCCCGCACCTGCGCGACAACCGGGTCGCGGTCTACGCAGTCGTCGCGGGCTTCTTCCTCCTGTGGCTCACGTTCATGCCCGGCATCGACAACGTTGGGCAGCTCCTCGTGATCTTCCTGCTCGCGGCGCTGGCCGTGGTGGGCGTCGAGGCGTTGCGCCGGCAGACGGAGCGGGAGTTCTCCTAGCGCCCGAACGGGCACCGACGGAACACTCGCCGATAGTGCGGCTGAGAGGAGTCGAACCTCCACGGGCTTATAAAGCCCACAAGGCCCTCAACCTTGCGCGTCTACCAGTTCCGCCACAGCCGCTTGAGGGCGACCGATTGTAGTCCGGGTCCGCATGGGCGAAGGGGGCCCTTGCATCCGTCCGACGAAGCGCCTACTATCCCGAACGTGTGTTCCCTATGGAGAAAGGCGAGCCGGTGGACATCGACCTGACGAAGCGCCAGAAAGAGATCTTCGAGTTCATCAAGCGGCAGACGCAAAAGACCGGTTATCCCCCGACGGTGCGGGAAATCGGCAAGGCCGTCGGGCTCCATTCGTCCTCGACCGTCCATGCGCACCTGGCCAACCTCGAAAAGGTGGGCCTGCTCCGTCGCGACCCGACTAAGCCGCGGGCGATCGAGCTCCTGGTCGACAAGGCAAAGCGGGTCGTTCGCCCCGGCCTGCCGCTGGTCGGCCAGGTCGCCGCCGGGGGGCCGATCCTCGCCGAGGAGAACATCGAGGAGTACCTCGAGGTGCCGACCGTGATCGGCGGCGAGAGCGCGGACTACGTGCTGCGCGTCCGCGGTGACTCGATGAAGGACGCGGGGATCCTCGACGGCGACTTCGTCGTCGTCCAGGAGGCGCCCGACGCGGCGAATGGCGAGATCGTCGTCGCCCTGCTCGGCGACGAGGCGACGGTCAAGCGCTTCTACCGCGAGAAGGATCGCGTCCGCCTGCAGCCCGCCAACAAGTCCCACAAGCCGATCCGCACCACCGAGGCCCAGGTCCTCGGCCGCGTGGTCGGAGTCTTCAGAAGCGTTCAACCCGTATGACGACCGCTCTCGTCACCACTGCCGTCGCCCAGGAGCGAGCCGGGGAAGCCCCCGCGCGCGGGCTCGCCGAGCGGCGGCGACGTCGTGCGACGACGCATTCGGCAAGGCGACCCGTTGCGGGCGAGGTTGCGCCGGGCTCGGAGCCCTCGACCCTCGAGGATGCCCTGCTCGGCGCCTGGGAGGACCTCGCCTCGCGCGGTCGCGCCGAATGCCTCGTCTGCGGCGGCTCGCTCGAGGCCGACCAGGCCGGGGGCGAGTGCGAGGCCTGCGGCTCCGGGCTGAGCTAGGCGCAGCCCCCACAGCGGTCTGCACAGCGGTCTGGCGGCGAACCGTCAATTCCGTCCAGTATGTGGACGCTTTTGACGGTTCGTTGAGGGCCGCCGAGTAGCGTCGTCGCCGTGCGCCTCCGTGTCGCCGCGATCACGGCCTTGCTCGCTTGCGCGGCGGTGGCAGGGTGCGGCGACGACGAGGAGCCGGCGACCTCGGTGGCGACCGAGCCGGCGGAGGCGACGGCGCCGGACGAGGGCGAGCAGAGGGCCGGGGCGAAGCTCCTGCGCGCGCCCGAGCCGCGGTTGGAGACGGTGGCGACCGGGCTCGAGGTGCCTTGGGAGCTCGCCTTCCTCCCGGACCGGAGCGCGCTCCTGACCGAGCGGCCGGGGCGGGTCCGGCGGATCTCGCCGGACGGCGAGCTCGTCACCGGAGCCGGTGGCGGAGGTCCCGGTCGCGGCGGTGGGGGAGGGGGGCCTGCTCGGCCTCGCGATCGACCCGGAGTTCGAGCGCAACTCCTTCGTCTACCTCTACCGGACCACCGAGACCGGTAACGAGGTCGTCCGCTACCGCTACGAGGGCGGCGAGCTGACCGAGGAGGCGACGATCCTGGACGGGATCGCGGCGGCGTCGATTCACGACGGCGGGCGGATCCGCTTCGGGCCCGACGATCGCCTCTATATATCCACCGGCGATGCCGGCCAGGACGAGCTCGCGCAGGAGCCGGGCTCGCTGAACGGCAAGCTGCTCGCAATGGAGCCCGTGTCCTACCGCGGCGACGGCGGCGGCAACGCGGTCGAGGTCGTCTCGCTCGGGCACCGCAACCCGCAGGGGTTCGGCTGGCAACCCGGGACCGATCGCCTGTACGAGAACGAGCACGGGCCCGAGGGCTTCGACGAGGTCAACCTGATCGAGCAGGACGCGAACTACGGCTGGCCCGAGGCGGTCGGGCCCGACCACGACGGCTTCACCCCGCCGCTGACCGTCTACGAGGAGTCGATCGCGCCCTCGGGGGCGACGTTCGTCACCCTGCCCGGCTCGGAGTGGTCGGGCGACTACCTGATCGGGGCGCTGGTCGGCGAGCAGATCCGCCGACTGCGCTTCGACGGCGAGGAGGTCCTGCTCGACGAGCCGCTCTTCGAAGGCGAGCTCGGCCGGGTGCGAACGGTCGTCGAAGGCCCCGACGGTGCGCTCTACGCACTCACCTCGAACCGCGACGGGCGCGGCACCCCGACCGCCGACGACGACCGCGTGGTCCGGATCGTCCCGCCGGCGGGCTGAGCGCGACGACCGCTACTCGATGATCCCGAGCTCGCGGGCGCGGCTCGCCGCCTCGACGCGGCGACGGAGCGACCGTATTTCGGAGGGTTTCCGCGATTTCGTGGGCTACGCGCCACAAACTCGCGAAGCCGGGGTCCGCCCCCTAGAATTGACGGCGCAGGCTACGCAGTCGCGGGGGTGATACCTCGAGGAAAGTCCGGACACCAAAGGGCAAGGGCGGTGGCTAACGGCCACCCGGGGAAACCCGCGGGAAAGTGGCACAGAAACAAACCGCCGATGGCGCGGCAACACGTGAGTCGCGCACAGGTAAGGGTGAAATGGTGCGGTAAGAGCGCACCGGCGTCGCGGTGACGCGGCGGCCGGCCAAACCCCGCCCGGTGCAAGGCCAAGCAGGACCGTCGACCCGGCTCGGCGAGGTCCAGGTAGGCCGCCCAGATGGATGGCTGTGCACGACAGAATCCGGCTTATAGGCCTGCTAAGGGAGAGGCCCCGCGAGGGGCCTCTTCTAGTTCCCGGGGAGGCTCAGCTCGATTCGCCGTCGACCGGATGCCCGAGGTGGCGCCAGGTGCCGACGCCGCCGTGGGCGACGTGGATCAGCGGCCCGATCCCCTTGCGCTGGAGGATTGAGGCCGCGAGGCCGCTGCGCTTCCCGCCGCTGCAGACGGTCGCGACCGTGCGCCCGGAGGGAATCTCGTCGAGCCGCCCCGCCAGCTCCCCGTAGGGGACGTGAACCGACCCGGGGATGTGTCCTGCCTCGAACTCGTCGCGGTCGCGGACATCGAGCACGATCAGCTCGGGATCTGCGTCCAGCCGCCGCCTGAGCTCCTCGGGATCGGCGATCTCGATTCGCTCGACCGGCCGCTCCTCGGAGCGCCACGCGGTCATCCCTCCGGAGAGGAACCCCTTGATCTCGAGCCCGACCGAGGCGAGCAGCTCGGCGGCCTCCTGCTCGTAGCCGTCGGACGCCGCGACCACGATCAGCTCGGAGTCTCGCGGGACCACTCGCGCGACCTTGGTGGCGAACCCCGTGTCGTATGCGGAGGCGCTCAGCGCACCGGGGATGTGGGCCTCGTCGAACTGCTCGTTGGTCCGCGCGTCGATCAGGACGGCGCCGTCGGCGATCGCCGCCTCGACCGCTCTCGGAGCGAGCGGCATCGGACTGGCGAGCGGCTCGCGGAGCGGGCCGCGGTTCATGGCCACGATCTCCCCGACGTTCGGTGGCTGGTCGCCGAGCGTCGCGACGGCGTCCTCGACGAACGCCTCCTCGTCGGGGAACCTCAGGGCGCGGTTGTGATCGCGCTCGAAACCGATCGTGCTCGAGGTCTTGTGGTCGATCCCGGCGCTACCGCAGAGCGATCCACCGATGTGGCCCGGCCAGAGCTCGACGTCGTCGTCGAGCGGCATGAGCCGCTCCTGAAGCGAGCGGTAGATGTCGGCGGCGCCGTCGCGCGGCTCGATCGCCAGATCTGGGCGGGCGGCGTCGCCGACGAACAGCGAGTCACCGGAGAGGACCGCCCATGGCTCACCACCGCGCTCGCCATCCCGGAGCAGGAACGCCGTGTGCTCGGGCCGATGGCCAGGGGTGTGGACGGCCTCGATCTCGACCGAGCCGAGGGCGAGCGTCCAGCCGTCCGCGAACGGCTCATGCTCGTACTCCGCCTCGGCGAGCTCGTGGATGTGGATCGTCGCTCCCGTCGCCCGGGCCAGCCGGCCGTGGCCCGAGACGTGGTCGGCGTGGTTGTGAGTCTCGAGCACGTGCTCGATCTCGGCGCCGTGCAGGCGGCTGAGCCGGAGGTAGGGATCGATGTCCCACTGCGGGTCGATCACGGCGGCGACGCCCGCGGACGCGTCGCCGACGACGTAGGAGGCGCAGCCGAGGTCCTCGTGGATCAGCTGGCGAAAGAGCATTCACCCCCCAGCGTACGCGGGTCCGAGCCGAGCCTATCCCGGAGCGCGACCTTCGGCGACACGCCGCTTCCATCGGGCCTGGCGGCGGCGGGCGTCGGCCATCACCATCGGCGTCAGCCGGATCGCGACGCCCGGGAAGGCGTCGAAGAGCCGGAGAACCGCGCCGCGCCAGCGGGGGATCGTGAGCACGACCCGCGGCTTGTCGAGGAGCTCGACCGTGCGCTCGGCGACCTCGCTCGCCGCGAGCAGCTGGCCGGAGAACGAGGGGGCGGCGTCGGGGTCGCCGAGCTTGTCGGCGATCATCGCCGTCCAGATCCCGTCGGGGCAGACGGCCGAGAGCTCGATCCCGGTCTCCCCGGAGCGGCGCAGGTCGGCGAGGGTGCCGATGGTGAACGCGATCGCTGCGTGCTTGGAGGCGCCGTAGAGCGCCTCGCCGGGCGCGGCGACGAGGCCGGCCAGTGAGATCACGTTGATGATGTGGCCGCGGCCCGCGGGCCGCATCAGCTCGAGCGCAGCGATCGTGCCGTTGAAGGTCCCGAGCGCGTTCACCTCGACCACCGTCCGGCGCAGCTCGGCGTCCTGCTCCCAGGTGAGCCCGGTGGCGAGGATGCCCGCGTTGTTCACCCAGACGTCGAGCCCCTCGCCGCGCTCGGCGGTTTGGCGGGCCGCGGCGAGGCACGCCTCGGCGTCGCGGACGTCCAATCGAGAAGCCCATGTGGCGCCGCCGATCTCGGCCGCTGCGGCCTCGGCCGCGTCGGTGTCGACGTCGGTCAGGTGGACCGCCACGCCTCGCGCCGCAAGCCGCCTCGCGATCTCGCGCCCGAGCCCGCGTCCCGCCCCGGTGACCAGCGCGCCACCCATCTAGAAGGAGTCTATGGACGCGCGGAGTAACCAACTAGGCGTGAAGTGTTAGTGAAATATGAGCGGCAGACGAGAGGGGCGTGAGGTCTCGTCTCCTGCGGCCCTGCTAGGCTGCCGCGCGAATTCCGCTGAATCTCCGCCGACATAGGCGGAGATCGGGGGACCCAATCTGTGGGGCGAGTCCCGGGCTGATGCCCGGGTAGCGCGGAAATCCGCGCGAGCCCGTCAGCTAACCCCGTAAGCGCGAAGCCAACCGACGCAATGGAAGATTTCAACGCCCGAATGCGCGCAGAGCTCGGCCGCGAACAGCGGCCCGAGCGCCGGAACGACCTCGTTCGCCGTCCCGACCGGGTCGCGCTCTGGGCCTTCGTGATGGCGATCGCGATCACCGTCGCGGCGGCGGCGAGCGCCCAGGGAGCCGCCTCCGGTGGCGTCTCGACCGAGCCCGAGACGGATGAGGAGGGAATGGTCAAGCAGGTCGCGACCTGGTACGGGCCCGGCCTCTTCGGGAACACCATGGCCTGCGGGGACACGCTGCGACGCAGGACCGTCGGCGTCGCCCACAAGCGTCTGCCGTGCGGCACCGAGGTGACCTTCTCCTACGAGGGCAGGTCGCTGACGACTGAGGTGGTCGACCGCGGCCCTTACGCGAACGGCGCCAAGTGGGATCTCACCCAGGCCGCGGCCAGGCAGCTCGGCTTCGAGCACACCGACGAGATCCTCGTCGACGTGTCCGGCCGCTAAGCGTTCGCTAGCTACGCCGCGGCGGGCAGGATGTCCGGATCGGTCGCCTCGCGCGGCAGCTCTGCGGCGTTCGCGACCAGGCTCTGGAACTCGTTGAGCGCGACGTGCGCGAGCGACTCGAGGATCTCCTCGTCTGACCAGCCGGCCTCCCGCGCCTCCTCCTGGAGGTGCTTGTCGGGGCGGCCGTCGGTCGCGAGCGTGGCCTCGAGGAAGGCGAGCAGCGCCGCCTCGCGCGGGTCACTGGAGCTGAAGCTGCGCGCAAGCGAGATCTCGTCGAGGCCGAGGCCGGACGCGCGGGCGATCTTCGCGTACTGGGCGACGCTGTAGGCGTCGGCTCGGCGCTGGGCGACTGCGAGCGCGATGCGATGACGGGTGGCATCGGGGAGCACGCCGCCGCGGAGCTCGGAGCGAAAGCGCGCGAAGGCGCGGAGCGCGGAGGGGGAGCCGGCAAGGAGGCCGATCAGCTTCGAGACAGCGCCGCCGGCCGATGAGACGCTCTTCAAGATCCGCACGCTTCCTTCCGGCGCTGTCAGCTCGTCGTGGATGTCGAAGCGGCTGTAGTCGGTCTTGACCGTCATCTCTTTACTTCACTTTTAGCAAGCTACTTACCGAACGTAAGTTTAGCGCAGGATGGCGGGTCGCGTGGGGCCCTCCGGACGAATAGTGTTCCCGCCTTCGCGGAGCACCGACCACCAGACGGAGGAGCGAGATGGCCAGCGACGATCCGATCCAGACCGAGACCGCCGACGACGTCCTCAAGGTCGTCTCGGACCGCGACATCCGCTTCATCCGCCTCTGGTTCACCGATGTCCTGGGCCAGCTGAAGAGCTTCTCCATCAATGCGTCCGAACTGGACGACGCGTTCGAAGGCGGGATGGGCTTCGACGGCTCCTCGATCACCGGCTTCAACCCGATCGAGGAGTCGGACATGATCGCGATGCCCGACCCGACCAGCTTCAACATCCTCCCCTGGCGCCCCGAGGACCGGGGCACAGCGCGGATGTTCTGCGACGTCCAGGTCCCGGGCGGCGACCCGTACGAGGGTGACCCGCGCTGGATCCTCCGACGCGCCCTCGAGCGCGCCGGCGAAATGGGCTTCGACGACTACAACATCGGCCCCGAGCTCGAGTACTTCTACTTCCGCTCGGCGAAGCCCGAGAACGGCGAGCCGGAGATCCTCGACGAGGGCGGCTACTTCGACCTGACCACGCTCGACGCCGGCTCCGACGTCCGCCGGGAGACGATCCTCGCACTCGAGCGGCTCGGGATCCACGTCGAGTACGCCCACCATGAGGTCGGCCCCTCCCAGCACGAGGTCGACATGCGCTACAAGGACGCGCTCGCGATGTCCGACGACTGCATGACCTACCGGATCGTGGTCAAGGAGTACGCGATGAAGTACGGCTGGCACGCCACTTTCATGCCGAAGCCGCTGTACGGGGAGAACGGCTCCGGGATGCACGTCCACCAGTCGCTCTCCAAGGACGGCAGGAACGCCTTCTTCGACGCGGACGACCAGTACTACCTCTCGCCGACCGCGAAGTCGTTCATCGCCGGCCAGCTCAAGCACGCGCGCGAGATCACGCCGCTGTTCGCCCAGTGGGTCAACTCCTACAAGCGTCTGGTGCCGGGTTTCGAGGCGCCGGTCTACATGTCCTGGTCGCGCCGGAACCGCTCCGCGCTGATCCGGGTGCCGCTCTACCACCCCGGCAAGGAGGGCGCCACCCGCGCCGAGCTGCGCTGCCCGGACCCGGCGTGCAACCCGTACCTCTGCTTCGCCGGGATGCTGCACGCCGGCCTCGAGGGGATCGAGAAGGGCTACGAGCTCCCCGAGCCGATGGAGCAGAACCTCTACCACCTGACCCCCGAGGAGCGACACCAGCGAGGGATCGACCAGCTCCCCGAGACGCTCGGCGAGGCGATCGAGATCGCGGCGGAGTCCGAGCTGGTGCTGCGGATCCTCGGCGAGCACACGTTCAAGCGGTTCATCGAGGTGAAGCGCCAGGAGTGGGAGGACTACCGGGTCCAGGTCACTCCCTGGGAGATCGAGCGCTTCCTGCCGATCCTTTAGTTGGACTAGTTGGAACGCTCTCGCGCGATCGCGCTCGCCGTCTTCGGCGCCGTTCTCGCAGCGGTCGTCGTCGTCGTCCTCGTCAGCTCCGGGGGTGATGACGGCTCGGGCGAGGCCACGGCGACCGCCGACCTCGAGACGAAGCCTGAGGTGACCGTGCCCGACGCGCCCGCGACCGAGCTGGTGAGCGAGGACGTGGTCGACGGCGACGGCGCGGAGGCGAAGTCAGGCGACGAGATCGAGGTCGAGTACGTGGGCGTCGCGCAGTCGACCGGCCAGGAGTTCGACTCCTCCTGGGAGCGCGATGAGCCGTTCTCCTTCCCGCTCGGCGGCGGCCAGGTGATCCCGGGCTGGGACGAGGGCCTAGTGGGGATGAAGGAGGGCGGCCGCCGCCTGCTCGTCATCCCCGGCGACCAGGCCTACGGCGAGGCCGGCCAGCCGCCCGACATCGGCCCGAACGAGACGCTCGTCTTCGCGGTCGACCTGGTCGAGGTCAGGTAGCCGCGAGCCGGAGCTGTTGGGACCCGCTGGGTCGGCGCTACCCCTTCGCGGTCAGGCCGAGGTGAGATCGCGCGCGAACGCCTCGAAGGCGTCGACGAAGCGCTGGAGGTGGGCCTCGGTGTGGGCGATCGAGAGGGTCCATTCCTCCTCGACGCCGGGCGTCATGAAGACGCCGTTGTTCATGTGGTAGAGCCAGGCGAGCGTCGCTAGGTCGCCGTCGACCTTGGTCAGGTAGTCGCGGTACTCGCGCAGCGGCTCGGGCGCGAAGACGACGCAGCCCTTGGCCCCGAGGCCCTCGCTGTAGCAGGGCAGCCCGTAGCGCTCGATCACCGTGTCGCAGGCGTCGAGGAGCCAACGGCTCGACGCCTCGAGCTTCTCGTACGCGGCGTCGGTGAGCACCTCGGTCAGGGTTGCCGCGGCGGAGGCCATCACCAGCGGGTTGCCGTTGAAGGTCCCGTACTGGTGGACGCGGCCGTCGGCGACCAGCTCGGCGACCTCGCTCGTCATCCCGATCGCGCCGCCGGGGTAGCCGCCGCAGATCGCCTTCGCCAGGGTGATCATGTCCGGCTCGACCCCGAAGCGGCGGGTGGCGCCGCCGCGGGCGATCGTGGCGCCGGTCTTGACCTCGTCGAAGATCAGCTTGACGCCGTGCTCGCGGGTCAGCTCGCGGACCCGCTCGAGGTATCCCTCGACCGGCGGGATGACGTTGATGTTCATCATCGCCGGCTCCATGATCAGGCCGGCCACCTGGCCGTCGAGCTTCTCGAGCACCCGCGCGAGCGCGTCCGCGTCGTTGAACGGCACGGCGCGGGTCAGCTCCGTCAGCGCTCTCGGATAGCCCTCGCCGTATGGGACCGAGCGCGGGTCGTCGCGCTCGCCCAGCGCCTCGAGCGGCGGGTAGACGGAGACCATGACCGCGTCGTGGTGGCCGTGGTAGGAGCCCTCGATCTTGAGGACCACGTCCCGGCCGGTGGCCCCGCGCGCGAGATGGACTGCGTCCATCGTCGACTCCGTTCCGGAGTTGGTGAACCGCCATTGCGGCAGCCCGAAACGGTCGGCGAGCTCCTCGGCGACGACGATCGAGCCGTCCGTGGGCGCGGCGAAGTGGGTGCCGAGCCCGATCCGCGCCTTGACCGCCGCGCTCACCGTGGGGTTGGCGTGGCCGATCGCCATCACCCCGAAGCCGTTGTGGAAATCCACGTACTCGTGTCCGTCGACGTCCCAGACGCGGGCACCCTCGCCGCGCTCCAGGTAGACCGGCCACGGATCGTTCTCCTGGAACGAGGAGGGGACGCCGCCCGGCATCACGGCGAGCCCGCGCTCGTGGCGCTGCTTCGAAGCCGGGGTCCGCTCGGCGAGCTTCGCCTGCTCGCGCTCGGTCAACTCGGCCAGTCGGCCGCGGTCGATCTCTGCCGCGCCGTGGGTGGTGGTCTCGACGGTCACCACGCCATATCTTGCCGTACATGGCGGCGCTCCACGTCCTACGTGTCTTCACCGACGCGCGCGGCGAGCACGGCAACCCGCTCGGCGCCTTCCTTGACGGCGGCGAGATCGCGAACTCCGAGCGCCAGCCGATCGCGACCGAGCTCGGATTCTCCGAGACGGTGTTCGTCGACGACGCCGAGCGCGGTGCGATCCAGATGTTCACGCCGGCGGCGGAGATCCCCTTCGCCGGCCACCCGACGATCGGCACGGCCTGGCTCCTGGCGCGCGAGCGCAGCCCGGTCGAGGCGCTGCGGCCGCCGCCCGGCGAGGTCAGTGTCCGCTACGGCGACGAGCTCACCCACGTGGAGGCTCCCGCCGAGTGGTGCCCGCCCTTCGACTACGTCGAGCATCCGGACGCGGGAGCGGTCGACGACCTCGACCCCGCCGACACCACCGACGACACCTACCACTGGGCTTGGCTCGACCGAGAGGCAGGGTTGGTACGAGCGCGCGGCTTCTACCCCCACCACGCGATCCGCGAGGACGAGGCGACCGGGTCGGCGGCCCTCGCCCTCTGCGTGAGCCTGGGCCATCCGATGGAGGTCCGCCAGGGCCGCGGCTCGATGATCCACGCGCGGCCAGTCGGCGGCGGCCGCGCTGAGATCGGCGGCCGCGTCGTCCTGGACGAGATTCGAGAGCGCTAGTCGAGCGTCGTCAAGAGAAAGGCGACGGCGAACCCGAGCGTGGTCACCAGCCCGGCCGCCTTGCCGCCGTTTCGCAGGGCCTCCGGGAGCATCACGTCGGCGAGCATCGTCAGCACCGCGCCGGCGGCGAACGCGTTGAGCAGGCCGACTGGCGTTTCCCGAGGCTCCGTCGAGCAGGCCGTAGCCGGCCGCCGACGAGATCGCGCAGACGAGCGTGACGAGAGCCCAGACGCCGATCACCCACGCCCGCGAATGCCCGGCGCGCCGCAGGCCCGTCGACGAGGAGAGCCCCTCGGGCAGGTTGGACAGGAAGACCGCGGCCAGGATGGCGACCCCGATCCCCTCGCCGGTGATCAGGGTGATCCCGATCACCGCCGACTCCGGGATCCCGTCGAGCACCGCTCCGAGCAGAATCGCCCTGGGCGACCCCTCGGACTGCTCTCCCGCCTGGCTCATCCGCATCCCACCTCCCCGGCGCTCGATCAGCGTGTCGCCGACCCAGAACGCCAGCGCCCCGAGCGCCAATCCAAGAGCGACCGCGTCGGCGCCTCCGAGCGCGTACGCGTCCTCGGTGAGCTCGAAGGTGAGCGCGCTGACGAGGGTGCCCGCGCCGAACGCAAGGACGAGCCCGATCGCCCTGGCGGGCAGGTCGATCCAGGTCCCGATCGCGGCGCCGATCAGAAGCGAGGAGGCGGCGACCAGTCCCCAACCCGCCGCCTCGAGCATCGGATGAGCGAGCTAGCGGCGCAGCCGCTTCTCGAGCGCGGTCTTCGCGTTGAAGGCCGCGGCCATCGCCCGCTCCTGGGGGGAGTCCGCCGCCGGCAGCGCGCCGATCTGGCGGGCGAACTCCATCCCGTTCGAGTACGCGTCGTTCCGGACCACCTTGCCGTCCTCGACCGTGAGCACGTCGCAGCCCTCGAGCTCGACCGTGCGGCCGTTCGGGGCGAACCCCTGGAACTTCTCGGTCCCGTCGAAGGTTCCGGTCGCGTGCCAATGAACCGCGACCCGATTGCCCTCGGCGACCATCTCCCGGACCTCGAGACGGAAGTCGGGCACGGCCGCGAACAGCCCGTTGAACCAGTCGCGAATCCCGTCGGGGGCGATCAGGTCGTCGAAGCCGGAGAGATGGTCGATCGACCCCGGCTTCCACTGCTCGACCGCGCGGTCCATGTCCTGCTCGCGGATCGCGTCGAAGTACTCCGTGACGACCTCGCGGGCGGTCTCGGTCTCGGTCGTTCCCACAGACGCAACCCTATCCGAGCGCCGCCGCCAGCTCCTGCGGGCTCGTCACCGGCGCTCGGCACGCGAAGTGCTCGCAGACGTAGGCGGCCGGGCGGCCGTCGACGGCGTGGCGCTCGCGCATCAGCTCCGGTCGCTCGGTTCCCTCGCCGCCGCCGGCGAGGACGATCGTGGGGTGGAAGCGCTCGCGGACCACCGACGCGAGCTCGCCGAGCCCGCCGCCCCCAGCGGGCGCCACGACGGCGACCTCGCGGGTGGGGGAGAGGTGGAAGTTGATCGCCTCGAGCAGGTGCGCGAGCGCCTGCGGGTGGCGCCGCGCGGCGCGGCCGAGGAGGCGGAAGACTCCCTCTGCGCGGCGCTCGTACTCGACCTCTCCGGTCAGCGCCGCAAGCCGCAGCAGGCCGTGGGCGGCCGAGGAGTTCCCGGACGGGATCGGGTGGTCGTCGATGTCCTTGCGGCGCGCGATCAGCTCCTCGTGGTCGGGGGAGGTGGTGAAGAAGCCGCCGCGCTCGTCGTCGCCGAAGCGCTCGATCATCACCTCGGCGGTGCGGCGGGCGGCGTCGAACCAGCGGACGTCGAAGGTCGCCTCGTAGAGGGTCAAGAGCGCATCGACGAGATAGGCGTGGTCCTCCAGGTAGGCGAGGAACCGCGCCCGGCCGTCCTTGTAGGTGCGTAGCAATCGCCCGTCGGCGTCGCGCATCTCGTCCTCGACGAACTCGGCGCAGGCGACCGCGGCGTCGACGTAGTCCTGTCGTCCGAGCGCCGCGCCGGCGTCTGCGAGCGCGGCGACCATCAGCGCGTTCCAGGAGCAGATCCGCTTGTCGTCGAGCCCGGGCCAGACCCGCTTCGAGCGCGCCTCGTAGAGGGCTTGCCGCGCCTTCTCGAACCACTCCGGCGGCTCGGCGTCGGCGCCCGCCGGGCACGGAAGAGGATGCTCCTGCCCTCGAAGTTGCCGCCGTCCGCGACGCCGTAGTGAGCCCAGGATCGCGTCGGCCCGCTCCGCGAGCCCGGCCTCGGCGAGCACCTCGCGGATCTCCTCCGGAGTCCAGACGTAGAAGCGCCCCTCCTCGCCCTCCGAGTCGGCGTCGAGTGCGGAGAAGAAGCCCCCCTCGGGGCCGCGCATCTCGCGCAGCGCCCAGTCGAGGATCCCCTCGCACACCCGGCGGTAGCGCTCGTGCCCGAGGACCTGGTGAGCCGTGCAGGTAGGCCCGGGCGAGGAGCGCGTTGTCGTAGACCATCTTCTCGAAGTGGGGCACGAGCCAGGTGCGGTCGACCGCGTAGCGGGCAAAGCCGCCGCCGATCTGGTCGTGGATGCCGCCGCGCGCCATCGCGTCGAGCGTCAGCTCGACCGCCTCGGTCTCGCCGCGAGCGAGCAGGAACTCGAGCGCGGAGGCCGGCGGGAACTTCGGCGCGCCGCCGAAGCCGCCGTACTGGCGGTCGAGCTGCTGGCCGAGCGCCTCGACCGCGTCTTCCAGGAGCTCCGCGGAGGGCAGCTCGTCGGCGGGGTCCATCCGCGAGACCGCGCCGAGGTGGTCGCGGATCCGGCCCGAGGCTTTGCCGATCTCCTCGCGCCGCTCGCGCCACGACTGCGTCACCGCCTCCATCACCATCCGGAAGCTCGGCATCCCCTGGCGAGGCTCGGGCGGGAAGTAGGTGCCGCCGTAGAAGGGCACCCCTTCGGGGTCACAGAAGGCCGTGAGCGGCCAACCCCCGTGACCCGTCATCGACTGGACCGCCTCCATGTAGATCGAGTCGACGTCGGGGCGCTCCTCGCGGTCGACCTTGACCGGGACGAAGTTCTCGTTCATGTAGGCGGCGGTCTCGGCGTCCTCGAACGACTCCCGCTCCATCACGTGGCACCAGTGGCACGACGAGTAGCCGATCGAGACCAGCAGCGGCCGGTCCCCTTCGCGCGCCCGGGTCAGCGCCTCGTCTCCCCAGGGCAGCCAGTCGACCGGGTTGTCCTGGTGCTGGAGGAGGTAGGGGCTCGACTCGTCTGCGAGGCGATTGGGCATCGGAGTCGAGAGTACCCCGGTATATGGTGGGCGAACCGATGGCGACCAACATCACGGTGGTGCTCAAGGACGAACCGGGGCAGCTCGCGACGCTCGGGGAGGCGACCGGGCAGGCCGGGATCAACCTGCTCGGGATGTGCGCGCTGACCGGGGAGGGGCGCGGGGTGATCAACATCCTGGTCGAGGACGCTGACGCTGCCCGCAACGCGCTCGAGGACGCGGGGATGGGCGTGGCGGACAGCCAGGAGGCGCTGGTCGTCAACATCGAGGACCGCCCCGGAACGCTCGGCCAGCTCGCCCGCGAGCTCGCCGACGCCGGCGCCAACATCGAGCTCCTCTACTCCACCTTCAGCGGCGTCCGGGTCGCGATCGTCACCGACGACCTCGCCAGCGCCCGCGCCGCGTTGCGCTAGCGACCCAGCGCTAACCCGCCGCCGGCTCGTCGACCAGGTGGCGCCAGATCGCGGCGAGGCGATCGAGGTCCTCGGGGTCGAGGCGGGAGATGAAATGGCGGCGGACGCCGTCGAGGTGGTCCGGCCGCGCCGCCGCGAAGACCTCGCGCCCCTGGG
This sequence comes from uncultured Thermoleophilia bacterium, assembly GCA_963838175.1. Classification (GTDB taxonomy): domain Bacteria; phylum Actinomycetota; class Thermoleophilia; order Solirubrobacterales; family 70-9; genus DASUSH01. Next base: position 1,323,495 of record CAWIPP010000002.1, on the reverse strand, counting down.
GGGTGATCTGCGCGAACAGCCCGCGCGCGTCCTCCTCGCAGCGCTCGCGCTTGACGAGCCTGCGACCCTCGAGGCGGTCGACGAGCCGGGTGAGGCCGCTGCGGCTCAAGAGCAGGCCCTCGGCGAGCTCGCCCATCCGCATCCTCCCCCGAGGTGAGTCGGCGAGCAGCAGCAGTACCTCGTACGAGCCCAGCGGGAGGTCGTGGGTGCGCTGAAGCTCCTCGTCGAGGACGGAGACGAGCTCCCGATGCGCCCGCAGAAAGCCCCGCCAGGCGCCGAGCTCGCGACCGTCGAGCAACGGCGTTCCGGAGGCGGGGGCTCGGGTAGGCATGGAACGAGGCTAGCGCCGATTTGCTTGCCGATGCAACTATTCTCCTGCTAGGATGTTTGCACATACAAATACTTTGTGGAGGAAGAGATGAGGCTGGACGGGATTCACCACATCACCGCGATCACCGAAGACGGTCAGCGAAATGCCGACTTCTACGCCGGCGTGCTCGGCCTGCGGATGGTGAAGAAGACCGTCAACCAGGACGACCCGAGCGTCTACCACCTCTTCTACGCCGACGAGAAGGGGAGCGCCGGCTCGGACATCACCTTCTTCGAGTTCCCCGGCGTCCCGCGAGGGCGGGCGGGGGACGGGATGATCCACACGATCGTCTGGCGGGTCGGCTTGACGGACTCGCTCGACTTCTGGGACGAGCGTCTCGGCGAGCACGGGACCGAGAGCGAGCGCGAGGGCGAGCTGCTTCGCTTCGACGACCCGGAGGGCCTGACCCACGAGCTGCTCGTTGCCGACGTCCCCGACCAACCGCTGATCGCGGACCATCCCGAGGTCCCCGGCGAGCTCGCCCTCCAGGGCTTCCACGCAGCCCGCGCGTATGCCGGCAGGCCGGACTCGACCCGGCCCCTGCTGGAGGAGACGCTCGGCTTCGTCCCGGCCGGAGACGCATGGGAGGTGCGTGGACCCGAGCGCGGTGGCCTCTACTACCTCGAGGAGCCGCCGACCGAGCGCGGTCTGCAGGGCGCCGGCACCGTCCACCACATCGCGTGGGCGTCGGAGAACGAGGACCACGAGGCCTGGCGCGAGCGCGTACAGGCCTCGGGGGCGAACCCGACCCCGATCATCGACCGCTTCTGGTTCCGGTCGATCTACTTCCGCGAGCCGAGCGGTGTGCTGTTCGAGATCGCGACGCTGGGGCCGGGGTTCGCGGCCGACGAGCCGCTCGAGCACCTTGGCGAGTCGCTCGTCCTGCCGCCGGCCTTCGAGCACCTGCGCGAGCGGATCGAGTCGAACCTGAAGCCGATCCGCAATCCGCGCCAGGTCACCCCCGCGTGACCCTCGCGCACCTGATCCGCGAGCCGGCCGCGGAGCCGGAGGGCGCGCTGGTGCTGAGCCACGGGCGCGGCACGAGCGAGCGCGACCTCTTCCCGCTGATCGACGAGCTCGATCCGGAGCGGCGCCTGGTCGGGATCGCCCCCGGCGCGCCGATCGAGGGGATCCCGCCTGGCGGCAAGCACTGGTACGTCGTGCGCCGGGTCGGCTATCCGGACGCCGAGACGTTCGCCCACAGCTACGCGGCGCTCAGCGAGTTCCTCGACGCGAAGCTCGGCGAGTTCGGGGTCGGCTGGGACCGGACCGTGCTCGGCGGTTTCTCGATGGGCACGGTTATGTCCTACGCCGTCGGGCTCGGCCGCGGTCGCCCGCGCCCGGCCCGGATCCTCGCGCTAAGCGGGTTCCTGCCCTCGGTCGAGGGCTGGGAGCCTGACCTCGCGGATCGCCAGGGTCTCCCGGTCCTGATCCACCACGGCCGCGCCGACCCGATCATCGAGGTCGGCTTCGGACGAGCGGCCCGCGACGCGCTCGAGGCTGCGGACCTCGACGTCACCTACCTCGAGACCGACGCCGGCCACTGGGTCCCGCCGGAGGCGATCACCCCGGCTCGGGACTTCGTCGCCGCGACGACGACCCTCGCGCGCCCGTAGCTGGCCGGTGGCCTAGCGACCCGCGAACCGCTGGAACTCGCGATATGAGGGCTTCGGCTCGCGCTCGAGCGTGAACAGGCCGGTGTACTGGCAGAAGCCGCAGCCGGGCTCGGAGTTGACCGAGTCCTGCCACGAGAGCCACTGGACCGACCCGATCCGGAAGCGGCGGCGCTTTTCGCTCAGGAGCTGGAACGCCTTTCGCAGGAAGCGGGCCTGCCCCTGGACGCCCTTGACCAGCGGCGAGTTGGACGGCCCCTCTGAGCCCCAGCCGATCTCGGTGACCTCCATCCGGGTGCCGTTGTCGCCGGCACGCGCCATCGCCCGGCGCATCTGTGAAAGCTGGTAGGTGACTCCGAACAGGTTCGGGGAGAACGGGTGAAGCGCGACCGCGTCGAAGTGACGCTCGATCCCCTTGACCCGGTAGAGGTCGCGCAGGAAGACCCAGGGAAGGGGCCCGTTCTGCACCGCCGCGAGCCCCGCGAGCAGGATCCGTGCGTCCGGGTCGGCGGCCCTGATTGTCTCGGCCGAGAGCTCGAGCAGGTCGGCGTAGTCGCGGGCCTCGGGGCGGGGTTTCCAGTATAGGGGATAGCTCGGCTCGTTCCAGATCTGCCAGTCCGTGATCGGAAGCTGGTTCGCTCGCCCCTCCCAGAAGCTGCCCCCGGGCCCATAGCGCTCCACCGCCGCGGACAGGAACGCCTGCCAGGCCTCGCGCTCCGAATCGGAGCCGAGCGGCGGGCGCGCCTCGTCGCCGATCCAGGCCGGCGACCCGAAGGCGAACGGAAGCGGCTCGATCCCGTGGTCGGCAGCGCCGCCGACGATCTCGTCCGCGCGCGACCAGTCGAACACCCCCGGGGCCGGCTGGATCTCACGCCAGGAGAGGATGAACCGGAGCTTGGCGACCCCCCCGGCCTGCATCAGCGGGTAGTCCTCGGCGACGAGCGGCCCGTGCGAGACGACCCCGAAGAAGTCGTCGGGCGTCTTCGCGTGCGCGGCGGCGGGTGCCGCCGCGAGCGCGATGGATCCAAGCGTCGCGAGCAACGCGACTCGTCCCTGGCTTCGCATGCCAGGCGAAGGTACCAGCGGGCCGCCGGCCTTACGCCAGGAAGTCGCGGATCGCCGTGTTCGTATCGCGCGGGCGCTCGACCTGGGGGACGTGGCCGCAGTCGAGCTCGACGTGCCTCGCGGTCGGGAGCGTGCGCTCGACGTGTTTCATGAACGCGATCGGGACCAGCGGATCCTGGCGGCCCCAGACGAACATCGCCTCCGGCGCGAGCGTCGCGAGCCGGGTCCAGAGCCCGTCCTCGCCGTACGGCTCGTCCATGTAGACGTTGCGAAGCGCCGAGTAGAAGGCGGCGCGCCCCCGTGGCGTGAGAAAGACGCGCAGGAACTCGTCGACCCCGGCCGCGGCCCAGCCGTCAGTGCTGCCGGGGATCAGTCGGCGGACGATCGGCTCCGCGATCGCGCGCGGCGTCGGCTGAAGCAGCCCGAGCTTCGGGAGCTGCGCGGGGAGCAGCCATTTCCAGGGCCGGTCGCGAAGCCAGGCCAGGGCAGGACTGAGCAGGACCAGCTTCCCGGTTCGCTCGGGCTCGATGAGGCCGGCCTCGATCGCCACCCGGCCGCCCATGCTGTTGCCGATCAGGTGCGCGCGCTCGATCTCGAGCGCGTCGAGCAGGGCGGCGACCGCGCCGGCGAAGTACGGAGCGTCGTACGGCGCAGCGATCGGCTTGTCGGACTCGCCGAACCCGGGCAGGTCGGCCGCGATCACCCGGTAGCCGTCGGCGAGGCCGCGAACCGTCGGCATGAACGACGCCTTGGTGCCGCCGAGGCCGTGCAGACACAGGACCGGATCGCCGGTCCCCGCGCTGAGCGTCGAGATCGTCCCCGCGGCGGTCTCGACCGCGTCGAAGCGGAGCCGTCCCGGCCCCGTGATCCCGCTCGTCGCGGCGAGGAAGCCGACGCCGAGGTGGAGGTTCTTGCGCACCTTCAGCCGGCCGCGCCGGAAGGCCTCCATGCCGCCGCGGACGTCGTCGGCGATCCGCTCCCAGCTGGCCGCGTCGGCGCTGAGGAGCGCATCGGGCTCAGCGCTCGACGACGCCCGTCTCAGCTTCACGTTGCCGGCGGCGAGCACGGCGTCCCATTCCCCGAGGCCGTCGACCCGCAGGCGCACCCGGCCCGTGCCGCCCGGAACGTCGACCACCTCGGGGTCGTAGCGCTCGACGAGCGCCACGAGTGCGTCAGGCGGCTTCTGGGCGACGCCTCGCTTGCCGGCGACCGGGGCGCTTGCCATGACCGGGACAGTACCCAGTTCGGCCGATCTATATGCGAACATGGGTTCGATGCGCTGGGACAACCTGACGATCGAGCGCGACGCCGAGGAGTCGACCCACCTGCCGGGGTTCCGGGACCCCGCCCGAGTCCGCCGCTTCGACGCTCCCGAGGCGATGGGGATCCGCTTCTACGAGGTCGAGGCGCGCTCCGCGATCAACGAAGTGCCGAAGAAATCGCGGATGCCCTTCCGGTACACGATCAACCCGTACCGCGGATGCAGCCCATGGCTGCATCGCATGCTTCGCTCGGCCCACGCACACCTATCTTGACTTCAACGCGCGCGAGGACTTCGAGCGGAGATCGTCGTCAAGGTGAACGTCCGGAGCTCGTGCGGGCGGAGCTCGCCAGGCCATCATGGAACGGCGACCACGTCGCTCTCGGGACGAACACCGACCCCTATCAGTGGGTCGAGGGGCGCTACGAGCTCATGCGGGGGATCTGGGAGGCGATGCGCGATTACGCCAATCCGTGCTCGGTGCTGACCAAGTCGCCGCTCCTCCTTCGCGATCTCGACCTGATGAAGGAGCTCCGCGAGCGCGACGGATTTCTCCGCGGCGCTCTCGATCCCGACGCTCGAGGAGAAGGCATGGCGGGAGACCGAGCCGCATACGCCCCACCCGCGCAAGCGGATCGAGGCCGTCGCGAAGCTGACAGCGGTCGGGCATCCCGACCAGCGTCCTGATCGCGCCGCTGATTCCGGGGATTAACGACCACGCCCGAGCAGGTGAACGAGATCGTCGACCTCTGCGCCGAGGCCGGGGCCACGCACATCACGCGATCGGCCTACACCTGCGCGGCGAGGTCAAGGACATCTGGTTCGAATGGCTGCGCGAGAACCGCCCGGAGCTGGTCCCGCGCTACGAGGAGCTCTACGGGAGCCGCGCCTACCTCCCGAGCGGCGAGAGCAAGCGCCTCAACGCGCTGGTCAGGCCGCCGAAGCTCCGCAGGCCGGAACGTCCCCGCACCCGCTGGCGCGGCCGGACTCCGGAGCCCGCACCCGCAGCCGAACCTCGCGGCACCCAGAGCAGCCTCTTCTAGTCACGCGAGCGGTTATCGCGGTTGGAGCACGCGGCACCCGAGGTTTGTCCACAGACGGTTCGACGACGCCGCTAGCATCGGATCTCGTCCCGGGGGGCGCGGCTAATAGGGAGGTATCCGTGTCCTTCAGGCTTTCGTTCAAGGTCGTTCTGGCGACCGCCGTATTCGCGCTCGTCGCGGCCGGGCCGGCTGCTGCCAAGCCGAAGCCCGAGAAGGTGAAGTACGAGAAGGGGTCGGCCGGACTGGGCGATCCGTTCTTTCCCCAGGCCGGCAACGGCGGCTACGACGTCGAGCACTACTCGCTGACGATCGACTACGACCCCGCCGCAAACCGCCTCGAGGGCAACGCCGTGATCGACGCCACGGCGACGCAGAACCTCCGCCGCTTCAACCTCGACCTACGCGACTTCTACGACGTCTCGGACGTCGACGTGAGCGGCCGCCGGGCCCAGTTCAAGCTGCGGGACGAGCAGGAGCTGATCATCGACCTGAAGAAGCCGTGGCTCAGGGACGGCGAGGACTTCACGGTCGAGGTCGACTACGCCGGTGCGCCCGAACCGATCGTCGACCCGGACGAGTCGATCGAGGGCTGGGTCCCGACCGACGACGGCGCCTTCGTCGTCAACGAGCCGCAGGGCTCGCCGGGCTGGTATCCGGTCAACGACAACCCGCAAGGACAAAGCCACCTTCGACTTCACCGTCACCGTGCCCGCGGGCCACACAGTGATGGCGAACGGTGAGCTCGACGGGCACACGACCTCGGCCGCGGGGGAGACCTGGCGCTGGAGCGAGGACGCTCCGATGGCGCCTTACCTGGCGACGGCGACGAACGGCGTCTTCGAGACGGAGTTCTACTCCCACGGGGACCTGGCGATGTACGACGCGGTCGACCCGAACACCCGCGTGCTCCCCAGCGACCCCAACCCGAACCCCGCGCTCGCCTGGCAGCGGCTGGAGCCCCAGGAGGAGATCATCGACTACTTCTCCGAGCGCTACGGCGACTATCCGTTCACGAGCGGCGGCGGGATCATGGACTGGGCGCCCAACGTCTTCTACTCGCTCGAGTCGCAGACCCGCGCCAACTATTGGCGAGTCGTCGGTCCGTTGACCGTCGTTCACGAGATTGCCCATCAGTGGTTCGGCAACGCTGTGACGCTCTCGGTCTGGCCGGACATCTGGCTCAACGAGGGCTTCGCGACGTTCTCGGAGTGGATCTATACCGAGGACCACGGCGGGCCCACCGCCCAGGAGACGTTCGACGAGCTCTACGCGATCCCGGAGGACGACCCGGCGTTCGAGGACCTCTGGTTCCCGGCGCCGGCGGCTCTCAACGACGCGAGCGAGCTCTTCCACACGCCGGTCTACGACCGGGGCGCGATGACGCTTCAGGCTCTGCGCGAGAAGGTCGGCGACGGCACCTTCTTCGACATCCTGAGGGCGTGGTACTCGGAGAACAAGTACGGCAACGTGACCACGGCCGACTTCATCGCCCTCTCCGAGCGGGAGAGCGGTCAGCAGCTCGACCAGTTCTTCGAAGTCTGGCTGTTCGAGGAGGGCAGGCCGACGACCTGGTGAGCAGGAACCCCGGCGCCTCGACAGAGGCGTCGGGGACGTCGGTAACGTCGGAGCCGGCGTGGCCGAGAAGGAACTCGATCGACTCTACGGACTGCCGCTGGACGAGTTCACGGCGGCGCGAAACGCCGCCGCGAAGGAGCTGAAGGAGTTCGGCGACGCGGAGCGCGCGAAGGAAGTCAAGGAGCTGAAGAAGCCGACGCGCTCGGCGGCGGCGATCAATCGAGCGGTCAGGGACCGGCGCAAGGAGGCGAAGGACGTGCTCGCCGCCGCCGACGGCCTTCGTTCCGCCCAGGAGCAGATGCTCGAGGGCGGCGGCCGGGAGGCCGTGGACGAGGCGACTGAGCGCGAGCGGGCCGCGATCGACCGCTTCATGGGCTCCGTCGAAGCCGAGCTCGAGGACGAGGGCGGGGCGAGCGACGCGATGCTCCAGCGGGCGCGCTCCACCCTTCAGGCTCTGCCGAGCGATCCGGACTTGCGGGAGGAGTTCGAGGCGGGTCGCGTCACGGCGGACCACGAGGCGGTTGGCTTCGGCGGGCTCACCGTCGCCTCTACCTCGGAGCCGAAACCCCCGCGTTCGGATGCGAAGCGGCAGGAGAAGAAGCGCCTGAAGAAGGCAGAGCACGAGCTCGAGATGGCCGAGCGCCGGTTGCGGCGAGCGGAGGGCCGGGCGGAGAAGGCCCAGGAGCAACTCGACGCCGCAAACGCTGCGGTGGCGGAGGCGGAGGAGGGCCTCGCCGAGGCGACGAGATCCCGAGACGCAGCGGCGAAGGCCGCCTATTCCGGCTGAGCGACCCCTTGCGGAAGCGGGGTTGGCGACTTGTTGCCACCCCCCGGCAATAAGTCGCCAAACGCCCGCGGGCACAGAGGCCACCGTCCCCGCTCAGCCCGGCGAGGGTGCCAAGGCGATCCTCTGCGGCCCGGCCCGGGCCGCGATCGCCGCAAGGCCGAGGGCGAAGCCGGCGGCGAGCCAGAAGGCCGCGCCGTAGCCGGCGAGAGCCGCGGCGACGCCCGGCGAGCGGCGCGCCGACGCCAACCCCGAGGTCGAAGAAGGCGGTCAGCGTTCCCATCGTCGCGCCGCGCCGCTCGATCGGGACGCCCTCGAGCGCGAGCAGCGCCAGCGAGGGGAGCAGGAGGGCGAAGGCGCCGCCCATCGCCATGCGCGCCGAGGATCGCGACCGGCAGGCTCTGGGCGGCGGCGATCGCGGCGAGCCCGGCTGCCTCGACGAGCCCGGCTACCATCGCGCAGCGAGCGCCGCCGAAGCGGTCGGGCAGCCTGCCGCCGATCAGCCGAACCCCGACCACGGTCGCCGCGAAGGCGGTGAAGGCGAGCGTGCCGCTGCCGATCCCGCGCGCCTCGAGCATGCAGGACGATGAACGCCGCTGACCGCGGCGAAGCCGACGGTGCCGCAGGAAAAGGCGAAGCCCGGGCGGATCGCCTCGCGGGCGATCAGCGGCCCGCTCGGCTCGTGCTCGGCGCCGGGGCGGAACGACTCGGGGATCCGCAGCGCGATCAGCGCCCCGACCAGCGGCGCGGCGAGGGCGAACGCCCAGACGGCGTCGAAGCCCGCAGCCTGGAGGATCAGCTCGCCGATCGCCGGCCCGAGGCTCAGCCCGCCCCAGATCGCGAGCCCGTACCAGCCGATGATCTGCCCGCGACGCTCGTCCGGCGCGAGGTCGACGACCCAGGCCGAGCCGGCGGTGTAGATCAGGCCCTCGCCCGCGCCGAGGAAGAGTCGCGCGATGACCAGGACCGGGAACGCCGGCGGGGACGAAGTAGAGCGCCGCGGCGATCGTCGAGAGCGCGCGCCCAAGCAGCACCGCCGGCCGGCGCCCGCGAGCGTCGGCGAAGCGCCCGGCGAACGGGCGGACGGCCAGGCCGGTGACCGCGAACGACCCGGTGACGATGCCGACCGCGACGTCGCCCGAGTCGAGCGGCCCGGTGACGTAGCGCGGGAGCACCGGGCAGCGTCGCCCCGATCGAGAGCATGCCCGAGCGCGGTGACGATGAAGATCCCCGCGAATGCCGCCCGCTCGGGGTCATGTGCGGTGACGCGCCGGCCCTGAGGCGCCGTCCGTCACGCGCGCAGCTCGGCCCGCTTGACCTTGCCGCTCGTGGTCCGCGGCAGCGCATCGGCGAACTCGATCGATGCGGGGGAACTTGTACGGCGCCGTGGTCCGCTTGACGTGCTCCTGCAGCTCAGCGCGCGAGCTCGTCCGAGGGCTCGCCGTCGCGCAGGACGACGATCGCCTTCACCACCTGCCCGCGCTCGGCGTCCGGCGCCGGCACCGCCGCCGCCTCGGCCACCGCCGGATGCGACGCAACGCCGCCTCGACCTCGAACGGGCCGATCCGGTACCCGGAGGAGAGGATCAGGTCGTCCGCGCGGCTCTCGTACCAGAGGTAGCCGTCGCTCGTCCTCGCGGACGAGGTCGCCGGTCGGCCACCAGCTCGCCCTCGACGCAGCTCGGGCGGCCGCTCGGATCCGAGGTAGCGGACGAAGAACGTCGGGCAGCTCGCCGCGCGGACCTGGAGCTCGCCCGGCCGCCGCTCGTCGCCGACGACCCGGACCTCGAATGCCGGGCAGCGGCCGGCCCATCGAGCCGTCGCGCGACCGGCTCCCCGACCTGGTTGCCGCTGACGTGGCCGGTCTCGCGTCTGGCCGTAGCCGTCGCAGATCTCGAGGCCGGCCGCCTCTCGCCACTCCGCGATCACTGCCAGGCGTCGAGCGCCTCCCCCGCGGAGACCGTCCGTCGCAACCCCGTCGATCGGGCGCAGCAGGCCCCGCTTGGCGAGCATCCGGTACTCGGTCGGCGCCTGGCAGAGCACGTCGACGCCCTCGCGCTCGACCAGTCGCCAGCCGCTCCGCCGGGTCGAAGCGCCCCTCGACGAGGAGCGCCGCGGCGCCGCAGAGCCAGGGCGCGAGGAAGACGTTTCGCGCCGACTTCGACCAGCCGGTCGCCGTCGTGCACCAGACCAGCTCGCCCTCTGCGGCCCCGAGCCAGTGGCGGGCCTGTGCGCTCCTGGCCCGGGCAGGTAGCGCTGGACGTAGAGGACGCCGCGCGGCTCGCCGGTCGTCCCCGAGGTGAAGACGATCGAGCGCGCCGTCCTCGGGGCCGAGGTCGGCCGGCTCGACCGGCGGGCGCCTGGGCACGGTCCTCGTCGAGCACCGCGGCGACTCCTCCATCGTCATGCAGCGGCACCCGGTCGGGCATCTCGGCGAGAAGCTCCTCCTCGCCGATGCAGAGCGACGGGTTGGCGACGGCGATCCGGTGCTCGAGGTCGCCGCGGCGAAGCTGGGTGCTGCACGGCAGCGCGATCGCCCCCATCCGCCAGCAGGCGAGCAGCGCCAGCACCCACTCGACCCGGTTGCCGACGAGCGTCATCACGACGTCTCCGCGGCCGACACCGCGGGCGGCGAGCGCGCCCGAGAGGCCCGCGCTGCGCGCGATCAGCTCGCCGAAGTGCCAGACGCGCCGCTCGCCCTCCGCGGAGATCGTGACCAGCGCCGGCTTCGAGGCCGGGAACCGCTCGAGCAGATCCGCGGTCAGATTCATCCGGCGGCTGATGTTATGTTCGCGCCGTGAGTCGCCCCTTGGTCGCCAGCCTCGCGGTCGCTACCGCGATCGCGCTCGGCGGGTGCGGGGCGATCGACTCCGACAAGCTCGAGACCGAGATCGAGGAGGGCGTGAGCGGCGACCTCCAGAAGTTCGACGTCACCGCGGAGTCGGTTTCGTGTCCGGACGACATCGAGTCGGAGACCGGCGCCACCTTCGAGTGCACAGTCGCCACCGACGCCGACCAGGAGCTGATCGTTGAGGTCGAGGTGACCGACGGCGACCAAGGCGACGTCGAGTACCGCTTCGCCCAGAAGTCGCTGCGCGAGCTGGCCTTCGGGGGCGGCGGCCAGTCAGGCAAGTCCTAGATCGTCTAGCCGGAGTCGCCCCTCAGCTCGGTCCCGTCGTAAAGCTTCTTCACGCGCACTGTCCCCGCCAGCGCCGCCTCGATGCAGAGCTCGCAGAGCACGCATTCGTCGAGGTTCTCCTCGACGATCGCGACCCGGCCTCCCTCGTCGGCGAAGATGTCGACGGGGCAGACCTCGGCGAGCTTGGCCGCGACCTCGGGGTCGCTCGCCGCCGGCTCGTCCACCTCGACTGCGATGAAGACGCCGTGCTCATACTCGGCCATCAGCCTCGCCCCAGGGCCTCGGAGACCCGCGCGGGGATCTCGTCGATTCGCTCGACCACCGGGATCCCGGCCGACTCGAGCCGGGAGATCTTCTCGGTCGCCGTGTCCTCCACGCCCTCGACGATCGTGCCCGCGTGGCCGAAGCTCATCCCCTTCATCTCCTCGTCGTCCATGAACCGGCCCGCCATGAAGGCGACGATGGGCAGCCGCGAGTCGTTTGTCTCCCGCCACTCTGACGAGCTGGGCCTCCATCCGGCCTCCGGGCTCGGTGTAGATCACGATCGCCTCGGTCTGCTCGTCGGCCTCGAAGAGCGGCATCAGCTCGGCGTAGGTCGAGCCGATGATCGCGTCGCCGCCGATCGAGACCGCGGTCGACTGGCCGAGCCCGGCCGCGGTCAGCGTGGAGGCGATCTCGGTGGTCATGCCGCCGCTCCGCGACATGATCCCGACCGCGCCGGGCGTGTAGGCCTTCGCGGTGTCCTTCGCCGGGCCGCCGATGCCGCCCATCTTCGCCACGCCGGGAACGACGATCCCGAGGCAGTTGGGGCCGATCATCCGGGCGCCGCGCATCCCGGCCAGCTCGACCATCTGGGCGACGTCGCCGCGCGGGATCCGCTCGGTGACGACGACGATCAGGCGGATCCCGTTCTCGATCGCCTCGAAGACGGCGTCCTTTGTGAACGCGGGGGGGACCGTGACCACCGATCCGTACGGAACCTCGCCGGCCGCCTCGACGACCTGCTCGACGGTGTCGTAGACGGGCACCCCGTGCACGTCGCGGCCCTTGCGGCCCGGGGTGACGCCGCCGACGATCTGCGAGCCGTAGTCGAGGCATTCGCGCGTCAGGTTGACCGCCTCGCGCCCGGTGATCCCCTGGACGATGAAGCGTGGTCTCCTCGGTCAAGAGGATGCTCACGCCGCACCACCTTGCACCTTCGCCACCGCCCGACCGGCGGCCTCCCACATCGAGACCGAGCGGTCGCAGTACTCGACCCCGTAGCGGTCGAGGATCTTGAAGCCTTCCTCCTCCCAGGCGCCCGGGATGCGGAAGATCGCGATCGTCTCGGCGGGGTCGCGGTCGAGTTCGAGGCAGGCCTTGATCACCCCGCGGGCGACGATGTCGACCCGGGTGTTGGAGACGATCGACATCATCACGGCGATCTTCTCCACCCCGTCCTTGGTGAGGACCTCCTTCGCCAGCCCGGCGGCCTTCGAGACCGATGGGTTGCCGCCGATCTCGGAGTAGTTGGCCGGGTTCCCGCCCTGGCTGCGAACCGCGTCGGTGAGCGTCAGCGAGCCGCCGCCGGCGCCGATCACGAGTCCGAGGTCGCCGTGGAAGCCGTGGTCCTTGCCCTGGATCACGCCGCGGTGGTCGGCCTCGTCGATCGCCTTCACGTTGCGCTCGAACTCCGACGGCTCGTAGGCCTCGCGGCGCTCGTCCTCGCCGATCCCGAGCTCGTCGAGGAGCTTGCGATGGCGCCCCTCCGCCTCCGCCTCCATCTCCATGTGCGCGTCGAGGGCGACGAAGCTGCCGTCCTCGAGCCGGGCGAGCGGGTTGATCTCGGCGAGGGTCATGTCGTAGTCGTGAGAAAGCCGGGCCAGGCGGGCGAGCACCGGGGTCGCCCGCGTCAGCTCGCGGCCGGTGACGCCCGTCGCCGCGATCACCTGCTTGGCGTGGAAGTCGGACACCGGCAGCAGGTTCGAGAGGTGGCCGCGGCCGACGTGGTCGGGGTGCTTCTCCGCGACCTCCTCGATGTCGATCCCGCCCAAGTCGGAGAAGAGCATCATCGGCTGCTTGCGAGTCCCGTCCCAGACGACCCCGGCGTAGTACTCCTGCGCGACCTCGGCCTTCGGGTCGACCAGCACCCCGCGCGGTATGTGGCCGTTGATCTCCAGCTCGAGGATCGCGGCCGCGTGCTCAGCCGCCTCGTCCGGCGTGTCGGCGAACTTGACCCCGCCGGCCTTCATCCGTCCCCCGGTCAGGACCTGGGACTTGACCACCGTCGGGCCGCCGATCTCCTCGGCCGCCGCGCGCGCCTCCTCGGCGCTGGTGCAGAAGCCGTACTTGGTGACGGGGATGCCGGCCCGCTCGACGATCCGCCGCGATTCGTACTCGAAAAAGCGCATGAGAGCGGCGGGAACCCTATCCGAGCGGGACCGCTCCCCCTCGCGACGATCGGCACTACCCGCGTCCCCGGCCGCTTGCGGCAGAATGGCGGGTCCGTCGCTCGCGAGCGACGGTCCAGCAGCGAGAGAGGAGCCGAAGCAGCAAGTGAGCGAAACCAGCGAGACGACGGTCCCCGCGACCGACCTGACCGACAACCGGAAGCTGATCTCGTGGGTCGAGGAGATCGCGGCCCTGACCGAGCCCGACGAGGTCCACTGGTGCGACGGCTCGTCCGAGGAGTACGACCGCCTGTGCGCCGAGCTGGTGGAGGCGGGGACCTTCGAGAAGCTCTCCGACGCCAAGCGCCCGAACAGCTATCTCGCCTTCTCCGATCCCGGCGACGTCGCCCGGGTCGAGGATCGAACCTTCATCTGCTCGCAGTCCGAGGACGACGCCGGGCCGACCAACAACTGGCGCGATCCCGCGGAGATGCGCGAGACGATGAGCGAGGTCTTCAGGGGCTCGATGCAGGGCAGGACGATGTACGTGGTGCCGTTCTCGATGGGCCCGCTCGGCTCGCCGATCTCGCACATCGGCGTGCAGCTCACCGACTCCCCCTACGTCGCGACCTCGATGCGGATCATGACCCGGATGGGCGCCGGAGCGCTCGAGGTGCTCGGCTCCGACGGCGAGTTCGTCCCCTGTGTGCACTCCGTCGGTGCCCCGCTCGCCGACGGTGAGGAGGACGTCCCGTGGCCCTGCGACGCCGACAACAAGTACATCGTCCACTACCCGGAGACGCGCGAGATCTGGTCCTACGGGTCCGGCTACGGCGGCAACGCGCTGCTCGGGAAGAAGTGCTTCGCGCTTCGAATCGCCTCGGTGATGGCCCGCGACGAGGGATGGCTCGCCGAGCACATGCTGATCCTCAAGCTGACCTCGCCGGAGGGGAAGGCCAAATACGTCGCCGGCGCCTTTCCCTCGGCCTCAGGCAAAACGAACCTGGCGATGCTGATCCCGGGACTCGAGGGATGGAAGGCGGAGACGATCGGCGACGACATCGCCTGGATGAAGTTCGGCGACGACGGCCGCCTCTACGCCGTCAACCCCGAGGCGGGCTTCTTCGGGGTCGCCCCGGGGACGGGCTACAAGACCAACCCGAACGCGATGAAGACCGTCGAGTCGAACACGATCTTCACCAACTGCGCGATGACCGACGACCGCGACGTCTGGTGGGAGGGGATGACCGAGGAGCCGCCGGCTCACGCGATCGACTGGCACCGCAACGACTGGACGCCCGACTCCGACGAGCCCGCGGCGCATCCGAACGCCCGCTTCACTACTCCGGCCTCGCAGTGCCCCTCGATCGCCCCGGAGTGGGAAGACCCCGCCGGGGTCCCGATCGACGCCTTCCTGTTCGGCGGGCGGCGGGCGACCGTGGTGCCCCTCGTCCACGAGGCGACCGACTGGGAGCATGGCGTCTTCCTGGCATCGACGATGTCGGTCGAGACGACCGCGGCTGCTGCCGGAGAGGTCGGCAAGCTCCGCTTCGACCCGATGGCGATGCTGCCGTTCTGCGGCTACAACATGGCCGACTACTTCGCCCACTGGCTGCGGATCGGAAGCGAGCACGGGGGCGAGGGCCTGCCGCGGATCTTCGTCGTCAACTGGTTCCGCAAGGACGAGGACGGCACGTTCATCTGGCCGGGGTTCGGCGAGAACATCCGCGTGCTCGAGTGGGTCTTCCGCCGCTGCGAAGGCGGCGGCGAGACCGTGGAGACACCGATCGGCCTGGTCCCGGTCCAGGATGAGATCAACATCGAGGGCCTGGAGATCGGCGAGACGGAGATGCGCGAGCTGCTCACCGTCGATCCCGAGGCGGTCAAGGACCAGATGCCTCAACTACGCGAGCACCTCGCCCGCTTCGGGGACCGCCTCCCGGACCCGATCCGTTCGCAGCTCGAGGCGCTGGAGAGCCGGCTCTAGCTCGCGTAGGCGGTGAGCGCGGCGCGCACGTCCTCGGGGATCGCGCGCTTTTCGCCGGTCTTCGCGTCGACGAAGACATGGCGCAGCTCGCCCTCGGTCGCGACCTCGCCGTCCCGCTCCGCCGTCAGCAGGGACGTGATCGAGGTCTCGCCGAAGCGCGTCACCTCCGCGGTCAGGTCGAACTTCTCGTCGAAGCGGAGCGGGGCCAGGAACCGCACCCGTGCCTCCGCAACCACCATGTCGGTGCCGGCCTCCACCATCGCCTGGTAGGAGCCGAGCGCCTCACGCCACAGCTCTCCCATCGCGTGGTCGAAATACATCAGGTAGTGGGCGTTGAAGACAACGCCCTGCGGATCGCACTCCGAGTAGCGGACCCGCATCGTGTGGCGGAAGGGGGGCATCCGCGGCACAATATCGCAGATCTGCGATTATCGCTGATATGCTATGGGCATGAGAACACCGGGAGAGATCCTCCGCGACGCCCGTCGCCGCCGTGGCGTGAGCCAGGCGCGCCTCGCCGTGCGCGCGGGCACCACCCAGTCGGCGATCTCGCGGATCGAGCGCGACCAGGTCTCGCCGACGGTCGAGACTCTGCGCTCGCTGCTTCACCTGCTCGGCGAGGACCTGACCCTGGAGTCCGGTCCGCGCGACGCCGGGATCGATCGGGCAATGGTGCGCCAGAACTTGGCGGTCACCCCGGCGCGACGGGTCAGGCGGGGACTCGAGTTCGCTGACTTCGCCCGTCGCAATCGCGGCGCCGCCCGCCGCCCCGCGCCGGCATCGAGTTGAGCGCGCCCGAGCCACCACCTCTCGACGCCGGGCACCTGTTCGACGTGCTCGAACGACATGCCGTCGACTTCGTCGTGGTCGGCGGATTGGCGGGACTGGCCCACGGATCCCTGTATCCGACCTACGACCTCGATTTCGCGTACGCGCGTGATCCCGCCAACCTCACCCGCTTGACCGTCGCGCTCCGGGAGCTGGAGGTGAAGTTGACCAACGCTCCCCCAGACCTGCCGTTCCAGCTCGACGCTCGAACCCTGGAGAACGGAGCGAACTTCACGTTCGACACGCCCCACGGAAGGTTCGACATCCTCGGCCACCTACCGGGGATCCGATCCTTCGATGAGCTTCGTCAGGGATCGACCTGGTCGGAGATCGAAGGGCACACGGTCCGGGTGGCCTCTCTCGACCATCTGATCGCGATGAAGCGCAAGGCCGACCGCGCGAAGGATCGGCTCATGGTCGAGGAATACATCGTCCTCGCCGAGGAAGCGAGCCGAGACCGCTAGCTCGCTGTCTTCGCCGCTCCGGCCCCGTCCATCTCGTAGGCCTCCGCCAGCTCCGGGTCCTTCTCGGCAAGCATCTCGGCGAGCGAGACCATCACCTTGCACTGCTTCCAGGTCGCGTCGTCCTGCATCTTGCCGTCGATCATGTGGACGCCGCGGCCGTCCGGGATCGCCTCGAGCACCTTTTTCGCGAACTTGACCTCGTCCGGTGGCGGGCTGAAGACCTTCTTCGCGATCTCGATCTGGACCGGGTGCAGCGACCATGCGCCGACGCAGCCGAGCAGGAAGGCGGCACGGAATTGCGTCTCGCAGCCCTCGGTGTCCTTGATGTCGCCGTAGGGGCCGTAGAACGGGAGGATCCCGGCCGAGTTGCAGGCGTCGACCATGCGCGCGATCGAGTAGTGCCAGGGGTCCTGCTGCGCCGTCGCGCGCGGCGCGTCGGGGCTGTCGGGGTCGGGGTCCTCGATCACCCGGTAGCCGGGGTGCCCGCCGCCGACTCTGGTGGTCTTCATCCGCCGCGAGGCGGCCAGGTCGGCGGGACCGAAACTCATGCCCTGCATCCGCGGGCTCGCGGTCGCGATCTCCTCGAGGTTGGAGACTCCGAGCGCGGTCTCGAGGATCGCGTGGACGAGGATCGGCCGCTCGAGCCCCGCCTTCGCCTCGAGCTGGGCGAGCAGGCGATCGACGTAGTGGATGTCCCAGGCGCCCTCGACCTTGGGCACCATGATCACCTCGAGCTTGTCCCCGATCTCCGGGACGAGCGTGAGGAAGTCGTCGAGGACCCACGGGCTCTCGAGCGAGTTGACCCTGGTCCAGAGCGCCGTCCGGCCGAATTCGGTCCCCTTCGCGACCTCGACCAGACCATCCCGCGCGGCCTCCTTGCGATCGGCCGGGATCGCGTCCTCGAGGTTGCCCAGCAGGACGTCGGTCGCCTTGACCATGTCCGGGACCTTGGCGACCATCTTCGGGTTCGAGGCGTCGAGGAAATGGATCATCCGCGCCGGCTTGACGGGGATCTCCATGATGGGCTGGGGTGCGTCGATGGCCAGCGGGTGGCCGAACAGGCGTGGGTTTCTCAAGCTGGCGTCTCCGGTGCTCCGTCGGTTGGCAGTGCCCCTTCGCACGGTATCGGAGCGCGTTCGTAGGCACGAGGCCGGTCCCGCGCGGGCGCAAACGTGACCCGGTGCTCGGGAGGACTGGAGCAAACTCACCCTGAAGCCGGACAGGAACAGACCTACGTTCGTTTGTGTCGGTACGCAGACTTGCGCTGGCCGCGACCCACTCGATCGCAGCGTTCCTGGCGCCCCCGCGATGGCCGGGGCGGCGACGCTCCCGCCGGGCTTCGGAGAGCAGACGAGGACCCGAGCTCCCTCGAGCTGGAGCTGACGGCGACGGACGAGAAGGGCCTCACGGTCGACGACGCGAAGGACGATCAGGTCAGGTCCTGCGAGAGCGTGCGTCGCGTCTAGTGGCGCGCGCGGAGGGCCGCCTCGCGGACCAGCCGCGAGACGACCTGGTAGTCGCCGCCGCACGACCCGACCGGGTTGGCGACGACCACGAAGCGCGTCCGGGTGCCGCTCGCCTGCTGCTCGCGGTTGAGCTCGGAAGCCCTCTGGCACGCCTCTCGGAGTCCCATCTGCGGGAGCATTTCGGCGCTCCCGGACGGAATTCCTTCACCGCTTACTGGCGCTTCAGCTGAATCCGGGCGTTGATCGTGGAGAAGGCCTCGCAGCGGTCGTAGCCGGTGCCCGCCGGGGGACTCGTGGTCAGCGGCACGTCGCAGACGAATCGCAGGATCACCTTCGCCCGCGTCAGCCTCTCCAGGTCGGTCTTGGGGGTGCGGCACTCCTTGCTCTCGAACGCGATGCCGGCGTTGCCGCCCGCCCGGGCCCCGGAAGGCGCCGGGTCGGCGGAAACCGAGGCCGGCGCCACGCCGAAAATCACGGCGAGAAGCCCGAAGGAGCACCGACGGTGCTGTGCGACCTGCCCCAAACATCCCCTCCTGTCCGTTGATCCGGGCAGCATTCCCCGAAGCGAGCAACGATCGTTACACCCCGCACTTTCTCGCTTATATCGTGAGTCCGTGGAAGCCGAGATCAGACCGGCGCGAAGCGGTGAGGTGGAGGCCGTCCTGGCGCTGTACGAGTGGCTGTTCGCGCCCCCGGGCGCGCGGCCGCCGGGCTGGGAGGAGAAACGCGCGGCCGCCGCGCTCGCCGAGGCGATCGGCTCGCGCGATGCCTGCGTGCTCGTGGCCGAGCGCGTCGAGGCCCTCGTAGGTCTGTGCACCGCCTATCTCGACCTTGAATCTGTCCGCTTCGGCTTGCGGTGCTGGGTCGAGGACCTGGCCGTGGATCCCGGCCACCGCTCGAGCGGCATCGGCGGAGCCTTGCTCGACGCCGCCGCGGCCTGGGCGCGCGAGCGCGGCGCCACCCACCTCGAGCTCGACACGGCCCTCGCACGGACCGACGCCCAGCGCTTCTACGAGCGACGCCGCCCCGCCATCACCGGCTACAGCTATTCCTGGCCGCTCTGAGCCGAGCGCAGCGCCTCATCACGGTCGAGGTGGAACTCGAGCCGGGCCAGTCGGTCGCCGCGGAACTTGTACACGGCGGCGCTCGGCTGCTCCATCTCCACCCCCTCGTGCCTGCTGACGCCGACCTGTCGCGCCATCACGAATACGTTCTCGCCGACATCCTCCACGCTCTCGATCTCGAGCGTCACGCGTTCGAAGGCCGTCAGCCAGTCCGCCCAGGCCTCGCGCAGGCCGTCCGCGCCCTCCCAGCTCCCCTGGAACCCCCCGGAGCCGGTCATCACGACGACGAAGTCGTCCGTGACCACATCTCGCGCCGCTTCGGCCATGTTCACGGCGAACGCCTCGTCGATCACCGTTTCGCCGCTCCCGAACAGGGGCGCCATCATCGCGTTCACGCGGTCGGCGTTCGACATCGCCGCAGTATCCTCCGCCGCCCGGGAGACGGACGCCGGATCCGCGAAGAAGAGGAGTCATGGCAGTAGAGACCGCCCCCAAGACCTCGTTCGAGGAGAAGACCGACGAGCAGAAGGCGATCACCGAGATGGTGCGCCAGTTCGTCGACAACGAGATCCTCCCCGTCGCGGAGGAGTTCGACCACGAGGACAAGTTCCCCCAGGCGATCGTCGAGCAGATGAAGGAGCTCGGGCTGTTCGGGGTGACGATCCCCGAGGAGTACGGCGGCATGGGGCTCGACCTGACCACGTACGCGATGATCGTCGAGGAGCTCTCGCGGGGCTGGATCTCGATCTCCGGCGTCGTCAACACCCACTTCATCGGCTCCTACCTGCTGATGAAGTTCGGATCCGACGAGCAGAAGGACCACTTCCTGCCGAAGATGGCGACCGGCGAGATCCGCGCCGCCTTCTCGCTCTCGGAGCCCGAGGTCGGCTCCGACGTGCAGGGCATCAAGTCGACGGCGAAGAGAACCGACGACGGCGACTGGGAGCTCAACGGCCAGAAGATGTGGGTCACCAACGGCCTGCTCTCCGGCGTCGTCTTCGTCCTGATGAAGACCGACCCGAAGTCCGATCCGCCCTACAAGGGGATGACTTGCTTCATCACCGAGAAGGAGCCCGGGGCGGAGAAGAACGAGGGCGATTACGCGGGCCTAGAGATCCCGCCGAAGATCAAGAAGATGGGCTACAAGGGGGTCGAGTCGACCGAGCTCGTCTACAACGGCTACCGCTGCTCGCCCGACCGCATCCTCGGCGGCGAGGAGGAGGGACTCGGCAAGGGGTTCGTGCAGATGATGGACGCGCTCGAGGTGGGTCGCGTGAACGTGGCCGCCCGCGGCGTCGGCATCGCGCAGCGCGCGCTCGAGCTGGCGCTGCGCTACTCGCAGGAGCGAAAGACCTTCGGCAAGCCGATCGCCAAGCACCAGGCGATCCAGTTCAAGCTCGCGGACATGGCGACCAAGGTCGAGGCGGCGCGCCTGATGACGATGAAGGCCGCGCGACTCAAGGACGCCGGCGAACGCTCCGACCTCGAGGCCGGGATGGCGAAGCTGTTTGCCTCCGAGACCGGCAAGGAGGTCGTCGAGGAGGCGTTCCGCATCCACGGCGGCTACGGCTACTCGAAGGAGTACGAGATCGAGCGCCTCTACCGCGACGCGCCGCTGCTCCTGATCGGCGAGGGCACCTCCGAGATCCAGCGCATGGTGATCGGCAAGAAGGTGCTGGAGCGCAACCCGCTCTGATGCCGGTCGCCCTCGTGAGCGGGGCGAATCGGGGGATCGGGCGCGAGATCGCCCGCCAGCTTCGCGAGGACGACGGGTTCACGGTGCTGGCGGGGGCTCGAGATCCGGCGAAGATCGAGGCGGCGGACGGGCTCGTCCCACTCGCACTCGACGTGAGCGACGATGCGAGCGTCGCCGCGGTCCGGAAGCGGGTCGAGGAGGACCCGGGACGCCTGGACGTGCTCGTCAACAACGCCGGGGTCTTCGGGCCCTACGACTCCGTGGCGACCTACGACCTGGACGCAGCGCACGAGGTGCTCGAGACGAACCTCTTCGGCGCCTGGCGCCTGACCCAGTCGTTCCTGCCGCTGCTCCGTGAATCGGAGCACCCGCGGATCGTCAACGTCTCCAGCGGCGGCGGCCAGCTCGACGACATGAACGGTGGCGGTACCGCGTACCGGCTCTCGAAGACGGCCCTGAACGCGCTGACCAGGACCACCGCGGCCGACGAGCCCGACGTGCTCGTCAACTCGCTCTGTCCCGGCTGGGTTCGCACCGACATGGGCGGTCGGAACGCGCCGCGGTCGGTGGAGGAGGGGGCGGACACGGCGGTCTGGCTCGCCACCCTCCCCGATGACGGCCCGACCGGCGGCTTCTTCCGGAACCGGGAGCGGATTCCCTGGTAGGGGCTATGGGTAGGGTTCGTCCGTGCCGCGAGCACAGGACCTGATCGCGACCGCGTACAGGCGCTTCATCACCGAGGTGCCGGCGCTCGACAAGTTGAAGATCGTCGTCCGGCTCGAGCTGCGCGCGCGGGGCGACGTCCAGGTCTTCCGGGTCCAGCTCCCGGGTCCCGAGATCAGCAAGGGCGAGCCCGAGGACGCGCGCGTCATGCTCACGATGCCCCGCTCGCACTTCAACGAGCTCGCCGCCGACGGCACCCTCAAGCATTGGCGCGACGCCTACCAGCACGGGTACGTCAAGATCGGGGGCGATCCCGAGGTGACGAAGCTGATCGGCACGGTGATCCAGCGCCACGAGGCCCGCGGCCGACTCAAGCGCGTCCACTAGGAGGGGGGCGGCGCGCCTACGCCCGGGCTTATCCCGGGCATGGCCAGTCCCACAGAAGTTTCCGCAGTTGCCCCCCGTGACGGGGTCAAAGTGCAGAAAGATTCGACGGAGGGTGTCGATTGGACGATCGCTGCGCTGGCGGGGCGTCAGCACGGGGTGGTCGCCCGCGGACAGCTGCTGCGGCTCGGCCTCACCCGGAAGGTCATCGAGCGCCGGATCGCCGCGGGTTCGCTGATCCCGATCCATCGCGGCGTCTACATGGTCGGCCACCGCGCGGCGCCGCCGCTGGCGCCGGAGATGGGTGCCGTACTCGCTCACCGGGGACGGGCGGCGGCCAGCCACCTCAGCGCCGGCGCGGTGCTCGAGCTGACCTCGCGACCGACGGTCGTCCACGTGACGGTCCCGCACGGGGCGCGGTCTCGGCGGGGGATCGTCGTTCACTGCTCGCCGCTCGACCCGACCGAGGTCCGCCGCCACCAGCGAATCCCCGTCACGAGCCCCGCCCGAACCCTGCTCGACCTCGCGGCGATCCTCGAGCCCGATGACTTCGAGCGGGCGGCGGCCGAGGCATGGAGTAGGCGGATTGTCCGGCGCCAAGAGCTCGAGGACCAGTTGACCCGCAGCCCCCACCGGCGAGGAGCCCCCGCTCTACGCGCCCTCCTGGCGCTTGACCGAGATCCTGCACGCACCCGCTCGCGAGCCGAACGGCTGCTCCTCAGGCTGATCCGCGACGCCAGACTCCCCGAACCGGAGACCAACCAGTACGTCGGCCCTCACGAAGTCGATTGCCTCTGGCGCGCGCAACGGCTCGTGGTCGAGTTCGACAGCTGGAGCTTCCACTCGAGCCGCCGCGCGTTCGAGCGCGATCGCCGCAAGGACGCGGCGCTTCTTGCCCTCGGCTATCGCGTGCTGAGGCTCACCTGGCGCCGGCTCACGGGCGAGCCGCAAGCGGTCGTCGCGCTACTCAATCGCGCCCTGCGGGCGGCCACTCAATAATCTGCCGCCCAGAGGGAAGCGAGAAGCGAAGGAACATGACCGAGACCGAGACCCACGAATTGATCACCGACCAGGTCGGGCGCGAGGCGTCCGGCGCCCGCCGCTACGGGCGCTACCTCGAGGAGTTCCACGTCGGGGACGTCTACAAGCACTGGCCGGCGAAGACCGTGACCGAGGCCGACGACCACCTCTTTTGCCTGCTGACGATGAACCATCACCCGCTGCACATCAACGACGTCTACGCGGCCGAGTCCCAGCAGGGCCGCAACGTCGTGGTCGGTCCCCTGGTCTACTCCCTGGCGCTGGGGATGTCGGTCGGGGACGTCTCCGGCAAGGCGATCGCCAACCTCGCCACCGAGGAGCTCAGCCATCCCGCGCCGGTCTTCCACGGGGACACGCTCTTCTGCGAGTCCGAGGTGCTCGAGGTGCGCGAGTCGCAGTCGAAGCCCGACCGCGGCATCGTCAAGGTCCACACGCGGGTCTACAAGCAGACCGGCGACCTGGTCGCCGAGTTCAAGCGGGCGGTGCTGGTGCCCCGGATGCCCGGGGACCTCCAGCACAGCGCTGGTGTCGACGCCTAACCGAAAGCCGGCCGCCCCGAGGGCACGATCCGATGACCGCGCTTCTGGACTGACGCTGGCGGCGATCGTGGTGAGTTCTCGGAGCCGAGTGGGCTGGTGGCGAAGCTCGTCGCGGCGGTTGCCGGCGTCGCGCTGATCGCCGTGGTCAGCATCTGGGCGTAGCCCAGCCGACTGCGACCCGGACGGCGCCGACGCCCGATAATCGAGTCGTGCGCCGCCGCCTCGCGATCGCCGGACCACTGGCCCTCGCCGCGTTGCTCGCGGCGCCCACGGCCGCGATCGGCCAGTTCGACGAGCCCTGCACCGGCGCCACCGAGGCGGAGCAGGTGACGCCGATGCCGGGTCCGCCGATCCGGTTCGGGATCAATCCCGCCGGGGAGGCGGGGGCGCTGGGGCCGATGGTGCCGGCGGTCCCGGGCACCAAGCAGCAGGATCTGGCCGCCCTCGACGAGCTGCGCGCGCCGGGGGGCCCGTTCTACGTCCGTCTCAATCGTTTCTTCTGGTCGCTCGGGCAGGAGGGGATCCGCCGCTTCGAGGCGCTCGCGAAGCGCTACACGAACCACGGCTACCTGGTCGAGCTCCAGCTCCGCTACCACCCGCGGCCCGAGCAGGAGGGGCAGATCAAGCGCTGGCTGCGCTTCGTCCGCAAGGTCGTCCGCCGCTTCGGCCCCAATCGCGGCGTGCGCGCGCTCCAGGTCACGAACGAGGTCAACTTCTATCCGATCGCGCCCGACGCCTCGGACTCGGCCTACGAGGGGGCCCAGGAGGCCCTGGTCCGCGGGGTGAAGGCGGCCGACCGGGCGACCGAGCGACTCGGCCACGAGCATCTCGAGGTCGGCTTCAACTGGGCCTACCGCACCGACCCGAACCGTGAGCAGAACTTCTGGAGCTACCTGCGCGACAACGGCGGCGCGAAGTTCGTCGCGGCGCTCGACTGGGTCGGCCTCGACGCCTACCCCGGCACCGTGTTCCCGCCGGTCGCGGTCGGCGACGGCTATCGCGACGGGATCGTCAACGCGATGAGCGTCCTGCGCGATTGCTTCTTCCCGATCCCCGGCATCCCGGCCACGGTCCCGCTCAAGGTCGAGGAGAACGGCTGGCCCACAGGGCCCGGTCGCCCCGAGGCGGAGCAGCTCGTCGCGATGGAGCAGATGGTGCGCGCGGTCCACGAGTTTCGCGGCACCTACAACGTCACCGACTACCGCTGGTTCGACCTCCGCGACCACGACAGCTCCTCGGAGAACTTCCAGCACCACTACGGGCTGCTGCACGACGACTACACGCCGAAGCCGGCGTTCGACCTCTACCGCAGCCTGATCGCCGAGCTGTCGTAGGTACGATCTAGACAGCGTGCGGTTCGAGGCCAGGGGCCATTTCCGTTTCGCCGCCGGGGTGATCCTCGTTGTCGCCTCCCTCATAGTCGCGTTAGGCGCCGCGCGGGCCGAGGCGAAGACGGTGTGGCTCTGCAAGCCGGGGCTCGACGATAACCCCTGCGATGTCGGTCTCAAGACCACGGTCTTCGCGCCCCCTGGCGAGCGGCTTGGCGTCGAGAAGCCGAAGGCGGCGAAGCGGCCGAAGATCGACTGCTTCTTCGTCTACCCGACGGTCAGTGACGACGAGGGCACCAACTCCGACCGCGAGATCGATCCCGAGGAGCGCTCGGCAGCGCTCTACCAGGCGGCCCGCTACTCCCAGCACTGCCGCGTCTTCGCGCCGATGTACCGGCAGCTCACGATCTCGGCGATCGCCGGAGGGCAGCCCGTCAGCGCCGAAGCGGCGCAGCTCGCCTACAGCGACGTCCTCGAGGCCTGGGAGACCTACCTGAGGAAGTTCAACGACGGGCGCGGCGTGGTCTTCGTCGGCCACTCGCAGGGGACGTTCGCGCTCCGCAACCTGATCGCCCAGGAGGTTGACCCGAGGAAGTCGATGCGCAAGCGCCTCGTCTCAGCGCTCCTTCTGGGCGGCAACGTCCTCGTCGCCGAGGGCCAGTCGATCGGCGGCGATTTCGATCGCATCCCCGGCTGCCGGTCGAGCGATGAGACCGGCTGCGCGATCGCTTTCTCCACATTCAACGGCCCGGTGCCCCCGGACGCCGTCTTCGGCCGTCCCGGTGGGAGGTTCGGCGGCGACCCGGTCGCCCAGGACGTGCTCTGCACGGACCCGACCCGCCTCCGGGGCGGCGCCGAGACGCTGCGCCTCGTCGTGCCGAGCGAGCCGTTCGCCCCCGGCACGACGATCGGTGCCGGCACCGAGGCCGTCGGCCAGCCGCGGCCGGAGGTCTCGACGCCCTGGATCGAGCTTCGCAACGCCTACGCCGCCGAGTGCGCGGATGTCGACGACGCGAACGTACTCCAGGTCACCGACCTGCCCGGCGCCACGCACCTCAACCCGATACCCAACCAGGCCTGGGGCCTGCACCTCGTCGAGGCGAACATCGCCCTCGGCAATCTGGTCCGTGTGGTCAAGGACCAGGCGCGCGCCTACGCGCAGGCGAACGACAGCTAGAGCAGCTCGGCGACCGCGGCGAGCGTGCCCTCGAAGTCGGTCTTCGGGATCGCGCCGACGCAGGGCGACGTGGCGCCGGCGTCGAGGTAGCGCTCGACCCCGGCCCGCACCTCGTCGGCGGAGCCGATCCCGGTGAGGTCCGTCAGCATCCGCTCCGAGATCCCGGCCTTCGCCCGCTCGACGTCGCCCCCGGCCATTCCGTCGTCGAAGGCCCCGATCTCGTCGGTGAAGCCGGAGCGCTCGAGCATCGCCCGGTAGAAGGGCAGCGACATGTAGGTGACGAGGTCGCCGCGCATCGTCTCCAGCACTGCATCGCGGTCGTCGGTGAGCGCTGCCGGGACCGCGGCGACGACGTCGAAGCCGTCGAGGCCCTTGCCGGCCCGCTCGCGTCCCTTCGTCACCTCGGGGACGACCACGTCGCGGACGTACTCAGGGGAGCAGAGCCAGAGCATCACCCCGTCGCCGATCTCGCCGGCGAGCTGGAGCATGTTCGGCGAGAGCGCGGCGATGTAGACCGGCAGCTCGGGGCGCGGCGGGTAACCCATGAAGGCGAAACTGGTGTTGAAGAACTCGCCGTCGGGGGCCGGCTCTCCGCGCAGGATCGCGCTGACGATCCCCGCGTACTCGCGCATCTGCGCCACTGGCTTCTCTATCCGTGCGTCAAACCAGTTCTCGACCGTGACCTTGTGGGAGACCCCGAGCCCGAGTACCATCCGCCCGCCCGAGTACTCGTCGATCGTCGCCGCCGACTGGGCGGTCGCGACGGGGGTGCGGGAGAAGATCGGCAGCACCCCGGTGCCGAGCCGGATTCGCTCCGTCGCCGCCGCGTAGGCGGTCAGCACGATCAGCGACTCGCGTGCGGCGATGTGGGTCGTGTAGACGGAGTCGAAGCCGAGCTCGTCCGCCCGCTTCGCTCGTGAGATTGCGTCCTCGAGGGAGCGCCCGGCGGAGATGAACGTTCCGATTCCCGGCATGCACGCAGACCCTAACCCGGCGCGAACCGCGCGGACCGACACGGCTCCGAACCTGATCACCGACAACGCGTTCGACGACCTGAACCCCGCCTGGGGAGTCGCGCGCGCGGCCGGACCGCCTCAGGTGGCGGAGCATGTCCGGACGCTGACCCTCGGCTACAAGGACGGGAAGTTCAAGGGCAAGATCAAGTCAGCCGCCGAGGCGTGCACCGAGACGCAGAACGTCAAGGTCTTCGAGAAGGAGAAGGGCAAGGACCCCAAGGCCGGATCCGACAAGACCAACGGCGCCGGCAAGTTCTCGATCGAGGAGCGCGGCGCGGACGGCCGCTTCTACGCCACGGTCAAGCAGACGACCGTGGAGGGCGTCGGCATCTGCCTGGCGGCCACCTCGAAGACGAAGAGGTTCGGCTGAGCTACCCCGGCTTCGACGCGACGAGCGAGATGCTCTCGACGCCGTAGGTCCCGCAGGCGTCCTGGGCGCGATCGGAGACGAAGTTGTAGTCGTTGCGGCGCGGGTCGCCGGCCTCGAGCCCCGCGGCCTCAATCGTCTCGATGTAGCTCCGGCGCGGGATCGCGCCGGCGATACATGCAGCCCAGAGCTCGGTGTTGCGGCGGGTCCGCTCGCGGAGCGCCTTCGCGCTGATGATGTCGGCGACGGCGAGCCGGCCGCCGGGCCGGATCACGCGCGCCGCCTCCGCAAAGACCCGGTCCTTGACCGGCGAGAGGTTGATCACGCCGTTGGAGATCACGAGGTCGAAGCTCGCGTCCTCGAACGGCAGCTCGTCGATCGAGCCCTCGGCGAACTCGACCTGGGCGAACCCGTCGCGGTCGCGCAGGCCGGTGGCCTTGGCGACCTGCTCGTCGGTGAAGTCGATGCCAACCGCGCGGCCCTCGTCGCCGACCTGCACGGCGGCGAAGAAGACGTCGGTGCCCGAACCGGAGCCGAGGTCGAGGACCGACTCTCCGGGCGACGGCGCGGCGAGGTCGAAGTGGTAACCGACGCCGGCGAACGACGCCAGCGCCTCCGGAGGGATCGCGTCCAGGACCTCGCCGGGATACCCGAGGCGCTCGGCGAGCTGCCGCCCGAGCTCGAAATGGAGATCCGCCTCCTCCTCGCGGGCGACCTGGCGGTACATGTCCTTGACCGCCGACTCGAGCTCGTCGGCGTCGACCAGGGATCGGGCGTCGGCCTGCGGCAGCGTCTCCGCCGCTCGCATCTCCTGCTCGCGGGTCGACTCCGGTTCCATCGCGGAGCTCAGTGCGCCTCGCCGGAGGCGTGGGCGGGAGGACGCGACTCCTCGGCCAGGGACGTGATCTCGAGCACGCCGCGGCAGGCCTCCTCAAGCACCTCGCCGGCCTCCTCCTCGGAGCGCGAGTAGAGCTCCACGAGCAGGTGGATGACGATCCGCTCCTCGTCGTGCTTGTGGAAACGCACGTGGGTGAAGAACTCGCGTGTGCCGGAATCGCCGAAGGCGCCGTAGGTGAGGCTGTCGGCAGCCTCGGGCCCCGAGCAGGTCTCGACCAGGTCCTGGTCGACGGTCACCGTGCACGAGGCCACGAACGGCTTCCCGGCGACCATCCGCTCCCAGCGGTCCTCGACCGGAACGACCCGGCCGTCCTCGATCCCGAGGTGCGGTTGGTCGTGCATACAGTCGAGGCACTGGACCACGGCCTCCTGGACCTCGTCCACTCGATCCGCCGACTCCCCTGTGTCCGGATCGATGCGAAGGAGCGCGTCGTAGTGCACCTGCGCCTCGAGTCGCTGAGACCAGCAGCGATAACAGCGCAGCCAGGCCGAGCGATCTCCGTCGAGGTGCTCGTTCACGGGTCCAGGCTAGCCTGCAAATCGCCGGTTGGGCAACGGAGTGCCGTCAGGAGGGGGCGCGAAGGCGGGACGGCGCCTTCATGGCGATATGCGCCTCGAACGCGCCACCTCGGACTGGTCCATCGCCCTAGCCGCGGCGCGCCAGCACGACGTTCTGACCATCGCAGCTCTTCGCGGCGGGACTCTCACGGTCGGCAGTCAAGCGACGAGTCCGCGACGGCCGCCTGCACCGCATCTTCCGGGTGGTCTACACCCCGTGGACGCCAAACCTGACCCGTGAGAGTTACTGGATGGCGGCCGTCCTCTCGGTCGGAAAGGACGCCGTTCTGAGCCACGGAAGCGCCGCCGCCCACCAAAGACTCTTTCCCAAGAGCCCCAGTGAAGTCCACGTCACCCGTGCCCGGTTCGGGTGGGCGCCGAACGCGCCACGGCATCGTCGTCCATCGTTCAACCACCCTTACTCCAGAGGACACCACGATCCACCGCGGGATCCCCGTCACCACAGTCGCGCGGACCCTCCGCGACCTGGGCTATCGCGAGCGTACGCGGTCGGACCTCGAGCGCCTCTTCCTCAGCCTCTGCCGCAAGCGCGGCATCCGGAAGCCCGAGGCAAACGTTGAGATCGGCCCCTATGAAGTCGACTTCCTCTGGCGAGCGGAACGGCTGATCGCGCCCGCGATCGCGAGCTCCAACGGCGCGGGTTCGTAGTGCTTCGCTTCACCGATTGGGAAATCTCGTCGGATCCGGGAGGGCGTGGCCGCCTCCCTACATGCCCACCTCATCGCGCGTTCGCGCCAGCTAACGCTCTAACGGCCTAAGCCGGCTGCGCCTGAGCGGCCCGCTCGCCGACAAGCTCGGCGATCTCGCCCATGATCCTGTTCAGGTCGAAGTCCTTCGGCGTGTAGACCCGGTCGACGCCGGCCTCGCGGAGGCGCTCGGCGTGGGCCGGCGGAATGATCCCGCCGACGACGACCGGTGCGTCGACGCCCTCGTCGCGGAGCATCCGGACGATCTCGGGGACCAGCTCCATGTGCGAGCCCGACAGGATCGAGAGGCCGACGACGTCGACGTCCTCCTGGACGGCGGACGCCGCGATCTCCTCCGGGGTCAGCCGGATCCCCTGGTAGACGACCTCCATGCCCGCGTCGCGGGCGCGGACCGCGATCTGCTCGGCGCCGTTGGAGTGCCCGTCCAGGCCGGGCTTGGCGACGAGGATCTTCAGCCGCTTGCCGAGCCGCTCGGAGGCCGCGTCGACCTTCGCGCGGATCTCGGCGAGAAGCTCGTCGTCCGCGCCGGCGGCGGCGCCACCGACCCCGGTCGGCGCGCGATAGTCGCCGAACACCTCGCGCAGGACACCGGCCCACTCGCCCGTCGTCGCTCCGGCCTTGGCCGCCGCGATCGTCGCCGGCATCAGGTTGCGCGATTCGTCTCGTGCGGCCTCGGCGAGCTCGGCCAGGGCCGCGTCAACCGCGTCCTGGTCGCGCTCGGCCTTCCATCGCTCCAGCGCCTCGCGGCACTCGCGCTCGACCTCGGGGTCGGGGGTGAGGATGCCGCCGTCCTCACCGACGGTGAGCGGCGAGTCCTCGGTCTCGGTGTAGCAGTTCTGGCCGATCACCTTGAGCTCTCCCGCCTCGATCCGACGCACCCGCTCGCGGTGCGAGGCGACCAGGGCCTGCTTCATGTAGGGCACCGCCTCGACCGCGCCGCCGTGCTCGGCGACGACGGTCATCTCCGCATCGGCGCCCTCGGTGAGCTCGGCGACGAGGCCGTCCATCACCTTCGGAGCCCTCGAAGATGTCCGGGTACTCGAGCACGTCGGTCTCGAAGGCGAGCACCTGCTGGATCCGCAGGCTCCACTGCTGGTCCCACGGGCGTGGCAGGCCGAGCGCCTCGTTCCAGGCGGGAAGCTGGATCGCCCGCGCGCGGGCGCCGCGCCCCATCGTCACCGCGAGGGCCTCGAGCACGATCCGCTGCACGTTGTTCTCCGGCTGGGCCTCGGTCAGCCCGAGCGAGTTGACCTGGACGCCGTAGCGAAGGCGGAGCATCTTCGGGTCCGTGACGCCGTAGCGCTCGCGGCCGATCCGCTCCCACATCCGCGTCATCGCGCGCAGCTTCGCGTGCTCCTCGACGAAGCGGACGCCGGCGTTGACGAAGAAGGAGATCCGCCCGAAGACCTTGGGGAAGTCCTCCTCGGAGACCTGCCCCCGCGCCTTCA
Organism: uncultured Thermoleophilia bacterium; assembly: GCA_963838175.1. Classification (GTDB taxonomy): domain Bacteria; phylum Actinomycetota; class Thermoleophilia; order Solirubrobacterales; family 70-9; genus DASUSH01. The sequence continues at coordinate 1,292,626 of CAWIPP010000002.1, read as the reverse complement.
CCTCGTCGAGCACCGCGATCGCTGTCGAGAGCGAGTAGGCGATCTCCTGAACGGGAGTCGCCCCCGCCTCCTGGAGGTGGTAGGAGCAGACGTTGATCGGGTTCCAGCGCGGGATCTCGTGGACGGTGAACGCCACGGTGTCGGCGATCAGCCGCATCGACGGGCCCGGGGGGAACGCGTAGGTCCCGCGCGAGAGGTACTCCTTGATGATGTCGTTCTGGGTCGTGCCCGAGAGGGCGGAGAGCTCGACCCCCGTCTCCTCGGCGACGGTCGCATAGAGGGCGAGTAGCCACGCGGCGGTCGCGTTGATCGTCATCGACGTGTTCATCTCGTCGAGCGGGATCCCGTCGAGGAGCGCGTGCATGTCGCCCTTGTGGGCGATCGAGACGCCGACCTTGCCGACCTCACCGCGCGCGAGGGCCGCGTCCGGGTCGTAGCCGGTCTGGGTGGGGAGGTCGAAGGCGACCGAGAGGCCGGTCTGGCCCTTGGCGAGGTTGCGGCGGTAGAGCTCGTTCGAGCGCCGGGCGTCGGAATGCCCGGCGTAGGTCCGCATCACCCACGGGCGATCCCGCTCGGGCAGGCGGTGCTCGCTCATGTGAGGAATTCTACGAGCCCAGCCCGCGGGTTCCGGCGCCGGGGATGTCGACGAAGCGGCCGCCGCCCTCCACGAGGCAGAGCTTTCCGGCGAGCTCGGTGGTGGTCATCTTCGCCGGCGCGATCGCCGCGATCGCAGCGAACGCGAGCGCGGCGACGGTCCCCGTCCTGACCAATGCCCTGGGCCGTTCATCCCCGCGGAACGCTAACGGCGATCGACGCCGTCCGATTCCGGCGCGATCGGGGCTAGCCGGGGGCTGTGCCGCCGCTCGGCGGGGGAGGAGAGGGCTTGCCCGCCTCGATGCCGCCGCCGGGCGGGGGCGGCTTCGGCTTCTCGGGGCGCGGGTTCCGGTCCTTCCCGCCTCGGCGAGCGTCGCGGGGCTTCGGGCAGCGCATCGTGTAGACGCTCTCGGCCGGGGTTCCGAGCTCGCCGGGGAGTGCGACCAGGAGAGGTGCAGGTGGTGCCCGCGGCCATGGTTCGCGTCGCCGTTGTAGCCGACCCAGCGAAAGGGAGCGATGGGCTGGTTCTGGCGTCGGCTCGGCCAAGGCCGCTAGGTCGTCGATCTCGGCCCAGCTCCCGCCGGCCGCCTGGTTGGGAACGATGTCCAGCGCGAGCCCGATCGGATGCTCGCCGTTGGCGCTGTGCACGCTCGAGTGTCGAATAGCCGTCCGTGACGAAGATCGAGTAGTGACGCCGAAGCCAGCTGACGTCGCGGAGCAGGCGGCGGTCGATCATCTCGCCCGGGAAACGGGGGATGTCCACGAAACGGCCGCCGCCGACTCGTCAGGCAGAGGCCTCGCTCGAGCTTGGTGCTCACCATCCGGGCGCCGACGGGAGCCGCGAGCGCCGCCGAGGGCGAGAGCGGCGAGAAGCAGCGCGATGGTTCGTCTTCGGTCTGGATGCATTGGAACTCGCGGGGACTCGGCACGTCCTGCTGCACCCCCACGACCCACCCCGCACGAGCCGCTAGCTTGACCGCAATGTCGGCGCCTGTGGGATTTTCTTGAGCGAGTGCAATCGGGTGCCCGCCCGATGACGCGCCTGATCGACGTTCGCCATCAGGGCCTCGAGCGGGTGATCGGCGCCTGGGCGATCGACGACGTGGTCGATCGACCCGGGGCCCGAGCCCTGCCTCGAGACCCTGCTCGCCGGCCTCGGCGGCGAGCCTCCGAGGACCCTGCTTCTGACCCACATCCACCTCGACCACGCGGGCGCCGCGGGGGCGCTCGTGCGCCGCTTTCCGGACCTCGCAGGTCTACCTCCACGAGAGCGGGGCGGACCATCTCGCCGATCCCTCGAAGCTCCTCGCGAGCGCGGCGCGGCTTTACGGCGACGAGATGGAGCGGCTCTGGGGCGAGGTGATCCCGGTCCCGCGAGCGGAACATGCGCCTCGCTCCGCGGCGGCGAGACGGTGGGGACCTTCGCGGTCCATTACACGCCGGGGCACGCGCGCCACCACGTCGCTTACCTCGACCGTGAGACGGGCGACGCGTTCGTAGGCGACGTCGCCGGCGTGCGGATCACTCCATCGGATCTCATCGTCCCCCCGACCCCGCCGCCCGGACATCGACCTCGAGGCATGGGATCGGAGCCTCGAGCTGATCCGCGCCGCCTGCTCCCGCGCGGCTACGCCTCACCCATTTCGGCACGATCGAGGATCCGCCGTCGCACCTCGACCGCATGCGCGATGAGCTTCGCCGCAGGGCGGCGCACGCCCGTGAGCTGCGATCGCGACGCCTTCCTGACCGTCCTGGAGGAGGACATCGAGAAAGCGCGCCGAGCACGACGATCGCGCCCGCATTCGCCTCGCGGTGCCGCCCGAGCACGTCTGGCTCGGTTTCGCGCCGCTACTGGGAAAAGAGTCACGTGTTGGAGCGAGAGGATGGCTAGGCTCATCCAGCCGATGAAGCTGAAAGCGCTCATATTCGCCTGCGCGCTCGTCCTCGCCTCGGTCGGCGGGACTGGCGTTCGCCTCCGTGCGCGTCTACAACAACAACTTCAGTGCCTCCTCCGACGCCAGGGCGCTCGACCTGAGCGGCAAGGGCTGCGAGGCGGAGGTCCGCGGGGAACAAGAACCAGCTCGGGGTCAGCACTGCCAAGGGGGGCAGCCGCTGCCGCCTGCGCCTGCCGGTTCAGGGCGATGCGCCGAGGCCGGACCACATCATCCAGGCCGAGGCGAAGCTGCTTCCGAGCACCGACAAGAGCGTGCGAAAGCAGGTCTACCTGGCGCTCACCGTCCGCGAGGGCGGCGGTGGCTACTACGAGGCCAGGATCTACCCCGAGCGGCGGAAGTATCGCCTCTCGCGCAAGCCCACCGATCAGGGATTCCCGGTCGAGGCCAAGGACAACTCAATCGGCAAGACCGGAGACAAGAACCGGCTGACCCTGCGCGCACTCGGCCCCGACGTGAGCGCGAAGGTGAACAACCTCGCGATCGACCCGGTCACCGACCCGGCGCCGAACGATCTCGGCGGCACCAAGCTTTCCCTCGTGCTGGGCCAGGAGGGGCGCTCGAAGGAGGGCGCCAGGGTCTGGTTCTCCAAGCTCGCGGTCAAGGTCCCGAATCCGTAGCCAGCCCGGGCCGCGAGCCCTAGGCTTGCCCGCGGCATGGCCACGGAGACTCTCGAGAGGCCCCGGGTCGGTGGACCGGGCGAAGGGCTGGGCGGCAACTGGCTGGTGATCGTCCGCAACGACGACCACAACACCTTCGACCACGTCGCCAAGACGATCGCCCGGGTGATCCCCGACCTCGACCTCGACGCCGGCTACCGGATCGCGGACCAGATCCACAACTCCGGCCAGGCGGTCGTCTGGACGGGGCCGAAGGAGCCCGCCGAGCTCTATTGGGAGCAGCTCAACGCCGCCGGGCTCACCATGGCCCCGCTTGAGCAGCACTAAGGGGTCTGACCCCAGGGGGGTCTGACCCCTGTGGGGACAGGTCGCTAGCAGGGGGTCGCGGTGCGCGCGGGGGCCGGCTGGGTGGTCGCGACCGTGAGGCCGCGGCGGATTCGCCGCGGTCGCGCGGCCTCCTCGAGCTTCCCGGTCCAGACGCGGAGGAGGGCCGCCGCGTGCGCCGAGGGGACGAAGGGGTCCGCGATCAGGGCACGGGTCTCCAGCGAGATCGCCGCGAGGATCGAGCCCTCCGCGTCCACCGACGCGTAGACGGTCCCCTGCGGGATCTGGGCACTGTCGCGCTGGGCGAGCCGCTCGAGCTCGGCGGCGTCCTCGGGGCCGAGCCTGCGGATGGTGATCTCGTCGTCGATCTGGTGAGCTTCAGGCCGTAACATCGCTGTGCCTCGCTTTCGGTGACGGAGCGTCTGCATCTGGGATGAGCGTCGCAGACCGCATGGATAAGCGCAATATGGATGCGTGGCTGATGCGATAAGCTCCACTTATGCTCGACGTGCGGCGGATGAGGGTCCTGAGGGAGATCGCCGCCCAGGAATCGTTCTCGGCCGCGGCCGACGCCCTCTACCTCTCCCAGTCGGCGGTCAGCCAGCACGTGGCCGCGCTCGAGAAGGAGGTCGGCCAGAAGCTCGTCGAGCGGACCAGCTCCGGGCCGCACCTCACCCAGGCCGGCGAGGTGCTCGTCGCCCACGCGGACGCGGTCCTCGCCCGTCTCGACGAGGCGGAGCGAGAGCTGGCCGCGCTGGCGGGCCTTCGCGGCGGCAAGCTCCGGCTCGCGAGCTTCCCCACCGCGTCGGCGACGCTGTTGACGACGGCGATGTCGCGCTTCGCCGATCTCTACCCCGACGTCCGGCTCGAGCTTCGCGAGGCGGAGCCAGAGGAGTCGCTTCCCCAGCTCAAGCAGGGCGGCCACGACCTCGCCCTCGTCTACTCGTACGAGGCCGTGGAGCAGCCCGAGGAGCGAGACATCGAGCGTCACCTGCTGCTCGAGGACCGGATGTGGCTGGCGGTGCCGAAGGGGCACCCGATCGGCGAGAAGGCGGCCGTGAGCCTGGACGAGCTCTCCGAGGAAGCTTGGCTTTGCGGGACCTGCGACGGCGCCTGCCGCCAGAACGTGATCCTCGCCTGCCGCGCCGCCGGCTTCGACCCCCGGATCGCATTCGAGTCCGACGACTACCAGGTGCTCCAGGGGCTGATCGCCTCCGGCCTCGGCGTGACCCTGCTTCCCGACCTGGCGCTGACGGCGCTGCATCCGGGGGTGGCGATCGTCGCGGTCAAGCCGCGGCCGCCGATCCGTCACGTCTGGGCCGCGACTCGTGCCGCGGGATCATGCTCGCCCGCTGCCGACGCGATGGTCGAGATCCTGAGCGAGGTCGGCGAGCGCTACGCCGCCCAAGCGGCCGACGTCGTCGCCGCTTAGCCGCGCGCCGTCCCGGGTATGCCGGGACCGTGTCGACCGTGCTGATCATCGTCATCGTCCTCGTCGTGTTGGCGATCATCGCGATCGCCGTGATCGCGATGCGCCGCCGCAACGAGCAAAAGCGGCGCGAGCGCGAGCGCCTCTCGACGGAGGCCGCGGGGCACCGCCAGGAGGCGGAGGCCCATGCCACCAAGGCGAGCGAGGTCGGTCGCGAGGCCGAGGCGCAGCGCTCACAGGCGGCCGATCACGCCGAGGCCGCCGAGTCCCACCAGGCACGCGCGCGCGAGCACGAGCAGCGGGCCGAGGAGCTCGATGGCCGGACACAGCGCGAGGGCCAGGCCGCGGCGCGCCACGACGAGCAGGCCGCCGAGCGCGAAGAGCGGCTCAGCTAGGTCCGGCCCCTACGCGCCGCCGCGGCTGTACTCGCGGGAGATCTGCTCCGCGGGTACCTCGCCCGGCTCGCCGGCGACGAAGGTGTGCCAGGCCGGGACCACCGGCTTGTTGAAGAGGTTCATCGCCTGCTCGCGGATCGCCGCGACCTCGTCCGAGGCCCAGTAGCGCTCGAAGTCGTCCGGGTCGCTCCAGACGGAGATCTGGCGAAACAGGAGCGGGTCGTCGACCGATCGCGACGATCGACCATCGGGAGGCGCCGAAGGCGAGGGCGCGCTCGGCGGCGGGCAGCCAGAGCTCGAACCAGCGGTCCGCCCGGAACGGATGGATGTGCCAGTCGATGATGTTGACGTGCTCGCCCAATTGGTTTCGTCCTAGGCGCCGACCTCGGCCCTGACGGCGCCGGGGCCGTCCTCGGTCTTGCCCTCCTCCTCGTCGGTCGCGCCGACCATGATCGAGATCTTGCCCAGGTGCTTGTTCTCGTGCAGGAGCTGATGCGCCTCGGGGACGCCCTCGAACCCCATCGCCTGCCACAGCACCGGCCGGATCTTGCCCTCCGCCATCAGATCGTTGGCGCGCATGCACTCGTACGCGTTGGCGAAGTGCGAGCCGATGATCTGCTTCTGGCGCATCCACAGGTAGCGGACGTCGAAGTCGAGCTCGTAGCCGGAGGTGGCGCCGCAGATCACGACCTTGCCGAACGGCTTGACGACCAACACCGAGGTCGGGAAGGTCGCCTTGCCGACGTGCTCGAAGACGAAGTCGGGCGCGTCGCCGAGGATCTCCTTGACCCGCTTGCCGAACCCACGCGAGGCCTTGAAGCGCTCCTTCTCCTCGTCCTTGGACTCGCCGCCCTTCCGCATCATTCCCGCGAACTCGTTGCGGTCGACGTAGTCGACGGCGCCGAGCTGCTTGACCAGTGCGCCCTTCTCGGGGGAGGAGACGACTCCGACGGCGTTCGCGCCGGACGCGGCGCAGAGCTGCGTCGCGAAGACGCCGAGCCCGCCCGCGGCGCCCCAGATGAGGACGTTGTGGCCGGCCTGGAGCTTGCACTGGTCGATCAGCATCCGGTAGGCGGTGAAGTAGGTGAGTCCGTAGGCCGATGACTCGACCCAGGAGAGGTTCGCCGGCTTCGGCAGTAGCTGCTGCGCCTGTACCTTGGTGAACTGGGCGAACGAGCCCCAGGTCGTCTCGTACCCCCAGATCTGCTGGCTCGGCGCGGCGAGCGGGTCGAGCCCGTGCACCTCGACGTCCTCGTATGAGGCCTGGTTGCAGTGGATCACGACCTCGTCGCCGGGCTTCCACTTCGTGACGCCCTCGCCGACCTTCCAGACGATCCCCGAGGCGTCGGAACCGCCGATGTGGTGGCCGTAGTCCGGGTGGTCGCCGTAGCCGAACACCGAGACCGGCTTGCCGAGCGCCGCCCAGACGTTGTTGAAGTTGACCCCCGCCGCCATCACGCGGACGATCACCTCGAAGGCGCCGGGCTCGGGCACCTCGATCTCCTCGATCTGGAAGGCGTCCTTGGGCTCGCCCTCGCGCTCCTGGCGGATCACCCAGGCGGCCATCGTCTCCGGGAGCTCCCCCGGCTCGACGTCGAGCTTCGAAACCTCCGCTGTTTCTACTGCCACGTTCCTCCTTCGTCCGAGGGCGTCAGGGGCAGCATCCTATCCGCGCGGTCGCAATAGCCTGCCCCGCGGCCGATGGTCCCTCGCGCCTGGCAGATGCGTGCGCCCCTCCGTTCGGCGCTGCGGCGAGGGGCGCTGGCCGGGGTCCCGGTCGCCGCGGCATTCCTCGTCGCGCTGGAACTCGGCCTCGAGGCGGCCGGCGCGGTGGCCGTCGGCGCCTTCCTGGCCGGATTCGTCGCCTTCGAGGCACCGCCGCGGACGCGGTGCGTGTGGCTACTGCTCAGTGCTCCCCTGATCGGCGCCTCGGGGGCCGTGGGAGGCCTGACGGGCGAGCCGGCGGTCCTCGCGGTGACGTCGATGGCCATGGGGCGAACGCCGGGTCGAGCGGACCGCGCCGCGCGCCTGAGCCTCAGCGCTTCGCCCTGACCTTCACCGCGTCGGTTTCTACGTTGCCGACCGCGTCTGTGCCCTGGGCGGTCACGGTCACCTTCGGCTTCTTGCCGGCGCGGAGCGCTTTCGCCACCGCGCGAACCTGCTTGCGCTTCAGCCGCAGCTTGAGCTTCTCCCCGACGCCGGCGGCCAACGGCTCGGTGACCGGCTTCAGGTTGAGCTTTGCGAGCGGCGATCGCTTCGGCTTCGGCACCTTCGCGGTCCCGGTCGCGGTCGCGGTGCAGGCTTCCTGCGGGCAGCTCGCCTTGACGATCACGCCCTTCTGCTCGACGACTCGCTGCTTCGCCTTGCCGGTGAGGTCGAAGCTGACCTCCCCGTCGCCGGGGGGTGCAGGCGGGTCGTTCCCGCCGGGGTCGGGCTCGGGGAGGAAGGAGACGTTCTCGCAGTCGGCGTTCACCGAGTCCACGCTTGCCTGATCAGCGGTCGCCGTGTCGATCTCAGTGCCGCAGCTCGCGGTGTCGGGTCCCCCGTCGCGGACGTCGACCGCGTCCGGACCGGCGAGGGCGGAGATCGTGTCGGTGCCTCCCAGGGCGGTGATCGAGTTGCCGAGGGCGCTGCCGGTCAGCGAGTCGCCGGAAGGCGAGCCGACCGCGTTCTCGACGTTCGTGAAGCTGTCGTTCCCCCCGCCGCCGGTAGCGGTGCCGGCGCCCAAGTCCACCGTGACGCCCGCGGGCGCATCGGCGTAGGCGACCGTGTCGGTTCCGGTGTCGCCGGCGAAGCCGTCGGCGCCGCCACGGCCATTGAACATGTCGTCTCCGCCCCGGCCGTCGAAGTTCTCCGCCGCGCCGGTGCCGCTGAGCCGGTCGGCCTGGCCCGTGCCGCGCACCACCTCGCAACCGCCCACGATCGTGTCGCTCCCGATCGGCCCGTTCGTTTGCGGCGCGCTCGATGCCAGGTCGATCGTGACGCCGCCCTGGACGTTCGTGTAGTCGAGGGTGTCCTCCGGCCCCGCGCCGCAGTCGAGGCTGTCGTTGCCCGGGCCCATGCGGAGGATGTCCTTCCCTCCGAATCCACGCATGGTGTCGTTCCCCGCGCTCCCCTCGAGCTCGTCGCCGCTCGATGCGAGCCCCCCGTTGCCGCCCTCGATCGTGTCGTTGCCGCCGTTGCCGTCGCTCGACACGGTCCCATTCGCGAATGGCTGCAGCGTGCCGCCTCCTCCTTGACCGCTTAGGAAATCCGCGTCCTGACCGCCGATGAGCTGGATCCGCCGCAGCGTCCCCGTGAAGAAAATGATGTCCGCATCCGATTCGCTGGTCGTCCGATTGAAGTCCACACCGGCCCCGCCGACCGCGAACCCGTTCGGGGTATTGCCGCCGGTGAGCTTGAGCACATCGGCGCCCTCGGTGTCCGAAAAGAGGGCGAACTCGATCTCAGGAACCGCATCCTCGTCGGTACCGGTGCCCGGCGCGAAGCTCGCGGGCTGGGCGATCTCCACGGTGGTGCCGGCCGCGGAGTCGGAGGTGTCGTCGACGCGGATGTTCGCGGTGTTGCCGGTCGTCGCGGCCCCGCAAGACATCCCGTTCACCGTGATCGCGCCGCCGGGACCCACCGTGAACGCCGCTGTGTCGCCGCCGGCGGTCAACGTCGCGGTGGCGACCTCCTCCACAGCGTTGTAACTGCACGACACGGTCGCGCTCGCCGCCGGCGCCGTGAGCGCCATCCCAGCGGCGAGGGCCGCGAGGAGGACGCTCACGGCGGCGATGCCACTCCCACGTCCCCGTTTCACCCGCGCCGACCCATCCTTAGGTGAGACGAATCTACATGGTGGATGCCATCGCTCGCCGACCGTCAGGATCCCGTCCGGGCTCGCGACTACCTTCGTGAGTCCGATGGAGGCTTCCGAGAACCAGCTCGACATGACCGCGTCGACCCAGGCGGAGGGCACCGTGCGCGTGCTCGAGGACCGCCTGGTGATCGAGGGGCTCACGGTCACCGACGCGAGCTCGGCTCGCGTGGTGCGCGAGCAGGCGGGTGAGGGCCGAACCCCTGCCGAAACGGTTGCCAAGGCGATCGAGCTCGGCACCCGGATGATCGCCGACGTCGGCACGGCCGCGAACGTCAAGTACGTCCGAAAGGAGCTCGAGGCCGGGCTCGGGGAGCTGAACCAGGAGCTCGATCAGACGATCGAATCCGGCGGTGAGCGTCTCGTCGAGGAGATCGCCTCGAGGTTCGGGGCCGATCGGTCCGACTCGGTCCAGCAGCAGATCAAGCAGATAGTCACGGCGGAGAGCGAGCGCCAGCGCCTCGAGATCACGCGGATGCTCTCGGCGGAGGACACCTCGAACCCGCTCGTGGCGATTCACGCGAGGCTCCGCAAGGCGCAGCTGGAGTCTGAGCAGCGCCACCGCAAGGAGCTCGAGCTCCTTCGCGAAGCGAGCTCGAGCGAGTCACGGGCACTACAGCGTCAGGTCGGCGATCTGAAGGAGAACATCGCTCGGCTGGTCGATCGCCAGGTTCACGAGGAGGAGCTCGCGGAGGCGGAGGAGGCGGGGACGCGCAAGGGCCGCACCTTCGAAGACCGTGTCCATCTTGCGATCGAGCGCATCGCGTCGGTACGAAACGACTGCGCGACCCACACCGGCGCGGAGCAGGCCGAGGGCGGCGGCAAGAAGGGGGACACCCTGGTCGAGCTGGGCGCTGCCGTGGGCGCCGCCGCCGGTCGAGTGATCTTCGAGGCGAAGGACAAAAAGCTGACCAAGAACGCGGCGTGGGCCGAGCTCAACGAGGGCATGAATCGGCGTGCCGCGAGCTTCGCCGTCTTGGTCGTCGCGGGCGAGGAGCGCGTACCTGCCGGCCGCGAGCAGCTCCACGAGTACGAGGGGAACAAGCTGATCGTCGCCGTGGATCGTGAGGAGCCTGACGGGCTCGCGCTGGAGACCGCGTATCGGCTGGCCGCCGCGCGGGTGCTGATGGCTCGTGAGGGTGATCTCGGGGTCGACGCCTCCGCCGTCCGTGACACGGCCGCCGAGGCTGTCTCGATCCTCAAGCAGGCGCAGGGGATTCGCTCGAGCCTGACCGGGATCAAGACCAGCTCCGACAAGGCGCGCGCGAGCCTCGACGACCTCGTCGAGTCGATCCGGGAGCGGCTCGAGCGAATCGACTCCCTGGTCGGCGTCGCCGCCGACGAGCAGGACGACGCCACCTAAGCCGGACTGACTACGGCAGCAGCAGCTCGTTCTGCGAGCTGGCGCGCTCCGGGCCGACGGTGAGCAGCGCGGGCTTGGCGCTGGACTCCTCGCCGGGGCTGACCTCGTAGTCGCCCTGCTCGAAGCTGAACTTGAAGCTGCCGACGGAGCCCGGCTCGATGCCGCCCGACTCGCCCGCCGTGGGGCCGTCGACGCCGATCTGGACCGGGTCCTCGGACTGGTTTGAGATCGTCATCACGACGAGCCCGGCGCCGAACTCGCTCGGGGAGACGTCGACCTTCTCGTCGTCGATCTTCGCGGTCACCTCGATCGGCGACGGCGGTCGGGGTTCGTTCGCGTGGTCCTCCGCGCCGCACCCGGCAGCGGCGCCGGCCGCGAGCGCGGTCACGAATGCGACGAGGAGCGGCTTCCTCATACCCGCGGCAAATCTAACCCACGGGGAGGGGAGGGGGCGCAGATTCCCTCTCGCAAGTGGTCACCTAGCCGAGCCAGACCGACTTGCGCGCCTCGAGCATCGAGTCCAGCTCGGACTGGATCCGGCCGCGGACCCGCTCCGAGATCGCCTGTACCTCGGCGGCGTCCTCGACCGTATCCGGCGGGTAGCCGGAGAGATCGACGGGCTCGAGGAAGCGGATCTTGAACTTCGCCGGCAGGTACATCGCGCCGGCCGCGAGGCCGAAGTGGGGGAAGGCGTGGTTGACCGGGAAGTAGATCAACCCGGTGAGTCGCTGGGCGAAGCGCAGGTGGGCGAAGATCGGCATCGCCTCCTCGCCGCCCACCAGCGCGATCGGGACGATCGGCACGCCGGCCCGCAGCGCCGTGCGGACGAAGCCGCCACGCCCGAAGCGACGCAGCCGGTAGCGCTGCCAGAGGACCTTGCGCGAGCCCTTCTGACCCTCGGGAAAGACGATCGCCAGCCGGCCCTCGTCGCGGAGGAGCCGCTGAGCGTTCTGGGGATGAGCCGCGACGAGCCCGATCTTGTTGGCGAGCATTCCGACGCCCGGGTAGCCCTTGAACCAGTGCTCGCCCAGCATGTAGAGCGGCCGCGGCCGCGGCGCCTCGTTTCGGATCGCCTGCATGATCATCGGTGCGTCCGGCGGCAGGGCGCCGGAGTGGTTCGAGACGAGCAGCGCGCCACCGTCGGTTGGGACGTTCTCGATCCCCTCGGTCTCGACCCGGAACCAGTAGCGGTAATAGAGGTTGAGCAGCGGATCCATCAGCTCGACCACCCGCTCGGACCTGCCCCAGTCGTCGAGCGCGCGCTCGGGATCGGCCTCGAGCTCGGCTCCGCGGCGCTCGACCATCTCCCCGTCGTGGATCGGCGGCGCGAGGGCGCGCGCGTCGTCGCCGGCGAAGTCGTCGGCTCGGGCGTCGTAGCCCGGCTCGCTGGGACCGGCCTCCTCGGCGCCCGCAACCGAGGAGAGCGAGCCCCCGAACAGCGGGCTGTCGGGACCCAGCGGACGGCCGCCGAGCGCTCGTTGTCCGTCGGTCATGAGAAGGGGACTTCGACGATCTCCGCTGCCAGCCCCTGCTCACCGACCTCCACCTGATCGCCGGGGGAGGCCTCGCGGCGGACGATCGCCAGCGCGATCGCTCCTCGAGCCGGCGAGACCACGGCCGTGCCGATCCGGCCGAGCTCCTTGTCGCCGAGCCGGATCGAGTCCCCGCTCGCCGCCGGGGCGGTGAGGCGAAGGCCGCGAAGGTGCCGGTTCGGCTTGCCCTTGTAATGCAGCCGCGCCACCGTCTCCTGACCGATGTAGCAGCCCTTGGTGAAGCTGATCGCGCGCTCGTTGATGCCCGCCTCCTGGGGGATCGTCTCGGTCGTCATTTCGTTTCCGAAGCGCGGCCGCCCGGCTTCGACCCGGATGATCTCCGCCGCTTCCTGGCTGACCTCGGCGACGCCGGCCCGGGCCAGGGACGCCCTGACCCCCTCGCCGACGGCGGCGGGTACGAGCAGGTCGACGCCGTCCGCGTTCGCCACGACGATCGTTCCGTTCTCGCGCGCCGGCAGCTGCGCGTGCTCGGGGGAGACCGGGCCCGCCCCGGGGGCCTCGTTCGCGGCCGGACCGATCACGGAGAGGATCGACCAGTCCCCGCCGGCGTCGGCGACGTCGGCCTCGCGTCCGACGCTTGTACATCCCGAGGTGCCGCAGGACCGCGTCGGTGGCGATCGAGTCGGTGTCGATCCAGAACCGCTCCGGGTCCAGTCGCAGGACCCGCATGTCGGCCTGCATCCGGCCCTTGCGGTCGAGAAGCGCCGAGTAGCAACCCGAGCCGGGCTCGAGCCCCTCGACGTCGTTGGTGAGCTGCCCCTGCAGGAACTCAGCGGCCTCCGAGCCGGTAACCACGATCTTCCCTCGCGCCGTTCGATCGACGAAGCCCGCTTCCTCACGCAGCAGCCGGTACTGGCCGTCGAGCTCGATCGTCGTCACCGTCGCCATCCGTGCCAAGTGTATATTTAGATGAGGCTAAAGCCATGTCGAGTCGGACCAAAATCAGTCGCCGCAAGTTGCTGGGCGGCGCCGCGGCCGCCGGCGCCGCGCTGCCGGTCCTGCACGAGGTGGTCCCGCACCGCGGGATCCACCAGGCGATCGACGGCGCCGAGGCGGCCGGCGGGCACGGCGACGGGACCTCGAAGGCGCTCTCGCACACCCACGGCGGCGGCGCGGCGGGCCCCACGTTCCGGGGCGGCGAGTCGGTCGATCACGAGGCGAACGGCTTCGACCCGACGGAGATCCTGCGCGACTTCGACTACGGGCGCTCCCGTCGTCTCGCCAGCGGCCGCACCCTGCGCGAGTGGACGCTGGTCGCCGAGGACAAGGAGATCGAGGTCGCGCCGGGGGTCACATATCCGGCGTGGGTCTACAACGGCCGCGTCCCGGGGCCGACCCTGCGCTGCCGCGAAGGCGAGCGCCTTCGGGTCCGCTTCGTCAACGGCTCGGCCCATCCCCACACGATCCACTTCCACGGCCTCCACCCGGCGGAGATGGACGGAGTCCCGGAGATCGGTGCGGGGATCATCGAGCCCGGCGAGTCGACGGTCTACGAGTTCGATGCCGAGCCGTTTGGCCTCCACCTCTACCACTGCCACACCGGCCCGCTCGCCGAGCACATCGCGCGCGGGCTCTACGGAACGTTCGTGATCGACCCGAAGCAGGGGCGAGCCGAGGCCGACGAGCTGATGATGATGATGAACGGCTTCAACACGAACTTCGACGCCGAGGGCAACCAGGTCTACGCGGTCAACACGGTTGCCTTCCACTACGTCAACGAGCCGATCCGGGTCAAGCGCGAGGAGCTGGTGCGGATCTACCTCGTCAACGCGCTCGAGTACGACCCGATCAACTCGTTCCACATCCACGGGAACTTCTTCGACTACTACCCGACCGGGACGCGACTGGAGCCGGTCGACTTCACCGACACCGTCGTCCAGGGCCAGGCGCAGCGGGGGATCTGCGAGCTGCGGTTCCCGCACCCGGGAAGCTTCATGTTCCACGCCCACAAGACCGAGTTCGCCGAGCTCGGCTGGATGGGCTTCTTCGAGGTCATCTGAGCGTGGAGGCGCGCGGACACGCGGTGGGTGAGCGCGACGGCGCGGAGCGCCGGTCGCTGTGGATCCTCGCCGGGGTGCCGCTGGCGATCATCGTGGCGGCGATCGTCGGCTTCGCGGTGCTCGGGGGCCCGGGCGTGGACGAGCGCCGCGGCCCGCCGGTGGAGGAGCTCGCGGTCGAGCGGACGGTGCTGCGGCCCGGCGAGATCGAGCTCACCGTGCGCAACACCGGGCCCGACCCCGTGACCGTGGGCCAGGTCTTCGTCGCCGACGCATACGTCGACTTCGACGCCTCCCAACGGGAGCTCGGCAGGCTCGACTCCGGGACGCTCACCCTCTCCTATCCCTGGCAGGAGGGCTCCCCGTACGCGATCACGATCGTCACCTCGACCGGAGCGACGATCGACCACGAGATCGACGTCGCGGTCGAAACGCCCGAGGCCGACGGCGGGTTCTTCGCGCTGATGGCGCTGCTCGGCACCTACGTGGGCGTGATCCCGGTCGCGCTCGGGATGCTCTTCCTGCCGTTCATGAGCCGCGTGCGCCAGTCGTGGATCGGCCTGCTGATGGCGCTGACGATCGGGCTCCTCGCCTTCCTCGCCGTCGACGGCGCGCTCGAGGGGGTGGAGATCGCCGGCTCGGGGTCCGGCGCGTTCGGCGGCGTCGAGCTGCTCGTCGCCGGCGCCGCGATCGCCTATCTCGCGCTGACCGCGCTCGACCGCTGGCTGGCGGATCGCCGCGATCGCGCGACCGACGCCGGGGCGGGGGCGTTCCGCCTCTCGCTGATGGTCGCGGTCGGGATCGGCCTCCACAACCTGGGCGAGGGGCTCGCGATCGGCTCGGCGTACGCGCTCGGCGAGCTCGCCCTCGGTGCCTTCCTGGTGATTGGGTTCGCGATCCACAACACGACCGAGGGCTTGGCGATCGTCGCTCCCCTGGCCGGCGCTGACCAACGGCCGCGGCTGGGCCGGTTGGCGGCGCTCGGACTGATCGCAGGCGCGCCGGCGATCCTCGGCGCGCTGATCGGCGCCGCCGCCTACAACGCCGAGCTCTCGACCTTCCTTCTGGGAATCGGCGTCGGCGCGATCGCCCAGGTGATCGTCCAGCTCGTCCCCTCGATCCGCGACCGCGCGGGGCGCGCGCTTCACCCGCGAAGCGTCGCCGGGATCCTCGCGGGGATGCTCCTCCTGTACGCCACCGGGCTCCTGGTCTCGGTCTGATGGCCGCCGTCGGACCGCGCTCGAGTACGGCTGCGGCCCAGCATCACGGTCAGCGGCGCGCACGCGGCCTGCCCTCGGAGGCCGTCGAGGACTACGCGAAGACGATCTTCGGGCTGGAGCGCCGCGGGCACGCCGCTGTGACCACCAGCGCCCTCGCGGTGCGGCTCGGCGTCTCGCCCGCCTCGGTGACGGCGATGCTGAAGCGGATGTCGGAGGCGGGGCTGGTCGAGCACGAGCCCTACCGCGGGGTTCGCCTCACCTCCGCCGGGCGCAAGGTCGCGCTCGAAGTGATCCGCCACCACCGCCTGATCGAGTCGTATCTCGCCGAGGCGCTTGGGATGCCCTGGGACCGCGTCCACGACGAGGCCGAGGTGCTCGAGCACTACATCTCCGAGGAGCTCGAGGAGCGGATCGCGACCGCGCTCGGCAATCCGGACTTCGACCCGCACGGCGACCCGATCCCGAGCCGGGATCTGAAGCTCTCCGCCGAGGAGGGAACGTCGCTTGCCGAGCTCGACCCTGGCCAGACCGGTACGTTCTCGCGAGTCTCCGACTCCGACTCGGCGATGCTTCGCTACCTCGCGGAGCGCGGGATCCGCCCCGGCGCGGAGCTGACCGTGACCGACCGCCAGCCGTTCGGCGGACCGCTGTTCGTCGAGGTCGACGGCGAGACGCACGCGATCGGCGGCGAGCTCGCCGAGCGCATGCTGATCAGCTGAGCGCCATGGCTCGGTAGGCTCGCTGCGTGGCTCTCGCCGACACCTTCGCCGAGATCGTCGATTCGCTCCCCGAGGACTGGACGGACATCGAGATCGACCTGCGGATCGCCGACGAGAGCCACTACGTCGACGCCGCGGTGATCCTCTCGCAGGTGAACGCGCAGCCCTACTCGAAGGCCGACTGGCACTGGCGCCTGCTGGTCGCGCACGAGTTCGGCCATGCCGCCGCGGCGCAGACCGTCCAGGGGACGCTAGCGCTGCTCGACCGCGAGGAGATCGCGGGCGAGATGCGGGTCGCCGGCGTCCGTGAGGGGCGCGCCGAGGTCGTGCAGATGTGGGGGCGCCCGGAGTCGGTGCGGCGGGAATTTCGCGCCCGCCGAAATCTCTAGGGCATCGCCCGTGGCCCGGGTCGTCGCGATCGTCGCCGACCTCATGCTCGGCTCCCGGGTCTCCGAGACCCTGATCGCCGCCGGCCACGAGGTCGAGCTCGTCCCCACCATCGCGCAGGCCGAGGGGCTCGAGCGCGCCGAGATCGTCGTCGCCGACCTCGACTGCGAGGCGCCGGAGGCCCTCGTCGGGCTCGGGCCGCCGGTGCTCGGGTTCTACCAGCACACCGACGTCGACACCCGCGAGGCGGCCGAGGCCGCCGGGATCGACCTAGCGGTCCCCCGCTCACGCCTTGTTCGCGAGATGCCGGAACTGGTCGACCGCCTCCTCGCCGAGCCCCGCCCCTGACCTGACCTGTCCCCCCAGGGGTCAGACCCCTCGGGGTGACCTGTCCCCCCAGGGGTCAGACCCCTGGGAACGCCTCGTCGATCCGGGGCTCCTCCTCGAGGATCCCGCGCTCGACGTCCCAGCGAGCCCACTCCTCCAGCGCTTCGGGGTCGAGCTCGCCGGGTGGGGAGAAGGCATCGGCCTCCAGCAACGCGTCGAGCTGGGCTTGCTGCTCGGCGCGGTCAAGGCCCGGCGACTCGGCCAGGAGGTCGTCGAGCCCGGCCTCCGGCTCGGCGATCAGGCGCTCGTAGCCGGCGGCGGTTGCGTCGACGATGCCGCTGACGAGCTCCGGCCCCTCGCTCAGCGTCTCGGCGGCGGTCGTCAGGACCAGCTCGGGGTAGCGCGGGGCCCCGTAGTCGTCGACCCGGAACTCGCGGGAGGGGATGCCGGCGCGTCGAAGCGCGACGCCCTCCGCGTTCCAGAAGGCCGTGGCGGCATCGAGGCGGCCGGCGGAAAGGGTCGGGACCGCCTCGAACCCGATCGTCACCCGCTGGACGGCCGCGGGGTCGGCGCCGTCCGCCTCGAGCACCGAGTCGAGCACCGCCTCGTCCGACGGTAGGCCGGTCACGCCGACTTCACCGCCCTCGAGATCGGACGGCTCGCGCACCACCTCTCGGTCGCCCGCGATAACGGCGGCCAATGGGCGCTGGACGATCGGCGCGATGCCGACCACGTCGAAGCCCCGCTCGCGCGCGATCCCGAGGTCGTGGATGTCGAGGATCGCGAACTGCGCGCGGCCCGCCTCGAGCAGCTTCGGCGCGTCCGTCGACGCCGAGGGCTCGCGAACGTCGAGCGCGACGTCCTCGTCGGCGTACTCGCCTTCCGCGAGCGCCGAGTAGATCCCGGCGTGCACGGCGTTGGGCTGGAAGTCGAGTACGAGGGTCGCCTCGCTGGAGACGCCCGGTTCAGCACCGTCGTCGCCGCAGGCCGCGAGGCCGTGAGCCGCGACGACGGCCGCCAGCAGCGCGACGACCTTCGTCATGCGGGGCAGGAGGATAGCCTTGGCCCCGATGGTCGGAACAGCGCCTGGGGACGACCTCCTCGCCTTCGTCGAGATCCCGAAGGGGAGCCGCAACAAATACGAATACGACGAGGGGCTCCAACGGGTGATCCTCGACCGCTTCCTCTCCTCCTCGATGGTCTACCCGACCGACTACGGCTACCTGATCGGGCACCGCGGCCGCGACGGAGACCCGCTCGACGTGATGGTCTGCGTGTCGGAGCCGACCTTCTCGGGCTGCGTGATCCCGGTCAAGCCGATCGCGCTGTTCAAGATGCATGACGACAAGGGCGAGGACGACAAGATCGTCTGCGTTCCCACCCACGACCCGGGCTGGAATCACGCCGAGACCCTCGAGGACGTACCGGAGCAGCTTCAGCGAGAGATCCACCACTTTTTCTCCACCTACAAGCAACTCGAGGACAAGAAGGTGGAAGTCCAGGGCTGGCGCTCCCGCGAGGAGGCGCTCGAGGTGATCGAGGACGCCAGGGCGCTCCAGGAGCAGCACGACGCCGACAGCCAGTAACGCCGATAGTCGCTAGACTGCCGCCGCTTCAGTCCCGGGCTCCGGGGCACGGGTAGGCAACGAAAGCTTTCGAGGAGGTCGCACGCACAGTGCAGGATCGAGGTCTCGCCGCGTATATCGCCGAGCTTGTCGGCACGCTGTTCCTGACGTTCGTCGTCTGCACCGTGGTCATCCTCTACGTCTCCACCGGCGGCCAGGCGGCGCAGTTCGGCTCCGACTTCGCGGTCGTCGGCCTGGTCCACGGCTTCGTGCTGTTCGCCCTCATCCTGACGCTCGGTGGTGTCAGCGGCGGGCACTTCAACCCGGCGGTGACCTTCGCGGCCGGGGTCCTGCGGCGGATCGATCCCGTCGACGCGGTCGTCTACATCCTCGCCCAGCTCTCCGGCGGCGTCCTCGGCGCTCTGCTCGCCAAGGGCCTTCTGCTCGACGAGGGCCGGGGCACGAACTACGGCGCGACCGAGATCACCCCGCTTCTCGGCGGCAACTTCCAGGGCGCGGTGGTCGAGGCGCTCGGTACCTTCCTGCTCGTGCTCGCCGTCGTCGCGGTGGCGATGAACCCGCGAGTGCGCCGCGAGTGGGCGCCGCTCGGGATCGGGCTGACCCTCGGTCTCGTCGTGATGATCTTCGGCCCGCTGACCGGCGCCGCCGTCAACCCGGCGCGCTGGTTCGGCCCGGCCCTGATCGGCGAGGAGTTCGGCGGCGTCTGGCCCTACCTGATCGGCCCGCTCGTCGGCGCGCTGGTCGCGGCGCTCTTCTACAAGTTCGTGATCGCTACGGGCGAGGAGGTCGAAGGGGCCGGCGAGGAGGCCGGCGCCCGGGCCGAGAAGCGTCCGCTCGGCGAGGCCTCCGGCGCGGTTTCGCGCGCCGAGGGCAAGGACTAGCGCCGGCAGGCGATCCGGGCGCAGCGCGTCGGGCCGATGGCCCGCCGACCGCCACTGCTAGCTTCCGCGAGGGATGCGCCGGGTCACCTTCTCGCGCAACTTCACGCTCTCGCTATCGCGGACGTGTCAGTGCTACTGCAAGTACTGCGCGTTCGCCACGCACCGGGCGCACATCTACGCGCCTGACGAGGTCGAGCAGCGGCTCGACGATGCGACCAGGCGCAACTGCAAGGAGCTCCTGGTCCTCACCGGCGAGCGCCCCGAGGTGAATCCGGAGGTCGCGACGCGGCTGGCGCAGTGGGGCCACCCGGACTTCACCTCGTACGTGGCGTGGGCCTGCCAACGTGCGCTCGAGCGCGGTCTCCTCCCGCACACCAACCTCGGCGTCCTCGACCGAGCGGACCTGAGCCGCCTGCGGCAGGTCACCGCCTCCCAGGGCCTCATGCTGGAGTCGATCTCCGAGCGGCTGATGGAGACCGTCCACGCCGGCTCCCCGACCAAGCACCCGGCGAGGCGTCTCGCGACGATCGAGGCCGCCGGTGAGCTGCGGATCCCGTTCACCAGCGGGATCCTGGTCGGGATCGGCGAGACCGAGGAGGAACGGGTCGCCTCGCTCGAGGCGCTCGCCGGGGTCCACGAGCGCCACGGCCACATCCAGGAGGTGATCCTCCAGAACTACGTCCCGCACCCACGCTACTACGGCCGCGAGGTCGCCGAGATCGCGGACGAGGCGGCGAGGCGTCGCTGGCAGGACGACGGCGAAGTGTCCCCGGAGGGGTCTGACCCCTCCGGCGCCATGCCCGAGTGGGCGACGCCCGTCTCGATCGAAGACATGAAGCGGCTCGTGGCCGAATGCAGGCGGTTGATGCCGGACGTCGGCATCCAGATCCCTCCGAACCTCTCGGACTGGTGGGACGAGCTGGTCCGCGAGGGTGCGACCGACCTCGGCGGCCTCTCCGCCAACGGCGACCACATCTCGCCCGAGCACGCCTTCCCGAGTCCGCACCAGGTCCGCAAGCGCCTCGCGCCGCAGGGCTACGCGCTGACCGAGCGGCTCTGCGTCTACCCGCAGTACATGGATCCCGAGTGGATGGAGCAGGGCGTCCTCGACGTGGTCAAGCTCAAGTACTGGAGCTTCATCCCGCGGCGAGGGTCCGGGCGACGGCGGGAGACCGTGGTCGACCCCGATGCCGGCCCGCGGGCGATCGAGCGTGGCCGACGGGGTGAGGAGCTCACCGCCGAGGAGCTGACCGGGCTCTTCGCGGAGACCCGCCCTGCCGTGATCGAGGAGATGCGCGACGCGGCTGACGGGCTGCGCGCCGAGCTCGCGGGCGACACCGCGACCTTCGTCGTCAACCGCAACATCAACTTCACCAACGTCTGCGTCGTCGGCTGCGCGTTCTGCGGTTTCGGCCAGGGCAAGCGCTCGCCGGACGCCTACCACGTGGACGAGGAGGACTTCCGCGCGCGCGTCAACGAGGCGGTCGAGTTCGGCGCGACGGAGATCTGCATGCAGGGCGGGATCCACCCCGACTACACGCTCGAGGACTACGGACGCTGGCTGCGCGTGGTCAAGGAGGAGGCGCCCCAGATCCACCTGCACGCCTACTCGCCGATGGAGATCCACTTCATGTGCGAGCGCTCGGGACGCTCCCCCGAGGCGGTCTTCGACTACCTGCTCGAGTGCGGGCTCGGATCGACCCCGGGGACCGCCGCCGAGGTCCTCCACGACGGGGTGCGCCAGCGGATCTCGCCGAACAAGCTGCCGGTGGCGCGCTGGGTCGAGATCATCGAGGCCGCGCACCGCTCCGGCATTCGCTCGACCTCGACGGTGATGTTCGGCCACATCGAGGAGCCCGCCGAGCTCGCCACCCACATGCGGGTGATCCGCGAGCTCCAGGAGCGCACCGGTGGGATCACCGAGTTCGTCCCGCTCAGCTTCATCCCGTTCAACACCCTGCTCGGCCGCACGCACGGGGTCGAGGAGATCTCGCGGGCGGAGAACCTCAAGCACACCGCCGCGTTCCGGCTCGCACTCGGCAAGACGGTGCGGAATCTCCAGGCGAGCTGGGTGAAGATGGGCCTCGACGCCGCCACCGAGAGCCTGAGCTGGGGCGTCAACGACCTCGGCGGGACCCTGATGGAGGAGAACATCTCCCGCATGGCCGGCTCCCAGCACGGCGTCCGGCTCGAGCCTGAGGACCTGATCGGGGCCGCCCGCGCCGCCGGCCGCACTCCGGCTCAGCGCACAACCCTCTACGAGATCGTCGAGACGTACTGATCCGCGATCATCGCGTTGTGCGCGCGATGGTCCTCGATCGCCCCGGAGCCCCGCTGGTCGAGCGTGAGCTGGACGATCCCGAGCCGGCGCCTGGGGAGGTGCTCGTCCGGGTCGAGGCGTGCGGGGTCTGCCGCACCGACCTGCACGTCGTCGACGGGGAGCTGCCGGAGCCGAAGCTGCCGCTCGTGCCGGGCCACCAGGTGGTGGGCGAGGTCGACGCCGTGGGGGCCGGCGTCGAGCGGCGCGCGGTGGGCGACCGGGTCGGGATCCCGTGGCTCGGATGGACCGACGGCGAGTGCCGCTACTGCCGTTCGGGGCGCGAGAACCTCTGCGTGCGGGCGCTCTTCAACGGCTATACGCGCGACGGCGGCTACGCGGAGTTCGCGACGGTGGACGAGCGCTACGCGTTCGGGCTGCCGGTGGGCGGTCCTGCGGTCGAGCTCGCGCCGCTCCTTTGCGCCGGGCTGATCGGCTACCGGGCGCTTCGGTTCTGCGGCGATGCGGAGCGACTGGGGCTCTACGGGTTCGGCGCCTCGGCGCACATCATCTGCCAGGTCGCCCGCCACCAGGGCCGGCGCGTGTTCGCGTTCACGCGCGCCGGCGACGAGGAGGGTCAGCGCTTCGCGCGCGAGCTCGGCGCCGAGTGGGCCGGCGACTCGACCCAGAGGCCCCCGGAGGAGCTCGACGCGGCGATCGTCTTCGCCCCCGTCGGCGAGCTCGTCCCGGTCGCCCTGCGGGCGACCGCCCGCGGCGGGACGGTCGTCTGCGCCGGGATCCACATGTCCGACATCCCCACCTTTCCCTACGAGATCCTCTGGGAGGAGCGCTCGGTTCGCTCGGTCGCCAACCTCACCCGCCGCGATGGGGAGGAGCTGCTGCCCCTGGCCGAGACCATCCCGATCGCGACGACGACGTCGGTCTACCCCCTGGAGGACGCCAACGACGCGCTCGCCGACCTGCGGGACGGGCGCCTGCAAGGCGCCGCCGTACTTGGTGTTTCGGGTGACACGCCGGGGCGCCAGGAGTAGGGTTCGTCCCATGGCCGACGTGACCGTCAAGCGGCTCGACGATTTCGAGTCGGTCTTCCACGGCGGGATGCGGCGCGTGCGCGCCGGGCTCGGCGTCACCGCGTTCGGGATGCAGGTGATCGAGCTGCCGCCGAACGCCGACATGTATCCGGAGCACGACCACTCCCACGACGAGCAAGAGGAGGTCTACCTGGCCCTCTCCGGAAAGGGGACCCTCCGCGTCGGCGACGAGGAGTTCACGCTCGAGCCGGGAGTCTTCGCCCGGGTCGGCGCGCTCGAGCGGCGGAAAATCGTCACCGGCGAGGAGAGCGTCCGGATCCTCGCCATCGGCGCAACCCCCGGGGGCATCTACGAGATCCCCGACTTCACCGAGGAGGGCGCGACGCCTCCCGCGATAGCCAAGGAGCGCGAGCCGGCGTGAGCGCCGCGCCGGGGCAACTGAGTGGTACCTTCTCGACGTGAACCGGGGATCGGGGTTCCTCGCCGTTGCCGTTCTCGCGCTCCTGGGCGCGGTAGCCGTAGTGCCCACGGCGCAGGCGAAGGGTCCGCTATATGTGGTTGGCGGCAACTCGAACGCGGTCGGGGTACATGCGGTCGCGGCCGATGGGGCACTGGGACCTGTCTCGCCGGTGGCCACGGTGCAGACGCCCCGCAGCGCCGTGATCACTCCCGCCGGCGGGTCCCTCTACACCACCGGGCACAACGGGGACAACATCGGGACCCATTCGGTCGACCCTTCGACCGGGGCGTTGGGTCCGGTGGGCACGCCGGTCCCGGCCGGCCTCGACCCGATCGGTCCCGCGATCACTCCGAACGGCCAGTTCCTCTACGTCGCGAACGAGAACGGGAACTCGATCTCGGGCTACTCGATCGATCCCGGCACTGGTGGGCTGACCTCCCTGGGCCCCGCGGTTCTGTTGGCGAACCCGAATGGCCTCGCGATCACGCCCGACGGAACGAAGCTTTACGCGACGACCGATACGGGGGTCCAGCCCTACTCGATCGGCGGCAACGGCGCGATCACGGCGATCGGCGGGCTGGTCACAACAGGGGCCGCGAACAATCCTCGCGCGATCGCGATCACGCCCAACGGACAGTTCTTGTACGTCGCGAATTCGAACGCCCCCAACACCATCGGTGGATTCTCGATCGGGGGGGACGGCACCTTGACGTCTCTCGGGGCTGCGGCGCCGACCGGCAACACCCCGTTTGGGCTCGCGATCACCCAGGACGGGCGGTTCATCTACACCGCCAACTTCACCGCCGCCGCGGACCCGGCGAAGGTCAATGCCTTTGCGATCGGCGGGAACGGAGCGTTGAGCCCGGTACCTGGTCAGCCGTTCAACACCGGCTCGGAGTTCCCGTACGCGGTCGACGCCGCGCCCAACGGCCGGGTCTACGTCGCTAACGATGTCCAGGGCGGGCCTCCCGGCACCGTCACCGCATTCAACGTCGGGGGGGACGGGGCGCTAACGACGATCGGGTCGCCAACGACCACCGTCATAGCGCCCGAGTTCCAGTCAATCGTGATGCTCCCCAACCTGGGTCCGACGGCGGCCTTCACCGCGGCCACGTCACAGGCGACCCGGGGTGGGGGAAGCACGCTGTCGTTCAACGCCACGGGCTCGAGCGATCCCCAGGGTGGCTCGGTCGCCCGCTTCGACTGGGACTTCGGCGACGGGACGACGCTCCCCGACGGCGGCCCAACGCCGAGCCACGTCTACGCGCAGCCGGGCAACTACACGGTGACCCTCACCGTGACCGACGACGAGGGCTGCTCGACCCAGGTGATCTTCACCGGCCAAACCGCGGACTGCAACGGCAGCGGCGCTGCCCGCTCGCAGCAGACGATCCAGGTCGCAGGAGGCGGCGGACCCCCCACCCTGAAGCTCTCCGGCAAGAAGAAGCAGCCGCTGGCGAAGACGGTCAAGGTGAAGGCGGTCACTCAGGAGGACACCGAAGCCGTCGCGCGCGGGACGCTCGCGATCCAGGGCCCGAAGAAGGGCAAGCGGGTCCTCCGCGGGGTCAAGCTGAAGAAGGTCACGGCTGACCTCGAAGCGGGCGTGAAGAGGACGCTGAAGCCGAAGCTCTCGAAGAAGGCCTTCAAGAAGGCCGACCGGGCTCTTGACAAGGGCGGCAAGGTGAAGGCGAAGGTCACCGTCAAGGCGACTGACGCCGACGCCGACGCGGACAAGGCGAAGCGGACCATCAAGCTGAAGTAGCGTCGCCGGACGGAGCGGGGGTTCAGCGAAACAGGTCTTCGTCCGCCGGCCGCTGGAGGGCGGCCGCTCCGGAGCCGTCCTCGTCGGTGACGAAGCGGCCCAGACCGCGGACGATTGCGACCGGGACGCCGGAGCCCTTGTCGCGGACGAGGTCGGCCGCTGCGGCCGCCTGGTCGGCGATCGCGACCACCGTCGCGCTCGAGCTCGCGGCCCTCGCGGTCCCCTCGCCCGCGCCAGTCGTCGAGCGGGCGTAGCCCGGCGCAGCCGATCGCGACGTCGGTCTGACCGAGTCGCCACGGACGCCCGAAGCTGTCGGCGATCACGACCGCGGCGGCGCACCGCGGCCCGCTCGGCGATCTCGCCGCGCAGCCGGCGGGCCGAGGCGTCGGCGTCCTCGGGCAGCAGTGCGACCGTCCCCTCGCCGGGCAGGTTCGAGGCGTCGATCCCGGCGTTTGCGCAGACCCAGCCGGACCGTGTCTCGGTGATCAGTACGCCGCGCTCGTGCGCGGACGACCCGCTTGCTCTCGCGGAGGACGAGCTCCACCAGGCGAGCGTCCTTCCCAGCCGGCTCGCGAGCTCTTCCGCCCCCGCCGACGGCTCGATCGAGCCGAGCGCCACGATCCGCCCTTCGGCCTTCGAGACGACCTTCTGGGAGACCACGACGACGTCGTCGTCCCGAGGGCTCGCGGCATCGCCGATCAGGGCGCCCAGCGGAGCTCCGGCCTCGATCTCGGGCAGCCCCTCGATCGGGACGACCTCGATCCGCCCGCTCATGGGACCGATCCCCGCTTCGCGGCGCTCTCGACGTCCCGGCGCAACTCCACGAGGGTCTCGGCGGTGCGGGGCGCGAGCTCCGGGTTGCGGTCGAGCGCCTGGCGCAGCACGGTCAGGTCCTCGTAGGTGTCGAGGTCGAGGGAGAGCGAGTAGAGGCGCTCGACGGCGAGCGTATGCCCGAATCCGCGGGCGAGCTTCTCGTGGCGCTCGCGGCTTCCCTCCCCGAACGCTGGCTCGATCGCGTCGGGCGGGCAGAGGATGAGACCGTTGGTGCCGCTGCCGTGCCGGTCGGGGATCGATCGCGACGCGCCCGGGCCGCGCTCGGCTGCAGCGCGCCGTCGAGCTCGGCCGGGTCGAGCAGGGGGCAGTCGCCGGGCAGGAGCGCGACGCACTCCGCGCCCTCCGCGATCGCTCGCTCGACGCCCCGCGCGGCGGCCTTGGAATGCGTGCTCCGGCGCAGGTCCGGGACGCCGGTCCAAGGGACGTCGACCACCGGCAGGTCCCACTCCTTGGTGACGATCAGGATGCGCTCGACCTCGGAGCTCTCGCCGACCGCCTCGAGGACGTCGCCGAGCATCGCCCGGCAGAGCTCCTTGCGCGCCTTCGGCGGCAGCGTCCCGGCGAGCCGGCCCTTAGCGGCGCCGAAGCGCTTGACGGGGACGATCGCCGTCGTCCGCATCGAGCTCAGCCGAGCGAGCCGGCGAAGTCGAGCACCCGCTCCGCGACCTCGCGTCTCGTCGCGGGGGAATCCATCGTGGTCGGCACCGAGAGCATCTCCAGCCCCTGGGGCGCCGGCTCGGGATCGCCGGCGTCGACGACGATCCCGTCGAGCAGGCCCTCGTAGACGGCAGCGACGCCGGGGGTGCTGGCCTCGCGGCCGGCGGCCGTCATGAACTCGTTGGTCGGGCCCTTGATGATCCGTCCGCCGACGTAGGGGCTGACCGCGACGACCGGTGCGGGCGCGTCGGCGATCAGCTCCCGCATCCCTGGTACGGCGAGGATCGGGCCGATCGAGATCATCGGGTTCGAGGGCCCGATCACGATCGCCTCGGCGCCCGCAATCGCGTCGGCCACCTCCGGGGTCGGCGCCGCCTTCTCGACGCCCTCGAGTACCACCTCCAGGACCTCGGGCTGGGCCCGTTCGCGGACGAGGAACTCCTGCAGGCCAACCCAGCCGCCGGCCGTGCGCACCCGCGTGCGGACCGGCTCGTCGCACATCGGCAGCACGCGCCCGCGGGCGCCGAGCGCCTCCGCGATCCGTCGCTGCACGTCGGTGTGGCGCTCGCCGGCCTCGAGCCGCTCGCGGCGGCGCAGGCAGGTCGCGAGGTCGCGGTCCGAGAGCCCGAACCAGTCCGGGGCGCCGAGCTCCACGAGGCGCTCGAAGACCGTGAACGAGTCGCCACGGATGCCCCAGCCGCGCTCCGCGTCGATCTCGTCCGCTGAGCCAGTAGGTGACGAGGTCGGGGTCGGGGGAGACGTGGACTCCGAGGACCTCGACGTCGTCGGCGGTGTTGACGAGGACCGAGAGGTCCTCGCCGAGGATGTCCTGCATCCCGGCGGCGAGCTTGGCGCCGCCGGTGCCGCCGGCGAGGACTACGACGCGCACCTCACCAGGCGCTGCCCTCGGGCAGGCCGGTGATCCTGATCCCCGCGTGGGCCTTGTAGCGGGCGTTGATCGAGATCAGCATCGGGGTGAGCTGCTCGACGATCCTCGCCATCTCGAGCGTGCCGGCGTTCACCGCCCGCAGCCCCTCGACCCGCTCGATCAGCTCCGCCACCCGGCCCTTGTCCTCCTTGCGATCGCCGCAGACGAGGACGTCCTCGTCGAGGTCCCGCTCGAGGTCGGCCAGGACCGGCGCGCTGACGGTGTGGAGGGCGGAGACGACGATGACTCCGTCGGGCACCATCTCCTGCGCCTGCTGCGCCGCCGACCCCTGCCAGACGCCGAGCGAGCGCGTGGCCTTGCCGCTCACCGCCGCGGCGAGGGGCACGGTGCAATCGACCAGGATCTGTCCCGGGGACAGCGCGCCGCGGAGGTTGTTGAGGGTCTCGGACTGCGCGCGAAACGGCACGGTCAGGAAGACGATCGGGCCGCGGCCGACCGCCTCGGCATTCTCGAGCCCCTCGACCTTGGCCTCGGGCACGGCCTCGGAAACCCGCTTGGCGGCTTCCTCTGCGCGGCCGGCGTCCCGCGACCCGATGACGATCCCGAGACCGGCCCGGGCCCAGCGCAAGGCGAGCCCATACCCGAGCGCTCCGGTGCCGCCGATGATCGGGACGGGCTCCACGAGGGGGGTGAGTCTATGCTCCGCCGCCATGCGACTAGAGGGGCGAACCGCCCTCGTCACCGGGGGTGCGAGCGGGATCGGCGCGGCGATCGCCAGACGGCTCGCGGCGGAGGGAGCCGCGGTGACGATCGGCGACGTCAACGCCGACGGCGCCCGCGAGGTCGCCGCCGAGATCGACGGCGAGGCGATCGCGCTCGACGTCACCGATCCCGAGGTCGTCGCCTCTGCGATCGGCGACATGGGCACGCTCGACGTCCTGATCAACAACGCCGGCACCGACGACTTCGCGTTCTTCACCGACATGACCCCCGAGCGGTGGCGCCGCCTGATCGCGATCAACCTGGAGGGCGTCCTCGCCTGCACCCACGCGGCCCTGCCGCCGATGCAGCAGGCCGGATACGGCCGCATCGTCAACATCGCCTCCGAGGCGGGGAGGGTCGGCTCCAAGGGCTCCGCCGTCTACTCGGCGGCGAAGGGGGGAGTGATCGCGTTCACGAAGACGATCGCGCGAGAGAACGGCCGCTACGGGATCACCGCAACGCGATCGCGCCCGGCCCGATCGAGACGCCGCTTCTGATGGGCGCGCTCCAGTTCGGCGAGGTCGGCGAGCGGATCGTCGAGACGATGAAGGGCGCCACCCAGCTTCGCCGCCTCGGTCAGCCCGACGAGGTCGCCGCCGCGGTCGCCTTCCTCGCCTCCGAGGACGCGTCGTACGTCACCGGGGAGACCCTCGGTGTCTCCGGCGGCCTCGGGATGGTATGAACGCACAGGTGGAGGACGACCTCGAGACCCCGAGCGAGTACGAGCGCCGCGAGGAGGGCGGGCTCGAGCCGGGGCTGGAGCGCTCGGAGGAGTTCATGGTCGAGGGACCGCTGCTGACCGACGTCGGCGGGACGATCGGCGCCAGCGTCCTCTCGACGCCGGCGATGGTCGGGGTGATCGAGCGAAACGCGGCGATCCTCGCCTTCGAGAACCTGCCCGACGGCAAGGCCACCGTCGGGTTCGAGATCTGCGTAAAGCACGTCGGAGCGGCGGCCGAGGGCGCCACGTGCACGGTCGAGGCAAGGCTCCGCGAGGTCGCGGACGGCCGCAAGCTCCGCTTCGACGTCGAGGTGCGCGAGGGCGAGCGGACGATCGGCGTCGGCACCCACGAGCGCCGCATGATCGAGATCGGCGGCGTCACCGGCGAGCGGCAGTAGCCGTTTCGTCGCCCGCGAGTTGGGTACTCGCTCCCCGTGCTCGAACTTGCCTGGAGGAGGGTGCTGACTGTCGTCGTCGCCGCCGCGCTCGCAACCGGCGCCGCGGCCTGCGGCGACGACGAGGAGGACACGACGACGCCGGCGACCACCACGCCGACGGGAGCGACCGGTCCGACCGGCGAGGGAGGCGAGGGCCAGGGAGGCGAGGGCGGCCAGGGCGCTCAGAGCGACGTGAGCGGCGACGAGGCAGCGTCGGCCCAGCGCGAGGGGGCGGGCACCGGCCTCGAAGAGAACCTCTCAGGCTCCGACGTCACCGGCACCGAACCGCCCGGAGGCGGCACGGCGACGACCGGCGACACGACTCCGTAGCGGCTCCACCCTGATGCAGTTGGCGAGTTCCTCCCGCATAGCGGGACAAAGTCGCCACGACCGTTCGGGGATCCCCGCCGCCTAAGCTCCGCGGCGTGAGCGAGCTTCCGAGCGAGGTGCGGATCCGGGAGGTGGGCCCGCGGGACGGGTTCCAGAACGAGCCCGAGACGATTCCCACCGACGAGAAGGTGCGGCTCATCGGCCTCCTCGCGGCTACGGGGCTGCGGCGGATTGAGGTGACCTCGTTCGTGCGGCCCGATGTGATCCCGCAGCTCTCCGACGCGGAGGACGTCCTCGCGCGCATCGATCGCCCGGAGGGTGTCGCCTATTCGGTGCTGATCCCGAACGAACGGGGACTCGAGCGCGCGCTCGCCCAGCGCGACCGCTTCGACGAGGTGAACCTGTTCCTCTCCGCGTCGGAGACCCACAACCGAAAGAACGTCAACCGCTCGATCGCGGAGTCGCTGGAGGGTCTTGGGCGCACGATCGCACGCGCACGCGAGGAGGGCCTTCGCTGCGAGGGCGTGATCTCGGTCGTCTTCGGTTGTCCGTTCGAGGGCGAGGTGCCGGTCGATCGGGTGCTCGGGATCGCCGAGCGGCTCGCGGAGGCCGGCTGCGAGGAGGTCAGCTTCGGCGACACCACCGGGATGGCGAACCCGCGCCAGGTCGGCGAGTTCTTCGCCGCCGTGCGCGAGCGGCTCGGCGATGTCGAGCTGACCGCGCACTTCCACAACACCCGCGGCCAGGGTCTCGCCAACGTGCACGCGGCCCTCGTCGCCGGGGTCGACTCCTTCGAGTCGGCCTTCGGCGAGCTCGGCGGCTCGCCGGTGACGCCGGGCGCGACCGGCAACATCTCGACCGAGGACCTGGTCTCGATGCTCGAGGAGATGGACGTCTCGACCGGCATCGAGCTGCCGAAGCTGATCGAGGCGTCGCGAGCGGTCCAGGAGCTGCTCGGGCGGCCGCTCGGCGCGCACGTGCTCACGGCGGGTCCGGTCGACTGGTCGGGAGGGGCGAGCTAGACGAGTGATTCCACGACCCCGCGCACCCGGATGGCGCGCCTGGCGCTGCGCTGGATCGGCACCCGCGGGGCGAGCCGAGCAGCGCTGCTGCGCGGCTACCCCGCGTGCACCGCCCAGCTTGGCCAGCCGCGCCCCCGGGCACACGCGGCCGTGGAATCACTCATCTAGACTCGGTTCTTGGGGCGCGTGGCGTAGTAGCCGACCACGTCCCAGGACGAGATCACGCCCTCGGCGATCGTTCCCGGCTCGCCGACCAGGAGGTGATTGACCTCTTCCTCCTGCATTCGCCGGGCCGCCTCCTCGACGGTGGCGGACGGGTCGATCCAGGTCGCCTCCTGGGAAACCGACTTGCTCGCCAGGGTGAGGAGCGGGTCGTCGAGGATGTGCAGGAGCACGTCGCGATGGGAGACCCAGCCGATCGGGTCGAGGGTCGTCGGGTTGATCACCAGCACGGCATGCGTCCGCCTCGCGTGCATCGCCTCGGCGCATTCGCCCGCCGTCAGCTCCCCGGAAACCGCAACGACCCCCGGGC
Organism: uncultured Thermoleophilia bacterium; assembly: GCA_963838175.1. Taxonomy (GTDB): domain Bacteria; phylum Actinomycetota; class Thermoleophilia; order Solirubrobacterales; family 70-9; genus DASUSH01. Next base: position 1,261,705 of record CAWIPP010000002.1, on the reverse strand, counting down.
TCATCACGTCGCGAACGCTGACGCCGCTCTCCATCGGCGCGAGTCTATCCGCGGGGGACCCCTCGCATAGGCTCTGGGCGTGCTCAGCGACCGATTCTCCGCCGCCGTCGAGGCGCGCGATCCAGACGCCCTCGCCGACGCCCTCGCCGAGGACGTCAGCTTTCGCAGCCCGGTCGTGTTCCGGCCCTACGAGGGCCGCCCGCTCGTCGCGACAGTGCTCACCGAGGGCGCGATGAAGGTGTTCGAGGATTTCCGGTACACGGGCAAGCTCGAGGGCGACGGCTCGGCGGCCCTGGTCTTCAACGCCTCCGTGCAGGGCCGCGAGGTCGAGGGGGTCGACCTGCTCCGCTTCGACGACGAGGGCAAGGTCTCGGAGCTCGTCGTCATGGTCCGCCCGATGAGTGGCCTGAACGCGCTCGCGAGCGCGATGGCCGAGCAGTTCGAGCGCCTCGGAATTACGCCTCCGGGCCGGGGAAGCTAGGCTGCCGCCCCCAATTTCCGGCTATTCAGAGGAGTCACTTGGCTGAGATTAAGAAGGTGGGCGTCGTCGGCTGCGGCCTGATGGGCCATGGGATCGCGCAGATCTCGGCCCAGGCGGGCTGGGACGTGGTCGTCCGGGAGCTGGACCAGGAGAAGCTCGACAAGGGCCTCGGGAGGATCGACAAGCAGCTCGCCCGCGCGGTCGAGAAGGGCAAGGCTGAGCAGGCCGACGCGGACGCCGTCCGCGACCGGATCCAGGGCACGCTCGAGTACTCCGACCTCGCCGACTGCGACCTCGTGATCGAGGCGATGACCGAGGACCTCGAGGGCAAGCTCGAGATGTGGCGGGAGGTCGACGGGATCGTCAAGGACGACGCCTTCTTCGCCACCAACACGTCCTCGCTGTCCGCGGTCGACCAGGCGGCCGTGACCAAGCGGCCGGACCGCTTCCTCGGCCTCCACTTCTTCAACCCCGCGCAGGTGATGCCGCTGCTCGAGGTGGTGCAGACGGTGACCACCGGCGAGGAGGCCCTCAAGCTCGGCTTCGACGTCGGCGAGAAGCTCGGCAAGACGACCGTCCACGCCAAGGACAAGACCGGCTTCATCGTCAACCGGCTGCTCTGCCCCTACATGCTCGACGCGATCCGCGCTTACGAGGAGGGCGTCGGCACGATCGAGCAGATCGACGTGGCGATGAAGGCCGGCGCCAACCACCCGATGGGGCCGCTCGAGCTGGCCGACTTCGTCGGCCTCGACACGCTGGCATCGATCGGCGACGTGATGTTCGAGGAGTACCGCGAGCGGCGCTTCGCCGCACCGCCGACGCTGCGCAGGATGGTCGCCGCCGGGTGGTACGGACGCAAGACCGGCAAGGGGTTCTACGACTACTCGGGCGAGAAACCCCAACCGTCAGAGCTGGGGCTTTAGGCTTTCGGGGGCTCATGGAGCAGTCGAGCATCGAGCGGATCAGGACCGCGACGTTTCCCACCGGGCGGCGCGGCTACGACAAGCGTGAGGTCGAGCACTTCCTCAACCGGATCGCCGACTGGCTGGAGACGGGGGCCGGCGATCCCGTCCGCGAGGAGATCGTCAAGCGGGAGCTGGAGCGCGTCGGGCACCACACTGCGGGACTCCTCGCCAGCGCCCAGGACGGCGCGGAGGAGCTCCGGGCGGAGGCCGAAAAGCGGGCCTTGGGGACGCGAGAGAGAGCCGACGCGTACGCCCTGCAGACCCGCGAGGCTGCCGATCGGGAGGCGCAGGAGATCCACTCCCGGGCCGACCAGAAGGCCCGTGAGCTGGTGGAGGCCGCCGAGGCCGAGGCTCGCCGGATCGTGGAGGAGAGCCAGGCCCGGCGGGGGGAGATCGAGACCTTGATCTCGGACCTGATCGCCCACCGCGACGCCGTCGTCGCCGAAGCCACACGGCTCGCCGACGAGCTTCGCGATGTGAGCACCCGACACGCCGCGCCCGCGCGCGGCGAGTACGTGGCCGAACCCGACCAGCGCGAGCCCGCGGAGCGGGTCGGGGCGTAGGGGTCTCATGAGCGGTGGGGACAAAGCCAAGGCGCCGGATTCGCGCGCGGTCCAGACGAAGGTCCGCGAGCTTCGCGCGGCGTCGTTCAGCCCTTCGCGGAAGGGCTTCGACCGCGACGAGGTGATGACCTACCTGCACCGCCTCGCCGCCTGGCTCGAGGGGGCGGGGCTCGCCGATCCCGAGGAGGTCCGTCGTGAGCTGGCGATGGTCGGACAGCGGACCTCGGACATCCTGACCAAGGCCGACGAGACCGCCAACGCCCTGCGCGCAGATGCACAGCGGAGCGCCGGCGAGCTGCTGGAGTCGGCGCGCGCCGAGGCGGAGCGGATCCGAGAGGAGGCCGGGCGGGAGGTTCGCCAAATGCGCCACGACGCAGAGGCGAGAGCCGAGGAGACGGTCGACGACGCCGACCGGCGCGCCGAGCGGATGATCGACGAGGCCACGAGGCGCCGCCAGGACATCGAGGTGGTGATCGACGATCTCATCGCCGGGCGCGACGAGATCCTCGCCGACACCCGGCGACTCGTCGACGAGTTGAGAGAGCTGGTGGATCGCGGGGCCGAGCAGGATCCCGAGGATGAGGAGGGGCCCCAGGAGGCGGACGAGCCACAGGTCGAGAGCGCCGACGCCGAGCTCGCCCACTTCGACGAGGACGGGGTCGGTGCCGAGGAGCTCGACGGCGAGCCCGACTTCTCGCTCCGGGACCTCGGCGACGAGGACGAGCGGGACCCGCTCGAGCCCGACACCGAAGAGCACTCCGCCGAGCGGGCGTAAGAGTCTTCCCAGCGCTTCGTAGACTCCTCCGGCGATGAGCGAGACCCTGCGCGGCACCGAGCTTCAGCGCGCGCTCGAGACCGCGCTCGCGGGCGGCCCGGAGCGCCACCACCGAAAGACCGAGGAGCAGGGCAAGCTCCCGGTGCGCGAGCGGATCGAGCGACTGGTCGATCCCGAATCGTTCGCCGAGGAGGCGCTCCTGGCCAACTGGGACGCCGAGGGCCTGGGGGCGGACGGCGTGGTCACCGGGCTCGCCCTGGTCGGCGGCAAGAAGGTCGCGTTGATGGCCAACGACCCCACGGTCAAGGCCGGCTCGTGGGGCGCGAAGACGGTCGAGAAGATCATCCGGATCCAGGAGCGCGCGATGACCCTCGAGCTGCCGATGGTCTACCTGGTCGACTCGGCCGGGGGCAGGATCACCGACCAGGTGCAGATGTTCCCGGGCAGGCGCGGGGCGGGGCGGATCTTCCACAACGAGGTTCGGCTCTCGGGCCGCGTGCCGCAGCTCTGCCTCCTCTTCGGGCCCTCCGCCGCCGGCGGCGCCTACATCCCCGCCTTTTGCGACGCGGTGATCATGCGCGACGGCAACGCCTCGATGTACCTGGGGTCGCCGCGGATGGCGCAGATGGTGATCGGCGAGGACGTCAGCCTCGAGGAGATGGGGGGCGCGCGGATGCACACCTCGGTCTCCGGCTGCGGCCACTTCCTCGCCGAGAGCGACGAGGAGGCCATCGACGTCGCCAAACGCTACCTGTCCTACATGCCCCGCTCCTGGCGCGAGGCGCCCCCGCCGGCGCCGCCCGCCGAGCCGGCGGCCGAGCGGCGGCCGTCGGAAATCGTCCCCCACGACGAGAAGACCCCCTTCGACGTCACCGAGCTGATCGATGCGCTCGTCGACGAGGGCTCGTTCCTGGAGGTGCAGGAGCGCTGGGCGAAGGAGGTGGTGGTCGGCTACGCGCGGATCGACGGCCGCGCGATCGGGATCGTCGCCAACCAGCCGAAGCAGAAGGGGGGCGTGCTCTTCGTCGACTCGGCCGACAAGGCGGCGCGGTTCATCTGGACCTGCAACGCCTTCAACCTGCCGCTCCTCTTCCTCGCCGACGTGCCGGGGTTCATGATCGGCACCGCGGTCGAGCGCGAGGGGATCATCCGCCACGGCGCCAAGATGATCTCCGCCGTCTCCGAGGCGACCGTGCCGAAGCTCTCGGTGATCGTCCGCAAGGCCTACGGTGCCGGGCTCTACGCGATGGCCGGCCCGGCGTTCGAGCCCGACTGCTGCATTGCCCTGCCGACGGCCTCGATCGCGATCATGGGCCCGGAGGCGGCGATCAACGCGGTCTTCTTCAACCAGATCCAGGCGATCGAGGACGCGGCCGAGCGCGAGGAGTTCGTCCGCGCCAAACGCGAGGAGTTCGCCGCCGACATCGACGTCCTCCACCTCGCCTCCGAGCTCGTCGTCGACGCCGTGATCGAGCCCGACGACCTGCGCGCGGAGATCGTCCAGCGCTTCGCGCTCGCCGACACCAAGGACCGCCGCTTCTCCGAGCGCCGGAACCCGGTCACTCCCGTCTAGTCAGGCGGCCGCCGATTCTCCACGGCCGCGCCAATCCGGCGTAGAATCGGACGCGCAGTCGGCAACGGGCGCCCAGGGGCGAGCCATGTCACGGAGGGTCTACGAGTACGTTCGCCAGCACCATCTCGCGCTGGTGGCCGTCTTCCTCGCCCTCACCGGTACGGCGGTGGCGCTGCCCGGCAAGAACAAGGTGGATTCGGGGGACATCAAGAAGGGGCAGGTGAAGAGCTCGGATCTCGCGCGGGATTCTGTGAGCTCACCGAACGTCGTCGACGACACGCTCACGGGCGCCGATATCACCGAGGACACGCTTGGCCAGGTGCCTAATGCGCAGAATGCCGCGAGCGCCCAGACCGCCGGGAACGCCGAGATGCTCGACGGCCTCAATTCGAGCGCGTTCGCGCCCACCGAGCACAACCACGACTCGACCTACGTCAACGAGGGGCAGGCGGACAGCGTGAGCGCCGGGATGATCAACAACCTGACGCGCTCGGTGCCGGTACCGCTCGCGTCTTTCATCGACTGCCAGACGGCCAGCGGAGCTTTCCTCGACTTCGACAGCAGCGTGGGGGCTGCGCTCGCCGACTTCAACAACCTCCCCAGCTTCCGGGGGTTCACGATCCGGTTCGACGCTGATCCCGGAAACGCGGATCAGGGAACGCTGGTCTGTTCCCAGGTCACGGCGCCTCCCGATTACGTCTCCGACGGGCGGGTGCGCACCCGCGTGTCGAAGCCCACTCACACAGCGCCCAACCGGGAGGTCATGGCTTGCTCCAGCGGCGTGAACGGCGGCGACCCGGCCGGCTCGGGCGGGACTTTCGTGGATGGGACCACGTCCCAGTCGCTTACCTGTCCACCCGCCTCATCCCCGATCGCGCCCGGCGATACGGTCGCATTCAACCTGCGTGTCAGCTCCCCAGGAGGCGGCACCATGGACGATCCGCTCGACGTGCACTCGGTGGACTTCACGTACACGGCTGCGCAGTAGCCGCAGCGAAGGTCAGGATCCGCCGTTTTGCGCGGCGGCGGTGTGGATCGGCCGGTCGTCCAGCCGTTCGGCCATCCGAGCCTCCTCGCGGCGCTCGACGTCGGAGGTCGCGGGCATCACGTCGGGGCGGCGGTGGATCGACTCGCGCCAGTGGAGCGAAGGGATCGCGTCGTTCTCGCGGCGAGGCGCAGGCGCCGGCACGCCGGCCCAGCCGGGGCGCTCGCGGGCGCGGCGCTCGGCGGCGTCGAGGTAGTCCTGGAGCAGCGTCAGGCCCTCGAGGCCCGGGACGGCGGCGATCGTCTCGTCGATCCCGCGGGCGTGCTCGCGTCCCTCCGCGGAGTCGCCGAACAGGTAGAGGGCGAGTGCGTCGACCTCCTCCTCGGACTTGACGCCGGCGCCGACCGGGGTCCAGAGGTGCTCGAGCGCCCAGCGGACCATCCTCCGCGCCGCGCGCGAGCGCTGCATGCGCGCCTTCGCCTGCGCGCGGTAGAAGGCGAAGTGGCGGCGCTCGTCCTGGATCACCTTGCGCAGAAGCTGGTGCAGGACGGGATGGCCGGAGCGGCGGATCAGGGCGTAGTAGCCGGTGAGGGTCGTGAGCTCGTTGACCGCCCCCCACATCATGTGGATGGCGACGAAGTCCTTCGCCAGCGCCGAGCCGATCATCGTCGGCACGATCCCGAGCCCGTTGCCGACCCCGATCGAGACCCGCAGGTCGCGCCAGCGGTTGGCGCGGGTGGGGAGGGGGGAGGAGCCGTCGGGGAGCCGCGGCTCGATCGGCTCCTCGATCCCGTAGAGGCGCAGGAAGTCGGAGAAGGCCTCGCCGTGCCACAGCTCCTCGTAGACCCAGCACGAGAGGAAGGCGGTGATCTGCGGGTCGGCGGCGGCGCGGGTTGCGAGGAGGTCGCGAAGGTAGATCACCGTGTGCGCCTCGATGTCCATCATGTAGTGCATCGACATCACGTCGCCGTCCGAGAGCGGGTGGTCCGGGATCCGCTCCCAGTCGATTCCCGACAGGTCGACCTTCTTCGAGTTGCGCAGATAGCGGTCGAGGTCGAACTCGACCGGCGCCTTGCCGTTCTGTGTCATCGCCCCCTCCTACGAGGGAGAGGCGAGCTTGGATGACAGCTCGACGAAATAGTCGAGCGAGTCAGGGTTGGCGAGCGAGTCACGGCTCGCCGCGCGGGCGGGGTCGGTGCCCATCAGGATCCGCTTGACCGGCACCTCGAGCACCTTCCCCGAGAGCGTGCGCGGGACCTCGCGGATCTCGAGCACCTCGTTGGGCACGTGGCGGGGCGAGCACTGCTCGCGGATCCGCCGCTTGATCTCGGCGACGAGCTCGTCGCCGAGCTCGGCGCCCTCGCGCAGCACGACGAAGAGCGGCATCCAGCCCTCGGTACCGGGGCGGGGGACGTCGACGACGAGCGAGTCGAGGACCTCCGGGACCCCCGCGACGGCGCGGTAGATCTCGCTGGTCCCCATGCGGACGCCCTGGCGGTTGATGGTCGAGTCGGAGCGGCCGTAGATGACGGCCGTGCCGCGTGCAGTGATCTCGATCCAGTCGCCGTGGCGCCAGACGCCCGGGAAGTGGTCGAAGTAGGCGTCGCGGTAGCGCGAGCCGTCTTCGTCCCCCCAGAGGAAGACCGGCATCGAGGGCATCGGCTCGGTGATCACGAGCTCGCCGACCTCGTCGACGACGGACTCCCCGTCCTCGTTCCAGGCCTCGACCTTGGCGCCCAGCGAGCGGGCCTGGAGCTCGCCGCGGTAGACGGGGAGGATCGGGACGCCCCCGACGAAGGCGGTGCAGACGTCGGTGCCGCCGCTGGTGGAGAACAGCCAGGTGTCGGCGCCGACGTGCTCGTAGATCCAGTCGAAGCCCTCGGGGGAGAGCGGCGAGCCGGTCGAGCCGACGGCGCGCAGGCGCGAGAGGTCGCGGCCCCGGGAGGGCTCGACACCGGCCTTCATGCAGCCGGCGACGTAGCTGGCGCTGGTGCCGAAGCAGGTCATCCCGGCGCGCTCGGCCAGGTCCCAGAGGAAGCCCATGTCGGGGTGCCCGGGGCTGCCGTCGTAGGTGACGATCGCGGCGCGGGTGAGCAGGGCGGAGACGAGGAAGTTCCACATCATCCAGCCGGTCGTGGTGAACCAGAAGACGCGGTCGCCTTCCTGGGCGTCGACGTGGAGGTTGAGCTTCTTCAGGTGCTCGAGCAGGATTCCGCCGTGCCCCTGCACGATCGCCTTCGGAAGGCCGGTCGTCCCGGAGGAGTAGAGGACCCAGAGCGGATGGTCGAAGGGGACGGGCTCGAATGTGAGCTCGGCGCGCTCCCCGTTCGAGGCGAGCTCGTCCCAGGTGGTCGCGTCCTCGAGGCGGCCGAGGTCGGGGTTCGGGTCGAGGTAGGGGAGGATCACCGTGCGCTCGAGCGTCGGCATCTCGCGCTGGAGGCCGGCGACCGTGTCGAGGCGGTCGTAGTCCTTGCCGCCGTAGCGGTAGCCGTCGACACAGAACAGGACCTTGGGCTCGATCTGGGCGAAGCGGTCGACGACGCTCGAGGCGCCGAAGTCGGGCGAGCAGCTCGACCAGATCGCGCCGACGCTCGCCGTCGCGGCGAAGGCGACGATCGTCTCCGGCACGTTGGGGAGGTAGGCGACCACGCGATCGCCGGGCCCGACGCCGAGCGCGCGCAGGCCGGCCGCGGCGCGGGCGACCTGTTCGCGTAGTTCGCCCCAGGTCAGCTCCGAGAGATCGCGGAGTTCGGAGGCGCCGAGGATCGCGACCTCTTCGTCGGGCTTGTCGCGGAAGAGGTGCTCGGCGTAGTTGAGCTCGGCGCCGGTGAACCACTTCGCGCCCGGCATCGATCGCTCGGCGAGGACCTCGCCGTACGGCGTCGACGCGCTGACCTCGAAGTAGTCCCAGATCGAGCGCCAGAAGTCCTCGAGCTCGTCGACCGACCATTTCCAGAGCTCGTCGTAGCCGGTGAAGTCGAGGCCGCGCTCGGTCGCGAGCCAGCGCATGTAGCGCGTCATGTTCGACCGCTCGACCGCGTCGGCCGTGGGCTCCCAGAGCTTCTCTCCGCGGTCCGCTGCCGCCGTGCGCTCCATCGCGCCGCTTATATCACCGAGGTCTCGCCAGCGGTTGACTGTCGCGCCGGACGGGCGTAGATTGGCCACCGAGCTCCGGATCGGAGGTCAGGTGGGGAACGGCGCGATCAGATGGGTTTCAGTGGCTGCGCTCCTGGCGCTGGCTCTCGCCTTGCCATCCGCCGCCCACGCGAAGCGCGCCGGGACGATCACCGGCAAGCTCAATGGGACCGGCGCGTGGTCCAGCTCTCCAGCGGAACACATCATCGACGTCCGCGCCATCCACGCTGAGACCGGGAAGACCGCCGCCTCCAAGCGACTGACCGGCTCGCTCAAGTACAAGCTGAAGGTGCCGCCCGGCTTCTACATGGTCGCCGCGGAGGTGGTCGACCTCGGGTCGGGAGAGCAGCTCGACGACCACAGCCACCTGGTGAAGCTCAAGAAGGGCAAGCGGAAGCGCGCGAACCTGAGGCCCGAGCCGGTGGCCCGCCGCGCCGCCCTTGCCGGCGCCTCGGGCGCGCGCCGACCCCCGGCGCGAACGCGACGCCGTTCGCGGAGTAGGACCACCAAGGTCCTCGTGATCTCCCCGGACATCCGGGTCCAGGGCACCGGCCTGCCGAACGGCACCCCAATCGCGGACATCCTGATCACCGAGATCGACCAGGAGAAGTGCCCACCGGAGTCGAGGACCGACCTGGTGATCCGCGAGCATCCGAAGACGAGGGCCTGGCAGGCGCTGCTGGACGAGATCCGGCTTCACAACTCAGGCGCGGTCGATCCTTCGACCCGGGTGAGGCCGAGGTTCATCAAGCCGCAGATCGAGGTCGTCGGGGGAGGCCAGATGAGCAACGGCGTCGTTTCGATGCAGATCAGCGCCGTGAGGATCAGGGGTGGGGACGTCCTCGCCACCGCGAGCGTCTCGGGACCGGAGGACCAGTTCTTCGAGCTCATCGACCAGCTGGCCCAGCAGCTGGCCGACAAACTCTGTAAGGAGGACGAGACCGCGCTCTTCGACATCACCTCGGCGAGTGGCTCCTATACCGCGAACCAACAGGAAAATGAGAGCTTCTTCGGCGGCAGCTGCACGGTTGAGTCGAACATGCAGTGGGACACGACGTTCGATGGGAGCGGCGAGCCGTTCGAGTTTTCGGTCGGCCGTGACTTCGACGGCCGACCGATCTACGGGTTCAGCTCGCTCGGCAGGGGGGTGCCCGTGACGCACACCGGGGACGGGGTCTCCACGCGAAGCTGCAATAACCCGGACCCCGGGCCCAACGGCTCGACGGTTTGCGACATCCACCGGACGCTTCCTGGCTCCCTCGTCAGCCTCTCCGCGAACCCGGATGAGTCGAACGCGTCGACGACGAAGATGGAGTGGAACTACTCGTATGCGCAGTACTCCTACGAGAACGCGGACATGTTCGGTGGGACGTGCACCTACAGCGGGCCGCGTCCCCCGCCGCCGAGCCACCACGTCAGCGGTGGGCTGTTCGTCAGCCCGCTGAATGACCCCGAGACCGAGGGCTACACCAATCCCACCGGGATCACGGAGGTCCCGACGGCGACCTTCGAGGGGGACACGCTCACGTTCACCTTCTCCGGCGGCGGCTCGTTCTCGGGCAGCGACGACGACTCGCAGGGCTCGTCCGCGGCGCAGTGGAGCATGACCGTGACCTTCACTCGCCGCTGAGCCGGCCGCTTGCGCTACGCCGCCGCGGCCGCCGGCTCGGCCTTGCGGGTGAGGTCGCGGTCGAGGACGCGCACGAGGTCGAGGGCGAAGCCGTGGGCCCGCTCGAGCGACACGGGGTCGATCGCCTCGGGGACGTCCGCGGCGGTGCGGTAGTTGGCGGGGGTGAGCTCGCCCTCGCGGAGGCAGCTGATCGTCGTCGCCGGGTAGCGGGCGAGGAGCGGCGGCAGCGAGGCGCTGGAGAAGCCGCTCTTGAGCGGTGTGGCCCGGTAGGCGTCCGCCGCCTCGCGGTCGGCGTCCGCGATCGCGGCGCAGAGCTCGGTGAGGCGGGAGGCCATCCCGAAGCTGACGACGCGGCCCTGCGAGACCTCGTAGCGGACGTCGCCGGCGCCGACTCCCTCGAGGTTGACGAACCAGGTGGTCTCCGGGTCGAGTTCGTCGCGGTGCTCGCGGACGAACGCGCGCATTCCCTCGTTGATCGCCTCGGCGGCACCCGGGAGGACGACCCAGACGTCGAGCTGCGCCGGCGGGTCCTGCTCGAGCTGCTCGGCGATCGAGAGGACGGTCGCGACGCCGGAGGCATTGACGTTGGCGCCCGGGACGACCTTCGAGAGCTCGACGTCGGCGAGCATGAAGACGGCGACGACGAGGACGAGGGTGGGGGGGAGCTGGATCAGGGAGACCCAGCTCTCCTCGATTCCCGCCATGCGAAGCCCGATCGCGGGAAGCAGCAGCGCCACCGACCAGAAGACGAGCCGGGCGGGGCTGAAGGGGACCGGGAGGTTGCGAGCGAGCCGGTCGGCCTGTCGGCGCCAGCCGGGCCGGTAGGCGGCGCCGGTGCGCGGTGCGTCGTAGTTGGCCGTGAGGACCAGACGGCCGGGGGCATCGGGGCGGGTGCCGCGCGAGACGACGTTCTGGGAGGCGCGGCGGAAGAAGAGCCGCCGCAGCAGATAGAAGCGCCCGTTGAGGTCGAGGTAGAGCGAGAGCGCGGTCACCAGCACGATCGCGAAGCCGACGGGCGGGGCGGTGATCGCCACGAGGCTGCCGGCGAGGGCGAGCAGGCAGTGGGCGGCCTCGACCACCCCCCACTGGGGGTGGACGTACGTCGGCTCGACCTCGACTCGGCGCCCGATCCCGCGCAGCCGCTCGGCGAGCCAGTTCGCGGCCCGCCGCTCGGCGTCGGTCCCCGCCCGCCGCCCCTCGAACGAGCAGAGCCGCCTGATGTCCTCCATCCGCCCCTCGAGGTCCACGGTTGGATTATCGCGGTGGGCTCGCGTCTATCGTTCCAAGGGGCCGGAGTGGAGGAACGGCAGACTCGCGGCACTCAAAATGCCGTGCCCGCAAGGGCGTGTGGGTTCGAATCCCACCTCCGGCATCGGCCGAAGGACGGGCTACCGGCGCTCGTCGTCGGCGTAGCGCTCGTCGTCCTCGTCGGCGTAGCGCGCTTCCTCGTCGTCCTCGTACTCCCCCCCGGTCGGGCGCTCCTCCTCAACGTGCCAGTCCTGGTTGAAGCCGAACATGGCGACGGCGACGAGCAGGAGCTGGACGGGGATGACGATGACGACCAGGAGGCCGATCAGCTCCTCGGGGATCGCCGGCGAGTCGAGGCCCTCCTTGTCGCGGGCGAACCAGCCCGGGGCCGAGACCGCGGCGAAGATCAGCATCAGGACCGCGAGCGCGGAGGCGACGGGGAGGATGCCGCGGCTCCAGCGGATCACCAGGAAGGCGAATAGGACGTAGAGGAGCGCCCAGGCAATCGTCACGGCGCCGACCGAGGCGCCCTGGAGCCGCTCCCAGCCGCCGAGCGTGATGATCAGGAGCAGCGCGGCGGAGACGAGCAGCACGAAAGCGACGACCACCTTCGTGGTCTTCGCTTCGGCCTTCTCCCGGTTCGGGTGCCAGAGCTCGTATCCCGGGCGAACGCTCGTCGCCTCCATCAGCCGCAACTCTAGACTTTCCGGCGGGTGCGTGCGACGGTTTGTGACGCGCCTGCCACACCCCGTGCGGACGTGGCGGAACTGGCATACGCGCCAGGTTTAGGTCCTGGTGGGCTCTGAGCCCGTGGAGGTTCGAATCCTCTCGTCCGCACCTCTACCGCCTACTCGTAAACGACCAGGTCCGGCTCCGGCTTCAGGTTGAGGACCTGCTTCGGGGTCATCAGCGGGAAGTCCTCGAGGTAGAAGAGCTTGAAGCCGGCGTCGAACTGACGGGTCGGCCCCTGCGGGCTGAGCTCGTCGTACTTGACCTCCTTGTCCGGGATGTTCCCGAAGCCATCGGAGTTGAGCACGATCGCGACGCCGGGCCGCTCTTCGAGCATCTCGCGCCCATCGATCATGTCGTCGGTGAACTGGTGGACGATCAGGAGCTTCTGCGGGAGTCGTTCCTCGGTGACGATCTCGTCGAGGTAGGCCGAGACCTCGTTGACGGTCTGCGCGTCGACCGAGCCGATCACCTGGCCGGGAATCTCCGGCGGCTCGACGCTCCATTCGGGATCCAGCGCCAGGCCGACGTCGGGCTCGCGCAGGTAGGGCTCGAGCCGGCGGACCTCGTCCATGAAGTCCGCGTAACCCGGCTGGATGTCCAGGATCAAGAGCGCGCCGCGCTCTCGCGCTGCCGCCAGATAGCGATCGATCACCCGATCGGGCTGGCGAAAGTTGTGATCCCCGTCGTCGCCGGGGTCGGCCGCAGCGATGGTCGAGATCAGCTCCATCGCGGGCAACACCGGGCGCTCGGGGTCGTCGTACTCCGCCGCCTGCTTCTCGAGCTCCTCTCCCGCGTCGTCGGGACTACCGATCCCGAGCGCCCCGAGCTGGGGATCCTGCGGCGCCCCGTACAGCGCCACCACGCGGCGGTCCGGGAACAGCGTCTGACCGCCGCCCGGTAGCTCCCCGGAGGGAGGCAAGGGCTCTCCCCTGTCGCTCTCGGCTTCCCCGTTGCTCCCGCTGGAAGCGCCGACCACGAACGAGATCGTCGCCGCGACGCCGAGCACGGTGAGCAGCGCATTCCGACGCCGCCGGGCGACCTCCGAGGGGGGCACGGGCTGCATCTTGCCGGGTCCGCGACCGCACGGTGGGCGCCGCTACGATCACCTCGGTTGGGGCAGTAGCTCAAACGGAAGAGCGCCGGTCTCCAAAACCGGAGGTTGAGGGTTCGATTCCCTTCCTGCCCCGTTTCGTCGAAGAGATCGTCCGTCGCGACGCGAAGGAACCCACCGCGTCGAGCCGTGCGGCGACGGTGGCAGTTTCGCGCAGACCACCTCGCACTTCTCGATCTCGTCGAGGACGCTCTGCCAGTTGCGATCCCGAATCCCTTCCGAGATCGTGAATTCCTTGTCCCCTAGGTGGTCGAACTCCAGCACCACCGGGTCGTCCTCTCCGCATTCGACGCAAGGGTGCGCAGCGGAAGAACTCGATGAGGAAGGCGGTGCGCTCCCGCAGGACCGCCTGGTTCCGCCGGCGCGCTCTGTCGATGTAGAGCTGTCGGTTCGTCGCGTAGTGCCGCCGGCCGTATTCGGCCATGCAGGCGCGGCAATACGGGCTCTCGCTTCCCCTGCGACTTCTTTCGCCATGAGAACTCCTCAATGGGCTTGTGCTCGGCGCACCGGCGGCATTGGCGGTTCGGCGAGCGTGCGGTGTCGAACATGCGTTCGATAATGCCAACTTGATCGGAACGGCTACCTGTTCGGTCTATCCGCTCCGAGTGCCTCCTTTAGCGTTATTAGAGCGTGGCTCATTCGCACAGCCATTCGTTCGTTCGCAGCCTGCACTGCAGCTTTGGCGCCTGCAGCATTGATCACCCTGCCCGCTCCTGCGCAGGCTGCTGCAAGGGCAAGGCGGCCGAGCCGGGGTCGGTCTCCGCCGACAGGGCGGAGAAGGCCGTGTTCTGCCTGCTGAACCGGCAGCGGGCGAAGCGGGGCGTGCCCAGGCTGGACCGTCACAAGCAGCTCGACGGACCCTCGCGCGAGCACTCCCGCTACATGGTCGAGCATCGCTGCTTCGATCATGAGTGCCCGGGCGAGCCCGTCCTCGCGGATCGGATCCGAGGCTATCTGTCGAAGGAAGGCCGGGCCTGGGGCGAGAACATCGCCTGGGGCAGCGGCGACCTCGGCTCCCCGCGCTCGATCGTGCGGAGCTGGATGGGGAGCGAGGGTCACTGCCGGAACATCCTCAGCCGCCAGTACGAGCACATCGGTGTCGGCGTCGTCTGGGGCAGCCCCGAGGGCGGCGACTTCCCCGCAGGCACCTACACGACCGACTTCGGCGCGCGCGGCGCGCGTGCCGGCTGACCCCCGGCTTCGGAGCTAACCTTCGCCCTCCTGCGGGCGAGGTGTAACTGGTTGCACGCGAGCCTTCCAAGCTCGAGGAAGCGGGTTCGAGCCCCGTCGCCCGCTCTCCGAGCGTGTAACGTGCCGGTCGTGTACGGGCGGAGGACCAGGGTGGGAGCGCGGCGCGCAACGCTCGCGTTCGTCGCCTTCATGCTGGTGCTCCTCGCCCTTCCCCAGGCCGCCAGCGCCGTCCTGTCGGGGGTGAACGGCCGAATCGTCTTCATCAGCGGTCGCGAGGGGGGCGACGGGCAGGCGAAGCCCTTCCTGCGCACGATCACGAGCGGCGTCGGCGCGGGGGCGACCGGACCGGCACTCAGCACGACGGCCGGACAGCACCGCCATCCGACCTGGTCCCCGGACCGCACGCAGATCGCCTACGCGCGCGGCGTGGGCGGCGCCGGATGTCCGTGCGACATCTTCGTCCAGAACGTGGCCGCCGGGGCGACCCCTCAGAACCTCACCAACACCCCGACCATCGACGAGGACCGTCCCGCCTGGTCGCCCGACGGGACGCGAATCGCCTACGAGTCCGCGGTGACGGCTGGGGGCGCCGCGGGCGACATCCTCGTCCGCCCCGCCCCTGGGAACTCGGGCTCGGTCCTCAATCTCACCAACACCTCGAGCGGGGGGCTGTTCGAAGGGAAGCCCGCCTGGACGCCCGACTCCGGCCAGATCTACTACCACAAGCTCAACCCGCAGGCGCCGACCGCGAACACCAACATCATGCGGCGTCCGTCCGAGGGCGGTGCCGAGACGCTGGGCCTCAATGACTCCGGGATCAAGGAGTTCCAGCCCTCGATCTCGCCCGACGGGAAGGCGATGTGCTACACGCTCGGAACCGCCTTCGACGGCACCGCGGACATCCTCATCGCGCCGTTCAACCAGGGCCTCGGGCGCTTCGACGCGAACGCGGGGCTGATCCTCTCGCAGGAGAACACCGGCTCGGCGCCCGCGAACGGCGACTACAACTGCACCTGGTCGCCGGACGGGCTGTTCGTCGCCTACGTCCAGGGGACGTTCTCGAACGGCTCCCTGGTGATGGAGCGCGCCGACAACAGCCCGGGTGGCCTGTTCTTACTCGAGGACGCCCCGGGCGTCTTCGACGGCAACCCCGACTGGGCGCCGGACGGCAGGCCGCAGTGCAACCAGGTGTCTGCGACCGCTTCCTTCGAGTCGCCCGTGACCATCCCGCTCGAGTGCCTCGACACCGGCCCCGCGTACGAGCGGACGCCGACGACCGAGAACATCGCCACGAATGCCGGGCCGACCAACGGGACGCTCGGCCCGCTCCAGCAGGGCGACCCCTCGACCGTCGCCTACACGCCGAACAACAACTTCGCGGGCAATGACTCGTTCGAGTACTTCGGTCGCGACGGCGTCGGAAGCGGCCCGCGATCGAAGGTGACGATCACCGTCGCGCCGCGCGGACAGGGCGACCCCGGAGCGCCCGGCTTCACCCTGTCCGGCGAGGAGGTTCAGAAGCCCGCCAAGAACGTGAAGGTCTCCGTCGCCTGTGACGAGTCGTGCGCCGCCAGGGTGAACGGGAAGGTGACCGTCAAGGACGACGGGAAGAAGACGTTCAACCTACGCGGAGCTCAGGCGGACCTCGATCCGCTCGATCCCCGCGAGCTCAAGCTCAAGGTCCCCAAGAAGGCACTCAAGGCCGTCAAGAAGGCGCTCAAGGACAAGGGAAGCGCCAAGGCGAAGGTCAAGGGAACCGCGACCGACGGCGCCGGAAACGAGTCCCCCAAGGCCAGCCTCGCGATCAAGCTGAAGAAGGAGAAACAGGGGCAGCGCTAGGCGCCGGAGCCCGTAGACTCGGGCCTACCCCACGGGGCGTGGCGCAGTCTGGTAGCGCATTCGGCTGGGGGCCGAAAGGTCGCTGGTTCAAATCCAGTCGCCCCGACTGAGACGGCACGTCCCCGGCGTCCCCCGTGTCCCCGACGCTCGCTTCCGCTTCTCGTCCAAAAGCACAAGCTCTTTGCTCTGCATGGGATGCAGGGGCTCGGTCGATGGGAGCCGAGCCCGGCGAGCGGGGCCAGATTTAATGTCTGCAATATGTTCGCGTCACATGGGGGTTGCCCCGATGCGACGGCAGACCGACAGGAGCCCTTACGACACGAAAGGGGAGGGTCAGATGGAGGCAGTGGATCGACTCGGCGTCGTTGAACGGGGGTACCAGGCCGTAGCCGCGGGGGATCGCGACGCCCTCCAAGAAGCGTTCGCCGAGGATGCGGTGTGGCGTCTGATGAATAGAACCGAGGTGGTGCGCACGTTCGAAGGGCGAGATGCTGTCGTCGACTTCCTACTTCGGTTCAAGGAACTGCGACTCGAGGCCATCATGGCTGTCGGAGACGCTGTGGTGGCGGCCCATAGCTTCGCGCCTCCGGGCGGGGGGAGGGCGATAGCGACGACGATGTACGAATTTCGCGGCCTCCAGGTCATCGCGTCCCCCTGCTCCGACGTGATGCGGCGCTAGTAGGCACGAGTCGAGCGCCGGGTTACAGCCGTGTGAGCGCAAACGGCCCTGCGGACGTGGACGCATTGGACGATCTGGACGCTCACGGACACATAGACACCAACCGCCTGTCGGCTGGGGGCCGAAAGGTCGCTGGTTCAAATCCAGTCGCCCCGACTGAGACGACGCGCCCCCGCCGTCCCCCGCGTCCCCGATCACTTGTGCTTTGCATGGAGGCTGTCGCACAAACCCCTAGCGGCCTCCTGAGAGCTCGTCTCGACCCCCGTTCACAATCGAGACAGGCTGAGACTCAACTCCCCGGCGTCAGTCAATGCGAGCGGCGCGACCGGGGCCGTGACTCCCGTCTGAGTGTCGGCAGCGGTCGCTCTTTCGGCCGCCCTTTATGCGACAGCCTCCATGGAAAGCAGTCATTCCTGAGGAATTCCCCTGTTGCCTGGACAGCTTCGGCGTGGGAGCCTTGGCTCGAGACGCGATCACGAGGAGGCGGAGATGCCGAAGTACCTATTCCAGGCCACGTACACCGCTCAGGGCGAGGAGGGCGTGCGCAGCAAAGGCGGCACCGATCGGCGGGATGCGGTGGCCGACACCATGCGCAGCGCGGGTGGCGAGCTCGAGTGCCTCTACTTCGAGTTCGGTGACCGTGACGCCTTTGCGATCGTCGACCTTCCCGACGACGAGGCCGCCGCGGCCGTCGCACTGATCGAGAACGCCGTGGGAACCGCCTCCGTGAAGACGACCGTCCTGCTCACTCCCGAGCAGGTGGACGAGGCGGCGAACCGCGCGGTCAGCTACCGCCCGCCCGGCCTCTGAGCAGCTTGGCGGCATAGCACCCGCCGCGAGGGGTGAGCGACCGGTACGAACCAGCGACCTTTCGGCCCACACGCCGAGAGCCGGTCGGTGTCGGTGCTTCTGTCCCGACTGTCACTTCCGCGGCCGCGTCGCCGGCGCTCCGACGCGTACGATCCGGATACCGAGCTCCCCCCAAGGACGAGGTCCGCACCAGGGCCTTCGCGGCACTCGACGGGCTCGACCCCGACTGGCGCTCGCACCTGCGCGAGGCCGACTAGCCAGGCTCGGGCGGCACCGCCCGGAAAACTCCCTCAGCCGCACGTCGGGATGACGATCGGATCGATCTTCCAGTAGGTACCCCGCGACGGTCCGCTTTGTAGCACTGCGCCTTAGAGTTGATTCGTGGTCTTGGGTCGATGGAGGAGATTCTGATATGCGCATCCTCTCCTTGATCCATGAAATCGACGTTCCTTCGGGATCCTTCTCCTCCGCGGCCCGAGAGTTCGGCCATACCGTCGATGAGCACAGTTTCTCGCTTGGGCACCCGCCAGGGCCCACGGACACATACGACGCCGTGATGATCTTTGGGGGGACAGACAACCTCGTCGAGCGCCCCGATAAACCGTGGATGGACCGCGAGCTCGACGAGCTCGGTCGCCTCATCGCCGGCCGCACGCCCGTGCTCGGGATCTGCCTCGGCGGACAGGTGATCTCTGAGGTGGCCGGCGGGTGGGGTCTTTCCGTTGGGCCACGAGGGGGTCGGCTGGCAAGAGATCGAACTCACCTCTGAGGCGCCCGAGGATCCGTTGGTCGGGGCGCTACCCCCACGGTTCCGAGCGTATCTATGGCACGAGTACCAGTTCTCGCTGCCGGAGAACGCCGTCCCGCTCGGAAGGAGCGAGGATTGTCTTCAAGCATTCCGCCTGGGCGACCACGTCTGGGGTTTGCAATTCCATCCGGAGGTCACCGCTGGGATCGCAGACAGCTGGATCGACCGATACGGCGAGGCGGTTGGAATTGATCGTGGGAAGTCGCACGTTGAAGTGGCGCGGAACATCGCGTCGTGGAACAAGCTGGGCCATGTTCTTTGCCAGCGATTCCTCGCCTTTGGCGCCTCGCGTAGGGCCGCCGACGATTAGCGACGTCGGAGAGTGAAGAGGGATCGGCGTCCATGGGACGCCCCCCGTCGCGCTCTCGTCAACCAGGCGAGTCCGGTTAGCATCGGGAATGTCGGGTAAGACGTCAGAACCGGAGGGAGGGCCAACATGTACGCGGCCGTACGACGCTATGAAGGGGTCGCCGACCCCGCCGAGGATCGCCGGCGAGTGAAGGACGAATTTGTGCCTCTGCTCAAGGACATGCCGGGCTTTGTGGCCTACTACGAGATCGACGCCGGGAACGGCGTGATGGTTACGATCAGCGTCTTCGAGGACCAGGCCGGGGAGGAGGCCTCCACCGAGAAGGCCGCCGAGTGGGTACGGGAGAACGAAGCGTCGATCTCGCCCAACCCGCCGGAGGTGACCGCCGGGGAAGTCGTCGCCTTCGGCTAGTGGCTCGCCGATTCTCCGTGCGTTTCGGCGGCTCGATGCCGAGCTGGAGGCGGAGAATCAACCCCGCCGGAATGCCGGCGACGACACTCTGCGCGGTGGCCCTGACACAGACCGCTGTGCCGGCGGACCGGGCGCTGACACGCGCAAGAGCTGCGAGTATCGCGCCATCTAGACGGGGCACGGGCGCCCGGCCGCTTGTTCGAGCGGCTCCTCTAAAGGCCAGATAGGCCCACTCCGCGAATCGCCGAACGTGGAACGCGCCCCCTGGGGAATGGGTGGCAAGGGCGGGAGGAGAGGGTCGCGGGAAGCTCCCGGTTAGTACCCAGCGGGCCACAGACATTTCACTCGCGCGATCCGGCCTTAGGCCGGCTCGTGGTGGCGGTGAGGGAGCGCGGGGCTTCCGCTTTGCATCGAAAGCGGCACCTGAGCCCCGGCGGCCGTCATGGAACCCGCGCAGATCGCAGCGAATATTCGCAACAGGGCGTCAAGCCGCCGATAGGCTGCCCTGGATCACGAGACAAGGACGGAGACCTTGAGGCAGATCGTGCTCTCCAGGCGTCTGACGCACACCGTAGCCGCGGTGGCGGCATCCGCACTAACCCTCGGACTCGCAGCCTGCGGAGGCTCCGATGATGGCTCAGATGACTCGTCTTCGGGTGACTCCGATCGCGTGCGCATCGGCCTGGAGGCCCCTCTTTCCGGCGACCTGCAGGCGGCCGGCGAGGGAATGTTGAACGGCGCCACATTGGCGGCTGAGGAGATCAATGCTCGCGGCGGCCTCGAGGGCAAGGAGATCGAGATCGTCCCGATCGACGATGGCGGCGATCCTGCGATCGGCGTTCCGGCGGCACGGAAGGCGATCGATGAGGGGCTCGACGGCGTCGTCGCTGCGTGGAACACCGGCGTCGGCATCGAGACGCTGCCTCTCTACGAGAACGCCGGCCTGGTCCCGATTCGCCTCGCTGCTGGCAATGAACTCGCCGGCCTCGGCTTCACCGTGTCGCCGATGAGCTCCCAGGTCGCCCCGGTGACCGCGGATGCGCTCTCAAAGTGGATCGGGGCCAAGACGGTCGCGATCGGCTTCGACCCGACCCAGAGCTACTCGAACCAGATGTCGCGCGCAGTCAGGAGCCGGCTCGAGTCCGCGGGCGTCGAGATCACGGCCTTCGAACCCGTCGAGCCCGGCGCCGAGGACTACTCCGACACAGTCAAGAAGCTGGCCGCCGGCAATCCCGACGCGGTCTTCTATTCCGTCTATTTCCCGGAGGGCGCCCTGATCGCCAAGGCGACCCCCTCGGGGGGGTCGAGTCCGGCCTGCTTACTCGGCTACGCCTCCTACGACACCGGCTACGTGGAGAATGCGGGAGCATCCGATGCCCGTAACTGCGAGGTGGTCGGCTTGCCGGCACCCGACGAGTTCAAGGGCTCCACGGCCCACGTCACCGATTACGAGGACCGGTTCGGCGAAGAGCCGGGGGCCATGAGTCCCTACGCCTACGACTCGCTGAACGTGCTCGCGTATGGAGTCGAGCAGGCGGGCGGCTTCGACGCCGATGCGCTGACCGCGGCATTGAACAAGGTGAGTGGCTTCTCGGGTTGGACCGGCCCGATCACGCTCGAACAGGGGACCGGCAACCGCGTGCCCACAACGGTGACTGTCGACGAGGTGGACGAGCAGGGTGTCTTGCGCGTCGATCCCTCCTGGGCGAAAGGGAGAACGACCCACCTACGAGCCGCTACTTGACACGAGGCCCTTCTTCATAGAGACGAGAAGCAGGGGCCCCCGGCTCCGCGATACTCAGCGTCCGGTGAGTCAGGAATGGATCGAGAAGCTGCGTGACGCCTATGCCGCATTCAGTCGAGGCGACTTCGATGCTGCGCTTGAGTTCGCCGACCCCGACATCGAGTTCGTGCCTCCGACCGGCGATCTCTACCGCGGCATTGACAGCTTCCGGGAATGGATGAAGCCGGATGCATTCGACATGCAGGTCGTCGAGCCGTTGGAGTTCTTCGTCTCTGGGAACAAGGTGCTCGTGAGACAGCAGGTTCAAGCCAGGGGTGCAGGGAGCGGTATCGAGCTCGAAGTCCGGTCGTGGGGCCTGTGGACCGTCAGTGACGACGGGCGTCTGATTCGCCTTGAAGGTTTCCTCGAACAGCAGGAAGGCGAGGCGAGGCGAGCAGCCGGACTGCCGGGATAGCACGTTCACGACGGCCTCAGGGCGCTCAGAGCCCGTCGACCCGCTCACGGGCCCAGGGCGCCACTGCTTTCCATGCAAAGCGAAAGCCACGTGGCACCGCTTTGGTACCCAGCGCATCGTCCAATGCGTCCAGATCGTCCGCGAATGCGGACGCATAGGACGATCTGGACGCTCACGGACACATAGACATCGACCGCCTGTCGGCTGGGGGCCGAAAGGCGGCGCGACCGGGGCCGTGACTCCCGTCTGAGTGTCGGCAGCGATCGCTCTTTCGGCCACCCTTTATGCGACGGCCTCCATGGAAACGGCAAGCTTGGCATTGCTCGATTGAGCGTCACGTCGCTCCTGCCGACGTGCACTACGACGCGCTCTAGGACGAAGGGTTGGACTGCGCCAGCGGCGGACCGAGGACCTCCATGCCCGCGTCCGCAGCGAACTCAGCGAAGGCTTCGGCGAGCGGGGTGCCCTCCGCGACTTCGGCCGCGCGCGCGAAGAAGCGCTCCATGCCGGGCGCGGCAGGGGCGAACGCGAACAGCGCGCGCGCTGGCCCCTCGCCCGCGTTCTGCCACGTGTGGGGGAGGCCTCGGGGGATGAACACGAACGCGCCCGCCGGTGCCTCGGACAGGCCGTCCTCGAGCCGGATACGCAGGTGCCCCTCGAGCACGTAGAGGATTTCGTCCTCGTTCCTGTGCAGGTGGAAGGGCGGCCCCTCACCCGGCGCTGGAACGCTTTCGAAGACCGTGAGGGCTCCTCCCGTCTGCCCGCCGCGCGCCTTGATGGTAACTGGTCCGCCGACCGGGTTCATGAAGGCTTCGCCCTTCCCGGGACCGACCGAGATCGCCCGTTCGCTCACGAGCCCACCTCGGTGGTAGGGCGATCGCGCTGCGGGTTGTCGGCGTGGCGGTGGACGACTTTCCACTCACCGTCCTCCCGCCGGTAGAGGTGCGTGACGCGAACGGTCACCGGCTCGACCGGGCGACTGGCGATCGAGCCGTTGAAGCGCTCGAACCAGAGCACGTACCCCAGGTCCCCGCTGACCTCGGCCAGTTCGACTTCGATCCGGAATTCGCTTACCTGGGAGAACCGCGACGCGACCCAGGCGAAGGTCTTGCTGAGCTGCGCCCACCCCGATTCGCTCATCCCGATCGCCCCGAAAAGGGTCACGGGATCGCGCCGTGACCACAGGTCCATCCGTGGCTGCGGGTCTCCGTGGACGAAGGCCTCCTCCGCCTCGATATGCCGAGCGAGGATCGTGGCGCGGAACTCGTTGGCTTCGTTCACTTCGCAGCGATCACCCTAATCCAGGTTGGCGCGCGCCGAAACCGCCGCTCCGGCCCGCCCCGCCTCGTCTCCCCGGGGGTCGCAGCCCGTCGCTGCCGTGGCGGCTCGGACCACATGGGTCGCGCCGGCTGGCAAGCCCCCCGGTGAGGCGAGGGCTGATCCGGTAGTTGTGCTTCCAGGCGCAGTAAGCGCTTCGGACGAAACTTCTGCTTTCGTCCCAAGCAGAATGATTCAGACCCGTGCGATGGCGTTAGGATGCGTGGCGTCGGAGCAGGCGAACTCGAGGCGGCGGCAAAGATGCGGCAGGGTCAGGGGAGTGAGGTGCACGCTGGTGGCGCTCGACGCGCGGTCAGCACCGCCCTGGTCTTGCTCGCCGTTGCGTTAGCGTCGCTCCCGGCCGCGGGGGATGCTCAGGCGGCGAAGGTCAAATACTTCGGCACGATTGATCAGCCGCAGGCCGATCCAAGCCGGGCTCAGCCAACGATCGAGCTGCTCGTTCACCTGGACCGGAAAAAGAGCGGCGAATTGAAGCCGGACCATGTGAACCGGATCACCACCCGAAACATGTGGTTCCAGTGCTCTGACGGTCAGACCTGGTACCCCGGGACGAGCTATGAGAAGGAGTTCTTCTCCTATCCCGGGGTCGACAACCATCCCTGGGGGTCAAGAAGCGCCGGTTCTCCGGCACGGCGGAGGACGACGTCGAGGTCGATCGGCTCGTTGCGGCCGGGCGCATCCCCAGCAAGGGCCCCGCGACTGGCACGGTGCGCCTGCTCAGACCCGCCGAGGCCGAGGACGCCATCGCCCCGTGCGATAGCGGGACGTTCAGCTTCACGGCGCGGCAGAAGTAGCGCGTTTGGCCCCGATCCCTCGGCCGTCAGGTGACGGCAGGAGGCGAACTTCGCGGCCCAGCCTCGGAGCCAAGCGGCTTCCCATGCAAAGCGGACTTTCCGATGCCGTGGTACCACTTTGGTACCCAACGCATCGTCCCGTGTGTCCAGATCGTCCAGGAACGTGGACGCATAGGACGATGTGGATGCTCACGGACACATAGACACCAACTGCCTGTCGGCTGGGGGCCGAAAGGTCGCTGGTTCAAATCCAGTCGCCCCGACTTCGCGAGAGCCCGCTCGAGAATCGGGCTTTGGGCATCTGGAGGGGTTGGCGCGGAGACGGCGCCCCCTCTGGCCGCACGCCGAGCAGCAGGGCACTCCTGGGACGTGGCGGCGAATCCAGCGCTCCGTAAGAGGGGAACTGATGGAGGTTGCTGGAGGCGACTCTTGCTCCTTGCGTGACACCGGAGCGGTGACGGCCACCAGGGCACTTGCGAGTCAGCGACCATGACCTGCGAGGCGCCCGGCCGACACCCGCCGGCCAGGCGCTGACTACCGATCGCGATCAGGTCCGGCCTTCGAGCACGAGGTTGAACGCCGTCTCGGTTGCGCGCCGGAACCGGCTGAAGCCGGCCTCGGCGGCCACCTCGCCCAATCGCTGCTCACCCGCCTGGGCGCCGAGCCCGAGCCCGACCTCCTGGTCGAGCGAAGACGGGGTGCAGATCAGGGTCGACGCCGCGTAGTAGACGCGACCGACCGGGTTCAGGTTCTCGGTCAGTGTGTCGCTTGCGAATGGCTCGACCAGCATCACCGTCCCGTCGTCGTCGATCGCCTCCCGGACGTGCTTCATCGCGCCGACTGGATCGCCCATGTCGTGCAGGCAGTCGAAGAAGCAGACCAGGTCATAGCCCTCGCCCGGAAAGTCCTTCGCGCTCGCAACGGCGAACTCCGTGTTGGCCGCGACCCCCTCGGTGTCGGCGATCTCGGTTGCCCGTGTGATCGACGCGTCGTGATAGTCGAAGCCGTGGAACGTCGACTCGGGATACGCCTGCGCCATCAGGATCGTCGAGATCCCGTGACCGCAACCGATGTCGGCGACCTTCGCGCCGTTCCGGAGCTTCTCCTCGACGCCTTCGAGCGCCGGGATCCACTCGGCGACCAGGTGAGTCCGGTAGCCCGGCCGGAAGAACTGCTCGGTTCCCATGAACAGCTCGGGATCGTGTTCGTGCCAACCGAAGCCGTCGCCGGAGCGAAAGCGCTCGGCGATCTTCTCGCGGTCCTTGAACGCCGAGCTGATCACGTGAAAGCCGCCGAGCAGATAGACGGGGCTGTCCTCGTCGGCAAACGCCATCGCCTGTTCGGGCGGAAGCTCGAACGTGTCCGCGTCGGCGTCGTATTCCAGATAGTCGCTTGCCGCCTGCGCGGACGCCCACTCGCGCACGTAGCGCTCGCGCACCCCGGTTCGGTCGGCGATCTCCGCCGTGGTCAGCGGACCGGCGCCGTGCATCGCCTTCCAGAGACCCAGTTGGCCTCCGATCATCACGAGGACGGCGTTCATCGCGGCGCCGACGTCCGTCACCGCCTGGCCCATGAACTCCTCGAGCTTTGCCTCATCGAGCTCGCGCGTCGCAGTAGCCATTTCCCTCTCCTTCCCCTGGCCACGAGCAGCTGGCGCCGCGCGAGGCCGGGCGTAACTTGTAATTGCAAGCCTCGCTCCCGCGCATCCGGAAGTCAAGGTTCGCCCTTGCGTCGCTGTCATGCGGCCTCCGTTACACGACGAGGCGACCCGTCCCCGTCGTCCCATTGTCCCCGCGGCCGGACGATTTGGACGAGTCGGACGCTGCGTTCGGTACCTGGGGGCCGAAAGGTCGCTGTTCAAATCCAGTCGCCCCGACCTCACGAGAGGCCATCCGACCCGTCCCGCGATCCCGAAAGCTGGTCGCCGCGATGACCGGAACAGGTTGTGTGCTCGCGTTGGACGGAGGGTGCGCAGGCCAAGCCCAGCCAGGGCGCTTGGACCTGACCAGGATTGAGGTCTCGGCCTTGCGCGGCGGGGTCGAGCTGATTAGTCTGGATCGGGGTTCCGATGGGTTCCTGAGCCGTCCCCCGTTGATCGGAGATTCACGTGGCCCACCCGGCATTTGTTGTGCTAACGGCGAACGGCAAGACCATCGAGGCCGAGGCCAGCGAGCATGATTTTGCGCCGGAGAACGGGATCGCGCTCGTGGACTACTCGCAGTCGGTGGCCGTTCCGTTCACTGACGCCGGAGTGTCGGGCAAGCGCTCCTACAAGCCGATCTCGTTCCGCAAGCGAATCGACAGGGCATCGCCGCTGATCGCCCAGGCGCTTGTGCAGAACCAGGTCGTCGAGGCGGACTTCACTTTCTTCCGGGCGGGGACCGGTGGCGATGTGAAGGAGGGGTTCCGCGTGGAGACCACCCAGGGCAGGGTCGTCTCGTTCCACCAGGTCGTGGACGACGTACTCGACCCCGCGCTTGCCCAGCGACCTCCGCTCGAGGAGGTGGGGCTTACGTTCCGCCGCGTCTCGTGGACCGATCTCGACGGCCGCACCAGCTTCGAGGATGTCTTGAGCACCACATGAGCCAGCTGATGGGCGCGGAGATGCTGCGTCCCTGGCGTTTCGGACCGGCTCCCGTCGGCTCGCTCTGCCCCCGGATCGCCGGACCGACTCGCGGCGGCGTTTCCATGCGAAGCTGAAGTGACTCGTGGTACCGCTTTGGTACCCAACGCATCGTCCTATGCGTCCAGATCGTCCACGAACGTGGACGGATAGGACGATCTGGACGCTCCGGGACGCATCTACACCCACCGCCTGTCGGCTGGGGGCCGAAAGGTCGCTGGTTCAAATCCAGTCGCCCCGATTTTTTCCTGCAAATCGGCAAGTTCTGACGGCGTTTTTGCGGCTCTCGGACGGCCTCCCGAGCGTTCACGGCGAGGCACGGGCCTCCCAGCCGAATTCCTCTCAGGTCCCATTCAAGGTCCCAATTTGTGTATCGACAGCGCGGTTCGGCTCCTCCTAATCGCGCAGAGCGGGAGCGCGCTGGATGACGGCACTGACTGCTCCTCCGCACGGCGGCGGAAGTCCTCGAAGAACTCGACCACCTCGGCCCGGCCGCGGAGCGGCCGGGCCTGCGGCCATGTGGAGGCGAGCTCATACTCGAAGTCATCGCCGAGAAACTGATATGCGCGCTCGAAATTGCCCTTGTTCCAGGCTCGGTTGCCCTGTTCGAAGAGACTGCGAAGGACCCGTTCAAGTTCCGACTGCGCCATGTCCAATGGGTACGGCCGTCGCCAATCGCGCGAAACGGCACTGGCCCGGAGTGGGCACAGCGCTGGCCAGCTTTGTCCATTGCAGGCGTTAGCGGACCTGGCCAGACAACCGCTTTCCTGGTTGGCCGTCATTGGTTGATCTCGCGTGCGCAACGATGAAGACCCCGGCTCCCCCCTCAGCAATGTGGCGCCGCCGAAGAGCTTCGAGCCGAGGAGGTTGCTTAGTGGAGAGCACCGAGAACGCGGCCGTTATGCGTCGCATCTTTGAAGAGGTCATCAACGCGAAGAACCTCGATCTGGCGGAAGAGCTCTATGCAGAGGAACACGTCCTGTACCCGGACGTAGCCGGGGTCGCCCGCGGCGGGGCGGGCATGAAGGAGGCCTTCGCGGGGTTGCACGAGCAGTTCGAGGACGCCCGGGCCGAGATTGAGTCGCTGGTGGCCGAGGGTGAAATGGTCGCCGTGCGCGTGACGTTCAGCGGAACGTCTGCGGGCACTGGAGAGCAGGTCTTCTGGCCGGAGATGGTGTTCACCCGGTTCGCCGACGGTAGGGCCGTGGAGAGCTGGGAGATCACCGACACTGGACGCACTTGGACGAACTCGCCGTGGTGACGCGGCTTCGTCCGCAAGTTCACCGGCACGCTGAGAGAGGTGACGGTCGAAGTTCAGTGACCTAGGGGTTTAGGACCTCGACGGAGCTGGGTCATCAACCCGAACGGGTAAGTCCCCTCGTGCGTGTCACCTCGGCGGGAGCGCTTTCCAGCGGCGCCACCTTGTCGCGCGGGTGGCGCTCGAACCAGGCCGCGTAGCGATCGGCCATTGGTGCGGCCGTGAGGCCGTGGGCGAAGACGGAGAGCCCGACGGTGAGATAGATCGCGAGGACGAGCAGATTCTCGTGAGGGAGCTGGGACTCTTCGATGATGATCACCGCAAAGACGATCGAGGCTAGGCCGCGGGGGCCGAACCAGCCGAGAAATCCGAGTGTCGGCATCCGAGCCTTCGAACCCAGCATCGCGATCGCGACGGGCAGAATCCGCACAACCGTGAGGCTGAGGACGGAGTAGAGGACCAACTGCCAGCTCAGCTCCCCGAGTGCGGGGCCGAGCAGGATCGCGCCGAACAGTACGAACGTGAGCCCGTTGAGCACTGCTCCGACTTCTTCGGTGAGCCGGTTCATGTCCTCGGGGTCGCGCTTGATCGCCGCGCGGAAGACCATGCCGCCGACGAAGGCCGCGATGAACCCCGAACCGCCGAGCGCGACAGCGATTCCGTATCCGAGAGCGGCGCCGGCGGCCGGGATCACCTGACGCCAGTTCCCGTCGATCAGGTCCTTGCGGCCTCCGTAGACGACGATCGCTCCGATCAAGAGGCCCGCGACGACCCCTCCGAGGACCCCGTAGCCGATCTCCTCGACCACGAGAGTCAGTCCCGTCCGCCCCTCTGAGATATGCGACTCGACGTCGGCTGCGGCGACGGCCGCGAAGAGCAGCGGCACGCAGATTCCGTCGTTCAGTCCGCTCTCGACGTTCAGAATCTGCCGGATACGGCCCGGGACCCGAGGCTCGGTGACGACCGCCTGCCCGAGGGCCGCGTCGGTCGGCGCCAGGATGATTCCGAGGATGACGGCCTCCCAGAAGGTCAGCACGTCGAAGATCACGGCCGCTGCAAGCGCACCGAGAACAATCGTCAGGGGAAGGCCGATCCCGAGCAGCCGCAGCGGCACCGAGGCCTCGCGCCGCAACTTTGCGAGGTCGATGCGTGAGGCGTCGGAGAAGAGGACGAACGCCAGCGTCGCCTCGGCCAGCAACCGCGCGGTCGAGTCCGTACTCGAGATGTCGACGATGTCGAACACCTCGGGACCTGCCAGGAGGCCGATCGAGACGAACAGGATCGCCGGGGTGATCGGAGATCCCGAGATGCGCTTCGAGATCGCGGCGACGGCGATGAGCGCCAGCGCCGTGATCGCCAGTGACCAATCCACCTCAGGCCCTTTCGATCATCGTGTCTCCGTCAAGGACGATCGCGGCGACTGCGGCGCTCGCCATGGGCCAGCGCGGCTCGCCGACCACCGTGTCGTCCGCACCAGGGTCAACGGCAACCACGCCGGAGATCGTATGCCGCGGCCAGGGAAGAGAAGACGTGGCGAGCCGAGCCAGGTCCGCAGGCAGTGGAGACCTGTCCACAGGCGGTCTGCAAGCCGGATGAGCGTCGAGGTCGCCGCCCAAGACCGACGAATCGCTTCCATGCGGAGGAGCACTCCGTGAGTGAGGTCCGGCCACTCCGCTCCCGGCGAGATGCAGGCGTCTCGGGTGCAGACCGGTGCCACCTGGCGTCATGCCGAGCAGGTCGCCTCGGGTGGGAAGGCCCAGACGCCCGGTGCCGGCGCATGAGCCCAAGGTCCCATGCAGGCTCCCAATTTGTGGGCAACTCAGAGCAACTCGGAGCATCCGAAAGCCATGAACAAGCGAGGAACGAACTGAGATGCACCCCTTCACCCTCGTAGCGCATTCGGCTGGGGGCCGAAAGGTCGCTCGTTCAAATCAAATCGCCCCGATTTTTCCCTGGAAATCAGCGTGTTCTGGCTGGATTCCACCGGTCCCGGCCCCCACCTGCCGGGCGCCCGCGGCTAGGCACGAGCCTCCCAGCCGAATTCCCTCCGAGGTCCCATTCCAGGTCCCAGTTTGTTCGCACGAACGCGCGCCTGTCGAGACCAACTTGCCGAGTTCGGCTTACCACTCGCGCGCGCGAATTCGATCCGGCAGTTCTGGTGTCCCTTGCAGCGCGTCCACGCCACCGTGGCGCTGCCTTGCGGCTCATCGCAACGATGCCTACCGAGTGCGGCTCCATCGTGCTTCGGCCGTGTGGGTCGAGCCCACTGGGCCGCTGAGAACGAGCCGATTACGACGCAGCGAGTAGTGGCGGACCAGTTTCGTGCCCTCGATCTGCGGATCCGAGGACCACTCCACATGGTGGACGACTCTCCTTGCGCGGACGCGAACCTCGAGCGAACCCAGTGTACCAGATCTGGTTCGTCCGATCGGTCAGGTCCCCCGCACCAACGCAACGCCCACACGTCGCCCTCTGGCGTATAGGTGAGCTTGCCGACCGGGTCGTCCCCAAACAGGCCCCCGACCACGTCACCGTTCTGATCGATGATGGGGGCGGAGGTCAACCGCCACGTGCCGACGAGCGCCATTTCGACCTCGGCGCCGGTTGTTGGTTTACCGGACTGGCGCTCGCTCGGACCGGCGATTGCGATCGCCGCCAGGCCGAGCGCGGCGAGCAGCGCGATCACGAGCGGTGCCATCGTTCGCCCGACCATGACTCCCCAAGCCTTGCGCTGTGAATTCATATTTCCTCCTCGGCGCACCATGCTTCTCACCGGGTCGACCTCGTTGGACCGGATCAGTCCGGTCGCGATTGTGTCTCGTTACCGCGGACCTCCGAACGCAGCGGCCCGCGCGTAGATCTTGTAGAGCTTGAACGCGCCCGCGAAGGTGTTCGCGCAGTAGGTCTGAAAGAGCTCATAGGCGGCGCCGTCCTCGAGGGTCGCGCCATGGCCCCCGGCGGTTCCCACCGGGCCTCCGGCGAACTGGCCGATCGCTCGGATCATGGCCGCTCGCTCACTCGCTCCGGCCTGCTGCCAATCCTGACAATCGGCCAACCGGACCGAGATTCCCGGTTCGGGCACTCCCTGCTCGGACGCGGGGCTCGACCCCGACTTCGCCGACCCGGAGAGAACCAGGGCCAGGAGCACCGCGACGCTCGCAACGCTCGTGCGCGGGTTCCCGGTCAGGCCGAGGCCGTCGAGGATCATTCGCTCGGCCTCGGTGGGGTTTCGAACCACGTGCATGGTTGCGGGCCTGGCGGAACCAGGCAGCTGAGCAACTCCTCTTGCTGTGACCCCTCGAACGGCTCCTGGTGGCCGTCGGCGGTCGCGCAATCGGACGCATGCGTGGGAATATCACTCGGGTCGTAGCTCACGCTGGTTGCGTCGCCGAGCGGCGCCCACGTTGTCGAACCAGCAGTCGCCGGTCTGGCCGCGGACGTCGTCCCACCAGAAGTCGGTCCCGTTCGGGCGGCGCCTGCCGGCCGGTGTTCGCGCCCATCACGTTGTGCGTGAAAGCGATTGTCGTAGGAGGTAGAGACGCCCTCGGGGTCGCAGCCGAAAACGCTCTCGGCAGTCGCGGGATGAAGCTGTCGGGAACGCCGAAGAGCATCGCGCCGCGGCGCCAGTTGTCGTAGAAGTGGTTGTTGCGGACGTCGTTGTTGTTGCCGCCCGCGATCCACATGCCCGTCCCGACCGGCACCGGGAAGGTCGGACTCGACGTCCGAGCCCGGCAGATAGGGGTTGAAGTTGTTGGAATAGATGCTGGTTGTGCTCGATCAGTGTCGGAGTCCTGCGGGAACCCGGGGTGCCCGGCCGCCAGTGAAGACGTCGGTCGTGAAGCCGAGCGCGTTGCCGTAGAAGTTGTTGTGGTCCGACGTGCACCGCGTTTCCGACGGTGCCCGAGTAGCCCGCGCGTGTTGTGGTGTGAGTCGCAGCAGGGGATCTCGCTGGCTGTAGCGGACCGCCGGGCTCGCACGGTGCGCGCTGGCGCCGGTGTCGGCGCCGGCGCCCGGGTATAGCCCCGAGTCGCCGCTTCCGGCGGCCTCGCAGTTCTGCATCAGCCCGTGGTCCTCGACGAATGTGAGGACGCCGTAGTCCCCGTTGTAGAAGCGTCTTGAAACGGTCAAGCAGGTAGCCGTCCGACTCGAGACGTAGATCGCCGTGCTCGCGGGCGTGGCGGACCGTCACCCGGCGGAGCACGAATCCGTCGGCGCGATCGGCTCGGATGACGACATCCTTTGCCGGCTCGGCGGGGCCGTGGTCGCCCGCCCGGACGTTGCCGGCGTCGATGACGACGTCGTCGGCGCTGACGCCCGAGCCCTCGACCTGCAGGTTGCAGCGGATGCAGCGCGCCCTCGGTCGGGGATGCCGTGGCGGTCATCCTGCGGTGGCTGCGGGACCGATCCCGGCCCGAGCGCGCGGCCCATCACGGCGATCAGGTTCTGGTCGTTGGGGCAGTCGAGCTGATAGGCGTAGGAGAGGCGCCTGGGCCTGGCCGTGGTCGTTTGTCTCCTCGTAGGCCGTCGCAGCGCGGATCGTCGGTCGGCGACCTCCGCGAGTCGCGGCTCGGTGTAGACGCCGGGCATGATCACCACGCGGTCGTTGTTGCCCGAAGCGTTGACCGCCGCTTGAATCGAGCGAAACTTGCAGCGCTCTCGCAAGCCGCGATTGATCTCGAGCAGCTTGCGCGCCTTGCCCGGGTTCAGCTTCCTGAGGTCCTGGGTCGGGCGGTCGCGGTAGCCATGCAGGCGAGCGCGCCGGATCGAGGCGCGCAGCTCCCCCAGCGGGGCACGCCCGGGCTCGCAGACGACCCGGGTCTTGCCGGCCGGCTCGCGAAGCGCGCTCGCGAGCGACAGCGGCGTGGGCACCGCGCCCCCGGCCGCGGGGCGAATGGAGGCGTCGGGCGCCGGGTCCGGCCAATACCCGGCCCGCTCGATATGGGCCCCTGCTGGTGACGCGCATATGAGCGCCGCGAGCAAGAGTGCGGAAAGGAGCTCTACGCCGACGCAACGAACTGCCCGCGGCGCGTAATTCTCTCGCGGCCTCAACCTGCGCCCCCCGCACCGGTTGGTTTCGGGACCGAGTACGGCGGATTACTGCGATCGCCGTCCTCCCCCGCGCGTTCACGGGCTCCAGCGGCCTTCCCGTCCCTGGGAGCGTTGATCAGCTCGAAGTCACCGCGTCCGCCGCGTCCTTCCGCGTCGCATCTTCCTAGGGACGCAGCCGCCGGACGAAGACGTCCGCGGACGCGTTCGTGTCGCCGGGGACGAGGTTCGACGCGACGGAGTCGAACACGACGGCGCTCCCATTCGCAGCGATCGACGGGCCCTCGCTGAACGAGATCCCCTCGGCGCCGCCCGAACTTACGCTGACCCGCTCGGTCTTGTCCCGCTTCAGGTCGCGGACGAAGATGTCGCTCCCCCCGTTGGTGTCCCCGGGGACGAGATTGCTGGCATCCGACGCGAAGGCGACGTGGCGTCCATCGCGGGTGAGCGAGGGGAAACCGCTGCCTGCGTCGCCCTGCGCGCCGTCCGAGCTGAGGCTTACGAGCCTCGTCCTGTCCTTCTTTAGGTCGCGGACGAAGGTGTCGAAGCTCGCGTTGCCATCGCCTGCGACCAGGTCGCTCGCGAACGAGTCGAAACCGACGAAGCGCCGGTCGGCGGAGATCGCCGGCTGAAGGCCGGTGAAGCTCCCCTCGTTCCCGCCCGCTTGCGACGGGCCCGCGCTGACCAACTCGGTCCGGCCCTTCTTCAGATCGTGCGCGAACATATCCATCGGGCCCAGCCCGGGTGCCGTGGCGTTGGCGTCGCCGGGGGCGAGGTTGGTGGCCAGCGACTCGAAGACCACCAGCTTGCCGTCCTCTGAGATCACCGGCCTGATGCTCACGTCGTCGGACTCGGCCCCCGCCGAGCTGACGCTGACTCGCCTCGTCCGCTTGGACTCGAGATCCCTGACGAAGATGTCCGTCGCCCCGTTGGTGTCGCCGGCGACCAGGTTGCTGGCGTTCGAAGCGAACACGATGAGCTCTCCGTCCCCCGAGAGCGCGGGATGAAGGCTCGACCGGTCGCCCTGCGCACCGCCGGCGCCGAGGCTCACACGCTTGGTCTTGTCGCGCTCCAGGTCCCTGACGAAGATGTCCGTGGCGCCGTTGGTGTCGTCCGCGACCAGGTTGGTCGCACTCGACCCGAAGGCCACGAAACGTCCGTCGGCCGAGAGCGAGGGGCCTCCGATGAGTTCGATTTCGCTGGGCAGGCTGGGCCCATCGGCCTGCTGGCCGGCGGAGCTGATGCTGATCCGCTGCGTCTTTCCTGATTTCAGCTTCCGTACGAAGACGTCGCGGACGCCGTTGGTGTCGCCGGCGACAAGATTCGAGGCATCGGACGCGAACGCAACTCTGCCGCCGTCGGCCGAAAGCCGGGCGCCGCCGCTGTGGCCATCCGCCGCGGTACCGGAGGAGGACACGCTGACCCGTTCAGTCCGCGGCGTGCCCCCAGACCACGCGAGTGCGGCGAAGATGAGTGTCCCCAAAAGGACCAGTGCCGCGACTTCGCTCCGAGCACGAAGCGTCGAACGCTTTCTCATGTCGTCCTTCCCGTCCTGGGTGAGCGACACGCGCCGACCCGTCCCGTCACAATACCGACGCGATCGTACCGGCCCGATTTGAACCCCATGCAACGCCGCCGACGGACGCACAAGGCGCCTACCGACGCCGCACCGTGGCTGGCGTAACCTGGACTCATGCCCGGTCGCCTGCTGCACTATGGAGGCCCGGTGTTACGCGCCGCCCGCGAGCGTGCCGGGGCGACCCAGCGGGAGGTCGCCGAGCGCGCAGGGGCAAGCCCGGCGACCGTTTCCCGGCTTGAGAACGGCATAGCATGGCCGTCGGATCGGCTGGTGGACGCGATCCTCGACGCCTATTCGGTAGTCACCGGCGTGCCTCGGCTGGAACTGGCCGAACGGGCGACGGCCGATTGGCAGCGGGATGAGTACGGCGAAGTGAGGGGGCTTTAGGTCTCCTCCACGCGCTCGGAGGCCGCCCGGGCTGACGGGTTAGCCGCGGTACCGCTCTGCGCGAAAGGCCGAAATCATCGGTGCCCTAATAACGCCGCTGCTTCCCATGCCAAGCGGAGGTACCGCTTGGTACCCAACGCATCGTCCTATGCGTCCAGATCGCCCGCAAACGTGGACGCATAGGACGATTTGGACCTTCCGGGACACATAGACACTGACTGCCTGTCGGCTGGGGCCGAAGGGTCGCTGGTTCAAATCCAGTCGCCTCGACTTCCGAATGTCGGCCAAAGGCCTTGTGGTCGAGTCGGCCCGGAGGTAGCCTGGTCGATGATCGGGAGCTGGACGGGCGCCTGAACGGGCCACACGGCCTCGTGACCCGCCATCGAATCGGCCCTGCCTGGCTCGCCCTCGAGGGGTGAACACACGATGGGCCAAGAAGCGGCAGCGCCAATGACGAGAGTGCCGTGCGTCGATTGGTGGGTAACCGGGTTCGGAGGTTCCCAAAACGACGGTCCGGCGCGGGGAAACGGAGGGGAGGGGTGAGGCCGGGACCGAGTAAACCGGGGAGCGCGCCAGGCCCGAAAGTATTCATCACCTATCGGCGCGAGGAGACCGGGCCTCACGCAGGGCGCCTCTACGACGCGATGGTGGCGCGGTACGGGGAAGACAACGTGTTCATGGACGTCGATATGGCACCGGGGGTTGACTTCGTCGAGCGGATCACCGAGGCGGTCGCCGCCTGCCAGGTGTTGATCGTCGTCATGGGTCCGAGGTGGGCGACGGTAGCGAATGAGAAGGGCACGGCACGGCTCGCAGATCCCGAGGACTTCGTCCGCCTCGAACTTGAGACCGGCCTTCGGCGCCCCGACGTGACCCCGATCCCTGTGCTCGTCTCCGGTGCGCAGATGCCGAACCGCGAGGACCTGCCGTCGGAGGTGCAGGCGATTACGCGGCGCAACGCGATCGAACTCAGCGATCAGCGCTGGCGCT
Source organism: uncultured Thermoleophilia bacterium (assembly GCA_963838175.1). Lineage (GTDB taxonomy): Bacteria > Actinomycetota > Thermoleophilia > Solirubrobacterales > 70-9 > DASUSH01. Next base: position 1,226,243 of record CAWIPP010000002.1, on the reverse strand, counting down.
CGGACGTCGGTCGCCTGGATCAGCACTCTCGACGAGTTGATCGCAGAACCTGCTCCCATCCGCGGGCCAGTCACTCCCGACCGTAGCGTCACCAGCGAGGAGGCGGCTCCGGCTGACGCTGCCCAAACTGCGGACGGACCGCCGCTGTCAGCGACCGGCGCGGCTACCACCTCCGTGGAGGCCCAACCGGCTCCGCCGCCGGCAAGCGGCGGGCGGCGACGGTGGTGGGTACTCCTCGGCGCGGCGGCGACCGTCGCGGTCGTCGTCGCGATCGTCGTAGTGGCTGGTGGGGGTGGCTCGTCCAACCCACCTCCCTCCGGCGCGTCCGACGCCGGAGTCGATCAAACCGACGACGCAACGAATGAGGATTCTGGTTCGCGGCCAGGCTCTCAGGGCGACGGTAGCGATGACCGCAATCGCAGCGACTGGCCAGGCGGGAGTGGCTATGTCGTGATTCTTGCCTCGGAGCGGTCGCGGGGCGAAGCCGCCTCAGTGGCTAACGAGGCCCTTTCCGCGGCGGACGAAGATGGAGGCGTTCTGTTCAGCAGCGAGCACCCCAACTTGACGCCTGGGTACTGGGTCGCCTATGCGGGTCCATTCGGGAACCTCGATGAAGCGAGAGAGTCACTAGATAAGTTCAAGCCGCTCGTGCCCGATGCATATCCGAAGTTCGTCAGCGCATGAAAGTAGGCGCCCCGTGCAATGACCGACCCCCCTGTAAACGACGGAGTGCAGCCGAGCGAGCCCGGGGCGCCGCCTCGGTCTAGCCTCGGGGAGGCCTCGCCTGCGGCTACGGCACTCTCGTGCTTGGCTCGAGGCCAGCTCCCGCTTTGCGCGACAAGCAATAGTGGCACTCGCGCTGCCGTTTCCATGCGATGCACGAGCGCTGTGGTACCGCTTTGGTACCCAACGCATCGTCCTATGCGTCCAGATCGTCCACGAACGCGGACGCATAGGACGTTCTGGACGCTCCGGGACGCATCTACACCAAGTGCCTGTCGGCTGGGGGCCGAAAGGTCGCTGGTTCAAATCCAGTCGCCCCGACTGAAACGAGGCGTCCCGGGCGTCCCCGTCGTCCCGTCGCCTCGAAATGCTTTCGCCTTGCACGCGCGGAGCAGGAGCCAGTTCCAAACGAGGTGTAGGTATTGACACCTTGGGTGGGTGGACTCGCCTCGATCGCGCCCCTACCGTGGTGGCGTCGAATGAACTGGATAACGATCTCTCGCGCGCGTGTTGCGGTTCTCGCGGCAGGCATCTGGATCCTCGCGCTGCTCGTCCCTGCCTTCGTCCAGGCAGGGCCCGCGCAGATCAGCGGCAAGCTGTCTGCGCGCGGCTACACGGTCATCGCGCTGGCGGCGAGCGGCGAGGCGAAGATCGACCGCGCGCCCCGCGGCGAGTTCAAGCTCCGCCCCCCGGCCGGGAAGGTGACCCTGCACCTGCGAGCCCGTGACGGCACCTACGCCGGGCCGATAGTGGTCGCCGAGAAGGCGCATGGAAAGCGTGCGGTCGTCGGCGTCAAGGCCGGGGCACAGGTCGGCAAGATCAAGGTCGACGACGGCGACGGCTACGGGAAGCTCGCCAAGCGGCTCCCCAGCGAGTACGTCAACCTCAAGCGCACGGCCCGCGCTGAGAAGGGAGCCCCGCTTGGGGCGGGCAACCTCGGCCGGGTGCCGCGCGCCCACGGGCGGCGGGGCACCGGGAGACGGTGACCTCGACGGGATCCCGGGCGCGCTCGACGTCGATGATGATGGCGACGTCATCCTCGACCGCTTCGACCCCGAGCGCACCGCCGCCGGGGCCCCCGAGGATGCCGACGATGTCGTGGTCCGGGGCACCTCCCTGCTGGACATCGATCAGCACTATGTCGTCAACGCGAACGCACCGGGTCTGACCGAGGCCCAGATCGAGGCGGCCCTCGCCAACCACGGGGGCCTGATCCTGGGGAGCCTGGGAATCGAGGCCGACGGGCAAAGCGACCCGGCCGTGGAGCTCGACTGCGGCGACCCGGACACGGGACTGGCCTATTGCCGAAGGAACGGCAGCACCGGAAGGATCACCCTCGTCTGGCGAGGTCCCGCGGCCCCCGGGAAGCCTCGACCCCAACCAATGGTACCCCCCGTTTCCCGGATGCTGCGACCAAGACGAAGACGGCTTCGGCTCGCTCGGTTGGGGCGTGGTCCCGGCCTCCGGCGTGAACGCCGACGCCGTAGACATGCACGCGGTACCGCTGCTGCACGGAGCGAACAGCGACCAGGTGGGAGCCGGCGACCTCTTGATCGTGCGGGCAACGAGGGACGACGGGAATGAGGCATTCACCGGCACCCTGTCCTACCTCTTCGAGACGGTTCCCGTGCTCGCCTCCTACACCGATGAGGCCGGAAACTCGACGGCGATGTCATACCCGGTTGCCACCGCCCCATTCGTCCCCCCCGGTGAGGAAGATCCCGGAACCCGGACGAACCCCTTCGTCCCCACCGACGGCCCCGACGCGTACACCTACGTCGAGGTGACGCTGACCTTCTGGCGACCCCAGCGCAGGGCCCTTCCGGGCGAGCCCGGCAAGTGGATAGACGTCGGCCACAACGTGTACATCGCTGATCACAAGGCCCAGCAGGAGAACCCCCGCTGGTTCGAGGGCGGCGGCTGTCCGCCGGACGCCTACTCCGAGGCGTACCCGAACCTCACACCCGCCCAGGCACCCAACTTCCCGCGCTACTCTCGAGTCGGTCTCGGGCTTGGAGGACTCCGGGGACGACCAGCCCGCAGACCCGGCCAACACCTTCACCTTCACCCTCAACCTCAACCGGTGCTTCGGCCAGTTCGCGGTCGAGCAGCACCAGACCAGCGGCCTCTTCCTTCGAGCACAGCCCGCCAACCCGCTGCCCGGACCGCCCGATATGGCTAGGGCGATGGTGGCCTGGTTCAAGCCCGGCTGAGGGATCGACAAGGACGACATCGCCAACGGCCTGATGAAGTGCTGCGGGGGCGCAGCGGTGAACATCCAGTCCGATGTCCGAGGCGCGCGCCGATCGGATCCCAAGGGTGCTCCCGAGCAGGAGAGATCCGACTCGATCGAACAACCCGGAGGTCGTGCGTTCAGACCGCCGCTGCTACCGGACGAACCCGCCGCAAACGGGGGGGTGTCCTCCCGAAATCTCCCCCTCCGCAGCGGAATAGGAGTATGGTCGGGAGGTCGCATCACGGCCACAGTGGCGCATGCGGCGAGAGGACCACGCTGGCAGGAGGTCAGGCGATGGAGGGACTCAGCGGAAAGTTCGGCACTCGCCGCCCTCCGCTGATTGGCACGCTGGTTTGTCTGACCCTCCTGTTCGCGCTCGCCGTCCGGGCCGAGGCATTCGTCTACTGGACCGACTTCGGCAGCGGCACGATCGGGCGGACGAATCCTGACGGCGCCGGTAGGCAGCCGAGCTTCATTACGGGTGCCAGCTCGCCAATCGAAGTGAAGGTGGACGGCACGCACATCTACTGGACAAATTCTTCAGCGTTGGCCGCGCCAACCTCGACGGCACCGCCGTCGATCAGAACTTCATCACCGGTGTTGAGCTCGGCACCGGCGTCGCGGCCGATGGGGGGCACCTCTACTGGGGCAACTTCAGCCGCGGCACGATCGGGCGCGCCAACCTCGATGGCACCGATGTGGACCAGAGCTTCATCACCGGGGCGAGGGGTCCGGGCGGGCTGACCGTCGACAGCGCACACATCTACTGGGGCAACGACGACTACGGCGCGAACACCGTCGGGCGCGCCAACCTCGACGGCACGGGCGTCGACCAGAGTTTCATCACCAACGCGAGCACCCCTTCTGGCGTGGCGGTCACCGGCGATCACATCTACTGGGGTAACAGCGCCGCGAGCACCATCGGGCGCGCAGACCTGGACGGCACCGATGTCAATCAGTTCTTCATCACCGGCGCGAGCAGTCCCATGAGCCTCGCGGTCTACGGCGAGCACATCTTCTGGGCCAACTTACGGCAACGGCACGATCGGCCGCGCCAAGCTCGACGGCACCGAGGTCAACCAGAGCTTCATCACCAACCCGTTCCCCGGCTACGGGGTGGCGGTCGACGGACTGAGCCCGACCGCTGCCCCCGAATGCCTTCGGCATCGCGGTCGACAAGAACAAACGCAAGGGGACGGCGACGCTCTCGGCACAGGTCCCGGGGCCCGGTGAGCTGGTGCTCGCCGAGACCACGCGGGTCCGGGGAGTCGTGAGGACCGCCGAGGAGGCGGGGACCGTGAGGCTGAAGATTCGACCTCAGGAGAACGCCAAGAAGCGCCTCGAGCAGACGGGGAAGGTGCGGGTCAGGGCCAACGTCACCTACACCCCAGACGGTGGCGACCTGAACCTGCGGACGAAGGCGTTCAGGCTGGTGAAGCGGTAACTAGGGGTGACTGGGCACGCCGACCTCCTCGGGGTCGGCGAGCCCGGGTGCCCCGCACCTCTCCTTCGCGCTATCGCTTTCCTTGCAGCATAAGCGCCGTGGTACCGCTTTGGTACCCAACGCATCGTCCTTTGTGTCCAAATCGTCCACGAACGCGGACGCAAAGGACGTTCTGGACGCTCCGGGACGCATCTACACCAAGTGCCTGTCGGCTGGGGGCCGAAAGGTCGCTGGTTCAAATCCAGTCGCCCCGACTTAGAGATGTGGCCCCTCGTACGCGGCTTTGGAGGAGGGACACCTACGGCCGGTCTGCCGGGTGCCCTCGTCGTCTCAGCTCGCGAGTCCCGGCGGCGAGGCGGATCTGGAGCTCCGTCGCCGGCTGGCGGGCGAGCGGGTCCCCTTCGATTGGCGCGCCTTCGTTTCTCACGGCCGCGCGCTCGGCGGCGTCCTCTATCAGCGCGTACCGCTCCGGCGGCGGTCGTGGCGTCGTGCGTGTGAGAAGTTCTCCGAGATTGTTGGCCTGCGACACGCGTGCTCCCACGGGGCGGGGGTGCCCGGCGCTTCTGAGCCTCGCAAACCGCCCTTGATGTTGTTTTGGCTCGGTGAGGGCTCCTGGGCAGAAGCGCAGGAGAATCGTCTTCATGATCGACGTGTGATCGAAGAGCGTCTTGGATACAGACGCTGGCTCCACCCACGGCGAGACGATCAGTGCCGGTATCCGCACGCCGTAGCGTCCGAACGTCTTGGGGTCGTCGTCCGGCGCCGCAGGCGGCGCGACGTGATCGTAGAAGCCGCCGTGTTCGTCGTAGAAGATGATGAGCAGCGTCTTCTCCCATTGGGGGCTTGTTGCGAGCGCGTGGTAGACGGCGAGCACAAGCTCCTGGCCGTCCTTGATGTCCGCGGGCGGGTGGTCGTCGTTGGGCTGAAAGCCGATTGGGTTGAAGTTGCTGAAGTTCGGGTCGATCCATGAGACCGACGGCAGCGCACCGTTGGCGGCGTCTTCGAGAAAGCTGGGCGCCTTTGCGTCCATCCTGAGCTCGAGGCTGGTCCTCCAGTTCAAGTTGGTCTTGCTGAAGAACGCGAAGCTGTGGTGGTGGCCCAGCTTGTAGTGCCCATCGGCGAAGCGCAGGGTCCCCGCCTCGAACGAGTACCAGCGCCACGAGATGCCGTTGGCGTCGAGGTGTCGCACGAACGAGGGTTGGTTGTACATGGGAGGAAGGTGGAGCGGCCGGTCATCGCGAGTGCCGGCGGCGCGACCGCAAATCGCGTACAGGCGGTTGGGCCAGGTCGCCCCGGGCACAGAGCTGAACCAGCGATCGCAAACCGCGAACTCGCTCGCCAGGTGATCGTAGACCGGGACATCGGTGGCGTTGTAATAACCAATCACGCGACCAGGATCCGCATCGTGGACGTCGTTGTGCGAGAGCGTCTCGGCGAAACTCGTGACGAAGCCGTTCATCGTGCCGCCCCCGATCTGGAGGTCGACGGCGCTGCCGGAGTGATTGGGATCGTCCTCGATCACCGTGCTGTCGAGATGGTGGACCGGGTAGTTGCGCCCGCCGTGCTCGTTGGCGAACTCCGCCCGCAGACCATCGACATCGCCGCGACCACCTTCAAGCGAGAGATACCCCAGCATGTGGTCGAAGGAGCGATTCTCGAGCATCAATACAACGATGTGGTCGACCTTCCCGAGATTGGCCACGCTGGTCTCCTCAGTCACCACCGCCTCCTTCGCGGTCGCGCTGGCAGGTGGTCGAGTACGGCTGGATCAGCGACCCGCGCGGCAGTGGAGGCTTGGATCGCGAGTACCTGATCGTTTTTGAACGCAGCGTGAGGATGTTGAGGTCCGGTAGCCGTTGAGGAACTCGCGGACGTTGTAGCGGATTTTGTCCAGAGGGGAAACCCGGAGGCGCGGACCCGGTTATCTCCATCTGGGCTCGCGCACGACTGGCGCATGAGTTCGGTTGCGCAGCAAGACGTGCGGCAGAAGGCCGATGACTGCCACGTGCGAGAGCATCTCGTCGGGCTGGGGGCCGACAGGTCGCTGCCCCGGATATCGTCGCGTCGAGTTGACCTTGGTCACACGGTCGTGAAGCCGCCGAGATGGATGCCGGGCGCACGCGCGCTTGCTTCGTACCGAATGCGGTGGCTGCGCCACGACGTCATCGCCGGTCTCGTGCTGAGCACGCTCCTGGTGCCGCAGGGAATGGCGTACGCACAGCTGGCGGGCCTGCCGGCAATCACGGGTCTCTACACGACGGTCATCTGCCTGATCGGCTACGCAGCATTCGGTCCCTCTCGCATCCTCGTGCTCGGTCCTGACTCCTCCCTCGGACCGATGATCGCGGCGACGCTTCTGCCGATCATCGGATCCGGTGGTGACCCCGACCGCGCGATCGCTCTCGCGTCGATGCTCGCTCTCCTGGTCGCGGCGATCGAGATCGGTGCGGGCCTGGCCAAGCTCGGATTCATCGCGGACCTGCTGTCCAAGCCCACCCAGATCGGCTACATGAACGGCCTCGCGCTGACGATTCTCGTCGGGCAGCTGCCGAAGCTCTTCGGCTTCTCGATCGAGGCAAACGGACTGATCGACGAGGCGCGGAAGTTCGTCAGCGGGCTCGCGTCGGGGGACGCCGTGGCCGCCGCCGCTGCCGTAGGGGTGGTCAGCCTCGCGCTAATCCTGCTCTTCCAGCGCTGGTGGCCCCGCATCCCAGGCGTGCTAGTCGCGGTCGTCGCCGCGATCGCCGCGACCTCGGCGCTCGATCTCTCCGGCCACGGGGTTTCGCTCGTCGGGACCCTGCCGGAGGGGCTGCCGTCCCCCACCTGGCCGAGCCCAGTGTCTGACCTCCCCCTCCTGGTTGCGGGAGCTCTCGGCATCGCGCTGGTGTCTCTGACCGACACGATCTCGACAGCTTCGGCGTTCGCGGCGCGAACGCGCCAGGAGATCGACGGCAACAAGGAAATGATCGGCATCGGGACCGCAAACCTCGGCGCAGGGTTGTTCCAGGGCTTCCCCGTAAGCACGAGCGGCTCGCGCACCGCCGTGGCCGAGCAGGCCGGCGCAAAGACCCAGCTCACCGGGCTGGTCGGGGCAGGGGCGATCGTCCTGATGCTGGTGCTTTCGCCCGGGCTGCTGCGCAACCTCCCGGATGCCACTCTCGCGGCCGTAGTGATCACCGCCTCCCTGTCGCTGGCCGACATCGCAGGGACGAGGCGGCTGTGGCAGCAGCGGCGGGTCGAGTTCCTGCTCTCGATGGCCGCGTTTCTTGGTGTGGCCCTGCTTGGAGTTCTCGCCGGCATCGCTGTCGCCGTGGCGCTATCGATACTCAACGTGTTCCGCCGTGCTTGGTGGCCCTACCAGGCCACCCTCGGGCGTGTCCCCGGGATGGAGGGCCATCATGACCGCAGCCTCTACCCCGAGGCCGAGGAGCTGCCCGGCCTCGTGATCTTCCGCTTCGACGCCCCCCTGCTCTTCGCGAACGCGCGGACGTTCCGCGACCAGATCCGCCGCATCGCGGCGGGCGAGCCGAAGCCGCGCTGGATCGTGATCGCGGCCGAGCCGATCACGGACGTCGACACCACGGCCGCCGACATGCTCCTCGAGCTCGACGAGGAGGTCAACGCGGGCGGCACCTCGCTTGTCTTTGCCGAGCTCAAGGACCCCGTACGGGCCAAGCTTGAGCGCTACGAGCTCATTGGCACGCTCGACCCCGAACACTTCTTCCGAACGCTCGACGGCGCCATTGCGGCCTTCCGTCGCGAGACGGGCGCGGAGTGGACCGCACCCCCGAAGTGAGCGGCGGCCAACTATCTCCATCGAGGAGTAGCCTCTTGGTCAGAGAGGGGAGTAAATGTCCGCGTTTCTCCAGGTAGCTCGCACGGCCGTTCACTTCGTGCTGGCCCAATGACCCTCCGAAAGAGCCGCGTGTGAAGACCCTGGACGATGCCGTGCGGGAGCATCCTTCGGCGGCCGAGCGCGCAGCTTTCGGCAAGGATGCCCGAGCCGAGGCGCCGCGGTCAAGCCATCGCGACTGGCGACCCGCGGATGATCGCCCCGATCCCGTCGAGGTGCTCGAGCAGCAGGCCGCCACCCGGGTCAGTGAGCTGATTCCCGTGCGCCACGGTCGCATGCTCGCGACCCCATCGACCTTCTTTCGCGGTGCCGCGGCGATCATGGCGGCGGACCTTGCTGGGAGTCCCGAATCCGGATTCAAGGTGCAAGTCTGCGGTGACGCCCATCTCTCGAACTTCGGTGCCTTCGGCTCGCCTGAACGCCAACACGTCTTCGACGTCAACGACTTCGATGAGACTCTGCCTGGACCGTGGGAGTGGGACGTCAAGCGCCTTGCCGCGAGCATGGCGGTACACGGCCGCGAAAGGGGATTCGCCGTTGCCGAGCGGCAGTTCTTGGTGCGTGCGACCCTACGCGAGTATCGCGAGGCCATGCGGCGTCTCGCTGCACTAGGCAATCTCGACGCCTGGTACACCCGATTGGACCTCTCGGCCATCGCGAGGCGCTGGTCCGCCGATGTGAGCCGCAAACAGGTCAAGGCGTACGAGCGCAACGTGGCCAAGGCACGCGCGAAGGACAGCATGCGCGCGTTCAAGAAGCTGACGTACATGGTTGACGGCGAGCCGCGGATCATCAGCGATCCGCCGCTGATCGTTCCTGTCGATGAGCTGACAGGCGCGGGCGAACCGGACGAGGTCGAGGGCAGGGTGCAGGAGATTCTCGAGGAGTACCGCACCACTCTCGGCGAGGACCGCCGGCCGCTTCTCGATGGCTACCGCTACGTACACGCGGCGAGGAAGGTCGTCGGCGTCGGCAGCGTCGGCACGAGAGCGTGGATCGTGCTGCTGCTGGGGCGCGACCATCAGGATCCCCTCTTTCTCCAGATCAAGGAGGCGCAGGAATCCGTGCTTGAGCCGTATGCCGGGCCGAGCAGCTTCGCTCATCACGGCGAACGCGTCGTCAGGGGCCAGCGCCTCTTGCAGGCGGCGAGCGATCTTTTCCTCGGATGGGTGACGGCCACCGGGGTCGACGGCGAGGCGCGGGATTTCTATGTGCGTCAGCTGTGGGACTGGAAGGGATCGGCGCGAGTGGAGCTGCTGAGCCCCCGCGGCATGGCGGTGTACGGCCAGATCTGCGGGGCGACCCTCGCCCGCGCCCACGCCCGCTCGGGCGACCGGATCGCGATCGGTGCCTACCTCGGCCGCAAACCCACCTTCGACGCCGCGATCACCGACTTCGCCGAGGCCTACGCCGACCAGAACAAGAAGGATTACGAAGCCTTGATCGGCGCGGTCGACGAAGGTCGCCTCGAGGCCGAGGTCGAGACCGACAGGACCAGTAAGCCGACCAGACGATGATCGCGAAAAACTCGAGGAGCCGGCGGGCGGCAGCGGTCGCGGCCCTCCTCATTCCTGCGGTGACCGTGGTCCTCGTGGTGGTCGTGATGGCGCAGGAGTTCCCAAGGGTGTTGATCGTCTGCGGATTGCTCCTGATCGGGTTCGCCGCCGTCTGGTACGGGCTGCTTCGCAGAGGCGCCTCCAGGGCCGCCGGGCTGGCGGTCGGAATCGTCGCGCTGGGGGCGCTGGGGGGCCTGCTCGTGGTGACCGGTGATCACGTCGGCCTGGCGATTGCGGCAGCGGCGGGCCTTGCGCTGGCTGTCGCGGCGGCGAAGGCGGCCCTCGTGTATCACGCGCCGCTATCTGACGCACCGGCGCCCAAGCGCGCCGTCCTCTTCTACAACCCCAAGTCCGGAGGCGGAAAGGCACAGAAGTTCAACCTCGCGGAAGAGGCTCGAAGGAGGAATATCAAGCCAATCGAGTTGACGGCCGGCGCCGATCTCGAGCAAATGGTCCGAGCAGCGGTGGCCGACGGAGCAGATGCCGTTGCCATGGCTGGTGGTGACGGCTCGCAGGCCGTGGTTGCGATGGTCGCGGCCGACCTCGGCCTGCCGTACGCGTGCATCCCGGCGGGGACCCGCAATCATTTTGCCCTTGACCTCGGCGTCGACAGGGAGGACGTCGTGGGTGCTCTCGAGGCATTCGTCGACGGCGGGGAGCGATGCGTTGACCTCGCCGAGGTCAATGGCCGGGTCTTTGTCAACAACGTCTCGCTCGGGCTCTATGCGGAGGCTGTCCAACGCGAGGGCTACCGCAACGCGAAGCTGCGAACGATCGTGGACACGTTGCCCGAGGTTCTGGGGCCGGAGGGCGACGGGCTCGATCTGCGTTGGACCGGGCCCGGTGGACAGGAGCACTCCTCGGGGGCCGCGATCCTCGTTTCGAACAACCGCTACCGCCTCGGCCATGCGGTCGGCTCGGGCACCCGCCCCAGGATTGACGACGGACTGCTTGGGATCACCGTGGCGTCGAGCCCGAGCGGGCGTGGTGAGCATCGGCGTGTGCTGCAGCGACCCTGGCGCGAATGGGAGACGCCCGAGTTCGAGGTCGACGCGGGCAGCGGGGTAGCGGCCGGCGTCGACGGTGAGGCGATGACCCTCCAGCCACCGCTTCGCTTCAGGATCATGCCGGGTGTGCTGAGGGTGCGGATCGCACGCGCGCATCCCGGCGCGTCGCCGTCCGCCGCGATGCCCGAAGGCGCCTGGGAGAGTGTCCGTGCGCTGGCGCGAATCGCGGCCGGTGGACCCCTTTCCGAGCCGGCGGCGCGCCACGTGCGGCAGAACGCGACGGACAGCCACCCCTAACTCTGGAGAGCGGCTCGAGATCGAGCGGAAGTGGTAACGGTCGGTCTGAGTCCGGCCGTCGGGCCGGTCAGTCACCCGCGCGCCGACGCCGGACCCACCCCGTCAGCGCGTCAAGTCCATTGGCCGCCCAGTCCCGACATCGCCGCACAGTATCTCGCGGGGCGAGAGAGTGCTCCTTTCGATGCAAAGCAAGCGTCGTGGTACCGCTTGGTACCCAACGCATCGTCCAATGTGTCCAGATCGCCCACGGCCGTGGACACCTAGGACGATCTGGACGCTCACGGACACATAGACACCGACTGCTTGTCGGCTGGGGGCCGAACGGTCGCTGGTTCAAATCCAGTCGCCCCGACTACCAAGCCAGCATTGGCTCGAGCGTGGACCCTAGAGTGCCCGTCGGTGAGCGATGCGGCAGATGGAGTTGAGCCCACGGTCGTCTTGATTGGCGAGGGTGACCTGTCCGACGAGGTCGCCACTGCGCTCGAATCAGCCGGGACCGCAGTCGATCGCCTGTTTCAGCCGGACGAGGACGAACTCCGCAAGGCGCTTGAGGGTGACGCTGTCGACTCGGTCGCCGTGGTGGCGCGAGAGGACGCATTCGTCCTGCGAATGGCACTGATCGTCCGGTCGGTCTCCGCGGAGGTACCGCTCTTGCTGACGATCTTCGACCAGACGATGGCCGAGCAGGTGGCCGACGAAGTGCCGAACACCAAGATGACCTCGCTCGCCGACATTGTCGCGCCCTCGCTCGCGGGGCCCTGCATCGAAGAACGGGCGACGGCAGTCCGCGTCGAGGGCGACAGCGCGGTCCTAGTGGTCGACGAGGACGGCGAGCTATCCGAGGAGCCGGTTCCCCAGCTCAAGGCGCACAGGATCCAAGCCCTCGCCCGAGCACTGGTCACGCCCTACGACAAGAGCGCCGGCCTGCTTCTCTATGGCGCGATCGGGCTCGTTGCGGTCTTCCTTATCGAGACGATCACCGCCATCTTCGTCCTCGACAACACCGTTGTGGACGCGATCTATGGCTCCGCCAAGACCCTGGTCACCGTCGATCCCAATCTCGACGTCGACAATGGTCCCGGTTGGTACAAGCTCTTCATTTCGCTGACGATGCTCGTCGCCCTCGTCTTTGCCGCCAGTTTCACGGCTGGGCTGGTCAATCGGGTCGTAGACCGGCGCCTCACCGGTTTGGTCGGCAAGCGCGCCGTACCTCGCCGTGATCACGTCGTCGTTGTCGGCTTGGGTCAGGTCGGGATGCGACTTTGCCTTCTGCTGCGCAGTTGCGGCGTGCCGGTGGTCGCAGTCGAGAATGACGAGGAGAACAGAAACATCGGCCTCGCGCGCGAACTCGGACTGCCCCTGGTGATCGGACGAGGCTCGGACCGCTCGCTGCTGGGACGACTCTCGTTGCACAGGGCGAGAGCAGTCGCCGCCGTCACCGCCAACGACCTCCAGAACATCGCCGTTGCAATGACGGCCCGCGGTATCCAGGAGCGCGTCCGTGTCGTACTGCGGGTCGGCGACGGCGACATTGCCAATGAAACCCGCTCCCTGCTCGCGCTCGGCCTGGTCCGGGACGTCCACCGGATAGCCGCCACTCTGATCGCCTCGATGGCGCTCGGCGGCGATGCCAAGGACGTGGTCTGCCTCGGCGACGACGCCCACCTCCGGTTTCCCGACGGTCGGCTACAGGAGGTCGAACTGCAGACGCTGGCGGAATAAGAGATGAGAGTCACTAGATAAGTTCAAGCCGCTCGTGCCCGATGCATATCCGAAGTTCGTCAGCGCTTGAAGGTAGGCGCCCCGTGCAATGACCGACCCCCCTGTAAACGACGGAGTTCAGCCGAGCGAGCCGGGGCGCCGCCTCGGTCCGGCTCCGGGGAGGCCCCGCCTGCGGCTACGGCACTCTCGTGCTTCGCTCGAGGCCAGCTCCCGCTTTGCGCGACAGCCTCCATGGAAGGCAGAAGTCCTCGAAACGCTCCTGGCGGTGACGAGGGGGTGCTAGGTAGGTATGGGGGGACCGCTCCAGCCTCCCTCGGCATGAAGCGCGTCTCGTCTTGCGAGTCTCGGCCCATCTCTCAGCGCTCCAGGTGAAGCGGCAGGACTTTCCCCGCGGGGGTCGGTCGAGGCTCGCGCCTGACGACGCTGAAGGCGCCCGCCTGACGCCATCGGTCGATCATCAGGCCCTGGCTGCCGCCGCGCGCGGCGAAGAAGTCGAGTGCTGCCTCCGCCACCTCGCCGGGAGCGGCGTCGGCGACCCGCGGTGAGACGAGCAACTCGATCCGGGTCAGAGCGCCCCGCTCGTGCTCGACCAACTGGTAATCGGTGGGGGTACCGCCGAAGCGGCGAGGGAGAAAGTCGTCGACCAGGGCGAGAAGCTCCGGCCCGAGGAAGTTCATCCCCTCGCTCGTCGACTTCTCGTAGCTTCGTATCGAGTGCAGGTGCACGTCGAGGCCGGCACGCCCCACAGCGCAGCCGCAGCTGCGCCGCTCGATTTCGGCGTAGTCCCCGCTCTGGAGGTTCAGGGCGACGATTGGAGCGGAGGGGAGGAGCGTGGTGAAACCGAGGGCCGGAACCGTCTCCCCCGAACCCGGGATCGGGCGCTCGCGGGAGATTACGGCGAGCTTGTCCAAGGCGAGATGACAGTCGTCGTGTCGGCTCGGCTCGGCACAAGCAAGACCCACACGGCCGAGCTCACCCATTCCGTAGTGGCAGACCGCCCGCGCTCCGGCTTCGGCCAATACCGCCGCCTTCGCCTCGGTGAAGGGCTCTCCCCCTACGCGAATCAGAGATCCGGAGAGGTCCAGGCCGCGGTCCAGCGAGACCCTGCAGAGGCGCACCGCGGAGCTGCAGTTCGTCTCGAGCACGGCCGCAACCCCAGCCCGCCGACGCTCGTCAAGCCAGCGTGCGAGGCGGGTCGCATCCTCGAGCGGGGCGTACTCGGGCCGTGGCAGCCGCAGGCGGCTGAGGCGGCTGCCGTAGACGGTCGCCACCGTCAGAGCCCAGAACTTCGCGTTCGCGGGCTGCAGGTGCCAGCGATACTGGCTGAACCACCGCTGCGGCGGCGTGCCGAGCTTCGCGTGGCAAAGCATGTTGCTGAGGCCGGCGTGTCCCGGCGGCACCGGGAACCAAAGAGCAACCGGCGAGCGTTCCACCCCAAACGCCCGCAGGAACAGCGCGGTGTACCCCGCCTCGTGCGCGAAGTGCTCGAAGTCGACCGGAATGCGCCGGCCCCGGCTGCGGCTACCGCCGGTCGCGGTCTCGAGCTCGCGCCTGATCAGCGGGTTGCCGAAATCAGCTGGGCCGACGCGAATCTCGAGGCTGCCGCGACGAATCGGCACGAGCCCTCGCTGCTCCTCGATCTTCACGTAGACGCCGGCACTCTGGAGGGCATGGAGCGCTCCCTCGAGCCCCCGGTCGCGGACCAGGTCGCGGAGATCGCAGGGCTCCACGCCCGCATGTTCGAGCAGTCGCCGGTACGGGGACGCCGGATTGCCGTAGATCGCGCCGTCAGCCAGATCGAGAAATGACTTCTCGCGACGCTTGAGCCCCTGCTCGACTTGGGAGATCGCACGCGGGGGTGGGATCGGGGAGCCCAGAAAGCGCCGCAGCCCGGTCAGGTAGCGGCCGACGGCAAGAGCATCTTGGGCCCGGCCCGTGGCGGCGCTCACCGCGATCCCACCGAGATCAGGCGACGGTCCAAGAACGCGTCAAGTCCATTGGCCGGCCCAGTCCCGACATCGCCGCACAGTATCTCGCGGGGCGAGAGAGTGCTCTTTTCGATGGCGGCCTCAACCGGTCGCTCCATCACCCTTGACGTCGCGCATCGTCCCATTCGTCCAGATCGTCCAGAACCCTGGACGAATTGGACGTTCTGGACGCCCACGGACAGCGGAAGAGCGATGGGACCAGCTAGCGGGACGTTGCCGATTTAGCTGGCTGTGGGGTCGGTCCGGGCGTCTGCGGCCGCCCGCTTCCGCGCGGCCTTCTTGGCCTGCTTCTCTTGCCGACGCTCGAGGAGCCTGCGTTCACGGTTGAGCTTCGCCATCGTGGTCTTCCGCTTGGTGCCTGAGGCCATGCCTCTTCTCCTTAAAGTGCCCGGACGTTGGCGGCCGCCGGACCCTTGGCGCCCTGCTCGGCGTCGTAGCTCACCTTTGCGCCCTCGGCCAGCGACTTGAAGCCGTTGCCTTGGATCGCGCTGTGGTGCACGAACAGGTCCTTGCCTGAGTCATCCGGCGTGATGAATCCGAAGCCCTTGTCGTCGTTGAACCACTTGACTGTTCCTGAGGCCATCTCTCGGTCCCTCCGTATGGGTGCACTGCGAATGCGGAGGGTGCCGGAGGCAACGACTGCGAACGCGGGGCACTGCTTTGGTCGAACGGATGCTCGACCCGAGGATCGAGTCTAGCCGCCGCTTCGCGCGACTTGCCGAAGCGCGGAGCCATCCATGCCGATCTGTCGGCTCGGTGAAGAGGAGATCTCCCCTGATCAGAGAGAGGAGGTGGTGGCGAAACTCGAAGCTGCGTAGAGGGCCGACGAGGATTTACACCACTTCAGACGACTTGACTTAGCGGGCCGCCTGGAGGAGGAGAAGGGCAAGACGAAGAGCCAGCTCGGCACGATCGTTCAGTGGACGTTCCGGGCGGCTCAGGAGCAGGGGCACCATGGAGGGGGAAGGGTGCCGGGTGGAGATCGACGCCCCTGGCGGGCCGGTGACGGTGAGGGCGCGGCGGATCCACTGCGCCTGCGCTCCCATGCTCGACCTCGCCTCCGGGTTGAATGATGCTTCGCGCAGTCTGCGTTCCGCCGAGAGTCTTGCCCTATCGCGCACGCGGCATTGGGCGTCTGCATACTCCCGGTCTGCCATATGTCCGTGAGGTAACGTCGTACAGAAGGAGTACTGCCGACGCCTTCGCCGAGCGAGGTGCGATGGGGCGAAATCACTTCGATCGGAGGGATGACCGATGCCGTATGACGTTCCCGGGCGCGCGGACGAGCTCGATGATGACCTAGTGGCGGCCTGGAACAGAGCGATCGAGGAGAAGTTCTCACAGCAGGATCGAGAGCTGAAAGAGAGCCGCTTCTTCGCGCTCGACATCGAGCAGCTGGTCGAGCCGACGGAGACTCGCGGGGTCAAGTGGACTGGCGATCCGGCCGAGCCCCGGTTCTGCCTCGACGACGAGACCGTCGCGCAAGAGCTCAGCGACTGGGGGGTCCTCGGCCGCCATGTCCTCCACAACGAGTACTGCGAGTACTCGGTGCTGATGCGCGCGGACGCAAGCGGCAAGCCACGCCCGAAGCGGATCGAGGTGACGACCGAGCTGCGCGAGTATTGGGTCTGCGTCGCCAAGCACGATCCTGGGCGAGTCCGATCCATGGCCACCGAAGTACTCGGCCGCGAGATTGGATTCGACGAGCTCTTCGAGATCGACGACCCCCTCGCGCTCGAGCCGGAGGCGCGTGAGGTGGCGTTCGCCCACGCGGTCGCCGGCAACGGCGGTGAGGCTCGCCTGCAGAAGGCCGGGGTCCAGGCCCAGCCCCGCGGAACGCTCAATACCGAGCGAGCCCTGTTTATGACCCATCCGATCAACGGACTCGACGATCTGCTGTTCATCGTCATGTTCGGCGCCCGCCCGTACGCGAAGCGCAATGGGGATGAGATCGGCCCGGCTTCTCGCGACGAGATTTTCTCGAGCTTCAGCGATCCGGTCCTCGCCTGCCGGCATGCCGATCCGGCTGCGGCGCTCGGTGCCCACGGGGTCGCCTTTCAGGGCGGGCAGGTCGGCTTCGCCAACCCCCTGGGCATGTACATGCGCGAGCCCAACTTCAGCGTGTTCTCGTTCCAGGGCCAGCCGGTACCCGCGGAGTGGATTCAACTCGGTCGCGGCGAGGCTGGGGCCTGGCAGAGGCTGACCTTCGGGCCCCGCGACGACGACGAGGCGTTCCTCGACGACATCGTGGTCTCCGTGGGGGCGAGCGACCGGCCGCTTCGCGGCGGATACCAACTGCTGCAGCACGTCGATGTCGGACCGTTGGTCTTGGTCGGCACCGGCCCGCCCCCCGCGGATGACGAGTGGCTATTTGTCGACGAGGTGGAGCCGATCGTCTGCGGCGAGTCAAGCGCTTGCGCGGACATCCGTGCGCTGAAGGAGGCCTTCGACGCGGAGCAACGGGACCGCACCGCCCCGCGCGTCCGCGGGCCCCGGTAGGCCGATGACGCTCCAAGAGGGGATCTACCACGCGCCGGGAGAGCGACCGGGGAGGTTCTTCGGCCTACTTTTCCTGCGAACCGCGCCCGGCTGCGACGCGGAACGCGCCGCCGAAGCGCTGGCAGCGCTATGGGCCATGTACCGGAGCCTCCAGGCAGGACGGCTTCGCGACCTGCCCGGAGTGGAGCTCCCGTTCGAGGAGGATCGGATGACGGTGCTGCTGGGCGTCGGCCGCAACGCCTTCGACCTCGAGGGGACCTCGGAGCCCCGCCCGGAGGGTCTCGGTGATGCGTTCATCTTCCGTTCCGCCCTGCCAAGCGGGGGCGGCCCGCTCCTGGTCGGCTCGGGCCTCAGCTACGCACCGGAGGTTCGCGCCAACATGGCGACAGAGGAGTTCTGCGTGCAGGTGATCGCCGAGACGAAGTTGGCGGTCGATCGCGCGGTGGTCGAAACCTGGAAGCTGCTCGCCGACATGGCCGACCAAGGCACAGGTACGAGCACGCTACAGATCACCACCTTCTACCTCGGCTTCCAGCGAAACGATCACCGCAGCTGGATCGACTTCCACGACGGCCTCTCGAACCTGCGAAGCGAGGAACGGGAGAGCGTGATCACAGTCGACTCGCCCCCGGATGTCGGGTGGGCGGCGGGTGGGACCTACCTCGCCTTCCTGCGCCTCGCGGTCGATTTGCCGAGCTGGCGCGAGCTTGACCGCCGCGATCAGGAGCTCGCAGTGGGTCGGGACAAGATCACGGGCTGTCCGATCAGCGAGATCGACGGCGAGAGGCTCGTGGCCGACTCTGGCTGCCCGGTTGCGGGCACCGACATCTGGGAGAGCGAGAACGACGCCAAGTTCGCCGAACCGCCGGACGTGGACGATCCGCTTCTGAGGCGCAGCCACGTCCAGCGCGCCAACCACCACGAGCGCCCCTCCAGCAGCGTTAGCTCACGGCGGATCTTCCGCCAGGGTTATGAGTTCATGGAGTGGGCGGAGGGGGCTCCCGGCTTCCGTGCCGGCCTCAACTTCGTCAGCTTCCAGGACACTCCCGAGCGGTTGCTGCGCATGCTGATCACGGGTGACTGGCTGGGACAGACGAACTTTGGCGGCGAGGACCTCCCCGAGCTCGCCCGTCTGCTGTCCGTCTACGCGGCCGCGATCTACTTCGTTCCTGCCCAGGACCCAGATGCTGCGTTCCCGGGTGCCAGGGCGCTTGCGCGGGCGGCTGCGCCGGCCGGGTGACGCGTTTCCCGCCGATCGCAATCGCCGTACCGGCGATAGTCCCTAGGGGCCTCGTCAAGATCCCGCGCCTTCGCCATTAGGAGGCCGCATCGACGGCGAAATAGGCTTGCGGGGTCAATGGATATTTCGAAGCTCGATCAGCTGGTCTTCCACCCCTGGGTGGCGCAGACGCCGCGAAACGTCCCGGCATTCGTCAGCGGCGAAGGCAGCTTCCTCGTTGATGACACCGGACGGCGTTTTCTCGACTTCAGCTCACAACTCGTGTTCACGAACGTCGGGCACCAGCATCCCGCAGTCGTCTCCGCGATCAAGGAACAGGCTGACCGGCTGTGCACTCTCGCCCCGACCTGGATGAGCGACGTCCGCGGTGAGGCGGCGAAGCTGATCGTCGACGTCGCCCCGGCCGGGTTGAACCGCGTGATGTTCACCAACGGCGGTACGGAGGCGATCGAGCACGCCGCCCGGATGGCGCGTGTTCACACGGGGCGCCCGAAGCTGCTCGCTACGTACCGCTCTTACCACGGGTCGACGACCACCTCGATGCATCTCACTGGCGATCACCGCCGCTGGGCCACGGACACCGGCGCCGCCGGCGTCGTTCACTTCTTTGGCCCGTTCCTGTACCGCTCAGCGTTCGGCTCCTCGATGCCAAGCGAGGAGTGCGAACGGGCACTCGCTCACCTCGAGCAGGTGATCGAGCTTGAGGGTCCGTCAACGATTGCCGCGCTGGTTCTCGAGTCGGTGATCGGCGGATCGGGCGTCATCCCGCCGCCGCCCGGCTACCTCGAAGGGGTCCGGGAGCTGTGCACAAGGCACGGGATCGTGTACATCGCCGACGAGGTATTGGTCGGTTTCGGCCGAACAGGCGAGTGGTTCGGCGTCGACCACGCTGGGGTTTCGCCGGATCTCATGGCGTTCGCCAAGGGCGTGAACTCAGGATATGTGCCGCTCGGCGGCGTTCTCGTGGGCGACCCGGTCTTCGAGACCTTCGTGCAGCGGCCCTACCCCGGTGGGCTGACGTATGCGGGGCATCCCCTCGCCTGTGCCGCCGCTGTCGGCACGCTGCGGGCGATGCACGAGGAGGGCTTGGTCGCTTCGGCGGCGCGGCTTGGCAGCGACGTCCTCGGACCGGGCCTGCGCGCGCTGGCTGAGCAGCACCCATCGGTGGGTGAAGTGCGGGGCATCGGCGCGTTGTGGACGCTGGAACTCGTCCAGGACCGCATGACGCGGGAACCGCTGGTGCCGTACGCGGCG
Source organism: uncultured Thermoleophilia bacterium (assembly GCA_963838175.1). GTDB lineage: Bacteria > Actinomycetota > Thermoleophilia > Solirubrobacterales > 70-9 > DASUSH01. The sequence continues at coordinate 1,206,424 of CAWIPP010000002.1, read as the reverse complement.
ACCGGCCCCTCAGCTGCGCCGATGGCGGCGCTCGGCGCGGCATGCCTCGATCGTGGGCTGATCGCCTTCGTATTCGGCAACCGCATCAACGTCGCCCCCCCGCTGAACCTGAGCGACGCCGAGGCAGCGGACGGGCTGGCGATCCTGGACGAGGTGCTATCGGTCGCAGACGATTGCGCTCGGCGGTAGGCCCGCGGTATTTCGCGACGGCGGTGGCCCCCTACAGTTATGGCATCAGGGAAGGCGGGAACATGCGCGGGCACTGGGCCCTGCCGCGGGCCATCATCCGTCTCAAGATGGCCTTGGCGGCAGCCGGGCTCGGCATCGTCGGCGCCATCGCTTCCGCGCAGCCCGCGGCCGCGGCGGTCCCGGCATCGGTCACCGAGACCTTCGAGTCGATAACGAGCGATCCCCGATACGCGAACAGCACGTGGGGCTGGGACGTCGTCGACGTGGCGACCGGCGAGACGGTGTACCAGCGCAACGCGAACCTGCAATTCGTCCCCGGCTCGATCATCAAGGACTACACGGGAGCGTCGGCGCTCGATGCACTCGGATCCGATCACCGCTTCCGAACGCCGGTCCACAAGCGTGGTCGCGTCCGAAACGGAGTTCTGGACGGCGATCTGGTGCTGGTCGGCTCGGGCGATTTCAGCTTCGGGCTGCGAAACCGCCCCGACGACACCCTCGCCTACACCGACTTTGACCACAACGAGGCCGGCACCCTGCCGTTCGCGGAGCTGGTGCAGGGGGACCCGCTCGCGGGCGTCCGCCAGCTCGCGCGCGACGTGAAGCAATCGGGGATTCGCAAGGTGGGCGGCGACGTGGTTATCGACAACCGGCTCTTCTCGCCGTTCGACGGCTGGCCGGACGGGCGGATCGACTCGATCTGGGTGAACGAGAACCTGATCGACATCAAGGTCTTCCCGACCTCTCAAGGCGAACGGGCCAGGGTGGGGTGGCGACCGCATACCGGCGCCTACCGCGTGGTCAGCAAGGTGACTACGAAACGCCCGGGTGCGGCGACCGAGCTCACGGTCGAGGATGCGGGCGGGGGAGTGATCGAGGTGCATGGCCAGATCGCGGCCGATGCGGGTCGACAGCTCCAAAAGTTCGTCATCCCGGACCCGGCGCGGTTCGCTCGCACCGCCTTCGTCGAGGCACTCGAGGACGCCGGCGTCCGCGTCGATGCCTCGAGCCTGGGAGCGAACCGCAAGCGACTGCTCCCGGAGCGCGGCGATTATCCGCGCGGGACACAGCTCGCCGAGTTCGTTTCTCCTCCGCTATCGGAGTACGTCAAGGTCGTGCTCAAGGTCAGCTACAACCGCGGCGCCCAGCTCCTCGGGTGCCTGGTGGTCGTCGAGAATGGAGGCCGCGACTGCACCGACGCCGCCGGGAGAATCATGGCGACGGTCACGCCACTGGGTGTCTCGCCCGCGTCCACCTTCCTCTTCGACCCGGCTGGCAGCGTCGACGACGCACGGACGACGCCACGTGACATGAGCGAGTTCCACCGACAGGTTGCGAGCCGGCCGTATGGCCCGGCGCTCGAGGCCGGCCTCCCGGTGCTGGGGCGCGACGGATCGCTGGCGACCACGCTCCCGGACTCACCGGCCGCGGGTCATGTGTTCGCGAAGACGGGCACTCGGGCGACGACGACGCCCGACGGCCGCACCCTGTTGCTGGCCCAGACCCTGGTCGGATACATCTCGACTGAAAGTGGCCGCAAGCTCTCCTACGCCCTGATGATGAACAACTTGCCGTTGGCGCAGTTCGGCGACGTCCTCGACGTCTTTCACGATCAGGGTTCGATGAGCGCCGCGCTTCAGCAGGGCCTCTGAACCCCCGGCCCGCGGGCCGATAGGTCGCTGCGCGGAGCCAGTCCGGATCAGGCCGTGACCGGCGCAGTGGCGGCGAGCACCGCGGGCTGCGCCGGAACCTTCGCCTCGCGCTCGGCGACGATGCTGGAAAGCCAGTCGGAATTCAGCTCGCGCACCACAAGCTCAACCCTTACCTCGCGCGTGCTGAATCGGGCGGCCTCCGTCATCCTCCTTGCTTCGGCTTCTCGGCGCGCCTGCTTGAGCAGCGGGCACCGTCACGCACGAGAGAGGACAACCCCATTCCTCCTCGTTGAACCCAGTCTCATTGGGTAGAGGTCGATAAGGCCATGGAAGGAGACAGGATGGACGCGGTCGGATTGGGACAGAAGGGGCTAGTCGGCTGGCGCGAAAAGGTCGCGGATGGCGTTTCGCGGCCACTGGCGTCGCGGACGCCGCTTCGCGAGGATCAGGTGCGCGCTCTCCTCGGCGCGACCTTCTTCGTTCTCTCCGTCTACTACGTCGTCGACACCATGAGACGGGTCACGGCTGAGAGTTAGTCGACGGCTCGAGACGAAGTTGACGCTCTGCGGCACGATCGGGCATCAGCCGCGGCCCCTGCGCGGGATCGAGATCACCGCCGGCTGAGCCTCCACCGGCCCCGACGCCCACCCGCTGTCACAGACCCGTGGCCTTCGTCGTCTCACATGCAGACGACGAAAGGAGGCAACGATGAAGGTGCTGGTAGCAGGAGCAACGGGCGCGCTCGGGAAGCAGCTCGTCCCGCGCCTGGTGGACGCCGGGCACGAGGTCACGGGGATGAGCCGCACCGACGCGAAGCGGGGCGCGATCGAGGAGCTCGGCGCGACGCCGGTGATCGCGGACGCGCTCGACGCCGAGGAGGTCGCCGGGGCGGTTGCCGAGGCGGAGCCCGAGGTGATCGTGCACGAGCTCACGGCGCTCTCGGGCGACCTGAACCTGCGTCGCTTCGAGAAGACGTTCGCGACCACCAACCGGCTGCGGACCGAAGCGACCGACCACCTGCTCTCCGCGGGGCGGGCGGTCGGGATCCGGAGGTTCGTCGCTCAGAGCTACGGCGCCAACCTGCCCTACGCGCGCGTGGGTGGGCCTGTGAAGACCGAAGACGACCCCCTCGACCAGGATCCGCCGGCAGCGTTTCGCACGACGATCGAGGCGATCCGCTACCTGGAGGACTCCGTCGTCGGCGCGGATTGGACCGTGGGCATCGCGCTGCGCTACGGCGGCTTCTACGGGCCGGGCACCTCGCTCGATGCCGACGGCGAGATGATCGAGGCGATTCGCGCCCGCCGCTTCCCGATCGTGGGCGACGGCGCCGGGGTCTGGTCGTTCATCCACGTGGCCGACGCCGCCGAGGCGACGCTGGCAGCGATCGAGCGAGGCGACCGCGGCGTCTACAACGTCGTCGACGACGAGCCCGCGCGGACCGCCGAGTTCCTGCCGGCGATCGCGGAGACGCTGGGCGCGAAGCCTCCGCGGCGGGTTCCCCGGTTCGTCGGGCGGCTCATCGCCGGCCAGGCGGCCGCCGTCATGATGACCGAGGTGCGAGGCGCATCGAACGAGAAGGCGAAGCGCGAGCTGGGCTGGCGGCCGAGGCATCCGAGCTGGCGCGGCGAGCTCGGGCGTGAGGCCGCGTGACCACTGCCTCCGAGGATCTGCTCGCCGAGCTGCGGCCGACCGCGTTCGCGATCGCGTACCGGATGCTGGGCAGCGTCGCCGAGGCCGAGGACGTCGTCCAGGAGGCGCTGCTCCGCACCCACACGGCACTGGAGGGCGGCGAGCGGATCGACTCGCCCCGCGCCTACATCGGCACCGTCACGACCCGGCTCGCGATCGACCAGCTGCGCTCGGCGCGGGCCCGGCGCGAGCGCTACGTCGGCGACTGGCTGCCCGAGCCCCTCATCGCCGACCCCGAGGCGGGTCCCGCCGAGCAGGCCGAGATCGCCGACTCGCTTTCGGTCGCGTTTCTGGTCCTGCTCGAGTCGCTCTCGCCGGAGCAGCGCGCCGCGCTCCTCCTCCACGACGTCTTCGACTACGACTACGGCGAGGTGGCCGAGATCGTGGGCACGAGCGAGGCGAACGCGCGCCAGCTCGCGGCGCGCGCCCGCCGGCACGTCGGCGAGCGCCGGCCGCGGTTCCGCAGCTCGGAGGGCGAGCGCGAGGAGCTCGCCCGCCGATTCTTCGCCGCGGTCGGCCAGGGCGAGGTCGCCGAGCTCGAGGCGCTCCTCGCCGACGACGTCGTCCTCCGCGGTGACGGCGGCGGCAAGGTCCCCGCGCTGGCGCGCGCGATCAGCGGCCGCACGAGGGTCGCGCGCACGCTGCGCGCCTGGAGCCGCCAGGGCCTGCAGGCCTACAACGCGACGCTGCGGCCGGTGAGCGTCAACGGCGGGCCCGGCGCACTGGTCCTCGACGGTGAGGGCGCGGTCGTGGGCGTCCTCATCCTCGAGATCGACGGCGGCGAGATCAGCAGCGTCAGCGGGGTCGTCAACCCGGAGAAGCTCGGCCACCTCGGCCGCGTTTCGCAGATCGGCGTGGAGCTCCGCCGCCGGCGGCAAGTGGACGACTCGCCGGGGCGGAGGTAGGGTCCGCGTGAACTACGAGCGGAGGCTGACTTGACGCCGACCACCCCAGACCTGGAGCTCAAGGGGCGCCATCGAAAGATGTGGGCGTCCGGCGACTATCCGTCCATGGTCGAGACCTTCCTGTTGCCGCTCGGGCCGGTACTCGTTGAAGCGTGCGGCATCGATTCGGATTTGCGCGTCCTCGACGTCGCCGCCGGCACCGGCAACGCTTCCATTCCGGCGGCCGAGAGGGGCGCGAAAGTCACCGCGAGCGACCTCACCCCGGAGTTGCTCGACGCCGGTCGCAGTCGCGCGGAATCGAGTGGACTCGAGCTCGAATGGGTCGAGGCCGACGCGGAAAACCTGCCCTTCGGCGACGAGTCGTTCGACGTCGTCATGTCGTCGATCGGCGCGATGTTCGCACCTCACCACCAGGATGTCGCTGACGAACTCGTCCGCGTATGCCGTCCCGGGGGCACGATCGGGCTGCTGAGCTGGACTCCGGAGGGCATGATCGGCGCACTGTTCCGGACGATGGGCCCGTTTGCCCCACCGCCTCCTCCCGGCGCGCAACCGCCGCCCCAATGGGGGAGCGAGGACCACCTGAGCCAGTTGTTCGGCGATCGTGTCAGCTGGGACACACTCAGGCGCGAGACTCTGGAGATCACCGCCTTCGAGCGACCCCGCGACTATGGCGAGCATTTCAAGTCGAGCTACGGCCCCACAATCGCCGCTCGCGCCAACGCCGCGAAAAGCGGCCGGGAAGACGAGTTCGATCAGGCACTGGACGCATTCTGCGACGAGTGGAACCGAGGGAGCTCCGACCAGGCTCGTTTCGAGAAGGAGTATTTGCTCGCGGTGGGCATCCGGGCGTAGCTCGACACCGCCGGAGATCGCCATGTCTTGGCGCCCTATTACCGAACGTCGGAAGAGAAAGCGCCAACCTGGCTGAGATCGGGTCGCGCCTACTCTCATGCAGAGCGGACCCTGGATGTGCGTCGACGAAATCGGTGAGTAGCGAAGCATGATGCAGAGAACCGGCAGGCGGGGCGCAACCTCGATCGTGCTGACGGTCGCGGGGGCGCTCGCCCTCTGCTTCGGGTCAGCGCCGGCGGCCAATGCTGCGACTTGCCCCGACGCGATCGACGACGCCGACTTCGCAGGCAAGAAGAAGCTGCGCCAGCTGACGTCCAAGATGGCCGACTTCGGTCTGCGCAGCCCGGCGAGCCGGTCGAACGAGGACTTCATCGAGTGGGTCGAGCGGCGGATGCGCGAGATCGATGGGATGAAGACTTCCTCGGACAGCTTTTCGCTGCGGCGGTGGCAGCCCACACCGAAGGCCAAGGATCTTCCCGGTCACGACCTCGCTCGCGCCGGCAGCCTCAGCCTCCGCCGGACCGGGGCTCCCGAGAAAGAGATCGACGTGGCGGGCGCGGTTCCGTTCTCGCTGCCGACCTCGAAGAGCGGGTCCCGGGGAGACCTGGTCTACCTCGGGCCAGACGAGGAGATCACGCCCGAGAACGCTGCGGGCAAGGTGGTCGTGCGGGACTTCCCAGGGGGAGCTCTGCCGTATGTCGGCTTCCAGCTCCTCGGGATCTACATAACCCCCGACCTTGCCGCGAGGACCGGGAACTACGAGCGGCCCTACCTCGCCCCGCTGAACAGGGAGATGGTCGCGGCGGGCCAGGCCGGGGCCGCCGGGGTGGCCTTTGCCTTCGACGTTCCCGCCGAACAGGTCCGCGGCTACTGGGACCCGCACGAGGGGACCCACTACACCGCGCCGGCGGTCTACGTGGGCGGGGGCGAAGGTGAACGGCTGAAGTCGGCGGCGGCTGCCGGCGACGCGTCCGCCTCCCTCACCGTCCGCGCGGAGGCTGACCACGCCAAGACGCGCAACCTGCTCGCGACGCTTCCCGGGCGTAGTCGCGAGCGGATCGTCCTCAACACGAACACCGACGGCAACACCTGGGTTCAGGACAACGGCAACGCCGGCTTGATCGCGCTGGCGCGGTACCTGGCCGATCTACCCAAGAGCTGTCGCCCGCGAACCTTCGAGTTCGCGTTCGGGGCATCGCACCTCGCCTACGCGCGAGACGGCACCGAGCTCTACGCGAGCAAGCTGGATCGCGAGTACGACGACGGCACGGTTGCGTTCGCGTTCGCGCTCGAGCATCTGGGAACCCGGGAGATCGTGCCCGTCGCCGATGGCGACGGTTCCGGGCAACACCTGGAGTTCGCGGGGAACGGCGAGCCGCACCTCTGGGCCGCGGGTGACAGCGAGGCGTTGCGACAGGCCGCGGTCACCGCTACGCAGGAGCGAAACCTCGACTACACCGCCGTGCTCAAGGGCGCCGAGCTTCCTGTGGAGGGGCGAGCTCCGGAGATCTGCTCGTTCGGTGGCATCGGGTCGTTCTTCCAGGGGCACCTGATCCCGACGATGGCGATGATCTCCGGGCCGTGGTCCCTTTGGGCGCCGTCGTTCGGCAAGAGGGCGATCGACTTTGCGCGAATGCGCCGCCAGCTGCTCGCTGCCGGCGATTCCGTACTGGCTCTGGACGGGCTGCCGACCGAGCAGATCGCGGGCGATTATCCAGAGCTCCGCGCGCAGCGAGCCGCGGGCGCGCCGACCTGCCCGAACACGTTGCCCCCGCAGCAGGCTCCCGGCCCGGGTGAGTGATTTGCGATCGCCTCGGCGATCGTGCCCGGCTTGACCGCGCAGGGATGGCGTTAATCGGGAGCCGATCCATCTCGAGTACCGAGGAGTACCGCGCCAACCCTAGCCCAGCCTCGCGATCGCGTCGAGCATCACCCGGGGGTCGACACGACGGGAATCTGGAAGCGCTGCCGGTATGCCCCCGGCGTCAGCCCGCTCAGTCGCTTGAAGAGGCGGCGGAACGAGGCCGGGTCCTCGTAGCCGACGGCCCAGCTGATCTCCTCGATCGGCTCGGCGGTGGTTTCGAGCAGGCGCTTCGCCCGCTCGACCCGGATTTTCTGGACGTAGGCGATCGGCGTGTGGTTCGTGGCCGCCGTGAAGCGCCGCTTGAACGTCCGGGGAGCGAGGCCGGACCATCTCACCATCTCGTCGACGGGCGCGGCGACCGCGAAGCTCTCGGCGATCGCGCGTTGCGCAGCGAGGACGGCGGCGTCATCGTGGTCGGTCGGCGGGTCGAAGACCTGGAACGGCGCCTGACCGTCGCGGTGCCACTCGAGGAGGAGGAAGCGGGCGACCGCCTGCGCGGTGGCCGGGCCGACGTGCCTCGCGATCAGATGCAGGGCCAGGTCGTGCCAGGCGGTCGCCGCGCCCGAGGTGATCAGCCGCCCGCTATCGCCCGAGATCACGAGAACCTCGTTCGGTCGCAGCCGGACCTCCGGGTGCCTTCGCCGAAAGCTCGACTCCGACATCCAGTGGATCGTCGCCTCTTGTCCGTCGAGCAGCCCGGCCTCCGCCGTCAGGTTCCCGCCAGTGCACGCCGAGCAGATCGTCGCGCCGCCCTCGTACGTCTCGCGGAGCCAGCGGATCAGCTTCGGATAGCGGCCGGGGGTCCACTCCCCCTCGCGGCCGAACTCCATCGACGGGACGATGACCACGTCGACCTCGGTCACTTCGTCCACCGAGCGGTGCGCCGTCAACGGGAGTCCGCTGGCGCCCTCGATCACGCCGGCCGACTCGGCGACGATCTCGACGTCGAACGGGCTGCGCACGCCCGCGCGCCGATCCTCGGGCGCGATGAGCGGCCCCACCGATGTCAGCGTTTCGAACAGCCCCGTGACCGGCGTGACCGTGGAGTCGGGCGTCGCGACGATGCGGATCCGCGTCTGTGGTGGGGTGTCGGGCACCAGTCCTCTGCCTTGGCACGAATGGACCGCTCGTGAGCATTATGGCCCTTGTTCAGGCGTCGCTCAGGCCCCAAGCTGCTCTACCCCAGGACAAAGACCAAAGGAGCAGCGAGTCATGCCTGTCAGTTCAACCACCATCGATCCCACCACCGTCCTCGCCGAGCATCTGACCGGCGCGGTCATCGGGCGCGACCACCCCGAATACGACGCCGCTCGCCGCGTCTGGAACGGGATGATCGACCGCCGTCCGGCCGCGATCGCCCGCTGCGCCGACGCGGACGACGTCGCGACCGCCGTGCGCTTCGCGATCGAGCACGACCTGCCGCTCGCCGTGCGCGGCGGCGGCCACAACGTCGCCGGGACCGCCGTCTGCGACGACGGAGTCGTCGTCGACCTCTCGGCGATGCGCGGCGTACATCTCCACGCGTCCTCGGGCACCGTGCACGTGCAGGGCGGCGCGACGTGGGCCGACGTCGACGCCGTGACGGCGCCGCTGGGACTGGCGACGACGGGCGGAGTCGTCTCCGAGACCGGCGTCGTCGGGCTCGCGCTCAGCGGTGGTGTCTCACACCAGCGTCGGCGCGACGGCATGACCATCGACAACCTCGTCTCCGCCGACGTCGTCCTGGCCGACGGCCGCCTGGTCCGCGCGAGCGCGGACGAGCACGCAGACCTCTATTGGGCGCTTCGCGGAGGCGGAGGCAACTTCGGCGTCGTCACCGCGCTCGAGCTGCGCTTGCACGAGCTCGGGCCCGAGGTGTTCGGGCTGAACGTCGCCTATCCGCTCGAGGAGGCCGCGCGCGTGCTCTCCGGCTGGCGGGACGCCGTGGCCGACGCGCCGGACGAGCTCTCGACCGCGGGCCTCGTCTGGGCGCTGCCGGCCGTCGAGGCCCTGCCCGCGGAGCTGCACGGCAGGCCGTATGTCGGCGTGGCCGGCATGTGGGCCGGAGATCCGGACGAGGGTGAGCGCGCGACGCGGTCCCTGCGCGAGCTCGCGACCCCGTTGGTGGACATGAGCGCCCCCTTGGGATACCTCGAACTCCAGTCCTCGTTGGACCCGTTCTTCCCAGCGGGCCTTCGCTACTACTGGAAGGCGCTCTACCTCGACGGGCTCTCCGACGCCGCGATCGAGACCACCGTCGAGTGCTCGGAGGACCGCCCGTCCAACGACACGCTCGTCATCATCCGCCACTGCGGCGGCGCGATCTCACGCGTCGGCGCCGAGGAAACAGCGTTCGGCGACCGCCGCTCGGAGTGGATGCTGAGCATCGACTCGACCTGGCGCGAGCCCGGCGAGGATGAGGCCAACATCGCGTGGACGCGGGACTTCTACGACGCCGCGCTCCCCTACTCGGATGGCAAGGCGTACTTCAACTTCCCGGGCCTGCTCGAGGAAGGGGATCGCGCCGTGCGCTCGAGCTATGGCGCCAACCACGCCCGATTGGCTCGCATCAAGGCCGAATACGACCCGGAGAACCGCTTCCGGCTAAACCAGAACATCCGCCCAGCGGATTGAGCGCAAGCCGAGGAGCCCATGTGACAAGCTCCTCGCATGCAGATCCTCGGCCTGATCGGAATCGGAATCGTGATCGGCGTCCTCGCGCGGCTCGTGCTGCCCGGTCGTCAGCACATCGGGTTCTGGTTGACGATCCTGCTCGGAATCGTCGGCGCCCTGATCGGGGGCGTCGTCGCCAGCGCGATCGGCGAGGGCGACATCTTCGAGCTCAACTTCATCGGCACCGTGGTCGGCATCGTGGCCGCGGTCGCGATGATCGCGATGGCCGAGGGCGCCGGAATCGGCTCCGACCGGGCCCGATCCCCCTAGCGCTAACGGCGCCGCTATCGTGGTGACGCGTCTGGGCGCCCCCAGGGAAGGGCTGGCGCCCCCGACGTTGGTGCGGGGTCACGGACGCAGAGGAAAGCGAGTACAGGGATGTACAGACAGGCTGTTCGTCGGTCTTCGATTGCCTTCGCGGCACTGGCCGCCGTGCTCGCCGCGCTCGCCGTCGCGATCTACCTGCTCCTGACCGCGTCGGCGGCCGCAACGGCGGGTGACGAGGCGAGTCCCTGTCCCGGGAAAGAGATCCGCACCGCGTCCGGATGCACGAGCCTTGGGGAGGCGCGCCGCGAGATCGAGACGATCGTGAACGGGGCCGTCGAGGGCAACGGTCTCCGCGCAGCGCTCGTGCGCGTAGACGTCGGCAGGCAAACCGTCGCCACCCTGTCGCCGGGCGAATCGATGGCGGGGGTGCCGGCGACCCCCCGGATGCACTTTCGGATCGGCTCGATGGGGATCCCCTACCTGATCAACCTTTTGCTCCAGCTCCAGGACGACGGCCGTCTTTCGCTTGACGATCCGCTGTCCAACTGGATTCCGGATCTGCCCAACGCCGATCGCGTCACGCTGAGAATGCTGGCCAACAACACCTCCGGCTATCCCGATTGGATCCAGGGCAACGACGCCTTCGTCGAGACCCTCTTCGCCGACGTCTTCCGCCAGTGGAGGCCGTCGGAGCTTCTCGACGTCGCCTTCGGCAGGCCGCTCGCCTGTGAGCCCGCCGAGTGCTTCCACTACGCACACACCAACTACGCGGTCCTCAGCAAGGTCATCCACGAGGTCACCGGCAAGTCGGTGGGGAGGCTGATCCGCAAGCGTGTGTTCCGCCCGATCGGGCTGCGCGACACCGACATCTCGGCGCTGCCGGGGATTCCGGCGCCGGTGCTGCATGCCTACACCTCCGATCGAGGCCCATACGAGGACTCGACCTTCTGGAGCCCCTCGTGGACGATCGGCAAGGACACGATCATGACCGGGACGATCGGCGACATCGCCAGATCGGCCAGGGCGATCGGCACGGGGGAGCTGATCTCGCCGGAGGCGAGCCGCGAGCAGTTCGCGCCGACCACCGCCGACTATCCCGGCGTGCCCGCGGACCTCTATTTCGGGCTCGGCATCGTGGTGTCGAACTCCTGGCGGTTCCAGAACCCGCAGCTCAACGGCTACACAGGGATCATGGCCTACCTGCCCCCGGGTAAGATCACCCTCGCGCTCACGGTGACGAACGGCGCGAGCGCGGCCGACACCGGCGTCAACTACAGCCAGAGCCTGTTCGGCGAGCTCGCCGCCTACCTCGCCCCGGACCATCCCATAGCGCCACCGCCCTAGATCATCGTTTGGGATCTGACCCGACCGCTCGGGCTAGGATCGAGCGGGTGCCCGAGCGACTCCACTTCACCGACTCCGACGAGGCGAACGAGCTGATCGCCTCCGATCCCCTGGCGCTCCTGGTCGGCTTCGCGCTCGACCAGCAGGTGACTGTGCAGAAGGCGTTCATGGGACCGCTGGTCCTGCGGGAGCGCCTCGGCGCGCTCGACGCGGACACGCTCGCGTCCGCCGATCTCGAGCCGGTCTTCCGCGCCAAGCCGGCGATCCACCGCTATCCCGGCGCGATGGCGGAGCGGGTGCACGAGCTCGCGCTTCGCCTCCGCGATCGCTACGGGGGCGATGCCGCCAGGGTCTGGACGGACGCCGAGGATGCCGAGGCCCTGCGGGACAACATCGCCGCCCTGCCCGGCTTCGGCGAGATGAAGATCAAGGCGCTGGGGTCGGTGCTCGCGAAGCGCTTCGGCGTCGACGCGGCCGAGGAGCTGGTGCCGTGGCACCCGACGCTCGGCGACGTCGACTCGCCGCAGGCGCTCGCGAACTACCAGGCCGCGAAGCGCGCCCACAAGGCGGAATGGTCGAAGGCCGGGGCGGCCGGCACACTCGAAAACGAGCGATGAGTCGTGACCGGGACCACGGTCTTAGTGGGTGAAGGCCAAGAAAGCTCACATGAGGGAGATGGAAGACGTGACACCTGATACGAGCGAGGACAGAAAGCGCTGGCTGGCGCTCTACGTGCTCTGCGGGGGCATGCTGATGATCGTGCTCGATGCGACGATCGTCAACGTCGCGCTGCCCACGATCCAGGAAGATCTCGGCTTCTCGCAGTCGAGTCTCGCCTGGGTTGTCAACGCCTACCTGATCGCGTTCGGCGGCCTGCTCCTCCTATCGGGACGCCTCGGCGATCTGATCGGCCAGCGGCGTGTCTTCCTGATCGGCCTCGCGGTCTTCACTGCCGCATCGGCGCTCTGCGCCGTCGCGCAGACCCAGGGGATGCTGATCGGCGCGCGCTTCGTCCAGGGAGCGGGCGGCGCCGTGGCGTCCGCGGTGATCCTGGGGATGATCGTGACGATGTTCCCGGAGCCGCGCGAGCAGGCCAAGGCGATCGGCGTCTACAGCTTCGTCGCCTCCGCGGGCGCCTCGATCGGGCTGCTCGCCGGCGGCGTCCTCACCGAGGCGATCAACTGGCACTGGATCTTCTTCATCAACGTCCCGGTCGGGATCGCGACGGCCCTCCTGGCGATCAGGCTGGTCGACGACCGCGAGGGGATCGGCCTCAGGCAGGGGGCGGATGTCCCCGGCGCCCTGCTCCTCACCGGCGGGCTGATGCTGGGCGTCTACACCCTGCTCGAAGCCGGAGAGCAGGGCTGGGGGTCGCTGCACACGCTCGGGCTCGGCGCGATCTCGATCGGCCTGGTCGGCTCGTTCGTCGCGCGCCAGGCGAGGATCGCCAACCCGCTGATGCCGCTGCGGCTGTTCCGCTCGCGGAACGTCACCGGGGCGAACCTGGTCATGGGCCTGCTGGTGGTCGGCTTCTTCGGGATGTTCTTCCTCGGGGCCCTCTATCTCCAGGGCATCCTCGGCTACAGCCCGCTCGAGGTCGGCCTCGCGTTCCTGCCCGCCTGCATCGTCATGGGATGGCTCTCGCTCGGCTTCGCCGAGCGCCTGATCATGGGCGTCGGCCCCCGCCGGGCGCTGGTCGGCGGGCTCACCGCCGCCGGCGCCGGCCTGCTGCTCTTCACCCAGGCGCCGGTCGGCGGCGACTGGATCACCGACGTCGCCCCGGTGATGGTCCTGCTCGGCGCCGGCGCCGGCCTCTCGTTCCCGGCCCTCATGACGCTGGCGATGTCCGGCGCCACCCAGAGCGACTCCGGGCTCGCCTCCGGACTCGTCAACACCACGGTTCAGGTCGGCGGCGCCGTCGGCCTCGCGGTGCTGGCGACCCTGGCGACCGAGCGCACCCAGGGGCTGATCGCGGACGGCGAGTCGACCGCCGCCGCCCTGAACTCCGGCTACCACCTCGCGTACCTGATCGGAGCCGTCCTGATCGCGGTCGCGATCGTCGTCGCCTTGGCGGTGCTGGAGCCGGACAGGGTCCGTGCGGCCTCCGAGGGTGACGAGGAGCAGGCGGATCACCGCGGCGGCGAGCCCGCGTACTCCGAGGCCTAGATCCGCAGCAGTCGTTACCGCAGAGCCCCTTTGGCATGCTGATCGCGTGTCCGCGATCGAGCTACACGGCGTAAGCAAGAGCTTCGGGCCGATCACGGCCGTGGAACGCCTCGACCTCGAGGTGCCCGCCGGGATCTGTCTCGGCCTGCTCGGCCCGAACGGGGCCGGGAAGTCGACGACGATGCGGATGCTCACCGGCCAGGCGATCGCCGACGAGGGTGAGATCGAGGTCCTCGGCCACGTCCTCCCCGGCGACGCGAAGGCGGCCCGCGCCGAGATGGGCGTCGTTCCCCAGCTCGACAACCTCGACGTCGACGTCACGGTCGAGGACAATCTCGCCGTCTTCGCGCGCCTCTATCGCGTGCCGGACGTCCACGAAGCCGTCGAGCGGGGGCTGGAGCTCGCCCGCCTGACCGGTCGGCGGCGCGACGCCGTCGACGAGCTCTCCGGCGGGATGCGCAGGCGGCTGCTACTCGCCCGCGGCCTCCTTCATCGGCCCCGGCTGATGCTGCTCGACGAGCCGACCGTCGGGCTCGACCCGCAGATCCGCACCCAGATGTGGTCGTTGATCGACGGCCTGCGCACCGAGGGGACGACGATCCTGATGTCCACCCACTACATCGAGGAGGCGGAGCGGCTCGCCGACGAGGTGGCGTTGATGGCGGAGGGGCGGATCATCGCCAGGGGGCGGCCCGCCGAGCTGATCGCGGAGCACGCGGGACGCGAGACCGCCGAGGTCTACGGGCCGCCGAACGCGCTCGCCGAGGCGCGGCAGCGGGCCGAGCGCCAGGGTCTCCCCGTGCGCCCGGCCGGCCCGGCGATCGCGATCGTCGGCGCCGAGCGCGCCCGCGACGGTGCCGTCCCCGACGACGCCGTCCGCCGCGCCGCCTCGCTCGAGGACGTCTTCGTCCTGCTGACCGGGGAGGAGGCCGAATGAGGCGCCTGGAGCCGGCCGCGATCACCGGGGTGATGAGCCGGGAGGTGGCGAACTTCCGCACGTTCTGGAAGGCGACGACGTTCTCGAGCGTGCTCGAGCCGGTCGTCTACCTGCTCGCGTTCGGAGTCGGCCTCGGGGCGACGATCGTCGAGCGGGTGGACGGGCTCGAGTACGTCGAGTTCGTCGGCACCGGCATGGTCGCCACCGCGGTGATCTTCTCCAGCGCCCTGCCGGCGATGTTCGGCACCTTCGTCAAGGAGCGATTCCAGCGCACCTACGACGCGATCCTGGCCGCCCCGGTCGACGTCGAGGAGCTGGTCACCGCGGAGATGCTCTGGATCGGGATCCGGGCCGGCTTCTACGGCTGCTTCCCGCTGCTCGTCTCGATGCTCTTCGGGCTCGACCCCGCCGCCGGGATGCTCCTCGTGCCGCTCTTCTGCTTCTGCACCGCACTCGGCTTCGCCGCCTTCGGGATCGCCGTGGCCGCGAGCGTCGCCAAGATCGACCAGTTCAGCTACGTCACCACCTTGGTGGTTACGCCGCTGTTCTTGGTCGCGGGGACCTTCTTCCCGATCGACGACCTGCCCGCCGGGCTCCAGGCGGCGGCGCAGCTCAATCCGCTCCACCACCTGGTCGAGCTGGTCCGCGGCGCCAGCTTCGGCTTCGTCGCGACCGACCTGATCCGGGTCGCCGTCCTGGTCGCGTTCGCGGTGGTGATGTGGAGGATCGCGGTGCGCCGGATGGAGAAACGGCTGATCGACTAGCTGGATCCCGATTGCCGGCGCTGTCCTGGATTTGCGTCGGCGCCCGACGCCGATCCAGGACGGTTACCGGCCTCGGCGCTTTTGGCCGGCCCGGCCGCAGCCGGCCCGGATGACCGCGTCGTCTGCCCGGGCGCCAAGCACGCGAAAAAGCGCCCCGGCGCGGAGCGTGATCGAGCGTGATCAGCCGGCGCTAGTTCCCCGGCTGGCCGCCGACGCTGAGCGAGTTCAGCGAGACCCGAGCGATGTTCTCGTCGACGTTCCCCGAGATTCCCGCTACACGCCCGGTGCTGGTGTACTGCCAGACCGACCAGCCGAGACCGTTCCAGTTGAGGGCGGGCACCTTCGGGCTCTCGACGTCGAAGTTGGCGACCCAGAGCGGGTGGCCCTGCTTCGCGAACGACGTGGTGTCGCCGGTCGCCGCCCAGCTCGAGTAATTCGTGTAGATGATCGGCTTCGCGCCCAGCTCCTTCTCGACCTTGGTCAGCCAGTTCCGCACCCAGATCCGGAGCTCCTGCGGATCGAGGTCGTTGAACGGCGTCTCGACGTCGAGGACCGGCAGCAGGTCCTGGTCTTGCAGCTCGCCGACCTCGGCGAGGAACACCTTCGCCTCGCGGCGGGAGTCGCGCTTGATCCCGAGCCGGTCCTCGCCGCCGGCGAAGGCGCGGTGGTAGGGGCCGACCCTGATCCCGTTCTGGCGGGCGCGAGAGTAGTTGCGGTCGTAGAACTCGTCGGGGCCGCAGCGGCTGGGCTCGACCGCGCAGTCCGCACCGCTTCCGCGACTGGCCTGCACGAAGGCGAACTCGACCTCGGTATCGCCGACCCGGTCCCAGTCGATCCGGCCCTGGAAGCGGGAGACGTCGATGCCCGGCTTGCGCTCGGCGCCGGCGCTGCCCGGAAGCGCCATCGCGGCCAGCGTGGCGACGAGGAGCGCCGCCGCCGCCGCGCGCGTGATCCGATCGATTTCCTTCACTCCCGCGTCAACCCGCCTCGGGGCGGAACGTAGCGATGCCCCCGGCTGATCTACTTGTAGATGGGTGATCCCACGACCCCGCACGCCCGGATGACGGCCCTGGCCTTCGCAACTCTTCGTCCTCGCCCGTTCGTGTGCCCACGGGCACACTTCACGGGCTGCGTCCTCGACCTGCTCGACCAGCGCCGCCCCCGGGCGCACGCGGCCGTGGCATCAACCATCTCTGAATGCCGTCCCTGACGCCTTCAGTGCCGCGCCTGCCGTTCGTGCCCGACCCGCTCCGGCGGGTCCGCGTGCCGCGCAACCTCGGAGGCGTCACCGACCGCGGCGAGGAGGATCCGCGCGCAGGCGGGCTCAGCAAGGCGAGCGTGGACCGGATCTGGCGTGCGGCCACCGACCTGTACCGCAGCGGGGTGCATCCGGCGCTCCAGCTCTGCCTGCGGCGCAACGGCGAGGTCGTGCTCGATCGGGCGGTCGGCCACGCCCGCGGCAACGGTCCCCAGGACCCCGAGGACACCGAGCGCGTCCCGGTCAGCGTCGATACCCCGTTCTGCGTCTACTCGACCTCGAAGGCGGTCACGGCGATGGTCGTGCACATGCTCGACGAGCGTGGCGCGCTGAGCATCGACGACCCGGTCGCGGAGCACATCCCGGAGTTCGCCCGGCACGGCAAGGACGAGATCACGATCGGGCACGTCCTCGCCCACCGGGCGGGGATCGCGAAGCTGCCCAAGGGCGCGCTCGATCTGGAGAACATCGACCGGCGCGAGTACCTGCTCGAGCTGATCTACGACGTGAAGCCGTCCTCGGCGCCGGGCAAGCTGCTCGCCTATCACGCCGTCTCCGGCGGTTTCATCCTCGGCGAGGTGGTGGCGCGGGCAACCGGCAAGGACGTCCGTCAGGTGCTGACCGAGGAGATCCTCGAACCGCTTCGCTTCCGCTGGATGAACTACGGGGTCCGCCCTGGGGACGTCGACGAGGTCGGGGTCAGCTACATCACCGGTCCCCCGATCCTGCCCCCGCTCTCGACGATCGTCACCCGGGCGCTGGGGCAACCGGTCGACAAGGTGGTCGATGTGTCCAACGATCCGCAGTTCCTGACCGGGCTCGTGCCGTCGGCGAACGTCGTCACCAGCGCGAACGAGCTCTCGCGCTTCTTCGAGATCTTTCGCTGTGGCGGCGCGCTCGACGGCGTCCGGGTCATGGAGCCCGAAACGCTGCGTCGCGCGCTCGGAGAGCAGTCCCACCTCGAGGTCGACTTCTCGCTCGTCTTCCCCACCCGGTTCAGCTACGGCCTCATGCTGGGCGCGAAGCTGGTCAGCCTCTACGGCCGCGACACCCAGCAGGCCTTCGGGCACCTGGGTCTGATCAACATCATGGGCTGGGCCGACCCCGAGCGCGGCCTCTCCGGCGCCCTCGTCACGAGCGGCAAGCCGGTCCTCTATCCGGAGTTGCCGCGTTTCTACGGGCTGATGCAGAAGATCGCCTCGGAGGTTCCGAAGATCCCGGCCGGCGAGCGCCCGTTCGAGAGTCCGTGAGCGCCCGCCGGGTGCTGATCACCGGCGGCGCCGGGTTCGTGGGGGCAAACCTCGGCGTCGAGCTCGCGGCGAGACACCCCGACTGGGAGGTGATCGCGCTCGACAACCTCCACAGGCGCGGGTCCGAGCTCAACCTGCCGAGGCTCGAGGCGGCGGGAGTGGCGTTCGTCCGCGGTGACGTCCGCGACGGCGCCGGGCTGGGTGAGCTGGAGCCGATCGAGGCGCTGATCGAATGCTCGGCGGAGCCCTCGGCGCTGATCGAGCGCGACGCCGAGACCTCCTATCCCGTCCACACCAACCTGCTCGGCGCCTACAACTGCCTCGAGCTCGCCCGCCGGGACGGCGCCCAGTTCGTCTTCCTCTCGACCAGCCGCGTCTATCCCTTCGAGGCGCTCGGCCGCGTCGCCCGCCGCGAGGGGGCGACCCGCTTCGAGTTGGAGGACGACCAGGAACTGCCCGGCGTCTCAGCGGCCGGGATCTCCGAGGACTTCCCGCTCGAGGGCCCGCGCACCCTGTACGGGGCGACGAAGCTCGCGGCCGAGCACCTGATCACCGAGTACGCCGCGAGATTCGGGCTGCGAGCCGTCGTCGACCGTTGCGGCGTGATCGCGGGCCCCTGGCAGATGGGACGCGTGGACCAGGGGGTGTTCGCGTTCTGGGTCCTCCATCACCACTTCGGCATCCCGCTTCGCTACATCGGCTGGGGCGGCGCCGGCAGGCAGGTCCGCGACCTGCTCCACGTCGACGACCTGGTCGACCTCGTGGACGCCCAGCTTCGCGATCGGGAGCACTGGTCGGGCGTGGTCGCGAACGTCGGCGGCGGCCCGGAGCGCAGCCTCTCGCTGGCCGAGGCGACCGAGATCTGCCGCGTGCTGACCGGCAACGAGGTGTCGATCGAGCCGGTCGCCGAGGACAGATACGGCGACGTGCCGATCTACGTCTCCGACAACTCCCGCCTTCACACGCACACCGACTGGCGACCCTCGCGAAGCGCGGAGCAGACGCTCGCGGACATACACGAGTGGGCAACGGCCCATGCGGAGCCGCTGGCGCAATCGCTCGGCCTCGCCCGCGGCGCCTAGAGTCCGTGGCGAATGCCGGTCGCAATCGTCACAGGCTCGGGCGGGCTTGTCGGATCGGAGTCCGTCCGCCGGCTGGCCGAGGACGGCTGGGACGTGGTCGGGCTCGAGAACGACATGCGCTCCACCCTGTTCGGCGCGGACGCCTCGACGGCCCATGTCACCGAGGCGCTCGTGGACACGTATCCGGAGTTCCGCTCGCTCGACGTCGACATCCGCGACGCGGAAGCGGTCGAGCGGGTCTTCGCGGAGCACGCGCGCCGGGTCGAGCTCGTCGTCCACGCGGCGGCGCAGCCGTCGCACGACTGGGCCGCGCGCGAGCCGAAGACCGACTTCGCGATCAACGCGTGGGGGACGATGCACCTGCTCGAGGCCGCCCGCGCCCACACCCCCGACGCGAGCTTCGTCTTCGTCTCCACCAACAAGGTCTACGGAGACCGGCCGAACTCGCTGCCGCTCGAGGAGCACCCGACGCGGCTCGAGCTGCCGGACGGCCATCCCTGGTTCGAGGGGGTCGACACGACGATGTCGCTCGATCGCTCCACCCACTCGCTGTTCGGGGTCTCGAAGGCAGCCGGCGACCTGCTCGTCCAGGAATACGGGCGCTACTTCGGCATGCCCACCGTCTGCTTCCGCTGCGGGTGCGTCACCGGGCCCACGCACGCCGGAGCGCTCCTGCACGGCTTTCTCGCCTACCTGATGCGCTGCACGGTCGCCGGCGAGCCGTACACGGTCCTCGGCTACGGCGGCAAGCAGGTCCGCGACAACATCCACGGCGCCGACCTCGTCGACGCCGTTCTCGCCTTCCACCGGGAGCCGCGGCCGGCGGCGGTCTACAACCTCGGCGGCGGCCGGCGCGCCAACTGCTCGCTCCTCGAGGCGATCGAGCTCTGCGAGCGGATCGCCGGGCGGGAGCTCCACTGGGAGCTCAGACGAGACGCCGCGGATCGGCGACCACCGCTGGTGGATCTCGGACCTCGCCGAGTTCCGCGCCGACTACCCGGAGTGGGAGGTGCGCCGCGGGCATCGAAGAGACCCTGCGCGAAATCCACGACGCGAACGTCGAGCGCTGGACGGCGCGGGTGTAGACGGGTCCCCGGCACAGTCAGGCTAGCAGCGATCGCTGGACCGTGGCGCCTTCTCTTCATACGTCTGAAGAGAAGTCGCCATGCGACTCTGCCCGCGCGTCTAGCGCGAGTCGACGACGACGACGCCCAGCCTGCGCAGCCCGAGCGAGAGGACGACGCGCTCGTGCGCGGCGATCCGGGCCCATGCCCTGGCCATCTCGTCCTCGAGCATGATGTCGTCGACGACGACGACGGCGCCGGGACCGAGGTGGGGGAGGACGACCTCGAAGTTCTGGACCGTCGCCTCCTCTGTGTGCTCGGCGTCGATGTACACGTAATCGATCGGCGCGAGCGCGCGCGCGATGGGCTCCAGCGTCTGACCGATCGGGCCCATGTGCAGGTCGATGCGGTGCTCGAGGCCGAGCTCGGCGAAGCTCTCGCGCGCGACCGCGACGAGGGATTCCTCCTGGTCGAGGCAGGTGAGGCGCCCGCGCCGGTTCACCTCGAGCGCCGCCGCCTGGTAGCAGCCCGACATCCCGAAGCCGACCCCCATCTCGATGCAGGTCTCTGGTTCCAGCTCGCGCACGAGCCGGGTCAGTAAGCGCCCCCAGTGTCGGGGGATGCTCCAGTAGGGACAGGCGCGGCGCAGCTCGTCGCCGGGCGGGGCGTCGGTGGGGATTCGCCGGCGCCGTTCCTCGATCCGCTCGATCCAGGCACGCTCGTCCGGCCGAAACCGGCCCGCGCCGGTGCCGAGGAGCGCTCGCGCGATCGCCCGCGAAGGCCGGTCCCCGCCGCCGCGAAGTCTCGCCGCAGCGGCCACCATCAGCACGCGGTGGCCGGCGTGCGTGACGGCGCCGTCGGGATCGATGTGGCCCAAGGCCCTCATTGGCTCGCGGGCGCCGGCCCGGAGATCACGGCGACGCCGAGCCGGCGCAGACCGATGGTGCTCGCGACGCCGTCGCGCTCCTCGATCGCGGCCCACGCGCCGCGCATCTCGTCCGTCCACGAGATGTCGTCGAGGACGACGACGGCGCCCGGCACGAGGCGGGGGAGGAGCTCGTCGAACGCTGCGAGCGTGCCCGCCTCGGTGTGGTCGTGGTCGACGAGGGCGTAGTCGATCGCCTCGATCCCCGCGAGCCGCGCCGGCAGCGTCTCGTCGATCGGGCCGCCGACCAGCTCGGCACGCCCGTCGAGCCCGATGCTCGCCAGCCCGGGGCCTGCGATCGCGAGCATGTCGTCGACGTCGAAGCTGACGATCCGTCCCCGGCCGCTCAGCTCCATCGCCGCCGCCTGGTAGGCGGTCGAGAGCCCGAAGCCCGTGCCCAGCTCGAGGGCGGAGCGGGGCTGGAGCTCGCGGACGAGGCGAATCAGGAACCGCCCCCAGACCGGCGGCAGGCTCATCCAGCGCACCGCCTCGGGGATCTCGAGCCCCTCCGCGATCCGGCGCCGGCCCGCCTCGATCCGATCGATCCAGGCGCGCTCCTCGGCCGGCACCCAGCCGAGCGCCGCGTCGCGGAGCGCCGTCGCCACCGCTCGCGTGACGGGGTCGCGGCGCCGAGCCAAGAACGGCACGGCGGAGGCCATGCGCGCCCGGTGGGCGAGGGCGACGATCCCGGAGTCGGGGGCGATCCGGACGCCGATCCGGCTCAACGGATCACGGTGAGGCCGAGCCTCCCGACCGTGAGCGATGACGCGACACGCGGGTGGCGCCGGATCTCGGCGAACGCGGGCGTCATCTCGCTCCAGTTGACGTCGTCGAAGACGAGCAGCGCCGGGCTGGCGAGACCGGGCAAAAGCGCGCGGAAGTGCTGGAGCGTTGCGCTCGCCTGGTGCTCGGCATCGACGAAGGCGAAGTCGATCGGCCGGGCGCGCTCGACCTCCTCGGGGAGCGTCTCCGCGATCGGCCCCACCCGCACCCGGGTCTCCTCGAAGCCGAGCGAGTCGAGCGTCCCGCGGGCATGGGCCGCCATCGGCTCCGAGCCCTCCAGCGTCGTCAGCCGGCCCGCCCCGTTCATTCGCAGCGCGGCCGCTTGATAGGCGGCCGAAACCCCGAACCCCGATCCGAGCTCGAGCACCGAGGAGGGCCGCAGCTCGCGGACGAGCCGCATGAGCAGAACACACCAGGGTCGCGAGAGGCTCATCATCGTCGCCGCCCCCGCGACCGTGGCCTCGCCGCCGCCCGAAAAGAGGCCCTTCTTCCCCTCGGCACCGGGATCGAACGGCGGCCCGATGTCGCTCTGGTCCGCGCCGAGGCGCTCGCGCCGCACCTCGATTCGCTCGATCCAGTCGCGCTCTGCCGCGGGAACGTGGCCCGCGACGGTCGTCGCTAGCGCGCGCCGAAGCGGGCGGCTCGCGGGGTCGCGCTCCGCCACGAGGCGCGCCAACGGAACCGTGAGCTGCGCACGGACTCCCGCGGGTGAGCGCGCCAGATTGCCGAGCGCGTCCTTCACCCGCGCAGCTTTCCAGAAGACGCGAACCGAGCGCTGCCCCACGCGGGGGATACACTCAGCCGCTCTATGGCGGCCGATGAAGCCAATCGGCCCGGGATAGGAACCGCCGTCCTGGGAGGTGGGCCGGCAGGCCTCACAGCGGCCTGGGTCCTCGCGCGACGCAACCAGCACGCGACCGTGCTGGAGGCGGATGGGACCGTGGGCGGGATCGCGAAGACGGTCGAGTTCGAGGGCTACCGCTTCGACCTCGGGGGGCACCGCTTCTACACCAAGCTCGAGCCGGTCCTCCGGCTCTGGGAGGAGATGCTCGGCCAGGAGCTGCTCACCCGCCCGCGGCTCTCGCGCATCTACTACCGCGGGCGGTTCTTCAATTACCCGCTGCGTGCCGCCGACGTGCTCTCCGGCCTCGGGCTGATCGAGTCGGTTCGGTGCGGAATCTCCTACTTCTACTGGCGCCGCAAGCTCAGGAACACCCACCCCCGCAGCTTCGAGGACTGGGTCGTGCGGCGCTTCGGCCGTCGCCTCTACGACGCCTTCTTCCGCTCCTACACCGAGAAGGTCTGGGGCATCCCCGGCTCGGAGATCCAGGCCGAGTGGGCGGCGCAGCGGATCCAGGAGTTCAGCCTGCTGCACGCGATCATGGGGATCCTGCGCCTCAACCGGCTCCGCCGCTCCGATCCGCCGACCCTGATCGAGGAGTTCCTGTACCCGCGGCTCGGCCCCGGGCAGATGTGGGAGGCGTTCGCCGATTGGGTCGGCGAGCGCGGCATCGAGACCCGCCTCAACCATCGGGTGCTCTCCGTCCGCCACTCCGCCGGCCGAGCGGAGAGCGTCGTCGTTCGCAACGAATTCGACGAGAGCGAGCACGAGGTGGACGGCGTGCTCTCCTCGATCCCGCTGGCCGACCTGATCGAGTCGCTCGACCCGCCGGCGCCGGTGGAGGTTCGGGCCGCCGCGCGCCAGCTGCGCTACCGCGAGCTCTGCCTCGTCGCGCTGATGACCACCGAGCCCGAGCCCTTCCCCGACAACTGGATCTATCTGCACGAGCCGCGCACCCGTGCGGGCCGGGTGCAGAACTTCGGCGCCTGGAGCTCCGACATGGTCCCCCCGGGCGCGACCTGCCTCGGCGTCGAGTACTTCTGCGACGAGGGCGACGAGATCTGGGAGATGCCCGACGAGGAGGCCGTCAGGATGGCGACCGAGGAGCTCTCGCAGATCGGAGTGCTCGACGGCTCGAAGGTCTTCAACGGCGTCAAGGTGCGCGTGCCCAAGGCCTATCCGATGTACGACCAGACCTATCGCGAGGCCGTCGCCGAGATCCGCGGCTACCTCGAGCACTTCCAGAACCTGAAGACTTTCGGGCGCAACGGGCTGCACCGCTACAACAACCAGGACCACTCGATGTGGACTGCGATCCTGGCGACGCTCAGCTACACCGACGGCATAGCCAGGGACGTCTGGTCGGTCAACACGAAGGCCGAGTACCTCGAGGAGGGCCCGCTCGCGGAGGGCCTCGCCGACCTCGATCTCGTCGCGTAACAATCCGATGAGCGCGGGGCTGCGCTTCCGCGCGCGGCGGGTTCTCGACTTTCTCTACGTCCTCACCGCGTCGGACGTGCGCATCCGCTACGGCCGCGGCCGCCTGCAGGCGGTGAAGTGGGTCGCGGACCCGTTCGCGGCACTTGGCGTCTACCTGATCCTCGTCGCCTTCCTGCTGAGCGACGGCGGCGACGCCGTCGGACTCAGCCTCGCCTGCGCGATCGTCCCGTTCCAGCTCGTGCTCGCGACCGCGATCAACGCGACCTCGGCCGTCAACCTGCGGGCCTCGATCATCCTCAACATGCGCTTCCCGCGCACCCTGATCCCGGCCTCGGCCGTGGTCACCGAGTCCGTCACCTTCCTCGCCACGCTCACGATGCTGCCGGTGCTGATGGTCGTCTACGGGGTCGAGCCGCAGCTCGCGATCCTCTGGCTGCCGGTCGCGCTCGCCACGACCGTCGCGCTCGCGCTGGCGCTCGCCTATCCCGCGACCCTGTTCGGGATCTGGTACCCGGACCTGCAGCCCTTCGCGGTCTCGGTCGCTCGGGCCGCGTTCTTCCTCGCGCCCGGCCTGATCGCCCTCGACCAGATCACCGGCACCGCGCGCGACCTCCTCCCGATCAACCCGCTCACCGGGCTCTTCGAGGCCTATCGTGACGCGCTTCTCTACGGGGTCTCGCCCGCGGCGTGGGAGCTCTTAGTGCCGCTCGGGACGGCGGCCCTGATCATGCTCGTCAGCATCCCGATCTACCGCCGCGAGGAGCCGAGCCTCGCGAAGCTCGCTGGATGAGCGAGGACCGAAACGGCGAGGCGGTCGCGGTCCTCGACGAGGTCGGCGTCCGCTTCGACTTCGACCACCTCGGCCGGGTCGTCACCCCGGGCCTCTCGCGGCTGCGCCGGATCACCGCATCCGCCTGGGGCCTGCGGCACGTGGACCTGCGACTCGACCCGGGGGAGGGATTGGCGCTCGTAGGGCCGACCGGATCGGGCAAGACGACGCTCTTGCGCGTGCTCGCCGCGGTGATGCCGCCGGACGAGGGCACCTGCGAGGTGCGCGGCAGGGTTGGCTCGCTGCTCGCCATCGACGCCGGCCTCGCCTCGCAGCTGACCGGGCGCGAGAACGCCGAGCTCCTCGGCGTGCTCGCCGGTCTGACACTGGCCGAGACGCGCGCGCAGATGGACGCGGTCGACGCCCGCGCCCAGCTCGGCGACGCGTTCGCCCGTCCCGTGCACACCTACTCGCAGGGGATGCGGGCGCGGCTCGGGCTCTCGGTCATCCAGGCGATCTCGCCCGACGTGCTGCTCCTCGACGAGGTCTTCGAGGCCCTCGACCACGAGTACCGGGCGGTCGTCGAGGGGCTCGCCCGGGAGGTCCGCGAGCGCGGCGGGACGGTCGTCGCCGCAGGCCACGACCACGTCGCGCTCGGGCGCGTCTGTCCCCGGGCCGCGTGGCTCGACGGCGGTCGGGTCCGCGCCGAGGGGACCTTCGACGAGGTCGTCGCCGCCTATCGCGGCGCCGAGGCGTAGGCCTCGACGAGCTCGGCGCCGCGGACGGCGCCGTCGTGCACGCGCGCCCAGTCGGCGAGTTGCCGGGCGCGGGCCGTGTAGCCGGCATCGGCGAGGATCCGCCGGGCCGCCCAGCGAAGCGGGCCCGGCCGCAGGAGCGTCCCCGGGACCGAGAGCCCCGCGCCCGACCACGCGAGGCGGGCGCCGTTCTCCGGCTGGTCGCCATGGCTCGGCGAGACCAGCACCGGCGCCCCCTCGGCGAGCGTGCGCACGAGCGTCCCGTGGCCGCCGCCGCAGATGACGAGCGACGAGCGCGGCATCACCTGCGCGTAGGAGAGCCAGTCCACGACCCGGGCGTTGGCGGGCACCGGGCCCCACTCCGCGCCCGGGTCGTTCAGGGTCGCGATCACCCGGACCGGCTCGTCCGCGAGCGCGTCGAGCGCGACCCGGGGCAGCTCGCGCTCGGGGTCCTGGGCGGTGCTCGCGGCGACGAGGACGATGGGCGCGTCGCCGTCGGGCAGCTCGACCGGTGGGTGGGGGCGCTCTGAGATCATCGGGCCGGTCACGTGGACGCCCGCCGGCCACCGCCGCGGGTACTCGAGCTGCGGGAAGGTGGCGACGAGGCAGAGGCCGCCGCTGATCGCGCCGTAGGAGGAGAACCGGCTCCGAGGGGCGTGCAGGGGCGCGAGCCCGAGCTCCCGGCGAACCGTGTTCAGCCTGCCCGGCACCTGGGCAAGCCACCGGGTCTGGCCGCGAAACCGGGCGGTTGGCCGCTCGGCGACCCGCCACGCCGCGCGACCGAAGGGCGTCCGCGGTCGGCGCATCCCGAGCGGGTAGAACGGGGCGTCGGGACCCTGCACGGGATAGACGGTCGGGATCAGCGTCGCGCCGGGCGCCCCGACGAGCTCGCCGGCCAGCGGCGGCGCCCCGACGGCGATGTCGCTGACGACCACGTCGGGCTCGAACTCCCGGAGACGGGGGGCGAGCTCCCGGGCCGCTTCGACCACCTCCTCGCCGAGGGCGCCGTGCGGCAGCACCCCGGTCACCGACTCAACCGGGAGCAGCCGGGCGCCGACAGCCTCGACGTCCTCGCGCCAGCGCTCGGCGGTCTCGAAAAGGACCTCGTGCCCCCGGCCGACGAGGGCGCGCGCCAGCGCGATCTCGGGAATCACGTGACCCGGGTACTCCGCGGCCGCGACGAACACCCGCAGGCTCATCGCACGTATGTCTCGATCAGCTCGGCGCCCCGGGCCGCGCCGCCCCGGTCGCCGCCCGCACCGGCGATCCCCTCGGCGCGGGCGGTGAACCGGGGATCGCCGAGGACCCGGCGGACGACGAGGCGCAGGTGGTTCGGCGACGGCGGACGCCTGGTGAAGCTGAGACCGGCGCCCGCCCAGGCGACCCTGGCGCCGTGCTCGGCGTCGTCGGGCATCGCCGGGCAGAGCACGAGCGGGACCCCGAGGCTCAGGGCCTGGACGATCGTCCCGTGCGTCCCGTTCGAGATCACGAGCGATGCGGCGGGCATCGCTCGGGAGTAGTCGATCCAATCGGCGACGACGGCATTCGGAGGGATCGTCGCCGGCCTCGGCGCGCCGCTCGTCGAGGCGACGACGCGCACCTGCTCCGCGGCGAGCGCCGCCAGCGCCGTCCGGACGAGCGCGCCCCCGGCGTCCTTGACGGTGCTCGGGGCGATCAGGACGAGAGGATCCTCTCCGGCGGGCAGCTCAAGCGGTGGCTGGGGGAGGTCGAGGAGCATCGGGCCGGTCACGTGGACGCCCGCCGGCCACCGCCGCGGGTACTCGAGCTCGGGGAGCGTCGCGACCAGCGCCATCCCGTCGCCGGCGGGCCCGTGGCGCCCCCGCCTGGGCGGGAGACCGAGCTTGGCCCGCTCCTCGTTCAGGGCCCTCCGCGACCAGCGCAGCCAGCGCGTCGTTGGCAGCCGCGTCTCGAGCAGCGGCGCGAGCGCGCGCCACCCCAGCCGGCCGGGCCCGGTTCGCGGCGGCATCAGCCCGAGCGAGAAGTACGGCATGCCCGGGGCCGTGTACGGATAGACCTCGGGGTAGAGCGTCACGCTGGGGACCCCGGCCGCCTCCGCCGCGAGCGCCGGCGTCAGCGTGAGGGCGTCTCCCACGACGACGTCTGGCTCGAACTCGGTGATGCTTCGCATGAGGGCCCGGGCGACATCGGCATGGTCGCGGTCCTCGCCGCCGGCGACGATCTCCGTCCGTGAGCCGGCGAACTCGGCGCCCGTCTCCTCGACGACCTCGCGCCAGCGCTCGGTCGTGTGGACCCGGACCTCGTGCCCGCGCGCGGCGAGCTCGCCTGTCAGCCGGAGGGCGGGGAGGGCGTGCCCGGCCTGCCCGATGACGCCGACGATGGCCCTCATCCGCCGCTCACCCACGGGAGCGATCGGAACGTTCGGCGTGGCGCTCGATCAGGTCGGCGCCGGTGGCGGCGCCGTCGTTCGCCGTGCTCCATTCGGCGAGGGCTCGCGCCCTGGCCGCATAGGCGGGGTCCCCGAGCAGCTTCCGAGTCGCCCAGCGCAGCGAGCCGGCGCCGAGGAGCCGGTGCGGCAGGACCAGTCCCGCGCCCGCCCACACGAGGCGTGCGCCGTTCTCGGCCTGGTCGCCGGCGCGAGGGGAGACGAGCACGGGTACGCCTTCCGTGAGCGCCCTCGTGACCGTGCCGTGCCCGCCGTGGCAAATGACCGCCGCGGCTCGTGGCATCACCTGGGCGTACGAGACCCAGTCGAGCACCCGGGCGTTCGCTGGCAGTGGGTGCGGCCATTCCGCACCCCGCCGGTTGAGCGCGACCACGACCCGCAGCGGCTCGTCCGCGAGCGCCTCGAGCGCGATTTGCGCGAGCCGGTGCTCGGGGTCGCGCTCGGTGCTCGCGGCGACGAGGACGAGCGGCCCGCCCTCGGGCAGCTCGACGTCCGGATGCGGGAGCTCGAAGGGCATCGGCCCGGTGACGTGGACGCCGTCCGGCCAGCGGCGCGGATACTCGAACTGGGGAAACGTCGCCACGAGCGCGAGGCGTTCGCTGATCTGCCCGTCGTAATCTCGAAGCGGCGCCAGCCCGAGCTCGCCGCGGGTGACGTCGATCTCGGCGCGGCGCCGGCGCAACTGCGTGTTCGGCAGCCGAGTGCCGACCGCCGGCCACATCGCCCTCCAGGCCGCTCTCCCGAGCGGGGTCCTGGGCGGCAGGACGCCGAGTGGGTAGAAGGGCAGCCCCGGCTCGTGCACGGGGTACGGATGCGGGATGAGCGTCCCCCGGGGCACCGCCGCAACCTCGGCGGCGAGCGCGGGCGCGAGGGACCACATGTCGTGGACGACGACGTGCGGGCGCCAGTCGCCGAGAAGCGGCGCCAGCTCGCGCGCCGCGTCGGCGAGGCTGGGGCGCTCGGGGTTCGGCATCTCGCCCGGGACGCTGAGCTGCTCCCGCGCCGCGGCGAAGCTCGCCCCCATCTCGTCGGCGACGTCGCGCCAGCGCTCGAAGGTCTCGATCAGGACGTCGTGGCCGCGCACGCGAAGCTCGCGGGCGAGCGCGAACAGGGGGAAGACGTGCCCGGTCCAGCCGACGGACGCCAGCATGACCCGCGCCTCGCGGGCTCACCGGGCGAACCTCCTGCGCTCGAGGACGTAGCGGCGAAAGACGTCGACGGCGTCGACCCGGGCCCGCTCGGCCCGCGCCCGCGGGCCCGACCGCATGCGCAGCGGCACCATCTCCTCGGGCACCCTCACCGCGACGTCCGCGCCGAGGAGGAGGCGGGCGAAGAGGCGCGAGTAGAGGCCGTGGTAGATCGGCTCGAGCCATGGCTTGCGCCCGAAGTGGTGGAGGGCGTAGGGCACGGTTCCGTCGCCAAAGGAGCAGGAGATCGAGTCGACGTCGTGCAGGCGCAGGCCCGCGAACGGAGGGTTGGCGGCGAGCCGGTTCTCCAGGACGACGAGGCGGTCCGGGTCGACCCGCGTGCGCAGGACGGCGTTGAGGACGTCCTGCTCCAGGTAGTAGAACGGGTAGGCGGGATCGGGGTGCTCGCCGAACACGGTCCGCTCCGCATCGACCCGGCGCTGCCGGTCGTCGAGCAGCTCGAGCACGCGGTCGCCGGTCGGTCCGCCGAGCGCGACGAGTCCCGAGGTCACGTACGGCCCCGGGCGCGCCTCGCCCAGGCCGAGCAGCTCGCCCCACTCGGGGACGTAGCGGGGCCGGTCGTTCTCGAACGCGACGACGCGCCCCCGCGCGGCGCCCTCGACGAGGTCGGACAACGAGCGGGTGACGATGATGTCCGTGTCGATCAGGACCCTGACCTCAGCGGGGTGGGCGAGGGGTGCCGCCGTCTTCAGGAGCCAGGGCGGCGCGGCGTCGCCGACGGGCGCGGGGACGACCGTCGCCGCGCCGGCGAGCAGATCGCGCTGGTCCGCGGTGAGCCCGGCGTCGAGGACGTAGAGCGGTTCGCGGTGGCTCCTGCAGGCGAAGCGAGTTGAGCATCGCGACCGCGCCCAGGAAGTACAGGTCGCTCGACGCGAAGTAGAACGCCGCCCGGTTCACGTCCGCGCTCCCGCGTCCCGCGGCCTCCGCTTCGAGGCGATCCACCCTGGGATCACGTCGCGCACGTGCCAGCGCACGAGGTCGGCGACGTCGACGGCCTTGCGGACCGCGAGCGCTCGGGGCCCGCGCCGCATCCGCAGAGGCACCTCCTCCTCGGGCATTCGCACCGCGACGTCGCGCCCGAGCCAGCAGCCTGCTCAGGGCGCGGGAGTAGATCCCGTGGTACATCGGGTCGATCCACGGCTTGCCGAGGTACTGGTGCAGGACGTAGGGCTCGACGCCGTCCTCGTAGCTGCATCGCAGCGTCGTCGCATCGCGCATCTCGCAGCCCGCGGTACGGCTGGTGTGGCGCCAGCCGCTCGTCGATCGCCACGAGGCGGGCGTCGGGCAGGGAATGGAGGATCGCGTTGAGGACGTCCTGGTCCAGGAAGAGGAACGGGTACTCGGGCTCGTTCGCGGCGAACCACGAGCGCTCGTAATCCACCGCCGGCAGCCGGTCGTGCCAGAGGCGGAGCACCTCGGCGCCGACCGCGCCGCCGAGGGCGACGAGCCCCGAGGAGACGTAGGGGCCCCGCCGAGTGGAGCCCAGCCCGAGCTCCTCGCCCCACTGGGGACGTGCCGGTCGACGTTCTCGCGCACAGCCACGACCCGGCCGGATGCGGCCGACTCGATCAGCTCGGTGAGCGGGCGCGTGACCACCATGTCGACGTCGATCAGCACCATCGTCCGCGCGGGCCGGCTGGTCGGCGCGATCGTCTTCAGCAGGTAGGGCGGCGTCGAGGGCGAGCCCGTCGAGGATCGTCGCCTCGGCCGACAGCAGGCGGCGGTGCTCGGCGATCAGGCCGCAGTCGAGCACGTAGATCGGCTCGTCGTGGCCGGCGAGGCGAAGCGAGTTGACGAGGCCGACAGCCCCCGGGAAGTAGAGCTCGCTCGACATGCAGTAGAAGGCCACCTCGTGGGCCGGAGCCGAGCTCATGCCGCGCCGCGCCTCGCTTTCGCGTCGCGGTGGCGGGTGAGGAAGGCCGGCAGGCGCTCGCCCAGGTACCAGCGGCCGATGTCGTAGACGTTGGCGGCGCCGCGCTCGACGAGCGCCCGGGCGCCGCTTCTCATCCGGACCGGGACCATCGCCTCGGGCACCTCGATCGCGATCCCCGGGCCGAGGAGCGCGCGCGCGAGCAGCCGCGGGTAGATCCCGTGGTACGTCGCCTCGAACCAGGGCTTGCGGCCGAACTGGTGCAGGACGTAGGGCTCGGTGCCGTCGCGGTGCGAGCAGCGGATCCCGTCGAGGTCCGTGATCCGAAGACCGCGGTACGGCGGGTTCGGCGCCAGCCGGTTGGGAAGCGAGACCACCCGGTCGGGCTCGATCCGGCTCGCCAGGATCGCGTTCAGCACGTCCTGCTCGGGATACAGGAACGGGTAGCTGAGATCGCTCCGCCCGCCGATCGTCCGCTCGACGTCGACGCGTCGCTGGCGATCGTCGAGCAGCCGCGATGACCTCGTCGCGAGTCTCGCCGCCGAGCAGGACGAGCCCCGAGCTGACGTAGGGCCGCCGCCGCAGCTCGCCGAGGTCGAGCAGCTCGGCCCACTCGGGAACGTAGCGGTCGGTGTCGTTCTCGAAGACGACGACACCGTGCCGCGCGGCCGAGTCGACCGGTTCGGTGAGCGGCCGGGTCACGATCATGTCGGTGTCGATCAGCACCGCCACGTCGGCGGGGTGGCGAAGCGGCGCGATCGTCTTCGCGAGCCAGGGCGCCTCGACACCGGAGCCGTCGACGAGTTCGACCTCGGGCTCGAGCAGCCGGCGCTGCTCCGCGGTCAGGCCGCAGTCGAGCAGGAAGACCGGCTCGCGATGGTCGTGGATCCGCAGCGAGTTGAGCAGCCCGACCGCGCCGAGGAAGTAGCGCGCGTCGGCCACGCAGTAGAAGGCGACGGGCTCGCTCATCGCCCGCTCGCCTCGCGCCGGCGCCGCAGGTCCTCGACCCGATGGGCGATCGGCCGCGGCAGGCGGTCGCCGAAGTGCCAGCGCAGGAAGTCGGTGGTGTTGATCCGCCGCCGCCGCGCCCGTGCCGCCGGGCCCTCGCGCAGGTGCAGCGGGATCTCGTCGGCCGGCGGGCGGATCGCGATCCCCTCGCAGAGGAGCATCTGGCGCAGGAGGCGGGAGTAGACGCCGTCGTATGTCTCTTCGAGCCAGGGCTTGCGGGCGTACTGGTGGACGACGTAGGGGCGCTCGCCGTCGCCGTAGCGGCACCGAAGGATCTCCTCCCCGTCGACCTTGAGGCCGCGAAACGGCGGCGTCGCCGCGAGCCGCTCCTCGAGGACGTGGACGCGCTCCGGCTCGACGGTGGTGGCAAGGATCGCGTTCAGCACGTCCTGGTCGGCATAGAGGAAGGGATAGTCGCGGTCGTTTTCGCCCCAGAAGGTGCGCCCGAAGTCGACCCTCGAGCCGCCGGCCTCGAGCAGCGCCAGCACCCGCTCGCCGACCTCGCCTCCGCACGCCACCAGTCCCGAGGACACGTAGGGCCGCGGCTCGGCGTCGCCCAGCCCGAGGAGCTCGCCCCACTCGGGGAAGAAGCGCTGCTGGCGATCGGCGAAGGCGGCGACGCCGCCCGGCGCTGCGCGGTCGATGAGCGCCGCGAGCGAGCGAGTCGCGATCATGTCGACGTCGATCAGCAGGGCGGTCCGGGCCGGGTGGCGGAGCGGGGCGATCGCCTTCAGGACCTGCGGCGGCGCGCCGGTCGGAGCCTCGACGAGGGTCACCTCGCGCTCGAGCAGCTCGCGCTGGGCGGAGGTCAGGCCGCAGTCCAGCAGGAGGATCGGCTCTTCGTGCCCCACCATGCGGAGCGAGTTCACGAGCGCGACGGCGCCGAGGAAGTAGCGCGCGTCGGCGACGCAGTAGAAGGCGGCCTTCAACGGCGCATCCGCGCGCGCTCGCGGAGGTCGATGAGCTTGCGCTCCGTCCAGGGGCGCGGCCCGCGGCGAAACCGATGCGGGACCAACCGGTCGGGGACCCGAACGGGAACGTCGTCGCCGGTGAGCAGCCTGCGCAAAAGGCGCGAGTAGACCCCGTCGTGGGTCCGCTCGAGCCACGGCTTGCCGGGCCAATGATGGACGACGAAGGGGCTCGTCCCGTCGGCGTAGGCGCAGCGCAGGCCGGCCTCGTCGACGATCTGGAGGCCCGCGAACGGGGGGATCGCCGAGAGGCGCTCCTCGAACGCCGACCACCTGTTCGGCGCTGGCGCGGGCCCGCACCGCGGCGTTGATCACGTCCTCCTCCGCGTGCAGGAGCGGATAGCCGGGATCATCGGAGCGGAAGTAGGTCCGCTCGTAGTCGACTCGGTCGCTGCGCTCGTCGACGAGGGCGACGATCTCGTGCCCGAGCTCGCCGCCCAGCGCCAAAAGCGCGCTCGAGAGGTAGGGCAGGTCGGCCAGCGGGCCGAGGTCGAGGAGCTCGCTCCACTCCTCGCGGTGGCGGTCGAGGCCGGTGGCGCCGGCGACGACCTTGCCCTCGCCGGCCGCCGCGATCAGCGGCTCGAGCGGCGCGCAGACGACCATGTCGGCGTCGGCGAGCACCTGGACCTCGGCGGGATGGCGGCGCGGGGCGTGCGCCTTGAGCAGGAACGGCGGCGCGGATTCCGGGGCGGGGACGATCCGAACCTCGGGCTCGAGCAGGCGCCGCTGCTCGGGGGTCAGCCCGAGGTCGAGCAGGTAGATCGGCGCCTCGTGGCCGGTGATCCGCAGCGAGTTCACGAGCCCGACCGCGGCGAGGAAGTAGATGTCGCTCGACATGCAGTAGAAGGCGAGCGGCTCGGGTTTGTCGGCGCTCACGCAGCCCGGCTCCGCCGCCGCTCGCGGACGTCGATCAGCTTGCGCTCCGCCCATGCGGCCGGTCCGGCGCGGAAGCGCCGCGGGATCGCCGAGGCGGGGACCTCGATCGCGACGTCGTCGCCCACCAGCAGGCGGCGCATCAGCTCGGAGTACACGCCGCTGTGCGTGCGCTCCAGCCAGGGCTTGACCATGTGGTGGTGCACGACGTAGGGCTCGGTCCCGTCCGCGTAGGCGCACTGCAGGGTCTCCTCGTCGACGACCTCGAGACCCGCGAACGGGGGGACGGGCGCGAGCCGCGAGTCGAGGGCGACGATCTCGTCGGCGGCGACCCGCGCGGCCACGATCGCGTTCATCACGTCCTGGTCGGCGTAGAGCAGGGGATAGTCGGCCTCGTTTCGTCCCCAGTAGGTGCGCTCGATCTCGACCCGGCCCTGGCGATCCTGGATCAGCGGGATCAGCTCCGCGGCGAGCGTTTCCGGCATGCAGAGGGCCGCGAAGTCAAGGTAGGGACCGCGCCTGACCGGCCCGAGGTCGAGGACGTCTCCCCAGGCCGGGTCGAAGCGGTCGCTCGAGTTGCGAAACGAGACCAGCTTTCCGGCTTGAGCCCACTCGATGGGCTCCGCGAAGGAGCGGGTCACGATCAGATCCGTGTCCAGCATGACGACGGCCTCCGCGGGATGGGCGAGGGGCCCGACCGTCTTGAGGAGCGCCGGCGCCACCTCCGCGGGCTCGGCGACGAGAACGACCTCGGCGGCGAGCAGGTCGCGCTCCTCGCCGGTGAGCCCGCAGTCGAGCAGGTGGATCGGCTCGCGGTGGCCGACCAGCCGGAGGCTGTTGACGAGGGCGACGGCGCCGAGGAAGTAGCGCGAATTGGCGACGCAGTAGAAGGCGCCGCCCCGGATCGGCGGCGGCGCCTCGGCGCTGGTCTCAGGCATCCCGCGATGATCGCAATTCCGGCCTAGAGTCTGTCCGGTGACGGCCGACGACTCCAAGGTGGCCGACGTCGGCCGGATGCTCGCGGCGAGCGCGGTGCTCGATCTCCGGACGTCTGAGGGCCGTCTCGCCGGGCCACTCCGCAGGCTCGCGGGGGCCCCGCCGGCCGCCAGGGTCGCCGGTTCACGCGGCGGCGACGATCGCACGACGCGCGTCCTCGCACGTGCCCTGCGCACCGCGGCGACCGGTCGCGTGAGTCCCGCCGAGCGCGCCTGGGTCGCCAGGGTCGAGGAGCGGCGCCGCCGGCTCGTCGAGGAGGGCGGGACGACCGCCGCGGTCTTCTCCGAGGTAGGGCCCGCGCGGAAGGACGACGCCGCGAGCGCCGGCTTCGACCACGTGGAGCGGGAGGGCCCGCTCGCTGGCAAGTGCGAGACGATCAGCGTGCCCCCGCGCTGGGGCGTCCTGCTGATGCGGCTGGTCGGCGAGCTGGCGCCGCGAGTCTGCGTCGAGCTCGGCACCGGGTTCGGGCTGTCCGCCGCCTTCATCGCCGCGGCGCTGGAGCTGAACGGCGAGGGCGAGCTGACCACCTTCGAGGGCGCGGAGGAGTGGGCGAACGTCGCCCGCGAGGGCGCCACGGAGCTCGGCCTGGAACCCCTCGTGGTCCGCGTCGGCCCGCTCAGCACGACCCTCCCGGCCGCGCTCGCAGAGCTTGGCCCGGTGGACTTCGCCTTCGTCGACGCCGAGCACACCAAGGAATCGACGCTGCGCTACTTCGACCATCTCCAGCCGCACCTCTCGAGCCGTGCCGTGCTCGTCTTCGACGACATCGACTTCGACTCGGACATGTGGGCGGCCTGGGAGGAGATCCGCGGCCACCCGCGCGTGGATGCGTGGGCGGCACTCGGGCGCATGGGGATCGTCCGCGTCGCCGCAGAAACCTAAGAAGCTCGTCGGCTGGTCGTCACCACTGTGCACTTGACCACACGATCGTGTGGTCGAACGCACAGTCGACCGCTGAACCTCGAGAGACCGTTCGCATGGTTCTCGGAACGTTCCTACGGGGTCTGACCCCGTTTAGGTTTGGCGCCGGAACCGCTCGCGGAGGTCGTGGCGGGTGCGCAGCGCCCACGCCCTCGGGCCGCTCCGAAGCCACGCCGGGACGCGGTCCTCGCCGACGCGGATCGCTACGTCGTCGCCGACGAGGAGCCGGCGCAGCAGCCTGGAGTAGACGCCGTGCTCGGTCTGCTCGAGCCAGGGCCTGACGATGTGGTGGTGGACGAGGAAGGGCTCGGCGCCGTCCGCGTAGGAGCAGCGGAGCGTGCGCTCGTCTCGAACCTGCAGGCCCTCGAACGGCGGGGTCGCGGCGAGCCGGGCGTCGTGGACGCGGACCGCGTCGCCGTCCTCGCGGGTGGCGAGGATCGCATTGAGGACGTCCTGGTCGGCGTAGGTGAAGGCGTAGCCCGGCTCGTTCGAGCGCCAGTAGGTTCGCTCGAACTCGACGGCCCCCTGGTGCTCGGCGAGCTCCGCGAGGGTCTCCGCGGCGAGCGGCGCGCCGATCGCGAGGGCGGCCGAGGAGACGTAGGTCCCGCGACGGGCCGGCCCGAGGCCGAGCAGCTCGCCCCATTCGGGAACCCAGCGGTCGAGCCGGTCCGCGAAGGCGACGAGGCGGCTGCCCCGCGCCTCGTCGATCAGCGGCTCGAGCGGTCGCGTCGCGACCATGTCGGCGTCGAGCAGGACCACCACCTCGGCGGGCCGGGCGAGCGGGGCGACGGTCTTGAGCAGCCACGGCGGAGCCTCACCGGGCGCGGGGAGGATCTCCGCCTCGGCGCCGAGCAGGTCTCGTTGATCACCGGTGAGGCCGCAGTCGAGCAGGCGGATCGGCTCGTCGTGGCCGAGCAATCGCAGGCTGTTGACGAGGCCGACGGCGCCGAGGAAGTAGCGGGCGTCGGCCACGCAGTAGAAGGCGGCGCGATCCACGTTCAAGACTCTGCCGCGGATGAGTTCGCCGCGATCGGCATCGAGAAGAACTCGACGTCGAAGCGCTCATCGGTGCCGCCGCCCTCGAGATGGATCGCGAACCCGATGGCGCTGGGGGAGAGGCGGAACCGGCCGGGCGCGTCCGACTCCGGCGGCACGCTGAGGATCAGGCCGTCGCCGGCGGTCGCGGGAACGAACGAGTAGAACCCGTCATGCGGCGACCCCACCAGCAGGCTCGAGCGGGCCCCGCCCGAGTCGAAGTTCACGCTGCGCACCCGGGCGCGCTCGACGAAGGCGCGCAGGCGCTCGAGGCCGGCGGGCTCGACGCCGTCGACTCGGGCGAACACGAGGCTCCCGGGAGGGGCGGGCGGCACCGGGATCCGCTCGCCGTAGGCGGCCTCGACGACCCCCAGCGCCTCGGGCTCGCCGCAGCGGTCGGGAATCCGTCCCAGGACCTGCCAGCGCTCCGTCGTCCGCAGGGGCTCGAAGTTGCAGAGCATCGCGATCATCGCCGCGGGCGATTCGTACGCAGGGAAGCGCCCGAGCGCGTTGATGTTCTGGCGCAGGATCCGCTCCGGCCCATCTGGCGAGGCCATCGCCTCGGCGTTCAGCTCGTCGAGCTCGCTGGTCCACGCGATGTAGGGCTGGAAGACCGGAAGCGGATTCCACTCGAGTTCGTGGGCCCACACCGCGGACGCCTCCGAGGGATCGACGTGAACCGTGTGGCCCTCGAGCAGGTCGAGGCTGCCGCGATCGATGTCGTGGGCGGCGATGAGGTCGGCGCGATTCTCGGCGACCTCGTCGGCGAGCGCGCCCGGGACCGCGGTCGTGACTACGGTGTCGGCCGCGTTCGCGACGTTCTCCACGGGATCGACCAGGGGGTACTCGTCGGGCGCCGTGATCAGCGTCGCGGCGGTGATGCCGATCGCGGCGACGAGCGCGGCGCCACGCGCCCACCCGTCGGCGGGCAGCGGGAAGGCGATCGCGAGGCCGAGCATGATCCCGAAGAAGGTCGCCATGTGGTACGGGTCGTGGGAGACGAGGCCCCCCTTTGCAGCGGTGAAGGCGACCGCCGCGAAGATCACCAGGATCACCGCGCGGCGGGGCGAGGGCAGGGCGCGGGTCGAGACCCAGGCGAGCGCCGCCGTCGCCACGACGATCACCGGGACCAGGACGTAGTCGTAGTCGCGGTCCTCCCAATCGAGGAGAGCGCCGCTCGAGTATCCCGAGATCACCTCGACCGAGCGCGAGAGGAACGGCCCGATCTCGCCGACGCCCTGACCCGAGACGAACCACAACGCCGCCAGCGAGGCCGCGAGCGTCCCCGCGAACGCGGCGACGTCGCGCCGGCGCTCGCCGGAGGTCGCGATCACGGCCAGGCCAAGGACGCCGAGCACCACGAGCCCGGTGTTGAGCTTCGCGAGCAGCTCGATCGCGGCGAACGCCCCGCCGCCGTAGACGAGGAGCGGTCGCACGAAATCCGGGGGCCTCGCCGACAGCGCGGCGACCGCCCAGATCACCGCCAGCACGACGACGCCGGCGTCGTCGCGGACTCCGACCGCGCTCAGGTCGCCGCGCATGAGCATCGCCGCGACGAGCCCGACGAACAGCGAGACGATGGCGCCAAAGTTCCG
Source organism: uncultured Thermoleophilia bacterium (assembly GCA_963838175.1). Classification (GTDB taxonomy): domain Bacteria; phylum Actinomycetota; class Thermoleophilia; order Solirubrobacterales; family 70-9; genus DASUSH01. The sequence continues at coordinate 1,168,071 of CAWIPP010000002.1, read as the reverse complement.
GCGCAGCGCCCATACGAGGCTGACCGAGAGCGCCAGGTGAAGCGCGAGCCCGTAGAGCACCGCGAGCGCGGCGGTCCATTCGTAGAAGACGACGTACGACTTCAGGAAGCCGAGCGGACCGTACGTGACCACGATCTCGGTGCCGAACCGAAGGTCCTGGTCGGCCGCCATGTTCATCCCGGCGAAGTACGAGTGGTCGACGCTGATCGTCTCCGCCGCGACCAGCCCGCCTCCCCAGGTGAGCAGGAAGACGACGGCGCCGAGGACCCAGGTCGACCCGGCCAGCTCGCGCACGCGGGCGGGGACCCGGAGGCGCGGCTTCGCCGCGGAGGCGATCGTGGTTCCCTCGGCCTCCACCTACGGCCCGGGCCCCGCACCGCCCGCGGAGATGGGCATCGCGAAGAAATCGACGGTGATCAGCTCGTCCGAGGATTCCTCCGCGTCCTGCGCGGGGCTGCTGGCGACCCGCCCCTTGACCGGGTTCACCGCGTTGCCCTCGTCGAGCCGGAACGTGACGGTCTCCGGGTTCGGCGCGAGCGCGAACGGCGCGGGGAAGTCGGCGCCGGGCGGCGCGCGCAGCAGAAGACCGTCACCCGCCGTCTGCGGGACGAGGGTCCAGGCGCGCGGGTTCGAGTCGCTCCAGACCGGCCCGCCGCCGAATGTGATCGTGCGACCGCGAGAGCGGGCGAGCAGCGTGCGCAGCGACTCGATGCCGCTCACCTGGACGCCGTCCACGCGGGCGAACACGACGCTGCCCTCCGGGGCCGGGGGCACCGGTATCGGCTCGCCGTAGGCGCCCTCGGCCGTGCCGATCGCGCGCGGCTCCCCGCAGCGGTCGGGAACCCGGCCGAGCACCTGCCACGTCTCCGTCGTCGAGAGCGCCTCGAAGTTGCAGAGCATCGCGATCATCGCCGCGGGCGACTCGAAGCCGGGGTAGCGGCCGAGCACCTCGAGGCGCTGGCGGAGGACGCGCTCGGGCCCGTCGGGCGAAGCCAGCGCGTCGGCGTTCTCCTCGTCGAGCTCGGGCGTCCAGGCTCCGTACGACTGGAAGGCCGGCAGCGGCTCCCAGTCGAGCTCGTAGGCCCATGCCGCGGAAGCCTCCGTGGGATCGACATGCACGGAGTGGCCCTCGAGGAGCTCGAGGCTGCCCTCGTCCAGCTCGAACTGCGCGGTCAGCCGGGCGCGGTTCTCCGCGATCTCGGCGTCGAGCTCGTCGCCGTCGACGAGCGCGGCGAGGGTGGCGGCCGCGTTCTCCACGTTGTCGAGGGGATCGGTGCGGGGATAGCCGCCGAACGACACCGCGAGGATGGCGGTGGCCGCGAGCGCGACGGTGGCGGCGAGCGCGAATCCGCGCTCGGCCAGCCTGCTCGGCATGGGGAAGGCGACGTAGGCGCCCAGCATCGTCGCGTAGAACGTCGTCATGTGCCAGATCTCGTGGGCGACGAAGCCGGCCTTGTACGCCGAGAACGCGACCAGCGCGAGCACGAGGAAGATGGCGGCTCGTTGGACCGTTCGCACCTCGCGGCTCGACACCCAGGCGATCGCGATGGCGACGGCGAGGACGATCGGCGCGACTACGTAGTCGTAGCCGCGGTCCTCCCAGCCGAACTCCACGCGCGCGCCGCTCGAGTAGCCCGAGACGACCTCGAGCGAGCCCGAGACGAACGAGCCGACGTCGCCGATCGCCTGTCCCGACGCGACCCAGAGGACGGCCAGCGAGCCGAGCAGCGTGGCCCCGAGCGAGGCGAGGTTTCGCTTTCGATCGCCCTCCATCGCGACCGCGGCGATCGCGACCACCGCGAGCACGACCAGGCCGGTGTTGAGCTTGGCGAGCAGCTCGATCGCGGCGAAGACCCCACCGCCGTAGAGGAGCAGCGGGCGCGCAAACCCCGGCGCCCTCGGCGCGATCGCCGCGATCGACCAGATCGTCGCGAGGACCACCGCCGCGGCGTCCTCGCGGACCGAGAGCGCGCCCAGCTCGCCACGCAGCAGGGCCGCCACGACCAATCCGAGGACGAGCGAGACGATCAGCCCGAAGTTCCGCCGCAACGCCCACACCACGCTCAGCGAGACGGCGAGGTGCAGCGCGAGCCCGTACACGATGGCGAGCCGCGCGGGCCACTCGTAGAAGGCGAGGTAGGACTTGAGGAAGCCAAGCGGGCCGTAGGTGAGGGCGAGATCCGGCCCGTAGCGCAGTCCTTCCTGCACGGCCATGTTCATCCCGGCGTGGAGCGAGACGTCGGGGTGAGGCGTGAACGCGGGGGCCAGGCCGCCGCTCCAGGTGAGCAGGAAGACGAACGCGCCGAGCGTCCACGTCGACGTGGCGAGGGCACGCGCCCTCGCGAGGATCTCGGAACGTTCCGACCCGGCCGTGGGGACGGCAGCGCGCTTGGCCTCCATCGCTAACCCGAAACCTTAGAAGCGCGCTCCGTGGCAATATCCTGGCGCGATGCCTATCAGCCCCGCGACCGGGGTCGAGGAGACTCGGAGTTCGACCGCGGCCGCTGATCGCGGAGCGCGTTGCCAATGGTGCGACGAGTCGCTCGACGCCATCTCCGAGCGCCTCCCCGGGCGCGTCGTTTGCGGCCGCTGCGGTGCCGCGAGCACCGATCCGCCCCCGTCCGAGGAGGAGCTCGATCGGGCTTACTCGAGCTGGTACCGCCCCGAGGGCGGTCGTTTCTCCGGGCCGCTCGACGCAATTCTGCGGCGCTCGCGCGGTCGGCTCGCTGCGCGACTCGACCGGATCGCGCCGGCCGGGACGATCCTCGACGTCGGCGCCGGCGACGGCACGTTGCTCGACGCGCTCGCGGAGCGGGGTAGGACGGCGATCGGGATCGAGCGCCGCTCGGAGCGCCCCGATATCCGGGAGGGCGAGCTCGCCGACTTCGAGGGCCCCTTCGCGGCGATCGTCTTCTGGCATTCGCTCGAGCATCTGCGGGTGTCCGGCGCGACCCTGGACGCGGCCGCCTCGCTGCTCGGGCCGGGCGGAGCGCTGGTGATCGCGATGCCGAACGCCGCGAGCGTGCAGGCGCGGGTGTTCGGAGATCGGTGGTTTGGACTGGACCTGGCCACCCATCTGGTCCACGTGCCGACACGGGCCCTGCTCGATCGTCTCTCGCAGGCCGGGCTTTCCGTCGAGCGGGTGAGCTGGCTGCGCGGCGGCCAGGTGGTGTTCGGTTGGCTGCACGGCCTGGTCGGCCTGGTGCCCGGGCGCCCCGATCTCTACGACGCGATCCGCCGCCGGCCCGCGAGGAGCCGCCCGCTCTCCGGCCCCAAGCGGGCGATTGCGCTCGCGGCAGCCGCGGTCTTGCTCCCCGTGGCGGTCGCGGGGACGTTGTTCGAGGCGGCGCTGGGTCGGGGCGGCACCGCCTATGTCGAAGCCCGCCGTGTCTGAGCGCGCCGGCGCCAAGGTCGCAGTCGTCATGCCCGCGCTGAACGCGGCGCGGACGATCGCGCAACTCGTCGACGAGATCCCGCGCGAGTGGGTCGACGAGGTGATCGTCGTCGACGACGCGTCCACCGACGAGACGCTCGAGGTCGCCAAGACGCTCAACGTCACCGTGATCTGGCACCCGCACAACGTCGGTTACGGCGCCAACCAGAAGACCTGTTACCTGCACGCGCTCCAGGGCGGGGCGGAGGTGGTCGTCATGCTCCATCCCGACGGCCAGTACGAGGCGTCCCTGATCCCGGAGCTCGTCCGCCCGATCGTCGCCGGCGAGGCCGACCTGGTGCTCGGCTCGCGCATGCGCGAGCCCGGGGCGGCAAGAGCCGGAGGGATGCCGATGTACAAGATCGCGGCCAACCGGTTCCTGACCACGGTCGAGAACCGGGTCATGGGCACCCGGCTCACCGACCTGCACACCGGCTACCGCGCGTACTCGCGCGACCTCCTCCTCAAGGTGCCGTTCCTTCGCAACTCGCTCGACTTCGTCTTCGACTCGGAGATGCTGATGCAGGCCGCCCACTTCGGGTTTCGCATCGCGGAGGTCCCGGCGCGCTCTCGGTACTTCGCGGACGCGTCCTCGATCACCGTGGGCCCGGCCACCGTCTACGGCCTCAAGACGCTCCTCACCGCGGGGCGGCTGGTCATGCACCGCCGGCGCGTGCTGCTGTCGCGCAAGTTCTCCGCGTGATCCGCGCAGCTCAGCCCGAGGGGGGCTGCACGAACACGCGCGGCGTCAGGTACTCCAGGGGTCGCTCGATCGCGGTCGGGCGTTCGGCGCGGTAGACCTCGTACGAGAACTCGTGGGTGGACCCGCCGCCAACCGGCCGGAACCCGGGCGGTGGCTCGAATCTTGGCGGCGGCTCGGTATCGACCCCTCCGCAGGTGGCGATCCACCAGCAGAGCCCCACCGCGTAGTCGTCGAGCGGGCGCTGCTCGATGACGATCAGCTCGGAGGCGGCGAGCTCCTCGTCGGAGGCGACGCGCAGGCCGGGAACGTAGCGAACCAGCGGGGAGCTGAACGTCGTCTGCGAGACGATCAGCCGCTGCTCGTCCGCGTGCTCGAGCTCCGCCGCGAGCGGTCGGTAGTCGGGTCGCTGCGCATCCGGCGTCGCCGCGGTCCAGACGGCGAGACTGATCCCGGCGGCGCACAGGGCAGTGGCGACCCCGGTGCCCACCCTCGCCGTCGCCGCCGAGCCGAGCGCGAGCGCGACGCCGACGGCGAACGGGGGCCAGAGGCCGAGCAGTTGGCGGCTCAGGATGTAGTCGTCGCCCGTGATGACCGCGATCAGCAGCACGCCGAGCCCAGCGAAGGCGACCCCGAAGGCGAGCGCGATGGGCGCCCGGTCGGAGGCGCGGTAAGTCCCGTAGGCGACGGCGACGGCGACCGCAGCGAGCGCGATCAGCGGGATCGGGGTCCACGGGACCACCAGGCCCGTGAGAAAGTGCTCCGGGACCTGGAGGAGGCGGCCGCCGAAGTCGTAGGCGTCGATCCAGCCGCCGCGGCCGCGCTGCGTCGCCAGGAGGGGCAAAAGGGCGATCCCGACGGCCGCGATCGTCCCGGTCGCGAAGAGCGTGTCCAGCCTCGGACCCCGCCGGCGCCACAGGAGCCAGGCCGCCTCGGGCACGATCAGCGCGAAGGCGAAGTAGTGGGTGGTGAGAGCGAGCGCCGAGGCCAGGCCCCAGGAGAAGAGCCAGCGGTGGCCGTTCTCCTCGTGGAGGGCGCGCACGAAGCAGAGGAAGGAGAGCGCGCCGAGGAAGACGAGGAGCTCGTAGTTGCGGGCCTCCTGCGAGTACCAGATGAGCATCGGGCTGGTTGCGGCGATCGCCGCCGCGATCAGGGCGGCGCGGCGGGTTCCCAGCGCGTTCGCCGCCAGGTAGACGAGCGGGATCGCGGCGGTCCCGGCGAGCGCCGAGAGGGAGCGGATGCCCGTCTCCCCGGCGCCGAAGAGCTTGTCCCAGCCCGCGAGCAGGACGTAGTAGAGGGGCGGGTTCGACTCCGAGAACTGAACCGAGCGCAGCACGTCGACGAGCCCCTCGCCGCTTCCGTGCCCCTCGATCACGTTCAGGGTCGCCTCCTCGTCGAGCCAGAAGCCCTGCACGTCGAGGGTGGCGAACCTAAGGATCGCGCCGAGGCCGACGATCAGCAGCAGGGCGTGGCGCGAGCCGACGTCCCTCACCGAGTCGAGCATCGCGCCAGACTACGGTTCGCTCCGATGCCGCGGGAACATGTCGAGATCGTCCGAGGGATCTTCGAGTCGTGGGGACGCGGGGACTTCAAGGCCGGCAGCGAGCTGTACGACCCGCACATCCTGCTCGTCCTGCGGCCCGAGTTCCCCGACGCGCGTGCCTACCTGGGGCCCGACGAGATCCGCGAGTACATGCGGAAAGACTTCCTCGCCGACCTCGAGGACGCGGCGATCGTCGGCGAGGAGTTCATCGCCGCCGGTGACAGCGTCGTCGTCCGAGTCAACCAGATCGCGACCGGTCCGGGAAGCGGCGCCCGGGTCGGCATCCGCTACTACCAGGTATGGACCTTCCGCGGGAGCTCCCTGATCCGGATCGAGACCATCAGGGAGCGGGAGGAGGCTCTGGAGGCCGTCGGGCTGCGGGACTAGCTGCCTCCCGCAGGTACCCGGTCGCGGTGGCGAGCTGCGAGAGCGCGAGGTAGGCGGCGAGCCGCGGGCGTCCGACGGACGGATCGGCTCGGCGCAGCTCGTCGACGAGCGCTCGGAGGACGCCGGAGGTGTCCGACCGCCTCCCATCGTCGGATCGCGCGCGGCTGAAAGCCCAGGCTCCGCGACCGTAGCCGTGGTGCTGGCGCCAGAACTCGACTGGGGTGAGGGTTCGCATGTGGTCGACGACGGCGTCCGGAGCCGAGACGAAGCGCCGGCCGCTCCGAAGCCAGCGCTCGCAGAACTCGCGGTCCTCCGCGTAGCGGAAGCCGTCGTCGAATCCGCCGACCGCCAGGAACACCTTGCGCGGGAGTGCGATGTTGCTGGAGGCGAAGAACCGCGGCGATGCGGGGTCGCGGTTGAACTGCGAGTGCAACGCGTCGACGACGATCTGCGAGGCGACGGCGCCTCGATTCCGGGGTACTCCGTTGACGACCCGCCCTCCGGCGGCGACGCCGAGATTGGCGGCCAGTGCGTGCTCGAGGGCCGTGACCCATCCCGGGCGAGGCTCGCAGTCGTCGTCCGTGAAGGCGACGAACCGGCCGCGCGCAGCCGCAGCCCCGGCGTTGCGAGCGGCCGACGGCCCCGTGCGGTCCGGCCGCGTGAGCTCGGCCGGCACCGGCGCGTCCGAGACGACTCGCTCGATCGCGTCCCCACCGCCATCGTTTACGACCACCACCTCGAAGCCGCCGTCCGGCGCGTCGAGCCGAGCGAGGGCGGCGAGGCATCGTTCGAGGTACGTCGGTCGCCCGGCGGTCGGGATCACGACGGAGAAGCTCGGCGCCACGCCGGCGGCAGTGTACGGTCGCCGCCGCAGAACCAGATGGGCGACGAGCTGAAGATCACCGCGATCGTCCCCGCGACGGACGACCCAGCGACGCTGGCGCGCTGCCTGGAGGCGATTCGGGCCGGCGTGCGGACCCCCGACGAGCTACTCGTGATCACCGAGGCGCGCGGCGCGGGCCCCGCGGCGGCGCGCAACGAGGGAGCGCGGCGGGCCGACGCGGGGCTGCTCGTCTTCGTCGACGCCGACGTCCTCGTCCATGCGGACGCGCTGGCCAGGATCGAGGCGGCGTTCGCCGCCGATCCCGATCTCACCGCCATGTTCGGCGCCTACGACGATGCGCCGGAGGCACCCGGCGCGGTCTCCGGATTCCGGAATCTGCTCCACCACCACGTGCACAGCTCGGCGCCGGGTCCGGCACAGACGTTCTGGGCCGGCCTCGGCGCGATCCGCCGCGATGCGTTCCTCGCGGCAGGCGGCTTCGACGCCGAGCGCTACCCGCTGCCGTCGGTCGAGGACATCGAGCTCGGGGCGCGGCTCTCGCGCACCGGGGCGCGCATCGCCCTCGACCCGGGGCTCCGCGGCAAGCACCTCAAGGCCTGGACCCTGACCGGCATGATCCGCACCGACTTCGCCCAACGGGGCGTGCCTTGGACGCGCGTTCTCCTCGAACGGGGTCCGTCGACCACGGCCCTAAACCTCGGCTGGCGGCACCGAATCAGCGCGGTGGCATCGGTGGCCGGGGCGGTTGCGCTCGTCCGGCGCCGGCCGCTCGGCGTCGCCGCCGCGCTCGCGACCCTCGTCGCGGCGAACCGCGACTTCTACGCGCTGCTTCTGCGCCGCCGCGGCCCGGCCGAGGCTGCGGCAGGCGTCGGGCTCCACGCGATCCACCATCTCACCGGCGTCGCGGCGCTGGTCGCCGGGCTCGCGGGCGCCACCGGCGCCGCTCAGAAGTCGCACCAGCGCTGGTAGCGGTTCCCGACCCGCCGCTCGACCGCGACCTTGAGCGGCACCGCTTCGGAGCCCTCGGGCGCGGTGGTCCCGTCGGGGACGGTTCCGCAGGGAGGCGACAGCCCCTGCTCCTGGATCCAATACTCGTCCGGGGCGTTCCACCAGACGTCGACGAGCAGGTCCGGGTGCTTCGGCGGTCGGCGCGCGAAGGTCACCTCGCGAATCCCGTGCTGCTCGGCGAGCACGTAGAAGCCGATCACGTCAGTGCCGTGGCGCGGGGCCTCCCTGACCCGGATCTGCGCTGTCTTCACCCCCTGGCGCTCGGCCTCGTCGAAGAGGCGCGTCCACAGGGACTCGGGCCTTGGAGGCCCGACCGTGTAGCCGGCGTCGTCGAGGAAGGTGAAGGTTCCCGGCTGCGATAGGTCGCCGAAATTCGGCTCGTCACCGGGGGCGCTCACCCTCGCCGTCGGGAGCGCGTCGGTGGTGGCGACAGCGACGTTGAGCGCGACCGCCGCGGCCAGCAGGCCGATCCCAGCCCCGCGAAGCGCGGGCCGGGGTGTCGTCGCGATCCAACCGGTGGCAATCACCGCGACGAAGACGACCAGAGGCAGCGTGTAGCGCGGGTCGCGGAGCGAGACGCCGAGCGCGAAGGCGAAGTAGCCGACCACCGCCCCGGCGAGTATCTCGGGTAGGTGACGGCGAGATCGGAGCTCCCGCAGTGCGGTGACGAAGCCGATCGCGAACAGGATCAGGAGCGGGACGAAGTACTGGAGGTTGATCGCGAACCAGCCGTAGACGGTGAGGCGGTCGATCAGGTCAGGCGCGTATCCCGCGTCGCCGCCGAGTCCGACCGGGGCGAGGCCGGACGGGGCCTGCCCCGAGATGTTGTCGAGCTCGTCGAGGTGGAACAGGTGCCAGGGGACCGCGACCACGAGCGCCACCCCCGCCGCGAGCGCGACGTTTCGCCAGTTCCGCCAGCCACCCTGCAGCAGCATCACCGCGATCGGGGCCGCGAGGAAGATCGGCGCGGCGGTCTTGACCAGCAGGCCGACCCCGATCAGCGCTCCCGCGATCACGCTCTCGCGCCTGCGGGCGAAGCGGTCCGAGGCGAGCAGCGCCGCCAGCGAGATCGCGACGATCGCGGCGAGCGGGGCGTCGAGGACGAAGACGTGGAAGAGGCTGAGGACCATCGGGGTCCCCAGCGCGAAGATCGCGGCCAAAAGGCCCGCGAGCGGTCCGTAGACGAGCCGGCCGACGAGGTAGCAGCCGGCGGCGAGCAACGGCACGAAGACGAGGTTGACGGCAAGCGTGCCCCAGTCCTGGACGTCGAGCCCGAGCGCTGCGGGGACCGCGCCGATCCAGCGCACCAGCGGCGGATAGAAGAACTCTCCGTCTCCGTGGAAGCGCAGCAGTTCCAGCAGATCGCCGTCCCGCAGGAGCTCGGCGAAGCCGAGGGTGGTCGAGAGGTGGCGCCCCGGGTCTCCACCGCCGGGCAGGCGCTGGTCGTACAGCAGCCACCACGCGGAGAGCGCGATGAAGGCGACCGACGCCAGCGCGACGGCGGCCGCGTACGGGCTGATCCGCAGCCGCCCGATCGAGATATTCTGCGTGTCGTTCATCCGGGCGGCGGGGATTCTGGCCTAATGGCCTGATTCCTTACGCTTCCCGACCCGGATGACGAAGGAATGAGGATTGACCCCCACGGACGGGCCCTGGCGCTCCCGGGGTCCGACCTGGAGGGCGCGATCAAGCTGCTGGAGCGTCTCCGCGACGTCACGCCGAAGCGCGAGCGCGTCTCCGCCGGCGTGGTCCAGTGGGACGGCAGCGAGTCCGAGCACGAGCTGATCGCCCGCGCCGACGACGCCCTCTACAGCACCAAGCGCAGCGGCCGCGACCGGATCATGTCGGCTTAGGCCGTCGGGCTCGCTGAGTTCTGAGTTTTCGGGCGGAACGGCGGGCACTAAGGGCGGCGCGCCGGCCGCTTGGCGCGTTTCTCTCGGTATGCGAGAGAAAGGCGCCAACAGCGACATGGTGATCTCCCGCCTGGCCGCGCGCGAGCACGGCGCGGTGGCTTTGGCCCAGCTGCTCGCGGCCGGTCTCGGCAAGCCGGCGATTACCCGCCGTGTCCAGGCTGGCCGCCTGCATCGCGTTCACCGTGGCATCTACACCCCTGGCACGCCCAACCTCACCCGCGAGGGCCGCTGGATGGCCGCGGTGCTCGCGGTTGGCCGCGCCCGGCGCAAGGGCGTCGTCGTTCACCGCTCCTCCACCTCGGCCAGCGCGGTCTCGCCGTCGTCCGCTTCGCCGACGTCGAGCTCGACGAAGAGCCGAAGGTCGTGGCCATCTCGGTCCTGGCCCGGTTGAAACGGCGCTGGGCACCCGCTGCGGGCGCCGGCTCCTCCTACTCCCCGGCGGCGAGCAGGTCGTCGAGGTCGAGCGGAGCCAGCGCGAAGCCGACGTGACCGTCGGCGTCGACCGGCCACTCCTCCCGGGGCCTGTCCCAGTACAGCTCGAGTCCGTTCTGGTCGGGGTCGCGGAGATACAGCGCCTCCTGCGTGCCGTGGTCGGAGGCGCCGTCGAGCGGCCAGCCCGCTTCGGTGAGGCGCCGCAGGGCGTCCGCCAGGGCGGCCCGGGTGGGATAGCGGATCGCGACGTGGTAGAGGCCGGTGCTGCCCGGTGGGGGCGGTGAGCCGCCGCGCGACTGCCATGTGTTGAACGCGAGGTGGTGGTGGTAGCCACCAGCCGAGACGAAGAGAGCGTCGGGGAGCCGGCCGGTCACGTCGAAGCCGAGCACCCCGACGTAGAAGTCATGGACACGGTCGAGATCGGCGGTGCGCAGGTGAACGTGACCGATGTCCACCCCCGGGTCGATCGGCCGGGGCGCGGGCTCGGCCGGGACGATCCGAGATTGCACCTGGGACGGGGAGCCGGGCTCGCTCACCTGACGAAGCTTGGCAAAAACCGCCGACCGGCTTTCGGGGCTCCGTCGGCTAAATCGCTTGAGGTGAGCTCGAACAGCACCCCCGATGGCTCCCGGAACCAAAGTGAGCTCACCCCCGGCCCCTCGCGAAGGCGGCTCACCCGGGCGCCCATCCCGATCACCCGCTCCCGCCACACCGGCTGGTCGCGGGCTTCGCAGGTCCAGGCGACGTGGTGCACCGTCCCCGCCCCGCCGACGGCGCGTCCGCGGGGCGGCGGCTCGAACGCGTAGCGGGCGTGCCGGCGTCCGTCGACTCGAAACGCTCGCTCTCCCGCCGCGGCGAACTCAAGCCTGCCGGCGAGCAGATCGGCGCTCGGCCCGGGCGAGCGGCAGTAGGCGCTGACGCCGTCGATGCCGCGGATCGCGCGGTGAGGGGAAATCTCCCGCGATCGCGCGACGAGCGGCTCGTCGCCGAAGGAGTCCGGGACCAGCTCGTGCAAGAGCCCCTCCGGATCGGCGAACCGCAGGGCGGTCCCGCCGGGCACGTCCGCCCAATCGGCCGCCACGCCAGCGTCGGCGAGGCGGCGGTCCCAGAAGCCGAGGGCCTCGTCGTCGACCACGCGCCATGAGATCCGGTTCACGGACCCAGCGCCCGCACGGCCGGGGCGGACGCCCGGGGTAACGAGGAACGTGAGGATGCTCCCTGGCCGGCCGAGCTCGTCGCCGAAGGAGATCGTCTCAGCGCCGGGCGCGTCCTCAGCCGGCCCGGAGATCGTGGCGAGCCCGAGGACGCCGGCATAGAAGTCCGCGCACGCGCCGCGGTGGGCGGTGATCGCGGTCACGTGGTGTATTCCGTCGAGGCGCATTCTTGACTATCTCGACTAAGATAGTAGAGAAAGGAGATCAGCCGCTTTGACGCACGCTCTGCCCAACGTCCTCTACATCCACTCCCACGACACGGGGCGCTTCGTGCAGCCCTACGGCCATCAGGTGCCGACCCCGAATATCCAGCTCCTCGCCGATCAGGGAGTGCTCTTCAGAGAGGCCTTCTGCGCCGCACCCACCTGCTCGGGGAGCCGGGCGTCGCTCCTCACCGGCCAGTACTGCCACAAGAACGGCATGCTCGGCCTCGCGCATCGCGGCTGGGAGCTGCGCGACTACGGCCAGCACCTCGTCCATCCCCTGCGCGTCGCCGGCTACCGCTCTGTTCTGATCGGCGAGCAGCACATCTCCGAGGACCCGGCGGTGATCGGTTACGACGACGTCATCGAGGTCGACAGCCATCACGCGGCCGACGTCGCCCCGATCACGATCGACGCCCTGCGCGACGCCGCGGAGCCGTTTTTCGTGTCGGTCGGCTTCTTCGAGACACATCGCCAGTACCGACTGCCGACCTCGGTCCGGGACTCGCTCTACTCGCGGCCGCCGTCGAACCTGCCCGACACGGCGGAGACGCGTGCCGACATGGCGGCGTTCAAGGCAAGCGCTCGCTCGCTCGACCAGGGGATTGGCGCAGTGCTCAACGGGCTCTACGAGTCCGGTCTCGCGGAGCGGACTCTGATCATCTGCACAACCGACCACGGCCTCGCCTTCCCGGGGGCGAAGGCGACCCTGTACGACCGGGGGATCGGGGTGATGCTGCTGATGCGCGGCCCCGGAGGCTTCGTCGGCGGCAAGGTCTTCGACGCGATCGTCAGCCATCTCGACGTCTACCCGACGGTCTGCGAGCTGGCGGGGATCGCCACGCCTCCGTACGCGCAGGGCAGCTCGCTGATGCCGCTGGTCCGGGGGGAGGTGGACCGGGTTCACGACGAGATCTACGCGGAGATGACCTATCACGCCGCCTATCAACCGCTGCGCGCGGTGCGGACCGAGCGGTGGAAGTACATCCGCCGTTTCGACGACTTCAAGCACCCGGTTCTCTCGAACTGCGACGACAGCGCCTCGAAGGACCTGCTCGCGCGCAGCGGGTGGGCGGACGAGATCGTTCCCGAGGAGCAGCTCTTCGATCTGCGGCTCGACCCCAACGAGGCGAACGACCTTTCGGGCGATCCCCGGCGCCGGGCGGAGCTCGCGGAGATGCGCGGGCGGCTCGATCGGTGGATGCGGGAGACCGGCGATCCCCTGCTGGAGGGCCCCGTTCCCCTGCCTCCCGGAGCCTGGGCCAACGACCGTGTCCAGGCCTCCCCCAACGATCCCGCCCGCGTCCAGGAGTACGGGGAGCCGGCAGCGGTACGGTGAGCGCCGCTCGTGCGCCTGCTGCTCCTCCGCCACGGCGAGTCCGTCTCGAACGCCCACCCAGAGGCCGTCGCTCTGCCGGAGGCCGAGGGCGATCGGCTGACGCAGCGGGGCCGCGAGCAGGCCGAGGCCGCCGCCGGATGGCTCGCGCGCCTCGCGCTCGGGGCGCTCGTCTCGAGCCCGATGGGCCGGGCTCGCGAGACCGCCGAGTCGTCGCCGCCCGCACTGGCCTCGAGATCGAGACCGACGAGGAGATCCACGAGCTGCGCGAGGCGGGCGGTTTCCTCGAGCTGCCGCCCGAGGAGCAGAAGCTGCGGCGCTGGTCGGTGTGGATGGCCGAGCACGGTGACGATCCCGACTGGGCTCCTGAGGGCGGCGAGTCGTTCAACGACGTGCTCGGCCGGGTGCGGCGGTTCAAGGCAAGGCTCGAGGCCAGGGACCCGGACGCCGACGGTGCTCGCGGTCTCGCACGGGATCTTCGCCCGCTTCTTCCTCGATCGACTCGTTGCTGGAACATCGGTTCGAGGCGCGAGACGTGCATCGGCTCTGGCACCTGCGGACGCGTCAACTGCGGGCTCAGCACCTTCGAGCCCGCCCGCCGTTACCACCGCGCCGATCCCGAGCTCGCGGGCTGGACCTGCCTGACATGGATGAGCAGGCCATGGGCCTTCCCACCTTCCTGATCGGCTGAGTCAACTTCCGCCCGAAAAGTTGCTACTCTGCCGCGCCTTCTCATTGTTCAACCAAATCAATCGAGAAAGGCGAAAACTTGATCATTCGAATGGTTCAGAGGGCGGCGGGCGATCCCCGTCAGAGCAGCACTGGCCAGCGGCGATCGCGCGGCCTCGCTGGCCGTCGGCGTCGCCGCCTGCGGCGGCTCCAACGACGAGCGCCAGCGCCGGGACGGCGGCGGCGGGTCGGTCGACCTGGTCGCGTACTCGACGCCGCAGACGGCGTATGAGGAGACACTGGAGCCGGCCTTCAACGAGCAGCCCGAGGGCGAGGGCATCGAGTTCTCGAACTCGTTCGGCTCCTCGGGCGATCAGTCGCGGGCGGTCGAGGCGGGCCAGCCGGCCGACCTCGTCCACCTGCCGATCGAGCCCGACATCACAGCGGCTCGTCGACGCGGGCATCGTCGCCGATGACTGCGGAGGCGGAGCCGATACGGCGGCGTGCTCCAGAACTCGGTCGTCGTCTTCGTCACCCGCCCCGGCAACCCGGAGGACATCGAGGACTGGGACGACCTGGTCACGCGGCGACGTCGAGGTGATCACCCCGAACCCGTTCACCTCGGGCGGCGCCCGCTGGAACATCATGGCCGCGTACGGCCAGGCGCTCAAGAACGGGGCCCCGAGGAGGAGGCGCTCGACTTCGTCCAGCAGGTGCTCGAGAACACGGCCGTCCAGGACGCCAGCGCGCGCGACGCGCTGAACACGTTCATCGGCGGCGAGGGCGACGTCCTCCTCTCCTACGAGAACGAGGCGATCGGCGCGATCGATGCCGGCGAGGAGGTCGAGTACACCGTCCCCGACGACACGATCAGGATCGAGACGCTCGCGGTCGTCCCGGCAGAACGCCGAGAACGCCGAGGACGGCCGGGCCTTCCTCGACTTCCTGCACTCCGAGGAGGGGCAGCGCGGCTTCGCCGAGAACGGCTACCGCCCGGTCGACCAGAAGGTCGCGAAGGAGTTCTCCGACGAGTTCCCCGAGCCCCCGGGCCTCTTCGACATCGAGGAGTTCGGCGGCTGGGAGACGGTCGCCACGGAGTTCTTCGACCCGGAGAGCGGCTCGGTCGCCGAGATCGAGCGGGATCTGGGGGTTGTCAACCGAGTAGCGCATGAGCTCCTCTCCCGGACAGATCCGTTGCGCTCCCGAGGCCGGCCCGCGTGCCGCGCCTCGGGGGCGCGCTCATGCAGCGGGGCATCGTGACGCTCTGGCTCAGCATCATGGTGCTGCTGCCGATCGCGGCCCTGGTCGAGCGCTCCCTCGACCGAGGGGATCGGGTCGTTCTGGGACGCGATCTCGGGGGCGCAGGCGGTGGCGGCGCTGAGGCTCACGCTGATCGCCTCGCTCGTGGTCACCGCGATCAACGTGGTGATGGGCACGATCATCGCCTGGGTCCTCGTCCGCGACGAGTTCCCCGGCAAGCGGATCGTCAACTCGATCATCGACCTCCCGTTCGCGCTGCCGACGATCGTCGCCGGCCTGACCCTGCTCGCGCTCTATGGCGAGCAGGGGATCTTCGGGATCGAGGACTTCGTCGCTACACCAAGATCGGCGTGATCACTGGCGCTTCTCTTCGTCACCCTGCCGTTCGTCGTCCGAGCGGTCCAGCCGACGCTGATCGAGCTGGACCGCGACATGGAGGAGGCGGCGGCCTCGCTTGGCGCCAGGCCGCTGACGACCTTCCGGCGGATCGTGCTGCCGAACCTGGCGCCGGCGATTCTCGCCGGGGCGGCGCTCGCCTTCGCCCGTGCGATCGGCGAATTCGGCTCCCTGGTCCTGATCTCGGGCAACATCCCGTTCGACACCAGAGGTCGCCTCGATATTCATCTTCACGCAGATCGAGAGCGGCAACGATCACCGCCGCCGCCGCGGTCTCCGTCGTCCTTCTACTGCTCTCGCTGTCGTCCTGCTGATCGCGATCAACTCCCTCGGCCGCAGGAGCGTGCGCTATGAGCGCTGAGCCAGTCACCTTGGGCGGCGGGCCGTCGCGTAAGACGTTTGGCCGCTACGGCCTGCGGACGATCGGGTTGGGCTATCTGGCCCTGCTGCTGATCTTCCCGGTGATCCTCGTCTTCGTCGAGGCGTTCGACGAGGGGATCGCGCACGCGATGGGAGTCGGTGACCACGCCGGAGGCGCAGCACGCCTTCTACCTGACGATGTTGATGGCCGCGATCGCGGTGCCGCTGAACACGGTGTTCGGCGTGCTGACGGCGCTCGTCCTGGTCCGCCACGACTTCCGCGGCAAGGCGTTCCTCAACGGCCTGATCGACCTTCCGTTCGCGATCTCGCCGGTCGTGATCGGTCTTTCGCTGATCCTCGTCTACGGCAGCGTCGACGGCTGGTTCGGCCCCTGGCTCGCCGAGAACGGGATTCAGATGATCTTCACGCCGATCGGGATGGCGATCGCGACGACGTTCGTCTCCCTGCCGTTCGTCGTCCGCGAGGTCGAGCCGGTCCTGCGCGAGATCGGGACCGATCAGGAGGAGGCCGCCTCCACGCTCGGCGCCGGCGGCTGGCAGACCTTCTGGCGGATCACGCTGCCCGCCGATCCGCTGGGGCGTCACCTACGGCGTCGTTCTCGCGACCGCGCGGGCGCTGGGCGAGTTCGGCGCGGTCAGCGTCGTCGCCGGGCGGATCTCGGGCGAGACCGAGACCCTGCCGCTCTACGTCCAGAAGCAGTTCGAGGTCTTCAACGTGTCGGGCGCCTACGCGGCCGCCCTCGTCCTCGCGGTGATCGCCCTGGTCACCCTGGTGACGATGAACCTGGTCCGGCGCAGGGATCGCGTCGTCGGGACGCTGCCCGTCAACCTCAAACGCAAGGAGCAGAGCGGATGAGCATCGAAGTCAGGAACGTCAGCAAGCGCTTCGACGGATTCCTCGCACTCGACGACGTCTCCGTCACCGTCCCGGACGGGTCCCTGACCGCCCTGCTCGGCCCGAGCGGCGGCGGCAAGTCGACCCTGCTGCGGGTGATCGCGGGGCTCGAGCAGCCCGACCAGGGCCAGGTGGTGATCTCGGGCGACGACGTCACCGCGCAGACAGTGCAGGAGCGTGACATCGGCTTCGTCTTCCAGCACTACGCGGCGTTCAAGCACATGACCGTGCGCCAGAACATCGCCTTCGGGCTGAAGATCCGCAAGGTCCCCAGGGACGAGATCCGCCCCCGGGTCAAGGAGCTGATCCACCTGGTCCAGCTCCAGGGCCTCGCCCATCGCTATCCGTCCCAGCTTTCGGGCGGCCAGCGACAGCGGATGGCGCTGGCACGGGCGCTCGCGGTGCAGCCGAAGGTGCTGCTCCTCGACGAGCCTTTCGGCGCGCTCGACGCGCGGGTGCGCAAGGAGCTTCGCCAATGGCTGCGCCGCCTCCACGACGAGGTCCACGTGACGACGATCTTCGTCACCCACGACCAGGAGGAGGCGATGGACGTCGCCGAGCAGATCGCCGTCATCAACGAGGGCAGGATCGAGCAGGTCGGCGAGCCGCGCGACCTCTACGAGCAGCCCGCGAGCGAGTTCGTGATGAGCTTCATCGGTCCGGTCAACCGGGTCGGCGACTCGTTCATCCGCCCGCACGACCTCGACATCCTGCTCGAGCCGCGCGGGGAAAACACCCAGGAGGCGATGGTCGAGCGCGTCGTCCACCTTGGCTTCGAGGTCCGGGTCGAGCTGACGCTGCAGAACGGCGACCACGTCTGGGCGCAGATCACCCGCTCCCAGGCGGAGGAGCTCGAGCTCGACAAGGCCGGGATCGTCTATGTCCGGCCGGCTCGCAAGAAGACGTTCCGCGACGGCAGCCCCCGCACCGAGGAGCTGGCGGCGATCTGATGGAGCCGATCGCGATCGCGTTGTTCGCGCTCTGCGCCGCGCTGATCGGCTTCTTCGGACTCGTCTTCTGGGGATTCGCGCAGATGACCGGCGAGGAGCTCGAGCGCAAGCGCGAGCGCTCGCCTCGCAGGTAGGAGACAGAGGGGTCAGACCCCAGGGGACAGAGGGGTCAGACCCCGGTCAGTGGGGCTGCCAGACGTCGGTGCCCTCGATCAGCTCGGTCAGCTCCGGCGGTAGCTCGCCGGCGACGACGTCGGCGACGCTGACCGACTCGAGCACCTCGCGGATGTTCGCCCGCAGCGCAATCCAGACCTCCTGGAGGGGCTGCGAGGCGCCGCGGTACTCGAGATCCTCCGGCCGCTCCCCCCGGACGCTCGCCAGCGGGCCCTCCACGGCGCGGATGATCTCCGCCAGCGAGATGTCCTCGGGGTGGCGGCTCAGCCAGTAGCCGCCGTCGGCGCCGCGCTGGCTCTGCACGAGCCCGGCGTGGCGGAGCTCGCCGAGGATGTTCTCGAGGAAGCGCAGCGGCACCTTCTGCGCGTCGGCGATCCGCTCGCCCTTGATCGGGCCTCCCTCGTCGGAGGCGGCGAGCTCGATCGAGGCGCGCACCGCGTAGTCGGCTTTGGCCGAGATCCGCACGTCTTCCATTGTCGCCGACGGAGGGGGATTCCCGGTGCGCCCCGGGGGTAGGAACACGATGACGTTCACGAGAGAGAGGAGCGCGCATGCGGTTGACCGACCTGGCGGGAAAGGCGAAGCAGCTGATCGACAAGCGGGGCGGAACGGGCAGTCTCAAGGAGGACGCCGGGGAGCTTCGCGGGATCGCCGGCAGCAAGGGAAGCTTGAGCGACAAGGCCAAGCGCGCGGCCGAGGCGGTCAAGGAGCCGGGCGCGGATCCCCGCGCCGAGCGCGATCCGGCGGCGGGACCGGCCCACGCCGAGCCGACCCCGGACCGCGCCCCGCCCGAGCGCGGAAGCGGTCCGAGCCAGACGGCGCGACGGCGAGAGCGCCGAGAGCGACGCGGTCGGCGCCGCTGAGCGCGGGGGGTCTGCGGGGGTCTGACCCCAAGACTGCAAGCGGCGGGCCAACGGACTTCCGTCATGGGGTCAGACCCCCTAGGCGGCGACGGCGCACCATATGCTCGCCGTCAGTGTGATCACCGTCGCCTCGTCCCTCTCCGACTTCTGGAACCACCAGCTCGTCGAGCACGACCGCCAGGCGCTCTTCCTAGTCCTGGTCGGCTTCATCGGGTCGTTCGGCTTCATCCGCCTCTCGACCCGGCTGATGCGAAGCCCGCGGGTGCCGTGGTGGCCCGGGAGCGTCGTCTCCGACGGGGGCGTCCACCTCCACCACCTCGTCTTCGGGATCGCGACGATGATGGTGGCGGGGGCGCTCGGCTTCGCGCTCTTCGCCGAGAGCCCCTGGCTCGAGATCTGCGCCCTCTTCTTCGGGATCGGCGCCGGCCTGACGATCGACGAGTTCGCGCTCTGGGTCTATCTCGACGACGTCTACTGGGCAAAGGAGGGCCGCGCGTCGATCGACGCCACCGTGATCGCCGTCGCCTTCATGGGCCTGGTCCTGATCGGATGGCGACCGTTCGACGTCGAGACCGCCTCGGCGGCGGACGTGATCGCGAGCGTCGTCGGCGCGCTCATCGTCCTCGCCGTGGTCGCGATCAGCTTCGCCAAGATCCGGATCTGGCACGGGTCCGTGGGCCTCTTCTTCGTGCCGCTCGCGATCTATGGCGCCTCCCGGCTGGGGAAACCCGGCTCGCCCTGGGCGCGCCGCTTCTACGGCGAACGGAACCCCGAGAAGCAGCGGCGGGCTGAGGAGCGCTTCCGGCAGGACCGCCGCACCGAGCACCTCAAGGAGCGCTTCCGCGACGCGATCGGAGGGGTGACCGAGGAGGAGTACGAGGCGCGGATCGCCGAACGGGATGCCCCCGCGGAGACCGTCGCCGAGGTGCGCGCCCGGGCGGGCGCAGCCGCCGCGCTCGACAACGAGCGCGAAGCACCCTAGCCTGCCCTGGGATGCCAAGGAAGGTTTCGATTCGCGCGACCCTCGTCGTCATCGGCCTGTTCGCGTCGCTGAACGCCGCGCCGGCCCTTGGCGGGCTCACCGGTTCCGCCGACCGGGAGCTCGACGCGGCGCTCGATCGACTGGTCGCGGCGCCCCCCGGCCCGGCCGGAGCATCCGCCCTCGTCCAGCGCGGCGACCGGATCGACTTCCACCGCGCCGGGACGGCCGACCTGCGCACCGGGCGGGCGATCCACCGCACCGACCACATGCGGATCGCCAGCACCGCCAAGGCGTTCAGCGGAGCGGTGTCGCTGTCGCTCGTCGACCGGGGCCTGCTCGACCTGGACGGCACCCTCGGCGAGCTCCTCCCCGGCTCGCCGCCCGCCTGGTCGGAGGTGACCCTCGCCGAGCTCCTGCAACCACAGGGGCGGCGTGCCCGACTACACGGAGACCCCGGATTTCGACGAGCAGCTCACGACCGATCCGGGCGGTTACGTCTCGCCCTCGGAATCGGTCTCCTGGGTCGCCGACGAGCCGCTCCAGTACGAGCCCGGCTCGTCCTACTAGGTACTCGAACACCGACAACATCCTGGTCGGGCTGATCGTCGAGGAGACGACGGGCCGGACCTACGGCGAACCAGCTACGCCAGCTCGTCTACCGCCCGCTGGGGCTCCGGCAGACCAGCCTGCCCACCACCACGGCGATGCCGCTGCGCTTCGTCCACGGCTACGACGTACCGCTGCGGAGTCGCGGAGGACGTCACGCACGTTCATCAACCCGTCGGGCGCCTGGGCCTCGGGAGGGATGCTCTCGACCCCAGTCGAGATCTCAACCGCTTCATCCGCGCATACGTCGGCGGGCAGCTGTTCGGGCCGCGGCGTCCGCGATCGGCAGTACCGCTTCGTCGAGGGAGGCATCCGACCCGCAGGGCCCCGGCGCGAACGGCGCCGGCCTGGCGATCTTCCGCTACCGGACCGACTGCGGCACCGTCTTCGGGCACACCGGCAACTTCCCCGGCTACACCCAGCTCATGGCCGTCGACCGACGAGCGGCCGTCGCTCGGTCGTCGTCTCCGCGAACCAGGCGATCTCGCCGACGTTGAAGCCCTGACGCCTACCAGTCGCTGCGGGCCGTCTACGAGGCCGCCGTCTGTGCGGCCCTCGAGGGCCGCAGCTGATCCGGCGCTCTACCCGTCATCATTGACGGCGTGATGGGCACATCGAACCGCTCCGCGACGCCCACGGCAGGGAGATCGACGACCTGCGGGTCTCGGTCACCGACCGCTGCAACTTCCGCTGCCGCTACTGCATGCCCGCCGACGGGATGGACTGGCTGCCGCGCGAGCAGATCCTCTCCTTCGAGGAGATCGAGCGGCTCGTCCGGCTCCTTGTCGCGCTCGGGATCCGCGACGTCCGCCTGACCGGCGGCGAGCCGCTCGCGCGACGCGAGTTCCCGCTGCTCGCCTCGATGCTCGCCGCGGATCGACGGGATCGAGGACCTCTCGGTGACGACCAACGGCTACTTCCTCGAGCGCGACGCCGACGCGCTCGCCGCCGCCGGGATCGACCGCGTCAACGTCTCGCTTGATTCGCTTGCGTCAGGGGCCGCTTCTTCGAGATCACCCGCCGCGACGCGCTCGACCAGGTGATGCGCGGGCTTGACGCCGTCGCGCGCCATCCCGAGCTGCGCCCGATCAAGGTGAACGCGATCGCGATGCGCGGCTTCACCGAGGACGAGGCGCTCCGCTTCTGCGAGTTCGCCCGCTCGACCGATTTCCAGGTCCGCTTCATCGAGTTCATGCCGCTCGACGGCGACCGCGCCTGGACGCCCGACGCCGTCCTCACCGGCGAGCCGAGATCCGCGAGATCATCGAGCGCGTCTACCAGCTCGAGGCCGCTCCCGCGCGAGCCCTCGGCGACGGCCCGCGCTACCGCTTCGCCGACGGCGAGGGGAGATCGGGTTCATCAACCCGGTCTCCGAGCCGTTCTGCGCCGACTGCAACCGGATCCGCCTGACCGCCGACGGCAAGCTCCGCACCTGCCTGTTCTCGCTCCACGAGACCGACCTGCGCGCATCCGCTGCGCGAGGGCGCCAGCGACGGGAGCTCGAGCGGATCATCCGCGACGCGGTCTGGCGCAAGGAGCTGAAGCACCATGTCAACGAGCCCGGCTTCCGCCCGCCGCCGCGGACGATGTCGGCGATAGGAGGCTGACTGGCGGACCTCGACGGGCTCTCAGCGCAACACCTTCCCCGGGACCGTCCGGTCCATCCGGGTCGACGGCGTCATGGCCCTGGTCGAGATCGAGGCCGGGCCGCATCGCGTCACCGCGGCGATCACCCGGGATGCCGTCGAGAGCCTCGGGCTCGCCGAGGGCGAGCCGGCGACGGCGGTCGTCAAGGCGACGTCGGTGATGGTGATGAAGGACACGAAGGAGCGCGGATGAGGGCGGACGAGTGGATCGGGCGTTCGCGGAGGAGATCGGCGCACGGGAGCCCGACGAGGAGACGATCGCCGAGCTGCTCGAGCTGGCCGCCACCGCCGCCCACTCCTCGGAGCGGATCGCCGCGCCGATCGCCTGCTATCTCGCCGGCGTCACGGGGCGCCCCTCGAGGAGCTGCGCGCGATCGCCGACGGGATCGCGGCGAGCGACGGTAGCGGAGCGGCCGTGCGGGTCGCCGAGCTCTGGCGCTACCCGGTCAAGTCGATGCGGGGCGAGCGGCTCGAGCGGGCCGGGTGCTGGCCGACGGCATTCGCCGGCGACCGCCTGCTGCGGATCGAGGACGAGCGCGGCCTGGTCACCGCGCGGCGCAAGCAGCGGCTCGTCGGCGTGCGAGACCGGCGTCGGCGACGACGGCGAGGCGCTGATCGAGGGGGAGGCGTGGAGCTCCGATAGCGCCGGCGAGCGGATCCGCGAGGCGGCGGGCGAGGAGCGCGGCTTGTCGCGACACCGGTCGGGGCAAGCGCTTCGACGCGCCCCGATCCTGGTCTGCACCGACGGCGCGCTCGCGGCACTGGGCGCCGACCGCCGCCGCTTTCGCCCCAACATCGTGGTCGAGGGCGTCGAGGGGCTCGGCGAGCGCGAGTGGGTCGGCCGCGAGCTCGTCGCTCGGCGAGACCGTGCTCGCGGCGCGTCGAGCCCTGCGAGCGATGCGCGCGTGACGACGATCGACCCGGACACGATCGAGCTCGACCCCGATGTCCTGCGCCGCGTCAACGAGGAGTTCGACGGGTATGGGCGTGTTCTGCGAGGTCAGCCCGGCCCGGTACGATCGCGGTCGGCGACGAGGTCGAATCTCGTGAGCGACCAGTCGAGCATGGCCTACCGAGGAACGCGTCACCTACTGCCGGATCTGCGAGCCGCTCTGCGGGATGGTCGCGACGGTCGAGGACGGGCGGGTGACCAAGCTTCGCCCCGACGCCGAGCAACCCGCTCTCGCGCGGGCTTCGCCTGCCCGAAGGGGATCGCGATGACCGAGGTCCAGAACGACCCCGACCGCGTCCTCCACCCGCTGCGCCGGGTGCGCGGCGGCGTCGCGTCGGCCAACGGGGCGCCCGAGGGCTTCGAGCGGGTCAGCTGGGACGAGGCGCTCGACGACATCGGCGGCCGGCTGCGGGCGATCCGCGAGCGCCACGGCGGTCAGTCGATCGGCTGGTACATGGGCAACCCCGGGCGCCTTCTCCTACTCGCACCCGCTCTGGGTCAAGGGCTTTCTCGACGGCGTCGGCTCCACGCACCTCTACTCGCGCCTCCTCGCAGGACGTCTCCAACCGCTTCGCGGCCAGCCACTTCCTCTACGGCTCGCCGTTCCTGCTCCCGATCCCCGACCTCGCCCGCACCGACCTGCTCCTCGTCGTCGGCGCGAACCCGATGGTCTCGCACGGCAGCGTGATGAGCGCGCCGCGGATCAAGGACCAGATGCATGCGATCACCGAGCGCGGCGGACGCGTCGTCGTCGTCGATCCGCGGCGCACCGGAGACCGCGCGCGAGTTCGAGCACGTCGCGGTCCACCCCGACTCCGACGCCTGGCTGCTGCAGTCGCTGATCCACGTCGTCTTCGACGAGGGCCTCGAGGACGCGCGCGCGATCGCGCGCCAGGCCCGCGGGCGTCGCCGCGCTGCGCGAGATGGTCGCGCCGCAACTCGCCCGAGCGGACCGAGGCGCGCACCGGCGTCCCGGCCGCGACGTCCGCCGGCTCGCCCGCGACATCGCCGACTCCGACACGCGCGCGGCGATCTACGGACGCACCGGCTCCTGCCTCGGGCGCAACGGCACCCTCGTCTCCTTCCTGCTCGACGCGCTCGCGCTCGTCACCGGCAACCTCGACCGCGAGGGCGGCTGGCGTCTTCGGCTCGCCGCCGATCGACTACGAGCGCGGCGCCCACATGCTCGGGCTCGCCACCTACGGCAAGGTGCGCAGCCGGATCGGCGGCTTCCCCGACGTGCTCTCGCAGCTCCCGGCGACGGTGATGGCAAAGGAGATCACGACCCCGGGCGACGGGCCAGATGCGGGCGCTCTTCGTCTCCGCCGGCAACCCGGTGTCTCGGTGCCCGAACGGCGACGAGCTCGAGGCGGCGATGCCCGAGCTCGAGCTGATGGTCTCGATCGACATCTACGTCAACGACACGAACCGCCACGCCGACTACGTGCTGCCGGCGACCACCTTCCTCGAGCGCGAGGACTACCCGCTGCCGTTCCTCGCGCTGTTCACGACGCCGTTCATCCAGTCGGCACCGAGCCGGTCGTCGAGCCGCGCGGCGAGGCGCGCCAGGAGTGGGAGGTGATGGAGGCGATCGCGCGCCGCGCCGGCTTCGAGGCCGGCCGGCGTCGCCCCGCTTCGATGCGCTCGGCCGGCCGGCGTCCGACTCTCGCCGCAGGCGGCTGGTCGAGATGCTCCTGCGCGGCGGCCCGAAGGGCGACCTGGTTCGGCCTGCGCCGCGGCGCCTCAGCCAGCAAGAAGCTGCGCGACAATCCGCACGGGATCGTCCTCGGCGAGCACTGGCCGACCGGCGTGCTCGCGCAAGAAGATCCGCCACCGCGGCGGCAAGGTCCGACTCGACCCGCCGGAGATCGTCGACGAGGCGCGAGCGCCTCGCGGAGCGACCCGCGCCGAGCGCCGAGTTCCCGCTGCTGCTGATCGGCATGCGCGAGCTGCGCTCGCACAACTCCTGGATGCACAACTCCGACCAGCTGATGCGCGGCGACAGCGCCGCCACGCCGCCCGGATCCATCCCGAAGACGCTGCCGAGCTCGGGATCGAGGACGGCGCGCCGCTGCGGATCTCCTCCGCCAACGGCGAGATCGAGACCGACGCCCTCGTCACCGACGAGGTAAAACGCGGCACGATCGCGGTCCCGCACGGCTGGGGCCACCGCGGCGGAAGCTGGCGCCGCGCGGTCGCCGCCGGTGGCGCCAACGTGAACCTGCTCGCCTCGACCGACCCAGACGACCTCGAGCAGCTCGCCGGGATGGCGCACCTGAACGGCGTCCCGATCCGGCTCGAGCCGGTCGGCTCAGGACGATCCTCGAGGGCGACCGAGGAAGCCGCGATCGGGGCCGAGACGTCCGTCTAGTCGACGCTCGGCGACTTTCTCCCGCTATGCGGGACAAACTCGCCAAACCCACCATCCGCCAGCGGCGACGCCTTCGTTCCCTCGCCCCCTACGGGCCCGCCGTTGTTCGACCTCAGCCGACCCGCTCGGCGCAGGCGTAGACGTTCACCCGACCGTCGCGGGCGAACCCGCATAGGGTCAGCCCGCGGTCGGCTGCGAGCTCGATCGCGAGCGAGCTCGGGGCGCCGACACCGACCAGGATCGGCGCGCCGGCGACGGCGGCCTTCTGGACCAACTCGAAGCTCAGCCGTCCGCTGACGCAGAGGATCCGGTCCGTGAGCGGAAGCAGGTCGTCGAGGAGGGCGCGGCCGACGACCTTGTCCATCGCGTTGTGGCGGCCGACGTCCTCGCGGACGATCAAGAGCTCGCCCGCGGAGTCGAAGAGCCCGGTCGCGTGCAGGCCGCCGGTTCGCTCGAAGGCGGGCTGGCGGAGGTGCTCGGGCAGACCGGCGAGCAGCTCCCGTGCGAGGACCGGCCCGTCGGCGAGCGGAGCCGCGTCGACCGAGACCTGCTCGAGCGCGCCCTTGCCGCAGACACCGCACGAGGAGCTCGTGTAGAAGCGCCGCTCGCCGGGGTCGCGAAGGAGCGGTCCGGCGACGGCGACGACATTGGCGGCGAGGTCGTCGGACGGGCCGGCCTCGCGCGGAGCATCGATCAGGCCCTCGCCGTAGAGGAAGCCGAGCGCCAGCTCCTCGTCGTTGCCGGGCGTGCGCATCGTCACCGCGAGCGGCGCGCCGTCGACTCGGATCTCGAGCGGCTCCTCGACCGCGACCTCGTCGCGGCGGCCGTCGTGGCTGACCGTCTTGAGCATGCGAACGTCCACGGTTGGGAACATACGCCGGTAGTTTGGCGCCGGGCGGCTCGCCTCAGGACGACTTGATGACTCGCCCGCGCGCGGCCTCCAGGTCCTCGCGCGTGTCGACGTCGTCGGGCGGGCAGAGGTGGCCGCATTCGAGCTCGCGCACGCCGGCCGCGGCGAGCAGGTCGCGGGCGCCCTCATCGCCGCGGAGCTTCAGGACCTCCTCGTAGAGCGGGCGCTTGATCAGCACCGGGTGCCCGGGGCGGCCCTCGTAGGTCGCACGCGCGGCCGGCGCGGGCGAATCGACCCGGACGGCGATCGATGCGATCGCCTGGGACGTGACGAACGGCTGGTCGCCGAGCGTGACGACGATCGCGTCGGCCTCGGCGAGGGCCCCGACGCCGGCGCGAAGCGAGGCCGCGATCCCCTCCGACCAGTCCTCGCAGACGACCGTCTCGACCCCCGAGAGATCTGCTTGCCGGGCGAGCTCCTCGGCGCCGCCACCGAGGACGACGACGATCCGCTCGATCGTGGGCACCGCCCTCATCGCCTCCACCGCATGGTCGAGCAGCGGCCGCCCGTCGAGCTCGGCGGCGAGCTTGCCGCCGCCGAAGCGCCGCGCGCCGCCCGCCGCAAGGACGAGGCCCGCTAGGCGATCACCCATCCAGGCCTGCGGCCTGGGTCAGCGCGCGCCGGGTGAGGACGCGGGCGAGGTGGCGCTTGTAGTCGGGCGTCGCGTTCAGGTCGCCGCCGGGGTTGGTCCCCTCCGCGGCCTGCTCCGCCGCCGCCGCGATCCGCTCCGCGTCGAGCGGGCCGCCGCGCAGCGCCTCCTCGGTCGCGCTCGCGCGCAGCGGGGTCGAGGCCATGTGGGTGAGCCCGACGCGGACGTCCTCGCAGTTGCCGCCGACACTCTTGACGAGCGCGCAGACGCCGACCATCGCCCAGTCCTCGGCGCGGCGGGAGTATTTCTCATAGCCCCAGCCCCAGCCGTCGAGCGCGGGGATGCTGACCGCGGTGAGCACCTCGTCGGCGGCCAGCGAGGTCGTCATGTAATCCTCGAACAAATCGGCGGCGGCGATCGTCCGCTCGCCGCCCTGTCCCTTGACCGCGACCTCGCCCTCGGCGGCGAGCACGACCGCCGGCAGGTCGGACGCCGGGTCGCCGTGGGCGAGCGAGCCCCCGATCGTGCCGCGGTTGCGGACCTGCTGGTCGGCGATCAGCGACGCCGCTCGCGCGACCACCCCGAGGTCTTCGCGCGACTCGAGATCGGCGTGCCGGGTCCCGCCGCCGATCCGCCAGCCCCCGTTCGCCCGCTCGATACCGCGCAGCTCGTCGAGGCGGCTGATGTCGACGAGCAGCGAAGGCGCGGCGAAGCGCAGCTTCATCAGCGGCAGCAGCGAGTGGCCGCCGGCGAGGAGCTTCGCGGCCGGGCCGCCGCCGGCGAGCGCCTGGATCGCGTCGTCGACCGAGTCGGCGCGGTGGTAATCGAACTCGGCGGGAATCACGATCCACCTCCCTCGTCGGGCGAGGTTGGGCCGGAGCCGGCGGCCCCGCTCCCGTGCTCGTCGAGCTCCGCGCCCTGCTCGGTCGCCGCCGGCCCCGTGCCGGCGCCGCGCGCCTCCTGGATCGCCTGCCAGACCCGCAGCGGCGTCAGCGGCATCTCGATGTAGTCGATGCCGAGCGGCCGCAGCGCGTCGACGACTGCATTCAGCACCGCCGGCGACGCGGCGATCGTGCCCGCCTCGCCGACCCCCTTGACCCCGAGCGAGTTGACCGGCGAGGGCGTCTCGGTGCGATCGGTCTCGAACGAGGGCAGCTCGGCCGCGGTGGGCAGCGCATAGTCGACGAACGAGCCGGTAATGAGCTGGCCGTCGGCGTCGTAGACGATCTGCTCGTACAGCGCCTGGCCGATCCCGTGCGCGACGCCGCCGTGGACCTGGCCGTCGATCAGCATCGGGTTGATCGCCGGCCCGCAGTCGTCGACGGCCACCCAGCGGACGATCTCGACCTTGCCGGTCTCGACGTCGACGTCGACGACGCAGGCGTGGGCGCCGAACGGGAAGACGAAGTTCTCGGGATCGTAGAAGGCCGACTCCTCGAGTCCGGGCTCGATCTCGGTCGGCAGCTCCTGCGGCGGGATGTAGGCCGCGCCGGCGACCTCGGCCATCGTCATCGACTGGTCCGGGGACCCCTTGACGCGGAAGGCGCCGTCGGCGAGCTCGATGTCCTCGGGCGCCGCCTCGAGCATCGCCGCGCAGATCCGCTTCGCCTTCTCCTGCACCCGCTCGGCCGCGCGCGCGACCGCCTCGCCGCCCACCGAGAGCGAGCGTGACCCGTAGGTGCCCCATCCCCAAGGCCCCTGGTTGGTGTCGCCGTGAACCACCTCGATGGCGTCGGGCTCGACCCCGAGCCTGTCCGCCGCGATCTGGGCCAAGCTCGTGTCGAGCCCCTGGCCGTGCGGGGAGATCCCGCAGTAGACGGTCGCCGATCCGGTGGGGTGGACGCGAACCGTCGAAGACTCGAAGAAGGCAGCCTGCAGGCCGACACCCTGGGGGCCCACCGCCCGCGACGGGGCCAGGCCGCACACCTCGGTGTAGGTCGAGAAGCCGACGCCGCGGTGCACCCCCTTGGCGCGCAGCTCCTCCTGCTCGGAGCGGAAGGAGTCGTGGTCGAGCCGCTCGAGCATCTTGTCGAGCGTGCCCTCGTAGTCGCCGGAGTCGTAGACGATCCCGAGCGGCGTCTCGTAGGGGAAGGCGTCCTTGGGGATGAAGTTCTTGCGCCGGATCTCGACGGGGTCGGAGCCGACCTCGACCGCGAGCCGGTCCATCATCACCTCGACCCAGTGGGTCATCTCGGGCCGCCCGGCGCCGCGGATCGCATCCGTGGCGAACTTGTTCGTGAACACCCCCGTGAAGTGGAGGTCGATCGCGTCCCACGCGTAACAGCCGCCCGCAACCGGGAAGCCGAGCTCGGGGATGAACGGGGTCAGGATCTGGAAGTAGGCGCCGAGGTCGCAGACGATCCGCGCTCGGACTCCCGTCACGGTCCCGTCCGAGCGCGCGCCGAGCGTGATCGTCGCGATCTGGTCACGGCCGTGGTGGGTGTAGGCGAGGTTCTCGGTGCGGGTCTCGATCCACTTCACGGGCCGGCCGAGCTTGCGCGCGAGCTCGCAGACGAGCGCCTCCTCGCCGTATGTGTTGAGCTTCGTCCCGAAGCCGCCCCCGACGTCCGGCGCGACCACGCGGAGGTCGTGTTCGGAGATCCCGAGGACGCCCGAGAGGATGAAGCGCGTGATGTGGGGGATCTGCGTCGAGGTGTGCAGGACGATGCTCCCGCCGCGAGGCTCGGCGACCGCGCCGCGCCCCTCGATCGCGGCGCCCGCGGTTCGGTGGTTTCGGATCCTCTTCTCGAGCACGACGTCGGCGCCGGAGAGCGCCGCGTCGATGTCGCCGCCGGAGACCGACCAGTCGTGCGTCTTGTTGGTCCCGAACTGCTCCCACACCAGCGGCGAGCCGTCCTCGAGTGCCGCTTCGGGGTCGACGACGACCGGCTTGGGCTCGTAGTCGACGATGACCTTCTCTGCCGCGTCGACCACGCCGTAGCGGTCGGCGCCGACGACGACCGCGACCGGGTCGCCGATGCACTTGACCTCGCCGCTCTTCAGCGGCATGTGCTCGGGGTTGTTCATCTCGACGCCCGGGGGCGCCCAGACCGTCGAGATCCCGCTCTCGAAGCTGAGGTCCTCGGCGGTATAGACGCCGGCGACGCCGGGGTGGGCGGCGGCCTCGGAGGTGTCGATCGAGGTGATCGCGGCGTGCGCCTCGGTCGAGCGGACGATCGCGGCGTGCAGGGCGCCGTGGATGTGCAGGTCGTCGATGTAGCGGCCGGTTCCCGTGATGAAGCGCGGGTCCTCCCGGCGCTTCATGGGCCTGCCGACGAAGCGGTCGCCGCCCGTGGTCTGGGTCGCTGCCTCCATCAGGCGCTCACCTCCTCGGCCTCGCGGGCGGCTGGTCCGCCGCCGTTGCCGGCGGCCGCCTGAACCGCCTTGACGATGTTGTGGTAGCCGGTGCAGCGGCAGAGGTTGCCCTCCAGCCCCTTGCGGATCTCCTCCTCGCTTGGATTCGGGTTGCGCGCGAGCAGGTCGGCGGCGGCGACGATCATCCCTGGCGTGCAGTACCCGCACTGAAGCCCGTGCTCGGACCAGAAGGCATCCTGGAGCGCGTGCAGGTCCGCGTGGGTTCCGAAACCCTCGATCGTGGTCACCTCGGCGCCGTCGGCCTGCACCGCCAGGACCGTGCAGCTCTTCACCGCCTCGCCGTCGAGGAGGACCGTGCACGCGCCGCAGTTGGTCGTGTCGCAGCCGATGTGCGTACCGGTCTGCCCGAGCACGTCGCGCAGGTAGTGGACGAGGAGAAGCCGAGGCTCGACCTCCGATTCCCGCCGCTCGCCGTTCACCGATACGCGCACCGAGGCCGTCGAGCCCATTCTCTCCTCCTTCTGCTCCCCGGAGGAAGGTCTATCACCCGCTGCTTGCACGCGCAAGAGGGTTCGCGGCGTACTCTCGGTTCGATGCTCCGGAAGCCGAAGCGCCGTCCGACTCCGTCCAACTGGGCGAGCTGGAAGCCGTTCGGGATCGGCGAGTCGAAGCCGAACAACTTCGGCGAGGTCTTCCGGGCCATCGGCGAGAACCGCGACAGCGCCGGATACGCGTGGCGGATCCTCAGCCAGGGCGTCTGCGACGGCTGCGCGCTCGGGACCACCGGCCTTCGCGACTGGACGATCGACGGAGTCCATCTGTGCAACGTGCGCCTGCGGCTCCTGCGGCTGAACACGATGCCCGCGCTCGACCCGGCGCCGCTCGCGGACGTCTCGGCGCTCACCGAGCTGAGCGGCGCCGAGCTGCGCTCGCTCGGCCGGCTGCCGTTCCCGATGCTGCGCCGGCGCGGCGAGCCCGGCTTCTCGCGGATCGACTGGGAGGAGGCGCTCGAGCTCGTAGCTGGGCGGATCCGCGAGTCCGATCCCGATCGCATCGGCTTCTACCTGACCAGCCGCGGCACCACCAACGAGACCTACTACGCGGCCCAGAAGGCGGTGCGGGCGCTCGGCACCAACTCGATCGACAACGCAGCGCGCGTCTGCCACTCGCCGAGCACGTTCGGGCTGAAGGAGGCGATCGGGGTGGGTGCGACGACCTGCTCGTACACGGACTGGATCGGGACCGACCTGATCGTCTTCATCGGCTCCAACGTCGCCAACAACCAGCCGGTCACGACGAAGTACCTCCATCTGGCGAAGAAGGCCGGGACGAAGGTCGTCTCCGTCAATCCCTACCGCGAGCCGGGCATGGATCGCTACTGGGTCCCCTCCAACGCTGGAGAGCGCCGTCTTCGGCACGCGGATCACCGACCGCTGGTTTCCGATCAACGTCGGCGGCGACATCGGCTTCCTCTGCGGCGTCCTGAAGGCGATGATCGAGCGCGGCCACGTCGACGAGCGCTTCGTCGCCGAGCGCACCACGGGGTTCGACGAGCTCGAAGCGGAGCTGCGCGCCACCGACTGGGAACTCTGCGAGCGGATCGCCGGCACGACGCGCGCCGAGATGGAGGAGCTGGCGGGGATGCTCGGCGAGGCAGAGCGCGGGCGTGCTCGTCTGGAGCATGGGGGTGACCCAGCACGAGTTCGGCGAAGACAACGTGCGCGCGATCGTGAACCTGGGCCTGGCGCGCGGCTTCGTCGGCCGCGAGGGCTGCGGGCTGATGCCGATCCGCGGTCACTCCGGCGTCCAGGGAGGTGCGGAGATGGGCTGCTATGCGACCTCGTTCCCCGGAGGCGAGCCCGTGAACGAGGAGAACGCGGAGAACCTCGGCCGCAGGTGGGGATTCGAGGTGCCCGCGGCGCCCGGCAAGACCGCCCCGGAGATGATCGACGCCGCCGGCCGCGGCGAGCTCGACCTGCTCTTCGCCGCGGGCGGCGACTTCCTCAAGGTGATGCCCGAGCCAGACCGCGTCCGCGCGGCGCTCGAGCGCATCCCGCTCCGGGTGCACATGGACATCGTCCTGTCCGACCAGATGTTGATCGAGCCCGGCGGAGGACGTGGTGCTGCTCCCGGCGACGACGCGCTACGAGGTTCCCGGCGGGGTGACCGAGACGAGCACCGAGCGCCGGGTGATCTTCAGTCCCGAGATCGAGGGGCCGCGGATCGAGGAGGCGCGGCCGGAGTGGGAGGTGCTCGGCGAGCTCGCCGCGCGGGCGCGCCCCGAGCTCGCCGAGCGGCTCACCTTCGGCGACACCCCGGCGATCCGCGCGGAGATCGCAGACGTCATCCCGCAGTACGGCGGGATCGAGAAGCTCGCCGCCCAGGGCGACTCGTTCCAGTTCGGCGGCCCCAACCTGCCGCCGGGCGAGCGCTTCGACACCGACGACGGCAAGGCCCGGTTCACGGTCGTGCCGATGCCGGAGCCGGTCGCCGACGACGGCCGTCTGTCGCTCTCGACCCGGCGCGGCAAGCAGTTCAACAGCATGGTCCAGGAGCGCCGCGACTCGCTCACGGGCGCGGGCCGCGACGCCGTCCTGATCGGGCGCGGACGACGCCGACCGGCTCGGGATCGCCGACGGCGAGGAGGTGGTGGTCCGCTCCGACGCCGGGGAGCTCCGCGGCCGGGCGCTCCACGCTCCGCTCGCGCCGGGCAACGTCCAGGTGCACTGGCCCGAGGGCAACGCCCTGATCGACGACACGAAGCGCTCGCCCCAGGCGAGGATCCCCGACTACAACGCCCGCGTCACGGTCGAGCCCGCGAGCTGAGGAGCTGCGCGCGCCCGCTCGAGATCGTCGGGCGAGTTGACGTTGAACGCGATCCGGTGCGGGGTCGCCGAACCGGCGCAGCTCCGCCTCGCGGATCAGCGCTTCGGCTCGAGCGCGGCGACGGCGTCGCGGAGCGCCAGTCCGTCGGCGAGCGCCGCCTCAGCGCGCGGCCGACCGCGGGCTCGTAGCGGGCGAGCAGCGGCTCGAGCTCGCCGTCGACCTCCGTGACCACCGCGACCGCGTCTCGCGGGCCAGCTCGCCGAGCGTGGCGAGCAGAGCGGGCGGCGACGAGCGGCATGTCGCAGCCGATCACGACGACGGGACGCTCTCGTCGTCGCGGAGGGCGGCGACGATCCCGGTCAGCGGGTGGCGCGGCTCGGCCGGCTCGTCGATCACCGGGACGCCGAGCTCGGGGACGGGGGAGTCGCGCTTGGCGACGACCACCGGCTCGAGCCCCGCGGCGCTCGACGATGTCGACGGCGCGTGGACGATCGAGCGGCTTCGCCGGCCAGCTCCAGCGTCGCCTTCGGCCCGCCCATCCGCCGCGACGCGCCGCCGGCCAGCACGGCTCCGATCGCCCGTTCGCTCACGACGTGCATGATCTACGCTCGCCGCGAATCGGAGCATTGCCCGACCTCGACCGACATCGAGCGACGCCCGCGAGATGGTGCTGGCGCGAGGCGCCGCGACTGCCGGCCGAGGACGTGCCGATCGCCGACGCACTCGGCCGGGTCCTGGCCGAGCCGGTCGTCGGCGCGCGAGCCGGTTCCGGGCTTCGACAACTCGGCGATGGACGGCTACGCGGTCCGCGCCGCCGACACCGCGGGGCGTCCGCCGAGCAGCCGGTCGCGCTGCGGGTGGTCGGACGAGTCGCGGGCCGGCCACCCGGCGGAATCGGAGCTCGGCGGCGGGCGAGGCGATCGCGATCTCGACCGGGGCGATGGTGCCGGGCGGCGCCGACGCGGTCGTCCGCGTCGAGGACACGCGCTCGGCCGACGGCGCGGTCGAGGTCGCTCGCCGAGGCGAGCGACGGGCTCAACATCCGCCGCGCCGGCGAGGACATCCGAGCCGGGGGATCCGCTGCTCGAGCCGGGCGCCGTCCTCGGCGCCGCGGAGCTGGGCGTCCTCGCCTCGGTCGGACGCGGGGCGATCCGGTGCGCGCGGCGGCCCCGCGTCGCGGTGCTCTCGACCGGCGACGAGCTGATCGGCCCCGAGGACGCCGCTCTTCCCGGGCGCGGTCCGCAACTCGAACGCCTTCACTCGGTGCCGCCGCTCGTCGCTCGGCGCCGGCGGCGGAGGTCGAGCGGGTCGCCCGGGTCGCGCGACGATCCCGGCGGCGACCCGAGAGGCGATCGAGGTCGCGCTCGGCGTCGGACGTCGTCGTCGTCTGCGGCGGCGTCTCGGTCGGCGAGCACGACCACGTCCGCCCGGCGCTCGCCGAGCTCGGCGTGCGAGCAGGTCTTCTGGGGCGTCTCGCTGCGGCCCGGCAAGCCGACCTACTTCGGCGTCGCCGCGGAGGACACGCCTCGTCTTCGGCCTGCCCGGCAACCCGGTCTCGGCGATGGTCACCTTCCTGCTCTTCGCCGCGCCCGGCGATCCGGCGCGATGCTCGGCGCCGCGCGACGCCGACGCGCGCGCGCGACCGCGATGCTCGCCGAGCCCTACGCGAAGAAGCCGGGCCGCGCGCACGCGATCCGCGTCCGGCTCGAGCTCGGCGACGACGGCTGGCACGCGACGCCCGACCAAGGACCAGGGCTCGCACGTGCTCACCTCGATGCTCGGCGCCGACGCGCTCGCCTTCCTGCCCGCCGACCGCGGCGACTTCGCGGCCGGGCGAGCGGGTCGAGATCGAGCTGCTGCCGTGCGTGGCTCTAGCATCGGCGGCGATGAAGGTGCGCGTGCGCCTGTTCGCGATCCTGCGCGAGAGGGCGGGCCGCGACGAGGTCGAGCTCGAGCTCGCCGAGGGCGCGACCGTCGCCGACGCGATCGCGCGCGGTCGGCGCGCTGCCCGGGCTCGACGACGTGCTCGGGCCGCCTGCCGGTGCGGATGGCGGTCAACCGCGACTACGCCTCCGAGGAGACGCGCGCTCGCCGCCGGCGACGAGCTGGCGCTGATCCCGCCGGTCAGCGGCGGCGCCGACGTGCACGCCCGCGTCATCGACGAGCCGCTCTCGGTCGCAGGCGCTCGGCGAGGCGGTCGGCCGGCCCGGCGCGGGCGCGATCGTCAGCTTCCAGGGCACGACCCGCGACGTCGAGCGGCTCGACTACGAGGCCTACCGGGAGATGGCCGAGGAGCGGATCGCCGCGATCCTGCGCCGACTGCGTCGAGCGCCACGGGCTCGAGGCGGCGGCCGCCGAGCACCGGGTCGGGTCCGTCCCGCTCGGCGAGCCGAGCGTGATCGATCGCCGTCTCCGCCGCCCACCGCGGCGAGGCGTTCGCCGGCGCCCGCGAGGCGATCGACCGGATCAAGGCCGAGGCGCCGATCTGGAAGAAGGAGGTCGAGGGCGAGGAGGAGCGCTGGGTGGAGGGGACGTCCCCAGTCCCCGAAGGGCGGGGCGAGCGTGAGCGACGAGCTCACCCACCTCGACTCCGAGGGCGAGGCGCGGATGGTCGACGTCGGCGGACAAGGAGGAGACCGAGCGGCGCGCGGTCGCCGAGGCGCGGCTGCGGATGTCGCCCGAGACCGCGGCCGCGGTCGAGCGCGGCGACGCGCCGAAGGGCGACGTGATCGGGACGGCGCGGCTCGCCGGGATCCAGGCGGCGAAGCGGGCGGCGGAGCTGGTCCCGCTCGCGCATCCGCTGCCGCTCACCCACGTCGACGTCCGCGGCCGGATCGACGCCGGCGGCCGGCGAGGTCGTCCTCGAGGCCGAGGCGCGGACCGTCGGCCGCACCGGCGTCGAGATCGAGGCGATGGCGGCGGCGTCGATCGCCGCGCTGACCGTCTACGACATGGTCAAGGGGCTCGAGCGCGGGGTCGAGATCGCCTCGGTTCGCCTGCTCGAGAAGCAGGGCGGCCGAAGCGGCGAGTGGAGGCGCGACGATTGATGCAGCGCGGCGGTGATCACGATCTCGACCTCGAAGGCGGCGGGGGAGGGGGAGGACGAGAGCGGCCCGGCGCTGGCCGCGCTCGCCGAGGGCATCGGAGCCGAGGTGGCCGGGGCGCGAGGTGATCCCCGACGAGCGCGACGCTGATCGCCGAGCCGGCTGCGCCACTGGGCCGACGACGAGGCGGTGCGACCTCGTCCTGACCACCGGCGGCACCGGGTTCGCGCCGAGCGACGTCACCCCCGAGGCGACCCGCGACGTGATCGAGCGCGAGGCGCCGGGGATCGCCGAGGCGATGCGGCTCGCGTCGCGCGAGCACACGCGCCACTGGATGCTCTCGCGCGCCGTCGCCGGCACCCGGCGGCCGCACCCTGATCGTCAACCTGCCCGGCAACCCGAAGGCGATCGGCGAGGCGGGCGAGGCGATCGCCGAGGCCCTTCCGCACGCGCTCGCGCTGCTCAGCGGGCGAGCGAGACCACGCACTAGACGCGCGTCGTCGCCTCCGCGGTCCGCGTCCTCGAGCCCGTGGCGGACTGCGCGTGCGGGGCGTCGTCGAGCAGGTAGCGCAGCTCGACCTCGGTGCCCTCGAGGACGCCGATCGTTCCCGGCCAGTAGGGGCTGTCGGCGGCGGTCGACCCGAGCAGGCCGGGCGAGTAGACCCAGCTCCCGGTGTTGACCAGCGTCGTGCCGCCTTCGCCTTCCACGGCTCCTCGTCCGGCAGCGGCCCGCGGCGGTGGGTGTGGCCGAAGATCACCGTCTCGGCGTCGATCTCGAGCCGCTCGACGGTCTCGACCATCGCCGCGATCGTCGCCCGGCTGATCTCGCTGAGCGAGAGGTCCGGGCTGAAGCGGCCGATCCCGAGCCGGTTCGCGACCGCGATCGCGCCCGGGAGGCGCGACCGAGCCGAGCAGCAGCCCGCGCACCTTCTTCGCCGCGGTCGTGCCCGCCGCCGAGCGCCGCCCAGAGCCGCGCCGAGGGGCCCGGGCCCGATCGCGGCGGTGCCGCCCGGACTGGGCGAGCGAGAAGAGGAAGGCGTAGAGCGGCGCCAGCACCCGCTCGTAGTCGTCGGGCGTCCGGCCCCCTCGCGGCAGCCCGCCGATCACCCGCTCGACCACGCCGACCCCGAGCCGCTCGAAGGTCGGCACGGTCAGGTGCGCGTCGAGGTAGTGGCCGTGGGTCGCGTAGACGCCCTCGGCGAGCCAGATCCCCGGGTAGGCGAGGCTCAGAGCTCGCAGTCCGGGAGCTGGCGGGCGAGCACCCCGATCGGGCCCGGAGCTCGCCTTCGCGCGCTGCTCCAGCCCCATCGGCTTCGGCTCGCCGCGCGAGCCGCCGGCTCTCCGACCACGCCGAGAACAGGTGGTGGTCGTGGTTGCCCGGGCACGAGCACGAGCTCGGCGCCCGGCGCCGCCTCGCCGAGCATCGCGAAGAACGGCGCCGCCGCGTCCAGCGCCTCGCGATCGGCCGGTCGCGCAGCTCGACGACGTCGCCGAGCAGCACCACCCGCTCGGCGCCCTCGAGCTCCGGCGCCAGCCGCTCCCGGAACGCCGGCGCCCGCGACGCAGGTCGTTCCCCGCCGCGGCGCCGAGATGGAGATCGGAGACGACGACCGTCTTGGCCACGCGCATCTAACCAGATGCCATCGCTTCAACGAGATCGCGGGGTAGAGTAGCCTCGCGATGGCGACCGCCGAGCGTGAGCTGACCGGCGCGGGAGGCGACGGAGGGATCCCGGTCGAGAACCCGGCGACGGGCGAGGTCCTCGCGACGGTGCCGGAGCTCGGCGCCGACGAGGTCGCGGCGATGGTCGGGCCGCTGCGCGCGAGGCCCAGCCGGGCTGGGAGGCGCTCGGGTTCGAGGGTCGCGCCGAGGTCCTGCTCGCCGCGCGGCAGTGGATGGTCGCGAACGGCGAGCGGGTGGTCGAGACGATCTCCGGCGAGACCGGCCGACCCGCCGACGAGAGCCAGTTCGCCGAGCTCTCCTACGGGCTCTCGGCGCTCGAGTTCTGGGCGAGA
This sequence comes from uncultured Thermoleophilia bacterium, assembly GCA_963838175.1. Lineage (GTDB taxonomy): Bacteria > Actinomycetota > Thermoleophilia > Solirubrobacterales > 70-9 > DASUSH01. Next base: position 1,130,214 of record CAWIPP010000002.1, on the reverse strand, counting down.
GCGCGCGCCGCGTACCTCGCCGACGAGGAGATCGAGTCCGCCTCGCCCTTCGTCCGCGGCCGCACGCTGAAGCTCCGCTACGCGCCGCTCGGCGTCGTCGGCGTGATCGGCCCCTGGAACTACCCCCTCAACAACTCCTTCGGCGACTGCATCCCGGCGCTCGCCGCCGGCAACTCGGTCGTCCTGAAGCCCTCCGAGGTGACGCCCGCTCACCTCGCTGCTGATGGCCGAGATGCTCGCCGAGTGCGGCGCGCCCGAGGGCGTCTTCCAGGTCGCCACCGGCCGCGGCGAGACCGGCGCCGCGCTGATCGACCTGGTCGACTTCGTGATGTTCACCGGCTCGGTCGCGACCGGCAAGAAGGTGATGGCGAAGGCGGCCGAGACGCTGACCCCGGTCGCGCTCGAGCTCGGCGGCAAGGACCCGATGATCGTCCTCGCCGACGCCGACCTCGAGCGCGCCGCGAACGCCGCGGTCGCCTACGGGCTCAACAACTCGGGCCAGGTCTGCATCTCGGTCGAGCGGATCTACGTCGAGGACGCGATCCACGACGAGTTCGTCGAGCGGCTGACCGAGAAGGTCGCGACCCTGCGCCAGGGCCCGCCGGGCCCGCTCGGCTCGGTCGACATCGGCGCGATCATCTTCCCGCCGCAGCTCGAGCTGATCGAGGCGCACGTCGCCGACGCGGTCGAGCGCGGCGCCGAGATCCGCACCGGCGGCAAGCGCGGCGAGGGCCCGGGTCGCTTCTACGAGCCGACCGTGCTCACCGGCGTCGACCACTCGATGCGCTGCATGACGCGAGGAGACCTTCGGGCCGACCCTGCCGGTGATGCGGGTCGCCGACGCCGAGGAGGCGATCGCGCTCGCCAACGACGGCCCCTACGGCCTTCAGGCCTCGGTCTGGACCACCGACCACGAGCGCGGCGAGCAGATCGCGCGCCGGATCGAGGCCGGCGTCTCGTCGGTCAACGACACCCAGCTCAACTACGCGGCGATGGAGCTGCCGATGGGCGGCTGGAAGTCGTCGGGCCTCGGCTCCCGCCACGGCCCCGACGGGATCCGCAAGTACACGAAGCGCCAGTCGCTGATGATCACCCCGGGCTACGCGCCAGCCGCGCGAGCTCCACTACTTCCCCTACAACGCCGCCGTCTCCGAGCAGATCGGCGAGTTCGCCTCGTTCATGGCGACGAGCGAGGTCTTCACCGACGCACAGCGGATGACCCTGCACGCTTTCTGCGACACGATCGTGCCCTCGCTGGCGCCGCCGAACGGCGCCGCCGACCTCGCCCAGGTCGGCTTCTGGGCGCGCTCGGCGTCCGACATCTCGGTCCCCGAGGCGATCGAGCAGGCGGTCGCGAACCTGCCGCCCGAGAACCAGCAGGGCCTCGCCGGCCTGCTCGACTCGCTCGCCGAGAACGGGCTCGCGCCGTCGGCGCCGCAGGAGGCCCGCGAGGCGATCGTCAAGGGCTTCGAGGAGGCCGGGCCCGACGCGCTCGCGGGGATCCAGACGCTGCGCAGCCTCACCCTGACCCTCTTCTACGCGCTCCCCGACCTCGGCACCGGCGATGAACCCGAACTGGGCCGCGATCGGGTACGAGGGCCCGCGCGCGCTGCCGCGCGACGTGCCGAAGACGCTCAACGTCCGCGTCCCCGACTCGGACGTGCTCACGCTCGAGGCCGACGTCTGCGTCGTCGGCTCGGGCTCCGGCGGCGGCGTGATCGCCGGCGAGCTCGCCGCCGCAGGGCAAGCAGGTCGCGATCGTCGAGGCGGGCGGCTACTACAACGAGTCCGACTTCACCGGGCTCGAGCTCTGGGCGTACCAGAACCTCTACCTGAACGGCGGCCCGTTCCCGACCGCGGAGGGCCAGGTCTCGGTCCTCGCCGGCGGCACGCTCGGCGGCGGCACGGTGATCAACTGGACGAACTGCCTGCGCACCTACCCCTGGGTGCGCGAGCAGTGGGCGCGCGAGTTCGGCCTCGACGGACTCGACGGCCCCGACTACGACGCCCACCTCGACGCCATCTTCGAGCGGATCGGCGTCACCGACGCGCTGCAGCGACCTGAACGGGACCCACGAGGCGCTTCGGCGCGGCTGCGAGGAGCTCGGCTACGACTTCCGCGCGATCACCCGCAACGTCGTCGCGGAGGACTACGACCCCGAGCTCGCCGGCTTCATGGGATTCGGCGACGTCTCCGGCGCGCAAGGCGTCGAACCAGAAGAACTACCTGCCCGACGCGCAGGCGAACGGCGCCGAGATCGTCGCCCGCTGCCGGGTCGAGCGGATCCTGACCGAGAACGGCCGCGCCGCCGGCGTCGAGGGCACCTACGTCGGCGAGGACGGCACGACCGCGCGGGTCGAGGTGCGGGCGCCGACCGTCGTCGTCGCCGCGGGCTCGATCGAGTCGCCGGCGCTGCTCCTGCGCTCGCAGATCGGCGGCCCCGCGGTCGGCGACTACCTGCGCCTGCATCCCTCGACGCGCGGTCAGCGGCCTCTACGACGACGACACCCGCGCCTGGTTCGGCCCGCCGCAGGCGGCGCTCTCGCACGAGTTCGAGAACATCGAGGACGGCCACGGCTTCCTGATCGAGTGCTCGCAGCACACGACCGGCCTGTTCGGCGCCGCGACCCAGTGGCAGCTCGGGCCGCGACCACAAGGAGCGGATGCTCGACTGGAGCCGGATCGGCGCCTTCATCTTCCTGATCCGCGACCGCGGCCACGGCCGCGTCACGATCGACCGCGACGGCAACGCGATCGTTTCCGATACCGGATGAGCCGACGAGCTCGACCAGCACGTCTTCCGCCGCGCCCTCGCCGAGCTGATCCGCCTGCAGGAGGCGGCCGGCGCGGAGGAGATCGTCACCCTCGCCCGCAACGCGCCCGAGTGGAAGCGCGGCGAGGACCTCGACGCGTTCATCGCCAAGATCGCCTCGGCCTCGCTCGAGCCGCGCCAGCACGGGATCTTCTCCGCCCACCAGATGGGCAGCTGCCGGATGGGCTCGGACCCGCAGACGAGCGTCGCCAACCCCTGGGGCGAGCTCCACGACACGCCCGGGCGTCTGGATCGGCGACGCCTCGGCCTTCCCGACCGCGTCGGGGACGAACCCGATGGTCGACGATCATGGCGCTGGCGCGCCGCACGGCGCACGCGATCGCGGCGGCTTGATGGAGGCGCGGCGCGAGCGACCGAGGGCGACCGCCGCCGGAGCCGAGGCGGAGACCCTGACCGTCGCCGTAACCGGGCCGACCGGCGACATCGGCCGCGCGCTGATGCGCGCGCTCGACGGCGAGCCGTCGGTCGGGACGGGTGATCGGGATGGCGCGCAGCCCGTTCGACCCGCAGGAGGCCGGGCTGGGAGAAGACCGAGTACCGCCAGGGCGACATCCTCGACCACGACTCGGTCGCCGGCGCTCGTCGCCGACGCCGACGTCGTCGTCCACCTCGCCTTCATCATCCTGGGCGGGCGGGAGGAGACCCGGAAGATCAACCTCGAGGGCAGCCGGAACGTCTTCGAGGCCGCGGTCGGGGCCGGCGTCGAGCGGCTCGTCTACACCTCCTCGGTCGCCGCCTACGGGTTCCACGAGGACAACCCGCAGCCGCTGACCGAGGACGTCGAGCCGCGCGGCTCGGAGGGCTTCTACTACTCCGCCCAGAAGGCCGAGCTCGAGGGCGCAGCTCGCGAAGGCGCTCGCCGGCACCGGACATCGACGCCTACGTCTTCCGGCCCTGCATCGTCGCCGGCCCCGACGCCCTGACTCCTGGTCGAGATCGTGGTCGAGCAGTACCAGGTCGGCGGCCGGCTGCCGATCGTGCAGCGCGCGCTCGAGGGATTGCCGTTCCTGGCTCCCGTGCTGCCCGACCCGGGGGTTCCGTTCCAGCTCGTCCACCACGACGACGTCGCGAGCGCCCTGGTCGCCGCGATCGCCGGCCGCGGCGCGCCCGGCACCTACAACCTCGCCGCGCGCCGACGAGCTTCGCGTCTCGCGACCTCGCCGACGAGCTCGGCTGGTGGTCGGTGCCGGTCCCCCGCAAGGCCGTCGGGGCGCTGGCCGACGCCGCGTCGCACGTGCCCGGTCTCCCCGCCCAGGTCTCCTGGCTGCACGCGTTCACGATCCCGGTGCTGATGGACACCTCCCGCGCCCGGGAGGAGCTCGGCTGGGAGCCCGAGCACGACTCGGCCCGAGACCCTGCGAGGGATGGTCGCCGCCGCCCGCCGCGAGGGCCTGCTCGGCTGAAATCTAAGTGACCATCCGAAAACCCCCGCGCACGCCTGGCGGCGCCGGGACGCGCCATCCGGCGTCCTCGCCGGTTCGCGTGCCTGTAGCACGCTTCACCGGCTGCGTCCTTGGCTGGCGCGCCCCGGCACTCGCCAGCCGCACACGCGGGTTCTCGGATAGCCACTAAACGGGGTCAGACCCCGTTTAGGTTGGCGCTACAGCCGCGAGACGATCGCGCCGGTGATGATCTCCGCGAGCGGGCCGGTGTCGAAGCCCGCCACGGTGCCGGTGCCGGAGACGACCTCGATCTCGCCGTCGGAGCTTCGCAGCTCCATGTCGAGCTCGATCGGCAGCTCGCGCTTGGCCTGCTCGGGCACGTCGTCGGTGAAGAAGCCGGCGATCGGGCCCGCGAGGCCGCCGAGCCGGTCGGCGCCGTACTCGAGCAGCTCGACCCCCGAGGTGACCGCGCTCGAGCGAAGCCGGTAGCTGCCGTCCCCGTCGGCCGCGAGGGCGAAGCTCTCGACTGAGAACGGGCCCGCTTCGACCCGCTCAAGCGCCACGTCGACTTCCGCGAATCCGTCGAGGCGGTCGAGCACGTCCGGCCGGTCCTCGACGTCGAGAACCAGGCCTGAGCCGCGGACCTCGATCCGGTCCCCGTCGCCCAGCAGCAGCCGCGCCGCGGGCACCGCCTCGATCGAGACTTCGGCGTCGCCGCCGCCCTCGGTGAGGCGCTCCTCGACGTCGTCGGCGACGAGTCCGGGGAGGAAGATCTGCGCGGCGACGAGCAGGACCAGGACGACCGCGCCGGCGCCGAGAACGATCCGCAGCGCCATCAGGCCCACCGGTCCCCGAGTAGGCTCGCCTCGTAGAAGCGCTCGCGCGTCTCAGGGGAGCGCGCCTGGCGCGGCCGTGCGCCGAGGGGAGGTAGGTCAGCCAGAGCTCGCATCTTGCCTCACTTGACCTTGCATGGGCCTCGAGACCGACGACGCCCTGCCGCCGCTCCCGGAGCCCGCGCCGCCCGCCCGCACGGCGGAGACCGGCAAGGCCGTATAGGTTTCCCCGCCTGATGGAGGCGACCGCACCACCCGCAGCCCCACCCCCGGAGCCGAAGCGGCGACGGTGGCCCGCGATCCTGATCGCGATCCTCTTCGCCCTGATCTGCGTGCTCTTCGTCGCGGTCACGATCGACATCGCCGGCACCGACACCTGCGAGGAGGCGCTCGAGCAGGCGGAGCAGTCCGGGGCGTTCACCACGGACGAGTGCCTCGACAAGTCTTCGGCGAACAAGACCGCCACCATCATCGCGGGCGGCCTCTCCGCGCTCGCGGCGCTTTGGACCGTGATCGTCGCGATCGGCTACGCCCGCGGCCGCGCGAGCGGCCGCTCGCTCGCGATCGCCGCCGCCGTTACCACGGTCCTGATCCTGATCACGTTCGTGCTCTGAGCGCAGCCGTATAGATTCGCCTCGCGATGAGCGAGCGCGACCCTCGGGTGCTGGCGATCGACGCCGGCGGGACGATGACCGACACGTTCGTCGTCGACGGGGCGGGGTCGTTCGTGGTCGGCAAGGCGCAGACGACGCCGGAGGACGAGTCGCGGGGCTTCATGGCGTCGGCGGAGGACGCGCTGGCCCAATGGGAGATGACGCCGGAGGACGGATTCCCGCGGATCGCGTCCGGGATCTTCAGCGGCACCGCGATGCTCAACCGGCTGCTATCGCGTTCGGGACGTCGGGTCGGGGCGATCGTCACCGCCGGCCAGGAGGACTATCTCGTGATCGAGCGCGGGATCCAGACCTACCTCGGGTTCTCCTACTCGGATCGCCTCCACATCGCGACCCATCACCACAACCCGCCGATCGTGCCGCGCGAGCTGATGCACGGGGTTCGGGGACGGATCGACGTCACCGGCGACGAGGTGCTCCCGCTGCGCGAGGCCGACGTCCGCGAGGCGGCGGAGGCCCTGCTGGACGGCTGAGGTCGAGGGGATCTGCATCTGCCTGCTCTGTAGCTACCGCAACGCCGAGCACGAGATCCGCGCCGCGGAGATCGTCGAGGAGGTCAAGTCCGAGCGCGGCGTGGACGGGGTCCCGGTTTACGTCTCCTCGGAGCTCTATCCCCTGCGCCGCGATCTGCCGCGGCTCAACTCGACCCTGATCGAGGCCTACGCGGCCGAGCCCTCGCGGGGCACGCTCGACGCCGTCCGCGACCGCACCAAGGAGCGCGGTGCCGGCTTCGAGCTGCGGGTGATGGCCTCGCACGGCGGCACGATCTCGATCGAGGCGCGGGAGCTGGCGAGGACCCTGGTCTCCGGCCCGATCGGCGGCGTCGTCGGCGGCCAGGCGCTGGCCGAGCGGCTCGGCCTTCGCAACCTGCTCTGCACCGACATCGGCGGCACCTCGTTCGACATCGCGCTGCTCACCGACGGGCGCTTCGAGATCACCCCGACACCCGACATCGCCCGGTTCGTCCTCAACATGCCGCTGGTCAGGATCGACTCGCTCGGCGCGGCACCGGGTCGTTCGTGCGGGTCAACCCGAACTCGAACCGCCCCGAGCTCGGTCCCGACTCGGCCGGATCGCGGATCGGCGTGAGCTGGCCCGACGGGCGGCCTCGAGACGATCTCGGTGACCGACCTGAACGTCGTCCTCGGCCGCGTCAACCCCGACTACTTCCTCGGCGGCGAGATCAAGCTCGACCGCGAGCGGGCCGAGTCGGAGGTGAAGCGCCAGCTCGCCGAGCCGCTCGGGCTCGAGGTCACCGACGCGGCCGCGGGCGTGATCGAGCTGTTCGAGCAGACGCTTCGCAACGAGGCCGTCGGGCGGATCCTCGGCAAGGGCTACTCGCCCGCCGACTACGCGCTGCTCTGTTACGGCGGCGGCGGGCCCCTGCACGTCGCCGGCTACACCGAGGGAATCGCGTACCGCGACGTGCTGATGCCCGCCTGGGCGGCCGGCTTCTCCGCCTACGGCTGCGCGTGCGCGGACTTCGAGTACCGCTACGACCAGACGATCGACATGCCGATCCTGCCGAGCGCCGACGAGATGGAGAAGGCCGGGATCGGGTTCATGGTGACCGGCGCCTGGCAGGGACTCCGCGACCGGGTTGCCGCCGAGTTCGCAAAGTCGGGAGTCGACCGCGAGGCGATCTCCTTCACCCACATCGTGCGGATGCAGTACTACGGCCAGCTCAACGACATCGAGATCGTCTCGCCGCACATGGAGATGGAGGAGGACGAGCACGTCGACGACCTGATTGCCGCCTTCGAGGACGCCTACGCCAAGGTCTACGCGCGCTCGGCCCGCTCGCCCGAGCTCGGCTACCTGATCACCCAGGCGATCGTCACCGGCTCGGTCGAGGTCGAGAAGCCGGCCCTGCCCGAGCTCGACGAGGTGCCTGGCTCGCCGCCGGTGGACTCGACGCGGACCGTGCGCTGGCGGGAGGGACGACGCGGAGACCGCGATCGTCCGCCTCGAGGAGGTCGAGGCCGGCCACGAGGTCGCGGGCCCGGCGATCGTCGAGCACTCCGCGACGACCTTCGCGATCCCGCCGGGCCGCACCGCTCGCCTCGACCGCCATCAGATCTTCCACCTGAGCGCGAGCGGTTAGCTCAGAAAAACTTCGCCACGATCGCCTCGATCGTGCCCTTGGTCCTCATGGTTGCGGGACCGAGCAGTTCGTCGAGCGCCTTCTGGTCGAGCGCCGATTTCTGGGTCCCGCCGCTCGGAAGCCAGTAGAGCTCGCTGCCCTTGATCGCGAGCCGGTCGGCGTCGGTGGCGAGCGCCATGGCCTGCTTCCGCGCCGAGGCGCTGGGCTTGGAGGAGAGGAGGGAGACCTGGAGCTTGCCCTTGGACGCGGCGAGCGCCTTGGCGTCGAACGGCTCGTGCGCGGCGATCGCTCGCACCTGGCGCGCGCTTCGCAGGAAGACCGGGATCTCGAAGCCGAAGGACGCCGCGAGGCCCTTCTCGATCCGCTCGGCGATCCGCTCGGCCTTGGTCCCGCCGGCGCTGAAGACCACATTGCCGCTGGTGCGAAAGCAGGCGACGTCGTCGAAGCCGGCCTCCTCCACCGACGATTTCAGCCCGTCGCTCGTCACCCGGCGCCTACTGCCGAGGTTGACGGCGCGAAGGAATCCTGCGTACCGCGGCATCGGCATTGCCGCGGCTCAGCAGCCGCGCGCCTCGAACTCCTCGCGAGTCGAGTACTCCGAGCGCGGGAAGTGCGGCCCCATCACCGCCTGCTCCTCGGTCGGCCGCGGCACATTCTGGATCGCCTCTGCGAAGTCGGGGTCGACGAGCATGTTGCGCATGACCAGGACGGCGTAGTCCGGGTCGCCGGCGCCGTCGCCGTTCTCGCCCCAGTCGAGCCAGGCGACGCCGCAGCGGCGGCGCGCGTTCGCGGGTCGGTCGGCGGGCTTGGAGACGACGATCGTGTAATCGCGGCCGCTTCGCTCGAGCACCTGGCGGTCGGCGAGGCAGTCGGGGGTGCGGGTCGTGACCCGCGACTCACCGCTGCACAGCGACCACCAGCGCAGGTCGGCCTCCGGCATCCGCTTCGGTTTCCGGTAGGTCCGTGGGAAGCGCGGCAGCGTCCCCTCGACCACGAGGATCGGTCCGAACTCGCGCGCGAGGTGGGCGTAGATGTAGGCGCTGTCGCGATTCGAGTAGAAGCCGCCCTCGAGGTCGGGCTCCATCGCCAGCCGGCCCTCGCGGCCCGCCTGGGTGCAATCGGTGATCACCGCGAGCGACGCGTAGTCGACGTTGAAGAAGCGCTCCCAGCGGGGCGGGTCGTAGGCGGGGTTCGTCTCGCCGTCGCAGCCGGGCGAGTTCCGCGCGCCCTGCCAGACCGCGGCCGGGACGGTCTGGACCGTGATGTCGCGGTCGGGGTCGTTGATCTGCGCACAGGCGTCCGTCTCGGGGACGGCGGTGCCGTCGGCGAGCACCAGCTCGATCTCCGGAAGCCGGCCGCCCCCGGTGAGATCGCGCCCCGGGTCGGGCTCGTAGACGCGGTAGGCGAACTCGATCGCGGCCCCACCGGCCGGCTGCGCGTAGATCGTGTTCGGCTCGCGGGCGTCAGGAGCGGGAGGCGGCTCGTCGAGCACGGTCACGGACCACGAGCGCTTACGCACGTTGCGGTTGTTGCCGACGACGAACGGGTTGTGCGAGCCGCGGTCGGGCCGCACGAGGATGTCGGAGAGCGAATCGGTCGGAGTGCCCTCCGAGTACGCGTTCAGCGACATATAGCGGGCGCGTGGATAGCGGCCGCGCAGGACGAGCTTCGAGCCCTCGGGCAGGTTGAAGCGCGCCAGCCAGTAGGTCGCCGACTCCTCCGGGAAGTTGAAGTTGCGCCCGTCGAAGCCGCGCGTGGTCGGCCGCTTGGTCGAGATCGGCCCCTCCCAGAAGCAGGTCGCGGGAGGCTTCGAAACCGCACCGCGTGAGGTGCGCTCGTCAGGCGCCGCGAGCGCGATCAGCGGCACCGTGAGCGCACCCAGCGATGCGACCAGTGCGACGAGAGCCCGCATCGGGCCGATCATAGTTTCGGCCCGCGAGGCGGGCGCCGGTCAGCCCGGTTGCGGGGTGTGGACGAGCTGCCAGGTCTCCTGGGTGTGATCGCGGCGACGCCGGCCGGTATCGAGCTGCGCGAGCAGCTTAGCCGCGCCCGCCCAGCCGCCCAGCCGCCCGAGCCGCTCCCCTTGCCCGACCTGGCGTTAACCTCGATGCTCCGTGCCTGGCTCCGGGGAGCTCACGATTGTCAATCCGCCCGGATGTAGATGACTCGAAGCGAATCCCATACCCGCTCCCTCTACGAGACCGCGCTCACCCTGCGGGTAGATTCGATAACTGCCGAAGTGGTCACCGAGATGCGAATCCACGGTGTTCGCCCGCTGCTTCTCAAGGGGCCCTCAATCTCCTCGTGGCTGTATCGCGACGGGACGCCTCGCCCGTACGGCGACTCGGACCTGCTTGTGTCACCTGCCTCGTATCGAAAGGCCGGAGCCGTTCTTCGTGAACTCGGGTTTCGACCGCTCCCTGATTATTGGGACCGGGATTCCCAGACGTGGTCTCGGGACCCAGGCTCCACCTGTGTCGATCTACACCGATCCTTAATTGGTGTTCGAGGCCCGCCTGAGACACTATGGCGAGAGTTTGCGTCAAACACCGTCACGCTGCGAGTCGGGAATATCGACGCAGAAGTCTTGGGCCCAACAGCGAGGGCGGTGCACATTGCGCTTCACGCCGCCCAGCACGGCGTTGACGCTGAGCGCCCCTTGCAGGACCTTGCGCGGGCACTTCTCGTTGTGGATCACTCCGTCTGGGGCGCCGCCGCGGAACTTGCACATCGGATCGATGCGCTGCCAGCATTCGCGGCTGGGCTTCGCCTCGATCCGGAAGGGGTCCGCATCGGCGAACGATTGGGGCTACCGGGCGTCACGCTACTAACCGAACCACGAGTCCCGGTCTCTATAGCACTCGAGGAGCTCGTGAACGAAGGGTCATGGTCCACTGCTTTTCGTCGTCTTTTCCGTGCATGTTTTCCGCCGGCACCATACATGCGAAAGTGGTCAGCGACGCACATGCGCGCCGGACCCGCGGCGCTAGTGAACGGGACTCGCGGCCAGTGGCTTGCCTACCTTTGGCGCGCTATCTGGATCCTGACGCGGCTGCCTCCAGCGATCCGGGCCATACACCGGGCCAGCTTGAGGAAGTCTGCCGCTTCGCTGCATCGGAGGGAAGACTCCCCGTCACTGTCCAGTAAGCTCGCGGCGGGAAAACCCAGTGCCGACGCACGAAACGTGCTCTCTGGATCTAACACCGATTCGAATCGTGACGCCTCTGTCAGGTGACGTGTCGCGAGATGGGGTGTGACGTCCTAACTGCTGCTCTCCCGCGGGAATGGGGGCACCCAGAATGAGCGAAAGGAGTCTTCCCGTCCGGGAGAAGCACGCCATCAAGCCCGTGGATCCGATCGCCGCTGATGATCTTCGGCCGCCGAGCCAGTTGCATCGCGAACCCATTCTTTCGATCGAAGGACTCGGGCGTCGCTTCGGAAACCACACGGTAATCGAATCGCTCAGTCTTACCGTGGACGCGGGCGACCGGGTTGCCCTGCGCGGTGCGAACGGATCCGGAAAGACCACGATTCTTCGCTGCATCGCCGGTACCGTAGCTCCGACACGCGGGCGCATCACGGTGGGAGGCTACCCTGCTGGCAGCGTCCGCGCTCGGCGTCTCATCGGGGTTTCTCTCGCCCAAGAGCGCTCGTTTTATCTTCGCCTCACGGGTCATGCCAATCTCCTCAGCTTCGCTCGCATGCGTGGTGAGAGTGAGGCAACAGCCATCGAGGAGGTTCGTGCGCTGGAGCAGGAACTGGCGATCGAATCGTTCGCGTCACAGCGAGCCGATGTGTATTCCGCCGGAATGCTGCAGCAACTAGCTTTCGCGCGAGCTCTCCTTGGTTCGCCGGCCCTCTTGCTACTTGACGAGCCGACCAGATCCCTCGACGAACAGGCGGTCGAGCGTTTCTGGCGCGTTCTCGATCAGCGTCCAAATGCGGCTGTCGTTATAGCCACCCACAACCGCGAAGACCTCGTTAACTGTAACCATCGACTCGACCTACCGATCTAAGCTCCCGAGAATCCGACCCATTCTCGCGATCGTGCGCCGTGATTACCTGATCACGCGCTCGTACCGGAATACGTTCATCTTTGAGCTTTTCCTCGGCATCATCAACATGCTGGTCTACTACTACATCTCAAAGACGTTCGAGGGTGTGGCTTCCGCCGACCTCCAAGGCGCTCCGTCCTACTTTGATTTCGCCGTGGTAGGAACGATCCTCACGGTCGTGATCGGTGCCACGAGTACGCAGATCGCGGCCCAGATTCGACAGGAACAACTCGCCGGTACGCTTGAGGCCCTCTTCATCCAGCCCTTGAGGGCGACGGAAGTGGCGCTCGGCCTAATCGGTCTCCCATTCCTCTGGGCAATGGTGCGGGCAGCAGTTTACGTCGCTGCGGCTGCGCTCTTCATGGGCCTGGACGTATCGAGCGCGAATTGGGCGGGAGCGGCGCTCACGGTGGCGGCCGCCGGGACAGCGATGGGAGTTCTCGGAATCGGCTGCGCCGCATTCGTCCTTATCTTCAAGCGTGGAGCGCTCGTGACCGGGATGATCCTGTTCGCCATGGGCTTCGTCAGCGGGGCTGTGTTCCCGGTCTCGGTGCTGCCGGAATGGATCCAGCCGGTCGGCGAGATCGTACCCACGCGGTTTGCCTTCGATGGGCTTCGCACGGCGCTCTTCGGGGGCATGGATTGGTACGGTGATGCGCTTGCGCTGACGATATTCGCGGGAGTGTTCCTCCCGCTAGCGATCTGGTCCTTCGCAGGCGGGCTTGCTTGGACGAGGCGACAAGGGTCGCTCGCACAGTACTGAGGCAGGCCAAACCTTCACAGAGAGATTGATGATGGTCGACGATGCGCCACGGAGCGACGGCGGGAACGAACCTCAGCAGGAGACGGGGCGGTTTCGGCCGAGTCCGGACGCGATTGCCAAGCGCCTCGAAGACGAGGTTGTTCTCGTCCACCTGGGGTCGAACCAGATCTACAAGCTGAACCGAACCGGTGCTCGGTTCTGGGAGCTGCTCGAGCAAGGTCATGATCTCGAGTCGGCCCGAGAGCAAATGCTGCTCGAATTCGACGTCGGTGAAGAACCGCTCCGAGATGAGATCCGCGTGCTCGTAAACGACCTCGTGGAGAAGGGGCTATTGGACCGCGATGCGAACGGCTGAACCGTCTCACCTCTCGGGCTTCCCAGATCAGCAGGATCAGACCTATCAAGACTGGCTCCTCGTCGCCTCGTCGAATGGCGACCTCCAACTCGCCTCGCTCGACGGTGCCGGCCCGAAACGCGGCGCGGCCCCACGGCGACCCGAGGTCGCGCGTCGCGGCCCCTGCTCAGCGCTCTTCGACGGCGTTTTGCACAACCGAAGCGAGGTGGAGGGTCGCTTAGGCGTCGACGGATTGACCGACAGCGAGCTGTCGCTCGAGGCCTATCTTCGGTGGGGGGAACCTGCGCTGACCGCGCTCAAGGGTACGTTCGCACTCGTAGTCGGGGACTGCACGAATGAGAGGTTCATCTGCGCGCGCGACCCGCTCGGATCCTACCCTCTGTTCTATTCCGACACCGGCAGCGAGTTCCTGTTTTCAACCTCGATCGAGGTCCTTCTCCGCGATCCGCGCGTTGCGAGCGACGTAAGCCGTGCCGCCCTTGCCGATCATCTGGCGCATCGCTGGCCGGATCCCGGCGAGACCTATTTCTCGGCCATTCGGCGCGTGCCCAGCGGCCACGTGCTGGTCGGCGGGCGCACCGGACTTCGTGTTGCCCGCTACTGGTCTCCGATCGCGAACGACGGGGAGATCGACTGGGTCACCGAGGACGATCTCGAGCAATTCGAGGACCTCCTCATTGGGGCGGTCGAGCGCACTCTCTCCCGCGGTCCCTCGGGGATCTTTCTCAGCGGTGGGCTCGACTCCGTCAGCGTCGCGGCGATGGCGGCGAGAACCAGCCGTGAGGAGGGGCTCCCCACTCCCTGGGCTCTCTCACTCGGTTTCTCGCATCCAGAAGCGGATGAGCAGGCGATACAGCGACAGGTCGCCGCCGATCTCGATCTTCCACAGCTCCTGATCCCGTTAGAGGAGGCCGCCGGGCCTGAGGGCCTATTTGCTGCCGGCCTAGAACTGAGCAGTGGGTGGCCGGCGCCGATGGTGAACATGTGGCTACCCGCCTACCACTATTTGGCCGTTCAGGGCCGGCAGCGCGGCGTCCGGGTGATTCTCAGCGGGCACGGAGGCGATGAGTGGCTCGGCGTCTCTCCGTACTATGCGGCGGAACTGATCTCAGCCCTCGATCTGAAGGGGCTTTTCAGGCTCTGGAACAACCAGCGGCGCTCGTTTCCGCTCTCGACCGCGACGATACTTCGGAACCTCGTCTGGCGGTTCGGGACCCGCCCATTGCTGGGGCATGCCGCGAATCGGATCGCTCCCAGGATCATGGACGCGCGGCGTCGCAGGCGCGCAATCGGCAGCACGCCGGGATGGATAGCTCCGGACCACGCACTTCGACGAGAACTTGCCGAGCGGATGACGGCGAGCATTCCAGAGCGGTCAACGGATGGTCGTTTCTACCGACGCGAGATGGACGACGCCCTCGACCATGCTCTGGTGGCCATGGAGCTCGAGGAGCAGTTCGAGAGCGGTCGGAGGCTGGGCCTACGCCTGGTCCACCCGTTTTGGGATCCGGATCTCTTGACGTTCCTCTACCGAACGCCGCCCGAGATCCTGAATCAAGGGGGCAGGTCGAAGGGTCTCGTCCGAGGGATGCTCGCGCGCCGCTTTCCTCAGCTCGGCTTCGAGCGCCAGCGCAAGGTTGCGGCCACGCCCGTGGTGAGGAACTACTTAGTGCGCGAGGGGGCGGCGGCGTGGCGCACGATGGGAGGCGCGAGAGCGCTTGCAGAGCTCGGCGTCGTCGACGGGCGCGCCGTGGAAACGCTCGTGGAGGAAGCTCTCAACGATCCCGGGCCCCCCGAGAAAATTCGCCATGCGTACAGGCTGTGGGATATACTCGCCCTCGAAACGTGGGCGAGGGCCCGAACCTAGGCAGAGGAGGCCACGAGTGAAGCAAACGTGGGAGCCGATGAAGCTCATCCCGGTGGGTCACGTCGCTGAAGTGGTGCAGGGCGGAGGCGGAAAGCTCAGCCCGGAGACGCACGACACCGGCGACAACCGGAAGCCGCCCGGCCAGGGTTAGCTCTCGCTGACAGCTGCAACTAGCACCGCGCCCAGTCCTGGGCGCGGTGCTAGTTCTGCCTCTGTTCGGGTGGCCGCTACCCAGCGGAAGATGGACGTAAAGCTCCGCATCGCTAGCATCACCGCCCCCGTACCGGAGCCGCGGCGCTCCGACCAATCCGTGCTGGAGGTCTGGCGCGACCATCGCGATGGGGCAGTCTTCGCCTGGGCACAGAACGCGGACGGAGAGTTCTGGATGCACCTTCGGGGAATCGCCAGCTACCGTCTTTCACCGGGAGGCGGCGAGGTCACGGCGGTTCCGGATCCGTTCGCGGGCTCTGAGCGCGTCGTCAGCGGTTATCAGCGCACCGTCCTACCGATGGCCGTGCAGTTCGGCGGCCGCGAGGTGCTACACGCCAGCGCGGTGCTCACCGTTGGAGGTGTGGTGACGTTTTGCGCGGTCTCCGAAACCGGCAAGTCAACCATCGCCCAGGCGTTCGGCCGCCGCGGCTATCCGACTTGGGCCGACGACGCCGTCGCGTTCCAAGTGGCCGACGGATTGGTCACGGCCCTCCCGCTTCCGTTTCAGCTGCCGCTTCGGCCGCGACACGGGCTTGACCGGGGCGGCCTCATGCCGGGTGCCTCGACGTACCTTCCACCGTTCGAAGCCGCCCCCGCCCCGATCAGGGGCGTGTGCGTGTTGGAGCGCGCGGCGGGGCGAGGTCGGACCGATGACGTATGGGTCCGACAGCTTTCACCAGCGGAGGCGTTCCCGGCCGTGCTGGCTCACGCCTATTGCTACTCCTTCGACGACGTCGAGCGAAATCGGCGGATGGTCGGTCACTATCTCGATCTCTCGGCCCGCGTGCCGGTGATCAGCGTCATGTTCGGATCCGGCCTCGAGCGCCTACCGGCTGTCCTCGATGCGATTCAGGGAGAGCTCGAGATGGAGCCCGGGCGACCCTCGTGACCGGTTCGATTCGCCGGGTTCCGCGCCGTGCCGCGCGAGGCGTCGCCCTCGCGTTCCGAACGCCGTCCGACGGTTGGCTCGTTGTCCGGATGCTTGCCTGGCGCGCAGTCCTACCAGCGCTGAAGCGACTCGTTCCGCTGCCACGGCTCGTGGACCTGGTGGACGCGCGGCCCGCCGGAGAGCGTCGACGAGACCGCGAGCGGCGGATCGTCAGGCTAGCGGAGCGGACCTTCGATTCAAGTCGACTGGACGATAATTGTCTCGACCTCAGCCTCGTGACATACCGCTATCTTGCGGCTGCGGGCGCCGAGCCGCGGCTCGTGATTGCGTACCCCAAACCGGGTGGGGTTGCGCACGGCCACGCGTGGGTGACCGTGGATGGTGTGCCGGTCCACGATTCACCCCACGCGCTGGGGGGCTTTACGTCCCTTGTGACCTTCGAATCGGGGAGCCATGGTTACCCTTCGGAGATTCCATGCGAGGCCGAAGGCCGGGGACTCGGTCCTTCTGCTCCCTCGAGTCGGTCAACCAGTGCTGGTTCCTTACGTGACTAACGCCGCGTAGGGATCGAGAGTTTCACCGACCGGTGACTCGTTTTCTAAGCGGCCCGCCGAGAAATCTCGCGGCCTCCCTGGCCATGTTGCCGACCAGATCCCGTCGTGTTACCGGCGAGCAAACCAGCCCAGGCGACATCCTAACCGCCCTCACATAGTATCGAAGCGCACTGAGGTGTTGACCGCGAAACCTTGCCGCGTCGCCGTCGTGTACCAGTTGGCGAGCACGAAGGATACGCCTGCCCGTCTCACGTTCGGTACCTGAAAGCATGCTGATGAGGTCGGGGCGAGGATCTCTGTCCGAGGGGTTGGGAGGCTTCCGACCTGCATGCACTCGTAGCTCGACCACGGTTGTCGGCAGGAACACGACCGGGCCCAACCTCGCGATTCGGAACCACAGCTCACCGAGTTCCCAGTACGAAAGCGTCTCGTTCCAGCCGCCGGCCGCGCGCACGCAGTCCGTTCGAAAGAGCGCCTGCCCAGAACCGCTATCCCAGCCGGCTAGTACGTCTCGCCAGATCCTCCGTGTAAAGCCGACGCGTGGGTGGGTTGTCCGCTCACGTCGCCCCGCGGGATCGAACCTGACGGCCGACCCAACTGCCGCAACGATTTCAGGGCGTGGCCGGACCGCCGCGCTGAGACGCCCGAGCGCGCGGCCGAGCAGCCGGTCGTCGTCATCTAGGAAGAGCACGAACTCACCGCGAGCGGCGCGGAGCCCGTGGTTCCGAGCGGCCGAGCGCTCGCACTGCGTATCGAGTAGCACCGGCTGTACACGCGGATCGCGCAGCCCCATGAGCCACGTCCGAGTCTCATCTGTGGAGGCGTCGTCTACCACGACGAGCTGCCAGTTCGTGAAATCCTGACGCTCTACACTCTCGATTGCCTCCTGAAGCAGGCCCAGTCGGTTTCTGGTTGGGATGACGACCGTCACTCGGGGCTCCGACGTATTCACATCGTCGCGGCGAAGATTCCGAGGTCGAGCGGAGCTCCAAGACCGAGTCGGTACGAGTCGTCTGCGAATGCGCGCCCCCAGCAGGACCATCATCGGGGCCCCGCATCCACTCTCCAGCGCCAGGTTTCGAGGCGCTCCAGCGGGTTGGCCTCGAGGTCCACATCGATCAACTCCCCCGCTCGGCGCTCAATCGCTTCCGTTCGCAGGAGAAGGGGTGGCCAGTTGGTCGGGGGGCCGAGTGGCGAGTTGGTGAGCCGGTGGTCGCTATCGAAGTGCGCTACGAAATAGACGGCGAGCCCATGCTGCACTCCCGCGGTTGTTGCCGGGCGCCGCGAGCGGAGGTGTTCGGGTAAGTCGGCGGGCCCGTGGCGCTCGAGGTCGATCGACAAGAGCGGCGCCGGCTCGCAGAGTAACTGCCTAAAGGCGGATCCCACCGCGCCCTGGGGCGGAGGGTAGCCAGGCTCCTGCTGCGCGACTCGTCGCAACGCCGAGAAGTCGAGACCCACGACGCGATGCTCCCAGATCAACGGCATCACACTGTCCTCGCGTAGCTCGGCGGGCTCGACGTGGAGGTCGAACCGGTTTGGCAGGATCCGCCCGCCGGGTCGCAGCACTTGGTCGCGAAGCGCGGCCACGTGTGTGACCATTCGTTCGTTGAAGAGCGCCCTGCCCATCTGCTCTTGGACGATCACATCCAGAGCTTCGTCTGGGGCGAAATCGTCGCTGTGGACGCGCCTGAAGTCGATGCCGCGAAATCCGTTCGCTTCAGCCAAGGTCCGTGCCAGATCCACAGCATTGTGGTCGATCGCGTAGACCCTTCGGGGACGCTGGCGGGCTGCAAGGCATGCCATGATTCCGACCCCGGTCCCAAGGTCCAAGACGACGTCGCCCTCCCTCACGTTCGAGGCGATTCCCCGCGCGTAGGCGTGAATCCTGACCTTGTCTGCGAGCATCGCATCGTGAACAGCCAACCGCCGAAACTGATCCCGGTTGAACGCGTCGTAAGCGATTTTCTCCAGGCGTGGGCTCCGTGTGATCAGGCGCTTGAGGGTCGCGCCCCCGGAGAGGATCGCCCGGGCTATCCGCTCGGCTGGTCTGCTATGGCTCACGCCGACTAGCTGCGCGGTTTCTCGCCAGCGAAAGCGGCGAAAGGCCGCCTGAGCCGGTTGCTGAGTGGCGCACCACTGGAGTACTTAATGGTCGCTCCAGGTGAACCAGTTGGCGACAGTGAAGCGCTCGCCCCGTGTGACCGGGGTGACGCTGTGGAGCAGGTCCGACCTGAAGGCGACGAGCAGCCCCTTCTCGCCCACCAGCGGGAATCCGAGCGCGTCGCCACGTGAATCGCCCATCAGCCCAAAGAACGTGAGCGCGCCTCCGCTGTACGAGTCAGGCCCTGCATCGTCGCGCTCGTCATTCAAGAAGGCGATGGCGGAGACACGACGCGAGGTGATGTACTCGGGGCCTTCCGACTCGTGATCCGTGTGCGGACGGAAGTAGTCGCCCTCCCTGTAGCGCAGGAGCTGCGGAGGCTGGCACCCGTTCAGCGGCGTCTCGAAGTAACGCGCAACCTCTGGTGTGAGTTGCTCGAACCTACTCCGCACCAGTGACTTCGTTGTGTCCGGTACCTGCGCCAAGACGGTCCTGCGGGTGTGGTCGTCGACAACGTCGTCCAGTTCCTCGGTCACCGTCGATGGGCGACCGGGGGCGTCGATGATCTCGCGTCGCAGCTCGTCGCAGCGCGCATCGTCAAGGAACTCGCGCCTGACGAACAGCCCGAACGTGGCGAAGAACTCAGCGTTGGGCATCGATCGGGATCTTAATCAGACGCCGTCTCAATCCGCTGGGCAATGCCGAGGCCAGGGAGGGGACCCCGAGCACCGATTCCTCAATGGCTGACGCCGGTCTTCACCCGCTTGTGCTCTGACTCGCTGGCGGGGCCCTTCGTCTCGAGCGTCTTGATCGCGCCGGCGAGATGAGCGAAACGGCGAGGTCCATAGGTTGTGAAGCGATCATGACGCCTCGCACGAAGCGGTTTTCGCCCGGACCCACGGAAATTGCGTCTTGTTCTCGACGATCCGAATCTGCAGCACGATCCGGTCTGCCATTACCACCACGAGGCGACGTTTCCCAATATCTGAAGGAGAGCTGCGCCGGATTGACGACGGTCACGAGGGTGGTTAGCTCTCGGCCGTCAGTGAGGCGAGCAGGGGTTCCGGGCTCCCTCAGCCCGGCGGGCCTCCGCCAGGACGGCCACCTGACCGTTAGCGACTGGCGTTTCTGGCCCGTGGACTTGCCGGACGGGATCAGTGGGGCGGGGTCGGAGGCGGACTGCCCCCTCTGTTGAGAGGAACAGTCAGCCGGGGACGATCTGCCGTCCGGTCAGGAGGCGTTCGGCCGTCGGCTCGGAGACTCTGACGCGCCCAGATACCTGCTTCCCGCGCTCGTCTCCGCCTGCCCACCCCTCGTGGGGGTCAGGACTATCAAGCGACGCCGGGTGAGCGCCGCTCTGGAGGCAGCGAGACGAGTCCCCGTCTGACGGCTCTGCGGCGGGTGAGCGGCCTTCTGCCCTTGTCGGCCTCTCCGCCGTTGAAACGGCGCGCGTTCGGGCGGGAGCGGGCTACGCTTCGGCGGCTCCTTTGCGGCATAGGTCACCGAGGAGTTTTCGGAGCCCGCCCTGGTCGGCGGGTTTCGGCCTTTCTACGGCGAACGCCGGGAGTGCGAACGCGTCCTTAGTGAAACTCGCGGATTTCTGGGAGGGGAGGCACTGCTGATGTGCATGAGAAGCAGAAGCTTTCGCGCGATACTGCGCGGGGGATGTCGGAGGAGAACGTGGAGATCGTTCGCACTGCCCTTGCCGCCCTCAACCGGGGGGACCTCGATGCGGCGTTCAAGGACGCGGCCCCGGACGCTGAAGTTGACCTCACGCGAGCGGTCGGCCTGGACAGCGGCGTCTATGACCTCCACGAGTTTCGACGCCTCTCGGAGGAGTTCGCCAACAGCTGGGACTCCGTTCGTTATGAGGTGGACGAGTACCTCGACGCCGGGGAGCACGTGGTGATGCCCTTCACGAACCAGCTCCGGGGGCGTGATGGAATCGATGTGCAGGCCCGCGGCACCTGGCTCTGGACGATCCGCGAGGGTGTCGTCGTGCGACTTTGCCTCTATCAGGTGCGACAGGAAGCCCTCGAGGCCGCCGGGCTGTCGGAGTAGGCGCACGGTCACGCCGCGACCTCGATCACCGGCAGAGGGAGCCCCTCCGGTTTATCTGCGGAAGGGTGGGTTCGCACCGGGAACTGGCTCTCGTCGGAGAACGGGAGCGCTCCGCTGAACGTTGACTCGGCGATCACCTCCGGGGCCCCAGTCTGGCTAGGACCCCTCGATCGTCCGGGGCCCGAGGCACGACTGGCACTCCGGCACCTTGTGGGTGTAGGACGACCATGCGGCATGCCAGATCAGGGGCTCCTCGACGAACGATCCCCCGTCGCTGTTGACCTGGGAGGTCTCGGTCGGGTCGCCGGGATCGACCGTGAACGCGCCGGCGACCGTCTCGACCGCCGGCTTGCCGGGCCCCGGCGGGGAGAGCCGCACCAGGTTGACCCCTCCGCCGGTGACGATCATCGTCAAACCCCTGGTGCCGATCACCGAGCTGGTGCAGTCGCCGCCGCCGCGGATCGAGTAGTTCGCATGCAGGTACTCGAGCGGGCCCGAGCAACCGGCGTGCACGGCGCTCCATTTACCCGCCGCGCATCGCCTCCCCTGCGAGCCTCCCTCGAACGCCGCGCAAGCTAACCGATAGCGTGGGCGGCGATGGCAGTTGTCGACGCGACCCGCCAGCTCGAGCCGCGCGAGGAAGCCGGCATCGGCTGGGACGGGCGGCGGCTCGACGAGATGCTCGCGGAGTCCGAGCGCCTCTTCGCCGAGACCGGCGCCTACTGGGGACTCGACGACGAGCTGGAGCTCAAGGACTCCGACCCGATCGGCTACGAGAAGCTCTTCTCGCGGATCCGCGGCGGACTCGTCTCGGCGCGCGAGACGGCGCTCAACATCTCGGCCTCGCCGATCGTCCGCGAGCTCGGCGAGCTCTGCTTCGCGCTCTACACCCCCGAGGGCGACTCGATCGCGCTCTCGACGGGGATCATCGTCCACGTCCACACGATGTCGGACGCGATCAAGTGGATGGTCCGCGCAGGGCTACGAGGACAACCCGCGGATCCAGCCCGCGCGACATCTTCGCCAACAACGACCCGACGATCGGCGACGTCCACAACGCCGACGTGCAGACCTTCGTCCCGATCTTCTGGGAGGACGAGCTGGTCGCCTGGGCCGGCGGCGTCACCCACGTCCTCGACATCGGCGCCTCGACCCCCGGCGGCGTGCCGGTCGGCCCGACGCACCGGCTCGACGACGGCATCGACCTGCCCTGCATGAAGATCGGCGAGGGCGACGAGCTCGCCCGCTGGCACCTCGAGCGCTGCGCGAAGCAGACCCGGGCGCCGATGTACTACCTGCTCGACGAGCGGACTCGGCTGGCCGGCTGCCACATGATCCGCGAGGCGGTCGAGCGGGTGATCCTCGAGGAGGGGGCCGATCGCTTCAAGGCGCTTCTCAGCGCGAGGTGATCGAGGAGGGCCGGCGCTCGTTCAAGTCGCACATGCGGACGATGACCGTGCCGGGCCGCTACCGCTCGGCCGTCGGCTTCGACGTCACCTTCGCCGACAAGGCTTCGCTGCCGGCGCGGGCCCGCCGCGACTTCCTGATGAACGCGCCGTTCGAGGTGCGGATCGGCGGCGACGGCGACTACGAGCTCGACCTCGACGGCGCCTCGGCCTGGGGCTGGCACTCGATGAACTGCACGCCCTCGGCGATGCAGGGCGCGATCTGGGTGATGTTCACCCAGACGCTGATCTGCAACGACAAGGTCAACGACGGCGCCTACCTCGCCGTGAAGACCAACTTCCCCGAGGGCTCGATCGCCAACCTCGGCGACGCCGAGGGCTCGACCGGGATCGCCTGGGCGTTCCTGCAGCCGGCGTTCACGGGCTACCCGCGGACGCTCTCGCGGGCGCTCCAGGCGCGCGGGTTCATCGAGGAGGTGATCGGCTCCTACTCGACCTCGGGCAACGTGATCCAGGGCGGCGGCATCGACCAGTACGGCAACTCCTCGGCGATCATGAACTTCGAGGTCGCGGCGCAGGGGATGGGCGCCAAGTACGTGCTCGACGGCACCGACACCGCGGCGGCGATGTTCAACCCCGAGGGCGACGCCGGCGACGTCGAGATGTGGGAGCTGATCACGCCGATGATCTACCTCTCGCGGCGGCTGAAGGCGAACACCGCGGGCGCCGGGCGCCACCGCGGCGGCTCGAGCTTCGAGTCGCTGCAGATGATCTGGAACACGCCGTTCTGGGAGCTCCAGAACCTCGGCTCGACCCGGATCCTCTCCTCGCCCGGCCTGTTCGGCGGCTATCCCGGCTGCGCCGGCTACGTGCACAACATCAAGGGCGCCGATCTCGCTGAGCGGGCCGAGCGCGGGCGAGGCCTACCCGGTCGCCGACGGCTCCTTCGACGATCCGGCGCTGCTCGGCGATCGAGGGCGAGCGGATCCTCAAGCAGGACAACTTCACGACGCTCGAGCCCTACTGCGGTCGGCGACCTCTACCTCTCGGTGATGAAGGGGGCGGGCGGGCTCGGCGATCCCGCTGCTGCGCCCGGTCGAGGCGGTCGAGCGCGACGTCGAGGAGGGCCACCTGCTCCCCGAGTACGCGGAGTCGATCTACGGCGTCTCCGACCGCGACGCCTACCGGAGGCGGCGGCTCGAGCGGGCGCGGCCGTTGCGCGAGTGGTGGGCCGAGCAGCGCGAGCGGGTCGAGCGCCAGGAGATCATCGACCCGGTCCGGGTCGCCTACGCCGAGTCGATGAAGCTCTCGGAGCGCTGGGCGGCGGAGTTCCGCGGCTTCTGGGACCTCGACGAGGACTTCGCGTTCGAGATCGAGACGCCGACGCTGCCGGCCGATCTGGCGCCGAAGCCGGGCAAGATCACGCCGGAGGAGTCGGCCGACGCGTTCCTCGCGACCTCCGAGGTCGCCGAGGTCGAGCCGGTGCCGGCGCGCGGCCGGGCGATCGACGCGCGAGACCCTCGCCGCGCTCCTCGACGAGAAGCTCGAGCGCCGCGAGGTGAAGGACATCCAGTCCGGCTTCAAGGAGCCGGACCGCTTCGACAAGTGGCTCGTCGGTGCTCCAGGAGCGCGTGCCCGTACGACGAGCAGATCGTGCTGCCGGTCGGCGAGGGCCTGAACGTGGTACGAACCGCCGATGCCGGGGGTCTGACCCCGGAGGGACAGGTCGAAGGCCTGTCCCCTAGGGGTCTGACCCCCAGGTTACGCCTCGTCATCCGCTGCGATTGCGGGCACGACTTCTGCGCGCACGACCGCAACTGGAAGCACGAGGCGCTGATCCTCGTCCGCGACGACGCCGAGTCGCTGGCCGAGATCTACCCGAAGTGGGCGGCGCCCGACCCCGACTGGGTCGAGCTGCGCGAGTTCATCTGCCCCTCCTGCGCGCGGCTGCTCGAGACCGAGTCGGTGCCGCCCGGGCACCCGGTCGTGCACGAGTTCCTGCCCGACGTCGAGGGCTTCTACCGCGGCTGGCTCGGCCGCGAGGTCCCCTAGCGCGGGACGAGCCGCGTCGCCGTCGCCTTCCAGGTGGCGACGACGGCGCTGCCCCGGGCGAGCCCGAGCCGGGCGGCCGAGTCGGCTGGTGACCTCGACGCTGAGCGGCTGCGGCAGTGCGAGGCCGACCCGGACGCGGTTGCCGATCGTCGTCAGCGAGACGACCTCGCCGCTGAGCGAGTTGAGCGCCGAGCCCGGCCGTCTCGCTCGCCGGGCGGGCCCAACGAGACCTCCCACGGGAAGACGGTCGCCGCGACGCGGCCCGTCTCGAGGTCGGTCGAGCGGACGCGTGCCGCCGCCCTCGAGCGTCGACGGTGGCGACCCCGTCCGGCCTCGATCCGGGCCTCGCCGAGCAGCACCGAGGCGCCGGTGAAGTCGGCGACGAACGCGTTCGCCGGCGCGGCGGCAAGCGCGCCCGGCTCGTCGCGCTGGACGACTCGGCCGCGCTCGACGATCGCCGCCTCGTCGGCGAGGAGCGCCGCCTGCTCGAAGTCGTGGGTGACCAGGATCGACGGAACGCTCGCCTCCGCGAGCAGAGCCGCGAGCTCGCGCTGGGCGTGCGCCCGGGTGCGCGCGTCGAGCGCCGCGAGCGGCTCGTCGAGGAGGAGCGCATTCGGCTCGAGCGCGAGCGCGCGTGCCAGCGCGACTCGCTGGCGCTCGCCGCCGGAGAGCTCGCGCGGCCGGGCCTGCGCGCGAGGCCGCATCCCGAAGCGGTCGAGCAGCTCCTCCGCGCGCCGGCGCCGCTCGTCGCGCGGCACGCCGCGGATCGGGTAAGCGACGTTCTCCCAGGCGCGAAGGTGGCCGAAGAGCGCGTAGCTCTGGAAGACGAAGCCGCAGCGGCGCGACTGCACCGGCGCGTCGATGCCCGCGGCGGTGTCGAGCCAGGTCTCGCCGTCGCAGCGGACCCGCCCGCGCGCGGCCGGAAGAGTGAGCCCGGCGATCGCCCGCAGGACGGTCGTCTTGCCCGCACCGGACGGGCCGACGAGCGCCAGGCATCGGCCCTCGCCGACCTCGAGCTCGATGGATATCTCGAGCTCGCCGAGGCGGTGCTCGAGCTCAGCCGAGAGCATCGGAGGGGGTCTGACCCCCTTGCTCCCCGGCGTTGGGCGAGAGGGTGCGTTCACGGGGTCAGACCCCCTAGCCCGGCGCCGCGTGAGAGCAGGCGGATCCCGAGCAGGATCGCCGCCGAGAGGGCGACGAGCACGCCCGAGAGCGCGAGCGCGCCGGTGAAGTCGGTGCCGAAGCTCGGCGACGATCGCGAGCGGCGCCGTCTGCGTCACGCCCTGGAACGAGCCGGCGAAGACGAGGGTCGCGCCGAACTCGCCTAGCGCGCGGCCCCAGGCGAGCGCGGTGCCGCCGAGGAGGCCCGGGCCGCGCGCTCGGCAGGGCGACCGTGAGCATGGTCCGCGCCTCGCTCGCGCCGAGGGTCCGCGAGGCCTCGAGCAGGTCGGGTCGATCGACGCGAACGCGGCCTGCGCCTGGCGGACGTAGAACGGGCTGGCGACGAAGACGAGCGCGACGACGACCCCGGCGGTCTGGAAGACGAGCTCGATCCCGGCGTCGGCGATCGCGCCGCCGGCGAGGCCCTCGGGCCCGAAGGCGGCGAGCAGGGCGATCCCGGCGACGGCGGGGGGACGACGAGCGGCAGCTCGACCAGGGTCGTCACGAGCGCGTGCCCGCGGAAGTCGCGGGTGCCGAGCAGGTACGCCGCGGGGGTGCCGACGACGAGGATCACCGCGAGCGCGATCGAGGTGCAGACGAGGCTCAGGCGCGAGGGCGTCGAGCGCGGCCTCGTCGCCGAGGCTCGAGACCAGCTCGCCGGGCGGGACGTCGACGAAGATCGCGACGATCGGCAGGGTGAGGAAGACGAGGAGGAGGGCGAGGGCGGCGCCCGCGAGGAGGGTGAAGCCCCGGCCCCGGCTCAAGGCGGCGGCGGCTCGAACCCGGCCTCGGCGAGGGCGTCGGCGCCGGCGCCGTCGAGGAGGCCGTCGACGAACTCCTGGGCGCCGTCGGGGTTCTCGGCGCCGTCGACGACGGCGATCCCGTAGACGACCTCGGGCTGGAGCTCCTTGTCGAGGGTGACCTCGTTCAGCTCCTCGCCGGCGGCCTGGACGTCGGAGCGGTAGACGAACGAGGCATCGGCGGCGCCCTGGGCGAGCTTGCCGACCGCGGCCTTGACGTCGGACTCCTCGGAGCGGACGTTGGCGAGGATCGCCTCGCGCTCCGCGGCGGGGAGCCGGTCGAGGACGGTGCGGGTGTAGGAGCCGAAGGGGACGTCGGGGGTGCCGATGACGAGGTCGACGCCCGGCTCTCCGAGGTCCTCGATCGAGTCGATCTCGGAGTCCGCCGGCGTCGCGATGACGAGCTCGTTGGTCGCGAACTCGACCGGCTCCTCGACCAGGCCCTCGTCGAAGAGCGCGTCGGGGAGATCGGTGTTGGCCGAGGCGAAGACGTCGGGCTTCGCGCCCTGGCGGATCTGGGCGGCGAGCTCGTCGGAGCCGGCGAACGAGTAGCGGACCGTCCTCCGGCAGCTCCTCCGCGTAGGCCTCGAAGGCGCCGGTGAGCGAGGCGGCGGCGGAGACCCGTAGCTCGCCGGCGTCTCCGTCACCGCCTTCCTCGTCGCCGCAGCGCGGCGAGGGCCAGCGCGCAGACGACCGCCAGGGCTGTCGGCGGCAGCCCTCACCCGCCGCGGTCGATCATCACCGAGGTCGCCTTGACCGTCGCCGTCGCCGGGGCGCCCTCGACCAGCCCGAGCTCCTCGACCGCGTCGCGGGTGATCGCGGCGGTGATCCGGTGGCTCGCCGGACTCGATCTCGACCAGGGCCATGACCCCGTCGGACTCGACCGAGAGGACCCGCCCCGGGAAGCGGTTGCGCGCGGAGAAGCTGGTGCCGGTGGGGTGCGCGGGACGGCGCCGGACGCAGCCGCTCCAGCTCGGATACGGGCACCCGCCGGCGGTTGCGCTCGTCGCGCGTTGGTCCGAATCTTCCCGGCCCGGTCCCAGCGGCGCAGCGTGTCGGCGGATACGTCCGAGAGCTCGCGCTGCCTCGCCGATGCTCACGCTCGCATCTGCCTAAGCATTGCATAGGCAGCCGTCGCCACTGAGTGTTCCCGTAGGCTCTTTCGCCGTGAACCAGCCCGAACGAGCGCTTCGCGCAGGCCGGCGAGATCGAGCTCTGCTACGAGGAGTTCGGTCGACCCGGACGGCGAGCCGATGCTGCTGGTCATGGGGCTGGCGACGCAGATGATCGGCTGGCACGAGGACTTCTGCGACGAGCTCGCGGAGCGCGGCTTCCGCGTGATCCGCTACGACAACCGCGACATCGGCCACTCGACGCAGCTCGAGGGCGAGGCGATGCCGAGCCGGGCGGCAGATGATGCTCGGGTTCGGCGAGCCCGCGTACACGCTCTCCGACCTGGCCGGCGACGCCGCCGGTCTGCTCGACGCGCTCGAGATCGACTCCGGCCCACGTCGTCGGCGCCTCGATGGGCGGGATGATCGCCCAGATGCTCGCGATCGAGCACCCGCGAGCGGGTCCGCTCGCTCGCCTCGATCATGTCCGGCCCCGGCACCGCGGACTCGCGGATGCCGCGCCTGCGCGCCTTCGGCGCGCTGCATGCGGGCGGCGCCGAACGATCGCGAGGGCTTCGTCGAGCACACGGTGAAGATCTTCGAGGTGATCGGCTCGCCGGGCTTCGAGACCGACGAGGAGTAGCTGCGCGAGGTCGCGGGGATGAGCTTCGACCGCAGCCACTACCCGCAGGGGATCGCGCGGCAGATGCACGCGATCACGGCCTCGCCGAGCCGGGCGCGGAGCGCTGCGCGCAGGTCCGAGCGCCGACGGTCGTGATCCACGGCGACAAGGACCCGCTGGTGCGCTTCGCCGCCGGCAAGGCGACCGCGCGGGCGATCCCCGGAGGCGAAGCTCGAGGTCGATCGAGGGGATGGGCCACGACCTGCCGCGCGGCGCCTGGCCGCAGATCGTCGAGGCGATCGCCGAGAACGCATCGCGCGCCGGCGCGCCGGACGCCGGCAGCCGGGCCGCGCCGCCGAGGCCGTCTCAGCTGAGCGATGGCCTTCGGCTACCTCGTCTCGGGCGAGCCGGCACCGCCGCGAGCCGAGGGCGCGATCGCGCCCGACCCGTCGCTGCCGCGGGCCTGCGTGATCGGCGCGGGCTCCTGCGGGATCGCCGCGGCGAAGGCGCTGTACGAGGCGCGGGTCCCGTTCGACTGCTTCGAGCTCGGGCCGGTCGTCGGCGGCCTCTGGGTGTTCGAGAACCCGAACGGGCTCTCCGGCGCCTACCGACGCTCGAGATGAACACCTCGTGCCCGCGGATGTCCTACTCGGACTTCCCGGCGCCCGAGCAACTACGCCGACTACCCGATGCACTGGGAGGTGCGCGAGTACTTCGACCGCTACGTCGACCACTTCGGGATCCGCGAGACGATCACGTTCAACACCAAGGTCGAGCACGTCGAGCGGCCGAGACGACGGCGTCGTTCGAGGTGACGATCTCCGAGGGCGCAGCGGGTGGAGAGGAGGTCCGGGAGTACGACGCCGTCCTCGTCTGCAACGGCCACCACTGGGATCCGCGCTGGCCCGAGCCCGCGTTCCCCGGCGCCTTCGACGGGATCGAGATGCACTCGCACGACTACCGCGACGCGGAGCGCGTTCGAGGGCAAGCGGGTGGTCGTCGTCGGCGGCGGCAACTCGGGCGTCGACATCGCGGTCGCGACCAGCCGCGTCGCCGAGCGGACCTTCGTCTCGCTGCGTCGCGGCGTGCACGTGATCCGCAAGCGCCTCGGCGGCAAGCCGGTCGACCAGCAGCTCGCGCCGCCGTGGCTGCCGTGGCCGCTGAAGCAGAAGGGCTTCGAGCTCCTGCGGTGGCGCTCCGGGAGCATCTCCGAGCACGGCTTCCCCGAGCCCGACCACAAGGTCGGCCACGCGCACCCGACGGTCTCCGACGACTTCCTCGACCGCCTCGCCGACGGCGCGATCGTGCCGAAGCCGAACATCCGCGAGCTGCGCGGCGACCGGGTCGAGTTCGAGGACGGCTCGGTCGAGGAGGTCGACGCGATCGTCTACTGCACCGGCTACCGGGTCAGCTTCCCGTTCTTCGACCCGGACTTCGTCAGCGCGCCCGGACAACGACCTGCCGCTCTACCGCCGGCTCTTTCACCCGGAGATCCGCGGCCTCTACTTCGTCGGGCTGGCGCAGCCGCTCGGGGCGATCATGCCGATGGCCGAGGAGTCCGTCGAAGTGGGTCGCCCAGCTCCTCACCGGTCGGTACCGGCTGCCGCGACGGCCGAGATGCGAGCCGACATGGAGGCCGAGCGCGAGGCGCACGCGAAGCGCTTCTACCGCTCTGCGCGGCACACGATGGAGGTCGACTTCGACGAGTGGCTCGCCGGCGCCCGCAAGGAGCGCGCGCGCGGGGCGAAGCGCGCGGCCGCGAGCGGTTACCGGCCCGAGGTGGTTAGAGGCGAAGCGGAGCCGTTGGCGACTGTCGCGACCGGCCCGCGCCGACGAGGACTAGGCCGACCCCGTCAGTTCGACCAGCGTCGGCCATTCGGCCGGGTCGCCGGCGGGCCGCTCGATCCTCTCCGGGCGTCCCGGGGGCAGCTCGTCGAGAAGCGAGCGGAGCGGGTGCTCGGCGAGCTGGCGGGCGACGGTGCGCTGCGCGGCCTCGATCGCCTCGTTGCGGCGCCTGCGGCTCATCAGGTTGACGCCCATCACCTCGAGGTCCTCGCGGAGCGGCTGGATCAGGACCACCTCCGTGCCGGCGGCGCGGAGCTTCTTCGCCTCCGAGCCGAGTCGCTGCCCGGATGCCCGGCGCCAATAGGTCGAGACGCTGCTCGATCGGGTTCCAGGCGCTGGATCGGGTGAAGGGAGGAGGTCGGGTTGAGGCAGATGACGAGGTCGAGCTCGGCGTCGCGGAGCAGGTCGAGGTTGGAGGTCGAGTACATGCCGCCGTCGACGTAGAGGCGGCCCCCGATCTCGACCGGCCGGTAGAAGCCGGGGATCGCGCACGAGGCGGCGACCGCGTCGCCGAGGTCGGCAGTCGGCGCGTCCTCGCGCCCGAAGGGAACCCGGCGTCCGGTGGAGTAGTCGCAGGCGACGATCCGCAGGCCGGGGTGAGAGACCCAGCCGTCGGCGGACGACGTGGCGGATCTGCTCGCGCAGCGGCTCGGTCGAGATCATCCCGCGGGGGAGCCACCCGGCGACCACGGTGGTCGGCGTGTGGCGCGTCGGACGGGCCAGCGCGCGGAGCGCGAGCTTCCAGGAGCCGGGTGTCAGCGGGAAGGCGCCACGGTCGAGCCGAAAGGCGGCGCCGCCGGCGCGATCCGCCGTCGTCGCCGGGCGACCGTTGACGTCGGTCACGCCCTCGAAGCGATCGCCCTTCGAGAAGCCGACCATGAACCACGGCGGCACTCCCGCGACGCAGAGCGAGCCGATCATCGAGCCCGCCGACGTGCCGACCACGTAGTCGGCCTCCGCCGGATCCCAGCCGGTCTCCCGCGCCAGCGCGTCGAGGCCCCCGGTGAGCCAGGCGCCGCCCATCACCCCGCCGGCCCCCAGTACCAGTCCGACCTTCATGGCACCGGAAGTTACCCGGCGTGGTCGATCGGAAACCACGCCACGCTCAAATCGACCCGCGCTCCGCGAAACGGCGTCCCCTCGGCCTCGAGCAGCCGCCGCTGCCGCTCGCCCTGCGCCAGCGAGCCGTCGGCGCGAACGACGCGGTGCCAGGGGAGGTCAGGATCGTCGGTTCCGGCGAGCACCGCGCCCGCGAACCGTGGCGCGCCCGGCGAGAGGTCGCCGTAGGTGGTGACGAAGCCGGCGGGGACCGCCTTCACGCGCGCGATGACCTCTTCCGCCCTTGCCTGATCCATTGGCACAGAGTTGGCACAAACTCCACCCACCCGTTACACGTTTCCCCGCAAATTGCGGACATGCACCCACCGCACGTCCGCGCCGCTGCCCTCGAGCTGATCGCCACCGGCCTCAACGACTGCGAGGTTTCGCGGGTCACGGGAGTCCCGCGAACGACGATTCGCGATTGGCGGTGTCCTTCGTATCAGCCGATTCGACCACGTCGAAAGGTTTGCCCGCGCTGTTGGGGATCTGCTCGAGCGATGCGCTTCAACTCAGATGACTACGCAGAGCTTCTGGGCCTTTATTTGGGTGACGGGCATATCGCGGCCCACCCTCGCACCCAGCGCCTGAGGATCTTCCTGGACGCGAAGTACTCGACGATCATCTCCGAGACTCGTGCCCTGCTCGAGCGATGTTTCATCGATTGCGTCGTCGGGTGTCAGGTGGCGCACCGGGGGACCATGCTGATCCCGTACGTGTACTCAAACCATCTCGACTGCGTCTTCCCCCAGCACGGGCCGGGAAAGAAGCACGAGCGCCCGATCATCCTCGAGGGTTGGCAGCAATCCCATGTGGACGCTGCACCCTGGAGCTTCATTCGCGGCTGCATCCGATCCGATGGGTGCTGCTTCGTGAATCGGACGGACATCCACCGACCGAAGCCCTACGAGTATCTGAGCTACGACTTCTCGAACAAGTCAGCGGACATCGCGCGGCTCTTCATCCGGACGTGCGATCAAGTCGGCGTAATCACTCGACCCAACGTGGATCCGCAGCGGTGTCTGGCACGTCCGGATCAACCGCCGGGACAGCGTGGCACGCATGCTCGAGAACGTAGGTCGCAAGGAGTGAACCGCTAGATTTCATCCGCTCTGCGGCTGTGGAGGAACTAGGTAGACTCGCGGTCCTCAGACGGCCGTGTCCGAAAGGACGTGTGGGTTCGAATCCCACCAGCCGCATCCCTCCCCGGCGCGGATTCGCCCGATTTCAGTCGCTAAAATCGCGCCTACACGCCGCTATCGTCTAGGGGACTAGGACGCCGGATTCTCAGTCCGGAAACCGGGGTTCGAATCCCCGTAGCGGTGCCTTTTGAAACCCGCTCGTAGAGCGGGTTTTCGCATGGCGCCAACCTAGACTGCGTGGCATGACGATCTACCGGATGGATCACGCCGGCGTTGTGGTCGAGGATCTCGCGGCTGCTATCGCGTTCTTCGTCGAACTGGGCCTGGAACTGGAGGGCGAGGCAGCAGTCGAGGGTGAATGGGTGGACCAGCTCGTCGGGCTGGACGGCGTCCGAGCGGACCTCGCCGTCGTGCGGACCCCGGACGGCCACGGCCGGGTCGAGCTGTCGACGTTCCACACGCCGGTGGCCACCAGCATTGCGCCGAGGGCACCGATGAACACCCCGGGCATCCCTCGCCTCACGTTCGCCGTCGACGCCGTCGACGACGTCCTCGACCGCCTGCGCGCCCACGGCGCCGAACTCGTGGGCGAGGTGGCGCAGTACGGGGACATCTACCGGTACTGCTACGTCCGCGGCCCCGCCGGCATCATCATCGGGCTGGTCGAGGAGCTCCGCTGAACGACACTCCGAGGATCGGCATCACCGCGTGACGGCCCCCTCTCGGTAGGCGGCGACGCCGGCCGCGATGGCGGCCTGCAAGTCCGCGACGCCGCCCGCCGAGGAGAACCTGCCCACAACGGAGATGGCCGCGGACCGCAGTTCTTTGCGGACGGCCTGATCCCCGTAGCGGTGCGTTCTACTACTGCGGATCGGTGAGCTCGATGAGCCGCCGCGCGAGTTCGGCGGGGTGCGAGAGCATCGGTAGATGCCCTCCCCGAATCGCATCGATCTCGAGCCCGAGGCGCTCGCGGGCGACGCGGCGCTGAAACGCGAGCGGGAACGGTCGGTCGTCGCGGGGCACCAGGACCTGTGTGGGCACGTCGGGCCACTCCTCCAGGGGCCACGGCTCCGTGAACATGCCGGCGCCCGGCGCTCCGCTGTATCGCTCGCTCGCTCGCGCAACCTCGGGATCGACGTCGTGGAGGAAGACCTCCGCGAAGGTCTCGGATCCCCAGCCGCTCATCGGACCGTGTCGCTCCAGCACGTCGGCGATCGCCTCAGCATGCCCGGTGTTCTTCCACCACTCACCCGCGGTCTCGCCCGGCGCGGGGATCATTGGCGCGATGAGGATGAGCTGCGCGATGGGCACGCGCGTCGCGACGAGCGGTCCGGCGAATGCGCCGAGCGACTGCGCCACGACGACGAGCTCGCCGGCCCTGGGTGCTGCTGCGGCCACGGCGTCCGCATGATCGGTCGGAGTCGCCTCTTGGTCGTCGAGCGGTAGCGGCGGCGCGATCGCGTCGTGGCCGAGCGCGCCGAGCGCCTCGATCGTGGCGCCGTATACGCGCGGGTCGGTGCCCGCGCCCGGGATCAGAAGGAACGTCGGCATCGCTCGTCAATTTTCCACCGCACCGGGACGTTCGCGCCAACGAGAGAGCCCGCCCCACAGGGGCGGGCTCTCGTGGGACAGGACGAGCGAGCGGCCGGCTACTCGTCGCCGGACCCGCTCGCCTCGTCCTCCGCGCCGTCGGCCTCGTCGCCGACGACTTTGAAGTCGCGGTCGAGCTGGACGTCGACCTGGCTGCCGTCGTCCTGGGTCACCTCGACCTCGTAGAAGCTCTCCTCGTCGCCCATCTCGGTGTCCGAGACGGTGCCGCCACCGGTGTGCTCGAGCGCGGCGGCCTCGGCCTGCCCCAGCGCGTCGCCGGAGATCGCCTGCTCGGAGTCGCCGCCGCCGCCCGCCGTCGCAATGCCCACGCCGCCTGCGGCGAGCGCGAGGGTCGCGATCCCGATGGCGATGATCTTGTTCCGCTTGCTCATCGATTCCTCCTAGGTCAGGAAATGTAGGCCCGTTTGTACGGGCCGGCGATGAGTTGGGAATGAGAGCCGCTAGAGCGGCTCGGCCGGCTCGCGCGGCGGCGGCGCCGCCCGACGCCTCGGGGCGGCGGCGCTACGGTCGCTGCCCTCGGCTGCCGTCCAGCCGCCGAAGGCGACCGCCGCGGCCGCCAGCAGGCTCAGGTAGAGGCCGATCTCGCGGCCGGCGCCCTCGGGGAAGTCGAAGATCGTCAGCCAGAGCAAGAGGATCGTCCCAACCGCGCCGAGCAGCGCGGTCGCGCCGCCCCCGGTGGTCCCCGGCACTGGAGGGGCGGCGCCGAGCGCCAGCATCACCGCGACCAGCGCCGTGATCAGCAGGTAGACGTCGGTCGAGGATTGCCCCTCCCAGCCGCTCAGGCTGAGGTCGCCCTGGCCGAACCACGGCAGGAACAGGAAGATGAACAGGAGCACCCCTCCCGCCCCCGCGATCATCTGGCCCTGGCTCATTCGAGTCGTGTCCATCCCCACGTCCTTTCGCTCGTCGTCTACCGCGGCGTGACCCTATATCGAACGGCCGAGGCGACAGGCGCTCAACCGAAGTCGAGCTCCGCGAGCTCCTCCGCGAGCAGCTTCAGCGCCGTGTTGCGCCGCAGACGGACATCCTCGGCCAGGTACACGACCGCCATCCCGCCGCGTGAGATCAGCGAGATCAGCCGATATCCGGCCACTTCCGCCCCGATCCGAGGGAGTTCCTTCGGCATCGCCCCGGGAGCTTCCCGCAGTCAAAGGCGGGATTGGGCCGCCGGAAACCCGGATTCAGGAACTTTTTATCGAGAACCGTTGTTTATCGGGGGCCGGATAGGGTAAAACTAGTAGCGGAGCAAACCCCGCTCCCCCCTGTACCCGCAACGGGCCCGAGTTCTGCTCGGGCTCGTTGCTTTTTCGGGTAGGTTCTCCGGGTCCGAGGTCGACCGAAGGAGAGAACGCCGAAGTGGACGTCAGCCAGCTCAAGCGAGTGCCGCTGTTCGCGGACGTGCCAGAGGAGAGCCTGAGGAAGATCGCCCCCTTCACCAAGGTGGACGAGTTCGCCGAGGGGCGCCCGCTGATGCAGGAGGGCGACTACTCGAACGACTTCTTCGTGATCGAGGAGGGAACCGCCAAGGTCGAACGCGACGGGGAGCACGTCGCGGACGTCGGCCCCGGGGACGTCGTGGGCGAGGAGGGCCTGCTGGAGAAGTCGCAGCGCTCCGCAACCGTCACCGCCACCGACACCGTGCGGGTGATCAAGATCGAGCACTGGGAGCTCTCGCGGATGAAGAAGTCGATGCCCGAGGTGGTCGAGCGCCTGAAACAACTCGTCGAGGAGCGCCAGAAGGGCTGAGCGCCCGTCGGTCGCGGGTCGAATAGACTCGCGAGCGTTCATAGGCCGGTGGTCAAGGGAAGTCCGGTGCAAGACCGGCGCGGTCCCGCCACTGTGACCGGGTAGGCGACGCCGCCAGGCGAATGCCAGCCACTGGGAGCGCCACGCGCTCCCGGGAAGGCGCGGCGCACGTTCCCGGAAGCCAGGAGACCTGTCCCCGGCCAGCCGATATCAACCCTCGAGGAAAGGGTGGCTCAAATGTCCACACACCTCTCCCGGCCGCTCGGCGGAGCGCTGCTCGTCGTCGCGGTCCTCATCCTGTCCACGTTCACCGCGAGCGCCGGCGCGAGCGTGCCGGTCCTGCTCCGCGTCGTCGACGGCGACGGCACGATCCTCGCCGACCACACGCAGTACACCGACCCCGTGAAGCCGAGGACCGACCCCGGGGCGGATTGCTTCGGGCCCGGCACCGGAGGCAGCGGCGATCGAGTGACCGTTCCCGGCAAGACGGCGCTCGGCGCCGTCGTCGACGGGCGGGTCGCGGACCGCGACCTCGACCCGGTCTCGGTCACCGACGCCTTCGACTTCGGCCTCGGCGTCTGCGGGATCGGCGAGGCGATCGCTCCCCAGACCGGCTTCTGGTACCTGAAGCAGGACCACGCCGCGACCACAACCGGGGGCGACCAGACCAAGGTCAAGCGCTTCGACGAGGTCCTCTGGTACCTCGACCCCGACTTCGCGGACGCACCGCCCGCAGAGCTCGAGCTCGTCCAGCCGTCCCGAGTGCAGTTCGGGGATCCGTTCCAGGTGACGGTGTTCGAGCACGCCGACGACGGCACCCGCAGCCCAGCCGCGGGCGTCTCCGTGACCGGAGCCGCCCAGCCGACCACAGCCGACGGGACGACCGAGGCGACGATCCCCGAGGGCGATACCGAGACCGGGGAGCTGACGGCGACGCGGAGCGGCGCGATCTCCGACTCTGAGCGCATCTGCGCCGGGGCTCGGCTCGACGACTGCCCGACCGAGCCCGGCCAGCTGATCGGCGGCTCCAGCAAGGCCGACACGATCGATGGCGGCGACGGACCCGACGCGATCCGCTCTGGCGGCGGGAAGGACAAGATCAACTCCCGCGACGGCGGGCCCGATGAGGTCGACTGCGGCGGCGGCAATGACAAGGTGAAGGCCGACCGCGAAGACGCCACCGCGAGGAACTGCGAGAAGGTCCGCGATTGACCACAGCCCCCGATCGGGGGCTTCCGCGGCGCGCGAGGGCTGCCCGTACCGCCATCGCGCTCGCCGCGACCGCGGCTTGCATCCTCGCCTCGCTCAGTGGCTGTGGCTTCGGCGAGGGGGAGTCTTCCGGAGGGGAGGCGGCACTCACCGTCACTCGCGACTACGGCGCCGAGCCGCTCGCCGAGGCGAGCGCTGAGCCCACCGCTTCGGAGACCGTGCTGCGGTTCCTGGACGGCGAGACCGAGATCACGACCCGCTACGGCGGCGGGTTCGTGCAGTCGATCGACGGGCTCGAGGGCGGCTCCGACGGCGGCCGGCGGCTCGACTGGTTCTTCTACGTCAACGGGACCGAGTCCTCGGTCGGCGCCGCCGAGGTCGACGTCTCCGGAGGCGACCGCATCTGGTGGGACTACCACGACTGGACGGATGTGATGCGCGTCCCGGCGGTGGTCGGCTCTTGGCCCGCTCCGTTCTCGACGTCCGGGCCCGCGGAGGTCCGCTGCCACGCAGAGCCGCAGACCTGCGACGAGGTCTCGAGCCGCATCGACGCCGTCGCCGGGAAGGGGACGGGGGGCGAGGGCCCCACGGTGCTGGTCGGACCCTGGACCGAGCTTCGCGACGACGAGGACGCTCGCAAGCTTGAGCGCGGGCCGCTGGCGAGCGGCGTCTTCGCCCGCTTCGAGCGCGGCGGTGGCGGCGGCGCATGGAAGCTCGTCGCCCTCGACGCGACCCTCGCCGAGCGCGAGCGCCTCGGCGCCGGGACCGGGCTGGTGGCGGCGGTCGGCGAGGGGGAGGGGGAGCTGACCTGGATCGTTACCGGCACCGACGAGGCCGGTGCGTCCGCCGCGGCCGGATCGCTGGACGCCTCGACCCTCGGGGACCGCTTCGCGATCGCGATCGCTCCCGGATCGGGCCCGACCGCCGCTGCCGGTGCCATGATCACGCCTGGACCAGGCAGATGAGGACCGCGCTTGCGTACCGTCCGCGGCGGGCTCCCCTCCAGCTCGCCTCACCGACAGCCGCGATCGTCTATCTCGGCTCCTTCGCCGTCGTCGCCTTCGCCTTCTCGAACCCGATCGTGCTCGCCGGCGCGGGCGCCGGCGTCTGCGTCGCCGGACTCGCCGCGCATGCCCGGCCGGCGCTCGGGGTGGCGATGCGCTACGGGCTCCTCCTCGCGGTCTTGATCGTGGCGGTCAACGTGCTCGTCACGACCCGCGGCGAGACGATCCTCATCCGCGGCTGGGAGCTGCCGCTTCTCGGCGAGACCATGGTCACGCTCGAGTCGCTCGCGGCCGGGGGGGTCCTCGCGCTGCGGATCCTGATCGTCGTCGCGGCCTTCGCCGTCTACTCCGCCTGCGTGGACCCGGACCGGGTCCTGCGCCTGCTCCGACCGCTCGCGCGGCGCTCCGCGCTCACCGCGACGCTGGTCGGCTCGCGCGGTGCCGCTCGCCGCCGCCGACCTCGGAAGGCTCCGCGAGGCCGCCCGGCTCCGCGGCCCGGCCGCGGCCCCCGCGACTCGGGGCGCGATCGCGCGGCGCCTGCTGGTCGGCGCGCTCGACCGCTCGGTGGACGTCGCCGCCACCCTCGAGCTGCGCGGCTTCGGCTCCGAGGCGCGCTCGCGCGCGGCGCCCCTGCGGCGCTCGCGTCACGACCGTCTCTTCCTCGGTGCCGGGCTCGCCGTCCTCGTCCTGGTCGCGGTGGCCGGCCTCGGCGGGCTCGCCGAGTTCGAGCCCTATCCGCGCCTCGAGATCGACGATGGCCTCGGCACGGTGAGCTTCGCGCTCGCGCTTCCCGTGCTCGCCGCGGCGCCCTTCGCCCTCGCCCGGCTGCGGTCGCGGCCCACGCCGGTGCGGCCGCTTCGCCTCGGGCCGGAGTCCGCCCGTGGCTGACCGGGTGCTGGAGCTCGAGCGTTTCTCCTACCGCTACCCGGGGGCGGAGACCGACGCGCTGCGAGATGTCACCCTGTCGGTGGACGCCGGTGACTTCGTCGTGCTCGCCGGGCTCTCGGGAAGCGGCAAGACGACACTCCTGCGCGCGGCCTGCGGCCTCGTCCCCCATTTCCACGGCGGCGAGGCCTCCGGACGACTGGAGGTGGGCGGGCTGGACGTGCGCGATCACGGCCCCGCCGAGCTCGGCCGCGAGGCGGGCTTCGTCGCCCAGGAGCCCGAGACCCAGGTCGTCTCGACCACGGTCCGCGCCGAGCTCGAGCTGCCGCTCGAGCTACGCGGCGAGTCGCCCGCGGCGCGGGCGCGCGCGGTCGAGGAGGTGGCGCTCGCGCTGGCGATCCCCCACCTGCTCGAGCGGGCGACCGACACGCTCTCCGCGGGCGAGCTCCAGCGGGTGGCGCTGGCGGCGGCCCTGGCTCCGCGGCCCAAACTGGTCCTGCTCGACGAGCCCACCTCTCAGCTCGACCCGGTCGCGGGCGACGAGCTGATCTGGCTGCTTCGCCGGCTCAACGAGGAGTGGGGAACGGCGATCGTCCTCGGCGAGCACCGCACCGAGCGCTGTCTGGCGGCCGCCGACCGGGTGATCGCGCTCGCGGCCGGGGGTCTTGGCTTCGACGGCGAGCCCGCCGGGTTCCTCGAGTGGGCCGCCGAGGCGGAACCCCCGCTGGTCACCCCCGCGGGCCGCCTCTTCTCCCTCGCCGGCCTTCACCCGCTCCCGACGGGCGTGAAGGAAGCCCGGCGAGCCCTGTCCCCTGAGGGGTCTGACCCCTTGGGGGACAGGTCCCCGCGCCCCGAGCGGGGTCCGTCACCTCCGTCCCCCGGCAACCGCGCGCTCGATGTTCGCGACCTCTGGGTGGAGCTCGATCCCGGCGACGGGCCCCGCGACGTCCTTCGCGGCGTCGAGCTGACGATCGAGCGCGGTGAGCGGGTCGCGTTGATGGGGCGAAACGGAGCGGGCAAGAGCACCCTGCTGCGCGCCTGCGCCGAGCTCGTCGAGCCGGCCCGCGGCCGCGTCGAGATCCCCGCCGGCTGCGCACTCCTCTCGCAAAGTCCCGGCGATCTGCTGCTGCGCGACCGGGTCGGCGACGAGCTCCCGGGCGAGGACGGGGCGGGGGCGCTCCGGCGGGTCGGGCTCGATTGGGCCCGGGATCGCGACCCGGCCGATCTCTCAGGCGGCGAGCGCCAGCGGCTTGCCCTGGCGATCGCCACCGCGGGGCGGGTCGGCACCGGCATCGTCTGCCTCGACGAGCCCACGCGGGGCATGGATCGCGCCCGCAAGGACGAGCTGGTGGCCTGGCTTCACGAGTTGGCCGAGGCGGGATCCGCGGTGCTCGTGGCCACCCACGACGTCGAGTTCGCCGCCGCGCTCGCCAACAGGGTGATCCTGCTCGGCGACGGCGTTCCCGTCGCCGACGGCTCCGTGCGCGAGATCCTCTCCGGCGGCTGGTACTTCGCCACCGAGGTGGCCCGCATCCTCCCGGGCAGCGGCGCGATCACCCCCGAGGAGGGCGCCGAGCTACTGCGCGCGCGCCCGGTGGTCGTATGACCTGGCAGATCGCGACCTACGGGATGCTCGCGGCGGTGCTCATGGGGGGCTTCGCCTGGTACGAGCGGGCGCGGCCGTCGGCGCGCATGCTCGGGCTGGTGGCCGCGCTCGCGGCGCTGGCGGCGGCGGGCCGGGTCGCGCTCACCCCGATCCCCAACGTGACGCCGACCACGGACATCGCCCTGCTCTCGGGCTACGCGCTCGGCGGCGCGCCAGGATTCGTGGTGGGGGCGCTGGCCGCGCTCGTCTCCAACTTCTGGCTGGGACAGGGCCCCTGGACCCCCTGGCAGATGGCGGCCTGGGGCCTCGCCGGGATCGCCGGGGCAATGCTCGCCCGCGCCACCGGTCGCCGGCTCGGGCGAATGGGCCTCGCGGTCGTGTGCGGCCTCGCCGGACTCGCCTACGGCGCCCTGCTCGACCTCTCCCTGATGGTCACCTACGGCGGCGAGCAGTCGCTCGACAGATACCTCGCCCTGTCGGCCCGCGGGGTCCCGTTCAACATCGCCCACGCGGTTGGCAACGCCGCCTTCGCGCTCGCCGCCGGCCCGGCGATCGTCGCGATCCTGACCCGCTTTCGGTCGCGCCTCGAGTTCTCCTGGCGCCCGGCCCCGGCGCTCGTCGGAGCGTCGCTCTCGATTCTGCTCCTCGTCCCTGCCGCCGCCCTCGCGCAGGTGGGGGGACAGAGGGGTCAGACCCCGATTGAGCTGCGCGGCTCCGGCGTGGCGGGCGCCCGCGGCTATCTCGAGCGCGCCCAGAATCGCGACGGCGGGCTCCCGGCGACCCCGGGTGGGTCCTCGAGCGTCGCGATCACCGGCTGGGCGATGCTCGGGCTCGAGGCCAGCGGCCGCAATCCCCTCGACCTGCGGAAGGGCGGCCGCACCCCGGTCTCGTTCCTGCGCGCCAACGGCTCGGCGATCCGCTCGACGGGCGATCTTGAGCGCACGATTCTCGCGCTGGAGGGCGCCGGGGTCAGCCCGCGATCGTTCGCCGGGCGCGACCTCGTCGCCGAGCTCGCCGGCCGGCGCTCCGACGGCGGTTCCTTCC
The DNA here is from genome assembly GCA_963838175.1 of uncultured Thermoleophilia bacterium. Taxonomy (GTDB): domain Bacteria; phylum Actinomycetota; class Thermoleophilia; order Solirubrobacterales; family 70-9; genus DASUSH01. The sequence goes on along the minus strand of CAWIPP010000002.1, from coordinate 1,089,189 downwards.
AGGGCCAGGTCAACCTGACCGCGTTCGGGGTCCTCGCCCTGCGGGCGAGTGGCGTGCCGCGCTCCTCGGTGGGCCGTCCAGCCGAGTGGCTTCGCAGGGCGCAGAACCGCGACGGCGGGTGGGGCTTCCAGCCGGGCTCCCAGAGCGACCCCGACTCGACCGGCGCGGCGATGCAGGCGCTCGCCGCAGCGGGCAACCGGGGGAGGCCGATCTCGCGGGGGACCTCCTACCTGCGCCGCACGCAGCGCTCCGACGGCGGGTGGGCGCTCGCCCACGGCGGGCCGACGAACTCCCAGTCGACCGCCTGGGCGGTCCAGGGGCTGGTCGCCGCCGGGCGCGGGCCCGGAGCGGCGCCTCGCGACCCGCTGCGTTACTTGGCGGCCCGCCAGAGCGCCGACGGGCACTACCGCTACTCGGCCGCGAGCGACCAGACGCCGGTCTGGGTGACCGGTCAGGCGCTGCTCGCGGTCGCCCGCGAGGCGTTTCCGCTCGGCCGTGTGCCGCGGGCGCGCGAGCCGGGAGGAGTGCCCCTGCCGCCGTCGAGAAGCGAGGCCAGGGCGGACGGTCAGGGCGGCGCCGATCGGGGCGCCGAGTCGCGCCGCGGCGGCGGAGCGGACAAGCGCGGGCAGGGCTCCGGCGGCGGGGCTCGAGCCTCGGGCGGCGCCGATCGCAGCAAGGCGGCCGCGGCCCGCGCCGGCGCCGAGCTCCCGGGATCGGCGGCATACGCGCCCGCGTCGGAGGACGAGGGCTCGGGCGCCGGTCCCTACGTCGGGGCCGGCTTCGCCCTCCTCGGCGCTTTCCTCGTCGGCGGCTTCGTGCTCTACCGGCGGACGCTCCCTTAGGGCAACTCTCTAGCTTGGAAGCGTGGACGCGATCCCGCTTCCGGACCCGCCGCTCGCCGACGAGGAGGTCTTCCTGGGACCGTTCGGCGAGCTCGACCTCGATCCGCTCGTCGAGGCGTGCAACGACCCGGCGATCGCCGAGTACACCTTCATCCCGGCCCCCTACTCGCGACCGGACGCGGAGCTGTTCGTCTCGGGCCAGGCCGAGCGGCGGAGAACGGGGGAGGCGATCGACCTCGCGATCCGCGACCGCCGCGACGACGGGCTGCTCGGCGCCACCGGGCTGCGGGTCTTCCGCCCCGAACGGGCGAGTTGCGAGATCGGCTACTGGGTGGCGGCGGGCGCCCGCGGCCGGGGGGTCGCCCCGCGGGCGGTGGGCCTGCTCGCGCCTTGGGCACTTCGCGCGCTCCCCGTGAACCGGGTCGAGCTCACCGCCCGACGTCGACAACCGGGCCTCCCACCGGGTCGCCGAGAAGACCGGCTTCGCGCTGACCGAGGAGCGGCGAGAGACCTTCGCCAAGGGACGTCACTGGGAGCTCCTCGTCTACGCGCTCGACGGCCGCCACTAGGTTTCTTCCCATGGACGTCGAGACCGCAATCCGAAGCCGCCGCACCCACAAGGCCTTCCGGCCCGGGCCGGTGCCCCGGGAGACCCTCGACGAGCTGTTCGAGTTGGCGCGCTGGGCACCGAACCATCACCTGACCAACCCGTGGCGCTTTCGCGTGGTCGGCCCACGGGCGCTCGAGCGCCTGAAGGTCGCGGCCGGGCCCGAGTCGGCGCCGAAGCTCGACCGGGCGCCGACGCTCGTCGTCTGCTCCTGCGCCGTCTGCGGCGATCCCGTCCAGGACGCCGGAGGACCTAAACGCGGCGGCCGTCGCCGCCTACATCGTCCTGCTCGCCGCGCACGCCCGTGGCCTCGCCACCTACTGGCGCACCCCGGAGGTCCTGCGGCGGCCGGAGGGCCGCGAGGCGGTCGAGCTCCCGGACGGCGAGGAGTTCATCGGCCTGCTGCATCTCGGCGAGCCGATCCAGGACCAGCGCGTCCCCGACCGCGCCCCCGCGGCCGACACCGTCGTCTACCTCGACTGATGCGAGCCGGGGTCGGGTCCCGATGATCAGCCGAGCCGATGCGCTCGCCGCACTGACCGAGGATCGCCTCGACCTGGTCGTCGTCGGCGGCGGGGTGACCGGCGCCGGGGTCGCCCTCGACGCCGCCTCCCGCGGCTACTCCGTCGCAATCCTCGAGCGCGACGACTGGGCGATCGGAACCTCGAGCCGTTCCTCGAAGATGGTCCACGGGGGCCTTCGCTACCTGCAGAACTTCGACCTGGGGCTCGTCCGCGAGGCGCTCCTGGAGCGACAGCTCATGGTCCAGCTCGCCCCCCACCTCGTCTACCCGACCCCGTTCCTGGTGCCGACGCTCGGCGACGACCGCCGCGACCTGCGGATCGGAGTCGGCCTCAACATGTACGACGTGATGGCGTCGACGCGGGTGGGTCAGTCGCGCCGCGAGCGCCGCGAGCGCGAGCTCGAGGCCGACTTCTGGGCGCCCGAGGGCCACCGTCAGATCTCGGCCGAGGAGGTGGTCGAGATGATCCCGGCGCTCGCGCCGAGGGAGCCGAAGTCCGCCTATATGTTCTTCGACTGTCAGACGGACGACGTGCGGCTCGTGCTGACGATTTTGGGAGAGGCGGAGCGCTTCGGGGCGATCTGCCTGAACGGCGCCGAGGTCACCGACCTGCTCGAGGAGAACGGGCGCGCGAGCGGGGTGAGCGCCCGCGACGCGGAGTCGGGACAGGTGTTCGAGGTCGCCGCCGACAACGTCGTCAACGCGACCGGCGTCTGGGCGGATCGGCTGCGACCGAACGAGATCCTCGAGGAGGAGGAGATCCCGCGGATCGCGCCCAGCCGGGGGACGCACGTCACCCTCCCGCTCGAGTCGCTTCCCGTCAACAACGCGGCGTGCATCGTCCCCGCGGGCGAGGGCCGAACGATCTTCGCCCTGCCCTGGTATCGGCGGGCCCTGGTCGGGACGACCGACCGCGACTACGACGGCGACATCGACCGCGTGCCGCCGGGCTCCGACGACATCGAGTACCTGCTGAACGCGATCAACGACTATTTCGGGACCGGCCTCGACGCGAGCGACCTGACCGGGGCGTACGCAGGGGTACGGCCGTTGATCTCGACCGGGGACCCGAAGAAGTCCGTCGACATCTCCCGCAAGGCGGAGCTGTACGAGACCTCCTCGGGGATGCTGACGATCACCGGCGGCAAGCTGACCACGTGGCGGCGGATGGCGAAGCAGACCGTCGATCGTCTGGTCGACCGCGACGGCCGCGAGGCCCCGTGCCGGACCGGGGACATCCCGCTCGGGATGGCGGCCCGCGACGAGGACCTGGAGGTTCCGGGCGACGGCGACGGCGAGGATCTCCCCGAGGGCGCGCTGCAACAGCTCGCGTTCCGATACGGCCACGCCGCCCGCAACGTGCTCGCGGTGTGCGGGGAGCGACCCGAGCTGGCGGCGCCGATCGTGGCGGGCTGTCCCGACCTGCTCGCCGAGGTGGTGATCGCGGCGCGCGACGAGCAGGCGCGCTCGGTCGCCGACGTGCTCCTGCGCCGTACCCGCCTGGGGATCCTCGCCGCGCCCCAGCTGCGCGACACCGATTCCGTCCGCCCGATCGCCGCGGCGCTGGGTGCCGAGCTCGGCTGGCCGCGCCGGCGGGTCAAGCGGGAGGCCGAACGCTGGGAAGAGGAGCGCGCCGGGGAGGGAATCGATCCGGCCGCTGCCATAAGCTCGCCCGCATGAGGCTCTTCATCGACACCGGAAGCGTCGCCGAGGTCGAGGAGATCGCCCCTTGGGGCGTCCTCGCCGGCGCCACCACCAACCCGTCGTTGCTCGCCATGGAGGCAGGGACCAACGACCGGTCACCTTCGGTGACCTCCTGCGACCCGGGCGAGATCATCCGGCGGATCTGCGACCTGGTCAACGGCCCCGTCTCGGCGGAAGTCGTCTCCGAGGACCCGCAGGGGATGATCGAGGAGGGCCGTGCACTGCGCGAGCTCCACGAGCACGTCACCGTCAAGGTCCCGTTCTGCGCCGAGGGGCTCGAGGCGACGCACGCGCTTACCTCGGAGGAGATCCCGGTCAACATGACCCTCGTCTTCTCGGCGAACCAGGCGATGCTCGCCGCCGGCGCGGGCGCCACCTACGTCTCCTGCTTCATGGGCCGCCTCGACGACATCTCGGTGGACTCCGAGGCCGTCGTCGGCGAGATCGTCGAGTGCTTCCGGGCGGGCGGGGTGACCTCGCAGATCATCGCCGCGTCGATCCGCCACCCCGAGCACGTCGTCGCCTCGGCGAAGCTCGGCTGCGAGATCGCGACGGTGCCGGCGAAGGTCCTGCACCAGATGCTCGCCCACCCGCTCACCGACGCCGGCGCCGAGCGCTTCCGCCGCGACTGGGAGTCGCGGCCCGAGTTCGGCGCCTGGCTGCGCGAGCTGACCGAGAAGCGGCTGACCGAAGCTCGCTAGCCGAGGGCTGACCGCGGCCTTGCCGTGGGCGTCCAGCCGCGGCACGCCTATATCCTCGCGCCCCATGGCGGATCTCGAGTCGAGCCACATCTCCGAGCTGCACGCGCAGGCGGCGGAGCTCGGCGTGCCCGACTACCGGATGAAGCGCCGCTCGGAGCTGATCGATGCCGTTCGCGAGGCGGGCGGCTCCGCGGACGTGGAGGCGGACGAGCGCGCCGAGAGCGCGGAGAAGCGGCGCGGGGACAGGGCGCCGCGCGAGCGGCGCGAGCGCGAGGGCAGACGCGGCGGGGAGCGGCGCGCTCGCGAGCGTGGCGGCCGCCGCCGCGGACGGGAACGGGAGCGCGACCTGGAGGAGCGTGACGACGCGGAGGAGGCGGATGCCGAGCCGGTCAGCGGGGTGCTCGACGTGATGCCCCAGCGCTACGGGTTCCTCCGCCTCTCCGGCCTCGAGCCGAACGAGGGCGACGTCTACATCTCGGCCTCGCAGATCCGCCGCTGCGAGCTTCGCAGCGGCGACCAGGTCTCGGGGCCGGCGCGCGAGCCCCGTCGCGGCGAGCGCCACCGGGCGCTGATTCACGTCGACGACGTCAACGGCTCGGCGCCCGGGGAGGACGACGACCGGACCGACTTCGACGAGCTGACCCCGGTGCCGCCGACGAGAAGGCTGCCCCTGGACGGCGCCGGTGACGGCGACGAGGCGCTCCTCGTCCGCGCAGCCGATCTGCTCGCGCCGCTCGCCTTCGGCCAGCGCGTGCTGGTCTCAGCGGCGCCGCGGTCGGGTCGGACGACGCTTCTGCGCGGTCTCGCCAAGGCGGTCGCTGCCGCCGACGGGCCGGAGCTGGTGGTCCTGTTGGTCGACGAGCGCCCCGAGGAGGCGACCCGCTGGCGGCGCGAGCTGCCGGACGCCCGTCTGGCGATCGCCACCGCGGAGATGAGCGGCGGGGAGCAGGCAGCGGTGGCCGAGCTCGCCCTCGCGCGGGCTAAGCGGCTCGCCGAGGCCGGCGCCGACACCGTCCTGATCGTCGACTCGCTGAGCCGGCTCGCCGCGGCGCGGGGGAGGGTGGACGCCACCAAGGCGCTTTTCGGGGCGGGCCGCGACACCGAGGAGGAGGGCGCGGGGTCGCTCACCGTGGTGGCGACGGTCTTCGACGACGAGGTCGGCGACGCGGTCGAGACCACCGAGAGCGCTCGGATCGCGCTCGACTCCGAGCTGGCGGCCGCCGGTGTCGTCCCGGCGCTCGACGCGCGCGGAACCCAGGTCTCCGGTGAGGCCGAGCTTCGCGACGAGGAGGAGCTTGAGGCCGCGCGGCGGCTGCGCAGCCTGCTCGCTGATCTCGAGCCCGCGGAGGCCGCGCGCATGCTGCGCGAGCGCATCGAGGGCTCCGCCTCGAACGCCGAGTTGCTGCGCTCCGGCTAGCGGTCTACCGCCGGTACGCGAGCCGGCCCCAGGAGGGCTCGCGGGAGAGCTCGATCGGCTCGCCCCCGCGCTCCGGCTGGATGTAGCCGAAGGTCTGGTCGCGCTCGTCGAAGACGACGTCGAGCTCGCCCTCCTTGACCCGCTGGTCGAGCCACGCGCCGCGGAAGACGAGGCGGCGAATCCAGTGGACCAGGCTGCGGTCGGAGGGCCCGACCAGCTCGGTCCAGTTCTCGTTCACGTGCTCTCCGAGCTGCGACGCGGACTCGCTGATCTCGCCGTTGACCGCGAGCTCGAGCAGGTCGTGAAGCTCCTCCTGCCCAAGTCCCTGGTCGACGAAGTCGAGCTTCACCGCCGCCTGCTCGACCCGCTGCGCGAAGTCCTCCTCGTTGAAGGCGAAGCGAAGCTCGCCGTACTCGAGGACGTAGTCGGACCCCGATTCGTAGTTGCCTCTGCGAGCTGCTTTCTCCACTGAATCTCTGTCCCGGTCTCCCGCCGGGATTACCGGCCCCGTGACGCCGATCATCTTCCCCGATCGGGACTGTGGGCGTGGAGGCGTGCCCGGTGCCTGAACGGGCACTTGCACCTCCAGAGTCGGTCCTTGGGGGGGCGCGCCGATCGACTCCGGGCTTCAACAGGACGTGGAAGCGACGCCGCAGAGTTGGATGTCGCGGTCGGTTCCAGGCCTTGCCGCGACAGGAGGCGCTCGGCGCTGTCTACCCGGTGGCGACTACGCGTCGCGCGCGCCTGCTCGGCCTCGCCTTCCTCGACCTCGACTCCGCCGCACCCGGCCTGCTGCTGCCGGGCTGCCGATCGGTCCACACCTTCGGCATGCGCTTCCCGCTCGACGTCTACTTCCTCGGCGCCTACGGCGAGCCGGTCGGAGACCGTTACGGGATGCCGCCCCGGCGTATCGCCCGACACCGCGAGGCGCGGGCCGTGCTCGAGGTCCCCTCCGAGCACGGGGCCCCGCTCCGGACGGCGGGAGGCCGCGAGCGATGAGCCCGCTGCCGACGGTCCACGAGGTCGGCACGGTGGTGGTCTGCGAGGACGACGAGCCGACCCTGGAGCTGCTCTGCGACCACCTCATCGCCGATCGCTTCCGTGCGCTTCCCGCGCCCTGCGCCTCGGACGCGCTGCGGCTATGCCACTTCAAGCAGCCCGACCTGCTTCTGCTCGATCTGATGCTCCCGGACGCGCCGGGCCTCGACGTGCTTCGCGAGATCCGGCATGCGGACGGGGTCGACGCCCGCTTCGACCCCGAGCTGCCGGTGATCGTCCTCAGCGGTCGCCGCAGCGACGCCGACCGGGTGCGCGGGCTGTCCGCGGGCGCCGACGACTTCCTCGTCAAGCCCTTCCACTACCCCGAGCTCCATGCTCGGATCTGCGCGATCCTGCGCCGGCGTGGGCGCCGCCGCGAGGGCCCGCTGCGGGTGGGCGATCTCAGCCTCGACCCGATCACCCGGGAGGTGCGGATCGGCGATCGACTGGTCGAGCTGGCGAACAAGGAATTCTGCCTCCTGCGGGCACTTGCGGCGGAGCCGACGCGGGTGTTCACGAAGCGCGAGCTGCTCCGCGACGTCTGGGGCTTTCGGGCGGAGGGGCGGACGCGGACCCTCGACTCTCACGCGAGCCGCCTGCGGCGCAAGCTCGATCCCGACGGCGGCAGGTTCGTCGTCAACGTCTGGGGCGTCGGCTACCGGCTGGTGGAGCGGGAGTAGGGGGCTGGCATGGAGATGCTCTCGGCCACACTGCCGTTGGCGATGAGCGCCGCCGCCGTGCTCGCCGGGGGGCGGTTTCGTGAGCGGCGCCGGCGCGAGGCGCTGAACCGGGCAATGCACGAGCTGCGCCGGCCCCTTCAGGCGCTGGCGCTGGCGCCGGTCGAGCACGCGCATCTCGAGCCGGTGCTCGTCGCCCTCGAGGACCTCGACGGGGTGATCAACGGCGTACCGCCGTGCCGGGAGCCGGAGCCGGTCGAGGTCCGGCATCTGGCCGAGGGAGTGGTCGCCCGCTGGGCGCGGGCGACGCCGGCGCCCGCGGGACGGCCGGTACTGCGCTGGCGCGCCGAGGATGCGCGCGTGCTCGGCGACCGGGTGCAGCTCGGCCGGGCACTGGACAACCTGGTCGCGAACGCGATCGAGCACGGACGAGGGCCGATCGAGGTGATCGGGGCGCTGCGTCGCGGGCGGCTTCGGATCCTGGTCCGCGACGGCGGGGCGAGACGGATCGAGCCCGACCCGGGAGCCCTGCGGATCCCCGCCGGCGAGCGCGCCCACCGCCGCCGGGGGCCCCGTCACGGTCACGGCCTCGAGATCGTCCGGGGAATCGCCGCGGCGCACGGCGGACGGTTCGTCCTGCGCCGCTCCGCCGCCGTCACCGTCGCGGTGCTCGACCTCCCGCTCGCCGATCCACCGCTTCGCCGCGCCGCATGAGCCGGCGCGGGCGGGCGCTCGCCTTCCTCGCCGGGGCGCTCCTCTGCGCGGGGCTCGCGGCGGCGATCGCGGGCGGCTACGAGCGCTCGGTCAGCGAGCAGCTCGGTGCCCTGCGTCCGGTGGTCGTCGCCGAGACGCGGCTGCCCGCGCACCGTCCGATCGATCCACGCCAGGCCGAGCGTGCGCTCGGCGTCCGCCGCGTGCCCGAGCGGTTCGCGCCGCCGGACGCGCTGACCTCCACCGCCGAGGCCGTCGGGCTCGAGCCGGCCGCCGACCTCGCCCCCGGCGCCTACGTCCTCGCCGGCCAGCTCGCGCCGCCGAAGCGCGGCGGCGAAGCCGGGCCCGAGGTCTCCCAGGGGCTGAGCCCGATAGAGATCGAGGTGACCGGGGCGGGGGCGCTAGCCGCGAGCGGCGCCACCCAATCCACCCGCGTCGACGTCGTCGTCACCTCGGAACCGGGGCCCGGCGGCCGCGGTCGCACCTACGTCGCCGCCGAGGGCGTGGAGCTCCTCGGCCTGGTCGAGGGAGGCGCCGGCTCACCCGAGGACGATCCCCTCGCCGCAGCGGCCACACCGACCATCTACACCGCCACCCTCGCCGTCGCCCGCCCGCAGGCCCTGAAGCTGATCCAGGCCGAGAACTTCGCACGGCAAGTGCGGCTGATCCCGAGCGGCTGAGCGCGTCGCGGAGGGCGCGCTCATCGTTTGGGATCTCGATGTGGCTTTAGCCCCGTTTCGATCCCAAAAGGAGAAGCGCGCTCCTATGCGTCATCCCTATCGGCTGAGCGCGTTCCCGAACGCTCGCTCGGCGTCCTCGCCGTGCACCGCGAAGACGACGCGCAGGATCCCGCTGCCCGCGTCGAGGTGGCGGCGGACCTCCTCGACCTCGATCCGGGCCGCGTCGGCGAGCGGGAAGCCGCCGACGCCGGTGCCGAAGGCGACCAGGGCGAGCGAGCGGGCGCCGAGCTCGTCCGCCTTGGAGAGGGTTGAGGCGGTCGCCTGGCGGATCATCTCCGCCGAGGTCGGCCCGCCGAGCTCCATCGTCGCCGCGTGGATCACCCAGCGCGACGGCATCTCGCCGGCGGTGGTCTCGACGGCCTCGCCGAGCTCGATCGGCGCCGCCCGGTCGGACTCCTCCTGAATCGCGGGACCCCCGGCGCGCGCGATCGCGCGCCGCGACCCCGCCGCCGTGGCGGAGCTGGGTGTTCGCGGCGTTGGCGATCGCATCCACCTCGAGCTTGGTGATGTCGGCGCGCTCGACCTCGATCTCGGCCATCCGCTCCACCTCCTCGGGGGCGCTGGGGGCTCCGACGGGCTTATAGAGGATGTGGAGACGGTCCGACCACGCCGAGGCGCTCGCGGCGAAGCTGCGCGAGCGCCTCGTCGAGCGCCGCCGGGCAGACGCGGCGGCAGGGCGGTCGCCGCAACGGCGGCCTCGAGCGCGCGGTCGCGGAGCTGGTCGACGCCGAGGCCGCGCTTCTCCCGGCCGAGCGGCGCGGCGAGCTGCGCGAGCTGATCCTCCGCGACACGGTCGGCCTCGGGCCGCTCGAGGAGCTGCTCGGCCGACGAGCGGGTCGAGGAGGTGATGGTCAACGGCGCCGAGGAGGTCTACGTCGAGCGCGGCGGGCGGATCGAGCGAACGCGAGTCGGCCTTCCCGTCCGAGCAGGCGCTGCGCGACGCGATCGAGCGGATCCTCGCGCCGCTCGGCCGCCGCGTCGACGAGCTCAGCCCGATGGCCGACGCGCGGCTCGCCGACGGCTCGCGGGTCAACGTCGTCGATCCCGCCGCTCGCCGTCGACGGGCCGGCGCTCTCGATCCGCCGCTTCTCGGCCGCTCGACCGGGGCCCGACGAGCTGGTCGCGAACGGGACGCTCACCGAGGCGCTTCGCGAGCTCTCTCGGTGCGCGGTCGCCGACGCGCCGGAGCGTCCTGGTCTCAGGCGGCACCGGCTCGGGCAAGACGACGCTTCTGAACGCGCTCTCGAGCTTCATCCCGGGCGCCGAGCGCGTGGTGACGATCGAGGACGCCGCCGAGCTGCGGCTCCAGCAGCCGCACGTGGTCCGCCTCGAGAGCCGGCCCGCGAGCGTCGAGGGCCGCGGCGAGGTCACGGTTCGCGACCTGCTCCGCAACGCGCTGCGGATGCGGCCGGACCGGATCGTGATCGGCGAGGTTCGCGGGCGCGGAGGCGCTCGACCTGCTCACCGCGCTCAACACCGGGCACGACGGTGCGCTTTCGACCGTGCACGCGAACAGCCCCGAGGACGCGCTGCGCCGGCTCGAGACGCTGGCGCTGATGGCCGGCGTCGGCCTCCCGCACGCGGCGATCCGCGAGCAGCTCGGGCGCGGGCTCGACCTCGTCGTCCACATGGCCCGAGGCCCGGGCGGTGCCCGGGTCGTCGCCGAGGTCGGCGAGGTCGTCCGCGCCGCGGGCGGCGCTGGGGTTCGCGAGCTCTGGCGCCGCGACCGGCGACCAGGAGCCGTGATGTCGGCGGCACCGATCCTGCTGCTCGCCCTGGCGGGCGGCATGGCCGCAGTCGCGCTGCGGGAGACCGTGCTCGCCAGCCCGGCGATCGCCGCTGGCTGGCCGACGCGGTCGAGCCGCTTCGCCGAGCCGGTCGCGAGGGCTACGAGCCGACCGAGCGCGAGCGCCGCCGGCTGGCGCTGGCCTCGGCGCCGCTGGCTCTGCTCGGCGCCGGCGCTCTACGTCGCCGGCCCGGGTCCGGCGCCGCTCGCGGTCGCCGCCGCCGGCCCGGCGCTCGCGGCCACCGGGCAGTCACCCGCCGCCGCCGCCGCTACCGGCGCGCGGTCGAGCGCGGCGTGCCCGAGATCGCGACGGCGCTCGCCGACGCGCTCGCCGGCGGACGCTCGGTGCGCGGCGCCCTCGCCGCCGCCTCCGCCTCGCTCGAGGGCCCGCCGGCGGTCGAGCTGGCGCGCGTCCGCGCCGACCTCGAGCTCGGCGCGTCGACCGGCGATTCGCTGGCCGCGCTCGCGCGCCGGCTGCGCTCCGCCGCGGGTCGACTCCTTCGTCGCCGCGCTCGTCTCCCAGCAGCTCGGCGGCGGCGACCTCGCCTCGCTGCTCCGCCGCCACGCCGCGGCCGCGCGCCGAGCGCGACCGGGTCGTCGGCCGACGCGCGCGCCGCGACCGCCCAGGCGCGCTTCACCGGGATGCTCGTCGTCGCGATGCCGGCCGGCGCCGCGCTCTTCGCCGAGCTGCTCGAGCCGGGCTTCATCGGCCGGCTGGTCGGCGACGGCGCGGCGCCTGATCCTGCTCGTCGTCGCGGCGCGCGCTCCAGCTCGCCGGCTTCGCCGCGATCCGGCGGCTGAGCCGGATCGAGGAATGAGCGCCGGCGCCGATCGCCGCCCTCGCGGCGCTGCTCGGTGTTCGCCGCCGCTCTGGGAGCTGGCGGGGAGCAGGGGAGAGCGAGATCGGCGACGCCGCCGGCCGCACCCTCGCTGGGCTGACCGGCGGCCGTGCCCGCTCGCTCGCCGAGGCGGCGCTGCGGCTCGGGATCCCGCAGCGCCTTCAGCGCGCCGGTCTCGCCGAGCGGGTCCCGGTGCCGGCGGTGCTCGCCGGCCAAGCTCGCCGGCGGCCGGCCTCGGGGCGCTCGCCGCGAGCTCGCTGGCGCCCGCGGCGCCCGGGACGGCTGGCGCTGCCGGTCGCCCTTGCCCTCCCCGCCGCGGGCTTCTTCGCCCCCGACGCGCTGCTCGAGCGCGAGGCACGCCGCCGCGGCGCGCCGGCTCGTCAACGCTCTCCCCGACGCGCTCGACCTGCTCGCGGTCGGCGCCGCCGCCGGGCCGCAGCCCGGGCACCGTGATCGGCGAGATCGCGACCGGCACGACGGGGCCGCTGGCCGCCGAGCTGGCGATCGCGGTCGCCCGGATCGAGTGCGGCGCCTCGCAGGCCGAGGCCCTCGAGGCACTTCGCGAGCGCGTCCCGGTCGCCGAGGTCGGCGCGCTCGCCGCGGCGCTCGAGCGCTCGCGCCGCTACGGCTCCCCGCTCGCCGACCAGCTCCGCGAGCAGGCGACCGCCCTTCGCCGCGACCAGCGCCGCCGGATCGAGGAGCGCGCCGCGCGCGCCGCGCCGAAGATCCAGCTCGTCGTCGCCCTCGTCCTCGTCCCGTCGGTGCTGCTGATGATCGTCGCCGCTCTGGTCGCGAACTCGGATCGGCTGCTCGCGGGGTTTTGAGCGTCGAATCGCTCATCTAGGGTGGCGGGCAATGGCGGATCCGCCGGAGATGGGCGTCGAGGAGGGCCCGGATGGGCGGCCACGGTGCTGGTGGTGCCTCGGTGCGCCCGAGCTGATCGACGTACCACGATCGGCTTTGGGGGCGCCCGATGCACGACGAGACCGAGCTGTTCGAGATGCTCACGCTCGAGTCGTTTCAGTCGGGTCTCTCATGGCTGACGATCCTGCGCAAGCGCGACGGTTTCCGGCGCGCCTTCGACGGTTGGGACGTGGAGCGGATCGCCGCCTACGGTGTCCGCGACGTCGAGCGGCTGCTCGGCGACTCCGGCATCGTCCGCAACCGGGCGAAGATCGAGGCTGCTATCGCCAACGCAAACGCGACCGTCGCCCTGCATCGAGAAGGGGAGACGCTGGATGAGGTTCTCTGGGCCTTCGCGCCAGACTCAGCCGAGCTACGGACGAGCGGAGCCGACCTTCCGTCGGTGACCGCCGAGTCGACGGAGATGGCGAAGGAGCTGAAGCGTCGAGGGTTCCGTTTCGTCGGCCCGACGACCGCTTACTCGCTGATGGAGGCGGCCGGCCTGGTCAACGACCACCTGCTGGGTGCGAGTACCGATGACCTGCTCGGTCGACTCCTCCCGCAACCTCCGCGCGACGGCGGCGGTGGCCTCGCAGAGCGCGTCGAGCTCGGCGGCGCTGTCCGCGTGGCCCTTGACGTTGACGAAGAGGGCGCCGGCGACGAGCTCGAAGGCGAAGTTCGTCCGGCGCGTGCTCGGCGAGCCAGACGATGAAGCTGGGCGCGAAGAGCTGGCGCAGCCAGTTCGGGTCGGTGTTCGGCGTCGGCGAAGGTCTCGAAGCGCTTGTCCATCGCCTCGCTCTCGACCTCCACCCGCTGCTTGCGGCGGAAGGCGTCCTCGAAGCCGTCGAGGAAGCGGAAGCCGAAGCGGCGCTGGACAGTAGAGCTCGGCTGACCTTGTACGGCGGATCTCCGGCACGTCGCAGATCGCGACGGTGAAGTGGTAGTAGGTCGTCTGCCGGTCTGCCCTCGCTGTCGGTCGATGGTCTCCTCGTAGGTGTAGTGGGCGAGGGTCCCCGGCTCGCCGCCGGGAAGCGTGCCGCTCATGCGCTCGGTCGCGTAGCGGTCGTCGCCGCGACGCAGGAGCGGCGTAGCCGGCGGCAGCGCTGCCGCGCCCCTGCCGGGCCAGGCCCCGTGCCTCGGCGTAGGCGTTGAGGAAGTCCTCCTTCGCCCGTGCGTTCGCCATCACGCCAGACGATCACGACCAGCGCGATGCATCAGGACGCTCGCCCGCGACCGCGCCGCCGATCGGCGCGCCCGCGATCGACCGTGCCCGACGACGAAGCCGGCGATCATCCCGGTGAGCGTCAGGCTGATGAGTGACCGGGTGGCGGGCCAGCCCGCGCAGTGGATGCCGCGCGTGTCGTCGTCGTCGAGCGGGCGGTGCCGGCGGCGGCGGCGCGGTCGCCGGCGCGGCGGCGGCTCGGCGCCGGGCGGCGGCTCGCTCGGTCGCCCGTGCCGCCGATCCGCGTCGGCCTCCGTGCGTCATCGCGTCGCGCAGGCTACCTGCTGCAAGGGAGGTTGCAGGAACGAGGCCCTGCGGAAGGCCCATGCCGCGACGCCTCGCCGATGGCCCGAATCCGGCTCTGCAGAGCCGGATAGCCGCCGCGTCCGGCCGCGGGTAGCAATTCCGTCCGACGGACCGAGTCCAATCTCCGACCAATGTTGTGTTGCGAAGTGGGTCAATGTGGGCTACTGTGTCGCTCGCATTGACCCCAGGGCCGGGGAGGTGAGGCTCCTCCCACCTCGCCTCCCCGGCCCAACTTTCTTCCAGCGACCACACGCGACACGACGGAAAGGCTCCACTCAGTTGGCGTTTCGCGGCCAGTACGAGCACAGCCTCGACGCCAAGGACCGGATCACGGTCCCGGCCCGATTCCGCGCCGCGCTCGCCGAGGGAGTCGTTCTCGCCCAGGGCCTCGAGCCCTGCGTCGAGGTCTACTCCGAGTGCGCCTACGCGGGACGTCGAGGAGCGCTTCCTCGCCGACCTCAACCCGTTCGACCGCGAGGGCCGGCGCACGCAGCGCCGCTTCCACGCCCGCTCCGAGGACGAGAAGCTCGACTCGGCCGGGCCGCGTGAGGCTGCCGAAGCGCCTGATCGAGCACGCCGGCCTCGAGGGGACGTGCGTGATCGCGGGCGTGATGAACCGGCTCGAGATCTGGAATCCGGAGCGCTGGGCGGCCGAGAACGAGGCGATCGACGCCGACGAGGAGGAGCGCGCGAGCCTGGCGGCGGGCGAAGGAGGCGCCCCGGAGGCGCCGAATAGACGCGGATAACGCGATGTAAACCCATGCTTACCCTGACCTACATGCCCGCCGACCACGTCCCAGTCCTCGCCGCCGAGCTGATCGACCTCCTCGATCCGCAGCCCGGGCGAGACGGTCGTCGACTGCACCTTCGGCGCCGGCGGCCACGCGCGCCTGGTCGCCGAGCGCATCGCGCCCGGCGGCGAGCTCGTCTGCATCGACCGCGACCCCGCGGCCGAGGCGCGCTACGAGGAGTTCGCGACCGAGGCGCCGTGCGCAGACCCGCTTCATCCGCGGCGACTACGCCGACGCGCTCGCCGAGCTCGCGCGACGAGGGCCTCGAGCCCGACGTCGATCTACTTCGACCTCGGCGTCTCCTCGATGCAGATCGACGCCTGGGAGCGCGGCTTCTCCTACGCCTACGACGCGCCGCTCGACATGCGGATGGACCCCGACGGCCCGCTGACCGCGGCCGACCTCGTCAACGAGTGGCCCGAGCGCCGGCTCGCCGAGACCCTGCGCGAGCTACGGCGAGGAGCGCCACGCGCGCCGGATCGCCGCCGAGATCGTCCGCCGCCGGCCGTTCGAGACGACCTCCGAGCTGGTCGAGGCGATCCGCGACGCGGTGCCCGCCGTCGGCGCGCTTCGGCCGCGGCCATCCCGGCGAAGCGCACCTTCCAGGCGCTCCGGATCGCGCTCAACGAGGAGCTCGACTCGCTCGACCGCGCCCTGCCGGCTCGCCTGGGAGCCTGCTCGCGCCGCGGCGGCCGGCTGGCCGCGATCTCCTTCCACTCGCTCGAGGACCGCCGGGTGAAGCGCTTCATCGCCGACCTCGCCCGGGGCTGCATCTGCCCGCCGGAGCTGCCCGGTCTGCGTGTGCGGCCACGAGCCCGAGGCGGAGCCGCTCTCGCGGCGCGCGATCGCGCCCAGCCCGGGCGAGCTCGAGGCCAACCCACGTGCGAGCTCGGCGCACCTGCGCGGCGCCCGCAAGCTGACCGCACGCCGAGCAGGAGGACCGCGAGCTGATGGCCGCCACCGCCACCGCGCCGAGAACCCGGCGCGGCGCCGCAAGCCGAAGCCGCGACGCGCCCGCGCGCCAGGCGGCCCGCCCAGCGCCGCGGGATCACCCCGCCGCGGGCTTCGCGATCCCCGCCGCCGCGGTCGGCCGGACCGCGGTCGCGGTCGGCGGGTCGCCGACTCCGGCGTCGTCGTCCGCCTCACGCGCAGCCGGCTCTGGATCGGGCTCGTCGCCGTGCTGCTCGTCGGGATCGTCGGGCTCAACGTCTACGCGCTCAGCCTCAACGCCTCGGGCAGCCAGGTCGCCCAGCAGGCCGAGGAGCTCGCTCTCGAGAACTCGGCCCTGCGCGCGCAGCTCACCGAGCAGCTCTCGAACGAGCGGATCCAGGGCGTCGCCGCGAAGCTCGGGCTGGCGACCCCGCAGCCGGACGCGATCCGCTACCTGCGCGCTCGAGCGACGCCGACGCGAAGGCGGCCGCGAAGCGCCTGCTGGACGGCGAGCTCGCGGCGGCGCTCGGCCGCGGCGGCGCCGCGTCGAGGCCCCGGTGACCGAGCCCGCGCCGGTCGCGCCGCCGCCCCGGTCGAAGCCGCGCCGGTCGAGCCGGTGCCGGCGGCACCCGTCGACGCCGACCGGCGACGACCGATCCCGCGGCGACGGCCGCCGCCACCGGTCGCGCCCATAGGAGCCGGCGTGCGGCGGATCGACCAGCGCGCGGGCCTGCTCTTCGCCGCTCTTCCTGGCTCTGCTTCGCCCTCGCGCTCGTGCGCTCGGTCTGGCTGCAGGCGGTCCGCGGCGGCGAGCTCTCCGCCGACGCCGCAGTCCCAGCAGGTCGCCGAGGTCGCGTGCCCGGGACGCGCGGGCGGATCCTCGACCGCAACGGCTCCGAGCTCGCCGTCTCCGAGGACGCGGCGACGATCGTCGCGACCCCGTACCAGGTCGACGGATCCGGCGGCGACCGCGGCGAAGCTCGCCGAGATCCTCGACGTGTCCGAGAAGGACCTGCTCGAGCGCCTCTCCGACCGCGAATCGGGCTTCGAGTACCTCGCCCGCAAGGTCGACCTGCCGAGCGCCGAGCGCGGTCGCGCAAGCTCGAGATCGAGGGGATCGGCGATCCTCCCCGACAGCCGCCGGATCTATCCGGAGGGCGAGCTCGCCGTCGCAGCTGATCGGCTCGGTCGGGGCCGAGAACCAGGGCCTGACCGGCCTCGAGGCGTCCTCGAGGAGGAGCTCTCCACGGCTCCGACGGCGAGCGGCTGGTCACCCGCGACGCGCTCGGCGACGAGATCAGCCGCGACACGCTCGCCTCGGCGACCACCGGCGAGGACCTGCAGCTGACGATCGACGCCGCGCTCCAGGCCCACACCGAGGACGTGCTCGCCGAGGTGGGCCAGACCTACACGCCGAAGGGCGCGACCGCGATCGTCATGGACCCCGACACGCGCGAGGTCCTCGCGCTCGCCAACTGGCCGCCGCCGACCCGACCGACATCGGCGAGCGCCGAGCGAGAACGAGATCCTCAACCGCGCGACCGGGTTCACCTACGAGCCGGGCTCGACCTTCAAGGCCTTCACCGTCGCCGGCGCGCTCGAGGACGAGCTGGTCACCCCGGACACCACCTTCACCCTCGGCCCGACCATCCAGGTCGCCGACCGCGTGATCGAGGAGTCGCACGCGGGCGGCGGCGGGACCCTCACCGTCGCCGACATCCTCGCCCAGTCCTCGAACGTCGGCGCGGTGACGATCGGCCTCGAGATCGGGCGACGAGCGCTACGACCACTGGGTGCGGAACTTCGGCTTCGGCGAGCCGACCGGGATCGCGATCCCCGGCGAGGAGCAGGGGATCCTGCTCGACGTCGAGGACTACTCGGGCTCGACGATCGGCAACCTGCCGCTCGGGCAGGGCCTCTCGGTGACGCCGATGCAGATGATGGCCGCCTACGCGGCGATCGCCAACGGCGGCATCCTGCGCGGACCGCGGATCCTCGCACTCGGATTCGAAGCCGCCCGAGGGCGAGCGGGTGATCTCCGAGAAGACCGCGCTCCAGGTGCGCGAGATGCTCGAGGGCGTGCTCGCCCCCGGGCGGCACCGCGTCCGAGGTGAGCGTCCCCGGCTACGAGCTCGCGGGCAAGACGGGTACCGCCGAGAAGGCGGTGGACGGCGGCTACTCGGAGACCGACTTCGTCGCCTCGTTCGTCGGCTTCGCGCCGGCCGACGACCCGGAGCTCCTCGTCGCGGTCGTGGTCGACGAGCCGCGCGGCAGCTACTACGGCGGCGACGTCGCCGCCCCCGCGTTCGGCGAGATCGCCCGCTTCGCGCTGCCCTACCTGGAGATCGCGCCCGAGTAGCCGGATCCCGACCGGTCCAGGACCGCGCCTAACATGCGGCCGCGATGAGGCTCGACGAGCTGAGCGCCGCCGTGCCCGACGCCGAGCTCGAGCGGGGACGGCGGCGTCGAGATCGCCGATCTCGCCTACGACAGCCGCCGGGTCGGGCCGGGGACGCTCTTCTTCTGCGTGCCGGGCTCCACCGCGGACGGCCACGACTTCGCGCCCGCGGCGGTCGAGGCCGGCGCCGCGGCGCTGGTCGTCGAGCGGCCGCTCGACCTCGGCGTCGCCGGAGCTCGCAGGTCGCCGACGCGCGCGCGGCGATGGCGCCGCTCGCGGCGCGGTTCTACGGCGATCCCACCGCCGAGCTGCGCGTCGTCGGGATCACCGGCACGAACGGCAAGACGACCACCGCCTTCCTGCTCCGCGAGGTGCTCGAGGCGGCCGGTGTCCAGAGCGGGCTGCTCGGGACCGTGAAGCAGATCGTCGGCGGGCGAGGAGTCGGAGGTGGTGCGGACCACGCCCGAGGCGATCGACCTTCAGCGCACCTTCCGGGCGAATGCTCGACGGCGGCGACCGCGCCTGCGTGATGGAGGTCTCCTCGCACGCGCTCGCGCTTCGCCGCACCGACGGGATCCGCTTCGAGGTCGCCGCCTTCACCAACCTGACCCAGGACCACCTCGACTTCCACGCCGACATGGACGACTACTTCGCGGCCAAGCGGCTGCTCTTCGCGCCCGCCGAGGGCGACCCGGGCCGGGCACCTCGATCGTCAACGTCGACGACGGCTACGGTCGTGGTCTCGCCGAGCGAGATCGAGTGCGACGACCTTCTCCGCCGCCGGCGCGCCGGCCGACTACCGCGCCGCGGACGTCGAGTTCGACGCCTCGGGCTCGCGCTTCCGCTGCCACGCCCCGTCGGGCGAGGTCCGAGGTCTCGCTGCCCCTGCCCGGGCACTTCAACGTCGCGAACGCGCTCGCGGCGATCGCCGCGTCCGGCGCGCTCGGGGTCGAGCTCGAGCACGCCGCCGCGGCGCTCGCCGGGGCGGGCCGGGTCCCCGGGCAGGCTCGAGCCGGTCGACGGAGGGCCAGCCGTTCGCGGTGCTGGTCGACTACGCGCACACCCCGGACTCGCTGGACAACGTCCTGCGCGCCGCGCGGAAGCTGACGCAAGGGCGCCTGATCTGCGTCTTCGGCTGCGGTGGCGACCGCGACCGCGCCAAGCGCCCGCTGATGGGGCGATCGGCGCCGAGCTGTCCGACCTGTGCGATCGTCACCTCCGACAACCCCCGCTCGGAGGACCCCGAGGCGATCATCGCGGAGATCCTCGCCGGGATCCAGGGTGGCGCGCAGGCGGAGAGCGTGATCGTCGAGCCCGACCGGCAAGGCGCGATCCGGCTCGCCCTCGAGCGCGCCGGCGAGGAGCGACATCGTCGTGATCGCCGGCAAGGGACACGAGCAGGGCCAGGAGTTCGAGGGCGGCCGGAAGATCCCGTTCGACGACCGCGACGTCGCGCGCGAGGAGCTGCGCCGGCTCGGGGCCGGAGCCCGGTGATCCGCCTCGATCCCGGACGGATCGCCGACGCGTGCGGCGCCGAGATCGTCCGCCGCGGAGAGGGCGGTCATCCGGAGCGGGCGGCCATCGACTCGCGCGCACGGTCAGCGAGGGCGAGCTCTTCTTCGGCCTTCCGGGCGAGCACGCCGACGGCGGCGAGTTCGCCGGCGCAGGCTTTCCACAACGGAGCCTGGGGCGTCGTGGTCGACCCGGGCTGGGCCGCCGCGCTCGACCGCGCCGGCGCGCCGGGCTGGGTCCTTCGCCGCGGAGGACCCGCTGAGCGGCGCTCCAGCGCCTCGCCCGCGCCTGGCGCCGCGGCTCGGCTGCCCCGTGGTCGGGATCACCGGCTCGACCGGAAAGACCTCGGTCAAGGACATCTGCCGGGCGCTCCTGCCGGGCCGGGTGCACGCCAGCCCCGAGAACTTCAACACCGAGATCGGCCTGCCGTTGGCGATCCTCTCCGCACCGGCGAGGACACCGAGACGCTGGTCCTGGAGATGGCGATGCGCGGCCTCGGCCAGATCGCGGAGCTCTGCGAGATCGCCGAGCCCGACGTCGCCGCGATCACGAACATCGGCCCGGTCCACCTCGAGCTGCTCGGGACGCTCGAGGCGATCGCCGAGGCGAAGGCGGAGATCCTCGCCGGGCTCGGGCCCGAGGGACGGGCGGTGATCCCGGCGGACGCCGAGGCCCTCGAGCCGCACGTCCACGATTCGCTGTGGACGCTGACGTTCGGCGCGGGCGGGGACGTCCACGCCGCACTCGGTGAAGCGGCGCGGCCGCGAGACCGAGGCCGCTGATCGGCACCCCCGACGGCGAGGCGCGCTTCCGGCTTCCCGTTCACCGAGGCCCACAACCTCACCAACGCCCTCTGCGCGGTCGCGATCGGGGCGGCGCTCGAGATCGCCGACCCGAGGACCTTGCGCGCGCGGCGCGCCGGGGATAGGCTTCTCGCGCCTGCGGGGGGAGACGATCGAGCTCGCCGGGCGAGATCCTCCTGATCAACGACTGCTACAACGCCAACCCGATCTCGATGCGCGCGGCGCTCGACCACCTCGCCTCGATCGAGGCGCCGGCGCCGGATCGCGATCCTCGGCGGGATGGCCGAGCTCGGGCCGGACGGTCCCGGCTACCACCGTGAGATGGGCGCCCACGCCCGCGAGCTCGGCATCGACCCGGTAATCGGCGTCGGCGAGATGGCCCGCGACTACGCACCGGACGAGTGGGCGCCCGACGCCGACGCGGGCGGCCGAGCTCGCCGACGGCATGCTCGCCGACGGCGACGCCGTGCTGGTCAAGGGTTCGCGCTCGGTCGGCCTGGAGCTGCTCACGGACGGCCTCGTCGCCCGCCGCCCGACGGCGGGGCACGCTGATCCCGGTCGCCCAGATCGGCGATTTCGTCTCCGCCGTCGATCGACCGCGGCGAGGTCCTGATCGCGGGCATGGCGGCGATGCTGATCACGATCTTCCTCGGCCCGAAGTTCATCGAGTACCTGCGGCTGAAGGAGTTCGGCCAGCACATCCGCGAGGAGGGGCCCGAGGAGCACCACGCGAAAGCCGGCACGCCGACGATGGGCGGCCTGATCATCTTCGTCGCGATCGCGATCCCCTACCTGGTGCTCTCGGACCGCGACACCCAGAGCCTCGCGGTCTTCGGCGTCGCGATCGGCTGCGCGGCGATCGGCTTCGCCGACGACTGGATGAAGATCGTCAAGCGCCGCTCGCTCGGCCTCTCGGCACGCTGGAAGCTCCTGGCCCAGATCGCCCTCGCCGTCGCGATCTGGTAGGTCGCGCTCGAGGAGGTGGGGCTCGATCCCGCGCTCGACTCGCACATCCTGGGACACCGAGATCTACCTCGGACCGGTTCTCTACCTGATCCTCATCTTCCTCGTGATCGCCGGCGCCTCGAACGGGGTCAACCTCACCGACGGGCTCGACGGGCTCGCGGCGGGCTCCTCGGCGCGATCGTCCTGCTCGCCTACACGGCGATCACGATCACGAACGGCCAGGAGGGCCTCGCGGTGCTCTCCGCATGCCTGGTAGGCGCCTGCGTCGGCTTCCTCTGGTTCAACGCCTTCCCGGCCGACGATATTCATGGGCGACACCGGCTCGCTCGGCGTCGGCGGCGCGATCGGCGGGATGGCGGTGATGACCCAGACCGAGCTCCTCCTGATCATGCTCGGCGGGATCTTCGTGATCGAGGCCCTCTCGGTCGCGATCCAGGTGATCTCCTTCAAGATGACCCGCCGCCGGATCCTCCTGATGGCCCCGATCCACCACCACTTCGAGCTCCTCGCCTGGTCGGAGACGAAGATCATGCTCCGCTTCTGGATCGTCGCCGCCGTCTGCGGGGGCATCGGCTACACGCTCTACCAGAACTCGATCGGGACCTGAGTCGTAGGCGGACGCGCAGCCGCCGCCTGACCTGTCCCCTTGGGGGTCAGACCCCTCCGGGGGCAGGTTCGCTCCCCGGATGCCCGAACCTATGAGCGTGGCCGCGAAGCACCGCCCACCGCTCCCGCAGGGCCCGTTCCTGGTCGTCGGGCTCGCCCGCTCGGGTGCCGCGATCGCGCGGGCGCTCGTGGGGCGCGGGGAGGAGGTCGTCGGGGTCGACGCCGGAAACCCTTCCGAGGCAGAGAGGCTTGCGGGCGCGGGCGTCGAAGTTCATACGGATGCGGACGGCTCCGAGCTACTGCCGCGCGTGAACGCGGTGATCAAGAGCCCCGGCGTGCCCAACCAGGCGCCGGTGATCGCCGGCGCGCGCGAGCGGGAGTTGCCGGTGATCGGGGAGCTCGAGGCCTCCTGGCGCCTCGTCCCGAACCGCTTCGTCGCCGTCACCGGGACGAACGGCAAGACCACCGTCACCGAGCTCGCAGGACACATTTGGCGGACCGCGGGCGAGCCGGTCGCCGTCGCCGGCAACGTCGGCACGCCGCTCGCCTCGCTGATCGGCGAGATCGACCCCGACGCGACCGTCGTCTGCGAGGCGTCCAGCTTCCAGCTCGAGGACACGGAGCACTTCGCGCCCGAGTGCGGCGGTCTTCCTCAACCTCACCCCCGACCACCTTGACCGCCACGCCACGATCGAGGAGTACCTCGACGCGAAGCTGCGGATCTTCGCCAACCAGGGGCCCGACGACGTCGCGATCTACAACGGCGACGAACCCGCGCTCGAGGGCCGCGACCTGGGCGGGTGCGCCCGGCGGGTCGCCTTCTGCCGCGGCCGTGGAGGCGACCCCGACTGCGAAGTAGCCCTCGACGAGGGTGTCATCTGGTGGGGCGAGGAGCCGTTGGTCGAGGTCTCCGAACTCTCGCTCTTCGGCGCCCACAACCTCGAGAACGCGATGGCCGCGGCGGCCGCGGCCCTGACCATGGGCCTACCCCGGGACGCCGTCGCGGAGGGGCTTCGCAGCTTCGCCGGCGTCCCGCACCGGCTCGAGCGGATCGCCGAGATCGACGGCGTCCTCTACGTCAACGACTCGAAGGCGACCAACGTCGCGGCGGCGTCCGCGGCGCTTCGCTCGTTCGACGGCGGCGTCCGGGCGATCCTCGGCGGCAGCCTCAAGGGCGGCGGCTTCGCCGATCTCGCCGAGCCGGTCGCCGAGCGCTGCGTCGCCTGCTATCTGATCGGCGAGGCGGCCGAGCGGCTCGAGCCGAGGACCTGGCAGTCGTCCACGGCGCGGAGATCGTGCTGCGGCGCCTCGGCGGCCTCGAGGACGGCGGTGCGGGCAGCGGCCGTCGACGCGATCGCGGGCGAGGTCGTCCTGCTCGCCCCCGCCTGCGCGAGCTTCGACGCAATACCGCGACTTCGAGGAGCGCGGCGAGCACTTCCGCTCGCTGGTGGAGGAGCTGCGATGAGCGCGGTCGCGGCGGGCCGCGCGAGCCGGCTGCTCAAGGGCCCCCGCGCCAAGCGCGGCGCCCCGCCGGTCGAGTACTCGATCCTGCTCACGGCCACCCTCTGCCTCGTCGCCTTCGGCATCGTCATGGTCTTCAGCGCCAGCTCGACCACCTCGTTGCTCGGCGAGTCGGGCGACAGCGCCTACTACCTGAAGCGGACCCTGATCTTCGGCGCCTTCGGCCTGGTCGCGCTGAAGGTGCTGTCGATGCGGGGCGTCGCGATCGTTCGGCCGCTCACCGGAGCCCTGCTCGCGATCTCCTTCGTGCTCCTGATCGTCGTCCATGTCCCCGGCGTCGGTGTCGAGGCGAACGGCGCCACCCGCTGGATCAGCCTCGGGTTCCTCCAGGTGCAACCAGCCGAGATCGCCAAGATCTCGTTGATCCTCTACGGGGCGCACCTGCTCGCGACCCGGCCGAAGATCACCGCCGACCTTCGCCTGCTCGTTCCCTACCTGAGCGTGGTCGGGGTGGTCTGCGCGCTGATCGTCTTCGAGCCCGACCTCGGGACCGCGATGGTCGCGTCTCTCGCGGTCGCGGCGCTGCTGGTCGCCGCGGGCGTCAAGCTCCGCCATCTCGCGATGGTCGCCGGCGCGATCGCGGTCCTCGCGTTGCTGATGATCGCGATCGAGCCCTACCGGATGGAGCGCCTGACCGGCTTCCTCAATCCGGGCGCGGACGCCGCGGGTGCCGGGTTCCAGGGGACGCAGGCGTCGATCGCGCTCGGCTCCGGGGGGCTCTTCGGCGTCGGCCTCGGGGAGAGCGTGCAGAAGGCCTTCTACCTCCCTGAGGCCCACACGGACATGATCGCCGCGGTGATCGGCGAGGAGCTGGGACTGGTCGGGATGTCGCTGCTCCTCGGCCTCTTCGTCCTCTTCGGCTACGCCGGCTTCCGAACCGCGCAGCGGGCCGCGCGACCGCTACCACAAGCTGCTCGCCGCGGGACTGACCGCGATGATCCTGATCCAGGCGATGATCAACCTGTTCGCGGTGATGGGACTGGCGCCGCTGACCGGGGTGCCGCTGCCGTTCGTCTCCTATGGAAACTCGAGCCTGCTGGTGATGCTCGCCGCGGTCGGCCTCTTGCTCAACATCGCCAGCGGGCATGCGGCGGCCAGCAAGCCCGATGAGCGCGGTGCGAGACTGCGCGCGATCGAGGGCGGGCGCGCGTCGCGGTCGCGCGCCGGCGCCCGCGGAACGAAGAGGAGCCATGCCAAGGGTCGTCGTAGCAGCGGGCGGGACAGCCGGGCACGTGGTGCCGGCGCTCGCCGTCGCCGACGCGCTGCGGGATAGGGGCGCCTCGGTCTCCTTCCTCGGCACCCCCGACCGGGCCGAGGCCCGCCTGGTCCCGGAGGCCGGCTATGAGATCGACTTCCTCGACGTCCGCGGCCTCGACCGCCGCAACCCGGTTCGCGCCGCCGGCGCGGCGGCACTCGCGGTCCGCGCTGTGCCCGCCGCGGGGCGCGTCCTGCGCGAGCGTGGCGCCGACGCCGTCCTCGGCGGAGGCGGGTATGTCGCCGGGCCGGCCGGCCTCGCCGCGATCCGCCACCGTGTGCCACTGGTGCTCACCGAGGCGGACAGCCATCTCGGGCTCGCCAACCGGCTCCTCGCCCGGCGGGCGCGACGGGTCTGCCTCGCCTTCCCGATCGACGGCCTCGAGGACGAGCGCTACCTGGTCACCGGCCGGCCGGTCCCGAGGTCGGTCCTCGAGGCCGACCGGGGCGCGGCGCGGGAGCGGTTCGGGATCCCGGCCGACGCGCGATGCCTGCTCGTCTTCGGCGGCAGCCTCGGCGCGCGAACGGTCAACGAGGCCGCCCTAGACGCCTTCGTCAACGGCCGAGAGGGGTCTGACCCCTCGGGGGACAGGTCTGACCCCTTCTGGGTGCTTCACATCGCGGGAGAGCGGGACTATCCGGAGGCGCGACGGCGGGTCGAGGCGGCCGGGCCGGAGCGGTATGTGCTGCTCGAGTACGAGCCCAGCCTCGGCGACGCCCTGGCGGCGTCCGACCTCGTCCTGGCGCGGGCCGGGGGGTCGGTGTTCGAGATCGCGGCGGCCGGGCGTCCCGCGATCCTCGTCCCCTATCCGTTCGCGACCGCGCGCCACCAGCACACGAACGCGGCCTGGATGGCGAACGCGGGGGCCGCGGTGGTGATCGAGGACGCGGAGCTGACCGCGGCGCGGACCAGCGACGAAGCCGCGGCGCTCCTCTCCGATTCGGAGCGGTTGCGGCAGATGGCGGAAGCGTCGCGCTCGCTCGCCCGCCCCGACGCCGCCGATCGGATCGCCGACGAGGTGCTCGCGGCGGCCGGCGGTGGCATGCTGGGCCGATGAGCGAGTGGCGCGGGCGAAAGCTCCACTTCGTCGCAATCGGCGGCGCCGGGATGAGCGGTCTCGCGCTGGTCGCGCACGGCCTCGGGGCCGAGGTGACCGGCTCGGACCGCAGCGAGTCCACCTACATGGACAGGCTCCGTGCGGCCGGGCTCGAGCCCCGGGTCGGCCACGACGCCGATCAGGTTCCCGCCGACGCCGACGTCGTGCGCTCGACCGCGATCGCGGACGACAACCCTGAGATCGTCCGCGCTCGCGAGCGCGGACAGACGCGTGCTGCACCGCGGCGACCTGCTCGCCGAGCTCTGCAGCGGGGCGGCGCGTGATCGCGGTCGCCGGAACGCACGGGAAGACCACGACGGCCGGGATGCTCGCGTGGGGGCTCCGGGGCACCGCCGAGCCTTCCTTTCTGCTCGGTGGCGAGTTGCCGGGAGCGGGGCCCGGGGGCGAGGCGACCAACGCGGGCTGGGGGGAGGGGGAGTGGCTGGTGGTCGAGGCGGACGAGTCCGACGGCAGCTTCCTGCGGCTCGAGCCCGAGGTTGCGGTGGTCACCAACGTCGAGCTCGACCACCACTCGCACTGGCGGACCCGCGCCGAGCTGATCTCGGCGTTCCATCGCTTCGCCGGGCCCGCCGAGCGGACTGGCGCTGCTCGACGAGCGCGAGCTGGAGCCGATCGTCGGCCCGCAGATCGTCGTCCGCTTCGACGCCGAGCGTCCCGGCCCGCCGCTCGAGCTCTCCGTTCCCGGCCGCCACAACCTGCTCAACGCCCGCGCCGCGGTCGCCGCGGTCGAGCTGGCCGGCCTCGAGGTCGACGCGTTCGCCGGCGAGCTCGGCGAGCTTCCCCGGCATGCGGCGGCGACTCGAGCTCAAGGGCCGCGTCGAAGGCGCCGCCGTCTACGACGACTACGCCCACCATCCGACCGAGGTCGCGGCGGCGCTCGACGCGCTCCGCGAGCTCGAACCGCGCCGCCTGATCGCCGTCTTCCAGCCCCACCTCTACTCGCGCACGAAGGCGCTCGCCGACCGCTTCGGCGCCGCCCTCGCCGGCGCCGACGAGGTCGGCGTGCTCGAGGTCTACCCGGCGCGCGAGGAGCCGGTCGGCGAGCTCGCCGGGGTGAGCGGGCGCCAGGTCGCCGAGGCCGTCGCCGACCGCTCGCACGGCCGCCCGGTCTGGTGGCTTCGCGACGCCGAAACGGCAATTCGGGCGATCCGGGCGCTGCGGCCGAGGCTCGGGGAAGGCGACATCCTCGTCGCCCTCGGCGCCGGCGACATCGGCGAGCGCTTCGCGGAGCCGCTGGTCGGCGACGGGGACAGAGGGGCCAGACCCCGATGACCGTTCCCGAGGGCGTCGAGCGCGACTACTCGCTCGCCCGGCTGACCACGGTCAGGGCCGGCGGCCCGGCCGAGTTCTTCGCTCGCCCCGAATCTGCCGACGAGCTCGTCGACCTGCTCGCCTGGGCGGACCGCAAGGGCCATCCGGTCGAGGTGGTCGGCTCCGGGTCGAACCTGCTGGTCGCCGATGCCGGAGTCCGTGGGCTGGTCCTGAAGCTCGCCGGCTAGCTGGCCGAGATCGAGCGGGACGGGATCAGGGTCGTCTGCGGCGGCGGCGCCCGGCTGCCCTCCGCCTCGGCGAAGGCGGCGGGCTGGGGGCTCGGCAGGCCTCGAGTTCGGGATCAACATCCCCGGCACCGTCGGCGGCGCGGTGCGGATGAACGCCAACGCGTACGGCGGCGAGCTCGCGCGCGTCCTCGAATGGGTCGACGTCGCCTCGGCCGACGGGGTCGACCGGCGGACGCCCGACCGGCTCGGCTTCTCGTACCGACGCTCCAACCTCGAGCCGGGGGAGGTGGTGGCCCGGGCCGGCTTCCGGCTCTCCGAGGAGGAGAGCGCCGCAGTCAAGGAGCGGATGAGCGGAATGCGCGACCGCCGCCGCGAGGCGCAGCCGTCTGGGATCAAGACGTTCGGCTCCACCTTCAAGAACCCCGACGACCCGGCGCGCGGAGGGGCGCACCGCGGGCCAGCTTCTCGAGGCGGCCGGCTGCCAGGGCCTCCAGGTGGGCGGCGCGAGGTTCTCGCCCAAGCACGCGAACTTCGTCGAGAACGCCGGTGAGGCGACCACCGCCGACATCCTCGAGCTGATGGCGGAGGGTCGCCGCCGCGTCCACGAGAAGTTCGGCATCGTGCTCGAGCCCGAGGTCCAGGTCCTGGGAGAGGTGGAGAAGCCCGCGGGCTGGGAGCTCGCCGAGGGCGAGGACTTCGTAGCTCCCACCGCGAAGGGGGAGTGGATGGCCTCCCCGTTCGTCGCCGATCTCGGGCGCGTCGCGCGCACCGCTCCGAGAACGGTGATCGCCGCGCCCCGCTCGGTTCTGTCCCGGCGCTGGGTGGTCGACGCGTGCTGGTCCTGGTCGTGGCCGCCATCGCCGGCCTACATGCTCTGGTTTCGCCACTCCTCGTTCGTCGCCGTGGACGAAGTCGACGTCACCGGCGTCAGCTTCTCCGAGCCGGCGATCCGGACGGCGCTCACAGGAGACGGCGAGTGGGAATGACGACGCTCGAACGCCGACGTCGGAGCGCTCGAGCGCGCCGTGAGCGAGTTCCCCACGGTCGCCTCGATCTCGGTGGAGCCCGACTTCCCGCACCAGCTGAAGATCGAGGTCACCGAGCGCGCGCCGGTGGCGATCGTCGGGGCCGGGGACGGCGTCCCGGTCGCCGGCGACGGCACCGTTCTCTCCGGGGTGGCGACGGGCGAGCTGAAGCTGCCGGCGATCGAGGCGCGGAACGTCCCGGCCTCCGAGACGCTCGATGGCGCTGGATCTGGCCCAGGCCGAGGTTCTCGGAGCGGCGCCCGATCCCCTCCGGCCGGCGATCGAGGGCATCGGCGTCGAGGGGGACCATGGAGTGGAGGTCGCGCTCGCCGCCGGCGTCGAGCTCCGTTTCGGCGACTCGCGCAACGCGGAGGCGAAGTGGGCCGCCGCCGCGGCGATCCTCGCCGACCCGAAGCTCGACCAGGTCAGCTTCATCGACCTGCGGATTCCGGGCCGGCCGGCAGTCGGGGGCGCGCCGCCCGGTCGACTCGGGGACGGCGCCCGAGGAGGCAGCCGATCGTCCCCGCCGCCCGAGGCCGTCGGCGCCGGCTCCCGAGGCCGCCCCGTCCGCGCCGGAAGCCGCCGCCCCGGCGCCGGCCGCTGAGCCCGCTCCGGTTTCTCCCGCGCCTGCAACCGGGGTTGCAGGCGCGGCGACAACCCCCTGAACCGGCCTGGAACCCCTCTCGAATGGGCCGGTTTCAGGCACGAATGGAGGCTCAAGTTCAACATGATGGTACGCCAAGTCTCAAGTCAAGCTTCAGAGTTCGAAGGTCCCGGCGGCCCGGTAGGCACGATTGACAGCGCCCCCGGATTCCCCTATTTTGCGCGTGTTCACGAGCGTGGGTCCTGGAAAACCCTCTACTATCGGTTGAAGGTCGGACGGACTCGCGGATGGGAGCCTGAACGGAAGATCGAGATGGAGTCTTCGTATCTCGCAGTCATCAAGGTGGTCGGTGCGGGCGGCGGCGGAACCAACGCCGTCAGCCGGATGGTGGATGCCGGGCTCAAGGGCGTCGAGTTCATCGCGATCAACACCGATGCGCAGCAGCTCCTCGCCTGCGACGCCGACATCAAGCTCGGGATCGGCCAGGAGCTGACCCGCGGGCTCGGCGCCGGCGGCAATCCGGAGATCGGCGCCGGCGCGGCGGCTGAGAGCCGCGACGACATCAAGGAGGCGCTGAAGGGCGCCGACATGGTCTTCGTCACCGCCGGCGAGGGTGGCGGCACCGGCACCGGCGCGGCTCCGGTGATCGCGGAGATCGCCAAGGAGGAGATCGGTGCGCTGACCGTCGGCGTGATCACGAAGCCCTTCGAGTTCGAGGGCCGCCGCCGGATGCAGCAGGCGCTCGACGGGATCGAGAAGCTGCGGGCCAACGTCGACACGCTGATCATCGTCCCGAACGAGAAGCTGCTCCAGGTGGTCGAGCGGCGCGAGTCGATCACCGACGCGTTCCGCAAGGCCGACGACATCCTTCGCCAGGGCGTCCAGGGGATCACCGACCTGATCACGGTCCCCGGGCTGATCAACCTCGACTTCGCCGACGTGCGGACGATCATGTCCGACGCCGGCTCGGCGCTGATGGGGATCGGCACCGCGTCCGGCGAGAGCCGCGCCACCGAGGCCGCGAAGATGGCGGTCTCCTCGCCGCTGCTGGAGGAGACGATCGAGGGCGCCACCGGGATGCTGCTCAACATCACGGGCGGCGAGGACCTCGGGCTGTTCGAGGTCAACGAGGCCGCCGGGGTCGTCGTCGACACCGCGGACAAGGGCGCGAACATCATCTTCGGCGCCGTGGTCGACCGGAGCATGGGCGACGAGGTGCGGGTGACCGTGATTGCCACCGGCTTCGAGGGCTTCGAGCTGCTGGCCCGCCGCCCGGCGGAGGTCCGCCGCCGCGGACGCCGCCGCGAGATCGCCCCGGACCAGCGCGAGATCCGCTCGCTCGAGGTCCCGGACGACGAAATCGACGTCCCCAGCTTCCTCAAGGACTAGTCCGCGGCCCCAGGTGGGGTCCGAGCGCTGATCGAGGCGGTCGAGGGCCGGCGGTAGCCTGCGGCGTCGTGGAGGCGCTTCGCAGGACCCCGCTTTACGAGCAGCACGTCGAGGCCGGCGCGAAGCTGGTCCCGTTCGCCGGCTGGGAGATGCCCGTGCAGTACGAGGGCGTTCGCGAGGAGCACCTCGCGGTCCGCAGGGGCTGCGGCGTCTTCGACGTCTCCCACATGGGCCAGGTGCTCACCGAGGGGCCAGAGGCCGAGCGGGCGCTCCAGCGGCTGCTCTCGAACGACGTCGCCGCGATCGAGGCATCCGGGGCCCAGTACTCGGTGCTCTGCCGCGAGGACGGCGGCATCCTCGACGACCTATTCAGCTACCGGCTCGCCTCCGACCGGTTTCTGACCGTGACCAACGCCGCCAACCACGAGAAGGATCACGGATGGATGGCGGGGCACCTCGACGGGATCGAGGCGGAGGCGCGCGACGTCGCGGCCGACTACGCGATGCTCGCGGTGCAGGGGCCGGACGCGAGGGAGCTGGTCGGCGCGCTCGTCGTCGGCAAGCTGCCGCCGCGAATGCATACGGCGAGGCTGCCGCTCCGGGACGCGGTCGCGGAAGGGGTCGAGGCGCTGGTCTGCGGGACCGGCTACACCGGCGAGGACGGCGTGGAGGTGCTAGTCGAGCCTGACGCGGCGCCGGCCCTCTGGCGCGCGCTCGTCGACTCCGGGGCGACGCCGGCCGGGCTGGCCGCCCGCGACACGCTGAGGCTCGAGGTCTGCTTCCACCTCTACGGCAACGACATGGACGGGGACCGAAATCCGATCGAGGCGGGCCTCGGCTGGGTGTGCAAGGAGGAGACGGGATTCATCGGCTCCGACGCGGTGGCAGCGGCGAGGGCCGAGGGGCCGGCCGAGAAGCTCGTCCCGTTCGCGCTCACCGAGCGCGGGATCCCGCGCCAGGGCAACGCGCTTCTCCACGACGGCGAGGAGGTCGGCGTGGTGACCAGCGGAACCCATTCCCCCTGCCTCGAACGGGGGATCGGGATGGGGTACGTGCGGACGGAGCTGGCGGAGGCCGGGACCGAGCTGGAGGTCGACGTGCGCGGCAAGCGGCGTCCCGCCCGCATAGAGTCCCGGCCGCTCTACGAGAAGGAAGACTGAGAGATGGCAGACGAGAGCTACCCCGAGGACCTCCGCTACCACCCCGAGCACGACTGGGCCCGGGTCGACGGCGAGGACGCCACCTTCGGGATCACCTGGTACGCGCAGGACGCGCTCGGTGAGGTGGTCTTCTTCGAACCCCCCGAGACGGGCGCCGAGGTGAAGAAGGACGTCCCCTACGCGGAGGTGGAGTCGGTGAAGGCCGTCTCCGACGTCTACGCCCCCCTCTCCGGCGAGATCGTCGCCGTCAACGAGTCCCTGTCCGACAGCCCGGAGACCATCAACGACGACCCGTACGGCGAGGGCTGGCTGGTCAAGGTGAAGCTCGCCGACCCCTCCCAGGCCGACGAGCTCCTCGACGTCGAGGCCTACCGGAAGCTCGTGGCCGACGCCGACTGAGGGCGGGACCGCGGGTCCCGCTAGCCTCGGTTCCCGTGACGCGCTACACGTCAGCGACGGACGCCGACCGCGAGGCGATGCTGGCGGAGATCGGCGTCGGCTCGGTCGACGAGCTGTTCGCCGAGCTTCCCGCCGAGGTGCGGCTCGACCGGCCGCTCGAGCTGCCCGACGGGCTGGGGGAGAGCGAGGTCTTCGACCATCTGGCCTCGCTCGCCGAGCGAAACGCCGACGCCGACGCCGAGGTCTGCTTCCTCGGCGCCGGCTTCTACGACCACTACGTGCCGGCGATCGTCGACGCGATCACCCAGCGCTCGGAGTTCCTCACCCCGTACACCCCCTACCAGCCGGAGATCTCCCAGGGCGGCCTGCAGGCGATGTTCGAGTTCCAGACCGCGATCTCGGAGCTGACTGGCCTTCCGGTCGCCAACGCGTCGCTATACGAGGGCCCGTCGTCGGTCGCCTCCGCCGCCTACCTGGCGATCGGGGCCAAACAATCGACCCGCCCACCCCGGAGGAGGCTGGTCGTCTCCCGCGGGCTTCACCCGCACAGTCGCGAGACGCTTCGGACCTACGCAAGCGGGTTCGGAGCCGAGGTCGTGGAGGTCGGGCTCGCCGACGGCCTCACCGACGAGGCGGAGCTCGCCGAGGCCGTCGACTCAGAGACCGCGGCCGTCTTCGTCCAAAACCCCAACTTCCTCGGCGCGGTCGAGGACCTCGAGGCGCTCGCCGCGCCGGCGAAGGAGTCCGGCGCGCTGGCGATCGCGGCGGTCGATCCGATCGCGCTCAGCGTGCTGCGGCCGCCCGGTGAGTGCGGTTACGACATCGCCCTCGGCGAGGGCCAGCCGCTCGGCAACCGACTCGACTTCGGCGGCCCCTCGTTCGGCTTCTTCGCCGCGACCGAGGAGCACATCCGGCGGATGCCGGGCCGGATCGCCGGCGAGACCGAGGACGTCGACGGCCGCCGCGGCTTCGTCCTCGCCCTGCAGACCCGCGAGCAACACATCCGCCGCGAGAAGGCGACCCACAACATCTGCACCTCGCAGGCGCTCAACGCGCTCGCCGGAGTGATCTACCTGAGCTGGCTCGGCAAGCGGGGCTTCGCGGAGCTGGGCGAGCTCCTCGTGCGGCGGGCCGCATACGCTCGCGAGCGGCTCGCGGCGATCGACGGGGTGGAGCTGCTGCACGAGGCGCCCGTCGTGCGGGAGTTCGCGGTGCGGGTGGATGCGCCGGTCGGTGAGGTGCTCGATGCGCTGGCGGCTGAAGGAATCGCGGGTGGGTATCCGCTCGCCCGCGAATACCCGGAGTACTCGGATGGCCTGCTGATTGCGCTGACCGAACGGCGCACTAAGGGGGACATCGATCGGCTTGCGGAGGCCCTCGAACGTGCCGTTGGCGCGTTTCGGTCGCATAGCGCCACAAACGCGCCAATCGCCTCGGAGGCAACGCCGTGACCCCGAACCCCTCCCCCTACGTGCCCTCGACGGCAGAAGTCCCCACTCCGGCACAGCGAGAGCCCGTCACCACGATCTTCGAGAAGTCCGTCCCCGGCCGCCGCGCCGCCACGCTCCCCGCCCCCGACGTTCCGGACACGCCCCTCGAGGACCTGATCCCGCAGAAGCACCTCCGCGAGCAGCCTGCCGAGCTCCCCGAGATCTCCGAGCCCGAGATCGTCCGCCACTACAACCGGATCTCGCGGCGCAACTTCGACCTCGATACCGGCTTCTACCCGCTCGGCTCGTGCACGATGAAGCACAACCCGAGGCTCAACGAGCGGGTCGCGGCGCTGCCCGGACACGCGCGGCTCCATCCAGCCCAGGACCCGCGGCGCGCACAGGGGGCGCTGGAGCTGATGTGGAACCTCCAGGGCGCGCTGGCCGAGATCTGCGGCCTGCCGCACGTCAGCCTCCAGCCCTCGGCCGGCTCTCACGGGGAGCTCGCCGGGCTGCTCCTGACCCGCGCGTTCCACAACCGAGCGCGGCGAGGAGCGCACCGAGGTGCTGACGCCCGACACCGCCCACGGCACCAATCCCGCGACCGTGACGATGGCCGGCTACGACGTCGTCAAGGTCGAGACCGACGAGCGGGGCGGGGTGGACCTCGACGACCTGCGCGCGAAGGCCTCCGAGCGCACCGCCTGCCTGATGCTCACCAACCCGAACACGCTCGGATTGTTCGACGCGAACATCCGCGAGATCGCCGCGATCGTCCACGAGGCGGGGGGCACCCTGTACTACGACGGCGCCAACCTGAACGCGATCATGGGCCGCTCGCGGCCCGGCGACATGGGCTTCGACATCGTCCACGTCAACCTGCACAAGACGTTCTCGCAGCCGCACGGCGGCGGCGGACCGGGGGCGGGCCCGATCGCCGTCTCGGACCGGATCAAGCCGTTCCTGCCGGTGCCCCGCGTCGATCCGCCGCGAGGGCTCGAACGGCGCTGCGCCCGCATACGACCTCGACTACGAGGCGCCGCAGTCGATCGGCCGCCTGCGCGGGTTCGCCGGCAACTTCGGCGTTTTCGTCCGCTCCTACGCCTACATCCGCAGCCTCGGCGGCGACGGCCTCGCCGAGGCGTCCGACACGGCGGTGCTGAACGCCAACTACCTGATGGCGCGGATCGCCAAGGGCGCCGCCGGGAAGTACCTGCCGGCGGCGTTCGAGCGCACCTGCATGCACGAGTTCGTCCTCTCCGGCGGCCCGGCGAAGCGGAAGCTCGGGATCCGCACCCTCGACATAGCGAAGCGACTCCTCGACCACGGCTTTCACCCGCCGACGGTCTATTTCCCGCTGCTCGTCGACGAGGCGCTGATGGTCGAGCCGACCGAGACCGAGACGCGCGAGAGCCTCGACGGATTCGCCGAGGCCCTCGAGGCGATCGTCGCCGAGGCCGAGGGCGACCCGGAGATCGCCCGCAACGCGCCCTACACGACCCCGGTGCGCCGCCTCGACGAGGCCCGCGCCAGCCGCAGGCCCGTCGTTCGCCAGCCGCTCGGCCGAGCCGGTAGTTCGGTTCACCTCGCAGCTGCTCGGCGCGGGCGCGCAGCAGCGCGACGTGCTCGTCGCTGTGGCTGAAGGGGTCGCCGATCGCGTATCCGTTGCGGACCGACACTGCGGCTCGCATCTCGCCGTCGACCTCGGCGACGAGCATTGCGTCGCGGGGCGGGGGAGGCGCCGAGTCGCGCTGGGCGAGCCGATCGATCGCGTCCCACTCCTGCGGCGCGGCGACCCTGATCGTCACGTCTTCGTTGTAGTTCTTTGTGTCGTTGTGATACATGATTGAGCCTCCTTCGCCCTGGACACTCGCCCTTGCTTGGTTTACAATCGTGACCTGCACGTACATTAGAGGGGTACAAAGGATTGTCAATGTCATACAAAGAGAGATTGTCTGACCTGGACCGCGAGGCCGAGCGGTCGCTCACCCAGCAGATCGTCGACGCCTTCACGGAGTCGATCGCGGGCGGGGAGCTCGGCCCCGGCGACCGGCTCCCGCCCACTCGAGAGGTCGCCGAGATCGCGGGCGTCAACCACCTGACCGCCGCGCGGGCCTACAGGCGGCTCGCCGAGCTCGGACTGGTCACCGGCCGGGTGGGCAGCGGCACCTACGTGCGCCAGACGGCGCCGGTCGCCCAGGAGCCGCCCGCCGGCGAATCCGACGCCTCCGTCGATACGGCGTGGCAGCACTACGCGCTGCCCGAGATCTCCGAGAGCCCGGGAGACCGCGCGGTGCGGGACATGTTCCGGCACGCCATGAGCACCGACGTGCTGCCGCTCTCGGTCGGCTATCCCGCCGACTCCCTATATCCGACCGAGCTGCTCTCCGAGCTCACCGCCGCCGTCCTCGCCGACGAGGGGGCCCGCGCGTTCCAGTACATCGACATCGAGGGCCCCGACGAGCTGCGCGAAGAGTACGCCGCGCTGATGAGGCGCCGGGGCGTCGCCGAGGAGCCCGAGTCGATCATCTGCACCACCGGCGCTCGCCAGGCGCTCACGCTCACCGGGCGGGCGATCCTGCGGCCTGGCGACATCGTCGCCTGCGAGTCGCCGAGCTTCTTCGGCGTGATCGAGGCGCTCTGGGGCCCCGGTGCCCGCATCCTGCCGGTCCCGGTCGACCAGGACGGCCTCGACACCGAGGCGCTCGAGGCGCTCCTGCGGCGGCACGAGATCAAGCTGCTCGCGCTCCAGCCGCGCCTCCACAACCCCACCGGCCGCGACCTCTCGCCGGAGCGCCGAGCGCATCTGCTCGACCTGGCGCGCCGCCACGGCTTCTTCATCGTCGAGGACGGCGTCTACGGCGACCTGCGATTCGAGGGCGAAGCGCTTCCCCCGCTGCGGGCCGACGCGCCGGACCACGTCGTCTACGTCGACTCGGTGACCAAGACGGTCGGCGGCGGCCTGCGGCTCGGCTGGGTCGCGGCCAGCGGTCCCGTGCTGGGCGCGATCGCGCGCGAGAAGCGGAGCGACGACATCCATTCGGCGACGCTTCCCCAGCTCGTCGGCGCACGGTTCTTCGCCGGGGGGGACTACGAGCGCCACATCAGCGAGACCGCGATCCCCTTTTATCGCGACCGCCGGGACGTGATGATGGAGGCGCTCGACCGCGAGCTGGGCCCGGTGGCGAGCTACTCGCATCCGCTCGGCGGCGGCCACATCTGGGTCACCCTGAACGAGCCGCTCGACGAGCGGGACCTGGCCGACGAGGCCCAGCGCCAGGGAGTCACCTTCGTCCCGGGCGCGGCGATGGTGCCCGAGCGCCCGCGCCAGACCCACATGCGGTTGTCGTTCGGCTATCTCGACCCGGACGAGATCCGCGAGGCCGTACGCCGTCTCGGCGTCGCGATCCGGGCCCTCCGCCGAGTCGGGCAGGCCGGCGGCGGGCGCACTGCCGGTCGCCTGAGCTGTCGCTAACGTCGCCGCCGTGAGCGACGGCCCCCCGGCACCGGTACGAATCGCCGGCAAGGCGATGACCCGGCTCGTGGCCCGCTTCCCGGCGAGCTGGCCGGTCTTGCGCGGGCCCACCCGCCGCTTCTTCGACCGGCTCGCTCCCGATTGGGACGCCCGGACCGCCAACCCGCAGCGCCTGGCGCCGCTCGAGGAGGCGGTTGGCCGGATCGAGAGCGACCCCGCGCGGATCCTCGACCTTGGAACAGGTACCGGGAGCGCCGCGACCTGGCTCGCCGAGCGGTTCCCGGCCGCCGCGGTGATCGGCGTCGACATCGCGGATCGGATGATCGCGACGGCTCGCGCGAAGCTCCCCGCGGAGCTGGAGCGACGGGTCGAGTTCGAGGTCGCGGATGCCTCGGCGCTGGCCTTCTCGAACGGCGAGTTCGATCTGATCGTCCAGGTGTCCACGCCAGCCTTCTTCCGTGAGACCAGCCGCGTGCTCGCGCCGGGCGGGCACCTGATCGTCGTCTCGAGCCTCGGGACGGGGACGCCGTTCCACACTCCGGTCGACCTGCTCCGGCGGGGCTTCGAGCGTGAGGGGCTCGCCTGGGTCGGGGAGGGGGCGGCGGGCCCCGGGACCTACTACGTCTTCCGCAAGCCGGACTAGAGCGACTAGAGGTCCGGGAGCTGCTGCTCGAGCTCGAGCACCGGCGCGAACAGGTCCCCGCGCTCGGCGACTCGCTCCAGCACCTGCGATGCCTCGAACCTCAACGTCCCGCCGTCGCCCGATTCGGCCACCGCCTCCACCTCCGACCACTCCAGCGGCGTCGAGGCCGTCGGCCGCTCCCGGGCACGCAGGCTGTAGACGCCGATCGTCGTCTTGGCGCGGTCGTTCTGGCTCCAGTCGACGAAGACCTTGCCCTTGCGCTGCGCCTTCGCCATCTTGGAGACGACCTCGTCGGGGGTCTGCTTCTCCAGCAGGCGCGCTACCGCCTGAGCAAACGGCTTCGTCCGCTCGTAGGTGATCTTGCCGTTCAACGGCACGTAGACCTGGAGCCCCTTCGAGCCCGAGGTCTTGGGGAAGCACTCGATCTCGAAGCGAGCGAAGAGCTCGCGCAGTCGAAGGCCGACCCGACAGCAGTCGACGATGTCCGCCGGCGGGCCGGGATCGAGGTCGAAGGCGACGACCGTCGGCCGGCTCAGCGCCTTCACTCGCGAGAGCGACGGATGCAGCTCCAGCGCCGCGAGTTGCGCGACCCAGACGAGGGTGGCGCGATCCTGGCAGAGGCAGAAGTCGATCGGGCCCTCGCTGGTGTCGACCTCGCCGGTCTTGACCCAGTCCGGGCGATGCTCCGGGCAGCGCTTCTCGAAGAACGAGCCCGCGTCGACCCCGTTGGGGAAGCGGCGCAGGGTCAGTGGGCGGTCGCGCAGGTGCGGCACCATCACCTCGGCGATCCGGGCGTAGTAATCGATCACCTCGCCCTTGGTGAACCCGGCCTCCGGGTAGAGGACCTTGTCCAGGTTCGAGATCGAGAGCTCGCGGCCCTCGACCTCTACTTGGCGGCCTTTGCCTTGCTTCGCGATCGGGAGCTGCCGGACTTGCTCTTCGAGCCGGATCGCGACTTCGAGCTGCGCGACGAGGACTTCGACGTCTTGCGGGCGCCGGATGGCTTGCTCGCCTTCCCGTCCCCGCCGAGCTCCTCGCCGGAGACCGACGCGAGGCTCTCCTCGAGCGCCGCCATCAGATCGGGCGCCTTGGTCGGCTTCGGCTCCTCCGTCGGGGCCGCGACGACCTCTTCGCCCTTCGCCTTGCGCTCGATCAGGTCGAGGAGCTTCTCGCGGTACTCGTCTTCGTACTGGCTGGCGTCGAAATCGGTCGACAGCGATTCGATCAGCTGCTTCGCCATGTCGAGCTCCCGCTTCTCGACCTTCGCCTGCTTCTCGGGCAGGACGTCGTCGAGATCGTCGGGGGAGACGACCTCGTCGGCGAAGCGCATGGTCGCCATCGTCAGCACTCCGTCCATCGGCCGGATCGCCGCAAGGTGCTCCTTGTTGCGCAGCACGAAGCGGGCGATCGCCACCTTGCGCTGCTCCTCCATCGCGTT
Source organism: uncultured Thermoleophilia bacterium (assembly GCA_963838175.1). Taxonomy (GTDB): domain Bacteria; phylum Actinomycetota; class Thermoleophilia; order Solirubrobacterales; family 70-9; genus DASUSH01. Next base: position 1,050,212 of record CAWIPP010000002.1, on the reverse strand, counting down.
GACCAGGAGCTGATAGGCGCGCTCGGCGCCCTTGTCGGGTCCGAGGTAGTAGGGATGCTCGAAGTAGATCGGGTCGATCTCGTCGAGGTCGACGAAGTCCTTGATCTCGATCGCTCGAGTCCGCTCGGGGGCGATCTCGTCGAGCTCGTCGCGGGAGACGATCACGTACTGGTCCGGCGTGACCTCGTAGCCCTTGACGATCTTCTCGTAGGGGACCTCCTCGCCGTCGTCCTCGGCGACCCTCTTGTGGCGGATCCGCGAGCTGTCGCCCTCGCGGAGCTCACGAAAGCGCACCGTCTGCTTCGAGACGGCGCTGTAGAGCTTCACGGGCACGTTCAGAAGCCCGAAGCTGATCGATCCACTCCAAATCGCGCGAGGCATGGGTAATCAGTGTTCCAAAGTACCGCCCCGACCCCTTCCCGAAACCGTTTCGCGGAAGCGATCTTGCGGCTTTCAAGGGTTTCGACCGGCGCAGTCGCACGAACTCATCGCTCAGCCCTCGCGCACCACCTCGCGGGGGTCCCTGTCGTCGCGAAGGCCCTTGAAGGCCGGCTGGCGCAGGGTGCCCTCGTCGGTCCACTCCGTGAACTCGAACTCGCCGACCAGGTCGGGCTCGACGAACACCGGTGGCCCCCCCGGGTGGTAGCGGCGCTTGACCACCGGGTCGACGCCGAGCTGGAACGGGCTCGTGTCGCGGACCCGCGGTCCGAGCAGGTCGCGTAGCCGGTCGAGCATCTCCTCCGTGAAGCCCGTGCCGACGCCGCCCGCGTAGACGAGGCGCGGCTCGCGGCCGAGCCGCTCGGCCTCCTCCGGGGTGGTGTCCCAGTAGCCGACCAGAAGCGAGCCGACGCGTCCCCGTCGCGATCCCTCGCCGGGGTTGTAGCCGCCGATCACGAGCTCCTGCCCCCGGCGCGCCCTCGTCTTCAGCCAGTACGAGGTGCGCCGGCCCGGGCAATACGGGCTCTCGGCGCGCTTGGCGACGATCCCCTCGAGCCCTCGTTCCCGGGCGACCTCGAGCAGCCTCGATCCCGACCCGCGATGGTGCCCCGGCGCCTGCCAGGAGGGACCGTCGAAGTCGAGGCCCGCGAGCAGCTCGCGCCGCCGCTCGTAGGACTCGTCGACCAGGTTCTGCCCGTCGAGCCGGACGAGGTCGAAGGCGACGAAGGTGACCGGGATCTCGGCGACGCGGTGGCGGATCGTCGCCTCGGTGGTCAACCCCATCCGGCGCTGGAGGCGCTGAAACCGGGGGACGCCCGACTCGTCGAAGGCGACGATCTCGCCGTCGAACATCGCCTCTTTCACATCGAGCGCCTCGCCGATCGTCGCCAGCTCGGGATACCTAGACGTCATTCGCTCCCCGCGGCGGCTCCACAGCGTCAGCTCACCGCCCTCGACCGCGGCCATCGCCCGCACCCCGTCCCACTTGATCTCGTAGGCCCAGTCGGGGCCCTCGGGCGGATCCTCGACCTGGCGGGCGCGCATCGGCTCGATGAAGTCCACGGAGCGATTATGCGTGCCGACCGCAGTGCGATGATCGCGCCGTGCTGTTCGAGCTGCGCGATCTCGAGTACGCGCGGGGCGGGCGCGAGGTCCTTCGCGGGTTGTCGACCGAGCTTCCGGAGGGGGCGTGCTGCGTCGCGGGACCGTCCGGGAGCGGCAAGTCGACCCTGCTGAGGCTGCTCAACCGGCTCGCCGACCCCCAGGCCGGCGAGGTTCGCTATCGGGGCACCGACGTCCGCGAGCTCGATCCGCTCGGCCTGCGGCGCGAGGTCTGCCTGGTGCCGCAGCTTCCCGCGTTCCTGGACGGGACCGTCGCGGACAACGTCCGCTACGGCGCCGAGCTGGCCGGCCGGGAGTGCGACGTGAACCGAGCCCTTGGGCTCGCCGGCCTCGGTGACGGCTACGCCGAGCGCGACGTGGCCCGGCTCTCGGTGGGCGAGCAGCAGCGGGTGATGCTCGCCCGCGCCCTCGCGCTCGAGCCCAGGGTGCTGCTGCTCGACGAGCCAACCTCGGCGCTCGACGCCGAGGCGCAGGGGGCCGTCGAGCAGACCCTGCTCGGGCTTCGGGAGCGGCTCGAGATCTCGATCGTCCTCGTCACCCACGACCTCGCCCAGGCCCGCCGACTCGCCGACTGGGTGGTGAGGCTCGACGAGGGGCGGATCGTCGCCGCGGGCCCCGCCCGGGAGCTGATCAAAGCGTGAACGTCGGGATCGACGTCAGCGTCGGCGAGGTCGCGGCGGCGCTTGTGCTCGTCGCGATCGCGATCGCGGTCTCGTTCTGGCGCCGCACGGGGCTGGAGGCCGACTACGCCGTGGCGGTGGTCCGCTCGTTCATCCAGCTGATCGCGATCGGCTACGTGATCCAGGCGATCTTCGACGAGGACACGCTCACGCTGGTGATCGCCCTGATCGTGGCCATGGTCCTGTTCGGCGCCTACACGGCGCGCGGCCGCGCCGAGCGCGTCCCGGGCGCGTTCGTGCCGCTGCTGGTGGCGCTCTCGGTCGCGGCGGCAGCCACCCTCGTCCTCGTGGTGGCGCTCGGCGTCTTCGAGCCCGAGCCGCGCTATCTGGTGCCCGTGGGCGGAATGGTGATCGGCAACGCGATGACGGCGTCCGCAGTCGCGCTCAACCGGCTGGGCGAGGACATGAACGAGAACGCCGGCAAGATCGAGGCCACCCTCGCGCTCGGCGCGACCTCCACCCAGGCCGCCGCGCCGATCCTCCGCCGCAGCCTGCGCTCGGCGATGATCCCGCTGGTCGACTCGACCAAGACCACGGGCCTGATCTTCTTCCCGGGGACGATGGTCGGGATGCTCCTCGCCGGAGCCGAGCCCGTCGATGCCGTGCGCCTCCAGCTCATCTTGCTCTGGACCCTGCTCGGCAGCATCGCCATCGCCACCCTGATCTCGACGTCCCTTGCCTATAGGAACTTCTTCACCCCAGCACACCAGCTCCGCGACCCGCCGGCGCCGTAAGCGGCCCGAAAGCGACGCCTGGCAGACTGAATCGGGTGACCCGAACCCAGCGCTTCACCCTGATCGCGGCGATCCTCGGGTCGACGGTCGTCTTCCTCGACTCGACGATCGTCAACGTCGCGCTGCCCGCGATCGCCGACGACCTCGACGCCGGGTTGGCGGGGCAGCAGTGGGTGGTGGAGGCCTACATGCTGGCCCTGGTGAGCCTGCTTCTGGTGGGCGGTGCGCTCGGCGATCAGAAGGGCCGACGGCTGATGTTCGTCGCCGGGCTCGCCGGGTTCGGCGTCACCTCGGTCCTCTGCGCGATCGCGCCGACCGACGAGGTCCTGGTCGGGGCGCGGGCCCTTCAGGGGATCGCCGGGGCGCTGCTCGTGCCGGGCTCGCTCGCGCTCGTCGCCGCGGCCTTCGACGGCGCGGCGAGGGGCGCCGCGGTCGGCACCTGGACCGCCTGGACGGGGATTTCGACGATCGTCGGCCCGGCCGGGGGCGGCTTCCTGGTCGACGCCCTCGACTGGCGCTGGATCTTCTGGATCAACCTTCCGCTGGTGGCGGCCACCATCCTGCTCACGCTCCGCCACGTCGAGGAGAGCAAGGACCCGGAGGCGGTGCCGGGGATCGATTGGGTCGGGATCGCGCTCTCGGCGATCGGCCTCGGTGGGCCGGTGTTCGCGCTGATCGAGCAGCCGATCTACGGCTGGACGGATCCGATCGTCCTCGTTCCGCTGATCCTCGGGATCGTCTGCTTCGCCCTCTTCATCGCCTGGGAGCGCCGCGCCCCGCACCCGATGCTCGAGCTGGGGCTGTTCCGCGTGCGCAACTTCGCGGTCGCCAACCTCGCCACCTTCGCCTCCTACGCCGGGCTGATCGGCGGCTTCTTCTTCATCACTCTCTTCCTCCAGCAGACCGCCGGCTACTCGGCGCTCGAGGCGGGCCTGGCGACCACGCCCGTCTCGGTGCTCATGTTCGTCCTCTCTTCGCGCTTCGGCCGGTTCGCCTCCGGCACGGGGCCGAGGCTGCCGATGGCCGCGGGGGCGATCCTGGGCGGGATCGGAATGCTCCTCTTCGCCAGGGTGGGCGCCGACGCGGACTACATCTCCGACGTCCTGCCGGCCGTGTTCGTCTTCGGCCTCGGGCTGGCGGCGCTGGTCGCCCCGCTCACCGCGACCGTCCTCGACTCGGTCGAGGAGCGGCACTCGGGCGTCGCATCGGGGATCAACAACGGCATCTCACGGGTCGCCGGATTGCTTGCGATCGCGGTCCTCGGCGCGGTGATCGCGGCTCAGTTCAAGGGGACGATCGACGACAACCTCGCGGGCACCGAGCTCGGCCCGGCGGCGGAGCGGTCCGTCGCCGAGGCTCGCGAGAAGCCACTCGGCGCCGCGGAGACCGGCGGGCTCGATCCGCAGGAGGCGTCGACCGTGACCACGGCGGTGACGGATGCCTCCGAGTCCTCGTTCGACCTCGGGATCGGGATCTGCGGCGTCCTGATGATCTGCGGCGGCGTCGTCGCGGCGGTGGGGATCCGCAACCCCGAGCGCCCGCGGCCCGCGCCGGAGACCGAGCCACGCGCCACCGCGCTCGCCGGCGAGTGCGGACGCTGCCCGGAGGACCCGGCCGGCGCCGGGCGCCGAGGGGCGAGAAAAAGAGCCCGCTGCCGTACCCGCCTGAGATCCATGCGTCCGGTCCTCTCACTCGCGTGCCTCTGCGTGCTCATGGGCTGCGGATCCGAGGAGCAATCGCGTCCGTCACCGCCGGAGTCGAGTGGCTCAGCGAGGCCGACCGCGAGCAAGGATCGCCCGGACCTGCGTGAGGCCAGGTGCCCTCCGGCCGCGGCGAACTGCGAGAGCGCCACCGGCAGGGTGATCTACGTCGAGGCGGTCGACCCCGATGGCGACGGCGACGCCCACTTCGTGCTCGAGGGCGACGAGAGCGTCACTGGGGCGGGGATCTCGGTGATCGACGTCCGGCGCGACCTTCGACCGCGTCCCCTGCCCGGCGCGGGCGATCTCGTCTCCGCCTCGGGTCCGGTCTACCGCGGATCCTACGGCCAGCGCCAGATCCAGGCCGAGGTCTTCGGGGTCGCGCCCTAGCTGCGGCAGTCATAGGATCCCGCACCATGGACAAGGTCGCCGAATCCTCCGCTTCGCCGTCCGGTTCGGCTCATATATCAGCCGCCGCGATGAGTCCACGCATCTTCTCCGGCATCCAGCCGACCGGCCGCAAGCACCTCGGCAACTACATCGGAGCGATCCGCCAGTACGTCGAGGGCCAGGACCGCGGCGAGGCGATCTACTGCGTGGTCGACCTGCACGCGACCACGGTCCCCTTCGACCCCGCCGAGCTCCGCAGCTCGGTCCACGACACCGCGGCGATCCTGCTCGCCGCCGGCCTCGACCCCGAGCGCTGCATCTTCTTCCGCCAGGGTGACGTCGCCGAGCACACCGAGCTCTGCTGGTTGCTCTGCTCGGTCACGGCCTGGGGCGACCTCAACCGCATGCACCAATGGAAGGACAAGCGCGCGCTGCTCGAGTCCCAGCAGGGCGCCTTCGTCTCCGCGGGACTCTTCTTCTACCCGGTGCTCCAGGCGGCCGACGTACTGGCCTACCGCGCCGAAGAGGTCCCGGTCGGCGACGACCAGCGCCAGCACATCGAGTTGATGCGCGAGATCGCTAGGCGCTTCAACGAGCGCTTCGGCGAGACGCTGGTCGAGCCCGTGCACCGGATCCCCGAGGTAGGGGCGCGGATCATGGACCTTCAGCGCCCCGACTCGAAGATGGCGACCACCGGCGGCAGCGAGCCGGGCACGGTCTTCGTCCTCGACGAGCCCGACGCGGTCCGCAAGAAGATCCGGAGCGCCGTCACCGACTCCGGCACCGAGGTTCGCCGCGGCGAGGGCAAGGAGGGGATCGCCAACCTGATCGAGATCCTCTCGGTCGTGCGAGGGGTGGCGCCGGAGGAGGTCGAGCGTGAGTTCTCGGGCTCCGGCTACGGCGACTTCAAGGGTGCGGTGGGGGAAGCGGTGGTCGAGTACCTCACCCCGGTCCGGGAGCGCTACGGCGAGCTCCGTGCCGACGAAGAGGGTCTCGAGCGAGCCTTCTCCGCCGGCGCCGAGAAGGCGCGTGCGATCGCCGCACCCGTGCTCGCCGACGTGCGCGAGGCGATGGGCGTCGGCCCACCGGGAGGCTGATCTGCCGGAGACGCGCTACGCCCGCAGCGGCGATGTGAGCATCGCCTATCAGGTCTTCGGCGATGGCCCGATCGACCTGCTGATGGCGCCGGGTTTCGTCTCGCACTGCGAGGTCCTCTGGGAGAACCCGGACGTGGCGCGGATGTTCGAGGGACTCGGCTCGTTCGCGCGGGTGATCCTCTTCGACAAGCGCGAGCAGGGGCTCTCCGATCGGCTCGGGCGGCCGCCGACGATCGAGGAGATGGTGGACGACATGCAGGCGGTTCTCGACGCCGCGGACTCGGAGCGGGCGGCCGTGCTCGGGATCTCCGAGGGCGGGGCGATGGCGCTGCTATTCGCGGCCAGCCACCCGGCGCGCTGTACCCACCTCGTGCATCTGGAGCCGCCTACGCGAGGCTCGCGCGAGCGCCGGACTATCCAGACGGACTCCCGCCGGAGAGCTTCGACGGCTGGATCGAGATGGTGGACGAGGGATGGGGTGGACCCGTGGGCGCTCGAGCTCTTCGCGCCCAGCCGGAAGGGGGATCCGCGGACCGAGCAGTGGTGGGCGCAGCTGCTTCGATCGGGAACGAGTCCCCGCGGCGCGAAGGAGCTGATGGACCTCTATCGAGAGGCGGACGTGAGGTCGGCCCTTCCGCTCGTGAGCGCTCCGACGCTCGTCATGCACCGAGCCGACGACCGGCCCATCAGGCCCGCGCTCGGGCGCTACATCGCGGATCGGATCCCGCAGGCGGATTTCGTGGAGGTGCCGGGGGCGGATCACCTGATGTGGACGGAGCGAGGCGAGGAGGTACTCGACCTGATCGAGCAGTTCCTCACCGGCACCGCGGGGCGCGCCCCGCCCAGCGTGTCCTCGCCACCGTGATGTTCACCGACATCGTCGATTCCACGGGCCGTGCGGCAGCCGCTCGGCGACCGCGCCTGGCGGGAACTCCTCGATCGCCACGACGCCGTCGCCGGTGAGCTCGTCGACCGCTACCAGGGCCGTGTGATCAAAGAGACGGGCGACGGCGTCTTCGCCACGTTCGACGGGCCCGCCAGGGCGATCGGTTGCGCCACGCACCTGAGCCGCGCGCTCGTCGACCTCGGGCTCGAGATCAGGGCAGGTCTGCACACCGGCGAGTGCGAGCTTCGCAACTCCGATGTCGGCGGCATGGCGGTTCACATCGGCGCCCGGATCGCCGGCCGGGCCGAGCCGGGGCAGGTGCTCGTCTCGGGCACGGTGAAGGACCTAGTCGTCGGCTCGGACATCGACTTCGAAGTCGCGCGGCTCTGCGGAGCTCAAGGGAGTTCCGGGCGAATGGAGCCTCTACTCGGTCGGCGACGTACCCGTCTGAGCCGCGGGGTAGCGGCCGGGCGAGCGGCTACCTTTCCGCGCATGCGCACCGCCGAGCTCGAGCTCGACCTCGACGTCTTCGCGGGCCCGTTCGACCTGCTGCTCGCGGTCGTCCTCCGCGAGGAGATCAACCTGCTCGAGCTCGACCTCGCCGAGCTCGTGCTCGCCTACCTCGAGCGCCTCGAGGAGACGGGCGAGCTCGACCTCGAGGCGGCGACCGAGTTCCTCGTCCTGATCGCCTCGCTGCTCGAGCTGAAGTCCCGCCTGCTCCTGCCGCAGGCCCCCGACGAGCCCGAGCTGGCGCCCGAGGAGGCGGCGGACGAGCTGCTCGCCCGGATGCTCGAGTACCGCCGCTACCGCGACGCCGCCGCGCACCTGGCCGAGCTGTTCGCGCAGGGGCGCCGCTATCACTACCGCTCGGCGCCGCTCCCGCCCGAGCTGCGCCGGGTGGCGCTCGAGGCCGCCCGCCCCACCTACGAGCCCGACCAGCTCGCCGCCGCGATCGGCGACCTGCTCCAGGTCCCGCCGGCGCCCGACACCAGCCACATCCGCCCCACCGTGTCGCTCGAGCGGCGGCTGCGCGCGCTCCGCGAGGTCCTGGCGCGGCGCGACCGCTTCGACTTCGACGAGGCGTTCGGCTCCGAGGACCGGCTGACCCAGGCGGTGACGCTGTTCGCGCTGCTCGAGCTGCACAAGAAGGGAGAGGCGACGTGGAAGCAGGGCAAGAACTTCGGCCCGATCGAGGTGGTGGCCAGATGAGTGCTGGGGAGCTAGAGCGCACGATCGAGGCCCTGCTCTTCCTCTCGCCGGAGCCGGTCTCGACCACCGAGCTGGCCGAGGCCGCCGACGCCGGCGAGGCCGAGGTCGACCGCGCCCTCGACCTGCTCTCCGGCGAGCTCGGCGAGGGCCGGCGCGGCATCGTCCTGCGCAACGTCGCGGGCGGCTGGACGCTGGCCGCCGACCCGGTCGCCGACGGCGCCGCGCGGCGCCTCTTGGCGAAGCCGCGCACCCCGCCGCTCACCCAGGCGCAGGCCGAGACCCTCGCGATCGTCGCCTACCTGCAGCCGATCTCGCGCCCGGAGATCGCCCGGATCCGCGGCGTCTCCTCGGAGTCCGCGGTGCAGACGCTCTCGGAGCGCGGGCTGATCGAGGAGTCGGGTCGCTCGCGGTTCGGCGCGACGATCTACCGGACGACGCCGCTGTTCGAGCGCCTCTTCGGGCTCAGCGGGCTCGACCAGCTCCCCGACCCCTCGCGGTTCGACCCGACGCCCGAGGACGAGGCCGAGCTCCGCGAGCGCCTGCTCAAGGCCGGCGAGCAGCGCGCCACGGGCTAGCGCCTCCCTTGCGGCTCGCCAAGTTCCTCGCCCACGGCGGCGTCGCTTCCCGGCGGGCGGCCGAGGAGATCGTTCGCGCGGGCCGCGTCACCGTCGGCGGAGAGGTGATCACCGACCCCGCGCGTGACGTGGACGCGGGGAGCGGGGTGGAGGTGGACGGCGAGCCCGTCAGCCCGGAGGCGACCGAGGTCTGGATGCTGAACAAGCCCGCCGGCGTGACCTCGACCGCCCATGAGCCCGGGCGCCGTCGCGCGGTCGTCGACCTGGTGCGGTCCGAGCGCCGGCTCTATCCCGTCGGCCGCCTCGACGCCGACTCGACCGGCCTGATCCTGCTGACCAACGACGGCGAGCTCGCCAACCGGCTGACGCACCCCCGATACGAGGTGCCGAAGACCTACCGGGTCACGCTGGCCCGGCCGCCGGCCGGGGCGGAGCTGCGCCGGCTGCGAGAGGGCGTGACGCTCGAGGACGGGCCGACCGCACCCGCGAAGGTGCGGCGCATGGGCGAGCGGGAGATCGAGCTGACGATCCGCGAGGGCCGTAACCGCCAGGTGCGACGGATGGCCGAGGCGGTCGGCAACCGAGTGGAGCGGCTCGTGCGGATGAGCTACGGGTCACTCCAGCTCGGCGACCTTCGGGAGGGCGATTCCCGACCGCTGTCCAGATCCGAGCTGCGCCGGCTCTGGAAAGATGCCCGCGCCGTGGAGGATGGAGGAAGACGATGAGCGAGCGCCTATGGGCGGTGCGCGGGGCCGCGCAGGCCGACGCGCAACGACGCCGACTCGATCCTCGGCGCGACCGAGGACCTCGTCCGCGAGCTGATGGCTCGCAACGAGCTCGAGCCCAAGTCGATGGTGAGCTGCATCTTCACCGTCACCGACGACCTCGACGCCGAGTTCCCCGCCGTCGCGGCCCGCCGGCTCGGCCTCGACCAGGTGCCGCTGCTCTGCACCCGCGAGATCGCGGTGCCGGGGGCGATGCCGCGGGTTATTCGAGCCCTGGCCCACTACTACGCGCCGGCCGATCACGAACCCGCCCATGCCTACCTGGGCGCCGCACGCGAGCTCCGCTCCGATCTTCACTCGGCTCAGTGAGCCGCGAGCTGGAGCTGCTGCGCGGCGGGTTCGACGCCCTCTGGCAACGCGGAGACTGGGAGGCCGCCTTCCGTGGGCTCGAAGCCGACTTCGAGTGGACACCGCCGCCGGGCTGGCCAGAGTCCGCCGGCGAGGGCCCGTTCAGGGGTCGCGAGGGATTCGAGCGTCAGTTTCGCGACTTCCTGGAGACCTGGGAGGAGTACGAGACCGAGTACGAGCTCACCGATCTCGGCGGCGCGAGGGTGATGGTCGAGACGACCATCATCGGAAGGGGAAGAGGCAGCGGCGCGACGGTGGCGTGGTCGAGCGCTCAGATCTGGGAGTTCGAGGGCGGGCGCCCCGTGCGGATGCGCTGGTACCGCTCCCGCGAGGAGGCTCTCTCGGACCTCGCGGCACAATAGGTCCCGGATGACCGTCACCTTCGCCCAGAAGCTCGAGCGCCTGCCCGACTACGAGGCCGGCCTTCCCTCCGCCGACGCCAGCGAGCGCTACGGCGTCGAGACCGTGTTCAAGCTGGCCTCGAACGAGTCGCCCTACCCGCCCCATCCGGCGGTCGTCGAGGCCGTCGCCAGGGAGATGGGCACGGCCAACCGCTATCCCGATCCGGCCGCGAAGGTGCTGCGGCGGCGGCTCGCCGAGCGCCACGAGACCGACCCCTCCCGGGTCGCCGTCGGCAACGGCTCCTGCGAGATCCTGCTCGCCGCCGCCGACGCCCTCTGCGAGCCGGGGGCGGAGATCCTCTTCGCCTGGCCGGCGTTCTCGATCTACCCGCACCTGCCGGCGCTGACCGGGGCGCGCGCGATCCGCGTGCCCCTGGCGGAGGGCGACGTCCACGACCTCGACGCGATGGTCGAGGAGATCACCGCCGCGACCCAGTTGCTCCTGGTCTGCAACCCCAACAACCCGACCGGCACCCACGTCCCGGCGGCCGAGGTGGCCGCCTTCCTCGAGCGGGTTCCCCGCCACGTGATGGTGATCCTCGACGAGGCCTACGTCGACTTCCAGACGAACGACGACCCCGACGCGTCGGCGGACCTCCTCGACGACTTCCCGAACCTCGTCTGCCTGCGCACCTTCTCGAAGAGCCACGGTCTCGCCGGGCTCCGGGTCGGCTACGCGCTCGGCCCGCCGCCGTTCTGCCGCGCGATCGACGCGGTCCGCCAGCCGTTCAGCGTCAACGCGCTGGCGCAGGCAGCCGCGACGGAGGCGCTGAAGCACTCCGACGACCTCGCCGACCGGATCGAGCGGACGATCGTCGAGCGGGTGACCGTCGAGGAGGGGATCCGCGAGCTCGACCTGCACACGCCGGACAGCCACGCCAACTTCTCCTGGATCGCGCTCGGCGACCGCGACGAGCATGAGCTGATCGACGCGCTCGGCGCCCGCGGCGTGATCGTCCGCGGCGGCACCTCGCTCGGCGGCCCGGGCCACATCCGGGTCACCTATGGGACCCGCGAGGAGAACCAGCGCTTCCTGTCGGCCCTCGCCGAGGTGATTTGAGAGCGCTGGTGGCGGCGGGAGCTCTCGTCGCCACGCTGGCGCTCGCCACCCCCACGACGGGTTCCTCCGTCCCCCTGGGGTCAGACCCCTCCTTTGAGCTGACCCGGGCGCGGGCGAAGCCGGGGCTCGCCTTCTTCGACTCCAAGCGCGATCCGCAGCTGCGCTACCGCTTTCGCGCTGCGGGGCCGACCGACCTGCGGGTGGAGATCGTCAAGGGCCGCGACGGCAACCCGGTGCGGCGCTGGATCGTTCGCGCCGCTCGCCCCGGGGAGCGCCAGGAGCGAAGCTGGAACGGGCTGAACGAGCGCGGCCGCGCCGTCCCGGACGGTCGCTACTCCTTCCGGCTCGGGCCGACCGGACGCAAGCCCGACGGCCGCCGACTCGATCGAGCTCCACGGACACCGCTTCCCGGTCCCGGGCCGGCACAGCTACCGCGAGGGCGAGGGAGAGTTCGGCGCCCCGCGCCCCGGCCGCATCCACCAGGGCAAGGACATCTGGGCGAGCTGCGGCTCGCGTGTCCTCGCCGCCCGCGGCGGCCGCGTCGCCAGGCGCGGCTACGACCCGCGCCTCTACGGCCACTTCCTGGTCATCGACGCTCGCGGCACGAGCGCCGACCACTTCTACGTCCACCTCGCCGGCGCCTCGTCGGCGCATGAGGGAGAGCGGCTTCGCACCGGCGAGCGGATCGGCTCGGTCGGCCGCTCCGGCAACGCCCAGTCGGTCGGCTGCATGCTCCATCTCGAGATCTGGCCCCGCGGCTTCCGCCGCGGCAGCCCGATCGACCCCGAGCCGCACCTGCGCGCCTGGGACCGTTGGAGTTAGCTTGAGCTCGGTGGAGGACCGCCCGACAAAGCGCAGGATCGCGACCGGGCTCGCGAAGTACGTGGCCAGCCCGGTCGTCAAGGCGATGTACCGGCTCGGGCTGCCCGCTCCCGGCACGGCGATCCTCGAGACGACCGGGCGCAAGTCCGGGGAGCCCCGCCACACGCCGGTCACCAACGGCCTCGACGGCGACACCTTCTGGATCGTCACCGAGCACGGCCGGCGCGCCGCCTACGTCCTCAACATCGAGGCGAACCCGCGCGTCCGGGTCCGCACGGGGCTCGGCTGGCGCAGCGGCACGGCCCACGTGCTCCCCGACGACGACCCGCACGAGCGCCTGCGCTACATCACCTCGCTTCGCCCGATCACCCGCATCAACACCGCCACCGTTCGGCTTATGCAGACCGACCTGCTCACGGTCCGAATCGACCTGGATCCAGCCTGACGTTTGCCAAAACCCCCGCTCCGTGCTACAAACCTTCGAGTCCATGGACCGCGTTCTCGAGACGGCTTCCACCGACGGCGCCCCCGGCGCTCGCCGTCCCGCGCGCTCCTGGTTTTATTTCTGGCGATTTACCTAGGCGTCCGGCCCGCGGCTGCCTGAGCCGCTAGACGCAGACAAGCTTCCCGCCGGACGCCGAGGCACCGGCCCTTTCGCGGCCACCGCTCGTTCACTCGGGCGATAGCTAACGAACGTAGGATTTCCAGCGACTTCAAGGAAGGGACAGACCGAAATGATGATCGTGATGAAAGAGGGAGCGACCGCGCGAGCAGATCGACGCGGTCGTCGAGCGAGTCGAATCGGTCGGCTGCTCGGCCCACGTCTCCCAGGGCGAGCTGGTGACCGTGATCGGCGCGATCGGCGATCGCGACCACGTCGCCTGCGCTCGGGCTCGAGGGCGCTCCGGGCGTCGACCACCTGGTGCCGATCCTGAAGCCGTACAAGCTCGCTTCCTCGCAGTTCCGCAAGGGCGAGCGAACCGTCCTCGAGATCGACGGGCGCAAGATCGGCGGCGACAACTTCGCCCTGATCGCGGGCCCGTGCACGGTCGAGGGCCGCGACCAGACGCTCGACGTGGCCAGATGCGTGGCCGACGCCGGCGCCTCGATGCTTCGCGGCGGCGCCTACAAGCCGCGAACCTCGCCGTACAGCTTCCAGGGCCTCGGGCAGGAGGGCCTGAAGCTGCTGCTCGACGCGAAGGAGGAGACCGGGCTCCCGATCGTCACCGAGCTGATGGACGTCCGCGACCTCGACGACGTCGTCGAGGTCGCCGACGTGATCCAGATCGGCGCCCGCAACATGCAGAACTACACGCTGCTCTCCGAGGTCGGGCGCTCGGGGGTCCCGGCGCTGCTCAAGCGCGGGCTCTCGGCGACGCTCGAGGAGCTGCTGATGGCCGCCGAGTACATCCTCAAGGAGGGCAACGAGTCGGTGATGCTCTGCGAGCGCGGGATCCGCACGTTCGAGGGCTCGCTACCGGTTCACGCTCGACCTGATGGCGGTCCCCGTCCTGCACGAGCTCAGCCACCTGCCGGTGATCGTCGACCCGAGCCACGCCGCGGGGCGGCGCGACTGGGTGCAGCCGATGTCGCTGGCGGCGGCGGCCGCGGGCGCCGACGGGATCATCGTCGAGGTCCACAACGAGCCCGACGAGGCGATCTGCGACGGCCCGCAGGCGATCGCCACCGAGCGCTTCGCCGACTACGCCGAGCAGCTCCGCCGCGTCGCCGAGGTCGCGGGCAAGGAGCTCTCAGCGGTTTGATGAAGGTCGCCGTCCTCGGCGTCGGGCTGGTCGGCGGCTCGATCGGGCTGGCGACGAGGCGGCGGCTCGAGGCCGAGGTCGCCGGCTTCGATCCGCGACCCCGCGAACCTCGAGCGCGCGCGTCGAGCTGGGCGCGCTCGACGATGGCGGCGAGCTCGGTGGCCGAGGCCTGCGAAGGCGCCGAGGTGATCTTCTGCGCCGCGCCGGTGGGCGCGCTGCCCGCGCTCGTCGCGGAGGCGCTCGGGCGAGCGGCGGCGATGCGGTCGTCACCGACGTCGGGCTCGACCAAGCGCGAGCTCGTCGACGGCGCTCGCGGGGGCGCCCGACGGCGAGCGCTTCATCGGCGGGCACCCGCTCGCCGGAGCCGAGACCTCCGGTGTCGAGAACGCCCGCGCCGACCTCTTCGAGGGCGCTCGCTGGTACCTGACCCCGACCGAGGCCGCCGAGCGGCCTCCACTACGACCGCCTCCAGCGCGCGATCGCCGAGCTCGGCGCCCGGCCCGCAGGCGATCGACGCGGCCGCCCACGATCGCCTGATGGCGACGGTCAGCCACCTCCCGCACGTGCTCGCCGACGTGCTCGTCTCGCGGGCCGCGGAGGCGCTCGCGGGCGAGGCCGAGCGGCCGCCGGAGGTCGGCCCGAGCTTTCGCGACACGACCCGGGTCGCGGGCGCCAACCCGGCGATCTGGCGCGACATCCTGCATCGCCAACCGCGATGCCGTGGCCCGGCGAGATCGACGCGGTCGATCGGCCGGCTCGAGGCCGCCGCGCGCCTGCTCCGCGACGCGCGACGCCGACGCGATCGACGCCTGGCACCGCGGCGCCCGCGACGACCGGCGCCGCCTGCTCGACGCCGGGCTCGCCGGCGGCCCGGTGACCGAGCTCCGCGTCGCGGTCGACAACCGGCCGGGCACGGTCGCCGAGATCGCGCTCGCGCTCGGCCGCGCCGGGGTCAACATCGAGGACATGGCGCTCTACCCGGCGCCGGACATGTCGCAGCGGCGCGATCTCCCTGTGGGTCGCCGGCGCCGAGCAGGCCGAGCGCGCCGCCGACGGTCGTCCGCGAGCTTCGGCCACACGGTCACGCGTCGCGAGCGACGAGGCGTGACGCGATTCGCGCCGTCGGGACCGCTCCGCGGCGAGCTCCGGCCGCCGCCGGACAAGTCGATCTCCCACCGCGCGGCGCGATCCTCGCCGCGATGGGGGAGGGGGAGACCCGGATCGACGACTATCTCGACTCCGAGGACACGCGCTCGACCCTGCGCGCGGTAGCCGCTCTCGGCGCCGACGTCTCCGAGCTCGGCGGGAGCGAAGGCCGGCCTCTCCCTACGGATTCGCGGCGTCGGCCTGCGAGGTGCTGCCGACGCCGCCGGATCGACGTCGGCAACGCCGGCACGCTGCTCCGGATCCTCCCGGGCTGGCTCGCGGGGCAGGGCCGCGGCGAGTGGACCGCTCGACGGCGACGAGTCGATCCGGCGCCGTCCGGTCGATCGGATCGCCGCAGCCGCTGCGGGCGATGGGCGCGGAGGTCGAGTGTCCGCGAGGGCGCGCTGCCGCCGCTGCGGGTGCGCGGCGCGCAGGCTCCACGGCATCGAGCACCGGCTCCCCGTCGCGAGCGCCCAGGTCAAGTCCTGCCTGCTCCTCGCGGGGCTGCTCGCCGACGGCCCGACCGAGATCGATCGAGCCCGCGCCGACCCGCGACCACACCGAGCGGATGCTCGCCGCCGCGGGTGCGGCGGTGCACGAGCGACGGGAACTCGGGTCGCGGTCGAGCCGGCGGAGCGAGCTCGAGCCGGGCCGAGTCGACGGTGCCAGGCGACTTCTCCTCCGCCGCCTTCTGGATCGCTGGTCGCGGCGCTGATCGTCCCCGGACAGCGAGGTCCGGCTTCGCGGGGTCGGCCTCAACGAGACTCGGACCGGCCTGCTGCCGGTCCTCGAGCGCATGGGCGCGGCGCGTCGAGCTCACCGATGAGGCCGAATCGGCACGAGCGGCGGCGAGCCGATCGGCGACGATCGTCGCCCGCCACGGCCCGCTCCGCGGCGACCGCTGGTCGGCGGCGACGAGGTCCCGCGCGCGATCGACGAGCTACCTCTGGTCGGCCTGCTGGCCTGCTTCGCGACCGGGCGAGACCCAGGTCGCTCGACGCCGCCGAGCTCCGCCACAAGGAGTCGGACCGGATCGCAGCCCTCGTCGCCGGCCTGCGCGGCTCGGCGGCGACGCCGAGGAGCTCGACGACGGCTTCGTCGTCCGCGGCACCGGCGGCCTGCGCGGCGGCACCCTCGACGCCGCCGGCGACCACCGCCTGGCGATGCTCGGCGCGATCGCCGGCCTCGCCTCCCGCGAGGGGGTCGAGGTCCGCGGCATGGAGGCCGCGGCGGTCAGCTACCCGGGCTTCGAGCGGGACCTCGCCGCGCTTTACGGGCACTAAGGGGGGCGCAGGGACGCATTCCTGACTTCTTAGGCCAGTGGCCCAAGAAGTCAGGAATGTCCAGCTGACGTCAGGCTCGGTTCGAGGGGTGGCCCTCGCCGGGCCAGGGGGAGAGGATGAGGAGGAGCCGGGCGTCCTCGGTCGCCTTCACCTCGTGGCGCTCGTTGGGGTCCCAGATCGGCGATCAGGCCGGCTGCGCCGGAGATCGACCTCGCCGCTCGGGCTCCGAGATCTCGATCGCGCCCGAGCGACGACCAGCCAGGCGCGCTCGTGGACCTGGTGCTCCTTGAGGCGCTCGCCGGCGGGCAGGCTGGATCACGATCGCGCGGCCCTCGGCCTCGGAGTCGATGACACCGCGGCTGGTGCGGCTCGACGTCGATCTCGTCGATGTCCCAGTGCTGCATCGAGGCCTCCTGTTCGGTCGAGCGGCGCAACTCTATCCTCGCCCGCGGAATGGTGATCGCGATCGACGGCCCCGCGGGGGCCGGCAAGTCGACCGTGGCCAGGCGGCTCGCTCGCGAGCTCGGGTTCACCTATCTCGATTCCGGCGCGATGTACCGCGCGATCGCGCTGGCCGCGCTCCGCGGTCCGGAATCGACACCGGCGACGGGGACGCGCTCGGGCGGCTCGCCCGCGACGTCGAGATCTCGCTTCGACGACGGCACGCGTCGAGCTCGACGGCGAGGACGTGAGCGACGCGATCCGGGCGCCCGAGGTATCCGCTGCCGCCTCCGAGGTCTCCGTGCATCCTCAGGTCCGCGAGGCGATGGTGGCGCGCCAGCGCGAGCTGATCGACGCCGGCCGCTACGTCGCCGAGGGCCGCGACATCGGCACCGTCGTCAGCCCCGACGCCCCGCTCAAGGTCTTCCTGACCGCCTCGCCCGCAGGAGCGAGCCCGCCGCCGCGCCGCCGACACCGGCGAGGACCGAGGCCGCGTCGCCGCGGCGCCAGGCCGAGCGCGACGCCCGGGACCGAGTCCCGCGAGCACGGCGCCCTGCGGGCCGCCGACGACGCCGTCGAGATCGACACCACCGGGCTGCGAGATCGACGAGGTGGTCGCCCGGATCGCAGCGATGGCGCGCGACGGGGTCTGGATGAACGAGCAGCCTGCCGGCAACCCGCCGGCGCCCGGACGCGAAGCGGAGGACGCCGGCGGCGGTTCACGGCTACCGCAGGTCGCCGTCGTCGGCTTCCCCAACGCCGGGCAAGTCGACGCTCGTCAACCGCCTCGTGGGCGGGCGGGAGGCGGTCGTCCACTCCGAGCCCGGGGTGACCCGCGACCGCAAGTCGCTCGAGGGCGAGTGGAACGGCGTCCGCTTCGAGCTCGTCGACACCGGCGGCGTCGACCTCGCCGCGGGCGACTCGCTCTCGCGCGCGGTCCAGGCCCAGGCGCGCGAGGCGATGGCGGACGCCGACGCGATCCTCTTCGTCGTCGACGCGCGCTCGGGGCTCGGACCCGGGCGACGCCGAGCTGGCGGCCGTCCTGCGCGGGCCGACGCCCGGTCCTCGTCGTCGCCAACAAGGTCGACAACCCCGCGGACGAGCCGCTCGCCGCCGAGCTGCACGCGCTCGGGCTCGGCGAGCCGCATCCCCGTCTCCGCCACCCACGGCCTCGGCACCGGCGACCTGCTCGACCGGATCGCCGGCGGATCGCGCGCGAGTCGAGCCGGACGAGGCCGGGGTCCGACGACGCGTGCGGCGTCGCCGTCGATCGGCCGCCCGAACGCCGGCAAGTCCTCGCTCGTCAACCGCTTCCTCGGCGCCGAGCGGGTGATCGTCTCCGAGGTCGGCCGGGACGACCCGCGACGCGATCGACACCCGGCTCGAGTTCGAGGGCCGCGCAGATCGTCCTCGTCGACACCGCGGGCCTCCGCCGGCGCAGCCGGCTCGGCGGCTCGGTCGACTACTACTCCCAGCTCCGCACCGAGCGCGCCGCCGAGCGCGCCGACGTCGCGATCGTCGTCTGCGACGCCTCCGAGGGCCTCGTCGCCGACGACCTGCGCGCGGCCGAGCTGGCGATGCGCTCGGGCTGCGCGACGATCGTCGCCCTCAACAAATGGGATGCTCGCCGACCCGGAGACCGACCTCGAGGACGCCCGCGCCCGGCTCGAGAAGCGCCTGCGCCTGCGCCCCCGGGTCGTCGCCGCCTCGGCGAAGACCGGGCGCAACGTCGACGACCCTGCTTGCGCGAGGCCATCCGGCTCGCCGACCGTCGCGCCGAGCGCATCCCGACCCCGGAGCTGAACCGCTTCGTCGGCGACGTCGTCGCCGACCGCCCGCCCCCGTCGCGAAACGGGCGCCGGCTGCGGCTGCTCTATGCGGCCCAGGTCGGCACCGCGCCGCCGCGGTTCGCGGTCCAGGTCAACGACCGCCGCCTGGTCAGCCGCGACTGGGCCTATTTCTTCGAGAACCGCATGCGCGCAGCGCTACGGGCTGGAGGGCGTCCCGCTGGTGATCGACTTCGTGCCGCGCAAGCGCCGCGGGCGCTCGCGCAGCCTCGACACCGGTATAAACGCCGGCGTGGCAAGGCTGCCCAGGCCCAAGCTTCCCGTCCGGCGGGGCGGATTCGCGAACGGTTCGCATCACGGCGCGCGGCGTCCGCGCGCCGTCTCCCCCGAGCGAGCCGCAACCTCCTGCGCCGGCGAGCGACCCCGGCGCCGAGCCCTCCGCCGGCAGGCTCTCACGGGTTCGCGACGCGGCGGGCGGCATCGGCGGGCTCTTCGGACGGGCGAGCGGCTACGCGGTCGGAGGCGCGCGTCGCAGCGGTCGGCAGCGCTCTCGCCGCCGTCGGGCCTCGGTTCAGACGGCCGCTGGTTCCGGTTCTCCCTCCCGACCCGGCAGCGCATCGCCGCAGCGGCCGGCGCTCGCTCGCCCTCGCGCGCCCTGATCTGGTTCGCGGCGGTCCCGAACCTGCCCTGCCAGTTCCCCGCCGGGGACGCGTGCCCGCCCGAGGACGACGCCGCCGAGATCGTCCCCGGCGACGCGCTCGCCTATGCCCACGCGAACGTCGATCCCGAGACCGAGCAGTACGAGGCGGCGGCCGCGGTCGCGGCGCGGCTCCCGACCCTCACCGGCAGCTGCTTCGCCTTCGTCCCGGGCCCGTCCGGGGTTCCGCTCGACTTCGAGAGCGCGTCCGCCCGTGGCTCGGGGGCGAGATCGCCGTCGCGATCGTGCCCGGCGAAGGGCGGCAGCCCCGAGCAGGCCCTGCTGTTCGAGGTCGCCGACACCGCCGGCGCCGAGGCCTTCGCCGAGGAGACTGGCGTCGGGACCGCTCACGGAGAGCGATCACGAGGGGGTGGCGGTGCGCACCGACCAGCGCGGCAACGGGCGAGCGCGATCGTCTCGGCGGCTTCCTCGTCATCGGCGAGCGAGGCGGCCGTCGAGCGGACGATCGACGTCGAGCGCGGCGACGCCCGCGCGCTCGCCGACTCGCCGCTCGCCGAGCAGGTCCTCGACGCGCTCCCCGACGACGCGTCGCCGAGGTCGCGGTCTCCGAGGACCGGGGTCAGCGAGCTCCTCGCCGGGCAGCGGCGGCACGCTCGGCTCGCTCGAGGCGTTCGTCAACTTCGACGCCACCGTCGGCGCCGGCGCCGCCGCTCGTCGCCGACGAGGGCGCGCTCGAGCTCGCGGTCCACTCCGAGCTCGATCCCGAGCGGCTCGACTCCTCGCCCGGGTTCTTCGAGGCGTTCCCGGCGTTCGAGCCCTCGCTGACCGACGATCTCGGACCCGCGACGCTCGCCTACCTCGGGCCTCGGCGACCCGGCCGCGAGCGTCGAGGACCTGTTCACGCAGGCGATCGCCGAGGCCCCCGGGGTCGCCACCGGGTTCGACGAGCTCGATCGAGGACCTCCAGCGAAGCGGCAAGCTCGACGTCCAGTCCGAGCTCCTGCCCGCTGCTCGAGGGCGAGGCCGCGTTCGCGATCGAGCCGGCGGGCTCGGGCGCCGGCGAGGAGTCGCCAGCCGAGGCGGAGGAGGAGGTGCCGGGCGAGGACATCGGCGCGCCCGATGCGCCGGGGGAGGTTCCTCCGGAGGAGCTTCTGCCGCCCGAGGGCGCGCCGCCGGCCCCCGGAGTCGTTCCGCCCACCGGCGTCCCCTACCTGCTGCTTCGTCGCCGACGAGGTCGACGAGGAGGCAGCCCAGGAGACGCTGGCGAAGCTCCAGGGCCCGCTGGCCGAGGCGCTCGACCCGGCCGAGTCGCTGCAGGCGCCGGTCTTCTAGGAGCGCGAGATCGAGGGCGTCGAGGCCCACAGCCTGCGCCTCTCGCGGACGGTCGACCTCACCTACGCCGTCTTCGACGGAATGCTCGTCGTCGCCACCGATCCCCAGGGGGTCGCCGAGGCTGAGGACCGGCGAGGGCGGCCTGGCCGATGCCGACGCCTACGAGCGAGGCGACCGAGGACCTGCCCGAGCGAGCCCTCGACTTGCTCGTCTACCTCAACCTCGCCGAGCTGATTGCGCTCGCCGAGCGCGAGGGCCTCGCCGAGGACCCCGGCTACGCGCTGCTTCGCAACCGACATCCGCCGTCTCGCCGGCCTCGGGCTGGCGGTCGAACGGGGCGAGACGACGCTCGACACGACGATGCGGCTCACGCTCGGTGGCTGACGCCGCCGGCGTGTCCCCGGCTACCATGCCCGGTTCGATGAGCGCCGACTCGTACCTGTTCACCTCCGAATCGGTCACCGAGGGCCACCCGGACAAGATCTGCGACCAGATCTCCGACGGGGTGCTCGACGCGGTCGATGCGCGACGACCCGACGGGACGGGTCGCCTGCGAGACGCTGGTCAACACCGGCCTCGTGGTCGTCTCCGGCGAGATCACGACCGAGACCTACGTCGACATCCACGAGGTCGCGCGAGAGACGATCCGCAGGATCGGCTACACGGACGCCGACCTCGGCTTCTCGGCCGACTCGTGCGCGGTGATCAACGCGATCGACAAGCAGTCGGCCGACATCGCCCAGGGCGTCGACCACGCGCTCGAGTCGCGCACCGACCCCGCCGACGACGACGAGCTCGACGTCGCCGGCGCGGGCGACCAGGGGATGATGTTCGGCTACGCGACGCGCGAGACGCCGGAGCTGATGCCGATGCCGATCTCGCTCGCCCACAAGCTCGCCCACCGCCTCGCCGAAGTGCGCCGCGGCGACGTCATCCCCTACCTCCGGCCCGACGGCAAGACCCAGGTCACCGTCCGCTACGAGAACGGGCGGCCCGATCGAGATCGAGAAGGTGCTGATCTCGACCCAGCACAAGGACGGGATCGACGCCGACACGCTGATCCGCCCCGACCTCTGGGAGCACGTCCTTCACCCGGTGCTGCCCGCCGAGCTCTACGACGAGCGCGAGCTGAACACGAAGAAGAACTTCCTCGTCAACCCGACCGGCCGTTTCGTGATCGGCGGGCCGGTCGGCGACGCCGGCCTCACCGGACGCAAGATCATCGTCGACACCTACGGCGGCGCCGCGCGCCACGGCGGCGGCGCCTTCTCCGGCAAGGACCCCTCGAAGGTCGACCGCTCGGCCGCATATGCCGCCCGCTACGTGGCCAAGAACGTGGTCGCCGCCGGCCTCGCCGACCGCTGCGAGGTCCAGGTTGCCTACGCGATCGGCGTCGCCCACCCGGTCTCGGTCATGGTCGAGACCTTCGGCACGGAGAAGATCGACCGCGGGAAGTTCGCCGAGCTGGTCCGCGAGCACTTCGACCTGCGACCGGGCGCGTTCCGCGAGTACCTCAACCTGCACCGGCCGATCTTCCAGAAGACCGCCGCCTACGGCCACTTCGGCCGCGACGACCACGACTTCACCTGGGAGCGCACCGACCGTGCCGACGCGCTCCGCGAAGCCGCCGGCCTCGAGGGCTCCCAGGCCGAGACGGCCGCGGGCGTCTCCTAGCTCCCGCCGCACCGATTAGTCCGGGCGGCGCGGGGCGTCTCACCGACCGGCTCGGGTGACCGGTCAGGCGCCGGCGGGCCTTACGGCGAAGCGCTGCTCGCCGATCCGCTCGACCGCCGTCCCCAGATCGCCGCAGGCGCGCGCGAGCCTCGCCGCGACCCAGTCCGCCTCGTCGCCCCGGGCGAGCTCGGTGCGGCAGTAGTTCAGCTCGAGCCCGACCAGCTCGAGCTCGGGCGCCGAGGCGGGCCGCCACAGCGCGAGGAGGCCGAGGTCGTTGCGGCGCTCGGCGTCGACGGCGTAGTCGTCGAGCGCGTCGCCGAGGTCGTAGAGGAGCGGGCCGCGCTCCCCCCAGCCGACGCCGTGGAAGACGTGCGCCGAGTGCCCGGCGACCAGGTCCGCGCCCAGCTCCTGGAGCTCAGCAGCGACCTGGCGCTGCCAGGGCGCCGGCTCGGTGGTCATGTTCGGCCCCCAGTGCGGGAAGGCGATCACCAGCTCGCACTCTCCGCGCAGCCTCGTCAGCTCCGCCGCGATCCAGTCGGGCACGCCTCTGCCCAGGTCCGCGTGCGCGATCCCCGGTCGCCCATCGGAAGCGGCGAACTCGACCGGGTGATCCGAGACCGCGAGCAGGCCGACGCCGTCGGCGACGATGCCGCGGCACGCCCCGGCCTCGTCGCCGGCCGCTCCGGCGACCGGGATATCCGCGGCGTCGAGGATCTCGAGGGTGTCGAAGAGGGCCTCCGCCCCGTAGTCGAGCGCGTGGTTGTTGGCGAGGCCGACGGCGACGTCGCCGAGTGCCTCGAGCGACCGCACCATCTGCGGCGGTCCGCGGAAGAAGAAGGGCTTGCCGGCGATCAGGGAGGTTGGCCGCCCCCGCTCGGACAAGCAGCACTCGAGGTTGGCGACAACGAGGTCGCATGAAAGCGTCAGCTCCACCAGCTCGTCCGACCAGGCGCTCTCGGGCGTACCGGCGAGCCGCTCGCCCACCGCCCGCCCCAGCATCACGTCGCCGAGCAGGGCGATCGTGGGATTCGGGGCGGTGGCCGTCGTTAGTGCCCCGTCAACCAATGTGCGCCCCGTTCTGGCGGCTGCAAACCTTCGCCTCGCGGCGTCCTCGGTCGGCCAAGTAGCGCTGCTACTCGGCCTCCCTGCGTCCTAGCGAGTCTCGGTTTTCGCTCGCCAGAAGCGGGCCGCCATTGGTGGACGCGGCACTAGCGCGGCGCCGGCTCGCGCCCGGCGTCGGTGCCCATGCCGTCGTCCCCGGCGAGGCGCGTGGCGCGGTCGACCTGGTGGACGACGTCCTCCGGCTGGGCGACGCCGGCGAAGACGAAGTTGTAGTCGTCGCCGGCCGCGGTGTCGAAGTCGACGTCGCCGATCTGGAGCATCCGGTCGAGGACGCCCTGGTTGTAGTTGACGTTCTGGACCCGGACCAGGCGAGTCTCCTGGATCGTCCGCGAGATGATGCCGCGCTTGATGTGCAGGCGGCGGTCGGTGATCACGTAGTCGGTCGCGATCCGCTTGATGAAGCCGACGAGCACCGTGAGCGCGACGCCGACGACGGCGATGATCGTGACCAGGCCGGTGTCGCTCGGTGATCGAGGGCGACGACCAGCGCGATCGCCGCGGTGGCCAGGATCCCCTTGATGTAGAAGGCGAGGATCGAGCGCCAGGAGGGGTGCCCCTCGAAGATCATCTGCTCGCCGGGATTCAGCTTCGGCGCCACGTGCCGCAGAATAATCGCTCCCGCGGGGGCCGTCCGAGTCCGTCCCTAGTTTCGGCCCATGACAATGTCGCCGAATCCTCCGACGGACACGGTCGGGGCATCCTCCGCTTCGCGCCCGGGTGCCCCTTCCGCGCCCCAGTTCGGCTCGATCTCATCTGCATGAGATGACGATCGCCAAGGTCGAGCCGCTGACGACCGCCCGCGCCCTGCGCGGCCCGTTCGACTACCTGCTTCCCGAGCGCCTCGAGAGCGTCGGGGTCGGCAGCGTGCTGCTCGTCCCGTTCGGGCGCCGGCGCACGCTCGGGGTGGTCGTCGAGGTCGCCGAGCGCAGCGAGCTACCTCCCGAGCGCCTCGCCGAGCCGATCTCGGCCCTCGGCGCCGGCGTCCCGGCGGAGCTGGTCGAGCTGGCGCTGTGGACCGCTCGCGAGTACTGCTCGACCCCCGCGCGGGGGCTCGGGCTGGTGCTGCCCCCGGGCACCGCCCGCTCGCGCGGGCCGGTGCGCCCGCGGACCGAGCTCATCGTCGGCGCGACCGAAGCCGCCGCCGTGGCGCTTGACGGCGGCGAGCGACTCGGATCCCGCCAGCGAGCGGTGCTCCAGGCGCTCGTCGCCTCGGGTCACGACGTTCCCGCCGCCGAGCTCCCGAGCGCCGACCGGGCGACCCTGCGCCGGCTCGAGGAAGCGCGGGCTCCTTCGCACGCGGGAGCGGGAGGTCGCCCGCCGGCCGCTGACCGAGAGCATCGGGACGGTGCGTGGAGCGGTCGAGCTCACGCCCGAGCAGCGCCGAGCCGCCGAGGCGATCGACGCCGCCGCGGGCGGACGCTTCCTGCTCGCCGGGGTCACCGGCTCCGGGAAGACCGAGGTCTACCTCGCCGCTGTCGAGTCGGCGCTCGCGCGCGGGCGCGGCGCGATCGTGCTCGTCCCCGAGATCGGCCTCACCCCGCAGACCGTCTCTCGGTTCCGCTCCCGCTTCGGCGACCGGGTGGCCCTGATTCACTCGCAGCTCTCGGACGGCGAGCGCGCCGACGAGTGGCGGCGGCTTCGCTCCGGCGAGGCGCGGATCTGCGTCGGGCCACGCTCGGCCGTGTTCGCGCCGGTCCGCGACCTCGGGCTCGATCGTCATCGACGAGGAGCACGACTCCTCCTACAAGCAGGAGGAGGACCCCCGCTACGACGCCCGCGACGTCGCGGTGCGGCGCGCCGAGGCGGCCGGAGCGACGCTCGTCGCCGGAACGGCGACGCCGCGCCCGGAGAGCTGGGTCGCGCTCGACCGACTCGAGCTCGCGAGACGCGTCGACGGCCGCCCGCTTCCTCCGGTCGAGGTCCTCGACATGCGCGAGCCGGCCCGGGTCGGCGGGGCCGCTACATCCACGCACCCTCGCGGCCCTGGAAAGCCTGCGCGCCGACGGGGGCAAGGCGATCCTGCTGGTCAACCGGCGTGGGTTCGCACCGCATCTGAGCTGCCGCTCGTGCGGTCGAGCCTGGGGCTGCCCCGAGTGCGACGTCTCGCTGGTCCTGCATCGCTCGGGGGAGCGCCTCGCTTGTCATCACTGCGGTCACTCCGAGCCGGTTCCGGCTCTCTGTCCCGACTGCGGCTCTGTCAGCGTCGCCCGCCACGGCGCCGGGAGCGAGCGGATCGAGACCGAGCTGGCCGAGATGCTCTCCCCGCTTCCGGTCGTGCGGCTCGACTCCGATGCGGCGTCGGGCGGCGGCGGTCATCTCGGACTCCTGCGCCGCTTCCAGGAGCTCGACTCGGGGGTCCTCGTCGGGACCCAGATGGTCGCCAAGGGCCACGACTTCTCCGACGTCACCCTGAGCGTCGTCCTCGATGCCGACGCGACCCTGCGCTTCCCGGACTTCCGAGCCGAGGAGCGGACCTTCGCGCTCGTCTCCCAGCTCGCGGGGAGAAGCGGGCGCGGCGAGGCCGGCGGCCGGGTGCTCGTGCAGACGCTCGCTCCGGAGGCGCCGAGCATCCTCGCGGCCGCCCGCCACGACGCCTCGGGATTCATCGCGGGCGAGCTCGAGCGCCGGCGCGAGCTCGCCTACCCGCCCTTCTCCCACCTGATCCGGATCGAGCTCACCTCGGAGGCCGCGGCCGAAGCGCAGGCCGCCGCCGAGCTCCTCGCGAAGCGCCTCGAGCTTTCGCTCGAAACCGACGCCGCGCTGCTCGGGCCGGCGCCCCGGTTCCGTCTCCGCGGCCGCCACCGCCGCCAGCTCCTGGTCAAGTCGCCCCGCCGCGCGCCGGCCGTCGCCGCCGTCCGCGAGGCGGTCGAGACCGCGGCGTCCGAGCGCATCCTCCGCACCGTGGCCCTCTCGGTCGACGTCGACCCGCAGTAGACCTGTCCCCCAAGGGGTCAGACCCCTCTGCGAGGCATCTAGACTCGGCTCGATGAGCGCACGACCCCACCGCGATCGAGCCGATCGAGCCCGAGGGGCCCGACGACGCGCACGCGCCCGAGCTCGATGCCGAGACCCGCGAGCGGCGCCGGCTGGCGCTGGCGCAGGTGCACCGCTTCGGCGATCCGGTGCTGCGCTCGCCCGCGTCGCCGGTGACCGACTTCGGCGGCGAGCTGGCCGCCGACGCCGAGCGAATGGTCGCCCTGATGCGCGATGCCCTCGGGGTCGGACTGGCCGCGACCCAGCTCGGCGTGATGCGCCGCCTGCTCGTCTTCCAGGCCGGTCCCGATGCGACTCCGACCGCCCTGGCCAATCCAGAGATCGAGTGGAGCTCGGAGGCGGCCGAGATCGCCGAGGAGGGGTGCCTGAGCCTTCCCGGGATCGTGGTCGACGTCGAACGTCCGCTCCACGTCCGCGTCACCGGCCGCGACACGGGCGGGGAGCAGCTGCGGATCGAGGCATCCGGGCTCGAGGCGCGCGTGCTCCAGCACGAGATCGACCACCTCGACGGGGTGCTGATGATCGATCGCGCCGACCGCGATCAGCGCCGCGGCGCTCTGCGGGCGCTCCGCGAGGGGACCACCTACAGCCCCGAGCCTGAAGTGCCCGAGGCGGACGGGATCGAGCTCGCGAGCGCCAACGGAGCGCCGGAGCCCACCGGGGGTCGCGAAGCCGGCGAGCACACTCCCGCTCGCCGCTGACTCGCTGGCCGCGGTGCGCACGGTCTTCCTCGGCACCTCCGGCTTCGCGGCGACGGTGCTGCGACGGCTCGCCGAGAGCGACCATCGCCCAGAGCTGGTGGTCACGCCCCCGGACCGGCCGCGGGGACGGGGCCGCAGGCTCGCGTCGCCGCCCGCCGCCGAGGCCGCGCGCGAGCTCGGGATCGAGCTCGCTGCAGGCGGCGAGCGTGAACGAGCCCTCCGCGGTTGAGCGGATCGGCGCCGCCGAGTCCGAGATCGGAGCGGTCTGCGCGTTCGGGCAGCTCGTCAAGGAGCCGCTCCTCTCGTCGCTCGAGATGCTCAACGTGCACCCGTCGCTGCTCCCGCGCTGGCGCGGGGCCGCGCCGATCGAGCGCTCGCTGATGGCCGGCGACGAGGAGACCGGCGTCTCGGTGATGAAGCTGACCGCGGGCCTCGACTCCGGCCCCGTCGCTCTCCAGGAATCCGTGGCCGTCGACCCGGGGACCGACTTCGGCGCGCTCGAGCCCCGCCTGGCGGAGCTCGGCGGGGAGCTCCTCGTCCGCGCCCTCGACCTGCGCGCCGCCGACCGGCTCGAGCTCAGCGAGCAGGACGACTCCGACGCAACCTACGCGGCGAAGGTCGAGCCAGCCGATCGCCGGCTCGACCCGGGCCGCCCGGCCGCGGAGCTGGCCGCGACCGTGCGCGGACTGACCCCGCACATCGGCGCCTTCCTCGAGCTCGACGGTGGCGAGAGGCTCGGGGTCCGCCGCGCCGAAGCCGTACCGCGCCAGCTCGGGCAGGGCGTTCTGCGGGCCGGTGAAGGCGAGCTTGCGCTGGGGACCGCGGACGGCGTGCTGAAGCTGTTGGTGGTCCAGCCGCCCGGCGGCCGGCCGATGTCCGCGGACGCGTATCTACGCGGTCACGCCGCTCCGTCGCTCGCCGGTTGACCGAGCCGGTCCACGCCCGGCGCGCCGCCTACGAGGTGCTGCGCCGGGTCTTCGAGCAGGGCGCCTGGGCGGACCGTGCGCTGCCCGCCGCACTCGCGCGCCACGAAGTCGGATCGGACCATCGCGGCCTCGCGCAGCGACTCGCTTACGGAGCCGTCCAGCGGCGGGGGACGAGCGACCACGTCGCCGGAACGCTCTCCTCCCGCTCGCCCGAGGAGCTCGACGCACCGGTGCTGGCAGCATTGCGGCTCGGCCTCTACGAGCTCCTCTTCTCGCGGGCCGCGTCCCACGCCGTCGTCGACCAGGCGGTCGAGCTGTCGAAGGGCTCACCCGAGGGACGCCGCGGGGCGGGGCTCGTCAACGCCGTGCTCCGGCGCGCCGCTCGCGAGCGGGAGACGATCCCCGCCGCGCTCACCGACGCCGATCCCGATTCGGCCGCGATCCGGCACTCGTATCCGCCCTGGCTCGCGGAGCTCTGGTGGGAGGAGCTCGGGGCGGACGACGCGCGGTCGCTGATGGGGGCGGGAAACCGGCCGGCCGAGACGGCGCTGCGCGCGAACGAGCTCCGCACCGGCCGGGACGAGCTCCTCCGAGACCTCGCCGAGGGCGGGGTGGGCGCCGTGCCGCCGCCGGGGCCGCCGCCGCTCGACCCGCGCGAGTCGGTCGTCGTCACCGGCCCGCTTGGTGACGCCGGCACCGCGGCGATCGCAAGCGGCCGCGCCGTCGGCCAGTCTCGGGCCTCGGCCGCAGCCGTCGCCCTGCTGGATCCGCGCCCCGGCGAGCGCGTCCTCGACCTCTGCGCCGGCCCGGGGCTGAAGACGACGCAGATCGCGTCCCGGATGGAGAATCGCGGTGAGATCCGCTCGCTGGAGCTGAGGCCGGAGCGGGCGCGACAGGTGCGCGATCTCGCCGCGCGCATGGGAGCCGAGATCGTCGAGGCGTGCGAGGAAGACGCGACGGCTGGCGACCTCGGCGAGGGCTACGATCGTGTCCTGGTGGATCCGCCTTGTACGGACCTGGGCACGCTCGCCTCCCGGCCCGATGCCCGGTGGCGAAAGCGCGCCGGCGATCCGGCGCGTCTCGCGGCTCTCCAGCGGACGATTCTGGTCCGCGGGGCGGAGGCGCTGGCCCCAGGCGGGACCCTCGTCTACTCGACCTGCACGGTCTCGGCGCGCGAGAACGAGGAGGTGGTCGGCTCCGTGCTCGACGCCGAATCCGAGCGCCTCGGCCTGGGCGCCGATCCGTTGGGGCGCGAGTTCGGGGCGGTCGCCTCGAGCCGCGATCCGCGCTTCCTCCAGACCCGCCCCGACCGCGACGGCACCGACGGCTTCTTCATCGCCCGTCTGCGGCGGGACGCGTAGCGGCCGTGGCGGGCACCTCGACTCTTCCGCGACCCCACTGCCCGGGCTGCGGCGAGCCGTGGCTCCGCCCGACGAACCTGCCCGGCCGCTACCGCTGCGTCAACTGCCTGAAGCGCTACGAGCTGGTCTCCGCCTGCCCGGACTGCGGCGAGCATCAGACGATCGCGCGGATGAGCGCCGACGAGGACATGCTCTGCCAGCATTGCGGGCACTCGATGCTGCGGAGCGTCTAGATGGAGGCCGCGAAGCTCTACGGAGCCGACGACCCGCGGTCGCTCTACGC
Source organism: uncultured Thermoleophilia bacterium (assembly GCA_963838175.1). Taxonomy (GTDB): domain Bacteria; phylum Actinomycetota; class Thermoleophilia; order Solirubrobacterales; family 70-9; genus DASUSH01. The sequence goes on along the minus strand of CAWIPP010000002.1, from coordinate 1,020,494 downwards.
GGCGCGGCGGGTGGCGCCGTCGATCCTCTCCGCCGACTTCGCCCGGCTCGGCGCGCAGGTGGCCGAGGTGATGGCGGCAGGCGCGCGGATGATCCACGTCGACGTGATGGACGGCCACTTCGTCCCGCCGATCACGATCGGCCCGCTGGTCGCGGGCTCGATCGCCGACCAGGTCCACGAGGCCGGCGGCGCGATCGACGTCCACCTGATGATCGAGCGGCCCGAAAACCACTTCGAGGAGTTCGCCCGCGCCGGAGCCGACTCGATCACGATCCACGACGAGGCGACCCCGCACACCAACCGGACGCTGACCGCGATCCGCGAGACCGGCTGCCTCGCCGGCGTCGCGATCAACCCCGGCACAGCGGCGGAGGCCGTCCGCGAGCTCGACCGCTACGCCGACATCGTGCTCTGCATGACGGTCAACCCCGGCTGGGGAGGCCAGGCGTTCATCCCGACCTCGGCCGAGAAGGTAACGCGGCTGCGCGAGCTCGTCCCCGACCCGGTGATCGAGGTCGACGGCGGCATCGACGCCGACACGGCCCCGCTCGTCGCCGGGGCCGGCGCCACCCTCTTCGTCGCCGGCTCGGCCGTCTTCGGAGCCTCGGACCCGGCGGAGGCCTACCGCAAGATCGCGGCCGCGGCGGGGGCGGAGTAAGCGGACGCGCTCAGTGCGTCGCGAGGCGCCTGAGTCGAGGGCTTGTAGGGGAGGGACTTCGATCAGTTGGCGCGTTTCTCTCGCATAGCGAGACAAAGGCGCCAAAGGCGCCCTGAACCCCGTCCGAGTCACCGCGTCGTCAGGTCGCTCCTTCTCGCCCGGATCGTGTGGCGGAGGATGGCGCCGGCTGCGGGATCGCCCTTGGCGAAGGCGCGGGTCATGTTGCGAAGCGTTTCGAAGCGAAGCTGTGGCGGCAGGGGTGGCATGTTCGGGTCGGTGAGGGCCTCGATCAGGACCGGTCCTGGGTGCGCGAGCGCCTCCTCCCAGGCGGGACGGACGCGGTCGGGTGTGTCCACGCGGATCCCCTTGATCCCGAGTAGCTCCGCGTAGCCCGCGTAGGAGAACTCGGGCAGGTCCTGGGAGGCGTCGAAGCGCGGGTCGCCGGCCATCGCCCGCTGCTCCCAGGTGACCTCGTTGAGGTCGCCGTTGTTGAGCACGAGCACGATCACCCTGGGGTCGGACCAGCGGTCCGCGTGATGGACGATGTCGATCAGCGCGCCGTTGCCGGTCATCTGCATCGCGCCGTCGCCGACCGCGGCGATCACCGGGCGGTCGGGATGCGCGAACTTCGCCCCGAGCGCGTAGGGCACCGCGCAGCCCATCGTCGCCAGCGTCCCCGAGATCCCGGCCCGCATCCCGGCGCGCAGCTTCAGGTGCCGCGCCCACCAGTTCGCTGCGGTGCCCGAGTCCGCGGTGAGGATGCAGCCGTCGGGGAGCAGGGGGGAGAGCTCCTGGAAGACGAGCATCGGGTTGATCGGGTCGCCTGGGAGGCCCGCCCGTTCCTCCATCACCCGCCACCAGCGCTCGACCGAGGACTCGATCCGCTCGCGCCAGCGGCGGTCCTCCTTTCGCTCGAGCAGCGGCCGCAGCGCCGCGAGCGTTCGGCGCGCGTCGCCGACGAGCGGCACCTCGACCGGGTAGCGCATTCCGACCAGCCGGCCGTCGATGTCGATCTGGACTCCGCGCGCCTGCCCCGGCTCGGGCAGCCAGTCGGCGAACGGGAAGTTGGTGCCGACCATCAGCAGCGTGTCGCAGGCGCTCATCATGTCGCTCGACGGCTTCGTTCCGAGCAGCCCGATCGAGCCGGTGACGAAGGGCAGATCGTCCGGCAGCGCCGCGCGCCCGTTGAGCGCCTTCGCGACCCCGGCGCCGAGCGCGTCGGCCACCTCGACCACCTCGTCCTGAGCCCTGGCGGCACCCTGGCCGATCAGGATCGCCACCCGCTTGCCGGCATTGAGCACCTCGGCGGCCTGGCCCAGCTCATCGTCGCCGGGGACCGGCGCCGCCACTGAGCCTCCCGCCCCCGAGAACACGGAGCCGTGGCTTCGCTCGGGTTCCTCGTGCCGAGCGTGCTGGACGTCGACGGGGACGATGATGCAGGCGACCGTCCGCGAGCTGAGCGCCACCCGCATCGCCCGGTCGACGAGGTGCGCGGCCTGGGCCGGGTCCATGCAGGTGTGGACGAACTCGGCGACGTCGCCGAGCAGGGTGTGGAGGTCGACCTCCTGGAGCCACTCCGAGCCGAGCGAGACCCGCTGCTGCTGTCCGACCAGCGCGACCACCGGCTGATGGTCGAGCTTCGCGTCGTAGAGCCCGTTGAGCAGCTGGACCGCCCCGGGCCCTGAGGTGGCGACGCAGACGCCCGCCTCGCCGGTGAACTTGGCGTGCGCGCAGGCCGCGAAGCCGGCGATCACCTCGTGGCGGACCTGGATGAACTCGGGTTCGCCGTCGAGCTCCCGGAAGGCGCCCATGAAACCCGAGATGCCGTCGCCGGGGTAGCCGTAGACGCGCTCCGCTCCCCATTCGCGATGGAGCCGGTCGAGCATGAACTCGGCGACGGTCTGCGCCAAGGTCAGGCTCTCGCGTCCTCGGTGAGCGCTCCCGCCTCTACGTCGCTTGCGGATGCGGCGATCGCCTGCGCCGCGATCCGGCCGGTGAACACGCAGGCGCCCAGGAAGGTGCCCTCGAGCGAGCGCTTGCCGTGCAGGCCGCCGCCGCCGAAGCCCGCCGCCTCGCCGACCGCGTAGAGTCCCGCGATCGGCTCGCCCTCGTCGCCGAGCACGCGCGAGTCGAGGTCCGTCTGGATCCCGCCGAGGCTCTTGCGCGCCATCGGCTGAAGCCGGATCGCGAGCAGCGGGCCGGCCTTGGGATCGTCGATCCGGGCGAACCGGGAGGTCCGCAGCCGGTCGCCGCGCCAGTTGCGGAGCTGGGCGATCCGCCGGATCTGGTCGTCGTTCCAGAGCGCCTTTCCCCGACCGAGGTTCTCGTCGTAGCGGCGCACCTCGCTCGCCATCAGCTCTCCGTCGAGCGCGTCGTCCTGGGTTACGGCGCTCATCCGCCCGGCCAGTGCTGGCAGGGTGTCGGCGGTGACGAAGTCCGGGCAGCGCTCGGCGAAGTAGCGGACCAGGTTCTCCTTGCCGACCAGGACGCTGAGCACGAAGCGGACGAGGCGCTTCTCGCGGATCAGCGGGTTGTGCTCGCTCCCCGAGACGTCGAGCTCGCGGCAGGCGATCCTCCAGTTGCAAATCAGCCACGAGTACCAGCGGTCGTCCTCGCTCATCCGCTCCAGCGCGTACCGGGCATCGAAGGTCGGCATCACGGGGACGGGCCCGTAGCGGCGGCCGGTCGGGTCCAGCACGAGGCCCGAGCGCGGCGGGATCAGCTTCACCCCGTGCAGGGGCCGGCGCGGCTTGGGGTGGCGGACCGCATCGGCGTAGTTCCACATCCGCGAGAGGTGGGTGACGTTGCCGCCGAGTCGTTCGACCTCGGTGTGCAGGGCGCCGTCGGCGTAGTAGTGCGAGCCCATCAGGATGTCTTTCGGCGGCGTCCCCAGGTCCTCGGGCCACTCCCGGCGAACGAGTTCGAGGTTGCCCCCGATCCCGCCGGCGGCGACGACGACGGCGTTCGCTTCGATCTCCTCCTCGCCACTCCCGTCCTCGCCGACGACGCGGCAGCCGACGACCTGGTCACCCTCGGTGACGAGCTCCGTGACCCGCGTCCTGAACCGCACCTCGACCGACCCAGGGCCGGTGTGGGCCCGGATCGAGTCCCAGACCGCGTCGACCAGGCCCTGTCCGGCGCCCCAGGTGAGGTGAAAGCGGGGCACCGAGTTGCCGTCCCCGTAGACGCCCCGCTCAGCCCAGTTGACGACCGGGAAGAACCAGACGCCGTGGCGGCGAAGCCAGCCGCCGACCTCGTCGCGGGCACGGGCGACGTACTCCTCCGCCCAGCGCCGGGGCCAGTGGTCGTCCTCGGAGAAGCCGGCGATCCCGAGCCAGTCCGACAGGGCGAGCTCGGTCGAGTCTTTGATCCGCCCGCGCCGCTGCTCGGGGGTGTCGACCATGAACATCCCGCCGAAGGCCTCGCGCGCGAGCCCGCCGACCTCCTCGGGGTGACAGCGATCGAGCAGCAGCACGCTCCGGCCGCGCTCGAGCAGCTCCAATGAGGTCACCAACCCCGCGATCCCCGCGCCGATCACGACCACGTCCGCTCGCCGCTCAGCCATAGCGGAGCGACTCTATTCGAGTGGGGCGTGGACTAACCCGCCTCGTCCGCGGACGCCAGCCGCGCCTCGAGCTCCTGGGGCGAGTCGGGCGCGGGCACATCCTCGGGGCGGCCGTGGGGGTGGCGGTAGAGGAGATAGAGGAGGGTCGCGAGCAGCCCTGCGGCGACCGTGAAGCCGACCTCGACCCGGCGGAACTCGTCCTCGATCAGGGGCAGCAGGTTCCAGACGACGAACGCGACCGCGCAGCCGACCCAGCAGACGGCGGCTCGGCGAACCTGGCCCTGGGCTAGCGCCGCCTGGTTCAGCGTCGCGGCGCAGAGATAGAGGCCCATGCCGGCGGTGACGATCAGAAGGCCGGCGCGGTCGTAGGTGAACTTGTCGCCGAAGGCGATCTGCATCAGGTCGGGCCCGGCGACGGCGACGACGATCCCGGTGAAGCCGGCGAATCCCGCGATCGCCCAGATCGTCGAGCGGACCGAGAGCCGGAACGCCTCCTCGCCGGTCCCCGGAGCGCCTCCGGAGCGAAGCCGGGTGAGGTGGGGGAGGAGGCTGGTCGCGACCGCCTGGAAGAGCTGTAGCGGCGCGCGGGCGATCATCAGCACGTTGAAGATGAACCCGGCGGCGGCGGCGCCGGTCGTCGCGTTGACGAGCAGCGGCCCGGCGTTGAGGAATGCCTGCTCGGAGAGCATGATCAGGAGCACCGCGGCCGCGAAGCCGCTGCCGTGGGCGAGCGTGAAGGCGGGAGCGCCGCCCTCCGAATCGGCGCCCGCCCCGCCGGCGGCCGCCGCGGGTTCGCGGCGGACTCGGCGGGAGATCGCGAACGGGACGACGAGCAGGCTCGCGAACGGGGCGACGACGATCCCGAGTGCGACCACGGTCTGCCCGGAGGCGATGCCGATCGCGACCGCGAGCGCGAACCCGGTGCGGGCGATCGACTCGAACAGCATCAGCGCCGCGTACAGCGGGAAGCGCCGCGTGCCGGCGAAGAAGCCGCGCGCGAAGTAGCTCGCCGAGTAGGCGAGCACGGCGCCGACGAGCACCCAGTAGAGGTCCTCGTTGCCGGAGAGCAAGTCGTCGGTGAGCGGCCCCTTGAAGGCAAGCGCGAGCACCGCGAACAGGAGCGCCAGCCCGCCCTGGATCGTCGCCGCAACGCGGACCGGGCCGGCGATCGGCTCGCCACGGCCTCGCGCTCGGCGATCGTCCGCGAGAGCAGCTGCTCGACCGGGCGGTAGAGGACGGAGACGGTGATGAAGACCGCCGACCAGAGGACGACGAGCTCGCCGTAGTCCTGGCGGTCGAGGTTGTGCGAGGCGAGCGCGAAGTAGACGTAGGTGATCGAGCCCGGTCGCGCCGACGCCGAGGCTGAGCAGGCCCGCCGTCTTGCCGTAGCGCTTGGCCTCTTCGCCGGCCGCCGCGGGCCGGCCCTGCGGCGTCCCGGGCACGAGGACCTAGCGGACGCGCTCGAGGCGCTCGGGGTCGCCCTCCGGCGAACCGCCGCTGGAGGCGCCGGGCTCGTAGTGCGAGGGCTCGATCCCGAGCGTCAGCTCGACTCGCCGCACCCGCTCGAAGACGCGCTGGGCGATCACGCGCTGGCCGGCGAGCGCGTCGCCGATCACGCCGAGGGCGAAGAGCTGCACGGCGGCGATCGCAAGCACGGCGCCGAGGATCAGCGACTGGATGTGGCCGCTCGAGTCGCCGTTGAAGATCCAGTCGATCAGGAAGGGCATCCAGGCGGCCAGTGCGGCGACGGCGACGACGAGCGCGGCGATCGTGAACACCCGCAGCGGCTCGTACATCGCGTACGCCCGGAAGATCGCCACGGCGTTGCGGCGGACGTACGCGGAGGTGGAGGGGAAGAGCCGCGACTCGCGCAGCTTCTCGTTGGTCCCGACCTCGACGTGGTCGACCGCGACGAGCATCTTCCCGGCCTGGATCAGGCTCTCGAGCGTGTAGGTGAAGCTGCCGACGACCTGAAGCGAGAGCGCCGCCTCGCGGTTGTAGGCGCGAAAGCCCGAGGTGGTGTCCGGGACCGTCGTGCCGGAGGCGCGGCGGACGACCCAGCTCCCGAGCCGCTGGAGGAGCTTCTTCGGACCGGAGAAGTGCTCGATCGATCTGCATGCGGCGGTCGCCGACGACGAGGTCGGCGTCGCCGGCGAGGATCGGGGCGACGAGCTTCGGGATGTCCGCGGCGCGGTACTGGTTGTCGGCGTCGGTGTTGACGATCACGTCGGCGCCGAGCTTCAGCGCGGCGTCGAGCCCGGCCTGGAAGGCGTTGGCGAGGCCCGCGATTGCCGGTCAGGCGAACGAGGTGGTCGACGCCGTGCTCGCGGGCGACGTCGACGGTGCGGTCGGTCGAGCCGTCGTCGATCACGAGCCATTCGACCTCGTCGAATCCGTCGACCGAGCGCGGCAGCTCCGACAGCGTCCGCGGCAGCGTCGACTCCTCGTTGAAGCAGGGGATCTGGATGATCAGCTTCACGGCGGAGCAAGGGTACGCATCTACCATGCGGCGCCGTGAAATCGGCCTCGCTGACAGGGCGCATGCGGTCGGTCACCGCGCGACTGCCCGAGCTAGGCACGCTGGAGCGAGCCGGTCTCGTCGCGCTGCTCGCGATCACCGTCGTCGGCTTCGCGCTCTGGCCGAGCTACCCGAACTACGACTCGATCTACTCGCTGGTCTGGGGACAGCGAGCTCCTGCTCCGGCGTCGAGCCGAGCTTCGAGGCGTTCCGCGCGCCGACCCAGCATCCCGCTCGCGCTCGCGGTCGCGATCGTGCTCTACCCGCTCGGGGGAGCACGCCGACCACGCGCTCGTCCTGCTCACGCTGCTCTCCTTCGTCGCCGTCGTCGTCGCCGTCTACCGGCTCGGGCGCGACGCCTTCGCGCCGCTCGTCGGGCTCGCGGCGGCGCTGGTGATGCTGACCCGCTTCGACTTCCCCTACCTCGCCGTCCGCGCCTACATCGACATCCCGTTCATGGCGCTGGTGCTCTGGGCGGCGGTGCTGGAGTACGAGCGCCCGCGGCGCGGCGGCGTGGTCTGGCTCCTGCTCGCGGCGGCGGGCCTGCTTCGCCCCGAGGCCTGGGCGCTCCTCGGCCTCTACTGGCTCTGGATGAGCTTCGGTCAGGGAGCCGACCTGGGCCCTGCGCCTGCGCTGGGCGCTCTACGCGGCCGCCCCTGCGCTTGATCTGGATCGGCATCGACCTCGCCGTCACCGGCGATCCGCTCCACTCCCAGCACGCGACCAGCGAGACCGTCGCCGCGCTCGACCGCGGCGAGGAGCTCGCCGAGCTGCCCGGGGCGCTCGCCGTCTCGATGACCGAGCTGGTCAAGCCGCCGGTGATCCTCGCCGGCCTCGCCGGGATCGCGCTGGCGGTCGTGCTCGTGCCGCGACGCGCCGCTGATGCCCGGCATCGTCCTGCGTCGCCGGCGTCGGCACCTTCCTCGCGATCGGCGCCGCCGGCTTCGCCGTGATCGACCGCTACTTGATCGTCGCCGCGGCGGCCTTCTGCATCTTCGCCGGCTTCGCGATCGCCGGTTTCGCCGCGGTCGAGCGCTTCCGGCGTGCTGGCGCGTGGTCTGGGCCGCGGGCGCGGCGGCGATCCTCGCCGCGGTCATCGTCTTCACCCTGACCCGCACGCTCGCGCTCGGCGAGTTCAACGCCGACCTCACCTTCCGCATCGGAGGCGAACGCGAGCCTCGAGCGGGTGCTCGCCTCGCCCGCGGTCGAGGAGCGGATCGACGCCGGCTGCGGACCGGTGACGACCCCGACCCACAAGATCGTCCCCGACGTCCGCTGGCTCCTCGACGCCGACTCGGACGAGGTGATCTCCCGCAGCGACCCCGAGCTACCGCCCGTGATCGCCGGTGAGCTCGCGATCGGCCAGGGCCGCCGCACACTCGACAAGCAGGCCTTCGACGGCGACACCGCCGCGACCACGCAGGCTTCCCCCGGTTGGCCTCGAGCCGATCGCGCACGACGACGTACTACTCCGTCTGGACGGCGTGTCGAATAGCGCGTACAATTGCGATGTTGACTGACCAGTCAGTCAAGAGATGACCGCGAAGGCCAGATAACGCGCGAGCGGGAAGAGGCGCATCTCCGCCGCGCGCTGGAGCTGGCCGAGCGGGGCGGGGCCGAGTCAGCCCCAACCCGCTCGTCGGTGCGGTGATCGCCCGCGGCTCCGAGGTCCTCGGCGAGGGCTGGCATGCGGAGCTCGGCGCCGAGCACGCGGAGGTCGCCGCGATCGCCGACGCCCGCGCCCGCGGCGCCGACCTCGACGGCGCGACGATGTACGTGACGCTGGAGCCGTGCGCCCACCAGGGCAGGACGCCGCCGTGCACCGAGGCGATCCTCGCGACGCCGATCGCCCGCGTCGTGATCGCCTCCGAGGACCCGAGCGAGAAGGCGAGCGGCCGGGGGCCGGGCATCCTCCGCGACGACGGCCGCGAGGTCGAGCTCGCCCAGGGTGCCGAGGCGACCGCGGCGCGCCTGCTCAACCAGCCCTTCCGCAAGCACTCCCGCACGGGCCTGCCCCTTGTGACGTTGAAAATGGCAAGCTCGCTGGACGGCAGGATCGCGACGCGCACCGGCGACTCGCGGTGGATCTCAGGCGAGGCGAGCCGCGCCCGTGTTCACCGCTGGCGCGCCGAGTCCGACGCGGTCGCGGTCGGGATCGGCACGGCCCTCGCCGACGACCCGCTGCTCACCGCCCGAGACCTCGACCCGCCCGCCGCCCGCCAGCCGGCCCGCGTCGTCTTCGACTCGGCAGCTCGACTGCCGCTGGACTCGAAGCTGGTCAGCAGCATCGACGAAGCACCGCTCTACGTCATGACGGACACCGACGCCTCCGCGGATAGCGTCGACGGCCTCCGCGAAGTGGGCGCGGAGGTGCACGCCTGCGAGGGAGTCACCGCTGCGCTCGCCGAGCTCGGCCGTCGCGGGATCACCAGCGTGCTGCTCGAGGGCGGATCGACGCTCGCCGGCGCCTTCCTCGACGCCGGCGAGCTCGACGAGCTGCGGCTGTTCATCGCACCCGTCCTGATCGGCGGGGCCGAGGCGGCACCGATCGCGGCCGGCCTGGGGCTCGAGCGCATCGAGGCGGCCGAGCGCGCGCTCTCGCTCACCTCCGAGCCCTCCGGCGAGGACGTCCTGATCACCGCGCGGCTACGGGAGTGGTGAGATGTTCACCGGCCTGATCGCGGACGTCGGCACGGTCGCCTCGGCCGAGCGCGACGCCGACGGCGCGCGCCTGCGGATCCAGACCGCGCTCGCCGGCGAAGCTCGCCGAGGGCGACTCGATCTCGGTCAACGGCGCCTGCCTCACCGCCGCCGCGGTCGACGGCGGCGGCTTCGAGGCCGACGTGATGAACCAGACCCTGGCCGTGACCTCGCTCGGGCCGCTCGGCGCCGGCGACCCGGTCAACCTCGAGCTCGCGCTGCGCGCCGCCGACCGCCTCGGCGGCCACGTCGTCCAGGGCCACGTCGACGGCACTGGCACGGTCGCGGCCGTCGCAGAGGACGGGATCGCGCAGCGGATCGAGGTCGAGCTGCCCGCGGAGCTCCGCCGCTACGTCGTCGAACGCGGCTCGATCGCGGTGGACGGCGTCAGCCTCACCGTCGCCGCGCTCACCGACCGCGGCTTCGAGGTCTCGCTGATCCCCGAGACGCTCGAGCGGACGAACCTCGGCTCGGCCGAGCCGGGCCGCGTCGTCAACATCGAGGTCGACGTCGTCGCCCGCTACGTCGAGCGCCTCGTCTACAGGAAGGAGGGAACGCAACGAATGGCTGAGCGAACCGAGACAGCGAAGACCGCGACGGAAAGCGCTTCTTCCACCATCGAGGAGGCGCTCGAGGACGATCCGGCGCGGCAAATGGTCGTCGTCTGCGACGGGGAGGACCGCGAGAACGAGGGAGACCTCGTGCTCGCCGCGCAGTTCGCGACGCCCGAGGCGATCAACTTCATGGCCAAAGAGGCCCGCGGCCTGATCTGCCTGGCGATGACCCCGGAGCGCTGCGAGGAGCTCGGCCTGAAGCTGATGGCGGCGAAGAACGAGGCGCCGCTCCAGACCGCCTTCACGGTCACGATCGAGGCGGCCGAGGGCGTCACCACCGGGATCTCCGCCCACGACCGCGCCCGCACCGTCCAGGTCGCGATCGACCCCCACTCGACGCCCGGACGACCTGCACCAGCCCGGCCACGTCTTCCCGCTCAAGGCGAAGGAGGGCGGCGTCCTCGAGCGCACCGGCCACACCGAGGCTTCGGTCGACCTCGCGCGCCTCGCCGGCCTGATCCCGGCCGGGGTGATCTGCGAGGTCATGAACGAGGACGGGACCATGGCCCGCGTCCCCGACCTCGATCGCCTACTGCGAGCGGCACGGGCTGAAGATGATCACGGTCGCCGACCTGATCTCCTACCGGCGGCGGACCGAGAAGCTGATCGAGCGGATCGTCTCGACCAAGCTGCCGACCGCATTACGGCGAGTTCACGCGCGGTCGGCTACCGCTCGCTCGTCGACGACAAGCACCACGTGGCGATGGTCAAGGGCGAGGTGTCCGGCAAGGAGGACGTCCTGGTCCGAGTCCACTCCGAATGCCTGACCGGCGACGTCTTCCACAGCCTGCGCTGTGATTGCGGCGAGCAGCTCGCCGCGGCGCTCGCGATGATCGAGCGCGAGGGGGAGGGCGTGCTCCTCTACCTCTCCCAGGAGGGCCGGGGCATCGGCCTGCTCAACAAGCTGCGCGCCTACCAGCTCCAGGAGGACGGCCTCGACACCGTCGACGCCAACCTCAAGCTCGGCCTCCCCGCCGACCTGCGCGATTACGGGATTGGCGCCCAGATCCTCGGCGACCTCGGGCTGTCCAGCATCCGCATCCTCACCAACAACCCGAAGAAGATCATCGGGCTCGAGGGATACGGCCTCTCGGTCACCGAGCAGGTGCCGATCCGCCTCGTCGCCAATCCCCACAACGAGGACTACCTGCGCACCAAGCGCGACCGCCTCGGCCACACCCTCCACCACCAGGGCCTCGCGCTCGACGACGAGATGATCCACTCCGAGCACCTGGAAGACGCCGTCGACATCAAGCCCGACGATGGGGAGCGCGGTGGCTGAGTACGCGGTCTGCGTCGCCACGTTCTATGAGGATCTCGCAGAACGCCTCGTGAACGGGGCGGTCGAGGCCTTCCAGGAGAACGACGTCGCACCGACCTCTGTCCACACCCACGAGGTCGCGGGTGCCTTCGAGCTGCCGCTCGCGGCGAAGTGGTGCGCCGAGTCCGGGCGCTTCGCCGGCGTCGCCTGCCTCGGGCACCGTGATCAAAGGCGAGACCGACCACTACGAGTTCGTCTCCGCCGAGGCCGCCCGCGGGATCCAGGAGGTCGCCCTCGCCACCGGCGTCCCCTGCGCCTTCGGCGTGATCACCTGCGACACGATGGAGCAGGCGCTCGCCCGCTCCGGCGGCGACAAGCGCGACCAGGGCCGCAACGCCGCGCTGGCGCTGCTGCGGATGGCGGAGCTCCGCGAGTCGCTTTAGGCCCCCGCTACCATCACCGCCCCATGGCCAAGGTCTGCTTGAACTGCGGAAAGAAGCCCGCGTTCGGCAACTCGCGGTCGCACTCGATGGTCGCGACCCGCCGGCGCTTCAACCCGAACCTCCAGAAGGTCCGGGTCGACGACCGCGGGACGCCGCGGCGCGTCTACGTCTGCAGCCGCTGCCTGAAGTCGAACCAGGTCACCAAGGCCGCCTGACGCAGTACTTGGCGTACCTCTGCCGGCGCGGCTAGGCTCGCGCCGTGCCGGACCCCTCCATACAGCGATTCCGCCAGGTGACGGCGGTGGCGCTCTCGCACCTCGAGGAGCGGCGGCAGGAGATCAACGACCTCAACGTCTTCCCGGTCGCCGACGGCGACACCGGCGACAACATGGCGCTGACGATGCGCTACGTGCTCGAGGAGCTCGACCGCCTCGAGCGCGAGGAGGTGGACCCGCCACGGCCGGAGATCGTCCGCGCCGTGGCCCGCGCGGCGCTGATGGGGGCGCGCGGCAACTCCGGCGTGATCCTCAGCCAGTTCATCCGCGGCGCGGCCGAGAAGCTGGTCACGCCCGCGGGGCGGCTGATCGATCCCGAGCTGATCAAGGAGGGGCTGAGCGCCGGCAGCCGCGCCGCGAGCGCTTCGGTCCGCGAATCCGGTGCCGGGGACGATGCTGACCGTCGCCGAGCGCATGGCCGCGGCTGTCGAGGAGCGGCTCGACCACTGGCGCGAGCACCACCGCCTCGACGAGGACGCGACCGACGACGAGCAGAACGCGCTGCTCGCCGAGATGATGACGACAGCGCTCTTCGCCGGCGAGGAGGCGGTCCGCCACACGCCGGAGCAGCTCGACGTGCTCGCCGAGCACGGCGTCGTCGACGCCGGCGCGCTCGGTCTCGTCGTCCTCGTCCGCGGCTACGTCGCCGGGCTCGCCGGCGAGCAGGTGCAGCCTCCCCGAGATCCCGCACTACGCGCCCGCGCGCACCCACGACGTCCATCACGCGGACCTGACCTACCGCTGGTGCACCAACTTCATCGTCACCGGCGAGGGGCTCGACGGGGACTCGTTCGTCCCGCGGCTGGAGGAGCTCGGCGACTCGGTCCTCGTCGTCGGTGACGAGGCGACGATCAAGGTCCACGTCCACACCGACGACTACGGACGGCGGCGAAGGCCCTCTTCGACGACGCCGGCGAGATCGTCCAGGAGGACATCGCCGACATGCGCGAGCAGGTCGCCGAGCGCGACGCGCGGATGCGGGGCGGGCGCTCGACCGTGCTCGCGGTCGTCTCCGGCAACGGGATGAGCGCCATGTTCCGGGGATCTCGGCGCCGTGACGTCGACGGCGGGGCCGACGCTCAACCCCTCGACCGCCGACCTCGTCGCGCGATCGACCACGCGAGTGCCGAAGGCGTGGTGTTGCTGCCGAACTCGCCGAACGTGCGCATGGCCGCCGAGGAGGCCGCCGAGCTCGCCGAGAAGGAGGTCGCCGTCGTCGACTGCGACTCCCAGCAGGCGGCGCTGGCCGCGCTGCCGGAGGCCGACCCCGAGGCGAGCGCCGCCGAGAACGCCGAACGCCTTGCCGCGGCGCTCGGCCGGATCCGCAGCGGCGGGGTCGCCCCGGCGGTCAAGGACGACCCTCAGGGCCGCTTCGTTCGCGGCGACGCCGTCGGCTTCGCCGGCGAGGAGGTGGTCGCGTGGGGAGGGGCCGGCTCGACCCTTCGCAAGACGCTCGATCACCTCGGGGACGGTGCCGAGCTGGTCACCGTCCTCGCCACCCCGGACGCGCCCATGGACCCCGACGAGGTCCCGTCCGAGCTCGATGGCGGCGCCGAGGTCGAGGTCCACCCAGCCGGCCAGCCGGGCTGGTGGTGGCTGATCACCGCCGAGTAGCGGCAGCCGTGTCCCTCCTCGACGAGGTGCTGGACGCCCATGGCGGCGCCGAGCGCTGGCGGGCCGCGACGACGATCCGCGCCCGGGTCCGCTCCGGCGGCCTGTTGCTGGCGACACGAGCCCCACGGCGGCTGTTCTCGGAGTACCGCATCACCGTCCGTGTCCAGGAGCCCTGGACGATGCTCGAGCCGGCCTCCTCGCGGGAGACGGCCGTCTTCGATCACGGCCGAGTTCGCCACGAGAGCTCCGAGGGCGAGCTCCTCGGCTCCCGCGACGATCCGCGCGCCGCTCTTCTTCGGCGCCTCCGGCGCTGCGGCGGAGCCTGCGCTGGGACGTGCTCGACACGGCGTACTTCGCCGGCTATGCGATGTGGAACTACCTGACCACGCCGCTCCTGCTCACCCGCGACGAGGTCGAGGTCAGCGAGGGCGAGCCGCTCGAATCCGCCGGCGAGCGCCTGCGGCGACTCGACGCCCGCTTCGGGCCCGGCATCGATACCCACTCGGAACGCCAGACCTTCTACTTCGACGACCGCGGGCTGCTGCGACGCCACGACTACACCGCGAGCGTCGTGGGCGCTTGGGCGAATGCGGCCCACTTCTGCGACGCGCACCGCGAGTTCGACGGACTCGTCCTCCCGACGCGGCGGCGGGTCCACCCGACTTTGCCCGGGGGGCGCGTGCCGCCGCGCCCGACCGTGGTCTGGCTCGAGCTCGACGCGGTCGAGGTTGAGACGGAGTAGCTTGAGCGCAGTGCCGAAGCCCGTCCTTTGGCAGATCAAGGTCTCGCACTACTCCGAGAAGGTGCGCTGGGCGCTCGACTACAAGGGCGTCGAGCACGAGCGCAAGGCCCCGCCGCCGGGAGCCCACATGCTGGTCGCGCTGGCGAAGAGCCGGGGCGCCTCGAAGACCTTTCCGCTCCTCGACCTCGAAGGCCGCACCTACTCGGACTCGACCGAGATCGTCGCGACGCTCGAGGAGCGCTTTCCCGAGCCGCCGCTCTATCCCGCGGACCCCGACGAGCGCCGCCGCGCGCTCGAGCTCGAGGACTTCTTCGACGAGGAGGTGGGTCCCTACACGCGACTGCTCGCCTGGCACGAGGTCCTCAAGCATCCGCCCACCGCTCAGGGCATCCTCGAGAGCGAGCTGCCGGGCCCCAAGGCGGCCGTCGCGGTTCATGATGCCCGTCGCGGGCGACGTTCCTCCAGCTCCGCTACCGGGTCAAGTCGGACCAGGAGGCGGAGGAGGCGAGGTCGAAGATCGTGGACGGGTTCGATCGCCTCGAGGCCGAGCTCGACGGACGCGAGTACCTGGTCGGCGACCGCTTCAGCGTCGCCGACCTGACCGCCGCGGCGCTGTTCTACCCGACGGTGCTGCCGGCGGAGGGACCGCCGCTCCCCGATCCGCCGCCGGCCTACGCCGCGTACCGCGCCTCGCTCGCCGACCGCCCGGGATTCAAGTGGGTCGAGGAGATGTTCCGCCGGCACCGCGCGCGCGGCGGCGCGAAGGTCGCCGCCCCGGCCTGACCGACCTGTCCCCCTGGGGGTCAGACCCCTCTGGGGTCAACCTGTCCCCCGGGGGTCAGACCCCTCTGGGGTCAGACCCCCACGGTGACGACCGCCTCCACCTCGACCGGGATGTCGAAGGGAAGCTCGGAGGCGCCGATCGCGGAGCGGGCGTGCCGCCCGGCGTCTCCCCACAGCTCGAGCACGAGGTCGCTGAAGCCGTTGACCACGCCTGGGGTGGCGCTGAACCCCGGCGCGCAGTTGACCAGCCCGAGGACCTTGAGCCAGCCGGTGACCCGGTCGAGCTCGCCGAGCTCGGCCTTGAGCGATGCCAGCACCGAGAGGCAGGTCTCGCGCGCGGCCTCGTAGCCGCGCTCGGGTGTGACCTCGGCGCCGACCTTGCCCTGGACCAGCGGACGGAAGCCGTCGATCGGGCCGTGGCCGGAGACGTAGGCGACCTCGCCGGCGACCCGCACGAGGTCGAACTTGAACTCGACCCCCTCCGGAGCCGAGAACGGCTCGGGCAGCTCGAGCCCCAGCTCCGTCAGCCGCTCCTCGATCCGACCCATTCCCGCCGTAGCCTAGGTCGGGTGGAGGCAACCGTGGCTACCGCCGAGCGCCGGGCAGACGAAGCGGTCGATCCGCCGCGGGCGATCGGCAGTGGCGAGCCGCAGGATCGCGAGGCGTTGCTGGCGGTCGAGCTTCGCTCGGTTCCGCGCCCGAGCCGGCTCGAGGCACAGCTCACCTCGCTGCGCGGAGCGGGCCCGAAGCTCTCGGCCTCAGCCGCTCGAATCGACATCGAGACGCTCGGCGACCTGCTCGCTCACGTCCCCCACACGCCATCGCGACCGCTCCGAGGTGACGCCGATCGGCGAGCTCCCGATCGGGACCGAGAAGACGATCGAGGTCGAGGTCCGCTCCTCGCACCTCCGCAGGACCCGTCGCCGCAACCTCAAGATCGTCGAGGCGACCGTCAGGGACGAGTCGGGGACGACGAAGGCGATCTGGTTCAACCAGGCCTGGCTCGCGGACCGGCTCGAGCCGGGGACGCGATGGCTCCTGAACGGAAAGCTCGATCGCAACGGCTTCCGGGTCACCGACTACGAGTCGCTCGAGGACGGTGGCATCCACACGACCGGCATCGTTCCCGTGCACCCCGCCACCGAGGGCCTCTCGGCGAAGAAGCTCCGCGACTGGGCCTGGCAGGCGCTGCCGCTCGCACGCGAGGAGCCCGAGGCTCTTCCCGCTGGGCTGCGCGTCCGTCGCCGATTTCCGGGGGCCGCGGATGCGATCGCGGCGGCGCACTTCCCGGACGATCTCGATCAGGTCCCGCCGGCCCGTGAGCGACTCGCCTTCGAGGAGCTCTTCCTGCATCAGGCGGCGCTGGCTCTGCGCCGGCGCGGTCGCGAGCACGACCGTCCCGGGGTCCTCTTCGAGCCGGCCGGCGAGCTGACCGCGCGCTGGCTCGAGTCGCTCCCCTTCGACCCGACCGGGGACCAGCGCGCCGCGATCGAGGAGATCGACTCCGACCTCGCGTCGGGCCGGCCGATGCAGCGCCTGCTGATGGGGGAGGTCGGCAGCGGCAAGACCGTGGTCGCCCTGTTCGCGATGCTGCGTGCGGTCGAGTCCGGTCACCAGGCGGCACTGATGGCGCCCACCGAGACGCTGGCCGAGCAGCACGCGCATACGCTCGACCGCCTGCTCGAGCCCTCGCTGCTCAGCTTCTCCCTGCTCACCGGTTCGACCCCGGCCGCCGCCCGGCGGGAGGCGCTCGCGCGGCTTGCCTCCGGGGAGCTGTCGATGGTGGTCGGGACCCACGCCCTGATCGAGGAGTCGGTCGACTTCGCCCGCCTCGCGCTCGCCGTGGTCGACGAGCAACATCGCTTCGGGGTCCGCCAGCGCGCCGCGCTCGACGCGAAGGGGCCGGGCGAGTCGGCGCCGCACGCCCTCCACATGACCGCGACGCCGATCCCGCGGACCCTCTCGATGACCGCATACGGAGACCTCGAGACGACCACCCTGCGCGAGCTTCCCGCGGGGAGGCGGCCGGTGAGGACGTGGGTGGTGGGGGAGGAGAAGCGAGACGGCGCCTACGAGTTCATCCGCGGAAAGCTCCGCGAGGGCAGACAGGCTTTCGTCGTCTGCCCGCTCGTCTCGGAGTCCGAGAAGCTCCAGGCCCGCGCCGCGACGGCCGAGGCGGAGCGGCTCGCGGCGGGGGAGTTCCGCGATTTCGAGCTCGCCCTCCTGCACGGCCAGATGCCGGCCGCGGAGAAGTCCGATGCGATGGAGCGCTTCGCCGCCGGCGGCGCCGACGTGCTGGTCGCGACCAGCGTGATCGAGGTCGGGATCGACGTCCCCAACGCGGCGGTGATGCTGATCGAGGAGGCCGACCGCTACGGGCTCTCGCAGCTCCACCAGCTCCGCGGCCGGGTCGGCCGCGGCGAGCACGAGAGCCATTGCATCCTCTTCGCCGACCCCGAGTCCGAGCGCGCCCGGATGCGCCTTGATGCGATCGCGACCGAGCGCGACGGCTTCAAGCTGGCCGAGGTCGACCTGGCGCTGCGCGGAGAGGGGGAGGTGCTGGGGACACGCCAGCACGGCCTGCCGCGGTTCCGGGTCGCCACGTTGCCCGAGGACGCGGCGCTGCTCTCGGCCGCTCGCCAGGAGGTGGTTGGCCTCCTCCGCCGGTTCGGTTCGCTCGACGTCCCCGACCTGGGCCCGCTGGTCGACGTCGCCCGCGCCCGCTTCGGCGACGAGCGCTCCGAGCCGATTGCAGCGTGAGGATCGTCGCCGGCGAGCTCGGCGGACGCCGGCTCGCCTCCCCGTCCAGCGGCGCCGACGTCCGACCGACCTCCGACCGCGTCCGCGAGGCGCTCTTCTCGATCCTCGGCGACGTCTCCGGCGCGCGGGTGCTCGACCTGTTCTGCGGCACCGGCGCGCTCGCGATCGAGGCGCTGTCGCGCGGCGCGGAGCGGGCGACCCTCGTCGACACCGACGCCCGCCTCGCGCGCCGCAACGTCGTCGGAGCTCGGCCTCGACGACCGGGCGGAGGTCGTTCGCGCCGACGCCCGCGCGTTCCTGCGCCGCGACGGCTCCTCCTACGACCTCGTCTTCTGCGACCCCCCGTATAGACTCGCCGACCGTCTTGGCCCCGAGCTCGACCAGCTCCTGCCTGCCGCGCCTGGCGACGGGCGCTCGCGTGATCACGGAGAGCGCCGCCCGGCGGCCGCTCGAGCTCGGGCTGCCGCTCGCGCGCGAGCGCCGCTACGGCGACACCCTGATCCGCATCCACGAGCCGCCGCGATGATGAGCGACGGGCGCACCGCGGTCTGCCCGGGGAGCTACGACCCGGTCACCAACGGCCACCTCGACATCATCGGCCGCGCGGCGAATGTGTTCGATCGCGTCATCGTCGGCGTCGTCGATCGCCCAGTTCCGCAAGCAGCAGCCTCTGTTCAACGCCGAGGAGCGCCAGGGCTTCCTCGTCGAGGCGACCTCCGAGCTGGGCAACGTCGAGATCGAGATCTTCTCCAACCTGCTCGTCGAGTTCGCCCGCGAGCAGGGCGCGACCGCGATCGTCAAGGGCTTGAGGGCGATCTCGGACTTCGAGTTCGAGTTCGAGATGAACCAGCTCAACCGCAACCTGGCACCGGACATCGAGAGCGTCTACATCATCGCCTCCCCCCAGCTACAGCTTCCTCTCCTCCACGGGGGTGAAGGAGATGGCCGCCTTCGGCGGGAATGTCTCGGACCTCGTGCCGGCGTCCGTAGCCGATGTCCTCGCCGAGCGGTTGAAGGGCTAGCTGTAGTTCCTAACCACCTTCGTCAGTGACCTAAGCCATCCGGGCCTCTCTGGAGGCTGGAGCTGCCAAGCAAGCCAGCTCCAGAGGAGGTCACCGGATGAAGGTCCACGCTAGAGCACGCCTCACACCGAAAGGCAGGCTCTTCGTCGTCAAGCGGGTTCTCGAGCAGGGGTGGACGGCAACGGCGGCGGCCGAGGCCGCCGGCGTTGCCGAGCGCACCGTCTACCGCTGGATCGCCCGCTACCGCGAAGCAGGCGAGACTGGGCTTCGCGACCGCTCTTCGGCGCCGAAGCGGATCCCCCACCGAACGCCCGCCCGAGCGCGTCGAGCTGATCCTCGGGCTTCGCAAGATGCGCCTGACCGCATCCGAGCTCTCCGAGGTCCTGGCGATGCCGCTATCGACCGTCTCGGCGGTGCTCAAGCGAGGAGGGCTGGGACGCCTCTCGCGCCTCGAGCCGCCCGAGCCACCGAACCGCTACGAGCGCTCACGACCCGGCGAGCTCGTCCACGTCGACGTCAAGAAGCTCGGTCGCATCCTGCGGCCCGGCCACCGGGTGACGGGGAACAGGCGCGGCCAGAAGAGCACTCGCGTGGGGAGCCCGACGGGACGACCGGTGGGCGTCGCCGGCTGGGAGTTCTGCCACGTCGCGATCGACGACCACTCCCGGCTCGCCTATGTCGAGGTCCTCGCCGACGAGAAAGCGGCGAGCGCGGTCGGTTTCCTGCGTCGCGCGCTCGACTTCTTTCGTTCGCACGGAGTCGAGGTCGAGCGCGTGATCAGCGACAACGGCGCCGCCTACAAGTCGAAGGCCCACGCGATCGCCTGCCGCGAGCTCGGCCTCAAGCACATCCGCACCAAGCCCTACCGGCCCCGCACCAACGGCAAGGCCGAGCGCTTCATCCAGACGATGCTGCGCGAGTGGGCCTATTGCCGGCTCTACGGGACGAGCGCCGAGCGGGCCGCGGCGCTCGAGCCATGGCTCGAGCGATACAACTGGCGAAGACCACACGGCAGCCTTGGCCACCGCCCGCCTGGCTCAAGGCTGACGAACGTTCCTGGGAACTACATCTAGCCACGCACGCTAGCAGGCACTTTTCGCGCCTGGGCAGGAGCTTGCAGGACGGCGGCGAACCTGCCTCGTGCGCGCCACATCCGGGCGCACCCCGTACTCTGTAGCGGCTAAATGGACGTCCTGGTCCTGATAGACAAGCTCGACGACCTGATCCACAACGCCCGCCCGGTGCCGTTGACGGATCAGGTGCGCGTCGATCGCGAGGAGATCTACGACCTGCTCGACCAGATGCGGGCGACGATCCCCGAGGAGATCAAGCAGGCGCGCTGGATCGTCAAGGAGCGCCAGGAGATGCTCGCCGAGGCGAAGCGCGAGGCGGAGCGGATCGTCAAGGAGGCGCGCGAGCAGCAGGCGCGCCTGATCTCCGAGGAGGAGGTCTACAAGCAGGCCGAGCGCGGGGCGGAGGAGATCATCGAGGACGCCCGCGACACCGAGCGCCAGATCCGCCTCGGCGCCGAGGACTACGCGGACGAGATCCTCTCCACGCTCGAGGTCAACCTTCAGAAGTTCCTCGCGGCCGTGCAGCGCGGGCGCGACCGGCTCGCCGGGCGCGACGAGGAGCCCGTCGAAGCGGGCATCGAGCAGTAGTCGCGCCGCGGACTGGGGAGCACGAGACCGGCGCCTTCGCGGGCGTCGGCGGAGTCGAGATCTTCTGGCAGGCGTGGCGCGTGGACGATCCACGGGCGACGGTGGTGCTCGCGCACGGGCTCTCGGAGCACTCGGGGCGCTACGAGCACGTCGCCGCCGGCCTCAACCGGCGCGGCTACTCGCTCTGGGCGCTCGATCACCGCGGACACGGGCGATCGGGCGGAGACCGGGTCGATGATCGAGCGGTTCGAGGACCTGGTCGCAGACCTCGACTCGCTGATCGACCTTGCGGCGGCGGAGCTGCCCGGCCGCAAGCCGGTTCTCCTCGGCCACAGCATGGGCGGCTGCGTCGCCGTCGGCTACGCGGTCCGGCACGCGGAGAGGCTCGCCGCGCTCGTCCTCTCGAACCCGCTCGCGACGATCAAGACCGCGCCGGGGACCGTGGCGGCCGGGCGGCTGCTCTCGCGGGTCGCCCCGAAGCTCGGCGTCTACTCGGTCGACGCCGACGGGGTCAGCCGCGACCCCGAGGAGGTGCGCAAGTACATCAGACGACCCGCTGAACTTCCACGACAAGGTCCCGGCGCGGACCGTGGCCGAGCTCGGCGACGAGGTGGCGAGCTTCCCCGAGTCGGCGCCGCGGATCGACGTCCCCACCCTGATCATGTACGCCACCACCGACCCGATCGTCGCGCCGGAGGGGAGCGAGATGCTCGCCGAGCGGATCGGCTCCGACGACGTCACTCTGCGCAACTGGGAGGGCCTGCGCCACGAGATCCTCAACGAGCCCGAGCGCGACGAGGTGATCGGCGAGATAGCCGACTGGCTCGACGCGCGGGTGGGCGTCGCTACGGGCTGATCCGGCCGACGCCGGGAAGCAGGCGGCCGACGCGGGCCGCGTAGTCCGCGTAGGCCCGTCCGTGAACCCGGGCGAGGTAGGGCTCCTCGACGAGCCGGGTCTGCATCTCGAGCGCGATCAGGATCAGCACGACCGAGCCGAACGAGACCGGCCCCGGGACGAGGAGCGCGAGGCCGGCGAATGCCGCGATCATCGCCGTGTAGATCGGGTTGCGGACGAGCGAGAAGACGCCCGAGGTGACCAGCTCGGTGCGCTCGGTCTCGTCGACGCCCACCCGCCAGGAGGCGCCCATCGCGAGCTGTGCAACGATCACGCCGGCGAGGCCGATTGCGAAGACGACGATCCCGGCGATGTGGACGCCGGTCGAGTCCAGGTCGTCGTACCGATCGACGCTCCCGCCCAGGTCGACGATCGGCGCCGCCACGCCGGCCGCGATCGCGAGCCCGAAGAGGACGCCGCCGATCCACTCCGGCGAGCCCGGCGAGGCCTTCATCCCGATCAGCCCCGTCGAGCCGGTCATCCGGTACTGAAGCGCCGCCCGGCCCACGATCGCCAGGCCAAAGAAGATGAGCCAGAGGACGAGGGCGAGCTCGGGCATCGCCGCCAGATTATTCTCGGCGGATCGGCGAG
Source organism: uncultured Thermoleophilia bacterium (assembly GCA_963838175.1). Taxonomy (GTDB): domain Bacteria; phylum Actinomycetota; class Thermoleophilia; order Solirubrobacterales; family 70-9; genus DASUSH01. The sequence goes on along the minus strand of CAWIPP010000002.1, from coordinate 998,392 downwards.
TCAGGCACCAGGGAGCCGCCCGACCGGGGCACGGTCCGGGAGACGCTCGGGGAGGCGCTCGGCGGCGACCCCGGGGAGGTCGTCCTCGAGCACGTTCCCGGCGGAGCGTCGCGCGAGACCTGGCTCGTCGAGGCGGGCGAGCGCCGCTGGGTGCTTGCGCCGCGACCCGCCCGGGGCGGAGTCCTACGTGCCGCTTGCGGTCGAGGTCGAGGTGATCGGGGCCGCGGCGGAGGCGGGGGTGCCGGTGGCCCGGGTGCTCGCGTTCGAGCCCGAGGGCGGGCGCTTCGGGAGCGCCGGCTTCCTGATGGACCACGTCGAGGGCACGTCGGTGGCGCCGCGGGTGCTGCGGCGCGACGAGCTCGCAGCGGCGCGCGAGCGGCTGCCGGGCCAGCTCGCCGAGGCGCTCGCCCAAATCCACTCGCTGGACCCAGGCGCGCTCGATTCGGTCGATCCGCCCGCGGGTGATCCTGCAGAGGCGGCCTGCGAATTCTGGGAGCAGGCTCTCGACGAGATCGGCGAGCCGTTAGCGGCCGTCGAGGCGGGGTTGCGTTGGCTCCGCCTTCACCTTCCGCCGCCGCCCGAGCGGGTGTCGCTGGTCCACGGAGACTTCCGACTCGGCAATTTCATCGTCGACGAGAGCGGGCTCGCGGCGGTGATCGACTGGGAGCTCTGCCATGCTCGGCGATCCCGCCGAGGACATCGGCTGGCTCTGCATCCGCTCGTGGCGGTTCGGCAACGACGAGCTGCCAGTTGCGGGAGTGGGCGCGCTGGACGACTTCCTCGACGCGTACGAGGCCGCTGGCGGCCCGCGGCCGGATCCTCGGCGGCTGCGCTGGTGGGAGATGCTCGGCAACGTCAAGTGGGCCGTGATCTGCGCGCGCCAGGCCCACGATCACCTGTCCGGCCGGCGCCCGAGCGCCGAGCTCGCCTCCCTGGGCCGCCGCGTGTGCGAGCCCGAGTGGGATCTGCTCGAGCTGATCGCGGAGGCCGCCTAGTGCAGGACCGGCCCACCGCTCCCGAGCTCCTCGACGCCCTTGCGGCGATGCTCTTCACCCAGGTCCGCGACTGGGTGCCGCGCGAGCGCCGGTTCCAGATCCTCGTCGCCGCCAACCTCTGCGCCGTCGTCGCCCGCGAGCTCCGCGCCGGCACCGAGCCGAGCATCGCCGACGCCCGGCTGTTCCGCTCCCTCCTCGGCACCGAGGGCGACGACCCCGCTCCGGAGGAGGCTGAGGAGCGGGCCCGCGACGCGGCCGCCGAGCTGGCGCGCCGGATCCGCGCCGGCGACCTGGACGACGACCTCGACCGGGTCGCCTCAGAGCTTCGCGACCACGTCCGCCGCAAGCTCGAGGTCGCCCGGCCCGGATACTGGGAAGCGGACCGGTGAGGCGCTCCTGGGTGCTCGCCGTGCTCGTCGCTCTCGCCGGCCTGGCCGGGGGCGCGACCATCGTCTTCGGCGGATTCATCTTCGTCCTCCATTGCAGCTCGGGGGACGGGGGCGAGCCGTACGTCGCCCGCGACTCGGCCCAGGCCGACGTCTGCGGCGCGACCGGAGACGGGCTCCTCGTCGTGGTCATCGCGATCGTCGCCCTGATCGCGCTCCTCGTCGCCGCCTACACGGCCGGCCGGGCGTGGGTCGCGGGAGAGGCGTCACCGCTTCGGATCGGCGCGCTCGTCCTGATCGCGGCCATATCCCCGATCGCGCTGATCACGCTCGCCAACAGCCCCTCCGACGAATGCGGCGCCGAGGACCTGGCGGCCTACGAAGCCTGGCTCGACGAGGGCAGTCGCGGCGACCCACCCGCGGACTGCGCGAGTTACTGAGGCCGGGGCCGGCTTCGCGACTTATTGTCGGTATGCGACACAAACTCGCGAAGCCGGGTCCCTCCGCCATTACCCTCGGGATTCTGACCGCTCAGCCCGAAAAGACTCTCGACCTCGGACGCCTCGCGCTCGCCTCGGGCGAGGGCAGGCGGCTCGATCTCAGCGTCGACCCGGGGCGGCTCGAGCTCGGCGGCGAGACCTACGCGCCGACGAGCTCGCCGGTCGAGGCGAGGCTCGACGTCTCGCGCACGGCGACCGGTCACGCGCTTCATCTGCGCTACGAGGTCGACCTCGCCGGCCCGTGCGTCCGTTGCCTGGAGCCGGGCGAGGTCCGGATCGCCGTCGACGCCCGCGAGGTCCATCAGCCCTCCGCCGGCGGCGACGAGGAGCTGGAGAGCCCGTACGTGCTCGACGACGAGCTGCGCCTAGCCGAATGGGCCCGCGACACGCTGGCGCTGGCGATGCCCGAGCGCTTCCTCTGCCGTCCCGACTGCGCCGGCCTCTGCCCGGTCTGCGGCGAGTCGCTGAACGAGGCCGATGCGAAGCGTCACGAGCACGAGCCGGAGCCGGATCCGCGCTGGGAGAAGCTCCGCGAGCTGAAGATGGATTAGAAACTGGGGCCCGTGGCCGGCTACACGAAGAAGAACCTGCGCTCGGACGTCGAGGACATGGCGCCGAAGTTCGGCCTAGCGCCGGGACTCGAGGCCCACTTCGCCGCCTCCGACCTGGACCTCGCCAATTCGGGGGTCAGCTACCAGCGGCTCGAGCCGAACTTCCGCACCCCGTTCGGCCACAAGCACATGCAGCAGGAGGAGCTCTACGTCGTCCTCGAGGGCTCCGGGCGGATCAAGCTCGACGACGAGATCGTCGAGATCTCGGAGCTCGATGCGGTGCGGATCCCCCCGGAGGTGATGCGCAGCGTCGAGGGCGGCCCGGAGGGAATCGGGTTCCTCGCGTTCGGCGCGCCAAACGACCGGCGCGTCGCCGGCCGAGGACACCGAGATGGTCCCGGACTGGTGGAGCGACTGACTCACTACCATTCCGCGCCCCGATGGCCGTCCCGAAGAAGAGAACCTCGTCCCAGCGCCGCGACAAGCGCCGTGCCACGCACCGCGTGCGCGCGCCTCGGCTGAACACGCTGCCCGCAGTGCCACAGCCCGCGGCTGCCGCACCGCGTCTGCCCGACCTGCGGCACCTACGCCGGGCGCGAGGTGATCGAGCACGAGATCCCGGCACCACCGGGCGCCAGCCGAAGAAGTGGAGTAGGTCGCTCGGCGGCCGACGCCGCCGACGACGACGCGTCGCGCTCGACGCGCTCGGCGCCGACGCACGGCGCCGCGCCGATCGTCGCGGGCGCGCAGACCGCCGCCGCCGAGGGCATCCGCGCTGCGCGTCTTCGGACGCCCCGGCGAGCTCGGCGAGCTCGAGGGCGTCGCCGGGCGTCGAGCTGATCGAGGCGCCGGACGAGATCACCAACGACGAGGAGCCGCTGCCCGCGGTCCGCGCCCGCCCGCGACGCGTCCGTCGTCGCCGCCGCCCGCGACGTCGCCGAGGGTCAGCTCGGCGGCGCTCGTCAGCGCCGGCCCGACCGGGGCGACGATGGCGGCGGCCACCTTCGGCATCAGGCGGCTCCAGGGCGTCCACCGCCCGGCGCTCGCGGTCGAGCTGCGCAGCCCCGCGCGGCGCGGCCACCCAGTGCTGCTCCTCGACGTCGGCGCGAGCACCGAGGCGCGCGCCCAGCACCTGGTCCAGTTCGCCCACCTCGGCTCCGCCTTCGCCCGCGTGGTGCTCGGCGTCGAGCGGCCGCGGGTCGCGCTGCTCTCGGTCGGCGAGGAGGCGAAGAAGGGCACCCCGACCGTCGTCGAGGCCCACGAGATGCTGGCGTCCGGCAGCGGTCGGACACCTGCGTTCGAGTTCGCCGGCAACGTCGAGGGCCGCGACCTGCTCACCGGCGACGCCGACGTCGTCGTCACCGACGGCTTCACCGGCAACGTCACCCTGAAGACGATCGAGGGGACCGCGAAGGCGGTCGCCGGCGCGGTCCGGGAGGCGGCGCGGTCGAACCCGCTCGCGGCCGCCGGCGGGCTGCTGCTTCGACCCGCGCTCTCCGGGCTGCGCCAGCGAGATGGACCCGGACACCACCGGCGGGGCGATCCTGCTCGGGCTGCGCCGGGTGACCGTCGTCGCCCACGGCAGCTCGGGGCCGGAGGGGATCGCGAACGCGATCAGGCTCGCCGACCGCGCCGTGCGCGAGCGCGCGATCGAGCGAACCGCGGAGCAGCTCGAGGCGTCCGGGGCGGGCCGGGGCGCGCGATGCGTGATACGGAAGAGCCGACATGATGCACCGCGACGAGGTGATGGCGAAGGTGCGCGAGCACCTCTCCGCCGAGCTCGAGGTCGACGCCGCCGAGATCGCGGAGACCACGCGCTTCCGCGAGGACCTCGACGCCGACTCGCTCGACCTCTACGAGCTCGTGATGGAGCTCGAGGACAGCTACGGGGTCCGCGTGCCCGAGGAGGACGCGGCGGAGATCGAGACCGTCGGCCAGGCCGTCGACTTCGTGCTCGCCCGCCTACCGACGGCGTGAGCGTCGACCAGCTCGCGGAGCTCTTCGACGGGCTCTCCGGAGCGCATCCGCACCGCAACGCGCTGACCCACTCCTCTTGGACTGACGCAGCGCACCGACTCCTACGGACGCCTCGCCTTCCTCGGCGACAGCGTCCTCGGGCTCGCCATCGCGGAGGAGATCTACTCGCGCTTTCCGCGCTCGGACATCGGCACGGCTGACCAAGGTGCACGGCCAGGCGGTCAGCGGCCGCGCCTGCGCCGCGATCGCCGAGGCGCTCGGCGTCCCCGAGCGGCTGCGCGAGCTCGCGCCCGAAGGGCCGGAGTCGATCGACGGTCGCCCAGCTCCTCGCGTCCGAGCGGGCGATGGCGTCGATCGCCGAGGCGGTGATCGGCGCCTGCTACCTCGAGCACGGCTACGAGCGCGACCGCGGCGGCCACGGTCGCCGCCTTCGCGCCCGGAGATCGAGCTGGCGACCGAGACCATGCTCGATTTCAAGTCGGCGCTCCAGGAGCGCCTCGCCCGGCGGGGGGTGCGCGTAACCTACGCCGTCGTCGACGAGGCGGGACCGCCGCACGACCGGCGCTTCGAGGTCGAGGCGCAGATCGACGGCGAGGCCGCCGGCAGCGGCTCGGGGCGCTCGAAGAAGGCGGCCGAGCAGGCCGCCGCGGCCGAGGCGCTAGAGCAGTCTCGACGCCTGAACCGCCGGTCGGTGCGGGCGCACGCGATGGCGTCCGAAGCGACAGCGAGCCTATGAGCCGCACCAGGGCATGCATCTGAAGTCGATCACGATGAAGGGCTTCAAGTCCTTCCCGGAGCGGACGCGTCTGGATTTCGCGCCGGGCGTCAGCGTGGTCGTCGGGCCCGAACGGCTGCGGCAAGTCGAACATCACCGACGCCGTCCTCTGGGCGCTCGGCGAGCAGAGCCCGCTCGCGGTCCGCGGCCAGTCGATGCAGGACGTGATCTTCGCCGGCGGCCAGGGCACCGTGACGCCGCCGGGCCGCCGAGGTCGAGGTCGTGATCGACAACTCCGACGGCCGCGCCATGACCGACTTCTCCGAGATCTCGATCAAGCGGCGCCTCGACCGCTACGGCGACGGGCGGCTACTGGCTGAACGGCGCCCGCTGCCGACTCGCGGACGTCGTCGAGGCGCTCGCCGACACCAACCTCGGTCGCGAGATGCACTCGGTGATCAGCCAGGGCCGGGTCGAGGAGATCGTCCACTCGAAGCCGCGCCAGCGCCGGCTCCTCGTCGAGGAGGCCGCCGGTCTCGGCAAGCACCGCAAGCGCCGCCGCCGCGCCCAGCTCAAGCTCGACCGCACCCAGGACAACCTCGACCGCGCGCTCGACGTCGAGCGCGAGGCGCCGGCTGCGGCTGCGGCCGCTGAAGCGACAGGCGCAGGCGGCCGAGATCCACGCCCGCCTCGAGGCGCGAGTCGATGGAGCTCCGCGCCCGGCTGCTCGCGGAGGAGCTTCGCTCCCACGACGACGTCCTCGCGGGCCGCGAGCGCGACGCGAGCGCCGCGCGCGAGAAGCGCGACGCGATCGAGGCGAAGCTCGCCGAGGTCAACCGGCGAGCGGACGGCGATCGAGGAGCGGCTCGCCGCGCGCGACCGCGAGCGGACGCTGGTCTGGGGACGGCTGACGGCGTTGCGCGCGGCGCACGAGCGGCTCGCCGTGCGGGCGGAGGCGCTCTCGTCGCGGCGCGCCGACCTCGCCGCCGGGATCGAGCGTCGCCGCGTCGACCCTCGGTGCGCTCGCCGCACGAGGCCGCCGACGACGGGCACCGAGTCGCGATCAGCTCGAGGCGGAGCTGCGCGCGGTCGGCGACGCGCTCGCGGAGGCGAGGGGCGCGCTGGATCGCGCGCCGCGAGGGCGCCGACGCAGACGCGCGCGGACGACGGAGCTCGCCCGGGTTCGCGAGGGCGCCGAGCGCGCCGCGCGCGGCGCCCGGCGCGCCGAGGCGCTGCTCGGCCGCGGCCGTCCAGGACTCGCTGGAGCGCCGGCTGGAGGCGGAGGAGGCGACTGCTCGCCGCGCTGAGCGAGTCGCCGACGGCGACCGCCGCCGCGCGCGACGCGGTCGGGGAGCGCACCGCGGGCGCTCGAGCGCGAAGCTCCTCGGCGGCGATCAGGCCGCCGACGACGTCACCGAGCAGCTGCGCGGTCTGCTCGCGGCGCGACGCCGAGCTACAGGCCGAGCTGCGCGGAGCCGCCGAGGCGGTGACCCAGGCCGAGGTCGGGGCGACCCAGGAGCGCGACCGGCGCGACGAGGCGGCGGCCGAGCTGGCCGGATCGCGAAGCGGCTCGGCGGGACCTTGGTCCCGCGACCGAAGCCCTCGCGCGACGAGGAGCGCGAGGAGATCGAGCGCAAGCTGGAGCGCCTTGGGCGCCGGCGCGAGCAGCTCGGGCCGGTCAACCCCCTGGCGAAGAACGAGTACGCCGAGGCGCTGGCGCACGTCTCCGAGCTGGAGACCAACGCGCGAGGACCTCGAGACCGCGCTGAAGGAGCTCCAGAAGCTGATCCGCGAGACCGACAGCCGGATCCAGACCGCCTTCGAGGAGACCTTCGAGGCGACCGAGCCGCAACTTCGAGGAGCTGGTCGAGCACCTGTTCCCAGGAGGCCGCGGCACGCTTCGCCTGGTCGAGGGCCAGCCGGGCCCCGCGGCCTGTGCTCGGAGGGCAGGAGGAGGACGTGCTCGAGACCCCGGACGCCGCGAACCCGTCCGCCCCCGGAAGCGAAGCTGAGGAGGCGGACGGCGATGATGTCGACGACGATCGCGGGGTGGAGATCGAGGTCACGCCCGCCGGCAAGGCGACCCGCAAGCTCTCGCTCCTCTCGGGCGGCGAGAAGTCGCTCGTCGCGCTCGCCTTCGTCTTCGCCGTCTTCCTCGCTCGCCCCTCGCCCTTCTACATCCTCGACGAGGTCGAGGCCGCGCTCGACGACGCCAACATCGACCGCTTCCTACAGCTCGTTCGCCGCTTCTCCGACCGCGCCCAGTTCGTGATCGTCACCCACCAGAAGCGGACGATGGACGCCGCCGACGTCCTCTACGGCGTCTCGATGGGGGAGGGCGGCGTGACCAAGATCATCTCCCGCCGCCTGGCCGCAGGACGACCAGCCCGAGCTCGCCGAGGCGCGAAGCCGAAGCGGCTTGAACCCTTGCGCGCCTGATGGCGCGCGACTGGCGAGACGTCTTCGACCTCGGGGACCGTGAGGTCCCAGAGGCGGTCGACCGAGGACGCGCCGGCCGAGCGCGGTGGCTTCTTCAGACGCCTGCGGGAGAACCTCGGAAAGTCACGGCGGGCCCTGCAGGCCGAGCTCTCCGCGAGCCTCTTCGAGACCCTCGACGACGAGACCTGGGAGCGGCTCGAGGAGGCGCTGATCCTCGCCGACGTCGGCGGCACCGACCACCGCAGAGGTCGTCGGCAAGCTCGAGATGGAGGCCGAGGCAGGCGAGGTCGGCGCGGGCGAGCCGCTCCGCGAGCGGCTGATCGAGCTGCTCGCCGAGACCGCATCCGACCGGGGACGGCCGGATCGCGGTTCGCGAGCGGCCGGCGGTGATGATGGTCTGCGGCGTCAACGGCACCGGCAAGACGACGACGATCGGCAAGCTCGCCTGGCACCTGCAGCGCGAGCTCGGCCTCTCGGTGCTGATCGCCGCCGCCGACACCTACCGCGCGGCTGCCGTCGAGCAGCTCGAGACCTGGGCCGAGCGCGCGGGCTGCGAGATCGTCAAGGGCGCGGAGGGCGGCGACGCCGGGCGCGGTCGCCTTCGACGCGGTCTCCGCCGCCGAGTCGCGCGGCCATCGACGTCGTCATCGTCGACACCGCCGGTCGCCTGCACACCCACGGCAACCTGATGGACGAGCTCGCCAAGGTCCGCAAGGTGATCGCGAAGCGGCTCGACGGCGCCCCGCACGAGACCCTGATCACGATCGACTCGACCACCGGCCAGAACGGCCTCCGCCAGGCGAAGGCGCTTCGCCGACGCGGTCGACGTCACCGGCGTCGTCCTGACCAAGCTCGACGGCACCGCCAAGGGCGGCATCGCGCTGGCGATCTCGCGCGAGCTCGGCATCCCGGTGAAGCTGATCGGGGTGGGGGAGGGGCTCGAGGACCTCCAGCCGTTCGACCCGCGCGAGTTCGCCACCGCCCTCCTCAGCGAATAAGCGGGCCGTCGTGGACGCTGTCCTGGATCGCGTCGGTCGCCGACGCTTTTCCAGGACGGCTTACGCGCTCCGGTAAGGCCGCGCTAAGCTGGTCGTCCCGTGTTCGACCAGCTCTCAGACCGCCTCCAGTCGACGCTCTCGGACGTCCGCAACCGCGGCAAGCTCTCCGAGGACGACGTCGACAAGGCGATGCGCGAGATCCGGCTCGCGCTGCTCGAGGCGGACGTCAACTTCAAGGTCGTCAAGCCGTTCGTCGCCGCAGGTGAAGGAGCGCTGCGTGGGGGAGGGGGTGCTGGAGAGCCTCGACCCCGGCCAGCAGGTCGTGAAGATCGTCAACGAGGAGCTCGCCTCGCTGATGGGCGGGTCGGGCCGCGACCTCGCCTTCGCCTCGAGCGGGCCGACCGTGATCCTGATGGCGGGCCTCCAGGGCTCGGGCAAGACGACCGCCTGCGCGAAGCTGGCGATGCAGCTGAAGGGCCAGCAGAAGTCGGTCGCGCTCGCCGCCTGCGACCTGCAGCGGCCGGCGGCGGTCGAGCAGCTCGTCACCGTGGGCGAGCGCGCCGGGGCGACGGTCTACCGCCAGGGCACCGACCGCGACCCGGTCGACGTCGCCGAGTGGGCGCTCGGGCAGGCGCGCGCCGAGTCGAAGGACGTGCTGATCGTCGACACAGCCGGCCGCCTGCACATCGACGAGGAGCTGATGGACCAGCTCGTCGCGATCCGCAAGCGCACGAAGCCGCACGACGTGCTCCTCGTCCTCGACGCGATGACCGGCCAGGACGCGGTCAACGTCGCCGAGGAGTTCTCCGAGAAGGCCGAGTTCGACGGCGTGCTGATGACCAAGCTCGACGGTGACGCACGCGGCGGCGCGGCGCTCTCGGTCAAGGCGGTGACCGGCAAGCCGATCATGTACGCCTCGACCGGCGAGAAGCTCTCCGAGCTCGAGCGCTTCCACCCCGACCGGATGGCGACCCGGATCCTCGGCATGGGCGACGTCCTGTCGCTGATCGAGAAGGCCGAGCAGGAGGTCACCGAGGACGAGGCCGCGGAGCTCGAGCGCAAGATCCGCACAGCGCGAGTTCACGCTCGAGGACTTCCTCAAGCAGATGAAGCAGGTGCGGCGGATGGGCCCGCTCCAGAACGTGCTCGGGATGATGCCCGGGATGGGCAAGGCGATGAAGCAGATCAAGCTAGGCGAACGTCGACGAGCGCGAGCTCGACCGGCTCGAGGCGATCATCCTCTCGATGACCCCCGCGGAGCGGGCGCAGCCCGAGATCATCAAGGGCTCGCGGCGCAAGCGGATCGCCCAGGGCTCGGGCACGAACGTCGCCGCCGTCAACAACCTGGTCAAGCAGTTCGACCAGATGCGGAAGATGATGAAGCAGCTCGCCTCGGGCAAGATGCCCGACCCCGAGCAGCTCCTCAGCGGCGGCGGCGACGCGGCGCAGCCGCGCCGCTAACCTCCTCGGTCGCCCGATGGCCGTACGAATGAGACTGAGAAGGGTCGGTGTCGAAGAAGAACCCGATCTGGCGCATCGTCGTCGCCGACCGCGCTCGCCGCGCGACGGGCGCACGATCGAGACGATCGGCTCCTACAACCCGCGGACCGAGCCCTCGACGATCGTCGTCGACGCCGACCGCGCCCAGCACTGGCTCGACCACGGGGCGCAGCCCGTCGGCGACCGTCGCCCGCCTGCTGCGGGCGCAGGGGCATCGAGGCGGTCGGCCGCTAGCCGGCACGCGGCAGTCGACCGATGCGCGACCTGGTCGAGTTCCTCACCCGCGCGCCTCGTCGACGAGCCCGACGCCGTCAAGGTCGAGGAGGTCGAGGAGAACGGCGACATCGTCCTCGAGATCACCGTCGCCGAGGACGACGTCGGCCGGGTGATCGGCCGCGGCGGCCGGATCGCGAACGCGATCCGGACCCTCGCCAAGGCCGCCGCGGTCCGCGAGGACCGTCGGGTCATCGTCGACATACTCGAGTAGCCCGACATGAGGCTGGATCTCTTCACCCTCTTCCCGGAGGCGTTCGAGTGGTTCGTGGCTCAGCGACACGTGCGCAACGCTCGGCAGCACGGCGCCGAGATCCGTGCTGTTCAACTATCGCGACACGACGCCGCTCGGCGCCGGCCAGGTCGACGACGCGCCATACGGCGGCGGCGCCGGGATGGTCCTGCGGGTCGACGTCGTCGACGCGGCGCTGCGAGCCGCCTACCCCGAGCGCGGCCCGACCGGATCGTCCTGCTGACGCCGTCGGGCCGCGAGTTCGACGAGCCGCTCGCCGCCGAGCTCGCCGCGGAGCCCCACGTGGCGCTCCTCTGCGGCCGCTACGAGGGCTTCGACGAGCGCATCCGCGAGCACCTCGCCACCGACGCCGTCTCGATCGGCCGCTACGTGCTCTCCGGCGGCGAGCTGGCGGCGATGGTCGTGGCCGACGCGTCCTGCGCAAGCAGCCGGGGGCGCTTGGCCACGCCGAGAGCGTCGTCGAGGAGTCGTTCTCCGAAGCGCTCGACGGCGCGCCGGAGTACCCGCACTACACCCGTCCGCCGCGTCTACCAGGGGTGGGAGGTCCCGGAGGTGCTCGTCTCCGGCGACCACGAGCGGGTCCGGGAGTGGCGGCTCGAGCAGAGCCGCGCCGCGGGCAGGCCGGCGGGGCCTGACGCCGCCACGCGTCCGGACGCCGCGAGGCGGCCGCTAAGATTTCGCCCCCGCGCGGGCCCCATTTCCGGCCCGCGCGTTCTTTCTGTCCCGCTTATGGCGCCTGCCAAGATCGCCCGCCCCATGAGCACCATCATCGAGAGCATCGAGCAGGCCAGCTGAAGCGCGTTGCCGCGCTTCGACGCCGGTGACCGCGTGCGCGTCCACTTCCAGGTGGTCGAGGGCAACCGGCGGCGCACCCAGGTCTTCGAGGGAATCGTGATCAAGCGCCAGGGCTCCGGCGTCCCGCGAGACGTTCACCGTCCGCAAGCAGTCGTTCGGCGTCGGGGTCGAGCGGACCTTTCCAGCTGCACTCGCCCAAGATCGAGCGGCTCGAGGTCGCCGGCCGCGGCGACGTCCGCCGCGCGAAGCTCTACTACCTGCGCGGCCGGATCGGCAAGCGCGCCCGGGTCGCCGAGCGCCGCTGGGGCATCGACGAGGAGCTGGTGCTGGCCGCCGAGCCCGAGGATGAGGCGGTCGACTCCGAGGGCGTCGCCCAGAGCGAGGCCGAGGTCGAGGACCTGGGCGTCGGCGATGAGGAGGAGGGCGCCGAGGAGGAAGAGGCCGCAGAGGAGGGGTCTGACCCCACAGGGACGGAGGAGCGGTCTGACCCCACAGGGACGGAGGACGAGCCCGAGCCCGCGGCCGAGCCGGAGAGCGGGGACGAGGGCGACTCCGCGCCCGAGGAACCCTCGGCGGAGGACGAAGGCGCCTCCGAGGGGTCCGACGAGGACCGGGGCTGATCCCGAAGCCGAAAACCGGACGCGGCGCGCTCTTCGAGCTGGTCGTGATCGTCGGGCTCGCGGTCGGGCTGGCGCTGGCGATCCAGGCCTTCGTCGTCAAGCCCTACCAGATCCCGTCCGAGTCGATGGTCCCCACCCTCGAGATCGGGCAGCGCGTCCTGGTCAACCGGGTCATCTACCACTTCGGCGATCCCGACGCTGGGGACATCGTCGTCTTCAACCCGCCCAAGGGCGCCGACCGCGGCAACCAATGCGGCGTGCCGCGCGATCCCGGCGAGGCCTGTCCGGAGCCGACCCCCGAGCGCTCCGACACGAACTTCATCAAGCGCGTGGTCGCGGTCGGGGGAGATCGCCTGCGGATCGAGGAAGGGATCCCGATCGTCAACGGCGAGCCGGTCGAGGGAGACTGGGAAATCCGGCCCTGCGGCGGCGGAGGAAGCTGCAATTTGCCGGAAGAGATCGTGATTCCGGAGGACCATTACTTCATGATGGGCGACAACCGTGGCGCCTCGGACGACAGCCGCTTCTGGGGACCCGTCCCCCGAGACTGGATCATCGGCAAGGCCTTCGTCACCTACTGGCCCCCCGACCGACTCGGAATCTTCTAGCCCCGCTCCGCGTGGGGCCCGGCGCGCCGCGGAGAAGCGCCGCCGCCGCCGCGCCGCGAAGCTCTTCCGGTTCGACCGTAGGCTCGGCGCCCGCTTCGTCGCCGGCGCGGACGAGGCCGGTCGCGGCTCGCTCGCCGGCCCGCTGGTCGCGGCGGCCGTGCTGATCGACTACGAGTCGACTCAACCTTCGCGACCGCCGCGCGCTCGGACTGCTCGACGACTCCAAGCAGCGAAGCGCCGAGGAGCGCGAGCAGCTCTTCCCGGTGATCCTCCGCGCCGCGAGCCGGGTTTCGGTCACCGCCCGCTGCGTGCGCGGGATCGACTCCCGCGGCCTCCACGTCACCAACCTCGCGGCCCTGGCCCGCACCCTCGAGCGGGTCGCCGCCGCGGCCGACCCGGCCGACCTCGTCTGCCTCTCCGACGGCTTCTCGGGTCCGCGACTGCCGGGTCGAGCACACGGCGGTGATCGACGGCGACGCCCGCAGCGCCGCGATCGCCGCCGCCTCGGTGATCGCCAAGGTGACCAGGGACCGCTACATGCACCGTGTCGCGGACGCCTACCCGGACTGGGACTTCGCCACGAACGTCGGCTACTCGACCCCCGAGCACCGCGCCGCGATCGAGGCCAACGGGATCTCGACCCTCCACCGCCGCTCCTTCCAGTCGATCGCCTACAGCCAGCTCGAGCTGGGGTAGCGGCGTGGCCCACGCCGGCCAGGAGCTCGAAGGGCCCGGCGGCTTCCGGCTGCTGCTCGTGAAAACGGCCGCGGAGACCGACGGCGAGCTGCTCGAGATGGAGGCCACCTACGCGGGGACGGGGGCGATGCCCCCGGAGCACCTGCACCCGAGCCAGGCCGAGCGGTTCGAGGTCCTGGAGGGCGCCGTCCAGACGATCGTCGGCGGGGAGGAGCGCCGCTACGAGGCGGGGGAGACCTTCGAGGTCCCCGCCGGGACCCCGCACAAGATGGGCGCCGACGTCCCGACGCGGATGCGCTGGCAGGTCCGACCGGCGCTGCGGACGGCGGAGTTCTTCGAGGAGCTCTACAAGGCGATCGACGCGGGTGAGGGCGAGCGGGTTCCCGCGATCTTCGAGGAGTTCAGCGCCGAGATCCGAATCACCGAGGGCTAGCCAGCCCGAAGCATTCCTGGATTAGGGGTCGTATAGACCCCAAGTCAGGAACGCGGCGCCGCTAGAACGCCCGCGGATCCATTCCACCTCAGCGGAGTCGCCCGCCGCGTAGGTGACGCCGATGACGTCGAAACGGATGCGCGCATAGAGCCGCCCGGCCTCGGTCGTGAGCCAGAAACGCGCTAGGCGGCGGATCTGATGCTGCTTTCGTCGCCCCACCGCCAGCGCCGGCCGCTCCGGGCCGTGTCTTCGGCCCGCACGGCCCGCCTTCACCTCGACGAAGACGAGCGTCCCTCCCGCCTCTCCGATCAGATCCAGCTCCCCGACGAGCCCCGACTCCGGATCCCGTACGCGCACGTTCCTCGCGATCACCCTCACACTCGCCGCGTCCAGCCTCCGCGCCGCCAGCTCCTCCGCGGCCCGGCCCAGCCGCATTCGCGCCTCGGTCACCGCGGCCCCGCGGGCGCGAACCGTCCGCCGACCCCGCAGGCAACCCGGCCCAGGACCTCGAGCCGTGCGAGCGCCGCGGCGGCGCTGCCGGCGTCGAGCAAGGTGGCGGCGGCCACCTGATCGGGTGTCCCGGCGCCGCCCTCGACCGCCTCGAGCACGGAATCGAGCTCCGGATCGAGTGCTCCCGCGCTTGGAACCGCCAGCGAAGCGTTCCCCGGCCCGAGCACCGCGTCGAGGACGTCCTGGGCGTCGCGGACCACGACCGCTCCGTCGGCCAGGAGCGCGTTCGGGCCCGCCGCGAGCCGGCCGTCGACCCGGCCGGGCACGGCGCCCACGTCCCGTGCCAGGTCCTGGGCCATCTCGGCGGTGATCAGGGAGCCCGAGCGTTTGGCGGCCTCGACCACGACCGTGATCGATCCGAGCGCGGCCATGATCCGGTTGCGCGCCGGAAAGGTCCATCGGAAGGGGCGTGAGCCCGGCGGCATCTCGGATACGACCGCTCCCTCGCGGACGATCCGCTCGTAGGTGGCGCGCTCGCCGACCGGGTACGGCACGTCGATCCCGGTTCCGAGCACAGCGACGGTCGGGCCGTTGGCGTCGAGCGCGCCACGGTGCGCCGCGACGTCGGCTCCGCTCGCCATGCCGCTGATCACCGGCAGGCCGGCGCCGGCCAGCGGCATCGCGAGGCCGTACGCGGTGGCGCGTCCATAGCTCGACGCCCGGCGCGCGCCGACGATCGTGATCGCCGGCGCTCGCGGATTCATTTCAGCGAGCAGATCGCGGTGACCCAGCCCGAAGATCACGGCCGGCCGCTCCTCACCGAGGTCGGCGAGCCGGCCCGGGTAACCGGCTGCGTGCCGGCAGACCGCCCATCCCCCGGCGTCCTCGACCGCGGCGGGGATCCTCGTCACCTCGCCGCCGCGCAGCGGCGACGCAGCGAGGCCCATCGCGGCGATCAGCCGCTTGTCGGAGAGCGCGAGGATCTGCCGCGCCTGCGATCGGCCGCCACGCGTGGCGACCCGCTCGATCCTCGGGGCGAGCGCCGCGACCAGGGCGGACCGCCGCAAGCACCCCTCGCAGCAGTCGATCACCGCTGCTCCGGGCGCCGGCGCAGCGAGAGCGCCTCGCCGACGTGGCGCTCCTCGATTCGCTCGGCGCCGTCGAGATCGGCGATCGTCCGCGCAACCCGCGCCACCCGATCGTGGCCGCGCCCGCTGAGTCGGTAGCGGGCGTGACCGGCGGCGAGCAGCGACGCGGCAGCCTCGGCCAACTCGCAGTGTGATCGCGTCTCGGCGGGCGTCATCTCGCCGTTGGTGCGCCCGCCGAGGCGCTTGGCCTGGCGCTCGCGGGCCGCGATTACCCGCTCGCGCACCCGCTCGGACGGCTCGCCGCCGGCCGACGCCATCGCGTCCGCGGTCGGCTGCTCGACCCCGAGCACGATGTCGATCCGGTCGGCGAGCGCGCCGCTCAGCTTCGCCTCGTAGCGTCGGACCGAGAACGGCCTGCACGAGCAATCGCCATCCCGCTCGCCGCGCCCGCACGGACATGGGTTGGCCGCGGCGACGAGCACGAAGCGAGAGGGCAGGTCGATCCGCCCCTGCGCGCGTGCGATCGAGACCCGGCCCTCCTCGAGCGGCTGGCGGAGGGCCTCGAGCGTGGAGCGGTCGAACTCGCCGAGCTCGTCGAGGAAGAGGACACCGCGGTGGGCGAGCGTGATCTCGCCCGCGCGTGGCGGACTGCCTCCGCCGACCAGCGCCGGCGCCGAGATCGTGTGGTGTGGCGCCCTGAAGGGGCGTCGGGGAAGTCCGTCGATGCCACCGCCGCAGGCGCTGGCGAGACGGAGGACCTCGAGCGACTCCGCTGCCGAGAGCGGCGGCAGGATCGACGGCAGCCGGCGAGCCGCGAGGGACTTGCCGGCACCGGGCGGGCCGATCATCAACAGCCCGTGCCCCCCGGCGGCCGCGATCTCGAGCGCCCGTCGCAGGTACGGCTGACCGCGCAGGTCCGCGAGGTCGAGCTGGTCCGCCGGCGGCGAGCCGTTGCCGTTGGCGACCGCACCCGTATCCGCGTCGGATGACGGATCGCAGCGCGGCTCGGTCTCGGTGCCGATCTGCTCGAGCTCGGCGAGGCTGTCCAGTGGCACCACCGCCGGGCTGTCCAGCCCGAGCCTGATCGCGGTCGCCGCCTCGGCGGCGACGGCGGCCGGCACGGCGATCTTCTCGAGGCCGGAGCGGTAGGCCCGCTCGACCATCGGCAGGGTGCCTGGGACCGGCCGGATCCCTCCGTCGAGAGCCAGCTCTCCCGAGAGGGCGCAACCGTCCAGGGACACGGGCGGGAGCTGCTCCGACGCGATCAGGATCCCGGCGCCGATTGCGAGGTCGAAGCTCGGGCCGACCTTGCGGAGGCTCGCGGGAGCCAGGTTCACCGTGATCCGATTCTGCGGGAACTTGAAGCCGCTGTTGTCGATCGCGGCCCGGACGCGTTCGCGCGACTCGCGCACCGCGCGGTCAGGCAGGCCGACGATCGCGAAGTTGGGGAGCCCCGTCATCCGCACGTCCACCTCGACTGTCACGTCGCGGGCATCGACCCCGAGCAGCGAAAAGGTCCGCGTGGTAGCGAGCACCGGTCGAAGCTAGGCGCTAAATCCGCGCAGGTGGCGCGCGATTTGCGCGCGGGCGGTGCGGCGCGCGTGTCAAGATCGCGCGCCCATGTTCTCCCCTGCCGCCGCATCAGGCCGCCCCCGGATCCCGGTGGCCCTCTCGATCGCCGGTTCCGACTCCGGTGGCGGGGCCGGCATCCAGGCGGACCTGAAGGCGTTCGCGCGCTCCGGCGTCCACGGGACGACCGCGATCACTGCGATCACTGCGCAGAACACCGCCGGGGTCCGGTCCGTGCACGCGATCGCGCCGGAGGCGATCCGCGACCAGGTCGCCGCCGTGGCCGAGGACATCGGCGTCGACGCCGTCAAGGTCGGCATGCTCGGCACCGCGGAGACGACGGCCGCCGTTGTCGCCGCGCTGCGCGAGAGCGGTCTCGCCGGGGCCGTCCCGATCGTGGTCGACCCGGTGATGGTCGCCGAGAGCGGCGCCGTGCTGCTCGACCCCGACGCGATCGGGGCGCTGGTCGAGGAGCTCTTGCCTCTGACGACCGTGCTCACCCCGAATCTGCCGGAGGCGCGCCGGCTCGCCGGCGCCGGCGGTGGGGAGGAGGACCCGGTCGGCGAGGCCGATCGCGTCGCCCTCGCGCGCGCGGTCCTCGCGCTTGGCCCGGCGGCCGTCGTGATCACCGGCGGCCACACGCCCGACGGCGCCGACCTGCTCCTCGAGCGAGGCGGCGATCCGATCTCGGTCCCCGGGCCGCGCCATCCCGACGGGGCCGCGCACGGCTCCGGGTGCACCCACTCATCCTCCCTCGCCGCCCATCTTGCGCTCGGCCTCGGGCTCGAGCGGGCGGCCCGGCGGGCGCGCGAGATCACCGCCGCGGCCGTGGCCGCCGGGCACCGCGAGCTGGGCTCGGGGGCCGGGCCGGTGAACGCGCTCGGCATCGCCGCGCCCGGGGTCGGGCATAATTCGACGTCGTGAAGCTGGTGCGCATGCGACCCGGGCACGGCGACGTGCTGCTCGCCGAGGGCGACCGCGACCTCGCGGAGGACGAGGAGCGCCTGATCGAGGAGTTCAGGCGCCAACTCGACCGCGGCATGTGGGCGGCCGTCCCGACCGCTGCCGCCGGTCGCCGCGAGGCCGTCATGGTCCGCCGCTTCGATGAGATCCCACCCGACGCCGAGCGCGTGATCTTCTTCCCGCCGGCCGCGGGCGGCTAAGCGCGAGCTGCCCGTGAGCTTCGCGCTCCTCGTCCTCCTGGTCGTGTTGGTGACCCTGGCCGTGGTCGGCTTCGGTCCGACGGCGCTCGCCGCCGCACGCGGATTCGCTGCGAGGCGGCGGAAGGAGCCACGGGTGCGCACCGAGCCGGCCTACGACCCGGGACGCGAGCGCCGCGCCGAGCGCAAGGCACGCGAGCTCCTCCGCACGGCGATCGGCGACGACGACTTCGCGATGTACGAGTCGCTTGGTTTCATCCGCGTCGCCGGCACCCCGCACGGCGCCGAGCCCGCCGGGTACGGCTATCTGATCTACCCGCACCGCCCGATCCTCGCCTACGACGCCGAGACCGGCGAGCTTCTCAGCGAATACTGCGTCGGCTTTCCCGACCGCGAGGAAACGGCCTACGGCTCCCGGCTCCCGGACGCGGACGACGTGCTCGCCAAATGGATGTCGCTGCACGGCGACGAGCGCAACCTGATCGCCGGCGCCAACATGCATCTCCCCGGGCGCCAGGTCGATCCCGAGCAGGTCCGCCGGGATCTGCGCCGGCTGCGCGCCTGGGAGTCCCGCCGGATCGAAGTAGCGGCGTGAACCGCGCCGCCACCGACAACCGGCCCCGCTCGAAGGGGGTATTCGACGGACCCGACCGGGCCGCCGCCCGCGCCTACATGAAGGGGATCGGGTTCGGGGACGACGAGCTCTCGCGGCCGACGATCGGGGTCGCGAACACGTGGACCGAGGCGATGCCGTGCAACTTCCACCTCCGCGGGCTTGCCGAGCACGTCAAGGAGGGCGTCCGCGCCGCGGGGGGCACGCCGATGGAGTTCAACACGATCGCGATATCCGACGGGATCACGATGGGGACGCAGGGAATGAAGACCTCGCTGGTCAGCCGAGAGGTGATCGCCGACTCGATCGAGCTGACGGCGCGCGGCTACCAGTTCGACGCGATCGTCGCGCTCTCGGCCTGCGACAAGACGATCCCCGGCTGCGTGATGGCGCTCGCCCGCCTCGACATCCCGAGCCTGATGCTCTACGGGGGCTCGATCGCGCCGGGGCGCTGGCGCGGCAAGGACGTGACCATCCTCGACGTCTTCGAGGCGATCGGCGCCCACGCCGCCGGCGAGATGTCAGAGGAGGAGCTGCGCGACCTCGAGGACCACGCCAGCCCCGGTGCCGGCGCCTGCGGCGGCCAGTTCACCGCCAACACGATGGCCTGCGCGTTCGAGGCGCTCGGGATCTCGCCCGGCGGCTCCTCGATGGTCCCGGCCGAGGACGCGACCAAGGAGGAGGTCGCGGAGCAAATCGGCGAGCTGGTGATGACCGTGCTCGAGCAGGACCTCCGGCCCAGCCGGGTGATCACCCGGGAGTCGCTCGAGAACGCGATCGCCTGCGTGTGCGCCTCCGGCGGCTCGACCAACGGCGTCCTGCACCTGCTCGCGGTCGCTCGCGAGGCTGGGATCGAGCTCGACATCGACGACTTCGAGCGGATCTCGAAGCGCACGCCCCTACTCGCCGACCTGAAGCCCGGCGGTCGCTTCGTCGCCACCGACCTCTACCGGGCCGGGGGCGTGCCCCTGATCCTCAACCGCCTCTCCGAGGCGGGGCTCCTGCACCGCGACGCGATCACCGTGAGCGGCAGGACGATCGGCGAGGAGGCCGACGCGGCAACCGAGGAGGACGGCCAGGAGGTGGTCCGGCCGCTCGCCGACCCGCTCAAGCCCGAGGGCGGCCTGGCGATCCTGCGCGGCAACCTCGCCCCCGAGGGGTCGGTGGTGAAGCTCGCCGGCACGGAGCGCAAGGGGCAGACCGGCCCGGCGCGGGTGTTCGAGTCCGAGGAGGAGTGCTTCGCGGCGGTCAAGGATCAGCGAATCGAGCCCGGCGACATCGTCGTGATCCGCAACGAGGGCCCGGCCGGCGGCCCCGGGATGCGCGAGATGCTCCAGGTCACCGCGGCGATCGTCGGCGAGGGGCTCGGCGAGGAGGTCGCCCTACTCACCGACGGGCGCTTCTCCGGCGCCACCCGCGGCTTGATGGTCGGCCACGTCGCGCCCGAGGCATCGAAGGGAGGGCCGATCGCGGCTCTCCGCGACGGCGACGAGGTGACGATCGACGTCGACGGCCGGCGCCTCGAGGCCGCCCTCTCCGACGAGGAGATCGAGCAGCGGATCGCCGAATACGAGTCTCCCGAGCCCGCGTACACGAGGGGCGTCATGGCCAAGTACGCCGCCACCGTCTCCTCGGCCTCGGCCGGCGCGATCACGGGCTGAGCCCTTCACAACATTCGGGCGAAGGCGTACGCTGAGCCCGACAGTCGGCGGACGGACACGATGGCACCATCCCCTAACGCCTTGCTCCGGAGCGATCCTCGCCCGAGTCGCGAGCTGGAAGCCGGCGGGTTCTTCGACGATCCACTCTTCCTGCGTACAGTGCGGGAGGAGCGGACGGATTACAGTTCGGCCGCGGAGGCCGTCGCGGCGGCTTCCCTGGCCGGGTGCGAGCTGGGTGCGCTGGTCCTCGACGCGGGCTGTGGCAATGGTAGGCACGCCGTCCCGCTCGCGCGCGCCGGCTACCGCGTCGTCGCCTTCGATCGCTCCCCGCTCCTGCTCGCCGCCGGCAAGCAATCGGCGGCCGGGGCGCGCTGGCCGCGCTTCGTCAGGGGCTGCTACTCCCGGCTGCCGTTCCGGTCGGGTCGATTCGACGCCGTCCTCAACCTCGGCACCGGGCTCGGCTACCTCGGTGACGACGGCGATCGGCGGGCGCTGTCCGAGTTTCATCGCGCCCTCGTCCCCGGCGGCCGGCTCGTCGTCGAGACGCTTCACCGCGGAGAGCTCGAGGCCGGCTTCGCCGCGACCGAGGAGCGCGTCTTGCCGGGCGGGGCCACCCTGCGACTCGATCGCGAGTTCGATCCGCGGCGCGGGGTCATGCGTGAGCTCCAGTCCCTGAGTGACGGTTCTGGTTGGGGGCCGGCGCGGGCCTACGAGATGCGGGTGTACGGCGTCCGCGAGCTGTGCTCGATGCTCGCCGGGGCCGGGTTCGAGTTGATCGAGTCCTGCGGCTCGCTGGCGGGGGCGGACCTCACGACGCCGACGACCGGACTCGTAGTCGTCGCCCGCAAGCCGGGAACCGCTCAGGCGCCGGCGAGCTGATCGATCTTCGCCGCCAGGATGAAGTCGTTCCGGGTGAGGCCCGCGGCGGTGTGGGTCCAGCTCGCGAACGCGGCCCGCCCCCATTCGAGCTCCACGACCGGGTGATGGGATTCCGCCTCGGCGAGCAGGGCGACCCGAGCGACGAGGCCGAACGCGCCACCGAAGTCGTCGAACGCGAACGCCCGGGCCAGCCGGCCCTCGCCGTCACGCTCCCAGTCCGGGACCTCGCCGGCGAGCTCGCCCACCTCCGCCTCGGAGAGGGGCGGGGTCCCCTCCGGGTACTCGCGGCAGTGCTCGTTGACCAGCTCGGAGATGCCCGAACCGTACAGCGGGCTTGGTGCCCTACTCGCTTAGGAACTCGTACAGCAGCGCGTTGAAACGCGCCGGCTTCTCGAGCTGGGGGACGTGGCCGCAGCGGTCGAAGACGACGAGGCGGGAGTTGGGAATCAGCCGCTGGAACTCCTCCCCGTCGGCGGGCGGGACGACGCGGTCCTGGCGACCCCAGACGATCAGGGTCGGGACCTCGATCTCCGGTAGGCGGTCGGTGAAGTCGTAGCCGACCAGCCCCTCCACGGCGGCGAGCATGCCGGGCGCGTTGATGCCGGCCTCGAGGTTCTCCCAGACGATCTCGGGGCGCAATGCCGTCGGCTTGTAGAAGACGCCGCGCAGGGCGTAGTGGCGGATCACCGGGCGGGTGAGCGCCTGCTGGCGATACTTGAACGCGTACGGGGCGGCCGCCGCGGCGAAGCGGGCCGCGGTCGTCGCGGGGGTCCTTGCCATCCGCGCGTGCGAGATGCCCGCGGCGGAGACGAGAACCAGGCTCTCGACTCGGCCGGGGTCGGAGATCGCCTCCTCGGCGGCCACGAAGCCGCCCATCGAGTTGCCGACCAGCTCACAGCGCTCGATTCCGAGCTCGTCGCAGAACTCGGTCAGCAAGCGGCCGTAGGCGTCGATAGTCGGCTCCCACGGCGGCTCGGCGCTGGCGCCGAAGCCCGGCAGGTCGAGCGCGATCACTCTGCGGGAGCGCGCGAAGTGGGGGATGTTCTCGAGCCAGTTCTGCCAGGCACCGGAGAGCCCGTGGACGAAGACCAGCGGCGGTTCCCCCTCCGCCGACGACGAGCCGGTCTCGACGTAGTTCACGTCCGTGTCCATAACCCGCGCGGTGCGCAGGTGCTCGCGCCAGTCGATCGCGAGCCACTCGGGCTCGGCGTTTCCGTACTCGTCGGAGACGCCGTCGGGCGGAGGGGTGGGTTCGAGCAGCGAACCGGGCGCCCAGGCGAGCGGCATGATCACCCTCCGCTCGGTTCTCTCAGCCATGACGGGAAGGATCTCAGGCAAGCGTTCGGTTGTCGACGGCGGGGGGCTGGGTGCATTAGTCACCCGGAGTAGGTGCCGCCCGTTGCCAGACTCACGCACAGGCCATGCGGGGACGACTGTTTCTCACCCTCCCGCTCATCGTCCTGGGGCTCCTTGCTCCGGGGAACGCGCATGCGCTGTCGCTCGAGCCGATCGGGACGTTCGCCGAACCCACATACCTGACGTCGGATCCCGGCGATCCGGATCGGTTGTTCGTCGTCGAGCGGGCCGGTCGGATCCAGCTGGTCGAGTACGGAGCTTCCCCAACCCCCTTCCTCGACATCGAGCCGCTGGTCCTGAGCCCGCCCGAGCCGGGGACGGAGAGCAATGAAGGGGGGCTGTTCTCGATCGCGTTCTCCCCGGCCTTCGCGACCGATCGTCTCTTCTACGTCACGTATCGCGGCGAGGACGACCCGGACACGCAGGCGGACGAGACGGGTGCGTGGCATCTGGACGAGTTCAGGGCCGAAGGCGACACCGCCGATCCGGACAGCCGCCGAGGGGTGCTCACGATCGAGTATCCGGCGACTCAACTCGACGAACAGCTCCACTACGGCGGCCAGCTTCAGTTCGGGCCCGACGGTTACCTCTACGCGTCGACGGGCGACGGCGGCCCGCAGGGGGACCCCAACGGCAGCTCCCAGGACCTGCAGGACCTGCAGGGCAGCATCCTCCGCATCGACCCCGAGGGCTCCGGACCTGGCGATTACACGGCGCCTGAGGACAATCCCTATGCCGGACCGACGCCGGGCGAGGACGAGATATGGAGCGACGGGTTTCGCAACCCCTGGCGTTTCTCGTTCGATCGACTCACCGGGGACCTGGTGATCGGCGACGTCGGGCAGGAGTCGTGGGAGGAGGTCGACTACCTGACGAGTCCCAACCCCGGGAAGGGCGACAACTTCGGCTGGAACTGCATGGAGGGGACACACCGCTATTCGACGGCTCCCCCCTGCGACGTCCTCCAGGACTTCACTGAGCCGGTGTTCGAGTACCCGCATGGACCCGGCAGCTGCTCGGTGACGGGCGGCTATGTGGTGCGAGACACGGGTCTCGGTGATCTCTACGGCCGCTACCTCTTCGCCGACCTCTGCGGCGGCGAGCTCCGTTCGCTTGACTTCGGGCCGCCGGTGGACGACCGCTCCGAGGGGCTCAGCGTCGACCTTCCGGCGTCCTTCGGCGAGGACGCCTCCTGCCGCATCTACATGGTGTCGATCCTGGGTCCCGTCTACAGACTTACCGACGAGAGCTCAACCGGAGGCGGCTGCCCGCAACCCGCGCCGGAACCGCCGGTTCCGGAGTCGTCCCCACCGGTCCCACACGCGCCGGAACCGGCGGGATCGGAATCGCCGGAGCCGGGCCCACCGGCGCCGCCCCTGCCCAGGGGTCGCTGCGGCGGCAGGCCGGCGACGATCCTCGGCGACCCGGGGCCCGACCGCCTGCGGGGCACCCCGGGACGGGATGTGATCTCGGCGGGCCGACGAACCGACACCGTTCGCGGCCTCGGCGGCGACGACGTCCTTTGCGGCGGCCGTGGGCTCGACATGCTGTTGGGGGGTGGCGGAGGTGACCGGATGTTCGGTGGTCGCGGACAGGACACCTGCGACGGCGGCGGCGCGCGCGACACTGCGGTCGGCTGCTCTGTCGAGCGTGGGCTCTAGCGCTCAGGCATACCCCATCCGCTCGAGGATCGGGATCTCGCGGATCTGCGGCGGCTGGAGGTGGTCCCAGAGGATTCCGCGCGGCCGGTCGTAGGCGCGCTCCACGTCGATCATCGTCCGCGGCGTCGCGATCAGGTCGATCGGCAGATCGTGGTCGGTCATCATCAGGTTCTCGCGCATGATCTGGATCGGGTGGATGGTCGTCGCCACCACCGTGTGCTCGTCGATCCGCCCGGCCTCGGCCAAAAGGCCGAACTCGAGGTCCGAGTAGCCGCCCCCCTTGCCGATCCGCGCGCCGTTCAGGTTGACCGCGACCGAGCCGTTGAGCAGGAAGTCGATCTCGGGCATCTCCTCCTCGGCGACCAGCCGGCCATGGCGCAGTGCGCCCTTGATCGTCGCCGCCTCGCGGATCTGCTTTGCGGAGAGCTTGCGCGGGTCGAGCAGCCGGAACGGGTGGGGGTCGCGCAGCCTCGGCACGGCCATCACCAGCGTCTTGCCCTCCTCCAGGGCGATCCGGCGAACGTGGGTCTGCGGCGAGTCCGGGTTCGCCTTGATCGTGCGGGCGCGCTTCCAGAGCCGGTGCCCGGAGAGCCGCTGGGCGGAGAGCTTGGCGCCGGCGAAGTTCGGGATCCGCCCCTCCGCGCCGGGGAAACGCGACACCCCTTCGCGGTCCATCGAGGCCCAGATCTCGCGTCTCACTTTCTCCTTCGACCTCATTGTCGACCCGCCTCGGCGTTCACCGAGCTGGTGCACGCGCCGGATCAGCTATGCTTTCGACTGCATTGAATGCGGGCGCGATGGCTCCCGATCGAACTCGATCGCCGCCTCGCTCCCGACGAAGCCGCGCCACGGATCGAGGACGAGTCCTCCGACCTGCTCCCCGAGCGCCGCGAGGCCGACCGCATGCGCGAGCTCCTGCCGGCGATCGAGCCGGAGCGGACGGTTGACGACTGGGGGCGCTCGGAGCGGATCGAGGGCGCCCTCGACAGCACGGTGGTCGAGTTCTTCTATCGCTACTGGTTCCGCACAGAGGTCGAGGGGATCGAGAACGTCCCCGCCCAGGGCGGCGCGCTGCTCGTCTCCAACCACTCCGGGGCGCTGCCCCCCGACGCGGCGATGATCGCGCGGGCGATCCGCGAAGAGCATTCTTCGCCGCGACCGCTCAACATCACCGTCGAACACTTCTTCAAGGGCTATCCCGGCTTCTCGATGCTGATCCCGAAGGTCGGCTGCGTCGCCGCCCATCCCGCCAACGTCCACCGGCTGCTCTTCGACGAGGAGCAGCTCGTGCTCGTCTTCCCGGAGGGCCGCAAGGGGACCGAGAAGCTCTACAAGGACCGCTACCGGCTGCGGCGCTTCGGCCGCGGCGGCTTCGTCGACGCAGCGATGCGCGCCAGAGGCGAAGCTCGTCCCGGTCTGCGTTGTCGGCGCCGAGGAGGCCGCGCCGATCTTCGCCCAGGTGGGGCTGATGAAGCGGCTCACCGGGCTCCTCTACTTCCCGCTGACGCCGACGTTTCCCTGGCTCGGCCCGCTCGGGATGCTGGGCTACCTGCCGGCGAAGTTCAAGCTCCGCTTCCTCGAGCCGATCGACACCGCGCACGATGGGCGCCGACCCCGCCTCGGACCGGGCGCTCGTTCAGACCGTCGCGCAGGAGATCCGAGCTCGGATCCAGGAGAACCTGCACGAGATGGTCTCGACTCGGAAGTCCGTCTGGTTCGGATGAACGAGCTTCCCGCACGCATCGGCGCGGAGGACGGTTCGACCAAGCGCGTTCTCGTCACCGGCCTCTCCACCTACTGGGGCGGGCGGCTTGCCCAGGCGCTCGAGAGCTTCCCCGAGATCGAGACGATCATCGGGGTCGACAACGAGGACCCCACCCGCGAGCTCGAGCGGACCGAGTTCGTCCGCGTCTCGAACCAGCACTCGCTGATCCAGCGGATCGTCCGGCGGCGGAGATCGACACCGTGATCGACACCCGCCTGGTGGTCGACTCGCTCGTCACCGCGCCGCGACTTGCCCACGAGAACAACGTGATCGGGACGATGAACATCCTCGCGGCCTGCACCGGCGCCGATTCGCCGGTGCGCAAGTTCGTCTTCAAGGGCTCGGCCCACTGGTACGGCTGCGAGCAGGACGACCCGGCTTTCTTCACCGAGGAGATGTCGAGGCCGCACCCGCCCGGGACACCGATCGAGCGCGACATCGTCGAGGCGGAGGCAGCGGTCGCCGAGTTCGCGGAGAGGCGTCCCGACACCGACGGTGACGATCCTCCGCTTCTCGAACGTGCTCGGCCCGGACGTGCGCACCTCGTTCACGACGCTCTTCTCGCTCCCCGCGGTGCCGATGGTGCTCGGCTTCGATCCCGCGCTTTCAGGTCGTCCACGAGGACGACGTGGTGCACGCGCTCGAGCACGCCGCCTTCCACTACGTGCCGGGCATCTACAACGTCGCGGGTGACGGAGTGCTCGCCTACTCCGAGCTGATCGACCTGCTCGGCAAGCGGCCGCTCCCGGTGCTGCCGCCGTGGGGGACGGGGCTGCTCGCGGCGCCGTTGCGGCGGCTCGGCCTTCGCTTTCCCGACGAGATCGTCAACCAGCTTCGCTTCGGCCGAGGGCTCGACAACCGCAAGTACAAGGCGGCCGGGTTCCGTTACGGCTACACATCGCGCGAGACGGCGATGAAGCTCGGCGAGCACCTGCGGCTCCACCCGATCCTGCGCGGCGCCGATCGCTCCTACACCTACGAGCGCGAAGTCGAGGAGTTCCTGCGCTGGAGCCCGCACGTGCGGCGCGAGAAGGGCGAGTCCGCCGACAAGGAGCCGCTCGGGATCTAGCACCGCCGCCGCAAACCGGGTTGCATTTCGCACTAAAACGCGTGGTGACGCCGGAACCGCTCCCTACACTCTCCACGACGACCGATGGGGACGAAGACCCTCATAGCGATCGTCTGCGGGGTGGTGCTCCTGATCGCGGCAGCGGTGGGAGCCTACGCTTGGGATGACTCGAAGTCCGGCGAGATCGCCGAGGGCGTCCGCGTGGGGAGCATCGACCTCGGCGGCCTCGACGAGCAGCAGGCGACCGAGCTGCTGAAGCACGAGCTGGTCAAGCCTCTACCAGAAGCCCGTCGTCGTCACCTACGACGGCGAGGACTACACGCTCCACGCCTCCGACCTCGACGTCCGCGCCGACGTCGACGGGATGGTCGCGGAGGCGCTCACCGCCAGCCGCGAGGGCGGCTGCCCTCGCGTCTGATCCGCTACGCGACCGGTGGCGAGGTCGACCACCAGATCGATCCCGAGGTCGCTTACTCGGAGACCGCGGTCGAGCGCTTCGTCGAAGGGGTCGCCGCCAAGGTCAACACCGAGCCGCAGGACGCCAGCGATCGAGCCCGACCACCGACGAGCCTCGAGCCGGTGCCGGGCGAGGAGGGCCGCGCGGTACGGGAGGACGAGCTGCGCGACGACATCAAGCGGGTCCTCGAGAGCGGCGACCCCGGACCGCGGACCGTGAAGGCGAAGGTGGAGACCGTCGAGCCCGAGGTGACGACCGAGGAGCTGGCGGCGCAGTATCCGGACTACATCACCGTCGATCGCGCGAGCTTCACCCTCCGCCACTACGAGAGCCTCGAGCTGGCGAGCGAGTACACCGTCGCCGTCGGCCAGGCCGGCTACGACACCCCGACCGGGCGTCTACCCGATCGAGTCGAAGCAGGTCGACCCGGTCTGGAGCGTCCCCAACTCCGACTGGGCCGGCGACCTCGCCGGCACCACGGTCCCCGGCGGCGTGCCCGAGAACCCGCTCAAGGCTCGGTGGATGGGGATCTACGCCGGCGCCGGGATCCACGGCACCGACGACGTCGGCTCGCTCGGCTCGGCAGCCAGTCGCACGGCTGCATCCGCATGGCGGTCCCCGACGTGATCGAGCTCTACGACCAGGTCGAGGTCGGCACGCCGGTCTACATCCAGTAGCGCCTGCCGACACGGTCTTCCCCGCACCGGCGTGCACCGGGAGGGCGGCGCAGGCTCGCGGCGAACCATCGTCGTATGGCCGACGAGTCCAGGGACGGGGCAGGAGCTGAGCGCGGGCTGGGAGGAGGCGCTCGCGCGCTTCGACCGCGAGCTGCGGCGCCGCGGGGCGGCGGATTCGACCCGGCGCGCGTATCGCACCGACCTGCGCCGTCTCGGCGGGTGGGCGGGCGCGCGCGGCCTGCGAGCCGGCCGACGTCGGCTACACGCGACCTGCGCTCCTACGCGGCGGCGCTCTCGGAGTCGGGCGCGGCGAAGTCGACGATCGCCCGCAAGCTCGCCTCGACCCGGAGCCTCTTCGACCACATGGTGCGAACCGGCGAGCTGGCCCAGAACCCGGCGGAGCTGCATGCCCTCGCCGAAGCGCGAGCAGCGGCTGCCGCGGGTGCTCGGCCCCGACAGATGCGTGCCCTGCTGGAGCGGATCCCCGCCTCGCGACCCGCTCGAGATCCGCGATCGGGCGCTGTTCGAGATCGCCTACTCCTGCGGGCTTCGCTGCGAGGAGATCGTCGACCTCGACCTGGGCGACGTCGACTTCGAGTCCGAGCGGGTGCGCGTCGACGGCAAGGGGGGCAAGGTGCGGATGGTCCCGGTCGGCGAGCCCGCCCAGCGGGCGCTGGAGCGCTATCTGTCGGTCGCGCGGCCGGCGCTCGCCGACCATCCCGGCGAGCCGGCGCTGTTCATCTCCCGCCGCGGTCGCCGGCTTTCCCCCTCGGACGTCCGGCGCCGGCTCGAGCGCTGGGTCCGCGAGGCGGCGATCGCCGGACGCGTGTCGCCGCACTCCCTCCGGCACTCGTTCGCCACCCACCTGCTCGAGGGCGGGGCCGACCTGCGCTCGATCCAGGAGCTGCTCGGCCACTCGAGCGTCTCGACCACGCAGATCTACACGCGGGTCGAGCCCTCGCGGCTTCGAAAGCAATATGAACGCGCCCACCCACGCGCGTAACCGGCGTGCAGCCTGGACGGATGTACGGGTAACGTTCTACGGGTCCCCGGCGGGACGAGGATGGAAACTCAGGTCAAAGCAGTCGAGCTTCGAGAGCTCTGGCGGCCTGCAAGCAAGACGGGGACGAGCGCGCCAGGGAGCGACTCGTGGTCGCCTATTCGCCCCTGGTCAAGTACGTGGCCGGGCGGATGGCCTCGGGGCTTCCCTCGCACGTCGAGGAGGCCGACCTCATCTCCTACGGCCTGCTCGGGCTGATCGGCGCGATCGAGCGCTTACGACCCTCGAGCGCGAGATCAAGTTCGAGACCTTCGCGGTCTCGCGGATCAAGGGCGCGATCATCGACGAGCTGCGCTCGCTCGACTGGGTGCCGCGCTCGGTTCGCTCGAAGGCGCGGGACGTCGAGAAGGCGCACGCGAAGCTCGAGAACACGCTTCAGCGGGCGCCGACCGACGAGGAGATGGCGAAGGAGCTCGACATGGGCGTGGACGAGTTCCGACGACACGCTGCTCGAGATCGCCAACTCCTCGGTCCTCGCGCTCGACGACCTCTGGACGATCGCCGACCCCGACGGCGGCCAGGTCTCGCTGCTCGACACGATCCACGATCCGAACGCGGTCGACCCCGAGCGGGAGATGGACGCCGCGGAGCTCAAGGACCGGCTCGCCGACGCGATCGAGTCGCTGCCCGAGCGCGAGCGGCTCGTCGTCGCCCTCTACTACTACGAGAACCTGACCCTCCGCGAGATCGGCGAGGTCCTCGGCGTGACCGAGTCCCGGGTCTCCCAGCTCCACACCAAGGCCGTGCTCGGCCTGCGCTCGAACCTCCAGCCCGACCGTAGCGACGCGCGGCCGTTCAGATATGTTGCCGCCGTGGCTGGCGAGGAAGCCCGCCGACCGGATCCGCAACGTCGCCCTGATCGGCCACCGCGGCTCGGGCAAGACCTCGCTGACCGAGGCGCTGCTCTACGAGGCCGGGATCGTCAACCGGCTCGGCAAGGTCGAGGACGGCTCCACGGTCTCCGACTACGAGCCCGACGAGCACGCCCGCGCAGATGTCGATCGGCGCCGCGCTGACCTCGTTCGAGCACGACGGGCGCAAGATCAACCTGATCGACACGCCGGGCGACCCCAGCTTCGTCGCCGAGGCGCTGGCGGCGCTGCACGTCGTCGACGCCGCGGTCGTCGTCGTCAACGGCGTGATGGGCGTCGAGGTCAACACCGACCGGCTCTGGCGCCGCGCGGCCGACGAGAACCTGGCGCGGCTCGTCTTCGTCAACATGCTCGACCGCGAGCGCGCCGACTTCTTCCGCGCGCTCGACTCGCTCAAGGAGGCCTTCGGCCCGCACGTCGTCGCGACCGAGATCCCGATCGGCTCCGAGCACGAGGTGCGCGGCGTGATCGACCTGATCGACATGAAGGCGTTCGAGTACCCGAGCCCCGAGCGCGGCTCGGCGAAGGAGATCGAGATCCCCGAGGAGCTTCGCGAGCAGGCCGAGGAGTACCGCGAGAAGCTGATGGACGAGGTCGCCGAGAACTCCGACGAGCTGATGGAGCGCTACCTCGAGGGCGAGGAGATCTCACACGAGGAGATCGTCACGACGCTGAAGAAGGGGGTCTCCGAGGCGCACCTGTTCCCCGTCACCTGCGGCGTCGCGACCCAGAACCTCGGCACCAGCCGCCTGCTCGAGGCGCTGGTCGAGGACATCCCCTCGCCGGCGATGCGCGGCGCGCTGAAGGCCACCGACGAGGAGGGCGAGACGGTCGAGGTGCGAGCCCGACGAGGACGCCGACCTCGTCGCCTACGTCTTCAAGACCCGCGCCGACCCGTTCGTCGGCCGGATCAACATGGTCCGCGTCTGCTCCGGGGTGCTGAGCGTCGGACTCCCACCTCGTCAACGTCACCAACGGCGCCAAGGAGCGGGTCGGCCAGCTGCTCCTGCCCGAGGGCAAGGAGTCCGAGCAGACCGACGAGCTCGGCCCGGGCGACATCGGCGCGGTCGCGAAGCTGAAGGAGACCCACGCCGGCGACGTGCTCTCCACGAAGCAGGCCGAAGCTCTCCTTCCCGCCGCTCGACCTGCCGGCCCCGGTGATGGCGTTCGCCTACGTCGCCGAAGTCGAAGGGCGACGAGGAGAAGGCGATCAACGCAGTGCGGCGCCTGAAGGAGGAGGACCCGACGCTCGACGTCCACCGCGATCCGCAGACCGGCGAGCAGATCATCGCCGGGCTGACGCCAGATCCACGTCGAGGTGATCAAGGACCGGATGAAGGAGCGCTACGGCGCCGAGATCGAGCTGAAGCCGCCGCAGGTTCCCTACCTCGAGGCGATCCGCAAGCCCGCCAAGGCGCACGCCCGCTACAAGAAGCAGACCGGCGGCCGCGGCCAGTTCGCCGACTGCCACATCGAGCTCTCGCCCGCCGAGTCCGGCGCCGGGCTCGAGTTCGAGAAGGCGATCAAGGGCGGCGTGATCCCGACCAGCTTCATCCCCGCGGTCGAGAAGGGGATCGTCGAGGCGATGGAGCACGGCGAGGTCGCCGGCTACCCGATCAAGGACGTCCACGTGCGCCTCTACGACGGCCAGCACCACTCGGTCGACTCCTCGGAGATGGCGTTCAAGATCTGCGGCTCGATGGCCTTCAAGCAGGCGATGGCCGAGGCCGACCCGGTCCTGCTCGAGCCGATCATGCTGATGACGATCTCGGTCCCCGAGGACGCGTCGGCGACGTGATCGGCGACCTCAACTCGCGTCGCGGCCGGCCGCTGGGGATGGAGCCGAAGGGCGGCGATGACCGAGGTCAAGGCCGAGGTCCCGATGGCCGAGATCCTCGACTACGCGCCCGACCTGCGCGCGATCACCGGCGGCCGCGGCGACTACACGATGGAGCTCGAGCGCTACGAGGAGATCCCGGGCCACCTCTCCCAGAAGGTGATCGACGCGGCCCGGGCCGAGGACGAGGCGAGCGAGCCGAGCCGGCCTGACGCCGGGCTTCCGGAGCCGCCGGGGGCCGTTGCTACCGTGCCCCCGATGGTCGATCTCAACGGCGAGCCGGGCGCCTGCGTGATCTGCGAGCGCTCGATGCTCGCGGGCGAGCGGACCCGCGACGTACCTCACCCGCGACCGCGAGTACGCGCGAGGTCTGCGACCTCTGCGTCGTCCGCGCCGAGAGCGCGGGCTGGGTCGCCGCCGAGCTCGCCGGCGCGCAGCGGCTCGACGAGGACCGCGAGTCCGGGGGCGCGATCAGGCGGTTGCTCGGCCGCGCGCGGGAGAGCGCCGCGACGCGCGCCGCAGAGCGCGCGGAGGCGAAGGCCGAGCGAGAGCCCAAGTCGACGCGCGAGGCGAGGAGCGAGCCTCGCGAGGGTCACCGGTCGGTCGCGGAGCCCAGCGCCGAGCCGCCGAGTCAGAGCATGGAGCGTCCGGCGCGGCCGCGTCAACGCGAGGCGCCGGAGCCGACGCCGCGGCGGCGCAGCGTGCCGCAGAACCCGGAGCGCGGATCCGCCGCGCGTTCGAGAGCTTCAACGAGAGCTCCGCACCGGCGCACGGTCCGCGGGCTGATCCGCTCGCTCGGCGGGCCCTACGTGAGCGCGGTGACGACGCGAGGAGACGCCCGGCGAGGTGACGGATCACCGTCGCCTGGGAGCTCTCCTGGTACCAGTGGGAGGTCGACCTGACCGCGGACGGCCAGCCGGTCCGCGAGCTCGGCCGCGGGGAGGAGCTCGCCGAGCTCGACGAGGCGGACCGGGACTGGAACGCGCACGCAGCCGAGGACGGCGAGCTGCGCGCTCGGGCTGATCGGGAGCGACGCTGCCGGCTGACGGCGCCCCCTCCGGCGCCACCGCAGGCTCGTCGTCAACGTCGACGGCGGCGCGCGCGGCAACCCGGGCCCCGCGGCGGCGGCGGCCGTCGCGGCGACGCCCGACGGCGAGAGCTGACGCAGCCGCGGCGAGCTGGTCGGGCAGGCGACCAACAACGTCGCCGAGTACCGGGCGATGCTGCTCGGGATCGAGCTCGCCCGCGAGCTCGGCGCCTCCGAGATCGAGCTGATCGGCGACTCCGAGCTCGTCGTCAAGCAGATCAAGGGCGAGTACAAGGTCAAGAACGCCGGGCCTGAAGCCGCTCTCGAGCGGAGGTCCTGCAGACGCCCTCGAGGGGTTCGACGAGTGGTCGGTCCGCCACGTCCGCCGGGAGGACAACGAGGCCGCCGACCTGCTCGTCAACGAGACGCTCGACGCCTGAGGCCGCGTCCCTATACTCGGCCGCTCGCGCGGCTGTAGCTCAGTTGGCTAGAGCGTCTGCTTGCCATGCAGAAGGTCGTGGGTTCGAATCCCATCAGCCGCTTTTCACCAGGGCGTAAGGCTTGCGGCCGTTTTCGGCTCTGCTGTGGTCGCGGTTCTGCCAGTGGCAGACCGTCGCTGGCATCGATTCAGTGGTCGGCGTTCAGCGAGGTAGCGCTTGAGAGGATTGCGAGTGAACGTTCCAGCGCTTCCGCTCGTCGCGCGAAGGAGGAGCGGCTCGGCGGAGCCCGCCCGGGCGCTCCTCGTCGTCTCTATGAAGAAGGGCCGGGTGTCAAGTAACGGTCGGTAGCTCAGTCGACCTCCTCTCGCGCTCGGGGTGTGGAGCAGCGCTCATGTCTCTATGGCCTCCTCGACGGGAGGACCAGGCGAAATCGGATCGTTCGCTCGCGGGCGCAAGTCCAAAAGGGCGATCTATGCCGCCAGACGAAGAGCGGCGCCTCGGGGAGCGAACTTCTCTTGGCGAGAAAGCATGTGCCAGATCGCGTGGCAAAGCCGCCGCGCGATGTCGATCTGGGCGACCTTCGCGCCGCGCTGCTTGCCGAGCCTCCTCTTGTTGCGCTGATAGCGCTCGGCGTAGGCGGGGTGCTTGAGCGCGTGCATGGTCGCCTCGAGCAACGCCCAGCGCAGATATCGAGGCCCGTGCTTGGTCAGCGGGCCGCGGCGATCGGAGTCCCCCGACTGGACGACGCGCGGGCAGAGGCCGGTGTAGCCGGCGAGCTTGGCGGGGCTCGCAAACCGGGAGATCTCGCCGATCTCCGCGGCGATCGTAAACGCGAGCACCCAGCCGATTCCGGGTGCGCTCATCAACAGCGGGATGTATGGGTGATCGGCGTGGCCGGCCTTCAGGCGCCGATTGATCTCGGCGATCTGGTCTTCGAGGTCGTCGATCAGCACGACCGAGGCGCTGACGTTTGAGCGCCAGGGCTCGGGCACCTGCAGTCGCTCGAGCAGCCGGCGACCCTCGACCCCGAACAGGTCGGTGACCGGGCAGGGCTTTCCGAAGTTGACGAGCGTCGAGTGAATCCGGTGCTTGAGCATCGAGCGGTGCTTGACCAGGTGCAGCCTGAAGCGGGCGAGCTCGCGCTCCTCGCGAACCCGCGGATCGGGCAGCCAGATTGCCGGCACCAGGTCGCGGTGGCTGAGCACCGCCAGCACCTTCGAGTCGATCTTGTCGGTCTTGCAGGCAAGCGGCGCGAGGCCCTTGACCTTCTGGGCGTCGGCGATCTCGACGTCCCAGCCCTCTTGTTCGAGCGTGTCGTGAACGAGCCGGGCGCCGGTCATCGACTCGACGACGGCGCAGACGGGCTCGTGGTGGACTTCCTCGATCCGCCTCGCCAGCCTTCTCAGTGACTCGGCGTCAGGTGGCGTGGCGAGTTGGTCGAGGTGCTCCCCTTCGTCGGAGAGCAGACAGACGTCGACCTTGCGTCGACTGAGATCCAATCCGGCGTGCAACATTGAAGTCGGGCCTCCTTTGAGCCGCTCCTTGGTGACAGCCGGAGCGTGTCACCGAAGGGGGCCCTTCTTCATGGCAGTCCAAAGCGCACATCTCCGGACCGCTGAATGTCCGCTCACCAGGGCTCCGGCCCTGCGCTGCTGTCGTCATGCCCCCTGGCTGAGTTATGCCGCGGTCTCGCGATGTGGCAGCTTCCAGCCCGGCCGCGGGTAGTGGCACGTGTAGCCGTTCGGGTAGTTCTGGAGGTAGTCCTGGTGCTCGGCCTCGGCCTCCCAGAATGGGCCGGCTTCGCTGATCTCGGTCACGACCTTGCCAGGCCAGAGGCTTGACGCGTCGACGTCGGCAATCGTGTCCTCGGCGACCTCGCGCTGCTCGTCGCTCGTATAGAAGATCTCGGAGCGGTAGGCAGAGCCGATGTCGTTCCCCTGGCGGTCCATTGTCGTCGGGTCATGGATCTGAAAGAGGAACTCGAGGATGTCTCGGTAGGAGATGCGCTCCGGGTCGAAGACGATCTCGACCGCCTCCGCGTGACCCGGATGGTCCGCGTAAGTCGGGTGGTCGTTCTCCCCGCCGGTGTATCCGACCCGCGTAGAGATGACCCCGTCGCGCTGGCGCAGCAGCTCTTGAACGCCCCAAAAGCATCCTCCCGCGAGGATCGCGGTCTCGGTGGTGTCGCTCATCGGATGGTCCCTTCTCGTTGAAAAACTAGTCTCGGAACGCCTGCAGTCATCTAAGTCGGCGGGCCTTTCTCCCGGGCGATCTCCGCGCGGTACCGCATGTCGTCCGCTTCGATTGAACGTGCTGCGGCAAGAACTTGCTCGAGGTCGCCGGGCGGGATCACGACTGCGCCCGCGGAGTCGGCGTACACATACACGCCGGGGATCACTCCGACGCCGCCCAAGACCACGGGTACGTTGGC
Source organism: uncultured Thermoleophilia bacterium (assembly GCA_963838175.1). GTDB lineage: Bacteria > Actinomycetota > Thermoleophilia > Solirubrobacterales > 70-9 > DASUSH01. Next base: position 962,581 of record CAWIPP010000002.1, on the reverse strand, counting down.
CTGAAACGGTGTCACCTCGCCCCCGCCCCATCGCGTCGCCTCACCCGCGCAGTAAGCGGCGAAGTCGTATCCCGCCAGCTCGTCGAAGTCGCGCAGGCGTCCGTCGGTGAGCACGCCGGCCAGACCATGGTGCTGCAGGCGCGAGAGCTTGGTTCCGCCGCCCATCGAGACATCGGCGTAACCGTTGGAGGCGAGCACGAGGACCTTGCCCTGCGGGTCGTCACCGACCGCTTCGTAGAAGAGATTGGCCAGGTTGTAGCGCTCGGGATCAAACGAAGCCGAGCAGGTCGGGAAGTAGGAGATGGTCACCGCGGGGCCGAACAGGACCCGCCCCGGCGTCGGACTGACGAGATCGAGGATGTGGCAGCGGTGCCGATGCAGCCGCCCCATCGCGTCGACCAGGTCCGCACACTTGAGGCCCTGTATGGCAGACGCGTGGTCCATCACGGCTGCCCGGTCGGTCCGAAGCGCTCGGTGCGGACCATCCGCGGGTCGACCCCCGCCTCGAGCGCCAGCGCCGACGCCGCCTCGACGAACCCGTGCGAGCCGCAGATGAAGACGATCCGCGCCCGGGAGGCGGGCTCGGCGATCAGCTCGGCGTCGATCCGCCCGGTATGACCCCGCCACCCGTCCGGCGTATGTCGGGTCAGGGCCACGGTGACGTCGCCGTCGAGCTCATCGGCGTAGATCAGCTCCTCGACGCTGCGGGCCGAGTAAATCAACTCCATCGCTAGGTCCGGCATCGTGCGGCGGCGATGGCGCATCATTGACATCAAGGGCACGACGCCCGAGCCGCCACCGAGCAGCAGCGCCGGTGACTCGCCGCGCCAGACAAAATACGAAGTGAACGGCCCGCGGACTTCGACCTGGTCCCCCTCGACCACGACTTCGTGGAAGTAGCTGGAGACCTCGCCCTCCTCCAGGCGATCGATTGTCAGCTCGACCTCGCCGCGGTCAAGCGGCGAGGACGCGATCGAATACGAGCGCTGCGCCCGGTAACCGTCCGGTGCCGTGAGGCGGACATCCATGTGCTGGCCCGGCAGGAACGGCATCCACATCGGCAGCGCGAGACGGAACGTCTTCACCCGCGCTGTCTCCTCGCGGATTCCGGTCACGGTGGCGATCTGCCAGCGGCCCGGGGCGCGCTGGCTTACCTCCATCTCTGTCAATCGGTCCAGTAGCGCTCCTCCTTCCAGGGGTCGCCGCGGTTGTGATAGCCGTTGGCCTCCCAGAACCCGGGCTCATCGTGGTCCATCACCCGCAGCCCGGCGACCCATTTGGCGCTCTTCCAGAAGTAGAGGTGCGGGACCAGCAGCCTGGCCGGCCCGCCGTGCGCGCGCTCCAGCGGCTCGCCCTCGTGCTCGATCACGACCCACGCCTTGCCGTCGGTGAGGTCCTCGATCGCCAGGTTCGTCGTGTAGCCCCCATAGCTGTGGACCATCGCGTAGGCGCCGAGCGGTTCGGCGGCATCGATGAGAACGTCCATCGACACCCCGCCGAAGCTGGTCCCGAGCTTCGACCAGCTGGTCACGCAGTGAATGTCGCACGGGATCTCATCGAACTCGAGCGCCCCGAACTCCTCCCAGCTCCACTCGGCCTCCTCGGCGACCATGCCGTCGATCCGGAAGCTCCACTCCGAGGTCGCGATGTCCGGCGTCGGCCCTGCCGTTAGAACCGGGAATCCCGACTCGTCGTACTGACCGGGAGGGAGCCGGTCGGCGCTCTCGGCGGCGCCGCGTCGGCGCCCGGTGAAGTCGCGAGAGACGAAGCCGGGATCGGACATCACACCCTCGGTTTACCGGCATCGACGCCGCCAGGCCACGCCCTCGCCCGGCGTCTGGCTCGGTCCGGCACTACGTACTCCGTGTAGAGCCCGGCATCCGCAGAGGCGCGCTCGGGCGTATTCCCCTTTCGACGGGAGCTGATGTACGAGGCGTACCAGGACGACCAGTGGTGCTTGGGAGCCGACGCTTCGTACGCCCCGTGGCGCTCTTCAGCTTCACGCAAGAGGTCCTCCAAGGCGCCAACGTCCATGGCTAGCTCATCGAGTCCCACTCAGGAGGTCGCGTGCCTCTTTGTCGTCGGCAGGGCTGACCAGAATGTCGTGCGCCCCGCCGGTCCCCAGGCCGTCACCTGCCCCGGCCCCGCTGTTCGTCAACCGGGGCAGGCACTCGATACCGGCGCCACGCAAGACCGAGCAGAGCAGCTCCGCCTCAGGCTCGCTTCGGGCGACCTCAACTACGACCCAATCGTCCGCGCGATTCATCGGCTAGCCGAAAGTGAACGCATAGGCCTCGGCGCCCGGCTCGAGGAACGTGATCTCCAGCGTCCGCTCGCGGACCGTGTCGTGCTGGCGTACCAGTTGGTACAGGCGGCCGTCGCGAAGCATGCCGTAGCCGTCCGCGTCGATGTCGGCGCCCTGGGACGATCCCGGAGGCTCGCCGTCGAGGACTACGCGAAACGGGATTGGCTTTGACGCAGTGCTGGACAGCACGAGATGCGCGTCACGAGCCTCGAAGCGGCAGGCGATGCTCCCGCCTGCCTGGTTGAGCACGACGTTCTCGAGCCCGATCGTCCACTCGCCGGCGAGTGCCCATTGGTTGAACCGGAGCCGCTCAGGGCGAACGTAGACCCGACGTTCGTCGATATCGGCACGATTCGGCGACGCGAAGCGCTCGCCGCGCCCGTGGCCGAGATACGTCTCGGGAGTCCGCAGGCGGTCCCAGTCGGCCTCCGCCTCCGCGCCGACCCCTTCTACCGATGTGAGCTCGCGCTCGATGCCGAGCAGGCCCTGGATTACTTGCTCAGATTCCTCGTACCGTCCCTCGCCGAAGTGGTGGTCGCGGATGATGCCGTCCGCATCAACGAAGTAGAGCGCCGGCCAGTAGTGGTTGGCGAATGCGCGCCAGATCTCGTAGTCGTTGTCGACCGCGACCGGGTAGACGATCGCTCGCTTCCTCGTCGCCTGCCGCACGCGATCGATCTCGTGCTCGAAGGATAATTCGGGCGTGTGGACCCCGATCACGACCAGCCCATCGTCTCGGTAGGCCTGCGCCCACGCACGGACGTACGGCTCCTGGCGCAGCCAGTTGATGCATGTCAGCGTCCAGAAGTTGATGAGGACGACGTGGCCGCGCAGCTCGGCGGGACCGAGTGGCTCGGAGTTGAGCCACTCGGTTGCCCCGTCGAGCGAGGGCACGTGCAGACGTTCGAACGGCTGGTGCAGACGGTCGAGGACGGTCACCTAGCGGAGCTTTCGGAACCCTGTGCGGAGCTCTTCTGAGAAGAGTTCCGGCTGTTCCCACGCCGCGAAATGCCCACCCTTGTCGACCTCGTTGTAGTGGATGAGATTCGGATAGGCCCGCTCCGTCCAGCTCCGCGGCGCCTCGTATTGCTCGCCGGGAAAGACGCTCACGGCGACCGGAATCGAGACGCCCTTCGCGTTGAAGAAGCCACCCTTGTATTCCCAATAGAGACGGGAAGCAGAGACCGCCGTGTTCGTCAGCCAATAGAGCGTGATGTTGTCGAGCAGCTCGTCACGCGTCAGTTCCCCGTTCGCGCTCGTGGTCCGGTCCACAGCCTCGACGACCGCTGCGGCCGGCTGGTCGTCGGCGTCGTTGTGGTCGAGAAGCCAGGCGGCCAGCCCGACGGGTGAGTCCGCGATCCCGTACAACGTCTGCGGGCGCGCGGCCATGTACATGGCGTAGTCGACTTGCTTGAACGTTCTCTCCAGCTGCGCATAGGCGCGTCGTTCCTCAGCTGAAAGATCGGATGGCGGCGGGTCGCCAGCCTGGAGTGCCTCGTCGACGTCAGCCGGAACCGTGGCCGGCATGTTGGTGTGGATGGCGAGCAATCCGTCAGGTGCCTGTAAGCCCATCTGGTCCACGACGAAAGCACCCCAGTCGCCGCCTTGGGCGACGTAGCGGTCATAGCCCAGCCTCCTCATGAGCTCCGCCCAGGCTCGGCCCATGCGCTCGGGGCCCCAGCCGGTGCTCGTTGGCTTGCCGGAGAACCCGTAGCCGGGCATCGACGGAATCACTAGATGAAACGCATCCGCTGCGCTTGCCCCATGCGCCGTGGGATCGGTCAGCCGATCGATGATCTTCAGCTGCTCGATGATCGAGCCGGGCCATCCGTGATTGACGATTAGCGGCAACGCGTCTTCATGCTGCGAACGAACGTGCACGTAATGGATGTTCAGGCCGTCGATCTCGGTGATGAACTGCGGTAGAGCGTTCAGCTCGGCCTCGCAATTGCGCCAGTCGTAGTCCGTGGCCCAGTAGTTGGCGAGTTCCTGAGTCATGGCGAGCGGCACGCCCTGCGAATGATCTGCGACGGTCTCCTTCTCGGGCCAGCGCGTTGCCGCAATCCGGCGGCGAAGGTCGGCCAGTTCCTCTTCCGGAACGTCGACGTGGAACGGACGGATCTCGTTGGCGGTTTCGATCGTGGTGCTCATGACGACCTCCTTGATCGTGCGTCAGTCGTAGTCGGCCCCCAGTACTCGACGAGCGGGCGCAGCTCTGCCAGCTGGACACCCTGGGAGCGTTCGCTGACGGTCTCTTCGTCGAACACGGTGGCCTAGCGGAGCTTCCGGAACGCCGCGCGAACCTCGCTGGCAAACACATCGGGCTCTTCCCAGGCGGCGAAGTGGCCCCCCCTTTCGACCTCGTTGAAGTAGGCGAGGCCCGGGTAGACGGCCTCCGCCCAGCTTCGCGGCGTCGCCCAGATCTCGCCGGGGAACGTGGTGAAGCCGACCGGCACAGTGACCGCCGGGGGAGGCTGGCCGCTCGCAAGCGATGCCGCCAGCGCCCGGGCGTCCTCCCAGTACGACCGGGCCGCCGACGCTGCGGTGCCGGTTAGCCAGTACAGCGTGATGTTGTCGACGATGCTGTCCCGGGTGAGATTGCCTACCGGCTCGCCGTCGACGAACGCGCGCGAGATCTTGTAGTAGCTGTCCGTGTCGTGATCGAGCAGCCAGGCCGCCAGCGCGACCGGTGAATCCAGGAGGGAGTAGCCGATCGTCTGCGGCCGCGTTGCCATCTCGAGGAAGTAGCCGAAGCCGTCTTCTCTGAACGTCGCGACCGCCGCGGCCGCTGCGCGCTCCTGTTCGGATTCCTTGGGTAGCTGATCGCCGATCGCAAGCACCGCCGTCAGCAGGTTCAGGTGGTAGCCGGCCAAACCCTCGACACGCCTGGCGACCCATCAGGTCCGTGACGAGGGCACCCACGTCGCCGCCCTGGGCGACGTAGCGGCTCATAGCCGAGGCGGTCCCATCAGCTCCGCCCACGCGCGGCCGGTGCGGGCGGCATCCCAGCCAAGCTCGGTCGGCTCACTGGAGAATCCGTAGCCGGGCAACGACGGCAGCACCAGGTGGAACGCGTCCCCCGCCTGACCGCCGTGTGCGGTCGGGTCGGTGAGCGGTCCGACGGTCTCGAGCAGCTCGACGACCGAGCCGGGCCAGCCGTGGGTCATGATCAGCGGCAGCGCGTCCTCGTGCTTTGAGCGCACATGGATGAAGTGGATCTCGACGCCGTCGATCTCGGTCTTGAACTGCGGCAGCGCGTTCAGCTTCGCCTCGCACGCGCGCCAGTCGTACTCGTCTACCCAGAAGTCGGCCAGGGCCTTCGTCGTGGCCAGCTGGACGCCCTGCGAACGATCGTCGACGAGCTCACTTGTGGGCCAGCGCGTGGCGGCGATGCGCTGCCGGAGGTCGGTCAAGTCCTCCTGCGGAACCTCGACTCGGAAGGAACGGATCTCTGTGGCGCCCGACGGCTTTTCGGTCGTGACTGACATGTGGCTCCTAACGTCGGTGGCTGCGGCGCAGACCGTTATGTCGTTACGCCCATACACCGGCCGAGGGTCGGAGCCGGAAGGATTCGCTCGCCGTGGTTTGAGGCGAAGCGCATGACCACCATACACCCGGACGCAAGAGGCCCTCGGCGGGCGCTTCCCCAGAGCTAGACTCGGGACTGACTGGACCGTCGATGAGCTATCGCGAGACAGAGCATCTCCGAGTGCTGATCGCCAACGAACGCAGGGATCGACTGGCGTTGGTCGCGCCGATGGTCGCGAACCTAGGCCACGAGGTGATCGCCCGCGAGATCGACGTCGCGGACGTCGGAATCGTGACCGCCAGGGAGCACCCCGACGTGGCGCTGGTCGGCCTCGGCAAGAGCTCGGAGCATGCCCTCGCCCTGATCGACAAGATCGTGCAGGAGGCCGCGTGCCCGGTGATCCTCCTGATCCACGCGCCCGATCCTGCCTTCGTCAAAGAGGCCTCGAAGCGCGGAATCTTCGCCTACATCACCGACGCCGAGGTCGACGATTGGCAGAGCGCGATCGACATCGTCCTGCGTAGGTTCACCGAGTACCACGACCTCGAGGGCGCGTTCGGCCGCCGCGCGGTCACCGAGCGAGCCAAGGGCATCCTGATGGAGCGTCATTCGGTCGACGAGGCTGACGCCTTCGAGATGCTGCGCGACCAGTCGCGCCGGGCCAACACCAAGCTCGCCGATGTCGCGACCGCTATCGTCGACGGCCATCGGCTGCTGCCCAAGCAGCCGGACATCCTCTCCTGAGTCGGCTTCCGTCCCTTGGCGTGACGCGGACGATCCGGACCACCTCTCCCCTGGGAAGTCTCGGCGTCCACGACGTGGGCGCTCGAGACCCCGCCGAGTGGTGTCGCTTCCGCGTCCGCGTGAAGAGCGGCAGCGCTGGCTCGGGCATCACTCGCCGAGCTTCACCCTCGATACATACGTCCACGCTCTCGACGGGAATTTCGACGACCCGATGGAACCTGTCCGGGTCAACACCGGGTCAACAGCCTGTCCGCAAACAGCCGCAAATGGCGCCGTGCCCGAACGAGCGGAGATGGCGCTGTAGCTGGGAAAGCGCCGAACACCCGCAAGCGTCCGCAAGCCCCAACCTCGCTTGCCATGCAGAAGGTCGTGGGTTCGAATCCCATCAGCCGCTCTTTGCACCGCAACTCTGCGCGGCCGGGTCGCGCAAGGCCCGCGTATCCGGCCAGACAGGCGCGGAGCGGCGCGAGTAGAGTGGCTTCGTTGCGCTGATGTCGTTTCGCTGCGGCGCGGCAGTCGCGCCTCGCCGGAGTGAGGAAGGAGCTCCGAATGAGCGATGTGCAAGAGCAAGGGCCCGTCGGCTCCCTCTATGCCTCACCCCAAGAGGCGATGAAGGCCCCGGCAGAGGAATTCCTCTATCTCGCGTGCCTGCATGAGGGCACCGGCGTGGACGCGCCCGACTTCCTCGCCGTTGTCGACGCTGAGGGGGGCAAGATCGTCCACGAGACGCCGATGCCGAACGTCGGCGACGAGCTCCACCACTTCGGCTGGAATCGCTGCAGCTCAGCCTGCCACGGACCGGACCGCTCCCACCTGATCGTCCCCGGCTTCCGCTCCTCGCGCCTTCACGTCGTCAACGTAGCCGATGACCCGCGGCGCCCGCGGATCGAGAAGGTGATCGAGCCCGCCGAGGTGGTCGAGGCGACCGGCTACACACGGCCACACACGGTCCACTGCATGCCCGGCGACAACGTTGTGATCTCAATGCTGGGCGACGCAGACGGGAACGGGTCGGGCGGATTCGCGGTTCTCGACGCTCGGACCTTCGACCTCAAGGGCCGTTGGGAGAACGGCGGCGAGCTCCCGCCGCTCAACTACGACTTCTGGTACCAGCCGCGCAAGGACGTGCTCGTCTCCTCCGAGTTCGGCGAGCCGAACGCGTACGAGGCCGGCTTCGACATCGAGGACGTTGCGGCCGGTCGCTACGGCCAACGGCTCCACTTCTGGAACCTGGGCGAACGCAGCGTCGAGCAGACGATCGACCTCGGCGAGAGCGGTCTCATCCCCCTCGAGGTGCGCTGGCTCCACGATCCCGAGGCGGAGGGGGGCTTCGTCGGTGCCGCGCTCTCGAGCACCATGTGGCACTGGCGCCGCAAGAACGGTGAATGGGGGGCGGATGAGGTGATCGCGGTCGAGAACGTCGAGCTCGAGGGCTGGCCGCTTCCCGGTGGCGTGCCCGGGCTGATCACCGACCTCGTTCTCTCGATGGACGACCGCTTTCTCTACTTCTCGGACTGGCTGCACGGCGACCTCCGCCAGTACGACGTTTCCGACCCGCTCGAACCGAAGCTCACCGGCCAGCTTTGGCTCGGAGGACTGCTCGGGCGGCAAAGCGACGCCGGGCGTGACTTGAGCGGCGGTCCGCAGATGCTGCAGCTGTCCTACGACGGGCGGCGCCTATACGTCAGCAACTCCCTCTATTCCACCTGGGACAACCAGTTCTACCCCGACCTTCGTTCATGGCTTCTGCGAGTGAACTGTCTCCCGGATGGCGGAATGGAGGTCGACCGTGACTTCTTCGTCGACTTCCACGACCGGGAAAGAGGGCCGGCGAGAGCGCACGAGGTGCGCCTGCAGGGCGGCGACTGTACGACGGAGATCTTCGCGTGAACGACGGCTGCACGGCCGTGCGCCGGCGCACGATTGCGGCGCATCAACGTCGGTGCTCACCCCGGCACACATAGTCGGCCTTCCGGTCGAGGAGATCCTGCTCGCCGTCTTCCCGGTTGCCGGAGTCGTGAGCGGCTGGTTGCTCATTCGGTGGAAGGACCGGCTCGGGGACCACGCAGGCCGGCGGTAGAGAGGCGGCACGGCAAGTGGCGCGGTCCAGACGGACGATCGGCAACCGCGCTCTACCGGTGAGATCAAGCCGGATCTTCAACACATCAGCCGCTCTTTTCCTGGATCTCCGAGCACCGCAGCGATGATTTTCACCGCCGCCGCCTGTCTTATTGGTGGACGCGGGTACCGTCCATCCGGACGCCCGTGCGCGGCTTAACCACAACCGAGGAGATGACAATGCCCGAGCACAAAGTGGGAACCCGCGAGGAATGGCAGGCAGCACGCGACGAGCTGGCGAAGCTCGAGGCCCAGCACGCCGAACTGAACGAGGAGATCAAGCGGAAGCGGCTCGAGCTCCCTTGGGTCCCGGTCGAGAAGGAGTACGAGTTCGACACCGAGGACGGGAAGAAGTCCTTGGCCGAGCTCTTCGACGGCCGCTCGCAGCTCCTCGCCTACAACATCATGTACGGGCCCGACTACTCGAACGGTGCGTGCCCCGGATGCACGAGCCTTGGTGACGAGTTCTCTGGCGGGCTGATCCACATGAACAAGCGGGATGTGACTTTCCTCTGCTTCTCGCGCGCGCCGATTGATCGGCTCGCCGCCTACAAGCAGCGGATGGGCTGGCAGTTCCCCTATGTCTCGACCTACGACACCGACTTCCCATGGAACTTCGGGCTCGCGCTGACCGAGGAGCAGGCGAACGAGATCCCCGAGGTGAAGGAGATGATCGACAGCCCGCCCGAGTGGCTTCGGGAATGGGGCGAGCAGGTCGGGGCGGAGCTCAAGGACGGCCTTCGCGAGGGCCCGGGCTACATCGCGTTCGCACGCGAGAACGGGACCACCTACCACACCTACACCGTGATGGCGCCCGATCCATTCGTTCAGCCCCACTTCAACATGCTGCTCGAGCGGACCCCGAAGCCCCAGCCCGAGGAGCCGCGCTCGTGGCGCAAGGACGAGTACCCGGACTGAACGGCGTGTCCTCGCTGCGGACCGCCCACGCGCATGAGCTCGCGTTGCTCGGAGGGCTGGTGGCGCTCGCGGTCGTGGCCTGGCTGGTCACCGGCGACCGGATGGGGGGCATGGAGTCGATACCCGGGATGGCGCTCGGGGGCCTGGGCTTCTACGTCACTGTCTGGGTGGCGATGATGGCGGCGATGATGGTCCCGTCGGTGGCTCCCACGGTCCTGATGTATGACCGCCTTCGTGGGGAGAACCTCGGTGGCGGGAACGGAGCCCCGGTTGACGCGACCGCCCTGTTCGTCTGCGGCTACCTCCTGGTGTGGACCGCGGCGGGCCTCGTCGCCTTCGCCCTGTACGAGCTCGTCCGTTCCCTCGACCCGCCGTTCCTGGCCTGGGACGAGGCGGGTCGGTACGTCACCGCCGGCGTGATCGTGGCCGCGGCCGCCTACCAGCTGACGCCTGTCAAGGAGGCTTGCTTGGCCACGTGCCGCAGCCCGACGACGGTTCTCGCCGAGCGCTGGCGGGACGGCCGGGCAGGTGCGATCGAGCTGGGCATCCGGTATGGGGCCTGGTGCCTCGGCTGCTGCTGGGCGCTGATGGCCGCGCTGTTCGCCGTGGGCGTTATGAGCCTTGGCTGGATGGCAGTGATCGCGGCGTTCATCGCGGCAGAGAGGCTGCTGCCGTGGCCGACCGCGACCCGGAGGGCTGTGGCTTTGTCGCTGCTCGTGCTTGGGCTAGGCGTGGCGTCCTTCCCGGCTGACGTCCCGGGCTTCACCGAGCCGGACGCCGGAATGCACGGGGGCAGCGGCCCTGGCGAGTCCACGCAGATGATGCGCTGAATCGGCGGCGCTGGCCCTGCTCGCTCTTCGCACCCCTCTCGCTACCAGCTCTTTCAGCGCCGGTGGGACTCGAAATCGGTACAGCGCTGGTAGCTGGTACTCAATGAGGGGCATAGCAAGCCAGATGGCGGGGATCTCGCCCAATTCAGCCGCTTGGCGTTAAACAACAGGGATTGCGACAATTTCCCCAGTTCCCGAAGTGAGGGGCGCACGGTCGCTCGTGGCGACGCCGATGGCGATAGCGAGAACCACGTACACGGTCGAGAACGGTCAGATCACCCGCCTCCGAATGTTCCAGGAGCAAGCCGAGGCGCTTCAAGCCGTCGGGTCGCGGGAATAGGGGCGCCGGTTTCTTAGAGACGCGTCCCCGCTCACCGTCCCGCTGCGCCGCGTAAAACGCCGTAGGGGAACTCCGAGATACTGCGTCGGATGTCGGAGGAGAACGTGGCGCTGGCACGGAAGGCCATCGACGCTCTCAACCGCGACGACTTCGACGCCTTGCTGGCCTTCCTCAGCCCTGATGTCGTATGGGAGGCCCTGGAAGGTGTCTCTGGGATTGGTGAGCTGTACCACGGGCGGGTAGGGGTGCGAGAGTGGATCGAGTTGATGTGGGGAAACGCGGAGGAGGGCGTCCACATCGAGATCGAGCAGCTAACGAACTTAGGTGATGACCGGGTCTTCATCGCCGTGGTTCTCACAGCACGCCGTAGGGGTAGCGGCGTGCCGTTTGAATATCGCACCTGGCAGATCGTCTGGTTCGCGGACGGCCTGATTACGAGACGTCAAGTCTTCTGGACTCGTGCCGAAGCCCTCAAGACCGCCGGGCTTTCGGAGTAGGCGCGATCTCGACGCTTCCTAAACCTGATGGGCCCTGAGGTTGAAACAGTTACGGACCTCATGTCGGTGGAGGGCCGTCCCTACAGGGGCCATGACGGTGTCCGCGACTGGTGGCGAGACTTGTTCGCGATCTTTCCCGACTTCAACGTTGAGATTCTGGAAGCACGCGGCGCTGGCGACTTCGTGATTGGTCTCGTCCGGCGTCGCGCCCACGGCCTCGATAGTGGCGCACCCGTCGAGGAGACCCTGTGGCAGACGAGCGAGGGGCGTCACGGCAGGGTGATCCGATCGCAGATGTTCGAGACCGAGGCCGAGGCCCTCGAAGCCGTCGGGCTGTCGGAGTAGGGGATGTCGCGGGAGAACGTCGAGGTTCTGCGAAGGACCTATGAGTTGGCGGAGTCGCGAGGGGTCGATGGGCTCTTGGAGCTCGCAACAGAGGACCTCGTTTGGATCAGCGATCCGCGCTTTCCAGGTGGGGGGACACACATCGGCAAGGAGAAAGTCCGAGCCTGGCTGTTCAAGCTGTGGATCTACGACGAGCTCTCTATCGACGTCGAGCAGATCCTCGACCTCGACGACAGAGCTCTTGGGATAACGCACTTCAGCGCCGTAAGCCATGACGGACCGCGAGTGGACTGGCTGTGGTGCCACTTGGTCTCGTTCAACAAGGGACTGATCTCCAAGGCGCAGAGCTTCCTCGACAGGGAGAGCGCCCTCGAAGCCGCCGGGCTCGAGGAGTAGGCGATGTCGCGGGAGAACTTCCCTGATCGCCACCGCCGCAGGAGAAGCGACGGTGAAAACGCCCTTGCTGCGCGCACCCGATCAGGTAGACGAAGCGGCGTCGGGGAAGTCAGATTTCGGGGATACTCAGACTCATGATCTCCACCGTCGCTGTCGGTACAGACGGATCGGCGACGGCTGCTGAGGCCGTCACGCAGGCAGCCGAGATCGCCCGCCGCTTCGACGCAACGCTCGTGCTGCTCAGCGCCGTTCGCGATTCGAGAGCCGCGCAGGACGACGTCGAGCTGCAATGGGCGTCGAACCCATCGGCTCGGGTCCGGACGATTCTCGAACGAACCGCGAAGGACCTGGCCAACAGCGGGATCGAGTGCCATACGCGCTTCGACGAGGGAGACCCGGCCAAGGTGCTGACGCAGCTCGCTGACGAGTGCGACGCGGACCTGCTGGTGATCGGGAACAAGGGGATGAAGCGCCGCGTGCTCGGCAGCGTCCCGAATGCCGTCACGCACAACGCCGATTGTTCGGTGTTGGTCGTGAAGACCACCTGAAGCGGGTCCCGTCTTCACTGCTGCCCCGAGGGTTTCGCCGAGGAGATCGCCGCTCGTCGCACCGACCCCATGTTGGTGCCCGAATAGGAGCTAATCGCCGGTAATCGGCACGCATCTACCGTCGCGGCAGCCCACGGGCAAGGCCGGGTAGCTGGCTTGCTAGAGCGGTCATCCCAGAGGCGCACGGCGACCCCGCGGTTGTGCAGAAGGTCGTGGGTTCGAATCCCATCAGCCGCTGACCTTGGTGGAGCCAGAATCGCCGGTAGGCTCGCTCGGCATCTACGGAAAGGGAGCCACCATGCATGCAGTAATCGTGAGCGTCACGATCAAGGACGGCGAGGAGGCAACGACCTACCTGCGGAACGAGATCGTGCCCAGGGTCAAGCAGGCACCTGGGTTCGTAGCCGGCTATTGGGTCAGGATCGAGGGTGACAAGGGCAGGGGCACCATCGTGTTCGAGTCCGAGGAGGCAGCCCGCGAAGCGGCTGGCCAGATCAGCCAGCAACCGGGCGAGGCCGTGACGCTGGACAGCGTCGACGTGGGGGAAGTCGTCGAGAGCGCCTGAATCGGGACGATGAACTGAAAGGCGGGCGAGGCGTCGGAGGCTGACCGATTGCCGACTCGCACCGTCATCTCGCAGCGCCCGAACCAGATCCCCGGGTGCGGGGCGGCCCCTCTCTCGAGCCCGCAAAGCCGCGGACCGAAACGACGGCCAGGACCAGGAGCGGCGCGTAGATCGAGAGCGAGTCGGGCACCGGTTCAAGCTACCCCTACCACCGCGGTGAACCGGATGCAAGGGGGGCGCCGCGTTCGAGCTACTTCACGGACTCGACGAACCCGCGCACGTCCGCGACGGGCTCCGAGTAGGCCTCGCCCAGCGCCTCCTCGACCGCGCTCATGTACTCCTCGGCCCAGGCCGGGAACTCGTAGTCGATCGAGCGCAGGAACTCGAGCGTCACCGCGAGGCGGATGTCGGCGATCGAGGGCGAGTCGCCGCCGATGAACCGCCTGCCGTCGAGGAAGAACTCCTTGAAGGCCTCGAGCGGCATAGCGAGCGCGTCGACGGCGTCCTGCTGCGCCTTCGCCTTGACCTCGTCGTCCGCGTCCGAGGTCGCGGCCTCGCCCGCGTACTGCGGGAAGCCGAGAGTCGGGTAGGTGGCGCGCGCGACGAGCGGATAGAAGGTGCCGATCAGGTAGAACATCGCGCTGTCGACCATCGCCCGCTGGCCCGGATCGGTCGGGTAGAACTGGTCGAGTCCGTGCTTGTTGCAGAGGTACTGCATGATCGCGCAGCTCTCCCACAGCGAGCCCTTCGGCAGGCCCTCCTCCTCGAGCAGCGGCGTCAGGTCCGCGGGGTCCTTGGCGAGGAACTCGGGCGTCGCCCTTGTTCCCCCACATGTCGACCTCCTCGTAGTCGAGCCCGGCGGCTCGGACGAAGACCCGAGCGGCGAGGTTGTTGACGCTCGGCTTCAGGATGCTCAGTGTGTTCGTCGGCCATCTTCTCCTCCTGTCAGTGAGTAGGGGTCCTTGGGCGATCGGTCCTCCGAGAGCGATTCTCGCGACCTGACGACGAGCGCCTCGATCGCGTCCGCCAGGTGGACCTGGTCGATGTTGTAGTCGTCGCGCTCGACCCTGATCCTGTGCGCCTCGAGCAGCACCTCGGCGTGGGTGAAGCCGTTCGGCGGCTCGAAGCGATACGAGGCGAGCTCGATCAGCAGCCCGAGCGGATCCTCGAAGTAGATCGAGTCCATGAAGCCGCGGTCCTTGACGCCGCTGTGGTCGATCCCGCGCTCGTCGAGCCGTTCGGCGACCTGCCGGTGAGCTGGCCTGCGAGACCGCGAAGGCGATGTGGTGCACGCAGCCGGGGTCGGTCGGCGTGCGCTCCGGATCGGCCTCGCGATCCTCGTTCGTGAAGATCGTGATCAGCCGGCCGTCGCCCGGATCGAAGTAGAGGTGGCTCTCGGACTCGTTGTCGAGGTTCGGCTGCTCGAAGACGAACGGCATGCCGAGGACACCCTCCCAGAAATCGATCGAGGTCTGCCGATCGGCGCCGACGATGGTGATGTGGTGGACGCCCTGGCTCTGAACCTTGCGCACTCCGCGGCCTCGCCTAGCGCTCGACGAGCTTCGACTTGTATTCGCTTCGTTGCAGGCTTCCCCACGGTACGAGCTCGACCTCGGTCTGGACGGCGAGCGCGCTCGCGCAGGCTGCGCCTGATCGACTCCGCCAGCTCGCGTCGCGCGGACGCGCCCGGCGCGAGCTCGACGCTGACCGGCAGCGGCGGCTCCTGCTTCGGCCCCGCGATCGCCGCGGCCTGACGAGGATCTCGCCGCTCACCTCGGGGGCGAAGGCGCCCACCACCTCGCGGACGGCGGACGGGAAGACGTTCACCCCGCGGACGATCAGCATGTCGTCGGTCCGGCCGATGCAGCGCACGCGCGGCCCCGTCCGACCGCACGGGCACGGGCTCGATCCGCACCTCGACGTGGTCGCGAGTCCGGAAGCGGAGCAGCGGGGCCGCGCGATGGCGGAGATGCGTGAGGACGAGCTCGCCGGTCGGCGCCGTCCGCGAGCGCGAGCGCGTCGCCGCTCTCGGGCTCGATCAGCTCGGCATGGACGAAGCCGCGCGCGCCGAGGTGCATCCCGTCCTGCTCCTCGCACTCCCCCCACAGCGACACGCCGATGTCCCCGATCCCCATCGCCTCGGTGACGCTGCGCGCCCCAGCCGCGCCTCGAGCCTCGCGCGCAAGGCCGGCTCGCCGCCGCCGGGCTCGCCCGCGACCAGGACGCGCTCGACGCTCGAGCCGCGGCAGGTCGATTCCTCGCTCGGCCGCCGACTCGACCAGGTAGGCGGCGTAGGAAGGGGTCAGGCCGCGGCCTCCGGGCGCGAGCAGCTCGATCGCCCGGAGGAGGCGCTCCGTGTTGCCGGTGCCGAGCGGGATGTGGGCGAGGCCGATCCGCTCGAACGAGGCGAGCGCCGCGCCTGCCGCGAACGGCCCCGCGTTGTAGGTGGAGACGATCCGCTGGCCGGGCCCGACGCCCGAGGCGCGCGTAGCTGCGCGCCGAGCCGGTCACCCAGTTGTCGAGATCGCCGGCGGTCAGCGGGATGTAGCTCGGATCGCCGGTGGTGCCGCTCGTCGAGTAGATCCGGACGATTTCGGACGCGCTCGACGCAGAGGTGCGCGCCGATCGGGTTCTCGGGCGTGCAGCTCTCCCTGAGCTCGCTGCTTCTCGGTGAGCGGCAGCGCGGTGATCTCGGCGAGCCCGCCGGCGGCCTCGCGCCGAGTCGAACCCGGCCGCGCCGAGCTTCTCGCGGTAGAAGCGCCGAGCGCTCGAACAGGTAGGCGAGCTGGCGCGCGGTAGGCGGCGTCGTCGAGCGCGAGCTGCTCGGCCCACGGGCGCGCCTCGACCTCGGGCTCGAGCATCAGTCGGCGATCGGCTTCGGCCGGCCGCCGGTACTCGATCGCCTCCTCCGCCGCCGCCGCCATCAGGAAGCCGAGCGGCTGCTCGCTGCTCCTCGGCGAGGTGGGCGAGCAGGCCCGCGGTGCGCGCCAGGATCGGGACCGCCTTGACCGCGGCGGAGGAGAAGCCGAGGTCGAGCATCACCGCCGCGATCGGCATCGAGACGTTGAGGGTCAGCGGCTTTCCCCACGCCTCGGCGACCGCGTCGCGGAAGCACGCGCGCGAGCGCGACGTGGGGGCCGCTCGCCCCGCGCTCGTCGGCGAGCTCGAGGATCCGCTCGGCGCGCGGGTCGAGCGGCCGGTGGACCGGGTGGCCGAAGCCGGGGAGCTTGCCGCCGGATGACCGATACTCGCGCGCGCCATTTCGGCGGCGACCTCCTCGGGCGGGGCTCCGTCCGCGACCTTCCTCTGCGCCCCCTCGAGCAGCCGCGCGCACTCCTCGGACGTCCCGAGGATCACCGGGCCGCAGCCGGCGATCCCCGCGGCGACCGCGCCGTGCAGGGAGCCGGGGTCGGCGGCGAGCGTCATCCGCGCCGCGACGTTCGTCGGCATCATCCCGTGCTCGGCGATCGCCACCAGCAGCAGGTCGAGGAAGAAGCGCTGATCCTCGGTCGGCTCGTCGCCGGTGAGCAGCAGGTGGAAGTACTCGGTGAAGCTGAGCCGGCCCATCAGCTCGCCCGTCAGGTCGCGCCCCCGCACCTCGACGCGGTCGGGGTAGGCCTGGCTGATCCGGCTTGTGGGGGTCCCGTCCCGACCGAACTGCGGCATCTAGTCGAAGCTATGTACGGCGGGCGCGGCTGTCAAGCCGCACGGGTGGGTTACGGCGATCGGTTAGGGCACGGGCTGCTGATCGAAACCGGCTCGCGCGACGGCCGCTTCCTCGTCCTGCCCCTCGTCGAGCGCGCGCAGGAACTCCCCGAAGCCGCAGCTTGGACAGTGCAGGTTGAGGTACCGCACGGGCGCGGAAGCGGGGAACGCGAGGTGCGTGCGGAGTTCCCGACGGTATCTGGAGCCATGAACCGGTCTCCGCTTGCAGCTCGCGGTTGCCGACCCTGAGCGCGATCTCGCCCTCGAGGACGTAGAAGTACTCGACGTGGCGCCGGTGGAGGTGGCGTAGGGACGCAGGGCCGCCCGGGTCGCGCCGATTCTCCGAGATCCCGATCTCTTCGACGTCGGCGAGGAGCATGACGCGTCCGCCCGCCGCGGCGGCCGCGAGCTCGGTGGCGCCGATGACCGCTTCCGACGTCAGCCGCCCGCCGTCCGGGGGCGGTGGATGCTGGTCGTAGGAGAACTCGCGGCCGTCGCGCATCGCGCGCATGAACTCGGCGAAGCCCTGTCCCGGTGCGTGCAAGTTGAGGTAGGTGACGTCGGCGTCGCTCGCGTTCCGGAATCCGTGGACGACGAGCGGTGGCACGCGAACGAGCTTCCCCGCCGGCACGCTGACGCCCTCGTCCTCGGTCCCCAGCCGGATTGTGAGCTCGCCCTCGAGGACGTAGAAGAGATCGGTGTGACGGTGGTGGACGTGCAGATCGGCGCCGTCGCGGTGCGGGCCGTAGCGCGACCACGTCGCGTGGAGCGAGGAGTCGTCCGAGAGGATCTCGACCCTGCGCTCCGGCGAGTCGCCGACGAGCTCGCCATCACCCGGCGGGATCACGGTTACCCCGCTCATAGGGGGAGTCTAGGAGCCCCCTGACCGCCCGCGGCGCCGTCGATCCCGTCGCTACGCTTGACCGCCCGGCGCCTTGGCGGAGTGGTTACGCAGCGGCCTGCAAAGCGTTTTGCGGAAACGCCGGTTTCGGCATAGCCATGCGGAATAAGCGGGTTCGGGCGCTCGCGCCGATCAGATCCGTTCATGCACGATTAGACGCGATTTGGGCAGCGGGTCAGCGATTCTGCCCATTCCGCCCGATGAGGAGCTAGACGACGACCGCGTCCCGTGCACGCTTCGCCGCACGCTGGAACGCTCGCCGGCCTGAGTACGTCCATTCAGATGGGTGATCCCCCCGAAGGCAGGCGCGGTTCCACTCATCAAGCTGCGGGTCAAGCTAAGCGGGAGCGCGGAGCAGGACCGCCGCCAGCGCATACTCGAGCGGGACATGCGGGTATGCCACGTCTGCGATGAGCCGGGAGCAGATCAGGTCGACCACGTTGTGCCGCTGGCTGAGGGTGGAGCGGATGAGGAATGGAACCTCGCCAGCATCCACGCCGAGCCTTGCCATAGGAAGAAGACGAGTGACGAGGCGACGCGGGGGAGGACATGACCTGGAGTTGCCTACTCATCCGGCACGACCTGCCGCCGCTTGAACTCTGGAAACCGGTAACCGCAATAGCGACACACGCTGGCGCGGGCGTGGACCGTCTCGATGCAGTCAGGACACACCTTGCGGCTGGCTTTGTGCTTTTGGAATCGCTGGTAGGCAAACACTCCAGCGATTATGGCTGCAAGAACGACGCCCACTGCGCCGTAAGCCAGGATCACGGGCTCGTCCCAGACAACAATCACAACGGTCCCAATGGCCGCGCCGCCCAACGATGGGGCCGCGTCCTTGAGCCCTTGACGCCGGGTGTCGCCAGCCCACAAGAGGAAGACGCCCGAAGCCCAGGCAAGGGCGATGTACGCGACTCCCGCAGCGAGGCCAGCAACTCGGATCGCGTCGCCAATCGATTCGGAGGCGATCCATCCGATCACGGTGCCGATTCCGGTGATCAGGCCAACGACCACGCCGAGTCCCGCGAGTACCTTCATCGGAGTACGACCGTAACCGGTGCCCCGGGGCGGGAACCCGAAATAGGCGGTATCTCAGGGACCGCCGAGGGGGCCGACGGCGCGCGCCAACTCTCCACATCGGGGGGCGGGTCTGAGCGCCAAGCCCGAGGAGGCGGCAAGTGAGCCGATCGAAGTTCACCCGTGATCTTGGCGTCTCGCTCCCGTCTCGGCTGGATAGAAATGTGGATGACGGGGAAGGGGTCGGACTCGATGGAGTCCGCAATCGAGCAAGCTCGGCTCAGGGTCGAACTCGAACCGGTGCCCCAGAACGTCCCACTGGCGCGGGATGCGGCGTCTCAGTTTGCACAGCGAGTAGGTGCCGACCATCCAACGGTCGCCCTGGCCGTCTCCGAGGCTGTGAGCAATGTGGTGATGCACGCGTTTCGAGGCAAGGACCCGCGAGCGTTCAGGCTCGAGGCGGCGGTCGAGGAGGGATGCCTGAGCGTGGCCGTGATCGACCGGGGCATCGGCATGACCCCGAACCCGGCCTCGCCTGGCCTCGGTCTCGGGCTCGCTCTCATCGGCGGGCTTGCGGAGCCGGTCGAGATCGCGTCCTCGGAGGAAGGGACCTCCATCCGCATGTACTTCCCGCTCGAGGCGGGCGGGAGTTAAACCGCCGACATCGCCTACTCCCGCAGTCCGGCGGCTTCGAGGGCTTCCTGCCTTTCGAGGAAGTTGTGAACGCGGACAACCCTCCCGTTCCGGAGGGATACGACCACTGTGAACTGAAGCTCAACGGGCACCTCACTGCGCCTCCCAACTCCGGTGACTCGGGTATCGGCGACGACGACATCAGATGCCGCCGCGAAGTTCTCCGGCTCGGCACGAAATGCCTCGAACTCTCCGGTCAGGGCATCGAGGAAATCTCGAACGCCCGCGTGACCTCGGTAGACCTCGCCACCTACGAACTGGCCCGTCGTCACCCACTCGATCTCGGGGTCGAGCAACCCGATGAGGGCGTCCCAGTCGTCGCGACTGAATGCATCGAAGGCTACGCGTACCGCCTCGACGTTCTCCTCCGACACCGTCTACTCCCGCAGGCCGGCGGCTTCGAGGGCGTCCTCACGATCAACGAAGTCCTGCTGCCGCACCACCAACCCACGTCGCACGGTGACGACTTGGAACAGCGGTCCATCGAGGGCGATCCCGGTATGGCTCGCGTGCCCCGTGAGGCGACCAACGCAGAGCACCCGGTCCCCGTAGTCGATGACCTCCTCGGGTTGGAACGCCAAGTCCTCCCACGTCTCGGTCAGCCGCTCCAACATCCGGCGATAGGACTCTTGGCCGCGATGCAACCCGACCACGTCAGGGGCCGTGAAGCCGAAGTCGGGATTCACGGCCATCTGGAACTCGATTTCGGGGTCAAAGCCAAGAAAGAGAACGTCGAAGTCCCTCCGATTCCCGGCTTCCGTCCCCTGGCGCACGAGCCGAGCGGTCAGCCCCCGGCGCAGTCGAGAGCGGGGCGGCAGTCGAGACCAGACGAGAGTCACCAGGCGGGCAAGCACCGGGGATCGGACGAGGAATCGTTCAAGCATGGTCCGCCGCCTGATCTCGGTCGAGATGGTGACCGGAGTTCGCACTCCACGGATGATCTCGACGTTCTCCTCCGACATCGCCCACGCAGTATCTCGCCGCTTTCAGGGAATCCCAAATGAGCGCCACCAAGTTCACCCCCGAGAACCGCGGCGCGCTGCTCGAGCGCACGGCGGCGGGCGTGTCGTTGACCGATGCCTGTTGCGCCCTGGATCTCCGCAAGGCGACCGTGAAGGGCTGGCTCACGCGGGGCCGGCGCGAGCAGTCGGGCGAGTACGCCGACTTCGCCCGCCGCATGGACGCGGCCCGCGAGAGCGCGAAGCGCCGAGGCGAGCCGATGGACCCCGCACTCGCTCCGCCGCACCTTCGCCAGCTATCCGCGCCGCGGCGGGCGACGATCCCGTCTACATCGCCGAGCAGCTCGGCCACACCGATCCTCGCTTCACGCTGACCGTCTACACGAAGGCGGTCAAGCGCCGGGCTAAGCTCTCCGGCGCGTACCTGGCCGAGTACGAGCGGGCGCTCGCGTGGGCCGCACTCCCGACCAGTGAACGGGCAGAAACGGGCAGAAACTCCGACCCGGAGGCCCAGCGTCCCACTGAGATACCCTCGAATTTGGCTTAGGTAAGCGCTTTCGGCGCCTTGGCGGAGTGGTTACGCAGCGGCCTGCAAAGCCGTTTACACGGGTTCGATTCCGGCAGGCGCCTTCCGCTCTAGCAAGCCGTTTCCTCGCCGGTCCCGCTCACGCTCCCCCTCTGGGCGACAGCCCGGCTGCCTTCTGGGCTGCTGCGGGATCCAGAAAGCCCTGCATGCGGGCCACCCGTCCGTCGCGCACTGTGAAGACAACCGCCGTGTCGATCTCCAACTCGACTCCGCTGCCTCTGCCACGGCGGAACTCGTGCAAAAGCACGACTACGTCGTCGTCGGCGCCGAGGAACCCCTCCGGTTCGATGCGCCGCTCCTCCCACGCTTCGCCGTCCACTTCGTCGTACTCGTGGATGACCTCAGCGAGGCCGCGGTAAACCCGGCCCTCCTCAACGCCGCCGACGGTGCCGTGCAACTCGACCTCGGGATCGGCCAGCTCCGCGACTCGCGTCCAATCCCGTCGCATGGAGGCGTCGAGGAACGCCTTCACGATGTTCACGTTCTCCTCCGACATCGCCTGCCCAGTATCCCCGATGCGATACGAGGGTTCGATTCCGGTAGGTGCCTTCTCGAAGCCCCTGCAAAGACGGGGTTTGTCTTGTGGTGAGTCTCAGGATGCGGGTGTTCTCGCCGGGGCCGGCGGTGGAGGCGCGGGCGGCGGGCTAAAACCCGCGGATTCGATCTGCTGGCAGCTCGCCCCTGCGCAGGTTGCGAGCCGCGCGAGCCGATCACGCAGAAATGCTTGCACTTCCTCGTATGCCGGGTTCGCATGCAGGCTCTTGAGCTCGTAGGGGTCGGCTCCCAGGTCGTAGAGCTCTCTGAAGCCTGCGTCTTCTCCGCCCTTGTGCTCGACGTAGACGTAGCGGGCGGTCCTGATCGCGCTGTATGCCCTGTTCTCGATCAGGATCTCGCGGCCGAGTTCGGCAATGCCGTCGGCCGCGATCGGAAGCAGCGAGACACCGTCGGCTTGAAGTCCGGGCTCGACGTTCGCGGCGTCGAGGATCGTCGCCGCCAGGTCCGCATTGACGGCCGGGGTTCTCTCTATCGCGTCGGCCGGGAAGCCGGGGCCGCGGATGATCAGCGGCACCCGGCTCGCTTCCTCGTAGTGTTTCGCCTTGCCGTCGCGGAACCGGTGCTCGCCGTGGAAGAAGCCGTTGTCGGATGTGAAGACGACCAGGGTCTCGTCGAGTTCGCCGGTGTCCGCGAGCGCGGCGATCATCCGGGCGACGCCCTCGTCGACGGAGAGCAGGGACTCCAGCCGGCAGCGGAAGCGGCGGATGATCGTTGCCTTGGTCTTGCCGTCGAATCGCGCGAGCGCCCGGATGCTCGGCGGCTTGTCCCGGACGTTGGCCTCGTTGAAGCTCGGAGGCTTCGGAAGCGGCACGGAGTCGAAGGCGTGCGCGTGCCGGGGAGCGGGCTTCGCGCTCCGGTTGCAGTTGGCAGGCGGCCGGGGGTTCGGCTCCGGGCCTCCCTGGTGCGGGGCTGTATAGCCGACCGAGAGGAAGAACGGATCGGCGGCGGGAGCGTTGGCATTGATGAACGTGACGGCCTTGTCGGTGAGGACATCCTGCTTGAAGTCCTCCGTAGAGCGTCCGTAGTGGACGAGGGTGCCGTCCTCGTTGAGCCTGTAGTCGTAGGCGAGCCGGGCGGAGGAACCCGCGGCGCGCCACTCATCCCAGCCCGCGGGAACGAAGGTCGGGTTGCCGGCGCCGTAGCCGTTCATGTACTTCCCGACGTATCCGGTCGCATATCCGGACGACTGAAGCCAGGTGGCGAGGTTGCTGCCACCGTGGTTCGCTTGGAACCGCTTGAACCCGCCGTGATGCGCACTGTTGCCCATCACCCCGTGGTTGTGCGCGTACTGGCCGGTCAGGTAGGTGGCTCGGGATGGACAGCACACTGGGAAGTTGACGTAGCTGTTCTTGAAGGTGGTTCCACCTTCACCGAGGTGCGTTCTGACCCTTCGCATGACCCTCATCGAGGCCGCCGCCTGATCGTCGGTCATGACGACGAGGATGTTCGGTCGGGCGCCCTGCGCAGCGGCAGCTCGAGAGGTACTGCCCGGTCCCACCTGAACCGCGAACGCTGCGATTGCGGCGCAGAGTGCGACGGGTATCAGGAAGCTCCAACCGTGGCGGTGTCGCATGACCCCAAGGTTGGTTGCGCTCCACCTCCTCAGCAACCGACCCTTGGTGGTGGAAACCCACACCTCCGAAGTCCATGCGACACGCCGGTTAGGGTTCGCGCTTGGAGCGGTTGTATCCGGAAGGAGGCGCCACGCCGTTAGATCGCCCCGAGCTCTCGAGCATGGCGGACGACTATGCGCGCCACGCGCTTTCGCAGCGTGCCGCGTTCGAGGCGACCCACCCGGCCGTGCTGGCCGCCGCCCGGCTGTTTGCGGACGAGCCGGTGCTGCGCGTGGTCGACCTCGGCGCCGCCGACGGGGTCAACTCCCACGGTCTCATCCGTGATCTCGCGGCGGAGCGCGCGGGCCGGCCGCTTATCTACGCGCTCGTCGATCTTCCGACGAACGCCTGGGGGGTCGCCGTCGACCACCTGCGTCGCGCGTTCGGCGGAGCGGGGGACGCGCCGGGGGTCGTGGTCATCCCTGCGCCGGGCGACGCGGGCCCGGGGGTCGCCCACGGCGATACGGGGGGCTACTACGCCTCGCCGGAGGCCCACGGCGAGGCCTGCCGTCGAGCAGTCGAGCACAGCCCGCCTCCCGCCACGGTGATCAGTCTGGCGGGCATCCCGCTCCAGCTGGCGCCCTCCCTGCCGTCGGGCAGTGTCCACGTCGCGGTCACCGGGACGGCGATGCATTGGGTCGCCGACGCGGCCGGGCTGGCCTCGACCGGGTCGGTCTTCCCGGGCTACCCGGACCACAAAGACGAGGGCGAGCGGAGACTCTGGCGCGGGGCCGCGGCGCGGCAGTGGGAGCGGCTCCTCGAGATGCGCGCCATCGAGCTCGTGCCGGGTGGCCGGTTCATCGCCGCGCTCCCGGCCTCCCCCGCTCCGTGCCCCGAGAGGACCGGTCTCTATGTGGAGATCATCGGGGACATGAACCGGATACTCGCCGACTGGCGCCGCGCGGGTCGCATCGGCGCCGCCACCGTCGCCGCGGTCGTCGTTCCGGTGTGGATGCGCACGCTCGACGAGATCCGGGACCCCTTCGAGGTGGGCGGCGGACGCGTCGCCGACCTCGAGCTCGAGAGCGCCGAGCTCTTCCGTCTCGACAATCCATACTGGCACGACGATCCTGCTGTGTTCGCGCGGGGCTACGTGCAGAGCGTGACGGCATGGGGCGGGCCGCTCCTCCTCCGCGCTTTCGCCCGCGAGGGGGAGGACCGCGCCCACGGACTCCTCGCCGACTTCCTCAAGGAGCTCGAGGAGCGCGTCGCGAACGCCCCCGACCGCTACCGCCGCGACTACATCGAGGCTCTCGTCATCTGCCGGAAGGCGGACGGCACCGGGCGCGACCGGTAGGCGCCTTCGATTGGCGGGGTTTCGGACCGCGGCGTGCGCTACTTGCGCGTCAGCAGGATCTCGGCCGCGTTGGTCGTCACGCCCGGCGGCTCCTCGGTCCGGGCCTCGGCGCTGACGAGGAGCTTGCCCTTGCTCTTCGACAGCGCCTTCTTGCCTTTCTTCGAGAGTTTCGCGGTGACGTTCTTCTCCTCGCCGTTGGCGATCTTGTACTCGCCCTTGGCGACCTGCTTGTCGTTCGAGAGCAGGGCGAGCTTGCCGACGCAGGTGGCGCCTTCGTCCTCGCCGCAGACGACCGGCCACTTTGGCCTTCCCCTTCTTGTTGGCTTGGGCGGTCTCGGACGCGACCTCGGCCCCGTCGCGCTCGCAGCCTGTCCGGATCACATCCTCCGCGTCGGCGGCCAGCGTGTCGAAGCCGAGCTGGCAGTGCACCTCGTCTCGGCCGCCCAGGGCGTTGATCGTGTCGTCGCCAACGCGGTCGTCGAAATCCGGACTGTTGTCGCCGAAGAACTCGTCGTTCCCGCCCGACCCGACCAGCAGGTCGTTTCCGCCCATTCCCACGAGCTCGTTCGAGGAGCCATCGCCCACCAGGGTGTTGCCGCCGTCGCCGCCGGTCAGCCCTTCGAAGCCGGAGACGTTGTCGCCCTCGAACGTCACACAGCAGCTCTGCCGGATCGTCGAACTCGAGAACGGAAAAGGGCCCCCGAGGGGGCCCTTTGGTTCCGAAGGACGTACCGCCAGCTTCCCGTTAGCTGGCCCGTCGGTCCTCTAAGTCCTTAGCTACCCATATCGGCAGCTCCTTGCACAACCTTAACACCGGTTTCGGGAGAAAGTTGCACCTTTGTTGCAAGGTTGTCCGCAGGCGACATTTTCGCGCATTTTCCGCTCATTCCTCCGGGCCGCCGGAAAGCCCTGGGCCGGAGCTCGGTCCAGACACCGAATGTGAGCGTTTTGTGAGCGCCAGCGCCGCCAGGAAGCTCGCTCCCCCCGCGCTAGACTCGGCCGCCGGGGGCGCTTAGCTCAGTTGGGAGAGCGCCAGCTCGACAAGCTGGAGGTCACTGGTTCGAGCCCAGTAGCGCCCATGACCCCCGAGATCCCGATTCGCCGCGCCACCTCCACCGACGCCCCGGACGTCGCCCGGCTCCTGCACGACTTCAACACCGAGTTCGACGAGCCCTCCCCCGGCGTCGAGACGCTGAGCGAGCGGGCTCGTCGAGATGCTCGCCGCCGACGAGATGACGGTGCTCCTCGGCGGTGAGGGACCGGACGGGATCGCCCAGCTTCGCTACCGGCGCTCGATCTGGACCGGTGAGCTCGACGCCTACCTCGAGGAGCTCTACGTCGCCCCGGAGCGCCGCGGCGAGGGTCTCGGCCGGGCGCTCCTGGAAGCGGCGATGCAGGCCGCCCGCGACGCTGGCGCGACCCACATCGACCTCGGTACGAGCGAGGACGACACCGCGGCGATCGGCCTGTACGAGAGCGCCGGCTTCACCAACCGCGAGGGCCGGCCGGACGGCCCGGTGATGCTACTACTACGAGCGCGAGCTCTGACCCACCCGCGGACCTGTCCCCATAGGGGTCAGACCCCTCCCGCGTGGGGTTAGCGCGTACTGGAGCGCGTCGAGGGCGGGATCGAGATCGGGGTCGTCGACCCGCACGACGAGCTCGCGCGCCTCGCTGTCGTAATCGATCCGGAAGAACTCGCAGCACCGCCGCTCGATCGCGAGCGTCTCGGCGAGTAGGCCGTCATCTATGGCGGGGGAGAAGCGGGCGATCAGCTCCCCGGGACGGCGCCCGACGTCATCGAGCGCGCCAGCCAGCCGACGGTAGCGATCCCGTTGTTCCCGTAGGCCGCCGAGATCGAGCCGGCACTGGGCGATCGAGGGCTGCTCGGCCAGCGGAAGGTCCACGGATCGAGCGTAGCGATTGGCCCCCGCCGGCCGGACTTCGCGAGTTTGTGTCGCATACCGACACAAACGCGCGAAGCGCGGGCCGTTTCGCGCTAGTCGCCCAGCAGCTTCAGCTGCCCGCGGATCGCCCCGTTCGGGTGCTCACCGGTATGGACGTTGACGTAGTAGTGCCGCGGATTGGCCTCGATGTCCTTGATCAGCGACTTGGCCACGTCCTTCTCGCAGCGCTCTGCGCCGCTCTCGAAGGACCCCGGCTGGAGCGTCACGACGATGTCTCCGTTCTCGCCTTTCCGGCCCTCATGGATATGGGCCGCGACGGGGTCGGCGATGTCCTCGTAGGTGATCGTGGAGCAGACCTTCTCCTTCTTCCTGTTGGTGGTCACCTCGGCTCTTCCGGTGCCGTCGGGGTCGCCGTTCTCGACCTCGTTGGTGCCCTTCAGCTTCGCCTTGAACTCGACCTTCGCGGCGACGACGAGGCTGGGGACCACCAGTGCGGCGAGCGCCGCCACAGCGACGATCACGCCAATGCTCTTGATTCGCATCAGAACTCCCTCCTCTGGTTGGGCCGGAGCCTACGCCGGACCGGCGATCCTGGCAAGCCCTACGACTTGAGCTGGCCCCGGATCGACCCGTCGGCGGGGTACTTGTCGGTCAAACAGCGCTTCCGGCGACGAGTTTCGCCCCCGGGGACCTCACTAGCATCAGCCGCCGCATGGCCGCAGTCAAGGTGAAGCTCCCCGACGGCTCGGATCTTGCGCTCGACGAGGGCGCCACCGGCGCCGACGCGGCGCGCGCGATCGGGCCCGGGCCTGGCCAGGGCGGCGCTCGCGGATCCGCGTCGACGGCGAGCTTCGCGACCTCTCGGCGCCGCTCCCCGACGGCGCCGAGATCGAGATTGTCACCGACGCGGGCGACGACGCGCTCTGGCTGATTCGCCACGACGCCGCCCACGTGATGGCCACCGCGGTGCTCGACCTGTGGCCGGGGACCCGGGTCTCGATCGGGCCCCCGATCGAGAACGGCTTCTACTACGACTTCGAGTTCCCGAACGGGTTTCGCCCCTCGGAGGACGACCTCGAGCGGATCGAGGCGGCGATGGCGAAGCACGTCGCCGCCGACGAGCCGTTCGAGCGGAGCGAGCTCGGCGCCCAGGAGGCGATCGAGCGGTTCGCCGCCGAGGACCAGCCCTACAAGGTCGAGCTGATCCAGGACCTGGTCCGCGACGAGGGGGTCGAGTCCGTCTCGCTGTATCGGAACGGGCCCTTCGAGGACCTCTGCCGCGGCCCGCACGCCCCTTCCACCGGGCGGATCGGCGCCTTCAAGCTGACCTCGCTCGCCGGCGCCTACTGGCGCGGCGACGAGAACCGCCAGATGCTGACCCGGATCTACGGGACCGCCTTCCCGGACTCCAAGCAGGACCTCGCCGAGCACCTCGAGCGGATCGAGCAGGCGAAGGCGCGCGATCACCGCCGCCTCGGCCCCGAGCTCGGGCTCTTCACCTTCCGCGAGGAGGCGCCGGGGATGCCGCTCTGGCTCCCCGAACGGCGCGGTGCTCCTGCGCCTGATCGAGGCCGAGGTCCGCAAGCAGCTCCGCCAGCGCGGCTACGAGGAGATCAAGACGCCCCAGATCCTCGACGAGGAGCTCTGGCATCGCTCCGGGCACTGGGACAACTACCGCGAGAACATGTTCTTCGCCGAGCCGTCCGAGCGCGATCGCGACGAGTCGGACCGCCGTTACGCGGTCAGGCCGATGAACTGTCCCGGCGCCTGCCTCGCCTACGCCTCGGAGGCGCACTCCTACCGCGACCTGCCGCTGCGCCTTGCCGAGTTCGGCCTCGTCTCGCGCTACGAGCGCGAGGGCGTCCTGCACGGGCTGCTCCGGGTCCGCGCCTTCACCCAGGACGACGCCCACGTCTACTGCACGATCGATCAGGTTCCCGCCGAGGTCGACTCGATCTGCGAGGCGATCGACCAGCTCTACGCGCGCTTCGGATTCGATCAGGTCCGGGTCGAGCTCTCGACCCGGCCCGAGAAGTCGATCGGCACCGACGAGCAGTGGGAGCGCGGCGACAGACGCGCTGCGCGAGGCGCTCGACCGCCAGGGGCGCGAGTACGACGTGAGCCCGGGGGAGGGGACCTTCTACGGGCCGAAGATCGACTTCCACATCACCGACGCGCTGGGCCGTTCATGGCAATGCGGCACCTGCCAGGTCGACTTCCAGATGCCGGAGCGGTTCGAGCTGACCTATCGCGGCGAGGACAACGCCGAGCACCGGCCGGTGATGATCCACCGCGCCCTGCTCGGGTCGATGGAGCGCTTCGCCGGGATCCTGGTCGAGCACTACGCCGGGCGCTTCCCGCTCTGGCTGGCGCCGATCCAGGTCGTCGTCCTGCCGGTCGCCGACCGCCACAACGCCTACGCCGACGACGCGTCGTGCGCCGAGCTGCGCGAGGCCGGCGTGCGCGCGCGGGTCGACGAGCGCTCCGAGTCGGTCGGCAAGAAGATCCGCGACGCCGAGCTCTCGAAGGCGCCGTACATGCTCGTCGTCGGCGATCGCGAGCAGGACGCCGGAGAGGTCGTCGGTGCGCTCCCACGAGGCGGGCGACCTCGGCGCGATGCCGGCCGGCGAGGTGATTTCCGAGGCTGGTCGGAGCGAATCGGGTCGTATACTCGCCCGACGAATGAAGGGCACGCACAAACACGCCGCCGCCGCTGAGCGCCCGCGTGCCCCTCCTCCCCTTGACTCTCCCGATCTCCTTCACACCAAGTTGCCGCGTCCGCGTAGCTACATCGTAGTGCCGGTCCCGCGTAGGTTCGACCGGCGTCCGCCCGAGCGCGACACCACCCGGATCAACGAGCGGATCCGCGTTCCCGAGGTGCGCCTGATCGGCGCCGACGGCGAGCAGGTCGGCGTCGTCCCGACCGACAAGGCGATGGCGCGGCCCGCGAGGCCGACCTCGACCTGGTCGAGGTCGCCCCCGACGCGAGACCCCCGGTCGTCCGCCTGCTCGACTACTCGAAGTACAAGTACGAGCAGGAGCAGAAGGCGAAGGCGGCCCGCAAGCACCAGCAGCAGGTCAACATCCGCGAGATCAAGCTGCGGCCGAAGATCGCCGACCACGACTACGAGACGAAGAAGGGCCACGTCGAGCGCTTCCTGCGCCACAAGGACAAGGTCAAGGTGACGATCATGTTCCGCGGCCGCGAGCAGGCCCATCCCGAGCGCGGCCGAGCGCTGCTCAAGCGGCTCTTCGACGACCTCGGCGACCAGGCGACGTGATCGAGCAGCAGCCCCAGCAGGAGGGGCGCAACATGCACATGCTCGTCGCGCCCACCCGCGAGGCGATCGCCGCGGCGGCCGAGAGCCGCCAAGGCGGAGAAGGACGCGGCCTCCGCCGAGCGACTCCGCCGCGGCCGCCGTAGAGACACCCCCGCCGGGAACGACCGCCAGGGGTGTCTGCTTCAATAGTCGGCTCCATGCCGAAGATGAAGACCCATTCGGGCGCCAAGAAGCGCTTCCGCAAGACCGCCAAGGGCAAGCTGCGCGGGCGGCGGGCCTACTCGAGCCACATCCTCGAGAAGAAGTCGCCGAAGCGCAAGCGGCAGATAGCGCGGCCGGTCGAGATCAAGACCGCAGGACGCCGGCCGGGTCGACAAGCTGCTCGTCAAGGGCGGGACGCAAGTGAGCCGCGCGACGAACGCGCCGGCACGCAACCGGCGGCGGCGCAAGAAGACGCTTCGCAAGGCGAAGGGCTACTGGGGGCGCAAGCACTCGAGCTACCGGTTCGCGAAGGAGCAGGTGCAGCGCTCCGAGCGCTACGCCTACCGCGATCGGCGCAACCGCAAGCGCGACTTCCGCCGCCTCTGGATCACCCGGATCAACGCCGCCGCGCGGCGCGAGGGCATGAGCTACTCCGAGCTCATGCACGGCCTGCGCGAGGCCGGCGTCGAGGTCAACCGCAAGATGCTCGCCGACATGGCCGTCAACGACCCCGAGGGTTTCCGCCGATTCGCCGAGCTCGCCCGGGAGGCCGTCGCTGCCTGAGCATGAAGCGACGGACACGAGATCTCCCGGGGCGCCCACCGAGGCGCCCTTTTTCGTTCCGCACCGATGATCACATCACCCGACAACGAGAAGCTGAAGACGATCCGCAAGCTGGCGGCGAAGGCGCGAGCGCGAGCGCACCGGCCTCTTCGCCGCCGAGGGTGAGGACCTGGTCGAGGCCGCGGAGGCGGCCGGGGCGGAGGCCGAGTTCGTGCTCGTCGCCGGCGAGGACGTCGAGCCGGCGCTCCTCGACGCGGTCAGCGCGCTTGGCTCGGGGACCCGCGTGATCGGCGTCTATCGCCAGCGCTGGTCGCGAGCCCGGGCGGTGACCTCTCCCTCTATCTGCACGGCGTCGACGATCCCGGCAACGTCGGCGCCGCGATCCGCGCCGCTCATGCGCTCTGCCGACGGACCGGTCGTGCTCGGGCCCGACTGCGCGGATCCCTACTCCCCGAAGGCGGTGCGGGCGAGCATGGGATCGATCTTCGCCCGCCCGCCTGCGCGGGCGTCGGCGGACGAGCTCGCCGGGATGACTCGTCGCGCTCGATCCGGGCGCCGAGCGCGAGCTGGCCGCCGTGGAGGCTTCGCCGCCGCTGGTCATCGCGGTCGGCGCCGAGCGCGAAGGCCTGCCGGCGGAGCTCCTCGACGCACGCCGACGCGCGCGCCCGGATCGCGATCCGCGAGGGCGGTCCGGACTCGCTCAACGCGGCGATGGCGGCGACGGTCGCTCTGTACGAAGTCGGACGTAGGATCAGCCGCCCATGAGCGAGGGTCCCGAGGTCGCCCGGATCGAGGAGCTGCGCCGCGAGGCGGAGGCCGCGATCGCCGCCGCCGCGAGCCCGGCGGCGCTCGAGGAGCTGCGGGTCGCCTACCTCGGCCGCAAGGCCGAGCTGACCTCGATCCTGCGCGGGATCGCCGAGCTTCCGCGCCGGCCGGCGCGGTCCGGTCGGCAAGGCCGGCAACGAGACGCGCGGGTGCGCTGGAGGAGCGGCTCGGGCGCGCGGGCGCGCGAGCTCGACGCCTCCGAGCTCGAGCGCGGCCTGGCCGAGGAGCGGATCGACGTCACCCTTCCCGGCGCCCCGCCGGCGCCGGCGGGCGCGCGCAACCTGCTGATCCGGACCCAGCGCGAGATCGAGGACGTCTTCGTCGGCCTCGGTTACCGGGTGATGGAGGGCCCCGAGGTGGAGCTCGACTACTACAACTTCACCGCTCTCAACCACCCGCCGGGCCATCCGGCGCGGATGGAGCAGGACACCTTCTACGTCGATCCCGAGAGCCTCGACTCGGACCTGCGGATCGACAGCTTGCCGCCCGGGCCGGAGGACGTCGTCCTTCGCACCCACACGTCGCCGATGCAGGTGCGCGCGATGGAGGCGCAGGAGCCGCCGATCTTCATTGTCGTCCCCGGACGCTGCTACCGCTCAGATCCGTTCGACGCCACCCACAGCCCGATCTTCCACCAGGTCGAGGGGCTCGCGGTCGGCGAGTCGATCACCCTGGCCGACCTCAAGGGAACCCTCGACGAGTTCGCACGGGCGATCTTCGGCGGCGATCGGCGCACCCGCTTCCGGCCAGGCTTCTTCCCGTTCACCGAGCCGAGCGTCGAGGTCGACGTCTCCTGCTTTCGCTGCGGCGGCAGCGGCGAGCTCCCCGACGGCACCCGCGACCCGCTCTGCAAGGGGATCGGGTGGATCGAGATCCTCGGCGCCGGGATGGTCGACCCGAACGTCTTCGGGTTCGTGCGCGAGCACGGCTACGACCCCGAGCGGGTGCAGGGCTTCGCCTTCGGCATGGGGATCGAGCGGATCGCGCAGCTCAAGCACGGGGTCCCCGACCTGCGCAAGTTCTTCGAGAACGACGTCCGCGTGTTGGAGCAATTCCGATGAAGGCCCCGTTGAGCTGGCTCCGCGCGTACTGCGACCCCGACCTCTCCGTGCAGGACATCGCGGACGAGCTCGCGATGCACTCGATCGAGGTCGAGCGGATCAGCCACTCCGGCGTCCGCTCGCCAGAGGGCTTCGTGGTCGGCCGCGTGCTCTCGGTGGAGCAGCACCCGGACGCCGACCGGCTCCGGGTCTGCGAGG
The DNA here is from genome assembly GCA_963838175.1 of uncultured Thermoleophilia bacterium. Taxonomy (GTDB): domain Bacteria; phylum Actinomycetota; class Thermoleophilia; order Solirubrobacterales; family 70-9; genus DASUSH01. The sequence goes on along the minus strand of CAWIPP010000002.1, from coordinate 930,083 downwards.
TCGACGCCGGCGACGGCGCCCGGACGATCGTCTGCGGCGCCCCCAATGTCGCCGGCGGGCAGGCGGTCGCGGTGGCGCTCCCCGGAGCGGTGCTGCCGGACGGGACGGCGCTCGGCAAGGCGAAGCTCCGCGGGGTCGAGTCGAACGGGATGATCCTGTCGGAGGCGGAGCTCGCGCTGGGCGACGATGCGGCGGGGATCATCGTGCTCGGGGACGAGCAGATCCAGAACGCGGTCCCGGACCCCGGCACGCCCCTCGCCGAGGTGCTTCCGATCTCCGAGCCGGTGATCGAGTTGGAGCCGACCTCGAACCGGGTCGACTGCTTCGGGATGTACGGAGTTGCCCGCGAGCTCCACGCCGTCACGGGCGCCGAGCTGGCACCGCCGCCCTGGGACGAGGACGCCGAGCCCTCCGGCGGCGACGACGTGACCGACCACGCCTCGGTCACGGTCGAGGTCCCCGAGCTCTGCCCGCGCTTCACGGCGCGCGTCTTCGAGGACGTCGAGATCGGTCCGTCCCCCGCGTGGCTCAAGGCACGCCTGGTGGCGGCCGGCCAGCGCCCCATCAACAACGTCGTCGACATCACCAACTACGTGATGCTGCTGACTGCGCAGCCGCTCCACGCCTTCGACCTCGACCGGGTTCCGGGCACGGCGGCTGATCGTGCGCCGGGCGGAGGAGGGCGAGAAGATGACGCACGCTCGACGGGATCGAGCGGACCTTCGACTCCGAGACCGTCCTCGTCTGCGACCGGGAGGGACCCTCGGGGATCGCGGGGATCATGGGCGGCCAGATCTCGGAGGTGTCCGAATCGACCACGCGGTCCTGCTGGAGGTCGCGACGTGGAACGGGGTCAACATCCTGCGGACCTCGCGCAAGCTCGGCCTGCGCTCCGACGCCTCCACGCGCTTCGAGAAGCAGCTTCACCCCGAGCTGGCGATCCGCGCCCAGCGGATCGCCTCGCGGCTCCTCGTCGAGATCGCGGGCGCGCGGCTCGTCCCCGGGACGATCGACGTCGACGCGGAGATCCCGCCTCCGCACCGGATCGGGCTGCGGGCGGATCGCGCCGAGCGGATCCTCGGGATGCGGGTGGAGCCCGGGCTCGGGGCCGAGTACCTGCGCCGCCTCGAGTTCGAGGTCGATGACGGCGGCGACGAGCTCGAGGCCACCGTCCCCGTCCACCGCCACTACGACGTCACCCGCGAGGCGGACCTGATCGAGGAGGTCGGCCGGATCCACGGCTACGCCGACCACATGCCCTCGACGCTCCCCGAGGCGACCGGCCAGACCGGCGGCCTCACCCGCGAGCAGACCCTGCGCCGCCGCGCCGAGGACGTGGTCCGCGACCTCGGCTTCGACGCCGTGGTCACGCTCAGCCTCACCGACCCGGAGGCGCCCTCGCGGCTCCGGATCCCCGATGCCGATGTTCGGGCGCGTCCGATCCGCGTCACCAACCCGCTCTCGAGGGACCACTCGGTACTGCGGACGACGCTCCTCGGCTCGCTCCTCGACGCGGCCCGCCACAACCTCGCCCACGGCGCCGACCGCGTGGCGCTCTACGAGTCCGGCCGCACCTACCTCCCAGAGGGGTCTGACCCCTCTGGGGACAGGTCGTACCTCCCAGAGGGGTCTGACCCCTCGGGGGACAGGTCGGGCGTCCTCGCCGGCCAGTTCGCCGGTGAGCGGCCAGCGCCCGCGTACGAGCCCTCGCGGATCGGCGCGCTCGCCGTCGGGCCGCTGGTCGCGGGCGGCTGGCGCGGCGAGGTCGAGGCCGCGGACTTCTTCACGCTCAAGGGCGCGCTCGAGGGGCTCGCTGCGCAGCTCGGCTGCGAGCTCGCGGTCGTCGACGGCTGCGGAGCCGTTCCTGCATCCGGGGCGCGCGGGCGGGATCCTGGTCGGCGGCGGGCCGGCGGGGTGGATCGGCGAGGTCCATCCGCTCGTCTGCCGCGAATGGGACATCGAGCGCGCGGCGGCATTCGAGGTCGACCTCGCGCCGCTCGTCGCCGCCTCCCCGTACGGCGAGGAGTCCGTACGAGGACGTGATCACCCATCCGGCGGTGCGCCAGGACCTCGCCGTGACCGTTCCGGAGGACGTCCCGTACGCGCGCGTCGCCGAGGCGGTCACCGAGGGCGCCGGGGCGCTTCTCACATCGCTGAGGCTCTTCGACCTCTACCGCGGCGAGCAGGTGGGGGAGGGTCGCAAGAGCCTCGCCCTGAGGCTGGAGTTCCGCGCTTCCGACCGCACCCTCACCGACGAAGAGGTGGCGGAGCGGCGGCGGGCGATCACCGAGTCGCTCGCGAAGATCGACGGGTCGCTTCGTGAGTGAGGGGAGCGGAAACGGCGGCGGCGCCCGGGTCGCCGTGATCGGCGCCTCCGGGTTCACCGGCGCGCTCGCGGCGGAGCTGGTCTGGCGCCACCCGCGGCTCGAGCTCGCCGCGGCGACGGCGCGGGCCGAGGCGGGGACGCCCCTGGCTCGGCTCTATCCGCGCTACCGCGCCCCGGTGGTGCTGGCCGAGTTCGACCTCGAGGCGGCCGAGGGCTGGGACGCCGCGATCGTCGCCTACCCGCACGGCGCCGCCGCTCCGGTCGTCGCCGAGCTGGTGGGGCGCGGGATCCCCGTGGTCGACCTCTCGGCGGACTTCAGGCTCCGCGACCGCGAGACCTACGCGCGCTGGTACGGCGAGCACCCGGCCTTCGAGCTGACCGCGGACGCGGTCTACGGGCTCACCGAGCTCAACCGGGAGGGGGTGAGGGGCGCGAAGCTCGTCGCCAACCCCGGTTGCTATCCGACCGCGACCCTGCTCGCCCTGGCGCCCCTCGCCGAGGCGGGGCTGATCGAGGACGTCGTAGTCGACGCGAAGTCGGGCGTCTCCGGTGCCGGCCGGGGTGGGGGAGACCGGCTGCACTACGTCAACGTCGACGAGAACTTCTCCCCCTACGGCACCGAGGGCCACCGCCACGAGCCCGAGATCGCCCAGGAGCTGGCCGCGCTCGGAGGCTCGGTCCCGCTGACGTTCGTTCCCCACCTGCTCCCGCTCGACCAGGGCGAGCTGGTGAGCTGTTACGTGCGTCCGTCGCGGGACCTCGGCGATCCCGAGCTGCGCGAGCTGTATGCGGGACGCTACGACGCCGAGCCGTTCGTGGAGCTCGTGGACGACCCGCCCGGGGTGCGCGACGTGCGAGAGACGAACCTCTGCCGGATCCACACGACCACCGACGGCAACGGGCGGACGATCGTCTTCGCCGCGATCGACAACCTCTGGAAGGGCGCCTCGGCGCAGGCCGTGCAGAACCTGAACCTGATGCTGGGCTATGACGAGGAGGAGGGGTTGTCATGACGCTTCTTCGCCTCCCGGTGGGTCGACCCCCCCGAGGGCATCGAGGAAGGGGACGGGGCCCAACTCGCGCCCGGCTTCCGCGCCGCCGGCGCCGCCTGCGGGCTGAAGGATGGCGGTGCCACCGACGTCGGGGTCGTCGCCTGCGACGGGGAGGAGGTCGCCTCGGCCCTGCTCCTGACGCGAAACGCGGCCGCCGCGGCCCCGGTCCGCGTCTGCCGGGAGGAATGCGACGCCGGGGGCGTGCGGGCGGCGGTGGTCAACTCCGGCAACGCGAACGCGGCGACCGGCGAGCAGGGCTACCGCGATGCCCTGGCGATGCGCGACGCGGCCGCTTCCGCGCTCGGCCTGGAGCCGCGCTCGGTCGCGGTCGCCGAGACCGGGACGATCGGGGTGCCGCTGCCGGTCGAGGACGTCCTCGCCGGGATCGAGCGGGCCGCGGGCGAGCTCTCGGAGTCCGGCGGCGACGCCTTCGCCGAGACGATCATGACCACCGACCGCTCGCCGAAGTGCTGCACGGTCTCCGCCGGCGGGGTCACCCTGTCCGCGCAGGCGAAGGGAGCCGGGATGATCGAGCCGGGCTTCGCGACGATGCTCTGCTTCTGTCAGACCGACGCCGTCGTCGGACGGCCCCGAGGCCGCCCTGCGCGCCGCGGTCGCGGCCTCGTTCGAGCGGATCACCGTCGACGGCCAGATGAGCACCAACGACACCGTGCTGTTGCAGGCGAGCGGCGCCTCCGGCCGACCCCTCCCGGACGGCCTGCTCGAGGCCGTGCTCACCCAGCTCGCGCTCGAGATCGTCGCCGACGGAGAGGGGGCCACGCGGGTCGGCAGGGTCGAGGCGACCGGCGCCGCATCCGAGGAGGAGGCCGAGCGGGTCGCGCGGGCGATCGCCAACTCGCCGCTGGTGAAGACCGCGCTCTACGGCCGCGACCCGAACTGGGGCCGGATCGCGCAGGCGGCGGGGATGGCCCTCGCCGGCGAGGAGCTGCCCGAGCTCGGGCCGAGCGAGATCGACGCCGCCGAGCTCGGCGGTGACGAGCCCGAGGCGGAGCTGCGGATCGCGCTCGGGCGCGGCGACGCTTCGGCGCACGTCTACTTCTCCGACCTGACCCACGACTACGTGACCCTGAACGCGGAGTACACGACATGAGTGAGCAGCGGATCGAGACACTCCTCGAGGCGCTGCCCTACATCCGTGAGTTCCACGGGCGCACGGTGGTGATCAAGTACGGCGGCGCGGCGATGCGCGAGGAGTCGCTGCGCGACGAGTTCGCGACCGACGTCGTGCTGCTCAAGTACGTCGGCCTGAACCCGGTGGTCGTGCACGGCGGCGGGCCGGACATCACCTCCTACATGGAGCGACTCGGGATGGAGGTCCGGTTCGTCGAAGGGGTCCGGGTCTCCGACCCCGAGACGGTGGAGGTGGCGAAGATGGTCCTGCTCGGAAAGGTCAACTCGGACATCGTCTCCCGGCTCAACCGCCACGGGCAGCCGGCGGTCGGGCTGTCGGGCGAGGACGGGACCCTGTTCGAGGTCCGCCCGCATGCGCGCGCGGATGAGGTCGGGTTCGTCGGCGAGATCGAGCGGGTCGACGTCGACGTGCTCAACCACATCGCCGCCGACTACATCCCCGTGGTCGCCTCGGCGGGGGCGGACCGCGACGGCAACTCCTACAACGTCAACGCCGACACCGCCGCCGGCAAGGTGGCCGCCGCCCTTCAGGCCTACAAGGCGCTCTTCCTCACCGACGTCGAGGGCTGGCTCTCGAATCCGGACGATCCCTCCTCGTTGATCTCGCGGACCACGGTCGGCGAGCTCGAGGTGGCGCTCGACTCGGTCGCCGGCGGCATGCGGCCGAAGCTCGCGTCCTGCGTCGAGGCGATCCGCGGCGGCGTGCAGTCCGCCCACATCGTCGACGGCCGCCGCCCGCACTCGCTGCTGCTGGAGCTCTTCACCGACGCCGGAATCGGAACCATGGTCACCCCCTGATGGGCGTCGCGGACCTGGCTGCGCTCGACGAGCGCTATGCGATGCCGACCTATGCGCGGACGCCGGTCGAGTTCGTTCGCGGGGAGGGGGCGCGGCTCTGGGACTCGGAGGGCAAGGAGTACCTCGACTTCTTCGCCGGTCTCGCCGTCCATAACGCCGGTCATTGCCACCCGCGGATCGTCGAGGCGATCCGCGAGCAGGCCGGCGAGCTGGCGGGGGTCTCGAACCTGTATCTGACCGGGCCGGCGGCGCGGCTCTGCGAGCGGGTCGCGGAGTCGAGCCTCGGCGGCAAGGTCTTCCTCTGCAACTCCGGCGCCGAGGCGAACGAGTGCGCGATCAAGCTCGCCCGCAAGCGCGCCCACGGCCGCGGGATCGAGGCGCCCGAGATCGTCGTCCTCGACGGCGCGTTCCACGGACGCACGCTCGCGCGCCCTTGCGGCGACGCCGAAGCTCGCTCGCGACGACCTCTTCGGCCCCCTGCCCGCCGGGTTCCGTGGCGGTCCCCCGCGACGACCCCGAGGCGCTGCGGGCGGCGGTCGGCGAGCGGACCGCGGCGGTGATGATCGAGCCGATCCAGGGCGAAGCCGGGGTGTTCCCCATCGCCGACGAGGTCCTGGTCAGCGCACGGGAGGCCTGCGACGAGCGCGACGCGCTGCTCGTCTTCGACGAGGTGCAATGCGGGATGGGGAGGACGGGAACGCTTGTGGTGCTACGAGCAACTGCCGGTGCGGCCCGACGTGATCACCGCCTCGAAGGCGCTCGGCGGAGGGCTCCCCGTGGGGGCCTGCGTGACGACCCCCGAGCACGGCGAGGTCCTCGCCAGGGGCGATCACGGCTCGACCTTCGCCGGGGCTCCGGTGACCGCTCGCGCGGCGCTCGCGGCGTTCGAGGTGATCGACGACCCCGATCTGCTCGCTCGCGTCGGCGCGCGCGGCGAGCGCCTCAGCGACGGGCTGGCGTCGCTGGAGCAGGTCGAGGAGGTCAGGGGCCGCGGCCTGATGGTCGGCGCGAGCCTGAGCGAGGGGGTCGATGCCGCGGAGGTCGCGGCTCGAGCACTCGACGCCGGGCTCGTGATCAACGTTCCGGGAGACTCGATGCTGCGCTTCCTGCCGCCGCTCGTGATCGACGAGGACGACGTCGACGAGGCGCTCTCGCGATTGGCGGCCGTGCTCGCCTGATCCGCCTCCGCCCCGCGGCAGCTTCGCTTGCGTGGGCAGGAGATCGCTGGCAACGGGCGCAACAGTCCGGGAGAATTGGCATTCCCTGCGCCTGGTGGGCGCGGGCCGATCGGAGCGTGGAAAGCGGACGGATGAACGCGATCGAGGACGAGAGCGGAGGCGAAGGAGGTACGCCCGCCGAGCGCCTGCGCGAGGCCGCTGAGCAGGTACGCGGCGAGCTCAACGAGCGGCTTCGCCAGGAGGCCGCACGGCTCGATCGCGAGATGGAGGCGCTGAAGCAGTCCGCTGAGCGCGGGGCCCGTGAGGCGGCGACCCAGGAGGGCCGGCGCCTTTCGGAGCGCTTCGAGGAGCTGCGCGGCGAGTTGCGCGAGACGGTGGCGCAGCGCGAGACCCGCCTCGGGAAGGAGATCGACGCCCGACTGGCGAGCGCTCTGGAGGAGCTCGCCGCGGGCGCCGGAGGCGAGGTCGCGATCCGAACGGAGACGATCGGTCACGAGCTCTCCGAGCGGATCGAGGTCGCCGAGCGGGATCTGAGGACGAGGATCGAGAACCGCACCGACGAGGTGGTGCGGGAGATCCGCACCGACGCCGACACGGTCCGCGGCGATATCGAGGGTCGGCTGAAGGCCGCGGTCGCGGCCGAGCTGCGGCGAAGCGAGCGTGACGCGGACGAGCGGGTCGCGACAGTCCTTCGCGAGGTCGAGGTGGCGCTGACGGGGCGGCTCGCGGCGAAGCTGGAGGAGTCCCGCGAGTCCCTCCTTCGGGAGGGCGCGGCCCTCGGCGAGGAGCTGAGGACCGATCTGGCCCGGCGAATCGACGAACAGGTCCGAGCCACGGTCGACGAGGAGGTCGAGCGGCTCGGCTCATCGCCGGAGCTGTCCGAGCGGCTCGCGTCGCGGCTCGCCGGGGAGACGACCGCGTCGCTCGAGCAGATGGTCGCGGAGCGCCTCACCTCGGCCGAGGCCCGGCTCGCCCAGTCCGCCGCCACCGCGCGGGCAGACGCCGAGCACTCGCGCGCGGAGACGGAGGAGCGGATCGCCGCGCTCGCCGAGCGCAGCTTCCTCGAGCGCTCGCGATCGCTCGAGAACCAGGTCAGCGGGCGCCTCGACGCGTACGGCGCGGAGCTTCGCGAGCGCCTCGACGCGGAGGTGGCGAGCGCCCAGACGCGCACGCAGGAGGCGGTCGACGCCGTGCTCGCCGAGGCACAGGGCGAGATGGTCTCGCGCCTGGAGCGATCCGAGGCGGCGATCGACAACCGCCTCGAGGAGGCCGATCGGTCCCTTCGGGAGCGGATCGAAAGCGAGGCGGAGCGCTCCCGCAGCGAGGTGGTCGAGCGGCTCGAGCGATCGCGCGAGGAGGTCGCCGCGGAAATCTCCGAGCGGGCGCAGTCGGAGGCGCAGCAGCTTCGCTCAGAGACGCAAGAGGAGCTTCGAGCGAGCGGCGAGCGAGTTCGTGCCCAGATGGTCGAGGCTGCCGACCAGGATCTTGGCGAGCGGGTCACGCGTCGCTGGCAGGAGGAGGATCGGCGTGCCGAGGAGCGGCTCGGCGAGATCGCCGACGCCCACGCCGAGCGCGTCGAGTCCGCGGCCAGCGAGGGGGAGCAGAAGCTGACCGGATACGTCGAGCAGAGCCTCTCGCCGCGCCGCCCGCCGCCAGGAGCTGAAGCTCGCCCGCGAGGAGCGCGAGAAGCGGATTCGCGCCGCCGAGAAGCGGGTCGAGCGCGAGGGTCAGAAGATCGTGGCGACCGCGCGCTCAGAGGCCGAGCGGGCGCAGAAGGCCACCGAGCGTCAGATCCGCGCCCGCGCGGAGGAGCTCGCCCGCGAGGCGGCGGACGCCGGCGCGGGCGAGGCGCTCACGAGCGCCGGTGAGGAACTGCGCGCCGACATCGAGCGGCTCGTCGCGGAGGCGCGCGACGAGCTGCACGAGGCGACGGAGCGGCTTGCCGAGGCCGAGCGCCGGGCGAGCGCGGAGACGCTCGCGATCGCCCACCGCACCGAGGCCACCGCCGAGGCGGCCGAGGCCCGGATCGTCGCCGTCGGCCGACGCCGCGGGCGCCGAGGCCACACGCAGCGTCTGGTCGACCGCCGAGGCGATCGGACGGCGGATCGAGTACCAGTCGCAGGCCCAGGCGACCCGCCGCCAGCTCGAGTCCCTGCTCGAGCGCTTCCAGGAGGCCGACCGCCGCCTCCGAGCCAAGGAGGCCCGCCTCAGGGAGACCGCCGCCCGCCTCATCGACCCACCTCAAACCTAAACGGGGTCTGACCCCAACCTTAGAGTGGGTCTGACCCCGTTCACGGTTCCGTCACGGTTTCGAGCTTCGCGAAGACGGCGTAGCGCTGGGCGTCGGAGTAGAGGGGGTGGCAGGCGGTGAGGACGAGGAGGTCGCGGCCGCGGTCGCGGACGATGTCGGTGCGGTCGGGCTCGACCACCTCGGCGTGCTGGACCGAGTAGGTGAAGTCGGCGTAGGGGGTCTCGACGACGACCTCGTCGCCGCCCTCGAGCTCGTCGATCTCGCGGAAAGGGGCCTGGTAGGTCGTGCGGTGGCCGGCGATCGCGGTGGTGTTGCGCTGGCCGGGGAGGCCGGTGGCCGGGTAGTGGCCCGGCCCGCGCTGGAGCGAGGCGTCGTCGGTGCCCTCGACGACGGCGTAGTCGACGCCGATCGCGGGGATTTGGACCCGGGCGAAACCCTCGCCGGTGCCGATCTCGTCCTGCAGGCGGCGCGCGAGGCGGTTGGCCTGACGGCGCAGCTTGGCCTGGCTCGGCCCGGAGACCGCGGGGAACGACTCCTCGAGCGCGTCGAAGTCGTCGCCGGCAGTCGCCTGGCGGATCGCCCCGTAGAGCGAGGAGATCGGCTCCTTCCAGGCGAGCGTGACCGCGACGTCGGAGACGACGACGAGGCCGGCGGTGATCAGCGCCAGCGATGCGACGCGAAGCCCACGGGACATCGCCGGAAGTCTCGCTGATGGGAGACTTCCCGCCTCGATGAGCGACGAGCGGCCCAAACAGGATCCGAGCGGCGGTCCGATCGCCTCCTACCAGGCCGAGCCGGGCCAGGTGGGGCGCGTGCTGCTGCTCTACTCGGGCGGCCTCGATACCTCGGTGATGCTGAAGTGGATCCAGGACCGCTACGAGGCCGAGGTCGTCGCCCTGACCGTGAACCTCGGCCAGCCGGACGAGGACTGGGATGTGATCGCGGGCAAGGCCCGCGACCTCGGCGCCGCCGACGCGGTCCTCGTCGACGCCCGCGAGGAGTTCGCCCGCGACTACGTGCTGCCCGGCGATCAAGGCGAACGCGCTCTACGGCGGCGGCTATCCGCTGTTCACCGCCCTGGGCCGGCCGCTGATCGCGCGGCTCGCGGCCGAGCACGCGCGGCGCACGGGCTGCGACACGATCGCCCACGGCTGCACCGGGAAGGGCAACGACCAGGTGCGGATCGAGGCCACCGTGGCGACGCTCGACCCTGAGCTCAAGCTGATCGCGCCGGTCCGCGAGTGGCGGATGGGGCGCGAGGAGGAGATCGCCTACGCCCGCGAGCACGGGATCCCGGTCAAGGGGGGCACCGAGTCGCCCCCGTATTCGATCGACGACAACCTCTGGGGCCGCTCCTCGGAGGGCGGCCCGATCGAGGACCTCGCCGAGCCGCCGCCCGACGACGTCTTCCAGCTCGTCACCAGGCCCGAGGAGGCGCCGGATGAGCCCGCGCTGGTCCGGATCGGCTTCGAGCGCGGCGTGCCGGTCTCGATCGACGGCGAGCGGCTCGGACTGGTGGAGCTGCTCGAGCGGGCCGCGGAGCTCGGCGGGCGCCACGGGGTCGGGATCGTCGACCACGTCGAGGACCGGATCGTCGGGCTCAAGGTGCGCGACCTCTACGAGGTACCCGCGGCCGAGCTCGTTCTGCAGGGCCCACCGCGAGCTCGAGAACCTGGTCTCGACGATCCACCAGAACGAGTTCAAGCATGCACTCGAGCGCCAGTGGGCATACCTCGTCTACGCGGGCCTGTGGCTGGAGCCGCTGCGCTTGGATCTCGATGCCTACATGGACTCGGCGAACGAAATGGTGACCGGAGAGGTGACGCTAAAGCTGTTCAAGGGCTCGGCGACGCCGGTCGCACGCAGCTCGCCGAACGCGCTGTACGACCGCTCGCTCGCCTCCTTCGGCGAGTCGGGCGGCGAGTTCTCGCAGGCGGCAAGCCCTGGGTTCATCGAGCTGTTCACGCTCCAGAGCCGCATGGCCCACCGCATCCGCGAACGAGACGACGAAAGGAGTGACCGATGAGCACCGTGTACGAGGCGATCGGAAGGGCCGTGGTGATGTTCGTCCGCTACCGCTTCCGCAACCAGATCCGGATCGCGGCGGGCGTCGGGCTGGCGTCGATCCTGCTCGGCGGCTACCTCGCCGCGAGCCGCGAGGTCAAGGAGGGCTGATTGCGCTCACTGGTCACGGGCGGCGCGGGCTTCATCGGCTCGAATCTGGTCGACGCGCTGCTCGAGCGCGGTGACGAGGTCGCCGTGCTGGACGACCTCTCGACCGGAAGGCGCGAGAACCTCGCCGATGCGCTCGGGCAAGGAGCCGAGCTGGTCGAGGCCGACCTGGGCGAGGCAGGGCCGGTCTCCGAGCTCGTCGAGCGCTTTCGCCCCGAGGCGGTCTTCCACCTCGCGGCCCAGATGGATGTCCGCCGTTCGGTTGCGGAGCCGGGCTTCGACGCGCGCCGTCAACGTCGTCGGCACGGTGAACCTGCTCGAGGCGACCCGCCTCGTCTCGCCAGAGGCGCCGTTCATCCTCGCCTCCACGGGCGGGGCGATCTACGGCGAGGGGGAGGGGAGGGACCTTCCGTTCGGCGAGGACGCCCCGATCGAGCCGCTCGCCCCGTACGGGCAGTCGAAGCTGGCCGGGGAGGGTTATGTCGCTTTCTACCGGCGCGTCCACGGCCTCGCAGGGTGTCAGCCTTCGCCTCGGCAACGTCTACGGCCCCCGCCAGGACCCGCGCGGCGAGGCCGGGGTGGTGGCGATCTTCTGCGGCCGGCTCGCCGAGGGCGCGCGGCCGACGATCTTCGGCGACGGCCGGCAGACGCGCGATTTCCTCTACGTCGGCGACGTCGTCGAGGCGCTGATCTCCGCCGCCGACCGCCTCGCGGCGGGCGATGAACTGGGCGACGTCTACAACGTCGGCACCGGACGCGAGACCTCTGTGCTGGAGCTGGCCGAGCGGCTCGGGTCCCTGGGCGGAGGCGGGGGCTTCGAGCCGGAGATGGAGCCCGCTCGCGAGGGGGAGATCCAACGCTGCGCGATCGATTCGCGACAGTGCGGGGACCGACCTCGATTGGCACGCCCAGACAAGCCTGGACGAGGGTCTGAGGATCACGCTGGAACGCGTGTGAAGGCTGCAATTTTCCTTGCATGCAGGACTTTTTGCCTGCGTGTCGTGGTGCACATTCCGTGAGCAATCACTAACATCGCCGTCCTCGCATAGCCGAATCTCCCGCCAGGTGCGGGGGATCGGGGGAACCGTCGGCGGTTCGGGATTTCAGAAGCGGATCCGGCCGCCATTGGGGCGAATCGCAAGATCAACGCGTAGCGCCACGTCCTTCGGCGCGAGCCCGGCAGCTAACCCCGTAGGCGCGAGAAGGATGAGCGAAACGACGCGACTTCATAGGGCACTCACCGCCGCCGCGGCGTGCGCAGCCTGCGCCGCGGTCGCCGCCGTGCCCGCCTCCGGCCAGTCGATCGGCGACCTCGAGTCGCGGATCGCGGGCGCCGAGGCCGAGGCCGGCGGGCTCGCGGCCGAGATCGACGCCGCCGGCGCCGAGCTCGCGGCCGCCCAGTCGCAGGCGAGCGCCGCCGCCGCCCGCGAGGCCGAGCTCAGCGCGACCCTCGCCGAGGGCGAGCAGCGCGAGGCCGCGCTCGACGCCGAGGTCGCCGAGACCGAGGCGGCGCTGGCCGAGGCCAGGGCGAGGCTCGAGCGCGCCCTCGACGCGCTCGCCGACCGGCTCGTCGCGATCTACAAGGGCGACGTCCCCGACGCGGCCACCCTGGTCCTCCAGGCCGACGGCTTCGACGACCTGACCACCAGGGCCGAGTTCCTGCGCGCGATCGAGGAGTCCGACGCGGAGCTCGCCGAGCGGGTGCGGGCGCTCCGGGCCGAGGTCGCGACGCGGCTCGAGGCGGTCGAGGCCGCCCGCGCCGAGCAGCAGGCCTTCAACGACGAGGTCGCGGCCGCACGAGCCGAGATCGCCAGCGCGCGCGCGGCAGCCGAGGCGCGCGCCGCCGAGCTCGCCGCCGCCAGGGCCGCCCAGGCCGACGCGCTCGCGGGCCTGCGCTCGCAGGTGGACGGCTGGACCTCGGAGGTCCAGGAGCTTCGGGAAGCGCAGGAGGCCGAGGCCGAGGAGGCGAGCGCCGCGGCCGCTCAGGAGGAGGTCGCGAGCTGGGTCGGCGACTACGCGATCCCGTCCGCGATCGTCATGTGCGAGTCGGGCGGCAACTACGACGCCGTGAACCCCTCTTCGGGCGCCGGCGGCGCCTACCAGATCCTTCCCTCGACCTGGGATCTCTACGGAGGCTCGGGCAAGCCCCAGGACGGCTCCCCAGCCCAGCAGGACGAGATCGCCTCGCAGATCTGGGCCGACTCCGGCGGAAGCGCCTGGGTCTGCGCGGGCTGAGCGCACGGCCTGTTTCGGCGTTTGGCGACTTACTCCCGCTATGCGGGACTAACTCGCCAAGGCCCGGTCTATTCCCCGTCGGCGATCAGCTTGATCTCGGTCGGCCTGAGCAGGAGGTGAAGCTCCCGGCCGTCGACCGCCGCGACTCCGCCCTTCTTCAGCTTCACGAGGCCGCCGGTTGCGCGCTGGATCGCACGGTGCATGTCGGGCTCGTGGCCGACGAGCAGGACCTCGCCGCGCCCCGCGGCCAGCTCCTCGATATCGAACTCGCCGCCGCGCAGGGCGTCGGTCTGCTCGGCCTCCACCCCGAGCTCGCGGCAGGCGACCTCGGCGGTGTCGCGGGCGCGAACCTTGGGGCTGGTCAGGCATGCGTCGATCTCGACCCCGATCGCGGCCAGCGCCTTGCCCGCGTTCTCGGCCTGACGGCGGCCCTTCTCGGTCAGCTTCCGGGAGGCGTCGTCCTCGGCCGAGTCCTCGGCGTCGCCGTGGCGAAGCAGCCAGATCACGGCGCGGGATCATCGCACGCCGCAACGTGCGGAAAGCCGCTCCTCGGGCCCCCGCGATCGAGGCCGTGGCGACCGATCCGATTGCGATGATCGACCCGTGGGCTCCGCCTCCGCGCAAGCCGTGCATCTGCACGTCCACAGCGAGTACTCGCTGCTCGACGGCGCCTGCAAGATCCAGCGCAAGATGGCGGCTCCCGATGGCGAGCGGCAGCCCGGCATGCCGGCGCTGGGCCTCACCGACCACGGTGTGATGAACGGCGCGATCGAGATTACAAGGCCTGCAGAGCCCACGACGTGAAGCCGATCCTCGGCCTCGAGGCCTACTAGTCGACGACCGCGGCGCGAACGAGCACCGCGCCGAGCGCAACCACCTGACCCTGCTCGCCGCCTCCGATGAGGGCTTCCGCAACCTCGTCCAGCTCAGCTCCTCGGGCTTCCTCGAGGGCTTCGGGCGCGGCAAGCCCGGGGTCGACCTGGAGTTGCTCGACCGCCACTCCGACGGCGTGATCGCGCTCACCGGCTGCCTGCAGTCGCGTTTCTGCCAGCGCCTGGTCGAGGACCGCCCGCAGGACGCCCGCGCCCACCTCGACGAGCTGATCCAGGTCTTCGGGCCGGAGAACGTCTACTTCGAGATCCAGGCGAACGGGATCCCCGCAGCAGGACAAGGCGAACGAGGGCATCGTCCGCTTCGCCCGCGAGCTCGGCCGCCCGCTGGTCGGCACCTGCGACGTCCACTACCTGCGCCGGGAGGACTACGCCAACCACGCGGCGCTCCTCTGCGTGCAGACGAAGTCGAAGCTCGACGAGCCGAAGCTGACCTTCGACACCAACGAGTTCTTCCTCAAGAGCCCGGACGAGATGGCCGAAGCGTTCGCCGCCTGGCCCGAGGCGGTCCCGAACACGCTCGAGGTGGCCGAGCGCTGCGCGCTCGAGATCGAGCTGGGCAACCTACTGCTGCCGCGCTTCCCGACCCCCGACGGCGAGGAGCCCGCGGCGATGCTGCGGCGGCTCGCCGACGAGGGGCTGCGCCGCCGCTACGGGGACCCGGCCGCCGGCCGAGGCGATGGAGAGGCTCGAGTTCGAGCTCGGCGGTGATCGGGGAGATGGGCTTCGAGTCCTACTTCCTGATCGTCTGGGACTTCGTCAAGTTCGCCAAGGACAACGGGATCGCGGTCGGCCCGGGGCGCGGCTCGGCGGCCGGCTCGATCGTCGCCTACTCGCTCAACATCACCGACCTCGACCCGCTCGCCAACAACCTGCTCTTCGAGCGCTTCCTCAACCCGGCGCGCAAGTCGATGCCCGACATCGACATCGACTTCTCCGTCCGCGGCCGCGAGCGGGTGATCCGCTACGTCGCCGAGAAGTACGGGCGCGAGTCGGTCGCCCAGATCATCACCTTCGGCAAGATGGCCCCGCGGGCCGCCACCCGCGACGCCGCCCGCGTGCTCGGCTACCCGAACCTGAAGGGCGACGAGATCGCGAAGAAGATCCCGGAGCCGATCATGGGTCGCAACCCGTCCTTCGAGGACTGCATGAAGACGGGGCAGGAGCTGCGCAAGGCGTACGACTCCGACCCCGAGGCGAAGCGGATCGTCGACGTCGCCCGCGGCCTCGAGGGGATCGTCCGCAACAACTCGATCCACGCGGCGGCGGTGGTGATCGCCGACCGCCCGCTCCAGGAGATCGTTCCGCTCCAGCTCGCCGAGGACCGCTCCGGCAACGGGGACGCCGGAACGGCTCGAACGGCAACGGCGGCGGCAAGGGGAGCGTGCGTACAAGATCGTCACCCAGTACTCGATGGGGCCGATCGAGGAGATCGGCCTGCTGAAGATGGACTTCCTCGGGCTGCGGAACCTCGACGTGATCGAGGACGCCGTCGAGATCATCCGCCGCTCGAACGGGGTCGAGCTCGACATCGAGCGGATCCCGCTCGACGACGCCAAGACCTACGAGATGCTCGCCCGCGGCGACTCGATCGGCGTCTTCCAGCTCGAGTCGGAGGGCATGCGCGAGGCGATGCGCAAGGTGCGCCCGAGCGAGTTCGAGGACATCGTCGCGCTGGTCTCGCTCTACCGCCCCGGGGCGATGCGCTACATCGACGACTACGCGAACGGGAAGCGGCGGCCCGGCCTCGGTCCGCTACGCCGGATCCGCGCCTGCGCCCGATCACCGAGGAGACCTACGGCTGCTGCATCTACCAGGAGCAGCTCATGGAGATCGCCAAGCAGATGGCCGGCTTCAGCCCCGCCGAGGCCGACGACCTGCGCAAGGCGGTGGGCAAGAAGAAGCGCGACCTGATGGCGACGATGGAGGACAAGTTCCTCGCCGGGCTCGCCGACTCGGACACCGACCGCGCCGTCGCGCGCGACCTCTGGAAGCTGATGACCGCGGCCGCCGACTACTCGTTCAACCAGTCGCACGCGGCCTGCTACGCGCTGATCGCCTACCGCACCGCCTACCTGAAGGCCAACTACACCGGCGGAGTACATGGCGGCGCTGATCTCCTCGGTGATGTCGACCAAGGACAAGGTTCCGTTCTTCGTCAACCGCTGCGAGGAGATCGGGATCGAGGTGCTGCCGCCCGACGTCAACACCTCCGACCACGGCTTCGTCGTCTCCGGCAGCTCGATCCGCTTCGGCCTCGACGCGGTCAAGAACGTCGGACACGCGGCGGTGCAGGCGATCATCGCGGCGCGCGAGGAAGACGGCGAGTTCCGCTCGATCTGGGACTTCTGCGAGCGGGTCGACGCGCGCGCGGTCAACAAGCGCGCGATCGAGTGCCTGGTCAAGTGCGGCGCCCTCGACTCGACCGGCGCCGCCCGCAAGGGGATGCTGGCCGTGCTCCCGCACGCGCAGGCCAACGGCCAGAAGGCCCAGGAGGACGCCCAGCGCGGCCAGGGCTCGATCTTCGACCTCGGCGGCCCCCCTGCCGGCGACCGGCGCGCTCCGCGGAGATCACGGCGATCACCGCGCCCGCCGACCCGCCGGTGCCCGAGGGCGAGTTCGAGCAGCGCGAGCTGCTCGCGATGGAGAAGGAGACGCTCGGCACCTACGTCACCTCGCACCCGCTGAAGGGCATGCGCGAGGCCCTCCGCGAGCGGGTCGACTGCTCGCTCGCCGAGCTGCGAACGAAGGAGGACCGCTCGATGCTGACGATCGGCGGCCTCGATCGGCGAGTGCAAGAAGCTGCGCACGCGGAGCGGCGCCGACATGATGTTCGCCTCGCTCGACGACCTCGCGGGCACGGTCGAGCTGCTCGCCTTCAACCAGGTGCTCGAGAGCTGCCGCGGAGGTCCTCGAGCCCGACCGCGTGGTCGTCGCCAAGGGCCGCCTCGACCACCGCGAGGGCGGCAAGACCAGCTTCGTCGTCCAGGAGGCCGAGGCGTTCGAGCCCGACGCCGACGACCGCTCGCCGCGGCGCGCACGCCGCGCCACCGCCCCGGCGCGAGCCGTTCACGCTCTCGCCTCTCACCGGCCGACTTCGAGCCGACCCTGATCGAGGAGCTGAAGACGATCTTCTCCTCCTACCCCGGCGAGTCCGAGGTCCTGCTCGAGATGCCGACCAACGCCGGCAT
This sequence comes from uncultured Thermoleophilia bacterium, assembly GCA_963838175.1. GTDB lineage: Bacteria > Actinomycetota > Thermoleophilia > Solirubrobacterales > 70-9 > DASUSH01. Next base: position 912,838 of record CAWIPP010000002.1, on the reverse strand, counting down.
GCGCCGCCTTCGCTTCGGCCGCGAGTACCGCGTCCGCCCCTCGGCCGCGCTCCGCGCCGAGGTCGACTCGCTGCTCAGCTCGCGGGCGCTGGCGGCCTGACCCCGATCAACGTGTGCCGCCTAAGTGGGGCTATAGCCCCGTTTAGGCGGCACTCGCTGGGCGATTGGGCCGCTAGTCCATGAGTCCCCGCCGCATGCCCTCCGCCACGGCGGCGGCTCGGTCGGAGACGCCGAGCTTGCGGTAGGTGTGCTGGAGGTGGGTCTTGACGGTGGCCGCGCTCAGCTCGAGCTGCTCGCCGATCTGCGGCGACGGAGTTACCGTCGGCGGTGAGGCGGAGAACCTGGTGCTCGCGCTCGGAGAGCACGGGCCCCGACTCCTTCGACTGCCGCTTGATCTGGTCGGCGAGGGGACCGTGGAACTCGGGGGCGAGGTAGGTGCCGCCGCCGGCCACGGTGATGATCGTCTCGACCACCGTCGGCCGGCTCCGAGGTCTTCGAGATATAGGCGGCGGCGCCGGCTGCCATCACCTCGTAGGCCGTCTCCCCGGTGGCGTAGCCGGTCAGCATCACAACCTTCGTCTCCAGGTCCTCGCGCTTGATCTCCCCGAGCAGCGCGATCCCGTCCATGTCCGGCATCTTCAGGTCGACGACCGCCACCTGCGGTGCGAGCTCGCGAATCGCCGCGAGGGCTTCGCTGCCGGACTCCGCCTCCGCGACCAGGTCGAGGTCCTCGCGGCCTTCGATCATCCGCGCCAGCCCGGAGCGGTACACGGGATGGTCGTCGGCGATCAGAACGGTCACCTGGTCGGTCTGCGTCACCACGGGAGGTTTCTACCACCGTAGTCGGCGATGCTCGCCGATGGCTTGAGCCGTGGGAGGTCGTTAGCGCTCAAGTGCCGTCGCGGAGCAGAGCGCATGTCTCCAGCATCACCTCTGAGGTGCGCGCCGCGTCCGGGAAGTCGTAGCCGTAGGCAATGCCGGTCTGGCGCTCGAGATCGACCGGGTCGACGTCGGCGCACTCGCTCGGGTTGTCCTCGATGAACTGGGCCGCTGAGGCGAGCCGCTCGTCCTCGGGCAGTTTCGTCCACCAGGTCCCGAGCCCCTCGTAGTCCGGTGCGCCCTCGGGAGGCGAGCCCGGATCCTCGGGCTCGGCGGAGGCGGCGGCCTCCGTCGTCGTCTCGGCCTCGGTCGAGTCACCCTCGTCCTCGCCGCAGCCGAAGGACGCAAGCACCACCGCGAGCGTCAGCGAGCGCGACGAGCGCCCGGCGACCGGCCCGGGTTTCCGGCCTCCCTGACGCTTAGACTTTGGACATGCCCCTGAAGCAGCGTGGAGAAGAGGGTACGCGCGCCGGAGAGTGCCGGCAGTGCCGCACCTTCTGCGACAAGCTGATCGAGCCGCGCGGCTGCGTCGAGATGGGCTGCCCGTATCTCTACAGCTACGCCGACGAGCTCATCGGGCCGGCGCTACCTCGGCTGCATGAAGAAGGTCTTCGGCTGCGAGATCGACGTCGACGCGTTCGAGGCCGCCGAGCGCGCGGCCGGCTTCGGCGGGATCAAGATGACGGGCCTGCCGATGCCGCACTGCCAGTTCACGGTCGAGCCCTCCTACGAGGGCGAGGGCCCGGCGTACGAGTGCGTCAACCCGCGCTTCTTCGACTGCACCGACGAGGGCGCCCGCGGGCTCCGGGTCTTCGACCTGCGCGACGCGCTCGCCTAGAGACCGTCGCCCGCCCGCCGCTCCAGCCCGCGCTTCCGGAGCCGCCGCGCCTTCTCCACCTGCTTGCGGTCGAGCTTTGTCTCGAGGATCGCGGGGACGTCCTCGAAGCGCGGCTCCGAGAGGAACGTCGCGAGCCCGTCGCGGCCGATCTCGCCGTCTCCGAGCGTCGCGTGGCGGTCGCGATTCGCGCCCGAGCGGGACCGCGGAGTCGTTGACGTGCAGGCAGCGCAGCCGCTCGAGCCCGACGCTCGCCGTCGAGGTCGTCGAGCGAGCTCGGTCAGCGTCTCCGCCTCGCGGACGTCGTAGCCCGAGCCGAACAGATGGCAGCTGTCGAGGCAGATCCCGAGCCGCTCGTCGCCGCCCGCGCGGTCGACGAGCTCGGCCAGCTCGCCGTACGTCGCGGCCGAGCAGGCCCTTCGACCCGGCCGTGTTCTCGAGCAGCAGATCGCAGCCCTCGGTCTCGGCGAGCGCCTCGGAGATCACCCGGCACGCCCGCTTCAGCGCGACGTCGACCGGGTCGCCCTTCGCCGCGCCGGAGTGCAGCACGACGCCGGCCGCCCCGATCCCCGCGCCCAGCCGCAGCGCGTGGGTGAGCGAGGTCAGCGACTTCTGGCGCAGCTCGCGGTCGGAGGTCGCGCAGTTGATCAGATAGACGGCGTGGATCACCACCGCCTCCGACCCGCGAGCCGTCCATCGCCTCTCGGAAGCGCTCGAAGTCCTCGGGCCCGTACCGCGTCGGCCGCCACATCCGCGGGCTCTGGTTGAAGATCTGGATCGCGTCGGAGCGCGTCTCGACGCCGCGCTCGACGGCCCGGTGAAGCCCGCCCGCTGTGGAAACATGCCCGCCGATCAGCATCGTGAGATGACCCCCGAATGATCGAGTAAGGTCCGCTTCGCCCCGTCGCCCACCGGCGCGCTGCACATCGGTGGCGCCCGGACCGCACTCTACAACTGGCTTCTGGCGCGCGGCATCGGGCGGGAGCTGGTCCTGCGGATCGAGGACACCGACCGCGAGCGCTCGACGCCGGAGAACGTCGAGCAGATCCTCGACGCCCTGCGCTGGCTCGAGCTCGACTGGGACGAGGGGCCGCTCAGCCAGGCGGAGCGCGCCGAGCGACACCGCGAGCGGATCGCCGAGCTGGTCGACGCCGGCCACGCCTATCGGGACCCGGCGACGAGCGAGGACGTCCGCGCCTGGAAGCAGGCGCACGGCGGCGCCGGATACCGCGGCGAGCCCCGTGACGAGCCGACGGCGCGGCGATCCGCCTGCGCTGGCCCGACGAGGGAGAGACCGTCGTCGAGGACCTGATCCGCGGCCCGATCTGCTTCGAGAACCGTCTCCAGGACGACCTCGTGATCGCTCGCGGCGACGGCTCGCCCGTCTACAACTTCGCCGTCGCCGTCGACGACCTCGGACATGGGCATCACCGACGTCGTCCGCGGCGACGATCACCTCTCGAACGCGCCGAAGCAGCTCCTCGTGATCGACGGCGCTCGGCGATCGAGCCGCCCCGCTACGCGCATCTGCCGCTCCTGCACGGCCCCGACGGCAAGAAGCTCTCGAAGCGCCACGGCGCCGCCTCGGTGCAGGAGCTGCGCGACGCCGGCTACCTGCCGGCCGCGGTCCGCAACTACCTTGCGCTGCTCGGCTGGGGGACCGACGACGACACGACCCTGCTCTCCACGGACGAGCTCGTCGAGCGGTTCCGGATCGAGCACGTCGGCAAGGCCTCGGCGATCTTCGACGAGCAGAAGCTGCGCTGGATCAACGGCCGCTTCATGCGCGAGATGCCGCTCGACGAGTACACGCGACGCCGTCGCCCGCCATCTCGGCCGCGAGCCGGACGAGCGACTACGCGCGGCGTGCGAGATCGCCCAGGAGAAGGCGCAGACGCTCGAGGAAGTCTGGCCGCTGGTCCGCTTCCTCTTCGAGGAGCCCGCCGACGACGCCGCCGCCTGGGAGAAGGTGATGTCGCCCGAGGCCGCGCCCGCTGCTCGAGGCCGCGCTCGAGGCGCTCCGCGACGGTCGAGCCGTTCGACGCCGACGCGATCGAGGCGGCGCTCCGCGAGCTGGTCGAGCGCGAGGGCGTCAAGCCGAAGCAGGTCTTCCAGCCGCTGCGGGTCGCGATCACCGGCGGCACGGTCTCGCCCGGGATCTTCGAGTCGCTCGCCACCCTCGGGCGCGACGAGTCGGTGCGCCGGATCGAGCGCGCCCTCGGCCGCCTCGCCGCCCCGGCCTGATCGTCTCCGGCTAAGGGCCAACCATGCCGGTGCCGATGGTGGGGAGCGGCTACTCGATCAGCCCGCCGCGCAGGGCGATCGCGACGGCGTGGGCCCGATCCCGCGCGCTGAGGCGGCCCAGGAGGGCCTTGGCGTGGGTGCGGATCGTCTCCGGGCTCACGCCCAGCGCCCGCGCGGCACGATCCGTCGAGTGGCCGTCGGCGAAGAGCTGGAGGATCTGGCGCTGGCGCCTGGTAAGCGGCGAGTTCGCCCCGTCCCCTCCGGGTGCGGCCGCGGGGTCGACGAACGTCTCGGCCTCGGCCGCGGCGTCGACCGCGCGGCTCAGCTCGCCGGCGGGGGAGCGCTTCGACACGTAGGCGCGCGCGCCGGCTCGCATCGCCTCCACCGCCACGTAGCGCTCCGGCGTGTCGCAGTGCGCGACGATCCCGAGACCGGGCCGCGCCTCGAGCAGCGCCCTGATGATCCGCGTCCCGGCAACCTTCGAGTCGCCGCCCGTCCGCCTGCCGGTGTCGACGATCGCGACGTCGAAGTTCTCGACGTCGGAGACCATGCGCAGCGCGCCCTCGCCGTCCTCGGCCTCGTCCACCTCGAAGCGGTCCGCGAGCAGCCGGCGCACGCCGAGCCTGACCAGTGGCTGGTCGTCTACGACAAGACAACGCCGTTCGAAAGTCACTACTGCCCCTGAGACCCCGTTCCGATGACTGCGGACCTGATCCCGCGATGGTAACGGAGCAGCATCAGCGCGATCCCGACGCCGATCGCGTCCACCAGCACATCCGTGGCGGTCCCGCCGCGGCCCGCGATGAAGGTCTGGTGGTACTCGTCTGAGACGGCGTAAAGGAGCGCGATCAAGGCCGCGAGGGGAACGCTCATCCGGGTGAGGGGACGGAGCGCCCAGGCCCAGGCCAGGGTCAGGAGCGCGTACTCGGCGGCGTGTGCGAGCTTGCGCAGGCCGAGGTCGAGCGTCCCCAGGCCCGAGTCGAGATGGGGCTGCGCGGAGAGGACGAAGATCAGCGCCATCAGGCCAAGCGGCACCAGCGAGCGCAGCGCGACCTGGGTTGGTTGGGAGCGGGCCTCCACGGCGACCATTCTTATTCCTGTAGAACGGAGCGCGATGATCTCCGTCACGTCTAAATCTCGATACGCCGTCGTCGCGATGGCGGAACTGGCCCGCTCGGGCCCGGCGCCGGTGCCGATCGGGACGATCGCCGAGCGCCGCGAGATGCCGGTCCAGTTCCTCGAGCAGCTCTTCTCGACCCTGCGTCGCAACGGGCTTCTGACCAGCCACCGCGGGGTGAAGGGCGGCTACACGCTCGCTCGCCCGCCCGACGAGATCACGGTGCTCGAGGTCGTCCAGGCCCTTGACGGGAAGGTGGGAGAGGAGGGCAAGGAGGCCGGCGGGATCTGGGAGGAGGGCGTCGAGGCCCTGCGCGCCGTCTTCTCGGAGACGACGATCGGCGACATCGCCCGCCGCGAGGCCGGCAGCGCCGAGACCGGCATGTACCACATCTAGAAGCACCCCCGGCGCAGAGCCGGATTCCGCTTGGTAGAGCGAAGCTCGACCGCTCGGGAACCGCTCGGAACCGCTTGGATCGGCAGTGGACTGCAGCGCAACTGCAGCGCAGCCGGGTCGCCGCAGGGGCCGCGATCGAGTAGCCGAAGCTACAACGCCCCCGCGAGCGGCGGTGGGAGGTAGCCCGCCCGGCCACGGCAAGGCAACCTCCGCCTCGGATTGGGACTGCGACGCAACTTCCGCGCACGCGCCATACCCGCTAGGAGATCCGGAGGTACCTCGGGTGCCAGGGCCTCACCGCCGATCCGCTCAGGGAGGTGGAGATACGCGGTGCTGGACAGGTGCCCTGGTGGAGTGCCAGGCAATGGGCGAGATATGGAGGAACGACCAGATGAAGGACCTGACGAGATCGCAACGACGACGAATGAACGGGAGGCGATGGAGATTCGGACGACACGGCCAGACCTCCGAGGATGAGGGACGCGAGATCCGTGAGGCGCAGCACTCTGGATTGGTCGAGGCGTACATGGACGGCCAGCGGTGGGCGCTGATGATCGAGGAGGAACGCGAGGCACGCCGGCGAGGCGAGCACAAGCTGAGGTACTACCGATGAGCCGCCGACCTCACCGGCAGAATCGTGACCACGATGACCGCGACGGTGACTTCGCCGATCTCGGCGCAGATGAAGCGGATGACCGAGTTCGCCTCCGACGTCGCCGAGCTTGCGGATCGACGCCTCGACCTCGAACTGCGCGAGCTGGTGAGCGACCTGCACGCCGACCTACTCCGACTGGAGGATGACGACGATGGATAACCGCGACCAGGACCGGCTCACCCTCCTCGACCGGATCGCCGAGCGCGTCCCCGAGCTTGACCTCGACGAGCAGGAGGTCGAGTGGACCACGCTCGATGACGGGCATGAGGCGCTGCTCGTCAACGGCGGTGGTTTCGATGATCGCAACGGCGCGTTCGTCGCCAACGCCGGCGAGGACGTGCACGTGGTCGGCTCGACCTCGGCGCTGGTCCCCGGCACGGTCGGCTGCGTCGTGATCCGCACGGACGGCAGCCGCTACCTCGCCCGCGTCGAGCCGGACCCGCTGGCGCAGTAGTGCGTGATTCGGGATGCCGGCGCCCCGAACACGAGATAGGGTTGGGTGGTGGCCCGTACTGCATGCCGAACCGCGGTCACGGGGCCGAGCATGGCAGCGGTCCTCGCTTCCCTGCTGGCGCTCACCGCCGCCGTCGCCCCTGGCTGCGGCGGCGACGATGACGGCGGGACGCCCGAAGCGCTGAAGGACCACCTCCCACAGGGAGAAGACCTGGGATTGGAGACCGAGCGCGAGTTCGAGTGGGACAACGCGACGGACTACAGCGTCCAGGGGCCGGGCTATTCCGAGGGGACCCAACCATCGGAGTGGATCGAGCCGATCGAGGACGCCGGATTCGAGGCCGGCGCGGGCGTCACGCTACTTGATGAAAAGTCGGGCTCGACCCTGTGGCTCGGTGCCGCCGAATTCGAGTCGGACGAGGGCGCGACCGAGGCCCGTGACAGGCTGCATGAGGAGGATCTGAAGCAACCGTGCTTCGCCGTCTGCGCGGTCACGCCGCAGGAGTACGAGATCGCCGGCATCCCAGACTCGGTGGCGGTGCACCAGGTCCCGAACCCTGGAAAGCCACCGGAGGGCCTGCACAAGTTCGAGCGCTACCTGCTCGAGTTCACCATCGGGTCCAATCTCTATTTCGTTCAAACCGACGGACCCCCGGGCGAGTGGTCGCCCCGGGAGTTCGAGAAGGCCGCGAAGTCGGTCTACGAGCAGGCCAACGCCGCCGCTGCGTAAGAGCTTTCGCACCAGGCGATCAGCGGCTCACGAAATAACCGCTCTCCTCGCAAGAGCGGATGTTTTTGGGGGACTCCTGCCGGACACCGTTCCTCTCAGCCCGAGAGAGACGATCGCGGCCCAGATGCGGGTCGCCTAGCTCCGACAGCCCGGCGGCTTCGAGGGCTTCGTCAACGTCCCACCTCGCCGCGCACTCGATCAGCGAGCCCGTCATCGACTCGATAGGCGATCGCGCCGTTCAATTCGGATGCGAGCTACCGCCGCCGTCCCGCGCAAGGCGGCGATGTGGAATCTCGCTACGACCCAGTCTCCCGAGGCGGCCACGATCTCCGCGCTCTCGATATCAAAGCCAGAGAAGCTGTCGAGGAGACGCTCGAACGGTTCGCTACCGCCGAGCAGGTCGAGGCGATGCTCGGCAAGCTCGACGGCCCGAAGGACCGGGCGATGTGGGCGACCGCTCTCTACGCCGGGCTGAGGCGGGGCGAGCTTGCGGCACTCCACCGCGAGGACCTAGACCTCGCGGTGGGCGTAATCCGGGTCGAGCGCGGCTGGGATGACTACGAGGGCGAGGTCGCTCCGAAGTCGAAACAGGGGCGGCGCAAGGTGCCGGTCCCGGCGGCCCTGCGCGACCGGCTGGCCGAGTACCTGATCGATGGCCCCGCGAGCGGGCGCATCTTCGTCGGGGTACGCGACTCATACGAGCGCGGCCGGGAGGCGGCCGAGGCTGCGGGCGTCGAGAAGCCGACGCTGCACGAGTGTCGTCACGGCTACGCGTCGCTGATGATCGCCGCCGGCGTCAACGTGAAGGCCCTCTCGACGTTCATGGGCCACGCGAACATCGGGATCACGCTCGACCAGTACGGGCACCTGCTCCCCGGCGCTGAGGACGAGGCGGCTGGCCTGCTCGATGCGTTCCTCGACGCCCGCCAGGTTGGCGGTGCGCTGGTCCAGGCTGCAGCGCCGACTGCAGCGCACCCCGCCGGAGTCCGCTCGTAGAGAGCCGATGCGTCGCCATGTACCACATCTAGACGGGAGCGACCGGACTCGGCTCCGTAGAGCCGATTCGGGCCGCGCCGCCGCCAGATGCGCCAATGGATGCGCCAGCCGGGGGCGGTCGCCGCTCAGTCGCGGCGCGGAGCGAGCAGGCGAATGGGAAGCCCCGCGTCGGGGACCTCGGGGAAGTCCCCGGCGAGCACCCGCTGGCCCTCAGGATTCAGCTCGAACCGTCACCTGGGTGACGGACACCGGGGTGGCGGTAATGCAGGCCCGGCGATCACCTCGGTGCCGCTTGGAAAGCGGAAGCAACTGAAATAGGAGCGAGCTAGAACAAGAACCCCACGCCGACCGCGATCAGCCACACGGACCACAGGATGTAGGCGATCGGCGTGATTTGACCCGCGAGCTTCCAGCCCGACGCCTCGAAGCGCCCGAGGAACTCGGCGGAGGACAAGAGGAACACGGGTCCAATGACAACGCCGATGAGCCCGAGCCAACCCGGAATCACATCGCTTTGGACTAGGGCCACCCCAGTCAGGATGGTCCACGCGCCCGTGAGCGTGTAGCCGAGATGCTCACCGACGGCGACACCGAGATAACGGTGGAGTGACTGGAAGACGACGTCGACGGCCTCCGCTCGTGCGGAGCCCGGCGCGACGCCCTCTGCCTCTCGCGCCAGGTATGGCACGAGGAACGGCCAACGGATGAGCCCGAGGCACTGGACCAAGGATGCAAGGACGCCAGTGAGCACCGACAGGGCCACCACGGTCGGGTCGGCGTCACCGAGCTCACCACCAAGCAAGACGGCCAGGGGAGCAAAGAGCGCCGCCGAGAGGGCGAACACCCACCAGATGAGAAGCAGGCCCGACCCGCCTCGGCGAAAGTGCGCCAGTACTTCGTGCGTGGGTTGACGCAGGACGTCCGGGTAATCGAAACGCTGCGCCAGCAAGGTGAATCCCGCGTTGAACAGGATCGGGACTGCGATCAGCGCGGCTGCGGTCACGGTCTCGCTCATGAGCCCGCTCCGATGCCAATCTGATTAGCGGGACACCTTATGACGGTTGCTCCTGCGCTGGCATAAACCGAGCGAGAAGCAGTCCGCTGAGCAGCATGAAGACCACCGCGCCGAAGGCGCCGAACACCGTGAACTGCTGGTCCACGTCGACGCCACCGAGCGTTGTCGTTGCCCACCCAGCCGCGAACAACACCGGCATTGCGGCCGCCCAAGCCAAGGCAAGCCGTTGTCGATCCTGCGATGCCAGAGCGAGCCCCTGGGCAGCGCCGAGCACGGCCCCACTGATTGCCCCCATTGCAGCAAGGGAACCGAGGTCGGTCTCGTAGCTCACGAGGGCCGCCCCAGCGGCGAGCCCGACGGCATAACCCAAGGCGCTCGCGCCGACCCACACGGGCCATTGTCCGAACATCTCTCTGGCGGCGAGCCACTCCACCGCCCCTAGACCGGCGCCGGTGACGACGCCGCCGATCAACGCGGCGTCGACAGCGTCAACGTCTCCGCCGACGGCCCCACCGATCAGGCCGGCAACCGGGAAGGCCAGAGCAACAGCGACCCATCGCCATCCTGGGAAGATCCGAGAACCGCCGTCGCGCTGGGACGCAGAACTGGGCGGATCTTCCGCGGATTGGGGCTGCACCATCTGTGGGTTCGACGGTATCAGCGTGTCGATGACCCACAGGAAATGCGCCAGTTGTGCGCCAGTCGCGCCAGTAACCGGGCGGGTTCGAGCGGGGTCCTGCGGGTCGTTTCGTGCCTGGACGGCCCGGATCGCGCCCATAGCCGCGAGGTACCACATCTGATCCTAGGCTCCGCTCACCCGCTCTAGCAAGCCGTTTCCGCCCGGTGCGGGACGCGCGCGCTCGGGGCGAGCGAGGTGGATTACTTGATTCCGGTTGCCGAGGGCGGCACGAACCGGATGGACAACTGCGCCAGAGTTCACCCCGAATGTCACAAGCGCCGGCACCGGGAGCCGGAGTGGGCGCGTGAGGGGGTGGAGATGGCGCGGGAAGTGCTGAGGGCGAAGTGAGCGCCCATGACGAAGACGTCGACCTGGTCGAGCTGCCCTGTGAGACCCGCGGTGAACGTCTGCGCGCGTTGTGGAGGATTCTCCGTCCCGCCGAAATTCAGGTCGCCGTCCGTATTCGGCTGCGATTGGTCGAGCTTGCCCGCGAAGGCGGGAGAGACGAGCGAGGCGAAGCCGGCCGCGACCGCGACGCTCACCACGAACTTGTCGTAGGTCAGATGCTCCCGCAGTTCCTTGCCATCCCGCTTCCCCTCCTGCTCGAAGGCGCGCCAAGCCTATGCGGAAATCACTGCGGCCTCAAGTCCGGCACGGGGGCGGGCTCCCGCTCATCCCCGCCCTCCGGGGGACCGATCATCTCGCAACGTCGTCATCGGCACAGACAGTCTCGCTGCAGGTCGACAACTCGACGGGAACGGTCGCATGCCTGGTCACCGGGCCGGGGTGCGTGCGTGAGGCGGGTCGGGTAGAGAAAGCCCCATCAAGCGCGCGAGCCGCACGCATAGGTTCTCCCTGAAATCAGTGTCGCCATGGACCGGTGTCGCGGGGACCTGGCGGCGAAACCTAGGACGGGAGGGGCGCAATGCTCACCAAACTCAGGTCCAAGCTGACCTATCCGTACATCGTCTCGACGCTGGCGCTGTTTTTGGCGCTGACCGGCGGGGCCTTCGCCCTGCAGGGCAAGAACACCGTCGACTCGGGAGACATCAAGAAGAACAACGTCAAGAGCTCGGACATCAAGTCGCCCGAACGGCGTCAAGACCGGCGATGTCGAGGACGACGGGCTCACGGGCACCGACCTGGACGAGTCGACGCTCGGTCAGGTCCCCTCGGCGGCGAACGCTGACAACGCGACGAACGCGCAGAACGCGCAGAACGCGACCAACGCCGAGAACGCGACGAACGCCGAGAACGCGACGAACGCCGAGAACGCGACGAACGCCGAGAACGCGACGAACGCGGACAACGCGGAACCAACGCGACGAAGCGAACAGCCAACAACGCGAACCAGGTCGACGGGGTCAGCGCTGATCCAATTAACTACCGGGCGAGCGCCGGAGACAATCCCACCACGATTGCCCAACTCGGCGGGCTGACGCTCACCGCCAACTGCGTGGGCGGCGTCCTCTCGCTGACGGCCAGCACGAGTTCGAACAATTCCACCCTGCACTATTCGAGCGTTGACGTCGTGAACGACACGATCGACAGCGCTGCGGTGGACAATCCCGAATTCGATACGGCAGAGAATCCGTTCAACCTCGTTCCGGCTGCGGACGACAACGATGACCAGGTCGCCCAGTTGGAGTACTCGCGACCGGGCACCTCGCTGCTCCAGCCTGCATCGGCGACGTCGGTGATGATGCAGATCGACAATACTGGCCTGCCCACTGGCACGGCCTGCCTGATCAGTGGGCACGCACTCGGGAACGGCGGCAAACCGTTCATCATCGGTCCGATTGGTCCGTAGTCCAGACCAGGTCTGACCGACGAAGTTCGGCTGACGAGAGACGGCTCCCAAGTTGGGAGCCGTCTCTCTTTGTGCGGCGACCACATCGGACCGGGCGCTACCGTGTTCGGGAACAGGAATGGATTCCGGATGACCGTCGGTAAGAGGAGTTGGTGCGCGGTGCTGGCCGCGGCCTCGGGGCTCGTCGCGTTCGCGTCCCCCGCGGCGGCGGCGGACGAGCCGATCCTCCCGGCCGCGAGCTACCCGGACATGACGACCTACTCGTGCCGGACCGACGCGATCGAGATCCATCCCGGCCAGAACCTCAACCGGTTCGGGGCCACCAAGACCTGCCCGAACGCCGAGAAGCTGAGCGGGCCCGGCGACACCGGCGTCTTCGCTCCCGGCTCGAACGCCCAGGGCTACATCACGCGCTTCCGGCCGAGCATGGTCGAGATCCTGGACTCGGGCGAGCTCGTCACCCCGAGCGTCTGGGACCTGCACCTGCACCACGTGGTCTGGATCCGATCCGGGAGACGGCCCGACGTTCGCCTCCGGCGAGGAGAAGACGCATGTCGAAGCTGCCGCAGGGCTACGGGTTCAAGGTCCGCGGCGACGCCACCTGGGCCCTCAACGACATGATCCACAACCTGACCGCCGAGGGCGGGCGTCGGGTCTACCTCACCTGGGAGATCGACTGGGTACCGGAGACCGACCCCGGCGCGCACCGACATCAACCCGGTGGACATCCAGTGGCTCGACGTCGCGGGCGCTCCCGCAGCTCTACCCGGTCTTCGACGCCGAGCGCGGCTTCGACCGCGACGGCGACGGCGACTTCGTCTTCCCCGACGACGTCCCGACCGACCCGAACGTGCCCGGCTTCGAGGAGCGCTCGAAGATCAGCCAAGCGGCTCGACTGGACGGTGCCGGGCGGCGGCGCGACGCTGGTCTGCGGCGTCGGTCACCTGCATCCCGGCGGCACGCGCGTCGACCTCGAGGTCGCCCGCGACGGGCCCGACGCGGGATCCGTCGACGGCGACGACCCGGCGGAGGTCAGGCCGCTGTTCCGCTCCGACGCTCGCTACTACGAGCCCGCCGGCGCGGTGAGCTGGGACGTCAGCATGGAGGCGACGCGGCCGGATTGGCGGATCAGCCTGAAGCCCGGCGACACGGTCTCGATCGACGTCACCTACGACGTCAGCGAAGGCGTCCTGGTACGAGTCGATGGGGATCCTGCCGCTCGCTGTCTCCACCGGCGTCAACGACCCGCAGGCCAGGGACCCGTTCGACAACGAGGCCGAGGTGCGAGCGATGTACGACGCCGGCGGAATCCTCACCCACGGCCGCCTCCCGGAGAACATCGACAGCGAGGGCGAACAAGGACCTGGAGCTTCCGGATCCCGCGCAAGCTCAACAGCAAGGGCAAGGTCGGCAACGCGGGGATCGAGATCGACGGCTTCCGCGTACTCGATGGGCGGCTACTCCGCGTTCCGCGACTTCCCCTCGACGCTGATGCGCCCGCCGCTCGTCAAGCGTGGCCGCGGGGTCAGCTTCACCAACCTCGACGCGCTTCCGGGGATGCCCGACGACGAGCAGCGGTGGCACAGCATCACCTCGTGTAAGGCGCCGTGCAACCGTGGCTCCGGGATCGGCTACCCGCTCGCCGACGGGCCGATCAAGTTCGACTCGGGCCAGCTCGGCTACGGCAGCGGCACGAACTCGGGGGTCACGACGGGCTCGAACGAGTACACGACGCCGCCGTTGTCGAAGGCCGGCAAGACCTACACGTACTTCTGCCGCATCCACCCGTTCATGCGGGGCTCGGTGCGGGTGAAGGGGAAGGGGAAGTGACCATGCGCCGCACCCTCGCGCTCGTCGCCGCGATCGGAATGGCCGTCGTCCTGCTGATGGCCGCGGGCGCGGCCGGTCGCGCGACGAAGACGGTTCGAGGTCGCGGACGACTTCTTCGACCCGAAGCAGGTGAAGATCAAGAAGAACGACAAGATCGCCTTCGACTGGGTCGGGGTCAACGAGCACGACATCGTCAAGACCAAGGGACCCGGACCGTTCTTCGACCTCGGGCCCGATCACCGGCACGGGCGTCCAGTACAAGCACAAGTTCAAGAAGGCCGGCAACTACAAGCTGATCTGCTCCCTGCACGAGAACATGACGATGAAGGTCGAGGTCAAGGGCTGATCTCGCCCCCGCCCGGCGGGGGCGCTACGGTGGCGCGGTGAGCGTCACCGGCGAACGGCAGCGGATCGCCGAGCAGGCCGCGGCGACGATCGGCGACACGCCGATGGTCGCGCTCTCGAGGGTCGGACAGGGGCTCGGGGCGGAGGTCGTCGCGAAGCTCGAGTACATGAATCCGGGCGGCTCGGTCAAGGACCGGATCGGGGTGGCGATGATCGACGCCGCCGAGGAGCAGGGGCTGATCGAGCCCGGACGCTCGGTGATCGTCGAGCCGACCTCGGGCAACACCGGGATCGCGCTCGCCCTCGTCTGCGCGGCGCGCGGCTACCACCTGGTGCTGACCCTGCCCGAGGGGATGTCGAGGGAGCGCTCGTCCGCTCCTGCGGAGCTACGGCGCGGTCGTCCGCGAGACCCCCTCGCTCGGCGGCATGAACGAGGCGGTCGACCTCGCCCGCGAGATCGCCTCGGAGCGCGACGCCTACATGCCGCAGCAGTTCAACAACCCGGCGAATCCCGAGATCCACCGGCGCACCACCGCGGAGGAGATCTGGCGCGACACCGGCGGCGAGGTGGACGCCCTGGTCTGCGGCGTCGGCACCGGCGGCACGATCACCGGGGTCGGCCAGGTGCTGAAGGAGCGCCGGCCCGAGCTCCACGTGGTCGCGGTCGAGCCGGAGCGCTCGCCGGTGCTCTCCGGCGGCAAGCCGGGTCCCCACAACATCCAGGGGATCGGCGCCGGGCTTCGTCCCCGAGGTCCTCGACCGCTCGGTGATCGACGAGATCGTCCCCGTCGAGGACGACGTCGCGATCGAGGTCGCGCACCAGTGCGCTCAGCGGGAGGGCCTGCTGGTCGGGATCTCGGCAGGCGCGGCGATCTACGCGGCGCTCCAGCTCGCCTCCCGACCGAGAGTTGGCCGGCAAGCGGATCGTCACCGTCGTCCCCGACGGCGGCGAGCGCTACATGTCGCTGCCCTTCTTCGCTCCGGACTGATGCTTGGTCTAGGGACGCTTTCCAGGGTGCTTCGAGAGGTCACGTAGCGATGTCGCCGCGGCGCGCGACCGCGATCCGGCGGCGCGCGGCGTCGGCACGGTCGAGATCCTCGCCACCTGGCCGGGGGTGCAGGCGATCCTCTCCCACCGGGTGGCCCACGCCCTCCACGAGGTCGGCGTCCCCTTCGCGCCGCTGGCGCTCTCCTTCGCGACTCGGGCGGTGACCAACATCGAGATCCACCCCGCGGCGCAGATCGGCGAGCGACTTCTTCATCGACCACGGCTCGGGCGTCGTGATCGGCGAGACCGCCGAGATCGGCTGCTGCGTGCACGCTCTACCAGGGGGTCACCCTCGGCGGGACCGGATTCGCGCGCGGCAAACGCCACCCGACCCTGGAGAGCTACGTCACGGTCGGCTCGGGCGCGAAGCTGCTCGGCCCGATCACAGTCGGCCAGGGCGCCAAGGTCGGCGCCAACACCGTCGTGATCGAGGACGTGCCCGCGAATTCGACCGTGGTCGGCAACCCCGGCCACCCGGTCCGGGTCGAGGGCCGCAAGCCCGAGGGCCCCGACGCCGACTGGATCCACCTCCCCGACCCGATCGCTGACGCGCTCAAGTCTCTGTCGGCCCGCGTCCGCGAGCTCGAGGAGCGCCTCGCCGAGGCCTCCGGCGAGGACGCCCCCGACGACAAGGTCCGCGAGCTGCGCCCGAAGCACGGCCCGTCCTCGGCCGGGGGGTAGCACTCGGATGCCTTGGCGAGTTCTCTTCGGACGTCTGAAGAGAAAGCGCCACACGGATGGGCTAGACGCGAAATAGGCGGCTCCGGGGCCCCGGCGCACGCGCCTGTCCTCTCTCTATGCTCGCCGGGTGGCCACGACGAGAGAGGATCAGGCCGAGTTCGGCGCCCCGCTGACGCCGGGCGCCTCCCAGGTCGAGCGCCTGCTCGAGGACCTGAATCCGCCGCAGCGGCACGCGGTCACCTACGGCGAGGGGCCGCTCCTGATCCTCGCGGGGGCGGGGTCGGGCAAGACGCGCGCGCTCACCCACCGGATCGCCTACCTGGTCGCCACGGGGCAGGCCCAGCCGAGCGAGATCCTCGCGATCACCTTCACCAACAAGGCCGCCAACGAGATGCGCGAGCGGGTCGAGGCCCTGGTCGGCGGGGTCTCGAAGCTGATGTGGGTGATGACCTTCCACTCCGCATGCGCGCGGATCCTCCGGCGCGAGGCGGAGCGACTCGGCTACAAGCGGGCCTTCACGATCTACGACCAGGCCGACTCGCAGCGAATGGTCAAGCGCTGCATGGACGAGCTCGAGGTCGACCCGAAGCGCTTCCCGCCGCGCTCGATCCAGGCGCAGATCTCGGGCGCGAAGAACCGCCTCCTCGACGCGGAGGGATACCGCGAGGAGACCGCGGGCTTCTTCGAGGACACGGTCGCCGACGTCTACCGCCTGTACGAGCGCCGGATGCACGAGGCCAACGCGATGGACTTCGACGACCTCCTGGTTCGCACGGTCAACCTCTTCGAGCTCTTCGAGGACGTCCGCCGCCGCTACCAGCTGGCCTTCCGCTGGGCCCTGGTCGACGAGTACCAGGACACGAACCGCGCCCAGTACCGGCTGCTCCAGCTGATCACCGAGGAGCACGGCAACCTGACGGTCGTCGGCGACGATGCCCAGTCCATCTACGGATTTCGCCACGCCGACATCCGCAACATCCTCGACTTCGAGCGCGACTTCAGCGATGCCGAGGTCGTAAAGCTCGAGCAGAACTACCGCTCGACCGGGGTGATCCTCGACGCCGGCAACGCGGTGATCACCCAGAACCGCGAGCAGAAGCAGAAGCGGCTTTGGACCGACGGGCCCCGCGGCGCTCCGGTGAAGATCGCCGAGCTGGCCGACGAGCACGAGGAGGCTCGCTACGTCGCCGGCGAGCTGGAGCGGCTGATCTCCGACGAGGGCACAAGCCGCGACGAGGTCGCGGTCTTCTACCGCACCAACGCGCAGAGCCGGGTGCTCGAGGACACGCTGGTCCGCTTCGACGTCCCCTACCAGGTGATCGGCGGGACGAAGTTCTACGAGCGCGCTGAGATCAAGGACGCGATCGCCTACTTGAGCCTGCTCGCCAACCCCGCCGACGCCGTCTGCTTCTCCCGCGTCGTCAACTCGCCGCGGCGGGGGATCGGCCAGACCACCCAGGGCCGGCTGCTCGCCCACGCGAACACCACGGGGCAGACGATCTGGGAGGTGATGGAGCGCGCCGCCGAGGTGCCGGGGATGGGGACCGCGGCGCTCAAGGCGGTCGACCGGTTCGCCGAGACGATGGCCTCGCTTCGCGAGCGGGCCGGCGGCGACAGCGTCGCCGAGATCCTCGAGGCGGTGATCTCGGAGACCGGCTACGCGGACGCGCTCGAGGCCGAGCGGACGATCGAGGCCGAGGGACGACTCGAGAACCTCCACGAGCTGATCGGGGTCGCCGGCGAGTTCGACACCAACCGCGCGATCGAGGGCGAGTCGGATCTCAGCCCCCTCGAGGAGTTCCTCCAGCAGATCTCCCTGCTCGCGGACACCGACGCGATGCGCGACGACGAGGGCCAGGTGACGCTGATGACGCTCCATAACGCCAAGGGGCTCGAGTTCCCGGTCGTCTTCGTGATCGGCGCCGAGGAGGGGGTCTTCCCGCATTCGCGCTCGGTCGAGGAGGGCAACATCGAGGAGGAGCGGCGCCTGTGCTACGTCGCGATCACCCGCGCCAAGCAGCGCCTCTACATGACCTCGGCACGCCGCCGCAGCCTCTACGGGCGCGGCTACCAGCCCAGCCTTCGCTCGCGCTTTCTCGCCGAGGTCCCGGAGGAGTTGGTCGAGCGCTACGCGACCGAGAGTGGCTTCGGCTCCGGGACGGGCGTGTACTCGCTGTCAGGGCAGGGGGCCCCGACCCCGCCGCTGCCGCGAGCGCCCGCGGTCGAGTTCCGCACCGGCGACGACGTCGTCCACGCCAGCTTCGGCGAGGGTGTGATCACCCAGGTCGAGGCGGGCAACGTGCTCGTGGTCCGCTTCGCGGGGGACGGTGCCGAGCGCAAGCTCATGGCCGACTACGCGCCGCTTCGGAAGGCCTCCTGAACACCTTGACGGCCCGCAGGATCGACGGCAAGGCGATCGCGGCCGAGGTCCGCGCGAGGGTGGCCGAGGACGCCGCCACGCTCGCCGAGCGCCTCGGCCGACCGCCGGGCCTGGCGACCGTGCTCATCGGCGAGGACCCGGCCTCCCACGTCTACGTTCGCAACAAGCGCAAGGCGAGCGAGGAGGCGGGGATGCGCTCGATCCACCGTGAGCTCCCCGACGCCACATCCGAGGACGAACTGCTCGCGGTCGTCTCCGAGCTCAACGACGATGACGCGGTCGACGGGATCCTCGTCCAGCTCCCGCTTCCCGAGGCGATCGACCAGGACGCCGTGGTCGCCGCGATCGATCCCGCCAAGGACGTCGACGGCCTCACCGCGACCAACGCCGGCCTGCTCGCCCAGGGCCGACCGGGGCTCGTCGCCTGCACGCCCTCGGGGGTGATGGAGATGCTCGCCCACGAGGGGATCGAGGTCGAGGGGGCCGAGGCGGTGATCGTCGGTCGCTCGATCCTGGTCGGGCGCCCGCTCGCGGCGCTGCTCACCAACGCCAGCGCCACGGTCACGGTCTGTCACTCGCGCACCCGCGACCTGGGCGAGGTCTGCCGGCGGGCGGACATCCTCGTCGCGGCGGTCGGCGCCCCGCGGATGGTTCGCGGCGAGTGGGTGAAGCCCGGGGCGACTGTGATCGACGTGGGCATAAACCGCACCGACGAGGGCCTCGTCGGCGACGTCGACTTCGAGGCGGCGAGCGAGATCGCGGGCGCGATCACGCCCGTCCCAGGCGGGGTCGGGCCGATGACGATCGCGATGCTGCTCCAGAACACCGTGAGGGCCGCGAGACTTGCGTCTGCGGGGGATGGATAGGCTCTGCCGGTCCGCTGAGGTCATCCCAGCCAACTCGAGGAGAGAGATGAACGTACAGGACGTCGGCCGCGGCCCGTTGATCGCCGCGATATCCGCAATCGCACTGCTGATCTTCATGTTCTTCGCCTGGTACGGCGTCGACAGCATCTCGGCGTCCGGCTTCGGATTCGAGCAGGAGATAAGCGGCGATCAGCTCGAGGAGTTCGGCGGCGAGGCCGACACCTCGGCGAACGCCTGGCAGGCATTCAGCTTCATCGACATCCTGCTCCTGATCACGATCATCGGCGTGGCCGGCCTCGCCATCGCGCGAGCCATGGGCTCGGCGATCGATCTCCCGGTCGCGCCCAGCGCGGTGATCGCGGGCCTTGGCGGAATCGCCTTCCTGCTGATTTTGTTCCGCCTGATCATCACCCCCGACGCGACCGGCGGAGCCGAAATCCCGACCGGGGTCGAGGTCGACGTCGACGTGAGCAGGAAGATCGGCCTCTTCCTAGGCTTGCTCGCAGCGGCCGGGATGGCGATCGGCGGCTGGCTCTCGATGCAGGAGGAGGGCACCAGCTTCGGCGACCAGCGCGACCGCTTCGCCGGCGGTCCCGGCACCGGCACCGGCACCGCGCCGCCCGCCGGCCCGCCGCCTGGCTCCGCGCCGGGTGAGCAGCCGGCGGCTCCGCCGCCTCCTCCGCCTCCGGCGGCCGGAGGGGGCACCGAGCCCCCGCCGCCCCCGCCGCCGCGGGGCCAGTAGCGCCCCTGGGCCTACAAAAGAGGAGAGGGGAATGGACCTCAGCACCCTGTCGACCGGGGAGAAGCTCTCGGGTGCGGCCGGCATCGCCCTGCTCCTGGTGATGGTCCTGTTCAGCTGGTTCGGGATCGAGGTCGCCGGGTTCGGCAGCGATGAGGGCGCAAACGCGTTCGAGGCATTCAGCCTGATCGACATCGTCCTGCTGATCGCGGCGATCGGCGGCGATCGCGTTGCCGTTGATGTCCGCCACGCAGGCGACCGTGGATCTCCCGGTCGCCCTGAGCGCGATAGTCACTTTGCTGGGGGTGATCTCGGTGATCCTGATCCTGTTCCGGATCATCAGCCCACCCGAGTTCGACATCCCCGGCACGGTCGACATCGGGTTCGGCGAGGCTGACGAGGGAGCCGAGACCACTCGAAAGTTCGGCGCCTTCCTCGGCCTGCTGGCGGCGATCGGCGTGGCCGCCGGCGGTTGGCTCGCGATGCAGGACGACAGAACCAGTTACGACGAGGGGCGCCGGCGCACCTAGCCGGCCAGCCTCCCGGCGAGCCCACGGGCGACGTGGGCGGACATCGCGAGCACGGTCATCATCGGGTTCACCCCGAGCGAGGTGGGCAGGAGGCTGGCGTCGGCGACGTAGAGGTCCTCGGTGCCGTGCACGCGCGCCGTCGGGGTCGGTCGCTCCGAGCTTCGGGTCGGAGGCCATCCGCGCGGTCCCCATCGGATGGAAGGCCTCCAGGCGCAGCGCGCCGGGGGGCGGATCGGCGGCCTCGAACTCGGCCACCCGGCCAGGCTTGATCACCGGCATCCCTCGCACCTGCGAGTAGACCTCGCGTCGCCCCGGCGGCGAAGAAGATCTCCGCCGCCCGGGCGATCCCGAACTGAAGCTTGCGGGCGTCGCCCGCGTGTGAGGCGGTACGAGACCCGGGTCGAGCCGTCGCCGCCGAGCCGCGACCCGGCCCGAGGACGCGTCGCGAGAGGTGGACGCCGTTCGAGCCGAGGCGGTCGTAGGAGAGCAACCGCTCGGCGTGCTCGTGCCCCGTTCCCGGCAGCCACTGGCCGCCGAAGGCGAGCGGGGTGAAGGTCGCCTCCATCAGGAGCCCCATCTCGTGCCACTCGTCGACGTAGTAGCTCTGCATCACCCCGTCCCAGCCGCGGACCTCCTCGTCGAAGAGGGCGCCGATCCAGGCTGCCGGATGGATGTGGAGATTGCGGCCGACTAGCCCGCTCGGGAGCCGATACCCCGGACCGGAGCAGGAGCTCCGGGGTCCCGATCGCGCCGCCGGCCAGCACGACCGCCCGTGCTCGCACCTCGAAGCTCCGCCGCCGCACGCCGCCCGTCCGCACCGCGCCGCCGGGCACCGCGGGACGCGACGACCTCGCACAGAACGCCGCGCACGCGGCCGTCCTCGAGAATCAGCCGCTGAGCCTCGACCCCGGCGCGAACCCGAGCGCCGGCCGCTACCGCACGCGGCAGGTAGGAGACGTGCATCGCGCGCTTCGCGTCGAGTCGGCAGCCGAACGGGCAGGAGCTGCAGCCGACGCAGCGGCCGGCGTTGCGGGTGATCGGCCCGCCGCTCGCCCCGAGCGCCGCGGCGCCCTCCATCACGAGCTGGCCGTTCCGGCCCATCTGCTCGACGTCCACCGGCGTCACGTCGGAGCATCTCCTCGGCCTCCGCGTACTCGGAGTCGAGCCGGGTCGCCCAGTCGATCCCGAGCTCGGTCGCCCCAGTCTGCGAGCACGTGGTCGGGGGCGCGGAAGCACGTTCCCGAGTTGATCACGGTGGTGCCGCCGACCGCGCGGCCGACCGGGACCGGGATCGGCGGGCCGGCCCTCGGCGACGGTGAGGCCGTTGTCGCGGTAGAGCTCGGTCGAGCGCGGACAGCGGATCGTCCGGATAGGTGCGGCGGTCGAGGTAGTGAGCCGGCCTCGAGCACGACCACGTCCAGCCCGGCCTCGGCGAGCACGGCCGCGGCCACGGCCCCGCCGGCGCCGGAGCCGACGATCACCACGTCGGCACTCCTCGCCGCCCGCGGGAGGCACGAGGTCGCCGAGTGGGTTGATCGCCGTCCGGCGGCCGCGGCGGCTCGCTCGTCGGAGACCTCGCAGCGGATCGCGTAGCCGAGCGCCTCCTGGACCTCGGGATTCGTCCCGTAACCGAGGCCGACGAGGATCTTCACGAAGAGCAGGAGGTCCTGGCGCCCAGCCTGCGCCGGGAGCGATCCATCTCGCGCAGGAAGTCCGCGCCGCGCCTCGAGGCTCTGGCGCGAGAAGCGCCAGGGGAACGGGAGCCATTCGAACGCCCGCAGCGCCAGCCTGACGGTCATCCGGCCCCGTGGAGGCAGGCCTCCGACGTAGGTGGAGACCGGTCCGGCGACGTCCGAGCCGTGAGGCCGGCGGGAAGCGGGCCGGCGCCGGGCGCCATCGCCTCGGCGATCGCCTCGAGCGTCCTCAGCTCGGCGGCACCGAGCCCCGGGGCGCTCCTTCAGGAGGGCGCGGCGGGAGCGCCGACCCTCCCGGCGACGCCCCAGAGGCAGAGCGCCACGCCGACCAGGAAGCCGTCGACGAGGAAGTTGAGCAGGTAGGCGAAGACGTCGTCGTCGAACAGGTAGAAGCCGAGCGTCGCGAGCGACGAGGCGGCCTTCCCGGCGGCGAGGACGAGCAGCAGTGGCCGGTAGCGGACGACGTCCGCCGGACCACGAAGCAGATCCCGGCGATCACCATCATGTAGGCGAAGCCGAGCGCCGAGCCAGAGCTGCTCGGTCGTCTCCGGCGCGGGGGCGAAGCTGCCGAACGCGTCGCCGACGTCGTCGAGGACCGAGAGGACGCCGTCGGGGGCGGCGATGAAGAGGATGCCGACGACGGCGAACGTGGCCGCCGAGAAGGCGGCAGGTTGAGAACTACGAAGCGCTCCGCGGCTGCCCCTTGTCACGGTCGGGCAGCCTAGACGAGCGATCCTGATTCCGGCGGCGCGGTCCCTTTGCGAGACTGGCGGCGTGATCGACCGCGAGCAGGTCCTCCACGTCGCCCGGCTGGCCCGCCTCGAGCTCTCCGAGCGAGGAGGTCGAGCCGATGTCGCGCGAGCTCTCGGGGATCCTCGACCACGTCGACAAGATCGGCGAGCTCGACCTCGACGGGGTCGAGCCGACCTCCCACGTGGTCGCGCTCGAGAACGTGCTCCGGCCCGACGAGCCGCGGCCGAGCCTGCCCGCGCGAGCGGGCGCTCGAGAGCGCGCCCGACGCGGACGACGGCGCCTTCCGCGTCCCCTCGCCGCAGGCGCACGCGTGAGCGGCGAGATCCTCGAGCTGACCGCGGCCCAGGCGCTCGAGCGGATCCGCGCGGGCGAGCTCTCCGGCGACGAGTGTCTTCGACGCCTGGGCCGAGGCGGCCGCCGGCGACGAGCTGAACGCCTACCTCTGGCGCGCGGAGCCCGGAACCCCCCGAACGGGGGAGGGGTCAGACCCCGGGGGACGGAGCACCCCTTGCCGGGATGCCGGTCGCGGTCAAGGACATCTTCTGCACCGAGGGGATCGCGACCACCGCCGGCTCGCGGATCCTCGAGGGCTACCGGCCGCCGTACACCGCGACGGCCGTCCGCCGCCTCCGGGAGGCGGGGGCGCGGGTGCTGGGCAAGACCAACATGGACGAGTTCGCGATGGGCTCCTCGAACGAGAACTCGGGCTACGGGGAGGTCCTGAACCCGTGGGACCGCGGCCGCGTGCCCGGCGGCTCCTCGGGCGGCTCCGCGGCCGCGGTCGCGGGCGGGCTCGCTCCCTGGGCGATCGGAACCGACACCGGCGGCTCGATCCGCCAGCCCGCCGCGCTCTGCGGGATCGTCGGGATGAAGCCGACCTACGGCGCGGTCTCCCGCTACGGGATGATCGCCTTCGCCTCCTCGCTCGACCAGTGCGGGCCCCTGACCCGCGACGTCACCGACGCGGCGCTGCTCCTGCGCGCGCTCGAGGGGCGCGATCCGCTGCGACTCGACCTCGACCGGGATCCCCGGCGGGATCGAGATGCCGACGCGCGAGGACCTGGCCGGGCTTCGGTTCGGCGTGCCCCGCGAGCTCGCCTCGGACGGGATCGAGGCCGGGCGTGCGGGAGGTCTTCGAGCGGACCGTCGCGCACGGTCGAGGAGCTCGGCGGAGAGGTCGAC
Organism: uncultured Thermoleophilia bacterium; assembly: GCA_963838175.1. Lineage (GTDB taxonomy): Bacteria > Actinomycetota > Thermoleophilia > Solirubrobacterales > 70-9 > DASUSH01. The sequence continues at coordinate 888,981 of CAWIPP010000002.1, read as the reverse complement.
CGAGACCGCGCTCCCGCACGCAGCCGCACGGGATCTCCGCCTACTACGTGATCGCCCCGGCGGAGGCGTCCGCCAACCTGGCCCGCTACGACGGAGTCCGCTTCGGCCCCCGGGCCGATGCCGACGACCTGACCGCGATGTACGAGCGCACACGCGCGCGCGGGTTCGGCGCCGAGGTGAAGCGCCGGATCATGCTCGGCACCTACGCGCTCTCCTCCGGCTACTACGAGGCCTATTACGGCAAGGCGCAGCGGGTGCGGACGAAGATCGCCGACGACTTCCGCGCCGCGTTCGAGCGGCTTCGACTTCGTGATCACGCCGACCTCGCCGACGGTCGCCTTCGAGCTCGGCGAGCGCACCGACGACCCGCTGGCGATGTACCTCTCCGACTACTGCACGGTGCCGATGCCGCTCGCGGGGATCCCGGCGATCTCGATCCCGGCCGGCCTCGCCGAGCCGGAGGGCGGGGGAGCGGAGCTACCGGTCGGCTTCCAGATCGCCGGCCCCGCGTTCTCGGAGTCGCGCATCCTCGACGCCGCATACGCGCTCGAGCGGCGCGATCGGCTTCGAGGGGAGGCCCGCCGGTGCTCAGTGAGCGCGAGACGCACGATGCGGCGGTCGAGGCCCTCGACTCGCTGCCGCGGGAGTTCCGCGAGCGGCTCGGCGAGGTCGCGGTGATCGTCGAGGACTCCCACCCCGAGGGGATCATGGGCATCTACGACCCGGTCGGCGGGGTCCAGCGGATCGTCATCTTCCGCGATGCAAACCCCGACACCGAGGAGGTCCGCCGCACCGTCCTCCACGAGGTCGGCCACTACTTCGGCATGGACGAGGAACAGCTCGAGGAGTTGGGCTATGGCTGAGCGCGGCTGGGAACCGGTGATCGGGCTGGAGATCCACGTCCAGCTCAAGACGCGGACGAAGATGTTCTGCGGCTGCGCGCTCTCCTTCGGCGACGAGCCGAACGTCCACACCTGCCCGGTCTGCCTCGGGCACCCCGGGACGCTCCCGACGTGACCAACGAGCAGGCGATCCGGTTCGCGCTTCAGATCGCCGCCGCGCTCGGCTGCGAGGTCGGCGCCGCGCTCGATCTTCCACCGCAAGAACTACTTCTATCCCGACCTGCCGAAGGGCTACCAGATCAGCCAGTACGACATCCCGCTGGCGAGCGGCGGGCAGTCTGGGCGAGGTGCGGATCCACCGCGCCCACCTCGAGGAGGACGCGGCGAAGCTGATCCACGTCGGCGAGTCGGGCCGCATCCACGGCTCCGGCGCCTCGCTCGTCGACTTCAACCGCGGCGGCACGCCGCTCGTCGAGATCGTCACCGAGCCCGACCTGCGCGAGCGCGGCGGACGCGCGCGAGTGGGCGCAGCTCCTGCGCACGACGCTTCGCCAGCTCGGCGTCTCCGACGTGAACATGGAGGAGGGGAGCCTGCGGGTCGACGCCAACGTCTCGGTCCGCCCGGCCGGGGACCGAGGACCTCGGGACCAAGGCCGAGCTCAAGAACATGAACAGCTTCCGCTTCCTCGAGCGGGGGATCGAGGCCGAGATCGCGCGCCAGATCGAGCCGGCTCGAGGGCGGCGGCGCGGTCGAGCAGGAGACCCTTCACTTCGACCCGCGAACGGGCGCGCTCACCCCGCTGCGCTCGAAGGAGTACGCGCACGACTACCGCTACTTCCCCGAGCCGGACCTGGTGCCGCTGGCGCCGACCGAGGAGATGCTCCGCGAGGCGGCCGAGTCGCTGCCCGAGCTCCCCGCCGCCCGCGCGAGCGCTACCGCGACGAGCTCGGCCTGCCCGACGCCACCGCCGCCCAGCTCGCCGGCGACCCGGACCTGGCCGAGTACTTCGAGGAGGTGCGCGGCCTCGCCGACGGGGTCGAGCCCCGAAGGCCGTCGCGAACTGGCTCACCAACGAGCTCGCGGCGGTCTCCGCGAGGACAGGCCGGATCCGGACCCGACCTCTCGAAGCTGATCCGCGATCGTCGACGACGACAGCAGGTGTCCCACGCGGTGGGCCGCCAGATCCTGGAGACGCTCGTGGCCGACGGCGGCGACCCGGCCGAGCTCGCCAAGGAGTACGAGAGCGACGACGACCTCGAGGCGAGATCGTCGACCGCGCGATCGAGGCCGAGCCGGAGGCCGCGGAGAAGGTCCGCGAGGGGAAGATGAAGGCGATCGGCCCGCTGGTGGGCGCTGTGATGAAGGAGACGCGCGGCGCCGCGGACGGGGGAGAGGCGACCCGGCCTCGATCCGCCAGGAAGACCTTGAACAATGGTACCAGTGCATAGCAGGCGTGGCCTGGAACGTCGTCATCGCCGGTGGGGGATTCGCGGGGGCATCCGCCGCGCGCGAGCTGGAGCGGATCGTGCCGAAGCAGTCCGACTCGGCATCGTCCTCGTCAACGACGTCAACTTCCTGCTCTACACGCCGTTCCTGCCCGAGGCGGCGGCCGGCACGCTCGAGCCGCGCCACGTCGTCACGCCGCTCCGCGACATCCTTCGCCGCACCTACCTGCGCCTGGGCGCCGTCACCGCTCACGATCCGGGCGCGAGGACCGTCGAGCTGACCAACCACGAGGACGAGGTCGAGGAGCTTCGCTACGACCAGTTCCTGGTCGCCCTCGGCTCGGTCTCGCGCCTCTTGCCGGTGCCGGGACTCGACGAGCACGCGATCGGCTTCAAGAGCCTCGCCGACGCGATCTGGCTTCGCAACCACGTGATCGAGACGCTCGAGGCGGCGAACGACGACCGAGGACCCGGAGCGGCGCGAGGAGATGCTCACCTACGTCTTCGTCGGCGGCGGCTACGCGGGCTCGAGGCGCTCGCCGAGCTCCAGGACTTCGCGGTCGACGCGATGGACCGCTACCCACGGGCCCGGCTTCACGGGATGCGCTGGATCCTCGTCGAAGCGACCGACCGGGTGCTTCCCGAGACTCCCGCGGACCTCGCCGCCTACGCCGTTGCGCGAGCTCCGCGGGCGCGGGATCGACATCCGCCTCGGCACCCGGCTCGAGGAGCTCGGCGCCGCGAAGCGCGACGCCTCTCCACCGGCGAGGTGATCCCGACGCGGACGCTGGTCTGGACGACGGGGGTCACGCCGCACCCGAGCCTGCGCAAGCTCGAGCCTGCCGCTGGACGAGCAGGGCCGCGTCCCGACCGACGAGTACCTGCGGGTCCAGGGGCTCGATGCCGTCTGGGCGGCGGGCGACGCGGCCGCGATCCCCGATCCGAAGGGCGGCGTCATGCCCGCCGACTGCGCAGCACGCGATCCGCCAGGGCAAGACGCGCCGCCCGCAACATCGCGGCGGAGCTCGGGGTCGGCGAGGCGGCGGCCGTTCACATACCGGGACAAGGGCTCGTTCGTGAACCTCGGCCGCTACAAGGCGGTCGGCAAGCTCGGCCGGTTCAAGTTCTCGGGCTTTCACCGCCTGGTGGCTCGCCCGCAGCTACCACATGAGCCAGATCCCCGGCGGGGTGCGGAAGCTCCGCGCGATCGTCGACTGGACGGTCGGGCTGCCCTTCCGCCGCGACGTCGCCGAAGTCGGCTCGATCGGCCACCCGCGGCCGCTGCGCGACACGACGTACGAGCGCGGCGGCAGCCACCGGCCCGTCGGATAATTCCCGCGCGTATCCTCGCGCCGATGAGGGTTCGCTGGGCAGGCCTGCTCGCCGGAGCCGCCTTGCTGATGCTCCCCGCGGGGAGCCAGGCGGGCGACGGCGCCTGGCCCGATCGGCGGGTGATCCACATGGCGCACCAGGGCGGGGAGTGGGAGGCGCCATCGAACACGATGTTCGCCTTCCGTCGCGCCCTCGACCGCGGCGTCGACATGCTCGAGCTCGACGTCCACTCGACGGTCGACGGCCGGCTGGTCGTGATCCACGACGCCACCGTCGACCGGACCACGAACGGGACCGGCCGCGTCAGCGAGATGACCTTGCGCGAGGTCCGCCGGCTCGATGCCGCCTTCAACTTCATCCGCGGGCGCAACGCGGTGCCCGACCAGGCGCCGGACTCCTATCCCTTCCGGGGAGTTCGGACCGGCGATCGCAAGCCGCCGAAGGGCTACCGGAAGCGGGACTTCAGGATTCCCACGCTCGGCGAGGTCTTCCGCCGCTTCCCGGACGTCCCGATCAACATCGAGATCAAGGGCAACGCGGACTCGGACTTCGAATCGTTCCAGCGGAATGCCGAGCTGCTCGCCGACTTTCTCAACGCCAGGCCGGAACGCGCGGACGAGGTGATCGTCGTCTCGTTCAACGACGCGGCGGTCCAGCGGTTCAGCGAGCTGGCGCCGGCGTTCGGCACGGCTCCCGGCCTCGCGACGGTGGCCGGTTACTTTGCGACCGGCGTTTCGCCCGGCCCCACCTACGACGCCATCCAGATTCCCGTCCAGTTCGAGGGGGTCCCGGTCGCCACCCGCGAGTTCGTCGCCCGCGCCCATGCCGACGGGTACGCGGTTCACGTCTTCCCCGACCACGACGAGGAGAACGAGGAGCTCTATCGGGAGCTCTTGGAGATCTGCGTCGACGGGTTGATGACCGCATACCCGACCCGCTTCGAGCGCTACCTGCGGCGGGCGAACGTGGTCGGCCCCGGACGCGAGGACGGGACGGATCCCTGTGTAGCGTGAGCGGCGATGCAGTACGTCCTGATCGCCGTTCTCTTCGGCCTCGCCACCGGGATCATCGGCCGGGCCAAGGGAAGCTCCTTCTTCATCTGGCTGATCGTCGGCACCGTGCTGCCCGGGCTGGGGCTGATCGCGGTGATCCTCTACCGGTACGAGAAGATCGAGCCGGAGCGCCGCTGCCCGCGCTGCGGCAAGACCCACAAGCTCTACGTCCAGGTCTGCAACGCCTGCGGCGAGGACATGTACCTCCCCGAGCCGGAGGAGGTTCATCACCCATCGGCCTGAGGCCTGCGCTGAGGCTCAGCAGCGCGGCGGGACGTCTGCGTCCAGGCTCAGCACGCGGCCGTCGAGCGTGGTGACGTTGTAGCGCAGATCGGTTTCGCGCCGCTTGCGAAGCTCGCCGGGGGCGACGTTGATCTGGAGCCCCGCGTCCTGGGCGTTTCCACCCGGCCTGCCGTCGAGGAAGAGCTTGCCGGCGACCGCCTCGCCGTCGTCGGCGCCTCGCGGCGACACCCTGATCGTGGAGTCGGCGCACTTGCGGCCGTCCTCCCGGTCGGCGTCATAGCGAATCCGCGGCTTCAGCCGCGGCGCGACCCGGCAGCCCTCGCCGACGCAAGCCTTGAGCTGCGAGAGCAGCCGAGCCAGTGAGGCACGGATCTCGGCGTAGGCGGGGTCGGCGTGGCGGCTGTCGAGCTCGAACGGGTCGACCTCCAGGTCGTAGAGCTCGGCCTCGCCCGTCGGGCGCTCGGCGTAGAGGTAGCGGTGGGTGCGGACCGCCTGATAGCGGGGCAGGAGCGGGTCGAAGCAGGTCTCCTGCGGCCCGCACCAGTTCTCGATCAGGATCGCGCGGCCGGGCTCGAGCCGGCGGTCGGCGGCGAGCCGGCGCAGCGAGCGGCCGTCGGGCGGGACCGGCGATCTGATCCCGGCGTAGTCGAGGATCGTGGCCGCGAGGTCGATGTTGGCGACCGGCTGCGTTCGGACGGCACCGTCTGGAAGGCCGGGACCGCGGACGATCATCGGGACGCGGATCGATTCCTCGTAGACCTGCTGCTTACCGGTGCGGATCCGGTGCTCGCCGTGGAAGAACCCGTTGTCGGCGGTGAAGCACGAACAGGGTCTCGTCGAGCTCGCCGGATTGGCGCAACGCCGTGACGATCGAGGCGACCATGTCGTCGACGGCGAGCAGGCTCTCGAGGCGATCGCGGTAGCGGGCCGTGATGTTCGCCGCCGCGGTCGCCCCGATCGGATTGCGCGACTGGATCTCCGACCGGCTTGTCGGAGACGTCGACCTCGTTGTAGGAAGGCGGCAGCGGGCGGCGGCTCGGAGGCGAAGGCGCCCTCGTGGCGCGGCGCGGCGCGCGGTCCGGGCGTCGACTCCGGCGGCTCGTCCTCGCCGAGGTCGTTCTCCGAGTGCGGGGCGAGCGGGGCCACTGAGAGGAAGAAGGGCTTTCGCTTCGGCGCCCGGCGCCCGATCAGCTCGACCGCCTTCTGCGCGTAGACGTCGGTCTGGTAGGCGGCCGGGTCCTCGACGTCGGGGTTCGCCGTAGGTGGTCAGGACGCCCTCCTCGTTCAGCGTGTACCCGTACATCGAGTACGTGGTCGGGTCGACGGAGCCGCGCCACTCGGTCCAGCCCGGCGGGATCTCGAGCGGCGCCGTCCGGCCGTAGCCGTTCAGGTACTTGCCGATGTGCGCGGTGTGGTAGCCCGCCCGCTGGAGCCAGACAGGCAGCGTCTGCGAGCCGTCGAGGGTGGCGTAGCCGCCGTTCGGGGCGCCGTTGCGAAGGACCCCGTGGTTATGTGGGTACTGCCCCGTGAGGAAGGTCGCGCGCGACGGGCAGCAGATCGGGTTGGAGGTGAAGCTGTTCGAGAACTCGACCCCTTCGTCGGCGAGCAGCGCGCTCGACCTGAGGCATCACCCGCAGCGACTCGACCGTCTGGTCGTCGGTCATCAGGACGACGACGTTGGGCGGTGACTCCTCTGGGCGGTTGCCCGCGCCGGCCCATGCGCTGGCGGCGAGCGCTGCCGAGGCGAGCGCCGCCAGCAGGACCGTCGCGAGGGTCAGCCCGGTTCCCACGCTCCGTGAACCCGGCGCGGAGCCCGATGTTTCGTGCCCTACCGCAACCAGGTGCGGACGATCGCGTTGGCGAAGCCGAGGCCGTAGCGGACGACCGCGGGCTTCTTCGAGTGGCCGTGGAGGCGCTTCTCGACGGTCACCGGGACCTCGCTTGGCGGGGACGCCCCGCTTGATCGCCTCGATCATGAACTCGGAGGTGTGGAACTGCTCCTGGCGTAGGACGAGCTGGGGGAGGACCGAGGCGCGGACGGCGCGGTAGCCGTTCGAGCAGTCGCTGACCTTGGTGCGGGTGATGAAGCGAGACGAGGCGGTTGAAGAAGACGATCCCGAGCTCGCGGGCGCGAGTGGTCGGGCTCCGCCTCGCCGAGGACCCGGGAGCCGTGGGCGACGTCGACCTCGCCGCTCAGCACGGGGCCGACCAGGCGGTCCATCTCGGAGGGCAGGTGCTGGCCGTCGGCGTCGAGGGTGACGACGACGTCGGCGCCGGAGTCGGCCATCAGCCGGTAGCCGGTGCGAAGCGCGGCGCCGCCGCCGCGGTTGATCACGTGGCGCGCGACCGCGACCCCGTGCTCGCGGGCGACGTCGCCGGTGCGGTCCCGCGAGCCGTCGTCGACGACGAGCGACCGCGGTCTCGCGATCGCACGACCTCGGCGGGGATGCGGGCGAGCACGTGGCCGAGGTTCTCCTCCTCGTTGTAGGCGGGGACGACGACCGCGATCTTGCCGCGGAAGCGTTCGGGCAGGCCGGCGGTGCGGAACTCCTCCCAGGCGATCCCCTCGAGCGCAGCCGGAGAGCTCGCGGCTGATCCGCGAGCCCTGTGAGAGGGCGCGCAGGACGAGCAGGAAGAGGATCAGGATCGCGAAGACGGCGACGCCGATGATCCGCTCGCCGTTGCCGCTCGTCGAACGAGAACGCCTCGAGCAGGGTGTTGGTCAGCTCGGTGCCGCTGACGATCGCGAGGCCCGGCGGCGAGCGATGAGCAGGATCAGGACGTCGACGTTGCGGAGCGAGCGCCGGCGCCAGATCGCGAAGACCGGCGATCGCGGCGGCGATCGACCAATCCGCCGGCGCGCAAGCGCCGTCAGCTCGGAGGGGAAGACGCTGGGCGAGGAGCAGGCTCGGGGGCCCACGGAGCGCGGCACCGTAGGAGTACGACCGCGCGCGACCGGCAACCGCGCTGCCAGCCAGGCGACCGCGACGCCGGCGAGCGCGATCACGATCGGCATCAGGATCAGGTTGCGCCGGGTCGAGGCGAGCAGCACGGCGCCGATCGCCGTGATCCCGAGCACGAGCAGGCCGATCACGAGCGCCTCGCGGCGGCGGCGGACCGCGAGCAGGACGAGCCCGCCGAGCCCGGCAGGCAGAGGGCGACGTGGAGGATCTCCTGGGCGACGCCGTCCATCGCCGGGCCCGAGCCCGAGCGCCACATCCGCCAGACCTTGCGGCCCATCATCGCGACGAGGTCGAGCGGCTGCTCGGTGACCGCGTCGGCGAGGTTCTCGCGACCGATCGCGCCGAGCGCCGCGTCGCGGTCGAGCTCGGGCCGCCGCGCCGCGACCTCGTCGAGGATCGGCTGCATCGGCAGCAGGTTCACCTCCTCGGGCGTGAGGTCCGAGTCCGGGTTGGAGGCGTAGAAGAGGGCCCGCTTGGTGCCGAAGTGATCCCCGTCGCCGGGCAGGTAGGTGCCGATGAAGAGCGCCTTGCCGCCGCCGGTGGAGACGGGGACGAAGCGGTCGAGCTCGATCGCGTTGCGGATCGTCCAGGGGACGACGAGGAGGGCGAAGCCGGCGAGGAGGGCGAGGGCGGGGATCGCCGGCCGGGGCGTGGTCCGCTCGCCCCGCCGCCAGGCCCAGAAGGCCGCGAGCGCCGCGAACAGGATCGCGAACGGCAGGTACTCGGGGCGAAACAGCGCGGTGAGGCCGAGCAGGGCTCCGGGCAGCGCGTAGGACCACGGCCCGACCGGTCGGGCTCGATCGCCCAAAGGAAGGAGAGGACGAAGCCGGCGAGCGTCAGCTCGGCGAAGGGCTCCGACATCAACCGCCCCGCGTCGTAGATGAAGGCGGGATAGGCGGCGACCGCGAGCGCCGCGGCGAGGCCCGCGACGTCCTCCGAGACCTCGGCCGCGCGCGCCAGCCGGCGCGCGAGCGCATAGGCGACGAGGACCAGCGCAGCTCCGAGCAGGGCGACCAGGTAGCGCGCCGCCTCCTCGCGGACGCCCCCGGTGACGGCGTAGACGCCCGTGTAGACGAGGACGGCGCCGGGCGACCAGTCGGACTCGTTCTCCATCCCCGGCGTCCCGTATTCGCCGGTCTTGTAGAGGTGCGAGGCGATCGCCGAGTAGGCGTCGGAGTCGGGTCCCGGGACGTCGATCTCGTCGGCGGCTCGCGCCACCCGCAGCCCCAGCGCGAGCACCAGGATCGCCGCGAGGATGATCAGGGTCGCAGCGCCCGTGACGCGCGGGAAGCCCCTCGAGCCAGGCGCGTACGTGACGCAGTTTTCATCGCGGGGACTCTAGGAGGCGTCCGCTACCCTCCCCGCCCTCATGCGGATTCTGATCCTGGGTGGCGACGGATACCTGGGGTGGCCGACCGCGATGCGCTTCTCGGAGCGGGGTCACGACGTCAGCGTGGTCGACAACTTCTCCCGGCGCCGCTGGCACAACGAGCACTCGACCGACTCACTGACCCCGATCCGCTCGCTCGGGGAGCGGATCGAGGCGTGGCGGGAGCTGACCGGCTCCGAGATCCGCTCGTTCGTCGGCGACATCGAGGACGGCGAGTTCATCGACCGGGTGGTCGCCGAGACGCTGCCCGAGGCGATCGTCCACTACGGCGAGCAGCCCTCGGCGCCGTTCTCGATGATGAACCGCCGCAACGCCGTCCTGACCCAGTACACGAACGTGATCGGGACGCTCCACCTGCTGTTCTCGATGCGCGACCGGGTCCCCGACTGCCACCTGGTCAAGCTCGGGACGATGGGCGAGTACGGGACCCCCAACATCGACATCGAGGAGGGGTTCATCGAGATCGAGCACAAGGGCCGCTCCGACACCCTGCCGTTCCCGAAGCAGCCCGGCTCGCTCTACCACCTCTCCAAGGTCCACGACTCCCACAACATCCACTTCGCCTGCCGGATCTGGGGCCTGCGCTCGACCGACCTCAACCAGGGCGTCGTCTACGGGATCGACACCGAGGAGTCCGCGCGCGACGAGCGCCTGATCACCCGCTTCGACTACGACGAGGTCTTCGGCACCGTGCTCAACCGCTTCTGCGTGCAGGCGGTGATCGGCCACCCGCTGACCGTCTACGGCGAGGGCGGCCAGACCCGCGGCTTCCTCAACGTCCGCGACACGCTCCAGTGCGTCGAGCTCGCCGTCGCCAACCCGCCCGAGCTCGGCGAGTACCGCGTCTTCAACCAGTTCACCGAGCAGTTCTCGGTCACCGAGCTCGCCGAGCTGGTCCGCCGCAGCGCCGCCGAGCTCGGCTACGAGGTCGAGATCCGCAACTTCCCCAACCCCCGGGTCGAGCTCGAGCGCCACTACTACAACGCCACCAACACGAAGCTCCGCGAGCTCGGCCTCGAGCCGACCCTGCTCGGCGAGGAGCTCGTCCGCTCGATGCTCGCGATCATCGAGCGCCACCGAGACCGCGTCATCCCCGGCGCCATCCTCCCCCGAACCCGCTGGAAGCCGGGGGAGTTGGAGGGGGAGACGCTCCGAGAAACCGCGACGTAGCCCGAACAGCGGGCACGTAGGGGAGGGGGCCGGGGCCGAAAACCGCACTCGCTACCGCCTAAACGGCGTGATGGCACCGGTTAGGCGGCACTCGCTGGGCTGCCGAGCTCCTGGCGGAACTCATGCGCAGCAAGCAGCCGGTTTCGGCACACTAAGCTCACACCATGCGCGCGGCGGATGCTCTTTGCGAGGCCCTCAAGGCCGAGGGTGTGAAGCACGTCTTCGGGATTCCCGGGGGCGCCAACCTTCCGACTTACGACGCGCTTTACGACGCCGACATCGCGCACATCCAGGTCCGCCACGAGCAGGGCGGCGGGCACGCCGCCGAGGGCTACGCGAAGGCGTCCGGCCGGGTCGGGGTGGCGCTCGCCACCTCCGGGCCGGGGGCGACGAACCTGGTCACCGCGATCGCGGACGCCCATCTCGACTCGGTGCCGACGGTCTTCATCACCGGTCAGGTCCGCACGGACCTGATCGGCACCGACGGCTTCCAGGAGGCCGACGTCACCGGGATCACGCTGCCGGTCGTCAAGCACTCGTTCCTGGTCCAGGACCCGCGCCAGATCCCCGAGTACATCCACCAGGCCTTCCACGTCGCCTCGACGGGCCGGCCGGGTCCGGTCCTGGTCGACGTGCCGCAGGACCTCTCGCGCGCCGACATCGACTACGAGCCGGCGACCGGCACGCCCGACCTCCCCGGCTACCAGCCGAACACCGAGGGCAACATCAAGCAGATCCGCCTCGCCGCGAAGGCGCTCGCCAACGCCGCCCGCCCGATCATCTACGCGGGCGGCGGGGTGATCAACGCGAACGCCTCAGAGGAGCTTCGCGAGCTGGCCACCGCCGACAACTTCCCCGTCACCTGCACGGTGATGGGCCTCGGCGCGTTCCCGGCACCGCACGAGCAATGGCTGGGGATGCTCGGCATGCACGGCACCCGGGCGGCGAACTGGGCGCATGGACCAGGCCGACCTGATCCTCGCGGTCGGCGCCCGCTTCGACGACCGGATCACCGGCAAGCTCTCCGAGTTCGCGCCGCGGGCGAAGTTCGTCCACATCGACGTCGACCCGGCGGAGATCTCGAAGAACGTGCCCGGCACACATCCCGATCGTCGGCGACGCCAAGCGACGTGCTGCCGAAGCTGACGAAGGAGTACCGGGCGCTGAAGCCCGACGCCGACCGCCTCGCGGACTGGTGGAAGCAGATCCACGAATGGCAGGAGAACTACCCGCTCGGCTACGAGGACTCGGCCGACTCCGAGATCAAGCCACAGCTGATGGTCGAGGCGATGTACCGGGCCACCGACGGCGACGCGATCATCGCCTCCGACGTCGGCCAGCACCAGATGTGGGCGGCGCAGTACTACCACTTCGCCAAGCCGCGGCGGTGGATCAACTCCGGCGGCCTCGGGACGATGGGCTTCGGCCTGCCGGCCGCGATCGGCGCCAAGGTCGCCTGCCCCGACGAGACCGTCGTCTGCCTCGCCGGCGACGGCTCGCTGATCATGAACTGCCAGGAGATGGCGACCGCCGCCGTGCACGAGATCCCGGTCAAGGTCTTCCTCATGAACAACGGCTACATGGGCATGGTCCGCCAGTGGCAGGAGCTCTTCTGGGACAGCCGCTACAGCTCGGTCGAGATGGGCCCGAGCCCGGACTGGGCGAAGCTCGCCGAGGCGTTCGGCTGGACCGCCGATGATGGTCACCGACAAGGCCGAGGTCGAGGGCGCGATGCGCGACGCGATCGACGCCGACGGCCCGGTCCTGCTCGACGTCCGGGTGACCAAGGAGGAGAACTGCTACCCGATGATCCCGGCGGGCGCCGCCGCGCGACGGGAGGTGGTCACTCCGACACGCACCCTCTTTGGCGGCCACGCGGCCATTGGAGGGCCACTGATGGAAGCCGGGACGCCAGATCTGGTCCGGCTCGAGGACCTCGAGGTCGGCTCGCAGCTCACCGGCCGCAAGCACATCCTCTCGCTCCTCGTCGAGAACCGCCCCGGCGTGCTCGCCCGGATCGCCGGCCTGTTCAGCCGCCGCGGCTTCAACATCGACACGCTCACCGTCGGCCCGACCGACGACCCCAATATCTCGCGGATCACGTTGACCCTGGACGGCGCGGTCCACCCGATCGATCAGGTGACCAAGCAGCTCCACAAGCTGGTCAACGTGATCAAGATCCGCGACATGGAGCCGGGCAGACGATCGCCCGGGAGATGGCGCTGTTCAAGATCACCGCCTCGGTCGAGTCGCCGCGGCGAGATCATGCAGTTCGCGGAGATCTTCCGCGCCAAGATCGTCGAGGTCTCGCGGCGCACGCTGACGTCGAGATCACCGGTACCCAGGAGAAGATCGACGCCTTCGAGCGGATGATCCGCCCGCACGGCCTGGTCGAGATGGCGCGCACCGGCGAGGTCGCGATCTCGCGCTCGAAGCCGGAGGCCTGAGGGCCTGACCTACTCTGGTGGGGTGGCCCACCAACCGCAGGCGACCCTCGCTGCAACCGAAGCCGTCGAGCGGCTCCGCGCGCTGGCGGAGCGCACGGGGGGCGACGGCAAGCGCCGCCTGTCAGCGCGACGACCGAGCTGCCCCAGGGCGCCCTCGATCCCGCCGCCGCGATCTTCGCCTCGCGGCTCGCCTCCGATCGCTGGTTCTGCTGGGAGCAGCCCGACGCGGGCTTCTCGCTGGCGGGGCTCGGCAGCGCCTACGAGGCGGTCTCGCGGGAGGAGGCCCGGTTCGAGGACATCGGCCGCGCGTGCGCCGGGTCGCACGCGGCCGGCTCGCCGACGAGCCCGACGACCTTCCCCAGCGGCGCGGGCCCGGTCTGGGTCGGCGGCTTCGCCTTCGCCGGCGACGGGGGCGCGACGCCGCAGTGGAGCTCGTTCCCACCCGCACTCGCGGTCCTGCCGGAGCTCTCGATCGTCCGAGCGGGCGAGCGCTGCCTGCTGACACTGGCGGCAGTTGCTCGGGCCGGAGACGGAGCTGGAGGCAACACTCCGCCGGGCCGAAACGCGCGCGCGGTCGCTCGCCGGCACCGGGCTGCCGCTGCTCGACCCGCATCCCGACCGGCGAGGTGGCGATTCGATCGCACGCGTCCCCCGGAGCACTACGAGGCGGCCGTCGCCGCGGCCCGCGAGCGGATCCGCGCCGGCGAGCTCGAGAAGACCGTCCTCGCCCGCGAGGTGGTCGTCGACGCGCCAGTCGGCCCACGACCCCGCCGCTCTCCACGGCGCCGCTCCGCGAGCTCTTCCCCGCCTGCTTCTGCTTCTGCGTCGGCTCGCCGGAGGGGGCGTTCTGCGGCGCCAGCCCCGAGCTTCTCGTCCGCCGCCGCGGCGCCGGCGCCGCGACCGTCGCGCTCGCCGGCTCGGCGCGGCGAAGCGCCGATCCCTGCGGTCGACGACCACCTCGGCGAACAGCTCCTTCGCTCCGAGAAGGAGCGCATCGAGCACGCGATCGTCGCCCGGCGGATCGAGCGCGCCCTGCGTCCTCACTCGGTCTGGGTCGAGGCAGCCCCCGAGCCGGGACTCGTCAAGGTCGCCAACGTCCAGCACATGGCGACCCCGATCAGGGCCCAGCTCGCCGAGCCCGCGCTCCGCGGTCGAGCTCGCCGCGACTGCTGCATCCGACCCCCGCCGTCGGCGGCGAGCCGCGTCCGATCGCGCGCTCGCCGCGATCGACGAGCTCGAGGGGATGGACCGCGGCTGGTACGCGGGCCCGGTGGGGTGGATGGACGCCGCCGAGGACGGCGAGTTCTGCGTCGCCCTGCGCAGCGCCCTGCTACGCGACCGCCGCGCCCACCTCTACGCCGGCGCCGGCATCGTCGCCGACTCCGACCCCGCCGCCGAGCTGGCCGAGACCGAGGTCAAGCTCGGCGCGATCCTGCCGCTGCTCGCGGGCTGACGGCCCCTCTCGAAATCGTAAGCGTTTACTAATGCCCGTTTCGTGGGTACTCGATAGGTCGAGACCATGACCGGAGCTGCCCTATATGGCGAGAGGGCGACCGCGGAGGGGGCCTCGTTCACCGTTGGAGGCGGCCCGCAGGTCGCTGCAGACGCGAGGCGCGCGATCGAGCCGCTCCGCGCTCGGCTTGGCGATGACGCTGACCGCGGATCTGGCCCTGCTCATCTCGGAGCTGGTGACCAACTCCTACCGCCATTCCGCCGAGTCGCGCGATTGCATCGGTCGTCGAACTCCACATCGAGGTAGCCAAGACTGGTGCGCTGCGAGGTCGTCGACCAGCGGGCACGGGTTCCGTGCCGAGCCGGTGCCGGCATCCGCGGGGCGACGGCGGCTGGGGCCTCTTCATCGTCGACCGGCTCGCCGACCGCTGGGGCGTGCAGGCCGGGTCCGCCGACGAGCGTCTGGTTCGAGATCAGTCGTTAGATCAGAACGACTCGGAGGAGCCTTCGGGCGGCTCGTCGAGAACCCGCATCCGTCCCGCGAGCCCGGTCACCTTCGAGCAGCCGGTCGACCGACGTCGCCGCCGCTCGACCAGGGCGAATCCGCGGCCGTCCTCCTGGGCGCGCTGATGGGCCGCGAGGAGCAGGCGCAGACCGCTCGAGTCCATGAACGTGACCTCGCGCAGGTCGATCACCACCTCGGCGGGATCATTGCGCCTCGGCCTCGGCGATCCGCCGCTCGGCCTCAGGCGCCAGGGCGAGGTCTATCTCGCCCTCGAGAGCGACCACGGCCACGCGCGCCTCCGTCACCCATCGACGGGAGTATCACTGACCCGCCGGACTCCCGTCGACGTCGCGCGAGCTCGCTTGCGACCCGCTCGGAGATCCGGCGGTGAATCTCGACGTTGCGCCTGCGCTGCCCGGTGCGGACCTCGATGATCCCGGTTCCCGCCGCGGCGGCCTCCCGAAGCTCGTCGACGCTCCCGACCAGCCGGTGAGGTAGGCCGTACACGGCCGCGAGATCCGCGGGCTCGAGCCCGGACGGCGTCCCGAACAGCGCCTCGAACTCGTCGCGATCGACGATCTCGGCCTGCGGCAGGAACTCGAAGATGCCGCCGCCGTCGTTGTTGATCGACGATCACCCAGACCGGGCTCCGTCGCGCGCGCGACCGCGGCGAGCCCGGCGGCGTCGTGGACGAGGCCGAGGTCACCGGTGACGATCCAGGTCGGGCGCCCGGACGCGATCGCGGCGCCCGCCCCGAGGAGATCGAGCCCGTCGATCCCGTTCGCGCCGCGGTTGCAGAGGAACGTGACCGCGGCCGGCGCCGGCGGCGAGGAAGGCCTCCTGGTCGCGGATCGGCATGCTCGACGCGGTGTAGACGAGGTCGCCGTCTGCGTAGAGCCGGCCGAGCGCGACGTGCACGCCACGGCTCGCTACGGCTCGCTCTCGCCTGCCAGCTCCGCCCTCGATCGCCCGCGCGGCCGCTCGCCCGCCCGCAGCCAGTCGCGCCGTCCAGTGGATCGCCGCGCCGGCCGCTTCCGCGCGACCCGAGCCGGGCGGCGAGTCCCGCCGCGACCGCGGCCGGATCGGCGCGGACGATCTCGGTCGGCGCGGTGCGTGGGCTCGTTCCAGCCGTGCGGCGCGAGGACGAACTGCTCGGGCTCGCGGTCGCGGATCCACTCGCGCAGCGACTTCGAGGTCGGCATGTCGCCGAAGCGCAGGACGAGGTCGGGCGCGAGCGACTCCGGGCGGGCGCGCGCGATCGAGTCGTAGGCCCAGATCACCCGCGAGCGGTCGTGGCCGCCGAGGCGCAGCTGCGAAGTCGGCTCCGGCAGGATCGGATAGCCGCTCGCGGCGGCCAGCGAGGCGACGACCGGAGCCAGGCCCGGGTCGGTCTGCCTCCCGGCGACGATCAGTCCCTCGCCGAGCTCGGCGATCCGCTCGGCGAGCCGGTCGAGCAGCTTCGCGGCGGCCCCCCGGGCGGGGGCGCTGACAGCGGTCAGCGGTCCGTCCGCCCCGGCCCCCGCGAGCGAGCGGCGAGCTCGCGGTGACCGCCTCCCGGTCGGCGCTACGGGCGCGAGCGGCTCACGCCACGGGACGTTCAGGTGGACCGGGCCCGGGTCGCGGCTCGCCGCGCGCGGCCGCGTAGCGCGCGGCAGGCGACCTAGCGGAAGTGAAGGAGTCCCGCGTCGTCGGCATCGTGGGTGCCTACCTCGCAGAACCAGCGCACCGCCGAGCCGTAGAGCTTGAGCTGGTCGATCGTCTGGCCCGACGCCGATCCCGCGCAGCTCCGGCGGCCGGTCGGCGGTCAGCACGATCAGCGGCACGCCGGCCTCATCGGCCTCGGCGACGGCGGGATGCAGGTTCGCGGCCGCGGAGCCGGAGGTGCAGAGGGTCACCGTGGGAAGGCGCGACGCCTGCCGCGGCGCCGAGTGCGACGAAGCCGGCCGAGCGCTCGTCGAGCACCACCTCGACGTCGATCTTCCCTCGCGCCAGAGCGCCAGCGCGAGCGGGGTGGAGCGCGAGCCCGGGCGCGATCACCGCCTGGCGGACGCCGCAGCGGCCGAGCTCCTCGGCCATCGCCGACGCCAGTGCGGTGTTGCCGTTGGTCGGGTCCATCGCGGGAACGCTATCCCGGGCAGGGGGTCTGACCCCATTCACCGCAGACCCTCGTCCAACGCCTTGCGGTCATGGAGTCAGACCCCCAGCCGATGCCGCTCGAGCGCGGTCTCGTCGATCTCGACCCCGAGCCCCGGTCCCTCGGGCAGATGAAGCATCCCGTCGCGCACCTCGGGCCCCCGCCGCGGCGATCGTCTCCGCGAAGAGGAGCTGGGTCGCGAGGCCGTGCGCGACGCCCGGCGTCGGAGCCGTCCTCGCGCGCTCGGATCGCCGCTGCTACGCGGCCTGCCGCGGCGATCCCGACGGGGCCCTCGAGGGCGCTCGAGAGGTAGACGGGCTGACTCCACTCGCCGCGCTCGGCCGCGACCGGCCCGCCGACCTTCGCGAGCTTCAGCGTCGCCATGTCGCAGGCGCCGAGCTCGCTCGCCCGGCGGGAATCGGCCGGCTCGCGCACGCTCTCGTCGGCGGCCAGCGGGATCGCGCTCGCGCGCGCGCACCTCGGCCATCTCCTCGAGCGTCGCCACCGGCTGCTCGCAGAGCTCGACCCCCAGATCTTCGAGCTTCGCCGAGGGCGTTCAGTCGCGGTCGCCCGATCCCAGGTGCCGTTGGCGTCGACCCGG
Source organism: uncultured Thermoleophilia bacterium (assembly GCA_963838175.1). GTDB lineage: Bacteria > Actinomycetota > Thermoleophilia > Solirubrobacterales > 70-9 > DASUSH01. The sequence continues at coordinate 871,404 of CAWIPP010000002.1, read as the reverse complement.
ATCGCCGCCTCGGGACCGAGTGCCTCGCGAGCCGCGACGATGGGGGCGACGTCGTCGTCCGGGCCGCACCTTGAGCTTGAAGCTGCGAAAGCCGAGCTCGCGCCAGCGCGCCGCCGCTTCGGCGACCTCGTCCGGCGGTTCCCGTCGGAAAGCGTCGCGTTGCAGGGCACCGGGTCCGGCGCGGCCGCCCTCGCCCCGGCGGCGTAGGTCGAGGTCCATGATCGCGATCGCGAGCGCGCAGCGGGCCTCGTTGGATCCGAGCTCGCGCGAGAGGTGAAAAGTGGAGACGCCGCCGGGCTCGTCCTCGCAGAGCGCGGCGATCTCGCCGAGCTCGGCGGCGATCTCCTCCAGCGCGCGACCGCCCCGAAGCGAGAGCGAGGTCGTCTCGCCGAGGCCGACCACGGCCATCGGCGTCGGTGATCCGCAGCAGGATCAGCTCGCGGCGGTCGAGCCGCCCGCGCGCGGTCACGTAGGGCTCGCGGAACGGCAGCGCGTACGGGATCACCTCGATCCGGCGGATCACGATTCAAGCGAGTCGCCAGGAGCAGGCCGGCGGAGAGCAGGACGCTGAACGCGCCGAGCAGCGCCCCGGTCTGCGCCAGCGCCTGGTTCAGCGAAGGGCCGTCGGTGCGCGCTCCGACCGCGCGTATCGGCCCGGCGGCGAGCGGCAGGGAGAGCGAACGCGATCGCGGCGGTGAGGCGGGCCGCCCGCGGCGGCGAGGCCGATCGCGAGCAGGGCGTAGGCGCCGAGCACCAGCGCCACGTAGAGACGGCGGGCTCGATCGCGCCCCAGCCGGACGGCGAGGGTCAGCTTGCCGGCGCGGCGGTCGGTGTCGATGTCGCGGACGTTGTTGACCACGAGGATCGCCGTCGCCAGCATCCCGACCGGGATCGAGAGCGCGAACGGCAGCCAGTCCAGTCGCTCGAGCTGGACGAAGTAGGAGCCGTTGACCGCGACGAGGCCGAAGAAGAGGAAGACGAAGAGCTCGCCGAGCCCGGCGTATCCGTAGGGACGCGGGCCGCCTGTGTAGAGGACGCCGGCGAGGATCGAGACCGCGCCGACGGCGAGGATCACCGGGCCGGCGACGGCGGCCAGGTAGATCCCCGACCGCGACCGCGCCGGCGAAGGCGATCCAGGTCGCGACGAGGACGCGGCGCGGCGTCGACCAGGCCGGCGGCGGTGACGCGCACCGGACCCGAGCCGGTCGACGTCGTCGGCTCCGCGCTTGCGCGTCCGAGTAGTCGTTGGCGAGGTTGGTCCCGATCTGGATCAGGACGCTGCCGGCGAGCGCGGCGAGGAAGGGCCCGACCCGGAGCTCCTCCGAGGCCTCGACCGCGGCGGCGGTGCCGACCAGGACCGGCGCGATCGCCGCGGGCAGCGTCCGCGGCCGCGCCGCCATCAACCAGATCCGAAACGCGCTCAATCCAGTGCCTAGGGCCGGCGCGGGAACTTCGAGAAGTCCGGCTGGCGGCCCTGCTGGTAGGCGTTGCGGCCCTCCTGACCCTCCTCGCTCATGTAGAAGAGCAGCGTCGCGTCGTGGGAGAGCTGCTGGAGGCCGGTGAGCCCGTCCTCCTCGGCGTTGAAGCTCGCCTTCTGCAGCCGCAGCGCGAGGGGGGAGAGGTGGCCCATCTCCCGGCACCAGGCGACCGTCTCGCGCTCGAGCTCGCCGATCGGGACGACCGCGTTGACCAGGCCCATCTGCAGCGCCTCGCCGGCGTCGTAGAGCCGGCAGAGGAACCAGATCTCCTTGGCCCGCTTGACGCCGATGTTGCGGGCGAGCAGGCTGGCGCCGAAGCCGCCGTCGAAGCTGCCGACGCGCGGGCCGGTCTGGCCGAAGACGGCGTTGTCGGCGGCGATCGTCAGGTCGCAGACGAGGTGGAGGATGTGGCCGCCGCCGACCGCGTAGCCGGCGACCATCGCCACGACCGGCTTCGGGCAGCCGGCGGATCTGCACGTGCAGGTCGCCGACGTCGAGGCGACCGACGCCCCGCTCGGCGACCTCGTCGTCTCCGATGTAGCCGTCGTCGCCGCGGATCCGCTGGTCGCCGCCCGAGCAGAACGCCTCGTCGCCGGCGCCGGTGAAGATGATCGGCGCCGACCTCGAGGTCGTCGCGGGCGAGGGCGAAGGCGTCGCGAAGCTCGGCGAGCGTCTGCGGCCGGAAGGCGTTGCGGACCTCGGGCCGGTTGATCGTGATCTTCGCGATCCCCTCGGCCTTCTCGTAGAGGATGTCGCGCGAACTCGCCGCGCCGGGCGTCCACTCGATCGGCGCGTAGAGCTCCTCGCGGGCGGTGCGTCCTTGTGCGGGGTCGGCATAGGCTGCCGGGACGATAGCCAGCGAACCGAGTCGCAGCGAGCACTCAGGCCTTGAACCTCGACAACTGGCTCGCCCAGCGCGCGCAGACCTGCCCCGACCGGCCCGGGCTCGTCGCCGGCGGGGCTCGAGCTCACCTACGCCGAGCTCGAGGCACGAGGCGACCGCGATCGCGCGGCGGCTCGCCGGGCGCGGCGTGCGCCGCGACGCGACGGTCGCGCTCGAGCTGCCGCCCGGGCCCGACTTCGTCGTCCTCCTGCACGCCCTGATGAAGCTCGGCGCGGTCGCCTACCCGCTCGACCCGCGGCTACCCGCCGCCGAGCGCGAGGCCGAGCTCGAGCGGGCGAACCCGATCCTCGTCGTCTCCGAGCCGCGCGACCTCGCCGCCGACCGAGGCCGACCTGCCGCTGCTCGGCGAGCACGACCTGACGCGATCCACTGCCGGATCCTCACCAGCGGCACCTCGGGGCGGCCGCGGCCGGTCGGGCCTCACCTACGGCAACCACCTCTGGAGCGCGGTCGGCTCCGCCTTCAACCTCGGCATGGAGCCGAGCGACCGCTGGCTCTGCTGCCTGCCGCTGCACCACGTCGCCGGGCTCTCGATCGTCATGCGCAGCGTCATCTACGGCACGACCGCGGTCGTCCACGACGGCTTCGACGTCGACCGCATCGCCGCCTCGCTCGAGGGCGACGGCGTCACCCTGATCTCGCTCGTCGCCACCCAGCTCAGCCGCCTGCTCGAGGCCGGCGTCGACCTGCTGCCGCTGCGCGCGGTCCTCGTCGGCGGCGGCCCGGTCCCGGACGAGGTGCTCGAGGAGGCGATCGGGCGCGGCGCGACCGTCGTCCAGACCTACGGGCTGACCGAGGCCGCCTCGCAGGTGACGACGCTCGCGCCCGCGGACGCGACCCGCAAGCTCGGCTCCGCCGGCCGGCCGCTGCTGACCACCCACCTGCGGATCGAGGACGGCGAGATCCTCGTCCAGGGCCCGACCGTCGCCCCCGGCTGCGCCGACGTCGACGGCTGGCTCCACACCGGCGACCTGGGCCGGATCGACGAGGAGGGCTTCCTCTACGTCACCGACCGGCTCGGCGACGTGATCGTCACCGGCGGCGAGAACGTGATGCCCGCCGAGGTCGAGGAGGTCCTCCTGCGCCACCCCGCCGTCGCCGACGCCGCCGCCGTCGGCCGCGCCGACGCCGAGTGGCAGGAGGCGGTCGAGGCGGTCGTCGTCCTTCGCGACGGTGCCGAGGCCGAGCGCCGACGAGCTCCGCCGCCACTGCTCGCAGCGCGCTCGCCGGCTTCAAGGTGCCGAAGCGCTTCGAGTTCGTCGGCGAGCTGCCGCGCACGGCGTCGGGGAAGCTGCTGCGCCGCGCGCTTCGCTAGCGCGGGATTGGAATCACTCGTCTAGCATCTCGCGCCCGATGAGCGACGACGAAGGACATCTTCTACGACGACGACGCCGACCTCTCCCTGCTCGAGGGCAAGACGGTCGCGATCCTCGGCTACGGCTCGCAGGGCCACGCGCACGCGCTCAACCTGAAGGAGTCCGGGGTCGACGTCGTCGTCGGCCTGCGTCCGGACTCCTCCAGCCGCGCCGAAGCCGAGGCCGCCGGGCTCGAGGTGCTCGACGTCGCCGACGCCGCCAGCCGCGGCGACATCGTGATGATCCTGCTCCCCGACGAGAAGCAGGCCGAGGTCTGGGAGAGCGAGATCAAGCGACGGGATCGCCCCCGGCAACCTGCTCATGTTCGCCCACGGCTTCTCGATCCACTTCGGCCAGATCGAGCCGCCCGAGGGCGTCGACGTCGGCATGGTCGCGCCGAAGGGCCCCGGCCACCTGGTCCGCCGCCAGTTCGAGGAGGGGCGCGGCGTGCCCTGCCTGATGGCGGTTCACCAGGACGAGTCGGGCAACGCGCGCGACCTGGTCCTCGCCTACGCCAGCGGGATCGGCGGCGGCCGCGCCGGAGTCATCGAGACCACCTTCAAGGACGAGTGCGAGACCGACCTGTTCGGCGAGCAGTCGGTCCTCTGCGGCGGCGCCACCGAGCTGGTCCGCGCCGGCTTCGAGACCCTCGTCGAGGCCGGCTACGACCCGCGGCTCGCCTACTTCGAGTGCCTGCACGAGCTGAAGCTGATCGTCGACCTGATGTACGAGCAGGGGATCTCGGGCATGCGCCACTCGATCTCCAACACGGCCGAGTACGGCGACATGACCCGCGGCCCGCGGGTGATCGGCGAGGAGACCCGCGCGGCGATGCGGAAGATCCTCGACGACATCCAGTCAGGCGAGTTCGCCAAGGAGTGGATCGCCGAGAACCGCGCCGGCGGCGAGAACTTCGACCGGCTGCGCTCCGAGCAGGCCGGACCACCAGATCGAGCAGGTCGGCGGCGACCTGCGCTCGATGATGCCCTGGATCGAGAAGTAGGCGCACGTCCGGCGGAGCAGGGAGCCCGCGAGTTGCTCACGGTGAGCGGTGTCGTGATCCTCTTGCGCGGGGACCGATAGATCGACGGGCTTGGCGAGTTATCTCCCACCGTTCGGGAAGAAGTCGCCAACTGGTCCCGACCCCCCTCGTGCCCAGGGGCTCGACCCCTGGCGTCCGGCTACTCGCCCATCACCTTGATCACCAGCCGCTTTCGCCGGCGGCCGTCGAACTCGGTATAGAAGATCGCCTGCCAGGGGCCGAGGTCGAGGCGGCCCTCGGTGACCGGGACGATCACCTGGTGGTGGACGAGCAGGTTCTTCAGGTGGGCGTCGCCGTTGTCCTCGCCGCCGCGGTGGTGGCGGTAGTCGCCGGCGTCCGGGCCGAGCTGGCGGGCGACGTCGTTCGCGGGCTCCTTCCAGCTCGGCGGCGCGAGCTTGTCGAGCCACTCGAGCGCGTCCGCCTGGATCCCGGGCTCGTCGTCGTTGACCCAGACGCCCGCGGTGATGTGCATCGCCGAGACGAGCGCCATGCCCTCGTCGATCCCGGCCTCGTCGACCGCGGCCTGGACCTCGTCGGTGATCCGGACGAACTCGCGCCGCTCCTCCGTTTCGAAGGTGAGATACGCCGTATGTGACTTCACGCCTACGCCGGGGGCGGCTGCTGCGTGGTCGGCGGCTCCTCCGGCGGCGGGGGCGGCGGCTCGGTCGGCGGTTGCGCGGCCGTCACGGCCTGTGTCGCCGGCGGAAGCAACTCCGGATTCTCACCCGAGTAGAGCAGCCCGGGCGCGCCGGGCGGCGGCTCATCGGCCTCGACCTCTAGCAGGCGCGGGTGCGCCTCGGTCATCACGTAGCTAAAGGCGTTCACGCGGACGAAGTAGGCCATGGCCAGCTCCAGCGGGTCGTGCATGGTGATCGACTGCTTGCCGGTGAACAGGATCCGCCACCAGGTGATGAAGGCGGCGCCGTACGCGAGGAAGAGCACCCCGTACAGAAGGATCTGCAGAGGGAAGATGAGCAGGAACTTGAAGAAGGTGCGGGAGCGACGGTACTCGGGCTGGGGCGGCGCGAAATCGATCCGGATCGGATAGTCGTCCTGCGGGCCGCCACTGAACGGCGGCAGCTCGTCCGTGAGCAGGATGATGAATCCGCCGACCCGCGCCTGGAAGCGCAGGTAGTTGGAGACGAAGTTGTACATCCCCTCGGGATAGCGCTTGGTGAACAGCACCGCGAACCAGGCGATGACCACGACCACGAGCGCGGCGATCCCGTAGATGTAGGCCCAAAGGATCCAGGGGATCGCGACGAGCGGTCTGAAGAAGGTGGTGAGTCGGTTGCGCTCGACCTCGTAGTCGGCATCGAAGCTGATCGGATACACGTTCCCTCCCTGTAGGACGGCGGTTGGCGCCGCGCAATATATGAGTTGATCAAGTCGCGATGAAGCCCGACACGAATTTGCCCCACTTGACTCCCGCCGGATTCGGCGAGCGCACGGGCGCGGCCTTCGTCGACCTCGGGATCTCGGTCGTGATCTTCGGGGTCGCGATCTGGATCGCGACGATCCTGTTCGCGATCGGCGGGACCGGGCCGAACGTCGCCGGGACTCTCCTGATCGTCGCCGGGATCGCCGCTGCGCTTCTGCATACCTCGCTGCTGATGGCGCGCAAGGGCGACAGGAACGGTCAGACGGTCGGCAAGCAGGCGCTCGACGTCCGGGTCGTGACCGTAGATGGCGAGCCGGTGCGACTGGGCACGTGCCTGGTCCGCGAGGTCGCCGTAAAGCAGTTCGGGACGCTGATCACGGGCGGCTTGTTCCTCCCGGTCGACTACCTGTGGCCCCTCTTCGACGACGAGGACCGCGCGATCCACGACATCGTCGCCGACACCCGCCTGGTGCCCGCGGCCTTGCCGCAACGACCCGTATCCTGATCCGCCCATGGCCGAGCCGCCTAACTTGTTCTCGAAGCAGTACCTGATGACCGCGGGGCCGACCCCGATCCCGCCCCGGGTGAGCCAGGTGATGGCGGAGCCGATCGTCTACCACCGCGCGCCCGTCTTCGTGGAGACTTATGCCCGCGTTCTCGAGCGGCTGCCGCGGATCTTCCGGACCTCCAACCAGGTGCTGTGCTTCGCCGGCTCGGGTACGGCGGCGATGGAGTCCGCGGTCGCCAACGTGGTCGGCCCGGGCGACCCGGTCGTGGTCGCCTCCTGCGGCAAGTTCGGCGAGCGCTGGGCGGAGCTCTGCGATGCCTACGGCGCCGACCTCTTCCACCTCGCCGCGGAGTGGGGGGACCGGGTAGAGCCCGAGCGGCTCGATCAGCAAATCGCCGGGCTCGAGCGGCCTCCGAAGGCCGTTTACGTGACGCAGTCCGAGACCTCGACCGGGGTGGTCAACGACATCCGCGCCCTCAACGAGGTCGCGACCGGGCACGGCGCGATCCTCTGCGTCGACGCCGTCTCCGGTCTCGGCGCGGTCGACCTGCCCCAGGACGAGTGGGGTGTCGACGTGGTCGCCTGCGGGTCGCAGAAGTCGCTGATGTGCCCACCCGGCCTCGCCTTCGCGTCGGTCTCCGAGCGGGCGATGGCCCTGGCCGAGGCGAATCCCGGGCGTCGCTATTACCTCGACTGGGCGAAGACCGCGAAGGGCCAGGCGGAGCAGCCGCCGAATTCGGCGTTCACGCCCGCCGTGACGCTGTTCCTGGCCCTCGACGTCGCGCTCGAGTTGATCCTCGAGGAGGGGCTCGAGCGCGTGTTCGCCCGCCACGCGGTGCTCGCCCGCGCCGCCCGCGCCGGAATCGAAGGACTGGGGCTGGAGCGCTTCGGCCCCGATGACGACAACGCCAACGTGGTCACCGCCGCCGCGATGCCCGACGGGATCGAAGGCGCCAAGGTCCCGAAGCTGATGCGCGATCGCTACGGGGTCACCGTCGCCGGCGGCCAGGGCCACCTGAAGGGCAGGATCGTGCGGATCGCCCACTGCGGCTATTACGGCGCCTTCGACATCGTCGTCGCCCTGACCGCGCTGGAGATGGCGCTTCGCGACCTCGGCCACGATGCCGAGCCCGGCGCCGGCGCGGCCGCAGCGCAGCGCGTCTTCGCCGAATCGGGCGCCCCAGAGCCGGTCGCGAGCTGAGATCGCTCCGATGAACGGCCGCCCCAAGGTCCTGGTCAAGGAGAAGATCGCCGACGCCGGCGTCGAACTGCTGCGGCGCGACTTCGACGTCGAGCTGGGTCTCGATTGGTCCGACGACCAGCTCGCGGAGCGGATCGCCGAGTTCGACGCGATCCTGATCCGCTCGGCGACGAAGCTGACCGCCGACCTGATCGAGCGCGCCGAGCGGCTGCGGGCGGTCGGGCGCGCCGGGACCGGAGTCGACAACGTCGATCTCGATGCGGCGACGAAGCGCGGGATCGTCGTCGCCAACGCCCCCGAGTCGAACTCGGTCGCGGCGGCCGAGCACACGCTCGCCCTCGCCCTCGCCCTCTCCCGCAACGTCCCGCAGGCACACGCCTCCCTGGTCGAGGGCGAATGGGCGCGCTCGCGCTACGGCGGCAACGAGCTCTACGGGAAGACGCTCGGGGTGATCGGCTTCGGGCGGATCGGCCAGCTCGTCGCCAAGCGAGCGCAGGCGTTTGAGATGGAGGTCGTCGCCTTCGACAAGTTCGTCACCCCGGAGCGCTTCCGCGAGCTCGGGGTCGAGGGCGCCGCGACCAGCGAGGAGCTCTACGCGCGCGCCGACATGATCACGATCCACCTGCCGAAGACGCCGGAGACCGAGAACTGGATCGACGCCGACGCGATCGCGCAGATGCGCGACGGGGTGCGGATCGTCAATTGCGCCCGCGGCGAGCTGGTCGACCTCGATGCGCTGGCGGCGGGCCTCGATTCCGGCAAGGTCGGCGGCGCCGCGCTCGACGTCTTCCCCGAGGAGCCGATGACCGAGCATCCGCTGTTCGGGCGCGAGAACGTGGTCGTCACCCCGCACCTGGGCGCCTCGACCGCCGAGGCCCAGGACCGCGCCGGGATCGTCACCGCCGAGCAGGTGCGCGCAGCGCTCACCGGGGGCGTCGTCACGAACGCGGTCAACATCGTCTCCGTCCGCCCGGAGACGATGGAGGCGCTGGCGCCGTTCGTGCCGCTGTGCGAGAGGCTCGGCCGGCTCGCGACCGGGCTCGCCGGAGGCGCCGCGGGCCGGGTCGAGGTCTCCTTCCACGGTCGGATCGCCGACCACGACACCCGGCTGCTCGGGATCTCGGTCCTGGTCGGGATCCTCTCCGGGCACACCGAGGAGCCCGTCAACCTCGTCAACGCGCCGGCGATGGCGGAGGAGCGCGGGATCGAGCTGTCCGAGCGAAAGGAGTCGGGCTCCGAGGACTTCACCGAGCTGATCGAGGTCCGCGTTCGGGGGCGGGTCGGGCGGGGTGGAGGTCGCCGGCACCGGGGTCGGGCCCCGCAACGTCCCGTACCTGGTCGGGGTCTGGGGCCAGAGCTTCTACATGCCCTTCGCCGACCACCTCGCCGTCTTCCGCTACGCCGACCAGCCGGGGATGATCGGGCGCGTCGGCACCGGCGTTCGGCGAGCACGGCGTCAACATCGTCTCCGCCGCGGTGGGCGCCGAGGCCGCCGAGCACGAGGCGGTGATGGCGCTGACCACCGACGCGCCGGTCCCGACCGAGGTGGTCGACGAGATCGCGGGCGGCGAGGGCTTCTCCGAGGGCTACGCGGTCGACCTCTGAGCCGGTCGGTGCGCGTTAGGGTCTCGCCGTGCGCGCAGTCGTGATCACCCGCCACGGGCCGCCCGAGGTGCTGCGGGTCGAGGAGCGTCCCGATCCGCCCGTCGGCCCGGGTGAGGTCCGGATCGCGGTCCGGGCCGCGGGGATCAACTTCGCCGACATGATGGCGCGGGCGGGCGCTCTACCCGGACGCGCCAGACCCTCCCGTGCGTGGTCGGCTACGAGGTCGCCGGCGAGGTCGAGTCGGTGGGAGAGGGCGTGACGGAGCCGAAGGTCGGCGACCGGGTGACCGCCGGCACCCGTTCGGCGGCCACGCGGAGCTGGTCTCCGTCCCGGCCGGGCCAGGTCGTGCCCACTGCCGGAGCGGCTCTCGCTTCGAGCAGGGCGCCGCGTTCCCGGTCAACTACGCGACGGCCTACGCGGCGCTCGTGATCATGGGCGGCCTCAAGGCAGGGCGAGCGGGTCCTGATCCACGCCGCCGCCGGGGGCGTCGGGATCTCGGCGACCCAGATCGCGAAGGCATCGGGCGCCGAGATCTTCGGCACCGCGTCGGCGTCCAAGCACGACGCGATCCGCGCTCAGGGAGTCGACCACGCGATCGACTACCGCACCCAGGACTTCGAGGAGGAGGTGATGCGGATCACCGGCGGCGAGGGGTCGACGTCGTCATGGACGCGATCGGGCCGTCGAGCTTCCGCAAGAGCTACCGCTCGCTGCGCCAGGGCGGGCGCCTGATCATGTACGGCGCCTCGCGAGCTGCAGACGGGCGAGAGCCGCGACCTCCCGGCCGTCGCTGAAGGGTCTCGTGCGGATGCCGCTGGCGACGATGCCCTGGTGGCAGAGCCTCGGGGTGATGAACGAGAACAAGGGCGTCTTCGGGCTCAACATGCTCAGCTGGTGGGACCGCGAGGGGAGCCTCGACCGGATGCTCGAGCCGCTCGCGCCGAGCTCCTCGAGAGCGGCGCGCTCGAACCGGTCATCGCCGAGGCGTTCCCGTTCGACCGCGCCGCCGACGCCCACCGCTTCATCGCCGAGCGCAAGAACATCGGCAAGGTCGTCCTCACGCCTTGATCGTGCCCGAGGCCGGCGCCGCTCGCCAGCGTCGGCAGCCTGTACGAGCGGGCGATCGTCGACACCGGCCGCGAGCCGCAGTTCCTTTTCTTCGTCGCCTTCCTGTTCAGCTGGGGCTTCATCCGCACCAGCGCGCACATGATCCGCGCCCAGGTGAGCTGGTGGCCGGGCAACGTCGAGGTCGGCGGGACCCACATCCACCACCTCGTCTGGGGGATCCTCCTGCTCCTGATCTCGGGCTGGATCGGGGTCACCGTCGCGCCCGACTCCCCCTGGCACGAGATCCTGGCGGTCCTCTTCGGGATCGGCACCGGGCTGACGCTCGACGAGTTCGCGCTCTGGCTCAACCTCCGGGACGTCTACTGGGAGAAGGAGGGCCGGCGGTCGATCGACGCGGTGATCGTCGCGACGATCGTGACCGGCTTCGTCCTCGTCGGCTTCACCGCCTGGGTCGACGTCGCCGAGGGCGTCGAGGACGAGCGTCTTCGCGGTCGTCGGCTTCTTCGGCCTGTTCGCGATCCTCCTCGCCTTCGTCAACGCCGCCAAGGAGAAGTTCGGGATGGCGATCCTGGCGCTGGTCCTGCCGCCGGTCGGCCTCGTCGGCGCGATCCGCCTCGGCCGCCCGCATTCGCTCTGGGCGCCGCTACGTCTACCGCACCGGCGACCGCCACGAGAAGGCGGCGGAACGCTTCGAGGGACGAGAGAGCCCGTGGTTCTGGCGGAACGGCAAGGCCCGATCGGAGGTCACCCACTAGCGCCATGGTCGCGCCGCTGAAGGACCGCGGCTCACCCACGAGGCCGCCGCCGCCGACGCGGGTCAGCGTACGGCGTCGACGGCAAGCGCGTCCGGTCGTCCGACGGTCCGTGCGGCGGCTTGACGCGCTATCCTGGCCGGCGCCGATCGAGAGTGACCGATCGAATCGATCGGTCCTGCGGTCGATGTCGACCTCGTCGGGAACCGCTGGTACGCCGCCAGCGCACTCCGCGAGATCACCCCGATCGAGCCCGCGACCGGGATCGCGATCAGCGCGCCGAGGATCCCGAGCAGCTCGGCGCCGACGAGGACGGCGACGATCGAGATCGCGGGGTTGAGGCGGACCGCGCCCCGCGGAAGAGGAGCGGCTGGATGACGCGGTCCTGGAGCTGCTGGTAGACGAGGAAGGCGACGCCCCAGACGATCAGCGCGGTCGGGAAGTCGGTGAGCGCGGCGGCGATCGCGATCAGCAGGCCGCCCAGGGTGAAGCCCGATCAGCGGGATCAGGTCGAGGAAGGCGACCAGCACCGCGAGCGGGACGGCGAGCGGTACGCCGAGGAGCTCGAGCATGATCCAGGTGAAGATCCCGGCCGCGATCGCGAGCGCGAGCGTCACGGTGATGTAGGAGCTTGACCACCCGGTAGATCGCCCTCGCCGATCCGGCGCCCGCGCTCGGCCGCCTCGCGCGGGAGCCTGTCGACCGCGCGCAGGTAGAGCCGGCCGCGGTCGAGGAGCAGGAAGAACGCGATCGCCAGGATCGTGATCGCGGCGAAGATGTTGTGGCCAGCGTGACGGTGACGTCTCGCGCCTCGCTCGCCGCGCCGCCGAGCTTCGAGGGCAGGGTCTTGGCCTGCTGCGAGAGGGTCGAGGTGATGTCGTACTTGTCGTTGAGCTCGCGGAACTGCTCGTTCTTGCTCGGCCCAGTCCTCGAAGTCGGTGATGTAGGTCGGCAGCTTCGACGCCAGCTTCTCGACCTCGCTTGACCATCGGCGGGATCACCTGGAGGAGGACGAAGGCGAAGAAGAGGAAGCCGACGTAGACGACGAGGATCGCGAGCCAGCGCGGCAGAGTGCGCCCGCGGATGCGCAGCCGCTCGACCGGGCCGACGGCGGGCGCGAGCGCCAGCGCGAAGAAGACCGCGACCACCACCCAGTGCAGGGTCGTGCGGGTGTTGAGGACCACGAGCACCACCACGAGCGCGGCGGCGATCACCGCCAGGGCGATGATCGCGACCTTCGCGACGGCTCGCGCCTGGACCTGCGCGGCGTCCATCAGGTGGGGTTTCGCGCCCTGTCGGGGGTTCCCTCGTGCGCTAATCTGCGCGAACCGATGACGACCCGGCTCCAGAGCACGAACGACCGGTCCCCTTCGGGGACCTCCTGCCTGGCCCTTCTCCTTCTGCTCCCCCCTCGGGGGGAGTAATCGCCGGGCGGCGCGATAGCCGCGAGCAAAGGTCATCGGAAAGCAGAACAGAAGGAGAAGCCCATGAGCGGGCCCGAAGTCTCAGAGCAGGACCGCGTCCATATCTTCGACACGACGCTTCGCGACGGCGAGCAGTCGCCCGGCATCTCGCTGAACACGCAGGAGAAGGTCGAGATCGCGCAGCAGCTCGCCCGCCTCGGCGTCGACGTGATCGAGGCCGGCTTCCCGATCACCTCTCCCGGCGACTTCGAGGCCGTCGAGGCGATCGCCCGCAACGTCGAGGGGCCGGTGATCTGCGGCCTCGCGCGCACCCACAAGGCCGACATCGACGCCGCCTGGGGCGCGATCAAGGACTCCCAGCGCCCCCGCATCCACACCTTCATCTCCACCTCCGACATCCACATCACCACCAGCTCCAGACCAACCGCGAGGACGTCAAGGGCCAGGCGAAGGCCGCCGTGGCGCTGGCCAAGTCCTACTGCGAGGACGTCGAGTTCTCGCCGATGGACGCCACCCGCGCCGATGTCGGACTTCACCGCCGAGGTCTGCGCGATCGCCGTCGCCGAGGGCGCCACCGTGATCAACATCCCCGACACGGTCGGCTACACGACCCCGGAGGAGTACACGCGCTACTTCGCCCGCCTCTACGAGCTGGCGCCCGAGCTGCGCGACGTCCGTCTCTCGGTCCACTGCCACGACGACCTCGGCCTCGCGGTCGCCAACTCCTACGCGGGCCTGCTCGCGGCGCCCGCCAGGTCGAGTGCGCGGTCAACGGGATCGGCGAGCGCGCCGGCAACTGCTCGCTCGAGGAGATCGTGATGCTGCTTCGCACCCGCCGCGACGAGCACGGCCTCGACACCCGCCTCAACACCCGCGAGCTCGCGCGCACGAGCCGCATGGTGACCCGCTTCACCGGCTACGCGGTGCCGCCGAACAAGGCGGTGGTCGGGCGCAACGCGTTCGCCCACGAGTCCGGGATCCACCAGGACGGCGTGCTGAAGGAGCGCACCACCTTCGAATGGATCCCGGCGGCCGAGGTCGGCGCCGAGCCCGAGGTGATCGTGCTCGGCAAGCACTCGGGCCGGCACGCGCTGCGCGACGCGCTCGAGCAGCTCGGCTTCAAGGTCGAGGGCAACGCGCTGAACCAGGCGTTCAAGCCGTTTCAAGGAGATCGCGGACAAGAAGAAGCAGGTCACCGCGCTCGACCTCGAGGCGATCGTCTCCGACCAGGTGCGCGCCTCCGCGCAGCGCTACGAGCTGGCGTGGTTCGACGTCGAGGCGTCGACGCGGCGCGAGCCGCTCGCGCGGGTGGCGGTGAAGCTGCCCTCGGGGAGGAGTCGACCGCGCGACTCCTCGGGCGACGGGCCGGTCGACTCGATCTTCGGCGCGATCCAGGCCGCGGTCGGAACCGAGTGCGAGCTACGCCAGTACACGGTCTCCGCGGTCACCGAGGGCGACGACGCGCTCGGCGAGGTGACGGTGATGCTGCGCGCCCACGGCCGCCTCGCCTCCGGCCAAGGGGTCGCCACCGACATCCTCGAGGCCTCGGCGCAGGCCTACGTCCGGGCGCTCTCCAACGCGCTCGAGGGCGCCGCCGTCCGCGAGGCCGAGGCGGCGACCGAGGACGCGGCCCGCGCGCCGGCGACGCCCGGCCCCTGAACGGGGTCTGACCCCTCTGTCCCCGCCGCTCGTCCACCGATAGGGTCACGGGGATGGCCGGCTCGCTCGAGGGAAAGGTCGCTCTGATCACGGGGGCGTCTTCGGGGATCGGCGAGGCGACCGCGGTCGCTTTGGCGCGTGAGGGAGCCGCGGTTGGCCTCGGCGCGCGCCGCAAGGACCGCATCGACGCCCTCGCAGAGCGCATCACCGGCGACGGCGGCACGGCCGTCGCGGTCGAGTCCGACATCACCGACGAGAAGACCGCAAATGAGCTCGTCCAGCGGACTGCGGAGGAGCTCGGCGGGCTCGACATCCTCGTCAACAACGCCGGTGTGATGCTGCTCGGCCCGGTCGCGGGCGCCGACACCGAGGAGTGGCGGCGGATGATCGAGGTCAACCTGCTCGGGCTCCTCTACTGCACCCACGCCGCCCTTCCCGTGATGGGGGAGGCCGGTGGAGGCCACATCGTCAACGTCTCCTCGGTCGCGGGCCGCACCGCGGCGATGGGCTCGGCCGTCTACAACATGACCAAGTGGGGGGTGGTCGGCTTCTCCGAAGGGCTTCGCCAGGAGGTCCTGCACGCGAACGTCCGGGTCACCTGCGTCGAGCCCGGTTTCGTGGACACCGAGCTTCAGGGCCACAACGAGCACCCCCTGGTGGTCGAGACGATGGAGAAGGTGCGCGACCAGATCGGCGACCTGCTCCAGTCCGAGGACATCGCGGACGCAGTGCTCTACGCGGTGACGACGCCGCAGCACGTGAGCATCAACGAGGTGCTCGTGCGGCCGACCAGGCAGCAGCGGTAGGCCCGGGGCGGTTCCGCGGAATCGCCCTAGTACACAAACGTCCGTGATAACGTACGGACGATGCCGGCGGTCGCGACCCAAAATGGCGCGCTGGGACCCCGCGTGAGGGCGCTGCGCGAGGGCATGTCGCTCTCGCTCCGCGACCTCGCGGCCCGCAGCGGCGTCTCGGCGCCGATGCTCTCTCAGGTGGAGCGAGGCGAGACGAGCCCGACGCTTGCCGTCGCGAAGAAGATCGCGACGGGACTCGAGCTGACGCTGTCGCAGCTCCTGCGTCTCGACGACCATCGCCACGTGGTGGTCACCCGCGCCGCCGAGCGCCGTGCCCGCAAGCGGAGCGGTCATCGAACCGAGGAGCTGACGCCGCCGCTTCCGGGACAGCGCGCCGATGTCTCCCTGCACACGCTGGAGCCGGGGGCCGCGACCGGACGCCCCGGCGACCCGCCGCTGCACGAGCCGGGCGCGCGCGAGACCGCAGTGGTGCTCGCCGGATCCGTGGCTCTCTTGATCGACGACGACCGGCACGATCTGAGCGTGGGCGACGCGGTCACGTTCGACGCGGATCTCCCGCACCATTTCGAGAATCCCGGCCCGGACCCGGTCGAGCTCTTGGCCGTGGTCGCCGCCGGGCTGAGGAGAAGCTGATGCCGAAGACGATGTTCGACAAGATCTGGGAGGCACACGAGGTCTCGGGCGGGCTGATCTACATCGACCTCCATCTCGTCCACGAGGTGACCTCGCCTCAGGCCTTCGAGGGCCTTCGCCTCGAGGGTCGCGCGGTTCGCCGCCCCGATCGCACCGTCGCCACGGCCGACCACAACGTGCCCACCGACGGCACCGCGGCCGCGCGGCTGATCGCCGACGAGCTCTCGCGAAAGCAGGTCGAGACCCTGGAGCAAAACTGCGAGGAGTTCGGGGTCCCCATCTACTCGCTCGGCTCCGAGCGCCAGGGGATCGTCCACGTGATCGGCCCCGAGCTGGGCTTGACCCAGCCCGGGATGACGATCGTCTGCGGTGACTCGCACACCTCCACGCACGGCGCGTTCGGCGCCCTCGCCTTCGGGATCGGCACCTCCGAGGTCGAGCACGTGCTCGCGACGCAGTGCCTGGTCCAGCGCCGCCCGCGGACGATGCGGATCCTCTACTCGGGCGAGCTCAGCGCGGGGGTAACGCCCAAGGACCTGATCCTGGCGACGATCGGCCGGCTCGGCACGGGCGGCATGGCCGGGCACGCGGTCGAGTACGCGGGCGCCCCGATCGAGGACCTCTCGATGGAGGGGCGGATGACGATCTGCAACATGACGATCGAGGGCGGCGGCCGCGCCGGGATGATCGCGCCAGACGAAACCACCTTCGAGTGGGTCGAGGGCCGCGCGGCGGCGCCCGACGACTTCGACGCGGCGGTCGAGCGCTGGCGCGAGCTGCCCACCGACGACGGGGCCTCGTTCGACACCGAGGTGGAGATCGATGCCGGGTCGATCTCGCCGATGGTGACCTGGGGAACGACCCCGGGCCAGGTCGTCGAGGTCACCGACCCGGTCCCCGATCCCTCGCGGCTCGACTCCCCCGCCGACCGCGAGGCCGCCGAGCGCGCGCTCGCCTACATGGCGCTCGAGCCCGGCACCCCGATGCGCGAGATCCCGCTCGACCGCGTGTTCATCGGCTCCTGCACCAACTCGCGGATCGGCGACCTCCGCGAGGCCGCGGGCGTCGTCGAGGGACGCAAGGTCGCCGCGAGCGTCCACGGGATGGTCGTGCCCGGCTCCGCCCAGGTGAAGGCGCAGGCCGAGGCGGAGGGGCTCGACGAGGTCTTCCGCGCCGCCGGCTTCGACTGGCGGGCCGCGGGTTGCTCGATGTGCCTGGGGATGAATCCCGACATCCTCAGTCCCGGCGAGCGCTGCGCCTCGACCTCCAACCGCAACTTCGAGGGCCGCCAGGGCAAGGGCGGAAGGACCCATCTGGTCTCGCCGCGGATGGCCGCCGCCGCCGCGGTCGAGGGCCGCTTCGTCGACATCAGGGACTGGAGCTGAGGTGGAGCCGCTTGACGTGATCGAGGGCGACGTCTCGATGCTCGACCGTGCCGACGTCGACACCGACCAGATCATCCCGAAGCAGTTCCTCAAGCGGGTCGAGCGCACTGGGTTCGGCGAGTACCTCTTCTACGACTGGATCCGTGACGGGGAGATCGAGCTGCGGCCGAACCCGATCCTCGTCACGGGCCGCAACTTCGGCTCCGGCTCCTCGCGCGAGCACGCTCCGTGGGCGCTCCAGGACTTCGGCTTCGAGGCGATCGTCGCGCCCTCGTTCGCCGACATCTTCTACGCCAACTGCACCAAGAACGGGCTGCTTCCCGTGATCCTGCCGGAGGAGCACTGCCGCGGGATCGCCGAGGCCGGGCGGGCTCGGATCGACGTCGACGACCAGACCGTCGACTACGCGGGGGGCGTGGTCAAGTTCGAGATCGACGCCGAGATCAAGCACCGGCTGCTCCACGGGCTCGACGACATCGGCATCACACTCCAGAACGCCGACGCGATCGACGCCTACGAGGCGGCCGGGCGCGCGGACCACGCACCGTCCACGGCGAGACTGTGACCGACTGGGACGCGGCGACCTACGACCGGGTCGCCTATCCGCAGGAGGAGTGGGGCCTGAGCGTTCTCGACCGCCTCGAGCTCGAGGGCAACGAGGCCGTGCTCGACGCGGGATGCGGCTCCGGCCGCCTGACCCGGCACCTCGTCGAACGGCTTCCGAACGGCCGGGTGATCGGCGTCGACGCCTCGCCGGCGATGATCGAGAAGGCGCGGGAGAACCTCGGTGAACGGGTGGACCTGCGCCTCGGCAGTCTGCTCGACCTCGACCTCGACCGCGAGGTCGACGCGGTCTTCTCCAATGCGACGTTTCACTGGGTGATCGACCACGAGCGCCTCTTCGCCCATCTGTTCGCCGCCCTTCGCCCCGGGGGCGCCCTGGAGGCGCAGTGCGGGGGACAGGGCAACGTCGCCGAGCTGGAGAGCGCGATCCTCAACCTGGAGGGGGACGAGCGCTTCGCTCCCTACCTGCGGACGCTCCCCTCGCCGTGGTACTTCGCCAGCGTCGCCGACACCGAGGCCCGCCTGGAGCGCGCCGGCTTCACCGGGGTCCGGACGTGGGTCGAGGACGCGGTGGTGCGACCGCCCGACCCGCGCTCCTACGTCCCCGCTTCGGGGCTGAGCGTCCACCTCGAGCGCCTCCCGGCGGACCTGCGGCAGCCCTTCGTCGATGCCCTCCTGGATTCGATGCCGCGGCCGATCGAGCTCCACTACGTGCGGCTCAACATCTCGGCGAGGAGGCCGGGATGAGCCACGGTCGTGCTTCTCCCGGGCGACGGCATCGGCCCCGAGATCGTCGCGGCGGCGGAGCGGTTGCTCGGGGCTCTCGGGGGGATCGAGACCTCCGAGCATCGTGGTCGGCGGCGCCTCGATCGACGCTCACGGGACCGCGCTCACCGACGAGGTCCTCGACGCCTGCCGCGACGCCGACGCTGTCCTGCTGGGAGCGGTGGGCGGGCCGAAGTGGGACACCACCGACCCCGACGCGCCGCGCCCCGAGCAGGGGCTGCTCGGGTTGCGCAAGGGCCTCGGGCTGTACGCCAACCTGCGCCCGGTGAGGCCGAGCCCGTCGCTGGCCTCGGCGAGCCCGCTCCGGCCCGAGCGGATCGCGGGCACCGACCTGCTCGTGGTCCGCGAGCTGACCGGCGGGATCTACTTCGGCGAGTCGGGTCGCGACGGCGACCGCGCCCACGACGACTGCGCCTACACGGTCGCCGAGATCGAGCGCATCGCCCGCACCGCCTTCGAGGCGGCGAAGCGCCGCGCCGCGGGTCACGAGCCCGGTGCGAGGGTGACCTCGGTCGACAAGGCGAACGTGCTCGAGACCTCGCGCCTGTGGCGGGAGACCGTCACCCGCGTCTCCGAGGACTACGCGGAGGTGGAGCTCGACCACATGCTGGTCGACAACGCCGCGATGCAGCTCGTCGCCGCCCCGGCTCGCTTCGACGTGATCCTGACCGAGAACATGTTCGGGGACATCCTCTCCGACGAGTCGGCGATGCTGACCGGGTCGCTCGGGATGTTGCCGTCGGCGAGCCTCGGCGACGGCGGTGGGGGATTGTTCGAGCCCGTGCACGGCTCCGCTCCCGACATCGCCGGGGAGGGGATCGCCAACCCGCTGGCCACCTTCCTCTCGGTGGCGCTGATGCTCCGCCACGCGCTCGACCGTCCCGGGGACGCAAAAGCCGTCGAGCACGCGGTCGAGGACGCGCTGTCGCGGGGCCTGCGAACCCGCGATCTGGAGTCCGGCGACGAGACCGATTACGTGGTCGAGGTGGGAACCGATGAGATGACCGACGCCGTCCTCGAGACGCTCGCCCGATAGGGCATACTTCGCGCCGCGCGCCATGGAGAAGGCAGAGCTCATCTGGATGAACGGGGAGTTCGTCCCCTGGGACGAGGCGAAGGTGCACGTCCTGAGCCACGGCCTCCACTACGGGACTGGGGTGTTCGAGGGGATCCGGGCCTACGACACCGGGCGCGGGACGGCGGTGTTCCGCCATCGCGAGCACCTCGAGCGCCTGACGAAGTCGGCGCAGCTCTACTTCATGGAGCTGCCGTACCAGCAGGAGGCGCTGCGGGAGGCTACCCACGAGCTGATCCG
Source organism: uncultured Thermoleophilia bacterium (assembly GCA_963838175.1). Classification (GTDB taxonomy): domain Bacteria; phylum Actinomycetota; class Thermoleophilia; order Solirubrobacterales; family 70-9; genus DASUSH01. The sequence continues at coordinate 851,529 of CAWIPP010000002.1, read as the reverse complement.
CCGCAACGGCCTGCGCTCCTGCTACATCCGCCCGCTCGCGTTCCGCGGCTACGGGGAGATGGGACTCTACGCGCAGTCGGCGCCGATCGACGTGGTCATCGCGGTCTGGTCCTGGGGCGCCTACCTCGGCGAGGAGGGCAAGCGAAACGGGATCCGCGCCCATGTGTCGTCGTGGCGATCGCTCTCCGGCGAGAGCCTGATCCCGCACGCGAAGGCATCGGGCCAGTACCTGAACTCGATCCTCGCGAAGAACGAGAGCGTCAGATCCGGTTACGACGAGGCGATCCTGCTCGACGACCGCGGCTGCGTCTCCGAGGGGTCGGGCGAGAACATCTTCCTGGTCCGGGACGGGACCCTGATCACCCCCGGGCACACGTCGGCGATCCTCGACGGGATCACGCGGCGCTCGGTGATCCAGATCGCGGGCGATCTCGGCTACGCGATCGAGGAGCGCGACGTCGCGCGCGCCGAGCTCTACCTGGCGGAGGAGGTGTTCCTCACCGGCACCGCCGCCGAGCTGGTGCCGATCCGTGAGATCGACGACCACCCGCTCGGCGCCCCCGGCGAGATCACCCAGCACGTGCAGGCGAAGTTCGAGGACGCGCTGCACGGCCGCGCCGAGGAATACCTGGAATGGCTGGACATCGTGGAGCAGCCCAGTAAGGTGAGTTCGTGACGACGGTGTCCCGGTTCGGTCACATCCGGCGAATTACTGGCGCCGCTGCCGCCTAGCGGCACGCGGCACGCGCACAGGCTTCGCCCACCCGAACCCGAAAGGAACCACCGTGACCCAGGACCAGAAGGTCTACCTCTACGACACCACCCTCCGCGACGGCATGCAGGGCCAGGGCATGTCGCTGTCGGCCGCCGAGAAGCTGCGCGTCGTCCACGCCCTCGACCGGTTGGGGATCCAGTTCGTCGAGGCCGGCTTTCCGAGCTCGAACCCGAAGGAGGCCGAGCTCTTCGAGCTGCTGGGCCGCGAGCGCTTCGAGTCGACCGCGGTCGTCGCCTTCGGGATGACACGCCGGCGGGGGATCGCCGCCGACGAGGATCCCGGCCTGCGGACGCTGGTCGGCTCGTTCGCCCCGGTCGTCTGCCTGGTGGGCAAGACCTGGGCGCTCCATCTCGAGAAGGTGACCCGGGTCTCTCGCGAGGAGAACCTGGCGATGATCATGGACTCGGTCAACTTCTGCCGCGCGAACGACAAGCGGGTGATCTACGACGCCGAGCATTTCTTCGACGCCTGGCGCGAGGACTCCGGCTACGCGCTCGAGTGCCTGCGCGCGGCGGTCGCCGCCGGGGCCGAGAACGTGACCCTCTGCGACACCAACGGCTCGAGCCTTCCCTCCCAGGTGGGCGAGGCGACGGCGGCGGTGGTCGCGGAGCTCTCCGAGCGGGCCCAGATCGGCATCCACACCCACAACGACGCCGAGTGCGGGGTGGCGAACTCGCTCGCGGCGGTCGAGGCCGGCGCTCGCCTGGTCCAGGGGACGATGAACGGCTACGGCGAGCGCACGGGCAACGCGAACCTGGTCTCGATCCTGCCCGCCCTTCAGCTCAAGCTGGGCTACGAGGCGGTGGCGCCCGAGCGGATGCGCCTGTTGACCGAGACCTCGCATTTCGTCGCGGAGCTCCTGAACCTCAACCCGGACCCCGATCAGCCCTACGTCGGCCGCAACGCGTTCGCCCACAAGGGCGGGATGCACGTCGCCGGCGTCCAGGCCGACGCCCGCACCTTCGAGCACGTCGAGCCGGGTCGGGTCGGCAACAGCCGCGACGTCCTCGTCTCCGAGCTGTCGGGCAAGGGCTCGGTGCTCTCGCGAGGCGGAGGAGGCCGGGATCGAGCTCGACGCCGACGCGGCGAAGCGGGCGGTCGAGCGGGTCAAGGAGCGCGAGCACCGCGGCTACCACTACGAGGCTGCGGACGCCTCCTTCGAGCTGCTCCTGCGCCGCGAGTCGGGGCAGTACGCACCGCTGTTCAGGCTCGAGAGCTTCCGGGTGATCGTCGAGAAGCGGGCCAACGGCAAGGTCGAGACTGAGGCGACGATCAAGATCTGGGTCGACGGCAACCGCTACGTGCGGGCCGCGGAGGGCAACGGTCCCGTCAACGCCCTCGACCGAGCGCTGCGCGAGGCGATCGGCGACCTGCACCCGCACCTCGCCGACATCGAGCTCTCCGACTACAAGGTGAGGATCCTCGATTCCCACCAGGGCACTGGGGCGGTCACCCGGGTGCTGCTCGACTCCACGGACGGGCACCGAACTTGGGGCTCGATCGGCGTCTCGGAGAACATCATCGAGGCGTCCTGGGAAGCGCTGGTGGAGTCGCTGGAGTACGCCTTCCAACCGCCGGCGGAGGGCGCTGGAGAGGACTCCGCCACGGTCGAGGGAGCAGTCCCCGCCACACATGACGGCCCCTGATCCGATCCCGCTCGCGCGGCCGGAGCTGGGCGAGCGGGAGGAGGAGCTGGTGGCCGAGGTGCTGCGCTCGGGTCGCCTCTCGCTCGGCCCGATGCTCGAGCGCTTCGAGCGGGGACTCGCCGAGTGGATGGGGGTCGCCGACGCCGTGGCGGTGTCGAGCGGCACCGCGGCGCTTCATCTCGGGGTGCGGGCGCTCGGGTGGGGGGAGGGCGACGAGGTGGTCACGACCCCGTTCAGCTTCGTCGCCTCGGCCAACTGCCTTCTGTACGAGGGCGCGACGCCGGTCTTCTGCGACGTCGATCCGGTGACGCTCAACCTCGACCCCGACGCGCTCGAGGCGGCGATCGGGGAGCCCACGGCCGGCATCCTGCCGGTCGACATCCTCGGCTATCCGGCGGCGCTTCCGCGGTTCGCGGAGCTCGGCGAGACCCGCGGGCTCGGCCTCCTCGAGGACGCCTGCGAGGCGCTCGGCGCGGTCGACGCCGAGGGTCGGCGGGTGGGCGCGCGCGGGATCGCGGCGGCCTTCGCCTTTTATCCGAACAAGCAGCTCACCACGGGGGAGGGCGGCATGCTGATTCCCGCCGACGCGGCGATGGCGGAGCTTGCGCGCAGCGAGCGAAACCAGGGCCGCGCGCCTGACATGGCGTTCGTGGACCACGCGCGGCTCGGGTTCAACTACCGGCTCTCCGACGTCGCGGCGGCGATCGGTGTCGCCCAGCTGGAGCGGCTCGACGAACGGCTCGCCGCGCGCGCACGGGTAGCGGCCGCCTACGGCGACCGCCTCGCCGAGCTCGGCGCGCCCGCAGGCGACGGTGACCCGAACGGCCTCGTGCTCCCCTGCCTCGATCAGGGCGAGGAGCGGCGTAGCTGGTTCGTCTACGCGGTCCGCCTCCCGACGACGGCCGATCGCGCCGCGGTCGTCGCGGACCTCGCGAATCGCGGTATCGAGGCGAAGGTCTACATGCCGTCGATCCACCTGATGCCCCACTACCGAGAGCGCTTCGGCTACCGGGAGGGCCAGTTCCCCGTCGCCGAGGACGCATCGGCGCGCCTCGTCTCGCTTCCCTTCTTCCCGACGATGACCGAGGAGCAGGTCGAGCGCGTCTTCGAGGCGCTTGACGAGACGCTCAGCGGAAGCTGGGTCTAGTTGGGTCGCTTCTCCAGCGCCCTCCGCGACCTCGCCCGCCCCCGCTGGGCGCTCGCGTATTGGCGAGGGCGTCGTGGACGGACGGCACCCGCACAGCCGTTCTGGGTCGACGATCGGCCGGAGCTGGTGCGCGAGCCGCCGGCGGCGCTTGCGGAGCTCCTCGACCTACCGCCAGCCCGGTGCGCGGAGGCGATGGAGGACGCGTGGATGCCCGAGCCGGTGCCGGGGGATCCTCCCGTCTGGTGGCCCCGCGGAGAGTTGACCAGGGTCGTCGGCGCCCTGACGCGGTTGTTGCGGCCGCGATCGGTGGTCGAGGTCGGCGTCGCGCGCGGCTACACGTCGGCGGCGGTCCTCGCTGCGCTCGAAGCGAACGGCGAAGGGGCGATGCTCCACTCGATCGACCTGCCGCCGCGCGACCTTGACCGCGACTTCGTAGGTAGCGCCGTCCCGCTGCGGCTCCGGGAGCACTGGCGGCTGACGCTCGGCCCGTCGCGAAGCGAGCTCCCCCGGGTCGGTCCGGAGGCGGCGCCGGTCGGTCTCTTCGTCCACGACGGCGATCACTCCTATCGCTCTCAGCGAGAGGACCTCGAGGCCGTCTGGCCGCAACTCGCTCCCGGCGCGGCGGTCCTCGTCGACGATGTCTGGACGACCGCCGTCTTCGATTTCGCCGCGGACCGCGGCGAGGAGGTCGTGATCGCGGCCTGGGCCACGCCCTGGGCCGATCACGAGGGCGTCGCGCTGCTGCGGAAGACGCGCTGAGGGGCGACCTGTCCCCCAAGGGGTCAGACCCCTAAAGGCCCAGGCCGCGGACGCCGGGCTCGTTCCAGCCGAGGTGGTGGGCGACCTCGTGGCGGACCGTGCGCTGCACCTGTGCGCGCAGGAGCTCGGGGTCGTGGCCGAAGTCGCGCTCGAGCGTGTCCTGGTAGACGACGATGCGGTCGTGGTGAGCGTCGCGCGCGACGGTGCCGCCCATGTAGTGGCCGTAGGCCCCGTACTCGTGTCCGCGGTCGGAGACGACCACCGGGGTGTGCTCGAGCACCTCGCGGAACTCCTCGGGGAGGTCGTCGAGCGCGTCCATGACCAGCTCGTCGAACTCGCTCGGCGGCCGGTCGGGGGGCGGTAGCGAGGCGAGCGCCTCGCTGCGGTCGGAGAGCCGGCGGAAGTCGCGCTCGGGCATCTCGCGGCCGATCGCGGCGACGGTTACCCAGGCGGTGACGAGGATGACCGCCGCGGCTCCGACTAGCAACGTCAGTAGGTCCTCCAACCCTCCGAGCGACGGCGGGTTGAGCAGGAGCAGCACGAGGCCGGTGACGAAGGCGACGAGCGCCGCCGCCCGAAGCGGCGGCCCGAAGGTCTCGTTCATGGGACTGAGGGTAGGGAGCGGTCGCCGCGGACTTAGATCCGCCCGGTCTCCGCCATCCAGCGGACGGTGCGGCGGATGCCCTCGGGCCAGGGGGTGAAGTCGATCCCGAGCTCCTCGCGGGCCTTGGTGTTGTCGACTCGCGCCTGCCAGAGGAGAAAGGTGAGCTGGCCACGGCCGAGCAGGGGTGGGCGGCCGATCAGCCCGGCGATCCGCTCGCCGACGCCGGCGAGGGCCTTCGCCGCGGGGACCGGTATCGCTGGCGGGACGAAGCCGCGGCCGGCCTCGGTGACCGCCTCGCGGAGGATGTCGCGCAGGTCGGCATAGCCGTCACCGAGGATGTAGCGCTCGCCGGCCCTTCCGCGGTCGAACGCGGCGATGTGGCCGTCGGCGGCGTCGTCGACATAGCAGAGGGTCATGCCCCCGGGCGGGGAGGCGGGGAGGCGGCGGCGGATCGCGTCGCGGATCGCGTCGTCGAGGCCGGCGGAAGCCCAGGGGCCGGGGCCGAAGACGCCGGCGGGGTTCACGATCACGACCTCGATCCCCTCGCCGGCCTCTCCGAGGACCAGCTCCTCGGCCCGCTGCTTGGAGCGCTCGTACACGGTCCCCTTCGGGTAATCGGCGAGCTCGGCCTCGCGCACGCTGCCGCCGGACTCGGCGTGGAAGACGTCGTAGGTCGAGGTGTGGACAGCGCGGCGCGCCCCTGCCTGGCGGGCCGCGGTGATCACGTTCAGGGCGCCCTGCGCGTTCACCTCGTCGAAGCGGGCCGGGTCGGGTTGCCACTGCTCGGGGATCCCCATGCAGTTGAAGAGGGCGTCGATGCCATCGCACGCCGCCGGCAGGGACGCGGGATCGGTGACGTCGCCGCGGACGAGCGCGACCCCCGGCGGCAGCGAGTCCCTGGCGCGGGCGATGTCGCGGACCAGGGCCACGACCTCGTCGCCGCGATCGACCAGCCGGCGCGCGACCGCGTTGCCGACCTTGCCGGTAGCCCCCGTCACCAGAACCCTCATCGCGGCTCAGGGTATGCGAACGGCGCGGTGGGCCTCCGTAACATCCGCGCGCCATGTCGCGCTTCTCCGAGCCCCAGGACCCGGTCTTCCGGCGCCTGAACGCGTCGATCGGCTTCGATCGGCGCCTCTGGCCGCAGGACGTGCGCCAGTCGAAGGCCCATGCCCGGGCGCTGCTCGCCGCCGGGGTGCTCGACGACGGCGAGCTCGAGGCGCTCCACGCCGCGCTGGACCAGGCGGCAGCGGAGCTGGACGAGGGGCGGTTCGAGTTCCGCGACGACGACGAGGACATCCACATGGCGATCGAGCGACGGGTGACCGAGATCGCGGGCCCCGTCGGCGGCAAGCTCCACACCGGGCGCTCGCGAAACGACCAGGTGGCGACCGACGTCGCGATGTACGTGCGCGAGCGCTGCGAGCGGGCGCTCGAGCTGGTGGGGGCCCTCGCGGGCCGGCTCTGCGAGCTCGCCGAGGCGCACGCGGACTGGCCGATGCCCGGCTACACCCACCTCCAGCGGGCCCAGCCCGTCTACCTGGGCCACCACCTGCTCGCCTACGTGTGGATGCTCGTGCGGGACGCCCGTCGCTTCCGGGCCGCCCTGGAGGGGGCCGGCGAGATGCCGCTCGGCGCCGGGGCGCTCGCCGGGCTCAACTGGGAGCTCGACCGCGAGGCGGTCGCGCGCGAGCTTGGCTTCGAGCGGGTCGCGGCCAACTCGCTCGACGCGGTCTCCAGCCGCGACACCGTCCTCGACTACCTTGCCGCCGCGAGCACCTGCGCGACCCACCTCTCGCGGCTCGGCGCCGAGATCGTGCTCTGGTCGAGCGAGGAGTTCGGGTTCGCCGAGCCGGCGGACGACTTCGCCTCGGGCTCGAGCATCATGCCCCAGAAGAAGAACCCCGACGCGGCGGAGCTCCTGCGGGCGAAGTCGCCGCGGATCGCGGCCGACTACGCGACCCTGACCGGGGTCCTGCACGGCCTTCCGCTCGCCTACTCGAAGGACCTCCAGGAGGACAAGGAGGCGCTGTTCGACGCCGCCGACAACCTCGAGCTGTGCCTCGAGGCGGCGACCGGGATGCTGGCCGGGATCGTCTTCCGCCGCGAGCGGCTGGCGGAGGCCGCCGCGGACGAGTTCCTCGCCGCCACGGACGTCGCCGACCTGTTGGTGCGCCGGGGCATGCCGTTCCGCGAGGCCCACGGCGTGGTCGGCGGCCTCGTCCGCCGTGCGCTCGAGCGCGGGGTCGCGCTCTCCGAGCTCGAGCGGGACGAGCTGGCCGAGTTCTCGGAATTGCTCGACGACGAGTACTACGAGGTGCTGGCCGGGGATCGGTGGCTCGAGTCGAAGCGCTCGGCGGGGGGGACCGCCTCGGAGCGGGTCGCCGAGCAGCTCGCGGCCGCGCGTGCCGAGCTCGGCGGGCTCGCGCGGTGAGGCTGCTCGACGAGGCCTTCTTCGCCCGCTCGGTCCACGACGTCGCACGGGATCTGATCGGCTGCTCGCTCACCTACGAGGGGGTCGGGGGGACGATCGTCGAGACGGAGAGCTACCACCGCGACGATCCCGCCTGCCACGCCTACGGGGGTCCGACGCCGCGCAGCTCGATCCTCTGGGGTCCGCCGGGGCTGCGCCTACGTGTACTTCTCGTACGGGATCCACAGCCTGCTGAACGCGGTCGCGGAGCCGGAGGGGGAGGCGGCGGCGGTGCTGATCCGGGCGCTGGAGCCCCGCTGGGGGGTGGAGGAGATGCGCGAGCGGCGGGGCCGGGACGCCGTGCGAGAGCTCTGCTCGGGGCCGGGCAAGCTCACCGAGGCGCTCGGCGTGGGGCTCGAGGACAACGGCCGGAGCCTGCTCGAGCCGCCGTTCGAGGTGCGCGCGGCCGACGCCCGACGCGCCGGCGGTCGAGGTGACGACGGCGCCGCGGGTCGGGATCACGAAGGCCGCGGATCTCCCGTGGCGCTTCTGCGCCTCCGGCAGCCGGTTCCTCTCGCGGCCGGTGCCGTCCGCGGCGGTGGCCACAGCGGCGCGGGGCACGGCGTCTCGAAACTGAGAAGCGCCTAGCTCCGAGACGGGACGTTGAGCTGTGCGGGCAGGCGCCGGCGGCGTCACTTCCCCCGCCCTTGCCCGTCCGCGTCCGAGAAACCGCCCTGCGGCCACGGCACCCACTGGCTGCAGTCCTTCTCGGGATTCGCATCCTTGTCGCTGCTCGCGGCTGTGATGCAGCCCTGGTAACTGGACGAAGCGGCGATGGCGTATCCGAGGACTATCACCGCAATCAAGAGTGCCACCAGGAGGTTGCGAATCGTGGAAAAACGATCCTCGGCCTCCACGATTCCGGCGAGGGTCGCCTCCCGTCGATCCCCGGGACGATCGATCTTCGTTGTCGTCTTCTCGGCTGGGCTCATGAGGGCGACGCTGTGCGCGAGCGTCACGGGAAGGACGCCAATCCTCTGCCCGCCGTCGATGCCGGCCAAACCGAACGGCTTTGCGTGGAGTCGTTACTCCGCGACGCCGCCGGCGGTGGGGGCGCCGGCGCCGGGGGGCGGAGCGGGGGCCGCGGGGGCGGGCTCGGCCGGGACGGGGGCCTCGGGGACCGGCGCCTCGGGTGCGGGGGCGGGGGCGACCGGAGCGGGCTCGACGGGAGCCGCTTCGACCGGCGGGGCGACCGGGGCGACCGTTTCGGTGTCGTCCCCGCTGTCGTCGTCCTTGGAGGCGCCGCGCTCGTCCATCAGGCCCTCGTAGGCCGAGATGACGTCGGACCAGATCAGGGCGGGATAGGTGCCGCCGTCGACGGGGGCGCCGGCGTACTCGGTCTCCATCGGCGTGTTGCCCTCGGCGTGGCCGACCCAGACGCAGGAGGTGACGTCCTCGCGTGGCCCCGCAGAACCAGGCGTCGCCGTTGTTCTCGGTGGTGCCGGTCTTGCCCCAGGCGTAGCCGCCGTAGGCGGCGCGGACGCCGGTGCCGTCGGAGACGCACGGTCTCGAGGACGGACTTCTCGGTCGTCGCGGTCTCCTCGGCGAGGACCCGCTCGGTCTGGATCTCGTTCTGGCCGTCCTTGCCGTCGTTGGTCTCCACAGGATCGCCCTCCGCCGAGTCCTTCACCTGGCTGATCGCGAGGGGCCCGTCGCCCGCGCTGGCCAGGGTGCCGCTGACCCGCTCTCCGTCGCGCGCGAGGGTGAGGTAGGCGTGGGACATCTCCAGCGGGGTGACGCCGACCTCGAGGCCGCCGAGGGTGAGGGCCGGGTTGTACGGCTTGAATTCGCCGCCGTCGACCGAATACTCCTGCGAGGTCGCGAGCGAGGTCTGGATGCCCATCTTCTTCATCGTCGCGGCGATGTTCTCGATCCCGACCTGGAGGCCGAGCTCGGAGTAGACGGAGTTGTCGGAGTTCGTCGTCGCGTCGAAGAGGCTGACGGAGCCGTAGTAGCTGTCGCCGTAGTTGGCGACGGGGAAGATGTCGTTGACGACCTTGGTCTCGCCCTTCTCCTCGATCCGCGCCTTGAACGGGAACTCCTTCGGCTGGGAGGCGAAGACCTCGGAGGTGGAGAGGCCCTGCTCGAGGGCGGTCGCGAGCGTGAAGGGCTTGATCGCGGAGCCCGGGCTGGCGGTGGCCGTTGGTGGCGAGGTTGAAGGGCTCCTTGTCGTAGTCCTCGCCGCCGACCATCGCGAGGACCCCGCCGGTCGCGTTGTCGATCACGACCACGGAGGCGGTCGGCTCGATGCCGCCGATGTTGTCGTAGACCGCCTGCTCGGTCGCCTTCTGGAGCTCGAGATCGAGGGTCGACTCGATGTGGAGGCCACCGCCGAAGGCCTGGCCGGCTCCGTAGTAGTCGACGACCTGCTGGCGCAGCCAGGAGGTGAAGTAGGGGGCGGCGGACTCCTCCTTCGGCGGGGTGATCTCGGATGGGGTCGGCACCGGCTCGGCGATTGAGTCCTCGTACTGGATCTCGTCGATCGCGCCCTGCTCGAGCATCTTCGAGAGCACCAGATTGCGACGCTCGGTCGCAAGCTCTGGGTTGGCGCGCGGTGAGTAGGACTCGGGAGAGGAGATGATCCCGGCGAGCAGCGCCGCCTCGTGCGGGAGAAGCTGGGAGGCGCAGCGGTCGTCCTTGTCGCCGCAGCCGGCGTGCTCGGAGCTGAAGAAGGTCTTCGCGGCGGACTCGATCCCGTACGCGCCCTCGCCGAAGTAGATCGAGTTGAGGTACTGGGTGAGGATCTTGTCCTTCGACCATTCGCGCTCGAGGTGGTAGGCGAGGGCGGATTCGCGGAGCTTCTGGAAGACGGTCCGGCTCTGCTGCGCCTCGAGCGCGTTCTTGACGAACTGCTGGGTGATCGTCGAGGCGCCCTGGACGGCGTCGCGGGCGACGATGTCCTTGATCACGGCGCGGGCGATGCCGATCACGTCGATGCCGCGGTGGTCGTAGAAGCGCTCGTCCTCGATCGCGATCACGGCCTGCTTCATGGTCGGGGAGATCTCGGCGGACTCGACCAGGATGCGGTGCTCGTTCCCGGTCAGGGTGGTCAGGTACTCGCCGTATCGGTCGTAGACCTTCGAGTTCTGGGCGGCGAGGTACTGCTGGCGGTTCTCCAGCTTCGGCAGGTCCTGGGCGACCGCCATCATGATCCCGAAGATCCAGGAGACGAAGGCGAGCAGGGAGAGGCCGAGGAGGACGAGGACGAGGCGGAGCTTCTTCAGCCGCGGGCGCTGCCGCTTCGGCGGCTCCGCAGGGCCGGAGAGGCCGGGGACGGGGCTGCCGGGGCGGCCGTTGCCGCCGGCGCCGTCGCCGTCGACGCCAGTCCGCCGCGCACCGTTGCCCTCCGCCCCGTTCGCGATCGCGTCGCGGGCGGCGCGAAGCTGACGGCGCATCTGGCTGGTTGCTCGTGCCATACGTTGGTGCTGGTCCGCCGTGGCCGCGCGTTGCCGCCCGGTCGAGCGGCACGGTGCAGGCTTTCACCAACTACCGGTCACGTTCGGTGACCTCATGGCGGACCCGGGACCGCCGGCGACCGGTGACGGGTGCGTCAGGCCGCCGTACGAGGTGGCGGAGTCTAGCATTGGGCCGGTGACGCACTCGCCCCTTCGACGGCGCCCGTGAGCGACTCCGAGAACCTCGCCGAGGGGCTGGAGAGGGGCGCCGTGGACGTGCTCCCCGAAGGTCGGCTGGCGGAGCAGGTCGCGGAGGCCGAGGGGGAGGGGAGGCCGCTGCGGGTGAAGCTGGGGATCGATCCGACGGCGCCCGACATCCACCTCGGACACGTGGTGGTCCTGCGCAAGCTGCGGGAGTTCCAGGACGCGGGCCACATGGTGGTCCTGATCGTCGGCGACTACACGGCCCGGGTGGGCGATCCGAGCGGGCAGTCCGCGGAGCGGCCGGTGCTCTCCGACGAGGAGATCGACGGGAACGCGGCGACGTTCCAGGAGCAGGCGGCGAAGGTGCTCGACCCGGAGCGGATCGAGGTGCGGAAGAACAGCGAGTGGCTCGAGATGGGAAGCGACGAGCTGTTCGGATTCGCGCGGCGGTTCACGATCGCGCGGCTGCTCGAGCGCGACGACTTTCAGCGGCGGATGGCGGACGACCGGCCGATCTCGGCGCTTG
>CAWIPP010000002.1:0-835000 GCA_963838175.1 uncultured Thermoleophilia bacterium | reverse complement strand
GAAAATGTGTCGGGTGCAGGCAATCAGCAGGAAAGGCTCGAGACCGAGGTGCTCCGTTCAGGGGCTGGTCCCGAGAATCCTCAGAGACTATACGCCGAGCCGTTCCCTGAACTACGCGGAACGGATGAGATAGTCCGATCTCGCGGGCGACCGCGAGAGCTGGCCGGAAACGAGTCAGCCACTTCGACCGCGGGTCGAAGGAGTAACAAGAATGAACGGTCCTAAGGTAGCGAAATTCCTTGTCGGGTAAGGAATCACTTGCCCCGTCGTCTCGCAAGGGACGACAGCAACCCGGCTCATATCGGGGAAGCCTGCCCGCCGCTGGTGCGGCGAACGGTAATCCCGAGGGAAGTCCTAGTGACCCCGTAACGACTGATCCGAAAGGAGAGGCTCGGAGATCTCAAGTGCGAGATCCGGGCAATACGCCGGCCCTCATCAAGACAAGGGACATCTATGTGGCTGAAGTCGCGCTTGATCCTTGGTTCGTAACAGGCCTCGCCGAAGGCGAAGGATGCTTCTGCATCTCATTCGCCGTGCGAGCAAAGTTTCGGACAGGCCTCGAAACGAGGCCGTCGTTTGCGCTTTCGCTCAATGAGCGGGATCGCGAACTGCTGGAGGATCTCCTGGCGTTCTTCGGATGCGGAGCGATCCGCGAGTCGCGAGGCGATCGAACCTTCAAGTACGAAGCTCGGTCGGTTCAAGAACTCGTGGAGCGCGTCATTCCGCATTTCGAGCGCCATCCGCTCAGAGGCGTCAAAGCGAAGAGCTTTGAGGGCTTCAGACGGGTTTGTCAGATGATCGAGCAAGGCGATCATCTGTCGCGCGACGGCCTGCGAAGGATCATTGCGATCGCTTACGAGATGAACCTCGGCAAGCGACGCTATTCGCAGGAACAGCTGCTACGGATGCTCGATGAGGTGAAGGGATAGTCTGCGCCCTGCGGAAACGCAGGGATCTACGCGAAGTTCCGACCTGCACGAATGGCGTAACGACTTGGACGCTGTCTCAACGAGGGGCTCGGTGAAATTAAAGTCTCGGTGAAGATGCCGAGTACCCGCAGCAAGACGGAAAGACCCCGTGAACCTTTACTGCAACTTGATATTGGAGTCTGGGATACCTCGCTCAGGATAGGTGGGAGGCTTTGAACCGGTGGCTTCGGCCGCCGGGGAGCCACCCTTGAGATACCACCCTTGGTGTTCTGGGCTTCTAACTGATCGCCGTAATCCGGGATCCGAACAGTGTCAGGTGGGCAGTTTGACTGGGGCGGTCGCCTCCTAAAGAGTAACGGAGGCGCCCAAAGGTTCCCTCAGCACGGTTGGAAATCGTGCGCAGAGTGTAAAGGCATAAAGGGAGCTTGACTGCGAGATCGACGGATCGAGCAGGAACGAAAGTTGGGCTTAGTGATCCGGCGGTTGCAAGTGGAAGCGCCGTCGCTCAACGGATAAAAGGTACTCCGGGGATAACAGGCTTATCGGTTCCAAGAGTCCACATCGACGAACCGGTTTGGCACCTCGATGTCGGCTCGTCGCATCCTGGGGCTGGAGTAGGTCCCAAGGGTTGGGCTGTTCGCCCATTAAAGCGGTACGCGAGCTGGGTTCAGAACGTCGTGAGACAGTTCGGTCCCTATCTGCTGTGGGCGTTGGAGAGTTGAGAGGAGTCATCCTTAGTACGAGAGGACCGGGATGAACGCGCCTCTGGTGTATCTGCTGTCCTGCCAAGGGCACTGCAGGCTAGCTACGCGCGGATCGGATAACCGCTGAAGGCATCTAAGCGGGAAGCCGACCTCGAGATGAGCTCTCCCATCCCCTTGAGGGAGTAAGACCCCTGGTAGACCACCAGGTCGATAGGCCGGTTGTACAAAGCCAGCAATGGCCTCAGCAAACCGGTACTAATGGGTCGAGGGCTTGACGGATTCTTTCTTTCCCGCCACGGTCTGCGTGCAGTTTTCAAGCCTCGTCGAGGCCACGGTCTCGACCGATTTCGGTGGCTATAGCGAGAGGGAAACACCTCTTCCCATTCCGAACAGAGCCGTTAAGCCTCTCAGCGCCGATGGTACTTGGTGGGCAACTGCCTGGGAGAGTAGGTCGCCGCCGGTCCTTCACTTCAGGGCCGCCCCAGTGGGGCGGCCCTTTTTCGTAGGGTCTGCACCTGGGTGAGCGCCTCGCGGAACGTCCCGGTATCCGAGGAGCGGCGAGATGTCGCCGTGGTGACCGACAGCACCTCCTACCTGCCGCGGGAGCTGGTCGATCGTTGGGCGATTCGCGAGGTCAGCCTGTATGTGGGCTGGGAAGGCGACCTCCGACCGGAGGATCAGTACGACGACCTCGACGCCTTCTATGCGCGACTTCGGGAGTCGCCGCGGTTGCCTTCGACCTCGCAGCCCTCGGTGGGGGATTTCCTCGTCTGCTACGAGCCCCTGGTGAACGCGGGCCGCGATGTCGTCTCCATCCACCTGGCGGCTGGCCTGTCGGGGACGTGTGAGACCGCGATCCGGGCAGCGCGGAGTCTGCGTGACAACGGGCTTCCCGGACGCGTGGAAGTCGTCGACGGCCAGACGGGCGCGGGCGGGCTGGGTTGTCTCGCCCTAGCCGCCGCGCGCGCGGCCGACCAGGGCGCAGACCTGGCCGGTGTGATCGCCGCCGTGCGCGAAACCCGCGAGCGCCTCGAGATGTGGTTCTGCCTCGACACCTTGGAGTACCTGCGTCGTGGCGGGCGCATAGGGGCGGCGCGGGAGATGCTCGGAACGGCGCTCCGGGTCAAGCCGATCCTGACCTTCGGCACCGAGATCGCTCCCGTCGGCCGCGTCCGGACGCGGCGCCGGGCGATGGAGCGGATGGGGGCATACCTGGACGAGCTGCACGACCGTGGCGCGACTGACTGGATCGTCCAGCATGCCCAGTCCCTCGAGGACGCGGAGCATCTGGTCGCTCGAGGCAAGGCGACCTTCGGCGCCGGGCCACTGTTCTGCACGCAGGTGGGACCGGTGCTCGGCACCCACCTCGGCTCCGGAACGCTCGTCGGCGGCATCGTGCGCGCCTGAGGCTCGGCGCGTCAGCGCCGGAGGCTGCTGTAGCCGCGGATCTGGTGCCACGACTCGATCAGAAGCTGGTCGCGCGACTCGCTGAGGCGGACAACGACGAGCTCGGTGACGTGCGCACGGAACAGGTGGTACGGCTGGCCGCCGGCGCCACCGCCGCGTGCCTCCTTGACCGCGGCGTCCTCAATCTCCTCGACCGTGCCGGCGAACTTGGCGTCGCCCTCCCAGCCGTCGTCGGGATCCGCTGAGCCGCTGTGGATCGCGAACCGCGGATCGCGCCGCAGATCGAGCGCCTTGACCGCCTTCCACATGCTCCCGAACCACACCTCGCCGTCGGCGAACTCCACCTCGATCCCGCTGATCCGCGGGCTCCCATCCCGCCGCAGGGTCGCGAGCGTTTTGTGCTTTCCGGCATCGAAGAACCCGCGCGCCCGCGCGGCCAGCTCAGGCGCCTCGGCCTCGACCTCGCTCCAGCTCGCCACGCGGGCGAGACTACGCGACTACGCAGGCGCGACCGCGGGGGCGGGGGAGAGGTCGCAATCGCCACGCCGGGCGCGCCCGAGGGCCTCCCAACCGGTGTTTCCACCGGGTCCCTCGCACGCGCCCGCGCTCGACGCGGCGGCGGGCTCCAGCCCGAACTCGCCGAGCGTGGCGAAGTCGATCATCAGGTCCAGCGCGCCGGCGGCGCGATCCATCCATCTATTCCGGTTTCCGTTCACGGGCGGGCAAGCTACGGACGGCGCCGGACAGAACATACGTTCTGCAACCGATCTTGCACTGGGGACAGAGGGGTCAGACCCCGGTCAGCCACGCCTCCCGAAGCTGTGCACCGCCGGCAGCGCCGCTTCGAGATCGGCCACCTCGCGCCCGCCCGTCTCGTCGCGACCGGTCTCTTGCCGCACCGACGGCTCGAGATGGCGCACCTCCGCCGGTGGCATGTCGGGCCGGTGAAGCGCCTCCAGGCTCGCCACCACCACGTTGATGTTCGCCCCCCGCCGCTCGAGCCGCCCCCGCGCGACCAGCAGCGGCGCCGTCCGCGCCACCTGACGGAAGCGCCCGTAGACCGGCGGCGGCACGATCAAATTCACCGTCCCAGCCTCGTCCTCCAGCAGCATGAACAGGATCCCGTTCGCGGTGGCGGGCCGCTGCCTCGCCACCACCAGCCCCGCCACCTCCACCGTCGAGCGATCCGCGGAGCCTCGCGAGCTCCTCGCTGCGCGCCACCTCCTCCGCGAGCCCGGGCCGCAGCAGCTCCATCGGATGCTCCGCAAGCGTCATCCCGGTCGACACGTAGTCGGCCACCAGGCGCTCCCACTCGTCGATCTCCCGCAGCCGCGGCGCCTCGGGCACCTCCAGCGGCAGCGCGAGCTGCCGGCGTCCCGCGAACGCCCGCCCCGCGGCGGTGATCCCCAACCGCCACAGCGCCGCCCGCCGCCCACCCGCCTCCAAACCGTCGCACGCCCCCGCCCAGGCGAGCCGCTCGAGCGCGTCACCCCCCGCGCCCGAGCGCGAGGCCAGGTCCGCCACGTCCCCGAACGGGCCGCCCCGCGCTCGCTCCGCCACCAACCCCTTCACCTCCTCCTCGCGCACTCCGTTCACGTAGCCGAGCCCGATCCGCACCGCCTCGCCCTCGACCGAGCACTCCGCCCCGCTGCGGTTCACGTCCACGCCGCGCACCTCGATCCCCCGCCGCTGCGCCTCGTGGACCAGCGCGTCGGGCGGATAGAAGCCCATCGGCTGCTCGTTGAGCAGCGAGCAGAGGAACTCCGGCGCGTAGTGGACCCGCAGCCAGGTCGACTGGTAGGCGAGCAGGCCGAACGCCGCCGCGTGCGCCTTCGGAAACCCGAACCCCGAGAACCCGACCACCTGCATGAAGACCCGCTCCGCCACCTCCCGCTCGACCCCGCGCTCCACCGCCCCGGCGATGAACCGCTCCCCCTGGGCCAGCATCGCCTCCTCCGAGCGCTTGCGGCTCATCGCCCGCCTCAACCCCTCGGCCTCCCCGGGGCTGAACCCGGCCATCGCCATCGCCACCTGGAGCACCTGCTCCTGGAAGACGATCGCCCCCAGCGTGTCGCGCAGCACCGGCTCCAGCGAGGGATGCTCGTAGGGCACCTCGTAGTCAGGGTCCTCGCGCAGCCGCTCGCGCGCCTCCAGGTAGGGATGGACCGCGCCCCCCTGGATCGGCCCCGGCCGCACGATCGCCACCTGCACCGTGATGTCGTCCAGGTTCTGCGGCAGCGTCCGCGTCAGCATCTGCATCTGCGCCCTGCTCTCGATCTGGAACACCCCGGTCGTGTCGGCCGTCTGGATCGCCCGGTAGGTCTCAGGGTCGTCCATCGGGATCCGCGAGAGATCGAGGAACTCTCCCCGCACCCGCGCCACCTCGTCGATCGTCCGCTCGACCGCCGAGAGCATCCCGAGCCCCAGCAGGTCGATCTTCAAAAAGCCCGCGTCGGCGCACGAGTCCTTGTCCCACTGCGCGATCTGGCGTCCCTCCATCGCCGCCGGCACCACCGGACAGATGTCAACGAGCGGCCGGGTCGAGAGCACCATCCCGCCCGGGTGCTGGGAGGCGTGGCGCGGCAGGCCCCACGCCTGGCGCGCCAGCTCCGCCAACTCACGCCACCGCTGCGTCCCCGCCCGCGCCGACCCGATCGCCTCGCCCATGTCCTCCGCCACCGACTCGCGCCGGTCGTACATGTCGACCATCCGCGCCACCCGCTCCACCTCGCCCAGCGGCAGCCCCAGCACCTTGCCGAAGTCGCGCGTCGCGCTACGCGAGCGATAGGTAGGGAAGGCCGAGACCAGTGCCGAGCGCTCGGGCCCGTAGCGCTCGTGCACCCGCGGGATCAACCTTTCGCGAATGTCACGCGGGAAGTCGAGGTCGATATCGGGCACGTCTGTGATCTCCTCGTTGAGGAAGCGCCCGAGGAAGAGCTCGTTCCGCACGGGGTCGATGTGCGAGAGCCCGGTCAGATAGCAGACCACCGAGCTCACACTGGAGCCCCGGCCCCGTCCCGGCGGGAGCAGCATCCGCGCCGAATCCGGCCCCCGCACCTCCGCCGCCACCTCCCGCGCCAGCTCCAGCAGGTCGTAGTGGAGGAGGAAGAACCCCGACAGCTCCAGCGAGCGGATCACCGCAAGCTCCTCCTCCAGCCGCCGCCTCGCCTCCGCGCGCTGCCGCGACCCCCCGTAGCGATGCTCAAGCCGCGCCCGGCAGATCTCCGCCAGCGCATAGTCCGCCTCCGGATCCTCCGACCCCGGATAGCGATAGCCCAGGTCGCGGGTCAGGTCGAACTCGAGCCGCTCCGCCAGCCGCCCCGTCTCCGCGACCGCCTCCAGGTGGTCGCTCCAGAGCGCCTCCGACTCCGCCGGCGGGCGCAGCCACCCGCTCGCGTTGCCGCGCCGCCGCGGCTCCGTCTCCTCGAGCGTTCCCCGCAGCCGCCCCGCCACCAGCGCGTCCTGGAGCCGCGCCCGCGACGGGTCGTGCATGTGGACGTCGCCGGTCGCCGCGCACGGCACCCCGAGCCGCTCCGCCAGCCCGGCGAGCCACCGGTTCCGCGCCCGGTCGCGCCGCCAGAAGGGCCGCTGCAGCTCCACCCGGAACCGCTCACGCCCGAACGCCGCGAGGAGCCGCTGGCCGAGCCCCTCGGCCTCCGCCGTTCGCCCGCGCGCCCAGCGCCCGGCCAGCGCCCCGTCGCGCGCGCAGCCCGACAGGCACACCAGCCCCTCCGTGTGCCGCTCCACCGCCTCGAGCGCCACGGAGGGGGGAAGGGGCTCCCGATCCGGCTTCGGCCGCGTCCCCTCGTGCGCCTTCGTCGCCAGCCGGCAGAGGTTTCGGTAGCCCTCGGCCGACTCGGCGAGGAGGGTGAGGTGGAAGGTCTCTTCCGCCGGCGCCTCCACGGTCAGCTCCATCCCCGTGATCGGCCGCACCCCGTAGTGCCGGCAGGCCTGCGCGAACTCCATCGAGCCCCAGAGCCCATCGTGATCGGTCAGCGCCAGCGCCGCATGACCGCGCTCCGCCGCCGCCAGCGCCAGCTCCTCGGGCAGCGATGCCCCGTCGCAGAACGAGAAGGCGGAATGCGCATGAAGCTCGACGTACATCCCTAGGCCCGTTGCGAGAACCAGCGCCCGTCCTCATCGGGCTCGCGAAAGACGACCACGCAGCGCCCGTCGGCCAGCGCCAGCTCGAAGTAGCGACGGCTGAGCGGCCGCGGTGTCCACCAGCGATCCTCGACCAGCCACTCCTCGCGCACCGTCTCCACCGCGACCGAGCCGACCGCCACCGGCACCCCGGCCTCATCGACGCGAACCTCCGCCGGCCGCGGCCCGTAGACGACCTCGCTCATCGACCGTCCGGCTCCGGATACGGCGTGAGCAGCACCCGCCGCTCCGGCACCCGCGATTCCGGCTCGAGGTCGAGAACCTGGAGGACCGCGTCGCGACCGCCGGCCGCGCGCGCCTGGCGCACCGCCTCGGCGAGTCGCTCGCGACGCCGCTCCCGCTCCGATCGCGTCAGCGCCGGCTGCTCGCCGCCCGGCGGCCCAAGCCCGAGCGCCGACACCGCCAGCGTCGCCGCCGGCGACGGCAGCTCGCCGAGCTTCGGCCCCAGGGCCAGACGCAGCCGCCGGGGGTCCGCGCTCGCCTCGCGCAGGACCACCTCGGCCCGCCAGCTTCCGCCCGCATCGAGCCGCGCCTCCAGCCGCAGCTTGCGAAACGTCCGCCCTCGCCGCCCGCGCTGGGCGAGCAGGCGATCGACGAGCAGCTCCAGCGCCCGTCCGAGCTGCTCTCCCGACGCCGCCTCCGGCAGCTCCAGCGCCTCGACCAGCTCCTCGCCGCGTCGCCGCGGCCGCAACGGCTCGTCACCGCCGCCCGCCAGCCGCCAGGCCCGCAGGCCGAGCGCCCCGAAGCGGTCGGCCACCGCCGCCTCCGGCAGGCGCTCCAGCTCGCCCAGCGTCCCCACGCCGAGCCGCTCCAGCGCGCCGACGAGCTCCTCAGCGCGCCGCTCCGCCGCGCGGTCATCGGCCGCCTCCGCCGCGAGCCGCTCCCCGACAAGCTCCACCGGCAGCGGCGCCAGGAACGCCCGCGCCGCCCCCGCGGGGACGATCTTCGCCTTCCGCGCCCGCGCTCCACGCGCCGCAGCGAAGGCGCAGAAGCGCGCCGGGCCGACGCCGATCCTGGTCGGCGCTCCGACCGACCGCCGGGCCTTCGCGATCACCCCCTCCAAGTGACCCCCCCACAATCCCCGCATCCCATCGGCCTCGAAGAACGCCTCCCCGGCCCGCCCCGGCTCGACCTCCGCGCCGATCCCCTCCAGCCGCCGCAGCACCCGCTCCCAGGCCGCCTCCGCCCGTCCCGGGTCGGGGGGCACCAGGGTCAGCTCCGGGCAGCGCGCCAGCGCCTCCCCGAGGCTCATCCGCGCCCGCACCCCGAACGCCTCCGCCGGCCCCGACACCTCGCCCACCTGCGCGACCCCTCCCGGCTCGGGGGCCAGCGCCAGTGGTTTCGAGAGAATGTCCTGCCGAGTGGCGGTCGCTGCGAGGAGCGAGAAGCGGGGGATCAGGACACAGGCGACAGTGGATTCCATGATACGAACACATGTTCGCTCATGGAAACCGAAAGGTCAAGCCGGATCTCGGCGCGGAATGTTGGCGCCGCGCGCCTCAGCCGGGCAGGTCCTCGGGCCGCTTCTCGGCGAGCCTGCCCTCGAGCATCCCGGTCGCCTGCCCGACCTCGATCAGATAGCCATCGGGGTCGCGCATGTAGCAGCGCACCTCGGCCCCGCGGTCGATCGGCTCGGTGACGAACTCCGCTCCCTTGGCCTTCCATTCGCGGTAGCGGGCCTGGATGTCGGCCACCCTGACGTTGAGGAAGCTGGAGACTTCATTCGACGGCTCATATGGGACGACCGAGATATCCGGCTTGTCCGGCGTGGGTCCGCCGCCCGGGTTCATGATGATCCAGCTGTTGGCCAGCTTGACGATGCACGGGTTCTCCTCGAGCACGACATGACCACCGAGGACCTCCGAATAGAACGCCCTCGAACGAGCGACGTCCCGCACGATCTGGAAATGGGTCACCAAGATGCCCTCGAGGGGCGCCGGAACGTTTTCGATGTCGATCTCGGGTTCCTGACCAGCCATCTCGTCTCCTTTTCGACGTAGCTCCCGCTCGATCCAAGTATCCGCTTCTGCCAACCTCGTGAGATCCAAGGGTTTCTCCTCATCGCCTTTACGGCCCTCGCCCTCACCGGCTGCGGCTCCGAGAGCGACGAATCGGGGCCGCAGCCCCCGCAGGTCCCCGGAGGCGCCAATCCCGCCGCCGTCGAGGTGATCGATGCCTGGAGCTCGGCCCTGCGCGAGGGCGACGTCGACCGAGCGGCCGACTTCTTCGCGCTCCCCAGCGAGGCCCAGAACGGGCCGATCCCGATCGAGATCTCCGACCGCGCCGACGCCGTCCGCTTCACCGAGAGCCTGCCCTGCGGTGCCGTGCTCGAGCGCGCGGTGGACCACGCCGGGGCGGTGATCGCCACCTTCCGGCTGACCGAGCGACCGGGCGCCGGGCGCTGCGGAACCGGCGCCGGCGAGACCGCCCGCACCGCCTTCCGGATCGCCGACGGCGAGATCGTTGAATGGCTCCGGGTCCCGGGGCCTATCGACGCTCCGCCGACCGGCGAGCTGGCCTGAAACCCGCATTCGGAGTAGGTCTCGCTGGTTCGGGGGGTGGCATGTACGGGCGGTCTGGGTTAGGGTGCCGCCGTACATGAGAAGAGGAGGAGGTTTCATGCGCACGAGCAGGCTGAGGCTTGTTCTGCCCGCGTTCGCGGCCCTCGCACTTTCGCTCGGGCTCGCCGCGTGTGGAGACGACGACGAAGGTGATGGGACCACTGCGGAGATCACCGGTGGCGAGACGACGCTCGATATGACGATCGGCGACTCACTGCCGCTGACCGGGGACCTGGCCGACTTCGGCCCGCCCGGTGAGAAGGCGGCCGACCTGGCGATCGACGAGATCAACGCCGCCATCGAGGAGGTCGGCGCCGACCACACCGTCGAGATCGTTCACGAGGACAATTGCGGCGCCGCCGACCCGCAGTGCGCGGTCCAGGCCGCCCGTAAGCTGGTCGAGTCCGACGGCGCGAACTGCATCGCCGGCGCATGGGGCTCGACCGACACGATCCCGACCGCGGAGTCGGTCGCGATACCCGAGGAGATCCTGGTGATCTCGCCGGCTTCGACCGCCACGTCGATCACCGACCTCGACGACGACGGCCTGGTGAACCGGACTCCCCCTGCCGACAACATCCAGGGTCCGGCTCTGGTCGATCTGATCGAGGAGTCGATCAACGGAATTGACGGCAAGACGATCAACATCGCCGCTCGCAACGACGCCTACGGCACCGGCTTCGCGGACCAGGTCCAGGAGGAGATAGAGGCCAGGGGCGGGACGATCGGCGAGCGGGTCGAGTACGACATCAAGCTGCCGAACTACGACTCCGAGGCCGAGCAGATCCTCAGCGGCAATCCCGACGCGATCGCGATCATCGATTTCCCGGAGACCTACAACAAGGTCGGCCCGGCACTGGTTCGGGCGGGATTCGACACGAAGACCGGATTCATCACGGACGGGCTCGCGACCGGCGATCTGCCCACCGCTGGCGAGGAGGCCACGGTAGGCCTTCGGGGAACGGCGCCGGGAACGCCCGAGGTGGGCGAAGCCTCCCAGGCGTTCGACGAGCTGTTCACGGAGTCGGAGCCGACTGACGTCGACCGCCAGACGTTCGACGGCCAGAACTTCGACGCCGTGATCCTCTGCTACCTCGCGGCGGTCGCCGCGGGGTCGACGGAGGGCGCCGACATGGCCGAGGTTCTCCAAGCGGTCACCGGGCCTCCGGGCGACACGTACTCCTGGGAGCAGCTCCCAGAGGCGGTCGAGGCGCTGCAGAACGGCGACGACATCGATTACCTCGGTGCGTCCGGCGAGATCGACCTCGACGAGAACGGCGACCCCACGGTCGGCGTCTACGACCTGTACGAGGTGACGTCGAACCCGGACGAGCCGTTCAAGCCGATCGGGGAGCAGATCCCGGTCGGGGATGTTGTCGGGGAGGCTCAGTAGGCAGCCTCCGGGCAGGCATTCGGATCATTACGAGGCGGCCGGGACATCATTCCCGGCCGCTTCGTCTTACGTAAGGTCCTCCGGCAGCCGCTCCGGCTGGTCGACGCGCGCCGTGCCCCCGAGGTACAGCTCGGCGACCTTCGGGTCATCGAGTAGTTCGCGGCCTGCGCCCTCGAAGCGATCCTTCCCGAGGTCGAGAACGTAGCCACGGTCCGACATCGCCAGCGCCCGCTTCGCATTCTGCTCGACCATCACGATCGTCACGCCACCGCGGTTGATCTCCTCGACCTTCTCGAAGATCGCATCGACGAATGCCGGAGCCAGCCCGGCCGACGGCTCGTCGAGCAGCAGCACCTGCGGATCGGGCATCAGGGCCCGCGCCATCGCAACCATCTGCCGCTCGCCGCCGCTCATCGTGCCCACGCTCTGCGTACGCCGCTCGTCGAGGCGCGGGAACAACGTGTACATCCGCTCGACCTGCTCACCCGTGCGCGACGAGTCGAGCGAGCCCATCTCGAGGTTCTCCTCGACGGTGAGGCTCGGGAACACGTTGTCGAGCTGTGGCACATAGCTAAGCCCGAGCCGTGTGATGTCGTGCGGCCTGCGTCCCGAGATCTCATGGTCGCGGAAAGCCACCTCCCCCGAGCGAGGCCGCAGCAGTCCGAAGATCGTCTTGATCAGGGTCGACTTCCCCGCGCCGTTGGGGCCGATCACGGTCACGATCTCCCCCTCGGAAACCCGAATCGAGACGCCGTTGAGGATGTCGACCTCCGGCACGTAGCCCGCGACGAGACCGTCGGTCCGCAGGATCGCGGCATCCCCGGTCATGCCTCCGTCCCACCGGGCCGATCGGGGGCCTCGGAGCCGCGTGCGTCTTCGGGGGGCGCGCCACCCAGGTAGGCGTCGATCACCCCCGGGTCCTTCCGCACCTCATGCGGCTCACCGTCGGCGATCACCCGCCCCTGGGCCATGACGATCACACGGTCGGAGTGGTTCATCACCACCTCCATGTCGTGCTCGATGAAGAGGAACGTGACCCCATCCTCGCGGCGCAGCCGCTGCATGTGGTCGAGCAGGCGGCGGCCGAGCGTGGGGTTGATGCCCGCCATCGGCTCGTCGAGCAGCAGAAAGCGCGGCTTGGTCATGAGCGCGCGCGCCAGCTCGAGCAGCTTGCGCTGGCCTCCCGAGAGGGTCCCCGCGTACGCATCGGCGAGTCGCTGGAGATTGAAGATCTCGAGCAGCTCCATCGCCTCGGCGTGGACCTCGCGCTCGCGTCGGCGCGCCGGGCCGGGCCGAAACACCACGTTCAGGAGCCGCTCGCCGGGCTGGTCGGAAGCGCCGAGCATCATGTTGTCGATCACCGGCATCCGCGCCAAGGCCTTGGTGATCTGGAACGTCCGCACCATCCCCAGGCGGGCGATCGCATACGGGGGACGGCCGAGGATGTCGCGACCCTCGAAGGCGGCACGGCCACCGTCGGGCCGATAGAAGCCCGTGATCACGTTGAAGAACGTCGTCTTGCCGGCCCCGTTCGGTCCGATCAGCGCGGTGATCGAGCCGTCGCGAACCTCCAGGCTCGCGCCGTCCACGGCATGGATTCCACCGAAGCGCTTGATCACCTCATCGGTCTCCAGGATCGCGCCACCGTTCGCGATCGGCGCGGGTTGCGGAGCGACGGCCGCCGTGGGGCCCTCAGTCACCGAGCACCATCTCCTCTCGCTTGCCGAATACACCCTGGGGCCGCCAGGCCATGAGCGCGATCAAGACGACCCCGAGGATGAGGAAGCGCAGAGCCGCGATTCGGGTCTCCGAGAGGGGCAGCTCGAGGAAGCGCAGGCCCTCGAGCACGGTCCACAGGATGACGGCGCCGACGGCCACGCCGAAGTAGTTGGCGAGCCCACCGAGGATCAGGACCACGTATCCCGTGAAGGTGATGATCGGCAGGAACTCTTCGGGGACGACGAACCTCAGGTTCAGGGCGAGGAAGAAGCCGGCGAGGGCCGCGAGGGTCGCCGCGATCGCCAGCGACTGCAGCTTGTAGGAAAAGGCGTTCTTGCCCAGCGCGCGCGCCGCATCCTCGTCCTCCCGCACGGCTCGCAGGACGCGACCCCAGGGCGTGTTCTGGATCGCGTTGAGCCCGAACATGAGGACCACAGCGGTCACCCAGACCACGAGGAAGAGTGGGAACAGCGTCGGCACGTCCGCCCATCCGATGTCGGCAATCCAGCTTTCGATCGTGTCCGAGACCGCGTCCCACTCGTCGCCGTATCCAAACGTCCCCTGCGCGCCGCCGGTCAGCTCGCGGGCGTTGAGAGCGACGAGCCGGATCGCCTCGGCGAAGGCGATGGTCGCGATCGCGAAGTAGTCGGTTCGTAACCGCAGCGACGGCAGCCCTACCAGGAGACCGAAGGCGATCGTGATCAGGATGGCGATCGGCATCGCGAGCCAGAACGAGAGGCCGGTGTCAACGACGAGAACGGCCATCGAGTACGCGCCCACCGCCATGAAGCCCGCCTGGCCGAAGTTCAGGATTCCGGTGAAGCCGACGTTTATCTGCAGTCCGAGGGCGAAAATCGTGAAGATCCCGGCGAGGATGCCGACGCCGGTCCAGAAGTCGATGTTGGTGAACGCCTCGAACGTGACGCCGAGGGGCAGTCCGGTGAACGGCTCGGTCATATCGCCTTCGCCCTCCCGAAGATGCCCTGCGGCCGGATGATCAGGACGATGATCAAGATCACGAAACCGATCGCCGTCTTCCAGCGCGCCTCGACGATCAGCGTCGACCACTCGATCACGAGCCCGAGCACGACTCCGCCGGCGAGCGCCCCGAACGCGTTTCCGATCCCACCGAGCACCACAGCGGCGAAGATCGGCAGCAGCAGCTCGAAACCGAGCTCTGGCTGAAGCTGTGTGACGGCACCGGCCATCACGCCGGCGAGGCCCGCGAAACCGGCCGCGAACACCCAGGTCCACAAGATCACCCGCGAGGTGTTGATGCCCGAGGTCTCGGCGAGGTCGAGATTGTCGGCGAGAGCCCGCATCCGCTTGCCGAGCAGCGTGAAGCGGAGCATCAGCCCCGTGGCCAAGAGGACGGTGAAGCCGACGACGATCACGATGAGGAACGTGCGACCGATGCTCAGGCCCAGGAAGTCGACCGTCGCCGTCTGGTTGACGTCGAGCTGGCGAAGCTCGGTGCTCCAGATGAACTGGATCACGTAGCGGATCACGAGCGCCAACCCAATCGCCATCAGGAGCAGCTGGAGCATCCCGGCGCCGCGCGCACGCATCGGCCCCCACATCACCTTCTCGAGGAAGATCCCGAGTATCGCCGTCATCACCATCGCCCAGAAGACCGCTACGAGGAGGGGGGCACCCCAGGTGACGTTGACCAGATAGGCCATGTAGGCCCCAAAGGTGAGGAAGTCACCGTGAGCGAAGTTGACGAGCTTGAGGATCCCGTAGACGATCGTCAGCCCCACCGCCCCCAGCGCGTAGATCGCGCCGAGCGTGAGGCCGTTGAGGCCGCGCTGCGCCACGTCCTGAACGTCCGTGTAGACGATCAGAAGCGCCACCAGCTCGAGGAGCACGACGATCGCCATCGCCGGCGGGTTATGGCTGAGCAGCGTCAGGCCCGCGATGCCCGCCGCGAACAGCACCGCCAGCAGGACCACTTGAAGAGCTTCGTCGGGTAGTCCCTGCTCGGCCAGGATGACTGCCGCGTAGAGCGGCAGGAGCCCGGCCGCCGCCTTGACGGCGTCCGGAAGATCGCGTGCCCGGCCCGCGAGGTCCTGGAAGCGCTCGCCGAGCGAGCGCCGTTCGCCGGTGGCAAGCGTGCCTGCCTCCATCGCGCCGGACGCTATCCGTTATGCGGCGAGCCTGCCCCGTATCCGCTCGATCACCTCGTCGGTGAACTCGGTCGTCGAGGCGTGACCGCCCAGGTCCGTGGTCCGCACGCCGGCCGCGGCCGCACCGGTGACCGCCTGATAGATGGCCTCCGACGGCGCCACGGCCTCCCCATGGCCGAGCTCGGCCGCGTAGTGCAGGAGCGCCGCGCCCGCGAGGATCATCGCCATCGGGTTCGCCAGGTCCTTGCCGCGCAACGCGGGGGCGGTTCCGTGCGGCGCCTCGGCCATGGCCACGGTCGTCTCACCGGAGTCGTCGAGCCCGAGGAGCATGGACTCGGCCCCCGCGATCGAGCCGTAGAGCGGCAGCACCAGGTCCGAGAGCAGGTCGCCGTCGCGGTTCAGGCATGGGATCACGAGCGGCTCGACCACGGCGCCCGTGACCAGCCCGGCAAGGGTCGCGTCGATCAGGACCGGTTGGTAGTCGACCTCGGGATGGCGCTCGGCGGCGGCATCCACCTCCTCCTTGAGCATCCCCTCGTAGACCGGGCTCACAGTCCACTTCGGCCCCCCGTAGACGCGGCCGCCGATTCGCTTCGCCGTCCCGGAACGCGTGCTCCGCCACCGCCCGGCAGACCGAGCGGCTGATCCGCTCGGTCCGGTAGGCGACCTCGTCGCCGTCCTCCTCCGCGCGCCACTGCTCGGCTCCGTAGGCGTCCCCGACCGCCATCCGGCAGACCGAGATCGGATGATGGATCCCGGCGACCGGGGCGACGCCCGGGATGCGGCGTCCCGTGCGCACGATCACCTTGCCGCCGACCCGCTCGCGGATCAGCCGGTTCGGGCTGCCGACGTCGTCGGCGCCCTCCGGCGTGATCGTCGCCGCCTTGATCCCCAACCCCGTCTCGGCCATTCGCGCCGCGGCCTCCTCGCAGACCCGGTTCTCGGTCGCCCGGCGGTTCTCCAGGGAGAGGTCGAACCGCACGAACTCGAGCTCAATCCCCAGCACCTCGGGATCGAGGACGCGCAGCGCCTGCTCGAGCAGCTCCTGCCCGGTCTCGTCGCCCTCGAGCACGACTATCCTCGGCGCCGCCATGCGGGCGGACACTAACCCCGAGAGGTGCTCGTGGTGCGGGGCCGGGGTGGAGGCCGACGACGGCTGGCGCGCGTATGAGCCGGCGGGGGAGAGGCGAGCCGTCTTCTGCCGGCTCGAGCACGTCGTCCCCTGGGTCCTCCAAGACGCGCACTGGGATCCCGGCCCCCTCGACGAGCCCGAGGGGCTCGATCAGGCATCGCTGCGGTGCTCGCACTGCGGCGCCGAGCTCGCCGACGTGCACGTCCTGCTCGTCCGGCATCGCGGCGAGCACCGAATCGCCGACGCCTTCTGCTCGGTGGAGCACATGGCCGAGTGGGCGAAGGCCGGCGGCCGCTGGGCCTAGGGGAGCCGTTCCAGAACCGAGGCAGCGACGGCGGCCGGCTCACGGTTGAGCTCCTCGTCCGCGAAGCGGAGGACGGTCAGGCCACGGCCGCCTAGATAGCGGTCGCGGGCGCGGTCGGCTCGGAAGGTCCGGCGGTCCGAGTGGTAGCGATAGCTGTCGACTTCGACGATGAGTCGCGCGTCTCGCCAGAGAAAGTCCACTTCGTACGGGCCGACCTTGACGTTTACTTCGGGCTTCGGAATCCCGTGCTCCCGGCAGATCCGCAGGAAGAGCCGCTCGAGGTCCGCTGCGGGTGCGCTCTTTGCCCCAGCCGAGGTCGGCGAGGGTGCGGGCCTGGGTGGTGACCGGGATGTTGTGGCGGATCGTGGTGTCCGTAGGGGTGAGGGTGGTCGAGCGGTGAAGGACGATGCCCTTGCGCGGGGAGCGGCCAGTGGTCCCCGGAACGGTGATGTGGATGAGCTGAGGGCAGGTAGGGGAGAGCTTCCAGAGGTTCGCCGCGCACGCGTGACTCAAGACGGCGCCGTTGCCGCAGGCGAAGACCGCGGCGAGCCAGCGGCCCTCCTTGCTCAGGTTGGTGTGGCCGACGGCGTAGACGCCGCGATAGAGGCGGTGAAGGCGTCCCGCGCGGACCCGGCGGGTGATCCCCTTTGGGGAGAGGCCGGCCCAGAGCAGCTGGTCGACCCGGACCACTCCGTGCTGGCGGGCGGCGATCCGAGCCGCGATCCGGTCGGGCTTGTCGAGTTTTTGGCGGATACCGCTAATAAGTCGACAAGCGGTCCGCGCGCCCCCCTTAGTGCCGCAGTTTTTCGCCGGCTGAGGTCGTCAGCTAGGGTCGAATCGAGCTACCTGAGGAGGGAAGATGGGAACGAGGACCGAGCACGCGCCGGGGACCTTCAGCTGGGTCGATCTGACGACCAGTGACACCGACGGAGCGAAGAGCTTCTACGGCGAGCTTCTCGGCTGGGAGTTCGAGGACAACCCGATCCCGGACGACGCGGGAGGCGGGGTCTACACGATGTGCAAGGTCCAGGGCAGCAACGCGGCGGCGATCTCCGGGCAGCGCGAGGGCGACCCCTCGCCGCCCCACTGGAATAGCTACGTCACCGTCGAGAGCGCCGACGACTTCGCGGCGAAGGCGGGCGAGCTGGGCGGGAACGTCGCCATGGAGGCCTTCGACGTCATGGACGCCGGCCGGATGGCGGTGGTCGCCGATCCGACCGGGGCCTTCCTGGCGGGCTGGGAGCCGCGCGACAGCATCGGCGCGGAGATCGTCAACGAGCCCGGCTGCCTGACCTGGAACGAGCTACACACTCCCGACGTGGACGCGGCGGTCGAGTTCCACTCCGGCCTCTTCGGCTGGAACACGGAGGAGATGGACACCGGCGACGGCCCTCGCTATGTCATCGTCAGGGTCAGCGATCGCACCAATGGCGGCATCACGGACGCCCAGGAGGGCGAGCCCCCCAACTGGATGCCCTACTTCGTGGTCGAGGACCGCGACGCGGCGGCGGATAAGGCGAACGAACTCGGCACGGCCGAGCTCGTGAGGCTCGAGATGCCGCAGGGCAAGATCGCCCTGTTCACCGATCCTCAGGGCGCCCCCTTCGGCATCTGGGAGGGCAATACGGACGACTAACCGCGGCGGTCGCGTCCCTCCGGCGGCGGTCCGATGTCGGAGTCGGAGGCGTTCGCGGCGAACTCGCGGACCAGTGCCGCAGTCTCCTCGGGCTTCTCGACGTTCGGGGAGTGGCCGGCGTCCTCGATCTCCGCGGTCTGCGCGCCCGGGACGTCCTCGTAGGCGGCCAGTGCCTGGGCGGGGTCGTCGTAGAGCTGGTCCTCGGAGCCGAAGATCGCCATCACCGGCACGGCGGCCGCGGTCAGGCGTTCGGTCAGCGGCTGCTCGGAGAGGAAGTCGTCATTCGCGTCGTGGGCCTCCTTGAAGGCGGTGTAGGTCATCGCGTCGAAGTCGTCGACGACCTGGTCGGGATTGGGGAAGCCCGATCCAACGTCGAACCCAGGCGCGAAGGCCTCCTCGTAGCCGGCCTTGACGGCCGAGTCGCCGGTAGGGGCATCGGCGAGCCGGTTCATCGCCTGGCCCAGCACGGGCACGTACTGGAGCCGGGCGAGCAGGCCGAGCCCGCCGTAACCGGTGTCGGGGGCCTCGTCGATGACCACCACGCGGTCGACGAGTTCCGAGGACTCCTCGGCCAGCGCGGTCGCCACGGAGGCGCCCATTGAGTGGCCGACCACCACCGCGCCCTCGACCCGGAGCTCGTTGAGAGCCCCCGCGACGAGCGCCGCCTGCTGGGGGATCTCGTAGCCGCTCTTGGGCTTCTCCGAGCCGCCGTGACCGAGCAGGTCGATGCGGATCACCCGGTGGTCGCGGGCGAGGATCGGCGCCATCCGGTCCCACCAGTGCAACGAGCACGAGTAGCAGTGGATCAGCACGATCGGTGGCCGCGCCTTCGACTTGCCGACTTCCTCGACACCGTCTTCGTAGGTCTGGACGTCGCCGCCCGGAAGGCTGAGGATCGTGCCGCCGTCGATCGTCGCCTCGGCCGACTTCGTCTGGTTGTTGAGCGCGACCGCGTTCAACACGAGCAGCGCCGCGAGCACGACGACGACGGCGATCAGGATCTTCCAGCCGGTCCTCACGCAGAGACCTGTTCGGCGGAGAGGCCCAGATCCTCTTTGGAGTCCTCCATCGCGCCGATCACGACCGTGAGGTGCTCGTCGAAGTCGACCCCGAGCTCCTCGGCGCCGACCCGGACCTCCTCGCGGTTCACGGCCGCGGCGAACGAGGGCTGCTTGAGCTTCTTCTTCACCGACTTCGGCTTCATCCCCTCGATCCCGGTCGGCCGCACCAGAGCGCAGGCGGCGATGAAGCCGGAGAGCTCGTCGACCGCGTAGAGGGTCTTCGCGAGCCGAGTTTCGCGCGGGACGCCGAGGAAGTCCGCGTGCCCGGCGACCGCGTCGACCACCTCCTGCGGGTAGCCGAGCTTGCCGAGCTCCTCCAGTGCGAATCTGGGATGCCCGGTCTCCAGGTCCGGATAGCGCTCGTAGTCGAGATCGTGGACGAGTCCCGTGATCGCATAGGCCTCCTCGTCCTCGTCGAACCGCCGCGCATACGCCCTCATTGCGGCCTCGACTCCGAGCGCGTGCTTTCGCAGCGACTCGGACTCGGTCCACTCGCAGAAGAGCTCCCAGGCGTCGTCTCGGGAGGGGGTCGCCACCGCCGTTACCCTCGCAGATCCGGGCGGCGGCGATAATGGCGCCGATGGCAACGGAGGCCGTCGAGGCGGAGTTGCTCGAACGGGACGAGGAGCTCGCGCTTCTCGCCGAGCTCCTGACGGCCGTACGGGGCGGCGAAGGCGCGGCGCTCGTCATCGAGGGGTCGGCGGGGATCGGCAAGTCCGCCCTCATCCGTGCCGCTCGCGAGCGAGCCGCACGAATGGACTTCACCGTGCTGTGGGCGCGCGGGACGGAACTCGAGAGCGAGTTCTCGTTCGGGGTGGCGAGGCAGCTGCTCGAGCCCCAGCTCGCGGCGGCGACTCCGGCGGAGCGCGAGGCCCTTCTCGCCGGTGCGGCCCGCCACGCCGAGCCTGCGGTCGGATATATCGAGGCCGCCGCCGACCCGGCGACACCGCGGCTCGATCCGTCCTTCGCGGTCCTCCACGGCCTGTACTGGCTCGTCTCGAACCTCGCCGAGCGCTCTCCGCTGCTCCTCGCGGTCGACGACGTGCAGTGGTCGGACTCCGCCTCGCTTCGGTTCCTCGCCTTCCTGGCCGGCCGACTCGAGGGCCTGCGCCTCTTGATCGTGCTCGGTGCCCGCACCGAAATCCGGGAAGGCCCGGCGCGACTGATCGCCGCCCTCCGCGCTGAGCAAACGTCTCGCACCGTCCGACTTCGGCCGCTGAGCGAGACGGCCACCTCCGAGCTCGTCCGGGGCCGCCTGGGCAAGAGGCCAGAAGCGGGCTTCGCGGCCGCGTCGCACCGGCTCACGGGCGGCAACCCCCAGCTCGTCCACGAGCTGTTCGCGGCGCTGACCGGCGAGGGCCTCGAACTGACGGAAGCGAGCGTCGAGGCGGTCGCGTCCCAGCGGGCCAACCGGATCGCCGGACCGGTCCTCTCCCGGCTCGGGAGGCTCGGCGATCGGGCGGTCGCCCTCGCGCGTGCGGTGGCGATCCTCGGTGGGGAGGCCCCGCGCTCGCTCGCGGCGGCTCTCGCGGGCCTGGAGGGCGACGAGTCGGCGATCGCGGTGCGCGCGCTCACCGAGGCGGAGATCCTTCGGCCGGGCGACGACCTCGCGTTCACGCACGACATCGGGCGCGCGGCTGTCTACAACGACATCCCGGCGGGCGCGCGAGCCGAGGGCCACCGCACGGCCGCGCGATTGCTCGAGGAGCGCGGCGCCCGTCATGAGGCGGTCGCGGCGCATGTCGTCGCCAGGCCCCCGGACGGCGATGAGATGGCGGTCGTCCAGCTAGTCGCCGCGGCCGCGTCGGCCCGGTCGCGGGGCGCGCCGGAAGCAGCGATCGCGTACCTCGAGCGGGCGCTCGAGGAGGACGTGGAGGCTGAGGATCGATGCGAGATCCTCGCTTCGCTGGGCGAGGCCCTGACGATCCGCCGCGATCAGCGAGGTGCAGCAAAGCGACTCTACGAAGCGCTGGGGCTCGCCCGCGCGCCGGAACGGCGCGCGGAGATCGCGCACCAGCTCGTCCTCGTCCTCGGCGTTTCCAGCGCGGCCGGGCGAGCGGTGGAGATCCTCGAGCGCGAGCTCGCCGCCCTGCCCGACCGCCAGCGCGACATCGGCGCGCGACTGGAGAGCGACATCTCGTCGACCCGCTTCTTCTCGCTCACCGCCCGCCGTGCGGCCGCGGGCCACGTAGGCCGCTTCGGCGATCCCGACGATCCGCGGATGCTGGCGAGCGGGGCCATGGAGGCGGCGCTGTACGAAGGAGACGCTGAACGTGCCAGCGCCCTGGCCCGACGGGCGGTCGCCGGAGGGCACCTGCTCCACGCCGAGGGACCGGACAGCCCCGCGGTGTGGAACGCGGGCTGGGCGCTCGCTTATTCCCACGACCTCGGCGAGGCCATTCACAACGCGGACGAGTGGATCGAGGACGCGCGGCGGAACGGCTCGCTTCGTGCGTTCTCGCTCACCTGCCTGCTGCGGTCCCGGATCGCG
The DNA here is from genome assembly GCA_963838175.1 of uncultured Thermoleophilia bacterium. Classification (GTDB taxonomy): domain Bacteria; phylum Actinomycetota; class Thermoleophilia; order Solirubrobacterales; family 70-9; genus DASUSH01. The sequence goes on along the minus strand of CAWIPP010000002.1, from coordinate 813,373 downwards.
TTCTGGCGCGGCGATCTGACCGGAGCCGAGGCGGACGCCCGATCCTTCAGGGACGGGATGCCCAGGGCGATCGGGGCGGGGCCCGCCTTCCTCGCCGACGCGCTGATCGAGCAAGGTCGCCTCGACGAGGCCGCGGACGCCCTGGTCCCGGCCGACGAGGTTCGCGATCGCGTCGGGTGGTCGTTCTTCCTGCCGATGTATCTCGTCACCAGCGGAGTGTTGGCGGTACGCACCGGATCGCCGGAGGCGGGCGTCGAGCGCCTGCTCGAGGCCGGTCGCGCGGCCGGCGAGTGGGAGCTGGCGACGCCTGCGGCCGTTCAGTGGCGTCCCGCTGCGGCGGAGGTTCTCGCGGCGCTAGGTGAGCGCGATCGCGCGCGAGAGCTCATCGCTGCCGAGGTCGAGTCCTGCGAGGCGTACGGGTCGCCGATGGCGCTCGGGGTCGCGCTGCGCGCCGCGGGAATCGTCGAGGGCGGTGCCGCGGGCGCTCGGACGCTGGCCCGGGCGGTCTCCGTTCTGGGGTCCTCCGACGCACGGCTCGAGCACGCGCGGGCCCTCGTCGACCACGGCGCGATGCTGCGCCGCTCGAGGCAGGCCGCCGCGGCCCGTGAGCCGCTGCGGGAGGGACTCGCCCTCGCGCGCGCCTGCGGCGCGACGCCGCTTGCGGAGCGCGCCCACGAGGAACTGGTCGCCTCCGGGGCTCGCCCGCGCAAGATCGTTCGCTCGGGCGCCGACGCGCTGACCGCGAGCGAGCGGCGCGTCGCCCGCATGGCCGCGGAGGGAATGACGAACAAGGAGATCGCGCAGGCGCTGTTCGTCACCGTGCGCACCGTCGAGGCCCACCTGTACCACGCCTACCAGAAGCTCGAGATCTCCTCGCGAGGCGAGCTGGCGGAGGCGCTCGAGCCCTCGCCCGGCTGAATCGCGCGCAGATGTTGGTGGCGATGTCGGTAGTCGCCGCCGATGCGAATTGCACGTCGCCCGAGGGAGGCTGCCCTCGAAATGGCCGATCCTCCGACCCGGATCACGCTCGACCTCGAGCTGTCGGGGATGCCGGTCGAGGGCCGGCTCGCGCCCGAGGGCGGCACCGAGCGCAGCTTCACCGGCTACGCCGGCCTCATCGCCGCGCTCGAGTCGATTCGCGTCGGAAACGGCGTCGGGCCAGCGGATGAGGGAAGGGGAGGGGAGGAGCGATGAACGCTGGGAAGGCCAGCGGTTTCATTCGTCACAACGCGATCGCCCTGGTGGCACTCATGGTCGCGCTGGGCGGGACGGCGGTGGCGGCGACCGTGGCCAAGAACACGGTCACGTCGAAGTCGATCAAGAACGGCAAGGTCAAGAGCGTCGACGTCCAAGACGAGGGCCTCACCGGGATCGACATCGACGAAGGCACGCTCGATGGCATTCAGGGCACGCCGGGTGAGCGGGGCCCGCAGGGACCCCAGGGCGACTCCGGTCCGCAGGGCCCCCCCGGGCCGTCGACGGGGCCAGCGGGCGGGGACCTGCGGGGGAGCTACCCGAATCCGACGCTGAAGCCGCCCGCGGACGTGAGCCTCGCCGGTCTTCAGAACGCGGGGGATGGGATCAGGTGCGCCCCGGGGGACGGATGGCAGGACCTCTCCGGCGAAGCTGAGGTGGGTTACTACCGGGATCGCCTGGGCCGCGTGTTCCTGCAGGGCTCGGCCACGAAATGCGGGTCGCCGTCCTCCGGCGATTACATCTTCACACTTCCCCCTGGTTTTCGGCCGGGGAGGCGGGAGTTCCAGGCGACAATGGCTGCGCCAAATCCCTCGGGATCGTCCCCCTACGGCGCCTTCGGGGCGGTGGTCATCGGCGCGGACGGCAGCGTGTTCGCCGCCGAGGGCAACTTCGACGCAGACACGTTCGGCTTTATGACGCTCAATAACCTGTCATTCCGGTGCGCGCCGTCCGGTGCGGACGGGTGCCCGTGATGCGGCCACGCTGGGAGCAGGAGAAGGAGCGATGAAGGGACTCGCGCGCGGCGGATGGGCGGCACTCGCGATGGCCGCCGCGCTCGCGCTGCTCGCCTCCCCCGCGCAGGCGGCGAAGAAGCCCGACCTTGCGGTGACGGGCGTCAAGGGGGTTTCGGCGACGGCGCTGACGGGCGACAAGCTGCCGCTGAAGGTCAAGGTCGCGAACCAGGGGAAGGGGAAGTCCAAGCCCTCCAAGGTGACCGCCCGGCTGGGGGCCGAGACGGGATCGCCGCTGCTGAACGTCGTCGGTAACGGCAAGGTCGGGCCGCTCGCGCCGAGGCGCTCGAAGACGGTCAAGATCAAGGCGACGATCCCGGGTACGGCCGTTGGGGCATGGGCGGTGACGGCGTGCGTCCCGCCGCGTAAGCAGGCAAACGACTGCGGGACGAGCTCGCGGGTGGAGGTGGGCGACGGCTCGAGCTGGGCGCTGATCCAGGCCGCCCGGGCCTCGGGCGCGCTCACGCCCGGCGAGGCCGACCTGGACGGGCTCTACGCCCTGACGGGCGATTCCCGCCTCCCGAAGCCCTACCGCGGCAAGGGCGCGACCTCCGACGCTGGGGTATTCGGTCAGATCGTCGAGGACTGGCCGTCGCTCACAACGGCAGAGCAGGACGCCCTCTGGCCCTATCTCCTGCAGCCCCGCTACGCGCAGAGCGCCTGGGCCCCGTCCGGGGCAAAGAAGGCTGGGCCCGATGCGAGCGGGAGCCGTGGCGCGCCGGGACCCAATCCGTGTGCAGACATTGACGAGGTCCAGGGAGCCTGGAACGGCATCCCGACCGCCCACGCCGTGTTCTGGTACCGGCCCGGCAGCTCGGCCGGAAAGGCCAACGCCCAGAGGCTTTCGCGCGAGTTCGAGCAGAAGGTGTGGCCGAAGCTCACCGGTGCGTTCAAGGCGATCGACGACACGGCGGCCGCGCCCTGCGACCCGGCGGGAGACCCGAAGATCGACGTCTACCTCGGCGCCGCGGGCCTGTTCCGGGAGGGCGCGGAGGGCGTCGCACCGCCTGTGCCGATCGGCCCCCCCAACTCGTGCGGCCCTTACCCCGCGTTCGTCACCCTCGATGAGGGCGCTAACCGGTGGACCCTGGCGCATGAGTTCATGCACGCGATCCAGTGGGCTTATCCGGCGTGCGACCGCCAAACCACCTGGGTCGAGGGCACGGCCACCTGGGCAGCCGATTTCGTCTACTCCGGTGACCAGGACGAGCAGCGCTACTACGCCAACGGGATCTTCCTCCCCTATAGGTCGCTGCTCGGCAACGACGCAGGCGACTACTCGAGCGGCTACCACTCCTGGCCCTTCTGGTACTCGATCGCCAAGCACAATGGTGGGGCGGCGGCCATCAAGGGCTTCCTCGAGTCGCTGGCCGGCCGCAACTTCTCCGGGGCGCTCGCGGCGCTACCGGGGGGAGGCCTGCGCGCGGCCTGGAAGCACTTCGCGGTCGAGCGCTGGAACCAAGCGCCGATCGGCAGCGCCGGCTTCGAGGTCAGGGAGTCTTTCAAGAAGTGGGACTCGTTCAACACGACACCCGTGGTCGGGTCGGAAGCGACTGACGTCAAGTTGGAGGGCGCGCTGCCCGAGAGGACGTTCGCCGTCGAGACCTACGGGCCTGGCGGGTTCGCCACCCCCAGCACGGATCTTGGGCCTCTGTCGACCTCGTTCAGCCGCGTGAAGGTCGACGACCGGAACGTGCGCGAGCTTCGGTTCACGAACGCCGTGGCCGGCAACAGGGAAGCCCTAGTGCAGGCGTTTCTGAAGCTGAAGGACGGCAACTGGCGCCTGGAGGACTGGTCCGAGAAGGGAACGGTGACGCTTTGCCGCGACAAGGCCGATGAGGACGTCAGGGAGCTGATCGTCGCGACCTCCAACGCCTCCGCCATGGGCGGTCCGCTCGGCCGAGTCAAGCACGAGCTTCGGGCTCGCAACCACTGCGAGCAGGCGCCGATCGTGGGGAGCTTCAACGGGTCGGAGGGCTTCACGTCCACCGACGGTCAGGTGACGATGACGTTCAACTTCAACGGGAACGTGGAGCTCGAGCCGAACGGGCAGACGAATCCGACGTCGGATTGGGGCCCCCAATGGCCCGACGAGACCTGGAACCGCTACACGGTAAGGAGCGGCTCCTACAGCCTCACCGGCCACGGGACGTCCTACGGCTGCACCGTGGATCTCATCCCCGCGACCTACCAGCTCCGCCCCGAATCGAGCGGAAGGCCGAACCAGATCGCGATCCAGCCTGGCCCGGAGCCGCTCTACGGGCTCGACGTGAAACCCGACGATCAGCAGCTCCCCCAGGCGAATGTCTCGTGCCCCCCCGATGACACGACCTACACCGGGACGTTCGCTCCGTCCTCGCATGTGATCTACACGCAGGACCCCGTGCAGACGATGCAGCGCGGCACCTACCAGGGCACGAGCAACCCCAGCTACGAGGAGTACCAGGGCAACTTCGGCTGGAGCCTCAGCGGCGGTTAGTCGGGAGGTGCCGGCCCGCGGGCGGCGCGGCCCGGTGGGTCGGGCGAGCGGTGTTACCCTCGCCGCCGAGATGCAGAAGTTCGTGATCGAAGGCGGCATCCCCCTCTCGGGCGAGATCGTCGCGGCCGGAAACAAGAACGCCGCGCTCCCGATCCTCGCCGCCTGCCTGCTCACCGACGAGGAGCTGGTGCTGACGAACGTGCCGCGCATCCGCGACACCGAGACGCAGGTTTCGCTGCTCGACGGGATGGGCGTGCGGACGAGCTGGACGGGGCCCAACTCGCTGACCCTGCGCGCGGACTCGGTCGAGGGCACGATGGACGAGGAGGCCGCGAGCAAGATCAGGGCGTCGTTCCTGGCCGCGGGGCCGCTTCTCGGCCGCTTCGGTGAGGCACTGATGCCCCCTCCGGGCGGCGACACGATCGGCCGTCGCCGCCTCGACCCGCACCTCGACGCCTTCCGCGACATGGGGGCGAAGGTGTCGGGGGATCGCTGGCTCGAGCTGAGCGCGCCGCCCGATGGCCTGCGTCCCTGCCGGATCTTCATGGACGAGCCCTCGGTGATGGGGACCGAGAACGCGTTGATGGCGGCGGCGCTGACGCCCGGGCCCACCACGATCGGCAACGCCGCGTGCGAGCCGCACGTCCAGGATCTCGCCCGGCTCCTGGTCAAGATGGGCGCCGAGGTCGAGGGGATCGGGTCGAACGTGATGACGGTGCACGGCCGCGACAAGCTCGGCGGCGCCGAGCACGCGATCTGCCCCGACCACATCGAGGTAGCGAGTTTCATGGCCCTCGCGGCGGTGACCGGCGGCGAGCTGCGAATCCGCGAGGCCGAGCCCGAGAACCTGCACGGGATCCGGCGCCAGTTCCGCCGGCTCGGCCTCCAGTCGATGATCGAGGGCGACGATGTCCTGGTGCCGCCGGAGCAGCGGCTCGAGGTCCGCGACGATCTCGGCGACGCGATCCCGAAGATCGACGACGGGCCCTGGCCCGCCTTCCCGGCCGACCTCACGTCGATCGCGCTCGCGCTCGCAACCCAGGCGCGGGGGACGATCATGATCTTCGAGAAGATGTTCGAGAACCGGCTGTTCTTCACGGACAAGCTGGTCTCGATGGGCGCTCGGATCGTGCTGTGCGATCCCCACCGGGCGATCGTCAGCGGTCCGAGCCGGCTTCACGGGGAGCGACTCGAGAGCCCCGACATCCGGGCCGGGATGGCGATGCTCATCGCCGCCCTCGCCGCGGAGGGTACGTCCGAGATCGGCAACGTCACCCAGATCGACCGCGGCTACGAGCGCATCGACGAGCGCCTGCGAAACCTCGGCGCCCACATCGAGCGAATCCACGTCGAGCCCGACCCGAGCACGACCGAGACCAGGATCGCGGCCTAGCTCCGCGCAAGGCCCCGACCGCTCTCCGACCGAAAGCCAGTCAGAGTGCCTGCCATGAGGGCAGAAGCATGACCAGCCACCCGATCCCGCCCGGCACCCGGGACGTGCTCGCCGAGGAGATGCGCGAGCTGCGCGCGCTCGAGGCGTCGCTGCGCGAGGCGTTCGAGCGCTTCGGCTACGAGGAGGTGGCGACGCCGGCGATCGAGTACCACGAGGTCCTGGCACGGGGCGACGACCGCGGTGCCCCCGCGGCGTACCGGTTCTTCGACGAGTCCGGCGAGCTGCTCGCGCTGCGCTCCGACATGACCGTCCCGATCGCCCGGCTCGTCTCCAGCCGGCTCGCGACCACGGAGCCTCCCATCAGGCTCGCCTACGTGGGCAGCGCCTACCGCGCCGTGCGGCCGCAGCGCGGCCAGGCCCGCGAGTTTCGCCAGGCGGGGATCGAGCTGATCGGCGCGGAGGCGCCCGACGGGACGGCGGAGGTGATCGAGGTGCTCGCCGCCGCGCTCGAGGGAGCCGGCCTGGGCCGGGCGGTGATCGGCCTCGGGGACGCCGACCTGTACCGGCAGCTCCTCGACGAGCTCGAGGTCGCGGGCGAGAGCCGCGAGGCCGTCCTCGCGTGCCTTGCCTCCCACGATCTCGTCGGGCTCGAGGCCGAGGTGGACCGGGTCGAGCGCCTCTCCGGCGCGGCGCGCGAGACCCTGCTGCGGCTTCCGGGGCTTCGGGGCGATCGCTCGGTGCTCGACGAGGCCCGCGAGCTCGGCGGTGGCGCGGTCGAGCGCGCGACGGCACGGCTCGCGAACACCTACGAGGCGCTGGGCGCCCGCGGGGTCGGGGATCGCGTCCGACTCGATCTCGGTCTGCTGCGCGACCTGGGCTACTACACGGGCGCGATCGTCGAGGTCTACGACCCGGCGCTGGGGCATGTGCTCGGGGGCGGCGGACGCTACGACGAGTTGATGGGGCGCTTCGGCCGACCGCTCCCGGCGGCGGGATTCGCCCTTCACGTCGAGCGGCTGCACATCGCCCAGGCCGAGGAGGAGCGGATCGCAAGGGAGTCGGGCGCATGACGCCGAGATCGGTGGCCGGTGGACTGCGGCCGCGCGCGGGCGGACCGCTGAAGCTCGCCGTGCCTCGCGGGGCCCTGTTCGCGGATACCCTCGACGCGCTCGAGCAAGCCGGGATCCCGACGGCGGAGCTACGGTCGGACTCGCGCGCGCTGGTCTTCGAGGCCGGTGGGCTGACGCTGGTCACGATGCGTCCCTCCGACGTCCCGACCTACGTCGAGGCCGGAGCGGCCGACCTCGGCATCACCGGCAAGGACGTGCTGATGGAGCAGCGCGACCGCGTTACGTATGAGCTCCTGGACCTGCGCTACGGAAGCTGCCGAATGGTGCTGGCGGGGCGCCGCGGCGACGAACGGCTCTCCGAGGGAGAGCGACGCCTGGGGGCGATGCGGATCGCCACCAAGTACCCGCGGGTCGCGGAGCGCTATTTCGAGGACACCGGCCGCGCGGCGGAGGTGATCGAGGTCAAGGGCTCGGTCGAGCTGGCGCCCCTGGTCGGGCTCGCGGACGGGATCGTCGACCTCGTCGACACCGGGCGCACGCTCGCCGAGAACGAGCTCGAGGTGCGCGAGGACATCGCGGTCTGCACCGCCCGCCTCGTCGCCAACCGGGTCGCCCACAAGCTTCGCGCCGAGGAGGTCGACGCCCTCGTCGAGCGCCTCCGGGAGGCCACCTGGCGATGATCTACGAGAGGCTTCCGGAGTGAGAATCGAGCGATTCGAATGGGACGGGCGCGATGCGCCGGCGATGGCGGCGCGTCTGCGGGGCCTGGTCCCCGCGACCTCCGAGGTGAGCGCGGACGTCGCGGAGATCCTCGGAGCGGTTCGCAGCCGCGGCGACGAGGCGATCAAGGAGCTCGCCGTGCGTCTCGACGGGACGGAACTGGAGACCCTCCGGGTCGACCCGGCCGCGATCGAGGCGGCACCGGGCCTGCTCGATCCGGACGTGCGCGAGGCGATGCGGGTTGTCGCCGCCAACATCGACGACGTGGCCCACGCCGAGCGGCGCTACCTGGTCGCGCCCACGGTCGTCGATCTCCCGGAGGGCCAGCGGATCGAGCTTCGATCGGAGCCGGTCCCTTATGCGGGGATCTACGCCCCAGGTGGCCGCGCCGCGTATCCCTCGTCACTTCTGATGTGCGCGATCCCGGCACTGGTCGCGGGGGTGGGGCGGATCGCGGTCGCCAGTCCCCCGGCGGCTGCCTCCGGGCGCCCGGCCACCGCGGTGCTCGCCGCCTGCGCGGTCGCGGGCGTGAACGAGGTCTACGCGATCGGGGGCGCGCAGGCGATCGGGGCCTTCGCCTTCGGCACCGAGAGCGTGCCCAGGGTCGACGTGATCGCGGGACCCGGCAACCGTTACGTGACCGAGGCGAAGCGCATCGTCGCGGGCCAGGTCGGAATCGACGGCGTCACCGGGCCCAGCGAGCTCGCGATCGTCGCCGACGCGAGCGCCGACCCCCAGCTCCTCGCGCTCGACCTCTGCGCTCAGGCCGAGCACGGCGAGGACAGCTCGCTGCTCATGATCTCCAACGACAGCATCCTGCTCGACGGGATCTCCCACCTGGTCGCCACGCTGGCCGCCAAGCGCGAGTCCGTCGCGCCCGCCGCCCTGGCGATGGTCCAGGCGCCCGGGGTGCAGCGGGCGCTCGAGCTCTCCGATGCCTACGCGCCGGAGCACCTCCAGCTCGCCTTCGACGGTGCCGACGAGACCGTCGCCCGCGCCCGGCTCGCCGGCTGCGTCTTCGTCGGCGAGGGCGGTGCGACCGCGTTCGGCGACTACGCCGCCGGCTCCAACCACGTGCTGCCGACCGGCGGCGCCGCGCGCTTTGGGGGCCCGCTGAGCGTGCGCAGCTTCATGCGCCGCGCCTCGGTGGTGACGATCCCCGGGCACGCCGCCCGCGCGCTCGCCCCGACGGTCGCCGCCCTTGCGCGCGCGGAGGGCCTGCCCGTCCACGGCGAGTCGGCGATCGCCCGCGCGGGCGAGAATGGGAGGCACGAATGAGCCGCGGCGCGACGATCGAACGCAGGACGGGCGAGACGGAGGTCTCGGTCGCCGTCGATCTCGACGGCGGCGAGGTCGCCGTCGCCACCGGCGTCGGCTTCTTCGACCACATGCTGGAGCTGCTCGGCCGCCACGGCCGCCTCGGGCTTCGGGTCGAGGCGCGCGGGGACCTGGAGACCGGCGCCCACCACACGGTCGAGGACGTCGGGATCGCGCTGGGCCAGGCGCTCGATGCGGCGCTCGGCGACCGCAGCGGAATCACCCGCTACGGCTACATGGCGGTGCCGATGGACGAGGCGCTGGGAATGTGCGCGATCGACGTCTCCGGCCGTCCGCTCTGCCTGTTCGAGGCGGACCTACCGCCAGTCACGATCGCGGGTTTCGACACCGAGTTGACCGAGGAGTTCTTCCGCGCCGTCGCCACCAACGCGAAGCTGACTCTGCACCTCGGGACGCGATACGGATCGAACGCGCATCACATGATCGAGAGTTGCTTCAAGGCGTTCGCGCGGGCGTTGCGCGAAGCGGTCGCGATCGATCCGGGCGAGAGCGGGGTCCCCTCGACCAAGGGGACGCTGACCGAATGAAGACCGCCGAATCCTCCGCTTCGCGTCCGGTTCGGCTTGATCTCATCTGCATGAGATGACCCGCATTGCCGTCCTCGATTACGGGATGGGCAACCTGCGCTCGGTCGAGAAGGCGCTCGAGCGGGTCGGCGGCGACGTGGTCAGGACCCCCGACGCCGAGGTCGCCGCTTCGGCCGACGGCCTCGTCCTGCCCGGCGTCGGCGCCTTTCCGAGGGCGATCGAGCGCGTGCGCGAGCTCGGCTTCGACCGCCTCGTCGCTCGACACGCGGAGGACGGACGACCGGTTCTCGGCATCTGCCTCGGCATGCAGCTCCTGTTCGAGCGCTCGAGCGAGCTCGGTGGGGCCGAGGGGCTGGGGATTCTGCGCGGGAGCGTCGAGGCGCTGGACGCGGAGGGTCTCAAGGTCCCGCACATCGGCTGGGAGCCGGTCCGCTGGGAGCGCGACTCCGCGCTCACCGACGGGATCGATTCCGAGACGCCGTTCTACTTCGTCCACTCGCTGACCCCCGTGCCCGCGGACGACGGCGACATTCTCGGCACGGCCGCCTACGGCGCACGCTTCGCCTGCGCGGTCGCGCGACCCCCGCTCTACGGCTTTCAGTTCCACCCGGAGAAGTCGAGCACCGCGGGCCTGCGGCTGCTCGAGAACTTCACCCGGGTCTGTGCGCCGGTTACGGCGTGATCCTCATTCCCGCAATCGACATCCTCGGCGGTCGCGCCGTACGGCTGGTCCAGGGCGACTACGAGCGCGAGCTCGAGTTCGACGACGACCCCGTCGACGCGGCGCGACGCTGGGTCGAGGGAGGCGCCCGCTGGCTCCACGTGGTCGACCTCGACGGCGCCCGCGAGGGGCGCCCCAGCAATCTCCACCACGTCGAGCGGATCGCCAACGCCGTCCGGGTGCCGATCGAGCTCGGCGGCGGCCTGCGCGACTCGGTCGCGGTCGAGGAGGCGATCGACGCCGGAGCGGAGCGGGTGGTGGTCGGCACCGCGGCGCTGACCAATCCGGAGCTCGTCAACGCCCTGATCGAGGCCCACGGGCCCGAGCGGGTGATGGTCTCGATCGACGCCCGTAAGGGCTCGGTCGCCTATGAGGGGTGGCTCTCAGAGGGCGAGGCATCGCCGACGGACCTAGCGGCGGAGATGGTCACGCGTGGGGTGCGCGGCTTCGTCTACACGCCGATCGAGGCGGACGGGATGCTCGCCGGCCCGCGCCTGGAGGGGCTGCGGGAGATCGCGGAGGCGGTGAGCGGCGAGAGCGCGGAGCTCGTCTATTCGGGGGGCATCGGGTCGACCGACGATCTCGTCGAGCTCGCGCGGCTCGACGTCCCCGGGCTGGGCGGGGTGATCGTCGGCCGGGCCCTTTACGAAGGCCGCTTCTCGATCGCCGAGGGCCAGGCCGCCCTAAACGACTGAACGGCGACTGAACGCGCCCAGCTCCGGCTAGCCTTGGGTCGATGCCCAGCCCGGCAGCGATAGCGATGACCGCGCGGAGGATCCCGTGGAGACGGGTCCTCGCCATCAGCGCGCTGGCCTACCAGCGCGGGTCGGCCGCCTGGGCGGCGCTCACCCCCGAGGAGCGCCGACGGCTTCGGGACCTGGTCGCCAAGTCGAGGGGCCGGCCCTCGAACCTGACTGAGCAAGAGCGCCAACGGATCCGCGAGCTCGCCGCCAAGGCCGTCCACAGCGCCCGCCACGGGCAATAGATTGGCGCTGAAGCGGGTCATTCCCTGCCTCGACGTCGATCGGGGGAGGGTGGTCAAGGGGACCAACTTCGTCGGCCTGCGCGACGCCGGCGATCCGGTCGAGCTCGCGGCGCGATACGACGCCGAGGGCGCCGACGAGCTGGTCTTCCTCGACATCACCGCCTCCCACGAGCGGCGCGAGACGATCGTCGAGCTGGCGCGGCGCACGGCCGAGGACGTCTTCATCCCGTTCACGATCGGCGGCGGCGTTCGAGCGGTCGAGGACGCGCAGGCCGTCCTCGACGCCGGCGCCGACAAGGTTTCGGTCAACTCGGCCGCCCTCGCCCGGCCGGAGCTGATCTCGGAGCTTGCCGAGGTGTTCGGGTCCCAGTGCGTGGTCGTGGCAATCGACGCGAAGCGCGAGGACGACGGTTGGGGCGTCTACGTGAACGGCGGCCGCAGCAGGGTCGACGGGAGGGAGGCGGTGGCCTGGGCGCGCGAGGCGGAGGAGCGCGGAGCGGGGGAGATCCTGCTGACGAGCATGGACCGCGACGGCACGACCGACGGCTACGAGCTCGAGCTCACCCGAGCGGTCGCAGACGCGGTCGGCATCTCCGTGATTGCCTCCGGCGGCGCCGGCGAGCTCGATCACCTCTCCCAGGCGATCATGGACGGCCACGCCGACGCCGTCCTGTGCGCCTCGATCTTCCACTACGGCACCTACCGCGTCCGCGACGCAAAGCGCCACCTCGACGAGGCCGGCATCCCCGTCCGGATGTGATTGGCGACTTTCTCGTCGTAATGACGAAGAAGTCGCCACGCCGACTAGATGATTGATCGCGAATTCCCGCCGCGCGGTTCGGCGGAACCCCTCGGGGTTGGCAATTCCCTACGGCCGTCTAGTCGTTGTCGGACTTCCCCGGTTTTCTCTTACCGGCCCGCTTCCCACCCATCCCGCCGCCCTTCTTCTTCTCCTCCTTCGGCTCGAGCGCGTTGATCGAGGAGTAGCCGGTCAGGTAAATGCGCTCGCCGTCGGAGATCACGGGGTTGTACTCGCCCTTGGGGAACTCGAAGACCTTCTCGCCCGAGTCGGTGTCCAGGCCGAAGGTCTTGCCGCCGAGGATCGAGACGTAATAGACGTCGCCGACGATCGACCCGGCGCCCGAGACGATGCCGTCGACGTTCGTCGTCCAGAGGATCTCGCCGTCCTCTGCGTCGAAGGCGTAGGCGTTGTGGTCGAAGGATGCGGCGAAGACGGCGGGCCGCCCGTTCGCGGTCTCGCCCGCCACCGCCGCCGAGTAGACCCAGTCGCCGGTCGACTGGGTCCAGGCGACCTCGCCGTCGTCGGTCGCGAACGAGTAGACGCGACTGTCGACGTTCGACGCATAGACCCGGCCGTAGGCGACGGCCGGCGCCGAGTAGAAGCGGCCGGCCTGCCCGAAGCTCCCGCCCTGGCCCGAGGACTGCCAGACGACGTCGCCGTTGACGGCGTTGAGCGCGTACATCTCGCCGGCGTAGTCGCCGACGTAGACCTTGCCGTCGGCGACGGCGGGCGCCGCCTTCACCTCGCCGGCTGTCTCGGTCGCCCAGACCTGCTTGCCGGTCTTCGCGTCGAAGGCGAAGACGGTGGAGCACTCGCAGCCGAAGATCAGCTTGCCCTTGTAGAGCGCGGGGGAGGACTCGGAGCGTCCCGGGAGCGGCTTCGACCAGATCGTCTTGCCGTCGCGCGCGCGCAGCGCGAACACCTGACCCGGCTCGAGGTTGACGGCGTAGAGGACCCCCTTGTGGTAGACGGGCGATGACGCGTTGAGCTGCCCGGTCTGTTTGCGCCACAGCACCTTGCCGGTGTCCGCGTCGAGCGCGAAGAACAGCGAGTCGTTGTTCATCCCGTAGATCCGGTCGTTGACGACGATCGGCGAGAACTCGATCAGCTGCTTGGAGTCCCAGCTCCAGATCTTGCGAAGCGGAGGACCGACGTTCACTTCCAGGTTCTTGGTCCGGGCGAGGTCGTAGCCGTAGAGCGGCCAGTCGATCGTCTCGACCTCCTCCTTCGGCTTGCCCGGGCGGTCCTCGCGCTCGTTGAACCCGACGCCGGTGTTGAGGATGTCCCCCGGTCGCTTCAGGGCGTCGTAGCCGGCCACGGCAAGGCCGGCGAGCGCCGCCAGGGAGACGGCCCAGATCGCGATCGTCCAACGCATCGGGAGGGTCGGCAATGCTACGAGACACGATGTGCCCCACACCTAAAGACGCAGGCGAGCTCGCGCCGGCGGTTGCGGCGCTTGGACTCGGGCCACTGGTGGAGGCGGCGGGGGCGACGCCGCTCTATCTGGTGGGGGGCGCGGTGCGGGACCTGCTCCTCGGGCGCCCGCGCTCAGACGTCGACGTGGCGGTCGAGGGCGACGCGCTCGAGCTGGCGCGGCGGCTGGCCGGCGAGGCCCGCGAGCACGAGCGCTTCGGCACCGCCAAGGTCGCACTCGACGGGCTCGAGGTCGACCTCGCCGGGACGAGGGGAGAGCGATACGAGAGCCCCGGGGCCCTTCCGGAGGTGCAGCCCGCCTCGCTTACCGACGACCTCGCACGACGGGACTTCACGATCAACGCGATGGCGGTGCCCCTCGCCGAGCCCTCGAAGCTGATCGATCCTCACGGCGGCCGCGAGGACCTCGCCGCCGCCACCCTGCGCGTGCTCCACTCGGGCTCGTTTCGCGACGACCCGACGCGGGCGCTGCGCGCAGCCCGCTACGCCGCCCGCTTCGATCTCGATCTCGATCCTGAGACCGAGCGGCTGCTCAGGGCCGCCGACCTCGGCCTGGTCTCCTCCGACCGGGTGGAGGCCGAGCTCTCCCGTCTCGCGGCGGAGGAGGAATGGCGACGCGGCTTCGAGCGCCTCTCCGAGTGGGGGATCGCCGAGATCGCCGACCCGGCGCTCATGGCCGCGGTGCGAGAGCTGCTGGCAGACCGTCGCTGGGAGGCCGTCGCCCCGGTTCCCGCGGCGACGCTGATCGCGGGCGCGGTCTCGGCGGGGACCTTCGCCGCGGCATCCGAGCCGCTTCGGGAGGCGCGGGAGCTGGCCGATAACGAGCCCGGGCCGCCCTCGCACCTTGCCGCAGCCGCGCGCAACTCCGGCCCGCTGGCGCTGGTCCTGGCGCGCGCGCGGGGCACCGAGTGGCTCGACGACTACATGGACCGGTGGCGCCACGTCCGCCTCGAGATCGACGGGGAGGATCTGCTGGACGCCGGCGTCCCTCAGGGACCCGCGGTTGGCCGCGGCCTCTCCGCGGCACTGGCCGCGAAGCTCGACGGAAACGCCTCGGGCCGCGAGCAGGAGCTACCGATCGCCCTCGAGGCGGCCCGCGACGAAAGCGAGGAGGCTGCGCCGCAATAGCCTCCCGGCGATGGACTGGCGTGAGGACGAAGGGATGCGATGGCTGGACGCCGAGCTGCCCGGCGCCAGAGCGGCGTTCAGCACCCGGCTCGGCGGCACGAGCAAGGGCCACTTCGAGAGCCTCAACCTCGGGATCCTGACCGGCGACGAACACGGCGCCGTCGCCGAGAATCGCCGTCGACTTGCGGGCGCGGTGGGGATCGAACCTGAGCGCGTGGTGATCGGGCGTCAGGTGCACGAGTCGCAGGTCCTCCATCACGACGGTCCCCAGGAGCCGAGCCCGTTTGCGGAGCCCGGTCCCGACCCGCCGCAGGTCGACGGACACGTACTTCGAGCGCGGCGGGCTCGGCGCCCTGGTCTTCGTCGCCGACTGCCTCCCGGTGGCGGTGGCGGGGGAGCGAGGTGCGGCGATCCTCCACTGCGGCTGGCGCGGCCTGGCCGGCGGAATCGTCGAGCGCGGGGTGGATCGAGTCGGAGCCACAGCAGCCGCGATCGGTCCCGGGATCGGGCCGTGCTGCTACGAGGTGGGGCGAGGAGGTGCTTGCGCGCTTTCTGCCGCTCGGGGAGGGAGTCGCCAATCACCGAATGCTCGATCTGCCGGAGGTGGCCCGGCGACTCCTCGATCGCGCCGGGGTGGAGCAGGTCGAGTCGGCGGGCCTGTGCACGAGCTGCGAGCCCGGAGCTCTTCTTCTCCCACCGGCGCGACGGGCCCCGCACCGGCCGCCAAGGCGGCCTCGTCTGGCGCGAAGTGGAGAGCTGATGCCTGGCCAGATCCACGGCCTCGATCCGCGCGGGATCGCGGCCAACCTGAAGCGAGTCCGCGAGCGCGCGGGTCAGGAGGTCGAGATCCTCGCGGCGACCAAATACGTGCCGCCCGAGGAGATGGGAGCCCTGGCCGAGGCCGGCGTCGATCTGGTCGGCGAGAACCGGCTCCAGGACCTGGAGACGGAAACGCGAGCGCTGGGGGGACACGTTCACCTGGGACTTCATCGGCAACCTCCAGAGCCGGAAGGTCAAGCGGATCCTGCCGCTGGTGCGTTTGATTCATTCGGTCGCCTCGGAGTCCGCGCTCGCTCAGCTCGAACGCCACGGAAGCGACGCGACCGAGATCCTTGTCGAGGTCAACGTCGCCGGCGAGGAGTCGAAGGGCGGAGTCGATCCCGACGGCCTGGGCGACTTCATCGAGCGCTGCCCGGTCCCGGTCGCCGGGTTGATGACGATGCCGCCGTTCAGCGAGGACCCCGAGGACTCGCGCCCCCACTTCGCGCGCCTCGCCGAGCTCGCCGCCGACCACGGCCTCGCGCCGGCTCTCGATGGGAACGAGCCAGGACTGGCCGGTCGCGGTCGAGGAGGGGGCGACGATCCTCCGCCTCGGCACGGCGCTCTACGCCTGAGGCGTCCCCACAGGGGTCAGACCCCTCGGGGGACAGTCGAAAGTTCGCCTGCAAATCGCGTTTGGCGCGCAATAATGCGGAGAGGAGAACCCGGGCAGGCAGCGAAAGGCGCCTCCGATGGCATTCCGCGATACATGGCACCGTGCGCTCGTCTACTTCGGCCTAGCCGAGGATCACGAGTACGACGACGACGACTACTACGAGCCCGAGACCTCGGGACGGGGACGACCTCTTCGAGCCGCCGCAGCGCGAGTCGCGCCGCGGCGCTCCAACGTGCGCCGGCTCGAGACCGCCGGCGGCGTCAGCGCGACGAGATCGACGACATCTTCGCCGACGACGAGCCGGCCACCTCGACCCGCGTACTGCGCCCGGTCGGACGCGGACAACGGCGGCGGTGCCGACGTCCAGGTCCACCTCGTCACGCCCGTCGAGCTTCAACGACGCCCAGGAGGTCGCCGACCGCTTCAAGCGCGGGGTGCCGGTGATCCTCAACCTGCAGACCACCGAGGCCGAGCTCGTCCAAGCGCCTGATCGACTTCGCCTCCGGGCTCACCTACGCGCTCGACGGCGGCATGCAGAAGATCGCCGACAAGACCTTCCTGCTGACGCCGCGCAACGTCGAGGTCTCGGCCGAGGAGCGCGCCCGCCTGGTCGAGAAGGGCTTCTTCAACCAGAGCTAGTGTTGCTGACCGGGGACTGACGGCAGGGTCGTGATCCGTCTCCTCTCGATCGACGGCGGCGGAATCCGCGGGATCATCCCGGCGATAGTCCTCGCCGAGCTCGAGCGCGCGCACCGGCAAGCCCGTCGCGGAGAGCTTCGACCTCGTCGCCGGCACCTCGACCGGCGGCATCCTCGCGCTGGCGCTGACGATGCCCGGCGAGGACGGCGCCCCGGCGTGGTCGGCCGAGCAGATGATCGCCCTCTACGAGGAGGAGGGCCCGAGCATCTTCAAGCGCTCGGTCTGGGACACGGATCCATTCCGGCGGGGGACTCCTCGACGAGAAGTACCCGCCGGCGGGGATGCAGGAGGCGTTTCGCGATCTACTTCGGCGAGCGCAAGCTCTCCGAGTGCGCTGACCGAGGTGCTGGTCACCGCCTACGAGATCGAGCAGCGCACGACCTTCTTCTTCAAGAGCGCGCAAGGCGCGCGAGGATCCGCGCGACGACTTCCTGCTCCGCGAGGCCGCCCAGGCGACCAGCGCTGCGCCGACCTACTTCGAGCCGGTCCGGCTCGAGCGCGACGGACGGCCTGCCCGTACCTCGCCCTGGTCGACGGGGGCGTCTTCGCCAACAACCCGGCGATGTGCGCCTACGCCGAGGCGCTCAAGGCGGCCCGAGGACGACGACGTCATGCTGGTCTCGCTGGGCACCGGCGAGCTGACCCGGCCGTTCGCCTATGACGAGGCCAAGGACTGGGGCCTGGCCGAGTGGGCGAAGCCGATCATCGACGTCGTCTTCGACGGCGTCTCGGACGCCACCGACCACCACCTCGGCCAGATCCTCGGCCGCGGACCGCTACTTCCGCTTCCAGACGCGGCTCGACCACGCCTCGCGACGACCTCGACGACGCCGGCCCGGAGAACCTCCACCGCCTCAAGCAGGAGGCCGAGGAGCTCCTGCGCGACGAGCGCGACCGCTTCCAGGCGCTGGTCACAAACCTGAGCGGGGTCTGACCCCGCTGTCCCCGTAGTCTTCGCGCCCGATGAAGGTCGGGTTCGCCGGAGCCGGAAACATGGCCGCCGCGATGGCCCGCGGATGGGCGGGTGCGGAGGGCGGTCCGGGAACGATGGTCTTCAGCGATCTCGCAGCGCGACCGCGCCGCGGCGCTCGCCGAGGAGGTCGGCGGGGAGGTCGCCGACGACCTCTCCGAGCTCGCCGGCCGAGCGCACCTCGTCGTGCTCGGGGTCAAGCCGGACG
This sequence comes from uncultured Thermoleophilia bacterium, assembly GCA_963838175.1. Taxonomy (GTDB): domain Bacteria; phylum Actinomycetota; class Thermoleophilia; order Solirubrobacterales; family 70-9; genus DASUSH01. The sequence goes on along the minus strand of CAWIPP010000002.1, from coordinate 795,476 downwards.
CGCTCGACGACGGTCGCGGCGCGAGCTCGCGCCCGCCGAGCCCGAGGCGCTCCTCTCGATGCTGGCGGCGACGCCGCTCGAGCGCATCGAGGCGGCGCTTCCCGGGCGTCCCGGCCGTCCGCGTCATGCCGAACCAGCCGGTCGAGGTGCGGCGCGGGGTCCTCTGTTACACGCCGCGGCGGCGAGGTCCCCGAGGAGATCGGGACGGAGATCGCCAGGCTGCTCGGCCTGCTCGGCACCGCGATCGAGCTGCCCGAGGAGCAGATGGAGGCCGCGATGGCGGTGATGTCCTGCTCGCCGGCCTACGTCGCGATGGTCGCCGAGGTCCTCACCGACGCCGGAATCCGCGAGGGGCTCGATCCCGAGCACGCCGCGCTCTTCGTCGCGCGAGACCCTCGCCGGCACCGGCGAGCTCCTCGGCAAGCGCGACGCCGCAGTCGATTCGCCGCTCCGTTGCGCCGCCGGGCGGCGCCACCGAAGCCGGCCTCGAGGCGCTCGAGCGCGCCGAGCTCAGGGCCGCCTTCGACGCAGCGGTAGAGGCCTCGCTCGCGAGGTTCCGATGAGCGTCCTGATCGCCGCGATCGGCCGCGACGAGATCGCCGACTACGTCTCGGCGCTCTTCCTCGTCTACCTGATCCTGATCTTCGCCCGGATCGTCCTCTCGTTCGTCCCGCGGATGCCCTACAACCGCGACCCTGCGGGCGGTCGATCGAGTTCATCGCACGAGGTCACCGACCCCTACCTGAACCTGTTCCGCCGGGTGATCCCGCCGATCGGGCCGCTCGACGTCAGCCCGATCCTGGCGATCTTCCTGCTCGACATCGCGCAGGCGCTGGTCGTCGGGGCCATCGAAGGGTGAGCGCTCCCGCGGCGTGGCGCGCGCGCGATCGCGACCTGCGCCGCGGTCGTCGTCGCCGACCAGGCGACCAAGCAGGTCGCCGATCGACGAGCTTGCGGCCAGGTGCGCCGGTCGACCTGCCGCTCGGCTTCGAGCTCGACTACGTCACCAACACCGGGATCGCGTTCGGGCTTCCTCGACCACGGCGAGGGGCTCGTGATCGCGATCACGCTCGCGGCGATGGCACTGCTCTTCGCCTGGTTCGCCTCGCGACCCGGCGCGGCCGGGACTGTGGCTCGCGGTCGGCCTGCTCGCCGGCGGCGCCCTGGGCAACCTCGCGGATCGGGTGCGCGACGGGGCGGTGATCGACTTCCTCGACCCGCCCTACTGGCCGGCCTTCAACCTCGCCGACGCCGCGATCACGATCGGCGTCGCGCTGCTCCTGCTCGCCTACTGCGCGCCGCGGCGGCAATGATCGTCCACGAGGACGAGTCGCTGCTGGTCGTCGACAAGCCGCCCGGCCTCGTCGTCCATCCGGCGCCCGGCCATTCCGGCGAGGACCCTTGTGGAACTGCTCGGCGACCGCGTGGCCGGCGGCCCCGATCCCGCCCGTCCGGGGATCGTCCACCGACTCGACAAGGACACCTCGGGGCTGATGGTCGTCGCTCGCACCGAGGAGGCTCACGCGGGCGCTCGCGTCCCAGATCGCGGCCCGCGAGGTCGAGCGGGAGTACGTCGCGCTGGTCGAGGGACGGCTGCGCTCCCGCGAGGGGACGATCGACGCCCCGATCGGCCGCAGCCACCGGGAACCGACCCGGATGGCGGTCGCAGGCCGCGCCCAGCGCGAGGCGCGCACGCACTTCCGGGTCGCTCGAGCTCCTCCCCGCCGACACCCTCGCCGAGGTCCGCCTGGAGACCGGCCGCACGCACCAGATCCGCGCCCACTTCGCGGCCATCGACCATCCCGTCGCCGGCGACCCGACCTACGGCACCCCGGGACGGCACGGGCTCGGGCGGCAGTTCCTGCACAGCCGCAGGCTCACCTTCCGCCATCCCGGCGAGCGGGGAGGAGGTCAGATTCGAATCGCCGCTCCCCGAGGACCTGGAGGGCGCGCTCGCACGGGCGCGGGACGGGGAGTTCCTAGAATGTCCGTCACGACCAGTAATCGACCCCCCCGGACACGCGAGGGGCCCTGCCCGGGATCAGCCCGGGTCCCCGGAGCGCCGGCGGGCCTGAGAACCGAACGACGACAAGGGAGTCTCGATGGCCCAACGAAGTAGGGATGAAGGAGCTGCTGGAGGCCGGGCTCCATTTCGGCCACCAGACGCGCCGCTGGAACCCGCGCATGCGCCGGTTCATCTTCGGCGAGCGCGAGGGGATCCACGTGATCGACCTCCAGCAGACGCAGAAGCTGCTCGAGCGCGCGCGCGACTTCGCCGTCCGGCATCGCCCGCCAAGGCGGCACCGTGCTCTTCGTCGGCACGAAGAAGCAGGCGCGCGACTCGGTCAAGGAGTGGGCGGAGCGCTCGCGGGATGCCGTACGTGAACCAGCGCTGGCTCGGCGGCCTCTTGACCAACTTCGACGACGATCTCGAAGCGGATCGAGCGTCTCCACGACCTCACCCGGCTCGAGAACGACGGCCAGCTCGATCTGCTGCCGACCAAGGAGCGCATGTCGATGGAGGCCGAGCTGCGAAAGCTCGAGTACAACCTCGGCGGCGTCCGCGACATGCAGCGACTGCCCCAGGCGGTCTTCATCGTCGACCTGAAGACCGAGGCGATCGCGTTGCGCGAGGTCGCAGCGGCTGGGGATCCCGATGATCGCGCTGGTCGACTCCAACGTCGATCCCGACCCGGTCGACCTATCCGATCCCCGGCAACGACGACGCGATTCGCTCCTGCGAGCTCGTGATCTCGACGATCGGCCAGGCGATCGAGGAGTCCGCCGGGCACTGGCGCGAGCAGGAGGAGCGCCGCCGCGCCGAGGAGGAGCGCCAGCGCCGCGAGGAGGAGGAGAAGAAGCGCCGTGAGGAAGAGGAACGGGCCCGCCAGGAGGCCGAGCTGAAGGCGAAGCAGGAGGCCGAGGCCGCCGCCGCTCAGCAGGCAGCCGGCCAGGAAGCCCCCGCGCAGCCGCAGGGAGCCCCGGCGGGTGAGGGGTCGTGAGCACCGATGTCTCCGCGGCCCAGGTGAAGGAGCTTCGCCAGCGCACGCAGGCTGGGGTCATGGACGCGAAGTCGGCGCTGGCCGAAGCCGGCGGCGATATGGAGAAGGCCGTCGAGATCCTGCGGGTCAAGGGCCAGGCCTCGGCGGCGAAGCGGGCGGGGCGCGGGACCGGCGAGGGCGTCGTCGCCTCCTACATCCACGCCAACAGGAAGATCGGCGCGATGGTCGAGGTCCAGTGCGAGACCGACTTCGTCGCCCGCAACGAGGACTTTCAGGCCTTCGCCTACGAGGTCGCGCTCCACGTCGCCGCGGCGCGATCCCAGCGTCGTCTCGGAGGAGGACATCTCCGAGGACGAGCGCGAGGCGGAGCGCCGCCTGCACGCACGTAAGGCGCGCGAGGAGGGAAAGCCCGACGAGATCGTCGAGAAGATCGTCGAGGGCCAGCTCGCCAAGTGGGCCAAGGACGTCGCCCTGCTCCACCAGCAGCACGTCAACGTCGACAAGCACGAGGGCAAGACGATCGAGGAGCTGCGCGCCGACCTGGCGGCGAAGACCGGCGAGAACGTCCGGATCGCCCGTTTCGCCCGCTTCGTGGTCGGTCAGGAGTAGGCTCGGCCGCGGGAATGGCCTCCGACGTCGCCTTCCGCCGCGTTCTTCTGAAGCTCTCCGGCGAGGCCCTGATGGGCTCGCTGGACTACGGGACCGATCCCGAGCGGGTCGAGCGGATCAGCCGCCAGATCCATGGGGTCAGCGCGCGCGGAGTCGAGATCGCGGTCGTGGTCGGCGCGGGGAACATCTACCGCGGGCTTGCCGGCGCGGCCGCCGGGATGGACCGCGCAACCGCCGATTACATGGGAATGCTGGCCACCGTGCTCAACGCGCTCACGCTCCAGGACGCGCTGGAGAAGGTCGGCGAGCACACCCGCGTGCTCTCTGCGATCGACGTCACCGAGGTGGCGGAGCCGTACATCCGCCGCCGCGCGATCCGCCACCTGGAGAAGGGGCGGACGATCATCTTCGCCGCCGGCACCGGAAACCCGTTCTTCACCACCGACACGGCCGCCGCCCTGCGGGCCCTGGAGATCCACGCCGAGGCGATCCTGATGGCCAAGCACGGGGTGGAGGGGGTCTACGACGCCGACCCCGCCGAGGTCCCAGACGCGAACTTCCTCCCCGAGATCTCGCACCGCGAGGCGATCGAGCGAAGCCTGCGGGTGATGGACTCGACCGCGCTCTCGCTGTGCATGGACAATCGGCTGCCGATCCATGTCTTCAACATGGCCGACGAGTCGAACATCGACCGGATCGTCAGCGGCGAGCGGGTCGGAACGATCGTCACCGACGGCTCGAGTCGCGTGGCTCCCACGGGGTCCGTCCGCTCCGTCCCCGGGCGCTCTAGTTAGGATCGCGACCGATGGCGGACGCCGGAGCTGATCGACGTGCTGCTCGACGACGCCGAGGAGCGGATGGGCAAGTCGGTGGAGTCGTGCCGAAACGAGCTGGCGACGGTCCGAACCGGGCGAGCGTCGCCTCACCTGCTCGACCGCGTGGTGGTCGACTACTACGGAGCCGAGACGCCGCTGAAGCAGCTCTCCCAGGTCGCCGCCACCGACGCCCGCCTGCTCACCCTCACCCCTTACGACAAGTCCTCGATCTCGGCGATCGAGAAGGCGATCCTCGAGTCCGATCTCGGCCTCACGCCCTCGAACGACGGCAACGTGATCCGCCTCTCGATCCCGGAGCTGAACGAGGAGCGCCGCCGCGACCTGGTCAAGGTGGTCCACGGGGTTGCCGAGGACGGCAAGGTCGCGATCCGCAACATCCGGCGCGACATCATGCACGACCTGCGCGAGTTGAAGAAGGCGGGCGAAGCCGGCGAGGACGACGAGCGCCGCGCCGAGGGCGAGCTCCAGCGCCTCACCGACGAGGCGACTGGAGAGATCGACGAGGCCCTGAAGGGCAAGGAAGAAGAGATACTGGAGGTCTGATGTCACTCCGGCGGGATGCTCCGCTTCGCGTCCGCTCCCGCCGGGCCGAGGTCTCTTGAGCACTACGGCGAGGTACGTCGCGATCATCACCGACGGCAACGGGCGCTGGGCCGAGCGGCGGGGGCTGCCGGCGATAGAGGGACACCGGGCCGGGGCGGACGTGGTCAAGGCGCGCCTCCGCGACGCGGTCGAGTTCGGCGTCGCCGAGCTGACCGTCTACTCCTTCTCGACCGAGAACTGGGCGCGCCCGCGCGACGAGGTCGAGGGGCTGATCCGGATGTTCGGGGAGCGGATCGAGGCCGAGACGCCTGAGCTTGACGAAGAGGGTGTCCGGATGCGGTTCGTCGGCCGCCGCGACCGGGTCGGGGACGAGCTGCGTGGGCGCATGCAGTGGGCTGAGGAGAAGACGGGGGGCAATCGAGCGGATCACGCTCTTCGTCTGCTTCGACTACGGCGGCCGGACCGAGATCGTCGAGGCCGCACGCGGCTTCGACGGTGAGACCGAGGAGGACTTTCGCCGTCGCCTCTACGCGCCCGAGATGCACGATCCCGATCTACTGATCAGGACCTCGGGAGAGCAGCGGATCTCCAACTACCTGCTCTGGCAGTGCGCCTACTCCGAGTTCGTCTTCCGCGAGGAGCTCTGGCCGGACTTCAGCCGCGACGCCTTCCGCGCGTGCCTCGATCAGTTCGAGGCGCGCCAGCGCCGCTATGGCGGCCGCTGAGCAACGTCGCTACCGCAAGCGCCCGCCTGCATCGAATAGCTTGCGCCAGGGATGGCGTCGCGGAGAGGAGGTCGAAGGCCCGCGCCGTGGCGTGGGACAGAGGCGCCTGAGAACGGCGCGGAGGAGAGCGCGTCCGAACCGGTGGACCGGCTCGCCGAGCCGGCAGTGCGACCCCGGGTCTCTCCCGGCCGCCGCCGCTCGGAAACCCTCGCCCGGGTGCTCTGGGTTCTTCCCTGGATCGTCTTCGCGGTCACGATCGTCGTGGTCGGCGATCTCGTCTTCGCCGCGGCGATGGTGCTTCTGGCCTGCGCCGGGTTGAACGAGTACTTCCGCATGGCCCGCCGTGCCCAGCCGATGGCGACCGCGGCGTACGTCGTCGCCGCGGCGCTGATCCTCGTCGCCCACTACGCGCGCCGCTACGAGATCCTGCTCGTGCTGCTCGCCGCGTTCCCGGTGATGTTCGCGGTCGCGGCGGCACGCGAGGACCGCCGCAACGTTGCCTACTCCGTCGCGGTCACCGTCTTCGGGCTGGTCTGGATCGCGCTGCCGTTCGCGCACGCGGTCCTCCTTCGCGACCTGCCCAACCACGGCGGCGCGCTCCTGGTCGACGTCCTCGTCGCCACGTTCGTCGCGGACACCGCCGCCTACGCCGCCGGCCGCCTGTTCGGCCGCCGCCCGCTGGCCCCCTCGCTCTCCCCCAACAAGACCGTGGAGGGTCTGATCGGCGGGTTGATCGGCGGCACGCATGGGCTTCTGGTTCGCCGGTCTCTACCAGGACTGGCTGCCCGGGCTCGACGCGCTCGTGATGGGCGCGATCATCGCCGCGCTCGCGCCGATCGGCGACCTGTTCCAGTCGATGATCAAGCGCGATCTCGACGTCAAGGACTCGGGCAACCTCTTCGGCCCCCACGGCGGCGTTCTCGACCGCCTCGACGCCGTCATCTTCACCGTCGTGGCCGGCTACTACCTGAGCCTGCTGTTCGTGTATTGAGCCGGCGTCATCCGGCCTTTACCGCGCGCATACCCCGCTCCCTATCCTGACTCGACGATGAGGAAGGTCGTCGTCCTCGGCGCCACGGGCTCGATCGGCGTCCAGGCGCTGGAGGTGATCGGGCGCTCGGACGAGCTCGCGGTGGTCGGGCTGAGCGCTGACTCGAGCTGGGAGCCGCTGGTCGAGGCGGCGAAGCGAGCACGGCGTGCCGCGGATCGCCCTTGCCGACCCGGTGGCAGCCGAGGACGCGGCGAGGGCGTGGAAAGGCCAGGTCCTCTCCGGGCGAGGAGGGGATGCGCGAGCTGGTGGCCTCCTCCGGTGCCGACCTAGTGCTCAACGGGATCGTCGGCTTCGGCCGGGCTCGGTCCGTCGATCGTCGCCCTCACCGAGGGGATCGACCTCGCGCTCGCGAACAAGGAGTCGCTGGTGGTCGGCGGGGGGCTCGTCACCGCTCTCGCGGAGGCGACCGGCGCGCGCATCATCCCGGTCGACTCCGAGCACTCCGCGCTCTTCCAGCTGATCCGCGGCGAGGGGCCGGGGACGATCGACCGCCTCGTCCTCACGGCCTCAGGTGGTCCGTTCCGCGGCCGCGCCGACCTCACCGGGGTCACCCGCGAGGAGGCGCTGGCGCATCCCGACCTGGGACATGGGCGGCCGGATCACGATCGACTCGGCGACCCTCGCGAACAAGGGCTTCGAGATGATCGAGGCGCACCACCTGTTCGGGGTCCCCTACGAGCGGATCGACGTCCTCGTCCACCCGCAGTCGATCGTCCACTCCCTCGTCCACCTCAACGACGGCGCCTCGATCGCGCACCTCGGCCATCCGGACATGCGGGTGCCGATCTCCTACGCCCTGCACTTCCCCGAGCGCGCCGACGTGCCGGTGCCCCAGCTCGACCTCGCCGAGGTCGGCGAGCTTCGGTTCGAGGCCCCTGATCTCGGCGCCTTCCCGTGCCTGCGCCTGGCGCGCGAGGCGGGTGAGGCGGGCGGGACCGCGCCCGGCGTCCTCAACGCCGCCGACGAGGTCGCCGTCGGCGCCTTCCTCGAGGGCCGGCTCGCCTTCACCTCGATCCCCGAGGTGATCGAGGCGACGCTCGACTCGATGCCGCTAACCGAGCCCACCCACTTCGACGACCTCTACGCCGCCGACGCCGAGGCCCGTGAGCGCGCGGCGCGGCTGGTCGAGCGCGCCGACGGGGCGCTGACAGCGTGAACTGGGTCCTCGCGATCGGCGGCATCATGCTGCTGGTCGTCCTTCACGAGCTCGGCCACTTCCTCGCCGCGAAAGCGGCCGGGATGCGGGTCGAGCGTTTCTTCCTCTTCTTCCCGCCGAAGCTCGTCTGGCCGAAGCGAGGCGAGACCGAGTACGGGATCGGCGCGATCCCCGCGGGGGGCTTCGTGAAGATCAGCGGGATGAACCCGGAGGAGGAGCTGCCGCCCGAGGCCAAGGGCCGCGGGCTACTACGACCAGCCGGTCTGGAAGCGGATCGTGGTGATCGGCGCCGGGCCCGCGGTCAACCTACTCGTCGCCTTCGTGTTCCTGTTCGCGCTCGCCTTCTCGATCGAGGAGCCGACGAAGTTCCTGGTCGGCGACGTCAGCGAGGAGACGCCCGCGGAGGGGCGCCTGAAGCCCGGCGACGAGGTGATCGCGATCGACGACGTCAACCTGCGAAACACCGACGCCGAGGGGCTCGACGAGGCGCTGGCCGCCCAGCTCGGCACCCATGGGTGCCCCGGCGGGGCGAGCGACGACTGCCGGTCGAAGACGCCCGCGACGGTGGTGATCGAGCGCGATGGCGAGCGCAGGACGCTCGCACATCACGCCCTACTACGACGGCGAGGTCGAGCGCTACCGGCTCGGCTACCAGTTCGAGTTCGCCGGCTACGTCCCGCTCGATCCCTCGCCCTCCGAAGCCGCCGGGCGAGCCACCGACTTCATGTGGCTGGTCACCTCGGAGACGGTCTCGACGTTCGCCCAGATCTTCAAGGCCGAGGAGCGCGAGAAGCTCGGCTCGATCGCCGGCGCGGCGAAGGCGACCCGAGACGGCGTTCGACTTCGGCACCGCGGAGGCGCTCCAGCTGATCGCCGTGATCAGCCTCTCGCTGGCGCTGATCAACCTCTTCCCGTTCCTGCCCCTCGACGGCGGTCACATCTTCTGGAGCCTGGTCGAGAAGGTCCGGGGGCGCCGGGTGCCTTCTCGGTGATGGAGCGCGCCAGCGTGATCGGCTTCTTCCTCGTCCTGTTCATCTTCTTCATCGGCCTCTCGAACGACATCGAGCGCTTCTCGAACGGCACCTTCGGCTCAGCGCTAGAGCTCGCTCCGCACCCTCGCCGCTGCGATAGCCTCAAACCCGCTACCAGCGGCATTCGGGAGGAGGAGAGCCGATGGAAGTGACGACGGCTGAGCGGTACGCCAGCGGCGGCGAGGCAAGGACGCTACTTGCCCAGAACCTCGCACTGGCCTTCGAGACGACCGTCGAGCGGCTCCCCGACGAGCTCGCGATCAAGGATCCGGCGCGCGAGCGGTCGAGCTGACCTGGTCGGAGCTTCGCGACCGCGTGGCGCGGCTCGCCGGCGGGCTTCGGGAGCTCGGCGTCGGCAAGGGCGACACGGTCGCGCTGATGCTCAACAACCGCTGGGAGTTCATCCCGACTCGACCTGGCGCTCGTGTCCCTGGGCGCGGTCCCGTTCTCGATCTACCAGACCTCTCTCACCCGAGCAGATCGCCTACGTCGTCGGCGACGCCGGCGCCAAGATCGCGGTGGTCGAGGGCATGTTCCTGGAGCGCTTCGAGGAGGCGCGCAAGGAGCTGCCGGATGTCGAGACGGTGATCGTCGTCGACGGCGAGGGCGGCGACATGACCTTCGACGAGCTCGAGTCGAGAGCGGCGGCGATTTCGACGTCGCCGAGTCCGTGGACGACGTCGGACCCGACGACCTGCTCACCCTGATCTACACCTCTGGGACCACTGGGCCGCCGAAGGGCGTTCAGCTCTCCCACCGCAACCTGATGGGCCTGATCACCGGCGTCGAGGACCTGATCGAGCTGCCCGAGCGCGGCGGCAAGGTGATCTCCTGGCTGCCCGCCGCCCACATCGCCGAGCGCGGCGCCAACTACTACCTGCCCGTCTGTTACGGGCTCTCGGTGACGATCTGCGCCGACCCGCGCAAGGTGGTCGAGTTCCTGCCCGAGGTGAGTCCGACCTGGTTCTTCGCCGTCCCGCGGATCTGGGAGAAGCTGAAGGCCGGGACTGGAGGCGATGACCGCAAAGCTTCCCGACGAGCAGCGCGAGCCCGCCGAGAAGGCGCTCGCCGCCGCGACCGAGAAGGTCCGCCTCGAGCAGGCCGGCGAGGAGGTTCCCGAGGAGCTCGCGCAGGCGGTCGCCCAGGCCGACGAGCAGATGTTCTCCGCCGCTTCGCAAGCAGCTCGGCCTCGACGAGGCGGTGGCGGTCAACGTCGGCGCCGCGCCGACCCCCGTCGAGGTGCTCGAGTACTTCCACGCGATCGGGATCAAGATCGGCGAGCTCTGGGGGATGTCGGAGACCTGCGGCGTCGCCACGCTGCAACCCGCCCGAGCAGGTCAAGCTCGGCACCGTCGGGCCGCCGATCCCGGGCGTCGAGGTCAAGCTCGCCGAGGACGGCGAGGTCTTCGTCAAGGGCGCCGCGAACATGGTCGGCTACCGCAACATGCCCGACAAGACCGCGGAGACGATCGACGACGAGGGCTGGCTCGCGACCGGCGACATCGGCGAGCTCGACGCCGACGGCTACCTGAAGATCGTCGATCGCAAGAAGGAGCTGATCATCAACGCGGCGGGCAAGAACATGTCCCCGGCCGAGATCGAGGCGAAGGTGAAGTCGGCGAGCCCGCTGATCGGCCAGGCGATCGCGATCGGCGACGCGCGCAAGTACAACGTCGCCCTGATCACGCTCGACCCCGACGTCGCGCCGGGCTGGGCCGAGAAGCAGGGGATCGACGACACCTCGTTCGAGGCCCTGGCCGAGGACGAGAACGTGATCGCCGCGGTCCAGCAGGGAGTCGATCAGGCCAACGAGCGCATGGCCCGGGTCGAGCAGGTCAAGAAGTTCAAGGTCCTGCCCACCGACTGGGAGCCGGGCGGCGACGAGCTCACCCCGACGATGAAGCTGAAGCGCAAGCCGATCAACGAGAAGTACGAATCCGAGATCGAGGAGCTGTACGCGGACTGAGGGGCGAGGCGAATTCCGAGATCGCCCTCCTCGAGGGCCTGGTCGAGGTCTTCAACAGGAATGGGGTGGACGCGACGCTGGATCTGGCGACTCCGGACCTGGAGCCGGCCACTGCGCCGGGGTTCCCTGACGGCGTCGCGCGATTCGAGGGCGGCCTGATGTCCGCGATCGAGCTCTTCTGGACCGAGGAGGACGCGCTCGTGCACGCGAGGCGAAGCGCGTGAGCTAACGGCCTAGACCTCGAACTTCTCCTTCGCGGCCGAGTTGTCGGTGTTGCCCGCGTCGTCGGTCGCCTTCACCTTGATCTTGTGCTTGCCGGAGTCGAGGTTCTTGTACTTCTTCGGCGCGGTGCAGTTCTTGTACTTGCCCTTGTCGAGCTTGCACTTGAACGTCGCCGACTCGTTGGCGGAGAACTTGACCTTCACGTCGTCGCCCTTGACCTTGACCTTGTCGATCGTCGTCTCGGGCGGCTCGTCGTCGCCGACCGCACCGCAACCGGTCGGCAGCGGCGAGCTGTTGTTCTCCGGGGTCGGGGTGCCCACCGCGAAGTCGGTGGCGCTCGAGTCGGTGTCGTCGGCGGGCTCGAGCAGGTTCGGGCAGGCGGGGGCGGTGGAGCGGGTCAGCGAGGAGCCGTCCGGGATCACCGGGGCGTTGGCCGTCTGCACGTTCGGGAACCCGGCCGGGGGAGTGAAGCCGCCCCAGGAGACGCAATCGGGCGGCTGCGCGTCCGGGAAGCAGACCGCACCCCCGCCGGTGGTCCCCGGATGAAGCGCCTCGCCGAGCATCGGGACGACGAAGTCCGGGGTCGCGCCCGCCACCTGCTCGTCGCCGATCAGGATCTTGCGCTGGCTTTCGCCGTTGGGGACGTTGGCGGCGATCGTGTAGGAGCCGAGGAGCGAGCCGGACGCCGTGTAGTAGTCGACCTTGTGGCCGGCGACCAGGTTCTGGCCGGCCTCGAACATCTGGAGCTCGATGAACGCCGTGTTGACGTTGGCGTTCGTGCCGGGGAAGACCTCGCTCACCTTCATCAAGTGGAAGGCGCCGTGAGCGCTCGGGGCCGTGACCCCGATCACGATCGCCGCAAGCGCCAATACCCGTCCCGCCCGCATCACTGCGCAGGATAGACCGCCCCTATCCTTGTGTCCAGGCGGCCATCGACTGGCGGTCCGCCAGCCTGGCCGACGACGAGCGCGTCCACCGCCACGGCCCCATCGGCGAAGACGATCACGGGATTCACCTCGACCAGCTCGAGGTCGCGATCGAGCAGCAGCTCGCCGACCGCCGCGGCGAGGCGGGAGGCGGCGGTGACATCGAGCGCCACGCGACCGCGGCCACCGCCGAGAAGTGGCCACCCCCGCAGTGCCCGCAGCGCTCGCTCGACCCGCTCGGCCGATGCGGGGAGGGGCACGACGACGACATCGGCGAGCGCCTCGGTCCAGATCCCACCGAGCGCCAGGGCGAGCGCCGGGACGACGCCATCGCGCTGGGCGCTGACGAGCAGCTCGACGCCCGCCGGGGCCATCCGCTCGACCAGCACGTGACCGTCCTCAAGCGCCCGAAGACGCCGGAAGGCGCTGCGCACCTCGGACTCATCGGTGAGCCCCAGCGCGAGCGCGCCGGCGTCGCTCTTGTGGCGCAGTCCGGGCTCCGAGAGCTTCATCGCAACCGCCGGCCCGAAGGTTCCGAGCAACTCCACGGCTTCCTGCTCGCTCTCGGCCAGTGCTCCCTCGGCGACCGTGATGCCGGCGTCGGCGAGCACCGCCTTGGCCTCGTGCTCCGCGAGCGAGGGCGAGAGCTCACGCTCCGAGGAGCGCCGCGCCGCAGCCGCGCCGATCTCGCGCAGCCTCGCGGGGTCCCCCGCCGGTGAGCCGAGCGCCGCCGCGCAGAGGAGTCCCTCGTGCAGCCCGGCGATCGCGGGGACGCCGGCGGTATGCAGATTCTTCGCGCTGTCGGAGGCGAGCAGTTCCGGCAGGGTCGATGCGACGAGCAGCTGCAGGGGCGCGGACGCGGCGCCGGCGGTGATCCCGTCCAGGACCGCCTGCCACGACTCCGCGGCCTCCTCGTCCATTTCCGCCGGTTGGTCGAAGTAGACGAGAACTCGCGAGTAGGCCGGATCCTCGGAGAGGGTGACGATGAGGCGCTCGAGGCGCTCCACATCGCCCCAGATGAGCGAGGTGTAGTCGAGCGGATTGGCGATCGTGACCGCGGCGGGGAGAAGCTCGCCGAGCCGCGCGACAGTCGCCCGGCCGGGCGGCGGCAGCTCGAGGCCGAGCCGGGCGGCCTCGTCGGCGGCGACACTGGAGTCCCCGCCCGAACACGTCATCACGGCGATCCCACCGGCACGTGTTCGCCGGCCGAGGGCGAGCGTCTTCGCCAGCTCGAGCAGCTCATGCGGCGAGCGGGCCCAGGCAGCGCCGGCCTCCTCAACCAGCGCCCGGAAGACTCGCTGGTCTCCGGCCAGGGCGCCGGTGTGGGCGGCGCCCGCCGCGGCGCCGGCAGGCGAGCTGCCGGCCTTCAACACGGCCACACCGACGCCCGCCTCGCAGCAGTCGGCCAGTGCCTCGCAGAGACGGGTGCCGTCTCCGTCGGATTCCAGATAGAGCGCGATGGCCCGCACGCCGTCGCTGCGGGCGAGGAAGCTGATGTACTCGGCGGCGTCGACGACGGCCTGGTTGCCGCTCGAGACGACTGTGTGTAGCCCGAGACCGCGGCGCGCAGCCAGGGCGTTGACCGCGATGTTGCCGCTCTGGGCGATGAACGCGACCGAGCCGGCCTCGCGCGCCGAGAGCGCGTCGCCCCACAGCGCGAGCCGCTGATGGAAGCTGACGATCCCGTTGCCGTTCGGGCCGCAGACGGGCAGCTCGTGGGCGGCTGCCGCATCCACCAGCCGCTGCTGTAGCTCGGCGCCTTCGGCGACCTCGGCGAATCCCGCCCCGTAGACCACCGCGCCGCCCGCGCCGATCCGGCCCGCCTCGGCGACGAGCGCGGGCACGGAGGCGGCCGGCGTCGCGATCACCACCGCGTCTGGAGCCTCCGGCAGCTCCGCCAGCGTCGGGAAGCATTCGCGGCCATGGACCCGCTCGCGCCCAGGATTGACCGCCCAGACCCGGCCCTGGTAGCCGATCGCCGCGAGGTTGAGCAGGGTCGCGCCCCCATAGCTGCCGCGTCGCTCGCTGGCGCCGACGACGGCGACGGATCGCGCGCGCATCAGGCGGGAGATGTCCATTTTCGATTAGTGCAGGGTCCGCTCGACCCCGCGGCGCTCCAGCGCCCGGGCGACGATCAGGCGCTGGATCTCGCTGGTTCCCTCCCAGATCCGGTCCACCCGCAACTCGCGGAGGAACCGCTCGGCCACGTTCGTGCGCATGTACCCCCGGCCGCCGAAGATCTGCACCGCGCGGTCCGCGCACCTTCCGGCGGCCTCGGATACGAACAGCTTCGCCATCGCGGCCTTCGCGTGGATGACCTTCGGATCCGCGCCGGCGTCCGCGAGCCGCGCCACCTCGAGCGCCAGCAGCCGACCCGCCGCGGCGTCCGTGGCGGAATCGGCGAGCGGGAACGAGATCCCCTGGTAGTCGAGGATCCGATACCCACCCTGCTCCCGCTCCGCGGCCCAGGCGGTGACCTCCTCGATCAGCCGCCACATCGAGCCGACGCCACGCGCCGCGATGCCCAGCCGCTCCTCGGTGAACCAGGCGCGCTGGAGCTCCTCACCGCCGCCCAGCCCGCCGATCACGTCCTCGTCGGCGAGCTCCACGTCCTCGAAGCGGATCGTCGGATGGCCGTGCGGATAGGTATGCGTGAACGGCGGATCGTCGACCACCGCGATGCCCCGTTTCGCCCTGTCGACGAGGAAGAGGGTCGGGAGCGACTCGCCGTCGACGATCGCGTTCGCCATCACGATGTAGACGGCGGCGACGTCGCCGTAGGTGACGAACCACTTCTCGCCGTTCAGCGACCAGCCGCCGTCGCGGCGCGTCGCGGTCGTCGCGATCCGCGACGGATCGGACCCCGCGTTCTCCTCGGTGACCGCATAGGCGTCGTGGATCTCGCCCCGTAGCGCAGGCTTGAGGTAGCGCTCGATCTGCTCCTCGCTTCCGTTGGCGAGGACGTTGTAGGCGCCGGGCACGTACCAGGAGAGCGCGTTGGTGGAGCGCCCGAGCTGCTCCTCGACCAGGAACCACTCGACCTTCGACCACCCCTGCCCGCCGTGCTGGCGCGCGTGCAGACCGCCGGAGAGGCCGGCCTCGACGGCCTCCCGCTTGATCCGCTCGCGCAGCTCGTCCGGGATCTGGCCCCCGGATGTCTCCGCGAGCACCTCGTTGGGGATCAGGACCTCGTCGACGAAGCGGCGGGCCCGTTCGCGCAGATCCGCCTGCTCCGGGGACAGGTCGCCCGCCGTCGGCGGTGCGGGGGCCGGGGGGGCGGCGGTCGCAGTGCTCATCAGGGGGCTCCTTTCGCCGACGTGGTCTCCAGGCGCTCGCGCTCGACGGCGGTGCGGTCGGCCGCGCGGCCGGGCAGCCCGAGCAGGAGTTGGTGGTGGTTGTGCACTACTTCGTGGACGAGGGCCCGCGCCTCGGCGAGGGGGGGATCGTCCGTCTCGGCGTGCTGGTCGGCGAGCGCGAGGGCCTCGCGGAGATACGCGAGCCAGCGCCGCTGCCGCCCGCCGACCACGAGGCGCTCGACACGCGCTCGCTCGGCCGCGACCGCGTCCGGATCGGCCTCGCGACCCGCGCGCAACGTCGCGACGGCGACCGGCAGCTCATGCTCCGGCTCCGGCGTCACAGACAGCCATGCGAGGCGTCGCCCGGTGCCCACGAAGTGATGGTAACATGCGACTGATCACAAAGTCAGGATGACCCGCTGGGAAGGCGGAATCCGCGACGATCGGGGCTGAGATCGAGGTTGCTCTGACAGGAGAGGTGGCGCGTGCCGAAGGCGCCGCCGCGCCGCGCGTCTCCCGCGCCCTCGCGCCCCACCTCTATCGCGACCCCGCGATCTGTGACGCCGAGCTCGAGCGCGTGATCGAGCGAAGCTGGCAGCTCGCCGGCCACGTCTCGAGCGTTCCCGAGCCGGGCGACTACATGACGGCGCAGGTCGGAAGCCAGCCCGTGCTCGTCCTCCGCGACAAGGGCGGAGAGCTGCGCGCGTTCCGCAACGTCTGTCGCCACCGCGGCTCGCGCCTTCTGAGCGGCTCGGGCAACTGCGGCAAGGCGATCCGGTGCCGGTACCACGGATGGACCTATCGCCACGACGGCTCGCTGATCGGCGTGCCCGAGTTGCGCGGCTTCGACGGGCGCCTCGAGAAGGCGACGCTAGGCCTCCTGCCGGCTCACATCGAGGAGCTCTGCGGCCTTCTCTTCGTCAACCTCGACGCGCGGGCGCCGGCGCTCGCGCCCCAGCTCGGCGACCTGCCCGAGCGGCTCGGCCGCTACCGCCTCGCGGAGCTCAAGCCGTTCTCGCCCTACGAGGGCATGCAGCCCGTCAACTGGAAGATCGTCGTGGACAACTACCTCGAGGGCTACCACGTGCCGATCGCCCATCCGGGCCTGATGCGCCTAGTCGACTACGGCGCCTACGAGGTCGAGCTGGGCGACGGCTACGCCTGGTTCGAGGCGCCGCTCCGGGACAATCCCTCAGGTGGCCGCCGCGAGCGCCTCTACCGGCGGCTCGTCCAGCCGATGCCCGGCCTGGGCGCCGAGAATGCGGGCGTTTGGCGCTACGTCTTCATCTACCCGAACACGGCGATCGACCTCTATCCGGACCAGGTGATGACCTGGCAGGTGAATCCGGATGGTCCGAAGCGCACCCGAGACGTGTTCATGGCCTACCGGGCGGCGCGGCCGGGTGTCCGGACCCGCGCGGCGCAGTGGCTTAATGCGAAGCTGAACTGGGACGTGCATAAGGAGGACGTGGACCTGGTGACGAACGTGCAGGCGGGGCTCGAGACACGGGGGTACGAGCCCGGGCCGCTCTCCGCGAGGGAGGCGGCGGTCGGCTGGTTCGCCGACCGCATCCGAGCGGACCTCGGGCCTTACGCCAAGCCGCCGGAGGGCGAGCGGTGAGCCCTTCCAAGTCCATCGCCGAGCCCGCGGAAGGCTCGCAACGCAGGCGCAGCGCGCGCGACCGCATCCTCGACGCCGCGATCGAGCGGATCGCGAGCGACGGGATCGACGAGGTCCGGATCGCCAGGATCGCGATGGACGCCGGGATCTCGACGTCACTCGTTCACTACCACTTCTCGACCCGTGAGGCCCTGCTCGCCGAGGCGCTCGAGCACTCATACGAGCTCGCCGGCAGCTCGCGGATCGGTGACGTCGAGGATCCCGACCTGAGTTCGATCGAGCGCCTTGCCGACGTGATCGACGGAAGCCTGCCCTACCCGGGGATGCTCGAGCGCGACTGGATCCTCTGGGTCGAGCTCTGGTTGCGGGCGGCACGCAGCCCGGAGCTGCGGGTGACCTCGGCGCGCCTGTATGAGCGCATGCACGCGTGGCTTCGCGACGAGATCGCGGCCGGCATCGCGAAGGGGGACTTCGCTGCGGTCGACCCCGACGAGCTCGCCGATCGGGCCCTCGCGATGATCGACGGCTTCGGTATCCGCGCCCTCGTCGGCGACCCCGAGGTGTCGCTCGGGCGCGCCCGCGAGCAGATCTGGTGGCTGCTCGCCTCCGAGCTCGAGATCGCCGCCGAGATCCCGCCGCGGCGAGAGCCGAGCCAGAGGTAGGCATGGAGCTGCGCCGGCGAGAGCTGCTTCGAGCCGGTGCCGGCCTCGCACTGGGTGCCGCGCTCGCCGGCTGCGGGATCGGCCGCGGTCTCTCCGGCGACTCCGGGCGCGCTTACGAGGCGGAGATCGACGGCGACCTCGTCTACTTCAACTGGGGCTACTACCTCGACCCGCAGCTCATGCGCTCCTTCGAGGACCGGTATGGGGTCAAGGTGATCGAGTCCAATTTCGACTCGATGCCGGCGATGATGGCGAAGCTTCGCGGCGGCAATACCTACGACCTGATCTTCCCCAGCGCCGAGTTCTCCGAGCGCCTGATCCAGTCCGGCCAGCTGCTTCAGATCGACCGCGACAAGCTGAAGAACGCGGACACGCTGATCTCGTTCTTCGACAACCCCTGGTACGACCCGGGCTCGGCCCACTCGATCCCCTACTCCCTCTACGTGACCGGGATCGGCTATCGCTCCGACCTCGTGACCGGCATGACCGGCTCGTGGCGCGACCTGGCCAATCCCAGCGCGGAGGGGCGCACCTACGTCCTCGACGATTTCCAGGAGGGCATCGGGATGGCGAACCTCGTCAACGGCTGGGATCTCAACACCGTGGTCGAGGCCGAGCTCGAGGCCTCCGCCGACTATCTGATCGACCTGAAGCCGGACATCCGCGGCTTCTCCAGCGACACCCTCACCAACATGCGCAGCGGCAACGCTTGGATCCAGCACATGTGGAACGGCGACGTGGTCAACGTGCGCAACACCGTCGACAACCCCGAGGACTACACGTTTCAGAAGTGCAAGGAAGGCCTCCCAGTTGGCAGCGACTGCTACGCGATTCCGGTGAACGCCGAGCATCCCGGGACCGCGATCAAGTTCATCGACTTCATGCTGGAGCCGGAGAACGCCGCGCAGAACGTCGCCTACACCGGCTACCCCGAGCCGAACCGGGGGGCTGAGGAGGAGTTCGCGACGATCGTCGCCGACGACCCGTCGCTCGACGTGACGGTCCACGACCTCGAGACCGGCGATGAGTACGCGAACCTCGACGAGCAGGCGCGGCTCCTCTGGGACCGCACCTGGACGGAGGTCAGGGCAAGCTGAGCGAGGCCCGCTTCGCCAACCTGACCCTGCTGCCGGCGGCGATCTGGCTCACCGCCCTGTTCCTCGTTCCGGTGGCCATCGTGCTCGCGGTGTCGCTCGGGGAGATCGACCAGGAGTACTTCGCGATCTACGGCTGGCACCCCGAGAACTATCTCGACGTCTTCGACCCGTTGTTCGTTCCGGTGCTCCTGCGCTCGGTCGGATTCGCCATCGCGACCGTCGCCCTGTGCCTCGCAATCGGCTATCCGGTCGCGTACTACATCGCCCGGTTCGGCGGCCGCTGGAAGCACCTGCTGATCGCGCTCGTCGTCCTGCCGTTTCTCGTCAACTACCTCGTCCGCACCTATGCCTGGGTCGCGATCCTTGCCGACGAGGGGCTGGCCAACGGGCTCCTGCGCGACACCGGCGTCGCCGAGGGCGGTGTGCAGTTCCTGAACACTCCCTGGGCGGTGATCGGGGGCCTCGTGTACGGCTATCTCGCGTTCATGATCCTGCCGCTTTACGCATCGCTCGAGCGCATGGACCCGTCGCTGGTCGAGGCCGGCAAGGACCTCTACGGCACGCCCTGGCGCACCTTCCGCCACGTCACCTGGCCGGCGACGTTCCAGGGCGCGCTCGCGGGCTCGGTCCTCGTCTTCCTGCCGGCGGTCGGCGACTTCGTCGCGGCCCAGCTGCTCGGCGGGCCCGGGACCTACATGGTCGGGAACCTGATCCAGCAGCAGTTCTTCGCCGCCGAGAACTGGCCCTTCGGGGCGGCGCTGACTAGCGTGATGATGCTCTTCCTGCTCGCCTTCATGGTCCTCTACCTGCGCTCGGCCGCGCGCGCGGCGGAGGCGACGGCGTGAGCCGCCGCGGGCCGCGCGAGTTCGACCGGCCGCGGTGGCTGCGGGCGTTCTTCTGGCTCTTCCTTCTGTTCACGTTCGCGCCCATCGCGATCGTCGCGCTCTTCTCGTTCAACGAGAGCCGCTCGCTCCAGGACTTCTCCGGGTTCAGCCTCCAGTGGTACGACGAGTTCTTCAGCTCGCCGACGCTGCGCAGTTCGCTCCTCGCGAGCGTCCAGGTGGCGGCGGTGACGACGGTCGTCGCGACCGTGCTCGGCACTGCGCTCGCCTACGGCCTCGTCCGTGCCCGCGGGCGGATCGCGCGCTCGGCGAACGTGATGATGCTCGTGCCGCTCGTGGTCCCGGAGATCGTCGCCGGCGTCGCCGCGCTCGTGTTCTTCGCACAGATCGGGATCGCGCTCTCGCTGACGACGGTGGCGATCGCCCACATCACGTTCTCGATCTCCTTCGTGACGATCATCGTCCGCGCGCGG
This sequence comes from uncultured Thermoleophilia bacterium, assembly GCA_963838175.1. Taxonomy (GTDB): domain Bacteria; phylum Actinomycetota; class Thermoleophilia; order Solirubrobacterales; family 70-9; genus DASUSH01. The sequence continues at coordinate 775,418 of CAWIPP010000002.1, read as the reverse complement.
CTGGCGTCGATTCACCACGACGTGGAGGAGGCCGCTCTCGACCTGGGCGCCACCCGCCTCCAGACCCTCCGACTCGTCACGCTGCCCGAGCTGTGGCCAGCGATCATCGCCTCCGCGCTACTCGTCTTCGCGCTCAGCTTCGACGACTTCGTGCTCTCGTTCTTCACCACCGGCGAGTCGCCGCAGCCGCTGCCCGTGCAGATCTACTCGTCGATCCGCTTCGGCGTCTCGCCGACCATCAATGCGATCGGGACGCTGATGCTGACGATCTCATTGATCCTGATGGCCCTCGCGGTCGCGCTCCCGCGCCTCAGCGGGCGGCGCGAAGAGCAGAACGTGCTGCTCGCGGGGGAGGGGAGGTGAGGCTGGGGTGAGCGGTGAGGCGATCCGCTTCGAGGGCGTCTCGAAGCGCTTTGGCGAGGCGATCGCGGTCGACGACCTCGACCTCGTGGTCGAGGAGGGTGAGTTCTTCTCGCTGCTCGGGCCGTCGGGATGCGGGAAGACGACGACGCTGCGGATGGTCGCCGGGTTCGAGCAACCGACGACGGGGCGGATCTATCTCGAAGGTGAGCCCGTCGAGGAGGTGCCCCCGTATGAGCGGAACGTCAACACCGTCTTCCAAAGCTACGCCCTGTTCGACCACCTCGACATCGAGGGCAACGTCGCCTTCGGCCTTCGCCGGCGCAAGGTGCCGGAGGAGGAGATCCGCACGCGGGTCGCCGAGGCGCTCGAGCTCGTCCGGCTCACGGGCCGCGAGGGCGCGAAGCCGCGCGAGCTCTCCGGCGGGCAGAAGCAGCGGGTGGCCCTGGCACGGGCGCTCGTCAACCGGCCCGCCGTCCTGCTCCTCGACGAGCCGCTCGGCGCGCTCGACCTGAAGCTGCGCAAGCAGATGCAGGTGGAGCTCAAGCAGATCCAGCGTGAGGTCGGGATCACCTTCCTCTACGTCACTCACGACCAGGAGGAGGCGCTCGCGATGTCCGACCGGATCGCGGTCATGGACGCGGGCGAGGTCCAGCAGTGCGGCACCCCCGAGGAGATCTACGAGCAGCCCTCGAAGACGTTCGTCGCCGGATTCATCGGGATCTCCAACCTGCTGCCCGCGACCTTCGAGGACGGGGGCGCCCGTCTCGCCGGCGGCGAGCTCTGCCCGGTGAAGGCGCCCGACGGCTGCGGCCCCGGGACGGAGTGCTACGTCTCCGTCCGCCCGGAGAAGATCGTCGTCGACGACGTCGAGGATGGGATGTTCGCGATCGAGGGCGAGATCGCCGAGCGCGTCTACCTCGGGACGACGACCCAGATCGTCGTCGACGTCGCCGGCGGCGGCAGGGTCGTCGCACTCGAGCAGAACACCCACCGCTCCCGCGCCGACGACCGGTGGGAGGTGGGCAGCCGGGTCAGGCTCGGCTGGCACCCGGAGCACGCGCTGGTGCTCCGTTAGCCGCGCGCTTCCTACCGACGAGCGGTCGCAGCCGCCGGCGAAGCGCGCCGGCGCGCCGGTCGCGCAGGATGCGCTGGGCCGCGTTGTGGCCGCACGCGGCCATCACCCCTCCGCCCGGGTGAGTTCCGGCTCCGCAGAGATAGAGGCCGCCGACGGGTGTCGCGTAACGGGCGAGCGCCGGGGACGGCCGCATGAAGGCCATCTGATCGAGCCCCTGCTCGCCCTGGAAGATCGAGCCGCCCGCGAGTCCGAAGATCCGCTCGATGTCGGGCGGCGCGAGAACCTCGTGGTCGATCAGCGCGTCGGGAACGTTCGGTGCGTGACGCGCAAGGATCTCGATGCAGCGCTTGGCATAGGCCTCGCGGGCGCCCTCGGGCCAGTCCTCCTCGTCCGGCGGTCCGTATTGGGTGAACATCGTCATCACCGTGGTGCCGTCGTCGGTCAGGGTCGGGTCGCTGGCGCTCGGGACCTCCACCTCGACGTAGGGCTCCGCTGCCGGGCGCCCGCGGCACGCGTCCTGCCACGCGCGCTCGAGGTAATCGATCGAGGGGCAGATGGACAGGCTCGCGTGCAGGAGGTCGCGTTGGTGGTCCGCGCTCAGGCCCTCGAAGCGGGGCGGCTCGGATAGCACGCAGTTGATCTTCACCGAGCCGCCGCGGCTGCGCCACCGCCGGATGTCCTCGCCGACCTCGTCGGGAAAGTGCTGCGCGCCGACCATCTCGAGGACCGTGGTCTTCGGATGTGCGCCGGAGGCGACGATCGGCGCCTCGAGGCGCTCGCCGCCGGCGAGGGTGACGCCGGTGACGCGGCCCCCCTCGACGTCGATCGAGGCCACCTCGGCCTCGGTGCGAACGACGGCGCCGGCGGCTCGCGCCGAGGCGGCGAGTGCCTCCGATATCGCGCCCATGCCGCCCCGGACATGACCCCATTGCCCGGTGACGCCGTCGAGCTCACCGAGCCAGTGGTGGAGCAGGTTGTAAGCGGTGCCGGGGGAGCGAGGCCCCGCCCAGACGCCGACCACCCCGGTCGAGGAGAAGCTTCCCTTGATCGCGTCCGAGGTGAACCACTCGTCGAGCAGGTCGCCCACCGGCATGGTCATCACCCGATAGAGCTCGTGCAGCTCGCGCTCGCCGAGGCCCGCGACACGGCCGGCCTCGCGCAATAGCGCGAAGAGGTCCGCCGGTCGCTTGGAGCCGAGTGCGGGGGGCGGCTTCAGGAGTAGCGGCTGAAAGAAGCGCGCGAGGCGAGAGAACATCTGCTCGAAGGCGGGATACGCATCCGCGTCGCGGGGCGAGTGGGCGGCGAGCGATGCGCGGGTTCGCGCGGCGTCGTTGTAGAAGAGGAGCGGCTTGCCGTCGGCGGCGATCGTCGCGAAGCCGGGGTCCAGCGGTATCGCCCGGTAGCCGAATTCGTGCAGGGCCAGCTCGTGGACGACCTTCGGTTGCAGCATCGAGACGACGTAGGAGGCGCGCGAGACTCGGCGTCCCGGCCACAGCTCCTCGGTGACGCAGGCGCCGCCGAGGACCGGACGCCGCTCCACCACACAGGTGGAGAGCCCGGCGCGGGCGAGATAGGCGGCGCAGGTGAGCCCGTTGTGCCCGCCGCCCACGACGATCGCGTCGAAGGTCGGGGGCGCAGCCACCCGGTGAGCATACACGACCTGACTACAAAGTCAGGACCGCCCCCGGGCGTCGTGCCGCCCTATCCTGGGATGCGCGGATGACTTCGAAGCGCCAGATCTGGGTCAAGGACGTGCCGATCGGTGGCGGAGCCCCGGTCGCGGTGCAGACGATGACCAAGACCGAGACCGCCAACCTCGAGGCGACCATGGACCAGATCGTCAAGGTCGCCGACGCCGGCGCCGACCTGGTCCGGGTCGCCGTGCCGCGCGACGAGGACGTCGAGGCGCTGCGGACGATCGTCAAGCGCTCGCCGATCCCGGTGATCGCCGACATCCATTTCAACCACACGCTGGCGCTGAAGGCGATCGACGCCGGCGCCCACTGCATCCGCCTCAACCCCGGCAACATCGGCGGCCCGCGAGAAGGTCGCCGAGGTCGCTGAGCGGGCGACCGCCGCGGAGGTGCCGATGCGGATCGGGGTCAACTCCGGCTCGCTGCCGAAGCACCTGCACGAGCTCGAGCGCGCGCAGCCGGTCGAGGCGCTGGTCCAGGCGGCGGTCGAGTTCGTCGAGCTGATGGAGCGCCTGGACTTCGAGAACTTCAAGGTCTCGATCAAGTCGACCAACGTCCCGAACACGATCGCGGCCAACCGCCTGCTCTCGGAGAAGATCCCCTACCCGCTCCATCTCGGGATCACAGAGGCGGGGACCAAGTGGTCGGGTTCACTGAAGTCCGCGGTCGGGCTCGGCACGCTTCTCGCCGACGGGGTGGGGGACACGATCCGGATCTCGCTTTCCACCTTCCACGCCGAGGAGGAGGTGAAGGTCGCCTGGGAGATCCTCAAGGCGCTACAGCTCCGCGAGCGCGGCCCGGTCCTGATCGCCTGCCCTACCTGCGGCCGACTCCAGTTCGACATGGACACCGTCGTCGCCGAGATCGAGACCCGCCTCGAGTCGTACGAGGAGCCGATCGAGGTCGCCGTCCTCGGCTGCGCGGTGAACGGGATCGGCGAGGCCTCGCACGCCGACTTCGGGATCACCGGCGCTAAGAACGAGGGCCTGATCTTCGCTCACGGAAAGCCGCTGCGGAAGGTGCCCCAGGACGATCTCGTCGACGCCCTGTTCGACGAGATCGACAAGTCGCTCGACCGGGGCTCCGTCGACGTCGACGCCGCCAAGGCCGCCGAGGGCGCCGACTGGCTGGCGAAGATCGAGGAGGAGAACGCCGACGAGCTGACCCCCGAGCGAATCGCGGCGATGGAGAAGGCGGAGACGCCGGAGGAGTCGGAGCGGGTGCTCCTCGACGAAGAGGCGTCCCCGGTCGCCGGCCGGCGGTTCACGCGGGCCTAGATTGGTGATTCGGCGTGGCTGCCGACTACAAGCGGCCGGACTGGTTCACGCAGCACGTCTTCAACCCGCTCGTCGCCGGGCTGACCCGCCTCGGCCTCAGCGTCGCGGGGTCCCGGGTCCTCGAGGTCCCGGGGCGGAAGACGGGCGAGCCTCGGCGCACCCCGGTCAACCCGATGGCGCTCGACGGGGATCGATACTTGGTCGCCCCCCGCGGGAACACGCAGTGGGTCCGGAACCTGCGCGCCAGCGGCTCCGGGCGGTTGGTCGGCAGCCGCACCGAGACGTTCACAGCGACCGAGGTGCCCGACGAGGAGAAGCCGGACATCCTGCGTGAGTACCTGCGGCGCTGGAAATGGGAGGTCGGAATGTTCTTCGACGGCGTCGACGCCGATTCCCCCGAGGAGGACGTCCGGCAGATCGCCCCGAAGCACCCGGTCTTCCGAATTAGGTCCGGCGAGGCCGACCAGCTGCGCTAGCCGCCGCGGGCGGCGGCGACAAGCCCTGAGTCCGGCGTGATCTCACGGTCGGGCTCGAAGGCGTCCCCCGCGCGGAAGATGGTCACCGGGCCGACATCGGGGTCTCCGGTCTGGGTGATCTCGTAGGTGCCCACGATGCCGTCGTCGCGCTGAATCCCGATCACGTCGGCACCGACCGCGGCGCGATCGTCGCCCGCGGACTCGATCGCCTGGAGCAGGACCTCGGCGGCCTCGCCAGCGAACGGGGCGAACTGCTCGATCGGCGCGTCGCCGACCCGAGTCGACAATTCGTCTGCGAAATCCGCGCCGGCTCCGGTCAGGTTCGGCGGTGCTCGGCCCGGGACGCTCGAGAGCATCCCCTCCGCGGCGCCCTTGGACTCGTCGATCGTCGACTGCTGGGTCAGGCCGTCGAACCCGATGAGGGCGACCTCACCGTCGTTGGGACCGAGCACGCTGACCTTGTCCTGGATCAGCCGGCCCGCGTTCTGCTCGGTCAGCCCGGCGAGCACCAGAGCGCTCGCCCCGCCCCGCTCGATGTCCTCCATGAGGTCGCGGTAATCGGACGCCTTCGGGTCCCAGGTCTCGTACCCGGCGATCTCGACCCCTAGTTCCTCGGCCGCGTTGCGGAAGTTGGTCGCCTGGCCGAGGCTGGTGTCGTCGTCGGCGGCGTAGAGGACGTAGGCGCCTCCGCCGCCCTCCTCCTCCGCGAGCTCGGCGAGGGCGGCGCCCTGGAAGGCGTCGTTGGGGACCACGCGCGCATAGTTCCGCTCACCGGACGGGTAGTAGGAGTCCGGCTCGCCCGCGGCGCATGTCTCGCTCGACTCGGTCAGGCAGACGAAGGTGTTGCCGGGCGAGACCATCGCCACCGGGCCGTCGGGCGCCTCGTTCAGGATCGGGATGATCTCCTCGGCGCAGCCGGAGTTGTATGTGCCGACCACACCCACCACCGCGGTGTTGTCCGCGTAGACCTCGGCGTTCTCGCGGCACTGCTTCGGGTCCCACAGACCGGTCTTGGCGATCGAGTCGTCACAGGCCTGAAAGCCGATCGAGACCTCGCCCGCGGACCAGTCGCTCTCGTCGAGCGCGAGCCGGATCGCCTCGACCATCTGCTCAGAGCGCTCACGGGAGTCGCCCTGCATCGGCAAATCGGACGCGATCAGCGCCTCCGGCTCACCCTCCCCCCCGAATTCGACCTCTCCACACGTTCCGGCGAGCGCCTCGACCGCGGCACCTTCATCGTCGGAGTCGTCGCCGCACGCGGCGAGCGCGAGCGTGAGAATCGCGAGCAGTAGCCGCGCTCCGCTGCGGAGGAGGGTACCGCGCATGCGGCATCACCCTACAGGAGTATTTCCACGGTCAGGGGCCGTATCCCCCGGGCCCCAATAGGCTGGCGCGCCGCGATGGATTTCGACGCCGACCTCCAGCTAAGCCCGGCCGGCGACGGCGTTTGGACCGCTCGGATTTCCGAGCAATGGTGGACGCCGCGGGGTCCGCTCGGCGGCTTCGTGATGGCCCTCGGCCTGGAGGCGATGGAGGGGGCGGTCGGCGACCCCGAGCGGATGCCGCGCTCGGCGACGATGCACTTCCTGCGCTCGCCGGAGGCTGGGGAGATCGCACTCAGCGCCGAGGTCGAGCGCGAGGGCCGGTCGCTGACCAGCGTCTCCGCGCGACTCGAGCAGGAAGGGAAGCTGATCGGGCTCGCCCTCGGGGCCTACTCGAAGCCGTGGGAGGGCCCGTTGCTCGACGACGCGCCGATGCCCGAGGTCGAGCCCCCCGACGAGAGCGTGCCGCCGGCGACGCGACCCGGCGCACCGAACCCGCCGCCGTTCCTCGATCGCATGGACATGCAGCCACGCTTCGGCGCGGCTCCCTTCACGGGTGCGGACCACTCCGAGATCGGCGGCTGGCTCGGTCTGCGCGAGGAGCGCCCGATCGACGCCGCGACGCTCGCGATCCTCGCCGACGCCTGGTTCCCGGCGCCCTGGACGCGCCTCCGCGCCCTCGCCCCTGCGCCGACGATCGACCTCACCATCCACTTCCGGGCGCCCTTGCCGCTCGATGGGCGGCTGCTCCTCGGCCGCTTTCAGTCGAAGCTGGTCCGCGAGGGGTTCTTCGAGGAGGACGGCGAGCTTTGGGACCGCGACGGGACCCTGGTGGCCCAGTCGCGCCAGCTCGGCCTCCTGCTCGGCGCCAAAGTCTGATGTAAGCGCCCCCGGCGCGGGGGCATCCCTCGCCCGGCAGTAGTCTGGCCCGGAATGAAGTCGCCGAATCCTCCGCTTCGCGTCCGGTTCGGCTCGATCTCATCTGCATGAGATGCCGCGGCTTTCCAGCTACTTCCTGCCGACCCTGAAGGACGACCCCACCGACGCGGAGGCGATCTCCCACAAGCTGATGGTTCGGGCGGGCCTTGTCCGCCAGCTCGGCGCCGGGATGTGGACCTACCTGCCCGCGGGTCATCGCGCCGCATCGCAAGGCCGAGCAGGTGATCCGCGAGGAGATCGACCGGATCGGCGGCCAGGAGATGCTGATGCCGGTTCTGCAGCCGGCCGAGATCTGGCGCAAGAGCGGCCGCTATGAGATCACCGAGCTCTTCAAGCTTCGCGACCGCAAGGAGGCGGAACTGGCGCTGGCGATGACCCACGAGGAGTGCCTGGCCTACCACATCGCCCGCGACATCCGCTCCTACCGCGACCTTCCGAAGATCGTCTACCACCTTCAGACCAAGGAGCGCGACGAGCCGCGCCCGCGGGGCGGCGTCCTGCGCACGCGCGAGTTCGTGATGAAGGACTCCTACTCGCTCGACCGAGACGACGAGGGGCTCGACCGCGCCTACGAGGCCCACATCGAGGCCTACGACCGGATCTTCCACCGCTGCGGCCTGCGCTGGTACCGGGTCGCCTCCGACGTGGGGATGATGGGCGGCTCCGGCGCCCACGAGTACATGGCGCCGTGCGCGGCGGGAGAGAACGAGGTCGCGCTCGCCTCGGGCTACGCCGCAAACGTCGAGGTCGCCTCTGCGGACCCGCAGCCGGTGGAACTGCCGCCTGCCCTGGACGAGCCTCGCGAGGTGCCCACACCCGGCCTGACCACGGTGGAGGCGGTTTCGGACGCCCTCGGCGTCCCCGCCGGCGCGGCGCTCAAGGCGCTTCCGGTCGTCGTCGACGGGCGCGGCATGGTGATGGTCCTCATCCGCGGCGATCATCGCCTCAACGAGATCAAGCTCGCGAACCAGCTCGGCGCCGAGGCGCGACCCGCGCGAGCCGAGGAGATCGACGCCGAGATCGGCCCGGCGGGGTTCATCGGGCCGGTGGGGGCAAAGGTCCCGATCCTGAAGGATGCCGCGATCCAGGGTGAGGGGTTCTTCGCCGGCGCCAACCGCGCCGATCACCACCTGATCGGGATCACGCCGGGCCGCGACTTCGAGTTCGAGGAGGTCGACGCGCGCTCGGTCGAGCCGGGCGACGCCGCTCCCGGCGGCGGCGCGATCGAGATCGTGCCGGCGATCGAGATCGGCAACATCTTCAAGCTCGGGACCCGCTACTCCGAGGCGCTCGGCGCCACCTATCTCGACGAGTCGGGCGCCGAGCGGCCCGTGGTGATGGGGAGCTACGGAATCGGGCCGGCCCGGATCCTCGCCGCCGCGATCGAGCAGCGGGCCGACGAGCTGGGAATCGTCTGGCCGCGAGCGATCTCGCCCTTCGACGTCCACCTGGTGTCGCTCTCGCGGAGCGGCGACGACGAGACGAGCGCCGCAGCGGATCGTCTCTACGACGAGCTCTGGGACGCCGGACTGGAGACCCTCTACGACGACCGCGAGGCGGGAGCGGGAGAGAAGCTCACCGACGCCGAGCTGCTCGGCTGCCCGTTGCGGATCACAGTCGGCCCGCGGGCGCTCGCCGAGGGCGAGGTCGAGGCCCAGCTTCGCGCCGATCGCTCGGACGCCCGCTATCCCGTCGCCGAGGCCGCGGATCGCGCGCTCGAGGCGCTCGCCGAACCAGATGGCGCTCCCGGGTGACCCGGGCAAGGGCCGCCTGACCCGGCGGCGGCTCTTCGGGATCGACCGCTCCGGGCCGGACCCGCGGGAGACGCGCCTCGGCGAGCCCCTGCGCCCGTTCACGATCCCGAACCTGGTCGGCTATTTGCGGCTGGCCGGGCTCCCGGTCTTCCTCTACCTCGCGTTCAACAGCGGCGACGGGCGCTCGTTCGTCTCGGCGGCGATCTTCTGGCTGATCGCGGTCGGCGACTACGTCGACGGGTTCCTCGCCCGCGCGACCGGCCAGTACAGCCGCATGGGGGCGCTGATGGATCCGGTGATCGACCGGCTGACGGTGATCTCGGGATGCGTCGTCTGCTGGCACTTCGATCTCCTGCCGAAGTGGGGTCTCGCGATCGTGATCCTGCGCGAGGTGGTGACGCTGGTGGCTTCCGAGGTCGGGCTTCGCCGCGGGATCGACATCGAGATCAACTGGCTCGGCAGGGTCGGAGTGGCCGGGGTCATGGCCGGGATCTTCTTCGCGCTGGCGACCGGGGGCTGGGTGCCCGAGGCCCTGTTCCTGACCGGATTGCTCGCCGCGCTCACCGCCACCCTCGTCTACGTGCGGGCTGCACTTGCCCAGCTTCGCCGGTCCGCGCCCGCCCGCAAGGTGTGAATCAACCTTCAACCTCTAGTCGAACGTTGCCGTTTCGGTGTACGGATAATCGTCGAATGGACGTGAAGACGAGCGCGCTCGAGGAGACCTTTCCCGACATCGGGTCGATGTCGAACCAGGATCTCAAGGACCTGATCGGCCGGCTCACCGCCGAGGAGCGCGAGGTCTCCTACCGCCGCCGGCTCCTGCACGGGAAGATCGACATCCTCCGCGCGGAGCTGGTCAACCGGCTGCGCTCGAAGCGCGAGGGCGGCGATGCGCTGGTCACTGGGGACGACGTCCAGGCGCTCACCGACATCCTCGCCGGCAACGTCCCGCGCGAGGAGAAGGCCCCGACGGCGAGCGGTTCCTCCGGGCCCGGCGGGGCGGGGTAGCGGGGAGACGATGGCGCTTCACTGCCCCGAGTGCGGGTTCGTCAACCCGGAGGGCGCCAACTACTGCCAGAAGTGCGGCGCCTACCTCGGCCGTAGCGAGGGCGGGAGCGACGAGCCGACGACGATGACCTACAAGGTCGACGAGACCGGCGAGCTGCAGCCGGTCGACCTCGACGAGGAGGTCGAGCAGGCCGGGGCCGCCCTTGTGATCCGCTCCGGCGGGGGCCGCGCCGGCGAGAGCTTCACCATCGACGAGGACCGGATGTCGATCGGCCGCACCCCCGACGCGGCGGTCTTCCTCGACGACGTCACCGTGTCCCGCAACCACGCGTTGCTGGTGCGTCGCCAGGACGGCTACTACATCGACGACCTGGGCTCGCTGAACGGCACCTACGTGAACCGGCGACGGATCGAGTCGCACAAGCTCGCAGACGGCGACGAGATCCAGGTGGGCAAGTACAAGCTCAGCTATCTGGAGCGCTGAGGATGGCGATCGCGACCCGGAGACCGGATCCCAAGCGCGGCGACGACGGTTCGCGCTCGCGGCCGCGCAAGGCGCTGACGATCGGAGCGGTCTGCAAGATCCTCGGTCAGGAGTTCGAGGACATCTCGATCTCGAAGATCCGCTATCTCGAGGACCAGAAGCTGCTCTCGCCGCGCCGAACCGACGGCGGCTACCGGCTCTACAGCCAAGCCGACGTGGAGCGCCTGCGGACGATCCTGCGGCTGCAGCGCGACGAGTTCCTGCCCCTGCGGGTGATCCGCCAGGAGCTCGCGGCCGGCGTCGAGGGCGCGAGCTCGACCCGTCGTCCCTCGACCGCGCAGATGCGCCGGGCGGTCAGCGTCGACCCCACCTCCACCCGGGTCGAGCAGGAGGAGCTGATGGAGGACACGGGTGCCACCGAGCAGCTTCTGCGCGAGCTCGAGGACTTCGGGATCGTGCAGCCGGAGCGGCGCGACGGGCAGACGTTCTTCGACGAGACCGACGTGGAGATCGTGCGCGCGGCCAGCGAGCTGGCCCGCTTCGGGGTCGCGGGGCGCAACCTCCGGGTCTTCCGCACCAGCGCCGACCGCGAGGCCGCGCTGCTCGAGCAGCTCCTCGGGCCGGCGCTTCGCTCCCGCAGCCAGGCGCGCCGCAAGGAGGCGGTCGAGAACCTCGAGAGCCTCGCGGCCGTCTGCAGCCACCTCAAGCATCTGCTGCTCGTCCGCGACCTCCGCCGCCTCAAGGCGTAGCGCACCTGCGGCATCGCCCGATGCCCACCGCCACCCGGAGCCGGGTCATCGGGGCACCCGTCGAGAAGGTGTGGAAGCTGGTCGCCGACCCCTACAACATGCCGCGCTGGTGGCCCCGCTGCGTACGGGTCGAGGACGTCGCCGGGACGCCGGGCGCGAGGCGGAGCAGGTGGACGGTGGTGATGGAGACCGAGAAGGGCCGCGGCGTTCGCGCCGACTACCGCTGCGTGGGTTCCACGGAGAACGAACGCTACGCCTGGGAGCAGGAGATCGAGGGGACGCCGTTCGAGCGCATCCTGCAGAGCTCCAGCGTCCAGATCGAGCTCGAGCCGGCCGACGACGGCACCGGGACGCGGGTCAGCATCCGCGTCGAGCAGCGCCTGCGCGGTCTCTCGCGGCTCGGCTCGCCGATGATGCGCACCGGTACCGGGCGGAACATCGATGCGGCGATCGACGGGATCGAGGCGGCGCTGACGTGAAGTGGAACGGCTGGGGCGAGCCCGATCGGCGTCTGGAGATCCCCGAGGCGGCGCGGCAGATGCTGCGAGAGCGACTGGGGGAGGCGGAGCCGGCGCCGTCGGTCTCGCTGGAGCAGGTGAAGCTGAAGCGGCGACGCTCGGTTCCCGATGCGGTGCTCGACTCGGCCGGCCCGGACGGCGGCCGCACGGATCGCGAGGCCCGGATTCGACACGCGGCCGGGCGCAGCTACCCCGACCTGGTCCGCCTTCGAAGCGGCGAGCTCGAGGCCCCCGACGCCGTGCTCGCGCCGGCCGACCCCGAGGGCGTCGCCGCCGTGCTCGAGGTATGCGGGCGCGAGGGAGTCGCGGTGGTCCCGTTCGGCGGCGGGACGAGCGTCGTCGGCGGGGTCGACCCGCTGCGGGGCGCCCACCGGGCCGTGGTCAGCCTCGACCTCAGGCGTCTGCGGCAGGTGCGGGTCGACCGCAGCTCGCTGATCGCGACCCTGGGTCCCGGCCTGCGCGGACCGCAGGCCGAGTCCGCCGTTCGCGGCCACGGCGCGACGCTGGGCCACTATCCCGCAGTCCTTCGAGTACGCGACGGTCGGCGGCTTCGCGGCGACCCGCTCCGCGGGCCAGGCCTCGTGCGGCTACGGGCGCTTCGACGAGATCGTCACCACCTGCGGATGCACTGCCCGGTGGGCGAGCTTCGCACGCCCGGCGACGCCGCACAGCGCCGCCGGCCCGGCGCTGCGGGAGCTGGCGCTGGGCTCGGAGGGGACGCTGGGGGTGATCACCGAGGTCAGCGCGCGGGTGTGCCCGCTGCCGGAGGCAGGGCCGCTACGAGGCGTGGATCGCGCCCGGCTTCGAAGAGGGGAGCGAGATCCTCCGCGAGCTCGCCCAGGCGGGGGCGATGCCCGACGTCCTGCGGCTCTCCGACGAGGAGGAGACGCGAGTCTCGCTCGCGCTCTCGGGAGCGGGCGGCGCTCAGGCTCGGGCTCTGGAGGCGTACCTCGGCTTGCGGGGCCGGCGCCAGGGCTGCATCGTGATCTGCGGCTGGGAGGGCGACGCGCTCGGGCTCGAGCGCCGCCGCGCCGCCTCGGTGGAGATCCTGCGCCGCGGCGGCGCGGTCGCGCTCGGGCGGCGCGGGGGAGAGGGCTGGCGGCGTGGGCCGCTTCGACGGCCCGTATCTGCGCGACGAGCTGATGGATCTCGGCTACCTGGTGGAGACGCTCGAGACCGCCCACGTCTGGTCGCGGCTCGGCTCGCTCCACCAAGCGGTCGCGGCGCTCGTTGCAGGCCGCGCTCGAGGCCCACGGGACGCCGCCGATCGTCTGCTCGCCACCTCTCCCACACCTACCGCGACGGCGCCTCGCTCTACTTCACCGTCGCTGGCCCGGGCCCGTCCCGGCGAGGAGATCGAGCAGTGGCGCGCCGCGAAGGCGGCCGCCTCCGAGGCGATCGTCGGGGCGGGGGGAACGATCACCCACCACCACGCGGTCGGCCGCGACCACGCCCCCTACATGGAGGCCGAGGTGGGCGAGACGGGCATCGAGGCCCTGCGGGCGCTGAAGGAGCGCCTCGACCCGGCCGGGATCATGAACCCCGGGAAGCTGATCCCGGCGAGTTAGATCAGGGTGCGGGCGCCGGGCTCTCAGGAGGGACGGCCTCGGAGGGACGGCCTCGGGAGGGACGGCCTCGGGAGGGACGGCCTCGGGCAGCGCGCCCGCTCCGGCTCCTCCGGCCCCGGCGCCCGGGAGCTGACCCTCGGTCTCGGCCGGGATCTCGCCCAGCAGCACCGGCTCGCCGGAGAACGGGAGCTCGCCGGCGCGCTCCTTGATCGCGTCGTCGATCTCACTGGCGAGCTCGCGGCGATCGACGATCGAGACGGCTAGGAACCGGGACTGGACTACGAAGCCGAGCGTCTGAGACGGGATCGCGAGGCGGTCCTGGATCGCTCCCTCGCTCGAGATCGGGAGCGCGCCCGGCAGCGGAAAGCCCGAGTCCTCGCTGAGCAGGAACCAGAAGATGTACGCCTCGTCGTTGGAGATCTCCGGCAGGTCCTGGAGGTCGAGATCGATGAACGGCTGCGTCTCGTTGGCGAGCCCGATCACCGCCTCGCCGGACGCCTCGGAGTCGCCCTGCGGCTGCATGACAATGCGCGCGACCTCGTCCGTGACCGTCGATCCCGCCTCGTCGGTCGCGGTCGTCGCCTCGGCGGGCGAGCCGGACTCCTCGTCTCCGCCGCCGAAGACCCCGGCGATCGCGAGGATCACGAACAGGAGGATCAGCGCCGAGGCGCCGATTGCCGCGAAGAGCCGAGACTGGTGGGTCGAGAGTCCCCGCGAGCGGGGAGCGGCGCTCCGGGGCGGCCTCGTCCGCGTCGCCGGGCTCCGGCGCGCCGTCGGTCGCCGCTGCGGCGGCGGCGCCCCGGCGACGCTTGGGCTGCGGCAGGTCGGGGAGCGTCGCCTGCGGGCGCGATCAGCCGGAGCTTCGTCGAGAGCTCCTCGGCGAGCGCCAGCGACTCAGGGTCCGACTGGAGGTGGCGGGCCGCGTCCGCGCGGCCGATCGGGTCCGCCTGGCCGAGGATGTAGTCGGTGAGCCCCACCTCGCGATCCGGGTCCTGGCCGCCGAGCTCCTCGAGGGCGGCTCGAGCGCGCCGGCGGACGTCGTCGCGCGAGCCACCCAGAAGCGAGGCGATGTCCTCGTAGCTCTGATCCCGCTCCAGGAGGAGCTGGAGCATCGCCCTCTGATCCTGTGCCAGCGGCATGGCGAAAGCCTATTGATGCCGTCTAACGGGAACCCCAATGGGGCCCCTCGCTGCAATAGGGTGGGCAGCGGTGCACGGTCGGCTTGCAGCGGGCATTGCGAGGCGACCTTGGTGGGCACTCGGGGCGAACCTCGTTCTGCTCGCCGTGGCGGCGGCGCTCGCCGCGGGGGCTCCCGACCGGCTGGCCGTCGCCGGCGGGCTCGGGTCGTACGCGCGCTCCGATCCGGCCGTCCTGATCGTCACGGCGGAAGCGAGACCGGCAGTGGGCGACGCCGTGATCCGCCAGGCGTTGACAGCGATCCGGTCGGGTCTCGACGCCGATCCGCGGGTGACCGAGGTCGAGGCAGTGGAGCTCGAGCGGCGCTCGAACGTGTCGATCCTCGCTGTGGAGCTCGCCGACCTCTCGGCACCCGAGCGCCAGGAGGCCGCGGGGGAGATCGCTGCGGGGATCGACCCCGGGCCGCTCGAAATCGCAGCCGGCGGCGAGACGATGGTCCAGGCCGCCGCGCGCGATCGGCTCGAGGACGAGCTGGGTGGGCTGGCGCTGCTGGCGCTCCCGCTCGCCCTCGTCGCGCTCGTCCTGGGCTTCGGCATCCGCCACGCGGTCGCGCCCCTGATCGCGGGCGCGACGGGCGCCCTCGGCGCGATCGCGATCCTCGGCCTGCTCGGGGGCTCGGTCGACCTCGGCGCCGCCGGCCTCGCGACGTCCCTGGCAGTGGGGTTGGCCGTCGGAACCGAGGCCTGTGGCGCGCTGCGCCGTGACTTCCTGGCCGAAGCGAACGGGTCGCCGGAGGAGCGGATCGGCCGGGCGCTCGGCCATGCCGGCCGGCGGGTCGCGTTTGCGGCCGGGGGCGGCGCGCTGGCCGCGCTCGCGACGATCGCGATCGCCCTCCCCGCGGCCCGCTCCGCGGCCCTCGGAGGCGCGCTCGCGGCCCTCCTCGCGGCCGCCTCGGCACTGGTCGCGATGCCGAGCCTCCTCGCGCTGGCGCCTCCTCGGCCGGAGGCGGGCGATCGAGACCGCGACGCTGCCGTCGGCAGGTTCCCAGCCAGGCTGCGCGACCTCGCCGCGATGCGGCCGTGGCTCGCCTGGATTCCAGCGCTTCTCGTCGTCGCCGCGCTCGTGATCGCCGGCGCGCATGCCTTCGACCCGGAGGCCGGCAGCGACCTCGCCGCAGACCTCCCCGCCTCCGCCGAGGCGAGCCAAGCGGCCGAGCTGGTCTCCGCAGGTGCCACGGAGGACGTCGCCGCGGCGCTTCTGGCCGCGCCGGAGCGCGCCGGCCCGTTCGCTCGCGAGGAGATCGCGGCCGGGCTCCCGTGGATCGCGGGCCTTTTGACCCTGCTCGGGCTGCTCACGGCCTACGCCGCGACCCGTTCGGGCCGCGGGGCCTTCGTTCGGGGAGTCGCCGCCGCGCTGCCGGCGCTCGCCGTGGTCGGCACCCTGACGCTCGCCGGGAAGGGGAATCCGCCGCTCGGGATCGACCTCGGCCGGCTCAGCGACCCCCAGGCGAGCGCCCTCCTGGTCACTCTCGCCGCGGTCGGCGCGGTCTCGACGGCCCGTGCCGGACTCGGGGGCGCAAGGACGGCGCTCACCGGGACGGTGGTCGCGGGCGCGGCGCTCGCCGTGCTCGGCAGCTCCGACCTCAGCGGGGTCGCCCAGAGCGGGATCGCGCTGGCCGCGGGTCTCGTCATCGATCTCGTCCTGGTCAGAGCGATCCTGGTTCCCGCGCTCGACCACGCGGTCCCCCTCGCACGGCCGAGGCTCCCGCGGCCGCGGCTGCCGGATAGGTTGCGTCGATGAGCGATTCACCCGAGCGTCGGGCGGACGGGCTCACCGAGCTCCTGGGGATCGAACACCTCGACCCTGGCGACTCGGACGCCCTCGCTCGAGTCGAGGTCACCGACCGTATCCGCCAGCCGTTCGGGCTCGTCCACGGCGGCGTCTACTCGCTCCTCGCGGAGACGATCACCTCGAGGGCGACCGGAGCCGCGGTCTACGCCGACGGGATGGTCCCGCTCGGTCAGTCGAACAGCGCCACCTTCCTGCGACCGATCTCCGACGGCCACGTCACCGCCACCGGCCGCGTCGCCCACCGCGGGCGCACGACCTGGGTCTGGGACGTCGACTGCACCGACGACGACGGCCGCCTCGCCGCCGTCGTCCGCTGCGTGGTCGCCGTCCGGCCCCGTCCCTGACGGGACCTGTCCCCCAAGGGGTCAGACCCCGAGGGGGTCAGACCCCTCAGCCGCCGAAGCGGTTGGTGATCGGCAGGCGGCGGTCGCGGCCGAAGGCCTTCGGGGAGATCTTGATTCCGGGAGGGGCCTGGCGGCGCTTGTACTCGGCGCGATCGACCATCCGGATCACCTCGTCGACCAGGTCCGGGTCGATTTCCGCCGCCTCGGCGATCTCGCGCGGGCCGCGGTCGCGCTCGACGTAGTCCTCGAGGATCCGGTCGAGGACCTCGTAGGGGGGCAGTGAGTCCTCGTCGAGCTGGTCGGGCCGAAGCTCCGCGGAGGGGGCACGCTCGATCACCGAGGCGGGGACGAGCTCGCGGTCCGCCCGTTCGTTTCGCCAGCGCACGAGCCGGTAGACGAGCGTCTTCGGCACGTCCTTGAGCACCGCGAAGCCGCCGGCCATGTCGCCGTAGAGGGTCGCGTAGCCGACCGAGAGCTCGCTCTTGTTGCCGGTGGTCAGGACCAGCCAGCCGAAGCGATTCGACAGCGCCATCACCAAATTGCCGCGGATTCGCGCCTGGATGTTCTCGCCCGCGAGGTCGGCGCCGGGATCGGCGACCGCGGCGCTTCCCTGGGCGCCCGGATCGGAGCCGTCGCGGCTGAAGGCGGGATCGAGGATCTCCTCGTAGGCATCCATCGTGCGCTCGATCGGCAGCTCGATCGGCTCGATCCCCAGGTTCTCCGCGATTCGCCGGGCATCCTCCTGGGTCTCCGAGGAGGAGTGTGGCGAGGGCATGATCACGCAGCGCACCTGCTGCGCGTCGACCGCGTCGACCGCGACCATCGCGACCAGCGCCGAGTCGATCCCGCCGGAGAGCCCGAAGACGACGTGGTGGAAGCCGTTCTTGCGCATGTAGTCGCTCAGGCCGAGCTTCAGCGCCTGGTAGACCTCGGCCTCCTCGGGCTCGAGCGGGTCGGCGAAGCGGGGGTGAGGTGGCGCACCGCTCGGCTCCTCGCAGTCGAAGCGGCCGATCAGCGGCGCCTCGATCGGTCCCGGTCGCGCCTCGGTGCCCGCCTCCGCGCCGCCTCCGCGCTCGGGGAGCTCGAGCTCGCAGACGAGGAGCTCCTCACCGAACTGCGCCGCCCGGGAGACGGTTTCGCCGGAGGCATCGACGACGACGCTGTGGCCGTCGAAGACCAGCTCGTCCTGGCCGCCGACCGTGTTGCAGAACGCGAATGCGCTGCCGGTCTCCCCAGCGCGCCCGCGGACCATCTCCTCGCGCTCGGCCGGCTTGCCGCGGTGGTAAGGCGATGCAGAGAGGTTGACGATGAGGCTGGCGCCGGCCACGGCTTCCGAGGAGGCCGGCGGGCCGGGAAACCAGATGTCCTCGCAGATCGTCAGCCCGACCCGCAACCCGCCCAGCTCGATCAGCGCAGGGCAATCCCCGGGCTCGAAGTAACGGCGCTCGTCGAAGACGCCGTAGTTCGGCAGCAGCATCTTGCGGTAGACGCCGCGCAGCTCGCCGTCGGCGAGGACTCCGGCGGCGTTGTGCAGGGCGCCGCCCGAGCGCTCGGCGAACCCGACCAGCGCGACGATGCCCTCCACCTCCGAGGCGATCGAGGCGAGCTCCTGCTCCGAGGCATCCAGGAAATGCGGCTTCAGCAGCAGGTCCTCCGGCGGGTAGCCGGTGATCACGAGCTCGGGGAACAGCACGAGCTGGGCGCCCGCATCGCGTGCCGCCGCAATCCCCTCGCGAACCAGCCGGCCGTTGCCGGAGACGTCGCCCACGGTCGGATTGACCTGGGCGAGGGCGATCCGCAGCCTTCTCGTCTGGGCCTTCGGCGACATGCCCGAAGTATCGCCGCTCTAGGTTCCCGGCCCCGGTAGCGACTCGCGCAGCGACACCACTCGGTCGCACGATGCCTCGACCTGGGCTGAGTCGAAACGTCCCCGCTTCGCGTCGCGGACGAGGCTGTCGAGGACGCCGGGCTCAGAGGTCTGCGCGAAGAGCAGGAGGTCGGACCCGCCGGCGATCGCGGCGCGGCCCGCCGAGGCGCGGTCGAATTGGGCCCGCACCGCTCCGGCGTCGAGGTCGTCGGTGACCGTGACGCCCGCGAAGCCGAGCTCGTCGCGCAGCAGCGCGGTGGTCACAGACGGCGCGGCGAAGGCGGGCTGCGAGGAGTCGAGGGACGGATAGGCGGCGTTGGCGAGCATGACCAGCGAGACCCCCGCATCGATCGCGCGCTCGAACGGTTCGAGATCGGCGCGGAGCTGCGAACGAGAGGCCTGGACCTCGCTCGGCTCGAGGTCGGTGTTGACGGCCGAGCGCCCGAGGCCGGGGAAGTGCTTCGCGGTTGCGGCGACTCCTCCGTCGGCAAGACCCGCCGCGAAGGCGATGCCGTTCTCGGCGACCTCGCCGGGCGTCGACCCGAACGACCGCGACGCGATGAACGATCCCGGGGCCGCGGGGACGTCGAGGACCGGCGCGAGGTCGACGTTGACCCCGAGCCGAGCGAGCGCCCGGCCAGTCGCGCGACCCTGCTCCCTCGCCGCCCCTGCGCCGCTAACCGCGATCTCCGGCGGCGCCAGATCCGGCGGCAGCTCCTTCAGGCGCTTCACCTCGCCGCCCTCCTGGTCGGTCGCGACGAGCAGCGGCGGCTCTCCCGCGCCGGCGGCGGACTCCTGGAGCTTCGCGACCTCGTCGCGCAGGGAGTCCGGATCGGTACCGGCCGGAGGGAACAGGATCACGCCGCCGATCTCGCCCGCGGCTCGCCTGGCGGCGAAGCGCCGCGGTGGCCTCCGATTCCATCCGGACGACGAGGCGCAGGCCGACCTGCTGCCGCAAGGACATCGCCGAATCATCCGCGCATTCCTCGGGTGCCTCGGCCGGGGCGACCGGGGCGCCGGCACCGGTATCGACGGCGATCGGCTCCGAGAGCGCCAACTCGAGGCCGATCAGGCCGGCGGACGCAGCGGCGACGATCACCGCAGCCGCAACGCGCCGCCGGCGCCTGTAGACGCGCTCCGGAGGCCTGCGCCGGCGAGCGGACCTGGCGGGGTCCCCGCTCAGCGGCTCTTGATCGCGACGACCGAGCCGAGACCGGTGGCGGCGATCGCGCCGAGGACGATCCACGCACCCGGGTGGTCGATGTCGAACGCGGCGGCGTAGGCGAGCATCGCGAGCGTCCCGAGAAGGACGAAGCTGAGCACGGTGACGTGGGACTGCTCGCGCTTCACGCGCTCGTCGTGGGGGAGCTCGTGCGTGGGGGTCCGCAGATGGTGCTCGCCGTGCGGCGCGCGCTGCGGAGCGGTGGGCTGCGACGGATCGCCCATCGGGGGCGAGCCTAACCGAGCAGCTTCTCGACTACCAGCACGTCCTTCCACTCTCCGTCGAGCGTGCCATGACGACGGTGGACGCCGACCTCCCGCCAGCCGGCGGCGCGCAGCATCGCCGCGCTGGCCTCGTTCGTGGTGAACAGCTTGCCGACGAGCTTGTGGTAGCCGTGCGCGAGCGCAACCTCGGCGAGCGCGTCAAGCAGCGCCCGGCCGACCCCGGCGCGACGGACGTCGCGGTCGACGTAGAGGGTGGCCTCGCCGACGCCGGAGTAGTAGTCGGCAGGATCGGAGTAAGGGCCCACCGAGGCCCAGCCGACGATCCAGCCCTTCCGCTCGGCGGCCAAAACGAGCGCTCCCGCTTCGATCATCGCGACGAAGCGGTCGGGGCTCTGCTCCCGGCTCTCGAAGGTCGCCACCCGCTCCTCGATTCCCTGGTTGAAGATCCGCGCCAGCGCCGCTGCGTCGTCGACTCGCGCCGGCCGGACCTCGACGGCGTTCATCTCAGGGCCTCCGCCGGGACGCCGCCTAGCTTGCGCGCGTGGGACGGCGCAGGCGGCAGCGACTACTACCGCGTCGGCGGCTTCGACCTGGCGCGGGAGATGGAGCGTCTGAGGGCGCTGCCGGTATTCCGCTCGGGGGAGCTCCCCCGCCGGCGGCCCGAGCTCAAGGTGCGCCGCGCCCGCCGGCGGCCCAATCGCGTCGGGTTCGCGATCCCGGCGGAGTGGAGGATCTCGGTCACCGCGTACCCCGGCGCCCGCCGGGGCGACCTCCAGGAGACGCTTCTTCACGAGCTCGTTCACCTCCACGTCGGCGAGCGACCGGGCGACCCCCGGCGCTGGCACGGTCGGGCGTTTCGCCGCACGCTACATCGCGCCATGAGCCAGGCCTACGGCCTCGATGTCCCGATTCCGCGCTCGGTCCTCCACGGGGTGTACGCCGACGCGATCGAGCGCTCGCGCGGCCCCGAGCAGCTAGAGATTCCGTTCGCGGCCTGAGGCCGGGAGCGCGCGCGAGCGAACCGGCGCATGACCACACGCTGCCCTCCAGCCCGCGCGTGGTCGCCGGCGCCGACCACGCGCACGCCGGCGTCGCGGGTCCCGCGGCCGGCGGCGCCGACCACGGGACGCATCCGCCCAGCCACGATTCGGGCTACGGGTCGGGTGAGGCGCCCCCGCCACCGCCGCCCCCGGAGGAGCCCGCCCCGTCCTCGGCGACGTCGAGGAGGAGGTCGACAAGCTCACCCCGTAAGTCAGGGTGCCACGACCTCGAACTGGGTCATCAGCCCGTGGTCCTCGTGGTCGAGCATGTGGCAGTGGATCGCGTACTTGCCGGTGAAGTCGCTGAAGTGGCCGGCGACCACCACGCGGTCGCCGGGGTCGAGCCAGAACGACTCCTTGAGGCAATCCTCCCAGGGCGACGGTCGCTTGCCGTTCCGGGAGACCATGTACCAGTCGGTGTGATGCATGTGCATCACGTGCGCGACCTTGGTCTTGTTCTCGAGCTCCCAGTGCTCGGTTGTGCCGAGCGCAGGGAACGCGTCGGAGCGGGCCGGGTCGAAGGTCTCGCCGTTGATCTGCCAGAAGGGCCGGAAGCCGGCACCGACCGTGATCCGCCAGGGACGCCGTGCCGCGGGCTCGTCGTGCACCCAAGCGGGTAGCGGGCGCAGGACGCGGGGCACCGCCGTGTCGTCCTTACGCCTGCGCCCGACTCTGAACTGCATCAGGGCGCCGATGTGGGGCTTGGTCCCGGCCAGCGCCGAACCCTTCCCCTTGCGCGCCACGCTCTCCAGCTCGACCTCGGAGCCGGCGGCGCCGGCGAAGTCGACGACGACCTCGACCCGCTCGCCGGGCCCGATCAGGATCTCCTTGCGCCGCACCGGTTTCGGCATCAGCCCGGCGTCGGCGGCGATCTGCATCATCGGCATCCCGTTCGAGAAGCGGAGGTTGTAGGAGCGGAAGCTGGAGGCGTTGAGGAGCCGGAGGCGGTGCCGGCACCCCTCGACGCGGTGATATGGGGCGAAGGCGCCGTTGACGAGGACGTGGCGACCGGTGACACCGTCGTTCGGCGCGGTCGCGGAGGACTTGAAGGGGTTGGTGAGCTGATTCTGCTTGTCGAACGAGCGGTCGACGATCATCAGCGGGATGTCGCGATCGCCGCGGGGGAGCGGCTGCGCCGCGTCGAGGGCGTCGTCGAGGATCCACATCCCCGCGAGGCCGCGCCAGATGTTCGGCGCGGTTCGCTCGAGGCGATGGTCGTGGTACCACTGGAAGGCGGCGCGCTCCGGGGCGCCGTCCTCGACCAGGTCGTAGACGTACGTCCGGCTCGCCCCCGGTGCGATCAGGAGGTCGTTCCCCGACTCCCGCGCCGAGGTGCGCTCGGAGATGTCGCAGAAGAAGGCCCGCGGCTGGCTCTCGGTCAGCCCGCCCGGCTGTCCGTCGTGTTCGGAGCGGTTGTGTCCGCCGTGCAGATGCACGGTCAGCTCGCCGGCC
The DNA here is from genome assembly GCA_963838175.1 of uncultured Thermoleophilia bacterium. GTDB lineage: Bacteria > Actinomycetota > Thermoleophilia > Solirubrobacterales > 70-9 > DASUSH01. The sequence goes on along the minus strand of CAWIPP010000002.1, from coordinate 753,054 downwards.
TCGGTGGGGAGGGCGTGGGTGAAGGTGACGCGGGCCTCCACCCCGGACGGTCGCCGGATCGTCGGCCCGGGGAAGGAGCCGTCGTAGGTCCACATCCGGGTCGGGCGCCCCGGCAGCACCCCCACCTCGGCCTCGCGCATGGGGATCGTCAGATCCGCGGCGTCGAGGACGCGCGGGATCGGCAGCTTCCTCGCGAAGCGCTTCGGCAGCCCGGCCGCCCGCGCCGCCGGGACCCCCGGGCCACCGAATGGCGAGCGCAGCGCTGCCGCGAGCGCGCCTCCGCCGGCGGCCGCGAACAGGCCGCGGCGGCGGAGGCGCAGCTCGCGTGAGCTGCCCGATGCTGTGTCGTCGCTCATCGGCGGGACCAGCCCGCGTCCGGGTTACTTGGCTTGCGGCTCGACGACCTTGAGCCGGCCACGCATGTGCGGATGGACCGCGCACATGTAGTGGATCGACTTGTTCGGGGTGGCGTTCACCGGCTGCACGAACTCCTCGTTCCGAGTCTCGGTGTACCACGAGTCGCCCTCCTCGGAGCGGTTCCCCTGGGTGTCCCACCCGGCGGCGCCGGCCTCGACGGGGTTGATCGTGATGCGGTTGCCTCGCACCCCGTGCCACTGGGCGATATCAGCGCAAATCCCGTCGTCGAAGCAGGCTCGACGCTCACCCTTGTCCTTCGGGACGTCCTGGGCGTCCACGAGCGAGAAGGTGTGCGGCCCGATGTCGCGGGGGTTGGTCTGGTTGACGAGCGTCAGGTCGTCGCCGCGGAGGATCTCCCCGTCGCCGTCCTGCTCGATGAACCGCAGCCCGCCCTTGGGGCCGAAGGTCATCTCGATCGTCTCGCCGTCGCCACCCGTCAACGCGCTCCCGGCGGTGGCGCTTCCACCCGCCGCAACCGTTCCGATCGCGACCAGCGCGACCAGGATAAGCAGCTTCGGAGCAAGCCCACGCTTGCGAATCCCTGTCATTCACGTTCCTTTCCCACGCCCGGCCGGGCGCTGAATCAGTTTCGAAAAGAGGACCCTGCCTCGTTCCCGCGGCGGGGGAAGATACAAGGCTCACTCGCCGTCTGGCGAGTGAAGAATCTCCCAGGGCCCGAGGGCGGCTAGCGCGCGACGTCGGCGACCGGCCGCGGCTCCTCGATCCCCGCCTCGGGCGAGACGAGGATCGCGCCCTCACCGGTCGGGTAGGCCTCCTCGCCGTGGTAGATCACGTCGAGGCCGAGTCGCCTCCTCCTGCTCCGAGCTGCGCAGCCCGGTGACGAACTTGATCGCCTGGAGGATCACGAAGGTCGCGCCGAAGGCGTAGAGCGGCGTGATCAGCGCGGCGAGGGCCTGGTCCCCGAGCAGCGCGGCCTCGCCGTAGAAGAGGCCGTCGCCGACCGGCGCGAGCTCGGCGGCGACGACGCCGTTCCACGCCTCCTGGGCGACGAAGCCGATGAAGAGGATGCCGAGGAAGCCGGCGAGGCCGTGGACCGCGAGGACGTCGAGCGTCTCGTCGACGCGAGTGCGCGGCCGGTAGGCGACGAGCGCGTAGCAGGGGAGGGTGCCCACGAGGCCCGAGCACCATCGCCCAGCCGGGGCTGATGAAGCCGCCCGCGGGCGTGATCAGGACGCAGCCGACGATGATCGCGGTCGCGGCGCCGATCGCGGTCACCTTGCGGCCGCGGATCGCGTCGAGGACGAACCAGGTGGCGAGGGCAGACCGCCGGGGTGAGCAGCGTGTTGGCGAACGCGAGGACGCTCTGGTTGCCGGTGCCGATGCCGCTACCGCCGTTGAAGCCGAACCAGCCGAACCAGAGGATCCCGGCGCCGAGCAGCACGAGGACGGCGTTGTGGGGCAGCAGCGCCTGGCGGCCGTAGTCCTTGCGCGCGCCGACCACGAGCGCCGCGGCCAGTGCGGAGAACCCGGAGCGCCATCTCGACCGAGATGCCGCCGGCGAAGTCGAGCGTGCCGCCGTCGAAGAGGAAGCCGCCGCCGAAGACCCAGTGGGCGAGCACGGGGTAGACGAAGATCGACCACAGCGCGATGAAGATCAGGTAGGTCGAGAAGCGCATCCGCTCGACCACCGCGCCGGAGACGAGCGCGGCGGTGATGATGCAGAAGCTGCCCTGGAAGGCGAAGAAGACGAGGTGCGGGATCGTCTGGCCCTCCGCGTAGGGCTCGAAGCCGACGTCCTTGAGGAAGGCGTAGTCGAAGTTGCCGATGAAGCCGCTGCCCTCGCCGAAGGCGAGCGAGTAGCCGACGAGCGCCCAGGAGATCGTCACCACCGCGAACGCGGCGATGCACATCATGAACGTGTTGAGCGAGTTCTTGGCGCGGACGAGACCGGCGTAGAAGAGGCCGAGGCCGATCGTCATAAAGATGACCAGCGCGGTCGCCATCAGCATCCAGGCGGTATCGCCCGTGTCGATCTTGGCGATCAGGAACGGCAGGTCGGTCATGTGCTCACCGGCGTCACGGCGCCCTGGTCGGTCTCGCCGGTGCGGATGCGGACGGCGCGGTCGAGCGGGATCACGAAGATCTTGCCGTCGCCGACCTCGCCCGTCTGAGCGCTTGCGCAGATCGCGTCGATGGTCGGCTGCACGAAGCCGTCCGAGACCGCGATCTCGAAGCGGACCTTGTCGGCGAGCCCGATCTGCACGGTCGTCCCGCGGTAGGTCTCGACCCGGTCGAGCTCACCGCCGTGCCCCTCGACGCGGCTGATCGTGACGCCGCGCACCTCGGCTCGGTAGAGGGCCTCGAGCACGTCGTTCGCCTTCTCGGGACGCACGATTCCCACCACGAGCTTCACGGTCTCCGATTCTCGGGTGACGAGCACCGCGCGCGCCTATCCGCGCGTACAGGATTCGATTCGCCGCTCCTTGTCCAGGTGGAGGAGCCGATCCCGCGGGTAGCGGGAAAATGGCTCGGATGCCGTCCTTGATCATCACCGCCGACGACTACGGCTACGCCCCGCCCTACGACGCCGGCATCGCCGAGGCGGCGCGCGCGGGCGCCCTCGACGCGGTCAGCGCCATGGTCAGCCGCGACATACCCGATCCCGGGAGCGCTCGCCGGGAGCGGGGTGGAGGTGGGACTCCACCTCGACCTCGAGGCCGGCTGGCTCGACGATCAGTTCCGCGGCTTCGAGGACGCCTTCGGCTCACCGCCCGCCTACCTCGACGGCCACCACCACTGCCACGCGCGCGGGGCACCGGCGGTCGCGGTCGCGGAGGTGGCGCGTGAGCGTGGGCTGCCGGTCAGATCGGTCGACGCGCGCCACCGTCGCTTGTTGCGCTGCAAGGGCGTCGCGACCCCGGACCGGCTGGTCGGGCGCCTCTCGGAGGAGGAGCCGGCCCTGCCCGCGGAGATCGCCGCCCTTCGCGAGGGCGCCGGGCCCGAGGGCGTCACCGAATGGATGGTGCATCCCGGCCACGCGGCGCCCGAGGCCGGGTCGGCCTACGACGCCGGACGCGAGGAGGATCTCCGGCTGCTGCTCGCCCTTGCCGACGACCCGTGGCTACGTCGAATCCGAACCACGCATGCCGCGGCACGTCAGGCCGCGCTGCGGAGCTCATAGTCGGACTCGTCGAAGCTCGCGGTGCGGCGGCGGAACTCGAACGTCCAGTTCGGCCACAGCCCCGCGTTCCGGCCATCGGGGGTCGTGTAGTAGCTCTTGCAGCCGCCGGTCAGCCAGACCGTGTCCTCGCTCCGCTCGTTCATCTCGGCGACGAAGGCCTCCTGGACCTCGGGACGGACCTCGGCGATCGATTTGCCGTTCCGGTTCATCGTCCGGACCGCGTCGACGACGTACGCGATCTGCGACTCGAGCATGTAGAGGGCCGACTGGTTACCGGCGCCCGCGAACGGGCCGAGCAGGAAGAAGAAGTTGGGAAAGCCGGCGATCGTCGTCCCGAGATAGCTCTGCGGCGCCTCCGTATAGAGGTCCGCGAGGGTGCGCCCGTGGCGGCCCCGGAAGCGGGCGATCTGCTTGGTCGGCACGTCGAAGCCCGTGCCGAGGATGATCGTGTCGACCTCGTGCTCGCGGCCGTCCGCGGTGACGACCGAGCTCTCGCGGACCTCGGTGATCCGATCGTCGACGACCTCCACGTTCGGGCGCTGGAGCGCCGGCAGGTAGTCGTCGCTGAGGATCGCCCGCTTGCAGCCGATCCGGTAGTCGGGCGTGAGCCTGCGGCGCAGCTCTGGGTCGGGGACCTGGCGGCGAAGTTGCCAGCGGCCGAGCGCCTCGAAGAACCTGGCGAAGCGCCGGTCGACGAAGATCGCCAGCCCGAGGCTCTCCACCGCGGTGTAGAGGCAGCCGCGAAGCGCCTGCCGAAGCGCTGGCACGCGTCGCATCAGCCTGCGCTCCAGCCGCGAGGTGCGGCGGTCGAAGCGGGGGATGATCCACGGCGGGGTGCGCTGGAACACCTTGAGCTCCCCGACCTCGGGCTGGATCCGCGGAATGAACTGGACCGCCGAGGCGCCGGTGCCGATCACCGCCACCCGCTCGCCGGAGAGGTCGTGGTCGTGGTCCCAGTGCAGGGAGTGGAAGGACTTCCCCGAGAAGCTCTCGAGTCCCGGGAATCGCCGGCGTGATCGGCTCGCCGAACGGCCCCATCGCCGGGACAAGGATGTCGCAGCTCATCGACCCGCGCGAGGTCTCGAGCTGCCAGCGGGATCGCTCCTCGTCCCAGGCGGCCTCGATCACCTCCGTCCCGTACTGGACGTGGCGCTCGACGTCGTGCTCCGCGACGACGGCGCGCAGGTACCCGAGGATCTCCTCCTGGCGCGAGTAGGCGCGGCTCCAGTCGGGGTTGGGGGCGAAGGAATAGGAGTAGAGGTGCGAGGCGACATCGCAGGCGCAGCCGGGATAGGTGTTGTCGCGCCAGGTACCCCCGAGCTCGTCGGCGCGCTCGAGGATCGTGAACTCCTCGATCCCCGCGTTCTGAAGCTTGATCGCGAGCCCGATGCCCCCGAAGCCCGCGCCGATGACCGTGATCCGCGAATGATTCATCCGCTTCGCGAGTTTATGTCGGGCGGTGGCGGTGGGCGGTGGGTGCCGCTGAGGGCGCGGACTCGAGCGCTCAGCAGGCCGAACAACTGCGGCACTAAGGGGGGCGCGCGAGGCCCTGTGTCGACTTATTTCTCGTATGCGGAAACAAGTCGACAAGCCCGACGAGATCGCCGCGCAGATTGCCGGTCGACAACACGGAGTGCTGCGCTACGTCCAGCTCCGATGGGCGGGGCTGGTGCCCTCGGCGATCACCCGCCGGGTCCGCGCCGGCCGCCTGCACCGCCTCTATCGAGGCGTCTACGCGGTCGGCCACACCAAGCTGAGCAAGGAGGGACGCTGGCTCGCCGCTGTGTTCGCCTGCGGCGAGGGAGCTGTGCTGAGTCACGGCTGCGCGGCGAACCTCCACAAGCTCTCCCCCACGTGCCCTCAGCTCGTCCACGTCACCGTGCCGGGGACCACCGGCCGGGCCAGGCGCAAGGGGATCGTCCTTCACCGCTCCACCACCCTCGGCCCCAAGGACGTCACGCGTCGCCGAGGGATCCCTGTCACCACGCGTCGCCCGCACCCTCGCCGACCTCGGCTGGGGCAAGGAGCGCACCCGCAGCGGACCTCGAGCGACTCTTCCTGCGCATCTGCCGGGAGCACCGGATCCCGAAGCCCGAGGTCAATGTCAAGGTCGGCCCGTACGAGGTCGACTTCCTCTGGCGCGCCGAGCGCCTGATCGTCGAGGTCGACAGCTACGCGTACCACTCCGACCGCGCGACCTTCCGCTCCGACCGCGCGCGAGACCGCTACCTCGGCCAGCACGGTCTCGACGTCCTCCGCTTCGCCGACGTCGAGCTCGACCAGGAGCCGAAGGTCGTGGCGACCTCGGTCCTGAACCGGCTGAACCGGCGCTAGGTGCCGCTGCGGGCGCGGGCCCGGGCCTTCTGGCCGGGCTTGGGCTTGGCGGCGGGCTTGCGGCGCTTGGCCTTCGGCTTCGCTTCGGCGAGCGCGTCGATCTCGGCCTCGAGGTCGTCGGCGAGGGAGTCGAGGCCCGGCATCGCGTCGTAGTCGCCGACGAGGCCGAAGTTGATCGTGCCGTCGTAGCTCATGATCCCGACGCAGACCGCCTGGCGGCGCGCGAGCGGCACCATCGGGAAGGTGGCCTCCATCCGGTTGCCGAGCAGGTAGAGCGGGAACTGCGGGCCGGGGACGTTGGTGACGACGAGGTTGAAGAAGCGCTGGCGCGACTGGAGCCGGGCCGCCTGGCCGACGATCGTCGGCGGGGCGAAGTCCGCGAGGCCGGTGAGCATGTTGGCGCCGACCGCCTGCTGCGACTTCTTCAGGTCGCCCATCGTCTCGCTGACGACCTGCATCCGCTCGGCCGGGTCCTCGCACCAGACCGGCAGCGGCGCCATCATCGCCGAGACGCGGTTGCCGAGCGCGCCGTGCTCCTCCTCCGCGCGGACGCTGATCGGGACCATCGCCCTCAGCTCGAGGCCCGCCGGTGGAGTGGCCGCGGCCGCGCAGGTAGCGCCCGAGCGCTCCGGAGACCGCGGTCAGGACGACGTCGTTGACGGTGCCGCCGAGCCGGTCCTTGACCGCCTTGAACTCGGCGAGGTCGCCGTGCGACCCAGGCGAAGCGCCGGTAGGGGCCGATCGGCGACGTTGAACGGGGAGGAGGGCGCGGCGAGGCCGGCGCCGGCGAACGAGCCGATCGCCCCGACGGCCTCCTCGGCGGCGGCCGATCGCCTGGCGCGGACCGCGAAGCAGAGCCCGGACGCCGCGCGCGAGCTCCGCGGGGCTCGTCGCCCGCTCGAGCAGCGCCTCGGCCGAGGAGCTGCGTACTCTGAGGGCTCGGGGCCGGGCACCCATTCCTCGCGCTCGACCGGCTCCGGTGGGTCGGGCGCGGCGTCGAAGAGGACGGTCGTGATGTCGACTCCGGAGACGCCGTCGACGAGCGCGTGGTGGCTCTTGCCGATCAGGGCGAAGCGATTGCCGTGAAGCCCGTCGACAAGCCACATCTCCCAGAGCGGCTTCGAGCGATCGAGGCGCTGAGAGAACAGGCGCGCCGGCGAGGTTTCGCAGCTGCTCGTCGGAGCCGGGCGCCGGCAGGGCGGTGTGGCGGACGTGGTAGCGGATGTTGAAGTGGGGGTCGTCGACCCAGACGGGTCGGCCCTGGCCGAACGGAACGAAGCGCAGGCGCTGGCGGAAGCGGGGCACGAGGTGAAGCCGCGAGAGGACGTGCTCGGCGAAGTCCTCGTAGGCGGGACAGGAGCCCTCGAAGACCATCGTCGAGGCGACGTGCATGTGGGCGCCGCCGCGCTCGAGATGAAGGAACGAGGAGTCGAGGCCTGTCAGGCGATCGGGTCACGGACCCATCCTCTCAGGAATCGAGCGCGAGCTGGAGGGATGCCTCGGGAGCGTCGGGTGGCGGGTCGAGCCTCGCTCGGATGCCCCGTCGCGAACCAGGCCCGCCACCCCGACGCCGAGCAGGCGGACGGGGGCGTCGCGCTCGAACCGCTCGAGCAGCTCGCGCGCGGTCGCGCCGACGATGGCGCGGTCGGAGGTCGGGGAGGGGAGGGTGCGCGAGCGGGTGAAGGTCCGGAACGGAGCGAGGCGGATCTTGAGCGTCACGGTCCGGCCCGCGTAGCCGCCCTCGGCGAGTCGCTCGCAGAGCCCCGCCGTCAGCCGGTCGAGCTGGTCGCGGAGCTCGTCGAGGTCGTCGACGTCGGTGGCGAAGGTGGTCTCGCGGCTCTCCGATTTCGGCTCGCGGCCGGTCGTCACCGGGCGCTGGTCGTCGGCCGTTGGCGAGCGCGCGAAGCGCGGGCCCGTGGTTCGGCCCCAGCGCCCCGACGAGGATCTCGTCGCTCGCGCCGGCCAGCTCGGCGACGGTCCGGATCCCCGCGCGACCGAGTCGCTCGGCCGTCTTCGGCCCGACCCCGGGGATCAGGCTCGCCGGCCGGTCGCCGACCACCTCGAGCATCTGCTCGCGCCGGAGCACGCGGAAGCCGTCGGGCTTGTCGAGGTCCGAGGCGATCTTCGCGAGCAGCTTGTTCGGCGCGAGCCCGATCGAGCAGACGAGCCGGGTGGCCTCGAGGACCTCGCGCTTGATCTGGCGGGCCCGCGCCTTCGGGGCGGGGGAGTCGGAGAGGTCGAGGTAGGCCTCGTCGAGCCCGGCGACCTCGACCGTGTCGCTGAAGCCGCGCAGGACCTCCATCACCCGTCGCGACCCGCGCCGGTAGAGCTCCATGTCGGAGGGCAGGACGACCGCCTGCGGGCAGCGGCGGCGAGCGGTCGCCAGCGGCAGCGCCGAGTGGACGCCGAACCGGCGCGCCTCGTAGGAGGCGGTCATCACGACCCCGCGCGAGTTCGGGTCGGTGCTGCCGGCGACGATCACCGGCTTGCCGCGCAGCTCGCGGTGGCGAAGCAGCTCGACCGAGACGTAGAAGGCATCCATGTCCACGTGGCAGATCGTGCGCTCCACACTGCCAATCTAGAATCCGGTGCCGATGCCTTCCTCCTCGGAAGCGAAGAACCTCGAGGCGATCTCGCAGGCGATCGACCAGCACAACTCGAGCTGCCCGTTCCCGGCCTCGGAGGTGCGGATGAACCCGTTACGAGGTCGAGCGCCTCGGCTGGGAGGAGATCCGCGGGCTGCCGATCGTCGGCGACCCCGCCATCGGCACCGGCCGCTTCCGGATCGTCTGCTCCCGCGAGGGCTCCGGGGAGGAGCTCGAGGAGGTCGAGGCGATCGGCGAGCCGATCGAGGTGGGCGCGCCGCGGCCGAGGGGTCTGACCCCGTGACTGTCACGGGTTGACGACCGGATACCGTCAAGGGGGTCAGACCCCTACAGATCCAAACCGAGCTCCCGAGTGAGGTTCTGCGCCTCGATGTTGAGGCTGGAAGAACTCGCCGGTCACGATCAGGATCCCCATCGCGATCAGGATCACGCCGCCCGTGGCAACGACTACGCGCGTAGTGGCGCTTGACGGCGTCGAAGGCCACCGTCGCGCGTCGAGAAGCGCGACCGCCGCGGCGAGGAACGGGATCGCCGAGCCCCGCGGAGTAGACGGCCAGCAGGAGCACGCCTTCGAGGGCCGAGCCCTCGGTGCTGCGGCGAGCAGCCAGGATCGAGCTCAGGGTCGGGCCGATGCAGGGCGTCCAGGCGATCGCGAAGGCGGCGCCGGCGACGATCGGGCCGCCCTTCCCGGCTCGCGCGAGCAGCGAGTCGATGTGCCACTCGCGGTTCAGGCGCCCGGCGAACGGCGCCAGGCGACGAAGAAGACGCCCATGACGATGATCAGCGATACCGCCGATCTTGTTGAGCGTGTCGCGGTTCTCGCGCAAGAGCTCGCCGATCGCGCTCGCCGGAGAGCCCGAAGAGAGATGAAGATCGCCGAGAAGCTGGCGACGAACAGCAGGCCGGCGGCGAGCACGCGCCGCCAGTCGGCCCCCTCCAGGTCGGCGACGGCGACACCCGAGACAGCCGAGAGGTAGCCGGGGACGAGCGGCAGCACGCAGGGGGAGAGGAACGAGACGAAGCCCGGCGCCGAGCGCCACCAGCGACTCCCGGGTCGGAGCTCATCCGGTCTAGTGAAGCGCAGTCGCGAGGCGGCGGCGGTGCTCGGCCGCGATCGGATCGCCGGGGCCGAGCTCGGTGAAGATCGCGACCATCACGCGACGGACCAGGTCGCGGCGCTCCGCGTCCTCCGCCTCCGCGAGCGCCGTCTGGAGCCCCTCCAGCGCGGCGGCGTGGTCGCCCTCGTCCCAGGCGGCGAACGCCGCGGCGAGCGTCGTCGTCGTCGGACCCGTTCTCGCTTCGCTCGAGCTGGATCCGGGCGGCCAGGCCGGCGGCCTCGAAGTCCGTCTCGAAGGGCTCGAGCAGGCGCGAGCGCCTCGTCGATCTCGCCCCGCGCGATCAGGATCCGGGCGAGCTTCCTCGCCGCCTCGGCGTTCCTGGGGTCGAGCTCGAGCGCGCGGCGCAGCGACTCCTCGTCGTCGGCGGCGGCGAGCTGCTCGGCCTCCGAGGGGACGAGCCGGTTGAAGAACTCCTCCACCTGGGCCGGCGGCATCGCGCCGACGAACTCGTCCGCCGACCTTGCCGTCCTTGAACGCCTTCACCGCCGGGATCCCCTGCACGCCGAAGCTCGGCGGCGAGCGACTGGTTCGCGTCGACGTCGACCTTCGCCAGCTCGATCCCGCCCTCGCGGGCCTTGGCGGCCTTCTCGAGCGCGGGGCTGAGCTGCCGGCACGGACCGCACCACTCGGCCCAGAAGTCGACCACCACCGGGACCTCGTGCGAGCGCTCGACGACCCGCTCGCTCGAACTCGTCCGTGCCGACGTCGAAGACCATGGTGCTCAGGTTAGGCGGTACGCGGAGTGAGATCATGCGCCCGATGGACGAATGGGAGGAATCCGAGGAATCGGCCGAATCGCTGCGCGGCAAGCTGCTCGTCGCCTCGCCGGCGCTGGTCGACCCGAACTTCGCTCGCACCGTCGTGCTGATCACCGAGCACAACGACGAGGGGGCGATGGGGATCGTCCTCAACCGCCCGGCCGAGACCAACGTCGCCGAGGTCCTCCCGGACCTCGACGGGGATCGCAGCCGACGAGACGCTCTTCGTCGGCGGGCCCGTGCAGCCCGATGCGATCGTCCTGCTCGCCGAGTTCTCCGACCCCGACGCGGCCGCCTGGATCGTCGCCGCCGACGTCGGCCTCGCCGCGGCCGACCGCGACTCTCGACGAGCTCGCCGCCGCCGTCCGCCGCGGCCGCCTCTACGCCGGCTACTCGGGCTGGGGACCGGGCCAGCTCGAGGCCGAGGTCGAGCTGGACTCGTGGATCGTCGAGCCGCCGATGCCGGCCGAGCTCTTCCCGGACGACCCGGCCACGCTCTGGAGCGACGTCCTCGACCGCAAGGGCGGCCAGTACGCGCTGATCGCGCGGATGCCCGACGACCCGTCGATGAATTGAGCGGAGTGATTGGATGAAGGCATGAAGCTCAGCACCAGAAATCAACTCCCCGGCAAGGTGACCGCGATCAATTCCGGCGAGGCGATCGCCAACGTCGAGGTCGACGTGAATGGATTGCGCCTCGTGGCCTCGATCACGGTCGAAGCGGTCCGCGAGCTCGGGCTCAGCGAGGGCAGCGAGGTCACCGTCCTCGTCAAGGCCTCCGACGTGATGCTCGCGACCGGCGACTGAGCCGGCGGCTCGCTCCCTACGCCGGCGCCTGCTTGTTCATCGCCCGCTCTCGGAGCCAGCCTCCGAGGGCCGCGAACGCGATCGCGAGCACGGTGGTGATCACGACGAGCACGATCGCCGGTTCGGGCAGGTGCGCCTCGGCCTCCGCGCCGTGGATCTCGTGTGCGATCAGGATCGCGGCGCCGAACACCGAGCCGGCGATGATGCCGCGCGCCGCGCCGGCCCCGGCGCCGCGGTGATCGAACCCGGCCCCGACCGCTCCGACGATGCCGATGATCGAGAGAATCAGGTAGACGGTCTCGTTGACGCCTAGGAAGTAGCCCGTGAGGGCGCCGTAGAGCGCCGGCACGACGAACGCCAGGGTGAACTGAAGCCACCGTGGATGGTCGGAGAGAAGCGGCGCGAGCTTCACGGGGCGAGGACTCTAAAGGCGCTGAACCGGCCGGTGCGTCAGTCGGCGAAGCGGTAACCGATCCCGGCTCCGTCCTGATCCGGCGCTCGGCTCCCTCGCGTTCGATCTTGCGGCGGAGGTTGGCCATGTGGGTGCGAAGCGTGGCGACGTCGTCCTCGTAGGCGGGGCCCCAGACCTCGCGCAGGAGCGCGGCGTGGGTCAGCAGGCGGCCGCGGTTTCCATCAAAGTCTTCAGCAGGTTGAACTCGGTACGGGTCAGGTGCACCTCCTCGCCGGCCACCAGGACGACGGTGGGCGGCGAGGTCCAGTTCGAGCTCACCGGCGCTGAGCGGCGGGACCGGACTCGCCGGGTAGCGCGCGTCGCAGGCCCGCGTGTAGCCGCGCGACCAGCTCGCGCGGGCCGAACGGCTTGGTCACGTAGTCGTCGGCGCCGGCTTCGAGCGCACGGACCTTCTGCTCCTCCTCGCCGAGCGCGGACAGCACGATGATCGGCATCGACGACCATTCGCGGAGGCGTGCGGGTCACCTCGACCCCGTCGCCGTCGGGAAGGACCAGGTCGACGATCGCGGCGTCGGGGGCGCGAACCGCGGCGACGTCGAGCGCCTCCTTGGCCGTCGAGGCGGGCAGCACCTCGAAGCCGGCGTCCCGCAGCACCACGCGCAGCGCTCTCAGTATCTGGGTCTCGTCGTCGCAGACCAGCACCCGCTGGCGCGGGTCGTTCACGTCCGGGCGGCGCTCGGCTGGACGGTGGCCGGCTCGGCTGCGGCCGGGGGGCGTCCGTCGAGCGGGAACTCGAGCACGAAGCTCGTTCCCTGCCCTGGGAGCGACTCGACCCAGACCTTGCCGCCGTTGACCTCGACGAAGCCGCGGACGATCGCCAGCCCGAGCCCTGAGCCGCGGTGGCCGGTGCGCTCGGTCCCGGCGCGGAAGAACGGCTCGAAGACCCGATCGCGCTGGGCCGACGGGATGCCGGGCCCTCGGTCGACGACCCGGATCATCACCCGGTTGTGGAGCGCGGAGGCGCGGACCATCACCGGGTGCCCACCCGAATGGCGGTGCGAGTTCTCGAGCAGGTTGGCGAAGGCGCGCTGGAGCTGGACCGGGTCGGCCTCGATCGGCGGGATGCCGTCGGCGACCTGGAGCCTGAAGGCGTCCTCCGGCAGGTGAAGCTCCTCGATCGCCGCCGCGATCACCTCATCGAGCTCGCACGAGACCGGGTTCGGCTCTGCGGCGCCGGCCTCGAGGCGCGAGAGGTCGAGCAGGTTGTCGATCAGGCGCGAGAGCCGCTCGGCCTCCTCGATCACGACCGCGGCCATCTCCTGCGCGCTCCGCGGGGTCGAGCCTGTCCCGTCCGCAGCGGCTCGGCGGCCGCGCGGATCGCGGTCAGGGGGGAGCGCAGGTCGTGGGAGACGGCCGCGCAGAAGGGCGGTCTTGAGCACGTCGGTTCGGCGCAGCGCGGCCGCCTCGACCCGGTCGCCGAGCAGCTCATCGCGCTCGACCGCGGCCGCGAGCAGCGCCTCGAGGGCGGGGACGATGCGCTCCTGGAGTCGCCGTAGCGTGGGCTCCGGCGGTGTCGGCGCGTAACGAGCAGCGTTGCGAGCTGGCGCGGGCCCTCGCGTAGCGGGAAGGTGAGCCGGCGCTCGCGCGGCCTCGACGACGCCGAACTCGATCTCCGCCCAGGCGAGGCCGAGGGCCGCGGGCAAGCCGCTGGCCGGCAGTCGCGAGCGCCTCCGCGAGGTCGTCTCCGCGGAGCAGCAGGCGCGCCATCTCGGCGGCGAGGTCGGCCTCGCGCCGGCGCTGCTCCGCCTCCTCGGCCCGCTGGCGCGCGCGCTGCGCGAGGTCGGCGGCGAACAGCGCCGCGACGAAGAAGACGACCGAGCGCGACCCAGTTCTCGGCATCGGCGATCGTGAACTCGCCGGTCGGCGGGATGTGGAAGAAGTTGAACGCCGCGGCGCTCGCGAACGCGGTCAGCAATGCCGAGCCAGAGCGCCCCAGATCGAGGCGACGAGGAGGACGCCGAGCAGGTAGACGACGCCGAGCGAGACCGCGGGCGCGATCTCGCGGAGCGGATAGCAGGATCGCCGTCGTGGCGGCGATCGCGGCCACCGCGACGACGAGGCCGGTAGCCAGCCGTTGAGAACGAGCGTTCTCGCGCGCCTCGGCGCCAGCGCACGGGACGAGAGTACGCCTCACGACCGCCGTCATTGCGGCATTCGAGCGCGATCTTGACGCGATCTTGATGCCCGGCGCGGGCATCCCCGACGCGCGCCTTCATATCCGCCTGCCGAAGCTTGATCGGCCTGGCAACGACTGCGCGAGCGCCTCTCGGCGAGGCGCCTGGACCGCGAGCTGGTCTCGGGACCGACGCCGCGCAAGTCCGGAGCTCGCGCTTCGCGCGCGAGCGCCTTGCCGGCCGGGATACCGAGCTGCGATCGCCGCCGGCCTGGAGGGGACGTTGCTCGCCGCCGAGGCGCGGGCCGCGACGCATCAACGCCGCGGCGCCGGTCGCCTCCCGGGCGGTCGCCGACGCGCGACCGGAGCTCGAGGCGCTGATCGCCGAGCTCAGTGACGCTCCCGAGGGCAACGCCCGCGGAGTGGCGCTCACGCGGCTGCTGCTCGACCGACGGCCGCGGCCCGCTCTACGCCCCCGGTGACAGCGCGGCCCTGCGGACCTGGACCGCCGAGCGCCCTCGAGGCGATGCGCGAGTGGAGGCGCGAACGTGATCGCGCTTCTCGAGGGCATCTCCTCTGGGCTCGGCGACGTGCTCAGCGTCGCGCTCGCGCTCGTCTGCTTCGCGATCTTCTGGCTGCTGATCGAGGGGCTGCGCCGGATATGAGCGCCGCCGAGGGGGTGATGCTCGCGATCTCGATCGCCGTCTTCGCCTACCTGGCCTACGCGCTCCTGCGCGGGGAGCGGCTCTACGAGTGACCGCGCAGGGGTTGCTCCAGATCGCCTTCTACGTCGTCGTCCTGACGGCGCTCGCGCCGCCGCTCGGCCGCTACATGGCGCGCGTCTACCAGGGCGAGCGCGTGCTCCTCACGCCGCCTCCTCGGGCCGCTCGAGCGGCTCATCTACCGGCTGATCGGCCGCCGCGCCCAGGCCAGCAGGACTGGCGCTCCTACGCGCGGACGACGATCGTCTTCAGCGCCGTCTTCTGGCTCGCCCTCTACCTGATCCTGCGCACCCAGGGGATCCAGCCGTTCAACCCTGAGGGCTTCGACTCGGCGCCCTGGGACGTCACCTTCAACACGACGACCTCGTTCGTCACCAACACCAACTGGCAGTTCTACGGCGGCGAGACGACGCTCTCCTACTTCTCGCAGATGGCGGGGCTGGCGGTGCAGAACTTCGTCTCCGCGGCGGTCGGGATGGCCGTCCTCGCCGCGGTGATCCGCGGCTTCGCGAGCCGCGGCACGGACCGCGCTCGGGAACTTCTGGCAGGACGTCACCCGGACGCTGCTCTACATCCTCTTGCCGCTCTCGGTCGTCGGCGCCCTGATCCTCGTCTCCCAGGGCGTCGTCCAGACGCTTCGACGGCTACGCGCCGGTCGAGACGCTGGCCGGCGGCAGCCAGACGCTCGCGCTCGGCCCGGCCGCCTCGCAGATCGCGATCAAGCAGCTCGGCACCAACGGCGGCGGCTTCTTCAACGTCAACTCCGGCTTCCCGTTCGAGAACCCGACCGCGTTCTCGGGCTTCGTCGAGATGTTCTTCATCCTGCTGATCCCGGCGGCGCTCGTCTTCACCTACGGCCGGATGATCGGCCGCATCGCCGCCACGGCTGGGCGCTCTACGCGGCGATGGCGGTGATGATGGTCGGCCGGCCTCTTCGTCTCCTACGCGGCCGAGCAGAACGGCTCGCCGGCGCAGAAGGAGGCCGGGCTGGAGCTCGCCGCCGACGACGGCACCACCGGCGGCAACCTCGAGGGCAAGGAGCAGCGCAACGGGATCGTCGCCAGCGCCGAGTGGGCGAGCATCACGACCGACGCCTCCAACGGCTCCGTCAACTCCGCCCACGACTCCTACACCGGGATCGGCGGCGCGGTGCCGCTGATGAACATGATGACCGGGGAGGTGATCTTCGGCGGGGTCGGCTCGGGCCTCTACGGGATGTTGCTGTTCGTGATCCTGACCGTCTTCATCGCCGGGCTGATGGTCGGGCGCACGCCCGAGTACCTGGGCAAGAAGATCGAGGCGCGCGAGATGAAGCTGGTCCTGATCGGGGTGCTCGCTGATGCCGCTCCTCGTGCTCGCCTTCACCGCGCTCGCGGTCGCCAGCAAGTGGGGCGACCCCTCGATCTACAACCCCGACCCGCAGGGCTTCTCGGAGACCCTCTACGCCTACACCTCGCAGGCCAACAACAACGGCTCGGCCTTCGCGGGCTTCACCGGCTTCGTGCAGCCGAACGCGCCCGGCAACGTCGGCTCCTACGGGATCACCTTCGCCGACCTGCGTCGGCGGGATCGCGCTCTTCTTCGGCCGCTTCGTGCCCCTGCTCGCCGCGCTCGCGGTCGCCGGCTCGCTGGCGACGAAGCGGATCTCCCCGCCGGGGCCCGGCACCTTCCGCACCGACACGCCGACCTTCGTCGTCCTGCTGATCGGCGTCGTGATCATCGTCGGCGCGCTCACCTTCTTCCCCGCCCTCCTGCTCGGCCCGATCGTCCAGGGCCTGACCCCGGAGCTGTTCGGCTGATGCGCCGCGACCTCGTCCCATCGATCGTCGCGGTGATCGTGTTCACCGTCGCCTTCGGCCTCGTCTATCCGCTCGTGATCACCGGGATCTCCCAGGTCGCCTTTCCCGGCAAGGCCGACGGCAGCCGGATCGAGCGCGACGGCGAAGCCGTCGGCTCGGAGCTGATCGCGCAGGGCTACACGAGGACGGTCGAGCGTCAAGGACGGCAAGGAGACGATCGAGCGCACCGTTCGCGACCCGCGCTACTTCCAGCCGCGCCCCTCGGTCACCGGCTACAGCGGCGACGTCACCTTCTTCAACAACCTCGGGCCCGAACAACCGCGAGCTGAAGAACTTCTTCGTCAAGCAGCATCAACCGCTACCTCGCGCTGGAGGGCGAGTTCGCGCCCGGCGGCCTGGCCGCCGCCGACGTGCCCGTCGATGCGGTCACCACCTCCGCCTCGGGCGTCGACCCGCACATCTCCGAGGCCAACGCCCTGCTTCAGGCGCACCGGATCGCCGAGGTCCGCGGGATCGATCTCGAGCGGGTCAACGAGCTGATCGAGGAGAACACCGCCGGCCGGGCGCTCGGCTTCCTCGGCGAGCCCGGGGTCAACGTGCTCGAGCTGAACCTGGCGATGGACGAGGAGGCGACCCGATGAGCGAGCCGGCAGGCCGTGACCTTCGACGCCGCGATCATGCGCGGCGCGCTCCTCGCGAGCCTCGCCAAGCTCGACCCGCGGGTGCAGTCGCGCAACCCGGTCATGTTCGTGGTCGAGATCGGCGCCGCTGATCACCACGATCGGCTGGCTGATCCAGGCCTTCGGCGGCGAGCCGCTCGGGGGCGGCGACGAGCCGGCCTGGTTCACCTTCACGGTCGCGGTCTGGCTCTGGCTGACCGTCGTCTTCGCCAACTTCGCCGAGGCCCTCGCCGAGGGCCGCGGCAAGGCGCAGGCGGACGCGCTGCGCGCGACCCGCACCGAGACCGTCGCCCGGCTTCGCGACGGCGGCGACGAAGCCCGCCTCGGAACTCGGCCCCGGCGACGTCGTCGTCGTCGAGGCCGGCGAGGTGATCCCGGGCGACGGCACGGTGATCGAGGGCATCGCCTCGGTCGACGAGTCGGCGATCACCGGCGAGTCGGCGCCGGTGATCCGCGAGGCGGGCGGCGATCGCAGCGCCGTCACCGGCGGCACCCGCGTGCTCTCGGACCGGATCGTCGTCGAGATCACCCAGGAGCCCGGCAAGAGCTTCCTCGACCGGATGATCGCACTCGTCGAGGGCGCCGAGCGGCGCAAGACGCCGAACGAGATCGCCCTCAACATCCTGCTCGCCGGGCTCACCCTCGTCTTCCTGATCGTCGTCGTCACCCTGCGCCCGTTCGCGGAGTTCTCGGCCACCGAGCGCCTCCGTCGCGACGCTGATCGCGCTGCTCGTGGCCCTGATCCCGACCACGATCGGGGCGCTGCTCTCGGCGATCGGGATCGCCGGCATGGACCGGCTCGTCCGCCGCAACGTGCTCGCCCTCTCCGGCCGCGCGGTCGAGGCCTCCGGCGACGTCGACGTGCTGCTGCTCGACAAGACCGGGACGATCACCCTCGGCAACCGCGAGGCGACCGAGTTCGTGCCCGATGCCCGGCGTCGAGCGAGGCGGAGCTCGCCGAGGCGGCGCAGGTCTCCTCGCTCGCCGACGAGACCCCCGAGGGCCGCTCGATCGTCGTCCTCGCGAAGCAGTACGGGATCCGCGAGCACGAGTTCGCCGAGCACGAGGCGAACTTCGTCCCGTTCACCGCGGAGACGCGGATGAGCGGCGTCGACCTGAACGGCCAGCGCCTGCGCAAGGGCGCCGGGGACGCGATCGTCGGCTGGGTCGAGCCGCCAGGGCGGCCAGGCGCCCGCGGAGCTCCAGGCCGAGCTGGATCGGATCGGCAGCGAGGGCGGCACGCCGCTCGCCGTCGCCCAGGACAGCCAGGTGCTCGGCGTGATCTACCTCAAGGACGTGGTCAAGGAGGGCATGGACGCAGCGCTTCGACCAGCTCCGGGCGATGGGGATCCGCACGGTGATGGTGACCGGCGACAACAGGCTGACCGCGGCGAAGATCGCCGAGGAGGCGGGAGTGGACGACTACCTCGCCGAGGCGACGCCGGAGAAGAAGCTGGAGCTGATCCGCGCCCAGCAGTCGGAGGGACGGCTGATCGCGATGACCGGCGACGGCACCAACGACGCGCCGGCGCTCGCCCAGGCTGACGTCGGGGTGACGATGAACACGGGCACCCAGGCCGCGCGTGAGGCGGGCAACATGGTCGACCTCGACTCCAACCCGACGAAGCTGATCGAGATCGTCGAGGTCGGCAAGCAGCTCCTGATCACCCGCGGCGCCCTGACCACCTTCTCGATCGCCAACGACGTCGCCAAGTACTTCGCGATCCTGCCGGCGATCTTCGCCGCCACCTACGCGGCGGTGACGGCCTCGAGCGAGGGCGGCTTCGGGGACGGACCGCTCGACAAGCTCAACATCATGGATCTGGGCACGCCCGAGTCGGCGATCATCTCGGCGATCGTCTTCAACGCCCTGATCATCCCGCTGCTCGTGCCGCTGGCCCTGCGCGGGGTCCGCTACCGGGCGGCGGGGGCGACCGCGCTCCTGCGCCGCAACCTGCTGATCTACGGCTTCGGCGGCCTGTCGCCCCGTTCGTCGGGATCAAGCTGATCGACCTGATCGTCCACAACCTGCTCGGCGCCTGACGCTCGGCCTCTCCGGCGTAGGCTCCGGACGAGGATGGCCGGTCACCACAAGATCTTCCTCGGCATGGCCGCCGGGGTCGGGAAGACCTACCGGATGCTCCAGGAGGGCCACGCGGCCGCGGAGGCGGGACGCGATGTGGTGGTCGGGCGTGGTCGAAACCCATGGCCGCGCCGAGACCGCGACGCTGGTCGATGGCCTCGAGGTGATGCCTCGGCGCACGGTTTCCTACCGCGGCACCAGCGCTCGAGGAGATGGACCTCCCGGCGATCCTGAAGCGCTCGCCCGAGCTCTGCCTGATCGACGAGCTCGCGCACACGAACGCCCCCGGCGTCGAGCACCCGAAGCGCTTCGAGGACGTCGCCGACGTGCTCGCGGCCGATATCGACGTCTTCTCGACGGTCAACGTCCAGCACCTGGAGAGCCTCAACGACCAGGTCGCCGAGCTGACCGGTGTTCGGGTGCGGGAGACGCTCCCCGACGAGGTGCTCGCCGACGCCGACGAGGTCGTCCTCATCGACCTCCCGCCCCAGGAGCTCCTCGGGCGGTTGCGCGAGGGCAGGGTCTACCCGGGCCGCAAGGTGCAGGAGGCCCTGCTCGGGGCTTCTTCAAGGTCGAGAACCTGCAGGCCCTTCGCGAGGTGGCCCTGCGCCAGGTCGCCGAGGAGGTCGAGGCGAAGCGCCTGGTCCGAGAGACCCTCGACGCCCGCGAGGAGCGGCTCTTCGGCTCCGCCCCGCCACCGATCGCGGAGCGCCTCTTGGCGCTGGTACCGCTGGAGGCCGTCGCGGAGCCGGTGGTGCGCCGCGCCTGGCGCTCCGCGCAGCGCCTCGGCGGCGATCTCGACATCCTCGTCGTCCGCGATCCCGAGCTCGAACCGACCGCGGAGGAGCGCCAGCGACTCGAGGGCCTGCGGCGCGCTCGCAGCCGTGCTCGGCGCCGACCTTCTGGTCGAGGAGGGCGAGGACGTCGCCGAGGTAGCCGCGCGGGTCGCGCGCGAGCGCGGCACGACATATCTCCTGCTCGGGCGGCCGGACCTCGGCGCGGCCTCCTGCGCCTGCGAGATCCGCTCGTGATGCGCCTGGTTCGGGCGATGCCCGACGTCGACGTGAGGATCGTCGCCGACCGCGCCCCCGACCAGGGGGAGGGGGGGAATCGTTGACTCGACAACTAGCCTGCTATACTTTTCGCAGCTTGGTCTCCGGAATTAGGCGACGGAGACGAAGTTCAGTGCCTTTTGACCGAAACCAATTGCGGTCTGAGGCGTTGTTTCATGCTGAGGGCTGAGTGAACAGCGGCCGACGGTCGGCACGACCGTCTCGCCCAAGGTACCGGGCCTAAGGCCCGCAGGCGATGCGGACCGAGGACCCGGCTCGGTAACCCCCAGAATGGTCCGCCGCTCCGGGCGGACGAAAGGAACTGAATGAAGAAGACCCAGTCACCCGCGAACTCGCGGACGAGAACCAGGGCCCGTGGCGAGCACAGGGCCCCGCGCCAGCATGCGACGACGCATGCCGAGCGCCGCGCGGCCGCCGAGCACCATGATCCGGCGGAGCTCGAGGCAGTCGACAGCTTCCAGATCTTCCTCAACCAGGCCAGCCGATTCCCCCTCCTCACCGCACCGGAGGAGATCGATCTCGCGAAGCGGATCGAGCGGGGCGATCTCAACGCCAAGGAGCGCCTGGTCAACTCGAACCTGCGCCTGGTCGTCTCGATCGCCCGCCGCTACCAGGGCTTCGGCCTGCCCCTTCAGGACCTCGTCCAGGAGGCGATGCTGGGCCTGATCCGGGCGGCGGAGAAGTTCGACTGGCGTCGCGGCTACAAGTTCTCGACCTACGCCACGCTGTGGATCCGGCAGTCGATCCAGCGCGGCCTCGACAACAGCGGCCGGACCATTCGCGTGCCGGCCAACGTCGCGCAGCAGCTTCGCAGCCTCAATCGCGCCGAGACCGAGCTGACCGCGAAGCTCGATCGTGAGCCGACCGAGGAGGAGCTCGCGGCCCATTCCAAGTTCTCGGTCGAGGAGGTCGCGGCCCTGCACGACCTGACGCGGGTCACCACCAGCCTCGACGTGCAGATCGGCGATAGCGAGACGACGCTCGGCGAGCTGCGCGCCGACGAGGCGCCCCCGCCCGAGGACGAGGTCGTCGATCGCCAGCGCGAGGAGGCGATCGCGGAGGCCCTCGAGAGCCTCCCCGTGCCAGAGCGCAAAGTGCTGGAGCTCCGCTTCGGCACCGGCGGCGAGCCCGAGGCGACGCTTCGGGACATCGGCCGGCGGCTCGGGATCTCGCAGTCGCGCGCGCGCCAGCTCGAGGCGCAGGGTCTGGACCGCCTCGCGGCGGCCGGCTCGCTCGACGCCTGGCGCGACGCTGCCTAACCGCATAGGAGCCGCCTGATGGGAAAGGTCTGGGTGCTCGACACCGAGACGAAGGGCACCGGCGCGGAGATGGTGCCGCTCGAGAAGCTCCTCGAGCGGCGCCGTTCGGCTGCGGGTGAGGAGCCGATCAAGGTCATCCGCCGCAAGCCCGGCGGGACCGATGCGCCCGAAACGCCGCCGGAGCCCGCCGAGCCGCACCGGTTCAAGGTCGTCGACGCGATCACGAACCGGGTGCTGGCCGAAGACGCCGAGGTCCGCGAGGCGGTCGCGGCGCTCGAGGGCCTTCGGAGCGTCGTCGACGCGCGGATCGACGTCTGGGATCCCGTGGCCGACGCCTGGCGGCCGCTGAGCATGGGGGAGAAGAAGGTGCTGTGGGAGTTCAGGCGCTGACCGTCGCTTAGGGAGTGCATGGGGATCATATTCGACGTCACCAGCAGTCAGGGCCGGCCGGGGACGATCAGCAACATCTACGTGACCAACACCGCGTTCTTCGGTCAGACCGGCGTCTCCTCGACGACCCGCAACGTGCGCATGTTCGAGACCGGGCGTTCGCGGCGGAACGCCAAGTTCGAGGTGCAGGAGACCGCCCTGCCGCCCGGGGCACAACCGGCTCTGGGGGAAGTTCGAGGTACCTGAAGAAGGGCAAGCGTCCAAGCCCACGATCACGGGCAGCTTCAGCGGCGAGTTCGGCTTCGGCCCGACCCGCGACGAGTACAACTGCCTGACCTTCGAGGACTTCGTCGCCACCCCGGTGAAGTAGCCCTCGCCCAGCCCGGTACCGCGAGCGGCGGCGTTCCTCAAGGGCGCCGCCGCTTCGCGTTCAGCCGACCGCCAGGCAGACCGCGGTCGCGTCGTCGGCGAGCTCGCCGTCGCTCGCGTCGAGCACGGCCTGGTGGACCCTGCGGACGGTGTCCGCGGCGGCGCCTCCGGTCGACGCGGTGGCGGCCGCGATCAGACCCTCCATGCCGAGCTCCGCCTTGCCCTCCCCCTGGCCGACCACTCCGTCTGAGCAGAGGACCATGCGATCGCCCGGGGAGAGCTGGATGGAGAGCTCCGCGGGCGTCGGACGACCGCGCCCGCCCAGGCCCCGCCCTTGGTCGACGGGGATCCGCTCGGTTTCGCCGTCGGCCCGCACGATCACCGGTGGGACGTGACCGCAATTGGCGATCTCGAGACGCTGCGTTGCAGGGTCCCAGCGGGTCGCGATCGCGGTCATCTCCGCCCGCGGGCCCGGCATCTCCTTCAGCGTCGTGTGCATCACCAACAGAGCCCCGGCGAGGTCGGCGCCGCTTCGGCGGGCCGCGCGAAGCCCGCCGAGGGCCACCGCCGCCGACGCCGTCGCCCTGGTCGAGCCGCCGAGCCCGTCGGCGAGCGTGATCCAGACCCCGTCGAGGTTCTCGACGACGTCGAACCAGTCGCCGGCCACCTCGTAGCTGGGTAACACGTTCCCGGCCACCTCGCCGCCGGTCACGCGGCTGATCCGGGGGGCAGGAGGCTCTGCTGGATCTCGGCGGCGGCCTTGGGCTGCTTGCGGCGCTGGGCGCGGGCGAACGTATCGGTGTAGCGATCGGCGAGGGTGATCGCTGCGGCCGCCTGTCGCGCCAGCTCCGAGAGCGAGCCCTGCGGTTGTCCCAGCGTGACCATCACGCCAGTGGCGCGACCTCGCAACCAGAGCGGGATCAGCTCGGTGCCCGGGATGTCGGCGAGCCGCTCCCGAAGCACGGCGAGGCCGTCGGAGTCGAGCTCGGGGCCGATCGCGAGCGGAGCCTCGATCCGTTCGGGCAGCCGCTCCGGGCCGGCGACGCGGAGCAGATGCGAGCCGTCGATGTCGAGGACGTAGAGGGCGAGGGGCACGTTCGCGAGCCGCTGCGCCTCGGCGACGAGCTGGTCGGGGAGCACCGGCGGGGAGACGGCGTCGAAGACCTGGATCGCCTCGAGCGGCGTCGGGCGCCCCCGGCCCAGCCGGCCGGGGGCGAGGAGGTCCTCGGGGTGGGCGGGACGATCGCCGGCGGGCCTGCCCGCTAGCGCGGCCACCAGAGCTTCGCGGGTCCCGAAGTGCCGGTAGACGGTCGAGCGGGACACCCGGGCGGCGGTGGCGACGTCCGCCAGGGTCGCCGCGGGGGACTGCTCGAAGAGTCGTGCGGCCGCCTCGAGGATCGCCTCGCGGTTCCGCTCTGCATCTGATCTGCGGGCAGCCATTTCCGGCGACGCACGAGGCCTTCCCGTGTCCCGCCGAAACGAAACACGAAGTCCCACCTATCTGTCGCAGTTGGGACTCCGGCTGGGTTTTGGCGGCGATACCGGTGGGCATCTCACCGCGAGCAGGGACCAATCGCTCACCGGAGGAGAGGGATGGCTTTCGAGCAGGACGAAGGCAACGGGGCTCGCGGCGATCAGCAGTCGCTCGCCGAGCTGACCAGGCAGCTCTCGGAGCAGACGACGACGCTGGCGAGGATGGAGGTCGAGCTCGCCAAGGCGGAGCTGCAAGAGAAGGGCAAGCAGATCGGCATCGGCGCCGGTGCCTTCGGAGGCGCCGGCCTGTTCGGTTTCTACGCGTTCGGCGCCCTGACCGCGACGCTGATCCTCGTCCTGGCCGAGGCCGTCGATCCCTGGCTTGCGGCGCTGATCGTGACCGTCCTCTACGCGGCGATCGCCGGCGTGCTCGCGCTGGTCGGTCGCAGCCGAGTCCAGGAGGGCACACCCCCGACGCCCGAACGCGCGATCGAGAGCACCAAGGAGGACGTCGAGGTCGCCAAGCGAAGCGCGAAGGAGGCTCGGGCCTGATGGCTGATCAAGGGCAGGAAGGCAGTGAGACCCGCTCGCCGGAGGAGATCGAGCGAGACATCGAGGCTACGCGCGAGGACCTGGCGGACACCGTCGCCGCGGTCGCCGAGAAGGCGGACGTGAAGACGCAGGCGAAGCGCAAGGTCGACGAGACCAAGGCGAACGTGAAGGCCAAGGTCGGCGGCGCGAAGGAGTCGGCCGATGCGAAGCGGCAGGAGTTTGCGTCGAAGGCGCAGGAGGCGACGCCCGAGTCCGCCGGCGCGGCCGGCGAACGGGCCATGACGCTCGCGCGTGAGAACCCCGTCGCCGTGAAGATCGCGGTGGCGTTCGTCGCCGGCGTCCTCGTCACCCGGATCCTGAGCCGATGAACGAGCGCACCGACACGCGGGAGCGCGATGGCGCCCGAAACGGCGACTCGCCGACCGATCCCGTACGCGCGGACTACGCCCCCGAGGGAACGGACGAGCGGCCGAGCACGTTCGCGACCCTGAAGCGGACCGCCACTGAATTCAGCGAGGACAACCTCACCGACTGGGCCGCGGCGCTGACCTACTATGGCCTGCTCTCCCTGTTCCCGGCGCTGATCGCCTTCGTGGGGATCATCGGCCTGTTCGCCGATCCGCAGGGCGCGACGCAGGCGATCACCGACGTCGTCTCCGAGATCGGGCCGTCCTCGGCGGCCGACACCTTCGCGGGGCCGATCGAGTCGATCACCTCGAGCTCGAGCACCGCTGGGATCATGGCGATCGTCGGGATCCTGGTCGCACTGTGGTCCGCGTCGAACTACGTCGGGGCGTTCATGCGCGCGTCGAACGTGATCTACGAGACGCCGGAGGGGCGGCCGATCTGGAAGCTGCGCCCGCTCCAGATACTGGTCACGCTGGTGATCCTGGTCCTCGCGGCGATCACGCTGCTGGCGCTCGTCGTCTCCGGCCCGCTCGCGGAGGCGATCGGCGGCGCTATCGGCCTGTCGGACACCGCGGTGACCATCTACCAGATCGCGAAGTGGCCGATCCTCGCCGCCCTGGTGATCACGATCTTCGCGGTCCTCTACTACGCGTCCCCGAACGTGAAGCTGCGGGGCTTCAAGTGGGTGACGCCGGGGAGCATCCTCGCGCTGGTCGTCTGGATCCTGGCCTCGGCGGCGTTCGCGTTCTACGTGGCCAACTTCGGCTCCTACGACAAGACCTATGGCTCGCTCGGCGGCGTGGTGGTCCTGCTGATGTGGTTCTGGATCACCAACCTGGCGATCCTCTTCGGGCACGAGCTGAACGCTGAGCGGGAGCGAAGCCACGAGCTCGCCGAGGGCGTCCCCAGAGCCGATCGCGAGATCCAGCTCGAGCCGCGGGACGAGCCCAAGGAACAGAAGACGACCTAGGAGAGCGAGGCCGAGATGGGAAAGGTTATATTCGTCCCGCTCGGAATCGTCGCCGGGCTGATCGCCGGCCAGATCTCGAAGAAGATCTTCGACTTCATCTGGGGCCGGATCTCCGACGAGGAGGCACCGGAGCCGGACCAGCACGAGATCTCGTGGCCGCCGTTGATCGCCGCGCTCATCATCGAGGGGGCGCTCTTCCGCCTCGCCAAGGGACTCGTCGATCGGGGAACTCGTGTCGGCTACCTGCGGATGACGGGGTCCTGGCCCGGCGAAGAGCGCCCTGACCCCACCTGATCGCGCGGGGGAATTTCACACGTTTGGCTCGGACCGGCCGCGGGAAGCCGCGATATGGGTCCGCAATCAAGGAGGAGAGATGAACACGGCAACCAAGCTTCGTATGGCCAGGAAGGGCGTGGGGGGAATAGCGGGAACGAGCTACGCGGCGGGCAAGCTCGTCGGCACGGCGCGAACGAGCGCCCGCGGCGCGCGCAAGGGCGCCAAGGCGGCGGGTCTGGGGACGAAGCAGATCGGAAACGGCGCCCGCCTCGCGGCCGAGAAGGCGCCGCAGCTTCGCCGGGAGCTGACGACCACCCACCAGACCCGGAAGCTGCCGGTCGCCGCAGGGATCGCGGCTGGGGCCGCCGGCGTCTACTTCTTCGACCCCGAGCAGGGCAAGCGACGGCGCACGAGCGCCCGCGACAAGGCGGTGAAGCTCTTCCGGGCGCAGGGCTCGGAGGCGCCGAGCTCGTCGGTACGAGACCCCGAGCGCGACCTCAACGATCCGGCGCTCGCCCGCAAGGTCGAGTCCGAGATCTTCCGCGGCGAGGACGCCCCCAAGGACAAGGTCGTCGTCAATGTGGAGGAGGGAATCGTCTATTTGAGGGGCGAGGTGGAGTCTCCCGGTCAGGCGAGCGCCTTGGCCCAGGCCGCCCGGCGCGTCGAGGGAGTCCAGAACGTGCAGAGCCTCCTGCACCTGCCGAGCGAGCCCGCGAAGTCGAAGGACGGCCAGCCGAAGTCCGCTGCCTAGGCGGTGTCACAACAGGCCGGACCGGGAGGGCGTAGATTCGAGTTCCGTCGCGCGGCCCCGTCCGGATGTCCGACGCCGACCTCGAAATCGTCAGACGCGCCTACGACGCCTGGAACTGGTACGGCGTCGAGGCGCTCGGACGCTTCCTCGCGGACGACGTCGTGCTCGACGATGCCCCGCAAGTACCCGACGCCGGGCAATGGCGAGGTCGCGACGCGGTCATGGAGCGACTCGCGGAGGTCGCGGCGACGGTCGGCGGGGGCTGGGTCGAGCTCCGCGAGATTTCCCACCACGGGGAAGCGCTGCTCGTCGAGATGACCTGGAAGCTCGACGACTCGCGCGCGGGAACGGAGCTGAGTGAGGTCTTCCACCTGGTTGACCTCGCTGACGGCAGGCTGGCGCGAATCCGGGTGTTCCTCAGCCGTCCCGATCCCGACTAGGCGATCGGGACGAGGTCTTCCTCCCGAACCTCCGGCCGCCGCCTCGCTTCGCCCGGCGAGATCCCGAGAACCCGCTTGAAGGCGCGCGAGAAGGCGGCCTCCGAGCGGTAGCCGAGCCGGTCCGCAAGCTCGGCGACGGTGGCACCCTCCTCCCGCAGTGAGCTGAGCGCCAGGAGCATCCGCCACCGTGTGACGTAGCGCATCGCGGGTTCCCCGACGAGCTCGCTGAAGCGGGCGGCGAACGCGGATCGCGACATCGCGACATCGCCCGCGAGCATGGACAGGGTCCACGCGCGCGCCGGGTCGCGATGGATCAATGAGATGGCGCGCCCGATCTGCGGATCCTGAAGCGCCCCGAGCCACCCGGTGCGCGCAGCCGGATCGGTCTCGATCCAGGAGCGGATCGCCTGGATCACGAGAATGTCCCCGAGTCGGGTGATCACCGCCTCGCCGCCGGGTCTTGGCTCCGCGGCTTCGGTCCCCATCAGCCTGAGGGTGCTCTGTAGCCATTCCATTTGGGGCGAGCTGGACGCCTGGACCTGGATCACCGCCGGTAGGAGCTCGACGAGATTGCGCGCCGCCGGGTGGTCGAAGCGAACCGCTCCGCAGACCAGCGTCGTCGGCGCCCCGCCTCCTCCGTGGCGAAGGAGCTCGTATCGCTCGCTGACCAGCTCGCGATCGAGGTCGAGGATCCCGGGCGCGGGAGCCCCTGGCTCGCTCAGGAGAACGTGCCCCTCGCCGTGGGGGACGAGCGCCAGCTCGCCGACCCCGAGCTCCACCGGATCGGCCCCGTCGGCCTCGAGCCGCATTCCTCCGGCGGTGGGGACGTGGAACCAGACGTATCCCGGCATCGCGGGCAAGGTGAGCCCCCACGGCGCGGTCAGCTCCGAGCGGCAGTAGAACGCGCCGTTCATGCGCAGGAAGTGCAGCGCCTCGCCGAGCGGGTCGGTGGGGGGGAATGGGTCGAGGGGCTCCGCCGGCATCGACACCAGTATGACGCCGGATCCGCTCAAAGTCCAGGCGATTGGACGATCGAGCATCCATTCGGGTATCCAAGACATAGACAGTCCGTCCACCCGCCTCGATACTGGACGTACCGCAATCAAAGGCATGGAAGGAGCCTCAATGACATCCGTGATCGACAACCGCAAGCCCACCCTGGTCCTCGGCGCCACCGGCAAGACCGGCCGCCGCGTCGCGCAGCGACTGGAGGCGCGCGGCGTTTCCGTGCGGCTCGGGTCGCGATCCGCGGAGCCCCGCTTCGACTGGGAGGACCGCTCGACCTGGGAGCCCGCGCTCCGCGGGACGGGGGCGGTCTACGTCTCCTACTACCCCGACGTCGCCGTGCCCGGCGCCGCGGAGACGGTCGGCGCCTTCGCCGAGCTCGCGGTCAGCAGTGGCGCGCCGAGGCTAGTCCTGCTCAGCGGCCGGGGCGAGCCGGAGGCCGAGAAGGCCGAGGGCGCGGCTCGCGACTCGGGCGCCGAGTTGACGATCGTCCGGTCGTCGTGGTTCGCGCAGAACTTCAGCGAGGACTTCCTGCGCGAGGACGTGTTGGGCGGCGTGGTCGCGGCGCCTGCCGGCGACACGCCGGAGCCGTTCGTCGACGCGGACGACATCGCGGACGTCGCGGTCGCCGCGCTAACCGAGGAGGGCCATGCCGGTGAGCTCTACGAGCTCACCGGGCCACGCATGCTGACATTCGCGGAGGCGGTCGAGGAGATCTCCCGGGCCACCGGGCGCGAGATCACCTATGTGCCGATCTCGATCGAGGAGTTCGTCGCGGCGGCCTACGAGGGCGACGTCCCGGGCGAGGTGATCGAGCTGCTGGCCTACCTGTTCACCGAGGTGCTCGACGGCCGTAACGCCCATCTGGCCAACGGCGTCCAGCGGGCCCTCGGCCGCGAGCCTCGCGATTTCCGCGAGTTCGCGCAGAAGGCCGCGGCGAACGGAGTGTGGGACGCGTCGCCGGTGGCCGCCTGACCGGGTCGCACGCCTCGGGGCCCACATGATGTTATGTCGACATGCGACTCGACCACGTGGGCCTCGAGGTGAGCGACTACGAGCGGAGCAAGGCCTTCTACGAGAGGACCTTGGCTCCGCTCGGGCTCAAGCTGATCATGGAGCCGGTCCCGCAGGTCGGTGGCTTCGGCGGCGACTTCCCGTTCTTTTGGATCGGCGACCGCGGTCGGGGAGCCCAGACCGGCGTCCACGTCGCTTTCACGGCCAAGGACCGCGCCGATGGTCGACGCGTTCCACGCCGCCGCACTGGAGGCGGGGGGGACCGACAACGGCGGCCCGGGCGTGCGCGAGATCTACCACCCCGACTACTACGGCGCCTTCGTCCTCGATCCGGACGGCAACAACGTCGAGGCCGTCTGCCACAAGCCCGCCTAACACCGATGAGTCTCGGCGGGATCGGTCGTCTAACCGGTAGATGACAGAGCGCGACCCGAAGCTGGAGGAGCTCGACGCGTTGGTCGGCGACTGGGTCCTCGGAGACCCCGCCGCACCGGTGGGGAGGACCTCGTTCTCATGGCTCGAGGGAGGCCGCTTCCTGATCCAGCGCTGGACCATCGACATTCCCGGGGCGCCCGACGGGATCGCGATCATCGGCGAGGACGAGGGCTCCGGCGAGCTCGTCCAGCATTACTACGACTCGCGCGGGGTTGCGCGGGTGTACGGGATGAGCCTCGAGGACGGTGTCTGGAAGCTCTGGAGGGAGGGCGCCGACTTCTCGCAGCGATACACCGGCCGTTTGAGCGAGGACGGCGGCACGATCGACGGCGCCTGGGAGATCTCGGAGGACGGCTCGAGCTGGGAGCATGACTTCGACCTCGTCTACACCAGGGACGTGCGTGCCTAGCGTGGAGTCCCCGACGGGTGACGGTGCGTCCGCCGCGATCGAGCTGCAGGGCTTGCGCCGGACCTTCAAGGGCGGCATCGAAGCTGTGCGGGACATCGATCTGACCGTCGCCACGGGCGAGGTCTTCGGCTTTCTCGGTCCCAACGGGGCGGGCAAGACGACGACCGTTCGGATGCTCTGCACGCTCCTCCCTCCGACCGCCGGTAGCGCCCGCGTCGCCGGGGTCGACGTGATCCACGATCCCGCCGAGGTCAGGCGGCGGGTCGGGGTCGCGCTCCAGGAGGCCGGGCTCGACCCGGTCCAGACCGGTCGTGAGCTGCTCGAGCTCCAGTGCGGCCTCTACCGGATCACCGGCCCGCGGAGCCGCTCACGAACCGACGAGCTGCTCGAGCTCGTCGGCCTCGGCGACGCCGCGGATCGGCGCATCAAGACCTACTCGGGAGGGATGAAGCGCCGCCTCGACCTTGCGAGCGCGCTCGTCCATTCCCCCGAGGTTCTCTTCCTCGACGAGCCCACCACCGGCCTCGATCCCGCCTCGCGGCTCACGGTGTGGGAGGAGATCGGCCGGATCAGGGACATGGGGGCGACCGTGTTCCTCACCACCCAGTACCTCGAGGAGGCGGACAAGCTCTGCGACCGCGTCGCGATCATCGACGCCGGCAGGATCGTCGCCGAGGGCACGCCCGAGCGACTGAAGGGGGAGATGGGCCACGACGTCGTCTCGGTCTCGCTTGACGGCGCGGACGCCGCGGCGACCGAGACCGCCCTGCGCGACCTGCCCGGGATGGAGCGCATCCTCCCGGAGCCCGACGGGCTGGCGCTCTACGTCGAGGACGGCGCCTCCTCGATCGCCGAGATCGTGCGGCGCCTCGATCGCGAGCGGCATCAGCCCGGGCGCGATCTCGGTCGCGCGCCCCTCGCTCGACGACGTCTTCCTGAGGGCGACGGGCCGCCGCCTCGAGGAGGAGGACGAGGAGCGAGAGCGTCAGGCGGAGGAAGGGGCGGAAGCGTCCGAATGACCGAGGTTCTGCTCCTGGGACGCCGAGCGGTGCGCGAGACCCTGCGCTACCCCGAGGCGACGATCCCGATGCTTTTCATCCCGCTCTTCTTCCTCGCCGTGAACATCGGGCAGATCTCGGAGACGTTTCCGAGCACGACGCCGTTCCTCGAGGGGCAGGGCTACGTCGCCTTCCAGCTTCCCGTCTCGCTGATGTTCGCGGTGGCCACGGCCACCTCGGGTCTCGCGCTCGTGACCGAGATCGACAACGGCTACTTCGACAAGTTGCTCGTCGCCCCGATCCGGCGCTCGTCGATCATCTTCGGCCGGCTCGCCGCCGACTTCGCCCGGGGCATCGGCGCCGCGACGATCGTGCTGCTCGCCGGGATCGCGTTCGGCGCCCACGTCGAGAGCGGGCCGCTCGGCGCAGTCGTGATCGTGCTCCTCTCGGCGCTGTTCGGGTTCGCCTACGCCGGCTTCGCCGTCCTGGTCGCGCTGCGCACCCGCAACGTCCAGGCGACCAACACGAGCTTCATCGTCTTCTTCCCGCTGCTCTTCCTGACCCCGAACTTCGTGCCGTACGAGCTCCTCACTCCCGTGATGGAGACCCTGGCACGGCTCAACCCCGTGAGCTACGTGATCGTGGGACTGCGATCGCTCGTGATCGAAGGCTGGGACCTCGACAAGATCGCGGCGTGTCTCGGGGTGATCGTCGCGATGGGGATCGTCCTCACCGCACTCTCGCTGCGCGCGATCGAGACATACGACCGCTGAGGCGGTGCGTGCTGGGATGCGCTTTCGGCATCTCCGTGCGGCCTTGTGGGATTCCGCGCCCTTAGTAATGTGACTGCAGGAATCATCTGGATCGAGTGAAGGAGACAGAGATGGCTCTGCAAATCGGCGACACGGCGCCCGACTTCGAGGCCGAGACCACCGAGGGAAAGATCAGCTTCCACGACTGGATCGGCGACTCGTGGGCGGTGCTCTTCTCGCACCCGAAGGACTTCACTCCGGTCTGCACGACCGAGCTCGGTTACATGGCGAAGATCAGCCCCGAGTTCGAGCGCCGGAACACGAAGATCATCGGGCTCTCCGTGGACGTCACGAGCGACCACGAGGCCTGGGCCAAGGACATCGAGGAGACGCAGGGAGCGGCGCCGGACTATCCGATCATCGCGGACGCCGATTTCAGCGTGTCGAAGCTCTACGGGATGCTGCCCGCCGACACCTTGGGGGACCCCGGCGAGCGCACGCCGGTGGACAACCAGACGGTGCGAAACGTCTTCGTGATCGGCCCGGACAAGAAGGTGAAGCTGATCCTCGTCTACCCGATGACGACCGGCCGCAACTTCGACGAGGTGCTCCGGGTGATCGACTCCCTACAGCTCACCGCCGAGCACAAGGTCTCCACGCCGGTGAACTGGCAAAGCGGCGACGACGTGATCATCGCCGGCTCGGTCTCCGACGAGGAGGCGAAGGAGCGCTACCCGGAGGGCTGGGACTCACCGAAGCCCTACATCCGGATAGTGCCCCAGCCGGACTGACGACGCGGTCGCAACACCTCGGCTACCTAGGACGTTGAAGTTGGATACGCCCGCACCGCGGCGAGCTCCGTACGAAACGCCGGCATCAGGGCCTGGACCTTCCCCCTGGGCAGGGATCTGTGTGAATACAACGCAACCGCACGACGCCAGACGCTGAACTCGCGGGCTTTCTTCCCTCTCAAGGGCCCTTCATCGAGGAGTTGCACAACTCTCGATAACTCATCGCCGCGCCGAACACACCACGCGGCGCTGGGGTGTACCCGGCGAGATAAGTAAACCCGCCCCGTCTGAGTCTGTCGTTGAATCTCTTTGACTAGCGGTAGGTCGTCAATGCGTAATGTGACCTGAGCCCGGGGGATCACACTCGCACCATTGATGCTCAGGGTCAGTGCACCTTCAGCCGTGAACAGTCCCGCGAAGTAGGGCGCCCAATCCGCATGGGCCACATCGTTGGCCACGCGGCACATTCCCCCGAGCCGTTTGTTGGCGTGAAGCCGATGCTTAAGCTCGATCATTGGACTCCAATTGCGTCCCCGGATCGTCTTCGTGGCGTCTGAGTTGACCCACCAGCGCACGGCTGAGGCCCAGATGTCGAGATCACCCGCCTTTCGGCCCCTCATCGGGTGCCGCTCAAGCAATTCCACAAGTCTCAGGCAGTCGGACTTTGCAGAGATCAGCCAGGCGACCTGGGGTCGCGACGTCCGTCGCGCAGGGATCGAAACGACCCGGCCCAAGGACGTAATAGCCGCAAGTTCGCGCAGAAGGTCAGCGTCATCGTCACGCACGTTGAGCGAGAACCGACAGCTGTGATTCGTATTGCGAGGCTGCTTGCTAATTCCAAGCAGCCTTCTCCCTCGATGAAACTCGCGAGGAAGCCACCAGTGACGCGGTCGACCTCCGGGGTAACCGCCGGGCGGCTCACGGCCGCTCGTGCTGCCAACGGGCCGACCCACTTCTCATCACTGTCCCGCCTGCATACCGAGCCAGAGTCTGATTGGGGGGTCGGATAGAACATGTGTTCGGGTCACTGGCTAGGGTTACATAGCGACCGTTCTCGTGCGCAGGATTCGCGCGCGGCTGGGTCTCCCTCGGGCCCACTCCCCACTCATGTGAGCAGGCGCGTCGGGCGCTTCAGGCTTGACGGTCGACTCTCGACTCCATCAGGGCCATCAGCTTCGTCGTCGTGCTCCAGCTGCGGATGGTCATGTTCTTGTATTCGGGTAGCGAGACGACCTTGCTGAACCGGCTGCTCGTGGCCCTTGCGGCAAGCCGCGCGAAGTAGAGGACGCCCCTTCCGGGCCAGGCGCGGTCGACGCCCTCCCGGGTCTCGACCACGCCGAACGCCCTCTTCACCGTAAGCGGCTTCCGCACGAAGACCACGTCGCACAGGTGGGAGTCCCCGCCGAACCCGCGGGGGGCGCCCTCGACGACGGCCTTCAGGTGCGCCTGGGTCAGCAGCACGATCTTCAGCTCGACGCCGAAGCGCCGGGTCAGCTCCGATTCGATCCGGGCCGCCAGGTCCTCCCGCCTCTGTCTCGGAGCCCGGAACAGCACGTTCCCGCTCGCGATGTAGGTCGCGACGTCGGCGAACCCAATCGACTCGAAAGCTGCGCGAAGGTCGGTCATCTTCACGAGGTTCTGGCCGCCGACGTTGATGCCACGCAGCAGGCAGAGGTATTGGACTCCGGCGCTCACCCCTTCGCGGGCCCGTCGGCGCTACTCACCGAACGTGCCGTACTCGATCTCGGCGCCGGTTCGGTAAGTGGCCATGATCACGCCGCTGGAGAGGGCCTGCGAGCCTGTGAGCTCCATGCCCTCCGGCACCGTCCCGCCGTCGAACAGGCGCTTTCCCTCGCCGAGTACGAGCGGGAAGATCTGGACGCGGAACTCGTCGACGAGCCCGTGCTCGAGCAGCGTCTGGATCAGGTTCGCGCTTCCATGCACCTGAAGCTCCGGGCCGTCCTCCGCCTTGATGGCGCGGACCCCATCCGGAATGTCGCCCTCGATCAGCTTCGAGTTCTCCCACTCGAGCTCGGTGAGCGTGTTGGAGGCCACGTGCTTGGTCGCGGAGTTGAGCTCCTCGGCGCCGGGATCGTCCGAGTGCGGCCAGTGGGCCGCGAAGATCTCGTACGTCTTGCGGCCGAGGACGAGGTCGAAGGGCGGCGACATCGTCTTTCCCTTCGCCTCCCCCATCTCCTCGTCGAAGTAGCCGACCGTCCAGCCGCCGTGATCGAAGCCGCTGTCGGAGTCCTCCTCCGGGCCGCCCGGCGCCTGCATAACGCCGTCGAAGGTCACGAAGGTGTTCACGATGAGCTCTCGCATGTGCGGGTTCCTTTCTGAGGCGTTCGATCTAGAGACCAGCTCAAGCCGAGAATCTCATCGGGCGCCAACTCCCGGCTCGGGGAAGCCAGACGGGGTTTGCCGGAAGGAAGCGAGGAGAAATCCCAGCGCGACGGCCGAGGCTACGCACAAAGGCGCCAGGAGCACCAGCTCGGCGGGGGCGTGGTTGCGGGCCAGCGCGAGCACAGCGATCACGCACGCCAGGCCCACGAGGACGGTGGAGATCCCGCGGTGAAAGCGTCCCGCCTCCGAGTGTGGCCAGGGATCCAGTGCCCGCGCGATCTCGCGACCGCTGTCCGAATCGGTGCAGTCGGGCTTCGAGGGGCAGGCATTGCAAATCCGAGCGTCGGCGCGGTATCGGCTCAACCGGCGAGCATGGTCGGTCTCCACTCGGTGCAGATGCTGGCCCTCCGGGCAGATCCAGGCGTCCAAATCTCCTCGGTAGTCGAAGCCCGCGGTTCGGTAGCGCGTGCTTCGCCGATGGGAATGGCGCGCGAGCATGTCGAGGGCGAGGGCGACGATCAGGAGGAAGCCCGAGTAGCCCGCGGCCGCGAGTGCCTCGGCGGTCATCGCCCTCCCGCCGCGGTCGTCTCCGGCGCCGGCGCGGTCGTCTCGGTGAAGAGGATCTCCTCGGGCTCCTCCATGGTCGTTCGGCTCACGCGGTGACGGACTCCGATGTAACAGATGTAGAGGACCGGGACCACCCCCCCGGCGATGAACAGGATGTCGCCCGGGAGGCGGATCCACTCGATCAGCTCGTTGGTGGGATTGGTGACGAACTCGAGGGTGCGGGCGCGGAAGTAGCCCGACTTCACCGACTCATAGAGCTGGATCAACCCCAGTGGGAACAGGGTCGCGAACGTCATCCAGGCGAGTCCGATGTTGAGCGACCAGAAGCTCCACTTCGCCGCTCGCTCGGGCCATCGGTCCGATGGGATCAGGTAGCGCAGGCAGAAGAGCGCGAGACCGACGGCGAGCATCCCGTAGACGCCCATCATCGCCGCGTGGCCGTGGTTGGCGGTGAGCGCGGTTCCGATCTCGTAGTAGGAGACGATCGGCAGGTTGATCAAGAAGCCGAAGACGCCCGCGCCCAGGAAGTTCCAGAAGCCCACGGCCACCAGGAACATGACCGCCCAGCGGTGTGGGAACGGTGTCTGCGACCGCGACTCCTGGCGGGATCCGAGCTGAAGGAAGCTCCACGCCTCCACCGTGAGGAAGGTGAGCGGGATCACCTCGGCCGCCGAGAAGACGGCGCCGAGCGCCATGTGCTCGGCGGGCTCGCCTGAGAAGTAGACGTGATGCATCGTCCCGATCACCCCCCCGAGCGAGTAGAGGAGGATGTCCAGGAAGACCACGAGCAGCGCGACGCGCTCTCGCACCACTCCGAGCAGGACGAACACGTACGCGACCATCACGGTCGTGAACAGCTCGAGGAAGTCCTCGACCCACAGGTGCACGACCCAGAAGCGCCAGAAGTCGGTGACCGTGAAGCTGTCGCCCGATCGTGCCATCAAACCGACGGCGTAGAAGGCGGGGATAGCGAGCGCCGCGAAGAAGAACAGCCACGGCAGATTCCCCTTGTGCTCGCGGCGCAGGCGTCCCCGTAACCCCCGGAAGATCAGCGCCACCCAGAAGAACAGGCCGATCACGAGCAGCACCTGCCAGAAGCGACCCAGGTCGAGGTACTCGAACCCCTGCAGCCCGAAGATCGAGCCGTCGTCTCCGAACCACCCGTGGATGCCGCCGAACTCGCCGATCATGCTGCCGAAGACGACGACGGCGAGCGCGGCGAGCAGCCCATAGGCGAGCCAGCTCTGCCGCTTCGGCTCCCGGCCAGCGATCATCGGCGCGAGGAAGATCCCGGCCGCCAGGAATGAGGTCGCGACGAAGAAGATCGCGAGCTGGACGTGGAAGGTGCGGGCCAGGTTGAAGGGCAGAAGCTCCGCGAGGTCGATCCCGAAGAAGTCCGAGAGCTCCGCGCGGTAGTGCTGCGAGGCCGCCCCCACCAGCACCTGGATCAGAAATAGCGCCGCCATCACGAGGAAGAACCAGGCGGTGGCGCGCTGGGCCGGCGTCAGGGCGACATCCCCGGGGCGCCGGAAGGAGAGTGACGACTGCTCGCGGCCGCGCCATCCGAGGAAGTTCCACCGACCGAAGGCCGCGAACAGGAGCCCGATCCCACCGAGCAGCGCGATCAGCGAGACAACGCTCCACAGCACGACGTTCGCCGTCGGCGTGTTGTCGACGAGCTCCTCCGGCGGCCAGTTGTTCGTGTAGGAGTAGTCGTGCCCTGGCCTCCGCGCCGACGCCGCCCACGCTGACCAGGCGAAGAACGAGGTCAGCTCGTGGGCTCGCTGCGGGTCGTCGATCGCCTCCGGGCGAAGGCCCAGCTCGCTGGTCGGGTTGGAGAAGAAGTCCCCGTAATGGCCCTCGAGCTCGTCGAACGCGCGCGCCTGCCCGTCGGTGTAGGCGAGCGTCTGCGTCTCCTCGTCGTAACGGTTGACCTGAAAGTCCGAGATCGTGCGCTCGCGCGCCCGGTCGGACCCCGTGCCGCCGTACCGCTCCTCCACCGACTGGGCTGCGCGATGCAGGTAGTCCGCGGTGTAATCGGGGCCGAGATAGGCGCCGTGGCCGAAGATCGAGCCGTACTGCATGAGCCCGTTGTTGAGGAAGACCCGTTGCCCCTCGCGAACGTCGTCGCCGGTGAACACCGTGGCGCCGCCCGGATCGACGACCCGCTCGGGGATCGGCGGGTCCGCGGAGTACGTGCGGTAGGCGAGCAGGCCGAGGACGAAGAACCCGAACAGGAAGACGACGACCGCGGCCTGGACCCAGCCGCGCGAGATCAGCAGCCCGCGACGCTCCCCGTCGGAGGCAGGCCCTCCAGGCGCGTCGCCGCTCTCCGCAGCCACGTCGAATCGACTTCTACCAGAGTCCTCCTATGAAGTCGACCGTCGGGCCGAGTGCTCAGGCGCCTTCGGCCGTCTCGATCTCGCGTCCCAGCTCGACGAGCTCGGCGTCGTCGAGTGCTTCCTCGATCGCCGGGAAAAGAACACGCTCCTCATGGCGCACGTGCGCGTCGAGGCGGTCACCGAAGTCCTTCATCGCGCCGAGCTCGAGCTCGCCGCGCTCGAGGCTCCCCAGCCGCTCCCGGAACCAGGTGTGGTCGGTGAGAACTCGCTCGACCGCCGGATGATCCGAGTCGAGCCGGTGGGCGCAGCCGGGCAGCAGCACCTCCTCTTCGATCGCGAAGTGCCGCAGGCCGTGCTCGGAGAAGAAGCTCAGGACGTCGTCGCGGACCTCCGCGGCGTCCTCCGCGGTCACGCGGCGAAGGCGCAGCGCGCGAAACAGCGCCTGATGGTGATCGTGCGAGAGCGGCGCGAGCGCCGGGTCGCGCTTCACGGTCAGCTCACCATGTCGGCGGCGAGGACCAGGATCGCTATGGAGCCGGCGAGCATCAGCACCTGGGAGGCCGTCGAAACGCCCAGCGCCCGACGGAGCTCGGCCTCCTCGCGCGGCGTCGCATCGCCGTCCAGGCTGCGGACCCGAAGAGCGCGGATGCGCGGCCCGAGGACGATCCCGTGCACGACCGCTAACACCAGCACCGCGGCGAACAGGCCGGTCTTCCAGAGCACCAGATCGCCCGCCCCGGATGCGCCGAGCCCATCCCAGCCGCCAAGCGTGTCCTCGACGAGCGTGTTGCCCGAGAGCCCCAGGAGCACCGCGGCGAGACCGCCGAGGATCAGGAACCCCGTGCCGGCGACGCGGAAGATCTCGCTTCGCTCGCGCGCGCCCACGGTACGTCGCGTCGCCACCGCCAGCATTCCCACGAAGACCAGCCCACCGATCCAGATGGCCGCTCCGAGCAGGTGCAGGAAGACCATCGCGTCCATGGCTCAGTCGAGCTTCGGCGGTGCGAGCGGGTCGAGCGCCATCGGCTCCCGGTGCCACTCCTTCGGCAGCGCGACCTCGACGTCGACGCCGTGAACGGGCTGCTCGCCGGGATCGTGCGGCACCCCGCCCCCAAGCCAGGCCGACAGGTATCGGCCGGCGACCTTCTGCGGCGGCCACCACTGCGGGTCCAGGCTCACGTCCCCCTCCCCCCCGCCCCCGGTCGCAGCGGCGACGAGGCTGAGCGATTCCTCGCCGGTGATCAAACGCCCCCGGAGCACCGGGTGGAAGGGCCGCGGGTCGATCTCCGCTCCGGCGCCGGCCGCGATCTGCTCAGCCGCGGCGTCGGCCTGCTGGGTGCCGAGTCCGCCGTGCTTGATCGGGAAGTTGGCACCGTCGCCCGCGGCATAGACCCCGCCGGCGCCACGGACGCGGGCGTGGTCGTCGATCGGGATGAAGCCTCGCTCGTCGGCGGGCAGCCCGGACAGGCCCGGTCCCTCCAGCGCCGGCAGGGCGATCATCGCCCCCGCCTCGAGCTCCCCGTCGCCGGGAACGAGCCTGATGCCGCCGTCCGGCATCTCGCGCGGCCAGCGACCGGCGATCACCTCGATGCCCCGGGTCCGAAGCAGTTCCGCGACCGCCGCGCTCGCCGCCGGTCCGAAGGCGATCAGCGGCGCCGCCTCAGGGGTGACGATCGTGAGCTGGACCTCAGGTCGCGCCTCCCGGGATCGACGCTCGCAAAGCAGCGCCAGCTCGTAGATCGGCAGCGGCCAACTGCCCCCCGACGGGAGCAGGAACACGAGTCGCTTCGACGGATGATCGGCGGCGTCGCGCAGCAGCGAGTCGATCGGCAGCGGGTCGCCCGTCGTCCGCAGCGTCGCCGCATCCGAGAAAGCCACTCGCTGCCTCGCGCCGACGCAGATCACGGCGGCGTCGAAGCTCAGCTCCGAACCGTCGCCGAGCTCCGCGACGCGATCCTCCACCCGGATCCCGGACAGCGTGCCGAGGACGAGCTCGGCTTCTGCCTCGGCGACGAGCGGGGCGAGCTCATGGCGCTCGGCGGGCACGTTCGAGAACGGCTCGTCGACGACGAGCGGCTTGTAGATGAGCTCGGGTGTCGGACTCACCAAGGTGATGGAGACCCTGTCGCCCGCGAGGTCGCGAAGCGCGAGGAGGGTCTCGACGCCCGCGATCCCGCCGCCTGCGATCAAGACATTCGTAGTCGGACCCGAAGCCACCGCCTCGGACTCTAATCCCGCCCTGCCCCGAGCCGGATCTAGACCAATTCAAGCGCGGGGTCGTCCCGTTCGGGAAGACGGTGCCTCAAACCCCGTCGGGCTCGCTGGAGCGCGCTGTTCACCGAGGAAACGCTGTCCCCGAGCAGCGATGCCGTCTCCTTCGCCGACAGCCCCAGCACCCCGCGCAGAAACAGAACGGCCCGCTGCCTCTGCGGCAGGCTACCGGCGACCAGGAACGCGAGCTCGAGCGTCACCCTTGCCGTGACCACGGCTTCGGGGTCGGCCTCGCTCACGGCTATCCGCTCGATCAAATCGTCCGGGCTCTCCGGAATCCCCTCGGGGTCCCGTCCATGGGTGTGCTCCATCCGGCGATTACGGCGCTCCAGGGCGTCGAGGCAGACGTTCGTGGCGATCCGGTACAGCCAGGTCCGAGGCGAGGACCGCCCCTCGTAGCTGTCGCGGCTGCGCCACGCCCGCAGGAGCGTCTCCTGGACCATGTCCTCTGAGTCCTCGACCGAACGGACCATCCGGTAGCAATGCGCCTGGAGCTCGCGACGGTGGCCCTCGGCGAGCTCGGCGAAGGCGACCGACGACCCCATCGCATCTGGACGTCGCCGCCGCACGGCTACCGCCGTCCCTGGAATGCCCGGATGCCCGCCGTGTGCATCCGCCCTTCGGCCCTGAGCTCCTCGGCGCGGGCGAGGTTGCGCGGCCGTCCGGGCGTAAACCGGAGCATGTAGCTGTCTTCGTCGACCCGCCAGGTCATGTTGTCGACCCAGCCGAAGCACATCGCCTGATCGAGCGCCTCGGCAAGAGTCAGCCCTCCCCTCCCCGCGCCCTTCTCGCGGATCCCGACCCAGAGCTCGGTGGCGGACTCGTGGTGGGCGTCGAGCCACTCGCGCATCTCGTCTGCCGAGGCGAAGAACACGATGGATCGCACCCTACGGACCCATTTAGGCCAGAATCTGTCCTCAATCTCGGGCACCCTGGAAATTTCCATGAACGACACCTCCAGCCGCCTCCTCACGCTGCTCTCGCTGCTCCAGGCTCGACGCGACTGGCCCGGCGCTGAGCTCGCGCGACGGCTCGAGGTCTCGGGGCGGACCGTCCGGCGCGACGTCGAGCGCCTGCGCGAGCTCGGCTACCCGGTCGAGTCGCTCACGGGTCCCGCGGGGGGCTACACCCTGCGGGCGGGAACGGCGATGCCCCCGCTCCTGCTCGACGACGAGG
This sequence comes from uncultured Thermoleophilia bacterium, assembly GCA_963838175.1. Taxonomy (GTDB): domain Bacteria; phylum Actinomycetota; class Thermoleophilia; order Solirubrobacterales; family 70-9; genus DASUSH01. The sequence goes on along the minus strand of CAWIPP010000002.1, from coordinate 711,939 downwards.
AGGCGGTCGCGATCGCGGTCGGGTTGCGGACAGCCGCGGGCACGACCGTGACCGGAATCGAGGAGACCGCGGTCCGGGCGCTGGTCAAGCTCGAGCAGGTCCTCCCCGCCCGCCTTCGCCGACGCGTCACCGCCCTGGGCTGGGCCACGTCGACGCCACCCGCGGGCGGTCCCACGGTCGATCCCGAGCACCTCACCGCGATCGCCACCGCCTGTCGCGACGCCGAGCACCTGCGCTTCGCCTATCGCGATCGCCAGGGGACCGAATCCCGGAGGGAGGTCGAGCCGTACTCGGTCGTCAACCTGGGCCTTCGCTGGTACCTCGTCGCCTGGGATCCGGCCCGCGAGGACTGGCGCAACTTCCGCGTCGACCGCCTCAGCCGGCCTACCTCCACCGGCGTCCGGTTCACGCCGCGGCCGCTCCCGGCCGAGGATGCCGCGACGTTCGTCACCGAGAGCCTCGCCGCCCAGCCGTACCGCTACCAGGCCCGGGTCGTCCTCCACGCCCCCGTCGAGGAGATTCGCCGCCACCTTCCGTCCGGCTGGGGCACGGCCGACCCGCTCGACGAGCAAGCTACCGAGTTCCGGACCGGCGACGACGACCTCCAGTGGCTCGCGCTGCGAATCGCGATGTTCGGAGTCGACTTCGAGGTCCTCGAGCCGCCGGAGCTCGGCGAGCAGCTCAGAGCACTCGCGAGTCGGCTCGAGCGCGCCGCCGGCGCTAACGCCCCGCGCCGTCCTGATTCGGCGGGACGTTCTGGTTGAGCCGGAAGAGGTTGGTCGGGTCATAGCGAGCCTTGATCGCGCTGAGCCGCTCCCAGGTCGGGCCGGGATAGGCCTCGCGCACCCGCGCCGGGCCCTCGTCGCCGAGGAAGTTCACATAAGCACCGGCCTGCCCCTGGCTGAGGGCCGACGAGAAGCCGTCGACCCAGGCCTCATGGGTTGCCACGTCCTGTCCGCCATGCACCGCGGCGACGTTGACCATCATCCGGCGGTCGCGGTGCGCGAAGGCGGTTGCGTCCGTGGCAACGCCGGCGACCGCCCCGCCCAGCACCCGTAGCTGCGCGACGCGCATCGGGGCGGTCCCGCTCTCGAGCCGGTCCACGATCAGCTCCGCCGCCCAGCGATCGATCGAGTCGACGAACATCGTGCGGGCCGTGGCGATCGGGTGGTAGTCGGGCATCTCCGGGGGGAAGACCTCCGGATACGACATCGGCCGGACCAGGTCGGCGAGCGGCGTCGCGAGTGCGCGAAATGGGGCGATCGCCTGCTCGCCGGCCTCGGCATCGCCCGCGTAGGCGAGCGTGGCCATGACCACCAGGCTCCCGTGAGCATCGGGGGGCAGGAACGGCAACGGTGGGGCGGGCATCACGTTGGCGATCGTGGAGAGCTCGTCCGGCGCCGCCTGGGCCTCCGCGATGAACGAGGCGATCACATCCGGCGTCGCCGGCAGGACCAGGTCCCCGCCCACGATTCCATCCAGCTCGTGTAGCCGGAACTTGAATCGGGTCGCGACGCCGAAGTTCCCACCCCCTCCTCGAATCGCCCAGAACAAATCAGGATGCGTCTCGGCGTCCGTGCGCAGGAGCTGGCCGTCGGCGGTGATGACGTCGGCGGCGAGCAGGTTGTCGATCGTGAGCCCGTGCTTGCGGGACAGATAGCCGACCCCTCCGCCGAGGGTGAGTCCGCCGAGCCCAACCGACCGAGCGTCGCCGAAGCCCGTCGCGAGCTTGTACTGGGCCGCGGCCTCGGTGTACTCGCCCGCGGTCAGACCCGCCTCGGCCCAGGCGGTGCGCCCGTCGGCGTCGATCTCGAGCGTGCGCATCGCGCCGAGGTCGAGCACGATGCCTCCCTCGGAGACCCCGTGCCCCGCGCCGCTGTGGCCACCGCCGCGGACGGCCAGCTCGAGGCCTGTCTCGCGGGCGATCGAGATCACGCGGGATACGTCGATCGCGTCGGCGACGCGGGCGATCGCCGCCGGACGGCGATCGATCGCTCCAGAGAAGACGGCGCGGGCCTCGTCGTAGCCGGCATCCGAGGGAGCGATCGTCCGCCCGTTCAGCTCAGCGCGGAGCCGATCGACCAACCCTGTCTGGATGGCTGAGATCGCCATGACGCGAGCGTCTCACCCGGCGACGCCGCTGCCGATGCGGCTGCCCCGCGTCTCGCGGTGCGGATACCCGTACGAACGCGCGTCGGTCTACTCCCGAAGCCCGGCGGCGTCGAGGGCCTGCTCCCGTTCCGTGAAGAGCTGGTAGCGCACGATGAGGCCGTCGCGGACGGTGAACACCGGGTACGTCATCCGACCTGCGACCTCGATGCCGCTCCGCCGTCCATGGCCCTTGGGGAGAACGGCCGCGAAGACGCGGTCGCCCGCGTCGATCAGCTCCTCGACCTCGAGCTGGAACTCGTCGAAGTCGGCCATCCACGTCCTGAAACCGACGAATCGCGCGCCCGCGGTCGGAGTAGCGATCTCGCTGCGAGCGTGTCTCCGTCGAGCACCTCGACCTGATTCCGCGCAGACTCCCGGCCGATCGCACTGATCGCTCGCAGCCGCTCGCTCACGAGCAGCATCTATAGCGACCGATGAGTTCCGGGTCCTGCGAGCGTCTACGCTCGTCGAGGATGGCCGGTCCCTCCCCCACGCTGAGCCCCACCGAGCGCGAACTCTTCGAGGCCGCGCGAGCCGGGGACGAGCACGCGTTTCACCGCCTGGTCGAGACCCACCGCGGTGAGCTTCATGCCCACTGCTACCGGATGCTGGGCTCCGTCCACGACGCCGAGGATGCGCTCCAGGACGCGCTGCTCGGCGCCTGGCGCGGCCTGCCCAGATTCGAGGCACGCAGCTCGCTTCGCTCGTGGCTCTACAAGATCGCCACCAACGCCTGCCTCGACGTGATCGGGCGCCGGCCGAAGCGGGTACTCCCGGTCGACTACGGCCCTGCCGCGGCCCCCGGCGACCCGCCGCGCGAGCCCGTGACCGAACCGATCTGGATCGAGCCCTATCCCGACGAGGAAATCGGCGTCGAGGACGGGTACGCCGCGCCCGAGGCGCGCTACGAGCAGCGCGAGAGCATCGAGCTCGCCTTCATCGCAGCGCTCCAGCATCTCCCGGCCCGGCAGCGCGCGGCGCTGATCCTGCGCGAGGTCCTCGGCTTCTCCGCGAAGGAGGTGGCGGCGTCGCTCGACACCACGGTCGCTTCCGTGAACAGCGCCCTACAGCGCGCCCGCAAGGCGGTCGACGAGCGCCTCCCCGACCAAAGCCAGCAGGCCACCCTCCGCTCGCTCGGCGATGCAGGTGTCCGCGAGTTCGTCGAGCGGTTCGTCGACGCGTTCGAGGGCGGCGACGTCGAGGCGATCCTCGGGCTCCTGGCCGAGGACGCGACCTTCGCGATGCCCCCGTACCCGGACTGGTATCGCGGTCGCGACAAGATCGGCGACTCGTGGCTGATGCCCGAGGGGCCCCCGCTCTCGCTTCGCTACCGGACGGCCCGCGCGAACGGCCAGCTCGCGCTCGGCACCTACCACCTCGACCCGGACGCCGGCGCCTATCTGCCGGTCGCCCTGGACGTGCTCACCCTCGACGGCCCGCGGATCACCGAGATCCTCGCCTTCCGGGCGACCGAGGCCTTTCCGCGCTTCGGCCTCCCGAGGTCGATCTCCGCGTAGCGTCCGGCCTCAGGACTTCGGCTGCCAGAGCGCGAGCTGTCCGCCGGCGGGGGCAGAGACGACGCTGCGCCAACCCGCCGGTCCCTCGCGGGGGGCGAGGGGCACCGAAGCTCCGAGCCAGCGGGCGTGGTCGGTGGCCTGGTGGATCTCGGAGACCTCGACGTAGGGCAGCCACATCGGCGGCTGCGTGTCGCGCTCGACGACACCGCCTCCCAGCGGGCCCCCGAGGGCGAGGGTCAGGTAGGCACCATTGCCGGAATCGACGCGCTCGGGGCGCCACCCGCACAACCCGACGTAGAACGCGCACGCGCGCGGCAGGTTCGGCGTGTGGAGCTCAAGATGGACGACGGGATTCGGTCTTGCCGGCATCGCTGGCCCCTAAGACCCGGACGAGGCCCGGAACTAATCGGCTCTACCCTGAGGGAAATGGCCGGTGCTTCGACCTCGACGCGCGATCAGGAGCTGCTGCAGGGGGCCAAGGGGGGCGACGAGGCCGCGTACCGCGAGCTGGTCGACGCGTACCGATCCGAGCTTCAGGCGCACTGCTACCGGATGCTCGGCTCCGTCCACGACGCCGAGGACGCGCTCCAGGAGACGCTTCTGCGCGCCTGGCGCGGCATGTCCCGCTTCGAGGGACGCAGCTCGCTTCGCTCCTGGCTTTACCGGATCGCCACGAACGTCTGTCTCGACGCGATCGGCAAGCGACCGAAGCGGGTGCTCCCGGTCGATTACGGCCCCCCTTCCGATCCCGGCGACGGGCCGGGGACGCCGCTGGTCGAGTCGGTCTGGGTCGAGCCCTTCCCGGACGAGGTCCTGCGCGTGGAGGACGGCTACGCCGCCCCGGATGCGCGGTACGAGCAGCGCGAGGGCGTCGAGCTCGCGTTCATCGCCGCCCTCCAGCACCTGCCGGCGACCCAGCGGGCGACCCTGATCCTTCGCGAGGTGCTCGGCTTCTCGGCCCGCGAGGTCGCGGAGACGCTGGAGACGACGGTGCCCGCGGTGAACAGCTCGCTGCAGCGCGCCCGCAAGGCGGTCGACGAGCGCCTCCCCGAGCAAAGCCAGCAGGCCACCCTGCGCTCGCTGGGCGATGAGGAGATACGCGAGCTCGTCGAGACCTACGTGGATGCGTGGGAGCGTGGCGACGCCGACGAGATCGCGGCGATGCTCGCCGAGGACGCGACGATCACGATGCCGCCGATGCCGACCTGGTACCGCGGGCGCGACGCGGTGCTCGGCTTCCTCGAGGACTTCGCCTTTGCGAAGCGCTGGGCGCCGGGGCGTTCGCGCTTCGAGGCCGGCGAGCGCCGGGTCCGGGTGATCCCGGCGCGGGCCAGCGGCCAGCTCGCCTTTGCCTCCTACAGCTGGAGGCACGAGGAGCAGTGCTTCATGCCGCAGGCGCTTCAGGTGCTGACGATGGAGGGATCCGGGATCGGCGAGATCGCCGGCTTCGTGACGCCGGAGGCCTTCCCCCGGTTCGGCCTGCCGGAGCGGTTGGGGGACTAGCGAAAGGGATATCCGGTTGCCACGAATCAGTGCAATCCGTGTCCGAGGGGTGGACATGGATTGCACTGGTCCCCCAGAGCCCAGGACGAACGTTGATTCACCCACCGCCTGTGTGGTCAAGTCCACGCACGTCAATGGGGGCGGGGCGACGCGACTCTCCACTCCTGCTTCGCGCGTGAAAGCCGCAGCCGGGGCCTCTCAGTCGGAGCACTCAATTGACGCACGCACCGGCTGCGGCCCGACCCACATGTTTTGGGATCTCAGTGGGGCTATAGCCCATTCAGATCCCAAATGATGCGAATGCCCCGTCAGGCCCACTCGCTCCCCGCCAGCGCGGGTCGCTCCGGGGCCGCCGGCCGGGCGGCCTCGCGTCCCTGAAAGAGCGCCGCGGCAAGCGCCGCGGACGCCATCGCCAGCGCCGCCGCGCGCGGAGAGACGAAGTCCGCGATCGCGCCGTCGATCGTCGCGGAGATCGGCCGGGTGCCGAGGAACGCGACCCCCCAGAGCGCGAGCACCCGCCCCCGCAGCCGGTCCGGCACCCGCTCCTGTAGCTGCGTCGTGACGGAGGTGATCGCGATGAGGAAGCCCGCGCCCGCCAGCGCCATCGCGGCGAGGGCGTGACCCGGGCTGGCGCTGAACGCGAAGAGGCCGATCGCTCCCGCGAGGACGACGAGGCCGGCGGCCCCGGCGCGCTCGCGGCCGAGGCGGGTCCGGATCCGATCGACGAAGGCCGCCGCGGTGACGGCGCCGGCGCCGAAGGCCGCGACCATCAGGCCGACGAGGCCCTCGCCGTCCCCGACCAGCTCCGCGAACGGTGGCGTGAGTGTGTTGATCGGATCGGTGGCAAAGCCGATCGCGACCATCGAGGCGATCAGGACGACCGCGCGGCGGTCGGCGCGCACCCAGCGCAGTCCCGCCGCCACCGACTTGTCGCCGGAAGGCGGCGCCTGCTCGGACCGCGGCCGGATCGCGACGAGCACCCCGATCAGCACCGCGAAGCTCAAGACGTTGACGGCGAAGGCGATCGAGGCGTCGGCCGAGATCAGGATCAGTCCGGCGATCGCCGGGCCGAGGGCGCGCGCGAGGTTGAAGCTGACCGCGCCCAGCGCGATCGCGCGGTCGAGCTCTCGCTCCCGGACCAGCGCCGGGATCAGCGCCTGCATCGCGGGGAGCGAGAAGGCGATCCCGAGCCCGATGACGAGCGTTCCGGCGTAGATCGGCCACGGGCCCGGGAGGTCGTCGGCGCCGACCACCAGGGTCGGGACGGCGACCGCGGCGGCACCGAGAAGCGAGACGGCCTGGCCCGCGATCAGCATCCGCCGGCGGTCGTAGCGGTCGGTCAGCGCTCCGGCCCACGGCTGAAGCAGAAGCGATGCGATCCACAGGCAGGCGGTGACAGCGCCGACCGCCACCGCCGAGTCCGTGAGCTCGAAGACGACCACGGCCGCCGCGACGTTGTGGATCCAGTTGCCGCAGTTCGAGACCAGGTTGCCGACGAAGAAGGGTCCGTAGACGCGGTCGGCGAGGAGCGACAATGCGATCAGATCTCGAGACGCGCCTGTTCGAGGTCGATGTCGCGCTCGACGCGGCGCATCACGTCACTCGAGATCCTGCGCTCGTCGCGCATCCGGACGACGGCGTCGTGCTGGGCGTCGAGCAGCTCACGCATCAAGCGCTGGTAGTCGAGCGAGTGGTCCTGGATGCCGTGAACGTCGTCGAGCTCGCCGCTCAGGGTGGCGAAGCGGCGGCGGCGGTAGTTGTAGAGACTGCGCATGCGCTCGACCGTCTCGTCGCGCGCCCATTCCTCGCCGGCCAGGGACTCCAGCCGCTCGAGCGCAGCCTCGGCTGCGGCGATTCTCGCCGCGTACTCCTCGGACTCCTCCTCGGATCCGTCCCCGCGAACGTCGAGGCGGCGGATCAGCGCCGGCAGCGTGAGGCCCTGAACGACCACGGTGAAGAGGACGACGCAGTAGGCGAGGAAGATCAAGAGCTCGCGTTCGGGAAACGGCGCCCCCGCGTCGGTCTCGAGCGGCAGCGCGAGGGCGGCCGCAAGGGAGACAGCCCCGCGCATCCCGGACCAGGCAGTGATCACCCGCGGTCGGGCGCCCACGCGGCGCGCGACCTGGCTGGGGCGACGGTCCAATGCGCGGATCAGGTACGGCACCGTGAAGACCCATAAGAAGCGCGCTCCGATCACGACGGCGATAGTCGCCAGCGCGTATCCGGCGAGGGTGAGCGGCCGAGATGTCGGAAACGGCGTCGAGGATGCTGGGGAGCTGGAGACCGATCAGGACGAAGAGGACGGCGTTCAGCATGAAGATGATCAGCTCCCAGACCGCGGAACCCTGCATCCGCATCTGCGGGCTCGAGATCCAGGGGGCCTGCCAGCCGAGGTATATCCCGGCGGTGACCGCAGCGAGTACCCCCGACAACCCGAGCTGCTCGGCGGGGAAATACGCGGCGTAGGCGGTGAAGATGGAGATCGTGATCTCGACCGGGACGTCGTCCAGTCGCCGCCGCACCTCGGCGATCACCTTGCCGACGATGAGCCCGATGGCGATGCCTCCGATCACCGCGACGACGAACTCGACGCTCGCATCGAGCAGCGAGAAGCTTCCACCGACGGCCGCGGCGACCGCGACCCGATAGGCGATCAACGCGGCCGCGTCGTTGACGAGGCTCTCGCCCTCGACGATGGTGAGCAGGCGCCGCGGCGCCCCGACGCGGCGGATGATCTCGGTCGCGGCGAGTGGATCGGTCGGGGACACGATCGCGCCGAGCGCGAACGCCGCCGCCCATGGGAGGCCGGAGATCATCTCGTGCGCCACCACCGCGACCGCGCAGGTGGTGAACAGGACCAGCCCGATCGAGGTCAGCGAGATCGCCCGGGCGTCGGCGCGGAGCTCCCGCAGGTTGGCGAAGAACGCCGCTACGTAGAGGAGCGGCGGCAGGAAGATCACCAGCACCAGGTCGGGATCGAGCTCGACGTCCGGGACGCCCGGGATGAACCCGAGCGGAAGCGCGCCGATCACGAGCACGATCGGATACGGGACGCCGATCACGCGTGCGATCACGCTGAGGGTGGGGATCGCGACGAGGATCCCGAGGATCAGGATCTCGGTGTCGTGCACGCGCCGAAGATAGAGCGGCACGTCGCCGCGGCTGGCCACAGGCTCACCGCCACGGTGAGGTCAGCTGCTCGCAAGGGATTGCGAGTATGGGGCCAGAGCGCGAGGATCAGGCACGCCGCTTCCTGGAGCGTGTAGCGGCACTCGACGCCGACGGGGCAGTTGAGATCGTCACCCCCGCCTACGAGGGGACCGCGGTCCCGAGGCCGCCGCTGAGCGGCGAGCGGCGCGTCGATCGCGGCCACGCCGGCCTCCGCGAGTTGATCGCCGACACCGGGTCGAGCGGCTTCGCTTCCGCGAGTACGGTGACGCCCTGCACGCCTACGCCCGCTACGAGGAGGCCCTTGCGGCCGAGGGCCTGAACGACGGCGAGCCAGGCTAAGCCAGCCGTCGTCCTGGATCGCCGTCGTATAGCGACGCATATCCAGGACGGCCCAGGCCTGGGCGCCGCGCCGGCCGAGCGCGCCGTTCGGTATCCGAACTAGGCCTTGTGGCCCGGCCGCAGTGCGGGGTCGTCCTCGTGCTCGCGGAAGAAGCGCGACCATCGCGCCGACATAGTCGGTGAAGTTGGGAGGTCGGAGGTCGTGCGGCGTGAGCAGCGTCGACGGAGCGGCGGGTGTCGAAGCGGACCGGATGATTGAGATAGACGATCGACTCCGGCGGCGCTCCGCCGAAGCGCTCGCGGACGGCCGGGACCCGCAGGACCGCCTTGACCAGCCCCGGCGGGATCCTGCCCCGGGGCTCCCGGCCGCCGTACTCGCGGGAGAGCGCGGTCGTGAGCTCGCTCGCCGTCAGCGGCTCGGGGTCGACGAGGTGGAGGGTCTCCCCCTCCGCGGCGGGGTCGGCGGCGGATGCGGCGATCGCCTCGACCACGAAGTCGACCGGGACGACGTTGAAGGGCGCGTCGGCGCGGCCGAACTGGAACACGGGCTGGCCGGAGCGCTCGGCCTCGGCGATCGTGCGGAGGATGAAGTAGGGGCCGTCGAACTTCTGGGTCTCGCCGGTCCGCGAGTCACCGACGACGATCGCCGGCCGCAGGATCGTCGTCGGCACCCGGTCCATGTACTCGCGGACCCATGCCTCCGCCTGGAACTTGGTCGACTCATAATGGTTCTTGAACTCCTGCCCCATGACCAGCTCGTGCTCATAGACGATGCCGCTTCGCATCCCCGCCACATAGGCGGTGCTGACGTAGGCGAGACGTTCGAGCGACTCCGCATCCGCGCAGAGCTCGAGCACGTTCCCGGTCCCATCGACGTTGACCCGCTGCGCCACCGTGAGCGGCACGGCGAGGTCGTAGATCGCCGCGAGGTGGTAGACGCGCCTGACCTCCGAGCGCAGCCGCTCGTGGTCGGAATCGCCGAGCCCGAGCCGGCGCTCGCCGATGTCGCCGGCGAGCACCTCGACCCGCTCGCCGTCGATCCCCGCGGCGGCTTCGCGCGCCGGTTCCAGCATCCGCTCCTCCACCAGCGCGACGACTCGCGCCTCGGGGTCGTCGGCAACCAGGCGCGCGACGAGGCGGCGGCCGATGAAGCCGGGGAAGCCGGTGACGAGGGAGAGCGCCAAAGTGGTGCGCCAGGGTACGGTAAGCCGCTTCCCCTGTGAGCGCCCCTGCCGGAGAACCCCTCGACTTCGACCCCGTCGCGCTTCGCGTCCTGCTCGACGGCGAGCACCGGCAGGTCCGCGAGCACGTTCGCGCGGTGATCTCGCGACCGGAGTTCGCCAAGGGACCGATCCCGCCGCCCACCGACGAGTACCGCGAGCAGGTGCTCGAGTGGGCGAAGACGCTGGCGCAGACCGGCGGGCCGTCCCTCCTCTTCCCGCGTGAGTACGGTGGCTTCGGCCTCGTTGGCGCCGCGATCGCGGCGTTCGAGACCCTGGCCCACTCGGACCTCTCGCTGCTGGTCAAGTGCGGGGTGCAGTTCGGCCTCTTCGGCGGCGCCGTCCACCACCTGGGCACCGAGAAGCACCACGAGCGCTACCTGAAGCGGATCGCGACGCTCGAGCTGCCCGGATGCTTCGCGATGAGCGAGAGCGGTCACGGCTCGAACGTCCAGCAGGTGGGGACGACGGCCACCTACGACCCCGCGACCGAGGAGTTCGTCGTCCACACGCCGAAGCCGGAGGACCGCAAGGACTACATCGGCAACGCCGCCGACCACGGACGCCTCGCCGCGGTGTTCGCACAGCTCGAGGCGGGCGGCGAGACCCGCGGGGTGCACGCGCTGCTCGTCCCGATCCGCGACGAGGACGGCTCCATCTGCGACGGCGTCACGATTGAGGATTGCGGCGAGAAGCTCGGTCTCAACGGTGTCGACAACGGGCGGATCTCGTTCGAGAACGTGCGCGTCTCCCGCGACGCGCTCCTCGACCGCTATGCCGAGGTCGCCCCCGACGGGACTTACACGAGCCCGATCGAGAACGAGAACCGCCGCTTCTTCACGATGCTGGGGACGCTGATCCAGGGCCGGATCAGCGTCGGCGGCGCCGCGATCAGCGCGACCAAGTCGGCACTCACGATCGCCGTCCGCCATGGGCTGCGCCGCCGTCAATTCGGCCCGCCCGACGGCGAGGAGGTGCCGCTGCTCGACTTCCGGGTGCACCAGCGCCGCCTCCTCCCCGCCCTCGCGACCACTTACGCGCTCCACTTCGCCCAGGAGTCGGTCGTCGCCGAGCTCGACCGGATCTTCGGCGAGGAGGGTCACGAGCAGGACCGTCGCGAGCTCGAGACGCGGGCCGCCGGGCTGAAAGCGCTCGCCACCTGGCACGCGACCGACACGATCCAGACCTGTCGCGAGTGCTGCGGCGGTGCCGGCTATCTGAGCGAGAACCGCTTCGCGGAGCTTCGCGCAGACACCGACGTCTTCACCACCTTCGAGGGCGACAACACCATCCTGCTCCAGCTCGCCGCCAAGAGCCTCCTGACCGGATTCCGGGACGAGTTCGGCGAGCTCAACCCGCTCGAGACCGCCGGCTTCCTCGCCGGGCAGGTATGGGAGACGGTGGTGGAGCGAAGCGGCGGACGCGAGCTGATCCAGCGGCTCACGGACGACCTCGTCCCGAACCGGGAGCGCGACGAGGACCTGCTCGACCGCGAGTATCACCTGGGGCTGTTTCGCTGGCGCGAGGAGCACACCCTCGCCGGCGTCGTGCGCCGGTTGCGCCGCGGGATCGAGGCCGAGGACGGAGACCCGTTCGAGGTCTTCAACGATTGCCAGGACCACGTGCTCGCCACGGCCCGGGCGCACACCGACCGCGAGCTGCTCGAGTCGTTCATCGTTGCGATCGACCGCTGTGAGGACAAGACCCTGAGGCCGATCCTCACGGCGCTCTGCGACCTCCACGCCCTGGCGACGATCGAGCGCCAGCGCGGCTGGTTCCAGGAGCACGGCCGGATCTCCTCCACCCGTGCCAAGGCGGTGACGCGGAGCGTCAACGCGCTGTGCGAGGCGCTGCGCCCCCACGCCGGCGGGCTGGTCGACGCCTTCGGGATCCCGGACGCGGTGCTGGCGGCTCCGATCGGGCTGCCGGGCGGGGAGGCCAGCACCACGGCGGCCGCCGAGATCGGCGACGAGCTGCCAGACGCGCGCATGCTCCTCGGCGAAGCGGGTATCGGAGCGACGACGTGAGCCCTCCCCAGGCACGGCAGGCCGCGATCCTCGGCGGCAACCGGATCCCCTTCGCCCGCCGCGACGGTCCCTACGCCGACGCCTCGAACCAGGACATGCTCACGGCGGCGCTCGACGGACTGGTCAGCCGCTTCGGCCTCGGGGGCGAGACCCTGGGCGAGATGGCGGCGGGCGCCGTGCTCAAGCACAGCCACGACTTCAACCTGACCCGCGAGACGGTGCTCGGCAGCTCGCTGGCGCCGCAGACGCCCGCCTACGATGTCCAGCAGGCCTGCGGCACCGGCCTCGAGACCACCATCCACGTCGCCAACAAGGTCGCCCTCGGCCAGATCGAGTGCGGCGTCGCCGGCGGCGTCGACACCACCAGCGACGCGCCGATCGAGGTCAACGAGGACCTGCGCCGGTTGCTCCTCGACCTGAACCGGGCCCGTTCGGTGCAAGCACGGCTGCGGCTGCTTGGACGCCTGCGCCCCGGTCAGATCGTTCCCCGCATCCCCCGCAACGAGGAGCCGCGCACGGGGCTCTCGATGGGCGGCCATCAGGCGATCTCCACGAAGCGCTGGGGCATCGGCCGCGCCGAGCAGGACGAATACACGGTCGAGACCCACAAGCGCCTCGCCGCCGCATACGACCGTGGCTTCTTCGACGACCTGATGACGCCCTTCCTCGGCCTCGGGCGCGACCAGAACCTGCGCCCGGACTCGAGCGTCGAGAAGCTCGCGAAGCTCTCGCCGGTCTTCGGCGAGGGGCCCGACGCGACGATGACAGCGGCCAACTCGACCCCGCTCTCCGACGGTGCGGCAACCGTCTTGATCGCCAGCGACGAATGGGCTGCGGAGCGCTCGCTGCCGGTGCTCGCCCACCTCGTCGACGCCGAGGTCGCGGCGGTCGACTACGTGCACGGCGACGACGGCCTGCTCGAGGCGCCGCTGTATGCGGTACCGCGGCTGCTTGAGCGAAACGGGCTCGGGCTCGGCGACTTCGACTTCTACGAGATCCACGAGGCATTCGCCTCGCAGGTCCTGATGACGCTGAAGGCCTGGGAGGACCCCGCCTTCTGCTCGGAGCGCCTCGGGCTAGAGGAGCCGCTCGGCTCGATCGACCGCGCGAAGCTGAACGTGAACGGCTCCTCGCTCGCCGCCGGCCATCCGTTCGCCGCCACCGGTGGGCGGATCGTCGCGACTCTGGCGAAGCTCCTGGACGAGCGGGGCTCGGGGCGGGGGCTGATCTCGATCTGCGCCGCCGGCGGGCAGGGTGTCGTCGCGATCCTGGAGAGGAGCAAGTGAGCGACCGCTACCAGTCGCTCGCCAACTCGCCGGTCGGCGGGGCGATCACGAAGCGGCTCGGGTTGCCGACCCCGCCGGTGCTGGAGCGCCACGAGCCCGGCAAGCCGGTCGTCGACGGCCCGGTGCTCCTCCGTGGCACCCGCGACGGCAGGCTGCTCGAGCCCGCCACTGAGGTGCTGCGCTCGCTCGGCGCTCACGTCGAGACCGACCATGCGGCCGCGGTCTCCGGCGACGCCGAGTTCTCGGCGCTCGTCTTCGACGCGAGCGGCATCGACGAGAGCTCCCGTCTGCGGGCGCTCTATGACTTCTTCCATCCCCTGATGCGCCGGGTTCGCCGCAGCGGGCGGATGATCGTGCTGGCCACCCCTCCCCCCGGCGCCGACACCCCCCGCGAGGCGACCGCGCAGCGGGCGATCGAGGGCTTTGTGCGCTCGCTCGGCAAGGAGATCGGCTCCAGCGGCTCGACCGCGAACCTGGTCCGGGTCGCTCACGGCGCCGAGGGGGCGACCGAATCGACGCTTCGCTTCCTGCTCTCGGCGCGCTCCGCCTACGTCGACGGGCAGGTGGTGCGAATCGAGCCGACTGAGGCGGAGGACGTCGTCGTCCCCGGCGACTGGGACAGCGCTCTCACCGACCGCGTCGCTCTGGTCACCGGTGCCTCGCGCGGGATCGGCGAGGCGATCGCCTCGACCTTGGCCCGCGACGGGGCCGAGGTCGTCTGCGTCGACGTCCCGGCCGCGGGAGAGGCGCTCAGCGTAGTCGCCAACCGGATCGGCGGCTCTGCGCTACAGCTCGACATCACCGACCCCGAGGCCCCGGTCCGCGTCGCCGAGCACGTCGCCGATCGGCACGGGCGCCTCGACGTCCTCGTCCACAACGCCGGGATCACCCGCGACAAGACGCTCGGGCGGATGACCGAGGAGGCCTGGGACGCGGTGATCGCCGTCAACCTCACGAGTCAGGAGCGAATCAACGAGGAGCTCGTCGATCGCGACCTGCTCGGCGGCGGCGGCCGGATCGTCTCGGTGTCCTCGGTGAGCGGGATCGCCGGGAACCGCGGCCAGGCGAACTACGCGACCAGCAAGGCGGGGATCATCGGCATGGTCGAGGCCGAGGCGGCGGGGATGCGACAGCGCGGAGCGACGATCAACGCGGTGGCCCCGGGGTTCATCGAGACCGCGATGACCGCCGCGATGCCGATCGCCACCCGCGAGGCCGGGCGCCGGACGTCGAGCCTCGTCCAGGGTGGGCAGCCCGTCGACGTCGCGGAGACGATCGGATGGCTCGCGAGCCCGGCGTCCAGCGGCGTCAACGGCAACGTGGTCCGGGTCTGCGGCCAGGCCCTGATCGGCGCCTGAGGATGGCCGTCGAGACGCGCGAGCGGGAGTCCTCCCCGTCCCTGATCCCCTCCTACGCGAAGGCCGTCGTGGGTGCGCTCGTCCCCGGTGGCTCCGACGAGCTCCCTGACCACGGGATCGGGCTGAAGGGGGTCGAGATCGATCTCGAGCGCGTCGCCGACTACAACCGGGTCTGCGGCTTCGGAGTACGCGATGCGGTCCCGACCACCTACCCGCACATCCTCGGCTTCCCGCTGGCGATGTCGCTGATGACCGAGCGCTCGTTCCCGTTCGCGCTGCTCGGGCTGGTCCACGTCGCGAACCGGATCGAGCAGCGCCGCCCGATCGCGATCACCGACCGCCCGGACCTCTCCGTGTGGGCGGAGAACCTTCGCCCCCACCGCCGCGGTCGGCAGCTCGACCTGGTCACCGAGGCGAGGATCGACGGCGAGGTCGCCTGGCTCGAGCACAGCACCTACCTGCGACGGGAAAGGACCGAGGATGAGAACGGGGGCGGGGAGGGCTCCGAGGAACGGGAAGCGCCGGATGTCGCCGGCGAGGGTGGGGCGTCGTGGGACGTCCCCGGGGACATCGGCCGCCGTTACGCGGACGTCTCGGGCGACCGCAACCCGATCCACCTCCACCCCCTCTCCGCCCGCCTGTTCGGGTTCCCACGCGCGATCGCCCACGGCCTGTGGACGAAGGCTCACGCGATCGCCGCCTTCGAGGGGCGCGTCCCCGACGCGCACGTGGTCGAGGTCGAGTTCCGCTCGCCGCTCCTGATCCCCGGCCGCGCACTTCTGCGCAGCGGTGCTCAGGACGGCGGCTGGGCGTTCGTGCTCGAGTCCACCGACGGCGAGCGCCGGCACCTCACCGGCACGATCGAACCGCTCTAGCGCCGCCTCAGGACCGTCGCGCGAGCGCGAGTCCAGCCCGCCAGCCGGGCGCGCGACCTCCGGGCGGAGGCTGGATCGGCTCGGCGTCGATCCCGCTACGCGCGATCACCCATGCGATCACTGAGTTCGAGTTCCACATCTCGCCGATCCCAAGCTCATCCCGACCCCACACCGGAGCCGGGATATGTGCCACCACGCCCAGTACGCGCGCGGCAAGCTCCGCGTCGTCGGTCAGTCGCCGCGGGCTATCCACGGCCTCGGCCACGTCCGGAATATGCCCGCCCCGCCAGAGGCGAACCTCGTAGCGGAAGATCCGGAACCGACCCGCCCAGCGCGCTCCTACCGGTCCTTCGGCGACGACGCCGCGCCGGTCACCGCTCCAGTCGTGGACCGGCGCCTGTTCGATCACGAACGTGCCTGCAGGGACTTTGACCTGGAGGGCGGAGTGGTAGAGATCGCACGCCGGACGGCGCTGCGCCCGGGCCGCGAACGCCTCGTAGACGCGACCGTTGAGCTTGACGAAGTGACCGCCGGCGCCCAGAGGCAACCAGTAAAGATCCACTGCCGCCGTCCCGTGATCTGGCAAATCGTCAGCGCGCACGTCCCAGCGAAGGATCACCGTGCGAGGGGGATCGTGGCCCCGTTCTCAGCGCCGTTTCCAGCCGCCGCCGAAGAAGCGGCCGAGGCGGCTTTGCGAGCGGCTCGGGCTGAACCGCGGCGGTGCCTTCTGGGGCGGGGGAAGCCGCTCGACCTCGACGGCTGAGATCGTCAGGGTGACGCCGCGCTCGGCGGTGCGCCCGACCTCCGGGCCGTCGACGAAGCGAAGCTTGCCGTCGCCGTCCTCGATCACGATCCCGTCGAGGATGTGCTCGTCGTAGTTGTCGACCACCTCGTCGACCTTGCCGACGACCGTCTCGTCGGAGGCGTACACAGGGGTCCCGCGCTCGACCGCGGAGTAGTGGATCGCGTGTCCGTCGTCGGCCACGTTGGAGAGGATAAGCAGTCGATGGCCGGTTACTCCGGCACCCCGCTCCCCCGGAAGCTCGGCATCGCCCCCGGCGATCGCGTTGTTTTCCCGAACGAGCCCGAGGACTTTCGCACGGCTCTGGGGGAGCTCCCCGGGGGCGTGGCCGTACGGAGCCGGGCGCGCGGACCCCTCGACGTGATCGTTGCCTTCTTCACCTGTCGGGCCGAGCTCGAGCGCTCCCTCGACCGCCTGATCGCGAACCTCGACCCGGCGGGCGGGCTCTGGATCGCGTGGCCGAAGCGCTCCTCGGGCGTCGAGACCGACATCACCGAGGACGTCGTCCGCGATGAGGGAGTGGCCCGCGGCCTCGTGGACAACAAGGTCTGCGCGATCGACGAGACGTGGTCGGGCCTGCGCCTCGTCGTCAGGCTCCGCGACCGCCCGAAAACCTAAGGGGGTCGACCTCTTGACCCGCCTTGGCTGTCGCCGTGCGTGGCCTCGGGTGGCTCGGGCGAGCGCTCGGCGACTTCGGGCTCGGCGAGGAAGCACGCGATCTCGCGCGAGAGCTTGCCGCCCTTCCACGCGAGTGGCGCGTCGCCCTCCTCCTCGCTGACCAGTCGTCCCTGCGGGAGGGCCTCCGCCCAGGCCGCGGCGACCTCGTACGGATGGCCGGGGTCGGCGACGTCGTGGCTGGCGACGACCAGCGCCGGGAGATCGAGGTGGGCGAGCTCCTCGAGGCCCTCGAACGGGACCGATCGCGGCACCTCGCGAAGCGCTTCGGCGACGGCTTCCGGATGCTCGTGCAGCTTCATCCTCGCGCGGGTGAAGCGCTGAATCGGCTCCCGCCACTCGGGCGCCAGGCCCTGTCTCTCCTGCACGGCCAGGAATCCCTCCACCCCGCCCTGCTCGAGACCGTCGGCGAGCTCGTCCCAGTCCGTCAGCACCTCCTCCGTCGGCGCCAGGCCGATCGAGACCGGCCCGGCGAAGACCACCGCAGCGACGCGCTCCCGGTGGGCGAGCGCCCATGCGGCGACCGTGTGCGCCCCCATCGAGTGCCCGACCAGCGCCACCACGCCCCCGCCCCCACGCTCCGAGACCACCTCGCTCAGGTCGCGACACTGGTGTTCGTATCCGTAGCCCTCGTCGTCGGGTGGCGGCGCCGAGCTCCCGTGACCGCGAGCGTCGTAGGAGGCGACCAGGAATCCCTTCCGGGGGAGCGCCCGCGAGCCATGGAGGACGTAGCGACGGGTCGCCGTCAGCCCGTGGGCGAGCACGACCGGCGGCCCCTCCCCCAGCGCCTCGCCGCTGAGCTCGGGACCGTGAGCGTCGACCGCGAACGGCCGCGGCTCGAGCGGATCCTCACTCATGCGCCGACCAGCTCGGGCACGTCCGCGATCGAGTCGACGGTGGCGGTCGGCTTGATCCCGGAATCGCGGACGAAGTCCTCGCGGTACTTGCCGGTGCGCACGAGGATCCCCGCCAGGCCCTCGTTCATCGCGCCGGCGATGTCCGACTCGACGTCGTCCCCGACCATGCCGGCGTCGTCCGCATCGACGCCGAGGTCGCCGAGGACGCCCTCGAAGAACGCGGGAGCCGGCTTTCCGACCACGTGGGCCTCCGTCCCGCTCGCGTACTCGATCGCCGCCACGAACGGCCCCGCGTCGAGCGAGATCCCCTCGCCGGTGAGCCAGAAGCGGTTTTTCTGCAGCGCGATCAGCTCGGCGCCGTCCATGACCATACGGAAGGCGCGGTTGAGGATCGGAAAGCCGAAGGCCTCACCGAGGTCGCCCATGATCACCGCGTCCGGTCCCTCGTCCACCTCCCGCAGCTCCGCGAAGTCGGCCTTGACAGCGTCGTTCATGATCAGAGCGACGGTCTCGTGGCCGCGCTCCTCGCAGTGCCTTCGGGCCAGCGCCGCGGGGGTGACGAGCTCCTCTGGGGCGACCTCGAATCCGAGCCGCGCGAGCTTCTCCAGCGTCTCGTCGCGCGAGCGTGCGGTGGTGTTGGTGACGAAGCGCAATCCCAGCCCCCGCTCCCGTAGCCGGGCGACCGCGTCGCCCGCGCCGGGTACCTGCTCGTCCTCGACGTAGAGGACCCCGTCGAGGTCGACGAGCAGCGCCCTCAGGCCGTCGAGCGCCGGCACCTCAGCGAGTCTTCGCGACGGCCTCTTGCAGGTCGTCTGCGCTCTCGAAGTTGAGCCCGACCGTGCTCATCTGCCGATGGCGGACGATCAGGTCGCTGTCGAGCACGAAGATCGAGCGCCGCACCAAGCCGCCGAGGAGGAGTGCGCCGTACGCGCGGGCCACCTCCTTGTCCTCGTCCGCGAGCAGCGGCACGTTGAGCGAGTTCTCGGCGATGAACCGCTCGTGGGAGTCGACCGACTGCGGCGAGATCCCGAGCAGCTCGAGCCCCAGCTCCTCCAACTTGTCTTCGTCGTCGCGATAGGAGCAGAACTGACGCGTGCACGTGGGCGTGAAGTCGCCGGGGTAGAAGGCGAGGACGACGCCCTTGCCGCGGTAGTCGGTCAGGCGATAGGTCTTGCCGCCGCTGCCCGGGAGCGCGAACTCGGGCGCCGGGTCGCCCTCCTTGGGTCCAGCCATCGCTATTCCTCCTCCAGGGTGGCGCGCTCGATTATCACCGGCTCGCTCGGCGGTGCGTCGCCGCCGGGGGGACCGAGTTCCTCGATCGCGGAGACCACGTCCTCCCCCTCGACCACCTCGCCGACCAGCGCGTAGTCGGGCGGCAGGCCGGCGTCCGGGCCGGCGACGACGTAGAACTGGCTGCCGGAGCGGCCCGGCGGCTCGGCCGCGGTCTTTGCCATCGCGACGATCCCCTCCGTGTAGGAGAGATCCGGAGGCGGCGGCTCGTCGACGAAGTAGCCCGGCCCCCCAGTCCCATCTCCCGCCGGATCGCCACCCTGGATCACGAAGTCGGGGGCGACCCGGTGAAAGCCGGTGCCGTCGTAGACGCCCTCCTCGACCAGGTACGCGAACGAGGCCGTGGTGCGGGGCGCGCGCTGAGTGTCGAGCTCGATCTCGAGGTTGCCGCAGCTCGTCTCGAAGACCGCGCGGGTCCCCGCCGGCGGCGGGTCGAGAGGCGGCCGCTTCAACTTCACCCGCTTGGGCTCGGCGGGCTCCACCTCCTCACACTCCGGGGGCGCCTCACCCCCGGCCGACGTCACCTCCTCGTCGTCGCCGCAGGCGGGGAGAAGCAGGGTTGCGCCGGCGGACAGCAGCAGGAGAAGGGTGGCGAGACGGCGGGACATTGAGGCCGGGAGGCTAGTGATCGAGGTAAACGGAGGCTCAGGCGACGGCGTAGATTCGCCACTCGCCAGGCACGCCCTTGAGCGCTCGCACTCCCCGCTCCTCGAAGTCGATATCCGACCCGACCGTGAGATCCTTGACCGTGCTCGACACGAGCACCTCGCTCGGGGCGGCCGCGGCCATCACCCGGGCGCCGATGTGGACTGCGATCCCGCCGATGTCGCCGTTGCGAAGTTCGCACTCCCCTGTGTGGATCCCGGCCCGGACCTCGAGACCCAGCCGCCTGTACGCGCGCGGCGATCGCTCGCGCGCAACGGATTCCGCGCGCGGGTCCGTCGAACGTCGCGAGCACTCCGTCCCCGGTCGTCTTCACCTCGCGTCCGTGATGTCGCCCGATCTCCTCCCTGGTGAGGCGCTCGTGCTGTTCGAGCAGTTCGCGCCATCGCCGATCGCCCAGCTCGGCCGCGCGTTCCGTCGACCCGACGATGTCGGTGAACAGCACCGTCGCAAGCACCCGGTCCGGGTCGTGCTCGGCGCGGCGGCCCGTGACGAACTCCTCGACGTGATCGGCCACCTCGTCGGGGTCGTTGAGCCAGGGCCAGTGATCGTCGCCGTGCATCTCGATCATGCGAGCGCCTGGAATCCGGTCCGCCACGTATCGGGCACCTTCGATCGGGAGCATGTCGCCATCCCGGTGCAGGACCAGGGTCGGCACGCTGATCGTCGGCAGGACGTCGCGGACGTCGAGGTCGAGATTGGCCTTCAGCATCTCCTCGGCGCTTCGGGGGCTGGTCGAGGCGCGCTCGTAGCGCCCCCACCACCGGTGCTCCTCGGGATCCTCGAGGACGCTCGGCGCGACCAGGATCGCGACGATTCCCTCGCCCCACGCCTCCTGCCCGGCCTCGGTGAACATGTCGACGTCGTCGTCGTCGTAACCCCATGGGTAGTCGGGCGGATCGGGGCGTAGGCGAGCGAAGGTGCCGTAGAGCACGGCGTGCGACACGCGCTGCGGATACGTGGCCGCGAAAAACGCGGTCACGACGGAACCCTCCGAGCACCCGAAGATCACGGCACGCTCCGAGCCCACCGCGTCCATGACCGCCCGAATGTCGTCAACCCGCTCCTCCACCGAGGGCGGCTCCGTGACGGGATCGGAAAGCCCCATTCCCCGCTTGTCGTAGGTGATCACCCGCGCGAACGATGCGAGGCGTTGCATCAGCCGCGTAAAGCCTGGGTGCTCCCAGGCCATGTCGACATGGGAGACGACCCCTGGAACGTGGACCAGGTCGATCGGTCCGTCCCCCACGACCTGGTAGGCGATGCTGAAGTCGCCGGCGCTGGCGTATCTCGTCTGGGGCGGCTCCATTCCCCCGGTACTCGTCTCAAATCTAACGGTCAATACAGTCAGCGCGTGAACCCCGCACCGCACCGTCACCTTCTCCTCGTCAACCCGTCCGCGGGCGCGGGCCGGGTCGCCGAGCTGCTGCCGCGCGCGCGCGCGGCGCTGGAGGCCAACGGGGTCGATTACCGCGAGGTCGCGACGAAGAGCCTCGAGCACGGCTGCCAGGAGGCGCGCGCGGCCGCGGAGCAAGGCGAGATCCCGATCGTGATGAGCGGCGATGGGCTCATCGGCCAGGTTGGGGGCGCCCTGGTCGGCACGGACGCGGCCCTCGCGATCATCCCGGGCGGTCGCGGCAATGACCTCGCACGGGTGCTCGGGCATCCCGACCGAGCCCGAGCCGGCCGCCGAGCTGATCGCCGCGGGGACGACCCGGACGATCGACGTCGGCGAACTGAACGAAAAGCGCTTCCTGTGCATCGCGAGCTGCGGGTTCGACTCCGACGCCAACCGGATCGCCAACGAGGCGCGCTTCGTGAAGGGAAACCTGGTCTACCTCTACGCCGCGGTGCGGGCGCTGGCGGCCTGGAAGCCCGCCCGCTTCACGCTCTCCCTCGACGGGCGCGAGCGGGTGATCACCGGTTATTCGGCCGGCGCGGCAAACAGCAAGGCTTACGGCGGCGGCATGTACGCCGCGCCGGACGCCGTGCTCGACGACGGGCTCTTCGACGTCCTCTGGGTCGAGCGGATGAGCAAGCTCCGCTTCTTCACCCAGCTACTGCCGAGGCTCTTCAAGGGCACCTACGTCGAGCTTCCCGAGGTTGGGATGGAGCGTGCCGCCTCCGTGCGGATCGAGGCGGACCGCCCGTTCGCCGTGTACGCCGACGGCGACCACCTCACCGACCTACCGGCGACCCTGCGGATCCTCCCCGGCGCGCTCGACGTCGTCGCTCCACCCGGGCCGCTGGTCGGGCCGCCGACGTGAGCGCAGCGTTCCGAGCGAAGCTCGCGCTGGCCCGCGCGGCGGGCGCGCTGAGCCGGCGCAGCGGGCGCGGCGGCGGGACGACCCTCCCCGGCCGGATGCTCCTGCGGATGGCGCCCGACGCCCTCTCCCGCCTCGGGTCGCGGCTCACCGACGGGGCGACGATCATCAGCGCCACCAACGGCAAGACGACGACCGCGGGGATGATCGCGGCTGCGCTGCGAACGGCCGGCCGCCGGCCGGTCCACAACCGGGCCGGATCGAACATGACCTGGGGAGTGGCCACCGCGCTGCTCGAACAGCAGGGGAGCGAGGGCCTATTCGAGGTGGACGAGGCCTGGGTCCCGCAAGTCGTCTCCGAGCTCGATCCGCGCCTGATCGTCCTCGCCAACCTGTTCCGCGACCAGCTCGACCGCTACGGCGAGCTCGAGCACCTCGCCGACGAGTGGGCGGCCGTGGTCGCCGCACGGGAGGGGCGCTCCGGTTTCGTCCTCAACGCGGACGACCCGCTGGTCGCCGACCTCGGGCGCGACCGCGAGCTGCGCCGGCGCGAGGGCGTCACCTACTTCGGGATCGAGGACCCGCGCCACGCGCTCCCGGAGCTCCAGCACGCGCACGACGCCAAGCACTGCCGTCGCTGCGGCGCCCCGTATCGCTACGAGCGAGCGTTCGTAGGGCACCTCGGTCACTACGAGTGCCCCAACTGTGGCGCCGACCGCCCCGAGCCGGATCTGGCCGCGACCCAGATCGATCTGGACGGGATGCGGGGCTCCACCGTCACGGTCCGCGCGACCGAGGGCGAGGTCAGCTTCCGCCTCCCGCTGCCGGGCGTCTACAACGTCTACAACGCGCTCACCGCGCTCGCCGCGGCGACCCGGCTTGGCATCGAGCTCGCCGACGCGGCGCGCGCGCTGGAGGGAATGCGAGCCGTGTTCGGCCGGGTGGAGACGATCGAGGTCGGCGGGCGCCCGCTCTCGATCCTCCTGATCAAGAACCCCGCGGGAGCCAACGAGGTCCTTCGCACGCTGCTCTTGGAGGCGGGCGATGACGGCGGCGGCATCGAGCTCTGGCTCGCGCTCAACGACCGGATCGCCGACGGACGCGACGTCTCCTGGATCTGGGACGCCGACTTCGAGCTCCTCGGGTCGGCCGCCGAGCGGGTGGTCTGCACGGGGACCAGGGCGCCGGAGATGGCCGTGCGCCTCAAATACGCGGGTTGGCCCGAGGAGCGGATCGAGGTCCGTGAGGGAATCGAGGAGTCCCTCGACCGCGCCCTCGACCGCGGCGAGGGCCCGCTCTACGCACTGCCCACCTACACCGCCCTGCTCGAGCTGCGGACCCTGCTCGCCGACCGGGGGCTGGCGCCGGAGTACTGGGCGTGAGCGCGCCGGCGCGCACGGACGAGGCGGTGATCTGGCACGACGTCGAGTGCGGCGGCTATACGGCCGATCTCGACGACTGGGAGCGCCTCGCCCTCGCGGCGCACGGCGGGACGCTCGAGCTCGGCTGTGGCACCGGCCGGGTCGCCCTGCGGCTCGCCCATGCCGGCCACTCCGTAGCCGGGCTGGACAGCGAGCCGGAGCTCCTCGAAGCGCTGCACGCGCGCGCCGCGGAGGATGGCGTCGAGGTGACGACACATCGTGCCGACGCCCGCGACTTCGAGCTCGGCGAGCGGTTCGGCCTGATCGCCGCGCCCATGCAGCTCGTCCAGCTCTTCGACGACGACGATCGTCGTGCAGTGCTCTCCGCCGGATCCCGTCATCTCCTGCCGGGAGGCAGTGTCGCGCTCGCAATCTCGGCCGGACGGGCCGATCCCTGGCGGGCGGGCGCCGGATCCTCGCCGCCGACGCCCGACGTGCGCGAGATCGACGGCTGGGTGTTTTCCAGCCTGCCGCTGGGCCTCGAGGTCGAGGAGCGCGCGATCGCGGTGCACCGCCTGCGCCAAAGGGTCGCGCCGGACGGAGCCCTTGACGAGCACGAGCATACGATCCGGCTGCACGACCTCTCGCCAGCCGAGCTCGAGCACGACGCTCTCGAGCACGGCCTGCGGCCCGCCGAGCGGCTCGAGGTCCCTGCCACCGCCGACCATCTCGGCTCGGAGATCGTCGTCATGGAGGCGAGCGGATGACGACGCTCCGCCTGCTGGCGCTCTACCCGGAGCAGATGAACATCTACGCCGACCGCGGCAACATGATCTTCCTGCGGCGACGTTGCGAATGGCGCGGGATCGGCTTCGAGCTCGCGGCGGCCGGGCCCGGAGAGGGATTCGACCCCGGTGCCCACGAGCTGATCTACATCGGCGGCGGCCAGGACCGCGACCAGGCGATGGTCGCCCGCGACATGGTCGAGTCGAAGCGCGAGGCGCTCTCCGACGCGGTCGAGGACGGCGCAGTCCTGCTCGCCGTCTGCGGCGGCTACCAGCTCCTCGGCCACAGCTACCAGCTCGGCGAGGAGCGCCTGCCGGGCCTGGGGCTCGCCGATCTCGAGACCGTCCGCGAACCGGGGCCGCGCCTGATCGGCAACGTCGTCATCGAGGCCGACCTCGGCGACGGACCGGAGCTGATCGCCGGCTTCGAGAATCACGGTGGCCGCACCTACCTTCACGGAGCCGAGCCGCTCGGGCGCGTCGTCCGCGGTCACGGCAACAACGGGCAGGACGGGCACGAGGGGGTCCGGCGGCTGAACATGTTCGGCACCTACCTCCACGGCCCGCTGCTGCCCAAGAACGCCTGGCTCGCCGACCGCCTGATCGGCCTGGCCCTCGCCCGCTCGAGCGGAAGCGTGCCGGAGCTCGAGCCGCTCGACGACGACCTCGAGACGGCCGCCCACGAGTCCGCCCGCGCCGCAGCGATGCGCGGCTGACGCGGACGACTAGCGCCCGCTCGAGCCGAACCCGGCGAGCCCGCGCCGGGTCTCGTCCAGCTCGGCGACCTCGACCGGCTCGGCGTCGACGAACGGCACGACGAGAAGCTGCGCGATGCGGTCCCCGGGCTCGATCTCGAAGGCCTCGGCGCGATCGGTGTTCAGCAACAGGATCCGGATCTCGCCCCGGTAGCCGGGATCGATCAGGCCCGGCGCGTTGACGAGCGCGATCCCATGCTTGGCCGCGAGACCCGAGCGCGGGAGGACGAGGCCCGCGTGGCCCGCGGGGATCGCGACCGCGATCCCGGTGCGGACGCTGGCTCGCTCACCGGGCGCGATGCGCTCAGCCTCGATGGAATGCAGGTCGAGACCAGCGTCTCCATCGTGCGCCCGCTGGGGGAGCCGCGCATCAGGGACCAGCTTCGCGAACCTGATCTCCACCGCGGCGACGCTATCAGCGCCTTTGGCGACTTTCTCCCGCATAGCGGGAGGAACTCGCCACGTGGGTCCCGTAGCGACCGGTCAGTCCGATTCAGGCGCGGGGGCCGCGCCGTTTACGTCCAGATCCTCGAAGCGGTGCGCAAGCGCGGCGGGGACGCGCGCCTTCACGAGGACGCCCTTCGGGGCGGTCCTCGCGCTCGACGGTTCCGGCGAGCTCGTGGAGCTCGGAGAGGCGTCCGCCCTCCTCGTAGGGCACCAGCACCTCGACCGGCTCCAGGGTCTCCTCGAAGGCGTCGGCGATCGCGTCGGTGAGCTCGTCGAGGCCATCGCCCGTTGTCCGCGGAGACCGGCATCGCGCCGGGGTTCGAGATCGCGAGATGGCGACGGTCGTCATCGTCGAGCAGGTCGATCTTGTTGAGGACCATCAGCCGTGGCTTCCCGCCCGCGCCGATCTCCTCCAGCACCGCGTTGACGGCGGCGACCGCGGCCTCGCGCTGCTCCTCGGGCTCCGATGCGTCGACGACGTGGAGGATCAGGTCGGCGAGAACCGTCTCCTCGAGAGTTGCCTTGAACGCGTCCACCAGCCCGTGCGGAAGCTTGCGGATGAAGCCGACCGTGTCCGTGACGAGATAGCGCCGTCCGTCGCGCTCGTAGGCACGGGTGGTCGGGTCGAGCGTGTGGAAGAGCCTCTCCCCCACCCCGACGTGAGCACCCGTGAGCGCGTTGAGCAAAGTCGACTTGCCGACGTTCGTGTAGCCGGCGAGCGCGACCCGGGGCAGAGCGCTGGCCGCGCGGCGGGCTCGCATCACGCCGCGGCTCCGCTCCACCTTGGCCAGCTCCCGCCGCAGCGAGGCGATCCGGTCGCGCGCCAGGCGGCGGTCGATCTCGATCTGGCGCTCGCCCGGGCCTCGGGTCGGGCTGCCGCCGCGGGTACCGATCCCTCCGGCGAGCGAGTCGAGGTGGGTCCACAGCCCGCGCAGGCGGGCGACGTCGTACTCGAGCTGGGCGAGCTCGACCTGGAGCTTGCCCTCGGCGCTGTGCGCATGGTCGGCGAAGATGTCGAGGATCACCGCGGTGCGGTCGATCACGGGGACGTCGAGGGCGCGCTCGAGGTTGCGCTCCTGCCGCGGCGCCAGCTCGTCGTCGGTGGCGACGAGGTTCGCGCCCGAGCGTGCGATCTCGGCCTTCAGCTCGTCGAGCTTGCCGCGTCCGAGGTAGCGGTCCGGATCGGGGGCCTCTCGCTGCTGGACCAGCTCGCCGGCCGTCGCGACGCCGGCCGTGCGCAGGAGCTCCTTCAGCTCGGCGAGCGTCCCGTCGCCTGCGTCCGGAGCCACCCCGACCACGAGCGCCCGCTGCCTGGCGCGCGGGTTCTGGACGCCTGCTCCGTTCTCGGCCACGAGGTCGAAGTGTAGGCTCGGCCCATGAAGGTGTTCGTCACGGGCGGGACCGGGTTCATCGGCGGACACGTCGCTGGCAAGCTGCGCGAGCGCGGCGACGAGGTCGTCGCGCTGGTGCGAGATCCCGAGCGCGCCGGGGAACTCGAGGCGCAGGGATGCACCCTCGTCGCCGGCGACCTCGACGACGCTGCGGCGATCAGGGCGGGGATGGAGGGATGCGACGCCGCGATCCACGGCGCCGCGGTCTACGAGGTCGGGATCCCTGCCGGCGACCGCGAGCCGATGCGCGAGACGAACGTCGTCGGCACCGAGAACATCCTTCGCGCCGCACTCGAGGCGGGACTCCCCCGCGCGGTTTACGTCTCGACGATCGCCGCGTTCGGGAACACCAAGGGCGAGGTCGTCGACGAGAGCTACGAGCATCCGCGCACGAGCTACACCTCGTATTACGAGCAGACCAAGGAGGAGGCACACCGCGTCGCCAGGCAACTGAGCGAGGAGGGCCTGCCGCTGGTGATCGTCCAGCCGGGCGGCGTCTACGGGCCGGGCGACCACTCGATGGTCGGCAAGCAGATCAAGGACTTCCTCGCGGGCCGCATGCCTGCAATCGTCTTCCCGGACCTGGGGCTGAACGCCGTCCACGTCGAGGATGTCGCGGAGGGCGTGCTGCTGGCGCTCGACAGGGGTGAGCCCGGCGAGTCATATGTCCTGGGCGGGGAGATCACGACCATGCGCGGAATCATCGACACCACCGCCTCGCTGACCGGGAAGGAGCCGCCCAAGCGCACGATGCCGGTCGGCCTCCTGAAGGCGATGCGGCCGATCGGGCCGGTGGTCGGAAAGCTGATGAACCAGCCGCCCAACCTTGGCGAGCTGATCTCCTCCGCCGACGGCGTCACGTTCTGGGCCCGCCACGACAAGGCGATGGCGGAGCTCGGCTACTCTCCGCGCGGGCTCGAGCAGGGCCTGCGCGACACCCTCGCCGTCGTGGGCAAGCTCCAGGCCGCTTCGGCGAGCTGACCGGCTCAGCCGGCGCCCGGATCGAAACGCATGGCCAGCAGGGCCACGTCGTCGTCCGTCGGCTCGGGCTGGAGCTCGGCGACGATCATGTCGAGGGCCTCCTCGACGCTGTCGGGCACTCGCGCCAGCAGCGCCTTCAGCTCGTCGATCCCCTCGTCGATCAGCATCCCGCGTCGCTCGATCAGGCCGTCCGTGTAGAGGAGGAGGGTGCTTCCCCCGGGAACCTCGACCGTCTCGGTGACGATCGGGGGATCGGAAAGGACCCCGAACGGGGGCGAGCCCGAGCCGAGGAGCTCGGTCACGCTCCCGTCGCGCGCCCGCAGCAGGCCCGGCAGATGGCCGGCCCGGACGAACTCCGCGCGACCCGAGCGAGCGTGGAGCCGCATCAGGAAGATCGTCGCCATCTGCTCGTCCTCGAATTCCTCCATCAGCCGTGACAGCCGATCGGCGATCTCCGCCGGACGAAGGCGGTCCACCGCGTACGCGCGGATCGCGGTCCTCAGGCCGCCCATGATCGAGGCGGCGCCGATCCCATGGCCGGAGACGTCGCCGATGACCGCCATCAGCTCGCCCTCGCCGAGGTCGATCACGTCGTACCAATCGCCTCCCGCCTCGACGTCGGCTCCCGCCGGAAGATAGCGAACCGCGAGCTCGACGCCCGGGATCTCGGGCAGGGCCCCGGGCAGGAGCGCCCGCTGGAGGGTGAGCGCGGCATCGTGCTCGCGCTGGAACCGCGACGCGTTGTCGATCGCCAGAGCCGCGTGGCTCGCAAGCTCCTGCGCGAACGAGAGGTCGTCGTCCCCGTAGCTGCGTCTCGTGTCGGAGGAGACGAAGGTGATCGCGCCGAGGGTGCGGCCCTGCGCCTTCAGCGGGACGACCATCGCCGAGGCCATCTGCAACTCCCGCAGCACCTTCAGGTGGTGCTCGTCGTTCGCGGCCTCGACGAGCATCTCGTCGCCGATCCGCGGGTAGAGCTCCGGGCGACCAGTGCGCAACACGTTCCAGACTCCGGTGGAGGCGTCCGGATCGGGCGGATAGCGCTCCCGCAGCTCGCGGGCCAATTCGACCTTCTGCGGATCGACGTGGGCCACGGCGACACTGCGGATTCCATCCTCCTCGGCGAGGTCGACGGCGAACCAGTCGGAAACCTCCGGTACCGCCACCGCCGCCAGCCGTCCGAGGGTCTCGTCCAGCTCGAGCGACTCGCCGAGGATCTCGCTCGCGCGTGCGATGAACGCGAGCCGGTCGCGGACCTCGCGCTCGGCGTCGTGGAGCTTGACCCGTTCGAGCGCACTCGCGGCCTGATGCGCCACGGAGATCATGAAGGCCTTCTCCTCGGCCGAGAACTCGCGGCCCTCGCGGAAGCTGAACGCGACCGCCCCGAAGGCGCGGTCCTCGACGATGAGCGGGAGCACCGCCAGCGAGTCGAACCTGAAATCCACCGATGCCAAACCCGGGAAGTCCCGCTTGACCTCCTCGGGCGAGCTGCTCCAGATCGGCCTGCGGCCGCGGACCGCGTTGGACATCGGAAGCTCCGCCGCGAGCGGGAACCTGGTCCATCCCGCCAGCACCTCCTCCGAATAGCCCCGGCTCGCCACCAGCTCGAGGTTCTCGCCCGCGCGGTCGAGAAGGGCGACCGTCCCCGCGTCCGCGGAGAGCGCCGGAACCGCCTCGTCCATGAGGAGCTGGGTTGCCTGCTCGGTGGAAACGGCGCGCGAGAGCGACTCGGTGATCCGCTGAAGGCCCCGGGCGCGCTCCGCGGCGCGCCGGCGCTCGGTGATGTCGCGCGCGATGACCGATGCGCCTGTGATCTCGCCCTCCGAGTCGCGGATCGGGGACACGGACAAAGAGATCGCGACGATCCTGCCATCCCTTCTCATCCGCTCGGTCTCGTAGTGATCGACGTGGTCGCCCGCCAGGATCTGGTTCAGGATCCGCCGCTCCTCCCCGGCGCGGTCCGCCGGGATCAGGATCGAGATCGGCTCGCCGATCGCCTCCTCGGCGCGATACCCGTAGAGCCGCTCGGCCCCTGGGTTCCAGGAGGTGATCACGCCGTCGCGGTCCTTGCTCAGGATCGCGTCGTCTGAGGACTCGATGATCGCCTCGGCGTGTCCGGTTGAGACAGCCGGAGCGATGGCGCTACGCCTTCCCGGCGATCGCGTCGACGGCCGCGGCACGATCCGGGGCCGGGCCGATCTCCTCGAGGAGCCCGGTCATCGCCAGCACCCGCTCGACGCCCGACCCGCGAGCGATCACGATCGTCGACCGCTTGCCGGACTCTCCGAGCGCCCTCCAGGCGGTGACGAGCGCGTGAATACCGGACGAATCGATGAAGCGAATCTCGGTCATGTCGAGGATCACCGCGTCGGCGTCGCCCAGCCGCTCCGGTGACACCGTCGCCTTGAACGCTTCGACCACGGGTAGGTCGATGTCACCGCTGAACGCGATGGTCGCTATCGCGACGCCGTCGACGCTTTCACTGTGCGTCTCCGAGCGGATCTGCGCGGGACCGACCGCGGTCACTCGCTGCCACCCCCTGCACCGATCGAGAAGCTCATCCGCAGGCTGGTCCCGCCGTTCGCCGGCTCCGAGACGCTGAACGAGTCGGCGAGCCGGCCGATCAACGCGAGTCCCAGTCCCAGGCCCCCACCGTCGGGGTTCGGTCGCATCCCGGTGCCGTCGTCGGTGACCTGCACCATCAGGGCGTCGTCTGCGAGGCCGGCGCGAACGGTCACGGTCCCCGTCCGCTCGCCGGGGAACGCGTGCAGAACCGCGTTCGCGACCGCCTCGGCGACCGCCAGCTCGACGTCACCCGGGTCGGCGCCGGCATTGGCCGCATAGTCCGCGGCGGCGGCTCTCGCCTCGGTCACGCTGGGCGGCACCGCGGCCAGCCGAAGCTCCAGCGGAGCAGGATGGTCTGCGACGTCCGTCACGGTTACGGGACCCTAGTATGCGAACTGCTCGACAGGCGGGGAAGGGGCTTCCCCGAGCACGCCCGCAGGCGCGTCACCCGCGGTCCGAGATAGGGAACTTGGAGTCGGGATTCCCTCGGTGAAGAAGCGGCCGCCGTAGCGCGGCGGAAGGTCGGCGGGGACGGCGCGCCCGGCCACCCTATCTACCGAGCGGGCGCTCTAGGAGACGACGCGCGCGGCCGCGCAGCCGGGCCGGGCATCAGCGCCGCGGCGGCGATCACGGCGGCGAAGGCGAGGCTGCGGGCGACCACCTCGACCGCGCCCGATCCCATCGGGTCGCCGAAGACGAGTACGCCGCCCAGGATCGCGGTGACGTTGGCGGCGATCGAGCTGAGCGCGATCACGGAGATCGCGTTGCCGACCTGGAGCCCCCGGGCGACCGCGAAGAAGGCGAGGACGCTGGCGATGATCGCGGTCAGCGTCCAGGGGCTCACTATGCTCGACGGATCGCCCGGGAACGGTGCCGGCGAGCGCCTTCAGGGCGACGTCGGAGACGCCGATCAGAAGGCCCGCGGCGACGGCCGAAGAGGACGCCGTGGCGCTCGGAGACGCGCTCGTGGGCGCCCGGGTGCAGGAGCAGGGCGCCGATCACGAGCAGGCCCGCCTCGAAGGCGAGCATCGGGGCGACCGAGTAGCTCGAGTGGGCGCCATCGGGGCTCGCGGTCACGGCGAGCAGCGCGAGGCCGGTGGCGCTCAGGCCGAGGCCGATCCACTCGCGGCGGCCGAGCTTGAACCCGAACCAGCGCTCGGCGGGCCAGGCGAGCAGGACGAGACCGCCCGAGATCACCGCCTGGACGATCGAGATCGGGGCGAGCGCGAGGGCGGCGACGTGGAAGACCCAGCCGGCGGTCGCGACGAGCATGCCGATCGTCCACCAGCGGGAGCGGAAGAGCGCCTTGGTCTCTCCCAGGGGTGCGAGAAGCGCACGTCGGGGGCGGCCACCGCTCCCCTGTGCTTGCAGAGGAAGCCGACGTTGCCGATGAGCGCGCAGAGCAGCGCGAGCAGTATCCCGAGTTCGATCATCACAGTCTCGTGTGGACTGGGCCAGCCCCGTGAACGTCACGGCCCGATCAAGGCACCCATGACTTCAGTCGGCGTCCCTACGAACAGCGTCCCCTACCCGTCTGGACGCATCCCCAACCCGACGCGAAGCAGGGTAGCGGCTCGCGGCCGATCGCGGTTTCAGTCCCTAGTGCGGATCCGCGCTAGCCGTCTGGGCCGCTCCCAGGTGCTCGCGCATGCGCTCGACGGCCTCCGCCAGGCGCTCGTCGGGCGTCGTGAGCGAGATCCGGAAGAAGCCCTCGCCGCTGGGCCCGTACATCGAGCCGGGCGAGACGACGACCGCGGCCTCCTCCAGGACCAGCTCGGCGAACGAGGTGGAGGAGTGCCCCTCGGGCACCGGCGCCCAGACGTAGATCGTGCCCTTCGGAGGCGTCGACGCTCGACGCCGATCGCGCGCGAGCGACGAAACGACGAGGTCGCGGCGGCGGGCATAGATCGCGTTCATCTCCTCGAGCGGTTCACGGCGGTCCGCGACAGGGCCGCGGCGCCGGCGAGCTGGACCGCCTCGAACAGGCCCGAGTCGACGTTGGTCTTCAACCGCCAGTAGGAGCCGACCGCGTCGGCGTTGCCGAGGATCGCCGCGCAGCGCCAGCCGGTCATGTTGAAGCCCTTCGAGAGCGAGAAGACCTCGACCCCCACCTCCTTCGCGCCGGGGGTGGCAAGGAAGCTCGGCGCGACGTACCCGTCGTAGGTGGTCTCCGAGTACGCGTTGTCGTGGACGACGAGGATCTCGTGCTTCGCGGGCGCAGCTCGACGACGCGCTCGAAGAAGCCGTCGGGCACGACCGCCCCGGTCGGGTTGTTCGGGTAATTGAGGAACAGAAGCCGGGCGTTCGCGAGCGCGAACTCGTCGATCGCCTCGAGGTCGGGGACGAAGCCGAGCTCGGGAACGAGCGGCATCAGCACCGCCTCGGCCCCCGCGAGCAGCGGGCCACCGGTGTAGACCGGATAGCCGGGGTCGGCGGCCAGCGCGACGTCCTCGGGGTCGAGGAAGGCGAAGCAGAGGTTGTAGATGCACTCCTTGGCGCCGATCGCCGGGATCACCTCGCTCTCCGGGTCGATCGCGACCCCGAACCGGCTCGTCGTAGAAGCTCGCGAACGCCTCGCGGAACTCCGGCGCGTCCGCGGTTCGAGGGGTACTGGTGGGTGCCCGGGGTCGGCGACCGCCTCGCGCATCGCCTCGACGATGTGCGGATAGGTCGGGCGGTCGGGGTCGCCGATCCCGAGGCTGATCACGTCGATCCCGGCCTCCTGCTTCTCCGCGATCTCGCCGCTCGAGCTCGGCGAACATGTACGGCGGGATCGCGTCGAGGCGCTTCGATGGGTCGGTTAGGGCCATCGGGCCGGCCAGCCTAGCCGTCGTTGCCCAGATAGGCGCGCCCGCGCGGCGAGAGCCGGTAGCCGACCTCGAGACTCTCGGTCAGGCCGAGCTCCTTGAGCCGGCGCACGCGGCGCTTGAACGGCAGTTTCTCCTCGCCGCGGGAGGCCGCGAGTTCCTCGGCGAGGGTGGCTGGCCGCTTCGCGATCAGCTCGAGCACCTCCGTCGTCCAGGGTCCGCTGCGGCTGGCTCGCGTCGAGCCGCGCGAGCATGGCGTCCAGCTCGGCCCGCTCCCCTCGGCTGAACTCGGCCCGCTCGCGCAGGGCGATTCGCGGGTCGGGGCCGCCGTAGTGGAGCTCGATTCGATGGATCTCGCCCTCCGCCTTTCGGCCACCGCGGCGGCCGCCGTCGAGCACGCGGAACAGCGCCTCCCGCGACTCGAAGCCGGCGCTCGCGCGCGTCCGTGCTCCGTGACGGCGTCGCGGGCCACCTCCTCGACGCTGTCGATCTCGACGATCCCCGAGGGTGTGCGCATCCGCGTCCCCGCCTTCACGCGGGGTCGCTTCCAGCGCCTGAAAGCGAGCGTGATCGTCGCCCGTCGACGATCCCCTCACGAAAGCGCCGCGAAATGATCACCAGTCACGACCTAAACGGGGTCTGACCCCGTTTAGGTTTCGCCAAGGGCCTCCACGAGCTCCGCGGAGAACTCGCCGGCGTAGACGCGGCTCGGCAGTGCCGGTCAGGGTCACGTCGAGTTCGTCGTTGACCTCGACCGTGAGCTCGCCGCCGTCGAGGCGCGACGGTGATCGGGCTCTCGGCTCCGCCCAGATGAGCGGCGACGGCGGCGCCGCTGGCGCCCGTGCCCGAGGAGAGGGTCTCCCCCACCCCGCGTTCGAAGATCCGCGCCCGCACCGACGAGCCGTCGACCGAGATGAACGAGACGTTGGTGCGGTTCGGGAAGAGCCGGTTCGACTCGATCGCCGGTCCGATCGCCGCGAGGTCAAGCTCCTCGACCTCGTCGCCGACCTCGATCACGCACTGGGGGTTGCCGACGTTGACGTGGCGGAAGCGCCACTCGCGCCCGCCGGCCTCGAGCGTCCCGGTGCCGTCGACGGGGCCGATCGGGATAGTCGTCCGAGACGAGCGCGGCCCGGCCGATCGCCATCGAGACGGTGCCGGGTCCCGTGATCGTCGGCGTCACGTCGCCCGCGGCTGGTCCGCACGGTGAAGGTGTCCTCGTCGGTCCAGCCGGCCCGGCGCAGGTAGAGGACCGCCTCGCGGGCGCCGTTTCCCGAGAGCTCCGCCTCGGAGCCGTCCGGGTTGAAGATCCGCAGCTCGGCGACGTGCTCGCCGGAATCGGGCCGGCGAGAGCAGGAGGACCCCGTCCGAGCCGACCCCGAAGTGCGGGTTCGCAGATCCGCCGCACCCGCTCGGCGGTCAGCTCCCAGGGCAGCGCCTCGCGCTCCACGATCACGTAGTCGTTGCCGAGCGCCTGCCACTTCTCGAAGCGCATTCGCGGGACGCTAGTGGACCGGGCTGGAGCCACGCCGCAGCTAGCCGCAGGCGCTCAGCCGGCGAGCAGGCCGACGATCTCGCGCCCGACGTCGGAATCGGAGCGGCCGGTTCGGTCGATCACCTCGACACCCTCCATGCGCCGCATCCAGGTGAGCTGGCGCCGGGCGAGGGCGCGCTGCGCACGCTCGTAGGCGTCGAGGTCGCCTGCGAGGAGCTCGCTCGAAGCCGATCGCGGCATCGAGCGGTCCGCGACGCGCCGGCCCGGTCGGCCCCGCGGGCCTCCTCCGTCGCGGCGGCAGCGATCCGCGCGACTGCGCTCGGCGATCCGCTCGGCGAGTGCCTCGCGGTCCATCGTCAGGCCGACGAGCGCGGTCGGGTGGCGGAGCTCGGCGGTCCAGAGCTCGCCGCCGCCCGGCGGCAGTGGGTCGAGGCCCGCGCGCTGGAGCTCCAGGGCGCGGGCGATCCGCTTGCGGTCGTTCGGGATGGACGCTCGGCGCGGAGCTCGGGGTCGAGCTCGGCGTGGAGCTGGCTCGGGCCCCGCTCGGCGATCTCGCGCTCGACCGCGTCGCGGATCTCCGCGCGGGACCGGCGGGCGGAGCTCGAGCTCCGAGAGCGCGGCGCGCAGGTAGAGGCCGGTGCCGCCGACGACGATCGGCCGCCGGCCCGCCGCGAGCAGCTCGTCGATCTCGCGGTGGGCCAGCTCGGCGAAGCGGCCGGCGCTGAACTCCTCGTCGACCTCGGCGACGCCGACGAGACGGTGCTCCAGCCGCTCGCGTTCGCTCGGTGGTCGGGGCCGCGGTCAGCGTCTCCAGGCCCGCGGTAGACCTGAAGCGCGTCGCAGGAGACCGCGACCGGATCCTCGCCGCGCTCGCGCAGGAGCTTGGCCGACCTCGATCGCCACCCCGGTCTTGCCGACCGCGGTTGGGCCGAACATCGCGAGGACGCTTCAGGGGACCCGGCTCAGCAGGCGCTCGCTGCCGGCCAGCGTGGTCGACGTCGCCGACTCGATCTCGACCTCGGATCAGCTCGCCGGGCGCGGCGATCGCCGTCGAAGTTGACGGTCTTGTTGTGGGTGGTGCGGCCGCGCAGGCGCGTCGGGTCGTTTCGGCTCGGCCCCTCGACGAGGACCTCCATCGTGCGGCCGACGAAACGCTGTGCGCGCTCGGTGGCCCGCCGCTGAACGAGCGGCACCAGCCGCTCCATCCGCTCGCGCTTGACCGCGTGCGGGACCATCCCGTCGAGCTCGGCGGCCGGGGTGCCCCGCCGGGGCGAGAAGATGAATGTGAAGGCCCCGTCGTAGCCGACCTCGTCGACGACCTCGAGCGTCTCGGCGAAGTCCTCATCGGTCTCGCCCGGAAAGCCGACGATGATGTCGGTGGTGAGCGCGCAGTCGGGAAGGTGCTCGCGGATCTGGGCGACGCGGTCCATGTAGCGGCGGCGGTCGTAGGTCCGCCGCATCGCCTTCAGGATCCGGCTCGAGCCCGACTGGAGCGGCAGGTGGATGTGCTCGCAGACGGAGTCGCACTCGGCGTGGGCGGCGATCACGTCCGCGCGCATGTCCTTCGGATGCGGGCTCGTGTAGCGGACCCGGTCGATGCCATCGATCGCGTCGACGCTCGCGCAGGAGCTCGGCGAACGTGATCCTCTCGTCCTTGGGCAGGTCGCGGCCGTAGCTGTTCACGTTCTGACCCAGGAGCGTCACCTCGCGGACGCCGTCGGCGGCGAGCGCCTCGATCTCGGCGAGGAGCTCGCCGGGGCCGCGGCTCTCCTCGCGCCCGCGAGTCGAGGGCACGATGCAATACGAGCAGACGCAGTTGCAGCCCTGGGAGATCTGCACCCAGGCCTGGAACTCGCGCTCGCGCTTGCGCCGGCAGGTGCCCCGAGAAGTCCTCGAACTCGAAGTAGCCCTGGGCGGTCAGCGAGTCGGAGGTGAGGAACTCGGCCAGGCGGTGGATCTGACCGGGACCGAAGGCGACGTCCACGAACGGGAAGCGCTCGAAGACCTCGTCCTTGACCGACTGCGCCCAGCATCCGCCGACCCCGACGACGCGCTCGGGGTCCTCCCCCTTCAGCCGCTTCGCCTCGCCGAGGTGGGCGATGAAGCGATTGTCGGCGGACTCGCGGATCGAGCAGGTGTTGAAGAGGATCAGGTCGGCCTGGGCGCGCTCCTCGCACTCGGCGTAGCCGAGCGACTCGAGCATCCCCTTCATCCGCTCGGAGTCGTGCTCGTTCATCTGGCACCCGAAGGTGGTGACGTGGTAGCGCTTGGCCAACCGGCATGCCGTCAGCGTAGCGGGTGGTAGGTTCGCGGTCGCGATGCCGAAGGCGGTCCTCAGATAGCAGGCGAATCGCGGTCGTCGCGCTGGCCCTGGCGGCGCTGGGGACCGGCGGCGCTGGCGAGGTCCTGGGGAGCGCTCAGGTGCACCCCAGGATCAAGATCAAGCTGAAGCGAGAGGTCGGCAGGGACATCTTCTCGGGCCGGATCGACGCAAAGGACAAGGCCTGCGAGCGCCAACCGCAAGCTCAAGTTCGTGATCCGCAAGCCGAACCGGGACAAGGAGCGCGGAGGGACGACGAAGACGAACTCCCAGGGCAAGTGGAAGTTCATCCCGAAGCCGTCCAAGGGAACGGCGTACGCGGACGAGGGCGACCGCTACGCCTCGACGGGCGAATGGCGGGCCAAGGTCGGCGAGGTGAACGTCGGCGGCGTCAGGTGCGCGGCCGGCAAGACGTCGCCGATCCACGTCGGCTGAGCGGACCGGCTACTCGACGCTGAAGGAGCCCTCCATGCCGAGGTCCTCGTGGCCCGGGATCGTGCAGATCATCTCGTAGTCGCCGGGGTCGAAGTCGACCTCGAGCTCGCCGCTCTGGCCGGGGTCGATGTCATCGGTCGCACCGAGCTCCTCGTCCCCCTCGAGCACCGTCAGGTTGTGGACCACCTGGCCGTCGTTGGTGGCGGTCACCGTGTCGCCCTGGGCCGCTGACGGCGTCCGAAGGATCGAACGAGTACTCGGTCATCCCCACCTCCGTCGCGGCGGCCGCCTCCTCCCCCGCCGTCTCGTCCGAGGCGGCGGTGTCGGGGCCCTCGCCCCCGGTCTCCTCGGCCTCGACCTCCTCAGCCTCGGCCTGCTCCTCCGCGAGCTCTTCCTCTCGGTGGTCTCTGCTCGTCGCGGGCGTTCACGACCCCGTAGGTCGTCGCCCCGAGAACGAGCACGAAGAAGATCGCGAGCGTGCCGATCATCTGACCGCGCGAGGTCGGGAAGTCCTTCTCGCGCAGCCCGAAGAAGGAGATCGCCACGGCGAGCACGGCCAGCACGCCGCCGATCCAATAGAAGAGCGTGGGTTCCAAGGGGATCGCGATCCTAGATGACTGATATGCTCAGTCGGCGTAGGAGGTCGACCGGCTTTCTCGGATCACGGTGACCCGGATCCGGCCAGGATGCTCGAGCTCCTCGGAGATCCGCGAGGCGATCTCGTGCGAGAGCAACGCGACCTGCTCGTCGTCGATCTCGCCCGGATCGACCATCACCCGGACCTCGCGGCCGGCCCGCATCGCCAGGACGCGCTCGACGCCGCGGTGGCGGCTGGCGATGTCCTCGAGGTCGCGCAGCCGGGTGACGTACTGCTCCAGCGACTCGCCCCGCGCCCCCGGCCGCGCTCCCGAGACGGCGTCGGCGGTCTGCACGACGACCGCCTCCACCGTCCGCGGCTCCGGCCTCGTTGTGATGGGCCTCCATCGCGTGGACCACGGCCTCGGACTCGCCGTGGCGGCGGGCGAGTCGCGCACCGACCTGCGCGTGCGGGCCCTCGACCTCGTGGCTCACCGCCTTGCCGATGTCGTGAAGCAGCGCGGCGCGGCGCGCGGTCTCGACCGACGCGCCGAGCTCCGACGGCGATCAGCGCGGCCAGGTTGGCGCACTCGACCAGGTGATCGAGCACGTTCTGCCCGTAGCTCGTGCGGTATCGCAGGCGCCCGAGCGTCACCAGGAGCTCGGGGTCGAGGCCCCCGACGTTCGCCGCCATCGCCGCCCGCTCGCCGTCCTCGTCGAGGCGGCTCTCGACCTCTTCGGCCGCCTGCTCGTACATCTCCTCGCACAGCGCCGGGTGGATCCGGCCGTCCGCGATCAGCTTCTCGACCGTGCGCCGCGCGATCTCCCTACGCACCCCGTCGAAGCTCGACAGCACGACGGCGTTCGGCGTCTCGTCGATGATGATGTCGACGCCCGTCAGGTTCTCCAGGGTGCGGATGTTGCGGCCCTCGCGACCGATGATCCTGCCCTTCATCTCCTCGTTCGGGAGCTCGACCGTGCGGGTCGTCGTCTCGCTGGCGTGGGTTGCCGCGAGGCGCTGCATCGAGACGGCGAGGATGTTGCGCGCGCGGCGCTCGGCCTCCCGCCGAGTCTCCTCCTCGATCTTCCCCAGCTCGACGCTGGCCTGCGCCTTCGCCTCACCCTCGACGTCGGCGATCAGGAGCTGCTTGGCCTGGGCGACGCTGAGCCCGGAGATCCGCTCGAGCTCCCTGCGCTGGACGCGGCGCTGGCGCTTCAGCTCCTCGGCCTGCTGCTCGAGCGTCCGCTCGCGGTCCTCGAGCGCCTGCGATGCGGCGCTCCATGTCCGCGCGCTGGATCTCCAGCGACTCGGCGTCGCGAAGCGCTCGCTCCTCCATCCGGGCGATCTCCTCGCGCCGAGCCCGCAGCTCCTCGGCGAGTCCCTCCTCGACCGGTTCCTCGCTCTCCGGAGCCGGCGTCGGAGCCGCCGGCTCGCACCGCCTCGGGGCGCGGTTGGCGGCCGCGTCTTCCGAAGATTCGCCCTCCTGCGCGTGTCTCCATCGTGCCTCTTCCTCTCCGCCCACGGCGGGGCTTGGTTGCCGGTGGACCCGGCCGCCGAGACACGTGTATCGCTGCTTGCGCGGCCGGCATCCGGCCGCGCCAATAC
Organism: uncultured Thermoleophilia bacterium; assembly: GCA_963838175.1. Taxonomy (GTDB): domain Bacteria; phylum Actinomycetota; class Thermoleophilia; order Solirubrobacterales; family 70-9; genus DASUSH01. Next base: position 672,420 of record CAWIPP010000002.1, on the reverse strand, counting down.
TCGCGCCAGGGACGCCCGCCCTAGGTGTTCGCCTCCTCAGCCCCGGGGGCGCTTCGCATCGTCGTTCGAGCGTTACCGATCAAATCTCCAAAACCCGTTTCTCAGCAGTCAATTTCGTGTCATCAGGCGGCCTTGAGCCACCACCGACCATCGTAGAGGGGGTTGGGAGCGCCCGCAAGTGCCGCACCCGGCGGACGAGCAACACGCAACCGACGAGAGTGTTGTTGCATTCAATGGCGAGTGCCGGCGTGACCGAGTCGCGTTCGATCCCCGGCGTCGTCGGGCTCGCCGCGGTCCTGTTCGCCGCGGCGGTGCTTCCGGGTGTCACCGCAGTAGTGCCGGGAACCGCCGTCGCCACCACCAAGGGCGAGCAAACCAAGTACTGCCCGGCCGGCGACGCCACCGGGTTCAGGGCCAAGCGCCTCGCAGAGTTGCGGCTCAAGCGTGCCGAGCGCGTCGCCGGTCGTCACGACTGCACCGTGCGCGTGGCGAAGCGCGACGGCGAATGGATTCCAGGCACCAGCGATTGCAACCCGTGGCCATCAACGTGGTCGTCGTCGGAGGTCGGATCACCAGGATCCACAGCGTCGGCTAGCCGCCGACGCCCACGATTGAGTAGTTGACGACCCCATAGCGTCGTCAAGTACGCAACCGCGGAGGCCGCGCTCAGGCCGCGTGGCGGCGGACCGCCTCGTAGGCGATCTCGTACTCGTAGCCGCGGCGGGTCAGGAAGCCGAGGGCGCGGCCGCGGGCGACGTCGGAGTCGAGGTCGCCGCCCTTGCGCTCGAGGAGCTCGCGGCGCGGTCGAGCTGCTCGTCGTGCGAGTCGGCGTCGAGCGCCGTCTCGACCTCATCGAGGGCGACGCCGCGAGCGAGCAGCGCCTCGCGGATCCGCTCCGGGCCCCAGCCGAGAGCTCGCGCTTGTCCTCGGCGTAGCGGCGGGCGAAGCGCGCGTCGTCGAGCTCGCCCACCTGCTCGAGGCGGTCGAGCGCGGCGGCCGCTTCCTCCTCGTCGAATCCGCGCCGCGCGAGCCACTCGCCGAGCTCGGCCGGCTTCGCTCCCGCCGCCTGAGCGCCGCGAGTGCGACGCCTCGAGCGCCTCCGTCGCTCAAGGCTACGCCGCCTTCCGCTCGGCCTTCTTCTCGGGCTCCTCGCGGCCTTCGCCGTCGTCTGCGGCGCGGGACCGCGGTCGGGCCGGCGGGGCCGCTCGATGCCGAGGCTCGCGAAGATCTTCCCCTCGAGCTCGTCGGCGAGCTTCGGGTTCTCGGTGAGGAAGGCCTTGGCGTTGTTGCGGCCCTGGCCGAGGCGCGTCTCCCCGTAGGAGAAGAACGAGCCCGACTTCTGGACCAGGTCGTGCTCGAGCCCGAGGTCGATCAGGCAGCCCTCCTTCGAGATCCCGACGCCGTACTCGACGTCGAACTCGGCCTGGCGGAACGGGCGCCGCGACCTTGTTCTTGACCACCTTCACCCGGACCCGGTTGCCGACCGCCTCGGTGCCCTCCTTGAGGGTCTCGATCCGGCGCAGGTCGAGGCGCTGGGAGGAGTAGAACTTGAGCGCCCGCCCGCCCGGCTGGGTCTCGGGGCTGCCGAAGCTGACGCCGATCTTCTCGCGGATCTGGTTCGTGAACAGGCAGACCGTCTTCGCCCGGTTCAGGTTGCCGGCGAGCTTGCGCAGCGCCTGCGACATCAGCCGCGCCTGCAGGCCGACCTGGGTCTCCCCCATCTGGCCCTCGAGCTCGACCCGCGGCGTCAGCGCCGCGACCGAGTCGATGGCGACCACGTCGACCGCGCCCGAGCGGACGAGCACGTCGACGATCTCGAGCGCCTGCTCGCCGTAGTCGGGCTGGGAGACGAGCAGCTCGTCGGTGTCGACGCCGATCCGGCGCGCGTAGATCGGGTCGATCGCGTGCTCGGCGTCGATGAAGGCGCAGACCCCGCCGCGGGCCTGGGCCTCGGCGATGATGTGGTAGACGAGGGTCGTCTTGCCCGAGGACTCGGGGCCGAAGATCTCGACGATCCGCCCGCGCGGGACGCCGCCGACCCCGAGCGCGAGGTCGAGCGAGAGGCCGCCGGTCGGGATCGCGTCGACCTGGATCGTCGGCGTCGTCGCCGAGCCGCATCAACGAGCCGGCGCCGAACTCCTGCTCGATCTGCTTCTCCGCCGACTGCAGGGCGGCGTCCTTGGCCTTGGCCTCCTTCTCGGGCTGCTTCGCGCTGGCCTTCGCCTCCATGAGGGGAACTCTCTTTTCTTCAGCCATCACCTACTCACTTTCAAGTCGGTCGAGCTCAGGGGCACGTACTCGGCCCCCTGAGGCCTGAGGATTCGAACGGTAAAGACGTGAGTCGGACGGAATCGAACGGCTGCGTCAGCGTCTTCGGGGAGCGCCCGCGGACGCACGTCGACGCGGGCCGGCTTCTTCGAGCCGCGGCGCTCGCGACGGGTCCGCGCGACGGTCACGTGGGGCCAGAAATCGCGCTTCTCGGGCTCGTAGAGCCGCGCCCGCTCGAGCAGCGTCGGACACCTCGCGCCTGGAGCGCGACGGTCGCCCTCGCTCTCGGCCTCGATCGCGAACAGCCGCGGGCGGCGCCCCGGGCGGCCCGACACGGGTCGGGCAGGAAGCGCAGCTCGGGCGCGGCTGCGTCCGAGCCGCGTCGAGCATGGCGGCGATCCGCTCGATCTCGCGTCTCGGCGTGGTAGCCGAGGAAGGCGAGCGTCACGTGCAGCGCCTCGGGCGCGACCGGGCCGCAGGACCGGGATCGGCTCCAGCTCGGCCCGCTGCCATGCCGCGAGCCCGTCGCGGACCTCGCTCGGGCAGCTCGAGCGCGACGAACAACCGCGCCCGCGGGCTCTTCAGGCGCTGCTTCGCCACCGGGAACAAGCTAAGCGAGGGGCGCGGACGAGACGCGGCGACTTCGCAACGAGATCGCGCCGGATGTCGCACGAAGCACCGCACTTGGCGAGACTTCGCGACTTCTCGTCGCTATGCGGTATTAACTCGCGAAGCCCCTACTCCACCTCGGCCAGGAACGCGAGCACGTCCTCCGCCAGGAGCTCCGGCTCCTCGAAGGCGGCGAAGTGGCCGCCGAGGGGCATCTCGGTCCAACGGCGGAGGTCGGCGAGCTGGCGCTCGGCCCAGTCGCGGGGGGCGCGGACGATCTCGGCCGGGAAGTCCGCGGCGGCCGCCGGCACGGTCACCTTCTCGCCCTTCGGCAGGCGCGAGCGCTCGCGGGCCTCGCCCCAGTAGAGGCGCATCGAGGAGGCGATCGTGCCCGTCGCCCAGTAGAGGGTGAGGAAGTCGCAGAGCTCGTCCTTGGAGAAGCGGCGCTCGACCTCGCCGTCGCAGTCGGACCACTTGCGGTACTTCTCGACGAGCCAGCCGGCGAGCCCCGCCGGGGAGTCGCCGAAGGCCGCGGAGACCGAGTCGGGCGCGGCGCCGTGGAGGAGCAGGTGGTGGCCCTGGCGTGGCGCGCCAGCCAAGCCCGGTCTGGATGAACTCCTGCTCGGCCTCCGACAGCGGCGGCTCGGAGAGATCCGCCGGCGCGGGCAGGACGGAGACCGCGTTGAGGTGAAGCGCCGCGACCCGCTCGGGTTGCTGGAACGCGAGCGAGAAGGTGATCGGCGAGCCCCAGTCGCCGCCCTGAAGCGCGTAGCGCTCGTAGCCGAGCGCCGCCATCAGCTCGCCGAGGAGCGCGGCGACGCGCGCCGCGTTCGGCGGCGGGTCGAGCTCGTCGGAGAAGCCGTAGCCCGGCAGCGACGGCGCGATCACGTCGTGCCCGGCCGCGGTCAGGAGCGGGATCAGCTTCGAGAACTCGATCACGCCGCCGGGCCAGCCGTGGACGAGCAGGATCGGCAGCTTCTCTTCCCCGCCATCGCCTGAGGCGCGCAGGAAATGGACGCCGCGCCAGCGCATGTTCTCGTGCTCGCCGAGGATCCGCTCGAGCCGCCCGAAGTCGTATTCGGCCGCCCAGTGTTCGCAGAGCTCGCGCATGTAGGCGAGGTCGGCGCCCAGCTCCCAGGCGTCGCTCCCGGGCGCGGCTGGCTGTCGGGCCAGCGGGTCCGCGCCAGCCGCTCGCGCAGGTCCTCGACGACCGCGGGCTCGATCTTCGGCTCGAACGGCTCGACCACCTCGCTCAGAACGGCAGCTCCTCGCCCCGCAGCAGGCGCCGCAGCATGTGCATCGCGACGGTCACCGAGCGGTCGCGGATGTCGGCGCGGTCGCCGGGAAGGACCGGGTCGCGCGCGAGCTTCGCGCCGCCGCCGTCCTTGACGCAGACGCAGACGTAGCCGACCGGCTTCTCCTCGGTGCCGCCGTCCGGGCCCGGCGATACCGGTGATCCCGACCCCGAGCTCCGCGCCGAAGCGCTCGATCGCCCCGTCGGCCATCGCCTCGGCGACCTCGGGCGAGACCGCGCCGTGCTCCTCGATCAGCGCCGCGGGGACGCCGAGCAGCTCGGTCTTGGCCTCGTTCGAGTAGGCGACGACGCCGCCCTTGACATACGCCGAAGCGCCCGGCCGCTCGGTCAGCCGCGCGGCGAGCAGGCCGGCCGTGCACGACTCGCCGAGGCCGATCGAGCGACCGCGCAGAAGCTCGGCGAGCTGCTCGTCGACGGTCGACCCGTCCTCCGAGAAGAGGAAGCGGCCGTGCGCCTCCCGCAGCCGCTCGAGCAGCGTCTCGTAGAGCTCCTCGTCGGCCTCGCGGCGGCGCACGTCGACCACGATCTCGGCCCGGCGCAGGCAGGTGGTGATCTCGAGCGGCGAGAGGTCGATCTCCGACTCGACCTCGCGCAGGGTCTGCGCGAGCGAGGACTCCGGGATCCCGAACATCCGGATCGTCGTCTCGACGAAGGGCTCGCTCTGCACCAGAATCTCGCGCACCGGCTCGGTGGCGAGCGCCTGCTCCCACATCGCCTGGAGCTCGCGCGGAGGGCCGGGCAGCACGATCACGACCAGCTCGCGGGCTGGGACGACCAGCCCGGGAGCCGTTCCCGCGGGGTCGATCGGGATCGCGCCCTCGGGCACCATCGCCTGCTTTCGGTTGGCGTCGCGAAGCGCGTCGGGGTCGAACTTCATCCGCCTCGCGAAGCCCTCGAGGATCGCGTGGATGCGCGCCTCCATCTCCTCGTCGAGGACCAGCTCACGACCGGCGAACTCGGGCGACGATCTCCGCCGTGAGGTCGTCCGCGGTCGGGCCGAGGCCGCCCGCTCGTGACGATCAGTCCGACGCCCTCGGCCTCCAGGAAGCGCAGCGCCGCCTCGAGGTCGTCGGGGCCGGTCGCCGACGACGCTGATCTGGGAGACCTCGACGCCGAGCTCGCCGAGGCGCTCGGAGATCCAGGGCCCGTTGCGGTCGGTGATCCGGCCGGTGAGGACCTCGGTGCCGGTGACGAGGACCCCGGCCCTCGGCGGCCCCTCACGGACAACTGGTACCCGGTTGATCGACCGGCTGCGACCCGGCGCGGCGGCTCGATCGAGAACGCCGCCGGGCCCTGCAGCTCCTCGAGCCTGCACCCGCTCGCCCGCCCACGAACAGGTCGAACTGGCCGAGGTCGTAACCGAACGGGAAGCGAAGCTGGAACCGCTTCGCCTCGAAGCTGTCCTCGCTCCCGGCGCTGCCGACGAAACCGTCGATCAGCGGTTGCTCGCCGTTGTCGGCGAGCAGGCAAACCTGGAGACCGTCGGTGTTCGCGACGAGGCGCATCGTCACCGTCTTCGGCGCGGCCTGGGCATCCTCCGAGCCGCCGGCGCCCCCGCCGTCGCCCTTGCCCCCGCCCTGCTCGTCTCCCTTCTGCCCGCGCTCCTTGCGATCGCCCTTGCCGGTCGCGCGTCGCCCTCGTCGTCGCCCGCCGGCCAAGCCGAGGACCAGCAGATCCCGGCGATCAGCAGGATCACGGCGCCGACGATCCAGAGCCGGCTCGGCGGGCCGCGGAACTCGCTCGGGTCGCGCTGGCGCCGGGCCTGCAGGACCCCGACTCCCTCTCCCAAGGGCACGGGGCTCGCCTGGGGCCCCTCGACCGTGCGCCGGTACTCGTCGACCAGCGCGTCCCCGTCGAGGCCGAGAAGGTTCGCGTAGGTGCGCAGGAAGCCCTTGACGTAGGCGTGCCCGGGAAGCACCTCCCACTCCTCCGCCTCCAGGGCGCGCAGGTATCGGGTGCGGATCTTCGTCTCGCTCCTCGACGGTGCGGATGTCGAGGCCGGCGCGGCGCCGGGCCTCCTTGAGGGCATCGCCGATGCGCAGCTCCTGCCGCCGTTGCGTCGCTCACCATGACGGCAATTTTGGCCTGGATTCAGCCGTCCTGCGCGCCCGCCAGCGCCTCCGGCGATTCGCTCCCGGCTTCCTCGCCGGGATCGGAGTCGCCCCCGAGCACCCGCGGGAGGTCGGCGGCCCCGATCAGGACCTGGCGCGGCTTCGAACCCTCGTAGCCCGAGATCACGCCGCGGCGCTCGAGCATGTCGATCAGCCGTCCGGCCCGCGTGTAGCCGACGCGCAGGCGCCGCTGGATCATCGAGACCGACGCGGTCTCGGTCTCGACCACGGTCCGGATCGCGTCCTCGAGCAGATCGTCCTGGTCGGGCGAGAACTCGCCGTCGGAAGCCCCCTCGGAGGGCTCGGCCCTCGCCTCGAGCAGCTCGGGGTCGAAGTCGGGCTCGCCCTGGCGCGACCAGTGGCGGGTGATTCGCGCGATCTCCTCCTCGGTCACGAAAGCGCCCTGGATCCGGGCCATCTTCGAGGTGCCGGCGCCGCGGAAGAGCATGTCGCCCTGACCGAGCAGGCTCTCGGCGCCGCCCTGGTCGAGGATCACCCGCGAGTCGACCTGGGAGGCGACCGCGAACGCGATCCGCGCCGGGATGTTCACCTTGATCGTCCCGGTGATGATGTCGGTGGAGGGGCGCTGGGTGGCGAGCATCAGGTGGATCCCCACCGCGCGCGACTTCTGGGCGAGCCGGATGATCGCGTCCTCGACCTCGGCCGGCGCGACCATCATCAGGTCGGCGAGCTCGTCGATGATGCAGAGGATGTAGGGCAGCGGCGGCTCGCCGGCGCGCTTGCGGGCGCGGTTCAGCTCGATCAGGCTGCGGGCGCGGGCCTCGCCCATGATCCCGTAGCGGCTCTCCATCTCGCCGATCAGGTTGGCGAGCACGTTGGCGGCCATCCGCGGCGAGGTGACGACCGGCGTCAGCAGGTGAGGGATCGACTCGTAGTGATTGAGCTCGACCCGCTTGGGGTCGACCAGGACCAGCCGCACCTCGTTCGGCGAGGCCGACATCAGGATCGAGGTGAGGATCGCGTTGACGCAGCCCGACTTGCCCGAGCCGGTGGTTCCCGCGACGAGCAGGTGGGGCATCATCGCGAGGTCGCAGGCGATCGCCTGGCCCGAGACGTCCTTGCCCAGCCAGCCGACCAGCGGCGACGAGCCCTTCGGGCGCCCCTTGTAGATGTCGCCGAGGCGGACGAGGCGCCGGCGCGCTGTTCGGCACCTCGACGCCGACCGCTCGCTTGCCCGGGATCGGGGCGAGGATCCGGATGTCGGTCGAGGCCAGGGCGTAGGCGAGGTCGTCCTTGAGCTGGGCGACCTTCGCAGACCTTCGTCCCGGGCGCGAGCTGAAGCTCGTAACGGCTCACATGGGGGCCGGAGACGACGCCGACGAGGCTGCGCCTCGACCCCGAAGTGGCCGAGCGCCTCGAGCAGCGCAGCGCCCGGTCTGCCTCGCGGTCGCGCGTGTCGGGCCCCACGTCCTCGCCTTGCCCTTCTCGAGCACCTTCGGCGGCGGCGAGGTGTAGTCGATCTCCTCCGACTCGGTGACCGCGCTTCGCTTCTTGCCCATCGGCGTGCGCTCCACGGTCGGTCTCCTCATCCGCCTCCGGCGGCTCCGCCTCGGCATCCGGCTCAGGCTCTTCCGGCAGCTCCACGAGCCGCTCGGAGCCGGTGTCGGTGAACCCGTGCTCGTTCTGATCGGCTCTCGCGAACTCCTCCGGCTCCTCGTCCTCGCCGCCCGCGAGCGCCTCGGTCTCGAATGCCTCGGTCGAGGAGGCGCGAGTGATCGCGATGTCGGTGTCGCGCGGCTCCTCGGGTCCCCACGCGGGGACCGGGCGTCGCTGGTCGGCGACCATCACCCGGGTCGCTCCGGCGAGCTCGCGCGCCCCCCGGCCCGCCGAGCGGGCCATCCGCCCGACCCCTCGCAGCCCCCCGGCGATCGAGCCGCCGGTGGCGAGCAGCAGCCCGGCGACGAGCAGAAGCGCCGCGATGATGTGGGCGCCGAGGCGCTGGAAGAGGGTCGTCGAGGCCCAGTAGAGGGCCTCCCCGATCGCCCCGCCGTGCTCCTCGAAGTAGCGGGGATCGAAGAAGCCCTCGCGCACCGGTCGCTCCGGGCCGAGCCCCGCGGTCTCCGCCGCGAACGCGAGCAGGAGGCCGAGGACGAAGAAGGCGACGCCGGCGTTGAGCGCGCCCGGCGAGGGGATGAACGGGCGAAGGATCAGGCCCAGGCCCGCGACCGCCAGCAGCACCGGCGCCGCGTACCCGGCCACGCCCCCGGCCCAGGCGAGCCCGACCTCGAGCCCCTCCCCCGCCCGGCCCCCGTCCGAGTCGAGGTAGAGCACGAAGCCGAGGTACAGCGCGGCCGCGACCAGCGCCAGGCCGATGACGTCGTAGTGGCGCTGCTCGAGACCCCCCACCCCCTTGCGGACGGCCGCGCGGGCGCGGTCATAGCCCCCCGCTCCGCGCCGGGAGCGAGAGGACCGGCCGCGCCGCGCGGGCTGCGGACGCTTTCGTGCCTGGAACATGCCTGCCCGCACCTTCGACGTGCCCCGGCCGTCCCCTGCGTGGGCGAGCGGTGATCAGTTGTTCGCGGCGCCGAAGAGCCAGCTGAACTGGGACCCGTTGTTCTCCTCTACCGCAGAATCGGCCAAGGCCGTCGACCCGAACGGCATGTCCTTCAGATCGACCTCCTGCGGGTTCACGACGATGAACCCACCGGCGATGCTCAACGGCCCGGGCAGCTCGTCCTGGAAGAAGCCCTCACAGGTCCTCCTCCACGTGAACGGGAAGCCCCCGATTCCGGAGTTGCCGAAGTACTCCTCCTTGCGGTAGTCGAGGACCAGGCCCTGTCCCGCCACGTCGGTGCCGCCGCTGAAGCTCGCGGTGTCCGTGCCGCTCACCTCGCATCCCTCGGAATCGGTGCCCGAGACCGTGTAGGTGATCGAGCCGTTGAACAGGTATCTGAATCTACCGTCGCCCAGGTTCTCGGCGAACCTGAACTCGGTATCGAAAGACTCCCAGCGCTCGGTCAAACCGGGGTCCGTGGTCGGGCCGCTGCCGCTCAGCTGGCCGGCCCAAGTGCGCACGATGACGTAGACCGGGTCGAGAGGGGCGCAGTTGTTGTCCTCGTTCTTCTCCTTGACCTTGTCCTTGTAATCGGCGCAGACGATCGCGTCGTACACGCCCGGGGGGAAGGAATCGGCCACGGGGTCGCCGCCCTGACCGAAGTCCGACGCGCCGGGCTTGAGCTTCGGCACGCTGCGGGAGGCGACCATCTCCTCGCGAACCTGAGGCGGGTGCAGCAGCACCAGCGAGGTCTTGGAGCGACCCGCGTTCTCCTTGCCCTTGTTCTTCGTCCGGTCGGTGAAGCCGGCATTGGTGCCCTCGCCCCGGAAGAAGTAATCGGGGTTTACGGTCGCTTGGCGGGCAATGAACAGATCCGGCTTCGCCGCCGGCGCCGGCGCCGCCAGAACCGCGAGCGCGGCCGCAACCGTCCCCAGCACCACCACTCCCCTGTGCCTCACCACTCGGCCATCCATGCGCGAACCAGTCTAGACCGGCGACAGCCGCCCGTAAACCGCCGCTAAATATCGAATTCCAACCGGGAATTCGCGCCTACCATCAAGGCGATGGAAGCCACCGCGCAGGCCACCGGGCGGGTCCTCGTCGTCGAGGACGACGAGGCGATCGCCGACGTCGTCCGCCGGGCTCTGCGCCAGGCGGGGCACGAGGTGCGGACCGCGGGCGACGGTGTCGCGGGGCTGTCCGCCGCCGACGAGTTCGTCCCGGACCTGGTCGTACTCGATCTCGGTCTCCCGAGGCTCGACGGGGTCGAGGTCGCCCGGCGGCTGCGAGCGGAGTCCGACGTCCCGATCCTGATCCTCACCGCCCGCGGGGAGACCGAGGACCGCGTCGGCGGCCTCGACTCCGGCGCAGACGACTACCTGATCAAGCCCTTCGAGATCTCCGAGCTGCTCGCCCGTATCCGGGCACTCATGCGGCGCCGTCCCCCGCGCGGGTCGGCCTCGCTGACCGTCGGCGATCTGAGGCTGAACCCGGACACCCGCGAGGTGAGCCGGGAGAGCGCGAGCTCGACCTCACCAACCGCGAGTTCGAGCTGCTCGAGTACCTGATGCGAAACCAGCGCCTTGTCATCTCACGCGAGCGGTTGCTCGAGGAGGTCTGGGGTTACGACCCGCTGTCGATGACCAACACGATCGACGTCTTCATCTCGAACCTGCGCCGCAAGCTCGAGGAGGGCGGAGAGCCCCGGATCCTTCACACCAAGCGCGGCGCCGGCTACGTGGTCAAGGTCTAGATTGCGATGGCGCCGAGGAGGCTGATCGCGCGGCATCCGCGTGGCTGGCCGCTTCGCTGGCGACTCGCGGCGGTCTCGGCGGGGCTGACCATGGCGATCCTGGTGCTGTTCGCGCTGGTGATCGGGGGCCTCGCGCGAGACCGAATCCGCGACGACTTCGAGCAGGAGCTCGAGACCGCCGCGAGCCAGATCGCAAGTGAGATCCAGGTCGCGAGCCAGACCGGTGGAGTCGTGGAGGTCTCCGAAACGGACCTGGAGCGCATGGCGATGGCCGACGCGGCCGCGGTTCGGATCGTCGATCGGGACGGCGCCCCCGTGATGCCGGCGCCCGCAAGCCCCGAGCTCGGGAAACCGGTGCCGGGCGTGAGGGAGCTCGGCGACCTCTCGGTCGCGACCGCGCCGGTCCTGTCCACGGCGATCGGCGCGGAGCCGAGCTTCGTGCAGTACGCCCGCGACCACGATGAGCTCGACGCGACGATCGATCGCCTCTGGCTCTTCCTCGCCGCCGGGGTGCTCGCCGGCACGGCGCTCGCGGCCGTCGCCGGCTTCCTCGTCGCGGGGCGAGCGATGCGGCCGATCTCCGACCTCACCGCCACCGCCCGGGAGATCGCCGCCACTCGCGATCCCTCACGCCGGATCCCCCGCCCCGACACCGACGACGAGGTCGCCGAGCTGGCGCGGACCCTCGACGACATGCTCCAGAGCCTCGACGCCGCGCGCGCCGAGCGCGAAGCGATGATGCAGGCGCAGCGCGACTTCGTCGCCGACGCCTCGCACGAGCTGCGAACGCCGCTGACCAGCGTGCTGGCGAACCTCGAGCTGCTCGAGGCCTCGCTGGCGACGCGCGCCGCCAGCGCCGCGAGCGAAGAGGAGGCCGAGACGGTTCGCTCGGCGCTGCGCTCCTCGAAGCGCATGAGCCGCCTGGTCTCCGACCTGCTGCTTCTCGCCCGCGCCGACGCCGGCCGCACGGCTCCCCGCCGCGATACCGACCTCGGAGAGCTCGCCCGCGCCGCGGTCGAGGAGGTTCGTCCGATCGCGGCGGATCGCGAGATCGTGGTGACCGCCGATGGTGACGTGCCCGTCCACGGCAACCCCGACGAGCTTCACCGGATGATCTCCAACCTGCTGGACAACGCCGTCCGCCACACGGAGGGGTCCAGCCGGATCGATGCCCGCGTCGAGCGCACCGGCGACCGGGCGCGACTCGTCGTCTCCGACGATGGGCCGGGGCTGCCCGCGGGGCTCGAGGACCAGGTCTTCGAGCGCTTCGTGCGCGGGTCGGGGCCCGCCGATCGCTCCGGCGACGGGGGCACCGGCCTCGGGCTAGCGATCGTTCGCGCCGTCGCCACATCGCACGGGGGCGAGGTCGGCGCGGGTCGCTCCGAGTCCGGTGGAGCTCGCTTCCAGGTCACGCTGCCACTCGGCCGACGTTTCTCGGCTGAGCGCGGTCGGGTAGAAACCGGGGCAGAACCGAAATAGGAGGTCAGATGGACGCCACCGGAACCCGCCCCGATATGCGCGGAATCCTCTCCGAGGAGAACAACGAGAAGCGCGAGCAGATCGTCGAGATGCTCAAGAAGGCTTATTGGATGGAGATCGAGACCGTGATGAGCTACATCGCCAACTCGGTCAACCCCGACGGCGTCCGCGCCCAGGAGATCAAGGAGTCGCTCGAGCAGGACATCCAGGAGGAGCTCGGCCACGCGACCCAGTTCGCGCAGCGGATCAAGGAGCTATGGGGCGTGGTCCCCGGTTCGCTCGAGTTCTCAGCCGAGCAGTCCTACCTACAGCCTCCCGAGCATCAGACCGACGTCGTGAGCGTGATCCGCGGCGTGATCGAAGCAGAGGCCGGCGCGATCGACCACTACAACAAGATCGTCGAGTTCACGGACCAGGTCGACCCGGTGACCAACGACATGGCGATCGAGATCCTCCATGACGAGGAGGGCCACAAGCGCCTCTTCGAGGGCTTCCTGCGCGAGTACGAGGCGGAGGGGCTCGCGTAGGCGAACGAAAAACCCCCGGTTGGGCCCGCGTCGTACGGGTATCTGCGGGAGGTCAACCCGGACAGGCGGGGAGAAATGGAACGGATGCCGTGTACGACGTGGTCTACCTGGACGAACGCCGCCGCCCGACCGTGATCGCCGCAGGGGTCCCCGGAAGCGTCGCCTCCGCAATCGCGCGCGACGAGGCCCGGGCGCGCGACGCGGGGCGCATGTTCAGCCCCGGCTCCGAGCCGCCCTGTCAGGGACGGCTGGTCCTGATCGTGGCGACCGGCTCCGGGAGTGATCCGAGACGGGACACAGGTGTGAGCCTGTCCCCCGTCCCGCAGAGCGCCTACTGAATCTCGAGCTCTTCGAGCTGGCCCAGCTCGACGTGCGGGCCGTCCTGGCCGGCCAGCGGGCAGAGCATCGCGTACGTGCCCGGCTCGAGCGGCTTCTTGATCTCGCCGGAGCCCTCCTCGCCAGGCGGCCCTTCGACGGTGAGGACCTCCTCGGCGGAGCCCTTCTCGCCCTGGAGCTGGATCGCCTCCTCGACCGTGAAGCCCTCGTTGATCCGGGCCATGAGCATCACGTGCTGCTCTTCGCTCTCGTTGACGAACTCGACCGACGTCGTCTCGGTGGTCGGCGCCGGCTCGATCTCCCACGAGTATCCGTCGGCGGTATCTGCCGTCGTGACTGTGACCGTCTCCGCGGATGCGGTTTCCTCGCTCGCCGACGTGTCCTCGTCGTCATCGCCGCAGGCCGCGATCCCGGCCGCGAGCGCAAGCGACGCGATCACCGCTGCCGTTGTGAGTCTCCCGCGCATCACTGGATCTCGAACTCCTCGAGCTGGCCCTGCTGGTAGTGCCCGGGGATCGGGCAGAGCATCGCGTAGTTGCCCGGTTCGGGCGTCTCGGTCACGTCGATTGTGACGGTCTCGCCCGGACCCGGTGAGGTCTTCTCGTTGCTTTCCGCGACGCTCGTTGCCGAGCCCTTGCGGCCCTGCAGGTCATACGCCTCCTCGAGGGTGTAGCCCTCGTTGATGCGAGCGAAGATCAGCGCGTGCCCCTCTTCGCTCTCGTTGACGTACTCGACCGTCTTGGTCTCCGCCGTCGGGGTGGGCTCGACCTCCCAGGAGAAACCGTCGGCGGTGTCGCCGGTGGTCACAGTGACCGTCTCCGCCGAGACGCTCTCCTCGCTCGCCGAGGTGTCCTCCTCGTCGTCGCCGCAGGCCGCGATTCCGGCCGCGAGCGCGAGCACGGCGACAGCCGTCGCTACCCGCCTGATCCCTGTTCCCATGGTCCCTTGCCTTTCCCTAAGTTGATCGGTGGAGGCGGCACCCTATCCGATTGGGCAGTCAGACCTCGACCACCACGGGGAGCACCATCGGCCGGCGGTGCAGGCGCTCGTAGACGAACTCGGCGACGTCGTCGTGGAGGTCCTCCTGGAGCAGGGCGATCTCGGTGACGTCGTTTCGGGCCGCGTCCGCGAGGGAGCGCTCGACCACGTCGCGGATCTCCTCGACCACCGCGTCGGCCTCCTCGACGAACGGGACGCCGCGGAAGATCACCTCGGGTGGGGCGACCGAGGAGCCGTCGTCGGAGGAGACGGTGGCGACGACGATGAAGATCCCGTCCGCCGAGAGCATGCGCCGGTCGCGCAGGGCGACGTCGTCGGGCTCGCCGATGTCGACGCCGTCGACGAAGATCATTCCCGCGTGCTCGTCCTCGCCGAAGCCGGCTCCGGCCTCGTCGATCTCGAGCGGCAGGCCGTTGCGGCCCTTGAAGATGCATTCGGAGTCGACGCCGACCGACTCGGCGAGCTGGGCGTGCAGTCTGAGGCGCTTGTGGTCGCCGTGGAACGGCATCACGAAGCGCGGCCGGGTCAGGTTCAGCATCAGCTTCAGCTCCTCCTGCCAGCCGTGGCCCGAGGCGTGAATCGGGGCATCTCGGGCGGTGATCACCTGGGCGCCGATCTGGAAGATCCGGTCGACCGTCTCGTTCACCGAGCGCTCGTTGCCGGGGATCGGCGTCGCCGAGAAGATCACCGTGTCGCCCGAGTGAAGCTCGATGTCGCGGTGCTCGCCGTGCGCCATCCGCCGCAGCGCCGAGAGCGGCTCCCCCTGGCTCCCGGTAGAGATCGCGATCACCTTGTGGTCCGGGAAGTCCTCGATCTCCTTGGGTGAGATCAGCAGTCCCGAGGGCGCGTTCGCGACGCCGAGGTTGGAGGCGATGTTGAAGTTCTTTCGCATCGAGCGCCCGACCAGCGCCACGCGGCGGTCGAGCTGGGCGGCCGCGTCGATCACCTGCTGAACGCGGTGGACGTTCGAGGCGAAGCAGGTGACGACGATCCGGCCCTCGCAGCGGTTGAAGACGTCGAGCAGCTCCGGGCCGACGCTCGACTCCGAGGGAGCGACGCCGGCGCGGTCGGCGTTGGTCGAGTCGCCGCAGAGGCAGAGCACGCCGTCGCGGCCGAGCTCCGCCAGCCGCGAGACGTCCGCGGGGATGCCGTCGACCGGAGTCTGGTCGAACTTGTAGTCGCCGGTGATCAGCACCGTGCCGTCGTCGGTGTGCAGGGCGACGGCACGCGAGTCGGGGATCGAGTGGGCCATGTGGATCAGCTCGATCTCGAACGGGCCCGCCGCCACTCGCTCGCCCGCCTCGAGCACATCGATCGGCACGTCGCGAAGCTTGTGCTCCTCGAGCTTCGAGCGCACCAGGCCGACGGTCAGGCGACCCCCGTAGATCACCCGCGGGCGTGCCGAGCTCCCGGATGACGTAGGGAAGCGCTCCGACGTGGTCCTCGTGCCCGTGGGTGAGAACGATCGCCTCGATGTCGTCGAGCGCGCTCGCGCAGATAGGAGAAGTCCGGCAGCACGAGGTCGATCCCGAGCATCTCCGTGGTCGGGAACATCAACCCGGTGTCGACGATCACGATCCGGCCGTCGCGCTCGACCACCGTCATGTTCTTGCCGATCTCCCCCAGACCGCCGAGGGGGAGGATCGCGTATGGAGCTCACGCCGGCGTCAGCAGTCCGTGCGCCTCGAGTGCGGAGCGGATCGCGGTGCGCTGCCCCTCATCGGATTCGACCATCGGCAGCCGGGCCCGCGCGGAGACGACCCCGAGCATCTCCAGGGCCGCCTTCACCGGGATCGGGTTGGAGGTGACGGTCATCGCCTCGAAGACGGGCTGGAGGCGCTCGTTGACCTCGCGGGCGCGGTCCAGATCGCCCGCCGTGGCGGCGTCGTAGATCTCGCGCATCTCGTCCCCGACCAGGTGGGCGGCGACGAGGATCCCGCCGGCGCCCGCCGATCTCGAGCGTGCGCAGGAAGATCTCGTCGTTGCCGGCGAGCACGTCGAGGCCCTCGATCGGGCCGAGGTCGTCGTTGTTCGCCTGTTTGACCGCGACCACGTTTTCCGACTCTCGCCGCGATCTCGGCGAGCAGCGGCGGATCGATGTTGATGACGCAGCGCGAGGGGATGTTGTAGAGGACGACCGGCCGGTCGGTGGCGGCGGCAACGGCGGCGAAATGCGCTCGCAGCCCGGCCGGGTTCGGCTTGTTGTAGTAGGGCGTGACGACGAGGACCGCGTCGGCTCCGGCGCTCGGTCGCGGCCTCGGTCAGCTCGACCGAGTGACGGGTGTCGTTCGACCCGGTGCCGCAGATCACGGTCACCTCGGCGCCGACCTCGTCCTTGACCGCGCGCAGGAGCTCGAGCTTCTCCTCGTCGGAGAGCGTCGGGTACTCGCCCGTCGTTCCGGCGATCACCACGCCATGCGAACCGTGCTCGACCAGGTGCCGCGCGAGCCCGCGCGCAGCCTCGAGATCAACCGAGCCGTCCTCCGCGAACGGGGTGACCATCGCGGTGATCACCCCTCCGATGCTTGCGCCACTCATCCCGGCGCAGGGTAGCCGACGGGAGGGGTCTGACCCCCGGGGGGACAGGTCAGCCGGCGAAGACCGGCGGGCGCCGATCGGCCCACGGTCGGGCCTCCTCGAGCTGCGACGCGACGCGGAGAAGGACGTCTTCGCCTCCAGCCGGGGCCGCGAGCTGAATCCCCAGCGGTAAATCCGTCCTCGGTCCAGTGCAGCGGCAGCGAGATCGCCGGCATTCCCAGCGCGTTGTAGAGGCTGGTGAACATCGCCGGCTTCTCGGCGCGCTTCAGGGCGACGGTCGGGTCCGGCCCGGTGTCGTCGAAGCTCCCCAGCGGCGGCGGCTTCTCGCCCACCGTCAGGCGTGAGCATCAGGTCGAGCCCACCCGCGAAGAGCGCGCCGACCGCGCGGCCGACGAGCTGGTGCAGGGCCACCGCCTCGAGGTACTCGGCCCCGCTCACCTCCTCCCCGCTCTGGGCCAGCGCCCAGGTGAGCGGCTCGACGTCCTCCTCGCGCAACTGGGCGCCCGATCACGCGCTCGACGAGGCGCACCGTCTGCGCCATCCCCGCCGCCCAGCGCTTGATGAACGCTGCCCGGCATCTCGTCGCCGATCGGCCATCCCCCCGGGCTCGAGCTCCTCGACCGAATGGCCGAGCTCGGCGAGCAGGTCGGCGGCGGCGCGTGACGGCCTCGATCGCCTCCGGATCGGGATCGGCCTCGGTCGCCGAGGTCGTGATCAGCGCGATCCTCAGGTTGCCCGGCGCGGCCTCGAGCTCCTCGACGTAGGGCCGCGCCGGCGGCGGCGCCGCGTAGGGATCGCCCGGCGCGGGGCCGTGGACGGCGTCCAGCAGCGCGGCGGCGTCGCGGACGCTGCGGGTGACGGCGAAGTGCTCGGAGAGCCCGGAGGCGAAGTCGCCCGCGAGCGGGCCGGCGGTCGTCCGGGCGCGGGTCGTCTTCAGTCCGACGAGCCCGTTGTGGCTGGCGGGGATGCGGATCGAGCCGCCGCCGTCGGAGGCGTGGGCGAACGGGACCAGGCCGGCGGCGACCGCGGCCGCCGGCGCCGCCGCTCGACCCGCCCGCGGAACGCGTCGTGTCCCACGGGTTCCGCGTCGGCCCGTAGGCGACGGGCTCGGTCGTCGGCACGATGCCGATCTCGGGCGTGTTCGTCTTGCCGAGCGTGACCAGGCCCGCGGCGCGGAAGCGCAGCGCGAGCGCGGCGTCGGCCGGCGCGCGGAAGTCGGCCTCCTTGAGCACCCGCATGCCCATGTGCAGCGGCTGCCCGGCGAAGGAGACGCCGAGGTCCTTGAGCAGGAACGGGACGCCCCGGAAGGGCCGTCGGGGAGCTCGCTGGCCGCCTCGCTCGCGGGCCTCGTCGAAGAAGCGGTGGATGACCGAGTTCAGCTCCGGGTCGGTCGCCTCGATCCGCGCGATCGCGGCATCGACCAGCTCGGCGGGACTGAGCTCGCCGTTGCGGACGAGCTCGGCCTGCGCGGTCGCGTCGAGCGCCGCGAGCTCGTCGGTCAACGGTCCTCGCCGAACAGGAGCGTCTCGAGCCCGACGGTGAACCGCTCGGGCAGCTCGCCGACCCGCCGCACGGCGAGCAGGACGCCCGGGCATGAACGAGCTGCGGTCGATCGAGTCGTGGCGGATCGTCAGCGTCTGCCCCTCCCCGCCGAAGATCACCTCCTGGTGCGCGACGAGGCCCGGGCAGGCGGACCGAGTGGATCGGCTCGTGGACGTTGCCACCCTCCTCCCCGATCAGCTCGGCGGTCCGCGCGGCGGTGCCCGACGGCGCGTCCAGCTTGCGCTCGTGGTGGAGCTCGACGATCTCGCACTCGGGCATGTGCGGCGCGGCGAGCTTCGCCGCCTCCATCATCAGCACCGCGCCGATCGCGAAGTTCGGCGCGACGAAGCAATTCGCCCCTCCCCCGGCCGCCGACTCGGCCGCCTGCCGCGAAGCGCGTCGAGGTCGAAGCCGGTCGTGCCGACGACGCAATGCACGCCCGCGCCGAGGCAGGCGGCGACGTTGCCGGGCGCCGCGTCGGGCGTCGTGAAGTCGACGACCACCTCGGCGTCGCCGAGGACGTCGTCGAGCGCGGTGCCGAGCTCGGGGTCGGCGCGGCCCGAGAGCTCCATGTCATCGGCGCCCTCGACCGCCTCGCAGACGGTGGCGCCCATCCGCCCCGACGCCCCTGATACCGCAACCCGGATCACGAGGCCGCCAGTCTATGCCTGCGCAGGGACGGGCTGACCGTACGAGTGGGGGTCTGACCCCTGAGGGGACAGGTCAGGCGAGCGCGGGGCTGACCGGGGCGAGGGCGCTCGCGGAAGAGGTCCTCGTCGGCGCCGACGCAGGCGGCGGAGAAGCGGCCGGGGTCATACAGCTCTGCGGCGAGCGCGGCGACCGCATCGGCGTCGACGGCGTCGACGCTTGGCGAGCATCTCGTCGAGCGAGTAGAGCGGCACGTCGAAGATGACGTCGCGCCGCGCGATCCGGGTCATCCGCGCCGGGGTCGACTCGAGGCCGAGGACCATGCGGCCCTTGATGTGCTCCTTGGCGCGCTCGAGCTCCTCGCCCTGTGACGCCCTCGGTGCGCGAGCGAGGCGAGCTCGCGGCCGATCACCTCGAGCGCCTCCGAGACGTTGTCCGCGCCGGGTGCCGACGTAGGTCGCGACCATGCCGTTGTCCGTGTACTCGCTCCGAGTAGGAGCCGACCGCGTAGGCGAGGCCGCGCTTCTCGCGCACCTCGCGGAAGAGGCGCGACGAGGTCGAGCCGCCGAAGACGGCGTCGAGCGACCCCGAGCGCGAAGCGGCGGTCGTCGCCGCGGGGGATGCCCGGGCGCGCCGAGGCAGACGTGGTACTGCTCGGTCTCCTTCTCGTAGAAGCACACGCGCGGCGTCGTTCGGCTCGAACGCTTCGGCGCCATCCGGCGCGTCCGTCGCCACTTGCGGCGCGGGGCGCAACATGCGCGCGGGCGAGCTCCACGATCTGGCGCGTGCTCGAGGCTGCCGGCCGCCGCGACGACGATGTTCGGTCCGACGTAGCGATGGTCGGTGGTACTCGGCGATGTCCGGCACCGGGATCGAAGCGATCACGTCGGCCTACCCGATCACCCGGCGCCCGAGCGGGATGCTCGCCGAAGACGGCGTCGGCGAGCACGTCGTGGACGCGGTCCTGGGGCTCGTCCTCGTACATCGCGATCTCCTCGAGCACGACCTGGCGCTCGGAGTCGACCTCCGGGTAGGTCGGGCCCGAGGAGCATCTCCGCGAGCAGGTCGAAGGCGTGGTCGGTGTGCTCGTCGAGGAAGCGCGCGTAGAGGTGAGTCGACTCCTTGCTCGTCGCGGCGTTGGTCGACGCGCCCAGGCCGTCGAAGACCTCGGAGATCTCGATCGCCGAGTAGCGCTCGGTGCCCTTGAAGAGCAGGTGCTCGAGGAAGTGCGAGACACCCGGCCTGCTCCGGCTGCTCGTCGCGCGAGCCCGTGCGCACCCAGAGGCCGAGGGCGACCGAGCGCACCGACGGCATCGCCTCGGTGACGACTCGGACGCCGCCGTCGAGCTCGGTGAGCTCGACGCCCTCCGGAAGGGGCTGTCGGTGCCGGCCACCGTTTGGTCTAGTCCTCGAAGCGGCTACGCCTGCGCCGCGCTCGCCGCCGCGGCCGCCGTCACGGCCACCGCGGCCGCCTCGGTCGCGACCGCCGCGGCCACCTCGATCGCCGCCCGCCGCCGCCGTCGCGACGGCGCGGGCCCGGGTCGCCGGTGCCGACCGCGGCGAGCTCCGCGGCGTCCTTGCCCTCGACGTCGGGTCCTCGGAGAGGCGCAGGCCGATCCGGCCGCGCTCGCGGTCGACCTCGACCACGGTGACGTCGATCTCGTCGCCCTGGCTGAGGACGTCGTCGACCGTCTCGACCCGCTCGCCGGGCTTCACGTTGGAGATGTGAAGCAGGCCGTCGGTGCCCTTGACGATCTCGACGAAGGCGCCGAAGGTGGTCGTCTTCACGACCTTGCCCTTGAAGCGGTCGCCGACCTCGGCCTCCTTGGTCATCGCCTTGATCCGCTCGATGCAGCCCTCGACGAGCTTGCCGTTGGCGGCGTAGACGCGGACGGTGCCGTCGTCCTCGATGTCGATCTCGGCCTCGAACTCCTCCTGGAGGCCGCGGATGTTCTCGCCGCCCTTGCCGATCACCGCGCCGATCTTCTCGGGGTCGATCTGGATCGACTCGATCCGCGGCGCGTACTCGGCGAGAGCTGCTCCCGCGGGCCGTCGATCGCCTCGGCCATCTTGCCGAGGATGAAGAGGCGGCCGTTGCGCGCCTGCTCGAGAGCGTCGGTGAGGATCTCGAAGGTGACGCCGGTGATCTTGATGTCCATCTGCAGGGCGGTGATCCCGTCCTCGGTGCCGGCGACCTTGAAGTCCATGTCGCCGAGGTGGTCCTCGACGCCGGCGATGTCGGTGAGGACGATGTGCTCGTCGCCCTCCTTGATCAGGCCCATCGCGACGCCGGCGACCGGTGCGGAGACCGGCACGCCGGCCGCCTGAAGCGCCATCGAGGACGCGCAGACCGAGCCCATCGAGGAGGAGCCGTTCGACTCCAGGGTGTCGGAGACGACCCGGGTCACGTACGGGAAGTCCTCCTGGCTCGGGATCGTCGCCGTCAGGGCGCGCTCGGCGAGCGCGCCGTGGCCGATGTCACGTCGCTTCGGGCCGCGCATGAAGCCCGCCTCCCCGACCGAGAACGGCGGGAAGTTGTAGTGGTGCCAGAACGTCTTCGACTCCTGGAGGCCGAGGTTGTCGACCTTCATGTCCATGCGCGTCGTGCCCAGCGCGACGGTCGAGAGGATCTGGGTCTCACCGCGGGTGAACAGCGCCGAGCCGTGGGCGCGCGGCGAGAGGTCCACCTCGCTCTCGATCGGCCGGATCTCGTCCGCGGCGCGGCCGTCCGGCCGCTTCTTGTCGACCGCGATGCGCTTGCGGATGATCTCCTTCTCGAGCTTCGCGAACGAGCGCGGTCGACCTCGGCGCGTCAGCGCGGGCTCGGCCTCGCCTCCATCGGGCTCGGGGGCGAACTCGGCGAGCACCTCGGCCTCGACCGCCTCGGCGGCGTCCTGGCGCTCGAGCTTGCCCTCGATCGAGGTCGCTTCGTCGACCTTCGCGCCGAACTTGGCGCGGATCTTCTCGACCAGCTCCGCGATCGGGCTCGGGGACCTCGACCTCGAGCTTCTCCTTGCCCGCCTTCTCGCGCAGCTCGTCGATCGTCGACGACGACCTTCTTGATCTCGGCATGGGCGATGTCGAGCGCATCGAGGACCTCGGCCTCGCTGACGCCCTTGGCGCCGCACTCGACCATCAGGATCGCCTCGTCGGAGCCGGAGACGATCAGGTCCATCTCGAGCTCCTCGAAGCTCTCCTCCTCGGGGTTGACGACGAAGTCGCCGTCGAGCTTGCCGACCCGGACCGCGCCGACGTAGCTCGGCAGCGGCACCGGCGAGATCGCGAGCGCCGCCGAGGCGCCGTTCATCGCGAGGATGTCGTAGGGGTGGACGTGGTCCACCGAGACCGGCTGGCAGACGAGCTGGGTCTCGTAGTGCCAGCCCTTCGGGAAGAGCGGGCGCACCGGGCGGTCGATCATCCGCGCCGTCAGCGTCGCCTTCTCGCCCGCGCGCGCCTCGCGGCGGAAGAAGGAGCCGGGGATCTTGCCCGCGGCGTAATGCTTCTCCTCGACGTCCACTGTGAGCGGAAGGAAGTCGACGTCGCGCAGGTTGCCGACTGTGGCGGTGCAGAGCACCATCGTCTCGCCGGACGTGACGACGACGGCACCGCTCGCCTGGCGGGCGAGTTTGCCGGTCTCGAAGGAGATCTCCTTGCCGCCGACCTCCGCCGAGACGCGGCTTACGTCAAACATGCTCATCTATTCGCTTTTTCCTTTCGGAGGCCCCTCGGACCGGCGGCCTCGTTTCGCTTTTTGATCTCTTAGTTCGCGAGCCATGGTAGCGAGGGCGTCGGAACGGCGTCACCGGTGATTCGGGATCCGGACGCGAATGCGGTCGGGGTCGCGACGACGCCGGCGCGGATTCCGGTCTCGAAGTCGCGCCGCACCCGCTGGGCGACCGCGGCCGAACGACGGTCGTCCTCGAAGCGCTCGAGGTCGAGGCCGAGTTCCTTCACCCGCTCCCACAGGTGGGGGTCGTCCTGCCGCCCGTGGTCGGCGTAGGTGGCGTCGACCATCCCCAGAACGCCTCCTCCCCCTGCAGGGCCGCCGCTTCGGCCGCGGCATGCAGAGCCTCCGCGCGCCGGTGCTTCTTCCCGAGCGGGAAGTGGCGAAAGCAGAGCCGCAGTCGCAGCTCCGAGAGCCGCTGCCAGGCCGCCGCGCAGTGGGGACAGCCCAGGTCCAGATAGAGGATGGCCTCGGGTCCGTCCCCGCGCACGTGGTCGTCGCCCGCCGGTGGCGGAGGTGGGGCGCTGGTGAGCTCGCTCATCGCTCGAGCGCGTCGAAGATCAGGTTCGCGCCGGGGATCTCGAGGTCCGACGGGGACGCGTGGGACCACTCCACCGTCCCGTCAGGCCCGACCAGGACCAGCGAGCGGCTGTCGTAGCCGCGGTCGTCTCGATAGGCGCCGTAGGCGCTCGAGACCCCGCCCTTCGGGTGGAAGTCGGACAGAAGCGGCATCTCGAGGCCGAGCTTCTCGCGGAAGGCGCGGTGGACGAACGCGCCGTCGACGCTGATCCCGACCAGCTCGGCCCCGCGGTCGCGGATCTCGCCGAGCACCTCCTGGTAGACCGAGAGCTGATCCGAGCAGACCGGGCTGAAGTCGCCGGGGTAGAAGCAGAGGACCACCCGGCGGCCGGCGAAATCGCCCAGCGAGACCTTCTCGAGGTCCTGATCGCGAAGCGTGAAGTCGGGAGCCGGAGCGCCGGGCTCGATCAGGTCTTGCTCAGCGGCGGAGGCCAAGCTCCGCGACCAGAGCCCGGTAGCGCTCGACGTCGGAGCGCTCCAGGTAGCGCAGGAGCCGCCGGCGCTTTCCGACCAGCATCAGCAGGCCCCTGCGGGAGTGGTGATCCTTCGAATGGGTGCGGAGGTGCTCGGTCAGCTCGTTGATGCGCTCGGTCATCAGCGCGACCTGAACCTCGGGCGAGCCCGTGTCGCGCTCGCCGCGCCCGTATTTGTCGGCCAGCTCGGCCTTGCGTTCCTTGGTCAGCGTCATGAGAAGAAAACGACGGCCGCGCGGCGACCGTCAGGAGCCAAAGCTAGCACAGAGATTACGAGCCTCCTCGACGTCGCGGTACATCTGCGCGATCAGGTCCTCCACGCCCGGGAAAGCGCCGCTCGCCGCGCAGTCGCTTGACGAACGCGACCCGCAGGACGTCCCCGTAGAGCTCCTCGTCGAAATCGATCAGATGGGCCTCGATCAAGAGACCCCGGCCGGTGTCGAACATGGGCCGAACGCCGACGTTGACGGCCGCCGGACGGCCGTTTGCGAAGGCCGCGTAGACGCCGTGACCGGGCACGACGAGGGAGTCGTCGGGGACGAGGTTCGCGGTCGGAAAGCCGAGGGTGCGACCGCGCCGGTCGCCCTCGACCACGGTGCCCTCGACCATGAACGGGGCGCCGAGGCACCGCCGCGCCGCTTCCATCTCCCCGGCCGCGACGAGAGCTCGGATCCGGGTCGAGGAGATGGTCTCGCCGTCCACCTCCACCAGCGGAACCACTCGCGTGTCGAACTCCTCGCGCGATGCGAGCAGGTCGGAATCGCCCTTCGCCTTGGCGCCGAAGCGGAAGTTCTCACCGACCGATACGCGCTTCGCGCCGAGGCGATCGACCAGGACCTCCTCGGCGAAGCGCTCGGGGTCGATCTTTGAGAACCCCTTGTCGAAGGGGATCACGACGAGCTCGGAGACCCCAAGTCCCTCGATCACGTCGCGCTTGATCGGGAACGGCATGATCAGCTTCGGCGCGACCTCGGGGTGGATCACCTGGAGCGGATGCGGCTCGAAGGTGAGCACGCTGTCGGCGTCGTCGATCACCGCCTGATGACCGAGGTGGACGCCGTCGAAGGTCCCGATCGCGACGTGGCGCTCGCGGGCCTCGGCCTCCTCGAGGGGGCTGACCTTGATCGGCATGGCCGGAGACGCTAGCCGGTCGGCTCTAGCACGACCTCCGGGCGCAGGCCGGCGCCCTCGGGCCGCGCCACCGCGATCAGCCTTCCCTCGTGAGTGAGCCTGACCGGCCCCTCGGGTCCCTCGCCTGAGCTCTCCACCGCACGGCCGTGCCCGACCGCCACGGCCTCCGGGTCGCTGAGCGGGCGTTCGGGCAGGAAGGCGAACGCCTCGTCCGCGAGAATCGGCTCGTCGGAGGCATCCTCGACCCGCAGCGGGCCGACGGCGGTGCGCCGGAGCTCCTCGCAGTAGGCGTCACCGAGGGTCTCGATCAGGGTGCGGACGTAGGTCCCGGCCGAGCACTCGATCTCGAACCGCGCGCGGTCGTCGTCGGACCCCAGGAGCTCGGCCCGGTAGACCTCGACCTCGCGCTCGGGGGTCTCGATCGCCTCGCCGCGGTGCGCGCGGCGGTAGAGGCGCTCGCCGCCGACCTTGACGGCCGAGGTCATCGGAACCCGCTGTAGAACCGGGCCGGTTGGGAGCTCGAGGCGCTCAGGGAGGCGCCCGGTCTCGCTCAGCTCCCCATCGGGGTCGCCGGTGCTGGAGCGCCACCCGAGCCTTGCCGTGGCCAGGTAGCTCTTCGGCAGCGGCAGCAGGTAGCGACTGCAGGCGGGTGGCCCGCCCGAGCAGGACCACGAGCAGCCCGGTGGCGAAGGGATCGAGGGTCCCGCCGTGGCCCGCCTTGACGCCGCGCTCTCGGCGGACGCGCGCCACCAGCTCGTGTGAGGTGACCCCGGCGGGCTTGTCGCAGAGCAGTACGCCTGCGGCGGGGCGCTCAGAGCTGGGCGCGGACCCGCTCACACAGGAACTCGACCAGCTCCGGATAGGTGACATCGGTCGAAAAGCCGGCCGCACGCTGGTGCCCGCCCCCACCGTGCTCGCGGGCGATCGCCGAGACGTCGAGCTCGCCGGTGGAACGGAGGCTGACCTTGCGCGCCGCCCGGCCGTCGTCGGTCTTGTCGCGGACCACAACCGCGACCTCGGTCCCCTCGATCGCGCGGATGAAGTCGATCACGCCCTCGGTGAGGACCTCGGTGGCGCCCGTCGCGGCGTAGTCCTCCGCCGCGATATAGGTGATGGCGAGCGCGCAATCCGGGTAACGCTCGACCTTCTCGAGCGCCCGCGAGATCAGCTTCAGCTTCTCGACAGGGACCCGCTCGTACAGGCGCCGATAGATGTCCTGGACGTCCACCCCGGCCTCGATCAGGTCCGCCGCCATCCGGTGGGCGCCGACGTTCGTGTTCTCGTACATGAACCGCCCCGTGTCGGTGACCAGGCCGACGTAGAGGGCGCTGGCGATCTCGGGCGTGATCCGGGCGCCGAGGGCGCGCGCGACCTCATAGACGATCTCCGCCGTCGACGACGCCTCGACGTCGACCAGGTTGACGTCGCCGAAGCGGGTGTTGTCGTGGTGGTGGTCGATGTTGAGGACCGGGCCCTTGTGCTCCTGGAGCCAATCCACCGGCATCCGGTCGATGTTGCCGCAGTCGAGGAAGACGACGCCGCGATCCGCGATGTCGGCGGGGGCCTCGTGGAAGACCTCCTCGAGCGGCAGGAAGCGGTACTCCACCGGCAGCGGGAACTCCTTCGAGGCGAGGAACATCACCGAGTCCTTCCCGAGCTGCTCGAGGATCGCGTGCATCGCGAGCAGCGAACCGAGCGCGTCGCCGTCAGGCCCTTCATGGGCCGTGAGCAGGAAGCGGTCGCCCGCGCGGATCGCCTCGACGGTCTGCGAGAGCGCAGGGTCGCGCTCGGTCCTCAGGTCGGGGGCCTGGATCGCGCCGCTCACCGCCCCTCTTCGTCCTCGAGCAGCCGGGTCACACGGTCTCCGCGCTCGATGCTCGGGTCGTAGTGGAAGCTGAGCGTGGGCGTGCGCTTGAGGCGGAGCTGGGCCGCGACCGCCGACTGGATCACGCCGTGCGAGGAGCGCAGCCCGGCGAGTGTCTCCTCGCGCTCGCTCTCGTTTCCGAGCACGCTGACGAAAACGCGCGCGGAGCGCAGGTCGGGGCTTGTCTCGACGGCGGTCACAGTTACGAATCCGATGCGCGGATCCTGGAGATCGGTCGCGATCGTCCCGCCGATCACCTCACGCATCACTTCGTTGACGCGCCGCATCCGGGCGGAAGGCATCGCGGGGCGAATATAGCCGTCAGACGTCGTCGCTTCGACCGACAACGGTGCGTCAGCGCGCCTGGAAGCGCTTCTCCGCGGCGTTGCCGGCCTGGTCGAGCGCGACGGCGCTCACCTTCGTGCCCTGGGGCACGCGGACGCTGTACGAGACCGGGCCCTTCGTCTTGCTCGGCTCGCGTTCGACGTACTCGTTCACCGGCTTCCCCAGGTCGACGATCAGGCGATCGAGGTCCTTGTTGTCGCGGGCCTTGAAGCGGAGCTTGACCTGCTTGCCCTTGCCGGACACCTTGATCTCGAGCTTCGGCTTCTTCGGGTCGCCGTAGAGCAGGGGCTTCGAGTCGAAGTAGTCGGGCGTCTCGACGATCGGCGCGGTTGGGAACCCCTGCCGACGGGGGAACGCCATGTCCGCGAGGAACCGCGGGTCGAGCGTCAGGCTCCCCCACTCGTTCGAGGTGCCGAGCATTCCCCGGCGGCGATCGTCGTTGATGTCGGCCGCCACGGTCCCGCGCTCAGATCCGTTGCAGTTGAAGTCGGCCGGCCGATTGACGCGCCTTCCGAGCAGCCCATCCGAGTTCTGACAGTGGAAGATGGTGCCCAGCGAGTGGGGCACGGTCGCGCGAACGCCCGCTCGCTCGTCAAGGGCACTCTCGTCGAGGTCCGGCACCACGCTCGGGTCCCAACGGCTGTAGTCGATGTACACGTCGGTCGGGCTTCTGTGTATCCCGGCGCCATACGCGTAGTTCATGACCGAGAAGTGGTTCGGCTTGTGGTTGGTCTCGTCGCCGCGCCCGCCGTGGTCGAGTCCGAGGTTGTGCCCGAACTCATGCATGAACAATGCGGCCTGGTCGGCGAAGCTCATGTTGCACTCCGTGCGCACTTCGTTGCACTGAAAGCCGTTGATCGAGCCGATCCCCGGAGCGCTGTCGGCCACCCCGTCCGCCCCGTCGATGCCGCCGATCTCGTGAACCGTTACCGCGTAGCGAAACGCCAGGTTGCGGGCGGAGGCGCAGAGGATCCCGCTGGGCGGGCACTCGTCGAAGAACGCCTCCTTGGTCGCCTGGAACTGATTGAACGGATCGGGGTCCGAGCCGTAGGTCTGCGCGTGAGGCAGGGTGTCGAACTCGCTCAGCTCGCCCCAGGTCGCTCCCGTCCGGGGGTCCATGAGGGTGTCCGGCCCGGCGTCGATGTGGATCGAGATGCCCCGGCTCCCGTCCGGGTTCGAAACGGGCGCGTCGGCGAACGCGGTCGCGACCTTCGACACTGCCTGCGGGCTCATCTCGTGCCCCGCCATCGAGTCGACCTCGACGAAGACGTCCTTGCGGTTGGGATCGGCGCCCATCCGCCGCAGGTCAACCTCGGTCTCGAAGCTTGGGGCGAACGATCCCGCGTTCCTGCCGACGTTGATGCCCGACCGCTCCTCGTCGTCGAAGAGTCCGTCGCCGTCGGAGTCGACGCGCTCCTTGTCCCAGCTCAGCGGGTTGCCGCTCGAGGGGATGCTCGAGAAATGGATCTGGCGGGAGTCCCAGGAGAGGATGAAGCTCGAAGGGATGCGGCGAAACTCTCCGGTGCATTCGTCGTCCTCGTCGACCACAGCGACGTATTCGCTGCCGGTGTACTCGGGCTCGTGGCCCGAGAACTCGTAGAGCAATGTCCCCGGCCGAAAGCACTCGTTCGGGGCGGTCTCGGTGACGAAGGCGGCGAAGCTGTTTCCGCCCGTCCGCTCCATCTTGATCGCGCCGGTGCTCGCAAAGGCGGCCCTCCAGTCCGGACCCTCGACCCGCTCGATCTCGTGGTCTGCGGCCGCGCGCCCGGCGCTCGCGAAGAACAGCGCGAGCACGATCATCGAAAGCGTCCTGCGGAACCCCGTTCGGTGAGCCATCCCGGTCCTCCCTTTGAGGGTTCGCAGAGCCTACAGCCGGGAAATTCCGCTGTAGGGGAAGCGGCCCGTCGCGACCATCAGCCGCGGACGTCCTCGAGGCTGAGCAGGTCGCGGTCGAAGCCGCAGCCGTCGGGGCAGCGCGACTCGACGAAGCGGGCGAGCTCGTCGGCGCGGCTCTCGACATCGCTACCTCCCACCAGCGCACAGAGCAAGGTCGTCCGCTGCCAGGTGTCATGGCCGTCGATCTCGGCGACCGAAGCGCCGAACCGCTTGCGGGTCTGGTCCTTGAGGGAGCGGACCAGCTTCCGCTTCTCCTTGAGGCTGTGCGAGGAGTCCTGGTGCAGTCGCACCTCGATCAGGGCGACGTAGCCGGCCACGGGCCGACCTTAGCGGCTATTCGAGCGTCTTCTCGACCTGCTTGGTGCGGAAGAACTCAAGGACGTCGCCCACCTTGACATCGCCGTAGCCCTCGAGCACGATCCCGCACTCGAGGCCCTCTTCGACCTCCTGGACGTTGTCCTTGAAGCGGCGCAGCGAGCCGACGCGGCCCGTCCAGATCACAGTGCCCTCGCGGACGAGGCGAACCTGGGAGTCCCGGGT
Source organism: uncultured Thermoleophilia bacterium (assembly GCA_963838175.1). Classification (GTDB taxonomy): domain Bacteria; phylum Actinomycetota; class Thermoleophilia; order Solirubrobacterales; family 70-9; genus DASUSH01. The sequence goes on along the minus strand of CAWIPP010000002.1, from coordinate 643,228 downwards.
GACCTTGCCCTCGGTGACGAGGCAGCCGGCGATGTTGCCGATGCGGGAGGCGCGGAAGGTCTGCTTGACCTCGGCCTCGCCCACGCGCTCCTCGACCTCCTCGGGCTCGAGCAGGCCCTCCATCGCGGCCCGCAGGTCCTCGGTCACCTTGTAGATCACCGAGTAGGTGCGGACCTCCACGCCCTCGGCCTCGGCGGTGCGCCGCGCCTCGGCGAGCGGGCGGACGTTGAAGCCGATCACGATAGCGTCGGAGGCCGCCGCGAGCATCACGTCGGATTCGTTGATCCCGCCGGTCGCCGAGTGGATCACGTCCACCGCGACCTGGTCCTGCGGAACCTTGGCGATCTCGTCCTGGAGCGCCTCCACCGAGCCCGAGACATCGGCCTTGAGCACGATGTTGAGCTCCTTGACCTCGCCCGCGGTCGCCTTCGAGAAGACCTCGTCGAGCGTGACGCGGCGCGCCTGCTGGCGGGCCAGCGACTCCGTCTTCAGTCGATGCGCGCGCTCGTTGGCGAGGCGGCGCGCCTCGCGGTCGTTCTCGACGACGCGAACGTGCTCGCCCGCCTCGCAGACCCCGTCGAAGCCGAGCACCTCGACCGGGTCGCCGGGCCTTGCCTCCTCGACGCGGGCGCCGGTGAAGTCCTGCATCGCGCGGACGCGGCCCCAGGTCGAGCCGGCGGCGAGCGCGTCGCCGACCCGCAGGGTCCCCCGCTGGACCAGCACGGTGACCACCGGGCCGCGGCCCGGGTCGAGGTTGGACTCGATCACGGTGCCCGACGCCTCGGCGTCGGGATTGGCCTTGAGCTCCTCGAGCTCGGAGACCAGCAGGATCATCTCCAGCAGCTTGTCGAGCCCCTCCTTGGTCTTCGCCGAAACGTCGACGTAGACGGTGTCGCCGCCCCAGTCCTCGGGGGTGAGGTCCTGTGAGGCGAGCTCGTTCCGGACCCGATCGGGCTGCGCGTCCTGCTTGTCGATCTTGTTGACGGCGATCATGATCGGCACGTCCGCGGCCTGGGCGTGGTCGATCGCCTCGCTGGTCTGGGGCATCACGCCGTCGTCGGCCGCGACCACGATCACCGCCAGGTCCGTGACGTCGGCGCCGCGGGCGCGCATCGCCGTGAAGGCGGCGTGACCGGGGGTGTCGAGGAAGCTGATCGTGCGGCCGTCGTGCTCGACCTGGTAGGCGCCGATGTGCTGGGTGATCCCGCCCGCCTCGCCTGCCACCACCTGGGTCTCGCGGATCGCGTCGAGCAGCGAGGTCTTGCCGTGGTCGACGTGACCCATGATCGTGACCACGGGCGGGCGCTCGGAGAGATCCTCCTCCGCGTCCTCGACCTCCGGCTCCTCAGGCGCCTCCTCCGCGGCCGAGACGACCTCGATCTTCTGGTCGAACTCCTTGGCGAGGACCTCGATCGTCTCGTCCGAGAGCGTCTGCGTCAGTGTCGCCATCTCGCCGAGCTGCATCAGCTTCTTGATCACGTCCGCCGCCGAGATCTTCAGCGTCTCGGCGACCTCCTTGACGGTCGCGCCGGAGTTGACCTTGGTCGCCGGGATGTCGGCCGGATCGATCGGCGCCTTCTCGACCGGCTCCTCGAGCAGCGGCCGGCGTCGGCGTCCGCCACGGCGGCGGGGTGGGCGGCGTGGCGGTGCGTCGGGCATCCGCTCGCGGCGAGAGGCCTGCGAGTCGATCACCACGCGGCGGCGCTTGCGGCTCCCGCCCTGCGCAGCGCCGCTCTGGCGGGGCGCGTCACCCCGAGGCGGCCTGACCGCCTGGCCCCCCTCTGAGGAGCGCTGAGGCTGCTTCTGGGCGGGCTTCGGCTTTTGGGCGGGGGCGGAGCTCGCCTGCGCGCCGTCGCCACCACCTGCCGCCGAGGCGCCGTCGCCTCCGCCGTTCGCGGCGGCGATCGCCTTCAGGGCGTCGGCCTCCTCCACCGAGGAGGCGGCAGCCTTGGCCTCGATCCCCGCCGAGTTGAGGGCCGCGAGGACCTCCTTGCTCGACAGGCCCTGTGCCTTGGCGATCTCGTGAACCCGTTTCTTCGCCATCTACGAGGCGTCGTCCTCCTGGCCGTCGCCCGACTTGCCGACGTTGACCGGCTCGGCCGGCGCCTCCTCGGCGGCGGGGACTCCGTCCTCGGCGGGAGCTTCGCTCGGCTGGTCCTCTTCGGACGCCTCGGCGGCGGCCGGGACCTCGCTCTCCGGCTCTGCGGCGGGCTCGTCGACGACGGGGGACTCGGCGGGCTGCTCCTCGGCGGCGGCGTCTTCGGCCAGCGCTTCCTCCGCCGGCGCCTCCTCGGCGGGCTCTTCAGCCGGAGCCTCCTCGGCTGCCGGCTCCTCGGCTCCCGCCTCCTCGAATGCGGCGGCGGCGCGATCGACGAGCGGCTTGATGTCGTCCTCGCTCGCGTCCGCGTCGGCGAGCTTGGCCACCTCCTCCTCGGAGAGCGGCGTCAGCACGGTCACCTGGTTCGTCGCGAACCGGGCCAGGGCCTGGTGCTGCGGGAGGCCGCAGTAGCGCGAGCCCGGCAATGATGCGTTCGGGCAGCGCCGCCCCGCGGAGAGGACCGCCGCGCAGCGGCCGTCCGTGGCCTCGGCGCCCTCCTCCTCGATCTCGAGGTCCTCCTCGATCTCCGCGAACTCCTGCTCGGACTTGATGTCGACCTTCCAGCCGGTCAGCTTCGCCGCCAGGCGAGCGTTCTGGCCGTCGCGGCCGATCGCCAGCGAGAGCTGGTCGTCGGGGACGATCACGGTGGCCTGCTGATCCTCGTCGTCGACGAGCACCTCGCGCACGCGCGCGGGCGAAAGCGCCTTGGCGACGAAGCGGGCAGGCTCCTCGTTGTAGGGGATGATGTCGATCTTCTCGCCGCGGAGCTCGGAGACGACCATCCGCACCCGCGAGCCTCGCGGCCCCACGCAGGCGCCCACCGGGTCGACCCCGTCGGCGTGCGAGACGACGGCGATCTTCGAGCGGTAGCCCGGCTCGCGGGCGACGCCCACGATCTCGACCAGCCGGTCGGCGATCTCAGGCACCTCGAGCTCGAACAGCGACTTGATCAGCTCGGGGTTGCGCCGCGAGACGACGATGCTCGGCCCCTTGCCCTCGGAGGAGACGTCGGAGACGACGACGCGAATCCGCGAGCCGTGGTCGTAGCGCTCGTTCCAGACCTGCTCGGACCGGGGCAGGAGCGCCTCGACGCGCTCGCGGAGCTGCACCAGCGTGTAGCGGTTGTCGGACTGCTGGATGATCCCCGTGACCAGCTCGCCCACTCGATCCTGGTACTCCTCGAACATCATCTGGCGCTCGGCCTCGCGAATCCGCTGCAGCATCACCTGCTTCGCGGTCTGGGCGGCGATCCGGCCGAAGTCGTCGGGCGTGACGTCACGCGTCTCGATCTGGTCCTCGTAGGGGGCGAGGCGCTCGGGATCGAGCTCCGGGTCCTCGGGTTCGCGCGGCTCCCCGGTCTCGGGGTCGATCGCTGGCTCCTCCTCGGAGGCCTCCATCTCCTCGCGCGCCTCGGCGACGAGCTGCTCCTCGAGCTCGGGGGGCAGGATCAGCTCGAAGACCCGGTAGTCACCGGTGGACTCATCGAGCTCGACCCGGGCGTACTTGGCGGAGCCGGGGGACTTCTTGTAGGCGGAGAGGAGGGCGTCCTCGAGCGCCGAGACGAGCACGCCGGGAGCGATGCCCTTCTCCTGCTCGAGGTCCTTCATCGCCTCGACGATCTCGCGGGTCATCTGTGGACCTCCGGAAGCTCGGGGACGAGGTTGGAACGATGGATGCCGGCCATGGGGATCTCGAACTCGTGGCCCGAGTCGTCGACTCGGACCGCGCGCTCGTCGGCGTCGGCGAGGGTGCCGGTGAAGTTGCGCCGCCCGTCGATCGCGTCGCGGGTGCGGACCCGCACCTGGCGGCCGAGGAAGCGGCGGAAGTGCTCGGGCCTGGTCAGCGGCCGGTCGAGGCCCGGGGAGGAAACCTCGAGCGAGTAACGGGTCAAGAGGTCGCGCAGGTGGTTCGTGACCCGCTCGCAGAGCGCGAGATCGACGCCGGCGGGATGGTCGATGTAGAGGCGCAGGGACTCGTTCGCGGGGCGCTCCACCGCGATCAGCTCGAGCTCCGGGTCGAGCTCGGCTATGCGGGTTTCGATCTCCTGTTCGAGACTCTTCATTTGGCTCCGCCGCCCTCCGCATCCTCGCCCTTCGCCCGAAAAAAAGGTGGGCCCGGGCCCACCTCTGCGTACAGGGTTCGGGTGCGGAAAGAAGCGGGTTGAGTATAGCCCGGGCCTCGTGGCCAGGGCTAGATTTCGAGGGGTATCGTCACGGGTCCGTCGTTGACCAACTCGACCGCCATCCGGGCGCCGAACCGGCCCCGTTCGGCGCCGAGCCGCTCGCAGAATCGCTCGTAGAGTCGCTCCGCCTCGTCCGGCGGCGCGGCCCCGGTGAAGCTCGGACGGTTCCCCTTCCTGGTGTCCGCGTAGAGGGTGAACTGGCTGACGCAGAGCACCTCGCGATCGCCGAGCGCCTCGTTCATCCGGCCCTCGCCGTCCTCGAAGACGCGCAGGGCTCGGACCTTGTCCGCGAGCCTGTCGCATTGCGCCTCCCCGTCGTCGGCGCCCACCCCCAGTAGAACCAGCAGGCCAGGGCCGATCTCGGCGACCGTCTCGCCCTCGATCCGGACCGCCGCGCGGCTGACCCGCTGGACCAGCGCCCTCACGCGGACTCCCTAGCGGCGGCTGGCCCGCTCGCGGTAGATCCGGTAGTCGCGGCGCTCGGGCCGCAGGTTCGCGGCGATCGCCAGGTGCCGGCGCGCTCGATCGCGCTCACCGCAGAGCGTCAGCGCGCGGCCGAGGCAGAAGTGGGCGAAGTCGTTGACGGGGTAGCGCTCGACCACCGCCTCGAACTCCGGCACCGCCTCCTCGAAGTGGCGGCTTCGGAACAGCGCCCGCCCGAGCGCCTCGCGAACCGAGCTCTTGTCCGGAGCGAGCCTCGCCGCCTTGCGAAGCGGCACGGCGGCCTGCGCGTAGTCGCCGCTCTCGAGCAGGGCCATCCCGCGCTGATACAGCGAGTAGACGGAGTCAGCCTCGGGATCCACCAGACGGAGTGTAAGAGCCGGAGGATCTGGTCCTCAGGGCCTCAACCCGGTCGAGGATCGCGTCGGCGACCTCCTCCTTGCCCGCGATCGGGACCTCGGTGGTCTCCTCGCGCTCGACGATCGTGACCTCGTTCCGCTCGCTCTCGAAGCCGATATCGGCCCGCGAGACGTCGTTGACGACGATCGCGTCGAGGCCCTTGCGGGCGAGCTTCTCGCGGGCCCGGCCGACGGGGTCTCCCCCGTGCTCGGCGGCGAAGCCGACCAGGGTCTGGTCTTCGCGACGCTCGGAGGCGAGGGCGGCGACGATGTCGGGCGTCGCCTCGAGCCGGAGCTCGAGCGCCTCCCCACCCTCTCGGACGAGCTTCTCCGCCTCCGCCTCCGCGGGGCGGTAGTCAGCGACCGCGGCGGCCATCACCAGCACGTGGGCGTGCGCGAACTCATCGCGGGCCGCCGCCTCGAGCTCGGCGGCGGTCTCCACGTCGATCCGGCGCACCCCAGGCGGGGTCGGCAGGCCCGCGTTGGCCGCGATCAGCGTCACCTCGGCGCCCCGCTCGGCGGCGCGGCCGGCGAGCGCCAGCCCCATCCGCCCGCTGGAGCGGTTGCCGACGAACCGGACCGGGTCGATCGGCTCGCGGGTGCCGCCGGCGGTGACCAGGACGCGCAGGCCGTCCCAGGGCCCAGCGCCGTCGGCGATCCGCTCGAGCTCGGCGAGCAGCCGCTCCGGCGAGGGCAGTCGGCCGGCGCCGCGCTCGCCGCGCGAGGCCAGCGCACCCTCCTCGGGATCGATCACGTGCACGCCGCGCTCGCGCAGGGTCGCGAGGTTGGCCTGGGTGGCGGGGTCGCGCAGCATCCGGTCATTCATCGCCGGCGCCACGGCCCGCGGCGCCGCGCAGGCGAGGAAGGCGGTGGTGACCATCCCGTCGGCGAGGCCGGCGGCGAGCTTCGCGATCGTGTTCGCCGATGCGGGGGCGATCAGGTAGGCGTCGGCGTTCGCAACGACCTCGAGATGCCCGATCGGGTCGTGCTCGGGAACCGGGTCGCCCGGAAACGCGCCGCGCATCGGGTCGCGCTCGAACTCGTCGGTCAGGACCGGGGCGCCGACGATCCCCTCGAACGAGGCGACGCCGACAAAACGCTTCGCGGCCGGGGTCATCAGGACTCGGACCCCGTGCCCGCGCAGGGTCGCCAGGCGCGCGAGCTCGAGCGCCTTGTAGGCGGCGATGCCGCCGCTCACGCCGAGCAGGAACCGGGCCATGCAGGAAGGGTACGCCGGGCGGGTCGCCCTCATGGGCGAGCCCGTTCGCTAGACGCGGTAGCGGTAGTTGATCTTGCCCTGAGCGAGCTCTTCGAGCGAGATCGTGAGGTAGTTGCCGGTCCGGCTCTCGACCATCGGCGGCGTGTACTCCTCGTAGGTGCCCTCGCCGAGCGCGCGGTAATAGCTGTTGAGCTGCCGCGCGCGCTTCGCGGCGACGATCACCGCCGCATAGGCGGAGTCGGTGCGCTCGAGCAGTGTGTCGACCCGGGGCTTGACCATCGGCGGGGGATTGTAGCCGTCGGCGGGGGGCGTATCCGAACCGTCCGGGCTTGTGGTCGTAGTGCGACCGAAATCCAGGACGGTGGAGGAAATCCTGGCCCGTATTGCCCACGGGTCGAAAGGTGTTGCGACTCGTGGGGAACTACTGGAGGCGGGGATCACGATCGCGGAGATCAAGCACCGGCTCCGAACGGGAGCGCTCCTGCCTGAGTACCCGGGCGTGTACCGCGTGGGCCATAGGGCTCCCAGCGTCGAGGCGCGGTACATGGCCGCCGTAAAGGCATGCGGAGGCGAATCCATGCTGGGCGGCGCGGCGGCCGGATACTTGCTCGTGCTCATTCGCGGCGTGCCGCCTGAACCAGAGGTCATTACGCCGCGCGAAAGACGCATTAAGGGGGTGAGGACGAGGCGGTGCCGGAAGGTCGATCCGCGCGATCGAACCACTTGGCGCGGAATCCCGGTGACGTCCCCCGCACGGACGCTTGTCGACCTGGCGGCCGTCCTCTCTGCGTACGACCTGGGTCGGGCTTGTCACGAGGCCGGCTTTCGGCATCGCACCACGCCCGCCGACGTGGAGGAGGTGCTCTCACGTCGCCCAACGAGCCCCGGCGCAGCGAAGCTGCGCCGGATCCTCCGCGGCGATGAGAGGATCACACTCAGCGCGCTCGAGCGCCGTTTCCTCGAGTTTCTCCGAGGTGCCGGCCTGCCGCTGCCCGTAACCAACAAGCCCGCCGGCGGTCGCCGCGTCGACTGCCGGTGGCCCGAGCACAGGCTCACCGTCGAGCTCGACTCCTACACGTACCACTCATCCCGTCACGCATGGGAGCAGGATCGGCGCCGTGAGCGTGAGGCGCGGGCGCGCGGAGACGAATTTCGCCGCTACACGTGGGGCGACGTATTCGAAGAGCCTGAGCCGATGGCCGCCGAGCTCGAACGGCTACTCATCCCGCACCGTCCTGGATAAGGGTCACAGGACGACTCCTAGGCAGGACGACGGCGCAGCTCAGGCGTCGAGCTCCGCGCGGACGATCTCCTCGAGCTCGGCGGCGGCGCGATCCAGGTCATCGTTGAGGACTACGTACGGGAACTCGACCCGTGCCTCGAGCTCCTGCTTCGCGGTCTCCAGGCGGCGTGCGATCGCCTCCTCGGAGTCGGTTCCGCGGCCCGCTAGGCGCTCGCGCAGGGCGGCCGGGTCGGGCGGCGCGATGAAGATCAGGACCGCGTCACCCTCGGCGCCGTCGCCCTCCATCGCGGCGCGGACCTGGCGGGCCCCCTGGACCTCGATCTCGAGCACCACGGGGTGGCCGGCGCGCAACCGCTTCTCGATTTCGTCGCGAAGCGTTCCGTAGCGGTTGCCGCTGAACGTGGCGTGCTCGAGAAAGGCGCCCTTCCGGGCCAGGCGGTCGAACTCCTCCGAGGTGAGGAAGTGGTAGTCGCGTCCCTCCTCCTCACCCTCGCGGGGCGCGCGGGTGGTCGCCGAGACCGAGAGCTCGAGCTCCGGGACTCGCTCCCGCAGGCGCGAGATCAGCGTCCCCTTCCCGACCCCAGACGGGCCAGTGATGACGAAGACCTTCGACATGACTCGATATTGAACGACCGAGCCGCCGGAATCTCGCCCCCGGCGTCGGTGCTAGCGGCGGAGCTGGGAGACCAGCTCGCCGCGCTGGCGCTCGGAGAGGCCGCCGATCGTCTTCGAGGGCGAGATCCTGCACTGGGTCAGGATCCGGTTCGCCTTCACGCGCCCCAGCTTCGGGACCGCGAGCAGCATGTCGAAGGTCTTCGCGGAGAGCACGTACTCGGGCGGATCGAGCAGCAGGGTCTCGATCTTCTTCTTGCCGGCCTTGAGATCGCGCTTGAGCCGGGCCCGCTGGGACCGGATGTCGTTGGCCTTCCGCAGCGCCTTCATCCGCTGGTCCTTGGTTCTCTCCGGGACGGACGTAGCGGTTGGCGTCTGGACGGAGGGGGCCATCGGCGGCGGCGAGTATATCCGCGGGTTCGCAGCCCGCAAGGGGGTCCCCGCTGTTTCCGTCGAAATCCAGCTTGACCTCTAGTTGAGCTTTAGGGGACGAGCGCCGCCGGTCCCGCCCTCCGGACCCCATCGAGGTCGGTGAATCCTCTCGCCGCAAGCTCGGCGGCGAGCTCGGAGCGGACCCGCTCGGCGGCCATCGGATCGCGGAAGCTGGCGGTCCCGACCGCGATCGCGGCGGCCCCGGAGGCAATGAACGCGAGCGCGTCGGCCCCGCTCTCGATCCCGCCCATCCCGATCGCCGGAATCGCCACCGCGTCGGCGACGGCGGCCACCTGGCCGAGAGCGATCGGCCGGATCGCCGGGCCCGAGAGCCCTCCGCGCCCGGCCCCGAGCCACGGCGTCAGGCTGGCGGGGTCGATCGGCGCCGCCTTCAGGGTGTTGACGAGCGAAACGGCATCGGCTCCGCCCTCCTCCGCGGCGACCGCGACGGTGGCGGGGTCGGCGAGGTTGGGCGTGAGCTTCACGATCAGCGGCTTCGCGGTGAGATCGCGAAGCTCGCGCAGGAGACTCAGCGTCTCCGCCGGCTGCTCCCCCACGATCAGGCCCGACTTCACGTTCGGGCAGGAGACGTTCAACTCGACGGCCGCCACCTCCTCACGGTGCGCCACCCCCTCGACGAGGCGGCGGAACTCCTCGGCGCTCGTCCCCATCACGGAGACGATCAGCGGCACCGGAAGCTCGGCGAGCGCGGGAAGGTCGTGGCGCAGGAACCCCTCCAGGCCCTTGTTCGGGAGCCCGATCGAGTTGACCATCCCCGCCGGGGTCTCGAAGATCCTCGGCGGCGCATTGCCCGCCCGCGGCTCCGGGGTGATCGTCTTCGAGACGAAGGCCGAGAACGGGAAGCGCTCCTGGAGCTCGTCCCCGAACGCCCGCCGCGCGGCGATCGCGTCGAAGGTTCCCGAGCCGTTGAGGACCGGGTGCGCGAGGCGAAGGCCGCAGAGCTCGATGGCGGGACCGTTCACCTGTGCCCCGATCCGGCGACGAGCGCGGTCTCGAGCAGATCGCCGCGAACCACCGGCCCGTCGACGCAGAGGCGCATGAAGCCCCCCTCAGCCAGCGGGACCGCGCAGCCGAAGCAGGCGCCGAAGCCGCAGCCCATCGGCGACTCCATCGCCAGCTCGCAGGCGACGCCACGCGCCGCGCACATCGCCCGCACCGCCTCGAGCATCCCGGGCGGCCCGCAGGCGTAGACGGCGGCGCTGCGGGCGGCGTCCTCGCCCTCGAGCAGTACCGCCAGCAGGTCGGTCACGTATCCGCGGTGGCCCGCGTGGCCGTCCTCGCTCGCCAGGCGGAGCTCGGAACAGTCGAATAGTTCGGTCCCGCCCGCGCGGGCGCTGTCGCGAAAGCCGAGCAGCGCCCGCGTGGCGACGCCCGCCGAGACGAGCTCTCGGCGCCAGATCGCGAGCGGGGCGATCCCGATCCCACCGCCGACGAGGACCGCGCCGGCGGCGCCCTCCTTGAGCTCGCGAGGCGCCGAGAACGGCCTGCCGAGCGGGCCCGTGAGCAGGAGCTCCTCCCCCTCGGCGAGATTCGCGAGCCGCGACGTGCCGGGGCCGACGGCCTCGACCAGGAAGTCGAGCCGCACCCCATCCGCCCGCCGCTCGGCCGCCGCCACCGAGAACGCCCGCGGCAAGTAGGGACGCTCGGCGTCGCGTCCCCCCCAGCCCGCGGCCGCGGTGAGCATGTAGAACTGCCCCGCGCGCGGCTCGACGCCGCTCGGATCCAGGGCGGAGAAGATCCGGTAGCCGCCGGACTTCCGGTTTCCCGTCACCCGCGCGGCACGGCGCCCGAATGGGGCCAGGACCCGGTCGTCAATGGTGGCGGCGCCGTTACCGGTGCTCACGCCCGCGCCCGCTCCTGCGGCGACCGAGCGCCCTCAGCCGCCGCGTGCAGCTCCTGCAGCGAGCGCACCTCGGCACCGTGGCCGCGCTGGGCGAAGATCGCCCGCGCGGCCGCTGAGGCGCCGGTCATCGTCGTGATGCAGGGGATCCCGTGGCGGACCGCGGCTGAGCGGATTTCGTATCCGTCGGAGCGGGCACCGCTGCCGGTCGGCGTGTTGATCACCATGTCCACCTCGCCCCGCGAGATGAAGTCGACCACGTGGGGCGAGCCCTCGCCGATCTTGTTGATCTTGGTCACCGGCACGCCCATGCGGGAGATCGCCTGCGCGGTTCCGGCCGTCGCGATCACGCGGAAGCCGAGGTCGTGGAAGCGGGCTGCGATCTGGGTCGCCGCGGCCTTGTCGCCGTCGGTGACCGTGATGAACAGGGTCCCCTCGGTCGGGAGCGCCACCCCCGCGGCGGCCTGAGCCTTGCCGAACGCGGCGGGGAAGTCCGCCGCCACGCCCATCACCTCCCCGGTCGACTTCATCTCAGGACCGAGCACCGCATCGGCGCCGGCGAAGCGGGAGAACGGCAGCACCGCCTCCTTCACCGACACATGGCCGGTCGGCATCGAGGGCAGCTCCTGCTCGGCGAGCCCCTCGCCGAGCATCAGCCGGCAGGCGATCTTGGCCAGTGGAGCGCCGACCGCCTTGGAAACGAAGGGGACGGTTCGCGAAGCGCGCGGGTTCGCTTCGATCACGTAGAGCTCGCCGCCGGCGACCGCGTACTGGATGTTGATCAGGCCGACGACCCCGAGCTCGAGCGCGATCCGGGCGGTCGTATTCGAGATCTCGGCGAGCATCTCCTCGCCGAGGCTCATCGGGGGCAGCACGCAGGCCGAGTCGCCCGAGTGCACCCCGGCCTCCTCGACGTGCTGCATCACGCCCGCGACCCGGCAGCTCTCGCCGTCGCAGAGGGCGTCGACGTCGACCTCGATCGCGTCCTCGAGGAAGCGGTCGAGGAGCAGCGGGTGCTCCTGGTCGGCCTTGACGTTCGCCTCCAGGTAGGCGGCGAGGCCTTCGGCCGAGTAGCAGATCTCCATCGCGCGGCCTCCGAGGACATAGGAGGGCCGGACCAGCAGCGGGAAGCCAACGTCCTCGGCGATCACCTGCGCTTCCTCGGCCGAGAGCGCGGTCCCGTAGGGCGGATGCTTGATGTCGAGGCGCCGCAACAGGGCGCCGAAGCGGCCGCGGTCCTCGGCCAGGTCGATCGCGTCGACCGGGGTCCCGAGCAGCTTCACCCCGGCCTCCTCGAGCCCGCGAGCGAGCCGCAGCGGCGTCTGGCCCCCGAACTGGACGATCACTCCCTCGGGGCCCTCCTGGGCGCAGACCGCGAGCACGTCGTCGATCGTGAGCGGCTCGAAGAAGAGGCGGTCGGAGGTGTCGTAGTCGGTCGAGACCGTCTCCGGGTTGCAGTTGATCATCACCGCGTCCCGGCCCGAGTCGCGCACCGTCATCGCCGCGTGAACGCAGCAGTAGTCGAACTCGATCCCCTGCCCGATCCGGTTCGGCCCGGCGCCGAGAATCACCACCGAGGCGCGATCGCCGCGCTGGATCTCGGATCCGTTCGCCGAGCGCTCGTGGGCCGAGTAGTAATAGGGGGTGCGGGCCTCGAACTCGGCGGCACAGGTGTCGACCGACTTGTAGGTCCTCGCGAGCCCGGCGGTCCCGTCGCCGTCGCGGGCGAGATCGCGGAGCTCGCCCAGGAACCAGGGGTCGATCGAGGTCCGGCGGTGCACCTCCTCGACGTCCACCCCGCGCCCGAAGGCCTCCGCGATCAAATCGAAGCGGTCCCAGCTCGGGATCTCCAGGCGCTCCAGCAGGTCGCCCGTCGACGCGGGGACGTCGGCCGGGGCGTCGAGCTCACGCGAGCGCATCGCCTTGGCGAACGACTCCCGGAAGGTCCGCCCGATCGACATCGCCTCCCCGACCGACTTCATGTGCGTGGTCAGGCGCCCCTCCGAGCCGGGGAACTTCTCGAAGGCGAATCGCGGCACCTTGGTGACCACGTAGTCGATCGTCGGCTCGAATGAGGCCGGCGTGGCGCGGGTGATGTCGTTGGGGATCTCCTCGAGCGCGTAACCGACCGCGAGCCGGGCGGCGATCTTCGCGATCGGGAAGCCGGTCGCCTTCGAGGCCAGCGCCGAGGAGCGCGAGACCCGCGGGTTCATCTCGATCACGACGACTCGCCGGTCTCGGGATTGACGGCGAACTGGACGTTCGAGCCGCCGGTCTCGACCCCGACCGCGCGGATCACCCTCAGCGCCTGGTCGCGCAGCTCCTGGTAGAGACCGTCGGTGAGGGTCTGGGCGGGGGCGACCGTGACCGAGTCGCCGGTATGGACCCCCATCGGGTCGACGTTCTCGATCGAGCAGATCACGACGACGTTGTCGTTTCGGTCCCGCATCACCTCGAGCTCGAACTCGCCCCAGCCGAGCACGGACTCCTCGACCAGGACCTGGTTGATCGGGCTCGCCGCGAGGCCCTCGGAGACGACCTGCGCGAGCTCGGCCTCGGTGGTGCCGACGCCACCCCCGTGCCCCCCGAGGGTGAAGGCGGGGCGAACGATCGCGGGCAGCTCGATCGACCCGTCGGCGAGGCCGCGCTCGACCTCGCCGACCGAGGTGACGATCTGCGACCAGGGGACACGTAGGCCCGCCGCCTCCATCGTGTCGCGGAACGCCTCGCGGTCCTCGGCGCGGTGGATCGCCTCGTAGTCGGCTCCGATCAGCTCGACCCCGAAGCGCTCCAGGGTGCCGTCGTCATGCAGGGCCTTGGCGAGGTTGAGGGCCGTCTGCCCGCCGAGGGTGGGCAGCAGGGCGTCGGGGCGCTCACGCTCGATGATCGCGGCGACCGGCCCGGGGAGGAGCGGCTCGACATAGGTGCGGTCGGCGAACTCGGGGTCGGTCATGATCGTCGCCGGGTTCGAGTTGACGAGCACGATCTCGTAGCCCTCCTCGCGCAGCACCTTGCACGCCTGCACCCCGGAGTAGTCGAACTCCGCGGCCTGCCCGATCACGATCGGCCCGGAGCCGATCAGGAGGATCTTCTGGATGTCGTCCCTACGCGGCATCGGCGAGCTTCAGGAAGCGGTCGAATAGGTGCCGCGCGTCGTGGGGGCCGGGGCCGGCCTCGGGGTGGTACTGGACGGTGCAGCCGGGGACGTCCTTGAGCACGAGGCCCTCGACCGTGCGGTCGTAGAGGTTCAGGTGCGAGAGCTCGGCGTCGCCGAAGTCGGTGCGCCAGCGCACGGGCTCGTCGGCCTCGATCCGCTCGCCGCCGTCGGGCGGGCGAACCGCGAAGCCGTGGTTCTGCGAGGTGATCTCGATCCGGCCGCTGGAGAGCTCCTTGACCGGGTGGTTCGCGCCGCGGTGGCCGAAGGGGAGCTTGAAGGTCTCGAGGCCGACGGCGCGGCAGAGGAGCTGGTGGCCGAGGCAGATGCCGACCACGGGCTTCTTGCCGACCACCCCGCGGACGCTCTCGACGACGTAGTCGAGGGCCGCCGGGTCGCCGGGGCCGTTGGCGAGGAAGACGAGGTCGGGGTTCTCGCCAAGGACATCCTCGGAGCGACGCGGTGCACGGGAGAAGCGTCAACCGGCAATTCCGCTCGCGGAATTGCCGAATGATCGAGTGCTTGATCCCGGTGTCGATGCCGACGACGTGGGGCCCCTCGCCGTCGAGCCGGATCGGCTCGCCGGGCGTGACCTCGCGAGCGAAGTCCGCGCCCTCCATCGGGGGCTCCGCCTCGATCCGCTCGCGCGCCTCGCCCTCGGGGATCGAGGCGGGGAAGATCCCCCCGCGCATCGCGCCGCGGTCGCGGATGTGGCGGACCAGCGCGCGCGTGTCGAGCCCGGAGATCGCCGGCACGCCGCGGTCGCGGAGCCAGTCGAGCCAGCCGCCCTCAGCCTCGGCGGCGTCCTCGGAATTCTTCCCCTCGCGCATGACCACTCCGCGTACCTGCGCCCGCTCGGACTCCATCGCGGCGGCGGAGACCCCGTAGTTGCCGATGAGCGGATAGGTGAAGGTGATGATCTGGCCGGCGTAGGAAGGGTCGGTGACCGCCTCCTGGTAGCCGGTCATCGAGGTGTTGAAGACGACCTCGCCGCAGGCCGAGTCCTCCCAGGGAAGCTCGCCGTCGAGGCGGGTGCCGTCCTCGAGCAGCAGGTATCCGTCGACCGGATTCACTTGACCAGCGCCTGGACTCGCTTGAACTCCGGGGCGTCCGAGCCCCGCAGGAGCTCGAACAGCGCCGTCTCGACGCTGGTGAGCACCGCTCCCGCACGCTCCATCTTGTGCAGGCCGAGCTCGCGGTTATCCGCGGTGCGCGAGCCGACGGCGTCGGAGGCGACGTGCGTCTCCACCCCCTCGCCGACCAGGTCGAGCACCGTCTGGTTGACGCAGACGTGAGCCTCGATCCCGCAGACGAGCGCCTGGTCGCGGCCGTCGAGATCGAAGCCCTCGGCCTCGGCGGCCGAGAAGCGGACCTTCTCCAGCCGCTCGATCCCCTCCGGCAGGTGATCGGCGACCTCGGGCACGGTCTCACCGAGCCCCTTCGGGTACTGCTCGGTGACGAGGATCGGGATCCCGAGCTCCTTCGCCCCCTCGACCAGCTTCGCGGCGCCGTCCGCCACGGCGTCGAAGTCCTGAAGCGCCCTGCGGAACGCCTCCTGGACGTCGACGACCACGAGCGCCGCCCGTTCGCGGTCGAGCTTCAAGCCGCCGCCCCGATCGCGAAGGCGCGCTGGCGGTAGGCGACGCCGCCCGCGGCGAGCGTCATCAGCACGCGCCCGCGAAGCGTGCGTCCGTGAAAGCACGAGTTCTCCGAGCGGCTCTCCCAACCCTCGCCGGCGGCCTCCCATTCGGCCTCGGGATCGACCAGGACCAGGTTCGCCTCGCTCCCGGGGGCGAGGCTCGGCCGCTCGAAGCCGAACGGCTCGGCGCCGGCGGTGAGGCGCTCGATCACCGTGGGCAGCTCAATCACCCCGGGCAGGACCAGCTCGGTGTGGAGGATGGCGAACGCCGTCTCGAGGCCGGTCACCCCCATCGCCGCCTGCTCGAACGGCACCTCCTTCTCGTCGATCGCGTGCGGCGCGTGGTCGGTGCCGATGCAGTCGATGACGCCCGAGCGCAGGCCGTCGATCAGCGGCGAGCCGGTCGTCCTCGGAGCGAAGCGGCGGGTTCATCTTGAACCGCGAGTCCAGGGTTCGGACCTCCTCGTCGGTAAGCGTCAGATGGTGCGGGGTGACCTCCGCGCTCACGCGCACCCCCGCCTCCTTCGCGCGGGCGATCGCCTCCACCGAGGCGCGCGCCGAGAGATGCTGGACGTGCACCCGTGCGTCCTCGTAGCCAGCCAGCGCGCAGTCGCGGGCGATCATCGTCGACTCCGAGACCGCCGGGATCCCCTCGAGGCCGAGCGCGGCCGACACCGTTCCCTCGTGCATGACGCCGGCGCCCGACAGCTCGGCGTCCTCCTCGTGCAGGGCGATCGGCAGGCCCGCGAGCCGCTGGTACTGGAGGGCGCGTCGCAGCACCCGGGCCCTGGCGACGGGAAGGCCGTCGTCTGAGAAGCCGACCGCGCCCGCGTCCGCCAGCTCGGCCATGTCGGTGAGCTCCTCCCCCTTCATGCCGCGGGTGACGCAAGCGAGGAAGCCGACGCCGGCGCTCGCCTCCCGTTCGGCCTGCTCGCGCAGGGCGCTGATGTCGGCGGCCGTGTCGACCGGCGGATCGGTGTTCGCCATCGCGAGGATCGCGCAGAAGCCGCCCGCCGCGGCGGCGCGCGAGCCGGTCTCGATGTCCTCCTTGTGCTCCTGCCCCGGCGTCCGCAGGTGGACGTGCGGATCGAAGAAGGCCGGGAAGGTGGCGAGGCCCTCGGCCTCCACCACCTCCGCGCCGTCGGGCTCGGCGGCGTCGCCCGGGCCGGCGAGCTCGGCGACCCGGCCGTCGCGGACGACCACGTCGTGCACTCCGTCGATCCCCGCGCCCGGGTCGAGGACGCTCGCCCGCCGCAGGATGAGCTCGGCTCCCTCACCCCTGCGGAGCGAGAGCTCCGAGATCGGCTTCGGCGTGTCGCTCACGCCGGCTGTCCGATCGTCGGGGTCTCCGAGGGCAGCTCCTGCGGGGCGCCGGCGCTGCGCCCGCCGGCCCGCGGCCGGTCGGAGCCGGCCAGGAGCTCGTAGAGGATCGCCATCCGCACGACCAGGCCGCTTTCGACCTGGGCCGTGATCAGCGAGCTCGGAGAGTCGATCACCTCCGGCGCCAGCTCGATCCCGCGGTTCACCGGCCCGGGGTGCATGAGGAGCTGGCGCGGGCCGAGCCGCCGGGAGTCGATCTGGTAGTGCGCCGCGTACTCGCGCAGCGAGGGGACGAAGCTCTCCCCCATCCGCTCGCGCTGCATCCGCAGCGCGTAGACGACCTCAGCCTCGTCGAGGCGGTCGAGCGTGTAGGCGACCTCGCAGCCCAGCTCCTCGATCCCGGGCGGGATCAGGGTCGGCGGCCCGCAGACCGTGACCTCGGCGCCCATCATCGCGAAGGCGAGCACGCAGGAGCGGGCGACGCGGCTGTGCAGGACGTCCCCGACGATCCAGATCCGCCGGCCCTCGAGCGAGCCAAGCCGCCCGCGGAGGGTGTAGACGTCGAGCAGCGCCTGGCTCGGGTGCTCGTGCTTGCCGTCGCCGGCGTTGACGACGGAGGCCTCGGTCCAGCGGCTGACCAGGTCGGCGGCGCCGACGTGCGGCGAGCGGATCACGATCGCGGCGGGGTCGTAGGCCGAGAGCGTCGCGACGGTGTCCTTCAGCGACTCGCCCTTGTCGACCGCCGAGCCGGCCGCCTTGATCGAGACGACGTCGGCGGAGAGCCGCTTGGCGGCGAGCTCGAAGGAGCTCTGCGTCCGGGTGCTCGCCTCGTAGAAGAGGTTGACGATCGTGCGCCCGCGCAGGGTCGGGACCTTCTTGATGTCGCGGGTCGACGACCTCGGCGAAGCCGTCGGCACGCTCCATGATCCGTTCGATGTCGGCCGCGCTCGAGCGCCTCGACCGAGAGCAGATGCTTCATTTCGCCTCCTCCGGAGATCGTCACCTCGTCGACGCCGTCGACCTCCTCGACTCGCACGTAGACCCGCTCCTCGCGGGAGGTCGGAAGGTTCTTGCCGACGTAATCGGGGCGGATCGGGAGCTCGCGGTGGCCGCGGTCGACGATCACCGCGAGCTGGACCCGCGGCGGGCGCCCGTAGTCGAACAGGGCCTCGATCGCCGCCCGGGCGGTGCGCCCGGTGAACAGCACGTCGTCGATCAGGACGACGGTGCGCGCGGCGAGGTCGAAGTCGAGGTGCGAGGCGTGGACCACGGGCGCGTCCGGCGGGCCGCGATCGGCGACGTCGTCGCGGTAGAAGGAGATGTCGAGGTCGCCCAGGGGAAGCTCCGAGCCGGTCAGCTCGCCGACCAGGGTGTGGAGGCGGCGGGCGACGACCGCGCCGCGGGTGTGGATGCCGACCAGGGCGAGCTCCTCGGAGCCCGCGTTCTTCTCGACGATCTCGTGCGCGATCCGCCTCAGCGTGCGGCGGAAATCGTCGCGATCGAGCACGACCTTCTCTGCTTGCACTCCCGTGGGGGAGCCCTCCACTTACACGCGCCCCTTCCTGGCCTCGCTGGACCGGGTTAAAGGAACCGACGCAGGCAACGGTAGCAGTCGGGGCTGCGGCAAAGTGCGCGGGATTTCGCGCTCCGAGCGGGGTCTGACCCCGACGAGCTACTCCGGCGCCGCGGGCTGGGCCTCGGGGGCCTCGCTCGGTCGATCGCGCGCGCCGTTCGGGATCAGCAAGGGCTCGCCGCGCTCGGGAAAGGGGATCTCGACGATGTCGAAGTCCCGGGGTGCCTCGACGCCCTGGAACTCCTCGCGTGCCTCGTCGAGGACGGCGGTGACGTTGTAGCGCGACGAGACGTGGACGAGCGCGAGGAAGCGGGCCTCCGCTTCGCGGGCGAGGCGGGCCGCCTCGCGGGCGGTCGAGTGGCCGGTCTCCCGGGCTCGCTCGGCCTCCTCGTCGGCGAAGCTGCCGTCGTGGACGAGGAGGTCCGCCTGGTGGGCGGCGACGCGGGTCATCTCGCAGGGCGCCGTGTCGCCGGTGATCACCAGCTTGCGCCCCGGCCGCCCCTCGCCCATCACCTGCTCCGGGCGCACCGTGCCGTCGGCGCCCGGGACCTCCTCGCCGCGCTGGAGCGCGCCGTAGGCGGGTCCCGGGTCGACCCCGAGCCGCTCCGCCGCCTCGGTGTCGAAGCGACCGGGTCGCGTGTCCTCGACCAATGCGTAGCCGAACGAGCGGGCGCGGTGCACGACCTCGAACGCCCGAACCTCCGCTCCCTCGAGCGGTACCGCGTCGTCCGGCTCGAGCTCCGTCAGCTCGAGCTCGTACCTCGTTCGCCCGATCAGCCGCGACAGCGTCCGCATCAGCTCGCCGAGCCCCCGGGGCCCCGCGATCGTGAGCGGGCGCTCGCGGCCCTGCAGGTCGTAGGTTTTGAGCAGACCCGGCAGGCCCAGCCAGTGGTCGGCGTGGAAGTGGGTGATCAGGATGCGATCGAGCTGGACCAGCCCGGTCGAGCGCTGCATCTGCCGCTGCGTCCCCTCGCCGCAATCGACCAGCAACCGCTCCCCCCCGCGCCGCACCAGGACAGCCGCGGTCGCGCGCCGCGCCGTGGGCACTGAGCCGCCCGTCCCGAGGAAGACCACGTCCAGATCCATCGCCCCGGAAGCGTGTCAAGCGGCGACCCGCCGCGCCGGGCGCCCCCTCTCAGGCGGGTCCCGCAGGTCTAGACTGAGCCGTCCCGCGCCCGTAGCTCAGTGGATAGAGCACCCGCCTCCGGAGCGGGGGGCCGCAGGTTCGAATCCTGCCGGGCGCGTCGCCTGGAGCCGGCTCAGCCGCGCGCGGCGGCGTAGGCCGTGTCGCGGTCCAGGAACGAATCGACTCGCCGGACCAGGCGATCCTCGAACCAGGTCACCGTCCAGAAGACCTCATGGAACTCGATCCCGCTCCCGCGGCCGGTGGCGTTCATCCTCGCCGAGCTCAGGACGGTGTTCTCGCCGATTCGCTCCACCGTGAGGACCTCGCGCTCGACGGCGCTCCACGCTTCCTGCATGTCGCGGAAGTACCGCTCCATGCCGACGATCCCGTGGTAGACCCTGCCCTCGGTCGCCGCCAGCCGCGAGTGAAACTCACAATCGGGGTGGATCAGTTCTCGGATCTCCTCCAGGTCAGCACGCTCGATCGCGTCGGCTCCGCGCAGGGAAAGCTCGACGAGCTCGTCCCGCTCCTCCTCGCCCACCGCCCTCAACCCTCCTGACCGGTGTGGTCGCGCGACGACGCGCCGACCGGCTTCGACTCGGGCGAGCCGCGCTGGCGCAGGTAGATCGCCAGCACCGCAAACGAGCCGACCGCGAGGAATTCGGACTGCCAGTTCTGGAGGGTCGCCTCCCAGAACTCCGAGGTGCCGATGTAGCCCCACCATGAGAGCTGCGGCTCCCCATGGGCCACCGCCTCGTCGTTGAAAACGGTCCAGCCCGAGGCGGACTGGGCGAACCAGGCGGTGAAGAAAATCAGCGCCATGACCAGCAGCAGCGAGTTCGAGTAGATCCAGGGCGGGCGCCTCCCTCGAGCTTCGCCCAGCGAGGGCTCGACTCGAGCGAGTACTTCCCCAGCTTCTGCTCCTTCTCCGATTCCCGGCCGGCCCTGTGGAGCTCCTTCGATTCGGGCGAGCCCTTCTGGAGCAGCCAGATCGTCGCGGCGGCGAAGAGCGCGAACTGGAGGTACTCCGACTGCCAGTTCTCGGTCACCGCCTGCGCGAAGTGAGACGAGACGACGTAGCGCCAGAAGCCGATCGTCTCCTCCCCGTGTGCCGCCTGCTCCTCGTTGAACAGGTTGTGGCCGGCGATCGCCTGACCGACCAGGGCCGCCAGGAAGATGATCAGGAAGAAGAGGGAGAGTGAGTTGTGCTTGACGAAGCCGCGAAGCCCCGACTCGCCGCTTCCCTCGGCTCCGGCCACCTCAGCTGTGCGTGAGCCCGATGATCGTGAAGTACACGAGACCCCCCACGATCACGGTCAGCCAGATGGCCAGCATCAGTCGCACGCCCCGATCGTAGGTAGCCGGTCGGTCGGGACTAGGGCGGTTCGGTCGTCGGTCGCCGCTCGCTCTCGACCTCGAGCTCGCGCACGCGGAGCCGCCCTACCTCGAGCTCCTCGATGCGAAGCGACTTGATCCTCGCCTGCTTCACCTTGAGGCGGCCGATCGCGAGCGCTCCGATTGCCGTCGCGCCCACCGCAAGGGCGCCCACCGCCTTCGCTCCCGTGGCCGAGGCACCGGTCGAGATCGCTCCGATCGCCTGTGCGCCGAGGGACTCCGGCGGCTCAGTTTTCCGACGGGCCAGCCGCATGGCTCCCAACGCTACCCGGTGGCCAGAACGGCCACTCCTCGAACGCCCGGCAGCGACCATCGGGGTCGAGGCGGATAACCCAGAGATCCCGGTAGAGGCCGGCCTCCTTCTCTGGATAGCGGACCTCGATCCTCGCGACACCCGTATCCCCCTCCACCGCGACCAGCTCCCACCGCAACTCGAAGCCCTCGTCGGGACTGTCCCGCTCGGCGTCCCACATCTTCGCGATCGCCTCCAGGCCCTCGTGGGGCGGCTCAAACGGCGCCGTCGAATATGTCGCCGCCTCGGTGAACAGGTCGCCCACTGCGTCCGTTCCGGGCGTGCGCCAGGCACGCTCGTAGGCTGCGATCCAGCGGTCGAAGTCGTTTCGGTCCATTCAGACCCCATTGCTACCCTCGCGGCGTGCCTGGGTCAAGGCATGCGGGACGCGGGGGCGACTCCGCCGGCACGCGCAGGGTCATGCCGTTCGCAGCGGCTCTCGTACTCGCCTGCGCGATCGGGGCGGCCTCGCTGGACCCGGCCGCCGCGACGCAGGGGGCCGCGCTCGAGCCCAGACCTTCGCCCCCAGCCTCCTCCGAGATCGAGATTCCTGCCCGTGAGGCGATCGGCAGGCGCGCGCTCCGGCGCGGCGACGGGGGCGTCCCCGCGCCCTCCGCGGCCCAGAGGCTCTTCCCCGGCTCGCGGCTGGTCGCCGTGTACGGGGCCCCGCAGCTCGGCGCGACGATCGTCGGCAAGGAGAGCCCATCGGGGGCCGCCGCCGAGGCGACCCGCCTCGCCACTCGCTTCAGCGAGGTCTCCTCGCCGACGGCGCAACCGGCGATCGACCTGATCGCGACCGTCGCCAACGCCGACCCTGGCAGCGACGGCCTCTACCGGACCCGCCAGGACCCGGAGCTGATCGAGGCCTACCTGGACGCGACGCGGCGCGCCGGCGGCCGCCTCGTCCTCGACGTACAGCCGGGGCGCGCCAAGTTCATCAAGGAGGTGAAGGCGCTCGAGCCGTTCCTGACCGAGCCCGACGTCGACGTCGCCCTTGACCCCGAGTGGAACGTCGGGCGCAGGGGAGTTCCCGGGGTCACCACGGGCAGTGTCTCGGCGAAGCAGGTGAACAAGGTCGCCCGCTACATGGCCGGGGTCGTGGAAGCCAACGGGCTCCCGCAGAAGGCCCTCTTCGTGCACCAGTTCCGGGAGGGAAGCGTCACCTCACGCGGGCAGGTGCAGCAGTTCGGCGCCGCCGTGGCAGTCGGGCTCAACTTCGACGGGATCGGAAGCCCGCCCCCGAAGGTCGCCGGCTACCAGGCGCTCGCCGAGCCTGGCCTCTTCAACGGCTTCTCGATCTTCGTCTCGCGTGACTTGAACGTAATGGGCTTCAAGCGGATCGCGGGACTCGAGCCACACGCCGACTACGTGATGTATCAGTAGCCCAGGTTCAGCTCGCCGGGGCCCGCGCCTCGGGGTGCTCGCGGTACCACTCGATCGTCCGGCCGAGGCCCTCCTCGAGCTCGACCGCCGGCTCCCAGCCCAAGACCTCGCGGATCTTCGTCGGGTCGACCCACTGGCGATCGATCTCGCCGGCGGGATTGCCCTCGCCCTGGATCTCCGGCTCGACGCCGGTCCCGGCGAGCCGGGCGACGATCTCGACGACCTCGCGGACCGGGTGCGGGCTGCCACCGCCTGCGTTGAAGGCCTCGCCGCGGACCTCCTCCCGCGAGAGCCCGTCGGCGATCGCCAGGTATGCGGAGACGGCGTCCTCGACGTAGAGGAAGTCGCGCTCGGGCGAGCCGTCGGAGCGCAGCACCGGCGGGCGACCGTCGAGCGCCGCGGAGACGGCCTCGGGTATCAGGCGCGAGAAGTTGAGGTCGCCACCGCCGTAGATGTTGGCGAACCGAGTCACCGCGACCGGCGAGGCCGTAGCTGTGCCAGTAGCTGCGCGCGATCAGATCCGCGGCGGCCTTGGAAGCCTCGTACGGCGCCGTCGGCTGGAGCGGGAAGTCCTCGCGGTACGGCAGCTCGTCGTGCGCGCCGTAGGCCTTGTCCGAGGAGGCGAAGACGACACGCTCGACCTCCTGCTCGCGGCAGGCCTGAAGCAGCGTCCAGGTGCCGCGCACGTTCGACTCGAAGCCCTGCACGGGCGAGGCCTGGACAGTGCCGACGATCGTCTCCGCCGCCAGGTGGAAGACCGTGTCGACGCCGCGGTCCGCCAGGGTTCCGGCGACCAGCTCCGCGTCGCGGAGGTCGCCCTCGACCTCCTCGACCTCGCCCTCGACGCCCAGCATCGCGAGGGTCGACGGGCTTCCCGAGCGCGGGCGGCGGTCGAACGACGTCACCCGCGCCCCCGACTCGAGCAGCCCACGGGCGAGCCAGGCGCCCACGAACCCGCGGGCGCCGGTAACTAGCGCGGATTCAGCCACTCACGCTCCCGGCCTGGGTCCGCGGGCCGTCCTCGCCCGTTTCGCCGGGACCGGCGTCGTGCTCCCAGACCGCCCACGGCGCGGCGCCGTCCTTCCAGAGGTCGTTGAGGGTGACGGCGTCCTTGTAGGTGTCCATGCAGTCCCAGAAGCCCTCGTGCCGGTAGGCGTGGAGGCGGTCCTCGGCGGCGAGCCGGCGCAGCGGGTCCTGCTCGAGCACGCTCTCGGGGGTCAGGTACTCGAGCACCGACGGCTCGAAGACGAAGAAGCCCCCGTTGACCCAGTGGTCGAGCCGGGGCTTCTCCTGGAATCCCGTCACCCGGCCCCCCTCGTCGAGGTCGGCGATCCCGAACTGCGAGAGCGGCCGAACTACGGTGACGGTGGCGTCGTCGCCGTGGTCGCGATGGAAGCGCACCAGCGCCGGCAGGTCGAGGTCGGCGACGCCGTCGGCGTAGGTCGCGCAGAAGGTCGTGTCGTCGAGGTGGTCCTCGGTCAGCTTGATCCGGCCCCCCGTGGGAGTGTCGACGCCCGTGTCCAGGCACTCGACCTCGACCTCCTCGGGCCAGTCCGTCGCCTCGGCGAACTCGACGATCTGCTCGCCGAGGTAGCCGGTGAGCAGGACGAAGCGGCGCAGCCCCTGCGCGGCGTAGATCCGGATCACGTGCCAGAGGATCGGCCGGCCGCCGATCTCGACCAGCGCCTTGGGGATCGAATGAGTGCGCTCCTGAAGCCGCGTCCCCCGCCCGCCGCAGAGGATCGCGACCTTGCCGATGCCCTCCAACGCCTAGCCGCCCGCTACGGCGGGGAGGATCGTCACCTCGTCGCCATCGGAGATCGGCGTCTCGAGGCCGTCCTTGAAGCGGATGTCCTCCCCCGAGACGTAGACGTTGACGAAGCGGCGAAGCTCTCCCGACTCGGTGA
The DNA here is from genome assembly GCA_963838175.1 of uncultured Thermoleophilia bacterium. Taxonomy (GTDB): domain Bacteria; phylum Actinomycetota; class Thermoleophilia; order Solirubrobacterales; family 70-9; genus DASUSH01. Next base: position 618,953 of record CAWIPP010000002.1, on the reverse strand, counting down.
TCCGATCGCGCAGCTCACCGTGCTGCGAGAAGACCGCGTCGAGCGCCTCGCCGACGGTCCCCCCGTCGACCTCCAGCTCGGAGTCGCCGTCCGTGGTCGCGCGAAGCTGCGCGGGGATCTTCACCGTGACGGCCATCGGGCGGGGAGATTAGCGAGGGATGCCGCGCACGCCCGCGTCTCAGGCGGCCGCTGCCGCTGGCCGCTCGATCTCCTCGAACCCGGCGAGGCTCGGCTCGATCTCCTCCATCCGGAACCCCTCGCGGGTCGCGTCGAGCGTCTTCAGGCCCTCGCCGGTGATCACCACGACCACCCGCTCGTCGCGGCCGATCGCGCCGGCCTCGGCGAGCTTGGCGAGCACGCCGACGGTGACCCCGCCGGCGGTCTCGGTGAAGATGCCGGTCGTCTCCGCGAGCAGCCGGATGCCCTCGCGGATCTCCTCGTCGCTGACCGCCTCGACCGATCCGCCGGTGCTGCGGGCGAGATCGAGCGCGTAGGGGCCGTCGGCGGGATCGCCGATCGCCAGGCTCTTGGCGATCGTGTCCGGCCGCTGGGGCCGGCACACGCCGCGCCCGTCGGCGAACGCCTCGGCGACCGGGCTGCATCCCGCCGCCTGGGCTCCGTTGAACGTGGGCAGCTCGCCCTCGAGGAGCCCCAGCTCGAGCCACTCCTCGAAGCCGCGGCCGATCTTCGTGAACAGCGACCCTGAGGCGATCGGGCAGACCACGCGGTCGGGAAGCTGCCAGCCGAGCTGCTCCGCGGTCTCGTAGGCGAGCGTCTTCGAGCCCTCCGCGTAGTAGGGGCGAAGGTTGACGTTGACGAACGCCCACGGCCGCGACTGGCTGAGCTCGGTGCAGAGCCGGTTGACGTCGTCGTAGCTGCCTCGCACCCCGATCAGGTGGGTCCCGTAGACCCCGGTGGCGAGCAGCTTCTGCTCCTCGAGGTCCGCGGGCACGAACACGTAGGAGTCGAGCCCGCAGGCGGCGGCATGGGCGGCGACGGCGTTCGCCAGGTTGCCGGTCGAGGCGCACGCAACCGTCTCGAAGCCGAGCTCCTGCGCCTTCGCGAGCGCCACCGCGACCACGCGGTCCTTGAACGAGTGCGTCGGGTTGGCGGCGTCGTTCTTCACCCAGACCTCCCCGAGGCCAAGCCGCTCCGCGAGCCGGTCGGCCCGGACCAGCGGGGTCAGGCCCGGCTCGAGCGCCCCCCGCTCGAGCTGGCGGCCCGCCCTCGAAGGGCAGGAAGTCCACGTAGCGCCAGATCCCAGCGGAGCCCGTCTGGATCCGCCGTCGGGTCTCATCCGCGTCGAGCCCGCTGAAGTCGTATGCGACCTCGAGCGGCCCGAAGCACTGCTCGCAAACGTAGTGCGCCTCGAGCGCGTACTCCGTCCCGCACTCCTTACACCTGAGGGCCTCGATCGGCATTGGATTTCCTCCGTCCCGTATTCGCTTGTCGTCAACGAAATAGACCTCTGCCGGTGTGAGCAGAGGTCCTGACGGGACTCCCCACTCACATCTTCCAGGCTCATCCACCTGCTGGAATTGGCACCTTCCCCGCGACCGAAGTCTTGGGGGGGTTGCCGGGGCTTCTGCGGGCCAGTCCCTCCACCCCTCTAGATGTGGCGGTCTATGTGGGCGGCAATATACAGGACCCCCCAGGTGTTGTCGTACCCTTGGCTGCGAGGTATGTGAGCGATGACGAGCGAGCCTTCCGATGCCGAGCCTTCCGAAGCCGAGACTGCGTCGGGGCGCTCGCGAGGCCACGCTCGCGACGCCCCCCGCCGAGCCGCGTAAGCCGAACGTCGAGACGATCCAGGGCGAGGGCCTGCGCTGGGTCAAGATCGAGCGTCCGACCGCGCTCGAGACCGCCTGGCTCGAGGAGCACTTCGACTTCCACCCGCTCGACCTCGAGGACGTCCTCTCGCGCAATCAGCGGCCGAAGATCGACGAGTACGAGAACTACCTCTTCATCGTCCTGCACTTCCCGGTCTTCGACTCCAGCGTCGGCAGGCTGAACGCCGGCGAGCTCGACATCTTCGTCGGCCCTGACTTCCTGGTCACGATCCCGAACCAGCCGCTGCAGCCGGTCGAGTACCTGTTCGAGCGCTGCCGCCAGAAGGAGGAGCTCCGCGAGCAGCTCTTCGCCAACGGTCCCGGCTACCTGCTCTACCGGATCGTCGACGACAGCTTCGACTACTGCTTCCCGATGCTCCGCAAGATCGGCAACAAGCTCGACTCGCTCGAGGAGGTGATCTTCGAGGGGCGCTCCGAGGACGTGGTCCGCGACCTCTCCAACGCGAAGCAGGAGATCATCAACTTCCGCAAGGTGATCCGCCCGCAGCGAACGGTGCTGCGCGACCTCGAGAACGTCAAGCAGCGCTTCCTCGCCCCCGACCTCGACCTCGAGATCTACTTCGACGACGTCGTCGACTCCCACGAGCGGATCTGGGACATGCTCGAGAACTACAAGGAGGTCGTCGAGGCGCTCGAGGAGACCAACGAGTCCTACATCTCCCACCGCGTCAACGACGTCCTGCGCGTGCTCACCGCGTTCAGCGTGGTCATCCTGCCGCTGACCCTGATCGCCAGCCTCTGGGGGATGAACGTCGGCGTCCCCGGCGAGGGCGACACCGAGGACTTCTGGGCGATCGTCGGCCGGGATGGCGGTGCTCTTGGTCGGGATGCTCGCCTACTTCCGCCGCCGCGGCTGGCTGTAGTGGGCGAGGCAGGGGGCGCGACCGAGGCCGAGATCCGCGTCGTCGGCTGCCTGATCGAGAAGCAGCGCACGACGCCCGACGGCTACCCGCTCTCCCTGAACTCGCTGCGGCTCGCCTGCAACCAGTCGACGAATCGCGATCCGGTCGTCGATTACGACGAGGCGACCGTGCGCGATGCCGCGCAGCGGCTCTCGCGGCGCGGCTGGGCGCGGCTCGCGAGCCGCGGCGGGCGCGCGGTCAAGTACCGCCACCTGTTCGACCAGGCGCTCGGGCTCGCCGACGACGAGACCGCCCTGCTCGCCGTGCTCATGCTGCGCGGTCCCCAGACCCCCGGTGAGCTGAAGCAGCGGGCCGAGCGCCTGCACCGCTTCGACGGCCTCGGCGCCATCCACGAGACGCTCGATCGGCTGATCGAGCGCGGGCACGTGTTCGACGAGGGCCGCCGGCCGGGCCAGAAGGAGACCCGCTACGCGCAGACGCTGGGCGGCGACGATGGCGAGGCGGCCCCGCCGGTCTCCGTCGAGCCGGCGGTCGAGGACGGTCGGATCGAGCACCTCGAGCGCGAGGTCGCCGAGCTCCGCGCCGAGATGGCGGAGCTCCGCGACCAGCTCGAGCGCGGCTGAGTCAGCTCGGCGAGGTCGCGACATGCGCCAAGAAGGAGCAGGTTCGCGGCGGCGGCGTCGCGGTTACCGCGCTCTGTAGCGCACTGCGACGCGCGTGGATTTAGCCACATTCTGTGGGGTCACGTCCACGCGCGTGGGGGATTGGGGCCAACGTCGGGTGCCTAGGATGCGGTGGTGTGGCCAATCGCCGATTGCACGGCGAAAGCCCTGCTAGGAGCCACCTTCTGTGTTCCGTGGCTACGACCATGGCTACGGACTCAGCCTCCCTCCCGGTCCAGGTAGGTCCCGAGCAGGGTCCGGGCCTCGGCCTCTGAGCCGGGCATCAGGTGCCCGTAGCGGTCGATCGTGATCGAGATATTCGCGTGGCCCATGTACGTCGAGAGCGCCTTTGCGTTCACCCCAGCGGCGATCATCATCGAGGCGAAGGTGTGGCGTCCCTCGTGGAAGCCGAGAGGTTCGAGGTCCGCCGCCTCCCACTCGCGGGCCGGCGGCGACGATTCGCTGGCGAATCTGCGGCCCGCGTGCGCGCGCTGTAACCGGGGCTGGCACTGATAGCGGGATACTGAGCGGGCGATGTCGCAGGAGAACGTGGAGATGGTTCGCCGCCTGCTCGACGCGTGGAATCGCCGCGACATTGACGCCATGCTCGACCTCGGGGGATCGGAGCTTGTGTTTATCAACTCTCCGACAGCAGTCGAACCCGGTACGAGACGCGGCCGCGATGAGGTAATAGAGGTGGCACGGAAGCAGTGGGAAATCCTGACCGACGCTCGAGTGGAGATAGACGAGTTCTTCGACCGCGGCGATGAGGTCATCGCTTTGGCCCGTCTTTCGCGTTCCATGCCGGGAAGCGATACTCGAATCGAGGAGCCTGTTCTCAGTTCGTATCGGTTCCTCGACGGCAAGCTCACCCAGGTCGAAGTCCTCGGTTTCGGCAGAACCGAAGTCGCAAAAGCTCTCGAAGCCGCCGGGCTGTCGGAGTAGTTCGACTACCGCTTGGGACGAAAAGCGAAACGGCGCGCGCCGCGCAGAGGACCTGTGAGCCGGGAACGGCCCCCTAAAAAGTCCCGCGCCCTACTCCCGAGCCCAGCCGCTTCGAGGGCGGTCGTCACTTCCCACCCCCGGCAACGAGAAGGGCCGCACGAGGCGGCCCTTCTGTTCAGACCGATAGGTACGGGATCAGCGGGGGCTTCCCGCCCCACGCTATCGGCCCAAACTGTCCGGCTTGGCGAGCCTACGGCGCGCACTGGCCTTCGGCGTTGCCGGTGACATCATTCGGCCCGAAGCCGACGCGGATCGTGGTGAACGGCAGGGCGTTGTCAAAGCACTGAAGGTTCCCGCCAACCGTATTAGTGGCGACTTGCTTGGGACCCGGCCCGACGTTCTTGAACACCTGGAGGTCACCGGCGACGACGTTCTCCACCACCAGGATCTGGCGGTCCGGGGGGATCGGGTTCTCGAACAGCTGGATATTGCCGATCCCCTGGTTGAACCTCACTACGACATTTGCGCCGGTCATCTTCTCGATCTTCACGTTTCCGCCCGTGAAGGTGTTGAACTGGACAACGGCATTGCTGGTTCCGGCGGCGGACTCGCCCTCCTTGATCTCGACGTTCCCGCGAATCGTGCTGGTGCGGAGGTCTACGTTCTGGGCCTTGTCGCCCACGACGTTGCCGCGGAACGTGCTGGTTGTCACAAGCAGGAACGAGTCCTCGAGCGCTTTCACGTTGCCCTTGACCTGTGCGTTGTGTATCTGGCAAGTCGCGCCCGGCGGCACGACGACGTTGTCGAACGTGCCGGTGAGCGTGCTGTTGAGGCCGGTGTTGCACTTAGTGTCGCCCGCGACCGCGCCCGGCGCTCCGAAGAGCGCGACCGAGCACACAGACGCCACCAGCGCCGCTCCAAGCTTCGTCCCTCGTCTTGCCATGTCGTCCTTCCCTTCCGTGGGTTGGCGACACGCGCCTACCCGATCCCGCCGCAGTACCGGGAACAGCGTAGCCCTTGAGGGGGAGCGCCAAGGGAGCGGATCGAGAAATTCACCCCCGAGGGGGACTGCCCGCGTGCGCCGAGCTTCTACTCCGCCAACGGGTCGGGCACCGCGCGGGCGAGTTGTCGGCTGCCGTCCGGCCGGATCACGATGCAGCCGATGTGGCCGGGGACGAGCGGGTCGAGCGAGCCGACCGCGTGCACGTCCTCGCCAGCGTTGGCGAAGTAGGCCCCGCTCCCGCCGTCGATCCCGCCGCCGTTGACGAGCAGCGCGTCGTGGCCGTCATCGAGCCTCGTCCACTCGACCGACTGCTGCGCTAGGTCTAGCTCGGGAACGCGCTCAGCGATCCGGTCGAGCAGCGCGATGCGGTCGGCGTCTCGCTCATTCATCGTCGTCTCCTCTCAGTACCAGTCATCGTCACGATTCTGTGGGCGATGCCGGATCGACCAGCGCCGCTAGCTCCCGGAGGGTTCGAGGACAACGGCTGATCTGAGGCGTACTGCCCCCTACGAGGAGGAGCAGTAAGCCGAGGTTTGTCCCGTCTGGGACTGAGGAATCCGTGTGTCGTCGGCGTCGAGCTAAGCGCGTCCAGGTCTGCCGTTACCGCGCACGACGTTGCCGTCGGTTCGCTCGACCTGCCCGGCCGTGAGGCCACAGGGCAGGGGTTCGCGTGGGTTCTGGAAAGCCCTCCGCTCATGCTCGCTTTCACGTCCTCGGGTATGTAGCCGTCACCGGGGCGGAGGGTCGCGTCCCTTCCGAGACTGCGCCGGGAGGCGTTGGCGGATCAGGCCATCGCGGCTCCCGTGGCTACGGCGTGGCTATGGGATCGGTGCTGGACTGACCCCGACTGACCCTGAGTGACGCCTGAGTCCGCCCGGAATCCGTGCCTGACGCCTAGGATCGGTGGTGTGGCCAACCACCGCATCTGGGCGCCCTGGCGCCTCGCCTACGTGAAGGACGCCTCGAAGGACTCGGAGGAGGCGTGCATCTTCTGCGCCAAGCCGGGCGAGGAGGATGATCGCGCCAACCTGATCGTGCACCGGGGCGATCGGTGCTTCGTGATCCTCAACCTGTTCCCGTACACGAACGGGCACCTGATGGTGGCGCCGTACGAGCACCTCTCGACGCTCCCGGAGCTCGACCCCGAAACGGTCGCCGAGATGATGGCGCTCGCCCAGCAGGCGATGACCGCGCTCGAGGAGACCTACTCCCCGCAGGGCTACAACGTCGGCTTCAACCAAGGCAAGGTCGCCGGGGCCGGCGTCGAGCACCACATCCACATGCACGTCGTCCCGCGATGGGGCGGCGACACCAACTTCATGCCGGTCCTCGGCGACACCCGGGTGATGCCGCAGTCGCTCGAGGACTCCTACGCTGCGCTCGCCGACAGGTTCGAGGCGTGAGCGCGGTCCCGGCCGAGATCTTCAAGGCCTACGACGTCCGCGGCATCTACGGCCGCGACATGGACGAGGAGACCGCCTATCTTGGTCGGGCGAGGGTTTGCGCGCGTCCTGGCCGAGCTTCGGGAGACCGAGCCCTCGCGCCTGCAGGTGGGACTCGGCCGCGACATGCGCCTGCAGGCGCCCGGGATGGCGGAGCGCCTTCGCGACGGGCTTCGCGCCGAGGGCGCGAGCGTCCTCGAGGCGGGCATGATCGGCACGGAGATGCTCTATTTCCTCGTCGGGTCGCGAGAGCTCGACGGCGGCGCGATGGTGACCGCGTCGCACAACCCGAAGGCCTACACCGGGGTCAAGCTGGTCCGCGAAGGGGCCCTGGCGCTTTCGGGGGACACCGGGATCGACCGGATCCGGGATCTGATCGAGTCCGGCCTCGGCGAACCCGCCGGAGACGACGGCTCGCTCGAGGAGGTCGACGTCTGGGAGGACTTCTGGGAGCGCGCCCTCTCCTTCGTCGATCCGGGACGGTTCGGGGGCCTGCGGGTCGTCGTCGACGGAGGCAACGGAATGGCAGGCCCGATGGTGGGACCGCTGCTCGAGCGGCTCGGGGTCGATCCGGTGACCACCTATTGGGAACCGAACGGCGAGTTCCCCGACCATGAGCCGAACCCGCTCCTGCCCGAGAATCGCGCCTTCGTGATCGAGAAGGTCCGCTCCGAGGGCGCCGACCTCGGGATCGCATGGGACGGCGACGCCGACCGCTGCTTCTTCATCGACGACACGGGCGAGTTCGTCGACGGCGACTTCCTGACCGCGCTCCTCGCGCGCTCGATCCTCGCCAAGGAACCGGGCGCGACGATCCTCTACGACGTCCGCGCGAGCCGCGCCGTGCCCGACACGGTCGAGGCCGCCGGCGGGACCGCGAAGGTGAACCGCGTCGGGCACGCCTTCTTCAAGCAGGCGATGCGCGAGCAGGGCGCGGCATTCGGCGGCGAGGTCTCCGGCCACTACTACTTCCGCGACTTCTACTGCGCCGACTCCGGGACGATCCCGGCGCTGCTCGTGCTCGAGCTGCTCGCGTTCGAGGGGCCGGTCGATGTCGGAGCTGGTCGGCGAGCTTCGCTCGCGTTACTTCATCTCCGGCGAGATCAACTCCGAGGTCGACGATCAGCAGGCGAAGATGAAGGAGATCGCCGAGCGGTACGCCGGCGCGGAGGTCAGCTGGCTCGACGGGGTCTCCGTCGACCACCCCGACTGGCACTTCAACGTGCGCCCGTCGAACACGGAGCCGCTCCTGCGCCTCAACCTCGAGTCGCTCGTCTCGCGCGAGGACATGGAGCAGAAGCGAGACGAAGTCCTGGCTCTGATCCGCTCTTGACCCCCGAGGAGGCGCTCGATCGGGCCGAGTCCGAGGGCATCCACAGGCTGCGGATCCCGACGCCGTTCGCGGTTGGACGGGTCAACTGCTACCTGATCGAGGACGAGCCGCTGACGCTCGTCGACACCGGCCCGAACTCGGGCAAGGCGCTCGACGAGCTCGAGCACCAGCTCGCCGAGCTCGGCCACGAAATCGCCGACATCGAGCTGGTCGTGCTCACCCACCAGCACATCGACCACCTCGGCCTGGTCGAGATCATCGCCTCGCGCTCCGGCGCCGACGTTGCCGCGATCGACGTCGCCGTCCCCTACCTCGAGAGCTTCAGCGAGGGCGCTGAGGCCGACGACGAGTTCGCGAGTGGCCTGATGCTCCGCTACGGGATCCCGGAGGACATGATCGACGCGCTGCGAAGCGTCTCGCGGAGCTTCCGCGGCTGGGGCGCGACCGCGAAGGTCACGCGACCGCTGCGCGACGGCGAGGCGCTCGCGCTCCGGGATCGCTCGCTCGAGGTCCAGCATCGGCCCGGCCACAGCCCCTCGGACACGCTGTTCTGGGACTCCGAGCGGCGCATCCTGCTTGCCGCCGACCACCTGATCGCGCACATCTCGTCCAACCCGTTGCTTGCTCGCCCCCTCGACGGCTCGAGCGAGCGCCCGAAGGCGCTGCTCCGCTACCTCGAGTCGCTGCGGCGAACGCGCGAGCTGCCCGCCGAGATCGTCCTCCCCGGCCACGGCGAGCCGGTCACCGACCACCGGGCGCTGATCGACGAGCGCCTCGCTATGCACGAGCGGCGCGCCGAGCGGATCTTCGGCCTGATCGCCGAGCGGCCGCGGACCGCGTTCGAGCTCGCGCATGAGATGTGGGGCAACGTGGCGGTGACCCAGGCGTTCCTCACACTCTCCGAGGTCGTCGGCCACGTCGACCTGCTGATCGAGGCCGGGCGGGTTCGCGAGGTCTCCGAGGGCGCCGTCGTGCGCTTCGAGGCGAGCGAGTAGCGGGGCGGCGGGCGCGGGTATAGAACATGGGCGTGAGCTCCGCCCCCTCCGCCACCTCCGCCCCCGCCACCAACGGCGCCTCCCCCGAGGAGAGCGGCGCTGCCCGCGAGTCCTCGCGACCCGCCCGGCGACGAATGCTGATCGTCGTCAATCCCTACGCGACGACGGTCTCGGACCGGCTCAAGAACCTGGTCGTCTACGCGCTCCAGGGCCGCTACGACGTCGAGGCGGTGATCACCAAGGCGCAGAATCACGCGACCGAGATCGGCCGCGAGGCCGGCAACGGCGGCTACGACCTCGTGGTCGCGTTCGGCGGCGACGGCACGCTGAACGAGGTGGCGAACGGGCTCGCCGGCTCAGGCGTTCCGGTGTCGGTGCTGCCGGGCGGCTCGACCAACGTCGTCTGCCGAACCCTGGGAATCCCGAACGACGTGGTCGACGCAACCGAGCACCTGCTCGGCCTCGCCGACGACTTCCGCCCCCGACAGATCGACCTCGGGGTGGCGAACGGCCGCCGCTTCGTCTTCGCCTGCGGCGCCGGGCTCGACGCGACCGCGGCCAAGCGGGTCGACTCCCGGCCGCGGCTGAAGGCCCGGCTCGGTCCCTACTGGTACATCTACGCTGCGGTCACCGGCTTCTACCGGGACTACATGCGCGATGCCGTGCGGATGTCGGTCGAGTCCGGGGAGCGCCGCACCGAGGGGGTGACGGCGATCTGCCAGAACTCGGACCCGTTCACCTACTACCGGCAGCGCCCGATTCGCGTATGCGACGACATCGCGATCGACAACGGCACCCTTGGGCTCGCGGTGCTGCGCCGAGCTACGCAGCGCGACATGCCGACGATCATCGGACGGGTCCTGGCCGAGCGCTGGGCCACCTCGGCCCACCGCCACATCGACCACTTCGGCGGGATCACCGAGGCCCGCGTCGAGTCGCTGTCTCGCGACCCGAGCAACGATCGGCAGCGGGCTTTCCCGGTCCAGGTCGACGGCGACTACATCGGCGACCACACCGAGCTCGAACTGGAAGTCGAGCCCGGGGCGCTCAGCGTCATTGCCTAGTGGCCGTCCGAGAACCCGCGTGTGCGGCTGACGAGCGCCGAACGGGGCCAGGCAAGGACGCAGCCGGTGAAGCGTGGTACAGCCACGCGAACCGGCGAGGACGCCGCATGGCGCCGTTCGGAGCCGTCAGGCGTGCGCGGGGGTTCTCGGATGGTCACTAGAGCCTGCCCCTTCTGCGCGATCGCCGCCGGCGATGGCGATGCCCACGTCGTCTTCGAGGACGATGTGTCGCTGGCGTTCCTCGACAACCGCCCGCTGTTCCACGGCCATTCGCTGCTGATCCCCCGCGAGCATCACGAGACGCTCGGCGACCTTCCGGCGGAGTTGCGCGATCAGCTGTTCGCGAACGCGCAGCTGCTCTCGGTCGCGATCCGTGAGGCGATGGAGGCCAAGGGGACCTTCGTGGCGATGAACAACGTCGTCTCGCAGAGCGTCCCCCACTTCCACGTCCACGTCGTCCCCCGCGTGCCCAAGGACGGCCTGCGCGGATTCTTCTGGCCCCGGCGGAAGTACGAGCGGCCCGAGGAGGCCTCGGCCGCGGCCGAGGCGATCCGGGCGCGGATCGCGGAGCTCCGCTAGCCGCGTTTGGCGCCTTTCTCTCGCCATGCGAGAGAAACGCGCCACAGCACCTCCCCGGCTAGCGCTTGCGCTTCGCCTTCGGCCGGAACCCGACCTGGACGGAGTACGGCTCGATCACCGCGCAGTTGACGAGCTCGAGCATGTAGTAGTGGGTGCGGTTGTTGACGACCGGGCTGTCGATGGTTGTATCGGAGAACTTGCGCAGGATGTTGTTCTCGGCGCCGTCGGTATTGACCTGCGCGATCACCTCGTAGCCCGAGCCCGCCGGGCTCAGGTTCGGCGTCATCTGCTTGCGGACCAGGAAGACGAACGCGTTGTCATCGCCGTCGTTGTCGTTGGCGAACAGGTGCAGGTCGGTGATCGTCGCCTTGTTCGGCAGGTGCCACGGTGTGCAGGTAGCCGCCGGTGACCGCGTTCAGGTCGGCGTTGTTCTCGTCCGCGAAGTCGCCGGCGTCCGCTGAACGGCCCTGGAAGTTCTGGCAGACCGTGTCCCCCATGTTGTTGTGGGTCGACTCGTCGACCGGGTGAACGCCGGCGCAGCGAAGTTGAGGTACTGCTTGCCGACCTTCTTCGCCTGCCCGAGGGCGCTGAACGAGCCCACCGCGACCCAGACGAGGGCGCCGGCCAATACCACGAACATCGCGATCACATACCGCTTCATCCTCAACCCCCTGGGGTCACCCGGTAGGCGTCGAAGACCGAGTCGACGTTGCGAAGCCGGGCGATGCACTGCTTGAGCTGGGTGCCGTCGCCGACCTCGACCACGAAGCGGTTCTTGACCATCGGGTGACGGGTGGTGCAGTTCGCCTCGAGGATGTTGACCCCGGCTTCGGCGAAGGTCTTCGAGAGGTCCTCGAGCAGGCGGGTGCGATCCCAGCCGTCGACCTGGAGCTCGACCCTGTAGGAGGCGCGGTTGTCGCCGGCCCAGGAGACGTCGGTGAACCGCTCGGGCGCCTTCTTCAACGGGCCGACGTTCTTGCAGTCCTCGCGGTGGATCGTGATCCCCCGGCCCAGCGACACGTAGCCGACGATCTTGTCGCCGGGGACGGGGCGGCAGCACTTTGCGAGGCGGACGACGACGTCGTCGACGCCCTTGACGTCGATTCCGTACGCGGAGGCCTCCTGGGTGCGCCGCTGGCGCTCGTCGCGTCCCTCGAGCACTCCCGCGAGACGGGACTCGGTCTCGTCGCCGGCGACCGCCTCCCCGGTCTTGAGCCGCTGGAGGAGCTTGTTGGCGACCGTCTTCGCCGAGATCTTGGCGCCGCCGAGGGCGACGTAGAAGTCGTCGGCCTTGCGGAAGCCGATCTCGCGGATCACGTCGGCGAGGATCGGCGAGCCGGCGATCTTCTGGGGCGGCAGGCCGCGCTTTCGCAGCTCCGACTGGAGGATCTCGCGTCCGCGGCGCTCGGCGTCCTCGCGGCGCTCGCGCTTGAGGAAGGCGCGGATCTTGTTGCGGGCGCGGCTGGTGCGGACGAGCGCCAGCCAGTCGCGCGACGGGCCGCGCTCCTGCTTCGCCGTGAGGATCTCGACGATGTCCCCGGACTTGAGCTGGTAGTGGAGCGGGACGATCTTGCCGTTCACCTTCGCGCCGACGCAGCGGTGGCCGACGTCGGTGTGGACCGCGTAGGCGAAGTCGAGCGGCGTCGAGCCCGCCGAGAGGTTCTTCACCTCGCCCTTCGGCGTGAATACGAAGACCTCGTCCTCGAACAGGTCGACCTTCAGCGACTCGAGGAACTCCTCCGGCTCCTGCTCGCCCTCGGCCTCGAGGAGCTGGCGCAGCCAGGTCATCTTCTCGCGCTGCTCGTCCGCCTTGCCGCCGCCGGCCGGCTTGCCCGACGGGGTCTCCTTGTAGAGCACGTGCGCGGCGACGCCGTACTCGGCGAGCTCGTGCATGTCGGGGGTGCGGATCTGGATCTCGAGCGGCCGGCCCTCGGGGCCGATCACCGTCGTGTGCAGCGCCTGGTAGAGGTTCGACTTCGGGGTCGCGACGAAGTCCTTGAAGCGGCCCGGCAGCGGCTTCCAGATCGCGTGGATGATCCCGATCGCGCCGTAGCAGTCCTTGACCGAGTCCACGATCACCCGCATCGCGGTGAGGTCGTAGATCTCGTTGAACTCGCGGCCCTTCTTGGTCATCTTCGAGTAGATCGAGTAGAAGTGCTTGGCGCGGCCGGAGATCCGCGCTTCGATCCCGACCTTTTCCAACTCCGCCGCGAGGAACTCCCCCGCCCCGGCGACGTAGCGCTCGCGCTCGGCACGCTGCTGGGAGACGAGCTTCTTGATCTCCGAGTACTTGCGCGGGTGCAGCGTCGCGAAGGCGAGGTCCTCGAGCTCCCACTTGATCGCGTGAATCCCGAGGCGGTGCGCCAGCGGCGCGTAGATCTCCAGGGTCTCGCGCGACTTCTCGAGCTGCTTCTGCTTCGAGAGCGCCCCCAGGGTGCGCATGTTGTGCAGCCGGTCGGCGAGCTTGATCAGGATGACCCGCACGTCGGCGGCCATCGCGACCATCATCTTCCGGTAGTTCTCGGCCTGGTTCTCGTCGCGCGACTGGAAGGTGATCCCGGTCAGCTTGGTGACGCCGTCGACGAGCTGGCAGATCTCCTCGCCGAAGACCTCGCGGACCTCGTCGATGCTCGCCGAGGTGTCCTCGACGGTGTCGTGAAGGAGGGCCGCGCAGAGGGTGTCGGTGTCGAGCCGCAGCCCGGCACAGATCTTCGCCACCTCGAGCGGGTGCAGGACGAAGTCCTCGCCGGACTTGCGTCGCTGGTCGGCGTGCCGCTCGCAGGCGAACGCGAAGGCGCGCTCGAGCGAGCTCCGGTCGATCTCCTCGCCGCCCGGAGCGCCGTGCTCCGAGGCCACTGCGAAGAGGTCGCCCAGCATCGAGCGCTGCTCGTCGGTGAGGCGCTCGGTGATCTGGTCGGCGGGAGCGGGCGCGGCGGCGCCGTCGTGCACACCTACCTGGGTGCGCTCCGCTAGGGCTGTCTCTTGCTGTTCAGGAATCGCTTTCCCTCTTCGTGGCGGGCCCGGAAGGCCCGGTAGGCACCGGACCGCTCCAGATCCTGCGCTTCCGAGGATACGACTCCGAGGGTCCGCGAGGCGCCCGTTCCCTGCCAACGCAGGAGCCCGAGCTCCGCCAGCACGCGAGCCCGGCGGGCGGCCTGCTCGGCGGTCCGCGGATGCCTGCCGTCGCCGGCGAGAGCCCGGACCAGCGATTCGCCGCTCACCTCGCCGCCGTTCGCTGAAGTGGCCTCGCGCAGGGCCCGAAAGCTCGCGGCGAGGCCCTGCCTGAGCGGCCACTCCGCGTCGTGGACCCGCAGCGCGAGCTCAAGGTCGGGCTCACCCCAGGCGAGGTGCAGGTAACCCGCCCCGATCCCGGCGAAAGACTCGAGATGGGGAACGGCGGCGGGTCGATGACCACGACGTGCTCGAAGCGGGCGGCGAGCTGCGGATCGAGCGCGACGGCGCCCCAGTCGGCGAGCGCCAGCCCGGGGCCCCGGGCAGCCAGCTCCCCGAGGCGGTCCGACATCTGCGATGCGGCGCAGCGCCCGCAGGCGAGGACCGCCTCCCCACCGCCGAACCGGGCCGGGGCCGCGGCGCTGTCGGCGAGGCCGCGGCGCCTCGAGACGTCGGCGCAGAGCGCGAGGACGGTCGCCCCGGTCGAGAGCAGACCGGCGACGCAGGCGACCCCCGAGCAGGCGCGGCGATCGACGACGATGCGCGCGGAAGGCCCGCCGCTCGGCCGCTCCGTGCGGTCCAGGTCGCGGCCGAGCTCCGCGTCGAAACGCCGCCACCACTCCTCCGGACCGGCGGCCGTCGAGCACGCTTCGGGGTCTGACCCCTCTGTCCCCGGCATCGGAGAACAGCTCGCGCAGGACCACGCGCGGCTCGACCGTCCCGTTCCACTGGTTCACCTCGAGCTTCACCGCGACGTCGAGGGGGCCGCCGGACGCGGCGCGGTCGAGCTCTCCGTTGACGCCGAAGGCGACGCCGAGCGCCCGCCTGGCGCCGCTCTCGAGGCTGAACCGGGCGTGCTTCCCCTCCCCCATCGGTCGCACGTCGCGAACGCGTGCGGCGGGGACCAGCAGCCGCGGCTCGGGGTTGCCCTTCCCGAACGGGGCGAGCTGCTCGAGCTCCTCGGCGATCGCGAGGCCGAGGCTCTCGCCGCCGACGACGGCGTCGACCGCCTCCGTGCGGACCAGCTCGGCGGGCCCGAGCGCTTCCTCGGCGTGTGCCGCGAACGCCGCGCGGAAGGCGTCGATCCGGTCTCCCTCGACCTCGACGCCGGCGGCGGCCCGGTGACCGCCGAACCGGTCCAGGTGCTCCGAGCAGGCGCGCAGCCCCTCCAGCAGGTCGAAGCCCGGGATGCTGCGCCCGGACCCGCGCCCCCGACCCGAGCCGTCGAGCCCGATCACCACCACCGGTCGCCAGTGCCGCTCGACCAGGCGGGAGGCGACGATCCCGACGACGCCGGGGTGCCAGCCCTCACCGGCGACGACGAGCGCCGGCGCCTCGCGAAGCTCGGGCGGCAGCTCGGCGAGCGCCCGCTCGGCACCGGCCAGCGCCTCGCGCTCGGCGAATCGGCGGTCGAGGTTGGCGCGGTTGAGCTCGTCGGCGATCCGCTCGGCGCGGTCGTCGTCGGCGGTGAGCATCAGCTCGACGCCGGCGTCGGCGCGGTAGAGCCGCCCCGCGGCGTTCAGCCGCGGCGCGAGCCTGAACGCCAGGTCCCCCTCGTCGATCCGGTCCGTCTGACAGCCCGCCGCGGCGAGCAGTGCCCGAAGCCCGGGACGGCGGGCGCGCCTGATCTCTGCCAGCCCAGCCCTGACCAGCGCCCGGTTCTCGCCCCGCAGCGGGACCAGGTCGGCGACGGTGGCCAGCGCCACCAGGTCGAGGTCGGAGATCCCGTCTGCGGCGGCGGCGTCGGCGCGCTCCCGGACGGCTTGGGCGAGCTTGTAGGCGACGCCGGTCGCGCAGAGCTCGCCGAACGGGTAGCCGGATATGCGTGGATGCAGGATCGGGCAGTCGGGAAGGCGCTCGCCGGGCTCATGGTGATCGGTGACCACGACCTCGAGGCCGAGCTCGCGCGCCAGCGCGACCTCGCCGGGGCAGGCGATCCCGCAATCGGCGGTGAGCAGCAGCCCCGTCCCCCGGGCCGCGAGACGGCGCACGGTGCCCTCGGAGAGGCCGTAGCCGTCGGCGAGCCGGTCGGGCAGATACCAATCGCACTCGGCGCCGGCGTCGCGCAGCGCCGCGACCAGGATCGCTGTCGAGCAGACCCCGTCGGTGTCGTAGTCGCCGTGCACGGTGATCGTGCGGCCCCCTTGGGCGGCCTGGAGCAGGAGGCCCACCACCTCCTCCATCGCGTCGAACTCGAACGAATCGTGGGACTCGCCCGCCTCGAGGAACTCCCGCGCGGCGGCTGCGGTGCGGTATCCGCGCCGGACCAGGGTGAGCGCGACCGGCTCCGAGATCTCCAGCTCCCCGGCAAGCGCGCGGGCCTCCTCGTAGGAGCAGGGCTCGATCGTGAACGCGGTAGCCGTGGCGGAAGCCGTCACGCCGCCAGGCTTGCGCCGGCCCCGGACGGAACGGCGAGACGCCCAGGGGTCAGACCCCGTTCAGGTGGCCCGCTTAGGCGGTCGTGAAGCGGAGCTTGGCGCGGGCGAAGCGGTCGATGGACTTGGTTCCGAGCGCGGCCGCCGGGGTGAGGTGGCCGGCGCGCTCGGGCGTCGCGCCGGGCTCGGCGAGGAGCAGCCCGGCCTCGCCGAGCATCGTCGCCGTGGTCAGATAGCCGGGGTGGCCCTCGCCGGCGATCTCGACCGAGACCCGGTTGCCGCCGGCGGTGCTGGCCGTCAACTCCATTCCCCACGCCCAGTCGTCGAGGCGGTCGGGCGCCGGGCCGAAGCCCGAGGAGGGAAGCACGGAGCGAAGGGTGCTGCTCAGGCGTTGCCTGACCTGCGGCGACGCGTTGGCGCCCTTGACCATCACCGCCTGCGTCGCCGAGAGGAGCGCCGCGCCGAAGAGGCGAGGACTGAGCGACGCTCCGCCACCGTCGAGGGCGAAGCCCTCGCGGTACCGGAACGGGCGGAACTCCCGCTCGGCCGCGGCGGCCCGCAGTGCGGCGCTCCGATGAATGACCGGCGGGTTGATGAACGCGGCCGGCACCATCGGCCCGATCACGCGGTTATCGGGCGCCCGGCGAGGGGTGAGCGCGATCGGGCTGACCCGGCGCACTTCGGCGGCGTCGGCCGGAGAGTCCACGAGCGCTCCGGGGTCGCCGATGTCCGAGGCGCGCTCGTCGCCGACCGCCTCGGCGGTGCTCTGCAGGGTCCCCCCGGAGATGAGGTCCGATGGGCGCGGGACGCCGGCCGGCATGCGATGCGCGGCGACCACAAGGTCGACATCCACGAGCTCTTCCTCCCAGCGCTCCTCCGCCGCCTCCGCGGCGAGCAGGGTGCCGAGGTCCGGCGGCAGCACCTCGAAGCCGCACACCTGTACGACCTTCGCGCCCGCCGCCGCCGCGGGACCGTCGAACTCCTCGATCATCCGGTGGACGAACGGGATCTCGCCCGAGAGGTCGACGTAGTGCGTCCCCGCCGCGACGCAGGCGTCGATCACCGGCTTCCCGTGGCGCGTGTACGGCCCGACCAGGTTGAGGACCACGCGGCTTCGCGCCGCCATCCGGGCGAGCGAGTCCGGATCGCTCACCTCCGCGACCACCGTCTCGGGTGCCCGAACGCCGATCTCCTCCAGCACGCGCTCGACCTTGGCGGCGTCGCGGCCCGCCGCCGCCCAGCTCGCGTCGACTTCCTCCGCGCGCTCAGCGAGGTAGGCGGCGACTCGCCGGCCAGTGATGCTGGTGGCGCCGAAGACGACGACGTCGAGATCGCGCTCGCTCACGAGGGGCGACGCTACACGGTCGCTTCGCGGCGGGCGCCGAGCGCGTAGATCGCGGCCATGCCGATCAGGGCTCCCGGGATCGCGGCGAGGACGGTGCCGATGTCGGTGTCCCCGATCGACTGCCCGGTCGCCATCTGGACGACCGCGCCGGTGACCATCGCGCCCGCGATCGACCCGAGGAAGGCGCCGACGATGCCGCCCCAGAAGCGGTCCGCCACGAAGACCGTGAAGTGCCAGAGGGCGACGCCGACGGTGAACCAGACCAGGGCGCTCATCGGTGCCTCCCGTGCTTCTTGCGGCGGCGCTGCTGGCGGCGCGCCTTCTGCTGCGGCGCGGCGCTCGCTGCTTGGCGCGCTCCTCCTCGGTGGCCCCGCCGGCGCCGACCAGGCTCGCTCGCCGGGCTCGGGCTCCGCCGGCCGGCGCCGACGCCCGCGCCGGCGCGCTCGCTCCATCGTCCGGCGCCGTCGCCGGCGACCGGCGCCGCCGGAGCGCCGCGCGGGCGCCGGCGCTGCCGGCTCCGGCTGCCGGCGTCGCTCCGCTTCGGCCTCCCCGCCCTCCTCGCGCTCGGCCTCCTCGTCGAGCCGGGCGACCACGTTCTCCTCGGGGAACGGCGGCACCCTGCCCATCGCCTCCTCGAGCACCCGGCGGCGCGAGCGGTACTGCGGCTCGCGCTCCTTCCACGCGGTCAGCACGGGCGAGGCGATGAAGATCGACGAGTAGGTACCGGATGCGACGCCGACGAGCATCGCGAAGGCGAACGCGCGCAGCGTCTCGCCTCCGAAGACGAGCAGGACCGCGATCAGGAAGACGGTCGAGAGGCCGGTGATCAGCGATCGGGTGAGCACCTCGCTCATCGAGCGGTTGACGATCTGCGAGAACGCCGCCCGCGGCAGCCGCGGAACGTTCTCGCGGATGCGGTCGAAGACGATCACGGTGTCGTAGAGCGAGTAACCGAGGATCGTCAGGAACGCGGCGACGGTCGCGCTGGAGACCTCCGCGCCGACCAGCGAGTAGACGCCGGCCGTGATCAAGAGGTCGTGGACCACGGCGATCATCACCGGGACCGCGTACTTCGCCTCGAAGCGGATCGCCATGTAGCCGGCGATCAGAAGCAGGGAGAAGATGATCGCGAGACGGCGCTGCGCGGCGACCTGCTCGCCGAAGGTCGGGCCGATCGTCGTCTCCTGGAAGGCGTCGCCGCCCGCCGCGATCCCGAACGCCTCCTCGAGCGCCGGCCGGATCTCCGCCGCCTCGGTCGGGCGAGAGCTCGCCCTGGATCTGGATCACGTTCTCGCCGAGGTCGGCGTCGTCGACCTCCTGGATCTCGGCGCTGTCGGCGTTCGACGCCGGCGTCCGAGAGCGCTGTTCGCGCCTCCTCGACGGTCGCCGTCTCGCTCGAGGCTCGCCTGGACCCGCGTCCCCGACTCGAAGTCGATCCCGAGGTTGAGCTGCTTGGTCGCGAAGGCGATCGCGCCGATCGCGAGGATCACTCCCGACATCGAGAAGAACCAGCGCGAGGCCCCGGTGAAGTCGAAGTGCCAGCGCACGCGCTGCTCGGTCGAGGCTCCGAGCAGGCGCGGCGAGCGCAGGAAGCGCGCCCGGCCGAAGGCTCCGAGCACCGCCTGCGTGAAGACCACGGCGGTGAACAGCGAGACGATCGTCCCGACGCCGAGCGTGAACGCGAACCCCTTGACCCCGGACGTCGCGAGCACGAAGAGGATGAACGCCGTGATCAGGGTGATCACGTTCGCGTCGATGATCGTCGCGATCCCCTTGCGGTAGCCCTGGGCGATCGCCGAGGGCATCGATCTCCCGGCCCTCGCCTCCTCCTTTATTCGCTCGAAGATGACGATGTTGGAGTCGGCCGCGACGCCGATCGTGAGGATCAGGCCCGCGATCCCCGGCAGGGTCAGGGTGATCGGGATCAGCTCGATCAGCGCGTAGAAGAAGAGGCGCGTAGACGAGCAGACCGAGGCCCGCGATCAACCCCGAGCACGCGGTAGTAGAGGATCAGGAAGAGCAGGACCAGCGCGAGGCCGGCGAGGCCGGCCTTCAGCCCCTGGTCGAGCGCCTCCTCGCCGAGCGTCGCGGAGACGGTCGACTGGCTGATCAGCGTGCAGCTCGACGGGCAGCGCGCCGATGCGCAGGAACTCGGCCAGGTCCTGGGACTCCTGGAAGCCGAGGCCCGAGATCTGGGCGCCGGTGCGGCCGTCGATCCCGGCCGGGTTCTCGACGAAGTTGATGATCGGGCGGGTGACGACCTCGTTGTCGAGGACGATCGCGAAGTCCTGGCTGAACTGCTCGGCCTGCGCGGCGTCCAGTCCGATCGCGCCCTGCTGAGCCGCGTCGTCGGCACCGCGCTGGGCGATCTCGCGGGTCACGTCCTCGAACTTCGGCCGCCCGTCGTCGGTGAAGTTGAAGGTGACGTTCGGCGAGTTCGTCTGCTGATCGCGGCTCTGCTTCCGGGTCGGTGATGTCGGCGCCCGACAGCGACGGGCGGTCGCGGATCACGAAGTACTCGTGGGGGCCCGTCTCCGACTCGTCGGCCTCGGTCTCGGGGTTGTCCTCCGGCCGGGTCGTCGACGACGCTGCGTCCCCTGCGGGACCTCGATGACGACGGAGCTCGGAGGCGGTTCCTCGTCCGCGAACTCGAGGAAGAGGTCGGACTTGCGCTGCTCGGGGCCGGCGAGCAGCTCGAAGGTGTTCTCGTCGAAGAGGTAATAGCGTCGGCCCGGTGGTGGTGCACTCGTCCTCGAAGCACTCCGCCTTCTCCTTCGTGGCGAAGCGGACGGCGTCGATCTGGCGGTTGAACCCGGCCTCGCACGAGGTCGGCGCTCTCCGGAGCGTCGGGGTTGGGGATGACGTTCGGCTCCCAGTCGTAGAGGAAGAGCTGGGACGTGCTCCCGACCTGGGCGATCGCCCGCTCGGCGTTCTGGACGTCGGGCAGCCCGACCGTGATCTCGGTCCTGTCCGACCTGGGCGATCTCCGGCTCGGAGACTCCGAGCGCGTCGGTGCGGTCGCGGATGATCTCGATCGCCCGCTCGATGTCGTCGGGGTCGATGTTCGGGTTCTGCCGGGGTGGGCCGGGCCTGGTAGACGAGCTCGGTGCCGCCGCGCAGATCGAGGCCGAGGCGGCTCGGCTTGGAGAGGATCACGAGCACGCTCGCGATCACCAGACCGACCACGAACAGCAGGATGAGCAGGTTGCGGCGGCGCGAGCCCATCAGCTCGGTGAGGCTACTCCGGCGTCAGGACCAGGAGCAAACCGCCGTCCTCGTCGTAGGCGGGGAAGACGTCCGCGACCGCCTCCGCCGGCAGGTCACCCTCCGCCTTCAGCGCGACCCGCTTGCCGAGCGAGCGAACGCCCCACTCGAGCGTGGTCTCGATCGGATCGGTCTGGCCGTCCTCGTTCGTGTCCGCAGCCTCGCCGCCGTCGCCCTCGTCGATCCACTTCAGGCCGAGCACGTCCTGGACCGGACGGCCGATCACGTCGGTGGTCTTCAGCCCGGTCAGCTCGAAGCTGCCGCGCCCGGCCTCGATCACGCGCGCGTCGCGGTCGCAGGCGAAGAAGGCGGCGTGGGGGGCCGGGTAATAGTCGTCGAGGAGCTCGAAGACGAAGCTCGATCCGCACTTCGGGCAGCCCTTCGGTCGCGACGACAGGCCCGCCGTCCGCTCCGAGGAAGCTCCCTGTTTCCGCAGCTCGGGCAGATGAAGAACGGCACGACCGAAGGCTAGCGACCCTTTTCTTGGCGGGACCTAAACCGCGGCTAGAAGAGGCTCGTCGCGCCCTCCGGGGCCGGGATCCCCAGGTGCTCGAACGCTCGCGGGGTCGCCACCCGCCCGCGCGGGGTGCGCTTGATGAACCCCTGCTGGAGCAGGTAGGGCTCGTAGACGTCGGCGATCGTGTCGCCCTCCTCGTCGATGGCCGCCGCCAGCGTCGAGAGACCCGACCGGGCCCCCCGTGAAGCTGACCGCGATCGCGTCGAGAAGGGCGCGGTCGCGGCGGTCGAGGCCGGCGGGGTCGACCTCGAGCAGGTCGAGCGCCTCCGCGGCGACTGCGGCGCTGATCGAGCCGTCGCCGTGGACCTGGGCGAAGTCGCGGACGCGCTTGCAGCAGGCGGTTGGCGACGCGCGGGGTGCCCCGCGCGCGCTCGGCGATCGTCGCGCTTGCCCGCCTCGTCGATCTCGACGTCGAGGATCCCCGCGGAGCGGGCGACGATCCGAGCGAGGTCCGCCGGCGTCGTAGTGCTCGAGCCGGTGGCTGAGGCCGAAGCGGTCGCGAAGCGGCGTCGTCAGCAGGCCCTCGCGGGTGGTCGCCCCGATCAGCGTGAACGCCGGTATCGGCAGAGTCACGGTGCGCGCCCCGGCCCCCTGGCCGAGCACCACCGGAAGGCTGGCGCTCCTCCATCGCCGGATAGAGCGTCTCCTCGATCGCGCGGTTGAGCCGGTGGATCTCGTCGATGAAGAAGACGCTGCCTGGCTCCAGCGTGGTCAGGAACGAGGCGATGTCGGCCTTGCGCTCGAGCGCCGGGCCGGCGGTCTGACGACGATCGGGGACGTCCATCTCCGCGGCGACGATGTGGGCGAGCGAGGTCTTGCCGAGCCCCGGGGGCCCCGAGAGCAGGACGTGGTCGAGGGACTCCCCGCGCCGCCTGGCCGCCTCGATGAAGACCTCGAGCTGACCGGTGACCTGCTCCTGGTTGATGAACTCGCCCAGGGTCGGCGGCCGCAGCGAGCGGTCGAGCTCCTCCTCGGCCCCCTCGGCGCGGGCGTCCGCGAGCCTCGCGTCCGCGGATCCGGCGTCCTCGAGCTCGGCGGCCTCGATGCCGGGGTCCCGCTCGATGCTCACGAGCGGGCGCCCTCGGCCGCCTGGCGAAGCGCGGTGGCGACCAGCTCCTCGGCGCTCTCGCCCTCGGCGCGGTCGAGCAGCCGCTCCGCCTCGGCCGGGCTGTAGCCAAGCCCAGCAGCCCCTCGCGCGCCTCGGAACGCGGGTCCGCGTCCCCTGGGGCACCCGCGGCCTCGGCCTCGGCGAGCTCGCCCCCGACCTTCTCGCGAAGCTCGACGATGATCCGCTCGGCGGTCCGCTTGCCGATCCCGGGAGCGGCCTGGAAGCGCTTCGCGTCGCCGCTCGCGATCGCGCGGACGAGCTCGCGCGGCGCGCCGCCGGAGAGCACCGCCAGCGCGACCTTCGGGCCGACGCCGGAGACCGAGATCAGGCTGAGGAAGAGGTCGCGCTCCTCCTCGCTGGAGAAGCCGTAGAGCTGAAGCGAGTCCTCGCGGGCGACGAGATGGGCGTGGAGCGTCGCCGTGCGGCCGGCCGCGGGCACGGCCTTCAGCGTCTCCGCGGAGACGGCGAGCCGGTAGCCGACGCCACCCGCCTCGACCACGACGTGGTCGGGCCGCCGCACGAGCACCTTGCCGCCGACAGAGGCGATCATGCCGGCAGCCCCCGCCCCGGGACCGGCCGAGGCCGCCCGGCCGCGGCGACCGCCGCCGCCTGCCGGTGAGCCTCGCGGGGCCGCAGGCGTCGCCGCATGGCAGATCGCGACGGCCAGCGCGTCCGCCGCATGGTCGGACTTCGGCGGCTCGGGGAGTCCGAGCAGGGTGCCGACCATACGCTGCACCTGGGCCTTCTCCGCCGCCCCGCTGCCGCAGACCGCCATCTTCACCGCCTGCGGCGTGTAGTCGAAGCAGCGCACGCCCCGCTCCGCCGCCGCCAGCATCGCAACCCCGCGCGCCTGGCCCACCCCGATCGCGGAGCGCACGTTCTTGCCGAAGTAGAGATCCTCGAGCGCGAAAGCCTCCGGTTCGTGCCATGCGATCAGCTCGGCGACCGAGTCGTGGATCGTCGCCAGGCGCGTCTCGGGGGCGAGCCCGGCATCGGCCTCGACCACTCCCGCGTCGACCGCGCGCATGCTGTTGCCGGCCACCCCCACCACGCCGAAGCCCGTGTTGGCGAACCCGGGATCGATGCCCATCACGACGATCATCGGAAACCCATTCTGGGCCGGTGATCGGATGCCTTCCTTAAGCGGGCTCGGACGGAGGTGGCCACGACTTTCGGCTCCTCGTCGAGTTCAACATCGGCGAAGCGGAGCACGACGAGGCCGCGCTGGCCGAGGTAGCGGTCCCTGGCGCGGTCGGAGCGGAAGTTCGGACGGTCGGAGTGCTCGCGGCAGATCCGCAGGAAGGGCGTCGAGGTCGCTGCGAGTGCGCTCGGCGCCCCAACCGAGGTCGGTGAGGGTGCGGGCCACGGTGGTGACGGGGATTCCGCGGTGCAGAGTGGTGTTCGCCGGGGTCAGGGTGGACGACCGGTGGACGACGATGCCGTTGCGCCGGGCGCGTCCGCCGGTCCCGGGCACTGTGACGTAGACCATCGGAGGGCACGTAGGCGACAGCTTCCATAGGCCGCCGCGCTCTGGTGGCTCAAAACCGCGCCTTGCCGACAGCGAGGACGGCGGCCATGAAGTGCCCCTCGCAGGTGATGTTGGGGTTGCCGAACGCGTAGACGCCTCTATGGATGCGGTGGAGGCGGCCAGATTGAGTTCGGCGGGTGATCGCCGACTTGTCGAGACCAGCTGCGATCAGTTGGGCCAGGGCCACCGCCCCGTGCTGGCGCGCCGCCAAACGGGCGATGACCAAGTCACTTTTGGCGCGTTTCTCTCGTATACCGAGAGAAAGTCGCCAAGCTGCTCGGATGCTCCCTTAGTGCCCGCCGTTCATCCCGAAAACTCAGGACTCGACGAGTCCGACTACGCCGCCGCCTCCTCCAGCAGCTCCGCCGGGATGTCGAAGTTGGCGTGGACGGCGTCGACGTCGTCGTGCTCGTCGAGGGCCTCCATCAGCTTTACGAGGCGGCGGGCCTCGGCCTCGTCGCTGACCTCGACCACGTTTTTCGGCTCCATCGCGAGCTCGGCCGACTGGACCTCGACCCCGCCGGCCTCGATCGCCTCGCGCACGCCGGCCAGGCTCGCCGGATCGGAGGTGACCTTGAGCAGGTCCCCGTCGGTGGCGACATCGTCGGCGCCGGCGTCGACGGCGGCGATCAGGTCGTCCTCGTCGTAGCGCTCGCCGTCGACGAGGACGACGCCGCGCTTCTCGAAGATCCACGCCACCGAGCCCGGCTCGCCGAGGCTGCCGCCGTTCTTGTCGAAGGCGTGCCGGATCTCGGCGCCGGATCGGTTGCGGTTGTCGGTCAGCGCCTCGACGAGGATCGCCGCGCCGCCCGGGCCGTAGCCCTCGTAGACGGTCCGCTCGATCGCGTCCGAGCTCCGCCCCGCCCCGGTGCCGCGATCGATCGCCCGCTGGATGTTGTCCTTGGGCATCGAGAAGTCGCGCGCCTTCTGGACGGTGGTCGCGAGCGTCGGGTTGCCGTCGGGATCCCCACCGCCCTCACGAGCCGCGACGGTGATCGCGCGTGCGAGCTTGGTGAACTGCTTCCCTCGCTTCGCGTCGGTCGCGGCCTTCTTGTGCTTGATCGACGCCCATTTGGAGTGACCGGACACGGGGTGAATCTTAGAAAGCAACCACCGCAACTACCGGACGAGACACGGGTTCTCACCACCGGGACGTCTTCGGCGGGAACGCATAGGGGACGCCCCAAGGAGGGATGCGTGACGCGGCGGTGGTCGGATGGTTGGCCGGCCACCGCCGTCGTCGATTTGTGGATGGGCGCCCTTAGCCCGGAACCTGCGTCTGCGGGTTCAGGGTTCCGCCGTAGGGACGGACCTCGCGGGTCCCGAGACCGTCCATCTCGAACGCGCCGACGCCGAGGTCGGAGGAGTGCTCGTTGGTGTAGATGCGGCCGTTGTACCAGTAGCCCGACCACATGTCGGGGTTCTCGCCCTCGACCTGGGGCAGGTAGTGGCCGAGCTCGCGCGGCGCCGAGGGGTCGGTGAAGTCGACCACCGAGAGGCCGCCGGCGTAGTAGGGCGAAACGGCGACGTAGCGGTTCGGGTCGCGCATCGGCAGGACCTCGTAGTTGTGAGTGGTGCAGCGGAAGCGCTCGACCTCCTCGGGGCTGTCGACCGGCGGCACGCGAGGAAGCGAGTAGCTGCCCTCCAGCGTCGGGTTGGAGCGGTCGGTGATGTCGTAGAACCACATCGCGCCGACCGGGCTCTGCTGGCTGGGCGAGCAGCCGCCTCCGCCGGCGGCGCCAGCGTGCTCGTCGCCGATCACCGCGTAGCGCCCGTCCCAGGTGAGCTGCGCCGAGTGGTCGAGCTCGATCGCCGGGTTCTGGATCACCGAGAGCGTCTTCGGGTTGACCGGGTCGGAGATGTCGAGGACCGCCCAGGCGCCGAGGCAAGCGGCGACGGCGAGGTCCTGCTCCGGCAGCACGCCGGTGTCGTGGCAACCGATCGAGTCGGCGTACTGCGGGGGCAGCACGTCGGGCATCGAGGCGATCCGGGCCTGGGTCGGGTCGGCGGTCGGGAAACTCGAGAACCGAGAACTCGCCCTCGGGGTGGACCACCTTGTTGCACTTGTCGGGGGAGTCGGTGAGCGGATAGGAGTCGACGTACATGTGGCTCGTCTCCGCCCCCGGGATCAGGGTGTGCGTGTGCGAGCCGCACTCGGTCTCCACGAACCCGACCTGGGTCGGATTACGGACGTCCGAGACGTCGAGGATCCGGATTCCCTCCTTGTCGCAGCGAGGTGTCGCTCTGGTTCGTCGCGGTGTTGTTGCAGGTCGCGGCTCTCGTCGCTGTTCGAGCGAGGGCGTATCGATCGAGACGAACGCGTAGTCGCCGAGGATCGAGACGTCGCCCTGGGAACCGGGGCAGTCGTGGAAGGAGAGCTGTCGGCGGGCGCCGCGCCCGATCCTGAAGACGGCCGTCCCCTGGTAGGTGCCGGCGACCATCAGCCGCCCCCGGAAGGCGAGGTCCGAGCCCTGCGCCGGGCTCCCGTTCGGCTGCGTGATCGCGGTCTGGCCGAGCTTGCGGAAGTTGTCCGAGTGGATGTCGCCGCCGGCCGGATCCGCAGCGGCGAGGCCAGCGCCGTCGGTGGCGACCGCGGCCGGGCTGTGCTCGAGCGCGGTCTCCGCGAAGGTCAGGTCCTCGAACGAGCTCACCGCGGCGCCCGAGACGACCTCGTGCGCGCTAGCGGCCGGCGCAGCGCTCAGCGCAAGCGATCAGGGCGATCAGCCCCCTTCCCCTCATCAACCCTTTCCTTTTCCCCCCAGGGAAGGAGGTCCTAAACCACGAAGCGGCCGTCCTCCTCGAGGAGCTCGCCGTCGACGGTGATCCGGCCGCCGCGGCGCAGGTCGCAGATCATGTCCCAGTGGACGGCTGACTCGTTCGTGCCGCCGGTCTCCGGATAGCTCTTGCCGACCGCCAGGTGCACGGTGCCGCCGATCTTCTCGTCGAGCAGGATCTCCTTGGTTCCCCTCTCGATCCCGTAGTTGGTGCCGATCCCGAGCTCGCCGAGCCGGCGCGCGCCGTCGTCGGTGTCGAGCATCCGGATCAGGAACTCCTCGCCGCGCTCGGCGCTCGCGTCGACGACCTTCCCGCCCTCGAAGCGCATCCTCACCCCTGCCACCTCGCGTCCCGAGACCGTGCTCGGCAAGTGGAAGGTGATCTCGCCCTCGGTGGCGTCCTCGACGGGCCCGGTGAAGAACTCGCCGTCGGGCATGTTGTGCTTGCCGTCGGCGGCGATGAAGGTGCGGTCCGCGATCCCCAGCGTGATGTCGGTCCCGGGTCCCTCGATCCGGACCTCCTCGCGTCCCTGGATCCAGTCGCGCAGCCGCTCGACCTCCAGCGACTGGCGCCGCCAGGCCTCGACGGGATCGTCCTGGTCGGCGAGGCAGGCCGCGTAGTAGAAGTCCTCGTAGTCGGCCAGGCTCATCTCGGCCTCGCCCGCATAGGCGTGCGTCGGGAACAGGGTCAGCGCCCAGCGGTAGGAGCCCTCGGCGGCGCGCCGCATCGCCGTCTCCATCAGCGGCTGGGTCGCGCGCTGGCGCAACGTCTGGCGCTCGGGCGGCACCTGCGAGAGATCGCGCGTGTTCGCCTTCGCCATCACCGCGATCCGGCAGTCGGCCTCCTCCGCAGCCCACCGCGCCACCGGCGAAACCCATTCGAGCTGGCGGTCGGAGGCGTGCTTGAAGTAGGCCGCGGCCTGGCCCTCCATCGACATGCTCACGATCGGGTTGCCGCCGGCCTCCAGGACCTGCTCGTAGATCGACTGGAGCAGCGGCTCGGCCGACACCTCGCCCTCGATCAGACAGGTGTCGCCCTCGCCCACCCCGGTCGAGTAGCCGACCAGGACTCGGGCCAGTGCCTCCACTCGCGGATCCCTCACTCGACCTGCTCGCAGTCGAGGGTCTGATCGCCCGCGTCGACGACGGCGCGGTCGCGCCCCTGGCCGCATTGCACCTCGTCAGGGCTGCCGTCGCCGGCGGCGATGATCACGTCGTCGCCGTCGGAGCCCTTGACGGTGTCGTTTCCGTCTTCCCCGTTGACCGGGTCGTCGCCGGTCCCGGCGCTCACCTTGTCCGCGCCGTCGCCCCCGAAGATCCGGTCATCGCCTCCC
Organism: uncultured Thermoleophilia bacterium; assembly: GCA_963838175.1. Taxonomy (GTDB): domain Bacteria; phylum Actinomycetota; class Thermoleophilia; order Solirubrobacterales; family 70-9; genus DASUSH01. The sequence goes on along the minus strand of CAWIPP010000002.1, from coordinate 590,801 downwards.
TTGGCGATGTTCTTGTCCTTCGACGAGGTCCCCTCGAGCAGGTTGTCCCTGTCGTTGCCCCGGATCGTTTTCGCCGACGCCACGGCGCAGAACGCGAGAGCTGCCATCGCAAGCAGCGCGAGAAGAGTCCTTGTGGTGCGTCCCGCCGTCACGCTCTCGTACGTTCCCGCTTTCTATCTGACGACTGGCGATCGCCATGAGCAGCGCATGCAGGCGAGAGTCGTCGGTCAGCTCGGGATGGAAGGCGCAGGCGAGCAGGGACCCCTGGCGGACGACGACGGGATGCCCCTCGTGACGGGCGAGCACCTCGACGGAGTCCCCGTGTTCCTCGACCCAGGGCGCGCGGATGAACACCGCCCGCACGGGTTCGTCGCCGAGTCCATCGACCTCGAGGTCCTGCTCGAAGCTCTGGCGCTGGCGGCCGAACGCGTTGCGACGCGCGCGCACGTCCATCAGCCCGAGGTGATCGCGGTCGAGGACGATCATCCCGGCGCAGGTACCGAGCACCGCGCCCCCCGACTCGGCGAACTCGCGGATCGGGGCCGCCAGCCCATCGCGGGCCAGGGCCTTGGAGATCGTCGTCGACTCGCCCCCGGGGATGACAAGCGCGTCGAGCTCGGCGAGGTCACCCGGCGATCGCACCTCGGGGGTCTCCGCTCCGAGCGAGCGCAGGACCTTGGAGTGCGCCTCGAAGTCGCCCTGGGACGCGAGCACTCCGATGCGAAGCGGGGGCCCCTTCACGGCGCCCCGGCTACCAGCCGCGCTGCTGAAGCAGCTCGCCCGCCTCGGCGAGCTGTGCGATGTCGTCGCCGCGCATCGGCTCGCCGAGCTCGATCGAGGCCTGGGCGACCCGCTCGGGATCGGCGAAGTGAGTGGTCGCCTCGACGATCGCCCGCGCCCGCCGGTCGGGGTCCTCGGACTTGAAGATCCCGGAGCCGACGAAGTTGCCCTCGGCGCCGAGCTGCATCATCAGCGCCGCGTCTGCGGGGGTGGCGATCCCACCCGCGCAGAAGAGCGGCACGGGGAGGCGCCCGGCGGTCGCGACCTCGCGGACGACCTCGACCGGGGAGCGGTGGTCCTTCGCCGTCGAGGCAAGCTGTTCGGGGGCCAGGACCGTAAGTCCCCGGATCCCCTGCGTGATCTCGCGCATGTGGCGGACTGCCTCGACGATGTTGCCGGTCCCCGCCTCGCCCTTGGAGCGGATCATCGCCGCGCCCTCGCCGACGCGGCGGAGCGCCTCGCCGAGCGTGGTCGCGCCGCAGACGAAGGGCACCTCGAAGCCGTGCTTGTCGATGTGGTTGTGCTCGTCGGCCGGGGTGAGCACCTCGGACTCGTCGATGAAGTCGACCTCGAGCGACTCGAGGACCTGCGCCTCGGCGATATGGCCGATCCGGGCCTTCGCCATCACGGGGATCGTCACCGCCGCCTGGATCTCCTTGATCACCCGGGGGCTCGCCATACGGGCGACGCCGCCGCTCGCGCGGATGTCGGCGGGGACGCGCTCGAGCGCCATCACAGCAACGGCGCCTGCGTCCTCGGCGATGCGGGCCTGCTCGGCCGTGGTCACGTCCATGATCACGCCGCCCTTGAGCATCTCCGCGAGGCCGGTCTTGACCCGGAATGTCGCGCGCTCCATCATCGCCCCAAGGATACGGGCGGAAGATCCCCGCCGCGCGCCGTAGCGGCTACTTCAGCTTGAAGGCGCGGATGCGGTCCTTGTAGGCGCCCTTGTCGCGCGAGTAGACGCCGCAGGCGAGCGCCTGGACCACCGACATCAGGGCCGCGTTCGAGCGCGTGTAAGACGGGCTGTTCGACGAGTAGTAGAGGGTGTGGTCGGTGTGCTCGCCGACCTCCGACAGGGTCGCGTCGGTCACCGCCATCGTCGGCGCGCGCCGGTGGCGGGCGAGCTTCATCGCGCGGAGGATCAGCGGGTGCGCGCGGCCCGCGGAGAAGGCGACGACGAGCGTGTCCTCGTCAACCCGAGCGAGCCGGTTGATCGACTCCTGCCGCGGTGTCGAGACCACCTCCGCCCGCAGGTCGAGCAGCGCCAGCAGGTGGCGCAGGTAGCTGGCGAAGAACGCCATCTGGTCGACGCCGACGATCACGACCCGCTTCGCGTTCGCGATCGCGGTGATGCAGGCCTCGGTCTGCTCGCGGGTGAGCGCGCGAGCGGTCTCCTCGACGTTGGCGTGATCGGCGGCGAGCGCCGACTCGAACTCGGACTGGTCGAAGTCGAAGAGCTGACCGCCGCCGTTGCCGTTCTCCTCCGCCGCCCGGTGGCGGTACTCCTCGATCGCGGCCTGCTGAAGCTCGGGATACCCCTCGAAGCCGAGCGCCTGCGAGAAGCGCACCACGGTCGAGGAGGAGGTGTTGGCCCGCCGCGCCAGCTCCTCGGCCGTCTGGAAGGCCGCCTCGTCGAGGTGATCGACGATGTAGCGGGCGACGTCCTTCTGTGAGCGCGAGAATTCCTCGAAGCGCTCGGTGATGTAGGTGGAGAGCGTCTTGCCGTTGCGGCCGTTGCGGGATCGGGTCTTGGTGGCGGTCTTTGTCATCGCCGCGAAGATTCGCCCTGGCAGGCACCTTTCCTTCTAGATGACGCCCGGGTGTGCTTGGATCGCGCCGTGAGCCCCGAGCAGATCCTCCGCCTGACCAACCGCAACCTGATCGCCTTCGACCTGCTCCTCGGTTCGTCGGCGATCGCGGCGCCGGAGGCAACCCTGCGGGCGCTCGGGCACTCGGAGCCGGCCCCGGACGCCGCCCATCTGTTCCGGCGGTGCGGCCCGATCTGGCTCACCTTCGCCGCCGCGCACCTGGTCGCGGACCGTCGCGGAGACCCGTCGGACTGGTGGGCGGTGGCATGGCTACGCGGGACGGAGATCGCCACCGACGCGCTCTGGTCCGCATCGCCGGCGGTGTCGCGTCCGGGCGCGAAGGCGGGTCTCTGGCTGGCCGGCGTCTTCAACCTCTCGGTCGCCCTCGGCTTCGGGTGGCTGGCGCGCCGGGAGGCCGCGAACGGTTCGCGCGGACCGCTTCGGTCTCTGGCGTCGCGCTGGGGCTAGCCCGTCGGGGCGCCGCCGCCGGGCACGCTGCACTCCGAGAACCCGACCGCCCGCGCGAGCCTGGTCCGCTCGACCTGTCCCGCGGCCGCCTCGGCCTGCGCCTCCGCGTAGGCCTGCGCGTCACCCGCCCGCGCCGCCTCGAGGCCGTCTCGAAGCGGCTCGAGCGCCCGCTCCCGCGCCGCGATGTAGCGGTCGAGCTCGTCGGCGAGGTCGGGCGGAACCGAAAGCGTCTCGAGATCGGCGAGCTCCTCCTCGTAGGCCGCGATCACGCCCTCGGTGAGCTTCGCGGCCTCCTCGGGGGTGGTGGGGGCCGCGCCCGCCCGAAGCGCTGCGATCTCCTCGGCGGCGGCGGCGCAGATCTCGTCGCCCTCGGCGATCGCCGCCGCCGCGCTCGCCGTCTCGGGCTCCTCCTTCTCGCCGCAGCCGGCGGCGATCGCGGCGCAGAGGATCGCGGCGAGGAGCGCCGCGCGGAGGGCCGCTCGGCGATCCCCTTCGCGAGCGCGACCGCGGCGCCCGTCGTCTCCCCCGGGGGGACCAGGCGGTTGGCGAGGCCCATGCGCAGCGCCTCCTCGCCGTGAACACCGCGGCCGGTGAGGATCAAATCGAGAGCGTGGCTGTGCCCGATCAGGCGCGCGAGCCGAATCGTGCCGCCGTCCATGAGCGGGATGCCCCATCGGCGACAGTAAACCCCGAAGACGCGTCCTCGGCGGCGACGCGCAGATCGCACCAGGCTGCCAGCTCGAGCCCACCGGCGACGGCGTGCCCCTCGACCGCGGCGATCACGGGCTTTTCGAGCAGCATCCGGGGTCGGCCCCACCGGTCCGTCGCCGTCCGGCTAGCGGATCCCTCGTTCCTCAGCCGGTTCGAGCGGGGGGCCTGCCCGCCGATCAGAAGTGACGCGGGCGGGCTCGGCTCAGTAGATGCACTTGGCGAGTCCCCACACCGTGATGTAGTTCGTGTCGGAACCAGTCCCGTCGTAGATCACGGGCAGTCCGATTCCGAACACCGTCTTGCGCTTGGCGACCCCGACGCCGCCGGCCGAATCCAGGAGATCCGCGCCGCCCGGCTGCGGCTCGTTCTGGTTCGAGTACTCGGGGCCCGACGGCGGCTTGAGCACCACGTCGGCGATTCCCTGGGCGCCGTACTCCACCTCGTAGACCTCGTCGTCCTTGATGTTTTTCGTGTAGATCACCGCGCGGAGCTTCCAGCCGTCGGCGCGGCCCCTGGTCTTGAACCCGGTGGTATTCCCCTGCCCGGCCCGGGCCTTGCAGCTGACGGACTTGAACTTCGCCATCGGGGGGCTCTCGGGGTCCCGGGCCACCTTGATCGCGCCGCTCGCCTGCCCGGCGCTCCCCGCCCCGACCAGGAGGCTGACCGCCACCGCCGCGATCAACACCCGAATCTTCGCTCCCCTCATGCCGAGAAAGTAAAGCCCGGCGGTCCGCAAATCAAGGCGATCGGGGACGTCGAGTCGCCCTAGGGCTGGAGCGAGCAGAGCATCACGAGCGCCCGGTCGATCTCGGGGTCGTTCGAGCCGGCGAGGTTGGTACCTGTGAGGCGCGTGGTGGCCCCCGTCTCGTTGGGGACGAACCTGGGCCTGGCGTTGGTGGCCTCGGCCTTGAGGAGACGCCGCATCGCGCCGCGGAGGCGGTCCTCCTTGTCGGCGAGCGCGTCGGACACCACCGCCACGGCGCGCACGCGGCCGCCGCGCACCGCGAAGGCGTAGGTGGCGCCGCTGTCCTGGGTGAACACCCCGCCCCCGGCGGAGTCCGCGTCGTCTCCGAGGCGGCGGGCGCGGGCGCCGACGTGGATCCCGCCGGCGGAGCGGCCGTTCGCGGTGCTCCCGACCAGCTCGACCCGGCCGCCCTTGGTGAGCTCGGCGACGTCGGCGGCGTTGCGGTTCTGGGGGCCGCGAACGCAGTAGCTCCAGGCGCGGTCTCGCTGCTGGGGCTGACCGGCGCGGCGCAGGAGCTGCTCCCAGTTCGCACCGAGGCGGAGCCGCCCCAGCCCGCGGGCGTTGACGTGGCCGCTCGTCGGCTTGCAGCCGGGCGAGCGGACGCCGGTGGCGCGCTCCCACATCTCGAGGTATGCCTCTGACGCGTTCCACATGTCGCTCGTCACCTGGTCGTCGCCGCGGCTTTGGAGGTCCTCGAACCAGTCCGCGTAGAGGCCGTAGTGAGCGACGCCCTCGGTCGTGTAGTCGAAGGTGCGCTCGCCGGTTTGCTGGCGCTGGAAGCTGACCTTGCCGTCGTATGAGTCGAACGGGTAGCCGACCTGCGGGTCGCCCTCCGGTGGCTCGGGCTGGGCGGCGAGCCCGCCGAGGTCGGCGCCGTAACCCCAGCCGAGCTCGTAGGGGGTGCGCTCCGGCCGGTACTTCTCGTGGGCGGAGATGAAGCCGGTCGAGGTGTCGGAGTCGGGAAACGCGAGGCCGCCGAGCTTCCAGATCCGGGGCCAGTTGCCGGGGTCCATCCAGCCGTGGGGCGAGATCACGCCCGAGTAGTCGTTGGCCTCGGCGATCGTCAGCGTCTCGTCGACCGCCTTCTGGCTCATGTGGTCGGGATTGATGATCATCTTCTTCTCGATCATCCGCCGCTCCAGGTAGCGGCCGAGCTCGGTGAGGCCGCGGGTGTTGCAGTGCGGCGCCGGCGGGTAGGCGGGGATCTCGCCGCTGGTCACGCCCACCGCCCCCAGCAGGCCGTCGAAGAGCGCGCTCCCCTCCGGTGCGAAGGTCTCTATCTCGTTGTCGTGCAGGGGCCCGGAGCAGGTCTCGGCGCTCCAGAACGAGCCGGCGCTGTTGCGGTTGCCCGCGTTGATCAGGACGCCCGCCTCGCCGCTGTCGAAGCGGACGCCGGAGAGCGGGTTGTCGAACTTGTTGAGCAGGAGCGAGGAGCGCACCCCGAGCCGGTGGAACTCCTCGAGCCGCTGGTCGATCGACGCCCGGTCGCAGGTCGAGGTCTCCCAGCCGCGACAGCCGAAGAGCTCGGAGACCTCGATCTCGAGGACGACCGCCATCCGGCCCTCGTTGATCACACGCCTGGCCTGGTAGGGGTCGGTGACGATCTCGAAGAAGCCCTTGCCGGGGCCGCCGGCCTGGGCGTCGACGTAGCGCTGGAGCTCGCGGATGTCCTGGAATCCCCGGCGGACCGTGTCCATCTCGTCACAGCCGTGGCGCTTGCGCGCCTGCAGCTCGCAGAGGACCCGGTTCTCGTTCACCGACATCACCATCAGCCGCAGCCCGCTCATCCAGGCGCGCTGGATCCAGCGCCAGTAGGTCCCCTCGTAGGTGAGGTTGTCCCTCCCCCACTCGGTGAGCTTCGGCCAGCCCGTGGTGTCGTGGGCCTGGCCGGGATTGCCGTAGTTGAGGAAGTTCTGGAACGGCGCGGCGGTTCCCTGCGGGCCTTCGATCCCGGCGCAGTCCGGCAGCGCGTACTGGATCCCGTACGGGTGCCACGGCCGCCCGCAGTGGAACTCGCCGCCGAAGTACTCGAAGGTCATCCAGTGCATGTGGCCCTCGAGGAACCCGCCGACCTCGCCGTATTGCGTCTTCCCCTTCGACGGCTTGCCGCGGGCGCCGAGCTCCGCCTCGGGGTACACCGCGCAGCCCTTGGCCGGGACGAAGGAGAACTGCGTGCCGGGGCGCCGCGACGGCGAGCTCGCCGTCCGTGCCGACGGTGAGGCCGCTGCCGGGATCGGACATCGGCGAGAGGGTGAACGCGCCGCTGCCCTCCCGCGACCTGCCAATCGGCCGCGGGGCTCGCCTCCTCCTCCGGAACGACGGAGCCGTCGTCCTGGGCGCTCAGCACATTGCTGTCGGGCGTGTAGAGCAGGTAGCGCCCGAGCGTCGTCGCCTGCATGCGCAGTCGCTCGGCACCGGCGGGCGCTTGCCCGGACGCCTGGAGCGAGTAGCAGCCGCCGGCGAGCGCGTAGCGAGCTTGAGCCTTCTTCGCGGCGGCGGGCGCGGCGGCGATGACGGCCAGCGCCAGGGCGACCCCGCCAATGGCCCCCCATCGAACCCGGCTCCTTGCCACGTCGTGAACGCTATCGCGGGCATCGACCCCCCGCGCCGGACGACGCTCCGTCTACGCTCGTGAAGCCGTCGAGATCGAGGAGGGAATGTGTCCGCCGACCGCGTGAACGTCGCCCGCGCCGCCTATGGGGCGTACGAATCCGGTGATCGATCGGTCATCGACGACCTCCTCGCCGACGACTTGATCTTTTTCAGCCCAGCCGACGTCGGAATCGATCGAGCGCGGTACTTCGAGCGCTGCTGGCCGAACGCCGAGCTGATCGAGTCGTTCGAGTTCAAGCGCCTGATCGAAGCCGGCGACGAGGTCGTCGTCACCTACGAGAGCACGAAGACCGACGGGAGCCGGTTCCGCAACACGGAGGTGCTCACTTTCGAGGGCGACAAGATCTCCAAGGTGGAGGTCTACTTCGGCTGGGATCTGGAGGAGTAGCTCGCGGCTACTTCTTCGAGACCACGATCCCGCGGGGGCTGTCACCCACCGCGATTGGATCCCCGAGAACCTGGTTGGTCGTGGCGTCGATGACCGAGACGCTGTCGGACGCGCGGTTGGCGACGTAGACGCGCGCGCTGTCGTGCGTGACCGCCAGCGAGACCGGGTCCATCTCAACTGGAATCCCGTCCCCGACCATCGCGTTGGTCGCGGGATCGATCACCGAGACGCGGCCCAACGCCGCGTTGGTCACGTAGATGGCCGCGCCGTTCGGAGAGGGGGCGATGGCCTTCGCGCCGATGCCCTGGATCGTCGCGATCACGCTTGCGGTCGCGGTGTCGATGACCGACATGGCGCCGTCGAAGACATTGGCGACGTAAACGCGATCGCCATTCACGCCCGCCGCTAGTCCCTCCGGGCCGTTTCCCACCTTGATCGGCCTGCCGACGGTCTTCCCCTTGGCCACGTCGATCACCGAGACGGCGTTGTCATCGTTGTCCGCGACGTAGATCCGCTCGCCGTTCGGGGTGATGGTGATGCCATGCGGACGCGCTCCGACCTTGATCGTCTCGACCACGCGGTTCTTGGCCGCGTTGATCACCGAGACGTCGTTGGAGATGCGATTGGCGACGTAGACGCGCTTCCCGTCCGGGCTTGCGGCGACTCCCCGCGGCTGCTTGCCCACCTCGATCGTCCGCACGGTCTTCTTCTTTGCGGTGTCGATCACCGAGACGTCGTTCGAGGCGCGATTGATTACGAAGATCCGGGAGCCGTTGGGCGTAACCGCCAACCCACGGGGGTCCTTGCCCACCTTGATCGGTCTTCCCACCGTCGTGTTCGTCGCGGTGTCGATCACCGAGACGGCGTTGGCGCCGTCATTCGCCGTGTACGCGGTGCCCCCCCAGGCGGGAGGCGCGAGCAGGCCGATGAGCACCGTGGCAAGGCAGGCGGCGCGAGCGACCGATCCGCCGATGCACCGATTCATCTCGCGTCCAGGCTAAAGAAACTGCGCTCGATCAGGGCGCCGCGGTTTTCGGCGGTGAATTTCGATCCGCTCACTTGACGCTCCCTGTCAAGGGGTACGCTGCCCCCAATACTTGCGGCGGGATCGGGTGGCGCGTGTCGCTAACCCAGGGACGGGAGAGACGACATGGAAACGCGGTCCCGCATCGAAGCCGGGGGCTCGCGCAGCCGCCAACGTCGCAGGAGTGCACATGACGACCTCATCGTCACCCGCGACGAATGAAATGCGCAGGGGTACCAAGCGAGGTCGGATGCGCTCGACGGGCTTTGACTCCCGGCGTAGCGGCCGCACGATGCTCATCCCCGGCTGTCGCACCCAGACCCGCCCCCCGATGTAGAGGTTTGGCGCGCCCCGTCAGCCGCCTCGACGGGCCTCAGACGGCTCGGCCGGAAGGGGATAGCGTGCCACCCCCACTCCGCGATACTCCGGGACTCGTGGCGGATCAATGGGTCGAGAAGCTTCGCAACACCTACGACGCGTTCAGCCGGGGCGACTTCGACGCTGCGCTGGAGTTCGCCCACCCCGACATCGAATTCGTCCCGCCGACCGGGGAGGCCCATCGCGGCATCGACAACTTCCGGAAATGGATGGAGCCGGACGCTTTCGACTGGCAGGTGGTCGAGCCACTGGAGTTCTTCGTCTCGGGGAACAAGGTGCTCGTCAGGCAGCAGGTTCGGGCAAGGGGTGCGGGAAGCGGCATCGAGCTGGAGGTCCGCTCGTGGGGCTTGTGGACGGTTGCCGAGGACGGCCGTGCCATCCGGCTCCAAGGCTTCCTTGAGCAGCAGGAGGCTGAGGCAAGACGCGCTGCGGGATTGCCTGACTAGGTGAGCCGCCCACACACGTTGTGAACGGCTCACCTAGTCAGCTTTTCGTGGCGCCACGTTCGAGGCCAAGTCGCGAGGATGCGCAGGTCCCGAGAGCACGAAACCCGCTTGCTGGAGCGGGCTTCGAGGATGGGCCGGGGAGGATTCGAACCTCCGACCGACGGATTATGAGTCCGCTGCTCTGACCGCTGAGCTACCGGCCCGGCTTGGCGCACGGGGGTCAGCTTAGGTGCTGGCGGGGCGGGTCAGGCGGGGGCGAACTGGCCGTGGGGGTCGCCCCCTCACTCCAGCTCCTCGGCGCAGAAGGTCGTCTCGCCGACCGTTACCTCGACCTGGGGGCGGTCGCCGATCGTCACGCAGGCGATCGCGTCCTCCTCGCTCTGATCGCTGACGAGCTCCATCGTGGCCTCGGAGGAATCGCATTCGACGACGTTGTCCTCGGAATCGATGCAGTCGCCCACCGCCGCCTCGTCGTCGCCTCCGCATGCGGCGACCCCGAGTGCGAGCACTACCGCGCCCAGGCACGCCAGCCACCGCACGTTTGGAACCATCCCACTCACTCTCCTCGTCAGATCGACCTAGGCCCGTCAACCCGGAGTTCTATCCGCCTCGTCGGGGACTTCGTCGTCCGGCGGGTGAGGCTAAACCGGCGCGAACTGGCCGTGGAAGCCGAAGGGGATGTGGTGGGGGACCTCGGCGTGGGCGAGCTCGGAGAGGTCGTGGGCGTCGAGGACGAGCATGCGATGAGGTGCCCTTGGCGGCGTCGAGGACGACCGAGAGGAGGACGCCGTCGTCCTCGTCCTCCGCGCCGGGGCGGGAACGAAGACGGGCTCACCGGGATAGTGGTCGGGGAGCGACCAGATGTTGGTCGAGCCGTCGTCGAGGTCGGCCTTGACGATCTGCTCGAGCCAGCCGGAGTCACCCGTGCCGACGCCCCAGGCGTAGCGGTAGGGGCGCTCGTTGCAGCGGCCGTAGTTGATCCGCGGCAGCTCGAACCCCTTCTCGGTGAGGCGCTCGCCGGTCACGGTGCCGGCGGCGGGGTCGATGCGGAAGCGGCGCAGCTCGGGCTCGGCGATCCGCTTGCCCGCGCGGAGGTTCTCGAGGTAGAGGTCCTGGACGACCTCGGCGTCGGCGAAGGTGCAGATGTCGGCGACGACCGTGCCGTCGCCCTGCTCGTACGAGTTCACGTGGTGGAAGCCGAAGTACGCGTCGGTCTCGAACGGCCCGGTCGGTGTCGCCGGTCTCGCGGTCGATGAGGGTGAAGCGGGTGCCGCGCTCCGGCTTCCACTCGTAGTTCTCGATGTATGGCCGGCCCGAGAGCGGGATCTTGATCGGGTTGACGACGTAGGGATACTCGGCGAGGACGAAGTGGCGCTCGGTGAGCCCGAACGAGTGCATGTAGGCGGGCTCGCGGACGGGGATCGTCGCCTTCACCTCAGGCTCCTCAGCGTCCGGCGCGACGTGGAAGAAGCGGTAGCTGTTGCGGGGGCCGACCTTCGCCGCGTAGTTGAGCATGCCGCCGTCGGCGCGGTCCATGTGCGGATGCGCCGTCGTCAGCAGACCGGGGGTGTCGTAGGCGACGCCCACCGTCTCGAGCGTCTCGGCGTCGAACTGGACCGGGATCGGGGTCTCGGTCATCGAGATGAAGCGCTCGCCGAGCTTGGTCAGGTTGACGTTCGCGTTGTCGGAGATCTTCGAGCTGAAGACCGAGAAGACGCGGCCGAAGAGCGAGCGGCAGGGGTCGGTGGCGAACTCGGAGTAGACGATCTCGCCAGTCTCCCTGGCGGCGCGGTAGGCCTTGGTCTGGAGGAAGCGGTTGGCGTAGGCGACCTTGCCGTCGGCGATCCCGAAGCGATGGAGCATCGCGAGGCCATCGAACCAATGGCGCATGCGCTGCTCGCCGACCTCCCACTTGGCGGGGCCGGTGCGGAGCAGTGAGCCGGTGAGCCAGGAGGGGATCTCGCCGGTGAGCGGGAGGCTCTCGACCCGGGTCTCGGTCTCGAGCGACTCGAGTCCCTTGGCGTAGGGTGCTGTCGCGACTGCGGTGGCGATGAGGCCTAGCTTGCCACTTCTTCGACCGCCTGCTCGAGCTCGGCGACGCTGAAGGCGCCCTCGACGGCGGCCGAGACCTTACCGTCGCGGTCGATGACGTAGAGCCAGGGCTCGGTCTGGAGGTTGAAGTCGGCGACCTGGGGACGAACGCCCTTCTCGATCTCGTTGTCCTCGAAGACCTCCATGTGGATGAACTCGACCTCGTCGCCGTACTCGGACTTGACCTGCTCGGCGACGTCGACGACCGGGCCGCAGACGCGGCTCTGGCAGAGGAGTGGAGTGGCGAAGAGGAGGACGACCGGCTTCTCGCCGAGGACCTCGGCGAAGTTCGCCTCGTGCATGGTGTCGTGGGGATCGCGGGTGTCGATCTCGTCGAGGTCGCCGACGTCGTCGGCGGTCGGGGTCTGGGTGCTGGGGGCGGGATCGCCGGGCAGGGGGACCTTCGACTCCTTGGAGGCGAGGATGCTCGGGGATGCGGACCGACTGGTAGGTGTCGCCCTCGCGCACCAGGGCGACGAGGCGCCACTCGCCGGGCCGGTCGAGCTCGAGGTCGGACACGTAGACGGCCTTGGCCGCGTCGGGGTCGCCGGAGGTGGTCTGGGCGGTGAACTCGGGGTCGGTCGCGAGGTCCTCCACCCGGGCCGGGAAGGGCCCCTCGGCGGGGCCGTTGGCGGGACCGGCGTAGATCGCAACCTCGGCGTCAGTGATCTGCTCGCGGCCGGCGGTGAAGACGCCGAAGCCGAAGCGGTTCTCGCCGAGGGTGAAGGCCTGCCCGGTCGGCGAGACGACGATGTCCTCGGTCGGGGTGGCCGATGCGTAGAGCTCCTCGGTGCTGCGCCCGTTGGGGGCGGGGAAGTCGGACGCGGAGGGTGCCGGCGCGGCGGTGGTGTCCTCGTCGGAGTCGTCGGAGCCGCAGGCGGACAGGGCGAGCGCGGCGAGGATCGTCGCGGTCAGGCTCGCGGCGGTCGTCGATCGGTGGCGGAGGCGGGGTGACACGGCGGGGAATCGTAGTGGCGAGTGGTTCAAGGGCCTCTAAGTGTGGTGCGGGATAGGGTCCCGCGGTCGGCGAGCGAAGGGAGAGGTCTTGGCGGAGCGTGCAGCACTGATCACGGGCGGGTCGAGCGGGATCGGGATGGCGATCGCCCGGGCGCTGGGCGAGGACGGGTACGGGGTGACGATCTCGGCGCGGCGGCCGGAGAAGCTCGAGGCGGCGGCCGAGGAGCTGCGCTCGGCGGGGCTCGAGGTCGAGTCAGTGGCGGCGAACCTGGTCAACGAGGAGGAGGTCGGGGCGATGGTGGCGGCGCATCGCGAGCGCTTCGGCCGCCTCGACGTGCTGGCCAACAACGGCGGGGTCGGCATCGGCGAGGCAATGGCGGAGATCACCACGAAGTACCTGGATATGCAGCTCGCGGTCAACCTGCGCTCCTACGTGATCGCAACGCGGGAGACGCTGCCGATGCTCCGCGAGGCCGGGGCGGAGCACGGGAAGGCGCTGATCACGAACACGTCGTCGCTCGCGGGGAAGTCGGGGCAGGGCTGGCTGTCGGTCTACTCGGCGACGAAGGCAGGCGTGATCGGGTTCTCGCAGGCGACCCAGAAGGAGGTCAGTGGCGAGGGGATCCAGGTGACGGCGCTGTGCCCTGGGTTCGTCGATACGCCGATGACCGAGTACGCGCGCGAGGTTGTTGAAGCCGGAGGAGATGATGCGGCCGGAGGACATCGCCGAGGCGGTGCGTTTCCTGCTTCGCACGTCGCCGGCGTGCCTCGTGCCCGAGATCGTCTTCCAGCGTCCGGGGGAGGGCCTGTAGCGGCGCTGTGCTAGACGGGTTCGCGCTCGCGGGTCCTGTCGGAGGCCCACTGCTCGTTGAGCTGCTCCTCGGCGGCGGCGAGACGCTCGGTGAAGACGTCGTAGCGCTTGGTCGGGCGCAGCCAGGACCAGAGGCGGCGGAGGCGCAGCTCGGGGCCGCGGTTGCGCTCGCCGGTGTCGCGGCGGAGTCGCTTGCGCGCGGTGACATGGCTCGGCGCCGGGGCATCGCCTGTGCGGAAGGCGGTGTCGCGCTCGGCGCGGATCTGGCGCGCGGCCGCGGCGAGCGAGGCGTCGCCGGTCTCGTCGCGGAGCAGGCTCATCTCGATGTAGGAGGTGAGAGTGCGGACCTCGCGGTCGGTGGCGAGGCGGGGGCGCCGGGCGGCGGTGAAGCGGTCCCAGGAGCGGGCGAAGCTGGCGAGGCTGGTGCGGCCGCCGTTGCGGTGCGCGGCGAGCATCGGGCAGATGCCGCCGGACTTGCGGATCCGTGTAGGCGCCGACGACGATCTTGTTGCTCGCGGATACCCTCGAGCATCGCGATCCGGGTGCGCCGCGGCATCGCGTCGACGGCGGTGCGGAGGCGCTGGGCGGGATTGCGGGCCTTGCGTCGCATCGAGGTCGAAGGGATAGCGGCTCGCTCGGGGCGCGCTTGGCCGGCGGCGTTGCGGGAAACGAAAGTTGCATGCGGTGAGCGCGGGGTCGTCGCTGCGTTTGCTGGTCGCCGCGTTCGGGGATCCGGGGCATGCGTTCCCGGCGATCGCGCTGGCGCGGGCGCTGCAGGGGCGGGGGCACGAGGTGACCGTGGAGACGTGGGCGCGGTGGCGGGAGCCGGTCGAGGAGGTCGGTCTGCGGTTTCGAGGCCGCGGAGGAGTACACGGTTTTCCCGCCGCGGAGGGAGGGGATATTCGCCTGACGCTGCGACTGCCGCGATCGCGCTGCGGCCGCTGCTCGACGAGCTGCGGCCCGACGTCGTGGTGAGCGACATCCTGACGCTGGCGCCGACGCTCGCGGCCGAGGCGGCAGGGTGCCGGCTCGCGACGCTGATCCCGCACGTGTATCCGGTCCACGACCCCGGGATGCCGTTCTTCGCCTTCGGCTGGCTGCCGCCGCGGACGCCGATCGGACGGGCGGCCTGGCGGGCGGCGCTGCCGGTGCTGATCGAGGGGCTGAAGACGGGACGGGAGGAGCTGAACGAGTCGCGCGAGCGGGTCGGGCTGGCGCCGATCGAGCGGTTCCACGGTGGGATCAGCGAGCGGCTGGCGATGGTCGCGACGTTCCCGCAGCTCGAGTACCCGCGGCGCTGGCCCGCGGGGGTGGAGATCACGGGGCCGATGCACTTCGAGCTGCCGTATCCGGACGTGGAGCTGCCGGAGGGGAGGAGCCGCTGGTGCTGGTGGCGCCGTCGACGTCGCAGGATTCGGAGTGCCGGCTGCTGCGAGCGGCGTTCGAGGGGCTGGCGGAGGAGCCGGTGCGGGTGGTCGGGACGACGAATCGGCACGAGCCGGAGGAGCCGATCGATGTTCCGCGCGAACGCGGTGCTGGTCGAGTGGATCTCCTACACGCAGGCGATGCGCGAGGCGGACCTGGTCGTCTGCCACGGCGGCCACGGGACGATCGCGCGGGCGCTGTCGGAGGGCGTGCCGGTCCTGAGCTGTCCGGCCGTCGGCGACATGGCCGAGAACGGCATCCGCGTCCAGTGGGCCGGCGCCGGGCTGATGGTGCCGTGGCGGCTCACGGGACCGCGAGCTCGATCCGCTGGGCGTCGCGGCGGCTGCTGGCGAGCCGAGCTTCACCGCGCGGGCGGCGGAGTTCGGCGCCTGGTCGGCTGAGAATGACGGTGCGCGAGCGAGGCGCGGATCTCGTCGAGCAGCTAGCGCACGAATAGACATGAGGATCCTCGTCCCGGACGGGGCCTCGAAGCTCCGGGGGAGGGACTCGAACCCTCAACCTTCGCGTTAACAGCGCGCCGCTCTGCCGATTGAGCTACCCCGGACCGTGATAAGCCGTTCGCGCTACGGGGATAGGCGATGGCCCGTCGGAACTCTAGCGTCAGGGGAGCGGCCTAATTCCCTCCTCGACCTCCGCAGTGACAGTTGCTGCACAAGAGATCGCACTTCTTGGCTTCCTCGCGGAGCGCCTCGAGGGATCGCGTATATCCCCGACCGGAGAGACGCGAACGACTTCTGGTCCGGCTCTCGATGGTGGAAGTTGAGCGTGCGGATGGCACTTCGAATAACCACAGAGTAGGCACTTGCCGCCGGCCTCTTCGACGAGGATCCGCTTGACCGTGCGCCGGCGATCCGATACCGCCTTCCGATTGCACTTCGTGCACCTGTATCCCGTATCACTCCGGCGGTAAAACGTCGCGCGACCGTGGACGGGGCAGGTGCGGGTACAGGCGAGGGAGCTGATTCTCCTCGCCGCACTCGGTGTCGGCGCTTGGTGCGAAGCCCGTAGCGCTCCAGCCAGTGCCGGACCGTCGACTGACTCACGCCGAGCGCTATGGCGATTTCGCGCTGAGAATGTCCCGCCTCAACAAGAGCCTCAAGCCGTTCTCTTGCCAAACCTCCCTTTGCGGCGTGCTTTTCACGACCGTTCGCCATGAGCCCATGCTTCTTGACCCAATAGCCGACTGTGGAGGGATCTCGATCTGACAGAACCGCGATCTGCTCAAGCGACAGGCCCTGCTCCAGATATCTCTCAAGCGAGCCCCGTTCCATGGCTGAATTGTCCCGTCCCGGTCGGCCGGAAAAAGCGAACGTGTGTTCCCGTCTAGCCGCGGTGGCGGGCGATCCGGTCCTGGACCTCCGCGCGGCGGCGCTGGAGGTCGACCGGCGCGTCGCCGCCCGACTCCCGCGCGGCGGCGAGCTGGTCCTCGAGCGCCCGCCGCTCCAGCTCGAGGAAGTTGAGCTCCATCGCCTCCGGGCTCGCCGGCTCGTGGCGCGAGGTGGCGACCAGCTTGTTGACGAGCGAGACGAGCTCCTCGTCGTCGCGCGGTAGCCCCGTCGACCGGATCCGCCAGGTGGCCCGCCAGCCAGTCGCGCGCCCGCGCCATCAGCGGCGAGGACAGATGCTCGTCGGTGAGCCGCTCCAGGTATTCGCGCCCTAGCTGCGGCGACGCGATGCACATCGCCAGCAGCGCCTGCTCGCGCCGCTCGCGCGCGTTCAGCGGTCCCGCCGGCTCGCCGCCGCCGCCTTCGGCGCCGTCGCCCGCCGGCGACCCCGGCCCCGTCGGCGCCGCCGTGCGCTCCGGCTCCGCGCGCCGCGCGGGCCGG
This sequence comes from uncultured Thermoleophilia bacterium, assembly GCA_963838175.1. Lineage (GTDB taxonomy): Bacteria > Actinomycetota > Thermoleophilia > Solirubrobacterales > 70-9 > DASUSH01. The sequence continues at coordinate 574,306 of CAWIPP010000002.1, read as the reverse complement.
CCCTCCCCCGCCAGCCTCCTCATCACCAGCCCCGGATCCGCGTCCAGCCGCTCCGCGACCTCCCGCGCCAGCTCGTCGCGGCTGATCGTCTCCCCCATCCCCGCGAGCACCGGCAGCGATCTCGTCGAGCGCCCGGTCGCGCCCCGCAGGCGTCTCCAGGTCAGCCGCCGTCGAGGATCGAGCGGACGTGGAAGACCGGCATGTCCAGCGCGCCGTCGACGATCTCGCGGAACCGCTCGGCCGCCCCCTCCCCCGCCCCCTCGCCGGCGAGCATGTCCGCCGGGTCCTCCCCCGCCGGCATCTGCGCCACCCGCAGCCGCAGCTTCCGGCTCCCGGCGACCTTCTGCGCCCGCAGCATCGCCGCCCGCCCCGCCCGGTCCGCGTCGAGCGCGAGCACGACCTCCTCGCACAGCCCGCCGAGCGCCTGCAGCTGATCCGGCGTGATCGCCGTTCCCATCACCGCGACCGCCTCCTCGAAGCCCGCCTGGTGCAGCGCCAGCACGTCCGTGTACCCCTCGACCACCACCGCGCGCCCGCTCTTCGCCATCGCCGCCCGCGCCCGGTCGACCCCGAACAGGTCCGGCTCTTGCGGTAGAGCTCCGACTCCGGCGAGTTCAGGTACTTCGGCTTCGCGATCCGCGTCATCGCCCGCGCGCCGAACCCCAGCATCCGGCCCCGCGCGTCGCGGATCGGGAACATGATCCGCTTGCGGAACCAGTCGTAGTGGCCCGCCCTTCTGGCCCTTGCTGGATCGAGCCCAGCCGCGCGTCATCTCCTCGATCGAGTACCCGGCCCGCTGGCCCCGCTCGAGCACCACCCCCCACTCGCTCGGCGCGAACCCGACGCCGAACGCGCGCAGCACCTCCTCCCCCAGCCCCCGCCCGGCCAGGTACTCCCGCGCCTTCGCCGCCTTCGGCGACTCCCACAGATAGGTCGACGTAGAAAGTCGCCGTCCGCTCCAGCAGCTCGCACGAGCCGAGCCCGCCGCTTCCGCGCCTGCTCGACCCGCGGGTCCTCCGCCTCCCGCTCGACCTCGACCCCGTACCGGTCCGCCAGCGACTCAACCGCCTCCGGGAAGCTCAGCCCCTCCTTCTCCTCGACGAACGTGAACAGGTCCCCGCTCGCCTCGCAGCCGAAGCAGTAATAGAGCTTGTCCCGGGGATCCACCGAGAACGACGGCGTCCGCTCCTCGTGGAACGGGCAGAGCCCGCTGAACCGCTCCCCTGCCCGCCGCAGGTCGGTGTGCGCCGAGACGACCTCGACGAAGTCGACCGCGTCGCGCACCTGCTCGATCGTCTGGTCGGAGAATGCGACATCTACAGCCGCGACTCCTCCGGCAGCGCAAGCCGCCGGAACGTCGCGATGCAGTACCGGTCGGTCATCCCAGCCAGGTAGTCCACCACCCGCTGCACCTCGTCGGTCCCGCCCACCCCGTCCTCACCCGGCAGCTCCTCCGAGTGCTCCAGGAAGTGCTCGAACAGCCCCCGCACCGTCCGCTCGACCCGCTCGTGCTCCCCGCGCGCCTCCGGCCCGAGGTAGACCCGGTTGAACATGAACTTCCGAAGCCGCAGCATCGCCCCGCCGACCTCCTCGCACTGAGCGACGTCGCCGGCCTCGCGCGACGCCTCGACGATGTCCCGGACGAGCGTGTCGATCCGCCGCGAACCCGTCTCCCCCAGCACCCCGATCTCCTCGGCGGGTAGGTCGGCCTCGCCGATGATCCCGGCCCGCACCGCGTCGTCGATGTCGTGGTTGATGTAGGCGACCCGGTCGACCAGCCGCAGCACCCGCCCCTCCAGCGTCGCCGGCTTCCCCGGGCCGGTGTGGTTGAGGATCCCGTCGCGCACCTGCTCGGTCAGGTTCAGCCCCTGCCCCTCGCGCTCCAGCCGCTCGACCACCCGCAGCGAGTTCTCGTTGTGGCGGAAGCGCCGCCCGACCCGCTCGCTCATCGCCCGATCGAGCGCCTCCTCGCCGATGTGGCCGAACGGCGGATGCCCGAGGTCGTGCCCGAGCCCGATCGCCTCGGTCAAGTCCTCGTTCAACCCCAGCGCCCGCGACACCGTCCGCGCGATCCCGCACGTCTCCAGCGTGTGCGTGAGCCGCGTCCGGTAGTGGTCCCCCTCCGGCGCGATGAACACCTGCGTCTTGTGCTTCAGCCGCCGGAACGCCTTCGAGTGAACGATCCGATCGCGATCGCGCTGGAACGGCGTCCGCACCGGGCTGTCCGCCTCCGGCTCCGCCCGCTTCGCCGGATACGACCGCGTCGCGCGCTCCCAGAGGAACTCCTCCTCCCACGCCTCGACCCGCTCCCTGAAAGGTGCGTCACGCATCGCGAGGGAAAGATACGCTCGGCCCGTGGCCGAAACCGCCCTCGTCACCGGCGCCTCCTCCGGCATCGGCGAGCAATTCGCCCGCCAGCTCGCCGAGCGGGGCCACAACCTCGTCCTCGTCGCCCGCCGCGCCGACCGCCTCCAGCAGCTCGCCGACGAGCTCCCCACCACCACCACCCACGTCCTCGAGTGCGACCTCGGCTCCGACGCCGCCGGCCTACCCGCCCGCGTCGCGCGAGCTCGGCGTCGACGTCGACCTCCTGGTCAACAACGCCGGCTTCGGGACCCACGGCCGCTTCTGGGAGGTCCCCGAGAGCCGCGACGCCGAGATGGTCCGGGTCAACTGCGAGGCCGTGGTCGTCCTCACCCGCGCCTTCCTTCCGGCGATGCTGGAGCGCGGCCGCGGCGGCGTCATCGTCGTCGCCTCCACCGCCGGCATGCAGCCTCTCCCCTACGAGACCACATACAGCGCCTCCAAGGCCTTCGCCCTCCACTTCACGGAGGCCCTCCACGCCGAGCTCCGCGGAACCGGCGTCCGCGCGATGGCCGTCAACCCCGGACCCGTCCCAACCGAATGGCAGGAGATCGCCGACTTCGAGGAGGGCCCCGACCGCCTCCCCGGCGTGATCGAGGCCGACCAGGTCGTCCGCGAGTCCCTCGCCGCCTACGACAAGGGCAAGCGCTCCTTCATCCCGGGCACCACCTTCCGCTGGTTCATGCGCGCCTCGAGCCTCGGCCCCAAAGCCGTCCAGCTCCGCGTGTCGGAGCGCATGTACCGCAAGTAGCCGCGGGGACAGAGGGGTCAGACCCCGTTTAGTCCTCCCAGTCCGGCGCCCAGCTCGTGTCGAAGCGGCGCTGGTCCTTCGGCAGCGCGTCGATCCGCGCTCGCTCCTCGCCGGTCAGCTCGAAGTCGAATACGTCCAGGTTCGCCACCCGGTTCTCGTGGCTCGCCGCCTTCGGGATCGCGACGACACGATCCTGCTCGATCAGCCAGCGCAGCGCCACCTGGCCCGCCGACTTGTCGTGCGCCTCGCCGATCTCCTGCAGCACCGGCTCCTCGAAGATCTCCCCATGGGCGAACGGCGCGTAGGCGGCGATCACCAGGTCGCGCTCCTCGGCCAGCGCAAGCAGACGCTCCTGCCCCAGCCCGACGTGGTACTCGACCTGGTTGCAGAGGATCGGCGCGTGCCCGAGCGCCTCCTCCAGTAGTCGCGGCGTGTAGTTGGAAACGCCGATGTGGCGGATCCTGCCGCGCTCGCGAAGCGCCGTCATCGCCCGCATCGTCTCCTCGATCGGCACCGACTGGTTCGGCCAGTGGATCAAGAGCAGGTCGACGTAGCCGGTCCCGAGGTCGCGCAGCGAGTTCTCCGCCGAGGCGCGCAGGCGGTCCCGGGACACGTCGTCCATCCACACCTTGGTCGTCAGCCAGATCTCCTCCCGGTCGACCCCGCTCTCGGCGATCGCGCGGCCCACCTCTCGCTCGTTGTCGTAGGCCGCCGCCGTGTCAACGTGCCGGTATCCGAGCTCGAGCGCGTCGCGCACCGCCTCGGTGCACTCGCGGCCGTTGATCTGCCAGGTCCCGAACCCGATCTTGGGAACCTCGGCGCCCTGCGCGCTGACCGTCTCCATCACGCCGCGGAGCGTAACCGCACGTGCGCGTGATGCTCGAGCGTCTCCGACACCGCCCGCTCGACCTGGCGCAGGGCCCGGTCCGAGGCCGCCGGCGCCTCGGCCAGCGGGGCGCCGATCGCAGTGACCATGAACCGGTGCGCGTCGGGGCCGATCTCGAACCCGCCCCCCTCGCAGGCGCCGCAGACGACCCCGCCGGCGGCGCCCGAGAAGGCGACCAGATGGTCTCCCTCCCCGCACCGGGCGCACGACGCCAACTCGGGGGCGAACCCCGCGACCAGCGCCAGCTTCAGCCGGAAGGCGAGCGCGGCGGAGAGCTTCGTCGCTCCCTCCCGGTCCAGAAGCGACAGGTACCGGCAGAGCAGGTTGTAGGCGCCGGGATTCGGCTCCGCCGCGTCGAGCAGACGCAACACCGCGTCGCACGCCCGCGCCGCGGCGCCCAGCGCGGGCCCGTTGGCGCGCAGCCGCGGATGTCCCTCCACGGTCGAGGCCGAGGTCACCGTGCAGAGCTCCCCACGCCCCTCGTGCAGCACCAGATCGAGTCGGAAGAACGGCTCCAGCCGCCCGCCGAAGCGCGAGCGCGGCCGTCGCGACCCCTTCGCGATCGCCCCCAGTCGCCCCCGCGTCGAGCTGTACAGGTGCAGCACCCGGTCCGCCTCCCCGAAACGGATCGAGCGCAGCACCACGGCCTCCGTCTTGAATGTGCCCGGCACGACCCATGAGGATTGCTCGACGGTCGGACGACTCGGGCGTACCATGGACGCGGGTGCGGCGCCTACGTACGCTCGGTTCGATCTCCCTGGCGACGCTTGCCTGCACAGCATCGACGGCCTTCGCCCTCCCCGGCGACCTCGATCCCACCTTCGGCGACGGCGGCCGGGTGATCACCGACTTCGGGGCCGGGGACCTGATCAGCGATGCCGCACTCCAGCCCGACGGCAAGATCGTCGTCGCCGGAGGCGTCGCGAGCCGACTCGCGGTCGCCCGCTACAACCCCGACGGCTCGCTCGATCCCTCCTTCAGCGACGACGGCCTCGTCGTCACCTCGGCGGGCGGAGTCGGCGCCAGCGCCGTGGCGCTCATGCCCGACGGCAGGATCGTCGCGGCCGGCCAGACGCCCGCCGGACCGAACCCCAGGAACCTCTCATTCGTCCGCTACAACCCCGACGGCTCGCTTGACCCCACCCTCGACGGCGACGGGGTGGTGACGACGGACCTCGGCGCCAGCGAGATCACCACCGACATGGAGGTGCTCGGAGACGGACGCATCGTCGCGGCAGTGCGCACGTTCGGCGGCCCCGAGGACCTGATCGTCGTCCGCTACGCGCCGAACGGCACGCTCGACGGGAGTTTCGGGGCCGGCGGAGTCGCATCGTTCGACCTCGGCGGCGACGAGGCATTCGAGAAGCTCGCCCTCCTCCCCGACGGCAGAGTCGTCCTTGCCGGTCACACCGACACCGGCCAAAGTTTCGATGCCGTCCTGGTCCAGCTCACCGCCGAGGGCTCGCTCGACGGCAGCTTCGACAGCGACGGGTTGGTCGTCACCGACGCCGGTCCCGCCGAAGTATGGGGCACCGTCGCGCGCCAGAGCGACGGCAAGCTGATCGCCGTCGGCGTCCAGGTGTCCTTCGCCGGCATGGGCGCGGAGAACGCCATGCTCGCCCGCTACAACCCGGACGGCTCGCTCGACGGCAGCTTCGGGAACGGCGGCTTCGCGCTGCCCGATCTCGGCCCGCAGGCCGGCATCGGGCGCCTCGCGATCCAGCCCGACGGCAAGCTCGTCGTCGAAACGCCGGGCTTCTCGGTTGCCCGCCTCACATCCGTCGGTGTGCTCGACCCCGAGTTCGGCAGCGGCGGCGTCGCGCCGACCGGATTCGGTGAGAGCGGCTTCCTCTCCGCCCTTCTAGTCCAGGCCGACGGCGCGATTGTCGCCGCCGGAACCACGGAGCAGGGGCCGAACCCCGAGAACTTCGCACTCACCCGTTTCCTCGGCGGCGACCGACCCGTCTGCCGAGGACGAACGGCGACGATCGTCGGGACTGCGGGCGTCAAAACCAACGGCACCCCCGGAGACGACGTCATCGTCGGCACCGACGAGAGCGACCGGATCAAGTCCGGTAAGGGCCGTGACCGAGTGTGCACCCTCGGCGGCAGGGACCGCGCCAGCACGGGCGGAGGCAAGGACGTCGCCGCGGGGGGGAAGGGCAAGGACCTCCTGCGCGGCGGGGCGGCGCGGGACACACTGCGCGGGGACGCTGGAAACGACCGGCTCAACGGTGGCGCCGGCCGAGACCTCCTGGTCGGCGGCAAGGGCCGTCGCGACGACTGCGTGGACCCGTCCGGCGCCGACAAGACCCGGTCCTGCTGACCCCGTTCGGTCCCGAGGCCCGCGTGTGCCGCCTAACCGGTGCCATCACCCCGTTTAGGCGGCAGCGGCTCCGCTAGGAGATCGCGGCCTGGCGCACAGCGTCCCTGATCGCCGCCGCGGTGACCGTCGCGGCCGCGGTCCCGACCGCCATCACGGTCCACCGGTCGGCCTCGCCCCCGCCGGAGGCGAGGCAGAAGGCGACGTCCCCATCGGCCGACGAGAAGACGGGGTCCACCGAGCGTGCGATCCCGGCGCTCGCCATCCGAGCGACCACTCCGCATTGCGGCTTGGACAGCGACGCGTCGGTGCATACACAGGCCAGCGTCGTCGCTTCCCCCTCCCGAGGAACGGCCCAGTCGGGCGGTCCCGACATCCCCATGATGATCTCGCTCGAGCGGACCATCGAGCCGTCGTCCTCCCGCGGTCCACCGAGCACCGACCCGTCCTCGGCGAGCACGTCCCCGGACGGATTGGCGATGGCGATCGCGGCCACGGTCTCGCCGCTCCCGACGCGAAGGGCGGCGTAGCCCACTCCCGCGAGGGTCGCTCGCTCTCGCCCGCGCGCCTTGCCCGCCGCGGCTCCGGCCCCGGCCCCGACGCGCCCGCGCTCGGGCACTCCCTCTTCCGCCGCCTCGCACGCCGCGTATCCCGAGTCGGCGTCCGGGCGCGCCGACGCCTGGCCCTCCACGAGGTCGTAGATCACCGCCGCCGGAACCAGCGGCACTCGCGCGTTGAAGGTCTCATACCCGCGACCGTGCTCTTCGAGCCAGCGGGCCGCGCCGTCGGCGGCCGCGAGGCCGAAGGCGCTGCCGCCGGCGAAGACCACCGCGGTCGCCTCCTGGGGATTCGACAGCGACTCGAGGATCTCCAGCTCGCGGGTCCCCGGCCCGCCGCCGCGGACATCGGCCGCGGCCCGCGTCCCCGGCGGCGGGATCACCACCGTGCAGCCGGTGCGGCCCTGCTCGTCGGTCCAGTGACCGACCGCGAAGCCCTCCGGGAGCGGGAGCGGCTCGCTCATCGCGCGCGCGGCGCGGCGGCCCGTCGCCTGGGCCGCTTGCGCAACCGCTTCTGGCACGCGGGGCAGAAATAGGTCGAGCGCCCGGAGACGACGATCCGCCGGATCGTCTCGCCGCAGCGCGGGCACGCCTCCCCCTCGCGCGTGTGGACGAGGAACTCGTCCTGCATCGACCCCCGCTCGCCGCGCGCGTCCAGGTAGTCGTCCATCGACGCGCCGCCGTTGTCCAGCCCCGCCTCAAGCGCGGCCACGATCCCACGCCGCAGCGCCTCGGCGTGTTCCGCCCTCATCGACCCCGCCGGCGAGAGCGGGTGCAGTGCCGCGATGTGAAGCGCCTCGTCTGCGTAGATGTTCCCGATCCCCGCCACGCCCTCCTGCGCCAGCAGGAACGACTTCAGCGGCGCCTTCCGCCCCGCTGCCAGCTCCACCAGAGTCTCCGCGGTCAGCTCGTCGGAGAGCGGCTCGATCCCGAGCCTCGCGCCGAGGTAGGCCTCGAGCTCCTCGCCCCGCAGCGCCACGGCATGACCGAATCGCCGCGCATCGGTGAACCACAGCTCGTCGCCGCGATCCAGCCGGATCACCGCCCGCAGGTGGCGCGCCTCGGGGTGCGACTCGTACAGGCGCGGCCCGCCGAACTTGCGCGCCTCCATCAGGTCGAGCGCGGCCTGGTCTCCCTCCTCGGCGAGCCCCGCCGGTCGCAACAGCAGGTTCCCGGTCATCCGCAGGTGCATGACCAGCGACACCTCGCCCGCGAGCCGCAGGATCAAGTACTTCCCGCGCCGCTCGACCGCCTCGATCCGGCGCCCGGCGACGGCCTCCTCCACGCCGCGCGGATCCTTCGGCCGCGTCCAGCGCTCGTCGAGCACGTCGAGCGAGACCAGCTCCCGCCCGACCACCTCGGGCTCGAGCTGGCGCCTGATCGTCTCCACCTCGGGCAACTCGGGCATCGCTCGATTCTGCCAATCGGCCCAGGACTTGACATGTGACCATCTAGTCACCTATACTCCCCCGCCATGGACCTGGTGTTCAGAGCACTCGCCGATCCGACCCGCAGGGGTCTGCTCGACGAGCTCTACAGCGAGGACGGGCAAACGCTCACCTCGCTCGTGGAGGGCCTGCCGATGACGCGCTTCGGCGTGATGAAGCACCTGCGGGTGCTCGAGGAGGCCGGTCTCGTCGTCACCAAACGGCGCGGCCGCGAGAAGCTCCACTTCCTGAACCCGGTCCCGATCAGGCTCGTCCACGACCGGTGGGTGAGCAAATACGCCGAGCCCTGGGCGGCGACGCTCAGCGAGCTCAAGGAAACCCTCGAGGAGGGAAACGATGGAGAAAGTGTTCGAGATCTACATCAAGACGACCCCGGAGCGACTCTGGGAGGCGATCACCGATGACGAGATGAGGCAGAAGTACAACTTCGGAGTGGGCGTCAAGTCCGACTGGACGCAGGGCTCCCGCTACGACGGCTTCCACCCCGGTGCCGACATCTCGATCGCCGAGGGCGAGAACCTGGAGGTCGATCCACCGCGCCGGCTCGTGCAGAGCTTCAACGCGCTGTGGAGCGACGAGGTGAAGAGCGAGGGAACCTCCCGCGTCACCTGGGAGATCGAGCAGGTCGAGGACTCCTGCAAGCTCATCGTGACCCACGACGAGCTGCGCGAGGGTGCCCACGACGAGCTCTTCGGCGGATGGCCGCAGATCCTCTCCGGACTGAAGACGCTGCTCGAGACCGGCGAAGAACTGACGACGCCGGCCTCGCTGATCTACGCGCGGGCGTCGCAGCAGGTCGCCTGAGGCCCCGACCGGATGTGATCGAGGCGTCGCCGGGCGACCGGCGGCGCCTCGACCGTTTCTACGCCCGCGCCCGCGGGTGCGCCTTGAAGTAGGCCTCCTTGATCTCCTCGCCGGAGAGGTGGGTGTACATCTGGGTGGTGGCGATGTCGGCGTGGCCGAGCATCTCCTGGACCGAGCGCAGGTCGCAGCCGCCGGAGAGCAGGTGGGTGGCGAAGGTGTGGCGCAGCGTGTGCGGGCTCATCTTGCCCTCCAGGCCCGCGGCGCGGGCGTGGCGGCGGATGATCTTGTAGAGGCCCTGGCGGGTGAGCGGACCGCCGCGGAAGTTGACGAAGAGCTTGCGCTCGCCGCTCGTCCCCACCAGCTCGGGCCGGCCCCGCTGGAGGTAACGCAGAAGCGCCGAGCCGGCCTCGCGGCCGAGCGGCACGATCCGTTCCTTCGAGCCCTTCCCGTGCGCGCGGACGAAGCCGCGTCGCAGGTCGACGTCGGTCACCTCGAGGCCAGTCGCCTCCGAGGCGCGCAGGCCCGAGGCGTACATCAGCTCCAGCAGCGCCCGGTCGCGCAGCGCGATCGGCTCCGCGCCCTTGGCGCCCTCGAGCAATCGCTTGACCTCGGCGAGGCTGAGCACGTGGGGGAGCTTGCGCCCCCGTCTCGGCGCGATGAGGTTCGCCGTGGGGTCGTCGCTCACCGTCTCCTGGCGGCGAAGGTGCCGGTAGAAGGAGCGCAGGCACGCGGCCTTGCGGTTGATCGTCGAGGCGGAGCAGCCGGCGTCGGTCGCCAGCTCTGCCAGGAACTCCGAGACGTCGACCGGCTTCGCCTCGCCGGCGCCCAGCCCGCGACGGGTCAGGAACTCTCCGTACTGGAGCAGGTCCGATCGGTACGCGATGAGCGTGTTACGGGCGAGCCCGCGCTCGAACTCTATGTAGGCGAGGAAGTCGAGGACCAGCGCCTCGAAGCGCTCGTCGACCGCCGTCCCCTTCTCGGTTGCGACCGCCATGAACCCTCGTTGTTCTCCACCGGCCCGGGGCCACCCTGCCGGTGCAACCGCGCGTGCGCGCCGGCGGATTGCCTTCGCTAGCGACTCTCGCGGTCGAAGAGCAGCAGGCCGACGAGGGTCTTGGAGTCCTTGCACTCCGCGATCGCCCGGTCGAGCGCGCCGATCGGCCAGCGGACGATCTCGATCCGCTCGCCCGGGTCCGGCTCGTGCTCGACCTCGCGCAGGCCAGTCGCGACGTAGATCCAGACCTCCTCGCGGGCGAATCCCGGGCTGGTGTAGATCCGCTTCAGCTCCCGCCACTCGTCGGCCTCCATGCCGATCTCCTCGACAAGCTCGCGCTTCATCGCCTCGAGCGGCGACTCGCCCTCCTCGTCGAGCTTTCCGGCCGGCAGCTCCAGGAGCGCCGGCTCCTCCACCGCCTCGCGGGGCTGGCGCACCAGGTAGACGTGCTCGTCGTCGTGGGCGACGACGGCGACCGCGCCGGGATGGAGGACGACCTCGCGCTCGGCGGTCTCGCCGTCGGCGTAGCGGAAGGTCTCCTCGCGGACGGTCACGATCTGCCCCTCGTACCGCGTCTCGGCGCCCACTCGCTCGAGGTCGCTCATCGTTGACCCCCGGTCGCCGCGCGGGCGAGGGCCCTGCCCGCGGCCAGAGGCGCGGCGAAGAACAGCGGGTCCTCGGCCAGCCCGCGGCCCATCGTCCGCGTCGGCAGGCCGGCGTCCGCGTAGCCGTCTAGGTCGACCTGCTCGACGGCGACGTCGTGGCGGTCGCCGCAGGCCTCGGCGATCGCCGCCAGCGCGTCCGGCGCGCGGCCTCCCTCGGGAGCTTCGGTCGGCCAGCCGCCGGCATCGGTCTCCGGAACGGGGACCCGGACGGTCCCAAGCAGCAGCTCGAGCACCGATGCTGAGTGGTGGGAGAGGCCGCGGTGACGCTCGCGCGGATCAGAGGCGGAGAGGCGCGGCGAGAGCAGGGTCGGGAGCCCGAGGGCGAGCGCCGCGTGCGCGACGTCGAGCGCGGCCATCCCGCCGTGGCCGTAGCGGCTGGCCGAGCCGAGGATCCCCGGGCCGGGTCCGGCGATCACGGCGTCCCAGGCGAGCCGCTCGGCCGCGGCGTGCAGAGCGCCCGGCACCGAGATCGCCTCGTGATCACCCCCGTAACAGGGCCCGGCGGTGACGTGGCCCGCGAGCAGTCCGCGCTCGCGAAGCGCGCCGACGTCGCGCGAGAGGGTCCCGGGCAGCGCTCCCCCCGGTGTCTGGACGTAGCCGAGCAAACGGTCGGGGTGGGCCTCGGCGAACGCCCATGCGGCCGGCGCCAGGTGTCCGTGGAGGGGCAGCACCAGGACCGGGGGCCGGCGCTCCGGCCTCGCGCCGGCGGCGTCGTGCGCGACCTCGACCGGGTCGACCGGATGCTGGATCGGAGAGTAGTTCAGCTTCATCACGTGGACGTCGCCCGCCCCCGGCGCGTCGACGCCGCGGGTGAGGTTGGCGCAGACGACGTCGAAGCCCCCCGATCCCAGCTCGAGGTCGAGTGCCTCGGTGTTGACGACCACCTCGTCCCCCTCCATGCACTCCCCGACCAGCGACGGGTCGGCCCAGGCGCGGCGGCGCTCGCCGCCGATCTCGATCGTCAGCGGCTCGCCCTCGACCACCGATCCGCGGCGGAGCTTCAGCATCAGACCGGGAGCGCCGCGCGCCGTGCGGCCGCCACCGCGATCGCCTCGCAGACCGAGAGCATCTCCTCGATCCGCGCCGCAGCCACGCTCTCCTCCGGCGTGTGGTTCGCCTCGGTCCCGTTCGCCAGGAGCACCGCGTCGAACCCCGCCGCGCAGAGGGCATTGGCGTCGCTGCCGCCGCCGGTGGCGGTCTCGACAGGCTCGTGCCCGCACCGGCGGAGCGCCTCATTCGCCACCTCGACCGGCTCGGCGCTCGAGCGCAGCCGGTAGCCGCGGAACATCTCGCGCACCTCCACCTCGAGGTCGCAGCCTCCCTCGGTTGCGGCCCAGGTGCAGGCGTCGAGCATCGCCTGGGTGACCTCGGCGGCGCGCGCCTCGTCGAGGCTTCGCGCCTCGGCCTCGATCCGGCAGCGGCCGGGGACCACGTTCGACGCGGTCCCGCCCTCGATCACCCCGACGTTCGCGGTGGTCCCCTCGTCGAGTCTCCCGAGCGTCATCGCCGCAACCGCTTTGGCGGCGGCCGCGATCGCGTTGTGCCCGTCCTCGGGCCGGATCCCGGCATGCGCTTCGGCCCCCCGGAACTCCGCTTCGATGCGGTTGTAGGTGGGAGCGGCGACGATCAACTCGCCGATCGGGGTGGCGTGGTCGAGGACGAATCCATACGGGGACCGAAACGAGCCGGGCCCGAGCTCCTTCGCACCGCGAAGGCCGTCCTCCTCCGCGACGGTGAAGGCGAGCTCGAGCCCGATCGGGGGCCGGCGCTCGCGCGCCCGTGCCGCCAGCTCGACCAGCACGGTCACCGCGGCCTTGTTGTCGGCGCCGAGGATCGTCTCGCCGGCGCTTCGGAAGACCCCGTCGGCGAAGTCGACCTCCACCGGTCCCTCGTGGGGAACCGTGTCGAGATGGGCGCAGAACATCACCCATCCCTCCCGCTCCCCGGGAATCCGGGCGATCAGGTTCCCGGCACCCGCCCGGGCCGGTGCCGCCGCTCCGTCTTCGACCACGTCCACTTCGAGCTCCCGCAGCTCGGCCAGCACCGCGTCCGCGACCGCCCTCTCATCCCCGGTCGGACTCGCGATCTCGCAGAGCCGCACGAACCGCTCGAGCATCCTCTCGCTCACGAGGCGCAGGCTAGTCGTACAGCCCCGCCGCCGCCTACATCAACCCGGCGGCCTTCCTCCCCTCCGCGAGGCTCGGATAGACGTCCATCCGCGCCGGGAGGTCGTCGCGGAAGGTGAAGAGCCAGGCGAGCGGCTGGGTGAACTCGACGTCGCTGTCGTGGGTCGACAGCTCGACGACCCCCGTGACCAGGACCTGGCCCTCGTCGTATGGAGCTCGGCCTCGGGGTGGATCTCCTCGTCGCGGACGGTCCGATCTCCGGCGGTCCAGCGCTCGATGAAGGCCTCGACGACCGCCAGCCGGTCGGTATCGGCCATGGGGCCAGTATGGCGCTCGGGGCTACTGCGGTTCCCGCGCCTCCATGAGGCGGCGAATGACACTCGCGAGCGTCTCGACTACGCGGTCCGGCTCGTACCGGACATGAGCGCGAGGGAACCGCAAACGCTCCAGTCCGGCGACGGCGTGGGCGTGATCACGCCTATGGTCAACCGACTGCTGCACCGGTGTGCGGTGGTACCTGAGTCCATCGGTCTCGACGATGAGACCGAGATCGGGCCAAAAGAAGTCCACGCGGTAGCCGTTGACCCGCTGTTGCGTCAGTGGGATCGGCAAACCAGCCTTTCGGACGAGGCCCAGGAATCGTCGTTCGAGTTCGGAGTCAGTGAGACGAAACGTGTGCCGGTCAAGCGTCCGCCTCAGGACGCCCAGCCCGGCGCGGCGAGGGAGCTGATCAAGGCTCGCTCGGAGCGTCTCGGGATCGACGAGGTCAAGCTTGTCAGCCTCATTGATTGCCGCTTCGAGCTGGTTTATTGGCAGAATTGTTGCGAGGTCTACGAGCGTGCAGATGGGGCTTGTGACCGGGATCCGATCGTGGACGGCGACGTCCTGATCGGTGAGGTTCGTGCGACGACGAAATCGGATGCCCTTCGCGTGCCGAGCGACTGAGGCGTTAACTGAGACGTCGGTTGGCACTCCTGGTCCATACCGGAAGTACCGCTCGTGGAGAATCCGCCACAGCCAGCCAGCGGCCACATGGCTCAGCAGTGCACCAGGACCCGCGTAGAGGACCGCGGCCATCCATCGACCACGCTGAGACACCTCCGGCCGGCCCACCGCGTAAACGCCCGGGTGGATCCGATGGAGTCGTCCGGACTCGAGTCGATGGCGAATGGCGGCGGCACTGAATCCAAGCTGAACGAGCTGGGCGCGAGCGATCACGCCGTGCTGAGAGCGGGCGAACTGCCAAGCCGCCCTGCTCCTGGCTCGCTGAAGGACTGTGGTGGCCATAACCACCACAAGCCCTCAGCGAAGGTTCGCGCCCTCCCCCGTCGCGATCGCGGTGGTGGCGCTAGGAGCGGCGAAGGCGGATGCCGCCGACCTCGGAGCCCTCGACGTGGGGCTGCTCGGAGGTGTCAGGCGCGCGGGTTGCGGCGCGGGTCGCGGCGGCGCCGACGAAATCGCGGAAGAGCGGCTCGGGGCGGTTGGGTCGCGACTTGAACTCGGGGTGGAACTGGGAGGCGATGAAGAAGGGGTGCTCGGGGAGCTCGATCACCTCGACCAGACGCTCGTCGGGTGAGGTGCCCGAGGCGACCAGGCCGTCGTCCTCGAGCCGGCGCCGCAGCATGTTGTTGACCTCGTAGCGATGCCGGTGGCGCTGGTAGATCACCGCTTCGCCGCCGTAGGTCTCACGGGCCCGGGTTCCCTCGTGGAGCTTCACCGGGTCGGCGCCGAGGCGCATCGTCCCGCCCATCTCGGTGACCTCCTTCTGCTCTGGGAGCAGGTCGATCACCGGGAACGGCGTCTCCGGATCGAACTCGGCCGAGTTGGCGCCGTCCATGCCGGCGACATGGCGGGCGAACTCGACCACCGCGATCTGCATCCCGAGGCAGATGCCGAGGAACGGGATCCCGCGCTCGCGCGCGATCTGGGCGGCGCGGACCTTGCCCTCGATCCCGCGCTCGCCGAAGCCGCCGGGGATCAGGATCCCGTCCGCCGCCTCTAGCTTCGACTCGTCGAGGTCCTCGGAGTCGACCAGGTCGACCGTGACGTCCACCCCGTGCCGGAAGCCGCCGTGGTTGAGCGCCTCGATCACGGACTTGTAGGCGTCCGCGAGCTGCACGTACTTTCCAACTAGTGCGATCCGGGCACGCGCCTCGGCGGCGTCGGCGCGGCGCACGAGCTGCTCCCAGTCGCCGAGCTCGGGCGCCGGCGCCTCCTCGACGCCGAAGTGGTCGAGCACGAGGTCGTCGACGCCCTCGGCCCGGAAGACGAGGGGCACCTTGTAGATGTTGTCGACGTCGCGCGCCGAGATCACCGCCTCCTCGGGAACCGAGGCGAACAGCGCGATCTTGCGCCGGATGTCGCGCTCCAGCCCCTTCTCCGAGCGGCAGATCAGGGCATGCGGCTGGATCCCGATCCGCCGCAGCTCGTTGACCGAGTGCTGGGTCGGCTTCGTCTTCAGCTCGCCGGCGTGGCCGACGTAGGGGACCAGGGTCAGGTGCATGAACATGCAGCGGTCGGGGCCGAGGTCGGTGTAGAGCTGGCGGATCGACTCCAGGAAGGGCAGCGACTCGATGTCGCCGACGGTGCCGCCGATCTCGGTGAGCACGAAGTCCACCGCCTGCGACTCGGAGACGATCAGGATCCGCTGCTTGATCTCGTCGGTGATGTGCGGGATCACCTGGACGGTGGCGCCGAGGTAATCGCCGCGGCGCTCGCGCCTGATCACCGAGTTGTAGACGGCGCCCGCCGTGAAATTGGAGGCCCGTGAGGTGTTCTCGTCGGTGAACCGCTCGTAGTGGCCGAGGTCGAGGTCGGTCTCGGCCCCGTCCTCGGTGACGAAGACCTCGCCGTGCTGGAACGGGCTCATCGTCCCAGGGTCGACGTTGACGTAAGGATCGAACTTCTGAAGCTGGACGCGGAAGCCGCGGCTGACCAGAAGCCGGCCGATCGAGGCGGCGGCGATGCCCTTGCCGAGTGCGGAGACGACGCCGCCGGTGACGAAGATGAACTTGGTCTCGGCGGATCTCATTCCGGAAAGCGAGTCTAGAAGGCGCGGTGGCGGAACCCGCGGCTCGTGCCGCCCGCCGATCTCGCAAGCTGCGGGGTCGCGAGGCGACGACCGCCTACGCCAGCCGAACGAAGCGGCCCACCGAAGGAACCAGGACGGGGCCGGACTCGGTGTCGATCCGTTGCAGAACGAACAGTAGGTAGTGGCCGGGAGGGGCGGCGAAGGGATCCTCGGGTCCGCGAATCGTCATCCCGTCCCCCTCGGCTTCACCCTCGAAGAGCACCACGCAACGTTGGCCCATGTCGATCGAATGCGTCATCGCACCGGGCGCGAGCAGCGTGACCCGATGGACGGGCCCGTTCTCGAAGCGGATATCGAAGTCCTGCCCGTAGCCGATCTCGGACACGGCTTCGAGGACGTCGGGGCGCTCGGACGCCTCGAGCACCGAGAGGTAAGGCGGTGAGTAGTAGCGAAGGTCGGTCCGCTCACTGGGCCCGCCGGGCCGGCCGCCGAAGTCGCCCGGCTCGCCGGCGCCGGTCAGCACCCGCCCGTCGGGCACCAGCAGCGCGACGTTGTGGTAGCCGCGACGGCCGCCGTCGGGCCAGGCCGGCCCGGTCGTCACTCGCTCCGAGTCCGGATCGATGACCTGCGGCCGTCGCGGGTCGCCGTCGGCGGCGCCGTCGCCGTTGACCACCGCCACCGAGCCATCGGGGAGCAACACCGCCGCCGGGTAGATACGCGAGATCCCGATGTCGATCGCACGCCAGGTATCCGCGAAGGGGTCGTAGAGGTGGGCTGTCGACATCAACTTCGCGGCGCCCTCTCCGTCCTCGTTACCGGCGCCGACGATCAGGATGCGACCGTCGGCGAGCATCACGCTCGACGCGCCCGCCGCAGCATCGGGATTCCCCGCCGGCGCCGGGCGGCGTCCGTTCGGCCGGGTGGCGAACCGCTCGGCGGGATCGGCGAACGAATCTCTGTAGTTGAGGAAGTGAAGCTCGCCGGTCCTGCCGAGCATCACCACCTCACGCTGATGGCCGTCGACCTCGACCGGGCGCGGGAGCAGGAACGTATGTGTGTAGTCGGCTCCCGTCGGAGCGAAGTCCGGAGCGCTCTCGTGGGGGACGAGCGAAAGCCAGGGAGTCCGCCCCTCCTCGAAGCGATCGGGGTCGAAGAGCTGGACGGTGCGGTTCGTCTCGCCTCCCCAATCGACGAAGCCGGAGACGACCAGCATCCGTCGGTCGGCGAGCCGGGTCACGGTCGGGTACCAGCTCGGCCCTCCGAGAATGCTCTCCTCGATCCGGGTCCAGCGTCCCGAGGCGGGGTCGAACAGGAACCCGTACTCCAGGCCGAGCTCCGGGGTAGTGCGCTGGCCGCCGACCTGGAGCATCCGGCCATCCGCGAGGAAGGCGTGGCCGGCGCAAAAGAGTGTGTCCTGCTCCTGGCGCATCGGCGGCTCGGTGTCGGAGACCTCGATCGCACGCGCCTCGCCGGGGTCGGCGAGGAAGTCTGGGAAGCTGTCGCCGCTCTCCCCGCCGTCGGTCCCGCACATGAGAAGCCGGCCGGAGGGCAGAAGCGAGACGTGCACCGGCGCCACGTCTCCGACGGAGACCAACTCGCCCCACGAACCGCCCCCGGCGGAGGCGGTCTCCTCACCGCGAGCGAGCAGGCCGATCGTCGCTCCACCGAGTCCGGCGCCGACGGCGAGCGTGCCGCCCGCAACGAGGGCCTGGCGGCGGGTCAGCCTCCCGTGGGTTTCCATGCCCGGCCGAGCGAATCCAGCGCGCGCAGCGGCGGCACCCGCTCGATCAGGGCCCCGATCGAGCGAAACTCGCCGTACGCGGTGATGAGCAGGACGACCGCGAGCGCGATCAGTCGCGCGTTCTCGTCGAGCGAGACCACGATCCAGATCCCGGTGAGCGCGCCGATGAAGTTCGAGCCGGTGTCCCCGAGCATCGCCCGCTCGCGAAGCGTGTAGGCGGCGCCGAGGACGACCGCGGGCACGAGGGGCCCGAGCAGCTCGAGCGGCGCGACGGTCCAGGCGCCGAGGCAGACGCCGATCGCGATCAGGCCGAACGCCTTCTCGGCGCGGCCGGGGCCGGTGTCGAAGAGGTTGATCAGGTTGGTGGCGAGGAGCAGCAGCGCGATGTCGGCGACGTACTGCCACCCCTCCTCCCCACGTCGCGCGAGCACGAACGCCGCCAGCGCCAGCGCGCCGAGCGCCTTGATCGCCCCGGTCGAGAGGTGTCCCGACGCCACCGCCCGGGCGTGGCCCCGCCAGCCCCGGGCGCTGTCCTCGGCGGCCCCGAGCCCGAGGACGTCGTCGAAGAGGCCGAGGAATGCGATCCCCACGAGGTAGGTGATCCAGCGGCCGAGCTCCGGCTCGAGCAGCCCCTCGTCGGCGAGCGCGTCGAGCGGTGCGAGCGGCGCCAGGGCGACCAGCCCGCTCGCGACCAGTGCGGCGCCGAGCGGGAAGGCCACCGACGCGCCGCGGTAGTTGGGCCGCGTCATCCCGGCCGCCCCCAGGGCCCGGTAGCCGGCCGGGACCACGGCCAGCGCCACCGCGGCCGAGAGCGCGATCGCGACCCAGGTCACTCTTGGCCGCGCCCGCCGCCGGTCGCGGCGCCGCCACTCTCCTCGGGCTCGAGGACGACGTCGGGCAGGAGCGCGTCGGCCGAGTCCTTGACGCCGAAGTTCCCCTCCGCCCCGAGCAGCGCGAAGACCGCCGCGATCTTGCCGGAAGTCAGGTCGAGGCTGTCCGAGCTCGGGATGTCGTGGGACTCGAAGGCCGGGATCGTCGATGGCTCGGTCGCTCGCAGCTCGACCCCGACCGCGGGTCGCCCGGTGTCGTGGATCCCGTCGAGGACCCCTGCCTCGAAGCGGTCGGAGACGTCGTCCTCCTCGTCCGCGGGCGCGACCGTGACGATCACGTTGTCGACGGCGCGCTCCTGACCACTGAAGCGCTCGAGGAGCTGCTCACGAGCCGTCTCAAGGAGGCCCCCGCCCCGGACGAGCTGAGCCCCGAGCTTGCGGCCCAGCCGCTCCACCTCGGTCCCGTCGGACTCGAGGTTCCGAAAGCGCTCCCCGAGCTCGCCCGCGAGCTCCTCCAGGTCCGGTGGCTGCCTGACCACCGCCACCTTGGCGAGCCGCCCGTCGGTGGGGTCCACGGTCTCCTCGATCTCGCCCGCGAGCTCCTCGGGCAGATCGCCGATCGCGACGACCCCGACCGATTCGCCGCGAAGCCGGCCCCCCACGAGCGCAGGGTAGACGCGCAGGCCGAAGGTCTGCTCGCGCTCGAGCTCGCCCTGCAACTCCTCCTCGCGCTCGCGCGATTCGGTGAGGTCGCTCCCGAGGCTTCGCTCCAGGTCCTCCGAGGTGCTCGAGAGCACCTCGTCCCCGATCCCGGCCCCGATCAGAAGACCGATCGCCAGCGCCAGCAGGACCGCGGCGAGGGACGCGGCGTGGTAGCGCGCCGAATAGCCCATGACCGCGAAAGGCTATTCGTCAAAGGTCCAGCAAGACGCGGATTTTCAACCACAGAAGGTCGAAGAAATCCTCGAGCGGCTGGAGCGTGAGCACGACCACTACCAGGACGAGGAGCGACACCGCGAAGACGAGCGCGAGCGAGGCTCCGCTGACGGCCGGTGCGTGCAGCCGGCTCACCCCCTTTGCGTCGACGAGCGTCTCGCCGATCCGTAGCCGGGTCAGGAACGTCGACGACATCCCGGCCCGGTTCTTGCCGAGGAACTCGACCAGGTTGAAGTGAGCCCCGACGCTCACGATCAGGGCGGCGCCGCGCTCGTAGGCGAGCAGCATCGCGATGTCCTGGCTCGTCCCCGCCGCCGGGACGAGCAGATGGTCGAGTCCCAGCTCGACGAGCCGATCGCGGCCGGGGGCGCGGCCATCGGGATAGGCGTGGACGACCAGCTCCGCGCCGGAGTTCAGCACCTCGTCGCTGGCGGAATCCATGTCGCCGAGGATCATGTCCGGCGTCAGCCCCGACTCGAGGATCGCGTCGGCGCCGCCGTCGACCCCGACCAGGAGCGGCTTGGTGTCGCGGATGTAGTCGCGGAGCGTGCGCAGGTCGCGGCGGTAGGTCGGTCCGCGGACCACGATCAGCACCTGGCGGTCGCGGAACTCGGTGCGGGTCGCGGGAAGGTCGAGCCGGCCGGTGAGCAGCTCGCCCTCCTCCTCGATGTGCTCGACCGTGTTGCGAGCGAAGGCGGCGATCGCCTCGTCGACCCGCTCCTGCTGCTCCCCCAGCCGCCGGCGAAGCTCCGCGGCTCCCAGCGCCTCCCCCGAGGCGAGCAGCGAGCCGTTCGCGCGGACCTCGGGCCCGTCGACCACGATCGCCTGGCCGTCGTCGAGCTGCTCGAAGAGCTGCGACCCAGGCGCGTCGACCAGTGTGACGCCGGCCTCCACCAGGGACAGCGGTCCCGCGTTTGGGTAGCGGCCGGTGGTCGAGGGAGCGACGTTGACGACCGCCCGGACGCCCGAGCCGGCGAGATCCTCGGCCGCCATCCGGTCGAGGTCGGCGTGGTCGATGATCGCGACGTCGCCGGGGCCGAGCCGCTTGACCAGGTCCTTGGTCCGCCTGCCGAGTCGGGCGGCGCCCTGGATCGCGCCGCCCTGCACCGGCTCGCGGCGCGAGCGGAACAGCCGGCGGGAGGCGGTCGCGCGCTCCATCCGGGCTCAGGTTAGTCGGAGGGTCACTTACGAGCTATCCGAAAACCCGGTGGGCAGCGCCGCCCTACCTCAGCGGCTGCCGGGTAATACATGCCACGGCATTTATTAGGCGACACTCGCTTAGGTTCCCCGGTTTGATTGGGGAGGGCGGGTAGGAAGCGACGGCTTGGCGGCAGCCAATGACGCCCCACGTAGGCCGGGGGTGATCAGGCGGCGAGCAACTCGCGCGCGTGCCGACTGGCGGCCTCGTCGCGGCGATCGGCGCCCAGCATCCGGCAGATCTCGGCGACCAGCTCCTCGCCCTGGACGAGCTCCACCTCCGCGCTCGTGGCTCCCTCGTCTGCGCCGGACTTCTCGATCCGGAAGTGGGTCCCGGCGAGCGAGGCGACCTGGGCCAGGTGGGTGATGCAGATCACCTGGCGCGAGGCGCCGAGGCGGCGCAGGCGCTCGCCCACCGCGCGCGCCGTCGTGCCGCCGACGCCCGCGTCGATCTCGTCGAAGACGATCGTCGGCGCGGCCCCTCCGGCCCCGAGCCCGCTCAGCGCAAGCATCACCCGGGAGAGCTCCCCACCGGAGGCGGCGTCGCGAAGCGGCCCCGCGGGCATCCCCGCGTTGGTGGCGAGCTGGAGCTCGACTGTCTCCCTGCCGCCGGCGCCGAAGCCCTGACCGCCGTCGCCCTCGCTCGAGACCGGCTCGAGCAGCACCTCGAGGCTCGCGCCCTCCATCGCAAGCTCGGCGAGCTCGCCCGCGACCCGTTGCTCGAGCTCGCGAGCGAGCCGCTCGCGTTTGGCGCTCAGCTTCGCGCCCAGCCTCGCCCTGGTCGCGATCGCCTCTCCCAGCCGGCCCTCGAGCTCGGCGCTTCGCTCCTCCGCCCCCTCGAGCCGCTCGATCTCCGCGCGACAGCGCTCGGCGTGCTCGAGCACCGCGTCGAGCGTCCCGCCGTGCTTTCGCTCGAGGCGGTCGAGTGCTTCGAGGCGCTCCTCGATCGCCTGAAGTCGCGCCGGGTCGGCCTCGAGCCGGTCGAGGTAGGAGCGAAGCTCGCCGGCCACGTCCGAGGCCTCGACGCTGAGCGCGCGCACCCGCTCGGTGATCCCGTCGAGGTCGTCGTCGACGCCGGCGGGCGCGGCCAGGGCACCCTCGGCCCCCGCAAGCAGGGAGCTTGCGGATCCCTCCGGCTCGGTGTCCGAGCCGGAGATCGCGATCAGCGCGCCCGCGGCCGCCTCGCGCAGATCCTCGGACGCCCGCAATCGCCCCCGCTGGGCCGCCAGGGCCACGGCCTCCTCGGGATCGGGCGCCGCCGCCTCGATCTCCCCGAGCTCGTACCGGAGCAGGTCGAGGTCGCGCTCCCGGGCCCCGTCGCGCTCGCGCAGCGACTCGAGCTCGCGGGCGACTGCGCCGACCTCGGCGTGCTCAGCCCGGTAGCGGTCGCGGAGCTCGATCTGCTCCGGGCCGCCGAGGCCGTCGAGGATCTCCATCTGCGCCGCCGCGAGGGTCAGCTTGCGGTGCTCGTGCTGGCCGTAGAAGGCGAGCAGGCGGCCGCCGAGCGTCCGCAGGTCGGCCGCCGACGCTGCGCGCCCGGCGACGAAGGCGCTGGTCCTGCCGGAGGCCCCGACCCGGCGCCCCAGGACGACCTCCTCGGCGTCCTCGGGGAACCTCTCCGCGATTTCGCGGAGCTCGGGCTCCTCGAGCAAGCGCTCGGGGATCGAGAAGGCTCCCTCGACGTACGCCTCGCTCGCGCCGGGTCGGACGATCTGGGGGCGCGCCTTGCCCCCCATCAGCAGGTCGAGCGAGTGCGCGAGCACGGTCTTTCCCGCGCCGGTCTCGCCGGTGATCGCGTTGAGACCCTCGCCGAAGCGAAGCTCCGCCCGCTCGATCAGGAGCAGGTTCTCGATCCGAAGCTCGAGCAGCATTCCTCGGGCGTTGTAGCGCCGAGACCCGACGGATTCGTCGTCGGGTGCCACGGCCAGCCTCGAGCGGCTCAGCCGGCGGCGGGTGCGGGCGCGGCCTCGGCGCTCGAGGCGACGACGAAATCGCGGTCGCGAATCAGGATCAGCGCGAGGAGGGCGCCCGCGAACGCGATCGCGGCGGCGACGAGCTGGATCGCGTCGAAGCCGGCGACGAACGCGGACTCCGCCGCACGCGCGACCTGGCTCTCGAAGCCGGCGGGCGCTCCGGCCACCGCGGCCTCCACGTTGCCGGTGGCGACCACGTCGACGAGCCCGGCCGGGGCTTCGGGAAGGCTCGACTCGAGGCTCGAGGAGACCTTCGACTCGACCACCGCTCCCAGCATCGCCACCCCGACCGCGACGCCGAGCAGGCGGAAGGTGCTGTTGAGGCCCGACGCCATGCCGCTTTTCTCGACCGGCACCGTGCCGAGCGCCGCGGCGGCCACCGAGGGATTGATGGTGCCCGCCCCGATCCCGATGAAGATCCCGCCGGCGAGCAGCGCGGTCCAGTCCGAGCCGACCTCGACCTGGCGGTTGAGCAGCAGCCCGACGCCCGCCGCGAGAAGGCCGAAGGAGATCAGGTACCGCACCGGCACCCGCTCGGTGAGCCGCCCGGCGATCGCGGCGGCGAAGAAGGAGGCGACCGTCAGCGGGAAGAGCCGCAGGCCGGTCTCCAGGGCGTCGTAGCCGAGCGCGTTCTGGATGTAGAGGACGAGATAGGTGAGCATCGCGAAGACCGAGATCGCGATCGCGAGGATCGCCAGCGAGGCACCCCAGGTGCTCGGCTTGCGGAACAGGCCGAGGTCGAGCAGCGGCTGCTCGCGCCGTGACTCGATCGCGATGAAGGCGGCCAGCAGCACCGCCGCTCCAGCGAACAGGCCGAGGATGAGGGCGCTACCCCACCCCTCTTCGTTGCCGCGGAAGAGCGCCACGATGAGGAGCGACATCGCCGCCGCCAGGGTGACCAGGCCGCCGAAGTCGGGGCGCCGCGTCGCCTCGGGATCGCGCGATTCCGGGACCCCTCGCGCGACCAGGGCCGCCGTGATCAGGCCGATCGGGACGTTGATGAAGAAGATCCACTCCCAGCTCAGCGCCTCGACCACGGCGCCGCCGATCAGCGGCCCGATCGCGACCGCGGCGGCGGTGGTGGCGCCCCAGACGGCGAGCGCGGTCGCCCGCTGACTCCCCTCGTAGGCGGCGGCGATCAGGGCGAGCGAGGTCGCCAGCATCGCGGCGCCCCCGAGACCCTGGATGCCGCGGAAGACGTCGAGGACGAGCGGGTCAGCGGCCAGCCCGCAGGCAAGCGATGCGACGCTGAACGCCGCGAGCCCGAAGGTGAACAGGAGACGGCGCCCGAACCGGTCGCTGAGCGAGCCGAAGATCAGCATCGTCGCCGCGAGCGTCAGCGCGTAGGCGTCGATCACCCACTGGAGCTCGTCGAAGCTGGCACCGAGCTCGCTCTGGATCTCCGGCAGGGCGACGTTGACGACGGTGACGTCGAGAAGCAGCATGAACGTCGCGATCGAGACCGCGATGAGTGTTCGCCAGTTGCCGGTCATCGGTTCGACTCTGCGACGAGGCTACGAAGTCGCGGCCGCGGGCTAACCGACCAGCCGGCCGAACTTCTGGCGCATGCGCCCGTAGAAGGTCGAGCCCGGGAGCTGGGCAAGCGTCGCGACGCCGTCCCGAAAGCCGATCGTGAGCTCCTCGCCGCTGGGAAGCTCGGCGACCGGTTGCCCGTCGAGGGCGACGTCGACCGGCTCGCGGCCGCGCTGGTTGGAGACGTGGAGGGGGTCGCCGGGTGCGACCACCAGCGGGCGGACGGTGAGCGTGTGGGGAGCGATGAAGCTGACCACGTAGCCCTCCACTCCCCAGGCGAGGATCGGGCCCTGGTTGGCCAGGTTGTAGCCGGTCGACCCGACCGGGGTCCCGGCTACGAGGCCATCGCAGCGGACGTGACCGATCTCCTCCCCGGCCAGGCGGTAGGAGAGCTCGGCCACTCGCCCGTGCGGCTTGCGGATCAAGGTGACGTCGTTGAGCGCGACCGGCCGTTCGACGCCCGCGAGGCCGATCTCGAGGCCCGGCAACACCAGGGTCTCGAAGTCGCCGTCGATCGCGTGCCGCAGTCCCTCGGTGAGCTGCTCGCGTTCGACCGCGGCGAGGAACCCGATCGTGCCGAAGTTGATCCCGAATACGGGGACGCCGGTATCGGAGTAGCGCCGCAGCGCCTGGAGGATGGTGCCGTCGCCGCCGAGCGCGAGGCACAGGTCGGGGCGATCGGGCAGGCGTTCGACCGGCTTGGCGCCCTCGGCGGCCTCGCCGTGCTTGTCGATCTCGCCCTTCGGCACGACGATCTCCGCCGTGCGCGCGGCGAGCTCGATCGCCGAGCGGACGGCGGCCGACGTCTGCTCCGGCTGGCTGTGGGTGAGCAGCGCGATCGTCTTCGTCGCGGTCGCCTCGCGCGGGCCGGTGGTCATGCGTCCACCTCCGCGACGGCCGCCGCGAGGTCGTCGATCCCCGTGCCCTCCCGGGCGCACGACACGAACGTCTCTCGGTTCCCCTTCGGGCCCGGAAGGCCGGAGGGCGCGAAGCCGAGCACGGTTAACCCGCTCTCCACCGCGTCGCGGGCCACCGCCAGAATCGCCTCGCGGCGAGCCTCGGGGTCGCGGACCACGCCCCCCTTGCCGACCCGCGCAGGGCCGAGCTCGAACTGCGGCTTGACGAGGGCGAGCAGCTCGCCCGCCGGCGCGAGCGAGGCCGCGGCCGCCGGCAGGACCTTGCGCAGGGAGATGAACGAGACGTCGAGGGTGGCGAGCGAGGGTGCCCAGGGCAGATCGTCCGGGTCGAGCTCACGCGCGTTGGCCCGCTCGATCACATGGACCCGGGGATCGTTGCGCAGGCCCCAGTCGAGCTGCCCGTGGGCGACGTCCAGGGCGATCACCCGCATGGCGCCGTGGCGCAACAGGCAGTCGGTGAATCCGCCGGTCGATGCACCGATGTCGAGGCAGTCGCGCCCGGCGGGCTCGATCCCCAGCGCGCTCAGCGCGTTCTCGAGCTTGATCCCGCCCCGCGAGACATAGCGCGGCGGTTCCTCGAGCGAGAGCTCGGTCTCGGGATCAACGAGCTGGCCCGGCTTCGTCGCCCGAGCCCCACCGCTGCCGACGCGGACCCGGCCCGCGCGCACCGACGTCGCCGCGCTTGAGCGGGACGGGCTCAGCCCGCGCTCGGCGAGCAGCGTGTCCACACGGCGCCGTGCCACGCAGGGAAGGTACATCGGCGACGCCCTGGCGCTGCAACGACGACTGTGACTACGGTCACAGTTCTTTCGCACATACGTTCGTACCCTTGTACGTGCAATGAGCGTCACCAGGGCCATTCCACTCCCCATCCACGCAGGTCTCGAGGCCTTCGCGGCCCCTGCGATCATGGCCGCGCCATTCGCCCTCGAGCTCAGCTCGATCGCGACCGGCGTCGCCGTCGTCGTCGGCGCCGTGCTGCTCGGCTCGGCGATCGCATTGATGGGGACGGAGCGGACGGTCTCGCTCTCCGCCCACGCGGGCTCCGATTACGCGCTCGCCTACGTCACGGTCGCCGGGGCGATCGTCGCAGGCCTCGCTGGAGACCTCACGGGCATGATCTTTTTGGCCGGAGTTGGCACCGCAATGTTGGTGCTGACCGCAACCACGCGGTTCAGCATCGCCCGCGGCGCCTAGACACCCGGCCTACCTCACACAGACACAAATACATATCTCTCCTCCCTGTACCCCGAGATGCGCCCCGCGAGAGCGGGGCGTTTCTCATTGGGCTTGGTACGTGATGTTCAGCCAGCCCGGTTGATCATCCGCGCGATCGAGCGCATGGTCGAGAAGCTGCGCTGACCTCCTGCGCCACGCGGGCGCTTCTTGACAGTCCTTGGATTCCACTACGATGGTTCGAATAGCGCGAGGGTCGAGCAGGACGACGGCGCCCTCCAAACGAACAGGGAGGTTCGGCATGGCCGCGAGGCCCGGAGTGCGTGGATTTGGCATCGCGGTTGCGTGCGTCTTTCTCGCCTTGATCGCCGGAGCGTTCCTGGGCGCCGGCACGTCATCGGCGGCGAAGACCACGGCCTTGCAGGTGAGCACCACGGGCGCGCCGCAGCGCGTCCACGGCACCGACGACCGGGAGCACGTCGAGTTCAACCTGGTGATCACCAACAGCTTCACCGCAGAGGTGACGCTCAGGTCGCTCGAGGTGCGAGGCGACGGCGAAGAGCTCCTAACTCTCGAGGGCGACGCCCTGGCCGAGTACACCCACCCGATCGGAACCGGCCCGCCGACGGCGAAGATTCCGTCGTCGTCCACCGTCGCGACGCTCGTCGACGTCGCCATGCCGCGTTCCGCCGGGCGCACGGTGCCGAAGCGGCTGAGCACCCGGATCGCCTACACGTTCCCTCCTGGATCACCTTTCGAAGCGGGCATCGGGAGCAAGGTCGTCCGCACAGAGCTGAGCGTCGATCGGAGCGCGCCAATCGAGATCGCTCCACCCCTACGAGGGGAGGGCTGGCTCTCCGCAAACGGGTGCTGTGGCGACCCAACGCTCCCCCACCGCTCGACGATCGTGCCGGTGGACGGGGAGTATGTGGCGATCGAGACCTTCGCGATCGACTACATCCGAATCGTCGACGACCGCTTCTACACGGGCGACGGTACACAAAACACCGACTGGCCCGGCTACGGGGCCACGCTTCGCTCCGTTGCCTCCGGGAAGGTTGTCTCAGCCGTCAACGACCGCCCAGAGGTCCCTCCGTTCATTGTCGGCAACCCGACCGTCTCCTCTCCATCGGACTTCTGCGGCAACGGCGTCGTGGTGAAGCTCGAGCCGGGACAATTCGCTCACTACTGCCACCTGCAGACGGGGTCGGTCCGCGTCGACGTCGGCGACCGGGTGAAAACCGGATCAAAGCTCGGCCTGTTCGGCAACAGCGGCAACACGGACGGACCCCACTTGCACTTCGGGATCCAGGACGGTCCGGTCACTCTCACCTCGAGGAGCCTTCCGTACGAGTTCGACCGCTACCGCTTCGAGGGCAACGCCGGTGGACCGAGCCCGAGTGAACTCACGGTGACCGGAACGCCGCGCGGCGAGCGTCAGTCGCATCCGCTCGTCACTTCGGTGAGCGACTACTCGCGCTGAGCCCGCTGCTGCTCTGCGCGAGGACCAGCAGCGCCCGGTGGCGAGTTCCGCGATTGCAGAGTCGCAGTCCAGTTCATCCGCCCTGCGGCCGCCCCATCGCGCAGACCGCGGCGATCGGGCGCAGGTCCTCGACCAGCACCCTTTCGACGGAGAATCCGCCCTCGCGTAGCCGGTCGGCCAGCTCGTTCCCAAGGTCCCGGGCTCCCTCCGGCGCGAAGTGGCGCGCGTCCCAGAAAATGTAGACGGCCCCGTCCCGGGCGAGGTGCTCGCGGACGGCACCGAGCGCCGCCTCCGGCTGCTGCCAGAAGGGGGCGACGTTGAAGGCGAAGACCTTTTCGAAGCGCCGATCGCCTAGGTCCGCGTCCTCCAGCGCGATGGCCTCGAGCACAGCCCTGCCCGCGTCGACGTGCTCGCGGTTCCTCCGCGTGGCCATCTCGATCATCTTGGGCGAGCGGTCGATCGCTGTGATCGTTCCCGTCGTCAGCCTCTCGCAGACCAGGGAGACCGCGACGCCGTGGCCGCAGCCGACCTCGAGCAGGCGATCGGCCGGGCGGACCTCCAGAGTGTCGACCGCCCAGACGAACCGCTCCGATGCCTTGCCCGCCATGCCCCAGCAATAGCATCACGCGCCCGTGAAGCCCATGCTGATCTACTCGATGAGCGTCTCGGTGGACGGCTCAGCACCCGATCTGAGCGGTTAGCAGCGGTTCGCAGCGGTCCGAATCTGGCTTGCGAGAGCGGTTTGGCACTCTGGCGCGCAGGCACCACCGGTTCTCTCCTCCCTGTACCCCGAGAGCGCCCGCAGGACGCGGGGCGTTCTCGTTTTGGGGTGAAACCTGCCCCGTGAGCCACTCTCTCCGCGCGGGAGACTGCTGGATCGCCGTGGAGACGAGTGAATGAGCCCGATTACCACGGTCGCGATCGTGATCGGCGTCGCGATGGTCTCCGTGGCACTCCTTTGGGTCTCGCGGCGGAGTCCCATGAACGAGCGCTTCGCGAGCGAGGTCGTGGAGCACAGCAAGGCCTTCGACTTCCTGGGGACGGCCTTCGCCGTCCTGCTCGCGTTCGTGGCGGTGCAGGCGTATGACAACTACAACGACGCGAAGGCGGGGGCGGAGACCGAGGCCGAAGCAGTCCTCGAGCTCTCACGCACGGTGGAGGCCTTCAATCCCGAGTCGCACGCGCGCCTCGAGGGCTTTCTGGTCTGCTACGGGCGCGCCGTCATCCATCACGGCTGGCCCGATATGAGGGATGAGCAGGAGGGGAGCCCGATCGTCAACGATTGGGGCACCGCGTTCCGCGAGGCCACCCTGCGCGCTGATCCCGAGTCAGCGGTCCAGCGCCTCTCGTTCCGGCAGCTCTTGGAGGAACAGGACAAGCGAATCGAGGGCCGGCGCTCCCGGCTCGCCGAGGCGATCCGCGAGGTGCCCCCTCCCCTCTGGTTCGTGCTGTTGATGGGCGCGGCGCTGACGATCGGCTGGGTGATACTGAGCGCCAGCCGGCGGGGGAGCTACCTCGTCCAAGCGGCCGTGGTCGTCTCCGTCGGGGCGATGGTCACCTCGGTATTGCTGCTGATCTGGTTCCTGGACCACCCCTTCGCGGATGAGGCCGGGAGCATCACCCCGATCGAGATGGAGCACGCGCTCACGACGATCGCGGAGGAAGCGCATGACCAGCGCGTCGAGGTCTTCCCACCTTGCAACTCCTCTGGCGAGCCGCTTTCAGCGTGAACTCGATCCGCCGGGTTATTTGGTGAGCACCTTCGCCGGAACGCGCGCGGGCTCGATGTGCTTCGGGCCGTCGCCGACCGGGATCCGGGCGACCTCTCGCGCGCTTGCGGTAGGAGATCGCCGAGAGGGTGTCGTCGCGGTTGTTGGTGACGAAGCAGCGCCTGCCGTTCGGGCTGTTCGCCGCCCAGCCGGGGGCGTCGCCGACCTCGATGATCGCGCGCGGCGCGAGCGACCGGTCGCGACCAGCGCGACGTAGTCGGAGGCGCGGCCGGCGGCGCAGAGCATCTTCTCGTCGGGCGAGATCGCGAGGCCGTGGTGCGGGGCCTCGAAGTCCCAGTCGTCCTCGGTGACGCCCTCGTCGACCGGGAGTTCGAGCTCGGTCGACGATCTCCCCGCCGACGCAGGTCGAACTCGACGATCCCGTGGAACTGCGAGAGCTGGGCGAAGAGGCGGCGGCCGTCCTCGGGTGAGCACGTAGGGCCGGATGCCGCGCTCGAACTCGTAGCTGCGCACGACCTCCAGGGTCTCGGGATCGACCGCCGTGAGCTCGTAGCTCCCGGGGCCCCGGGCCTCCTCGGGGGTCACGATGTTGCCGATGCTCCCGTTGTAGAGGAGCTCGCCGTCCTCGGAGAAGTGGTTGTCGTGCGGCCAATCGCCGGTCGCGAATGAGCCGACCATCGCCCCGGTGCTCCGTGTCGACCACCTCGACCACGTTGTCGGTCATCGCCGAGACGTAGAGCAGGCGGCCGTCGGGCGAGATCGTCATGTGATCCGCGCGCAGCCCGCTGATCCGCAGCTTCCACAGCAGCTCGCCCGTGCGGATCGCGAAACGCGGCGATGTCGCCGCGGTGCCCCCGCGAGACGTAGAGGACCCGGCCGTTCGGCGAGATGTCCTGATCCTGCGCGTAGTTCTTCCCTCCCACCGCACTCGATGACCTGCTGGCCGGCCTGCGCGTCCGGTCGATGTCCGCTGTGGGCCCGTCGGGAATCACGTTGATCTCCTTGACCACCTCGAGCCGGCGCGCGTCGACGACGCTCACCGTCCCGCCCTCGGCATTGGCGACGAAGACGACGTCTCGCTTGCTCGGCGCGCCCTGCTTCCCGGCGACGGTCTCGTTTGCCGCGCCCAGCAGGCTCACGGCGGCGGCGACGATGACCGCGATAACCAGATCATGGCTCGGGATCACGAGCGAAGTCTGACCGAAGGCGCCGCGCCGATCCATGCCTTGCGTTTGTTTCCCCGTCGCGATGCCGGGTAATCGATTGGACAGGCCCTTTCGGCGGTTGGTTCCCCCAGGAGGGCTGTCGGGCAGGGAAACGGGGCTTTGCAGGGAAAAAGCGTCCGTCGCCCCGGGCGCTTTTTCTACGTCATCGACCGGCGGTCGGGGCCGAGACCACTCAGGGGCTCCGGCGGGGTCGACCCCGGCGTACGGCTGGTTTCCTTCCAGCCCCAGGGTGCCGTTCGGGGATGCGCGAACCGTGGTCCGAACTCGGCGGGCTCGAGGAGCTCGAGGCCGCCGCCGCAGCGGATGCATTCTTCCGCAGTAGAGGCCAGATGGACCGCTCGCCACACCGCCCTGCACTCGATGCAGCGCGCAGGGCCGGTTAGCACACGCGCCACGACCGGCCTCATACCCAGGATGGGTCAACCCAAACGGGGAGGGGTCTGACCCCTCAGGGGACAGGTTGGTGGGCGCGCACCGCCTCGAGCACGCGCTCGGCGACCGCGGGGCCGGTGAGGCCGACCTCCTCGCGCAGGAGCGCCGGCTTGCCGTGCGTGACGTAGCGGTCGGGGAGGCCGATGCGGAGAATGCGGGCTGCGCTCGCCCGGACGGCCGGCGAAGGCGTCCTCGGCGTGCTCGAGGACGGCGGAGCCGAACCCGCCGGCGAGGACGTTCTCCTCGATCGTGACGACGAGGTCGTGCTCGGCCGCGAGCCGCTCGACCAGCTCGCCGTCGAGCGGCTTCGCGAAGCGGCCGTCGGCGACGGTCGGCTCGAGATCGTGCTCGGCGAGCTCCTCGGCGGCGTCGTTCGCGACCTGGACGCCGTAGCCGTAGCCGAGCAGCGCCACCCGCTCGCCCGACTGGAGCACCTCGCCGGTCCCGATCGGGATCTCGCGGCCGCGCTCGGGCAGCGGCACGCCCGCGGCGGTGCCGCGCGGGTAGCGGAGCGCGACCGGCCCTCCGTCGTACGCAAGCGCGGTGCGGACCATGTGGACCAGCATCGCCTCGTCGCGCGGCGCCATCACGACGACGTTCGGCAGGGCGCGGAAGTAGGAGACGTCGAAGGCGCCGTGGTGGGTCGGGCCGTCGTCGCCGACGAGCCCGGCGCGGTCCATCGCGAAGACCACGTTCAGCTCCTGCAGGCAGACGTCGTGGACGAGCTGGTCGTAGGCCCGCTGGAGGAAGGTCGAGTAGATCGCGCAGACCGGCTTCGCGCCCTGGAGCGCCAGGCCCGGCGGCGAACAGGACGGCGTCCTGCTCGGCGATGCCGACGTCGTAGTACTGCTCGGGCACCGCCTTCGCGAGCTTGTCGAGCCCGGTCCCCCCCGCCATCGCGGCGGTGATCCCGATCACGCGCTCGTCGGCCTCGGCCTCTGCGATCAGCGCCTCGGCGAAGACAGCGGTGTACTGCGGCGGCGACGGGCGGCGGCGGCTTCTCGAGCTTCTCGGGTGCGATCGAGTCCGGGGCGTCGGTCTCCTTGACCGGCTTCGGGCTTCTTCTTCGGCGCCGGCTTGCGGTCGACGATCGAGCCCGGCTTCGCCGCGTGCCACTTCTCCATCCCCTCGAGGCCGCCCTCCTCGGCGGCCGCGAACCCCTTGCCCTTGACCGTGTGGATGTGGACGACGACCGGCCGGTTCGGCCTGCAGCGCACCCTCGAGCGCGTGGCGCAGCGCGCCGACGTCGTGGCCGTCGATGATGCCGACGTAGGCGAGGTCGAGCTCCTCGAAGAGAAGCCCCGGGCGCCAGGTAGGCCTTCGCCGCCGACTTCAGCTCCGGCCCGAGTCGGCCGATCTGTCGAGCCGAGCCCGAGCGGCAGCTTGCGCAGCGTCTCCTCGACGTCCTCGCGCGCCCGGTAGAGGCGCGGGTTCAGCCGCACCCGGTTGAAGTTGCGCGAGAGCGCGCCGACGTTGGGCGAGATCGACATCCCGTTGTCGTTGAGGACGATCACGATCGGCGTCTCGAGCCCGCCCGCGTTGTGGAGCGCCTCGTAGGCGACGCCGCCGGTCAGCGCGCCGTCGCCGATCACGGCGACGACGTGGCCGTCCTCGCCGATCCCCTTGCGCATCGCCTCCTTCAGCCCGACCGCGTAGCCGATCGAGGTCGAGGCGTGGCCCGCGCCCATGATGTCGTGCTCGGACTCGGCGATCGAGCAGAACGGCGCCAGGCCCGCCGTACTGACGGATCGTGTCGAGTCGCTCGCGCCGACCGGTCAGCACCTTGTGCGGGTAGGCCTGGTGGCCGACGTCCCAGAGGATCTTGTCGCGGGGCGAGTCGAGCAGGCTGTGGAGCGCGACGGCGAGCTCGCAGGTGCCGAGGTTGGCGCCGAAGTGGCCGCCGATCTCACCGATCGTGTCGATGATCAGCTCGCGGGTCTCCTGCGCGACCTGCTGGAGCTCGTCGTCGTCGAGCTCGTGCAGGTCCGCGGGCTCGTCGATCCGCTCCAGCAGACGCTCGTTTTCCTCGTTCTGGGCGTCATCGCTGTCGGGTGTGGATGAAGTCGGTGATCCGCTCCAAGTCCCTGGTGTCGCCGTCCGCGTCCGGCGAGCGCCTCGCGCGCCTTCGCGTGCGACTCGGCGGCCAGCTCGCGGGCTCTCTCCAGACCGAAGAGGCTCACGTAGGTCACCTTTCCGTGTCGCTCATCGGAGCCGTGGGGCTTGCCGAGCTCCTCGTCCGCTTCCCGTCACGTCGAGGATGTCGTCGACGATCTGGAAGAGCACGCCCAGCTCCTCGGCGAATCGCGTGTACGGAATTGTCTCAGGTTCGCTCAGCCCCGCCAGCGCGAGCGAGACGCAGACGCTCGTCTCGATCAGCTTGCCGGTCTTCAGCTCGTGCAGCGCGCGCAGCGCGTCGCGCGTCGAGGTCGGTCTCGGTCACGTCCACGTACTGGCCACCGACCATTCCCTGCGACGCCGGTGGCCGCAGCCGATCAGCGCGCAGCGCGTCGACGACCCGCTCGGGAGACCCCTGCTGGCGCTCGGCGACGAGGCTGCAGCGCCTCGGCGAAGAGCCCGTCGCCGGCGAGGATCGCGATGTTCTCGCCGTAGACGACGTGCGAGGTCGGGCGGCCGCGGCGCAGCTCGTCGTCGTCCATCGCCGGCAGGTCGTCGTGGATCAGCGAGTAGGTGTGGATCAGCTCGATCGCGGCGGCGGTCGGGAAGCACCGAGGCCGGCTCGCCGCCGGTCGCCCGCGCCGTCGCCAGGACGAGCACCGGCCGGATCCGCTTGCCGCCTGCGAGCAGCGAGTAGCGCATCGCCTCCTCGAGGCCGGGCCGTCGCAGGCGTCGTCGGAGAAGCGCAGCTCGCCGAGGTAGGCCTCGACCAGCTCGCGCAGGTCCTCCGGATAGTCCTCGCCGGCCCGCTCGCCCGCGGGGACGAGCCGGGGCCTGCTCAGCCATCGGGATCTAGGGCGGCCGCGGTCGGCCAGCTCGCGAAGCCGCTCGTCGATCAGCGTCCCGCCGCGAGCCGCGAGCTCGGAGGCCTCGCGCGCGAGCTCCTCGGCCTGCTCGTCGGGAGCTCAGGATCGGCGAGCAGGCTCGCTCAGCTCCCGGAGGCGCTCCGCCATCGCCTGGAGCTCGTCGGTCACGCCCGCTCCCCAGCGGTCGACGTCGCGATCGCGCCGAGCACCCCGTTGACGAACCCGGGCGTGTCCGAGCCGCAGTACTGCTTGGCCAGCTTCACCGCCTCGTCGAGTGCGACCTCGGCCGGGATGTCTTCACGGTCGATGATCTCGTGGATCGCGACTCGCATGATCGACTTCTCGAGTGGCGCGATCCGGTCGACGCTCCAGCCGCGGGCATGCTCGCCGATCAGCTCGTCGAGCTCGGGTCGCCGCGCCTCGGCGCCCTCGGCCAGCTCGCGCGTGAACGGCTTCGCGCCCTCGAGGAGCTCCTCCAGGGGACGGCCGGTGACATCGTGCTGGTAGAGCGCGAAGACGGCGTCGCGGCGTTGGTCGGAGCGCCTCACGCCCGCGAGACGTACTCGCCGGAGCGCGTGTCGACGCGGACCCGGTCGCCCTTGTTGACGAACAGCGGAACGTCCACCGTGACGCCGGTCTCGAGCTCGGCCGGCTTCGTCCCGCCACCCGAGGCGGTGTCGCCCTTCAGGCCGGGGTCGGTCTTCATCACCGCCATCTCGACGGCGGTCGGGACCTGCACGCCGGAGGCGCGCTCGTCGACGAAGAGGACGTCGACCTCCTCGTTCGGCAGGACCCACCGCATCGCGTCGCCGGCGACGTCGCGCGGGAGCTCGAGCTGCTCGTAGTCGCGGCTGTCCATGAAGACGACCGACTCACCCGAGTCGTAGAGGTACTGCATCCTTCGCGTCTCGGTCCGCACCGGGCGGAACTTCTCGCCTGCCCGGAAGGTCTTGTCCTGCACCGACCCGTCCTCGACCTTGCGCAGCTTCGTCCGCACGAAAGCGCCGCCCTTCCCGGGCTTCACGTGCTGGAACTCGACGATCCGGTAGATCGTCCCGGCGACCTCGATATGGGTGCCGTTCTTGAACTGGTTGGTGGAGATCTGAGCCGCCATGAGGCGTCAAGCGTAGCCAGACGCTCTCGAGCCCCTTGGGCGCGGCCTATCGCCCGCCGTCGTCGCCCTTCAGCGGATTCGACTTCGCCTCGGGCCCCAGCAGCGGCCTGCCTCGGTCCGAGTCGCCGATCACGGTCGCTGCGACGATCAGGGCGGCGAGTATCGCGAGTGCCGCGAGCACGAGGCGGGCGGGGCTGACGTGGAGGAAGCCCCGCCGCGCCGCCGCCCGGGCGGACTCGACGGGCTGCTCGGCGGCGGCTTCGTCCGAGACGGGCGCGACGCGGGTCTCCTGCTCCGCATCGTCCGCTTCGGGCTCGACCGCGGGCAACTCGTCGGTCGCGCCGGGGGCGGCTCCGCGTGCGAGGGCCGCGAGCGCCTCGGACGCCGAAGCCGGCCGCTCTCCGGGGTCGGCACGACTCAGGTGGGCGGCGAGCTCGGCCACGTCGCCCGCGGGCTCGGACCGGCAGACCTCGCCCAACAGCACGCCCAGCGAGTAGAGGTCCGAGCCGACCGTCGGATCGCCGCCGGCCCGTAGCTCGGGCGCCATGAAGCGAGCGGTCCCGATCACCTCTCCCGTCTGGGTGAGCCTGGTCGCGTCCTCGGGATGGGCGATCCCGAAATCGGTCAGGCGCATGCGTCCGTCGAGACCGACGAGCACGTTCTCGGGCTTCACATCCCGGTGCACGATCCCGGCGTCGTGGATCGCCCGCAGCGCGCTCAGCAGCTCCCGCGCGGTCCGCTCGGGATCGAGGGCCGCGCCGCGTTCGATCAGCCCGGCGAGGGTCTCACCCTCGACGTACTCCATGACCAGATAGGGCCGCGCCCCCGACGCCTGGAAATCGAAGACGTTGACGAGGTTCGCGTGCGCGACGCTGCCCGCGGTTCGCGCCTCGCGGCCGAAGCGGACGACGTAGTCGTCGTCCTCGGCGAGGGCCTCGGAGAGGATCTTTACCGCGACCGGCCGGTCGAGCGCCTCGTCCTGGCCCAGCCAGACCGACGCCATGCCGCCGACCCCGATCACCCGCTCCAGCCGGAAGCGGTCGCCGAGCACCGTCCCGCGGTCGGGACGCTTTCGAAGCTCGTCCGCCAACGGGGCCGGCTCAGGCGTCCCGGGTTCCGCCAAGCCGCTGGGTCCCGGTCTCACCGGTCGGCGGCGGGGCCGGCTCGCCGCGGCCGGAGGACGGCTCCACGGGCCGCCCGGGCTCGGGCTCGCGGAAGCTGAAGGAGAACGAGATCCGCGTCCGCCCGGCGAGGCTGCCGATGACCATGACGAGCGAGCCCGCGAGCGCGATCCAGATCCCCACCTTCTCCCCAAGGTTGATCGCGGCGGGGGGATGGTTGACGAGCGACAAGGCGACCAGAACCAGCGTGCCGACGGCGAGGACGGGCAACCAGGCGTCGCGAACCACCGGACCGCGGGTGCGCGTCCCCGTGAGCCGGGAGACCACGGCGACGATGAAGGCGACCGAGATCGCGGCCAGCAGCAGATCGACGATCTCGAATGTGGTCCAGGCACTGAGGTCCGGCTCGTACCAGTCGAGGAATAGGCTGATGAGGACCATCAGGGCCCCGACCGCCGCGAGCAGCGGCCAAGCGTCGATTCGTTCGGACATCGAGGGCAGTCTATGCCGCGATCGAAGCCCGCCAAGCGAGCCGGTACCCTCGGCTACATGAGCGCCCATCCGGGGTCACGGTCGTTCGAGGTCGTCCGCCACCAGCTTCGACCGCTCTTCGACCGCATCGTCATCAAGGAGCTCGACCAGGACCGGTTTCGGCGCTCGGGCCTCGTCGTGCCTCCCGGAAGCCACGACCCGCCTCCCCAACAGGGAATCGTGCTCGCGGTCGGGCCCGGCCTCGACTGGTGGGAGCACGTCGGCGTGACGATGCCCGTGCAACCCGGCGACCACGTCGTCTTCCCCGCCTCGGCGGGGGTCTGGGTCGAGGTCGACGAGGAGCGGCTCTTGGTCTGCGGCGTCGGCGAGCTGCTCGGGGTGCTGGAGACCGAGCCGGGGCCGGCCGACTCCGACTAGGTACCCAGCCGCATCCGCAGCCGGACGGTCGATCCCTCCGGCCGCGAGCGGATCTGGACGAGGTCGCAAAACTGGTTGACCATCCAGAGGCCGCGACCTGTGAACTGCATCGCATCCGGGCGCGTGCGACCCGCGAGCGGGTCGGCGATCACCCCCGCGTCGCGGACCTCGCAGACGAGCGATCCCGCCTCGAGCCAGATCTGCGCCGTTCCGCCACCGCCGCCGTGGCGGACGCTGTTGCCGGCGAGCTCGTTGACGGAGAACTCTAGGTCCTCCGCCCGCGTGCGGCCGAGCCCGGCAAGCGCGGCGTGGTCGGAGGCGAAACGGCGAACCGCGCCTAGGGTCTCGGCGCGGAAGGTGATTTCGTCCGCGCCGGCCGGCGGCGACGCCAGATCGCCCTGCAGGGCGCGCCCGGCGAGCGACGGCTCGTACGCGTCGCTCGTGTCCCCGCGACCGTGCTCGTCGAGGTGCGGATGGGAGCGACGGGCATCGGCGAGAACCTCGTCGTCGAGGCCGTCGGCGTCGTAGGGGCACACGAGGCGCCATCCTGGGCCGCCGTCGAAGGCGAGGTTGAGCAATGCCTCGTGGCGAAGGCACTCGTCGAGCTCGGCTCCGCCGCGGCCGGGCCAGATCGGCTCACCGATCCCGCAGAAGCTTCGTCCCGGCCCCACGTTCGCCTCCACGAACTCACGCCAGACGGGGATGATCCGCGCCGGGTTCTGCCCGAGCGAGCCCATGTCGACGAACTCGACCCGCCCGGCTTCGCCGTTCAGCTCGGAGCGGATCAGCGAGATCTTCCGCTCGCTGACGGCGACCATCACCCCGCCGCCCGCCGTGACGGTCTCGCGGATTATCGGCAGGATGCCGGCGAGGAACTCGTCCTCGCCGCTGTAGATCAGCGCCTCGTGGTGGAACCGGAGCGGCTTCGCGTAGACGCCCTGGGTTTCCGCCGCGTCGCTCAAGCTCGACTCGCGGAAAGACAATCCATCACCACCCCAGTACCCACCTCTCAGGCATCTGACGCGCTCAGTCGACTATCCGGAGCTCCTTGGGCAGGCCGCTGAGGTTGTCGTAGCCGCCTGCGGTGACCGCGACCAGGTCCTCGATCCGCACCCCGAACCGTCCAGCTACGTAGACGCCCGGCTCGATCGACACCACGTCTCCGGCCTCGAGCACGTCCTCGGAACGCTGCGCCAACCGCGGCGCCTCGTGGACCTCGATCCCGACCCCGTGCCCGACGCCGTGGCCGAACTCGTCCCCGTGGCCGGCGGCCGCGATCGGATCGCGGGCTGCCGAGTCGACGTCGACGGCGTCAGCATCCGCTCGCGTCGCCGCCAGCGCCGCTTCCTGGGCTTCGCGGACCAGCTCGTAGACCTCGCGCGCCTCGGCCCCCGGCTCCCCCGCGGCGAAGGTCCGGGTGCAGTCGGAGCAGTAGCCGTCGAGCTCGGCGCCGAGATCGAAGACGACCAACTCGCCGGGACGGATCTCGCGGTCCGAGGGCTCGGCGTGCGGGAGGGCCCCGTTCGGCCCCGCCGCGACGATCGCCGGGAACGAGGGCTCACCTCCCCCCTCCCTGATCGCCACCGCGGAGGCCGCCGCGACCTCGCGCTCGGTGCGCCCGGCGAGCCTGCCCTCCAGAGCCCGCCCGTACGCCTCGTCGGCGAGCTGCGCCGCCGCCCGGATCGCCGCGAGCTCGCCGTCGTCCTTGCGCCTGCGGAGTTGCTCGACCAGGCCGGCGCTCGGGACGAGCTCGACGCCGTCGTCCGCGAGCTCCTCGAGCCGGCGCATCACCTTGACGCTCGTGTTGGCCTCGTCGAACCCGACCTTCGCAGGCAGCCGCTCGGCCAGGGCCGGCAGGAGCTGGCGGTCGGCGCGCTCGAGCTCGAATCCGTCCACCTCCCGCTCGGCGCGCTCGACGTAGCGGAAGTCGGTGATTAACGTGGCGATCTCGGGGCCGACCAACGCCACCCCGCTGGTCCCGCCGAACCGCGTCAGCCAGCGCAGGTTCGCCATCTCGGTCCGCCCGGAGTCTCCCGGGCGGACGAGGTCGCCGACGATCAGGGCGTCGAGCTCGCGCTCGCCGACCAGCGCGGCGAGCTTCTCGACCCGGGCCCTCACTCCGAGAGGCGGTCGCGGAGGATCTCGAGCGCCCGCCGGTACCCATCCGCGCTCTCGCCGGAGATCTTGTCCAGGACCACCCCGTCGAAGACCGAGAGCTTTCGCCAGTCGTCCCGCGACTCGACATCGGAGATGTGGACCTCGACCGCGGGCACGCCGGCGACCTCGAGCGCGTCGCGGATCGCCCACGAGTAGTGGGTCCAGGCGCCGGCGTTGACGATCGCCCCATCCGCGCGCTCGGGCAACCGGTGCAGGTACTCGCAGAACTCGCCTTCGTGGTTGGTCTGAAAGAAGGTCGCCTCGAGATCGAGCTCGCGCGCCCAACGCTTGATCCGGGTCTGGAGCTCGCCGAGCGTGAAGGAGCCGTAGACCTCGGGGTCGCGGCCGCCGAGCGTGTCGAGGTTGACCCCGTGAAGCACCGAGACGCGGTTGTGGCTTCCCTTCACGGGCTCACCTGGTCTCTGAGCTCCTCCACCGCTTCCCGCACGCTAGCCGGATCGACGCGCTGGCCGATCCGAGGCTCGCCGGGGCGCTCGAGGAGGACGAACCCGACCCCCCCGGAGGTGCGCTTCTTGTCGCGCTCCACCGCGGCGAGGATCGCGTCGACGTCGACCTCTGGGTCGAGTCGGGTCGGCAGGCCGCGGGCTTCGAGCAGCCCGGCGACCTCCGCGCGGAGCACCGCCGCGCCCGACAGGCGAAGGGCGGCCAGGAGACCGAGGCCGACCGCCTCGCCGTGCCGGTAGCGGCCGTAGCCGGAGGCCGTCTCGATCGCGTGGCCGACGGTGTGGCCGAGGTTGAGGACCGCACGGCGGCCCGCGTCGCGCTCGTCGGCGGCGACGACGGCGAGCTTGGTGCGGGCGCAGGCAAAAACGACCTCGTCGAGGTCCCGTCCCTCCAGCTCCTCGAGCCCGCGGACTCGTTCCCATAGCGAGCCCCCCGCGATCAGCGCGGTCTTCAGGACCTCGGCGTAACCCGCCGCCACCTCCTCGGCCGGGAGAGTCGCCAGGGTCCGCGTGTCAGCCAGCACCGCGGCCGGCTGGTGGTAGGCGCCGACGTAGTTCTTCGCCTCCGGCAGGTCGACGCCCGTCTTGCCGCCGTACGCCGAGTCGACCTGGCCGACCAGCGTGGTCGGGAGCTGTGCGACTGCGATCCCGCGCTGGTAGGTGGCCGCGCAGAAGCCGGCGAGGTCGCCGACCACCCCGCCGCCCAGCGCCAGCACGCCGTCGTCGCGGCGGGCGCCCGCGTCGGCGAGCTCGCCGAGGACCCGCTCGGCTTCGGCGATCGTCTTCGACCGCTCGCCGCCGGAGGCCTCGATCGTCGCCTCGACATCCGGGAGCATGCCGGCGTGGTGCTCGAGGATCGCGCGATCGGCGACCGCGAACCAGCGCTCGGGCAGGCCGGCGTCGTCGCCGACCGCGCCGAGAAGCTCGGCCGCTCCCGGCCCTACCGCCGCCGGGTACGCGCCCGAGTCGGAGCTCGCCCAGGCGAGCCGGACCTCGGGGGCGCCGCGAAGCGTCGCCAGCCAGGGCGCCGCGGCCGATGCCGCCTCGCGAGCCATCGACGGGAGCACGGCCTCGGCGACCGACTCGTAGAGGGGGCGACGGTGGCGAAACCGCCGCTCGAACTCGTCGCGGTCGCGGGCCAGCGGCCGCTTCTCGTTTCGCGAGGCGCGCTCCCAGGCGACCTCGAGGTCCGCATCGCACCAGACCGCGACGTGGTCGCGAAGCGCCTCGCGCACCCGCTCGC
The DNA here is from genome assembly GCA_963838175.1 of uncultured Thermoleophilia bacterium. Lineage (GTDB taxonomy): Bacteria > Actinomycetota > Thermoleophilia > Solirubrobacterales > 70-9 > DASUSH01. The sequence goes on along the minus strand of CAWIPP010000002.1, from coordinate 533,194 downwards.
TCTCCACCGCGCCGCCGCCGAGGGCGACGACGCCGCCCCCGTCGAGGAGCCCGAGCACTACCTGCTCCTCCCGCGCCCGGAACCCGGCCTCGCCCTCGGCCTCGAAGATGTCGGCGACGCTGCGCCCGGCGTCCTCCTCGATCGCCGCGTCGGCGTCGGCGAGCGGCTCGCCGAGCGACTCCGCCAGCACGCCGGCGGCGGCGCTCTTGCCGGCACCCATGAACCCGATCAGGGCGATCGCTTTGCGGTCCGGCGCGCTCACGCCGTCAGCGACGCCAGCCGATGCGCCGCTCGTAGGCCTCCACCGCATCGAGGACGTCGTCGATGTGATCGCCTCCGAACTTCTCCCGGAAGCTGCGCGCGAGGACCAACGCCACCATCGCCTCGCCGACCACGCCGGCCGCGGGGACGACGGCGGAGTCCGTTCGCTCGCGTAGCGCCTCCGCCGGCTCCTTGGTCTCGGTGTCGACCGAGCGCAGCGGCTTGGTCAGGGTCGAGATCGGCTTCAGCGCGCCCTGGACGACGAGCGGCTCCCCGTTCGACATCCCGCCCTCGACGCCGCCGGCGCGGTTCGTCTCGCGGTGATAGCCGCGCTCCTCGGACCAGAAGATCTCGTCGTGCGCCTCCGAGCCAGGGCGGCCCGCGACGTCCCAGGCCTCGCCGACCGACACGCCCTTGACCGCCTGGATCGAGACGAGGCCCTGCGCGAGCCGCGCGTCGAGCCGCGTCTCCCAACTCACGTGCGAGCCGAGGCCGGGGACGAGGCCGAAGGCCCGCACCTCGAAGATGCCCCCCAGGCTCTCGTTGGCCTTCCGCAGGCGGTCGATCTCGGTGACCATCGCCGCGGCGGCCTCGGCGTCGAGGCAGCGCACCGGCGAGGAGTCGACGGCGGAGAAGTCCTCGGGGCCGAGGTCGTCGGGCGCCGGAGCCTCGACCCCGCCGATCCGCAGCACGTGACTGTGGACGCTGACTCCCAGTGCCGCCAGGAACGCCTTCGCCAGCCCGCCCGCCGCTACCCGCGCCGCGGTCTCCCGCGCGCTCGCCCGCTCGAGCACGTTGCGAACGTCGGTGTGGCCGAACTTGAGCAGCCCGGCGAGATCGGCGTGGCCGGGCCGAGGCAGGTGCACCTCCTCGACCTCGGCGTCGACCGGCCACGGGTTCATCCGCTCCTCCCAGTTCTCGTAGTCACGGTTCGCGACGAGGAGCGCCACCGGGCTCCCGAGCGTCCGCCCGTGCCGGACCCCCGAGCGGACCTCGACCGAATCCTTCTCGATCTTCATCCGCCCGCCGCGCCCGTGCCCGAGCTGCCGCCGCGCCATGTCGCGATCGAGCGTCTCGCGGTCGACGACCAGCCCAGCGGGCAGCCCCTCGACGATCGCCACGAGCCCAGGCCCGTGCGACTCTCCCGCGGTTGTGAAGCGGAAATCCATCGTGCGGGCAGGCTACTCAGGCGCCCGCTATCGCCCGGTCGGGCGCGTTCAGGCGCTCAGAGGCCGAGGAAGTTCTCGAGCCCGCCGGTCGCCGACTGTGGCTTGCGGTCCGAGGGCCCGAAACCGGCGGGCTCATCGATCTCGACCACACGGATGCCGTCCAGCTTGATCACGTATAGGGGACCGCAGCATCCGGACCACGACTCGCTGGTCCGCGACGCCGAGGCGGACGGGACTTCGAAAGCTTGTGCTCGGTGAAGAGCTCCTTGAGCGCGCCGGAGAGGGCCTCAGGGTCGGCGACCTCTCCCTCGCTGATGACCCCCGACGGGAGCGGCATCACGCCGGCGCCGGTGACCTGCGCGGAGCCGTTCTCACGGACCTCGGTCGCGGCGAGGCTCCCCGCCTCGAGATCGAGCCCGACGATGGCGTTGTCTTGTCAGCGTGATCATCGATGCGACACCCGGGTTTGGCCCCCAGGGCACAGATCGGCCTCGTCGATCCGAAACTTGAGCCTTGACGGCGGCATGACCCGCGGCGCGGCTCAGCTGCCCGGGAAGAACGCCGTGAGATACCAGTCGACGATCGCCTCTCCGGCCAGCAGGCCGATGACGCCGCCCAGCGCCAGGAACGGCCCGAAGGGGACCGCGGCTTTCCGGGCCGCCGCGCCGTGACGGAGCAAGAGCGCCACGCCGACGAGGGATCCGGCGAGGAATCCGATCAGAACCGCCGGGGCGACCGCCGCCCCCAGGTAGAGGCCCATCAGCGCCGCCAGCTTCACGTCACCCATCCCCATGCCTCGCGGGTATGCAAGCGCGACGAGGAGAAGCCCGCCGCCCGCGGCCGCCGCTGCAATAGCTCGTTCCGCGGCCGAGGACGGGTCCGCCAATAGGAGGAGCGGCGTGCCGAGAAGCGCTCCGGCGATGAGGAGGCGGTTCGGGATCAGCCGCAGATCGAAGTCGGTGAGGGTCACCGCGGCGAGGATCGAGACGAAGACGAGCCCGGCGGCGAGTCCGAGCGCATCCGGCCCGGTGGCGAGCCCCCGACTGCTCTCGAGGTGAACGAGGACGGCAACCGCGAAGGCAAGGCCGGTTCCGAGCTCGACCAGGGGATAGGCCGGTGAGATCCGCGCGCGGCAGGAGCGGCACCTTCCTCGCACGAGCAGCCAGGAGACGATCGGGACGTTGTCGCGCGCAGCGATCGTCGCGCCACACTGAGGGCACCTCGACCGCCCGGTGACGAAGGACTCGCCTCGCGGAAGGCGGTGCGCGACCACGCTGAGGAAGCTGCCGGAGACGGCACCGCAAACGAAGGCGAAGGCGGCGAGCATCGCGATGGCGAGCTCAGCAGCCGGAGCTCGGCGCGGTCGGGGGCGCTGAGATCAACGTGCACTCGACGAACCGCGTCCGCTCGTAGTGGATCGGTACCGGCAGCTCGAGGGCCGCTCCGGCCGGGTGAGCCGTGATCCGCGCGTTGCTGTTCAGGCTGACGCTCTCGCCCGCGACCGCGCCGAGCAGTTGTGAGTTGCTGTCCAGCCTGACCGCGCTCCGGGGCGCGTAGAGGATCACGGGCATCGTCGATGAGCTGTTGGAGTTCATCACCACGTTGTCGCTGGTCACGGCGGGCTTTCTCGAGCCGACCAGCAGGAGCTGGAGGCTCGCCGGGCTGCCGTTCGTGGTCGTGAGCTTCGCGCCGGAGTCGATCAGGCCCTGGGGGCCGGATCCGAGCGTGGGACAGTTCTCCGGCGCGTCGAAGAATATCCGCACCTGCGCGCCGGCGGCGACGATCAGCTGGGCACTGCTGTCGAGCACCAGGCGGCAGAAGCTGTAGTCCTGACCGCCGGCCGTCACCGCGGTGGTGGTAACTGGTTCGCGAACTAGCGGTCCGGCTTGGCCGCCTTCGCGGCGAAGCTGTCAGGGGCGGGCCTTCGGGCCCGCCCTTTGTCGTGCTTAGGCGGCTTCAGGTCTGGCGAGACTCGGCCGATAGGCACGGAGCGGATTTCCCTAGACGTTGTTGGGGGCCGGCCCCTAGGCCAACCTCAAGGTCCCACTTCGGTGTCGCCCTTCCAGGTCACGGGCACGTCGGTTGCGGGCTTCGCCTCAAAGGCGACGGTTTGAATCTGGATCGCGAGTTCGGTATTGGCGGGGATGGCCCAGCGAATCCCCTGCAAATGGTGTTGGAGCAGCTCGACGCCGATTCCCCAATGGTGCACCCAATGCCGTTTACGTCCGCTGTTGCGGTGCTACGCCTCGACGAGTGGCAAGACGGTCTGAGGGCGAACACCGTCGTATTTCATTGCCTCCGCCGCCTCCTCAGACTCAAGGGCCTCCTGCCAGTCAGAGATATCCGAAACCTCGACGAGCAGCCCGACCCGATTCGATCCCTCCGGATCTCGAAAAGTGCGAACCGTCATTCCGCGCGGGCCGAAGAACTCCTCTCGCTTCGGTGAAGCAAGCCAGTGATCGACGTCGTCTACCTCGTGGAACACCACCATCGTTGGCATCGTTGCCTCATCTCTTTCCCACAGCTGGAAGCTGTGCGGCGTGGGGGGTGCGAGCACGAGAGACCCTAATCGGTTTCGCGGGAAGGCATCGGCGGCGTCATAGAAGGACACCTCCAGCGGCGGCAGCCATAGCGGACGGTTCACCAACTTGAATAGTCGAGCCCATGCTCGCCGCCGAGACTAATCTCGGCGGCGATGGCGGCGAGGCGATTGCTGATCGTGATGCTCCTGCTCCTCGGGATCTCGACCCTGGCGGCCGCCCTAGTGCCGCCGCCGGACCGAGCGGAGGACACCGAGACCTCCACTTCGACCTCCAAGGCGATGCCCAGCAAGGAGCGACCCGAGGGCGAGCGCGTGGCCGCCGGGGTCTCGACACGAACCAGCGGTCGCCCCGAGATCGTCCGCGTCTCGACCGGCGATCAGCTCGCGCTGGTCGTCAAGGCGGCCCGGCCGAGCGAGGTCGCGATCCCGGCGTTCGGCCTGATCGAGTTCGCGGAGCCCGGCGCCCCGGCCCGCTTCGACATCCTGATCGACCAGGTCGGGCGCTTCGAGGTCAACGCCGATCGGGCCGGAACGGTGGCGACGATCGCCGCCGAGCGCCCGAAACGTCAGTCCTGAAGCTCGACTGGCCGCACCTCGACGGTGAGCGAGCGGTCGCCCCGGATCACCTCGAACGCGATCGAGCGGCCGATGCGCTCGGCGTCCATCAGGCGCTGGAGGTCGGTGACGTCCTCAATCGTCGCGCCGTCGACGGCGACGATCAGGTCCTCCGGCCGCAAGCCCGCGCGGTCGGCCGGGCTTCCCGAGACGACCTCCACCACCTCGATCGCCGTCTCGCGCCCAAGGCGCGTCGACGATCGCGGTGGAAGCGGCCGCGAGCCGCCGGCGATCCCGACGTAGGCGCGGCGCACCCGGCCCTCGCGCATCAGCGCGCCTACGATCCGCCGTGTCGCCTCGTCGATCGGAACCGCGAGCCCGAGGCCAATCCCGGCGACCGCGGTGTTGATTCCCACCACGCGGCCGAGCCCGTCGGCGAGCGCGCCGCCCGAGTTGCCCGGATTGAGCGCCGCGTCCGTCTGGATCACGTTCTCGACCAGGCGGCCGGCGGAGCCGTGAACGGTCGGGAGCGATCGCCCGAGGGCCGAGACGACGCCGGCCGTGACCGAGCCCGCGAAGCCCATCGGGTTTCCGATCGCGACCACGAGCTGACCGACCCGAAGCTGCTCCGCGTCGCCGAGCTCCGCCGCCGGCAGCTCTCCGGAGTCGGCTCGGAGGACGGCGAGGTCCGAGAGGGGATCGGCGCCGACGATCTCGGTCCCCACCTCGCGGCCGTCGCGGAAGGTCGCGCGCGAACCGCCATCCGTTCCCGCGACCACATGGGCCGAGCTGAGCATGAAGCCGTCGGGGGTGATCACGACGCCGCTGCCGCCACCGTCGGCCTGGCGCCCGCGACGCGTGCGGCGGCGAACGCGCAGGTTGACCACGGAAGGCCCGAGTCGCCCCGCGACCTCGGTGACCGTCCTGGAGTAGGCATCGAGGGCCTCCGCGTCCGGGATCGCGCCCTCGCCGTTCGGCCCCTGTGAGCCGGAATCGGGGCCCGCAATGTCCCTCAGCGACGCGATGAAGCGACGATAGCGCGCCGCTCCTACCGGCCGCCGGCGATGAACCGAGCAGCGACCAGCATCACTCCACCCACGTAGAGCGACAGCAGCACCGGTAGCTCAGCTGGCATCGGGCACCCCCTCCGATGGAAACCGTCCGCGGCGAACCTTCCCCGATCATTTTCCCCTGCAAACCCAGTAGATTCGAACCCTCGGTCGATCAGAGCTCGCGGCGCACGAGCGTGCTCGCGGCCTCGCCGACCCGCTGGAGCGGTCCGCGGCGTCGCCAGCGCGCGTCTCGCATCTGCTCGGAGCGGCCCAGGTCGGCCTCGAACACCTCGGTGAGCTGCCCGGCGAACTCCTCGCTCCATACGCAAAGCGTCGCCTCGTCGTGGAGCTGGAACGACCGGTTGTCGAAGTTGACGGAGCCCGCGGAGGACCACGCGCCGTCGACCACCATCGTCTTCGCATGGAGCATCGTCGGCTGGTACTCGTGGATCTCGACCCCGGCCTCGAGCAGCTCGGCGTAAGCCGCTCGCCCGGCGACCCGGACGAAGCCCTTGTCGATGTGCGGGCCGGGAACGAGGATCCGCAACCGCACGCCGCGGTGCGCGGCCGCGACGAGCGCCTCGGTGAAGGCGGGACGGGGGACGAAGTAGGCCGCGGTGAGATCGATCGATCGCCGCGCGGCCCCGATCGCAAGGAAGTAGAGCGCCTCGACGTTGGTGTCCCCCACCCCCGCCCGCGAGCGAACGAGCTGCATCCGGCCACCGCCTCCTGGCACCGGCTCCAGCTCCGGCAGGTAGTCGTCGCCCGCGAGCACCTCGCCGGTGGCCTCGAGCCAGTTCTCGGCAAAGGCACCCTGAAGGCCGCGAACCACCGGCCCGCGGACCCGGACGTGGGTGTCGCGCCAGTGCTCGGGATCCTCGGCATCCCCAGTCCACTCGGACGCGATCCCGACACCGCCGGTCATCCCGACGCGTCCGTCGGCGACCAGCACCCTGCGGTGCGTGCGATTGACCAGCCGCCGAACCGCATAGGGCTTCGGCGGGCGAAAGAGGCGGACCTCCGCGCCCGCATCGCGCATCGAGCGCACGAGGTCGCGCTCCATCTTCGCCGCCCCGAGCGCATCGAGCAGGACCTTGCACGTGACCCCGGCTCGGGCGCGTTCGCAGACGCCCTCGGCAACGTCGCGCGCGATGTCGCCGCGCCAGTAGACATAGGTTTCGAGGTTCAGCGTCCGCTGAGCGGAGCCGATCGTCTCCAGGAAGGCGGGGAAGATCTGCTCACCGTTGATCAGCAGCTCGGCCTCGTTGCCCTCGGTGATCGGCGCCCCTGTCAGGGCTTCGCAGGCGGCCAGGAAGGCTGCCGAGTCGACCTCGAGGTCCACGCCGAGCTCGTAGCCGAAGCCCCCCTCGCGCCGATGCCGCATGCTCTCGGCCGTGTAGCGGACGACCACCGCGGCCGCGATCGCCGCCGGCCAGGCCCAGCGCTGCCATTCGATTCGGCGGTCGTCGCGTCCGGCGAGCTCGCGAGCCCGATCGGGGAGCCTCATCCGACCACCAGCTCGATCGTGTCCCGCTCGATGCGAAACGGCACGACACCCGAGCGCACGCAGATCTCCCCATCGACGTTGAAGGGTGTCTCCTCTCCGACCCGCACCTCCACCGTGTGGGCGCGACGGCTGTGGACGCCGCGCTGCGCCTCGAGGCGGCCGGTTCGCATTCCGTAGGCGCGGGCGACGAGCGAGACTCGCGACCGAGCCTCGACGACCACTGCGTCGAGCATCCTGTCGCTGGGATCGGCCTCGACCTGGGAGCCGCCGCCGAACGCTCCCGAGCAGGCCACGGTCGCCTGCCAGGCCTCCCCGGAGAAGAGCTCCTCGCCACCGTCAACCGCAACCCGGCAATCGACCGGCTTCGCCCCGAACCCCGCCTGCACGGCTCCCACCGCGTAGGAGAGCGTCCCCAGCCTGGGCTTCAGATCGTGCGCGTGCCGGGCGGCCACGGGCGGCAGGCCGAGGCTCGCCACGTTCACGAACGGCCGCTCCTCCATCCGCCCGAGCTCGATCGGCTTCGTCCGCGAGCCCTCGACCGCGAGCCGCGCCGCCGACCCCGGGTCGTCGGGAAGCTCGAGCGCCCGGGCGAAGTCGTTCGCCGTTCCGACCGGGATCACCGCAAGCGGCACCCCCGCCCGGCCGGCGAGCGCCGCCGCGCATCCGATCGAGCCGTCGCCGCCGGCGACGACGATCCGCTCCGGGCGCGTAGCCAGTGCCGGGTCGGGATCCTGGATCGGAAAGACGCGGACCTCGGCGCCGAGCTCGCGCAGCTCGCGCTCGACTGCCTCCGCCTCGCCGGAGCCCGACTCGGGATTCGAGAGCAATGCGACCCGGCGCATCAAGCCATCGTATGGGCCGACCGAATCGCGACGACCATGCGAAGCTCCGCGCTGCATGGGTTACCTCGATCTCGCGGATCGCAACTGGCCGCTCCTCAACCGCGCCTTCGGAGCACACGGGTGGCTGTACCGGGCGAGCGGCGGCAGGGTCGGGCACCGGCTTCCCGGACTGCCGCGGTTCCTGCTCCTCGACCACGTCGGCGCGAAAAGCGGGATCGAGCGGAGCTCGCCGCTGGTCTACTTCGAGGACGGCGAGGACCTCGTAATCGTCGCCTCGAAGGGCGGGTATCCCCGCAACCCGGCCTGGTTCCACAACCTTCGCGCCAACCCGGAGACCACGGTCCAGGTCGGCTCCGATCGGCGCCGGGTCCGCGCCCGGGTCGCCACCGACGCCGAGCGCGGGCGCCTGTGGCCGAGGGCGGTCGCGACCTGGGCCGGCTACGACGACTACAAGGCCCGCACGGACCGCACGATCCCGCTCGTCATCCTCGAGCCGCGGACCTGACGAGCTGCTCGACGTCCTCGCGGTAGTAAGTCGATCGCCCCCGTCTCCTCGAGGTCGTCCAACGCGATCGCCTCCACGTCGAGGACGACGTCGATCGAGTTGCTGGCGACGACCCCGCCCCCGGGGAAGCTTCAGCCCTCCGCCTCCGGAGGCGGCTCGACCTTGCTCTGGTCGAGGTGCTTGCAGACCGCCGCCTCCATCCCCCACGGGATGACAAGCGTCAAGCGGGCTCTATTGGATCTTGTCGTAGAGCGAGAAGATCGGCAGGCACATCGAGATCACGATGAAGCCAGTGCTCGGCGGGCGCGCTCGCGGTGGCCTCGGCGGTAGCCTCCGCCGAGGGCACGGGCCGGAGATGCGAGGCGCGACCAGCGTCATCAGGCTCCACCGGCGGCCTCCTCGCGAAGCTGGGACTTGATAGCGATCGCTTTCCTCATTTCGTCCAGCGGAGGCTCCTCTCCGGTCCAGATCCGGAGCGACGCGGCGCCCTGATTGACGAGGACCTCGCGGCCGTCGACCACGTGGGCGCCTCGGGCGTGTGCGGTGTGTCCGAGTTCCGTCTCGGACTCCGCATACGCCAGATCGACCACCAGATGTCTTTGGTTGAACGCATCGTCAGTTAGGCCTAATCCCTTTAGGGGACCCCCCATTTGTCCAGCGGGCGCTCTCATCCCAACCGAGGTGGCGTTGACGACGACCGCGAACGAGTCGATGGGCAGCGGCTCATCCTCTCGAGTCGTCACGATCGTACGAATGCCAAAGTCGCGGGCCAGGATCTGCGCGCGCTCGGCGGTGCGGTTCCAGACCGAGACCTCGGCGCCGGCGTCGGCGAGTGCCCAGGCCGCCGCGCGGGCGGCGCCGCCGGCGCCGAGCACGAGCGCCCGCTCGCCGCGCGGGGAGCGCGGCAGCGATGCCAACAGGCCCTCCGCGTCCGTGTTCTCCGCCTCGATCCGTCGGGCGGCGAAGGTGAGCGTGTTGGCCGCGCCGATCGCCTGCGCTGTCTCCGACGCGGCATCCGCGACCGCCAGGGCAGCCTCCTTGTGCGGGATCGTCACGTTGACGCCGGCGAAGCCGGCCTCGGGAAGCGCGCGGATCACCGATTCGAAGTCGGCCGCGGAGACCTCGATCGCCTCGTAGGACCACTCCCCCGCCAGACCCATCTGCTCGAGGGCCGCGGTGTGCATCGCCGGGGAGAGCGAGTGCGCGACGGGCTTGCCGACTACGGCGAGGCGCTTCACGCCCCCATGACTAGCAGGTGTCCGGCGACTTTCCCCCTGCCGCCTCGCGGGCGGTGTCGTACCGCGCCGTCGCGGCGTCGAACTCCTCCGCCGTCTCGACGAACTCGTGCTCGCCGCAGGTGCCCGGCTTGACCACGTAGTAGTGGAAGTCGGTCTCGGCCGGGTTGGCGGCCGCCTCGATCGCGTCTATGCCCGGGTTGCCGATCGGGGTCGGCGGCAGGCCGGCGTTCTCGCGCGTGTTGTAGGGGGAGTCGATCGCCAGCTCGGATTCGGTCAGCGGCTGGTCGTAGTTGCCCGTCGCGTAGCGGATCGTCGCATCGATCCCGAGCGGCTCGCCGATCTCGAGGCGGTTGTAGATCACCGAGGAGACCAGCTCGCGCTCTTTCGGGACCAGCACCTCTCGATCGATCATCGACGCGATCGTGAGCACTTCGTACGGGGTCAGGTTCTTGGACTCCGCGTACTTCAGGTCGACCTTCTCGAAGTCACGCTCGAACGCCGTGAGCTGCTTCGCGACGAGATCCTCGGCGCTGTCGTTCGGCCTCAGCTCATAGGTCGCCGGGAAGAGGAAGCCCTCCAGGTTCTCGGCCCCCTCCGCGCCGTACTTCGCGGGGTCGAATCCCTTCGCGCTCTGGCTCTCGCGCTCGTAGCTGCCCTCGAGCCCGACGTCGGCGGCGACCTGGGCGATCTGCTCGCGGCTGTAGCCCTCGGGGACCGTGACCGGGAGCGTGCGCTGGCTCGGCGGCTTGGTCAGCTCGTCGATCGCGTCCGAGTAGCTCATGCCCTCTTCGAGCGAGTAGGTGCCGGCGAAGATGTCGCTGCGGCGGCCGGCGAGCGTCAGGCGCAGCTCGAACAGGGTGCCGCTCGAGACCACGCCCTCCTCGTCGAGCAGGTCCGCGACCTGGCCGGCGCTGGCGCCCTTCGGCACCTTGAAGAGGACGCGTTCGCCGCCGCCGCCGTGGAACGGCTGGAACAGGGCGTTGAGGAAGATGAGCGCCGCGATCACGAACAGGGCGACGACGATCAGGACGGGGCTCGGGCTGGGCAGCCGTTCGAGGAACGAGCGCCGGGGGACGGAGGGGTCAGACTCCGTTGGCTCCTCCCCGGGCGGCTCGGTCGCGACGGGCGCCGCCGTGCGGCGCTCCGCTCGCGTCCGCTCGCGCTCGGCGCGTCGCTGCGAGATCCGCTCGCCGAGTCCCGCGACCGCCGCCGAGGCGCGCTCCGCGGGCGAGGGGCCCGACGGTCCGGGATCGGCGGATTGCTCGCGAGCTTGGGGCGCCTGGCTCGCCCGCGCCTCGCGCTCCGCATCGCGCGCCGCGCGCTCGGCGCGCTTTCGCTCGCGGTCGAGGCGGCGCGCCTCGCGCTCGCGGGCCGCGGGGTCGTCCGCGAGGAAGGGGTCGTCGGGGATCGGCGGCTCGCCGTCGCCCTGCGGCGGTCGGTCGATCATCAATCGTCCTGACGGGAGGCGAGGAAGCTCTCGAGCAGGTGCGCGGCGGCGAGGGAGTCCTCGGCGGCGCCGGCTCCCTCTCGCATGGAGCCCTGCGCCAGCGCGGTGGTGAAGCGCTCGTCGTGAGTCTCGACCGGAACCTCGACGAGCGCGGCCACCTCATCGGCGAAGGCGCGCGACAGTGCCGCCTGGGCACCCTCCTCCCCGTGAAGGCCGACCGGCAGCCCGACGACGACGAGCTCGACACCGTGCTCGGCGACGAGCTCCGCCACCTCGCGCGCCTCGCAGGGCTCGATCACCGGCAGGGGACGAGCCAGCGTCCCGGTGGGATCCGAGATCGCGCAGCCGCAGCGAGCGGTCCCGTGGTCGACGGCGAGGACGCGCATGGCGGGGCAGCCTAGTGAGTGTCCATCGGTCGAGCGTTAGCCGTTCAGCGTGCGCTCGATCGACTCGCGCGCCTTCTCCAGTGCGTCGTCGAGGCGGTCCGCGTCGCGGCCACCGGCCTGGGCGACGTCGTCGCGACCGCCGCCGCCGCCGCCGACGAGGGCGGCGGCCTCCTTGACGACCTCCGCCGCCGAGAGCCCGCGCCCCACCGCCGATTCGGCGAACATCGCGACCAGCGCGACCTTGCCGTCGGCGGCGCCGCCGAGCACGATCGCCGAGTCGCCGAGCCGGTCCCGGACCCGTGCGGCCAGCTCGAGCAACGCCCGCTGGTCCGCTCCGCCGCCTTGCGGCGACGACGATCTGGATCCCGCTCGACCTGCCGCGCCTCGCGCTCGAGCTCGGCCGCCCTCTCCCCCGCCTCGGCGGCGCCGCTCTCCTTGGCCTGGCGCTCGAGCTCGGCCAGGCGCTCCGCCGCGCGGCGCGCCGCTCCGACCGGGTCGCGGGGCGAGCCGAGCAGCGCTCCGGTCTCCTGGAGCCTCGCGCTCTGTTCCTCGAACCAGTCGATCGCGGCGGGACCGGTGAGCGCCTCGATCCGGCGCACGTTCGCGGCGCTCGAGCCCTCGGAGACGATCTTGAAGATCCCCACCTCGCCGGTGTTGGCGACGTGGGTGCCGCCGCAGAGCTCGCGCGAGACCTCCTCGACCTCGACCACGCGGACCCAGTCGCCGTACTTCTCGCCGAACAGGGCCATCGCCCCGAGTCGTTCCGCCTCGTCGCGCTCCATCTGCATCGCGCGGACGTGACGGCTCGCCTTGATCCAGTCGTTGACCATACGCTCGATCTCGCTCGATCTCGTCCGGGGCGAGGGGGGCGCCGTGCGTGAAGTCGAAGCGGAGCTTGTCCGGGCGCACCGCCGAGCCGGCCTGGCGCACGTGCGTGCCGAGCCGCTCCCGAAGCGCCGCGTGCAGCAGGTGGGTCGCGGTGTGGTTTCGCATCGTCGCGTGCCGGGTGGCGTGCTCGACGCGGGCCTCGACCCGCTCGCCGGTCGGCGGCTCGCCCGCGGACGCGTCGACCCTGAGCGCCTGGTCGTCTCCGACCCGGTAGACGTCGACGACCCGCGCCTCGGCGCCGTCCCAGCGCAGGGTCCCGGAGTCGGCGACCTGTCCGCCTCCCTCGGCGTAGAACGGGCTCTCCTCGAGCTTGACCAGGCCGTCCCTCGCGTCGACCACGCCCGTCGTCGCTGCCAGCGTCTCGTAGCCGACGAAGCGGCTCTCGGGCAGCGAGGAGACGAACTCGATCACCTGCTCGTGACGCTCGGGGGTGGCGGTCGCGGCGCCGGTCCGCGCCCGCGTGCGCTGCTCCTCCATCAGCTCCTCGAAGCCGGCGTCGTCCACCGAGAGGCCCTCCTCGGCGAGGAGCTCCTTCGTCAGGTCGTAGGGGAATCCGTAGGTATCGTGGAGCCGGAAGGCGTCGGCGGCGTCGACCCATGAGGTCCCGGCCTCCTTCGCCTCGGCGACGAGGCCCGCGAGCATCTCGGTGCCGCGGTCGAGGGTGCGGCCGAAGCTCTCCTCCTCGTCGCGGACCCAGCGCACGATCGTCTCGCGGCTCGCCTCGACGTGGGGGTAGGCGGCGCCGGTGACCCCGATCGCGCGGTCGGCGAAGTTCGCCGATGATAGGGCGGCTCGAGCCCGAGCACCCGCCCCTGCTGGATCGCCCTGCGCATCACCCGGCGCAGGATGTAGCCGCGGTCCTCGTTGGAGGGAACGACGCCGTCGGCGATCAGGTGCACCGTCCCGCGCGAGTGGTCGGCGAGGATCCGCATCGCCCGGGTCGTCTTCGGGTCCGAGCCGTAGCTTCGGCCGGAGAGCTCCTCGGCGAGGTCGACCAGGGGCCGGAACCGCTCCGTCTCGTACACGGAGGGGACGTCCTGCTTGATCGCGGCCATTCGCTCGAGCCCGAGGCCGGTGTCGATGCCGCGCTGAGGGAGCTCGGTGAGCGAGCCGCCCTCATGCAGCTCGTAGGTCATGAAGACGTGGTTCCAGTACTCGACGTAGCGGTCGGTGTCGTCTCCCGGCCGCTCTTCGGGTCCGCCGAAGGCCTCGCCGAGGTCGAAGTACATCTCCGAGCAGGGACCGCAGGGACCGGTCGGCCCGGCTTGCCAGAAGTTCTCCGCGCGGGGCAGCAGGACGATCCGCTCCTCGGGCACGCCCTGCGCCTTCCACAGCTCGATCGACTCGGTGTCGGGGCCGAGGCCGAGCTCGTCGTCGCCCTCGAAGACCGTGACCCAGATGCGGTCCGGGTCGAGGCCGAGCGCGCCGATCGAGAGCTCCCAGCCGTAGGCGACCGCCTGGTCCTTGAAGTAGTCGCCGATCGAGAAGTTGCCGAGCATCTCGAAGAAGGTCAGATGCCGCGCGGTGTTCCCCACTTCCTCGATGTCGGTCGTGCGGAAGCAGCGCTGGCAGGAGGTGAGCCTTCGGGACGGCGGCTCCTCCTGGCCGAGGAAGTAGGGCTTCAGGGGCTGCATCCCGGCGGTGGTCAGCAGCACGGAGGGGTCGTGCGAGGAGGGAACCAGCGAGGCGGAGGGCAGCCGCTCGTGCCCACGCTCCTCGAAGTAGGAGAGAAACGCCTCGCGGATCTCGCTTGCCTTCATGCGAGGGGGAGTCTAGGTAGCTCGCCGGCATGCGATGGCCGAACAACGGCGGGCACTAAGGGGGCGCGCGGCCGCTTGGCGCCTTTCTCTCGGTATGCGAGAGAAAGGCGCCGACAGCGACATGGTGATCTCCCGCCTGGCCGCGCGCCAGCACGGCGCGGTGGCTTTGGCCCAGCTGCTCGCGGCCGGTCTCGGCAAGCCGGCGATCACCCGCCGTGTCCAGGCTGGCCGCCTGCATCGCGTTCACCGTGGCATCTACACCCTCTGGCACGCCCAACCTCACCCGCGAGGGCCGCTGGATGGCCGCGGTGCTCGCGGTCGGCGAGGGCGCCGTGCTGAGTCACGGGTGCGCGGCGAACCTCCACAGGCTTTCCCCTACGTGCCCTCCGTTGGTTCACGTCACCGTGCCGGGCACCACTGGCCGCGCCCGGCGCAAGGGCATTTGCCTGCACTGCTCGTTGACCCTCTCCGACCGAGAGACCACCCTCCGCCACAGCATCCCCAGGCCACCTCCGCAAGCGCGGCGGCTAACCGGCGATCGTTCCGTACCCGACTACGAGCTCGCCGTCGAGGAGGACGGCGGTCTGGCCGGGGGCGACGCGGTCGGCGGGCTCGGAAAGTTCGATGGTCAGTAGCCGATTCGGGCCGGTGAGTGTCCCCTCGATGCCGCCGTTGAGCGCCTTCGAGTGGTAGCGCAGCTTGACCCTGTTCACCCGCTCGGACGGGCGGTGGAGGACGGCGTCCGTCAAGGAAACCGTTGTCGTCGCCAGCTCGGCCCGGGTCCCCACGGTCACCCGGTTCGAATCGGCGTCCGTCCCGAGAACGTAGAGCGGCTCGCTCGCGGCGACGCCGATGCCGCGACGCTGGCCGACGGTGAAGTGGTGGTGGCCGCGGTGGCGGCCGAGCACGCGGCCGCGGCGGTCGACCAGCTTCGCCCCCGCGGTCCCGGAGGCCTCCGCGGCGGACGAGGAACGAGCGCCGCCCCTCGCCGGCGAGGAAGCACAGGTCCTGGCTCTCGCGCTTGGTCGCGACCGGTAGGCCGGCGTCTGCGGCGATCCGGCGCACCTCGGGCTTGGTCAGCTCCGCGAGCGGGAACCGCAGTTGCGCGAGGGTCTGCGGGGAGACCGCGGCGAGCATGTAGGTCTGGTCCTTCGCCGTGTCGGCGGCCGTGACGAGAAGCGGACCGCTCGCCGTCGTCCGCGATCCGGGCGTAGTGCCCGGTTGCAAGGCCGGTCGCCCCGAGCCGGTCGGCGAGCGCCACCATCGCGTCGATCCGCACCCGCCCGTTGCAGCGCACGCAGGGATTCGGGGTGCGCCCCGCCGCGTATCCGGAGACGAAGTCGTCGACCACCGCGGCGCGGAACTCGTCCTCGAGGTCCATGGTCAGGTGCGGGATCCCGAGCGAATGGGCGAGCGCGCGGGCGCCGATCACGGCGTGCGGCGAGCAGCAGCTCTTCTCGCCGTCGGTCCGCCGGTCGGCCCAGAGCTTCAGTGTCACCCCGACGACCTCGTTGCCCGCCTCCCGCTCGCGCAGCGCCGCCACGGCGCTGTCGACGCCGCCCGACATCGCGACCAGCACGCGGTTCGCGCTCGGCTCCGCGAGCGCGCCCTCCCCGCCAGCGATCGCCGCGGTCAGCGCGCGGTGGAGCGCGTCGGCCGCGAGGTCGGCCGCGTGGCGGCCCTGCGGCGAGAGCCCGCCCAGAGCTTCGGCGATCTCACCGGGTCCGACCAGCGCCGCATCGAGGACGGCCTCCCCCTCGACCAGCTCGGCGACGGCCGCTCCGGCCGCCCGCGCCGTCGCGCATCCCTCCGCGTCGAAGCGAGCGATCGCGAATCAGCGTTCCGGCGATGACCAGGGAGATGCGGACCAGGTCCCCGCACGGAGCGCCCCCGGCGGCGCCGGAGACGGCACCGGCCGGCGCGTCGTCGCGCCGGCTCGCGTCGCTCAGGAAATGCTCGAGCGCGCTTCGATCCACGCGCGCAGCGTAGCCGCGGCGCGCGTCACGAATGAGCTTCGCAGCTTCGCCAGGTGCTGGGGCGCAGGAGGCTGCCCCGAAGCGAGAGGGCGACCGCAAGGGTGAACCCCGCAAACAGCAATCCGAGGGAATCAACGAGGACCAGGGGCAGGCTCTGGATGCTCAGGCCGTAGAGCAGCCAGATCGCGTAGCCACCCGCGTAGGCGCCGAAGAACCCCGCGGAGACGTCGCGCGACGTGCGGCTCTTGAGCATCTGACGAGCCTGCAGCAGGGATGTGGCCGCCGCGCCTACGCCGTACAGGGTCGCCGTGAGCTCGAGGATCTGGGGGGCGGCTTCGAACACGGTCGTCACCCTAGAAACCGTGCGTGGAGAGCGCTTGAGGGAAACGTGGAGATTTCGTGGAGATGCGAATCCGCGCTATGAAACGATTCCCGGCCGACCGGAAAGGAGCTCTGGGTGATCTACGCGTTTGGAGACTGCGAGCTCGACACCGAGCGGTACGAGTTGCGTCGAGGGGACGCGCGCCAGCACGTCGAGCCGCAGGTCTTCGACGTCCTCGCATACCTCCTCGCCCATCGCGACCGCCTGGTGACGCGGGAGGAGTTGCTGGCTCAGGTCTGGGGCCACTCGTTCGTCTCGGAGGCGACGCTGAGCAGCCGTCTGATGGCCGCGCGCAAGGCGATCGGCGACAGCGGCCGCGCCCAGGCCCTGATCAGGACGGTCCGCGGCCGCGGCTACCAGTTCGTCGCGCCGGTCGAGGAGTCCAACCAGACGCCGCTCGGCGAGCGGCCGCACCGGGCCAGTATGCCGAGCGTGTGCCTACGGGTCGTAGGTGACGCTCTTGCCGTCGAAGGGCGCGTCCTCGACGGCTTGCTGGACGGACTCGGGGCCGCGGAAGCCGTAGCTGACGGTCGCCTCCGGGACGCCGAGCACTCTCCAGTAAAAGAGGCTCCAGCTTGCCGGCGCCGCCCGGCCTGAGAACCTGACTAAGCAGGTGGGTGTCTACCGTCGAGCCCCGATGGGACCCGGCCGAGATCGACTCCCAAGCCGGATGTGTTGGCTCACAATTTGGGCGGCTATCGCACAAGCTCGAGCCTGGGCCAACACTAGCAGCGGATATCGCACGCCCTGTGGATCCGGAGGGCATCAACCGCTGCTTCGGCGGATCCCGCCCGGGACTTGAGTCAGGAGGCCGTCAGGCCAGGTCCTCGCGGAAGCGCCAGCGGACGAGCTTGCCGTCGCGGAACCGCATCTCGATCGCGACCGGGGTCGCGTCGGCGACCTCGCCGTCCTCCTTCCAGACGTATTCCGTGTGGCCCGTCACGAGCAGGTCGCCCGGACCCGATCGCCGCACCTCCTCGATCGCGAACCGGCGCTGGAGGTGGTCGTACTTGTTCTCCGCCCAGGCGACGGCCTCGGCATGCCCGCATCGCACGCCGCGGGCGGTCTCGATCTCGACGTCGTCCGCGACGAGCCGGCCGAAGGCCTGGGTGTCGTCACGCCCCAGCGCGTCGAGGACCCGCCCCGCCAGCTCGCGTCTCCTCGATCACTCCGGGGGCTCGGGCTCGCGGCGGGTGCGCGTGGACCCGCAGCCCGAGGTCGCGAAGCTGGATCTCGTCGACCGCCGCCGGCGCCCCGGTCAACAGATCGGAGCCGGAGGCGGTCTTCGGGAACGCGATCACGTCGCGGATCGAGGCCGGCGCCGGCGAGCCGCTGGACGAAGCGGTCGAGCCCGTAGGCGATGCCGCCGTGCGGCGGCGCCCCGTACCGAAGCGCCTCGAGCAGGAAGCCGAAGCGCTCCTCCGCCTCCTCGTCGGAGATCCCGAGCGCCGCGGAACACGCGCCGCTGCACCTCGGGGTTGGAGATACGGATCGACCCACCGCCCAGCTCCTGGCCGTTCCAGACGACGTCGTAGGCGAGCGCACGCGACTCGCCCGGGCCGCTCGGGATCGAAGCCCTCGGGGTCCGCGGGCGAGGTGAACGGGTGGTGGAGCGGATCCCAGCCCTTCGTCTCCTCGTCCCACTCCATGAGCGGCCAGTCGACGATCCAGAGGAGCCGCTCCGTCGTCCTCGGGGATCAGCTCGAAGCGCTCGGCGAGGTCGAGCCGGAGCTGGGCGAGCACCGCGTCGGCGACCGGACGGCGATCGGCGACGACGAGCAGCAGGTCGCCCTCCTCGGCCCCGAGCGCCTCGTTCAGCGTCCGCAGCTCATCGGCGGAGAGGAACTTCGCCGTCGGCGAGCGCCACCCCTCGCCCTCCCGGAACGCCCACACGAGTCCCTTCGCCCCGAGCTCCTGGGCGCGCTCGATCAGCCCGTCGAGGACCGAGCGCGGCACGTCGCGCCGCCCCGCGTTCAGACCGCGGACCGCGCCGCCGGACTCGAGCACCGAGCGGAAGACCTTGAACTCCGTCTCGCGGACCGCGTCCGAGAGCGTCCGCAGCTCCAGCCCGAAGCGGACGTCGGGACGGTCGGTGCCGTAGCGCTCCATCGCCTCGTCGTAGGGCATCCGCGCGAGCGGCAGCTCGATCGCCGGGCCCCCCGACCCGCTCGAAGACGTGGGCGAGCATCCGCTCGTTGACGTCGATCACGTCGTCGACGGTGACGAACGACATCTCGACGTCGAGCTGCGTGAACTCGGCCTGGCGGTCCGAGCGCATCGCCTCGTCGCGGAAGCAGCGGGCGATCTGGTAGTAGCGCTCGAAGCCCGAGACCATCAGGAGCTGCTTGAAGAGCTGCGGCGACTGCGGCAGCGCGTAGAAGGCGCCCGGCTCGCGGCGGCTCGGGACGAGGAAGTCCCGTGCGCCCTCCGGGGTCGAGCGGGTCAGCTCCGGCGTCTCGATCTCGAGGAACCCCTCGCCGTCGAAGAACTCTCGCATCGCGCGCGCGACCCGAGCGCGCAGCTCGATGCGCCTCGCGCATCGGCTCGCGGCGCAGGTCGAGGTAGCGGTGGCGAAGCCGCATCTCCTCCCCGACCTCGCCGGAGAAGCCCTCGATCTCGAACGGCGGCGTGTCCGCGTCGGCCAGCAGCTCGGCCTCGGCGACGCGGATCTCGAACTCGCCGGTGGGGAGCTGCGGGTTGACCGTCTCGCGGTCCCGGCGGACGACCTCGCCGCTCGCGGTGAGCACGTCCTCGGCCCGCAGCCGGTGGCCCAGCTCCATTCGCCTCCGCCGACCTCGTCGGGGTCGAGGACGAGCTGGACCAGCCCGGTGCGGTCGCGCAGGTCGACGAAGATCAGCCCGCCGTGGTCGCGGCGGCGGTGCACCCAGCCGGACACGCGCGCGGTCGAGTCGACCCTGTCGGAGAGCACCTGCCCGCACCAGGTGTCGCGGTAGCGGTTCTCGCGTCAGCGGCCGGAAACTCGGCGCTCACCGAAGCTCCTCGACGATCCGCTCGACCTCGACTTCGCGTTGCTCGCCGCGAGGCCATGTCGCGCACACTGGGCGCTCCCGTCCTCGTCGAGGATCACCGTCCGGGCCGCGCCGAGGCGGTCGGCCCGCTTCATCTGGCCCTTGATGCTGCGGCCGGCGAGGTCGAGGTCGGCGGCGAACCCGGCGCGCCGCAGCTCGACGACCAGCGCCAGCGCCCGCTCCCGTTGGCCGTCCGCGGCAGCGACGAACACCTCCGCCGTCGGCGGCTCGGGATGTCTCCCCCATCGCCAGCAGAATCCGTTCGATCCCCGCGGCCCAGCCCACGCCCGGCGTGTCGGGGCCGCCGAGCTCGGCGACGAGGTGGTCGTAGCGACCGCCGCCGCCGAGTGCGGCCTGGGCGCCGAGCCTGTCGGACTCGAACTCGAAGACGGTGCGCGTGTAGTAGTCGAGGCCGCGGACCAGCGTGCCGTCGAGCTCGTAGGCGACTCCGGCGCTGTCGAGATGCCGCCGCACCTCCGCGAGATGATCGGCGTCGGCCTCGTCGAGGCGGTCGAGCATCGTCGGCGCCTCGGCCATCACCGCGCGGGTCCCCTCGTCGTCGGAGTCGAAGGCGCGGAGCGGGTTGGCGTCGATCCGCTCGCGCATCTCTCGCGAGAGCTCGGACTCGTGCGCGCGCAGATGCGCGACAAGCTCCTCCCGGTAGGCGGCGCGGGCCTCGGGGGAGCCGAGGCTTCCCAGGCGCAGACGCATCCCCTCGACGCCGAGCCCGCGCAGAAGCTCATCGAGCATCACGATCTGCTCGGCGTCGACGAGCGGCGAGTCGGAGCCGATCGCCTCGACCTCGACCTGGTTGAACTGGCGGAAGCGGCCCGCCTGCGGCGCCTCGTAGCGGAAGAACGGACCCCAGTACCAGAGCTTCACCGGCTGGGGCAGCTTGTGCATCCCGTGCTCGACGTAGGCGCGGCAGATCGGCGCGGTCCCCTCGGGCCGGAGGGTCACCGAGCGGCCGCCGAGGTCCTCGAAGGTGAACATCTCCTTGCGGACGATGTCGGTGGCCTCGCCGACGCTCCGCTCGAAGAGCTCGGTGTCCTCGAAGGCCGGGGTCTCGATCCGGCCGTAGCCGGCGCGCTCGCAGACTCCGGCCGCCTCGACGTAGACGCGCGCTCGCGCCGCCGAGTCGGCGGGCAGGACGTCGAAGGTCCCGCGCGGTGCCTGGTACTTCGGCGCCATGGGGGCGCGACCCTATCTGGCCAGCTCAGCCAGGAACGGGTTGGTGGCGCGCTCGGCGCCGAGGGTGGTGATGCCCATGTGGCCCGGGTAGACAGTGGTCTCCTCGGGGAACCCGTCGACCAGCCCGCGGATCGACTCGAGCAGGGTCCCCCAGTCCCCGCCCGGCAGGTCGGTGCGCCCGACCGAGCCCTGGAAGAGCACGTCCCCGGAGAACAGCGCCTGGCTCGTCGGGGATCGAGTAGGTGACGTGGCCGGGGCTATGGCCGGGGGTGAAGAGGACGTCGATCTCGAGCCCCGCGAGCTCGAGCCGCTCGCCGCCGGAGACCGTCTCGTCGGCGTCGTAGGACTCGTACGGGCCGAACCCCGGCCAGGGGACGAAGGCCATGATGTCGGCGAGGACCGGGACCTCGATCTCGGGGCAGTAGACCGGCGCCCCGGTCGCCTTGGCGACCGGCGCCACCGCGCCGATGTGGTCGAAGTGGGTGTGGGTGAGCAGGATCGCCTCGACGGTGACGCCCAGCTCGTCGATCGCGCCGAGGATCCGCTCCTCCTCCTCGCCGGGGTCGACGACCAGGGCGCGGTCCGAGCCGTCGCGGCGCGGAAGACGAAGCAGTTCTCCTGCACCGGTCCGACCGTGAACATGCGCACGTCGAGGTCTGGCATCTATGCCTTCGCGTCTTCCCGCTCGGCCTTGCGCTCGAGCCGCTGCTTCTCCTCCCGGCGCAGGCGCATCCGGTAGAAGAACCGGTCCATGTAGTAGCCCATCGGGATGTAGACGAGGAGCATGAACGCCGAGAGCGCGAGGGCCTCGGTGAACGGGCGACCGAAGAGGAGCACGAGCAGGAGAAGGAAGATTCCCGAGGCGATCAGCGCGCGGTTGACGGCGCCGCGCCAGGTGGGCGGCGAGCCGACGCGGTCGGCGACGCGCTGACCGCGACTCGACTTCTTGCCGGACCCCGCGCGCGAGCGGGCCTGCGCCTTCGCCTCGGCGCGGCTGCGCGGCCGCGACCGGCGCTTGCCGAGCGTTCCGGCCTGGGTCCCGCGATGCTTGCGGCGACGCCGTTTCTTGGTCTGCGCCATGCGGCTTGAATGTACTGGTCCGCTACGTCTAGGACTCCAGGACCGCCAGGCGGCGCTCGAGCAGGTGCGAGTTGACGTCGGGATCGAGGAACGCGACGTCCTCGGGGAAGCCGCGGAGCGCCGCCTCGGGGACGAGGCCGACGATCTCGGCCGAGCTGGCGTGGGCGCCGAGCGGCGCCGCAAGCCGGCGCACCTCCGCGACGACGAGGCCGAGCGGGACCGAGATCGGATCGTGGACGTTGGTCGAGACCTGGGTCACGCCCTCGAACGGAAGCCCGATCGCGCGCACCCCCGGCAGGCCTCCGCCCGACTCGCGAAGGCCGGCGGCGACGAGGCGCGCGAGCCGCGGGTCGGAGCTGTCGAGGAAGACGTTGAAGGCGGCGAGCGGCGGCCGCGCGGTGACGAGCGTGGCGCCCGCGGTGGGGTGCGGCGGCGTCGGGCCGAAGTCGGGGGCCAGCTCGCTCCGCCTCCATCCGCGCGGCGAGGCGCTCGAGGCCGCCCTCGCGGAAGTAGGCGCGCTCGCGGCGCTCCGCGGTCGCGCCGAGCTCGCCGTAGAGAAACACCGGCACGGCTCGAGCTCGTCGCCGATCCACCTCCCCGACCGCCGCCGCCTCGTGCCGCGCCGTCGCGCGGTCGTCGTCGTGAAGGAAGACCGTGGGACAGACGTCGAGGGCGCCGACGCAGGGATGGGCGCCCTCGTGGCTGGTCATGTCGATCTCGGCGACCGCGGCGCGAGCGCCGGCTTCGAGCGATGCCCGAAGCGTTTCGGCCTCGCCGGCGATCGTGACCGCGGTGCGGTTGTGGACCTGGTCGAAGTGGAAGTCGAGGAGCGCCGCGGGGTCGAGGAAGGTGTCGACGAGGCGGTGGACCTTCTCCAGCTCGCGACCCTCGGAGAGGTTCGGAACGCCGAGCAGGGTCGCCACTTCAGACCACGCAGCTCTCCGGAGCGGACGATCGGCTCGCCGTCGACCTCGACGTCCGGCTTGACCACCACGCAGTCGAGGTGCACCGGGACCTGCACCGTGCCGCCGATCGCCGCCGAGGCTCCGAAGGCGACGTGCGCGGTGCCGAGGATCTTCTCGTCCTCGAGCACGTTGCCGGTGAGCTTCGCCTTCTCGTTGGTGCCGATGCCGAGCTCGGCGACGTTGGTGCCATCGTCGCCGTGCGCGGTGAGGAGCTCGACCAGGCGCTCGCCCTCCTCCCCGCTCGCGGTTCGCAGGTGGCCGTCCTCGACCGTGAGCTCGACCGGGTCCTGGGGGATCCCCACGCTGGCGATCGTCCCGTCGACGACCAGTCGGCCGGTGGCCGTCCCCTCGATCGGGGCGATGAATCCCTCGCCGCAGGGGAGGTTGCCGAAGGCCCCGTCGTGGGTCAGCTCGCCGGCGTCGGGGATCGCCTCGCGCTCGCCGAGCCCGAGCCGCAGGTCGCTGCCGTTGGGACAGGTGATGCGGGCCTCGTCCCCCGCCGTGAGCCGCTCGGCGATCGCGTGGCCCTTGCGGCGAAGGCCCTCCATGTCGGCGCTCATCACGCGCGCCAGCATCTCATCGGTGACGCCCGGGCAGGGTGGCGATCCGAGCGCCGGCCTCGCTCGCCGCCTTGCGGGCGGCGGTGTGCGAGAGCGACTGGACGGTCGGGGCGAGGACGACGTCGGCGGCCAGCATCGCCGCGGCGATCGTCTTCGGCGGCTCGCCGGCGTGCGATTCGCGCTCAGTCATCACCGCCAGTACGGCCTCCGCGCCGGCGTTGCGCGCCTCGTCGCGGAGCCGCTCCCCGAGGTCGCCGGTCGCCGGATTCGCGATCACGAGCACGTCCTCTCCCTCCCGGACGCCGAGGCAGTCGCGGACGACGGCCGTGATCGCTCGATCGAGGTCGCTCATCGCCGCGCCACCCTAGATGCTGACTCAGTTCTCGTACTCTTGACCCGTGCGACGACCAGGCGGGTCCGACGCGCGGCTCGACGACCTTTCGAACAAGGTGGACACAGGGTTCAAGCGGATGGATTCCGAGTTCCACCTGTTGCGTCAGGAGATCAACATCTTTCGCGCCGACATCGGCGGTCGCGTCGACGCGCTCCAGGTGACGATGCTCCGAGTTGGGGGCGGGTTGATGGTCGGCCTCGTGGGCGTCATCGCCGCGGTCCTAGCGCGAGGCTGAACGACCCGCCCGGCAAAGTCAGCCCGGTCGGCGCTCGCGAGTCGGCAGGGTTACCCGGAGCTTCGAGATCGCGATCTCGAACGAGTCGTTGGACGGGCGGTGGAACGGCGGGTCCTGTCCCAGCAGCTCCAATTCAAGTAGGTGGCCCGGCTCCACTCGCCACGAGGCCGGGTAGAGGAACCAGCGCTCGCGCTCGCCGCTCGGCCGCAGGACGCCGCGGGTGACGAGGACCTGCTCGCCGGTCTCGGGGTCGACGTCCCAGAGCCGGCCGGCGAGCTGGGCGTCGACCGGCCTGGCGCCGCTGACCTCCAGGTCGGCGCGCAGGCGCGGCGAGCCGATCAGGGTCAGTCCGCGCTCGCCCGCCTCCGCGACGACGTGCCGAGCGGTGCCCGGCGCCTCGCCAGCGGTCGTCTTCGCGCAGTGGTCGCCGCCGCCGGTGACGGGGTCGATCGCTGCGCCGACCGCAGGATCGCCGCCGTCGGAGCTGACGGTGCCGCCATCGTTGGCCTCATAGGTGACCCGCCCGCGGGAGAGCTCCGCCGAAGGTCCGCCCGGCAAGCGGCCCGAGGGGCTCCGCGTCCGCGGGCACGTCCCAACGTAGGCGACCACGCCGCCCCGTCGGCCTCGATCCTCGCCGAGCAGGTAGCAGCGCGAACCAGGAGCCGATCGTGCCGACCAGGCGTTCGCGCTCGCGCTGCTTGTTGTTCGCGCGCTGGTGCCCGAAGTCGCCGAGCAGGAGCTGGAGAGGCGCGCCCGGATCGCGCTTCCGCGCTCGCGCCGCCCAGCGCAGCACGTGGTCGACCGGGAAGAGGTCGTCGGTGAAGCCGGAGGCGAGGAGGATCGGCGTCGGCCGCCGCGCCGGCGGGATGTAGTAGGCGGAATGGAAGCGCACGAGCTTCTCGACGATCTCCTGCGCCGAGGCGTCGTCGTAGGGCTCACCGGCGCTCGTGCGCGACACCCAGCCGGCGACGTCGGCCTCCGGGTCGGACCCCGGTGGCGCGACGTAGCCCATCGGTCGGCCGGGGACGAACGGCTCGCCGGTGGGCTGCCCCGGCCCGACCGCGTTCTGTGCGGCGGCGAAGATCGCGTTGACGACCGTTGCCTTCTCGACGCCGACCGGCGACGTCGCTCGCTCGCGGGAGGTGACCGCGGTGTCGGAGACGCGCCCGTTCGGGGCCGCGGCGTGGATCAGATCGCTCCACGGAATCACCGGTGCCGCCGCCGCGAGCCGGAGCCGCATGCCCGCCGGGCTCCGCCAGGGGGCCAGCGAGCCGTCGGGCTGCATGACGCGGTCGCGGAGCGCCGCCAGAGCGAGCGACTGACCCCCGCCGTAGGAGTCGCCGGTGACGGCGAGCCGACGCGGATCGGCGACGCCCTCGTCGACGAGCCGCCCGATCAGTTCCTGGGTGTCGCGAACCTCGTAGCGGGTGTCAGCGAGGTGGATGTAGCCCTTCGCGCAGGCGGCGGCGCTCGCCAGGCGCGACTCGGGCGTCCCGCATGACCCCCACAGGCCACGTGCCGTGTAGGTGAGGACCGCGTAGCCCCGCCGCGCCCACTCGTAGGCGTTCCCCGTGTACGCGCTCGATTCCGGGTCCAGGTACTCGTACTTCGAGTTGCCGAACCCGTGGATCAGGACCACCAGCGGCAGGTTGTTCGCCCCGGCCTGGGGCAGCGTCACGGTCGTGTCGAGCGGCACCCCGTCCCAGGTCTCGACCAGACCGGAGCACCAATGGACGCTCTCCGCCGGCCCGCACTCGGTCAGCCCGAGCGGCTCGGCAGCCGTCGCCGACGACGGAAGGACGAGCGCCAACGCGATCGCCGGCAGGGCGCAGCGCACCCACGTTCCGAGCCTCCTCACCGCCCGATTATCGCCAGGAACCCACCGTCCGCGCCGCAGTTCCGCCGGACACCCCGCCGCTACGATTCCCTCCCCCGCCGGAGTAGCTCAGTCGGTTAGAGCAGCGGAATCATAATCCGCGTGTCGGGGGTTCGAGTCCCTCCTCCGGCATGAAATACCTGCAAGTCCGCCTGTTTTGCTGACGACCGATAAGCGGAGTACCTACTTGGATTATCAGCGTCGACCCGCGCTCCTGTTTGCGGCTGTCTGCGGCTACCCAGTGTCGGTCGCAGTGTGCCCTGCGAGCACCTCTCCCCTCCCGGCGCGAGGCATGATGCGCGTGGGCCGCGCCGAGTGCTGCAATCACGCGAAGCAGAAGCGAGGCTTCAGCCCCTCTCCGTCTTAGCGGCCATATCGAGGCTCGCAAACTTTGCTCTACAGAGTTACGCTCTGCTAATGGCGGCCGCGGCGACACTAGTCATGTGGTTTCACCTGCGCTCGCCGGAGCTAGCCGAGGACTTTGAGCGTCTGATGGCCAGCGATCGGGACATCGTCCATGGCTCGCTGGACACGATGCCGGATTGGCGATTGACGCGACCGATGGATCTACCCGGACAGGCGATTGACGCAGCCGATTACGTGCTGATCGCGGAGATCGTCAACATCGAGCGCTGGCAACAACAAGCGGAGCAACGGGTCCAGGGCTTGGCGGATAACTTGGCGCATCTGGTCTCCAGCCGGAGGATGCTCGTCCTGGAACGCATCCTTTGAAACAAGTCGGCGGTCAGACCGGGCCCCAGGTAGGGTGCCGCGGAGAGGCACGACGAACTCGACGAAGGAGGCGCGGATGGCGCCCGACACGATTGTCCTGATCCACGGCTTCTGGGTCACCCCGCGCAGCTGGGAGAATTGGAAATCCCGCTACGAGGATCGTGGCTACACCGTCCTTACGCCAGCGTACCCCGGCTTCGAGGTCGAGGTCGAGACACTCAACGAGGACCCGACCCCGATCGAGGCGCTGACCGTGCCGGCGATCATGGAGCACCTCGAGGAGGTGATCGGCGGGGTCGGCTCGGCGCCGATCCTGATCGGCCACTCCGCCGGAGGCGCCTTCACCCAGATCCTGCTCGACCGCGGCCACGGCGCCTGTGGCGTGGCGATCAACTCGGCGCCGACGGAGGGGGTGCGGATCATCCCGCCGTCCCAGGTCAAGGCCGGCTGGCCGGTGCTGAAGAACCCCGCGAACCGCCATCGCGCCGTTGCCCTGAACGAAGACCAGTGGCACTACACATTCACGAATACGTTCAGCGAGGAGGAGTCGAAGCGGCTTTACGAGCGCTACGCGATCCCGGCGTCAGGGAACATCTTCTGGGGCAGCGCCCTGGCAAACCTCCAGCCCGGCCACCAGGACACCTGGGTCGACTACCACAACGACGACCGCGCGCCGCTCCTCTTCCTCTCCGGTAGCGAGGACCACCTGATGCCCCCCTCGATCCAGCGCTCGAACGCCAAGCACTACAAGTCCGACACGGTGACCGAGGTCAAGGAGTTCGAGGGCCGCGCGCACCTGATGCCCGCCCAGGAGGGTTGGGAGGAGGTAGCCGACTACGCGATCTCCTGGGCCGAGGAACACGCCCGAACGACGGCCGGCGCCGATTGAGCGTTCGCCTGACGCATATCGGTGGGCCCATCGTCCTGATCGAGGTCCGCGGCTGGCGGCTACTCACCGACCCGACTTTCGACGCCCCGGGCCGCAGGTACACGTTCGGCTGGGGCACTTCGTCGCGCGAGCTGGAGGGATGCGCTACGCCTCGCGGGTTCGGTTTTCAGCGTCTACGCCTACGATCGCCGCGGGCGCGGGGACAGCGCGGACACCGCGCCGTACTCACCGGATCGTGAGGTCGAGGACCTCGAGGCGCTGGTCGCGGAGGCCGGCGGATCGGTGCACCTGTACGGGTACTCCTCGGGAGCCCTGCTCGCGATGCGCGCTGCCGCGCAGGGCACTCCCATCGGCCGGATGGCGCTGCTCGAGCCACCGCTCCAAGACGGCGTCATCGGGCCTTCGGAGTCCGATCTGACGAGCGAGCTCGCGGAGCTCGTCGGTGCCGGTCGCAACGGCGATGCGGTCGAGCACTTCCACCGGGGCATCGGCGTGCCCGCCGAGTTCGTCGGCTCGATGCGATCCACGTCCCAGTGGGCGAAGATGGAGTCGATCGCACACACGCTGGTGTAGGACTGCACCATCTCGGACACCACCACGACCGCCCTGGGCCGCTTTAAGGGACTCCGGCGTAGGCGAGCGCTCAGGCCGCGACGGGCTAGGGCGGCGGACCGTCCTCGCGGGCGATCTCCTCGCGGTCGCGCGCGTCGTCTACCTCGATCGAGCGTGCCCCGGCCAGCACCTGTTCCAGGTCGCCCGGCGGGATCATGGCCGCGCCCGAGGAGTCGGCAAACACATACATGCCGGGGATCACCCCTACACCGCGCAAGACCACGGGTACGTTGGCCTGAAACGGTGTCACCTCGCCCCCACCCCACCGTGTCGCCTCGCCTGCGCAGTAGGCGGCAAAGTCATATCCGGCCAGCTCATCGAAGTCACGCAGGCGCCCATCGGTCAGCACGCCCGCCAGACCATGATGCTGAACACGCGAGAGCTTGGTTCCACCGCCCATCGAGACGTCGGTGTAACCGTTCGAGGCGAGGACCAGCACCTTGCCCTGCGGGTCGTCGCCAACCGCTTCGTAGAAAAGGGTGGCGAGGTTGTAGCGCTCCGGATCAAGCGAAGCCGAGCAGGTCGGGAAGTAGGAGATGGTCACCGCGGAACCGAACAGGACACGCCCCGGCGTCGGGGTGACGAGATCGAGGATGTGGCAGCGGTGCCGATGCAGCCGCCCCATCGCGTCGACCAAGTCCGCGCATTTGAGGCCTTGCACCGATGCCGCATGGTCCATGGATTAACCCGTCGGTCCGAAGCGCTCGGTGCGGATCATCCGCGGCTCGACCCCGGCCGCGAGCGCCAGCCCAGACGCGGCCTCCACGAACCCGTTCGAGCCGCAGATGAAGACGATGCGCGCCCGGGAGGCGGGCTCGGCGATCAGCTCGGCGTCGATCCGGCCGGTGTGCCCCGTCCAGCTGTCCGGAGACTCGCGGGACAGGGTGACGATCACGTCGCCGTCGAGTTCGTCGGCGTAGATCAGCTCCTCGGCCGTCCGCGCCGAATAGATCAGCTCCATCTTTAGGTCCGGCATCGTCCGGCGGCGGTGACGCATCATCGCCATCAGCGGCACGACGCCCGAGCCGCCTCCGAGCAGCAGCGCCGGGGCCTCGCCGCGCCAGACGAAGTAGGACGCGAACGGCCCACGCACCTCGACCTGGTCACCCTCGACCACGACGTCGTGGAAGTAGCCGGAGACCTCGCCCTCGTCCAGCCGGTCGATCGTCAGCTCGACCTCGCCCTCGTCGAGCGGCGACGAGGCGATCGAGTACGAGCGCTGCGCACGGTAGCCGTCCGGCGCGGTGAGCCGGATGTCGTAGTGCTGGCCGGGCAAAAACGGCATCCACATCGGCAGCGCCAGCCGGAACGACTTCACCCGCGGCGTCTCCTCGCGGATCGCCGTCACGGTCGCGATCTGCCAGCGGCCCGGAGCGCGCTGGGAAACCTCCATCTCGGTCAGTCGGTCCAGTAGCGCTCCTCCTTCCAGGGGTCGCCGCGGTTGTGGTAGCCGTTGGCCTCCCAGAACCCGGGCTCGTCGTGGTCCATCACCCGCAGGCCGGCGACCCACTTCGCGCTCTTCCAGAAGTAGAGGTGCGGGATCAGCAGCCGCGCCGGGCCGCCGTGCGCTCGCGCCAGCGGCTGGCCCTCGTGCTCGGTCACCACCCAGGCCTTGCCGTCGGTGAGGTCCTCGATCGCGAGGTTGGTCGTGTAGCCACCGTAGCTGAAGGCCATCGCGTAGGCGCCGAGCGGCTCGGCGGCATCGAGCAGCAGGTCGACCGAGACGCCGCCGAAGCTGGTCCCGAGCTTCGACCAGCTGGTCACGCAGTGGATGTCGCAGGAGATCTCCTCGAATTCGAGCTCGTGAAACTCCTCCCAGGTCCACTCGGCCTCCTCGGCGACCATCCCGTCGATCCGGAAGCTCCACTCGGCCGTGTCGACATCCGGGTGGGCCCCGCCGTCAGGACGGTAATCCGTGCTCCTCATGTTGGCCGGGCGGCACCCGGTCGTCGCCGCGGTGGCCGCGGCCGGTGAATCCCCGGGTGATGAAATCGCTCATCGGAGCGCCGCCTGTCGCTGATTGATGAGGGGGACCGCCATCGAGCCCTCGGCGGGGACGAGCAGATCGGTGAGCCCGAAGCTGCTGCCCCGGTAAGGCAAGGTCGGGGTCCAGTCGCGCTCGATCGACCGGAAAGACTCGGGATCGGCGTCGATCGAACCAGTCAACACGTCGGTGACGATTCTCCCACCCGTCGGGCCGAGGCGCTCACCGCGCGAGGGCTGCGGAAATTGACGATCCGAGCGAGCTGGGCCTCCGGCCCGACCGGGCTTCGATCGGCGGTGATGTCGTGAGCGACGTACTGGCCGAACATCGGCCATCCGGCGGCGGTCTCGACCGGCCGTCCTATCGATGGGCGCATCCACCGAACGCGCCGGCGCCAGGCAGTAGTCGCCACCGATCACGGGTTCGACTGTCGCGCCACCGCTCAAGTCGACGCCGTCCGATGCGTTGACGTCCAATCGACCGGCGCGGCGGCTCGCAGCTCCGAGATCGCGAGCGCGATGAGAATGGCGGTGACGATCACCGCGAGAGCGAGGCCCGAAACCTGAGCCCCAAGGGGCGCGAGCCCCATGATCAGGGCGGCTGCCGCCAGTCGCTTCGGGTTGGCACTGCCCGTGGTACTCCACTGGAAGAGGCTTAGGCCGACCAAGTAGAGCGCGGGTCCACCCAGGAGGATCCCCAAGCCGACTCCGTGCTGGGGATCGTGCGGGTGGGCGATCACCAGGTCGACTGCGGCCGCGGTCGCGATGATTCCGGCGATGATCGGCAGGTGGAAGTACGTGTACGCATCGCGCGCGACACGGCCAGGGTCGTCGCTCGAGGCCATGGCGGCGTGCGAGCGTTCCGCCGGAGCGCCGAAGTAGAGCCACCACAGCGCCACGGTCTCCAGGAACGCGACTGCAAGGCACGCAACCACCGTGGACGTCAGCCGGCCTCGGCCGCGGTGGCTCCGGTAACGACGATCGACTCACCGAGCGCGATGATGATGAAGAGTTGGCAGCGCTCGGCAAAGTGGCCGCCCTCCACATCCCAGTCGGCCGTCGCGGCGCGGCCACGATTCGGGAGCCAATAGCGCGCCACGGGCGCCACGAGCTCCAGCGCGAGCGCGGGGATCCAGAGGAGCAACCGCTGGTCGGGGTCCAGACTCGCGCCCGCCAGCCACAACGCACCCGAAACGATGCTCCAGAAGAGCAGCCGCTCGAACACGTCGCGGAGGTGGTGGTCGCGGGCGAGCAGCGTCATCGCCGCAGCGTTCCGTCCCACTTGCAGCGCCACGTAGCTCGCAGCGAAGAGCATGCCGTGATCGCCGAACGACTCGGGGAGCGCCGCGGCCATCAGCAGGCTTGCCAGCATCACCCCGGTGAGGATCGTGCGAACCGTGGGCGAGCCCGGGTCGAACCAGTTCGCCATCCAGGTCGTGTAGATCCACGCCCACCAGACGACGGCCAGGAGGAACGCGGCCTGCGCCACGCCGGCGACCGTGAGGTCGTCGAGGATCAGGTGCGCTAGCTGCGTGATCGCGAGGACGTAGACGAGATCGAAAAAGAGCTCGACGGTCGTCGTCCGCTGCGTCCCTTCCTCGTGGCGGGCGCGCAGGTGCCGCAGCGGCGAGGCCGGGGACGGGGCGATCACGGAGCTACGCCTTGGCGGGCTCAGCCTGCCAGTCGTCGAAGCGGACCTCGCCGAGGTGGACAGCGTTGTCCGGAACCAGCGAGCGCTCCTCGCAGCACCGCCCCGAAGTAGGGGGCGTCGGGATCAGCGACGACGGCCCGCGGATCGCCCATCGCCATCAGGCCCTTCCCGATGAACTCGTCGAATCGGAACTGCTCCGGACCACCGATCTCGACGATGCCGTCGGCAGGCGGCCGCTGGCTGGCCTCGCACACGGCAGCGGCGACGTCGTCGGCGGCCATCGGCTGGAACAGCACGTGGGGCAACCGGACAACGTCACCGTCCGTCGCCTCGTCCGCGATCCGCTTCACGAACTCGAAGAACTGCGTGGCGCGGACGACCGTGTGCGGGATCGCGGCCCCATCGATCAGCTGCTCCTGGGCGACCTTCGCCCGGAGGTAGCCGCTGTCGGGGACGCGGTCTGCCCCGACCACGGACAGGGCGACGTAATGGCGAACGCCGGCCTCGGCCGCGGCTGCCAGCAGGTTGTTGGTGGAGCTCGTGAAGAAGTCCATCACCGCCTCGTCCTCGAACGAGGGCGAATTCGACACGTCGATGAGCACCGAGGCGCCGTCGAGCACCTCGGCAAGCCCCTCGCCGGTGAGCGTGTTGACGCCCGTGTCGGGCGAGGCGGGCACCGCCTCGTACTCCTCCTCGTCGAGGCAGGCCACGACCTTCGACCCGATCAGGCCGGTTCCGCCGATGACAACGATCTTCATGAGGTTCCCTTCGTTCGCTGGTTTTCAGTACAGGGCTAGGAGGCGGTCGACCTCGGCAAGGGCCTCGGCCAGGCTGCGCACGCCGACCACCACCGGGGAGCCGTCGTGGCGGGCGGGAACCGCAACTTCAATTCGCCGTCGTCGAGGACGGTGTAGGCGATCTGCTGTCCATCTGCCCAGAGCTCGGCAACGCCATGCTCGGCCTGCTCGGCGCTGATAGTGATGACCTTGATCTCAGGCATGGCTGCCTCCGATCGGGCTCAGGGGGTCAAGGTACATCAGGTCCGCCGGCTGGCGGACGTCTTGGACCGAGTGAAGCGCCCCTCGTAGCACCGCGATGGCCTGGGCGATCGCAGCGCGTGTCGCATGCGTGGCGCTGAGCGGGTTGAGCGTCATGAAATCGTGGGTGATGCCGTCATAGCGGACGGTCGTCACGTCGACCCGGCGGCGCGCAGCCGCGCCGCGTACGCCTCGCCCTCGTCCCGAAGGACATCCGCCTCGTCGACGATCACGAACGCCGGTGGGAGCCCGGCGAGCTGACGAGGACGAGGTCGTCGTAGGCGCCGGGGCTCTTGGCGGCGATCAGCGCGACGAGGCGCTCGATCGTCCCGGCGAGCCGGGTGCAGCGCTTGTTGTAGCCGGACTGGCGGGGGAGCTTCGGGAAGTAGGCGGCGAGCTGCCTTCGGGCGGTGGCGAGGAAGCGGGGATCCTCGGGGATTCGCATGTAGGCCTGGGCGACGCAGAGGGTGACGACCTCGGCGTCGGTGACTGATCCGCTTGGCGATATCGGGCTCGCACGGCAGGAGATCGTCGGCCATGCAAGAAACGGTGGTGAGAAGGGTGTCGAGGGTGCGTGCTAACTACTGCCCTTGCCGAATCGGGCCGTTCACGCGACGAGCCCAGCATGCGGCGGTCCTGGGGTCAGCCCAGGAGCTTCGCCTTCTGCGCGTCGAACTCCTCGTCTGTCAGCACTCCCTTGTCGCGAAGCTCGCCGAGCCGCTCGAGCTGGGCAATCGGGTCTTCGGCCGCGGGTGGAGCGGCCGCGGGTGGAGCGGAGGCAGCGGCTGGCGTCGCCTGCATATAGGCGGGTGCCGCCTGTCCCTGCTCGGCCCATCGCTCGCCCTGCCGGCGCGTGACGCGATTGCGGACCGCCGTCGCGGTCCCCTGAGCGACCGCTACGCGTGCGACGTTTCCAAGTAGACCAGGCACGTTCGTCTCCTTTCAGCTCCCGCCCCCTGGGGCGGCGGATTGATCTCCCTCGAGCGCGTCGAGCGCGGCGAGGATTGACTGCACGGGGATCCGTCCGTTCGCGACGAGCTGACCGCCCGCGCGCCGGATCGCGGCGGCGAATGGACCCGCCCATGCGTTCTCGTACACGAGGATCCCGGCGGCAGCACCGGGGTCGAGCGCGGTTGCGGCCGTGTCGACGTCTTCAGGGCTGAGGAGGCCCGAGGATGCGCCGATCAGCTCGCTTAGGCCGTCCACCTCGGCCGCAAGGGCCGAGACGTCGAGCGGCTCTACCACGCCGTCCTCCGTCTTCGTAATGAACGCCAGGTCCATCACCCGGATCAGCCCGCGGTCGACGAGGTCGACGAGGAGCGGTGCTGCCTCGCCCGTCGGCCTTCCCCCGGGCCACTCGATCACGACGTAGTCAATCGGCCCCATCTCGTCCAGTTCTTCGTTCATTCAGCTCCCTTCGTTGCCGATTACCCACGTCGTCGCTTCGACGCCGCCTCCGTCATCTGACCGTCCCCGCGACGCCGTGTTGTGGCCACCCTGTCTCCATCCTTGGTGCTTCGACCCGTGATTCAGGAACCTATCGTGCCCGAGGAATGGGCGAACGCTCGCGAGTCCGTACAGCGGCTTCGGGAGGACTGGCTCCGCGGGAGTCGAAGGGGCTCGATGGCCCGGTTATGGGCATTGGCATCGAATCGCTAAGGAGAAGACGATGGAAGCATCCGATCCGGCCCGCAAGGGCGAATCCGGCTGGGTCGCCTTCGCAGGCGTCGCAATGTTCCTCATCGGGTCCCTCGATGCCCTCTGGGGACTCGGTGGCGTCCTGAACGACGACATCGTCGTCGTGGGTGGCGAGGGCGCGATCGTCGCCGACATCACG
This sequence comes from uncultured Thermoleophilia bacterium, assembly GCA_963838175.1. Taxonomy (GTDB): domain Bacteria; phylum Actinomycetota; class Thermoleophilia; order Solirubrobacterales; family 70-9; genus DASUSH01. The sequence continues at coordinate 498,613 of CAWIPP010000002.1, read as the reverse complement.
ACCTGGGGCTGGGTCCATTTGATCCTCGGCTCGATGGTCGCCCTGGTCGGGGTGGGTCTGCTCGTCGGGAGCGGCGCGGCGCGCTTGCTCGCCATCTTCCTGCTGACGGTCAACGCGATCCTTCAGATCGTCTGGTTCCCGGCGGCGCCCCTTTGGGCGTTCCTAATGATCGTCCTGCATGTGACGGTCATCTACCAGCTGACCGCTCGCTGGGACCAGCAGGCCCGCTGGGAGTGAGGTAGGCCAACGCGCACGGGCGGCCGCGCATCCCGGCGGCCGCCCGTGAAATCACCCTGGGCGGGACGGGTCTGACGACAGCGCCTTGGCCTTGATCGCGTCGAACTCAGCCTGGGTGATTGCCCCAGAGTCGAGGAGCTCCTTTGCCTTGGCGATCTCCGCCGCGGACCCGCCCGAAGCGTCGCGCACATACTGATCGAACGCCTGCTTCTGGGCCTGCGCCTGCTTCTCGCTGCGCTCACGCATCCCGTCGTGCTGGGCGATCAAGTAGACGAGGACGCCGAGGAACGGCAGCACGATCACGAACACCACCCAGGCAGCCTTGCCCCAACCGCCGATGTCGTCGCGACGGAAGACGTCGCCCAGGACCCCAATCACGATCCAGATCCACGCCACCCAGGCGAAGAAGAGGATCATCGTCCAAAAGACGTCGAGGAACGGGTAATCGGCCGCTATCAGCATCTGTCGCCCTTCCGGTAATTGGTCATCGCGCGGCAATCGTACATTCGGCGTCGGCGGGAGCACGAAGGCTTCGGCATCATCGAGGCGCCTCGGTTCAGGTCGCCGCGTCGGCGGCCGCGGCGGGCTCGGCCTGGGTGCGGGAGAGGTCCGCGGAGATGTGGACGATCGCCGAGGTGATCGGAGCCGCCAGGATCAATCCCACCGCGCCGAACAAGGCGCCGCCGGCGATCGTCGCCACCAGGACGGCGAGCGGGTGCAGGCCGAGCGCTGCTCCGTAGGCGACCGGCTGGACGATCTGCTGTAGGGGGCCATTGGCGAGAAGCTGGATCACCACCATTCCGGCCGCGGCTTCCGGCCCCGAGCCGCCGAGCGCGAGCAACACCGAGAAGGCGCCCGCGGTCCAGGCACCGAGGTAGGGAACGAAGCCACCGATGAAGGTGACCACGGCGATGGTGCCGGCAAGCGGCACCCCGAGCGCGAGGGCGCCCCCGCCCACCAGGACGGCGGAGAAGGTCGCGACGATCGTCATCCCGAGGAAGTAGCCGCGGAGCGATTGCAGGATCCGTGTGGTGATCGTGCGGGCGACGTCGGTCGGCACGCCCATGTGGCGCTCTGTCCAAGAGCGGATCGCGGGACCGTCCTTGAGCAGGAAGAAGAGGCTGAGGACGGTCATCGCGAGGAAGAAGGCCAGAGAGGAGAGGGTCTCGATCCCCGTGGCTACCCCGCTCAGAAGTGCGTGGAAGCTGTCGCTTGCCCCCGTGCTGACGTCCTGGTTCGCCTCCTGGGCCTTGCCGTCGCTGACGCCGGCGTCCGCGAGCCAGCGCTCGATCTCGTCGGCGGCGCTGGTCAGCTGATCGGTGATGCCCGACGTCTCGCTGCTGATGCCCGAGAGGACCAGGTAGCCCGCGAGCGCGCCGGCTGCGACGATGGCCACGAGGACGAGGACGGCGCCCAGCGCTCGCGGCACGCCGTGACGGTGGAGCCAGGAGACCAGCTGCCCCGCCACCGCGGCGATCACGCCGGCGACGATCACGGGGATGACGATCACCGACGTCAGCGTGAGGATCGAGATTACCCCGACGAGGAGCACCACGACGCCGACAAGGAGCCAGGCCGTGAGGCCCGCGTCACGAAGCCAGCGCGGAGCGGCGAAGAGCCCCGTGAGCTCCGTCGGATCGATCTCGACGACCTCTCCCTCATCGAGGCCGCGATCCTCGCGGCGCCCGCGAATGCGCCCGCGTATCACGGCCGACTCCCCTTCATGATGGTGCACCTAACCACACGCCATGGACCGCCTTTTCTACATCGGCCACGCGACCACCCTGCTGCGACTCGGCGACAGCTCGATCCTCACCGACCCGATGCTCGGGCGATGGCTCGGTCCGCTTCGGCGGCAGGGTGCGGAACCGCCGCCTGAGCTCCCGCGGATCCCCGACCTTGTGGTGATCTCGCACCTGCACCGCGACCATCTCCATCTCCGGTCATTACGGCGGCTCCCGCGCAGCACACCGCTGGTCGTCCCCAGGGGGGCCGCCAGGTGGGCGAGGAGGTCGGGCAGCGACGACATCCGGGAGATCGGCCGCGGGGAGACGATCTCGATAGGCGGGGTGGAGGTGACGGCGGTTCCGGCCGTACACGACGGGCGCCGCGACCGCTGGGGGGCGCAGATCGAGCCTCTCGGATACCTGATCGCTCGCGGCGGCCGGACCGTTTACTTCGCCGGCGACACCGACCTGTTCCCCGAGATGTCGGACCTCGGGAGCCTTGACCTCGCGTTGCTGCCGGTCTGGGGCTGGGGCGCCTCTGTGGGGCCCGGTCATCTCGACCCCGAAGGGGCCGCGAGAGCGCTGAGGCTGCTTCGTCCCCGCCTCGCGGTGCCGATCCATTGGGGGACCTTTTACCCGGCCGGTCTGCGGCGGCTGCGCCCGGAGCCGCTCGCGGAGCCGCCGCTCGAGTTCGCCCGCCTGGCGCGCGAGCTGGCGCCGGAGGTCGAGGTGCGGGTGCTCGCGCCCGGCTCCGAGACTTCGCTGGAGAGCCGATGAGCGCGACCGGCGGCATCCGTCACAGTGCCTCGATCGCCGCGCGCTGGCTGTTGCTCTGGGTTCTTGTTTCCCTGGTCTTCTGGGCGGGGGTGGTGGTGCTGCCCGGGATCGAGCTGCCGAGCTTCGGCGCGGTCCTGCTGATCACCGCCCTGATCGCCCTGCTCAATGCGCTGCTGTGGCCGCTGCTGATCAGGCTGCTGCTGCCGTTGGTCGTGTTGACCTTCGGTCTCGGCTCGCTGCTCCTGAACGCCGCGATCGTCTCGATCTCGATCGAGCTGGTCGACGGGACCGCCCCGGACTTCCTGGACGCGCTCCTGGTCGCCTTCCTCGTCTCGGTCAGCCTGATGCTGCTGGCGCCCGCGTTGAGCATCGATGACGACGCGCGGCAGCTCTGGCTCGTTCGCCGGCGAGCGCGGGGGGTTCGTGAGGCCGACTACACCGATGTCCCCGGGGTGATCCTGTTCGAGATCGACGGCCTCGCCGAGCCCGTCCTACGACGAGCGCTCAGCGAGGGGCACGCGCCCACGATGGCCCGCTGGCTGGCGGACGGCAGTCACCGGATCGTCCCCTGGGAGTGCGACCTCTCCTCGCAGACCGGTGCGAGCCAGGCGGGGCTGCTGCTGGGGAGCAATCACGACATGCCGGCCTTCCGCTGGTACGAGAAGGAAAGCGGGCGGACGATGGTCTCCAATCGCGGCAAGGATGCTGTCGAGATCGAGCGCCGTCGCTCGGACGGGGGTGGCCTCCTCGCCGCGGGGGGCGCCAGCCGCGGAAACCTGTTCTCCGGCGACGCGCCCCGTTGCACCGCGACGATGAGCGTGCTGCGCGACAGGCAGCGCGCGAGTGCGCGCGAGTACTTCGCGTACTTCGCCGACCCCTACGGCTTCACCCGCACGATCGCGCGCTACCTCTGGGACGTGCTGCTGGAGCTGCGCGCGGCGCGCCGTCAGCGTCGTCGCGGCGAGGAGCACGTCGACCGCGGGGGGCTCTACCCGCTCGCGCGGGGGGCGATCACCGTCGTCATGCGGGATCTCAACGTCGCCTCCCTGCTCGGCGACATCGTCGAGGGCGTCCCGGTCGTCTACTCCACCTTCGTCGGTTACGACGAGGTCGCGCACCACTCCGGGGTCGAGCAGCCGGACGCCTTCGCCGTGCTCAGGCAGCACGACGCCCAGCTCGCCCGCCTCGAGAGGGCGATCGAACAGGCGCCCCGCCCCTACCACTTGGTGGTGCTCTCCGACCACGGGCAGAGCCAGGGCCGTCCGTTCCGCCAGCGCTATGGCGTCGAGCTGGAGGAGCTGGTGCGGAGCGCCCTCGCCGACGGCGACGTCTACGCTCCGGCGGCCCCCGACGAGGGCCTCAGCACGGTTGGCGGTGCGCTCACCGATGCGCGTGAGGAGGAGGGGCCCGGCGGCAGGATGCTCGCGCGCGCCACCTCCGATCGCCTCGTCGACGGCGAGGTCGTCCTGGGACCCAATCGTGAGGCCGCCGAGCAGTCGGAACGGGATGCGTCGGAACACGCCGCCGTGGTCCTCGCGTCAGGCGGCCTCGGGTTGATCTCACTACCGCAGCCCGAGCACCGCATGTCGATCCGCGAGATCGAACGCTTCACCCCCGCCTGATCAGCACACTCGTGAGCCATCCCGGGATCGGGTTCGTCATGGTTCGCACGGACGAAGGCGACGGCGCCCTGGTCCTGGGCGACGACGGGAGCCGGCGCCTTCGCGACGACCGTGTGACCGGAGAGGACCCACTGCGCGAATTCGGCCCCAACGCGGCCGACCACCTCCGCCGGACCGACGGCTTCCCCCACTGCCCCGACATCCTCGTGAATTGCCTTTACGACGCCGAGGCCAACGAGGTCGCGCCGTTCGAGGAGTTCATGGGCTCCCACGGGGGCCTCGGGGGATGGCAGAGCCATCCCTTCGCCTTGGTGCCGGCCGTCTGGAGCGCGCCGGACGAGCCGATCGTCGGTGTCCGGGCGATGCACGACGCGATCCGGGGCTGGATGACCGAGACGGGCCTCGAACTCAAGCCGCATTCTCAACCTGCGGGCTCTCCCCTGATCGTCGAAGAGGCCTGAACGGCAGACTTGGCGAGTTTGTGGCGGTATGCGCCACAAACTCGCCAACCGCTCGGCGGCCGCTCAGTCCTCGTCGGGCATCGAGACCCGCACGCCTTCGTCGGGCTGCTCCGGTCCCGAGCCGTTCGCGCCCGCATGCTTCTCCTCCGGCCTCCGCGGCCGGCCGTTGGTCGTCGCCGCGCTTTCCCCGTCGCCGCCCCGGTACGGGCCCGGCTTCGGCCTCGGCTCGCCGCCGGGGAAGGCGAGGCGGAGGATCGTGCGGTTGACCATCCCCCACTGCTGGAAGAACGGGCCGCTGTTGTACGGGAGCTCGTAGCGCTCGCAGATCTCCTTGACTCGGGGGGCGATCTCGGCGTAGCGGGTGGAGGGCATATCGGGGTAGAGGTGGTGCTCGACCTGGTAGCCGAGGTTGCCGCTCCAGACATGGAACATCGGGCCCCCCTCGATGTTGGCGGCGCCGACGAGCTGGCGGACGTACCAGGCGCCGCGAGACTCGTCCTCGACGTCCTCCGGGTTGAACGTGTAGGTCTGGTCCGGGAAGTGACCGCAGAAGATGATCGCGTGTGACCACAGGTTCCGGACGATGTTGGCGGTTATGTCGGCCCAGAAGGTCGCCCTGTAGGTGTCCCGGCCGCTCTCCAGCGCGCGTCGGCCGAGCTCCTCCGCAAGCGCCCGCTTCGAGCGGCGCCTGGGATCCAGCCGCCGGCGTAGCCGCGCACGACGCCCGGCCGGGGCGGGCTCGCCCCGCCCGCGGATCAGCTCGAATGCGGTCGTCGCCGCCGCGGCGGCGAGGGCGCTCAGCGCGGGCCAGGCGATGTAGTCCTTGACGATCTGGGTCCGGGCCTTGCCCGCGATCCCCTTGAGGTCCTCGACCACCTGCTCCTTCGACTTCTCGCCGGACCGGATCGCGTCGAAGTCCATGTCGTGGAAGGCGACTCCCCACTCGAAGAGCGCCATCAGCAGCACGTTGTAGATCGGCTGCAGCAGGTAGACCGGGTGCCACTTCTGGTGCGGGTCGATCCGCATGATCTCGTAGCCGAGGTCCTTGTCCTTGCCCCGGATGTTGGTGTAGGTGTGGTGTATGTAGTTGTGGGAGTGCTTCCATGCCTCCTTGGTCGAGGCCGTGTCCCAGTCCCAGCTCGAGGAGTGGATCTGGGGGTCGTTCATCCAGTCCCACTGCCCGTGCATGACGTTGTGGCCGATCTCCATGTTCTCGAGGATCTTCGCCAGCGAGAGCGTCGTGGTCCCGGCCAGCCAGGCCGGCCTGAAGCGAGAGGCGAGCAGGAGGACGCGCCCGGACACCGCGAGGGTCCGGTGGAACTCGATCATGCTGACGATGTAGCGGCGGTCGCGGTCGCCGAGCGACTCGTAGACCTCGTCGTGGATCGCGTCGAACTCGCGCCCGAGCTCCTCGACCTGCTGGGGCGAGAGGCGCGCGAGCGGGCTCTCGACCTCCGGCGCCTCCTCGGTCGGCGTGGTCTCCGTCACTGTGGCCATCAACTCTCCTCCTGGATCCTCATAGCTCGATCTCGACGCGCCCTTCGGGCGCGTTGATGCACGTCCTCACAGTCTCTCCGCTCACCTCGTTCACGGTGCCGTTGCGCAGGTCGCGGATCCTGCCAGATCGCACCTTCCCCACGCAGGTGTGGCAGATCCCCTCGCGGCATCCGAACTCGAGCTGTAGGCCCGCCTCCTCCCCGGCGACGAGGATCGGCGTGCCACCGTCCGCCTGGGTCTCGCAGTCGCTCTTGGCGAAGATCACGGTCCCCCCTTCGCCCTCCTCCCCGCCGCCGAGCTTCGGCTGGAAGCGCTCGAGGTGGAGCCGCTCGAGTACGCCCTCGGCCTCGTAGCGCTCCTCGAGCGCGTCGATCATCTCGCCCGGCCCGGAGACGAACGCCTCGCGCTTCCGCCAGTCGGGGCAGAGCTCGTCGAGGTCGTCGGGGCCCATGCGGCCCATCTCGCCGGTGAGCTGGAGGTGGAGCCGGTAGTCGTCGTTTCGCTCGTCGATCTTTCGCAGCCGCTCGCCGAAGATCACCTCGTCGGAATGGCGAGCGGAGTGCAGGTGGACGACGTCGCCGAGCTCGCCACGGCGGTCGAGGTCCCGGAGCATGCTCATGATCGGGGTGATCCCGCTGCCGGCGCTGATGAAGAGCAGCTTCTCCGGCAGGCGCTTGGGGAGGACGAAGTCACCCTCCACGCCACCCAACCGCACGATCGACCCCGGCTTCACCTGCCGGACGAAGAACGGCGAGACCACTCCCTCGTCGACCAGCTTCGGGGTGATCGAGATGCAGCCGTCGGGCCGGTCGGGCTCGGAGGTCAGCGAGTAGGCGCGCCAGTGGTGCTTGCCGTCGACGATCACCCCGACCCGCAGGTACCGGCCGGGCTCGTGACCCTCCCACTCGTATCCGGGGCGGATCGTGACGGTGACGGCGTTGCCCGCCTCGCGCTCGATCCGCTCGATCCGGCCGCGGAGCTCCTGCGTCGACCAGAGCGGGTTGATCAGCTCCAGGTAGTCATCCGGGAGCAGCGGGCTGAAGAACGCCCGGACAGCTCCGAGCGCTCTCCGGCGTACCACCGGAACCTTCGGTTTCGCCCCACGTTCTGCCAACTGCTCCCTTAGCTGCCCGTCCCGCAGCCGCCCTAATCCTTCGCGTGGCGATGAATTCGGGTGCGTGTCACGCTCAAGTGGAGCGTCCCGCGGGCGCCGACGAAGCCGATCACCCTGCTGCCGGACTCAACGCGGGCTCGGCGACGACGGTGTCGGCGGGCGCCCTCTCCGCGCGCGCCTTTGCGATGAAGGGCAGGGCCAGGGCGGAGATGCCGCCGGAGATCAGATACGAGGCCGGATAACCCCAGACGTCGGCGGCGCGGCCGAGGATCGGCTGGGCGACGACTCCCCCACTCGAGCTCATCAGCGAGTCGAAGGAGAGGATCGTCGCCCGCTGCTGCGAGGGGATCAGGCCGTTGATGAAGGCCTGGCGAATCGGCTCGGAGGCCGCGAACAGCAATCCCCAGACCACGATCAGGGCGATCACGGCGGCGAAGCTCTCGATCAACCCGATCGCGAGCACGGCCGCCGTGCCGATCCCCTCGGCCGCGAGCAGCGCCGAGGTGCGCCGGTGGAAGGCGCGCCGGATCAGCGGGGTCGCCGCGCCGCCGAGGATCTGCGAGGCGGCGATGATCGCGGCAACGAGCCCGGCGATCCCGTAGGCCTCGGGGTCGCCGTAGAGCTCGAGCAGGTAGGGCTGAAGCGCGTAGAAGACGTAGATCCCGACCCCGCCCGAGAACGGCGCCGCCAGCATCAGGTACCTCACCGGGGGCACCCGCCACCCGTACTCGATCGAGTCCTCGGCGATCTTGCGGATCTCCGCGATCGGCCTGCCGCTCGAGCTGCGGCGTGAAGCCGATGTCGCGCATCAGCGCCATCGCGACGACGAACATCAGCGCGAGGATGATCGCGCGCAGCGCGAAAGGCGCGCCGAGGCTGATCGCCTGGGCGAGGTAGCCGCCGCCGATCGCGCCGGTGAGCATCCCGACCCCGGTGACCATCTGGCCGCGCGCGAGGACGTCGTCGAGGACGCCGTCGAAGCCGGTTGCGTCCAGCGCGTCGACCAGCCACGCCTCGACCGCGCCCGAGAAGAACGTGAACCCGAGGCCGAGCAAGAGCGAGACGACCGCCCACTCCCAGAACGGCGCCTCGATCTGCCAGAGCAGGACGTAGAGCGCCGTGGTCACCGCCAGCGTCACCGTCCCGAGCAGGAACGAGGTCCGCCGCCCCCACATGTCGGCGACGATCCCGGTCGGCACCTCGAAGATCACCATCCCGGCCGTGAAGAAGGCGTTCGCGGCGAACGCCTCCAGGTTCGAGAGCCCCGCGTCGAGCAGGAAGATCGTGTTGATCCCCCAGATCAGCGACGCGGCCAGGGTGTTCCCCAGAAGCAGTGTGAAGTAGGTGCGCTTGATCGTCGTCGGTGTGGCGGCCATCTTTTCCACCGTAGAGACCGGCGGATCCCGCCAGGCTCATCGCGCTCCCCGTGGGGCGCGCGATCAGTTCGACGGCCGCCGCCGCACGGGCTCGCGCCCCAGCGGCTGCTTCGGCTCCTCGAGCCCCGCCGGGACCGGAGGGATCGGCCTCGTCACCGGCTCGCTCGAGTCGAGGGTCAGCGCCTCGCCGTGATGGGCGATCTCCAGGTCGTCGCCCCGGACCAGCGTGTATCGGGCCTCACCGTGCTCGACGTCGATCTTCAGCCTCCGGCCCTTGAACGAGATCCGGAAGCACAGGTGCCGCAGACGCCGCGGCAGGCGGGGCCTGAACTCGAGGTCGCCGTCGTGGTCGCGCATGCCGCCGAAGCCGGCGACCGCGCCGATCCAGGCGCCGGCGAGCGAGGCCAGGTGGACCCCGTCCTTGGTGTTGTGGTGGAGGTCCTCGAGGTCGAGCAGCGCCGCCTCGGCGTAATAGTCGTAGGCGAGCTCCAGGTGGCCGACCTCGGCCGCGACGACGCCCTGGATGAACGAGGAGAGCGAGGAGTCGCGAACGGTGAGCCCCTCGTAGTAGGTGAAGTCGCGCCGCTTCTCGTCGGGCGAGAAGCGGTCGCCCCGCAGGTACAGCGCCAGGACCAGGTCAGCCTGCTTGACCACCTGCTTGCGGTAGATGTCGAAGTAGGGGAAGTGGAGCATCAGCGGGTACAGCTCGGGCGCCGTGTTCTCGAAGTCCCAGACCGCGTGCTCGGTGAACTCCTCGGCCTGCGGATGGACCCCGACCAGCTCGTCGTAGGGGACGAGCATCGCCTTCGCGGCGTCTCGCCACGCTGCGGCCTCCTCGTCGTCGACGTCGAGCTCATGGGCGCGGTCGGGGCAGCGCTCGACGGCGTCGGCCGCGGCGCGGAGATTTCGCTCCGCCATCAGGTTCGTGTAGACGTTGTTGTCGCCGAGCGCGCTGTACTCGTCCGGCCCGGTGACCCCGTCGATGCGGAAGTTCCCGTGCGCGTCGTGATGCCCTAGCGAGCGCCACAGCCGGGCGGTCTCGACGAGCAGCTCGAGCCCGTACTTGCGCTCGAAATCCTCGTCGCCGGTGACCTCGCGGTAGCGGACCACCGCGCCGGCGATGTCCGCGTTGATGTGGAAGGCGGCGGTCCCGGCGGGCCAGTATCCAGAGCACTCCTCGCCGCGGATCGTCCGCCACGGGAACGCCGAGCCGCGGAGGCCGAGCACCTTCGCGCGAGCCTGAGCGCGATCGATCGTCGCGTGGCGCCAGCGGAGCGCGTCGCGGGCTGCGTGCGGCATCGTGTAGGTGAGCACGGGGAGGACGAAGGTCTCCGAGTCCCAGAAGGTGTGGCCGTCGTAGCCGGCGCCGGTCAGCCCCTTCGCCGGGATCGCGCGCTGCTCGCCGCGGGCGCCAGCCTGAAGCACGTGGAACAGGGCGAAGCGAACCGCCTGTTGCAGCTCGGCGTCGCCGACGATCTCGACGTCGGCGCACTCCCAGAACTCGTCCAGGTACTCGCGCTGGCCGGCGACCAGCTCGTCCCAGCCGCTGCGCCGCGCGCTCGCGAGCGCGGCCTCGACCTGGTCGACGACCGACGGCAGGGTGCGCTGGCTCGACCAGCCGTAAGCGAGGTACTTGACCAAGCGCAGCTTGCGGCCCGGCTCCAGCTCGCTCGCAACGGTGACCCGGCCGAGGTCCGAGTCGCTCTCGGAGCTCGTCTCGGTCCCCGAGGGACCGTCGACCTCGTGGTCCATCCCCGCTGCCATCAGGAGCCCGCTCGCCTTGGTCCGATGCGCCAGGACCGCCTTCAGCTCGCGGTCGGTGAACGACTGCGAGACCAGCGTGCCGCTGAGGCCGGCGCCGGTGCGCGGGTCGTCCTTGGCCCCCGCGGGCAGCGGCTCGTTCGCGACCAGCTCCGACTGAACCACGAGCCGGGACGCGTCGTCCACCGGCTCGATCTCGTACAGGATCGCGGCGACGGCCCGGTGCACGAAGGAGACGAGTCGCACGGTCGAGATCCGGACCACCTCCCCCGCCGGCGAGGCCCACTCCACCTCCCGGCGCAAGAGGCCGGCGCGCAGGTCGAGAACCCGCGTATGGCTTCGCAGCTCGCCGTAGCGGACGTCGAACGGCTCGTCGTCGACCAGCAGGCGGACGATCTTGCCATTGGTCACGTTGACCAACGTCTGGCCCGCCTCGGGGAAGCCGTAGCCGCCCTCCGCGTAGGGCAGCGGCCGGGTCTCGTAGAAGCTGTTCAGGTAGCTGCCGGGAATGCCGTGCGGCTCGCCCTCCTCAAGATTCCCCCGCAATCCGATGTGGCCGTTGGAGAGAGCGAAGATCGATTCGCTGTGGGCCAGCACCGAGAGGTCGAGGTCGGTCTCGCGGATCGACCACTCCTCGCTCGGAAAGCAGTTGTGCCCGATCAACTGTCCTCGAGCAGCTCCGCGAGGTCGCGGACGACGACCGTCGCCCCGTGCTCGCTGAGCTCGCTCCCGTGATCGCCTCCGACTCGGTCGACCCCGACCACGTGGCCGAAGCCCCCGGCGCGCCCCGCCTCGACCCCCGCGAGAGCGTCCTCGAACACCGTCGCCTGCTCCTTGTCCACCTCCAGCTTTCGTGCCGCGGCGAGGAAGGTGTCCGGGGCGGGCTTCCCCTTCAGGCCCTCCTGCTCGGCGACGACGCCGTCGACCCTGACCTCGAAGTACTCCTCGATCCCCGCGGCCTCGAGCACGTCCTTGCAGTTGGTGCTCGAGGAGACCACCGCGCGGCGCAGGCCAGCGTCTCGCGCCGCGTCCAGATAGCGCACCGAGCCCTCGTAGGCCTCGACCCCCTGCTCATGGATCAACCGCAGGACGATCTCGTTCTTGCGGGTGCCGAGCTCCGCGACCTCGTCGTCGGGCAGCTCGATCCCGCGGGAACCCAGGAACGAGCGCACACCGTCGAGGCGCGGCTTTCCGTCGACGTACTCGGCGTAGTCCTCGTCGGAGTCGAAGGGGACGAAGTCCTCGCGGCCCCGCTCCGCCCGCTCGCGAAGGAAGTCGTCGAACATCTGCTTCCAGGCGGCGGCGTGGACCACGGCCGTCTGCGTCAGCACGCCGTCGAGGTCGAAGAGGCAGGCGCGGACGCCGTCCGGTAGGCCGAGCACGGCGCCACCCTACGCGCGGAGCAGGATTTCTGCACCCCGCGACCCCAGGCCGCTTCGCGGGCGGCGAAGCGTTTGAGCGAGGCCGCTCAGCCGCCACGCCTGAACGAGATCACCTGCTGAATCCCGCTCGGGCGGTTGGTGTAGCGCATCGTCGTCGGGAGGACGCCCGGGGCGAAGCGGATCCGCTCGCGGGTTGCGTCGGAGCGCCAGGCGTTCGGATCCGGGGTTCCCCGTGACGCCGTGAGCTCGGCGCCCGCCTCCGCGAGGGCACCCCACACGGCTGTCTGGCAGGCGCGCAGCTTGCCGTTGCCGCAGTAGGAGTTCTCGAACGGGGCCTCGACCGACCGGCCCAGCAGGGCCCGGACGTCGCGGTCGAAGTACTGGTGCCAGCCGCTGTACTGACCGCCGGGCGGGAGGTCGAATCGGCTGAAGAGGCTCCGGAGCTCGTCGAGCTGGGGTCCGATCTTGGGACGCATGAACGCGTCGGCGATCTTCGGCCACGCGACATCCATCGAAGCGGCACCCGGATGGTCGATGAGGCCGTCGAGGTCGCGGTCGAGGCGGCTGCCGCCGGCCTCCCGCCAGTCGACCATCACCTGGAGCATCTCGCCGGCCGGACCCGACGGGGGCTGCGACCCCTCGAGGAGTCGCTGGAGGAGCGGCACGGTCCTGATCGCGCGCACGTCCTGGGTGGCGCCGGCGTTCATCGCTGCAACGAGGTCGGCGATCTCCCACTCGCCGTCGTTGCCGCGCAGCCTCTTCAGGTTGTGGTTGAGCAGGTCGACGCGATTGACCGAGCCGTTGCGGCCCCACTGGTCGTCGGCTGCCGCGAAGCCGTGGGCGGCGCTCTCGTTCCAGTTGACGATCGTGCCGTCGCGGGGGTCGACGCCCTGGGGGTGCCGCTTGTTCTTCAGGAACCCCCGCCACTCGTAGTCGCCAGTGCCGTCCGTCGGCAGGCCGGGATCGACGCCCTTGGCGCGCTGCGGGAGCAAACCGCTCGTGAACTCGGCGATGTGCTTGCTGTCGATGTAGAAGGAGTTGAAGGTCTGCGGGGTGAGCGAAGCCGCCTTGAAGAAGGACTTCGGGTCGGTGACCTCGCCCGTCGACATACGGCGGAAGAAGAGCTGGTCGAGCGTGTCCATCCCGTAGCTCGAGCGCTGCGAGGAGATCGCGACCCGGCGCCCGTTGATGGTCGCGTATCCCTCGACGGGCCCGTGGACGGTCCGGAGGAAGTTGACCGGCTCGCCGTCGAGGGTGCCCGCGTCGAAGCGCTCCATCTGCCGGCACTGTCCCTTGTACAAGTACATCTCGTCGCTGCCGCCGCAGAGGGTCTCGGCGAACTGGTCGACGATGTCGCCGCTCGCCGAGGTCAGGGTGACCGCGAAGTCCTTGCCGCGTCCGATCAGCAGGTAGCCGGGGAACGGCGCGGAGGTGGCACCCCGCCAGTTGAGGCCGGGGGCCTTCACGTCGCCCTCGCCGGTGAGGCCCGGGTAGAAGTAGCCGATCTGGGGGCCGCCGACCATCAGGGGATGGCCGGACTCGGAGCGGTCGCCGTCGACCATCAGGACGTTGCTCGCCTGCCCGGACGGTGGGAGCGGCTGGGAACGCGGTGCGTTCGGCGCGGCCGGCGTCTGCTGGAAGCTGCCCGGATCGAGGACGACGTTGCCACTCGCCCTGTCGGGAATCTCCCCGTAGTTGAAGCGCTCGTCGACGGCGGCGTGCGACTCGGGGTTCTTGAATTGCCGAAGGTCGTTGAAGACGCTCATCCCCCCCTTGGCGCCGAGGCGCTCCTGGAGACCGGCGAGAAACTCGGAGCGGCGGGCCTCGTCGCCGCCGCCCTCGCCGAGGAACTGGCCCTTGAGGGCGTTGACCGCGAAGACGTCGTTGCGGGTCCAGGGCTGGTTGGTGGAGCCGCTCGCCTCGAGGAAGTCGTTGACCCCTGAGACGTAGGTGTCGATGTCGTGGAGGACGGCCCGCCCCTCCTTGCCGGCGGACTCGAGGACCTGAGTCTGCTTCGCGACCTCGGCCTCGGTCTGCGCGCTGGGCCGGAAGTTGCGCAGGCCGGTGATCAGGCTGAGGGCGGTCAGGCCGGGGGCGTCGATCGCGGCGACGCGGGCGTTGTAGCGGGCCTGCTCGAGCAGGAGCGCGCGATCCTTGGCGGCGAGCCAGCCCGACGCCCAGACCGCCCCGTCGTAGGTCTCCGAACGGATGTGGGGCACGTTGAATCGATCACGAACGATGGTGACGCCGGAGCGCGGCACGGGCTCGACCGTCCCAGGGCCGTCGGGCCCGACCCCGAATCGCTCGGACTTGAAGTACTTGGTGAGGTCGGACTGCTGGACGTCATCGAACAGCGGAGTCAGGGCGTCGTACATGAGCGCCTGCTCGTCGGCCCCGGTGGGCGGCGGGGCCGAGCCCCACTGGCCGGACGGGATGATGTTGAGCGCGATGTCGGCGTAGTCCTTCTTGCCGGCGCTCGCGGGGGCTGCGAGGACCAAGGCGACCATCCCTGCCAGGACGACTGCCATGCGACGCATCCGGCGCTCCTCTCCTACTGCGCCGCGACTCCTTCCGCGGCGACGGGGGGAAGATACCAACCGGGTCTCGCGGGCCGGGGGCCTCTGAGCAAACGAAAGCGCCCGCCGAAGCGGGCGCCCTCGTCCCTGCCAAGCTTTGGTTGGGTCAGCCCGTGGGGGCCTCCTCGCCGCCCTCGGCCGGGTCGTCGCCGCCGGGCTCTCCGCCGGTGTCGGGCGGGGGGGCCGAGGGCTCGTCGCCCTCTGAGGGCGCGCCGGGATCCTCGCCGGGTGTCACGGGTGCTTCAGGAGCGGACTCCATATCTCCTCCTCTGTAGGAATGCGATGTGGTCCTAATTCCCCGGTAGCGCGGGGGCGAAACGCCACCGGCGGTCAGCCGCGGCGCTCGTGGCCGCCGAGACGCTCCTTGGGGAAGATCGAGTAGCTGCCGATCGCGGTTGCGAGCAGGCGGTCCTCGGCGTCGCGAACCTCGCTGGAGAGGACGGCGACGCGGTCGTTCCGGCGGTCGACGCGGCTGGTGCAGACGACCTCGCCCTCGCGCGCAGTGCGCAGGTAGTTGATCGAGATGTTGATCGTCGCGATCCGCTCGCCGCGGTTGCGCTGCGCCCACAGGGCGGAGCCCATCGAGTAGTCGACCAGCGCGTAGGTGACCGCTCCCGAGAGCAGGCCCGCCGGGTTGATCAGCTCCGGGCGGACGTGGATCCTGACCCGCTCGGCGGATTCCCACCGCATGCCGACGAAGCGGCTGAGGCCGTCGATGCCCTGCGGGCTCTGCGGCTCGGCGCTGGGGTCGGTCACGGCGGCGCAGCCTATTGGCGCGCTCAGCCCGGCGGATTGACGCGGAGCGACTCGAGCGCGTTCGAAAAGCTGAAGCCGGGTTGGGGACCGCCGTCGGCGGCGAAGACGGTGCTCTTGAGCGAGACCCCGCCGAGGCCGTGGCGCGGCGTCGTCATCGGCGGGCAGCGGCCGACCATTCGCCCGTGTCGCGATCGAAGTACTCGGTGCTCGCGATCGTCGCGTCGCCCTCGGCGAGCTGCTCGCCGCCGAAGACGACGATGCGCCCAGGCACGACCGCTGGGGGCAGCGTGGCGGCGGCGTGGCCGCTGCGCGGCACCGAGAGACTCGGCATCCGCGCCCCAGCGCGCGCTCCGGCGGGTAGTAGCGCTCGACGACGTCGAGGTTCGTGCCTTCGTTCGTGCGCCCGCCGGTGACGACCAGGCCGCCCTTGTGGATCCGCCGCTGCGACGTGGTTGCGGCCGGTCGGCATCGGCGGGCCCTCCCTCCAGCGGCCGCGCCTCGATGTCGAAGATCTCGAGCCCGCGGATGCTCGCCGGTTCCGCGCGGTCGCGCCTCCCGCCGCGTAGAGGCGCGGCGCCGATCGCCGACCAGCGCGAGCGCGCCGCGGGCGGTGGGCGCGTCCGGGAGCCGCCGCCACCGGTCGCGGTCGGGGTCGTAGCGATAGAAGTCGGTCGGAGGGACTGCCGTCGTCGCGGAAGCCGCCGAGGACGTAGAGGCGTGCCGCGATGGGCGGTGACGCGCGGGATGGTTGACCTCGATCGGGAGCGGCGCCGCCTCGCTCCACCTCCGGTCGATGATCGTGGTACCGCGTCATCCGGCCGGTGCTCTCGCCCCGGCGCCACGAAGCCGCCGACGACGTAGATGGAGATCGCCGACGCGGGCGGCGCCCACCTCGGTCCGCTCGAGCGGGCTGCGGCGTGGGAGCGCCAGCCCGACGGCCCCGCGCCCAGCCGGGTCGCCGACGGCGGCGGCGACCACCGCCGCCAGCCCCGCGGCGGCTGCGATTGCGCTCCCTCTGCGCACACCGCGAGTATGGCGGTCGGCGCCAGGTGACCTGTCCCCCAGGGGGTCAGACCCCCTACTTCAGTTCGTATAGTTTTGGCGATGTCCACGTTCCGGCGCCTACTTGGATTCCTGCGGCCTTACCGTCGGCCGGTCCTCCTATCGCTCGTCTTCGCCTCGGCGGCGATGGGGATGACGGTCCTGATCCCGTGGCTGGTCGGCGAGGCGGTCGACGCGATCCGGAGCGGCGAGCGCCCCGATCTGTTGCCGCTGGCGCTGGCGATCGTCGGGGCGGGCGTATTGCGCCTCGGGCTCACGGTGGTCCGGCGGCTGATCGCCGGGCGGGTGTCGCTCGGGGTCGAGTACGACCTCCGCGGTCGCTTCTACGCGCATCTGCAGGCGCTCGAGCTCGGGTACTTCGATTCGCACCAGACCGGGCAGCTGATGTCGCGGGCGACCGTCGACCTGCAGTCGATCCGCTTCTTCCTCGGCTACGGGCTGGTCTTCATCACCCAGAGCGTCCTGACGATCGTGCTCGCGAGCGCGGTGATGTTCGCGATGAAGCCGTCCCTGGCGCTGCTTGCGCTCTTGCCGGTGCCGTTCGTGGTCGCGTCGGCGCGCCGCTACAACCGGCTCTCGCGCCCGGCGCTTCAGGAGGTGCAGCAGCGAATCGCCGAGCTGACCGCCGACGCCGAGGAGAGCGTCTCCGGGATCCGCGTGATCAAGGCTTTCGCGCGGGAGCGCCACGTGATGGGGCGCTTCCAGCGCTCCGTCGGCCGCGTCTTCGACCAGAGCATCTACTCGACCCGGCTGCGGGCCTTCTACAACCCGCTGATCGGCTTCCTGCCGAACATCGGCGTCGCCGTGGTGCTGGTCGTCGGCGGCACGCAGGTGATCAACGGGTCGCTGACGCTCGGCGAGTTCACCGCCTTCTACACCTACCAGGTGCTGCTCGCCTTCCCGGTGCGGATGCTCGGGATCGCGCTCGGGATGGCGCAGCGGGCGATCGCGTCGGGCAACCGGCTGTTCGAAGTGCTCGACCGCGAGCCGCGGATCGCCAGTCCGCCGGAGCGCCCGGCGCTGCCCGACGGTGCGGGACGGGTCGAGCTGCGCGGCGTGACCCTCTCCTACGACGGGGTGACCGAGGCCCTCGCGGACGTCGACCTCGAGGTGCGAGCCGGGGCGCACGGTGGCGCTGGTCGGCCCGACGGGGTCGGGGAAGACCAGCCTGGTGGGGCTCCTGGCGCGCCTCTACGACCCGGAGCGGGGCGAGGTGCTGCTCGACGGCGCGGACGTGCGCGAGGTCGACCTCGGGTCGCTGCGCTCGCAGATCGCCTTCGTCGCCGACGACAGCTTCCTGTTCTCGGCGACGGTCGCCGAGAACATCGCCTACGCGCGCCCCGACGCGAGCCGGGAGGAGATCGAGCTCGCCGCCCTGCGGGCGCAGGCCGCCGAGTTCGTCGAGAAGCTCCCCGAGGGATACGAGACGCTGGTCGGAGAGCGGGGGCTGACCCTGTCCGGCGGCCAGCGACAGCGGATCGCGATCGCCCGGGCGCTCGTCGCCGACCCCAGGGTGCTGATCCTCGACGACGCGACCTCGTCCGTGGACGCCGACACGGAGGCGCGGATCCGCGCGGGGCTGCGCGAGGCGATGGCCGGGCGGACGACGTTCGTGGTCGCCCACAGGCTCTCGACGATCGCCCTCGCGGACGAGGTCGTGGTGATGGACGAGGGGCGGATCGTCGACCGCGGGACGCAGGAGGAGCTGCTCGAGCGGTGTGAGCTGTTCCGGGAGATCGCCGAGCACGGCCTGGAGGACTCGGTCTTCCTGCAGCGTGACCTCGAGCAGCGCGAGGAGGTGGCCCGGCTGTGAGCGACGCCGGCTCGAGCGAGCTCGTGGCGAAGCCTGGTGGCGGCGGCGAGCGAGCGAGCGGCGGGGCAGGAAGCTGCGCTGGCTGCTCGGCCTGCTGCGGCCGTACCGGCGCAAGGTGGCGCTGATGTTCGCGCGCTGATCGCTGCGACGGCGGCCGGGCTGGCACCGCCGTATCTGGTCGGGCGGGCGATCGACGACGGGATCACGGCCGGCGACGAGTCGGCGCTGTACGTGATCGTCGGCCTCTTCCTCGCCTCCGCGCTCCTCTACTGGGGAGCGACCTACGCGCAGACGTACCTCGTCGGCTGGGTCGGCCAGCGGACGCTCCAGGACCTGCGGCAGCGGATCTTCGCCCACGTGCAGGGGATGTCGATCGGGTTCTTCACGCGCAACCGGCCGGGCGTGCTGATCTCCCGGATGACCAACGACGTGCAGGCGCTCGACAGCCTCGTCACCGACGGGATCGTGACCCTGTTCTCGAGCACGCTGACGCTGGTCGGAGTGGTGGTCGATCCTCCTGCTGCTCGACGTCCCCTTGGCGCTGGTCACGTTCGTGACCTTCCCACTGCTCGCGGTCGGCAGCGTGATCTTCCGGATCGTCGCCGCGGACGCGTACCGGCGTACCCGCGAGACGATCGCGGGGATCACGGCGCACCTACAGGAGACGCTGAGCGGGGTCCGAGTGGTCCGCAGCTTCGGCCAGGAGCGCCGCCACGTCGCTCAGATGGAGGAGCTGAACGAGGAGAACCGGCTCGCGAACATGAAGACGGTCTACCTGAACGCGTCCTACTTCCCGTCGGTGGAGCTGCTCTCGGCGGTCGGGACGGCGGCGATCCTGCTGTACGGGGGCTACCGGGCGCTCGAGGGGGACGTCTCGATCGGCGTCGTCGTCGCGTTCGTCGGCTACCTGCAGGCGTTCTTCGACCCGATCCAGCAGATCTCGCAGCTCTACACGACCTATCAGCAGGGGATGGCGGCGCTCGACAAGATCTTCGACTTGCTCGACACCGAGCCGGACCTGACCGACCGGCCCGGCGCGGTCGATCCGGGGAGGCTGCGCGGGGAGATCGAGCTGGAGGGCGTGTCGTTCTCCTACGGCGCCTCGCCTCAGCGACGGGGACGGCGCCGGCCCGGCGGAGCCGGCGTGGGCGCTTCGCGATGTCGACCTGCACGTGCCGCCGGGGCAGACGGTGGCGCTGGTCGGGCAGACCGGGGCGGGGAAGTCGACGCTGGCGAAGCTGGTCGCGCGCTTCTACGACCCGCAGGAGGGGCGGGTGCTGGTCGACGGGAACGACCTCCGGGACCTGCGGGCATCGTGTCTGCGGAGCCAGCTCGGGATCGTCCCGCAGGAGGGGTTCCTGTTCTCGGGAACGGTGCGGGAGAACATCGCCTTCGGCCGGCCCGAGGCGTCCGACGAGGAGATCCGCGCCGCCGCGGCCGCCGTCGGCGCGGACGCGTTCATCGCGCGGTCTGCCGCAGGGTCTCGACACGGAGGTCGGCGAGCGGGGCGGCCAGCTCTCCGCAGGGCAGCGCCAGCTGATCGCGTTCGCGCGGGCGCTGGTCGCCGATCCGCGGATCCTGATCCTCGACGAGGCGACGTCGAACGTGGACGTGCGGACCGAGCGGATGATCGAGCGGGGGCTGGAGCGCCTGCTCGTCGGCCGCACCGCGATCGTGATCGCGCACCGGCTCTCGACCATGCGCCGCGCCGGGCGCATCGTCGTACTGGAGGGCGGGCGGATCGCCGAGTCCGGCACGCACGACGAGCTGATCGCCGCGGGCGGGGCCTACTCGCGCCTCTACGGCGCCTGGTCGCAGCAGGCCGCCTGAGGCCCTCCAGGTCGACCTGTCCCCTGAGGGGTCAGACCCCCAGGGGGTCAGACCCCTACGGGCTGACGCCGCCCGAGCCGTCACCGCCGCCGGGAGCGGGAGGCGCGGCGCCGCCGCCGGGCGGTGCCGGAGCGGGCGCGGGTGCGGGAGCAGGAGCAGGAGCAGCCGGGGCGGGTGCGGGAGCAGGAGCGGCCGGAGCCGGCGCGGACGGTGCGGCCGGAGCCGGCGCCGCGGGAGCGGCAGGCGCGGTACCGGCGTCGCCACCCTGTGCGTCGTCGGATTCGATCGCCTCGCCCTCCTTGCCGCAGTCCTCGAGCCCGAAGTCCTCGGCGGCCGACTCCGCGTCGGCGAGCGCGGTCGACGCCTCGGTGGCGGCCTCGGAAGTGTCCTCGCCCCGCTGGGCGGCGAGCTCCTGCTTGTCCAGCGCCGCGACTACGTCGTCCATCGCGGTGAGGAACTCGTCCCAAGTCTCGGCGTCCTCCGGCGGTTCCCCGAGCGAGCGCAGGCTGTCGACCTGCCCCTCGGTGATCGAGAGCTCCTCGGTGGCCGCGTCGGCGCCCTCGCTCGCGCTCAGGTTCGCAACCGCCGCGTTGGACTCGGCGCAGATCGCGTCGGCCTCGTCGATGAAGGCATCGATCGTCGTCGTACCGGTCGCGCCGGTCGCGCCGTTCTCAACCGAGGTGATCGGATCGTCATCGTCCCCGCCGCAGCCGGCGGCGATAACCGCCGAGGCGAGAACCGTCGCTCCGATGCCCGTTCTGAGCAGGGAAAAACTCGACCCCATCGTCGTTTAGAAAGTAACAAAGGCCCCCGAGGAACCCGCTCCCTCCGGACGTTTCAGGCAGCTTTCTTGCGCCATCCGAGCTGTGGAGACAGTTGGGCCCGCTATGCGGGACCAAGTGACTCCGCGTGGGCGATTCGAACTGCGGGCCAGGGACTCGAACCCCGACTACGGACACCAGAAGCCCGCGTGCTGCCATTTACACCAGCCCGCAATGAGGGCGTCCAAACATAGCGTCGGAGTGCCCTATTCGCCGACTTCGCTGAGGTCCGAGTCCGAGTCGGTGAGCTGGTCCCCAGCGGCGCTCACGTCGGTGCCCTCAACGAGCAGCCGCCGAGCGTGGGCCAGGTCCTCGGAGCGGTCGACGGAGAGGCCGGCGGCGACCTTGCCGTCCTTGAGGTACCAGGCGAGGAACTCGCCCGAATCGCGGGGTCGCCGCGGAAGAGGACCTCGTCCCATTCGGTCGCCGGGCCGACGTACTCGAGGCTGGCCCAGTCGGCGAGGTCGCGAGAAGAAGTACGGGCACCTCCCGGTACGGCTCGGACTCGCCGAGCATCGCCCGGCCCGCGTAGCGGCCCTGCTGGAAGGCGACGTCCCAGTGCTCGATCCGCAGCCGCCGGCCGTGGATCGCCGAATCGTAGGAGCAGACGTCGCCCGCCGCGAACACCCCCTCCGCCGAGCTCTCGAGGCGGGAGTCGCAGACGATTCCGTTCTCCACCTCGAGCCCCGCCCGCTCGGCCAGCATCGTCTCCGGGTGCACGCCCGCGCCGACGACGACCAACTCGCCCTCGACCTCGCGCCCGCCCTTCGTGCGCAAACCGCTGACCCGCCCGTCGCCGAGGAACGCCTCCACCTCCTCTCCCCCGATACAGCTCCACCCCGTGCGACTCCAGAACGTCGTGGAAGTACCGGCCCGCCTCCTCCCCGAACGTGCGCGACAGCGCCACGTCCTCGAGCATCACGCAGGCGCAGCTCTTCCCCTTCGCGGTCAGCGACGCGGCGACCTCGCAGGCGATGTAGCTCCCGCCGACCAGCACCACCCGCTCCGCGTCCTCCGCCTCCTCCGCGATCTCATCGGCGTTCTTGAACGCGCGCAGGTAATGGATCCCGTCGAGCTGCGCCCCGTCGAGCTGGTGGAGGATGTTGACCCGCGCGCCGGTCCCGACCAGCGCCTTCCCGAACTCGACCTCCCCCTGCCTGTGCACCTTCGCCGTCCGCGCGTCGAGGTCGAGTCCGAGCACGTTCGTCCCCGTCAGCAGCTCGACGTCGTTTTCCTCGTACCACGACGGCTCGTGCACGTAGGCGTCCGAGCGCTCCGCCTCGCCGCGCATGTACTCCTTCGAGAGCGGCGGCCGCTCGTACGGCGGCTCGGGCTCCCGCGTCACCAGCAGGATCGCCCCCTCCGCCCCCTGCTTTCGCAGCTCCGCCGCGCAGTGCGCGGACGCCATCCCCCCTCCGACCAGCAGGAAGTCGACCGCCCGGTCCGCCAAAGCTCAGCCGCCCGTCCCGTCGGGCGCGAAGTACTCCTTGAGGTCCTCCTCGAGCCCGGGATCGAGCACGGCGAGGATCTCGTCGCCCGGCCTCCAGGACCGTGTCGGGCCCCGGCACGAATCCCCGCCCCTCGCGCAGGACCGAGATCAGGAGGCTCCCCTCGGGCATCTGCAGATCGCCGACCCGCCGCCCCGCCGCCGGCGAATCGTCGGCGAGGAGCATCTCGATGATCTCCAGCCGCTCCTCCGGCAGGTCGAGCAGGTGCACCAGCCCGTACTCGGGCACCTCGTGCTCGAGCAGCCGAAGGATCAGGTCCGTCGCCGAGACGAACGGTTTGACCCCGAGCAACTCGAAGTGCTGCCGGTTCCGCGGGTTGTTCACCCGGGCGATGATCCGGTCGACCAGGTACTTCTCCCTCGCCACCTGGCAGATCAGCATGTTGTCCTCGTCGTCCCCGGTCACGGCGATCACCATGTCCGCCCGCTGGATCCCGGCCCGCTCGAGGACCCACAGCTCGGAGGCGTCGCCGTACTGCACGTTGTGCTCGAGCTCCTGCTCGACCGTCTGGAAGCGGTCGCGGTTGTTCTCGATCAGCGTCACCTCGTTGCCCTTGTCGAGCAGCTCGCGCGCGAGGTTCCAGCCGACCTTGCCGGCGCCGGCGATGATGATGTAGAGCCGCTCAGCCACCGGTCAGGTTGCCCGAAGCTTGCCGCACCTCGTCCTCGAGCAGGTCGATCGCGACCCGGGTCGGCGAGATCGTGTGCAGCCCCTGCTGCTCGTACCACTCCGCCCGGTATGGATCGAGCACCCGCGCGATCACCTTCGGCACGCTGAACCGCCGCTTCGCGATCTGGGCGATGATGATGTTGGTGTTGTCGCCGTCGGTCGCGGCGACGAAGACGTCGGCGCGCTCGATCCCGGCCGCGATCAGCGCGTCGATCTCGAGCGCCGGTCCCGACCGTGAACTGACCGCCCTCGTCCTCCCACGAGCGCTCCAGCCCGACCTCGAGCCGCGCGTGCGACTCCGGGTCCTCGTCGAGGCAGGAGACCTCGTGGCCCTCCCGAGCATGGCCCGCGCAAGCGACGAGCCAACCCGCCCCGCTCCGACGATGAGGATGAACATGGTCGTGATCTTAGACTCGCAGGCGGTGGCCGGGCATCCCACAGGCCGGACCGCGCTCGGCTACGGACTGGTGATCGCGGCGGTGACGATGTGGTCGCTGAACGCGAGCCTCGCCCTCTTCCTGCTCGACGACGGCCTCAGCGCGATGCGCCTCTCCGAGCTGCGCTCCGCGGGCGCCTTCCTGATCCTCGTCCTCGTCCTGCTCGCGGTCCGCCCCGGGGACGTCCGCGTCCGCCGTTCCGAGCTCCCCCAGCTCGCCTTCCTCGGCATCGCCGGCCTTGCCGCTCGTCTACGTCACTTACTTCGTCGCGATCGACCGGCTCCAGGTCGGCGTCGCGCTCACCCTCGAGTACCTCGCACCGCTGTTCATCCTCCTCTGGCTCACCCTCGTCCACCGGCCGCCGCCTCTCCGCCGGGCTCTGGGGAGCGGTCGCTGGTCTCGCTGGCCGGGTGCGTCCTCGTCGTCCGCGCCTACGACCCGGGCTCGCTCGACGCGCTCGGAATCGCCGCCGGAGTCGGCGCCGGAATCTCCTATGCCATCTACCTCGCCGGCGGCGAGCGGGCGGGCCGCCGCCATCCTCCTCACGTCACCCTGGTCTGGGCCTTCGGCTTCGCAACGCTGTTCTGGCTCGTCGTCCAGCCCCTCTGGAGCTTTCCGACCGACCAGCTCGACACCGCCGAGGACATCCTCCTCGCGCTCGCCGTGATCGTCGTCGGCACCCTGCTCCCGTTCGGAGCGATCGTGGCAGCCCTGCGCCACGTGCCGGCCGCCCGCGCCGCCGCCGTCGCCACCCTCGAGCCGGCCCTCTCCGCCGTCTTCGCCTTCGCTATCCACGACGAGTCCCTGGCGGCGGTCCAGATCGTCGGCATCGCTGATCGTCCTCGCCGCAGTCGCCTGGGTCCAGAGCCAGCGCCCCGACATCGCGGCCGAGTCGGTGGGACCCGAGCTCAGTCCTCCGGCGGCGCGGTGAGCAGGACCCGGCAGGGCGCCTTCTTCAGCACGTACTCGGTCACCGGGCCGATCTCCGCCGGCCGCGCGCCGCCGATCCCCCCGAGCAGCGCCCCGCCGCGGATCCGAGTCGGCGGCTCGGCGCCCATCACGACCAGGTCGACCCCCCGCCTGCCGCGCCTCCTGCGACGATCCCCGACCCGATGTTGCGGGCGCGCACCATCGAGGTCCCGACCTGGACGGTGTCGTACTCCGCGCCCACCTCGCGGCCCGCTCCAGCGCCGACTCGGCCACCTCGAGCTGCGCCGGCGTCGGCGGCGCGTCGAGCGGGATCGTCAGCGGCACCTCGATGACGAAGAGCACGTCGATCGCTCGGCTCCAGCTCGCCGGGCTCGTCGGCCGCGTCGGCGAGCCGGCCGGCGGTCGAGACGATGTCGTCGTCGTACTCGGTGCCGAACACCGGCACGAGGATGCTCCCGTACTCGACGTGCGCCTTGTCCTTGAACAGCGCCTCCTCGGGAACCGTCACGCGCTTGCGTCAGCGACGTCTCCTCGACCACGCGCCGGTAGAAGACGTAGGCGCCGATCCCGAACAAGAGCCAGCCGCCGCCGATGTAGCGCGCGCCCTCGTGGAAGACGACGACGCTCACCCAGGCGAGCGCGGTCAGCAGCGCCATCGCGATCGCCGGCAGCGGCAGCGCCTGACCCCGGATCCGGACGTCGAGCGGGATTCGGAAGGGCCGCCGTCGCCACGGCTCGGTGGATCCGCAGGCGGACGATCGCCAGGTGGGCGATCGTGAACGCGATCGTCGCCCCGAACGCGTAGACGCCGGCGAGGAACTTGACGTCACCGGGGAGGACGAAGATCGACCGCGATCGCCGCGCCGGAGAGGATCGCGACGTGCGGGGTCGTCCAGCGATGGCTGAGCTTGCCGAGCCAGCTCGGGATCTGCCGGTGTCGAGCCAGCGTGTACGCGTGGCGCGAGAGACCCGAGCATGGACGTGCTCGCGGCCCACAGGAGCACCGCCGGCGCCACCGCCACCACGGCCACCTCGCATGACGTCCCCGACCCACTGCGGAGTCATCGCCGATCGCCACCCCGAGCACGGGCGCCTCGATGAAGCTGCTCCCGAGCGCCGTCTCCGCCATCCGGCCCGACCAGGCAGAACCATCAGCGCGATCAGCGCCATCCCCGTGTACAGGGCCGGCACGAGGACCGCGGCCGCACCCGACCAGGTGGCGCAGGTCGGCGGGCTCGAAGTCGAGGTCCGGCGCCAGGTTCGATGCCGCCTCGATCCCCGCGTAGGCGACCGTCGCGATCACCGAGGCGTAGATCACGTCCTCGAGGGTCGGCGAGCTGAACGGGTCGAGTCCCGTCGGTGACCGCGCCGAGGTCCCACGACGTGATCGCCCCGACCACGATCACCAGGACGAGGAGAGCGACGCCTCCCATCGCGACCATCGTCAGCAGCCGTTGCCGCCGGCGGCCGGTGAAGCCGGCGATGTTGATCGCCGCGGCGGCGAGCGATCACCCCGCCGGCGACGACGAGCTCCCCCGGCGACTCGGCGAGCTCGCCCCAGATCGGCTCCAGGTAGTTCGGGACCGAGATCGCCGCCAGGGCGATGACGAGGATGAAGTCGAGCAGGATCGCCCAGCCGGCGATGAAGCTGATCAGCTCGTTGAAGGCGTAGCGCGCGAATGTCGAGGAGCCGCCGCGCTCGCGGAACATCGCCCCGCCCTCGAGGTAGGTGAGCATGTTGAGCACGAAGACGATTCCCGCGGCGAGGAAGATCAGCGGCGTCAGGCCCGAGGCCGCGGTCGGCGACGATCCCGATCGAGAAGTAGATCGAGAAGCCGACGGCGGAGAAGGCGACCGCGAACAGCCAGGGCACGCCGAGGAAGCGCCGGGTCAGTCCCCCCTGGACCCCGAGCCGCGGCAGGGCCGGCAGGTGAGGCATGCGACGAAAGCGCGACCGAGGGCGCGCCCCGTCGGATCCGTCCCAGTCACTGGTCCCTGAGCGCCAGGTAGAGGCGTCCGCAGCCCATCGCCAGGAAGACGAGACCGATCACGACCCCGAACGAGAACGGTCCGCCACCGTTCGCCAGGGTGACGGCGACGATCGCGATCCCGAAACCGATGATCACGACCGAGAAGAACGCGGGTCGCCAAGCCGGTAGCCCTCGCTCATCCTGCGGACACCTCCTCTCGAGCCTCCTCGACGAACGGTGGTCGGCTCGGCCGCGACGATCACCCGGCACGGTCGCTCGCCGAGCACCGTTCGCAGCGTCGACCTGTACAGGGGCATGCCGTTGCGGTAGTCGAGCTGCATGACCACCGCGGCGGCGTCGATCGCCCGCGCCTCGTCGATGATCGCGTGTCCGGCCTGGCCCGGCCTGACGCGCATGGTGTGGCCGGTGACGCGAAGCCCCTCCAGCAGCTTGGCCCGCTCGATCTTCTCCTGCGCAGCCGTCTCCGCCTCGTCGAGCGGCGCGTCGAGCGGCAGGTGCTTCGGGACGTTGATCAGCGAGATCACGTGGATCCCCCGCCGGCGATCGGCGGCGAGGCGCGCCGCGGTGGCGACGGTCTCGTCGCGGAACGGGTCGTCCTCGAAGGCGACGAGCACGCTTCGGTACTCGACCTCCTCGACGCCGAGCGGCGAGAGCGCCTGGACCTTCACGGTCTCGGTCAGCGGCAGCCCGTGGTAACGCCGAAATGCGACATAGAGGGCCAGGCCGAAAAGCATCCACCCGCCGCCTGCGAAGAAGGTCGTCGGCTCAAGCGCCATCACGACGACCCACGCGCCAAACGTCCCGAGCCCCCCAAGCACCGCTGTCATCGGAATCTCCACACCGCGCACGCGGAAATTGAGAGGCGGCTTCCAGAGGCGACGCTCATGGTCGCCGTTGCGTCGAAGCCGGATCACGGACGCGTGCGCCACCGTGAACGACAGCATCGCCCCGAACGAGTACATCGTCGCGAGGAAGGTCGTCTGCCCCGGGATGATCGTCAGGACGGCCACCGCCGAGAACGCGAGAATGGCTATATACGGCGTCTTGAAGCGCGGATGGACCTGGCGCAGTCGTTCCGGCAACTGTCGGTGCTGGCCCATCGAGAAGGTGAGCCGGGACACCCCGATCAGCGCCGCGTTGGTCGCAATCAGGAGGATCACGGCAGCGAGCACGCCGACGTAGACCTCCAGCACGTCGGTCAGGCCGGCCGAGAGCCCGATGTTCTCGACGATCCCGAGCACCGGGTCGTCGGCGTAGGTCGTGCCCAGCTCCGTCGTGTAGTCGCCGCTCGCGCCCCGGGTCACCGGCATCGCCGAGAGCGCGATCGCCGGCAGGAACGCGTAGAGGCCGATCACCGCGAGCGACCGTGAGTCCCACTCCACGCGGCACCGTGCGCTTCGCGTCCTTCGCCTCCTCCGCCATGTTCGAGATCGTCTCGATCCCGGTGTAGGCGACCATCCCCACCGCGATCCCGAGGAGGAAGTCCCCGGCGGTCGGCGCCACCCCGAAATCGACCTGGCTGACCAGCAGGTCCGGGTCGAAGACCAGGACTAGCCCGATGAGCACGAGCACCAGCTGGGTCAGCAGGTCGGCGCCGGCGAGCACCAGGTTGAGGCGCGAGGATTCCTCGGTCCCCTTGACGTTGAGGGCGGCGAGCAGGGCGACCAGCGCGCATCCGAAGATCACGTCCCCCGGCCCGTGCCCCAACGGCTCCCAGAACACCGACAGGTAGTGCGGCACGAAGAACGCCGAGATCGCGACGGTGATGATGTAGTTGAGCATCTGCCCCCACCCCGCGAAGAAGCTGACTCCCTCGTTGAACGCGTGACGCGCGAAGCTCGAGGACCCTCCCGCCTCCGGGTACATCACCGTCCCCTCGATGTAGCGTGGCCGCGGTGAAGGCGAAGATCAGCCCCGCGATCATGAAGGTCACCGGGGTCAGTCCGAGCGCGAACAGCGCAACGACGCCGAGCGCGTAGTAGATCGACGAGCCGACGTTCCCGTACGCCGCCGAGAACAGCGCGCCGGTCCCGTGCACTCGCCGCAGGGCGGCCTCTCTCGGGTGTCGCTCCGCCATTATTCGCGACTATAGGTTGCGCGTCAGGCGGCGCGGACGTGCTCGCGGGTGACCGCCTCCGGAGAGGCGCAGCCGGTCAGACAGAGCGCCAGCTCGAGCTCATCGCGGAGCAGCTCGAGCACCCGCAGCGCCCCCGCCTCTCCCCCCGCGGCGAGGCCCCAGAGCGCCGGTCGGCCAACGAGCACCGCCCGGGCGCCGAGGGCGAGCGCGACGAGCGCGTCGGTGCCCCGGCGTACGCCCCCGTCCATGTACACCTCGACCTCCTCGCCGACCGCCTCGACCACCTCCGGCAGCGCCTCGAGGCTCGCCGGCACGGCGTCGAGCTGACGACCGCCGTGGTTGGAGACGATCACGCCACCGGCGCCGTGCTCGACCGCGAGCCGGGCGTCGTCGGCGGAGAGGATCCCCTTGGTGAGGACGGGCACGTCGACCTCGCCGGCGAGCCGTTCGAGGTCGGCCCAGGTCAGGCTCGGATCAACCTGGGCGAACACGTCGTGGACGCTGAGCGGCTCGTGGAACGAGGAACTGCCGGTCGCCTCCGCGACCTCCTGCCGGTCGCCGCGTCGAGGCTCGGCACCGAGACCTCGGGCGGGATCACGAAGCCGCTACGCAGGTCGCGTTCGCGGCGTCCCGCCCGCGGCGCGTCGACGGTGAGCGCGATCGCCGAGTAGCCGCAGTCAATCGCCTCCTCGGCGAGGGCCATCGTCACCCCGCGGTCGCGGAAAAGGTAGAGCTGGAACCAGCGCAGACCGTCGGGCGCCGCGTCGCAGACCTCGCGCGGCGTCGCCGTCGCGATCGTCGAGAGGCACATCAATGAGCCAGTCGCGGCCGCCGCGCGGGCCATCGCGGGCTCGCCATCGGGGTGCGCGAGGCGCTGGAAGGCAACCGGCGCGATCCCGATCGGCGAGGAGACCGGCGCCCCGAGCACAGTTGTCTCGGTCGTCACCTCGCCGACGTCGACGAGCATCCGGGGAAGCAGCCGCCAGCGCCCGAACGCCGCGACGTTGTCTCGCAGCGTCCGCTCGTCACCAGCCCCGCCGGCGAAATAGCCGTGCGCTCCCGGATCGAGGACGCTCTCCGCGATCCGCTCGAAGTCCGCGACGTTGACGGGCTCGGGTTCCGGCACCGCGCGAGCCTATCCCCGCTCGCCGGCGGGCAGGATCAGCTCCGCGAGGACTGGGCGGTGGTCGGAATCGGGCGCCGCGAAGACCTCGACCCCGGCGACGTGTACCCGCTCGTCGGCGAGCACGTGATCGATCGTCACCGGGGGCGGAAACGAGCGGTCCGCCGACCAGGTGGGCTCGAGGCCCCTCCCCCGCGCCGCCGCGGCGTCGACGTAGCCGCTGCCCACCAGGGCGCGGAACTCGGCCTGATCGAAGCTGGCGTTGAAGTCGCCGGCGAGGATCCGGATCGGCCCCGCGCCCTCCGCCCGTGGCAGCGCCTCCAGGCCGCGCCGCCAGTTCGAAGCGTTCCGCTCGGTCGGCGGGAACGGATGCACAGCGACGACCTCGGTCGGCGCCCCGGGGATGGCGACGCGCGCGCGAAGCATGCGCGAGATCCCCCCGGGGACGTTGGCCAGCGGCCGCAGGGGATACCGGGAGTAGATCCCGGCGCCCGAGCTCCCCTCCGCCGGGCTCAGCTCCTGCTCGGGCAGCACATCGTCGATACCCGCGTCCCGCAGCCGCTCGGCGGCGGCCGCGGTCATCTCCTGTGCGGAGAGCAGATCGACGCCCTCGCGTCGAACCAAGTCGGCCACCATCGCGGCATCCGCCTCGCCGACGTGCAGGTTGACCGTGAGCACGTCGAGCGCAACGCCCCCCTGGATCGGCCCGGTGGGCTGCCCCGGGACCGCCCGGGGCAGCACCGCGATCGCGAACAGGACGACGACGATCGCCGCCGCAAGCACCTCTGCCCAGCGACGCGCGAATACAGCGATCGCCAGCACGAGCACCGCGATCGCCGCCGCGTAGGGCGTGAACGCGATCAAGGCAACGAGCGGGTAACCGCTCTCCAGCCCGAGCAGCCGGAACACCGCCCAGACCCCGGACAGGAGGATGAGGACCCTCAGCGACCAGACCAAGATCCGCCTTCGCCCGCTCACGCGGGCCGAGCCTACTCAGGCGAACGGAGTGCGGAGCCCCCTAGATGGGTGATCCCACGACCCCGCACGCCCGGATGAAGGCCAGGGCCGTCCCCGGGCGCACGCGGCCGTGGGATCAACCATCTAGAGCGCGATGATCGGGATGATCAGCAGGGCGACGATGTTGGCGACCTTGATCATCGGGTTGATCGCCGGGCCGGCGGTGTCCTTGTAGGGATCGCCGACGGTGTCGCCTGTCACCGAGGCGGCGTGGGCCTCGGAGCCCTTGCCTCCGAAGGCGCCGTCCTCGATCAGCTTCTTCGCGTTGTCCCAGGCGCCGCCACCGGCGGTCATCGAGATCGCCGCGAACAGGCCGACCACGATCACTCCGATCAGCAAGCCCCCGAGCGCCTCGGCGGAGATGATCCCGACGATCAGTGGAACCACGATCGGGATCAGCGAGGGGACGATCATCTCCCGCTGCGCGGCCGCGGTGACGATCGCCACGGTGCCGCCGTAATCGGGCTTCTCGGTCCCCTCCATGATCCCCGGCTTCTCGCGGAACTGCTTGCGCACCTCCTCGACGACCTGGCCGCCCGCTCGGCCGACCGCCTCGATCGCCAGAGCGGCGAACAGGTAGACCATCAGCCCGCCCAGGATCAGGCCCGATCAGGACCGCCGGGTCGGCGATGTCGAAGGAGAGGACGTTGCCCGCCCCGGCCTCCTCCTGGAGCTCGATCTCGAAGGCCTTGAAGAGGACCAGCGCGGCGAGCGCGGCGGAGCCGATCGCGTATCCCTTGGTCACCGCCTTGGTCGTGTTCCCGACCGCGTCGAGCGGGTCGGTGACGTTGCGGACGTCCTCGGGCAGGTCCGCCATCTCGGCGATCCCGCCGGCGTTGTCGGTGATCGGGCCGAACGCGTCGAGGGCGACGATCAGGCCGGTCAGCGAGAGCTGTGCCATCACGGCGACGCCGATCCCGTAGATCCCGGCGAGCTCGTTGGCGCCGAAGATCGCGAGGGCGAGCACGATCGCCGGGGCGGCGGTCGACTGGAAGCCCTGGGCGAGGCCCTGGATGATGTTGGTCGCGTGCCCGGTCACCGAGGCCTGGCTGATCGTCTTCACCGGCCGGAACCGGGTCGAGGTGTAGTAGTCGGTGATCACGAAGAGGCCAGCCGTGACCGCGAGCCCGATCAGGGCGCAGAGCCAGAGGTCGCTGACCGACGGGGCGACCGCGGCGAGGTCCTCGGCCGAGCGCAGGGTCAGGTCCCCCATCAGCCATTCGGTGATCGGGTAGAAGGCCGCCGCGGAGATCAGCGCCGAGACGGCGAGACCGCGGTACAGCGCCGCCTCGACGTTCCCGGTGCGGCTGCGCACCGAGAGCGCGCCGACGATCGAGGCGATGATCGCGACGCCGCCGATCACCAGCGGATAGATCGCGACCTCGCGGGCCTCGCCGAAGGTCAGGACGCCGAGCAGCATCACGGCGACCGCGGTCACCGCGTAGGTCTCGAAGAGGTCCGCCGCCATGCCCGCGCAGTCGCCGACGTTGTCGCCGACGTTGTCGGCGATCACCGCCGGGTTGCGGGGGTCGTCCTCGGGGATGCCCGCCTCGACCTTGCCGACCAGATCGGCGCCGACGTCGGCGGCCTTGGTGAAGATGCCGCCGCCGAGTCGCGCGAAGACGGAGATCAGCGAGCCCCCGAAGCCGAGCCCGATCAGGGCGTCGACGGCCTCCTTGTCGGTCTCCCCGGTGACGCACCAGGAGCCCGTAGTAGCCGGCGACGCCGAGCAGCGCCAGGCCGACGACGAGCAGGCCGGTCACCGAGCCGCCCTTGAAGGCGGCGTCGAGTGCGGGCGGCACGCCGCCGCGGGCCGCCTCCGCGACCCGCGAGTTCGCCCGCACCGAAAGGTTCATGCCGATGAAGCCGGCGGCGCCGGAGAACGCGCCGCCGATCAGGAAGCCGACCGCGGTAGAGCCGCCCTGGACGATCCAGCAGCAGGATCGCCAGCGGGATCGCGACCGCGGCGATGATCGTGTACTGGCGGCGCAGGTAGGCGCTGCGCGCCCTCCTGCACGGCGCCGGAGATCTCGCGCATCTCGTCGTTGCCGGCCGAGAGGGCGAGCAGCCGGCGGGTGATGACGGCGCCGTAGACGACGGCGGCGGCCGCGCACAGAAGCGCGATCACGACGCCGTAATCGGTCAGAAAGTCGGTCAAGGCTCGATGTCCTCCGCTGTCGGTTGGGCGGCTCCCGGCGTGCATGCCGGCCCGCGAACGAACGTACGCGCCCGCCGGCGGCGGACGCGAAGGGCGGGGAGTCTACCCAGAGGAAGTGCCCGGGGGCGTCCAGAGTCCCGAGTCGCGCGGCGGTTGCGGGCGCTGCGCCTGACCGGAGTCGGGCTCGCCGCCCGAACTCGGCGGAGGCTCCCCGCCGCCGCCCTCGGGCGGAGCCTCTCCTCCGCCTCCCTGCGATGCCTGCGCGTAGAGCATCTGAAGCTCGGAGAGCGCGTTCTTCACCTGCGCCTGGGGCTCGGGGTCGAGCAGGTCGACCAGGGCCCGGACTGCGTCGATCCCCACCTTCGCCTGCTCGAGGTCGCGCTCGTCCTCCTTGGCGATCCGGCGCGCGGTCAGGTTGACCAGGCTGGCCACGCTCTGCAGGAGCAGGTCCTGGATCCTGACTTTGCGGAGCTCCTCCTCGAGCCGGGCCCGCAGCTCCTCCTCGGAGGGAGCGTCGCCCTCCGGCGGGGGACCGGGCGGCTGCGGAGGCGTCTGTGCACTTCCTTCCACGAGGATCAGGCTATTGGTTTGGCCGGAGCCGGCTGGGTCGGGCGCTCCGGGGCGTAGCTGCGCCGAGTCTCGGCGACCGCGTCGCGGAAGATCTCCTCGATCCCGGCGCCTTCGGCAAGGGCCCGCCGAGCGCGCTGCGCGCCGTTCAGGGCGGGCAGCTCGACCTCCGGCCCGAGCGCCGCCCGCGCCGGCTCGACCCAGGTGAGCATGCGCTCGAGGGCCGCCCGCGCCTCGATCTCCTCGCCGGCGGCGAAATCGATCAGCCGGCCGTCCATCCCGTGGCGGATCGCGCGCCAGAGGTTCTCCTCGTTCTCGCGCACGGAGAGCGGATCGTCCGCTCGCCCCTGGTCGAGGTCGAGTGCGGTCTGGACGACCACCGCGGCGATCAGCCACGCCAGTGCGAACGACTCGGAACCCCCCGTCTGCGCGTCGCAGATCCGCACCTCGACCGTCCCGAACCGGTGGTGTGGTCGGACACTCCACCAGAGCTGCGTCGACTCGACGATCGATCCGGTCCGCTCAAGCAGACCGACGAAGTCCTCGTAGGCCGACCACGACCCGAACGGCTCCGGGATCCCGCAGCGGGGGAACGTCCGCGTGAAGATCTCGCTGCGGACCGAATGCAGGCCGGTGTCGCGGCGGTCGAGGAACGGCGAGTTGGCGGAGAACGCGAGGAGCAGCGGAAGCTGGTCGCGCACCCGGTCGCAGACCGCCACCGCGCGCTCCGCCCCTCTGATCCCGACGTGGACATGCAGGCTCCAGGTGTTGTTGCGCTGGGCGACGTAGCCGAGATCGCGCGCGAGGCGCTGGTAGTGAGGCGTGTCGATGATCCGCTGATCGAGGTAGCTCGCCCAGGGATGGGTCCCGGTCGCGGCGAGGCCGAGGCCCAGGTCCTCGGCCAGCGCGAAGAGCCGGGCGCGATGGCGCCGCTGGCGCTCGACCGCGTCGGCGAAGTTCTCCCCCCTTCCCGAGCGGATCTCGATCTCGGACGCGATCAGCTCGCCCGCCGCCGACTCGGCGAGCACCTCGTCCCGCAGGCAGGCGGCGTAGAGCTCGTCGAATGCGTTTCGCAACTCGAGCGTCCCCGGATCGACGATCGCGAACTCCTCCTCGATCCCGATCGTGAAGTCGGTCGAGGACTCGAACCGTTCGCGGACCAGCGCGAGGTCGAGGCTGGACTCGGTCAAGTCAAATAGAAGTAGAGCGCGTAGAGCAGGTCGACCGCAGGGCTGGAGGTGTGGACGGTGACCTCGGGCGGCACCTGGAGAAGCTGCTCGGAGTAGTTGAAGATGATCTTCACCCCCGCCTCGACGAGGCGGTCGGCGACCTCCTGCGCCGCCTGCGCCGGCACCGCGAGGACCCCGACCACGACGTGCTCGTCGGCCACGACCTGCTCGATGTCGTCGAAATGGCGGACCTGCTGGCCGCCGACGTCGTTGCCGACCACGCCCTGGTCGACGTCGAAGATCGCCACGATCCGGAACCCGTGGTCGCCGAAGATGTCCGAGCTGGCGATCGCCTGCCCGAGGTTGCCGGCGCCGAAGAGGGCGATGTTGTGCTGGTCGGAGGTGCGGAGGATCTTGCGGATCTCCCCGACCAGGGAGTCGATGTGGTACCCGACCCCCCGCTTGCCGAACTTCCCGAACCCCGAGAGGTCGCGGCGGATCTGGGTCGAGTTGATGTGGGTGTAGTCGGCGAGCTCCTTCGAGGAGATCGTCTCCTTGCCCATCTTCCGGGCCTGGATCAGCACCTGGAGGTAGCGCGAGAGGCGCGCGGCGACGCCGAGCGAGAGCCGATCGGCGTCGGCGGGTGCTTGCGGAGAATCGACTAGCGGGGGCGCGGCCCGCACCTGATCGCTCACGGACGCCACGTTATCGCGGCGCGAACGGCAGGCTCGTCGGTCCCCAGCTCCGAGACCACCTGACCGGCGACCTCGATCACCGGGATCCGCTCCAGGAACGCGGCGTGCAGCCGCTCATCGCGCCTCGATGTCGACCTCGTCGAAAGCGATCCCCATCTCGGCGAGCTTCTCCCGCGCCTCGTCGCAGAGGTGGCAATCGGGCCGCGAGTAGAGGATCACGCGCGGGCGTCCCAGCGAGGTACTCGGGGTAGGGGGCCGCGCTCGAGGAACCGCGCGGCGGAGCCGATCATCGCGGCGTTGTCGGTGCAGAGCTCCGGCGGGACCAGCTTCAGCCGCACCCCGGCTTCGGCGCAGATCTCTCCCGCACGCTCGCGCAGGAGCGAGTTGGCCGCCACCCCGCCGCCGAGCGACACCGCCGTCCAGTCCCCTCCGGCGAGCGCCCGCGAGAGCTTCGCGGCGAGCTGACCGACGACGGCGGCCTGAAAGCTCGCCGCGAGGTCGCCCCGGCGCTCCGCCACGTCCGCCTCCCCCAGGTCGCGGGCGAGGTAGACGAGGGCGGTCTTCAGCCCGCTGAAGCTGAACTCGAGCCCGGGGTCGCGCGCCATCGCGACCGGGAGCTCGAACGCCTCCGGGTCTCCGTCGCGGGCGGCGCGCTCGATCGCCGGGCCGCCGGGGAAGCCGAGCCCGAGCAGGCGGGCGGCCTTGTCGAGCGCCTCGCCGGCGGCGTCGTCGACGGTCTGGCCGAGCGTCTCGTAGCCCCCCGGCTCCGGCACACCGGCGAGCAGGGTGTGTCCCCCGCTCGCGATCAGGCAGAGGAACGGCGGCTCGAGCGGGTCCGGCTCGAGGAAGCTGGCGGCGACGTGGCCGTGGAGGTGATCGACGCCGGCGAGCGGCTTGCGATGCGCGGCGGCGAGCGCCTTGGCGCCGCTGACCCCGACGAGGAGCGCCCCGATCAGCCCGGGGCCGCGGGTCACGGCGAGCGAGTCGACGTCGGCAAGCGCGACGCCGGCCTCCGACAGGGCGGCATCGACCACGGGGTTGAGCAGCTCGAGGTGATGCCGCGAGGCAACCTCCGGGACGACGCCGCCGTACTCGGCGTGAAAGGCGGCCTGCGAGGAGACGACGTTCGACCGCATCTCGCGCCCGATCAACCACGGCGGCGCAGGTGTCGTCGCACGAGGTCTCGACCGCAAGGATCATCGCGAGCCCCCTGCTACGCGCCGACCGCCGCCGGCTCCAGCCACATGATCAGCGCGTCCTCGCCGTTGTCGTGGTAGTAGCGGGGGCGGGTGCCGGCGGGGCGGAAGCCGAAGCGCTCGTACATCGCGATCGCGCCGTTGTTCGAGGTCCGCACCTCGAGCGTCAGCCGCGCGTCGGTGCCGGAGCGGGCGAGCAGCTCGTCGATCAGGGTCGTCGCCACCCCGCCGCGACGGTTCTCGGGCGAGACGGCGACGTTCATCAGGTGCCAGACGTCGGCGTAGCGCGAGCAGACCAGATAGCCGATCAGCCGGTCGCCCAGGGTCGCGCGCGAGGCAGATGCCCGACGGCTTCGAGAGCTCGAGCACGAACATCGCCAAGGACCAGGGAGTCGGGAACGCGCGGCGCTCGATGGCCAGAACCGACGGAAGGTCGCTGTAGACGAGCCTCCTAATCTGCGATCTCGGTCGAGCCAGCGTCTTGCATCGGGTTCCCTCAGGTAAATCGGCCGGATCGCCTCGGGCTCGGAGCGCGTTCCTGCGGCCGCCAGGCGCGCACAGGTGCCGCGCCGAGAGCCGGTGCACGGGATCGTCCCCGGGCAGGACCTCGACGCCGGCGACCTCCAGCTCACGCACGAATCGTAGCGATCCCGAACCCGCCGCCAGCGGGGCATTGGGAGCATCCGCATGCCGGTCACCGCCCATCTCAGAGAGCCATTCGCCGATCCTCGCCGGGGCCGAGCACCGCCGGCTCGGAGAGCGGCTCGCCGGCGGCGTCGTGTAGCTGGGCGAAGACCTCGCCGCGACGCGCGTCGAGCGACGGCGAGCGTGGGACGGCCGTCGACCCGCTCGGCGATCCCCGCGGCGAGAACCGCCAGCGTTCCGACCGGCGTCGTCTCGAGCGACCGCGCCTGGGCCAGCGCGCGCCCCGTCGCGATCCCGATCCGCAG
Organism: uncultured Thermoleophilia bacterium; assembly: GCA_963838175.1. Taxonomy (GTDB): domain Bacteria; phylum Actinomycetota; class Thermoleophilia; order Solirubrobacterales; family 70-9; genus DASUSH01. The sequence goes on along the minus strand of CAWIPP010000002.1, from coordinate 461,314 downwards.
CCCCGTGAACGAGCCCGGGCCGATCCCGATCCCGATCCGCTCGACCCGCTCCCAGCCGCCGACCGCCTCCGACGGCGCGCTCGACCTCCGGCAGCAGCACCGTGGCGTGGCGGGGGACCGCTCGTCCCCCGCTGGCGCGACCACGCCCTCGTGGATCAGCTCGGCGCCCCTGGCGGCTCCGACGACGACGTCGTCGGTGGCGCCGTCGAGCGCGATCACGATGTGCGGCTTCTCATTCATCCGTTAGTTTGCGGGGCAGTGGCCGCCGCCATGCGGGCGAGCGGGGTGTCCAAGTCAATCGGAGGAACGAATGTCCGAGATGGAAGCACGCGTTTCGCGCGCCCGGCGCGCCGGCAGGCGCGCCCTCGCCGGCATCGCCGTCCTCGCCGTCGCCGCCACCGGGGCGGCCTGGTCGGGATGTGGCGAGGACGAGGCTGACGAGGCGATCGACCAGGCCCAGGAGGAGATCGACGAGCAGGGAGGCGAGGTCGCCGACGAGGTCAACGAGGCGGTCGACGCCGCCCAGGAGGGCGACACCGAGGCCGCCGAGGAGGCCGCCAACGAAGCCGCCGAGACGGCGACCGACGAGGCCCAGGAGGCCATCGACGAGGCCGAGCAGCAGCTCGAGGACGCGCGGCCCTAGCACAGCGGTCTGTCCCCTCTGTCCCCTGTGGACAGAGGGACTGACCTCCGTGTAATTCACCCGCTGACTTCGACCTCGCGGACGTCGCCGCCGCCGTGGCGGATCTCGATCGCGAACGACGCGGCCCGTGGCGGTGAGCTCGGGCTCGTCCCCGCCGACCTCGGGCCACTCGACGAAGGCGATCGAGCCGGGCTCGATGTAGTCCGCGAGCAGCGCCGGGTCCTCGCCACCGAGACCGCCGAGCCGGTAGAGGTCGAGATGGGAGATCGGGACCGGGCCGGCGATATCGCTGGCCGATCGTGAAGGTCGGCGAGGTGACCGGCTCGGCTCACGCCGAGCGCCCGGCAGGCGCCGCGGATCAGGGTCGTCTTGCCCGCGCCCAGCTCCCCGCTGACCAGGACGACGTCGCCCGGCTCGAGGCTTCCGCAAGCCGCGCTCCGACGGCCTCGGTCTCGGCCGCGCTAGCCGAGGAGGCCGAGCTGGTCACCGTCGTCGGCGGCCACGGCTCCCGACCGCCACCGCCTCGCCGGCCTCGCGTGCCTCGGCGACCTCCTGCGGCGACGGGGTCGCGAGCAGCTCCGGGAGCTTGGCGAAGTCCTCGCGCAGGGTTTCGACCAGCGACGGCGTGCGGAGCGCCGCCGCCGGATGCAGCAACGGCATCAGGTAGACGGCGCGGCCGCCGAGCACGTGGACCTGCGGCGTCCCGCGGACCTTGGTGATCCCGGTCCGGCTACCGGTGAGGAGCTTCGTCGCGAAGTTCCCGAGCGTGCCGACGACCTTCGGCTGGATCAGCTCGACCGCGTCTCGAGGTACGGGCTGCAGGACTCGATCTCGTCCGGCTGCGGATCGCGGTTGCCGGGAGGCCGGCACATGAGGACGTTGTTGATGAAGACGTCCTCCCGGGTCATTCCGATCTCCCTCGAGCAGCTCGGTGAGCAGCGCGCCGGCGCGGCCGACGAAGGGCAGGCCCTGGCGGTCCTCCTCGGCGCCGGGAGCCTCGCCGACGAACATCAGATCGGCGTCGGCATTGCCGGATCCGAAGACGACCTTTGTCCGGGTCGCAGCGAGCGGGCAGCGCTGGCAGTCGGAGGTCTCGTGGTAGAGCTCGACCAGCCGATCGCGGCGACTGGGCGTAGCTGCGGTCACGAGCCGCCTCCCTTGGGCTTCGCGGCCGCACGCGCCCGCTTGCGCCGCCCCTTGAAGTCGCTCTTGGTCGTCTCGCGCAGCTTTCGGTTCTTCCCTCCTGGCGGCGGTTCCCCGCAGGGCTGCGAACGAGCTTTGGCAGCTCGGCGGGGATAGACATCACCCGCTCCGCACCCTCGGCCCCGCACTCAGCGGCAGGTCTCGGCCTCCGTCCCCCGGTCGACCGAGCGCCTCGAACCTTGAGTCGCACCTGCGACAGCGAAACTCGTAGATCGGCATCGGTCCGATGGTATTGGCGAAATCGGACCCCGACCCGGCCTCCGGGAACCGGTAAATGCGCGAATTCCGCCACATATAATCCGCTGCGGCCGCGACCTCGATGGCGCGGACCGCTCGACGCCCGCTGAGAGTTCCGAGAAGCGGGTATTTCATCGCCCGATGCGGCAAGAGCTGATCAACCGGCCCGAAGAGGCGGATTCGCGCGCAAGCGATCGCGACGCGCCGCTCGTGCTGGCCGTGATCGGCGCCGGTCGCGCCGGCGGCGCCCTTGCCCGGGCGGCGCGGGCAGCGGGCGTCGACGTTCGGCTTGCCGGACGCGAGCGACATCGCGGCCGCGGCTGCCGACGCCTCGGCGGCGCTGCTCTGCGTCCCGGACGAGGAGATCGAATCCGCGTGTGCCGAGGTCGCGGCGGCGGGGCCGCCGGCGTTCGTCGGCCATGTCAGCGGCGCCACCCCACTTCGCGCGCTCGCCTCCGCGGCCGAGCGAGGAGCGGAGACCTACTCCCTACATCCGCTGCAGACGATCCCCGATCCCGAGACCGACCTGACCGCGTCCCCCTGCGCCGTCAGCGGCTCGAGCGCGCGCGCGCGCGAGTTCGCCGAAGACCTTGCGCAGCGCCTCGGCCTGCGCCCGTTCCCGCTCGAGGACGAGCGACGTGTCGCCTACCACGCCGCCGCCAGCATCGCCTCGAACTTCCTCGTCGCGCTCGAGGAGTCCGCCGCCGCACTCCTCGCCCAGGCCGGGGTCGACGACGCCCGCGAGGTCCTCGCCCCGCTGGTCCTGCGCACGGCGGCGAACTGGGCCGAGCGCGGGTCCGCGGCGCTCACCGGCCCGATCGCCCGCGGCGACGAGGCGACCGTGGCCGCGCCACCTCGAGGCGCTCGAGATCCACGCACCCGAGCTGATCGAGGCTATATCGGGCGCTCGCCGAGCGCGCCCGCGAGGTGGCCTCGTGAGACGTCGCCCGCACCGAAGGCCGAGCTTCGAGACCCGCTCGCCTCCCCACGCCGCGCCGGAGCGACTCATCGGGTTGGTCCCGACGATGGGAGCCCTGCACGAGGGGCATCTGTCGCTGCTGCGCGCCGCCCGCGGCGAATGCGACGTCGTCGTCATGAGCCTGTTCGTCAACCCCGCGCAGTTCGGCCCCGGCGAGGACCTGGAGCGCTATCCGCGCGACGAGGGCGCCGACCTGGAGCTCGCGGAGCGAGAGGGCGTCGACCTCGTCTACGCGCCCCCTGCCGGCGAGGTCTACCCCGAGGCCTTCGCCACCTCGGTCGAGGTCACGGGCCTGACCGAGGTGCTCTGACGGCGACCCCGCCCAGCGAGGGCCCGAGCACTTCCACGGCGTCACCACCGTAGTCGCCAAGCTCCTCAACTCGGTCGGCCCCGACGTCGCCTACTTCGGCCAGAAGGACGCCCAGCAGGCGATCGTGATCCGCCGCATGGCTCGCGGACCTCGACTTCGCCGTCCGGATCGCCGTGCTGCCGACCGTGCGCGAGGCCGACGGGCTCGCGATCAGCTCGCGCAATGCCTATCTCGAGGCCGAGGACCGCGAGCGCGCTCTCGCGCTCAGCCGCGGTCTCTCGGCGGCGCCGGCCGTCGCCCGCGACGGGGGCTCGCTCGCCGACGCCCTCGCCGCGGCCCGGGCCGAGTTCGTGGCTGCTGGAATCGAGCCCGAGTACCTGGAGGCCCGCCACGCCGAGGACCTCTCCCGGGTAGCCGAGCTCGACGGGCGGCCGGTCCTCATCGCCGTCGCCGCACGGGTCGGCGGGGCAAGACTGATCGACAACGTCATCATCGAAGGCAAGGAGAGCTGATGCAGCGTCAGATGCTGAAGTCGAAGATCCACCGCGCCACGATCACCGCGCTGCGACCCCGACTACGTCGGCAGCGTCTCGATCGATCCGGAGCTGATGCGCCAAGCGGACCTGCTGCCCAACGAGCAGGTCCACGTCTGGGACATCGCCAACGGCGCCCGAATGGTCACCTACGCGATCGAGGGCGAGCCCGGCGAGATCAAGGTGAACGGCGCCGCCGCCCGCCTGGTCAGTCGCGGGCGACCTCGTGATCATCGTCTCCTACGGGGGCTTCGACGCCGCCGACCTCGACACGTACGCACCGGTGGTCGTCCACGTGGACGAGAGCAACCGCATGGTCCAGGTCGATTCGAGCCCGGAGGTGCTGCTCAACGCCTCGGGCCGGGAATGGGCCGAGGAGGTCCCGGGCACGCTCGGACGGGGTCCGCGATGAACACGATGACGCTTCCGCGGCTCGCGGAGATGAAGCGCGAACGACGAGCCGATCGTGATGGTCACCGCCTACGACTACCCGTCGGCGCAGGTCGTCGAGGAGGCGGGCGTCGACATCGCCCTTGTCGGCGACACCGCGGCGATGACGGTGCTCGGCCACCGCTCGACGACGCCGGTCACCGCTCGACGAGATGATCGTGCTGACGGCCGCGGTCCGCCGCGGGCCTGAGTATGCCGCTTCTGATCGGCGACCTGCCGTTCGGCTCCTACGAGGGCTCGAACGAGCTCGCGATCGAGAGCGCGCAGCGCTTCGTCAAGGAGGCCGGCGTCGACGCGGTCAAGCTCGAACGCGGCGGCGCCTCGGTCGATCGGGCGCGGGCGATCGTCCGCGCCGGCATCCCGGTGATGGGGCACGTCGGCCTCACCCCGCAGATCGGCGACGGCGCTCGGCGGCTTCAAGGCGCAGGGCAAGACCGCCGACCGGGCGGCACAGATCGCCGAGGAGGCGTTTGCCCTCCAGGCGGTCGGCTGCTTCGCGATCGTCTTCGAGGCGATCCCGGCGGCGGTGACCGAGGCGATGATGCCGAAGCTCGAGGTCCCGGTGATCGGCATCGGCGCGGGCGTCGCCACCGACGGGCAGGTGCTCGTGTGGCACGACCTGCTCGGCATCTACGGAGGGCACCATGCCGAAGTTCGTAAAGCGCTACGCAGAACCTCCGCGAGCGGATGGTCGCGGCGGTCGGCGAGTACGCGGCGGACGTCCGCGATCGCCGGTTCCCCGGGCCGGAGCACATCTACTCGATCGAGCCCGCCGAGCTCGACCAGCTCCGCCGCTACCTCGACCAGGAGAGCCTCGCCGCAGGCGCCTGGGACTGGTAGCCGTTGGGGGTCTGTCCCCTCTGTCCCTCGTGGACAGAGGGGACAGACCCGATTCACGCAGCGGTAACCGATGGCCCGCGGGAGGGTACTTCTGTTCGTAACAATCGTTACGAATGGAGGTAGCGATGGAGATGCTGAAGCGACTGGAGCCCCTCGCTCTGGTGATCATGTTCCTGGGCGCCCTCAACTGGGGCATCCTCGGCGTCACCGGCGGTGAGACCAACGTGCTTGCCGAGATCTTCGGCACCGGCACGTTCCTCGACGTCCTCTACGTGATCGTCGGGGTCTCCGCGCTGGTCTTCGTGCCGAGGCTGATGGACACGCTCCACCTCGGGCACGGCCCGCATCCGCGGGGAGCCTGACCGCTAAGGGGTCTGACCCCAGCGGGGACAGGTCGCAGACCTGTCCCCTGCGGGGTCAGACCCCTATGTTGCGCTCGTGGCGGTGCACACCGGAACGCTCGAGCTCTCCACCGGAGGCGACGGCGACGTCGTCGACATCACCGAGGGCGTGCGGCGCGTCGTCGCGGCCTCGGGCGCCGACGAGGCGCTCGCCACCGCCTTCGTCCGCGGCTCGACCGCGGCGATCACGACGATGGAGTACGAGCCGGGGGGCGTCCACGACCTCCAGGCCCTGCTCGACCGCCTCATCCCTCGGCACGGCGACTACGAGCACAACCGGCTCAACCACGACACCAACTCGCACGCTCACCAGCGGGCATCCCTGGTCGGCTCGAGCGAGAGCGTCCCCGTGGTCGGCGGCCGCCTCGCGCTCGGCACCTGGCAACAGCTCGTCCTGATCGACTTCGACGACCGCCCCCGCGACCGGACCGTGGTCGTCCAGGTCGTTAGCTAGGGGCCGGCGGGGACGTCGGCCTCGAGCGAGTCGACGAGCCAGGCGCCGCCTTCGTCGACGAGGACGACCTCGGTCTCGATCCCGTCGTTGGGGCCGCCCTCGGGGATCACCGTGGCGGTCGCCTCGTCGCCGGCGACGTCAAGGCTCTTGACGTCGATCGCGTCGGGCACGGCGGCGGGGACCTGGGCCTGGCGGCAGCCCTTCTCGTCGCCGTAGGCGGAGCTGACCAGTCGCTCGGTCGCGAGCTCGGCGCAGACGAGATCGGGGTCGCCGGAGGTGAAGAAGGCCTCGAGCGCCACGCGCGGCGTCGTCGCCCGCCTCGAGCGCCGAGCCGCCGGCGGGGGAGCCGCTCTCATCGTCCTGCTTCTCAGGGGCGGTTCCACCTGCTCCACCTCCGCCCCGGTCGGTCCGGTGGCGGAAGGCGCGGTCGTAGTCGTCTCGGTGGTCGTCTCCTCGTCGTCGCCGCAGCCGAGCGGCGACCACGGCGACCATGGCGGCAATCGCAGGGAGCTGCATCGCGGCGCCACCCTAGCCACCGTCGTTGAACTCGATCTCGCGCAGGACCTTCGCCGGGGCGCCGGCGGCGATCGTCGCAGGGGGGATGTCGCGGGTGACGACGGAGTTGGCGCCGATCACGGCGCGGTCGCCGATCTCCACCCCTCCGGTGATCACGCAGTTGACCCCGAACCAGACGTTCGAGCCGATCTTCACCGGCCCTTGCGCGACGAAGCCCTGGTGGGGGACCGGCGTCTCGGGATCGTCGAAGCGGTGGTCGGAGTCGCCGACGAAGCAGTTGTTGGCGAACATCACGTGGTCGCCGATCTCGATCCGTTCCTGCGCGGCGAGCATCGTGTTCTTGTTGAGGAAGCAGCCGGTGCCGATCGTGATCCGCGCCTCCGGCGCCATGGTGATCCAGCAGCCGGGCTCGAGCAGCGTCGCGTCGCCGATCTCCAGGCGACCCTCGTCGAGGGCCTCTAGCACCTCACCGTCGACGGGGAAGCGGATGAAGGCGCCCGCCTGGGCCATGTGGCGGTTGATCCGCCAGCGCCGTCGCAGGCGCCGGTTGCGCTCGTACCAGCGCCGCTTCAGCCACCACAGGCGCCAGCCGGTCGGTTCGCTCACGCGGTTCGAGGGCGTCGGGCCCTAAGGCGCCGCCGCTTGACGCGTCGCCTGGGGTTCGCGCGGAAGCGCTCCCGGGCGATCGCCAGCGCCACCTGGAGGTCGGTAACGCACATCGCGGGCGACCCTAGCAAGGGTCGGGAACGCTCAATCGGCCGCGGGTGGCGAGTTACTCCCGCATAGCGGGAGGAAGTCGCCAAGGGTCGCCGCTACGCGGCGACCGGCTCGCGCTGGCGTGCCTTGGCGCGGCGGCGGACCTTCGGCGCTTCGGGCTCGACCAGGTCCGCGAGGAAGCGGCCGGTGTACGAGTCGGAGAGCCCGGCGACCTGCTCGGGGGTGCCGGTGGCGACCACCTCTCCCCCATCCTCGCCGCCCTCCGGGCCGAGGTCGACGAGGTGGTCGGCGGACTTGATCACGTCGAGGTTGTGCTCGATCACGACCACCGTGTTGCCCGCCTCGACCAGGCGGCCGAGCACGTCGAGCAGCCGCTGCACGTCGGCGAAGTGGAGGCCCGTGGTCGGCTCGTCGAGGATGTAGAGCGTGTCGCCGGTGGCGACCTTGGAGAGCTCGGTGGCGAGCTTCACCCGCTGGGCCTCGCCGCCGGAGAGTGTCGTCGCCGGCTGGCCGAGACGGATGTAGTCGAGCCCGACGTCGTGGAGCGTGCGCAGGCGCCGGGCGATCTTCGGGATGTGGTCGAAGAACTCGACCGCCTCGCCGACCGACATCTCGAGCACGTCGGCGATGTTCTTGCCCTTGAACCGGACCTCGAGCGTCTCGCGGTTGTAGCGGCGCCCGTGGCACTGCTCGCACGGCACGTAGACGTCGGGCAGGAAGTGCATCTCGATCTTGATCTGGCCGTCGCCCTTGCAGACCTCGCAGCGCCCGCCCTTGACGTTGAATGAGAAGCGCCCGCGGGTGTATCCGCGCACCCGCGACTCCTTGGTCTTCGAGAAGAGCTCGCGGATGTGATCGAAGACGCCCGTGTAGGTCGCCGGGTTCGACCTCGGGGTGCGCCCGATCGGCGACTGGTCGATGTTGATGATCTTGTCGATCTGGTCGAGGCCGCCGACGCCGTCGTGGGCGCCCGGACGCAGCCTCGCCCGGTGCAGCCGGTTGGCCACCGCCCGGTAGAGGATCTCGTTGACCAGGGTCGACTTGCCGGAGCCCGAGACCCCGGTGACGCAGCAGAAGACCCCGAGCGGAAAGGTCACGTCCTGACCCTTGAGGTTGTGCTGGCGGGGGCGCCGCACCACCAGCTCGCCGCGCGGGGTGCGGCGGTGCTCCGGCAGGGGGATCGAGCGCTTCCCGGCCAGGTACTGACCGGTCAGCGACTCCGCCATCCGCTCGACCGCCTTCGGGGTCCCCTCGGCGACCACGTGGCCGCCGTGCTCGCCCGCCCCGGGCCCGAGGTCGACCACGTGGTCGGCCGAGCGGATCGTCCCCTCGTCGTGCTCGACCACGATCACCGTGTTGCCGAGGTCGCGCAACCGCTCGAGCGTGCCGATCAGCTTCGCGTTGTCCCGCTGGTGCAGCCCGATCGACGGCTCGTCCAGGATGTAGAGGACGCCGACGAGGCTGGAGCCGATCTGGGTCGCGAGCCGGATCCGCTGCGCCTCGCCGCCCGACAGCGTGTTAGCGGCCCGCGCGAGCGAGAGGTAGCCGATCCCGACCGCGTCGAGGAACGAGAGCCGCTCCTCGATCTCGCGGACGACGAGCCGAGCGATCGCCCGCTCGGTCTCGGTCAGCTCCAGATCGCGGATCCAGACCAGCGCCGCCCTTGCCGAGAACTCGGAGTACTCGTGGACCCCCAGCCCGCCGACCCTGACCGAGCGGCTCTCCGGACGCAGCCTCGCGCCGCCGCACTCGGGGCAGGGCCGCATCGCCATGCACTGCTCGATGCGCTCGCGGGTGTTGTCGGACTCGGTCCGCTCGTAGCGACGCTCGAGGCCGTCGAGGATGCCCTCGAACCGGACCCGATAGCTCCGCCGGCGCCCGTAGCGATTGCGGTAGCTGACCGTGTGGCGCTCCTAGCCGGTGCCGTGCAGGATCACCTCGCGATCGGTGTCCGGCAGCTCCTGCCACGGCGTGTCGATGTCGATCTCGTATGCCTCGGCGACGGTCTCCATCAGCCGCCGGTGGTAGCGCGAGGCCGAGCGGACGAAGGGCTGCAGCGCCCCCTCGGCGATCGACAGGGTCGGGTCGGGAACGATCAGGTCGGGGTCGATCACCCGCTGGAAGCCGAGGCCGTGGCAGCGCGGGCAGGCGCCGTGCGGCGAGTTGAAGGAGAAGATCCGCGGCTCCAGCTCGGGCATCGAGGTCCCGCAGGAAAGGCAGGCGAACTTCTCCGAGAAGAGCAGCGTCTCGCCGCGCTTGCCGGCGCTCGGCCCCGACAGGACCTGGACCCCCGGGGCGCCGTTCGTAGGTGCAACGCCCTCGCCGTCCATGATCTCGACTTCGACAAGCCCTTCGGAGAGCTGCGAGGCCGCCTCGATCGATTCGGAGAGCCGCTTGCGGATGCCCTCCTTCATCACCAATCGGTCGACGACGATCGAGACGTCGTGCTTGAACTTCTTGTCGAGGACGATCTCCTCGTCGAGCCGGCGCAGCTCGCCGTCGATCACGGCGCGCGCGTAGCCCTGCCCGCGCATCTCCTCGAGGAGCTTCCCGTACTCGCCCTTGCGCTCGCGGACGACCGGCGCGAGGACCATGAACCGCGTCCCCTCCCCCAGAGTGAGCACCCGATCGGTGATCTGCTCGAGCGACTGGCCGGCGATCGGCTCGCCGCAGTTGTGACAGTAGGGCTTGCCGATCCGCGCCCACAGGAGACGCAGGTAGTCGTAGATCTCGGTCACCGTGCCGACCGTCGAGCGGGGGTTTCGCGAGGTCGTCTTCTGGTCGATCGAGATCGCCGGCGAGAGCCCCTCGATCGAGTCGACGTCGGGCTTCTCCATCTGCCCGAGGAACTGACGCGCGTAAGCCGAGAGCGACTCGACGTAGCGGCGCTGGCCCTCGGCGTAGATCGTGTCGAAAGCGAGGCTCGACTTCCCCGAGCCCGAGAGCCCTGTGACCACGATCAGCGCATCGCGGGGAAGCTCGAGGTCGATTCCCTTCAGATTGTGGGCGCGGGCACCCGAGATCGCGATCTTGTCCGAAGCCGCCATGAGGGGAACAAGTGTACGGCGGGGGTCGGGCGGCTCGAACGGGGTCCCCAGTCGAAAAATCGCGGCAATAAGGGGAAGGAAGCGCGGGCGCGCGCCCGTCAACTGCACTCTCAAGGGGGGCGCGATACCTCCGAGCGCACTTAACGGTGATATGGACGGTCAACTGCACTCGGAAGGAGTTGGGGCGACTGGGAGTGCAGTTGACGGCGACGCAGGGGCACGAACGAGGAGGATCGTCGCCATCGCGGAGGGTCAGCAAGGCAACGTGACGCGAAGGCAGTTGCTGGCGTCGGGCCTCAGCCCGAGTGCGATCGATAACTGGGTGAAAGGCGGGCGGCTGTTCCCGATGCACCGCGGCGTCTACCTCCTTGGCCACCGCGCCGCACCCCCGTTCGCCGTGGAGATGGCGGCGGCTCTGGCCTACGAGCCTGATTCGTGGGTTGCGGGTCTTTCAGCCACCCGGATGTGGGCAATACTCGAACGACCCGATGTTCCTCGGCCCGTCTCATTGCTCGTCGTCGGGCGGGCGGTTCGATCGAGGCCCGGAATCAGAGTCCGACGGTCAACGGATCTTGCGGACCGCGAACGGACGAGGCTGGACGGCGTTCCGATCACTACGCCGGCCCGCACCCTCCTCGACCTCGCCGCCGAGGTGGACACCCGCACCCTCGAACAAGCCGTCAACGAAGCCCAGGCTCTGCGGTGGACGACGCCATCGCAACTCCTCCCCTTACTAGCCCGCCACCCTCGGCACCGAGGCACGAAGGCGCTTCGCACGGTGATCGGCGACGGAGGTCCGCCGCTCACACGCTCCGAGGCCGAACGCCGCTTCCTCGCCCTGATGCGGGCGGCGAAGCTCCCCGCCCCGCGGGCGAACAGGCGCGTTGGCCGGTACGAGGTGGACTTCGTCTGGTCGGCGGAGCGTCTCATCGTTGAGGTCGATGCTTCCGCTACCACGGCTCACGGGCGGCGTTCGAACAGGATCGCCTTCGCGATGCTGAGCTCGTCAGCTTGGGTTACCGCGTGATCCGCGTGACCTGGCGGCAGATCACAGTCGAGCCGTACGCGGTAGTCGCGAGGATCGCTCAGGCCCTAGGCTCGCTCCGATGAGCGAAGCGCCCCGCACCACCGGCATCTCGGAGCTCGTTCTCGAGGTCCAGGACCTGGAAGCGGCGCGTGCGTTCTACCGCGACCTGCTCGGGTTCGAGGAGACGCTCCACGGCGAGGGCCGTGAGGGGCGATATTGGTACCTGATCGGCGAGACCGCCCGGCTCGGGCTTTGGACGCCCCAGGTCGGCCTGGCCGGCGGACGCGGCGGCTCCCACGTCCACTTCGCCTTCCACGTCGAGGACGCGGAGGTCGACCGGCTCCTGGAGCGCCTCGCCGAGCGGGGCGCGGAGGTGGAGGGCCCGATGCAGCTCGGCCCGGGGCGGGCGATCTACGTCACCGACCCCGACGGCAACGCGGTCGAGTTCTGGTCGCAGGACATGGGCGACTACACGGCCGGCGCGCGCGCCGGCGGTGGGGCGGGGACCTTCCGGTAGCTACTTGCCGACGCGGGCGAAGACGGCGTCGAGAAGCGATTCGCGGTCGTCCAGCTCGAACTCCTCGGCCAGTCGCTTGTCGACCTCCTCGCGGGAGGCTCCCTCGAGCGCCATGTTCATCGCGACGAGTCGGGCGGCGCCGGGATCGCCCTTCTCGCCCACGCCCTCCGGCCCGGCGGTCGGCTCCGCTTCTCCGCCGCGAAGCTGGGCGACGAGCTCGTCGGTGCTGGGGCTGCCCGACGGCTCGGACTTCGGCGCCGCGGGCTCGGGCTCGTCGTCCGGGTCCGGCTCCGGCTCAACGGGCTCCGGCGTCGCCTCGGCCGGAGCCTCCTCCGGGGCCGGCTCCTCAGACTCTGACGTCGCGGCCTTCGTTGTCGGCTTGAGCGCCTGACCGAGCTCGTCGAGGGCGGCGCGGGCGCGCTCGACGCGCTCGCGGGCCGCCTTCTCCGTCTCCGCGCGGATCCGCTTCGCCTCGCGCTCGGCCTCGGCGACCAGCTCACGGGCGCGGGTCTCGGCCTCGGCGACCGATTCGTGCGCGCTGCGCTGAGCCTCGGCGACGATGTGCTCGGCGCGCTTCTCGGCCTCGGCGAGCGCTTCGCGCACTCGCTCGGAGATCTGTGCAACGAGGTCTTCGGATCCCTGCTGGGCCACGGCTGGAAAGTCTACGTTCCGTGCCTGGGCGATACTGCACGGCGATGACCGGTGGCAATCTCGAGGTCATCCGCCGTCTCTACGAGGCGATGGACCGCCGGGACATCGACGCCATCGGGACGCTCGCCGACCGCGACATCGTGTGGGTGCCCGATAGCCGCGTCGGCGAGAAGCCGGTCCACGGCCTCGACAACGTGATCGCATTCTTCCGCGACCGCGCGGACATGTTCGATGAGGTCCGGACCGAGGTAGAGCGATGCTGGGAGACGAACGACCAGGTCGTCGCCTTCATTCACGTCAGTGGCGAGGGGGCGGCGAGCGGCGCACCCTTCGACCTCCGGATCGCCCACCTGTGGACTCTGCGCGGCGGCGTCGTGGTCCGGGGTGAGGGGTACGGCAATCGCGGCGAGGCCCTCGCGGCCGCCGGGATCAGCGGAGAGTCCTAGCCCCGCATCGCCTCGAGGTCGTGGCGGAGCTCCTTCAGCTCGTCGCGGATCCGCGCCGCCTCCTCGAAGCGGAGGTCCTCGGCGGCCGCGAGCATCTCCTCCTCGAGCTCGACCAGGAGCTTCTCGAGCTGCTCGGGGGTCTGGACCTCCTCGCCGGCGCTGACCCGGCGCCGGCGCGACGGGGCGGAGCGCGACTCCATCGCCAGGAACTCGGTCAGGTCCGAGATGCCCTTCTGCACCGTCTCCGGGGTGATCCCGTGCTCGCGGTTGTAGGCGAGCTGGATCTCGCGGCGGCGGTCGGTCTCCCGTAGCGCCGCACGCATCGCCTCGGTCTCGCGGTCGGCGTACATGAGGACCCGGCCGCGCACGTTGCGCGCGGCGCGGCCGATCGTCTGGATCAGGCTCGTCTCCCCGCGCAGGAAGCCCTCCTTGTCGGCGTCGAGGATCGCCACCAGCGAGACCTCGGGCAGGTCGAGGCCCTCGCGCAGGAGGTTGACGCCGACCAGGACGTCGTACTCGCCGAGCCGCAGGTCGCGGACGATCTGGATCCGCTCCAGCGTGTCGATCTCCGAGTGCAGGTAGCGGACCTTGAAGCCGTGCTCGAGCAGGTAGCCGGTCAGGTCCTCGGCCATCTTCTTGGTCAGGGTCGTGACCAGCGTCCGCTCGCTCGCCTCGGCGCGGACCCGGACCTCGTTCATCAAGTCGTCGATCTGGTTCTTGGTCTCGCGGACGTCGACCTCGGGGTCGACGATCCCGGTCGGGCGGACGATCTGCTCGACGATCCGCGCCGACTCGGCCCGCTCGAAGTCGCCGGGCGTCGCGGAGACCATCACGAGCTGCTTGACCCTGGTCATGAACTCCTCGAAGCGAAGCGGGCGGTTGTCCATCGCCGAGGGAAGCCGGAAGCCGTGCTCGACCAGGGTCTCCTTGCGCGAGCGGTCGCCCTCGTACATGCCGCCGAGCTGCGGGATCGTCTGGTGCGACTCGTCGACGAAGACGACGAAGTCCTCGGGGAAGTAGTCGATCAGTGTGTGCGGGGGCGAGCCCGGCGGGCGCCCGTCGAGGATCCGCGAGTAGTTCTCGATCCCGGAGCAGAAGCCGAGCTCCTTCAGCATCTCGATGTCGTACTCGGTCCGCTGGCGCAGGCGGTGTCCCTCGAGCTGCTGGCCTCGCTCGTTGAAGTGGGCCCAGCGCTCCTCGAGCTCGTTGTGGATCTCGCGCACCGAGCGCTCCAGGGTCTCCTCCTCGGTGACGTAGTGGGAGGCGGGCCAGACTGCGACGTGGTCGACCGCGTCCAGGATCTCGCCGGTCAGCGGGTTGAAGTGCTGGATCCACTCGACCTCGTCGCCGAAGAGCTGGATCCGGTAGGCGGTCTCGGCGTAGGCGGGCCAGACCTCGAGCAGCTCGCCCTTGACGCTGAAGGTGCCGCGGCTCAGCACGGTGTCGTTGCGGCCGTACTGCATCCCCACCAGCTTGCGGAAGAGCTCGTCGCGGTCGATCCACTTGCCGACCTGGAAGAGCTCCATCTGGCGCTTGTAGAGCTCCGGGGAGCCGATCCCGTAGATGCAGGAGACCGAGGCGACGATGATCACGTCGCGGCGGGCGAGCAGGGAGGCGGTCGCCGCGTGCCGCAGGCGGTCGATCTCGTCGTTGATCGAGGAGTCCTTCTCGATGTAGAGGTCCTGCGCGGGGACGTATGCCTCCGGCTGGTAGTAGTCGTAGTAGGAGACGAAGTACTCGACCGCGTTCTCGGGGAAGAACTCGCGGAACTCGTTGCAGAGCTGCGCCGCCAGCGTCTTGTTGTGGGCGATCACGAGCGCCGGGCGCTGCACCCGCTCGATCACCCCGGCCATCGTGAATGTCTTCCCCGTCCCGGTCGCCCCGAGCAGCGTCTCGAAGCGCTCACCGACATCGAGGCCCTCGGCGAGCCCGGCGATCGCCGCGGGCTGGTCCGCGGTCGGCGTATACGCCGGGTTCAGCTTGAACCCGGCGCGACCTCGTGCTCGTTCCTCAGTCGTGGCCACCCATCCACGATAGTCCCGCGCGCAGCGGGGTCAGCCGCCGGGCGTTCGCCGAGGGGACGGCGGCTCGTCCGTCGCTCCGGCCGCCTCGACCCAATCCAGGCGCTGACCGCAGAGCTCGCGTGCCCGGCGGGCCGGCAGGCGCACCAGACGCGCGTCCGACGGCTCCGAGGAGGAGAGGATCAGCGGGCCCACCGGGGTCGGTCTGCCGCCGCTTCCCGGATGAACGTCGGTTCCTTCGAAGCGGAGCTCGAGCCGGTGGGCGCCCCGCTCGAGCTCCGTCTCGCCCAGCGGGACGAAGAACCCGTGGTTGTTGAGCAGATGCCGCGCGGAGCCCACCGGCCTCCCGTCGACGAGGAGGTCGACCTCGCCACGGACCGAGCCGCCGAGCCAGGCCGACCAGGCGCCCGAGCCGGGAATCGTCGACCGTGTCCGAGACCTCTCCCTCGCCCGAGGGGGTCACGGTCCGCGGGTCCTCGTCCCACCCGGCGGGGTGCTCGGCCCGGTCGAGCTCCACCGCCACTGTCCCCGGACGCCGTGCCGCCGTAACGGTCGCGCCGGGTTCCCTCGCCACCAGCCCGACGAGCTCGTCGCAGCCGAGCAGACCGGTCGGATCGAGTCCGTCGCCGAGCGCCAGCCTTGCCGGCTCGTCACCCAGTCGCACCGGCCGCTGCCAGACCTCGTAGTGCTCGCCCCTCCAAATCAGCTCGTACGGGGAAGGCGGCCGGCTCTGGACCGGGGAGCGGCGCAGGACCAGGGTCCGGTAGACGAGCAGCCCGTGCGGGCTGAGCTCGTCGGTGTCGGCGTTGATCCCCTTCGGCACACCGTCACCGCCCGCCAGCGGCACCAGACGCCGGCGCAGCTCCGACACCCCCTCCGGATCGGCATCGCGGAGGAAGTGGCGGACCCCGTAGGGCTGGTACTCGGTCATCAGCGCCGGGCCGTCGCCGGCGATCACCTCTCCGATCCGCTCCAGCTCGGCGAGCTGCTCGTACGGCGCCAGGCTCGCGTCGCGGTAGGCGAGCGCGTTCGACCAGACGACTCCGACGACCGCGGCGGCCAGTGCGAGGACTCCCAGGACCCTTGACGTCCCCCGCGAAGCGAGCATCGCGGCGCCTCCCGTGACGGCCGCCGCGAGCACCGCCGCTCCCGCGGTCGCCATCGCCTTCCCGTCGACCCAGGGGGAGCCGATCACCATGATCACTCCGCAGGCGACCAGCGTGCCCGCCACGTAGGCGACGAGACCCCACGCCCGGCGCCACCACGCGATTCCGAGTCCCACGACCCCGGCGGCGATCACGGCGCCGAGGAGCAGATCGGTCGACAGGACCGCCACCGGCGGGCCCCGGAAGTCCCCGGCCGGCCAGACCCCGACGAGCTGGGCGAGCTCGAGCGGCTCGAACAGGTTCCCCTGGGCGACGTCGCTGGTCAGCGGCGACGAGGTCGGCGGCACGATCGCGCCGGAGACGATCGAGGGCAGGGAGAAGACCGCGGTGAGCACCGCCGCGGAAAGCGCTCGGCGGAGCGTCTCTCGTGCCCCCGCCGCCCGCGCAGCGGCCGCGACCGCGAGAGCCAGCGGCGGGAACAGCCAGATCGCGCCGCCGGCGCTCAGCACCGCGAGGAGCGCTGCGCACGCAAGCGCCAGCGGGATCGCGGCACGAAGCGAGCGCAGCCTCCCGGGAGCCCGGGCGAAATCGACGGCCAGCGCGACCGCGAGGGCGACGAGGACGGCGGCCGCGACCTCCTTCAGCCCGCCCCACTGCACATAGCCGACCAGGAGCGCCGGCTGCGCGGCGATCGCCGCCGCCAGTGCCCTGAGCCAGCGGCTCCCGACGACCGGGGCCAGTAGCGAGGCGAGCACCAATGCCAGCATCGCCGCGAGCACGCTCATCAGGGGCTGGATCAGCCACGCCACGTCTGTGCCCGTGAGCGCGCCGCCGACCGCGAGCGGGACGAACGCGCCGATCGGGTAGCCGTCGCCGAGGTTGAAGGCGAGCGTCGCCTCGTAGCTCGAGGGCGCGAGGCCCTCGAGGCTGCGGCCGTGCTCGACGATCCGATCGGTCAGGGTCAGCCAGGTCGCGGTGTCGTCGAGGCGGATGTAGCCGGCGAAAGTGGGATCCCCCGAGGCGAGGACCGGAGCGGCGTAGACGGCGCCGACGACGACCGCGCAGATGAGGAGGGCTGGGTCGGGACGCAGGGGCCGGCGCACGGCGGCCGCGGCGAATCCCGCCAGCGCCAACGCGATCACCAGCGGCACGGTCAGCTCGGCGGTCGGATCGAAGGAGGCCGTCGCATGGCCCGCGACGATCAACCCGGCGAGCCCCGCGGGAAGCAGCAACGCTCCAGGGAGCCGCCTTCCCGCGAGCGCCTCGGCGAGCAGCCCCACGCCCAGCGACAGGGCCGCGAGCAGCAGGGGGAAGACGAGCCAGGCGACGATCACGGGGGATTCAGCGGAAACGCCCGACTAGTCGAGGCCGAGCTCGCCCGCGTAGTGCTCCCGGTACTCGTCCCGCTTGGTGAGCACCTCGTCGACGTACTCGCGGGTCTCCGGATACGCGATCGCGTCCGCCTCGAGCTCAGCGCCACCCCACTCGTCGACCTTCGCGGGCCCGGCGTTGTAGGCGGCGAGCGCGGCGACCTCGTTGCCCCCGTAGAGGTCCAGCAGCTCGCGCAGGTGATAGGTCCCGTACTGGATGTTGATCTGGGGGTCGGAGAGGTCGCTGTCCGGGTCGAAAGTGGTCCCGCCGCTGCGGCGCTCGATCTCGTTCGCGGTCGTCGGCGTGATCTGCATCAGCCCCCGCGCCCCCGCCGAAGATGTCTGGTCGGTGAACCGGGACTCCGCGTAGATCACGGCCGCGATCAGCTCCGCGTCGACGTCCTTGTCGGCGGCCTGCTGGCGGATGATGTCCTCGTGCCGAAGTGGCAGCGTCACCTCGCGGAACTGATCCTCGAAGAAGTCGCCCTGGGTCAGCACCAGCGCCGCCAGGCCCCCGGCGAGGATCAGCCCCGCGGCCGTGCGCCGTCGGCGGAGCTGTTTCGAGGTGCGCCGCTTGCCCCTCCCCCGGGCAGCGGGCTTTCGCCGCCGCGCCGGCGCGCGCCGGCGCCGGCTAGGTGATCTGCCCCGTGCGACCGTGGACACCGTGATCAGCTCCCCCTCGCCTCGAGCTCGGGTAGAAGCTCGCCGAGCTTAACCTCGAGGTCGGCCAGGCTTCCGTCATTGGTGACGACGAAGTCAGAACGTGCGGCCTTCTCCTCGTCCGTGAGCTGGCGGCCGCCGCGCCCGCCGAGCTCGCCGAGGCCCCGTCCCGCCGCGCGCTCCTCGCGCACGGCGCGGGGCGCGATCACGGAAACCACGGCGTCGAAGAGCGGCTCCATCCCCGACTCGAACAGGAGCGGCACCTCGACCACGGCCACCTGGACATCGGGGTCGAGTCCGTCGCGCCAGGCCGCGATCCGCTCGCCGACCCGCGGGTGGAGCTGTGACTCCAGCCATTCGAGCTCATCCGGGTCACGAAACACGATCTCGGCCACTCGGCTGCGGTCGACGGCGCCGTCAGGGGCGACCGACTCCCCCCAACGGCCGACCAGGACGTCCCGGAGCTCGTCGGTTGCAAGCAGCTCGTGGACGATCGCGTCACTGGAGATCGTCTCGGCGCCGAGGCGTTCCAGGGCCTCGAGCGCCGACGACTTGCCGGCGGCGACCGTGCCGGTGAGTGCGACGAATGCCGGGCTCACCGCTCCCAGGTTAGGACGCCACGAGCCGCGGGCGGGGCGCGATCAGCGGACGTTCAGGTTGCCGCGCATCCCGGGGTGGATCGTGCAGAAGAACTCGTAGGTCTTGCCCGCGGTAACGTTCTCGAGGCCGGTCACCGGCGACGTCTCGCCGAAGTCGATCAGCGGCGTCGAGAAGAGCGGCCCGCCGCCGGGGCCGAGATCGACCGACCTGACGTCGTGCTTGGCCAGGTCGAGGTTGACGAACTCGATCTTGCCGCCGACGCTGGTGGTGGCAACAGGGGTGGCGTAGCTGGTCGAGGCAGCGCCGGGAGCAGCGACGATCGGCGCGTCGCTTCCGCCACCACCCTCCTCGGGGGGAGGCTCGCCGTCGTCGGGCGGGGGCTTGGGCGGCTTCTCGCCACCGGGCTTCTTGCAGCCCTTGCCCTTGCGGCCCTTCTTGCCCTTGCACGGCTTCTCCGGCAGGGCCTGGCTCTGGCCGCCCGGGCGGAAGGCGACGATGTGGCCCTCGGAGGTACCGCGGATGCCGGTCGTCGCGTAGATCGTGTGCCGGGCGATGCTCACCCCGCCCCACGACGGCGTCGCCTTGCCGGTCACGAGCGGATGCTTGCCGAGCAGCGCGCCGGTGCGCGCGTCGTAGGCGTCGAGGAAGCCGGCGAAGTCGCTCGTGTAGACGACTCCGTTGGCGACCGCGGTCGGGTTCCCCCAGTGGACCCCGTCGCCGATCGGCGCCGCCCAGCGAAGTCCGCCGCCGCCGCCCACGGACCACAGATAGCCGGGGACGGTGAGCGGGCCGTAGACGTTCTCGCCGTCGTACGCGGTCGAGCCGACGATCCCGCCGACCTGCGTCGGCGGACCGACGATCTCGGACCAGACCGGCTCCATCGTCTCAGCGTCGAAGACGTGGTAGACGCCCGACTTCTGGCCGTTTCCGACGAGCTTGCGGCCGTTCTCGTCGGTCATCAGGTTGGGCGCGGCCCCGAAGTCGAGGTCGATGTCGCCGCAGGAGCCGATTCCCTGCGGGTAGTACGGCGGAGCGTTGCCGGGGACGTCGTAGCACGGAAGCGTCGAGAGGCCCGGGAAGTACTCGTCGACGTTGCCCTTGTAGCTGTCGAGAATCTGACCGAAGGTGTCGCTGCGCCGGTTGACGTCGTACTTGAGCACCGCGTTCGCGTAGTCGTGCTCAGCCTGCGGCTTGAACGGGTTGGAGGTGCCGGCGTAGGCCACCTTTTCGTCGGTGTCGACGGCCGGCGTGGACCAGACCCCGGCGCCGGCGAACTCGTCGTCCGGCTGCTGCGGCGGATGGATCGTCCAGGTCTTGCGCACGAGCTTGCCCTTGCGCGAGTCGAGGAACACCATCGAGCCCTGGAAGGCGTAGCGGTCGGCCTCGTCGCCGAGCTCAGCGGAGCCCCCCGACACCCCGATCATCAGCGTTCGCTTGAAGACCACGGGGCTGCCGTAGAGGTCGGAGCCGGGCTGGTCGTCGATCGAGGGAGTCGCCCAGGCGACCTTCCCGTTGCGGCGGTTGAGCGCGACCACGTAGGGCCCGATGCACGGATCGCCCTTCTTCGCGCAGCCCTCCTCGTACTTGGTCAGCCGCGAGATCCCGACGTAGACGCGCTTGCCCTGGACGAGCACCGAGCCGTTGACTCCGCCGCCGTAGGGGACCTGGCGCTTCCAGACCGGCTCGCCGCTGTCGGCGTTGACCGCGAACACCCAGCCCTCGGTCGTCGCCGCGTAGACGCAGCCGCCGGCGACGATCGGCGTCCCGGTGATGTCGCCCTCGCCGCCGTTCTCTGTCGTGGAGAAGGTCCAGACGGGCCCGAGCTGCGCGGCGTCGCCAGGCGAGACCACCTTCTCCTGCGGCTGGAAGCGGGTGTTCTCGTAGTCGTGTCCGTAGCTGGTCCACTCGCCGCCGCCGGTCTTCACCTTCGAACAGAGCGGGCTCTCGGGGACCCGCTTCTTCTTCGCCTCGGCCGGCGCGGCGAGAAGGAGCGCGGGTAGAAGCGCTACCAGCATGAGTACGCGGCGAGCCCTCACGGGGACCACTCGCCCTCGGTCAATCCCTTGATCACCTCGCGGCGCGTGCGCGGCCCAGGGGACACGTGCGAGGCGAGCGG
Organism: uncultured Thermoleophilia bacterium; assembly: GCA_963838175.1. Taxonomy (GTDB): domain Bacteria; phylum Actinomycetota; class Thermoleophilia; order Solirubrobacterales; family 70-9; genus DASUSH01. Next base: position 440,470 of record CAWIPP010000002.1, on the reverse strand, counting down.
CGCCGACTCGCGCTCGGTGCCCTGATCGCGCAGGTAGCCCTCCTCGCGAAGCTCGTTGACGTCGTCGCAATGGATCTTCCGGCGCTGGGCGTCCGGGTTGATCTCGTACGCGCGCGCCGCGTTGCGCCCGAGGATCCCGTTGCGGATCGTCCGCGCCGGGTTGGGCGCCTTGCGAGTCGGGTCGTTGACGTCGCCCTCGAGGCCGAAGGGAAGGCGGTAGAGCTCCTTCCCCTCGTCGGTGAACTCGAAGCGGCGCAGGCCGACGATCTCGGGCTGCGGGGAGCCGTACCAGAGGCTGTCGGTGCCCCAGGCGATCCGCTTGGGGCCGACGTAGGTGATCAGCTTGCCGAGCAGGTGCGCGGCCTCGTCTGGGTCGTTCATCACGTTCCGCCACACGGACCCGAGCTCGGCGTAGACGTTCGGCACGTTGCCGAACCGCTTGCCCTTCTTGCGGAACCTCGTCGCGTCGTACTGGTTCTCGCGCAGACTCTTGATCAGGGCGTCGACGGTGTTCGTGTTCGAGTCCGCCTTGTCGTCGCCGGCGTAGGGGGCCTGGTCGTCGCCGATGTCGTAGCCCGAGTGGTAGACGAGGAAGCGAACGCCTCCGTTGGCCTTCGCGGCCGGGCCGATGTCGCGCGGGGTCGCCGCGCGCTGGTCGAACCCCGGAAGCGCGAAGCCCTTGTGGGTGGCGACGACCGGCGGCATCTTGTCGTAGCGGTCCGAGATCGACTTCACCTGCTCGAGGAAGCGCCATGCCCGTGTCCGAGTCGAGGAACCAGCCGCTTGAGTACGGGCACGCTCCCCCAGGCGCAGTAGGTCTTCCAGCCGCGGAGGATCTTCCCGTACTGCTTGCGCGCGCTCCTCCATCAGCTGCATCTCCTCGTCGATCCTCGGAGCGGCGGCTCGGTGTCCGGGGTCGGCGTCGCCGACGGAACCGTCGACGTTCGGCATCACGAATGCGTGCAGGACGGCACGGCGCGAGGCGGCCAGGTCGTTGACGACGTTGACCGTCTCCGCCGCCTCGGCGAGCGGCAGGGGGTTCTCGGACGTCCGGCGAGGTCGGGACGCAGGAGAGCACGGTCATCGTCGTCGCCGAGTCGAGGTAGAGCTCCTTCAGGTAGTGGAAGCGGGAGAGGTTGGCATCGGATCCGCCTCGCCGCCCTCCCGCGCCTGCGGCCAGACGGCGGAGAAGAAGGCGTGGAAGGCGGGGTTTTCGACCCGCCACATCCCTCCGGATCGACGTGGTGGGACTGGACGTCGAAGATGAACTCGCCGGGCAGGTTGCGAAGCGTCTCGAGACCCTTGCGCCCAGCCCACTCGAGGTCGCACGCGTCGGGGCGCGCTGCGCCTGCGCGAAGCCGTAGTTGCCGAAGCGGCCCATCCGGACCAGGTCGATCGCCCAGAAGCCGATCGCGGTCGCGGCCGCGGTGCGGACGAACTGGCGCCGCGACATCCCGAACTTGCGCCGCCATCGCTCGGTCTCGCGGTTGGCGAGTCCATGATCGCGAGCTGCGCCGCGGACGGCGGGGGCGGAAAGTACTCGTCGTTCGAGCACGGGAGCACGTCGACCGGCAGGTCCTGGCGGCATGTCCGGCCAGGAGAACCGCGCCGGCGAGCTTGTCGGCGACGATCCGTGTCGCTTCCAGTCGATCACTGGGTGACCTCGAACGCTCCTCGCATGCTCGGGTGGATGCGGCAGAAGTAGGTGACGACCTCGCCGGGCCTGAAGCCCTCCTCCTCGGTCACCGGCAGGCCCCAGCGCAGCGTCCTGCTTCGCCGGGCCGATCGCCGGCGGCCCGATCCCGAGCTCGGAGGAGTCGAAGTCGACCGGCCGGCCGGCGCTCGTCTCACCGTCGGAGAGCGGGAAGGCGGTGCCGGTCGCGCCCAGGCAGGGGAAGGCGCAGGAGGTGACGGTGTGGTAGATCGTCGTGCCCTCGAGGTTGGTGAAGTTGAGGGTCTCGCCCATCTTCACCGTCGGCACGCCGGTCATCTCGATCGTGGTCAGAGTCGCCGGGGTTGTAGAGGAAGTCCGCGATCGCCGACCTCGCTGGCGGGCGACCCCGTCTTCGCGGTCCACTCGCCGCCGGGCCCGCCGTAGTTGTCGTTCTCGGGCAGATGGCCGTGGGTCACCGTCATCCCCTGGTCGCAGAGCGTCGACCGCCCCTTCGCCTTCAGGCCCCCCGACTTGCAGGTCCGCGAGTGGTCACCGCTCCGCCTTGAACGGGTTGACTCCCGGGGCGGTCGGCTTGCCCTCGGGGGTGTTGGGAGCGAGCAGCGCGACCGAGATCCCCATGTTCTCGTAGGTCGACTGGATCGTCGTGTCGTAAGTCGCGTTCTACCGCAGCACGTCGCCGGGCTTGACCTTGACCCCCCAGTAGGGGATGCCCGTTGACGCGCATCGAGAAGTCCCAGGATTGGCTGGGCCGCCGGGTTTGTCGGTCCGCTTTCGCTTCCAGTAGTCGGCCCGGCCTGTGTAGATCCGCTGCGCCTTACCGCCGCGGATGAGATCGATCTCGTTCTGTGAGGCCGCCGGGGTGCAGGTGGCCGCCGATCCCGATCAGGGTTCCGCCGCTGAAGTATTCGACCCGCCGAGGCTCTCACCCGCAGCCGGAAGCGTGAAGTCCTCGCCGATGCCGTTGCCGGGCTCGCCCTGGCCGATGATCTGCTTGCCCCAAGGGTCGAAGCCGGCGCACTCCTCCTTCGGCCAGGTGCACTTGCCGTCCTTTCCTCCGTAGTCGCGCTGGGTGTTGAAGACCGGGTAGCCCGACGGACGCACGTCCAGCCATACCGGATAGGCCGGCTTCAGCCCGAGCTCCTCGGCGTCGGCCTGGGGAACGAAGTCGATGTCGTAGGTGATGTAGAGATTCATCGGCTCCTGCACGGCCGAGTGGACCATGTAGAGCAGCAGCCACTGGTCGGTGGCCTTGACCGGCATCCCGTAGCCCTTCGGGAACGGCGCCACGGTCTTCTCCTCGCCCGCGGCGAAGAACGGGCCGGAGCCGTAGTCGGGCTGGGAGAGCCAGGTCCCGTGATGGAGATGGACCTGCTCGGTCGGCGGCACCTCGCCCTCGGGCGTGACGAGGTTCGGCTCGAAGCGGGTGATGTAGCCGTCGCGCATCGGCTTCTCGATCGTCACCGGCTCGACGAGGACGTCGTTCTGGCCCGGCTTGACCGCGATCGGCCCGTAGGAGAACCGGAGGCGCCGGCAATGCCCGGGTAGCGCTCGTAGTTCGGCGCCCTTCCAGCCCTCGAGCTTGTAGAAGCTGGCGCTCGAACTTGTCGGTTGCCCTCGAACGCGCAGGGACGCGGCAGCAGATCGACGGCGCCGCCGGTCTCAGGCGGGATGGGCTCGTGCGGCGGCGCGGCCTGTGCAGCACTGGCGATCACGCACAGGAGCGCGACCGCAATCGGCAGCGAAACGACGCGACGCATCCGACCTCTAGATCCCCCCGAGAAATCAGGACCATGACCGTTGCATCGATCAATGTAACGAGCCGCGCAGCGCACTGCAACCGGGAACCGTCAGGGCGCCGGCGAACTCGGCGCCGGATCTAGGAGGCGGGCTCTTCCTCGGGCTCCGGAGCGGGCTCGGCCTCGGGCTCCGGCAGCGGGCTCGGCCTCCGCCTCGGCGCCTCGGCGCTCGGGGGCGCCTCGGAGAAGACCTCCTCGGAGAGGTCGAGGTCGGGCACGCCCGCGCCGGCCTCCTCGGGCTCGGGCGCCGAGCTGGCGACGAGGGTCGAGTCGCGCATCGGCAGACCGCCCCGCCCTCGACTCGCTTGATCGACAGTGAGATCCGGCGTCGCTCCTCGTCGATCTCGAGGATCTTCACCCGCACCTTGTCGCCCGGCGAGACGACCTCGCTCGGGTTCTCGACGTGATGCTCGGCGAGCTCGGAGATGTGGACGAGGCCCTCGACCCCGGGGACGATCTCGACGAAGGCGCCGAAGGCGACGACCTTGGTCACCGCGCCGTCGAGCGCGTCGCCGGGGCGGTAGCTGTCGACGACCCGCTGCCACGGGTCCTCCTGCGTCTGCTTCAGGCCGAGGGAGATCCGCTGGCGCTCGCGATCGATGTCGAGGACCTTGACCCGCACCGTCTCGCCGATCTCGATCACCTCGGACGGATGGTTGACGTGGCTCCAGGAGAGCTCGGAGATGTGGATCAGGCCGTCGATCCCGTCGAGGTCGACGAAGGCGCCGAAGTCGACGATGTTCGAGATCTTGCCCTCGACGACCTGGCCCGGCTGGAGGCGGCCGAGGATCTGCTGGCGGACCTCCTTGCGCTCCTCCTCGAGCACGGCGCGGCGCGAGAGGACGACGTTGTTGCGGCGAGCGGTTGAGCTCGATCACCTTGCACTCGAGCTTCTGGCTCATGAACTCGTCGAGGTTGTGGACGCGGCGGATGTCGACCAGCGAGGCGGGCAGGAAGCCGCGCACGCCGAGGTCGAGGATCAGGCCGCCCTTGACGACCTCGATCACGGTGCCCTCGACCGGCTCGCCGGACTCGGCGGCCGCCTCGATCCGGCGCCATGCCTTCTCGAAGCGGGCGCGCTTCTTGGAGAGGATCAGTCGGCCCTCGTCGTCCTCCTTCTTGAGGACGAGCGCGTCGACCTCCTCGCCCAGCTCGACCTCGTCGGAGGGATCGACCGAGCGCCGGATCGAGAGCTCGTGCGAGGGGATGACCCCCTCCGACTTGTAGCCGATGTCGATCAGGACCTCGTCCTTGTCGATCCGCACGACCTGGCCGGTGACCACGTCGCCCTCGTCGAACGGCTGGAACGTGGCCTCGTAGTTGGGGACGAGCTTGCCGTCGACCTCGATCATCAGGTCGGTCGGCGCCGCCTCGGGCGCACCGTTCGACGCTTCTACGGCAGCTTCAGTCGTTGTGTCGGGGGTGGACACGGCGGGGAATGATAGTGCTGCCGGCGTAAGTCCCGTCCGGAATCGGCGAGCGTCCCGGGAGTGGATGACGACGCCCGGTGGGCGCCCGCTTGCCCGCTAGGCACGTGGGCAACCCATCGGGTGGCGTCAGGCGCGTCCGGGCGCCGCCGAAACGGGCGGGACTTGCGGCGGTCGCACTGGGGACCCAGCGAGTACCCTCGCCATCGATGCCGAAGCGGGCGACGAAGCGGGGCGAGGCGCGGACGCCGATCGGGGGCGAATTCGACGTGCTCGTCTGCGGGGCGAGCTTCGCCGGCCTCAGCGTCGCCCGCGAGCTCGCGGGCGCCGACGCCCGCGTGCTGGTCGTCGACCGCTACGAGATCGGCGAGCGCCAGACCTCCGCCTGCGCGGCGCCAACCGCCTGGCTCGAGGCACTCGAGCTCACCGACTCGATGCGCCAGACCTTCGGCGAGCTGGTCGTGCACATGCCGCACGGGACGACTCGGATGCGGCTGCCCTGGACCTTCTCCACCTTCGACTACCGCGAGCTCTGCGAGCTCTCTGTGGAGGCAGACCGACGCGGAATTCGAGACCGCGAAGGTCGACGGGCGCTCCGGTCGGACGGTCCACACAGACCGGGGCGATCTCACCGCCCCGCTGGTCGTCGACGCGCTCGGGTGGCGGCGGATGCTGGCGGCAGACGGCTACCAGCCCCCCGACGCCCCGCTCTCGCGCGGCCTCGAGGTCCACCCCGGCGGCGACGGCGAAGAGCTCGAGATCTGGATCGACCGCGACTACGTCCCGGCGGGCTACTCGTGGAGCTTCCCCGCCCGCGACGAGGTCAGGGTCGGCGTCGGCTCGTTCGACCCGCGCTACCGGGTCAAGGAGCTCGACGGTGCGCCTCGCCGACGACCTCGATCGCGAACCGGTCCGCTACCAGGGCAACTGGATCCCGCACCGGCTCCGCGACGCGACCGCGGACGGGATCTTCTTCTGCCGGCGACTCCGCCGGCCACTGCCTGCCGCTGACCGCCGAGGGGATCCGTACCGCGTTCTACTTCGGGATCGCCTGCGGACGCGAGCTACGCGCGGTCGTCGAGGGCTCCAAGAGTCGCGGAGGAGGCGCTGCGCGACTACGGCGCCTTCTCGGACTCGCACCGCTGGAAGTTCGAGTGGATGCTGCGGACCCAGCAGGCTGGTGCCGCGGGTACCGCCGGGAATGCTGGCGGCTAGCGCTGCGCGGGATGGGCACCGACCCCTTCGTCCGCTGGTCGTTCCGTCACTACCTCAACATCGCGCCGCCCGAGTTCGCGGGCAAGCCGGTGCCCCGACCGCGGGAGACGCGGCCGGAGCTGCGCGCCGCGGCCTGAGCCGACTAGAACCCGCGGCGCTCGCGCAGGGTGTTGAGCTCGCGGTGCAGGTCGGTGCCGCCGTGGTCGGTGAGCGCGTGCCGGACGCGGTACATGTGGATCGCGAAGATCACAGCCAGCACCCCGGCGACGATCGAGACGACGATCGTCTCCGTCGGCGAGAACGCCCCCAGCACGGCGAAGAAGAGGAACAGCACCACGAGCCCGGCGGCGAGCGCGATCAGGGCCATCCCGAGGCTGCCCAGTGATCGCATCTCAGACCTCCTTGGTCGACCCGGACGCGTCCATACGCCCGGTTCGTGACGATTGTAACTCGCGGACGGGCGGCTAGCCAAGGCCGGCACGGCCGGGGCTTGGCGAGTTTGTCCCGCATAGCGGGAGGAAGTCGCCAAGTGGGCTCGGTCGCGCGGTTCGCCGAGCGCACTGCCGCGTCGCCATGGCGTACCGTGATCTTCGGCGCTGCGCCGTGTCTCTGGGATAGGTACCGAACCCAGGTAAAGAGCAGGAAGGTGTCACCCCCGATTCTCGACCCGATCCGCGGAGCGCTGCTGCGCTCACAGCCCGACGGGCGCCTCGTGGCGCTCGCCCGCGAGGGTCGCGAGCGGGCGCTCGAGGAGATCGTGCGTCGCTACCGCGCCCCGCTCGTCGCGTTCGCGGCGATGATCGTTCCCCCTCACCGGGCCGACGACGTCGTCCAGGAATCCCTCCTCCGCGCGTTCGACAGGCTCCAGTCGTCGGATGCGGAGATCCAGCTTCGACCCTGGCTGTTCCGGATCGTCCGCAACCAGGCGCTCAACGACCTCCGCGACACCCCGGTGCACAACGAGCTGACCGAGGAACTCGACGGCGTCGCCTCGCCGCATGAGATCACCGAGCGCCGCGAGGAGGTCGCGGCGATCGTCGGCGGCCTGCGCAACCTCCCCGCCGCGCAACGCGAGGCGATCATCGCGCGGGAGCTCGAAGGTCGCGGGCACTCGGAGATCGCGGCGGAGCTCGGGACCAGCCCGGGCGCGGTTCGCCAGCTCATCTTTCGCGCGCGCACCACCCTGCGGGGTGCGGCGGGACTGCTGATCCCGTTGCCCCTGCTCCGCTTCCTCCTCGGACCGGGCGGGAGCGAGGCCGCCGGCGCGGCCGCGACGGCAGGGGCTGGGGCGGCGGCGGCGGGCGGCGCAGCGACCGGGGTCGCCGGCAAGGCCGCCATCGGGCTCGCCGCTGCGGCGGTGGCCGTCGGCGGCGGGGTGGTCGCCGAGCGGGGCCGCGACGGCGGCGACCGCATCGCGTCCGCCAAGGAGTCCGAGGGGTCGAGCGGTGGTGGACCGGGAGTCTCTGAATCGAGTGGCGACGGCGGCCATGCCGGCGACTCGGCCGGCAGCGGTGACGCCGGGGGTAGCGAGGGGCCCGGGAGTTCTGGCGGGCCCGGCCCGGGGGACGGCAGTTCCGGGAGCGGCGGCGACGATCGCAGCGGCCACGGCGGCGGCGAGGGCACCGAGAACGAACGCCCGAACGACTCGAGCGGGCCCGGGAGCTCGGGATCCGGTCACGGCGGCTCAGGCAACTCGGGCAGCGGAAGCTCCGGCAGCGGCTCCGGGCACGACGCGGTGGAGAACGAGCTCGATGACAATTCGGGCCCGAGTGGCTCCTCGGGATCCGGCTCGTCGGGCTCGGGGCACTCAGGTGCCGGCTCCTCCGGGTCCGGCTCCTCGGGATCGGGTTCCTCGGGCTCCGGATCATCCGGCTCCGACTTCTCAGGGTCGGGCTCCTCGGGATCGGGCTCCTCCGGCTCGGGCTCCTCGGGATCGGGCTCCTCGGGCAGCGGACCCGAGCCGGACGAGATCGAGCTCGACTAGATGCCTACTTAGCGGCCAGCCAGTCCGGTCCCGAGCCCGCATCGACCTCGAGCGGCGGATCCAGCTCGAAGGCGCCGACCATCTCCGCCCGGACCAGCTCCGATGCGGTCTCGATCTCGGCCTCCGGTCCCTCGAACAGCAACTCGTCGTGGATCTGGAGCACGAGGCGCGTCCGCAGGCCGGCGTCGGCGAGCGCCCCGACGCAACGGACCATCGCCACCTTGATGATGTCCGCGGCACTGCCCTGGACCACGGTGCTGACCGCGAGCCGCTCGCCCTGCAGGTAGCGCTGGCGGTTTGGGGAACGAAGCTCCGGGACCCGCCGGCGGCGGCCCATGAGGGTGGTGACGAACCCGTCCTCCTTCGCCCGCTCGATCGTCTCGTCGATGAACCGCTTGACCGCCGGATAGCGGTCGAAGTAGTTGTCGATGTAGGCCCTCGCCTCCTCGCGGTCGATCTGTAGCCGGTCGGCGAGCCCGAAGTCCGAGAGCCCGTAGGCGATTCCGTAGTTGACCATCTTCGCCTTCGAGCGATCGCCGGGACCGATCGCGTCGGGGTCGGCGCCGACGATGCCCGCGGCCGTGGCGGCGTGCACGTCCTCGCCGGAGGCGAAGATCTGGCGCAGGACGTCCTCGCCGGCGACGTGGGCGAGCACCCGCAGCTCGACCTGGTTGTAGTCGCAGGAGAGCAGGGCCATTCCCTCCTCGGCGACGAACGCGGAGCGGATCGGCCGGCCCTCCCCTGAGCGGATCGGGATGTTTTGGAGGTTCGGGTTGGTGCTCGAGAGCCGGCCGGTGGTGGTCGCCACCTGGTTGAACGTCGTGTGAATGCGACCGGTCTCGGGGTCGATCAGCCCGGGGAGCGAGTCCAGGTAGGTGTTCTTGAGCTTGGTCAGCTCGCGCCAGGCCTCGATCTTCGGGATCATCTCGTGCTCGTCGCGGATCTGGGCGAGCACCCGCGCGTCGGTCGAGAACCCGGTCTTGCCGCGGCGCTTCTTGGTCAGGCCCAGCTCGGTGAAGAGCACCTCGCCGAGCTGCTGCGGCGAGCCGATCGTGAACTCGCGGCTGCAGAGCTCCCAGATCTCGCTCTGCAGCGTCTCGATCGCGATCGCCGAGGCCAGACGAGATCTCCGCAAGGCGCTCGGCGTCGACCTTGATCCCGATTCGCTCCATCGCCGCGAGCACCTTGATCAGCGGCATCTCGACCCCCTCGAGCAGGCGCTTGAGGTCCCATTCGGCGAGCCGCGGCCGCTGGCGGGCGGCGAGCTCGAAGGAGAGTCGGGCATCCACCGCGGGGTCGCCGGCGGCGTCCCCCTCCTCCGCCTCGAGCGACATCTGTCCGGCGTCCGCGTCGGCGGGGGCAGCCGCGAGCCCGGCGTCGGCGGCGAGCTCGGCGAGCTCGTAGCCGCGCCGGGCCGGGTCGAGCAGGTAGGCGGCGACCATCGTGTCGAAGCCGAGCGCGAGCGACTCGCCGGCCTCGGCCGCCGAGGCGAGCAGGCCAGACCGAGGGCCGCCGCCGAGTGACTTCAGATCGTGGGCGACGATCGGACGCTCCCCGATCTGCGCCCGGAGCTCGTCCAAGTCGCCGAGCTCGGCGCCGATCACCCGCTCGCCGTCGGCGGCGGCCCAGCGCCCGCCACCGATCGCCAGCGCCATCTCCCCGTCTCCGAGATCGCCGATCGACCCCTCCTCTGCACTCACCTGGAGCTCCTCGGCGACGGTGCGGCCGGGGATCGTCTCGTCGAACTCGTCCTCGAGGCGGTTGATCACGACGCGGAGCTCGAAACGGTTCGCCATCTCCCGCAGGCCGCTTCGGTCCTGAGGGCGGGAGATCAGCTCGTCGAGGTCGATCTCGCAGTCGATGTCGTACTGAAGCGTCGCGAGCTCCTTCGAGACGCGGGCGTCGTCCGAGTGCTCGGTCAGGTTCTGCTTGCGCTTCGGCGCCGGAGATCTCGTCGACCGAGTCGAGCACTGCCTCGAGCGAGCCGAAGCGCTGGAGGAGCTCGGCGGCCGTCTTGTCGCCGATCCCGGGGACGCCGGGGATGTTGTCCGAGGTGTCGCCCTTGAGCCCGATCAGGTCGGGGACGAGCTCAGGGGGCACGCCGTAGCGCTCGACAACGCCCTCGCGGTCGTAGACCTTGGTGTCGGTGATCCCGCGCGAGGTCGTCATCACCCGGATCCCGTCGCCGACCACCTGGTAGACGTCGCGGTCGCCCGAGACGACCATGACCGGGATCCCGCGCTCGCCCGCCCGCCTCGTCAGCGTGCCGATCACGTCGTCGGCCTCGAAGCCCTCGACCTTGATGTTCGTGAAGCCGAAGGCCTCGGTCAACGGGGCCAGGTGGGGCCACTGCTCGCGGAGCAGGTCGGGGCGCGACTTGCGCTGCGCCTTGTAGGGCTTGTAGGTGGTCTCGCGACCGGACCAGCCCGCGTCCCAGGCGACGACGACCGCCCCCGGATGGTGCTCCGTGAGGATCTTCGCCAGCATCGAGGCGAAGCCGTAGATCGCGTTGGTCGGCCGCCCGTCGGAGGTGCTCATGTCCTCCGGCAGCGCGAAGAACGCGCGGTAGGCGAGGCTGTTCCCGTCGATCAGGAAGAGCTCTGGCTTCGCGGGCGCCTTGGGCTTCGTCTTCGCCACATATCGATGATATGGACGGTCCGGGCGGCGCTATCGCTCTGGCCCCCGCTCGACCATCCCCGCAAGGGTGCGCGGATCGTCGCGTGATTTGGAGGGCTTTCCCCTCCGTATGCTTCGCGCGCGATGTCCACCGCCTCCGCCCAGTTCTCCGTCACCGTGCGCGTCGAGCTCGATGCTCGCCGTGAGCCGCTGGGCAAGCTGACAGCGGCGATCGCGGAGGCCGGCGGCGCCCTTCGAGCGTCGACCTCGTTCCCGGCGCGGGCAGCGAGGGCAAGCGGGTACGCGAGTTCACGGTCGACGCCCGCGACGAGCGCCACTGGGAGCAGATCCTGCGCTCGATCGGCTCGACCCGCGGCGCCAGGGTGCTCGACTACACCGACCGCACGATGCAGATGCATCGGGGCGGCAAGATCGAGCAGCACAACAAGTACCCCCTGAAGACCCGCGACGACCTCTCGATGGCCTACACGCCCGGCGTCGCGCGCGTCTGCAAGGAGATCGCGGCCGACCGCTCGAAGGCCTTCGAGTACACGATCAAGCACAACACGGTCGCCGTCGTCTCCGACGGCAGCGCGGTGCTCGGGCTCGGCGACATCGGTCCCGAGGCGGCGATGCCGGTGATGGAGGGCAAGGCGATGCTGTTCAAGGAGTTCGCCCAGGTCGACGCCTTCCCGATCTGCCTCGACACCAACGATCCGGAGGAGATCATCGAGTCGGTGAAGCTGATAGCGCCGACCTTCGGCGGCATCAACCTCGAGGACATCTCGGCGCCGCGCTGCTTCGAGATCGAGGACCGCCTGCGCGAGGAGCTCGACATCCCGGTCTTCCACGACGACCAGCACGGGACCGCGGTCGTGATGATGGCGGCGCTCTTCAACGCGCTCGAAGATCGTCGACAAGCCGATGGAAACGCTGAGGGTGCTGATGCTCGGCCTCGGCGCCGCCGGCATCGCCTGACGAAGATGATGCTCGCGAGCGGAGACCAAGAACATCATCGGCTGCGACCGCCAGGGCGCGCTCTCGACCGCGCGCGACGACTACGCGTCCGGCGGGATGCCGCCGATCAAGCGCTGGTTCGCCGAGGTCACGAACCCCGAGAAGCTGACCGGCTCGCCCGACGAGGTGATCGAGGGCTGCGACCTGTTCGTCGGCGTCTCCGGGCCGGGCATCATCCAGGCCGACTCGCTCGCGAGGATGGCCGACGACGCGATCGTCTTCGCGATGGCCAACCCGACGCCGGAGGTGATGCCGGAGGAGGCCGAGCCGCATGTGCGGATCATGGCCACGGGCCGCTCCGACTACCCGAACCAGATCAACAACGTGCTCTGCTTCCCGGGGATCTTCCGCGGCGCGCTCGACGCCGGGGCGCCCCGGATCACCGAGCCGATGAAGCTCGCCGCGGCCAAGGGGATCGCCGACGTGGTCGCCGAGGACGACCTCGCCGAGGACTACATCATCCCCTCGGTCTTCGACCGCGACGTCGCCCCCGCGGTCGCCGAGGCGGTCGTCGAGGAGGCGCGCCGCGAGGGGATCGCCCGCGTCTCCGAGGAGACCGGGACGTTCGCCACGGTCGACGGCGACCAGCCGCACGTCGGCTGATGCGAGTCCTCGTCACCGGCGCGAGCGGCCTGATCGGTACCGCCGTCTGCGACGCGCTGCTCGCGCGCGGCGACGAGGTCGTCGGGCTCTCGCGCGACCCGGAGCGGGCCCGGGACGACGAACCCGACGGTGACGCTGGCTGGCCTGGAATCCCGAGTCCGAGCGACCGCCGGCGGAGGCGCTGGAGGGAACCGACGCCGTGGTCAACCTGCTCGGCGAGCCGCTCAACCAGCGCTGGACCGACGAGGCGAAGCGGCGCATCCGCTCGAGCCGGATCGATGCGACCCGCAACCTGGTCCAGGGGATCCAGGCGGCGAGCGCGGGCCCGCGGGTGATGGTCAGCCAGTCCGCGGTCGGCTACTACGGCGACCGCGGCGAGACGATCGTCGACGAGGCCGCCGGACCGGGCTCGGCCTTCGACTCGCGCGTGGTCGTCGACTGGGAGGCGGCCGCCAAGGAGGCCGAGGGCGACCTGCGGCTGGTGATCATGCGCACCGGGCTGGTCCTGACCAAGGAGGGCGGCCTGCTCAAGGAGCTGCTCGACGCCGTTCAGGCTCGGCGTCGGCGGCCCGCTCGCCGGCGGGCGCCAGTACTGGCCGTGGATCAGCATCGACGACGAGGTCGGGCTGATCCTCTGGGCGCTCGACAACGGACACCGTCAGCGGGACCGTCAACGCCACCGGCCCCGAGCCGGTGCACCAACCGCGAGTTCTCGAAGGCGCTCGGGCGCGCGCTGGGCCGGCCCGCGGTGGTCCCCGCGCCGAAGCTCGCGCGTGACGCGCCGCTTCGGCGCCGAGGCCGCCGAGTGCCTCACCGGCGGGGCAGCGCGCCGTCCCCCGCCGCGCGCTCGACCTCGGCTACGAGTTCCGCCACCCGGACGTCGACAGCGCGCTCGCCGCAGCGCTCGTCGACTGAGCGGCCGGACCAAGCGCTGGACGTCAGCGCTACCTGCTCTGGGTCAGCGCGTGAAGGCCGTCCACTGAACTTTGTCGACCGTGTAGACACAGTCGCCGTGATCCGGATCTCGCTCGATCGCCTGCAACATGAACGTGCCCTTGAACTCGGCGTGCCGTGGTTGCCACTGGCCCTTGACGACCATGTTCCCCTCGACTTCGGGTCCAAGGATCTCCGGTCTTTCCTTGGCCTTGAAATCGCCGTCCTCCTCGAAGTCGATGTCCTCCTTCAAAGAGGAAAGCGCCCTCGTTGGTCTCCTTCGGCTCCCCCCTGCAGGCCTCCTCTGGTGATCTTCGCTCCGGCGATCAGGAAGTCCTCGACGTGCGCCTTTGCGAACTTGATGTGCCCGTTCTCAGCCGGTCCCCTGACCTCGAACCCGACCTTGACGTTCCGCTCGCCGGGCACATGCCCGATGAAGAAGAGGGTCTTCGCATGAGCGGCGGCGAGCGCGATCAGGCAGAGCCCGACTGCGGCAATGATCAGTTTCTGACTGGTTCGCGAGGTCAACTCGCCTCCTCCCTGCGGTGCTTCGTGGACGGGCCGGCGGAGCATTCTAGTGGCGGCTACGGTGCGCGAAGGGCGGAATCGAAGCGCGGGCTCGCCGCCCTCGACCCGGTAGCCCGCGATCGCGTCGAGCGTCGTGTCGCCCGGCCTCGTCGATCGAGTAGGTGCCGAGCACCGAGTCGCGGTCGGCGGTCGCGAAGAACGCGTCGATGACCGCGCTGCGGTCCCGCGGGTCGGTCGGCCCGCTCGATCGAGTCGAGCACGACCGCCATCGCCTCGTAGCCGTAGGCCGCGTAGCGGTCGGGCGGCTCGCCGAACTCGTCCTCGTAGTCGCGGATGAAGTCCTGCCCGGCGGCGGGAAGCTGCTCGGGGGCCTGGGCGGAGGAGGTGAGCAGAAGGCCCGTCGGAGCCGCGGCTCGAAGAAGTACGCATCGGTGCCCATGCAGCTCTCCGGAGCTCTCGAGCAGGCGGGGCCGATTCGCTCGGCGAGGATAGCTGAGCTCGCCCGTCCGCCGCCGACGCCGATCCCGAGCGCCTCCGCCTCCTCCGCGAACTCGATCGCGACGACGTCGCCGAATTCGGAGCCGTCGTCCTCGACACGTCGCGCTTCGCACTCCCAGCTCCTCCGCCCACACCGCCCCCGCCCCGGCCTGCTTCTCGTCGTCGGGGATCACGCGGCCGAAGGTGCGCTCGCCGGTCGGCTGGGCGAGCTCGGGGACGTCGTCGGATGCCGGAGGCCTCGCGCGTCAGGTCGACCGCGGTCGAGCCCGCTGAGACCTGGAGCATCATCGCCTGGTTGGTGATCGGCAGCGAGGTCCGAGTGGCGCCGGACTCGAGCTCGCCGATGTAGGCGATCGCGGTCGAGTCCTGGGTCGCGCGGCGGGCGTTGTCGGCGACGACGACCGGGTCCCAGCGGGCGCCGTCGCCCTCGCCGGAGGTGTCGTCCATGTAGATCGCCTCGACGTCGACGCCGCCCGCCTCGCCGCCGGCGTCCGCGAGCGCGAGCTTCGCCCCGTTGACGATCGCGCGGCCCTCCTCGCCGCTCTCGCCGCGCAGCGGCGCGCTCACGTAGACGGTGAGGGTCGCGTCGTCGGGCGCCTGGTCGTCGAAGTCGCCGGCGCAGCAGCCGGCGAGCGCGGCGACAGCAAGCGCGACCGCGAGGATTGCGGAGGCGCGCATCAGGCGGGCGATTCTATGCTTCGCACCCGTGCCCGAGTACGTCTACGACCAGGATTGGAAGGACGAGCGCGAGCGGCTCGCGGGCATCGAGCGGCTCTGGGACCCGGGCAGCACGCGAGCTCCTCGCGAAGCTCGGCGTCGGCCCAGGGCTGGCGCTGCCTGGAGGTCGGCGCCGGCGGGGGGTCGATCAGCGAGTGGCTCGCCGACCGGGTCGGCGCGGAGCGGCCGCGTCGTCGCGGCCGACGTCTCGACGCGCTTCCTGACCGCGATCGAGCGCGACAACCTCGAGGCGCGCGAGCTCGACATCCTCGGCGACGATCTTCCCGAGGGCGAGTTCGACCTCGTCTACGCCCGCCTCGTCGCCGAGCACCTGGGCTCCGAGTCCGTCCGCGCGATGGCCCGCTGCGCGCGGCCCGGCGGCCTGCTGGTGCTCGAGGACTACGACTGGAGCGTCGATCCGCGCAACGACATACTGCGAGCGGATCCAGGGCGCCGTGCTCGGCGTTCATGGAGAAGGCCGGCTTCGACCCGTACTTCGGCCGCCGGTTGATCACCGAGCTGAGCGCCGCCGGGATCGAGGATGTCGCCGCCGAGGGCCGCGTTCGCGTCATTCGCGGCGGGACGCCCGAGACCGCGTTCTTCCGACTCAGCCTCGCGTCGCTCAAGGGAGCGCTGATCGAGGCCGGGGCGATCACCGAGGACGAGGTCGACGGAAGCGCTGGCCCGATTCGACGACCCCGACGAGGTCATGCTCTCGCCGGTCATGGTCGCTGGCCTGGGGCCGGCGGCCGGAAGCCTGAGCGGCGCGAGGTGTAGATTCGCTCGCCGATGAGGATCGGCGTGCTCACCGGAGGTGGCGACTGCCCGGGCCTGAACGCGGTGATCCGGGCGATCGTGCGGAAGGGGATCGACGTCTACGGCGACGAGCTCATCGGCTTCCGCGACGGCTGGCGCGGTGTCCTCGAGGACGAGCACGATGACCTGACGATCGAGTCGACCCGCGGGATCCTCCACCGCGGCGGCACGATCCTCGGCACCTCGCGGACCAACCCGTACAAGGACGAGGACGGGCCCGGAGCGGATCCGCGAGACCGTCGCCGACCTCGAGCTCGACGGCCTGATCGCGATCGGCGGCGAGGACACCCTCGGCGCCGCGAACCGGCTCAACGGCGACGGCGACCCGGTGCTGGGCGTGCCGAAGACGATCGACAACGACCTCGGCGGCACCGACGTCACCTTCGGCTTCGACACCGCGCTCCAGAGTCGCCAGCGAGGCGATCGACCGCCTCCACACCACCGCCGAGAGCCACCACCGGATCCTCGTCGTCGAGGTGATGGGCCGACACGCCGGCTGGATCGCCCTGCACTCCGGGAGTCGCCGGCGGCGCCGACGTGATCCTGATCCCCGAGCGACCCTTCGACATCGACGAGGTCTGCGCGCATGCTCCACCGCCGCAAGGCGCGCGGACGCGGCTTCTCGATCGTCGTCGCGGCCGAGGGCGCGACCGCCAAGGAGGGCCAGCTCGCCACCGCCGAGGACGAGGTCGACGAGTTCGGCCATCCGCGGCTCGGCGGCATCGGCCACGCGCTCGAGCGCGAGATCGAGGAGCGGACCGGCTTCGAGACGCGGGCCACCGTGCTCGGCCACATCCAGCGCGGGGGCACCCCGACCGCCCGCGACCGCGTCCTCGCCACCCGCTTCGGCCTCGCCGCGATCGACGGCGCCCACGAGGGCGCCTGGGGCACGATGGCGGCGCTGCGCGGCACGGCGATCGAGCTCGTCCCCCTCGCCGAGGCGGTGGCGGAGCTGAAGACGGTCCCCCCGGAGGAGTACGAGACTTCAGGCCCTCTTCGGCTAGCGCCGGCGGCGCTGGGCGCGCAGGAAGCTGAGCGCCGTCCGGGGATAGGCCAGGCCCATCCGGGCACGCTGGATCGGGCTCGAGGAGGGGCGCACGTCGAGGAACGTGTAGAGGCGGTGCTCTCGGACGCGGCCGTCGTCGTCGAAGACCCAGTACTCGATCCCGCGTGAGTCCGTGCGGCCGGCGATCGTGCCGCTCCACTCGTTGACGATCGTGTCGCTCGACGTGGCGACCAGCGTCTTCGCCAGGCGGAAGTCGCGCTCGGCCATCGCGTCGAGATAACCCGCCCAGGCGCTTCGCACCTCGTCGACACCGCGGAAGCTCTCCTCCGCCCCGTCGGTGAAGGTCTGCATGAACGCGTCCTCGGCGTAGACGCCGGCGGTCGCGTCGAGGTCGCGCTCGTTGATGCCGCGCTCGGCGCCCTCTATGAAGGCCTGCGGGTCGTCCGGGACCGGCACAGGCGGACGAGCCCTACGGCCGCAGCCGCTCGAGGATCGGCTCGGCGACGCGCATCGCCGCGCCCGTGAACGAGGATCGCGAGGAAGATCAGCGCGCTGACCGTCCCGCCGAGCCCGAAGGCGTAGGCGATCAGGAACGCGACGAGCCCGACCACCGTGAAGACGAGGAGCTGCACGCGCGGGAATCTACCCGACCGTCTGGCCGCTCATCGCCTCCCGGCAGGCGGCGCAGGAAGTCGCGGCAGGCGGTGGCGGCGCCGGCGGCGTTCTCGGCGTTCGCCGCCGCGCGGACGAGGCGGCTGCCGATGATCACCCCGTCCGCGACCTCGCCGACCGCGCCCGCCTGCTCCGGCGTAGCCGATGCCGAAACCGACGGCGACGGGGACCTCCGCCTCCTCGCGGACCGACTGGACCAACTCCGATAGCTCCGGCGGAAGCTCGCTACGCTCGCCGGTGACCCCGACGAGGGAGACGACGTAGACGAATCCGCTCGCCGCCTCGCAGATCGCGCGGCGACGCGCATCGGGAGTAGTCGGCGCGACCAGCGGCACGAGGGCGAGGCCCGGCGAGGTCGAAGGCGTCGCGGAACCCCGGCGGACTCCTCGTGGGAGAGGTCGGGGACGATCGCGCCCGCCGCGCCCGCCTCGACGGCCTGCGTCCGCGAACTCCTCCGGGCCACGCGCCAGGACCATGTTCGCGTAGACCATCAGCAGGACCGGGACCCGCTCCGCCACCGAGGCGCAGACGTCGAGGACCGAGTCGAGCGTCGCCCCCGCCTCGCAGCGCCTCGGTCGCCGCCGCGTGGATCACCGGCCCGTCGGCGAGCGGATCGGAGAACGGGACGCCGAGCTCGATCAGGTCGGCGCCGCCGTCCGCGTATGCCTCGGCGATCGCCAGCGAGCCGTCGTGATCCGGGTAGCCGCCGACCATGATAGGGCATCAGCGCAGCGCGCCCCTCGGCGCGCGCTGCCGCGAACGCCGCGGCGATCCGCTCGCCCCCAGGTTCAGCCATCGCGCCGAGGCCGCTCGACGACCTCGGCGAGGTCCTTGTCGCCGCGGCCGGAGAGGCACAAGAGGTCGTAGCCCTCCCCCTCGGGGGAATGGTCGAGCAGCCAGGCGATCGCGTGCGCGGGCTCCAGCGCCGGGACGATCCCCTCCAGCCGGGCGAGCTCGCGGAAGGCCTCGATCGCCTCCCGATCGGTGACGGCTTCGTAGCGCGCCCGGCCGGAGTCGCGGAGCTGGGCGTGCTGGGGTCCGACGCCCGGGTAGTCGAGGCCGGCCGAGACCGAGTGCGCCTCGAGGATCTGGCCCTCCGCGTCGGCGAGGACCGACGAGAGCGCGCCATGAAGGACGCCGGTGCGTCCGGCGACGAGCGAGGCGCCGTGGCGCTGGTCGAGGCCCTCTCCCCCGGCCTCGACCCCGACCAGCTCGACATCGGGGTCATCGAGGAAGGCGGTGAAGGTCCCGATCGCGTTCGAGCCGCCGCCGACGCAGGCGATCACCCGGCCGGGCAGCGCGCCCTCGGCGGCGAGCGCCTGCTCGCGCGCCTCGTCGCCGATCACCCGCTGGAGGTCGCGAACCAGCGCGGGATACGGCGCCGGGCCCACCGCGGAGCCGATCACGTAGTGGGTCGTCGCCACGCTCGCGACCCAGTCGCGGATCGCGGCGCTCACCGCCTCCTTCAGCGTCCGCGCGCCCACCTCGACCGGCGCGACCTCCGCGCCGAGCAGGCGCATCCGCTCGACGTTGGTCGCCTGGCGGCGCATGTCCTCGGTCCCCATGTAGACGACGCACTCGAGCCCGAGCAGCGCGCAGGCGGTCGCGGTCGCGACGCCGTGCTGGCCGGCGCCCGTCTCGGCGATCACGCGGCTCCTTCCCCATGCGCTTGGCGAGAAGCGCCTGCCCGACGGCGTTGTTGATCTTGTGCGCGCCGGTGTGCGCGAGGTCCTCGCGCTTCAGGTACACGCGGCCGTTGACCGCATCCGAGAGCCGCTCGGCGAGGTAGAGCGGCGTCGGGCGGCCGACGAACTCCCGAAGCAGGCGGTCGAGCTCGGCGCCGAAGGACTCGTCGGCCCGGGCATCCGCCCAGGCCTGCGGCGAGCTCGTCGAGCGCCGGGATCAGGGTCTCGGGCACGTACCGGCCCCCGTAGGGGCCGAACCGCTCCTCGATCGCGGCGTCATCTCCGGCGGCAGGGAGTCGAGCCGAACCGGGCGCGTGCTCAAGGCCAGGAGGACGCCGCCAGGTTTCAGTCTGTCGCGGGAGGTCTCGGCGGTCGAGCGCGACGGCCTCGAAGAACGCGGCGAGCGCTCGGGGTCCTTGCGGCCCGGGCTCCGCCTCGACGCCGCTGACCACGTCCACCCCCCATGGACGGGCGGCGGCGATCGCCTCGCCCACGTTCTCGGGGGTCAACCCGCCGGCGAGCAGGAACGGGATCTGCGAGCGGCGGGCCGCGACGAGCTCCCAGTCGAAGCTCTCGCCCGTGCCGCCCGGGGCGCCGGCCCGGTAGGCGTCGAAGAGATGGAAGTCGGTGCGGAACGCCTCGGCGCCGCGGACGTCCGCCGGCGTGCGGACCCGGAACGCCTTCATCACCTTCGCCCCGGTGCGCCGCGCCACCTCACGGCAGAACGACGGGCCCTGGTCGCCGTGGAGCTGCACGATCGTGAGCTGCTCGTCGTCCGCCGCCCGGACGATCTCGTCGAGCGAGGTGTCGACGAAGACCCCCGCGACCTCGCAGCGGCGCTTCAGCGCGGCGCCGATCTCGGCGGCGATGTCCGGCTCGACGTACCGCGGGCTATCCGGGTGGTGGATCAGCCCGACGGCCCAGGCGCCGAGCTCCGCCGCCGCCCGGGCGTCGTCGAGATTCGTATTGCCGCAGATCTTGATCCGCATCCGGGCAAGCTTAGGCAGACCGCGGACGGGGACAGAGGGGTCAGACCCCGTTTTGGTTCGGCTAGCCACCCGGCAGAGCGCTCGCCGGGCGGTCGGCGAGCTCGACGGTGACCGTCTCCTCGCCGCCGTCGCGAAGCAGGGTGAGCTCGAGCGAGTCGCCGGGCTCGCGCTCCTCGACCGCGGCGATCACGTCCTCCATCGAGTCGACCGGCTCGCCGTCGGCCTCGACGATGATGTCGCCGCCGATCCGAAGCGGCGCCGGGGCCGATGTTGGCCTCGGCGCTGCCGGCCTCGATTCCGGCCTCGTCGGCGGGGCCGTTCGGGACGACCTCCTGGACGAGGACGCCGTCCTCGATCGGGCAGGTCGAGCACCTGGGCCGCCTCGGAGCTGATGTCGGCGCCGGTGAGGCCGAGGAAGGCCTGGCTCCACCTCGCCGTCGTCGAGGAGCTCCTCGACGACCTCGCGGGCGGTCTCCGCCGGGACCGCGAAGCCGATCCCGATGTTCCCCTGGCCGCCCGCGGTCGCGATCTGCGAGTTGATCCCGACTACCTCGCCGCTCGGCGTCGAGCAGCGGGCCCGCCGGAGTTGCCGGGGTTGATCGGCGCGTCGGTCTGGATCGCGTTGGTGATCGAGAAGCCGTTGGGCGAGTCGATCTCGCGCCCGAGAGCGGAGACGATTCCGGCGGTGGCGCGTGTGGTCGAGTCCGAGCGGGTTGCCGATCGCGACCACGGGGTCGCCGACCTCGAGGTCGGAGGCGTCGCCGAGGGGAAGCGGCTGGAGCGCGCCGGCGTCGGCGTCGGCGTCGAGGAGAGCAAGATCGGTCGAGGGGTCGGCGCCGACCACCTCGGCGTCGACAGGGTCGCCGTCCTCGCCGATCGTCACCCGTACCTCGTCGGCGCCCTCGACGACGTGGGCGTTGGTGAGCACATGGCCCTCCTCGTCGAGGACGAAGCCGGTCCCGGTCGCGGTGCCCGGCCCCTGCGGGCCACCGAACGGCTCGAGCGGGGACTGCTCGGCGCCGGACACCCCATCGGCCTCGATGTAGACGACGCCGGGGGAGGTAGCGCTCGTAGATCCGGTTGACGGCGCTGCCGGAGCCCTGGTCTTGGTCGGCGGCCGGAAGCGACTGGAGCGCGGGCGTGGCGGGAATCGCCGTCGTCGTCGGTCCAGCCCGCGCCGAGCGCGACCAGGAACGCGACCGCGACCAGCGCTCCGCCGCTCAGGGCGGAGACGAACGGGTGCGAGAAGCTGCGGCGTAGGCGACTCATCGCTCGACAGCAAAGGCGAGGTTGCTGAACGGGCGCTAAGCGAAAGCGAAAAAGTCGCTAAGTCCTAGATCAGGTGCTCGCGAGTCACTTCCTCGTCGCGAGTCAGCTCGCGGACGGCCTCCTCGGGGTCGGCGGCGCGCATCAGCGACTCGCCGATCAGCACGGCGTCGACGCCGATCCGGTCGAGCTCCTCGATCTGCTCCCGGCTCTCATATCCGGACTCGGAGACGACGGTCTTCCCCGCGGGGACGTCTGTGAGCAGCTCGCGGGTCGTGTCGAGGTCGACCCGCAGCTCGCGCAGATCGCGGTTGTTGATCCCGATCACGTCGCAGTCGACCTCGAGCGCGCGCTCGAGGTCCTCCTCGTCGTGGACCTCGACCACGCAGTCGAGGTCGATCGCGCGGGCCTCGTCGTGAAGACGCTGGAGCTGGCTGTGCGCCGAGCGCCGCGACGATCAAGAGCACGGCGTCGGCGCCGTGGACGGCGGCCTCGTAGAGCTGGTAAGGGTCGACGGTGAAGTCCTTGCGCAGGATCGGCAGGCTGGTCGCCTCCCGCGCGGCGCGCAGATCCGAGAGCGACCCCCCGAAGCTGCCCTCCTCGGTGAGCACCGAGAGCGCAGCAGCACCGCCACGCTCATAAGCGGTCGCGATCTCCGCGACCTCGGCTCCGGCGCGGATCTCCCCTCCCGACGGGGAGCGGCGCTTGAACTCGGCGATCACCGACAGGCCGGGACGCACCAGCGCCTCGCTGAAGGGCCGGTCGGGGCCGCGGGCGGACAATTGCCCCTCGAGCTCGGAGAGCGGCTTCTCCGCCCTGCGCCTCTCCACCGCCTCGCGCGCCGCCCCGACCAGGTGGTCGAGCGTGCTCATTCGCGGGAAGGCTACCCGCTGGCGGCCCGCCTCAGTCGGTGGCGATCTCGCCGGTCAGCGCGACCAGGCGCCCGAGGACCTCGCGCGCGGCGCCGGACTCGATCGCCTCGCGGGCCCGCTCGATCCCCGCCCCGAGATCGTCGGCGCCGCCGCCGACGAAGATCGCCGCGCCGGCGTTGAGCGCGACCAGGTCCGCGGCGGGCCCGCTCTCTCCGTCGAGCACGCGCCCGGGCGACCGCCGCGTTCTCCTCGGGAGAGCCGCCGGCGACGTCGTCGAGGTGGGACCTGGCCAGGCCGAGATCCTCGGGACCTCGGCGAACCACTCCTCGGTGGTGCCGTCGCGGACCTCGATCACGCGGCGTGCGGCTGGTGACGCTGAGCTCGTCGATGCCGTCCTCGCAGGAGACGACCAGCGCGTGCTCGGTCCCGAGGCCCGCGAGCGCCTCGGCGATCGTCTCCTGGTAGCGGCGGTCGGAGACTCCGAGGAGCTGCCGCTCGGCGCCCGCCGGGTTTGTCAGCGGGCCGAGGAAGTTGAAGATCGTCCGCACGGCGAGCTCCTTGCGGACCGGGACCACGTGCTTCATCGCCGCGTGATGGCGGGGCGCGAACATGAACCCGAAGCCGACCTCCTCGATGCAGCGGGCGACCCCGTCCGGGTCGAGGTCGATCCGCACCCCGAGCGCCTCGAGCAGGTCGGCGGAGCCGGAGCGGCTCGTCGCCGAGCGGTTGCCGTGCTTGGCGACCGCGCGGCCGGCGCCGGCGGCGACCAGCGCCGCCGTGGTCGAGACGTTGAAGGTCGAGGGGCCCCCGCCGGTGCCGGCCGTGTCGACGAGATCGTCGCGGCCGGTTCGACACTCGAGCGGCGAGGCGCCGCATCGTCCGCGCCAGCCCGATCAGCTCGGGGACGGTCTCGCCCTTCGCCCGCAGGGCGACGAGGAAGGCGCCGGTCTGGACCTCGCTGGCCCGCCCCTCCATGATCTCGTCGAGGACCGCCGAGGCGTGGTCGGCGGTCAGGTGCTCGCCGCTCGCGACGGCGTCGATCGCGCGGGTGAGGATTTCGTTGGGCATCGCGGCGGCAGTCTCGCAGGCGGCGAGCAGGGCCTCTACCGCTCCAAGAAGTTCCGCAGTAGCTCCTTGCCTTGCGGGGTCAGCACCGACTCGGGGTGGAATCTGGACGCCCTCGGCGGGGAGCGAGCGGTGGCGGACGCCCATGACGACTTCGCCGAACGTCGCGGTCTGCTCGAGCTCGTCGGGCAGGTCCGGGTCGGCGACGAGCGAGTGGTAGCGGGCGGCGGCGAGCGGGTTCGGGCAGGCCCTCGTAGATGCCGGTGCCGTCGTGCTCGACCTCGGCGTCCTTGCCGTGGATCGGCTCGCCGCGGATCGTCCGGCCGCCGAACGCCTCGACCATCGACTGGTGGCCGAGGCAGACGCCGAGCGTCGGCACGCCGGCCTCGGGGAAGGCGCGCGAGGCCTCGATCGAGATCCCGGCGTCGGCGGGTGTGCAGGGTCCCGGCGAGATCACCAGGCGCTCGGCTCCGCGCTCGAGCAGCTCGGCGACGCTCGGCCTTGTCGTTCCGGACCACCTCCACCTCGGCGCCGAGCTCGCCCAGGAACTGGACGAGGTTGTAGGTGAAGGAGTCGTAGTTGTCGATGACGAGAACGCGCATGTGACTACTCCCACTCCGCCTGGCTCGCAGCCAGCCGGACCGCGCTGAAGATCGGCCTCCGCCTTCGCCAGCGACTCGCGGTACTCGTAGTCGGGCTTGGCGTCGGCGACCGTGCCGCCGCCGGCCTGCACGTGGACCTGGCCGTCCTTGACGACGACCGTGCGGATGTGGATCGCGGTGTCGAGGTCGCCGTCGAAGCCGACGTAGCCGATCGCGCCACCGTAGGAGCCCCGCTTGTGGGGCTCGAGCTCGTCGATGATCTCCATCGCCCGCACCTTGGGCGCGCCGGAGAGCGTCCCCGCGGGAAGCACCGAGCGCAGCGCGTCGAGCGCGCTGGTGTCCGTCGCGGAGCGTCCCCGGTGACGCGGCTGACGATGTGGAAGCACGTGCGAGTAGGCCTCGACCTGCATCAGCTCCTCGACGCGACACGGTCCCGTACTCGGAGACCCGGCCGAGGTCGTTGCGGCCGAGGTCGACCAGCATCACGTGCTCGGCGCGCTCCTTCGGGTCGGCGAGCAGCTCCTCGGCGTTGCGGCGGTCCTCCTCCTCGCTCGCGCCGCGCGGGTAGGTGCCGGCGATCGGCCGGGTCTCGACCGTCCGCCCGGTGACCTTGACCAGCGACTCGGGCGAGGTGCCGGCGATCTGGAAGTCGCCGAACTCGAGGTAGTACATGTACGGCGAGGGGTTGATCGTCCGCAGGCCGCGATAGATCGAGAACGCCTCGACCGGGGCCGGCGCCGAGAACCGCTGCGAGGGGACGACCTGGAAGGCGTCGCCGGCGTGCACGTACTCGACGATCCGGGCGACGTTGGACTCGAACTGCTCGCGGCTCATGTTCGAGTCGAACGGCTCCACCGCGCGCGGCTCGCGCGGCGCTCGGGCGCCGGGACCGCACGTGCGAGCGCCGCCCGCACCGACTGCGATCGCCGCCTCCGCGCGGGCACGGTCCTCGCCGCCCGAGAAGTCGAAGGCGATCACGGTCAGCTCGTGCTTGAGGTGGTCGAAGGCGAGCATCACCTCGCAGACCATCAGCGCCAGGTCGGGAAGCCCGAGCGGATCGGGGTTCGGAGGGCCGAGGTCCTCGACCGTGCGCACGAGGTCGTAGCCGAAGATCCCGACCGCGCCGCCGGCGAACGGCGGCAGCGTCTCCCGGTCGGCGAGGTCGTAGCGCGCGAGGTGACGAGCGACCGCGCCGTAGGGGTCGGCCTCGTCGACCTCGGTCGTCTCGCCGCCCTCGTTCGACGTCAGGGTCCCCTCGGACCAGCGCAGCATGCGCGTGCGGGCGGAAGCCCAGGAACGAGTAGCGGCCGAACCGGCCCTGCTCAGCGGACTCGAGCAGGAACGACGGGCCCGCCGCCGAGCTCGGGATCGGCGCGGAGCTTGAGGAAGGCCGAGACCGGCGTCTCGCAGTCGTCGATGAAGCGCTCGAGGACGGGGACGACCGTCGCCGTGCCGGTTCGTGACGCTGTCCCGCTAGCGACGCCGGCCATTGAGCGCCTCCAGCGCGGCCGCGAGCGGCATGCCGCGGGAGAGCATCAGGACCTCGAGGTGGTAGAGGACGTCGGCCGCCTCCTCGGCGAGCGCGCTCGTCCGACTCGTCCGCCGCCGCGCGGGCGACCTCGTCGGCCTCCTCGCGGACCTTCGTCGCCGATCCGCTCCGGGTCGTCGAGGAGCTCGACCGTGTAGCTGCCCTCGGGCCGCTCGTCACGGCGCTCGGCGAGCGTGCGCGCGAGCGCGGCGAGCGCCTCGTGGGGCAGCGGGCTCAGGGCTCCGTCCGGCTCTCCAGCTCGCGGTAGAAGCAGGAGCGCTCGCCGGTGTGGCACGCTGGGCCGGCCGGCTCGACCAGCGCGACGATCGCGTCGGCGTCGCAGTCGAAGCGGAGCTGGCGCACGCTCATCACGTTGCCCGAGGTCTCGCCCTTGCGCCAGAGCTCCTGGCGGGAGCGGCTGAAGAAGTGGACCTCGCCGCGTCTCACGGGTGAGCCGCAGCGCCTCCTCGTTCATGTAGGCGAGCGTGAGCACCTCGCCCGTCGCCCAGTCCTGCATCACGCACGGCACGAGTCCGTTCTCGTCGAAGCGGATCTGCTCGCATCATGCAGGCGAGTTTACGTTCGGGCGCGTCAGTCGATCCCGAGCCGATCGAGCAGCGCCTCGTCGCGGCGCCAGCGCTCGCGGACGCGGACCTGGAGGTCGAGGAAGACCTTGGCGCCGAGCTCGCGCTCGAGCTCGCGCCGCGCGGCGGTGCCGATCTCGCGAACCATCCGGCCCCCGCGGCCGATCAGGATCCCCTTCTGGGACTCCGACTCGACCCAGATCTGGGCCTTGACCTCGACCAGGCCGTCCTCGCGCTCCTCGACCGACTCCACCGCGACCTCGACCGCGTGCGGGAGCTCGTCGCGGGTTCGGCGCAGCACCTGCTCGCGGATCAGCTCCGCCAGGTGGACGTCGCTCGGCTGGTCGCTGCGGTCCTCGGGCGGATAGAGGAACGGCCCCTCCGGCAGCAGCGTGGCGAGGTGCTCGGTCAGCGGGCCGAGGCCGGTGCCCGCCTTCGCCGAGACCGGGAAGATCTCGTCGGCGACGCCGAGCTCCTCGGCGTCCGCGAGCACCTTCGCCGTCTCCGGCGCGCCGCAGCCGGTCGATCTTGTTGACGGCGCAAACGACCGGCGTGCTCGCCTCGCGCCGCCGAGCAGCTGCTGGGCGATGAACCGGTCGCCCGGGCCGACGCCCTGCTCGCCGTTGACGACGAAGAGCACGGCGTCGGAGTCGGCCAGCTCGCGCTCGACCCGGCGCTGCATCCGCTCGGTGAGCACGTCGCGGGGCCGCTGCACGCCGGGCAGGTCGACGAGCACCATCTGCCAGCCCGGCTCCGACGTCGGTCGCTACCCCGCGAACGGCTCGGCGGGTCGTCTGCGGCCGGTCGGAGACGATCGCGACCTTGGCGCCGACGATCGCGTTGGCGAGCGTCGACTTGCCGACGTTGGGCCGACCGGCCAGTCCGACGAACCCGGAACGGGTCACCGCAGGCGCGCCATCACCCGGTCCTGGAGCGCGAGCATCTCGCCGGAATCGCGTCTCGTGGTCGTAGCCGCAGAGGTGAAGGACGCCGTGGACCGCCGCCTCGGTGAGGTCGGCGGTGTGCTCGCGGGCAGATCACGACGTCGCCGAGCTCGCGCGGACCGGCGACCTCGCCGACGCCGTCGAGCGGGAACGAGAGCACGTCGGTGGGCTCGGTCGCGCCCGCGATGCTCGCGGTTCAGCTCGCGGATCCGCTCCTCGCCGACGAGCTCGACCGACAGGTGGCCCTCCTCGACCCCGGCCGCGCCGAGCGCCGCGGCGACGGCGTCGCGAAGCTCCTCGGGGACGTCGGCGAGGTCGAGCGTCAACCGGGCTTCTGGCGCTCCGAGTACGCGCCGTAGGCGGCGACGATCCGCTGCACGAGCTTGTGGCGGACGACGTCCTCGCCGCCGAAGCGGACGAACGAGATGTCCTCGATCCCCTCGAGGATCTCGCCGATCACGACCAGGCCCGAGCGCTGGTCGCGCGGCAGGTCGATCTGGGTGACGTCGCCGGTGACCACCATCCGCGAGCCGAAGCCGAGCCGGGTCAGGAACATCTTCATCTGCTCCGGGCTCGTGTTCTGGGCCTCGTCGAGGATGACGAACGAGTCGTTAATCGACCTGCCCCGCATGAACGCCAGCGGCGCGACCTCGATCACGCCCTTGTCGAAGTAGGAGTTGACCCGGTCGGGGTCGAGCATGTCGTAGAGGGCGTCGAAGAGCGGGCGCAGGTAGGGATCGACCTTTGCCTGGATGTCGCCCGGGCAGGAAGCCGAGCCGCTCGCCGGCCTCGACCGCGGGTCGGGTCAGGATCACGCGGCTCACCTCGCGCGCGTCGAGCGCCGCGACGGCCATCGCCACCGCGAGAAGGTCTTGCCGGTTCCCGCCGGGCCGATCCCGAAGGTCACCGTGTGCTCGCGGATCGAGTCGACGTAGCGCTTCTGGTTGACGGTCTTCGGCGCGACCTTGGTGCCGCGGTGGCGCCAGACGACGTCCTCGAGCACCGTCGGCCGGGCTCTCGTCGGCATCGAGCGCGCCCGTGACGGCCTCGATCGTGCCCGGCGCGATCTCCTGCCCGCGCTCGATCAGCTCGACGAGCTCGTCGACGACCGTCTCCGCGGAGCTGCAGCTCGCCCTCGTCGCCGTCGAGGGTGAGCACGTTGCCGCGCAGGTAGAGGTCGACGTCGAGGTGGCCCTCGAGCGCGCGCAGGACGGAGTCCTCGGAGCCGGCGAGCTCGGCCGCCACGGTGTTGTCGAGGGTCAGTTGCCTTCGTAGCCAAGTCTGTCTCGCGCACCATCGCGCTGACCCGCTTGCCGTCGGCGCGCCCGTCGACCTTCGGCATCGCGGCCCCCATCGCCTTGCCCATGTCGGACGGTCCCGCGGCCCCCGACTCGGCGATCGCCGCGTCGACGATCTCCGCCGAGCTCCTCGTCGGAGAGCTCGGCGGGCAGGTAGGAGGAGATCACCTCGGCCTCGGCCTCCTCGGCCTCGGCGCGCTCGGCGCTGCCGCCCTCGCGGTAGGCCTCGGCGGCCTCGAGCCGGCGCTTGCGCTCGCGGCGCAGCACCGCGACCTCGTCGCCGTCGCCCTCCTTCGCCTCCTGCTGGAGCGCGTTCGAGATCATCCGCAGCGCCCCGACGCGCTCGCGCTCGCGCGCCTTCATCGCCTCTCGGGTATCGGCCTGGACCCGTTCGAGGATCGTCTCCGTCATCTGCCTGAAGGGTACCCTCGCGGCCCGAGCGGACTCAGCCGAGATCCACTCTCTCCACCTCGCCGAGGGGGAGCTGGAGGAAACGGGTGCCGAGCTCGCGGAACGCATAGGGGTCGCCGGTGCAGAGGAACCGGTACGTGCCCTCGCCGCGGTTCGGTGTCGCGAGCCCGGAGCGACTCGAGCGTCCGCTGGACGGTCGCCGCGATCGCGTGGCCGGCGGTGACCAGGCGGACGTCGCGGCCGAGGATCCGCTGCAGCATCGGCCGCACCAGCGGGTAGTGGGTGCAGCCGAGGATCACGGTGTCGACCTCGGCCCGCTGGAGCGGCGCGCAGTAGGAGCGCACGATCTCGACGACCTCCTCGTCGATCCGGTTGCCCCGCTGGATGATCGGAGCCAGGTCTGGCGCCTCGACCTCCACCACCTCGAGGCCGCGGCCCTGGCGCTCGAGCGCGCGGTGGTAGGCGCCCCCCTCGACCGTGGCCGGCGTGGCGAGGACGCCGATCCGGCCGGAGTCGGTGATCGCCGAGGCGATCTCCGCCTCGGGCTCGATCACCGCGACGACCTCGACCTCAGCTTCGTTCGCGACCTCGCGTGCCGCCTCGAGCCCCGCCGTCGTCGCCGAGTTGCAGGCGAGGACGAGCAGCTTCGCGCCGCGCGCGAGAGGTAGCGGCTGGCCGCTTCGACCCGCGCGCGCACCTCCGCGGGCGGCTTCGTCCCGTAGGGAAAGTGGGCGTCGTCGCCGAGGTAGAGGAAGTCCTCCTCGGGCAGCGAGACCAGGCACTCGTGGAGCACGGTCAGCCCGCCGACCCCGGAGTCGAGAACGGCGATCGGGAGGTCCCTGCTTGGGGCTCGCTCCGTCAGGGCTTGACGGTCATGAAGAAGATCGTCACCAGGATGATGATCCCCGCCAGGGTGCCGACCTGCCCGATCCGCTTCGAGACCGCCCAGTACTCGTCGCTGAACTCGACCTCCCCGGGGCCGGCGGCTTCGATGTCTCGCTCGGCCAATCCCATCGCCTTGCGCCCCTGCGGATTGAAGAACGCGTGGACCAGACCGAGCAGGACGATGATCGCGATTATCCCGACGTTGACGAACAGGTCCGAGAACTCCCAGAGGTCGATCGTCAGGTAGAGCCCCGCGAGCGAGCGCGAGGATCGCCGCCGGCGTGACCAGGAAGTTGCTGGTCATCTCGGTCGCCCTCCACATCGTCGGCACCCCACGCGGGTTGGTCCGCTCCGTGACCGCCTGGAAGAACGCGAAGCCGAAGGTGGGCCCGAAGGCGAGTACGACAGCGACGATGTGGATGAACAGACCGATCTCGTAGCCGGTGATGGCAGCTGGCATCGGCGGCAGCATATCCGCGCGTTCGGAGGCGGATCAGCGCTCGAGCAGGAGCGCGGACCACTCGCCGTCGTCGCGGCGCTCCGCCTCGGTGAGGCCGTGGGCGGAGAAGGCGGCGGCGACCTCGTCGGCCTCGCGGCGAAGCAGGCCCGAGCAGACGAGCCGCTCGGGAGGTTCGGCGAGACGGGCGGCCACTTCGCGCAGGATCGGCGCGGTGAGGTTGGCCGCGATCGTCGCGGCCGCAGGCGCGGGCTCCCCGCGGAGGTTGCGCCGCTCGAGCTCGATCTCGACGCCGTTTGCGACGGCGTTCTCCGCCGCCGCCTCGAGCGCCGCGACCTCGTGATCGCAGCCGAGAACCGGGGCGAAGCCGAGCTTCGCGGCGGCGATCGCGAGCACCCCGGAGCCGGTGCCCCAGTCGACGAGCGGCCCTTCGGCTCGCCCTTTCTCGGCGAGCTCGAGCAGGAGCTCGAGGCACATCCGCGTGGTCGCGTGGGCGCCCGTCCCGAAGGCCTCGCCCGGGATCGATCAGGACGTCGATGCCCGCCGCGGGCGCATCATCACCCCAGGACGGCCGAACCACGAGGCGGTCGCCGATCACCACCGGGCGGTGGAAGTCGCGCCAGCGGTCGGCCCAGTCGTCGGGGATCTCCTCGGTCGAGACCTCGACCGTACCGTCGGCCGGCGAGGGCGCTCAGATCGGGAAGCTCCGGCAGCTCGCCCGGCGCCCCGTAGATCGCGTACTCGACGAAGTCCGGGCCGCGCTCCTCCTCCACCCCACCCGGCGCCAGCTCCACCAGCTCAGCCAGCACCCATTCCGCGACCTCGGGCGAGCAACGCAGCGCGAGCCGGATCACCCGAAGGCGCGGCGCACCCGCGAGAAGATGCCCTCGCGGCGCGGCCGCAGGTTCTCCTCGGTGATCGTCTCGCCGAGGCGCGCCGCGAGCTCGCGCTGCTCGTCGGTGAGCTTCGACGGCACGATCACGTTGAAGAGCACGTGCTGGTCCCCCCGGGTGCCGCCTCGCAGGCTCGGCAGCCCGTGGCCGGCGAGCATCACCCGCTCTCCCTGCTGCGTTCCAGCGGGCGCCTCGACGGTCTCCGATCCCTCGAGGGTGGCGACCTCGACCTCGGCGCCGAGCATCGCCTCGGTGGCCGAGATGTCGACGACGCAGACGAGGTCGGTCCCCTCGCGATGGAAGCGTTCGTCCTCGGCCACCCGAACCCCGACGTAGAGATCACCGCTCCGGCCGCCCGCCTCGCCGGCGTGCCCGGCGCCGGCGATCCGGATCCGCTGCCCGTACTCGATCCCCGGCGGTACCTCGACCTCGAAGGTCCGATCGCCGACGATCCGGCCGTCGCCGCCGCACTGCTCGCAGGGCGTCTCCGCGACCTTGCCGTCGCCACCGCAGGTCTCGCAGGCGACCGCCCGCACCATCTGCCCGAACGCCGTCCGCGTCACCTGGCGAAGCTGCCCGGCGCCGGCGCAGGTCTCGCAGGTCCGGATCGGGGTGCCCGGCTCGGCCCCGTTGCCGCGGCACCGCTCACAGGTCTGGATCGCCTCGAAGGAGAGCTCGCGGGTGGCGCCATGCAGGACCTCCTCCATCGTCACCTCGACCTCCGCGGCGACGTCGCCGCCGTCCGCCGGGCCGCCGCGGCCGAACCCGAACAGATCGCCGAAGACCGGGTCGGAGCGCCCGAAGAAAGCTTCGAAGACGTCCTCCATCGAGCCGAAGCCGCCGCTGCGCGGACTCCAGCCGCCGGATCGCAGGCCCTCATGGCCGAAGGCGTCGTAGGTCCGGCGGCGGTCGGGATCGGAGAGGACCTCGTAGGCCTCGGCCGCCTCCTTGAACTTCTCCTCCGCCTCGGGGTCGTGCTTGTTGACGTCGGGATGGAGATCCCGCGCGACCCGGCGAAAGGCCCTCTTGATCTCCTTCTGGTCGGCCCCCCGGTCGACTCCGAGGAGGTCGTAGTAATCCGTGGGCATCGCTCAGCCCTCGTAGACCGTCTCGAAGAAGCGCGAGAGCTGACCCGCCGCGTCCCGCACCGAAGCGATCGCGGTCCCGTAATCCATCCGCAGCGGACCGACCACGCCGACCGCGCCGAGGTTGCGGTAGCCGAGGCCGTAGTTGGCCCCGACCACGCTGACCGACCGCAGCTCCGGCTCGGGGTTCTCGCCGCCGATCCAGAGGAAGACCGAGCGCTCCTCGAGCGCCGAGCGAAGCATCTCGAGCAGTCCCGCCCGGCGCTCGAGCACGCGCATCAGCTCGTCCACCTGGGGCAGGTCGCGCGCGTGTTCCTCGGAGAGCAGCCGAGCGGTGCCGTCGACGTAGACCGTGTCCTCGGCCTCGCCCTCGAGCGCGCTGAAGGCGCCGCCGATCTGCTCGAGGAAGCGCCGCTCGGCCGCGCCGAGCTCGGGGTCGCCGAGGCGGCCCGCGATCATCCGCGCGCCGAGTCCGAGTCCCGCGAGCCGCTCGTTGAGATAGCTCGACGCCCATTCGACGAGCCCGCGGTCCACCGCCCGATCGAAGCTGAAGACCCGCTTCGTCACCGAGCCGTTCGACGCGATCACCACGACCATCACCACCTGGGGCTGGAGCTGGAGCACCTCCACCCGATGGATGCGGGCGCTCGACAGCGGCGGCGCCGTGGCCAGGGCCAGCAGGTCCGTCACCTGGGAGAGGGCCGAGGTCGTCTCGCGCATCGCCTCCTCGACCTCGCGGCGCATGCGGTCGAGCCGCAGCCGCGGGCTGGGACCGGCCGGCGGCTCGTCGCCGGCGATCAGCGCATCGGCGTAGAAGCGGTAGCCCGACTCGGTCGGCACGCGGCCGGCCGATGTGTGCGGATGGGTGAGGAATCCGTCGCGTTCGAGCTCGGCCAGATCGTTGCGGACGGTCGAGGCGCTCCACTCCACCCCCTCGCGTTCGGCGATCGCCTTCGAGCCGACGGGCCGTCCGGACTCCAGGTAGTCGGAGACCACCACTTCGAGGATGCGCTGCTGGCGCTCGGAGAGCATCGGTCAATTCTAGGATCGCCGGTCCCCGTTCCAGCAGACTGTCACCGGTGCACGATCCGACTGAGATCGGCGCGGCTTAGACGCCTCGATAGAGGCGGTGAAGGCGCCCGGCCTGGACCGTGCCACGATCTGGGTCCAGACTTCGCGACGGAGTCTGGGCCTTGGCGATCCGCAGGAAGTTCTACGCCACCGTCAAGCAGGCGGGCGTGTCTGGCGGAGCATGCGCTGGCCGCGAGATCGGAGACCGTCAAATTCCCCTGAGTCCGGCTCCCGGTCACAGGGAGCTAGCCGGGGGCTCTAGCGTCGCGGAGGCGTTGCGGATGATCCGGTTTTCGCCCTGGGCGGCCTCGGTCTCGGTGACGATGCGGCCGTGCTCGGCCTCCTTCACGGTCGCCGTGACGACCATCTCCTGTTCGGGAAAGCCCATGCCCCGGAACTGGACCTCGAGCCGTCGAAGCGAACGCGGGTCGCCGGCGACATCGGTGTGGGCGCGGGCGACCTGGGCCATCGAGTAGAGGCCGTGGAGGATGTTCTGCGGCAGCCCGACGGCCTTCGCGAACTCGGGGTCGATGTGGATCGGGTTGAAGTCGCCCGAGGCGCCCGCGTAGCGGTGCGGCAGGTACTTGTCGGGCGTCACCTTGAGTTCCGGTAGCGATTGGCCCTGCTCGAGTGGCGGGACCGGCATCAGACCCCCCTCACGATGTTGGTCCAGGTTCCCTTGACGACCTCGGCGCCGTCCTGGTTCTCCGAGGTCGACTCGAAGACGTAGAAGCCCTTGCCGTCGCGCTCGTAGATCTCCGCAACGCGCGCTCGCGTGGTCACGGCGTCGCCGGCGCAGACGGGCTCGCCCCACTCGAACACCTGCGAGCCGTGGACCATCGCGGCGAGGTTGATCCCGATCTCGGGGTCGAGCACGCCGGGGCCGACCGCGGGAGCGCTGTAGACGACGCAGAACATCGGCGGCGCGACGACGTCGCGGAAGCCGGCCCCGTTCGCCGCCTCGCGCTCGTGGTGGACCGGGTTGGTCTCGCCGACCGCGTTCGCGTACTCGCGGATCTTCTCCAGGCCTACCTCGTAGGTGACCGGGTCGTACTCCTTGCCGACGGCTTCCGCGTTGACAGGCATCTGATGCAGATCAGATTGAGCCGAACCGGACGCGAAGCGGAGGATTCGGCGACTTCATTTCGCGCGGCAGTCTATAGCGCGGCTTCCGCGCTCTCTCGGTCCGGATAGATGTGGAAACGGCGCGCGAGTCCGTCGTCGACCTCGAACAGGAAGACGACGTTCATCTCGACCGGCACGCCGCTCTCCCGCCCGGTCGCGAGCTGGCGCGCCGTCGCCAGGACGTGGCGCTCGTCGGGCGCCTCGAGCTCGACCACCTTGTAGTGGAGGCCATCCCAGGCCTCGAACCAGGCGGTGGTCATCGCGAGGTAGCCGTCGACGCCGTGCCAGGTCCCGCTGTTCATCATCGGCGGAGCGACGTGGCACTCGACCTCCGGGTGGAGAGTCGAGAGGACGGCCGCGAGGTCGCTGGTGTCGAAGGCGTCGAACGACGAGCGGACCAGCTCGAGGTTTCGCTCGCGCTCGCTCACTCGTCGAGCTCCAGAACCGAGAGGAAGGCCTCCTGCGGCACCTCGACCTGCCCGACCTGCTTCATCCGCTTCTTCCCCTTCTTCTGCTTCTCGAGCAGCTTGCGCTTCCGGGTCACGTCGCCGCCGTAGAGCTTCGCGGTCACATCCTTGCGGAGCGCCTTGACCGTCTCCCGCGAGAGGACGCGGGAGCCGATCGCCGCCTGCACCGGGACATCGAACAATTGACGGGGGATCGTCTTCTGGAGACGCTCGACCAGCGCCTTGCCGACTCGGTACCCGTCGTCGCGGTGGACGATCACCGAGAGCGCGTCGACGCGGTCGCCGGCGAGCAGGACGTCGAGCTTGACCAGGTCGGCCGCACGGTCGCCGATCGGCTCGTAGTCGAGCGATGCGTAGCCGGCGGTCTTCGACTTGAGCTGGTCGAAGAAGTCGAGCACGATCTCGGCCAGGGGCAGGTCGTAGCGCAGCTGGACGCGCTCCGGCGACAGATAATGCATGTCGACGTGGGTCCCGCGGCGACCCATGCAGAGCTCCATCACCGCGCCGACGTGCCCCTTCGGGCAGATCATCGTCGCGCGGATGTAGGGCTCGCGGATCTCCTCGATCCGCCCCGGATCGGGCATCTCCACGGGACTGTGGACCTCGACTTCCTCGCCGCCGATCAGGCTCACCTCGTAGCGCACGTTCGGCGTCGTCGCCAGCAGCTCGAGGTCGTATTCGCGCTCGAGCCGCTCGCGGACGATGTCCATGTGCAGGAGTCCGAGGAAGCCGCACCGGAAGCCGAAGCCGAGCGCCTGGGAGGTCTCGGGCTCATAGGAGAGCGCGGCGTCGTTCAACGAGAGCCGGTCGAGGGCGTCGCGGAGGTCCTCGTAGCGGTCGGTGTCGATCGGGAAGAGCCCGCAGAAGACCATCGGCCGCACCTCGCGGTAGCCGGGCAGGGGCTCGGTGGCGGGGCGCTCGCGGGCGGTCAGCGTGTCCCCGACGCGCAGCTTCGCGACGTCCTTGATCCCGGTGATGATGTAGCCGACCTCGCCGGCCGCCATCCCCGCGGCGGGCAGCATCTCGGGCCCGAAGAAGCCGATCTCGTCGATGTCCGCCTCCGTCCCGGCCTGCATCGCGACGATCCGCTCGCCCTTGCGAAAGGCCCCGTCGATCATCCGCACGTAGGCGACGACGCCTCGGTACTGATCGAACTCCGAGTCGAAGATCAGCGCCCGCGGCGGCGCTTCGGGATCGCCCTCGGGCGGAGGCATGCGGGCGACGATCGCCTCGAGCAGGTCGACGACGCCCTCCCCCGTCTTCGCCGAGATCCGCATCACGTCGTCGGGGTCGCCGCCGAGCAGGTCGGCGATCTCGCCGACGACCCGGTCGGGCTCGGCGCTCGGCAGGTCGACCTTGTTGAGCGCCGGGATCAGCTCCAGCCCCGCCTCCACCGCGGCGTAGGTGTTGGCGACGGTCTGCGCCTCGACCCCCTGCGACGCGTCGACGACCAGGAGCGCCCCCTCGCAGGCTGCGAGCGAGCGTGAGACCTCGTAGGAGAAGTCCACGTGGCCGGGGGTGTCGATCAGGTGCAGGTGGTAGGTCTCGCCGTCGGAGGCCCCGTAGGCGACCTGGACCGCCTGGGCCTTGATCGTGATCCCGCGCTCGCGCTCGAGCTCCATCGAGTCGAGGACCTGGGCGCGCATCTTCTTCGGGTCGACCGTCTTGGTCAGCTCGAGGATGCGGTCGGCGAGCGTCGACTTGCCGTGGTCGATGTGGGCGATGATCGAGAAGTTGCGGATGCGCTCCATGGACAGAGCATCAGGCTAGGACGCTGCGCACCATTCCCTCGGCGTCGTTCGACCACTCGAAGCGAACGACGCGGCCCTCGCGGACGGTGAACAGGAATCCGAGGACCTGCTCGACCTCGAGCCCGCTCCCTCGCGCAACGCTGAAGCACCGCACCGCGGCCGCCACCCGCTCCCCGGCGACCTCGACTCGCTCGACTTCGAAGCGAATCGAGCTAAAGCCCTGACGCCAATTCTCCTCCGCCCCGCCCCATCCGCCGCGGCCGCTGCGCGTCCCCCGCTCGATCGCATCCGGGGGATTGACCCATTCGACCTCGGGGTCGAGCAGGCCCTCGGGCAGCTTCTCATCGCGGCCCCAGTGACCGAGCACCTGCTCGACGATCTCGCGAGGGGAACCGGCCATGCGCCGATTATCGCCGGGCGTGGTGGCGCTCGAGGTGCTCGCGGCCGCTCTCGGCGTCCCTGAAGACCCAGCCGCAGACAGGGCAGCGCATCTCGACCTCCGCGATCAGCTCATCGCCGGGTTCGGGTGCGGGCTCGGGAACGTGCGGGGCCGTATCCGGAGCCTGGGCGAGGACGGCCTCGCGGACGCGCTCGCCGCGGTCGGTGATCCGGCGGATGACGATGCAGGCGAGGATCGCGGCGGCGACCAGGCAGAGCATCCCGGGCGCGGCGATCGTCGCGGCCGTCTGCTCGCGCTCGAACTCGGCGCGGCCGGTCAGGATCCCGTCGTCGTCGAAGCCGACCAGCGCGGCGCGATCCCGCCCAGGGCGGCGGCGACCCAGCGCGCCCACCACCAGTGCAGGACCGGGCTCACCGGCCGCCCCCGCCAGGAGACGTCGCGGACCTCCGCCCCGACGTCGCCGGCGCGCCAGACGTCGTCGATCATCTGCTTCGGGCGGATCCAGCCGACAGACCGGGATGAACCAGGCGCCGATCGCCCAGCCGGTGTCGTAGCGCAGCTCGGCGACGGACGTCCGGGAGAGGTTGCCGTAGGCGCGGTACATCCAGGCGATGAAGAAGCCGGCGGCGACCAGCGAGACCACGCCGGCGAGGAACTGGACGCCGGCAGCCCGCCTGCGACGTCCTCGACGTCGGACCGATGCCGTCCCGTCCAGGTACTCGTCGAGCAGCGCGATGTACGCCAGCTCGACGAGAAAGCTGATCGCGTAGAGGACCGCGAGCACTATCGAGCAGGATGACGACGTCCTTGCCAAGCCGCCGAGCGACGCGGGGGTCGCGGGGGCTGCGGCCGGTGGGTCTGCCAGGCGGCGGGCTCAGCGATCTCCTCCGTCGCGGCGCGAGCGGCCCGGGAGCAGCCGCATGATCTGCCCCGCCTCGGGCACCCGCATCGCGTAGACGGCGGCAGCGTAGACGGCGGCGCCCGCGGCCGAGCGCCAGGCGCCCATCGAGACGATCTGGCCGCCGAGGCCGCGCCCGAGGGCCTCGTCGAGCCCCAGCCAGACCAGGTACGCGACGCCGGCGAGCGCCGCCGAGGCGATCGAGGACGCGCAGCCCGCGAGGCCGCGAACGCGCGGCAGCTCGAGCCCGCCGAGCTGGACGCGCAGCAGGGCCCCTGCGCGACGACGCTGGCGACCGTGGCCATCGCCGTGGCGGCGACGATCCCGGCGACCTCGAACTCGCTGTAGAGCGCGTACGAGACGATCCCGGTGACGAGCAGGTTGAGCAGCGAGATCCCGGTCGGCAGCCAGGGGCGCTGGAGGCTGAAGAAGGTCCGCGTGAGGAGCAGGAAGAGGCCGTTGAAGGGAAGCGAGAAGGCGAACCAGAAGAGCGCGGTGGCGACCAGCTCGGTCTGCGAGGCGTCGAACTCGCCGCGCTCGTAGACGAGGCGGATCATCGGCTCGGAGAGGACGAGGATCGCCGCGGCGGCCGGGACGAGCAGGAAGACGATCTGGCGCATCCCGTTCGCCATCGTCCGAGCGCAGGTTCGTCGATACTCGCCGCGGGCGGCGAACCGGGCGAGGGTCGGGAAGATCGACGGTCGCCACGGCGACCGAGAAGATGCCCTGCGGGAGCATGTAGATGCGGAACGCCTTGTCGATCGCGGCCGGGGCGCGCTCGGCGACGGTCGGGTCCTCGATCAGCGTGCCGAAGAAGCTGTTGATCTGGAAGTTGAAGTTGATCAGCCCGAGGCTGATCGTCACGGGCAGCATCAGCAGCAGGACGCGGCGGACCGCCTTCGAGCGCCAGTCGAAGACCGGGCGCAGGCGGAAGGGGGTGTTGCGGAGGTCGAAGGCCGGGATCGCGAGCTGGACGACGGTGCCGACGAGGACGCCGATCGCGTAAGCGTAGATCTCGTCGCCCTCGGGGAAGACCGGCGCGAGGCCGACTAGGACGGCGATGATCGCGATGTTCCAGAAGAGCGGCGAGATCGCGAAGGCGCCGAAGCGGTCGTAGCTGTTGAGGACGCCGACGACCATCCCGGTCATCCCGAGCAGGACGAGGATCGGGAAGAGGAGCTGCGAGAGCATGACCGTCAGGTCGAGCAGCTCGCCCTCGTAGCCGGGGGCGAAGATGTCCATCACCGACCGGCGCGAGCAGGATGAAGAGCGCGGTCAGCGCGCCGAGGATCAGCGCGACCATGAAGATCATCGTCGAGGCGAGCTTGAACGCCTCGCGCTTGTCCCCGCGCTCGAGCTGCTCGGTGAAGACCGGGACGAACGCCGGCCTGGATCGCGGCGTCGGCGAACAGGCTGCGGACGAGGTTCGGGACCTGGAAGGCGATCGTGAACGCCGACATCGGCCCCTTTACCCCGAAGTAGCCGGCGGCGACGATCTCGCGGACCAGGCCGGCGACCCGCGAGGCGGCCGTGGCGATCGAGAAGAAGGCGGTCGATCGGGCGAGCCGCCCGGCGCGGCCTGCCTGCGCGACGGCGGTCTCCTCCTCGCCCGGGTCCTCGGTGGGGAACCAGCCGGCGCCGGGGGCCGCTGCGGGTCGCGGGGATCGCTCATGGCTGCGGGGAGATCGGGACGCGGAGGGCTATCCTTCGCCGCCGCGAGATGGCCAACATCGCCTCACAGAAGAAGCGGATCGCAGCGCACCGAGCGCGAGCGGGTCGAGAACCGCCGCCTGACCAGCGCGGTCAAGACCCACTTCCACCGCCTCGAGCAGGCGACGCAGTCGGGGGACGCGGACGCCGCCGACGCCGAGCACCGCCAGCTCGTCTCGCGGATCGACAAGGCGGTGCAGAAGGGCGCGCTCCACGCTCGCAACGGCGCCCGCAAGAAGGCCCGCGCGGCCCGGCTCCGCAGCGGCTCCTAGGCGGGCTCCTAGGCCTGGATCTAGCCTCCACCGGACCCGGCGGCGCGCCGCACCGCGAGCGTCAGCGCCGCCGTCATCGGCGTACTCGGCGCCGCCCCGCGACCACCACTCGAGGTCGGCGAGGGCGCAGGCGGCCGCGCGGATCTCTCGCGGGAGACGTGTCGCGCGACGCTGCGGACGACCATTTTCGCCGCGTACGGGCTCATGCCCAGTCCGCCCTGAACCTCGCGCGCGAGCTCGCCCGGCCTCGAGCTCGGACGCGGCCTGATGCGCCTTGCGCAGCCGGCCCGCGACGCCGTAGACGATTCCCGGCAGGCTCTCCCCCTGCGCGGCGAGCCGCTCGGCGAGCCTGGTCGCGTCCCCGTCCCGCCGCTCGACGATCGCGTCGGAGAGACTCCAGACCATCGCCTCCGAGGTGTCGGCGATCATCGCCTCGAGGTCGGCGGCGCGGACCGTGCCGCCCTCCCCCGCCCACAGCGCCAACCGGTCGAGCTCGTTGGCGAGGCGGACGGTGCCGGTGCCCATCCGGTCGACCAAGAGCCGCGCGGCGTCGGGCTCGATCTCGAAGTCCGCGACGCGCGGCCTCATCGGCGATCCAGCGTCGAAAGCTTGCGTCCCTTCGGCGCGTCGAAGGAGACGACGTCGCCACCGGCCTTCTCGGACGGCCTCCGCGAGCTTCTTCGGCGCCTTCACCTTGGGCGGCTCCTCGCGAGCGGCGAGGACGACGGTGGTGTCGGGCGGCAGCGAGGCGAGCGCCTCGACCACCGCGCCGGACCTGCTTCGCGCTCCAGCGCTCCACGCGGTCGGCGAGCAGATACCGGCGCGACGCTGATCAGCGACAGCGCCGGGATCGCCGCGACGAGGCCCTCGGCGTCCGGAGCGCCGGCGCCGTCGGCGGGCCCGAACGACTCGAGCGCTCCCGCGCCGCCCTCTCGCAGCGCCCGCTCGCGCAGCCGGGCGAGGGCGGCGTCGACCTTCGCGTCGTCGGAGCCGGCGATCAGGTACGCGGGCTTGATCTCAGCCACGGAGCGAGTCTACGCAGGGGGTCGGAGCGTCCCCGTTCAGGGGGACAGAGGGGTCAGACCCCGGTGAGGTTGCGCTCAGCCCGGGTGGATCCGCAACGCACCCTCTCCGATCGCGATGTCGATCTCCCCCTCCTCGTCGGTCCGGAGCACCCGGACGCCGGCCTCCGCGAGTGCTGAGAGGGTCGTCGGATGAGGATGGCCGTAGGGGTTGCCGGCCCCGACCGAGATCGCCGCGAGGCGTGGATCGGTGCGCTCGAGGAGCGCGGGGAGGCCGGCGTCCTCGCTGCCGTGATGGGCGACCTTGAGCAGGTCGATGCGACCGGGGTCGATCGGCGCCAGCCTCCGCCTCGGCGTCGCCGGTGAGCAGCGCGTCGAAGCGGTGCCATCGCGCGAGCAAGACCAGCGAGCGGGCGTTTGGGTCCTCGGCGCCCGCGGGGGCGCCGCCGCGATCGCTGGGTGGCGGCCAGAGCACCTCGAGTCCGAACGCACCCTCGCGCAGAACCTGTCCCCTGGCGAGGCGGGCGATTCGCGAGCCCGCGGCGCGCGCGGTGCGCCTCAGCTTCGCGCCCCGCCTCGGCGAGCACCACGGTCGCCACCGGGACCGTCTCGCAGGATCGCCGAGCCCGCCGGCGTGGTCGGACTGGTCGTGGGTGACGAGCGCCGCGCTCAGCGTCTCGATCCCCCGCTCGGCGAGCTCCGATGAGAGCCCGGTCGCCCGGCGGGCCCGCGTCGACGAGGATCGGCTCGCCGGGCTCCGGGTCGAGCAGGATCGCGTCGCCCTGGCCGACGTCGAGGACGGTCAGGGTCAGACCGCGCGGCGGGGCCTGCGATGACGGCGAGGAGTCCCCGGCGACCGCCACCGCGAGCGGGAGGACCATCGCCGCGATCGCGGCCGGCAGAGCCGACCGCTCGCAGCCCCGCCGAGCCCTACCCGGCGGCGTGCCCCGCGCGCCGCGATCGCCCCGGCGAGGGCGAAGGAGCCGAGGATCGCGGCCACCGTCGCCGGTGCCGGGGCGGCGATCTCGGTCGCCGCCCAGCTCGGCGCGCCGAGCCAGTGGGCGACCTGGGCGATGTAGGCGACGAGCAGCGAGCAGAGCCAGTTGAGCGGCTCGACCGGGATCCAGGCGAGCTGGCCGAGAGCGGCGCTCAGCATGCCCAGCCACATCACCGGGGCGACGGCGGGCAGGGCGAGCAGGTTCGCCGGCAGCGAGGCGAGCGAGACCGTCTCGAAGTGGTGGGCGGAGATCGGGGCGGTCGCAAGGGTGGCGGCGACCGTCACGCCGATCCCGTCCGCGAGGCCCCGGCGGAGACCCGACCCCGGGCGGTCCTCGTCTCCGACAGCCAGCGCTCGCGCTGCCAGGCCGGCCAGGGGACGCGCCCAGAGCAGGATCCCGACCACCGCGGCGAAGCTGAGCTGCCAGCCGACGTCGGCGGCAGCGCGCGGGTTGAGGGCGAGGGTGATCGCGGCGGCGAGCAGGAGCGCGTACCAGCGGTGGGCCGGCCGTCCGGCGAGTACCGCGACGATCCCGGCGGCGCCCATCACCGCGGCCCGCTGGATCGAGGGGCCGGCGCCGGTGATCGGCACGTAGACGGCGATCAGGGCGATGACGACGAGCAGGCGGGCGCGGAGCGAGACCCCGAGCAGGGCGAGGACCGGGACCGCGAGCAGGGCGAGCAGGAGGACGTTCTGCCCGCTGACGGCGAGGAGGTGGGCGAGCCCGGAGCGGCGGAAGTCGTCGACCGTCGCCGCGTCGATGCCGGTCGTCCTGGCCGAGCACGAAGCCGCGGGCAAGGGCCGCCTCCGCGGCCGGGACGCCCCGCTCGAGCGCGCTCTCGGCTCGGTCGCGGATGCCGTCGAATCGCCCCGCGATACCGCCCCGGCGCCGGCCGGTCGGACTCGATCGCAGCGCGCGGCGACGATCCGGTGGATCCCGGCGATCCGCAGGCGCTCGGCCTGCCACGGCGCGGGCTCGCGAACGACGCCCGGTCGCCCGGACCTCGCGGCCCACCTGGAGCTCGCGGTCCGGCTCGGGCGCCTCGACCGCGAGCTTGCCGTCGGCGGTCGCGACCGGGACGAGACAGGCCGTCTGCTGGGCCGCGGAACGCGCGGTGACGAAGCCGCGGACGGAGACCCGCAGGTCGGGCTCGCCGGCGAAGGCGCCGCGGTCGATCGCCGCGACGCGGGCGTCGCCGGCGACGAGGCCGGCGGCCGCGGCAGACGACGGCCACGCAGCGAGCCACGGCCAGGCGGCCGGCCGAGCCCGGCGGGACGGATGGCGACCAGGCCCGCTCGCCGCGAGGGCCAGCAGGACAAGAACTTCGACGGTGGGCAGCGAGCCGCGCCGGCAGGTACGGGGGCGAGCGCCAGGCCGACGGCGAAGCCGGCCAGCGCCGCGAGCCGCCATGCGACGGTCACGCCGCTCGCTCCGCGGCGAGGGTCAAGGCTGGAGGCTCGAGCGGAGCGCCTCCATCGTCGCCGGGCCGATGCCCGAGATCTGGTCGAGGTCCTCGACCGAGGAGATGCCGCCGTTCTCGGTG
Source organism: uncultured Thermoleophilia bacterium (assembly GCA_963838175.1). Lineage (GTDB taxonomy): Bacteria > Actinomycetota > Thermoleophilia > Solirubrobacterales > 70-9 > DASUSH01. The sequence continues at coordinate 397,146 of CAWIPP010000002.1, read as the reverse complement.
CGGAAGTCGATGATGTTCTGCGCCGTCACCGGGCCGATCCCCTCGATCGTGTCGAGCTGCTCCACGGTCGCCGAGCCGAGGCTGATCGGACCGGTGGACGCCTCCCCGGCGGCCGCTGTCGCTGCGGCGCCGGCCCGGCGCGCGGCCGGGGAGGACCACCTGCTGGCCGTCGCCGAGCTCGGCGGCGAGGTTGACGGAGTCGAGCGCGGCGTTGCCGGTCGCTCCACCGGCGCGCTCGACCGCGTCGGTCACCCGCGAGCCCGTGGGCAGCCGGTAGACGCCGGGGTCGCCGACGGCCCCGGCGACGTGGACGACGACGTCCTCCCCGCCGCCGATCTCGATCGATCCGCCCGCTGCGCCGCTCGGCGCCGCCGCTTCGACCCCGCCCGCCTCCGGTCCGCTGGCGTCGGCGGAGCGGATCCACCGCGCGCCGACGAGGAGCAGCGCGACGGCGATCGCGCCGTAGACGAGGATCTGCGAGCGGCTGAGCTGGGCCACGCGCTGATCGTCGTACGCGGGCACGCACCGATTGCGCTCGGATCGAAACGTCTCTCGGGCGTAGCGGCCCCGATTTCAGCGCGTGGTCCTGCTCCAGACGCCGGGCGGACCGCCGCTCACGCGAAAGAGGTACCGGGTGAGCTGCCTCGCGTTGCTTCCGCTTTCACGCGAGAGCGACAGGCGCACCGGTGGGTTTCGCCCCACGCGTCACACTACGCCGAGGCGCGTCGGGCGAAAACCACCGTATGGGTGGTTTTCGGCCCACGTGTCCCATCGAAGCGCGACGCGTCGGGACTTATCCCCCTCAATTGGGTGAGGCGATCCCGTCGCTGCCCTTCGCGCGAGGAGCAGAAGCGCCGAGGGGCAACTCGCCGGATACCGCGCTTGACGCGAAAGCGACAGGGGGGCACCGGTGGGTTTCGCCCGGCGCGTCGTGCTTCGCGGCGGTGTTTCGGGTGAAACACCCTATGCGGTGGGTTTCGCCCGGCGCGTCCCGTCGAAGCTCGACGCGTCGGGAACCGATCCCCCCTCATTTGGGTGAGGTGCTCCGTGATTACGCACCAGCTTCGGGGCTGGCGTCGAGTCTCATCAGACGACGCGGAAGCCAGTCAGCCCCTCCGGCTCCTCCTCGGTCACCTCGAGTTGGTCGACGGAGGCGTGGCCGGGGCCCTCGCGGGCGTAGCCGGACCATGCTCTCGACGGCGTCGGGTTCGCCCTCGAAGACCGCCTCGACCGCGCCGTCGCTGCGGTTTCGTGACCCAGCCGGCGACGCCGAGGGACTCGGCGCGGCGGCGCGTCGAGTCGCGGAAGAAGACCCCCTGGACCCGGCCGTGGGCGACTACCCGGCGCCTAATCATGGCCCGGCGTTGTCTCAGTACCCCGTCGTCGTCCTCGTCGTACTCGTCGTAGCCGGCGGTCTTCCCGGCGAGCTGGCGCTCGTAGAGCTCCTCGATCGCGACCGCGGGGGACTGGACGGAGACCACGGCGAGCGGCCTCGTCGCCGTCGTTGGCGATCTCGTGGTCGGTCGCCGGGGGGATCAGGGCGAGGTCGCCCGGCGCGAGCTCCTCGGTGTCGCCCGCGGCGGACATCGAGCCGGTCCCGGGGACGACGACGTAGACCTGCTCCGCCTCCTCGTGGGAGTGGAGCTTCTCGGAGGCTCCGGGCGGAACCTCGAGCCAGCACACCGAGAGGTGGCGCGAGCCGAGTTCGCCCGCGTCCATCAGGATGTGGGAGCGGAGGCGGTGCCACTCGTGGACGGCCGCCTCGGACTGCCGCCTGACAAGCACGAGGGCTTTCTAGCAAACCGGAGGCCCGGCCGGGTGATCGATTTGGTCGCTAGCGGACGACGAGGTTGACGAGCTTGCCGGGCACGACGATCTCCTTGACGACCTCGCGCCCGTCGATGTGGGCCTGGACCCTCTCGCTCTCGCGGGCGAGGCGCAGGAGCTCGTCCTCGGCGGCGTCTGCGAGCCGGCCTCGATCTGGTCGCGGAGCTTGCCGTTCACCTGGACGACGAGGGTGAAGGTGTCGGACTCGAGCAGGGAGGGTCGGCCTTCGGCCAGGGCTCCTCCCAGACCCGGCCGCCCTCGATCATCTCCCAGACCTCGGCGCCGAGGTGGGGGGCGAAGGGGAAGACGAGCGAGGCGGCGGTCGCGGTGGCGAAGCGGAGCGCGGCTTCCCCGGCGGGGTCGCCGTAGAGGCCGTCCTTGAGCCGGTAGGCGTCGTTGACCAGCTCCATCACCGCGGCGATCGCCGTGTTGAACTGGAAGTCGCGATCGAAGTCGCGAGGTCACCTTGTCGATCGCCCAGTGGGCCTTGGCAAGGAGGTCGCGGGCGGCGCCGCTGGCGCCGGCGTCGGTGCCGGGCGAGGTGCGCTCGGCCACCTCGTCGGCGAGCCGCCAGAGCCGGGCGAGGAAGCGGTGCACGCCCTCGACCCCCTCGTCGGTCCAGTCGCCGCCGCGCTCGGGCGGGCCCATGAAGCAGATGTAGGCGCGGGTGGCGTCGGCGCCGTAGCGGTCGACGTAGTCGGCGGGGCTGACCGTGTTGCCCTTCGACTTGGACATCTTCGCCCCGTCGCGGGTGATCATCCCCTGGGTGAAGAGGCTCGCGAACGGCTCCTGGACGCCGAGCAGGTCCTGGTCGGCGAGCGCCTTGACGAAGAAGCGCGCGTACATCAGGTGGAGGATCGCGTGCTCGACGCCCGCCGATGTACTGGTCGACCGGCATCCAGTGGTCGGCGATCTCGCGGTCCCAGGGCGCCTCGGTGTTGCGGGGGTCGAGGTAGCGCAGGAAGTACCAGGAGGAGTCGACGAAGGTGTCCATCGTGTCGGTCTCGCGCCGGGCCGGGCCGCCGCAGTTCGGGCATTCGACGTTGACCCAGTCCTCGACCGCCGCGAGGGGGCTCTTGCCCTTCGGCGCGTAGTCCTCGACCTCGGGGAGCTCGACCGGGAGCTGGTCGTCGGGGACGGCCACGCGGCCGCAGCGGTCGCAGTGGATGATCGGGATCGGGCAGCCCCAGTAGCGCTGGCGGGAGAGGAGCCAGTCGCGGAGGCGGTAGTTGACCGCGGGGCGGCCGAGGCCCTTCTCCTCCAGCCAGTCGACGATCTTCTGCTTCGCCCGCGGGGCGGGCAGGCCGGAGAACTCGCCCGAGTTGACCAGGACCTCGTTCTCGGTGTGACCGACGAAGGGCTCGTCGGGGGTCGCTTCCTCGTCGGCCCCGTCGGCGGGGGCGACGACGCGGCGGATCTCGAGGTCGAAGGCCTTGGCGAACTCGAAGTCGCGATCGTCGTGCGCCGGGACGGCCATCAGCGCGCCGGTGCCGTACTCCATCAGCACGTAGTCGGCGACGAACATCGGGATCTCCTCGCCGTTGACGGGGTTGACGACCGTGCGGCCGAGCGGGACGCCGGTCTTGGCGCGGTCCTCGGCGCCGCGGTCCTCGGCCGAGGCGCGGGCGGCTCTCGTCGACGTAGCGGCGGACCTCCTCCTCGTGCTCGGTCCCGGCCGCGAGACGCTCGACCTCGGGGTGCTCGGGGGCGAGGACGAAGAAGGTCGCGCCGAAGAGGGTGTCGGGGCGGGTGGTGAAGACCGGGAAGTCGATCTGGGGGTCGCTCGCAGCGGAAGATCGACCTCGGCGCCCTCGGAGCGGCCGATCCAGTTGCGCTGCATGCGTGACGACGTGCTCGGGCCAGGATTCGAGCAGGTCGAAGTCGGCGAGCAGGCGGTCGGCGTAGTCGGTGATCCGGAAGAACCACTGCTCGAGCTTGCGGGTCTCGACGAGGGTGCCGCAGCGCTCGCAGCGGCCGTCGATCACCTGCTCGTTGGCGAGCACGGTGGCGTCGTTGGGGCACCACTGGACCGGGGCCTCGTCGCGGTAGGCGAGGCCGCGCTCGAACAGGCGGAGGAAGATCCACTGGGTCCAGCGGTAGTAGGCGGGGTCGTGAGTCGAGATCTCGCGCGACCAGTCGATCGAGATGCCCCAGCGGCGGAACTGCTCGCGGAAGCTCTCGATCGAGGCCTCGGTGGCGACGCGGGGGTGCTCGCCGGTCTTGATCGCGTTGTTCTCCGCGGGCAGGCCGAAGGCGTCGTAGCCCATCGGGTGGATCACCTGGAAGCCGTTGCGGCGACGGAAGTGGGCGATCGCGTCGCCGACCGCGTAGCACTTGAGGTGGCCGACGTGGGGCTCGCCCGAGGGGTAGGGGAGCATCTCGAGCACGTAGTTCTTCGGCCGCGAGCCGTCGAATCCGGGCTCGCCGGGGTTGGCGACCTGCCAGGTGCGCTCCTCCTCCCAGAGGCGCTGCCACTTGCGCTCGATCTCGCTGGGGACGTAGCCGGTCATCGGCTGGCTGAGTCTACGAGCGGCGTAGACTGGTTCGGGTCCGACCAAGGAGGAGCTCGATGGCGCGACTGATCAGGATCGACGGGACTGGCCACACGACCCTCGCCGAGTGGTCGGTGGACGATCCGGCGTCGCGGAAGGCGGCGGTGGCGGCGTTCCGAACGGAGCTCGACCGAGGGATGCTGGCGGCGGTGAGCGCGGGACGACGGGACCGCGGAGCAGGTTCGCGAGCTGCCGCTGGACGCGGATCTGGTCGTGCTGCGACGGCCGATCGCGGGCGGGTAGGACCCGACGCTGGCCGACGCGGTCCCGATCGCAGCCCCGGGGGGAGGCGCTCCCGCGGGGGCGCACGCTCCCGCCGGGGCGCTTCACGAGGCTGTCTCGGTCCCGTGGCGGCGGCGGTTCGATCCGCGGAGGCTGCGCCGAGACGAGCGACTGTGGACGGCGTGGACGGTCTGCGTGTCCGCTCCGTTCGTCGCCGCCGGCGCCGTCGTCGTCTGGCTCGAGCCGTGGACGCTTCCGGCCGCGGTCTGGAGCTTTGCGCACGCGTGGGCGATCCCGATGCTCTACGGGCGGCGGGCAGGGCGCTCGGTCGTGCCGATCGGGTCGGCGCGCTCGGCCGCCGCGGTCCGCGGGAGACGAGGACGCCGAGCGGGTCGCGCTGGGGCTGCTCGCCGACCTGGTGGGCCATCGGGAGCGGGAGCTCCTCACGCGGACCGGCCTGGCGATGGAGCGGGGCCGGCTCGGAATCTGGCTGCTCGGGGAGCAGCGGGGCGCTCCTCGTGCGGCCGGGCGGGCGGCGGGTGAACTCGTGGTGCGTGCGGATCGCGGACCCGGAGGGGCTGCCGGCGGGGGACCGGATCGCCCACCTGCTGCTGGCGCTGCGCGAGGACGAGCGGGGGTTCTGCACGGTGGCCAACATGGATTTCTCCGGGGCGGCCCGGCGGGTCCGGCGCCACCTGCCGCGAGCGGGCTCGGCCGGCCCTGGACGCAGCTCGGGAAGCGGCCGCGGATTTCCGGGATCGCTGAGCGGGTAGATCCGGGACGTGCCCCCAGGGACGGATCTCCGCAAGACGGCGAGGCCGTACAAGGCCGTGCTGCTGGCGTTCGCCCTGATCGCGCTCGGCCTGCTGTTCCGCGAGCTGGTGACGCTGTTCGTGGCGATACTGATCACGGTGCTGATCGCGATCCCGCTGGCGGCCGTGGCGGACCGGTTGGGGCGCGTCGGTGTGCCGCGGTTCATCGGCGCCCTGGTCGGCCTGCTCGTGGGGTTCGGCGTGCTTCGCGGCGGTCCTCGCTCTGGTGATCCCGCCGTTCGTCGACGAGCTGGAGCTGTTCGTCGACGAGGTTCCGACGATCGTCGACGACCTTCGAGCGGTCGTCGGCGGCCTGATCGGCGACGTCGGGGCGGCCAGGTCCAGGACTTCCTGCAGGGCTACGTCGACGAGCCGAGCAAGCTGATCGGGCCGCTGACCTCGCTCGGGTTCTCGGTGGCGACCGTGCTCGGGGCGATCGCTGCTGATCCTGATCACGGCGTACTACATGGCGGTGCGCCCGCAGCCGCTTGTGGACTCGATCGCCTCGATCTTCCCGCCCTCGCGGCGGCGCCTGGGCGAAGCACGTGATGGAGCGGCTCCGCGACGCCTGGATCGGCTGGATGCAGGGGATGCTCGTCGACATGGTGATCACGGGGGTACTGCTCTACATCGGGTTGTCGATCATCGGGCTCGACTTCGCGATCTTCTTCGCGGTGTTCTCGGCGATCCTCGTGGTCTGATCCCGTACTTCGGCGCGATCATCGGTGCGATCCCGCCGACCCTGTTTGCGCTCGCGGACTCGCCGGAGAAGGCGCTGCTCGCACTCGGCGATCTACGTGCTCGTCCAGCAGATCGAGGGCAACATGACGATCCCGCTGGTGATGGCGGACCGGGTCAATCTGCACCCGGCCGCGGTCGCGATCGGGGTGGTGGTCGTCGGCCAGCTCTTCGGGTTCATCGGGCTGTTCGTCGCGGTGCCGATCCTCTCGCTGATCATCATCCTCATCGACGAGCTGTGGGTGAAGCAGGTCGAGGCGGGCGACGTGGAGGCGGCCACCCCGGCGAGGTCCGGGAGGAGCTGGCGGAAGGGCGGCGATGGAGCCGACGCCGGCGCCGCGCGAGGGCGACGCCGAGGGGATTCGCCCGGCGGTACGCTCGTAGGGCGCACCAGCCGAGAGGAGCCTGTCATGGCCGAGCGCCCGTATGACCCCGTCCATCGCGCCCGTTACGCGTTTCATCCGGAGGGGGAGAACATCGCCGTCGAGACGTGGCTCGAGCCGGGTGGGGCGCTGCCGCCGCACTTCCACCCGCAACAGGAGGAGCGCTGGTCGGTGGTCGACGGCGAGGTGCGCTTCCAGCTCGGGAACGAGAAGCGGATGATCGGCCCGGCCGACGGGGAGATGATCGTCAAGCCGGGGACGAAGCACGGGCTGGCCAATGTGTCGGACCGCGAGGCCCACCTGCGCTGCCTGGCGCTGCCGGCGCTCGGGCTGCAGTCGTTCCTGGAGGAGAGCGCCGCCGCCGCGCAGGAGGGGCTGTTCATGAAGGGCGGGATCCCGAAGGGGCTTCGGGGGGCGCGTTGGGCCGCCGCGTTCCTGGAGCGATACCGAGACGACGTGGTGATGACCTTCCCGCCGCAGTTCGTGCAGCGCGGGATGATCGCGGTGTTCGCCCGCTCGGGGGAGGGCGAGACGGTGCGCCAGAGCTGAGGGGTCTAGGCCGCCTGGTCCAGTGGTTGCTGGAAGGGAACCAGGCGGACATAGGGCCGCCCGCGCTTGGTGACACGGATCTCGGTTCCGGCCGCGGCGCGCTCCATGTACCAGCCGAAGCGCTGCCGGAAGATGTTGGCGCCGACTTCCTCGCAAGCCGGGCGCAGGTCAGTGGAGCCAGGGGGACTCGAACCCCCGCCCTTTCGGCTGCCAGCCGAACGCTCTCCCAACTGAGCTATGGCCCCAGCGAAGGTGTGATCGTCAGCGAAGTGTATAGCCGCCCTCTGGCCATTACGCGTCGGGGCAAGGCGCAGCTGGATGGTCGAATGCCCGTCGACAAGATCGATCGGGATCAGGAAATTCCGGTCGAGCTCGTGGCAGTGGGCGGCGAAGAAGTCGACCTCGTCGGATGAGTACTTACTGCGCACGTAGCCATTTGGCGTGTGCCACGAACTCACCATCCGAATCGTGACGATGTCGCCTTGGCGTCGTGCCGATTTGCACTGGACCCGGTATGTACGCGAACCGAGGCCGAAAACCAGGTCGGCTCGCGCATGCTCGGAGATCGGCTTGTAGACCTCGATCCCGAGCCGGATGGCCTCGAGCGCGATGGCAGCTTCCGATACCGCGCCGAGGTGGTTGGGCGAATCCGTTTTCACGAACACATGTTCGCACGCCAACCGGCGGAAAACGGCTCTAGCAAGCCCGAAATAGGCATGAAAACGTGCCGGAATCGTGGCGAATGTGTGACGGCGGCTGCTAGGCGGCCCGGGAGCCCGCGAGGTCCAGGATCACGCGGCCGTCGCGGACGCTTCGGATCTTGAAGTCGAACGGGGAGCGCTCGCCGAGCTCGCCGAGCAGGTCGACCGGCTCGGCGAGGCGAAGGTCGAGCGTGGCGCGGCCCTGTGAGAAGCGGGTGACCGAGATCTCGCTTGCCGGCGCGATCTCACGCGCCGCGTCCTCGAACCCGACGAGCTGGGAGAAGTCCGCCAGCGGACCGATCTCGAGCTGCACCATCCCCTCGAACAGATCGAGCGGCGCCGTCGGCCGCACCCCGAACGTGCTCTCCGGCGCCTCGCTCACCGTCTCCGCCGCCGCCGCGTGCTCCACGGCCGATCGGAGCCGTTCCCGACCCCGCGATCGCCACCGCCTGGCGCAGCGCCTGCATCCGCACCCGGGTCGCGTAGCCGCGCGCCTGCACGCAGCACCTCGTCGATCTGCTCGCGAAGCGCCCCCAGCTCCCGCTCCCGCTCGACCACCAACCTCGACAGGTGCGCAGCGACCCCGTCCAGCTCCTCGATCCGCTCGTCCCGCTCCGCGATCACCGCGTCGCGCGCCTCCACACCCACCCGCCACGCCTCCGCCTGCGCCTTGCCGGCCGCCACCACCGCGCTCGCGTCCGCGAACGCCGACTCCAGCTCCGCCCGCGTCTCAGCGACCGCCGCCTCGGCGTCGGCGAGCGCCGAATCGACGTCGGAGGTGCGGTAGCCCAGCAGCGCCCGTCTGAAGCGGCCCCGTGCGATGGGCGAAACCTAGGGCCGCCGTCGGACGCATCCGCACCCCTGACACGCGAACGCCCCGAAGGGCCCCGCTGGTCCTCAGCCGGTCGCCGCGCCCGCCTCGCCGCCGTCGAGCTCCAGCTCGAGCCGCGGCGCCTCGCCCCAGAGCTGGTCGAGCCGGTACCGGTCGCGCGTCTCCGGCACGAACACGTGCAGCACCGCGTCGAGATAGTCGAGCAGGATCCACTGCGACTGCGCCGTCCCCTCCGCCCGCGCCGGCAGCACCCCGTCCCGCTTCAGCGCCTGGTGCACCTCGTCGTGGATCGCCTTCGCGAGCCGCTCGTTGCGCGCCGTGCAGACCACCAGGAAGTCCGTGTAGCCGACCAGCTCGCGCATGTCGAGCGCGATCACATCGGTCGCCTGCTTCGAGTCCGCGATCCTCGCCAGCCGCCGCGCCAGCGCCGCCGAGTCGACCTCCACCCTCCTAGCCTCCATACAGGCCCCCCCGCGCGATCAGCTCCGCGACCCCGTCGGGCACCAGATGCCCGAACGGCCTCCCCTCGCGCACCCTCTGCCTGACCAGCGACGACGAGATCCCGACCGTCGGGCATCTCGACCCGCGCCGCGTCGCCGGCCCCCACCCGCGAGAGCACCTCGTCGAGCGCGTCCGAGTCCACCGCGCTCCGCGCCGCGATCCCCAGCCGGGCCAGCTCGACGACCCGCTCCGGCCGCTTCCACGACTCGAGGCCCAGCGCCGCGTCCGCCCCCATCAGCCAGACCAACTCCGCGTCACCCCGCTCCGCTCGCAGCGCCTCCAGCGTCTCGAACGTGTACGACGGCCCCTCACCGCGCAGCTCGACGTCCGACACCTCCAGCCCCTCCCCGTCGGCGGCCGCCCGGCGAGCCATCTCGGCCCGCGGCTCGGCGCCGGGATCCTCCTCGATCTCCTTGTGCGGCGCGACCCCCGTCGGCACCAGCAGCACCGAGTCGAGCCCGAGCTGCCAGGCGGCCTCACCGGCGAGCACGAGGTGTCCCAGATGAGGCGGGTTGAACGCCGAGCCGAGGACGCCGATGCGAGTCAGGAACCCTTCGCTCCCGAGCGCCCTACTCGCGAACCTGGCCGTCGCCGCGGAGCACGTACTTCATCGTCGTCAGCTCGCGCAGCCCGATCGGTCCGCGCGCGTGCAGCTTCTGCGTCGAGTTGCCGATCTCCGCCCCCATCCCAAACTCGAAGCCGTCGGTGAATCGCGTCGACGCGTTCACGTAGACGCACGCCGCGTCCACCAACCCGGTGAACTGGCTCGCAACTTCCTCCGAGCGGGTCACCACGGCCTCCGAGTGGCCGGTGCCATAACCGTTCACGTGCTCGATCGCCTCGCCCAGCGAACCGACGACGCCGACCGCCATCTTCAGACCCAGATACTCCGTCCGCCAGTCCTCCTCGGTCGCCTCGCCGACCTCCACCCCGCCGGCCGCCGCTCGCACCCGCTCGTCCCCGACCAGCTCGACGCCGGCAGCGCGCAGGTCGCCGAGCACGCCGGGCAACAGCTCCTCGGCCACGTCCTGGTGGACCAAGAGCGTCTCCGCCGCGTTGCATACGCCGGGGCGCTGCACCTTCGCGTTGTAGGCGATCCGCCGCGCCATCTCCAGGTCGGCGTCCGCGTGCACGTACACGTGGCAGTTCCCGGCGGCCGCGTACATCACCGGCACGGTCGCGACCTCCTTCAGCGCGGCCTTCAGACCCTCGCCGCCGCGCGGGATGACCAGGTCGACCAGCCCGTCCGCCGTCGCCAGCTCCGCCAGCTCCGAGCGATCGCCGCCGCCGAGCAGCTCCACCGAGCCCTCCGGCAGTCCGGCCTCCGCCGCCGCCTCGTTCACCACCTGCGCCAGCGCCGCGTTCGAGCGCGCCGCGGCCGAGGAGCCGCGCAGCACGATCGCGTTGCCGCTCTTCAGACAGAGCGCCGCGCAGTCGACCGTGACGTTCGGCCGCGCCTCGTAGACCACCGCAACGACGCCCAGCGGCACCTTCACCTTACGCACCTCTATCCCGGACCGGAGCGTCCGCTCGTCGAGCAGCTCGCCGACCGGGTCGGGCAGAGAGAGGATCTCGCGAACCCCCTCCGCGATCGCGCCGATCCGCTCGTGGGTCAGCGTCAGCCGGTCGAGGAGCGCCGCGTCGAGCCCCGTCGCGCGCCCCGCCTCGACGTCCGCCGCGTTCGCCTCGAGGATCTCGTCGGTCCGCTCCGCGAGCAGGTCCGCGGTCCGCTCCAGCGCCGCGTCCTTGGTCGCGGTGTCGAGCGTCGCCAGGACCAGCGCAGCCCGCCTCGCGGACTCGCAGACGTCGCGCACGGAGCGAGTTGCTACAGCCATGGAAACAGGGTAACGGCGAGCCCCCTCACGCCAGTACGAAATTATCGCGATGCACCGCCTCGTCGCTCGCGTGCGGCATCAGCTCGCGGACCCGGTCGGTGCGCATACCCTTGATCCGCGCGAGCTCGGTCGCCGAGTAGTTGACGATCCCCTTGCCCACGACCGAGCCGTCAGAGACCACCTCGACCGCGTCGCCCGCGGCGAACCCGCCCTCGACCGCGACGATCCCCACCGGCAGCAGGCTCGACCCCTGCTCTCGCAGCACCCGCGCGGCTCCCTCGTCGACGATCACCCGCCCCTGCGCCGGCTTCGCATAGCGCAGCCAGAGCTTGAAGCTGGCGACGCGCTCGGCGTGGGGCGCGAACCGCGTCCCGACCGCATCTCCCCGCGAGGCCGCCAGCAGCGTCCCCTCCGCGGTCCCGTCGCAGATCACCACGGGAATCCCGGCCGAGCTCGCCATCTCCGCGGCCGCCACCTTGCTCCTCATCCCGCCGAGGCCGAACCGGGAGGTGCCCTCACCGATCCGCAGCCCCGCCAGCTCGGAGAAGTCGCCGACGGCATCGACCAGCCGCGCCTCCGAAGCGTGGCGCGGATCGTCGGTGTGCAGTCCCTCCACGTCGGAGAGCAGGACCAGCAGCCGCGCCTCGAGCAGGATCGCCACCTGCGCCGAGAGGAAGTCGTTGTCGCCGAACGTGATCTCGTCGGTGGCGGTGGTGTCGTTCTCGTTCACCACCGGCACCGCACGCCAGGCGAGCAGCCGCCGCAGGGTCCGCTGCGCGTTCAGATAGTTCGCGCGCGCCGCGAGGTCGAACGAGGTGAGCAGCACCTGCGCCGCGTGGACGCCGCTGCGCGCCAGCCGCTCCTCGTAGGCGCGAAACAGCGATCCCTGGCCGACCGCCGACGCCGCCTGCAGCTCGTCGATCGCCTGCGGGCGCGCCGCCAGCTCCATCACCCGCATCCCGCGCGCGATCGCCCCCGAGGTGACCATCGCCACCTCCTCCCCGCCCCCGTGCAGCTCGGCGGCCTGCGCGCAGACCGAGTCGAGCACGTCGGAGCGCAGCTCGCCGTCCTCGGCGGCCACGATCGAGGAGCCCAGCTTGGCGACGACGGTCATCCCGCCGCAGTCTAGGAACGGGAAGCGCGCTAGATGGTCGAGTTGCCGCAGCCGTTCTCGACGTGCACCACGGCGATCTCCGACCCGGGCGGGACCTGGGCGGCGAAGCCCAGCCGCTTCGCGTCGGGCTCAGCCACCACCTCGTCGCCACCGGCGAGCGAAATCGTCGCGCTGCCGTCGGGGCCGCCGATCACGGCCTCAGCTCGAACGCCTCCTCCCCCACCCGGACCTCGTCGCCGGACTCGAACCCGGCCTCGCGCAGGGCGGCAAGCACACCGATCTCCGCGAGGCGGGCCTCGAGATAGGCGAGCGCCTCGGGGTTGGCGAGTTCGTGGCGGGCGAACAGCAGCTCGATCCCGCGCCCGGTGACCCGGAAGGCACCGTCCTCCTCGCGGACGACGGTGAAGCCGCCCTCGCCCGCGGGCCGGTAGGTGCGGTGCTCGGCCTCGAACTCGTGCTCCGGCCGCGCCTCGGGCGCGGACAGCTCCGGCACCCCGGCGATGATCGCGCGCCGAAGCTCGTCGAGGCCGGCGCCTGTCGCCGCCGAGGTCGACACCACTCCGATCACCGCGTCGCCGAGGCGCCCGCGCCACTCCGCCGCGACTTCACGGACGCGCGCCTCGGGCAGCAGATCGGACTTCGAGAGGACCAGCAGCTCGGGCAGCCCCGCCAACCCATGGCCGTACTCGGCGATCTCGGCCCGGACCGCCCGGTACGCCGCGACCGGGTCGTTCGTCGCCTCGGCCTCGACGATCTCGACCACGTGGACGAGCATCCGGCAGCGCTCGACGTGGGCGAGGAACTCATGGCCGAGCCCAGCGCCCTGCGCGGCTCCCTCGATCAACCCGGGGATGTCGGCGAGAACGAGCTGGCGCTCGTCGGTCTCAAGGGTCCCGAGGGCCGGCTCTGTGGTCGTGAACGGGTATCCGGCCACCTTCGGCGCAGCGCGCGTGAGCCGACCCAAAAGCGACGACTTGCCGGCGTTCGGCAGGCCGACCAGGCCGGCGTCGGCGAGCAGCTTCAGCCGCAGCTCCATCCAGCCGGCTTCCCCCTCGAGGCCGCGCTCGGCGAAGCGCGGCGCCTGGCGGGTCGAGGTCGCGAAGCGCTTGTTCCCGTGGCCGCCCGAGCCGCCCGCGGCGACCACCGCGCGCTGGCCGGGCTCGGTCAGGTCGAAGCTCTCGCCCTCGAGCCCCTCGGCCTGGGTCCCGGGCGGCACGAGCACGACGCGGTCCTCCCCACGGGCGCCGTGCCGCTGCTTCCCCTGTCCGTGTCCCCCCTTGCCGGCGCGGTGGTGCGGCGACCGGCGGAGTGCGGCGAGGTCGCGCAGCGAGGTATCGGCGACCAGCACGACGTCGCCACCTCGGCCGCCGTCGCCGCCGTCGGGGCCGCCTCTCGGCACGTGGGCCTCACGACGGAAGCTGACCACGCCGTTGCCGCCGCGGCCGCCCTCGACCCAGATCCTCGCCCGGTCCGCGAACACGGGCCGAGGATATGAGGGGTCTGACCCCTTAGGGGACAGGTCAGCTTGGCGCGGCGGGCTGTGTTACTCGGCGTCGACCGAGACGATGCGGCCCTTGCGCGAGGGCTTGAACGCGACGGTCCCCGCGCGCTTGGCGAAGATCGTGTGGTCGCGGCCGATCCCGGTGCCGTGGCCGGCGCGGAAGCGGGTGCCGCGCTGGCGGACGATGATCTCGCCGCCGTCGACGCGCTGGCCGGCGAAGACCTTGACGCCGAGCATCTTCGGGTTTGAGTCGCGGCCGTTGCGGCTCGAGCCGAGTCCCTTCTTGTGCGCCATCAGCTGTCCTTCTTCGTCGTCGTTGAGCTCTTCTTCGCGGCGGGCTTCTTGGCCGCCGGCTTCTTCGCCGAGGTCTTCTTGGCGGCGGGCTTCTTCGCCGCGGGCTTGCGGGTCAGCATCGAAACCTCGGTGACCTCGAGGCGGGTCTGCTCCTGGCGGTGGCCGGCGCGGCGGCGGTAGCCCTTCTTCGGCCGGTGCTTGAAGATCCGCACCTTCGGCCCTCGCAGATGCTCCGCCACGGTCGCCTCGACCTTCACCTTCTCCAGATCGGCGCCGGCGGCGACGACCTTCTTGTCGCCGCGGAAGGCGACCGCCCGAAGCAGCACCTTCGCTCCCTCGTCGTCGGGCAGGCGGTCGACCACCAGTCTGGTGCCCTGCTCGACGCGGAACTGCTGTCCGCCGCTCTCGACTATCGCGTAATCACTCATTTACCAACTACCGGTCACCTTCGGTGACCTCCTCCGATCTGGATCCGGTCTCGGCGGGCGAACGGCGCCCCCGGCCGCCTCTGCGGCCACGGCGCCGTCTGCGAGCACCGGATTCTAGCTCCGGCGCATCGCCATTCGACTCGCTCACCTCCAGCGGCTCGCCGTCGTCGCCCAGCATCAGCGCGGTCGCGGCGGCGCGGTCGACGCTCTCGATCCGCACCATGCGGCGCTCGCCGACGTGGCGGCCCGCGCCGGCGATGCTGACGATGTACGAGTCGACCCTGGCGATCGCGTCGTTCGCGTTGTACATGTGCGGCTCCTCGACCGTGACCAGGACCTCGTCGCCGACCTGGAACGGCAGCGCCCGCTCCGCGATCTGCTCGCGCGTCCCCGCTTCGATCACCTCGAACGAGTCGATCGGCAGCGCCTCGCCGCCCTCGAAGTGGAAGTGCTTGCCGCTCTCCTCCTCGAAGTCGTGCAGCCCCGAGTCGCCGCGCAAAAGTTCCGCGGCCACCTTCGGATTGACCCGGATCAGGTATGCGTCGGGCTTCGGCCGCTCCTCGACCACGTCGCGGAGGCTTCGCAGCACGTCGAAAGCGACGGTCTCCCCGCTCAACACGACCCCCTCGCCCTCGCAGGTCGGACAGGGGATCGTGAGGATCTCCCGCACCCCGTCGGTGACGTTCTGCCGGGTCATCTCGACCAGGCCGAGCGGCGAGACCTCCATCACATAGCTCTTCGTCTTGTCGCCGTCGAGCGCCTTGCGCAGCGTCTTCAGGACCTGCTCGCGGTTCCGCGAGCGCGCCATGTCGATGAAGTCGATGACGATGATCCCGCCGATGTCGCGGAGTCGGAGCTGGCGCACCACCTCCTCGGCGGCCTCGACGTTGACGCGGGTGATCGTGTCCTCGAGCCGGCCCTTGCCGCGGCCGGTGAACGATGCCCGTGTTGATGTCGATCACGGTCAGCGCCTCTGCGTAATCGACCATCAGGTAACCGCCCGAGGGCAGGTCGACCCGGCGCGAGAGCACCTCCTCGAAGGTCGAATCGACGTCGAAGGCCTCGAACAGCGGCTTGCGCTCCTCGTACAGCTCGACCGAGTCGACCAGCTCAGGGGCCGTCCGCTGGAAGAAGCTCGTCACCCGCTGATGCTGCTTGGCGTCGTCGATCACGGCGCCCTCGAACTCGCTCCGGAGCACGTCGCGCACGACCCGGACCGAGAGGTCCGCCTCCTGGAAGACCAGGGCCGGCGCCTCGACCTCCGAGGCCCGCCGCTCGAGCACCTCGTGCAGGCTGCAGCAGGTAGCCGATCTCGCGCTCGAAGTCCTCGGCCTTCGCGCCCTGGGCGGCGGTGCGGACGATCAGGCCGCCGTCGAACTCCCCCTTGCGGCGCTTGCGCACGTTCGCGAGCAGCTTGCGCAGCTTGTCGCGCTGCGAATCCGGGACCCGGCGCGAGACCCCGACCCCCTCGCCCTGCGGCATGTAGACGAGGTAGCGGCCCGCGATCGAGAGCTGCATCGAAAGACGCGCGCCCTTCGTCTTCAGCGGGTCCTTGACGACCTGGACGAGCAGCTCCTGCTTGGGCTTGATCAGCTCGTCGATCCGCCGACCGCGCCCGCGGCCGCGCTTCGGCGCCGCCTCGCCGCCCGGGAGCGCGATCTCGTCGACGTGCAGAAAGCCGTTTCGCTCGAGCCCGATGTCGACGAACGCCGCCTCCATGCCGGGGAGGACGTTGTCGACCACGCCCTTGTAGATGTTTCCGACGATCGAGCGCTGGCCGCGCCGCTCCACGTAGAGCTCCCCGACCTTGAAGCCGTTCGATCTTCCGGATCCTTCCTTGGAAGAGCCCTTGCCCCGCTGGGCGGAGCCCTTCGCTTCTCTCACGGCGACCCGGGTCTCCCCGCGATCGACCGAGACCAGTATCTGCTTACGCAATCAATCTCACCTCAGAACAGGTGTCGCCGCCCCGCTCTTGGAGGTGAGCTGCGCTTGGACGTAGATCGACTGAAGGACCCCGATCGCCATGAAGGTGACGAGGGCAGAGGATCCTCCGAAGCTCATCAACGGCAGGGTGATTCCCGTGATCGGCATGATCGCGAGATTCATCCCCACGTTGACGAAGACCTGGAACATGAGCATCGCGGCGATACCGCCGGCGATCATGCTTCCGTACAAGTTCTTCGAGAGAGTCATTATGCGCAGCGCCCGCCAGATCAGCAGGGCGTAGAGGGACAGTAGAAACGCGGCGCCGACGAATCCGAAGCGCTCCCCCACCGCAGCAAAGATGAAGTCGGTGTGGTGTTCGGGCAAGAAGTCGTTCCGCGTCTGTGTGGCATCGTCGCCACGGCCGGTCTTTCCCCCGGCGCCGACGGCGATCAAAGCTTGGTTCGACTGATAGGAAGAGTCGCCGGGATCGTCGCTCGGGTTGAGGAACGAGGTTAGCCGTTCCTGCTGATAATCCTTCAAAACCGGGACCCCGGCGGCCGGCGCCAGGACGAGGACCACGGCCACGGCGGCCGCGGCGACCGCGCCCAGGAAGGCGAAATGCGTCCATCGACGCCGGCCACGAACAGCACCGCGAGCGTGATCACGCCGAGGACCAGGGAGGTCCCGAGGTCCGGTTGGATCAGCACGAGCGCGGCCGGGATCAGCCCGAGAAGGAGCAGACGCGCGGTCCGCTGCCGCTCCGAGGTTCGCCGGACCCGGTCGATGACGAAGCCCGCGAGCGCGAGCATCAAGAGCAGCTTGGCCAGCTCTGACGGCTGGAAGGTGAAGAAGGGAAGCTCGATCCATCGCCGGGATCCCCTGGTCGCGTTGCCGACCACGAAGACGAGCGCGATGCTGGCGATGATGAACGTGTACAGCCCGACCCGGAGCTCGCGGAAGCGCGAGTAGTCGATCCGGGCGAGGGCGAGCATCAGCGCGATCCCGATCACGCCGTAGATCGCCTGGCGAACCGCGTAGTAGTAGGGATCGCCGGGGACGTCGCCGCGCGTGGTCAGGGCGAGGGTGAGGACGCTGAACGCGATCAGCCCGACCGCCGCGATCACGAGCAGCGGATCGAGGTGCCCCAGCCGCGGCTTCGGCTCGGCGTCGACCCGGGGCTCGCGGAAGCTCCGGGGTCGAGTCTGAGCGGTGGCGGCCATCAGTGGTCCCTCCTGTGGCCCCGCAGCCACTTCGGCGAGGTCCGGCGGTCGCCAGGCAAGGACGCAGGGCCGAAGCAAGGCTGGTTGCCTTGCGAGGCCCGAGGACGCCGCATGGCGGCCGTCCGGACCCGACGAAGGGGGTGGGGGGTCGCGGGAGTGACCACTAGTCGTAGACCGCGCTCTCGGCGTCGCCGACCTGGTCGACCTGCCCCGGCCTGACGTCGAGGTAGGTCTCGAGGATCTGCCGGACCGCCGGCGCCGCGGCGTCGGCGCCGAAGCCGCCCTGCTCGATCGTCGCCGCGACGACCACCTCGGGATCGTCGGCGGGCGCCAGGGCGATGTACCAGGACTGATCCTCGTAGCCGAAGCGCTCCGCGGTACCGGTCTTCCCGGCGACCGGCGACAGGGAAGCCGCCGAAGACCTCGTACGAGGTCCCGCCGGGCGCCATCGCCGCGTCCTGGAGCCCGTCGAGGATCACCGAGCGCGTTCCATCCGAGATATCGAGCGTCCGCCTCGGGGCCGGGTTGATCTCCTGCACCACACGGCCGTTCTGGTCCTCGATCCGCTGCGCGAGGTGGGGCCGGACGACGCTGCCGCCGTTGCCGACCGCCGCGTAGGCGACGGCCATCTGAAGCGGCGTCGCCTGGAGGTCGCCCTGGCCGACCGAGAGGTTGATGTTGTCGCCCGCCGACCACTCGCGGTCGGTCTCGCCCTCGACCACCTCCTTGCCGCCCGGGGAGTCGGGGTCGAGCGACTGCTGGTAGAGCTCGTTCCGCCACTCGGGGGTGGGGATCAGCCCGCCGAGCTCGGAGGGCAGGTCGATGCCGGTGGGCGCTCCGAGCCCGAGGCGGCCCATCCAGTCCTGGAGCGGCAGCGGGGAGTCGGGGTCGGCCGGATTCGCCTCGTGGCCGAGCTTGTAGAAGTAGACGTCGGAGGAGACCTGGAGCGCCTGGCGCATCGCAAGGGCGCCGTGGGCGACGCCACCCGCGTTCTCGAAGGTGACCCCGCCGACCGTGTATGAGCCGGGGTCGTCGACCACCTCCTCGGGGGTGATGAGACCCTCCTCGAGCGCCATCGTGGCGGTGAGCAGCTTGAACGTCGACCCCGTCGGGTAGAGGCCCTGGATCGCGCGGTTCGACTGCGGCGAGTCGGTCTCCTCGGAGTAGAGCTGCTCGACCGTCTTCTGGGAGATCGTCGGCTTCGTGTAGATCGACGGCTCGAAGGTCGGGGACGAGCCGAGCCCCAGGACCTCGCCGGTCGAGACGTCCATCGCCACGAAGGCGGAGGGCAGCCCAAACTGCCAGATCGCCGCCTCGCCGGACGCCTGGATCTCGGAGTCGATCGTCAGGCGCAGGTTGTTCCCGGCGACCGGTGCGGTGTCCGAGAGCGGCTCGCCCTTCGGCCGGCCCAGCGCGTCGACCTGGACCCGGGTGGCTCCGCTCTGGCCGCGAAGCTGCGAGTCGTAGGCGAGCTCGACGCCCGTCTGACCGACCATGTCGCCCGGATCGAGGCGCTTGTACTGCGGCTCCTTGAGCTGCTCGGGGGTGACCTCGCGGACGTACCCGAAGAGGTGCGCCGCGAGTGAATCGTGCGGGTAGGCGCGCACGTAGATCCGCTCCACTGAGACTCCCGGGAACTCGTGCCCTCGCTCCTGCAGGTAGAGGACCAGCTCGTAGGGGACGTCGCGCTTCAGGGTGACCGGCTGGGCCGGAAGCTCCTTGGTCTGCTGGCGGATCTCCTTGTCGATCCGCTCGGCCTTCATCCCGGCGACCTCCGCCAGCCGGCGGATCACCGCGTCGCGCTCCTCGTTGTTGGCCGGCAGCTCGTCCGCTCGCACCTGGAGCGCGAGCGCGGTGCGGTTGTCGACCAGGACGTCGCCGTTGCGGTCGACGATCTGGCCCCGGGCCGCGGGAACCTTGACCTCGCGCACCCGGTTGTTCTGCGCCGCCTCGAGGTACTTGTCGCCGGAGAGGACCTCGAGGTACCAGAGCCGGAAGAAGATCAGCGAGAACATGAGCAGGGCGGCGCCCCCGAGGATCGCCACCCGCAACGCGAACTGGGTGGTCATCGTCGCCGGCTTGTCGTCTCGCCCTAGATACATCCGCGATCCATCTTCCTATGCGGCCCGGATCTGTGCGAACGTCGCCCTGCGCCGGCGAGGGGTGTCGTCGACCAGCGCCGGCCGCAGCACGAACCGCACGAGCGGATAGAAGGGAATCGCCAGCAGCGCGCCGAGCAGCCCCTTGACCAGGATCTCGCGCAGGACCAGGAGGCTGACCGGCGACTCCACCCCGAGCATCAGCTGGATCGCGGCGAACAGGAACGCGCCCAGGAGCGTCAGACCGCCGGTCAGAAGCGGCGGCACCAGCGCGCTGGTGATCTCGAAGCTCTCGCGCCAGCGGCCCGCCAGATATCCGACCGTGAGCAGGACCAGGGAGGAGACGCCGAGCGTCTGTAGCAGGAGCGAATCGACGAGCAGCCCCAGCGCGAACCCGCAGACCGCTCCCACCACGCCGCCGCCGAGCAGCCCGAGGGCAACGGCGATCACCGGCAGCAGGTCCGGAGTTGCGCCCAGGATCGAGAGATTCGAGAAGAAGGCGAGTTGGACGACGGCCGCGAGGACGATCACCAGCGCGATCCGCAGGGCGACCTGCCAGGTGACGATCATCGCCCACCTCCTTCCGGGCCGCCGGTGAGGATCTGAGCGAACTCGAAATCGCGCAGGTCGGCGAAGGGCTTCACCTGGACCCGCTGGAAGGACTCCTGCTCGTCGATCTCGGCCTCCGCGATCTCGCCCACCGGGATTCCGTAGGGAAACAGCGACTCGAGCTCCGACGCGGTCGAGCCGGCGGTCACCAGCTCCTGGCCGCGGCTCACCTCGCGGTCCTCCTGGATGAAGTCGAGCAGCAGGTCATCCGGGTCACCGACCTCGGGCTTGATCACGCCCAGCGGCCCGTCGGGGAGGATCCGGACGGAGACGGCGCTGCGGTGGTCGGTTATCAAGGTCGCCTGGGAGGTTCCCGACGTGACGTCGCTGATCCTCCCGACGAGGCCGTCGCCGGTGACCACGGGATCGTTGCTGCGCACGCCCGAGCTCGAGCCCGCGTCGAGCATAACCTGCGCGTACCAGACCGTCGGCGAGCGGGAGATCACCCGCGCGGTCACCTGCTCGTAGCCCCCGATGCCGCCGTTGTCGCGGAACTCGAGCGCACTCTTCAGCTCCTCGTTCTCGGCCTGCGCAGCCTCGGCGGCGAGCGCCTGCTGGCGCAGCTCGGTGAGCTCGGACTGGAGCCGCTCGTTCTCCCCGCGCGCCTCGAACGTCTCGTCGAACCAGTTGATCAGGTCGCGAGCCGGCTTCAGGGCGCGCCCCGCGCCCTCCTCGATCGGGCCGAAGACCGACGCGAGCCCCCGCTGGATCGAGTGAATCGGCCCGCTGTCGGTCTCCGAGAAGCTCAGCGATAGCAGGATCAGCGAGGCGATCACGAGCGTGACCAGTACCGCCCGGCGTCGGCGCACTTGCTTGCGATACACCGGTGCGGGCCCTCAGTCTTATCCGGCGGTGGAAAAGCTCGACCGTCGTCCACCGGAGTTCCGCTGCGCCTTGTGGATCGCCTCGAACTCCTCGAGCGAGCGTCCCGAACCGACCGCGACGCAGGTCAGCGGCGACTCCGTGATCTGGGCAGGCATCTGACACTCATCGCGCAACCGTTGCTCGAAGCCCTGCAGCAGCGAGCCGCCGCCGGCGAGCGTGATCCCGCGGTCCATGATGTCGCCGGCGAGCTCGGGGGGAGTCCGGTCGAGCGTGTCCTTCACCGCTCCGACGATCAGCGCGAGCGGCTCCTCCAGCGCACCCCGGACCTCCTCGGAACGGAGCATGATCGTCTTCGGCAGCCCCGAAACCATGTCGCGGCCGCGGATCTCGGTCGTGATCTCCTCTGGGATCTCGGCGGCCGAGCCCAGCTCGAGCTTGACCTCCTCGGCAGTCTGCTGGCCGACCAGGAGCTTGTGGGTGTGCTTGCAGTAGTTGACGATCGCGTCGTCCATCTCGTCCCCCCCGACCCTGATCGACTGGGAGACGACGATCCCGCCGAGCGAGATCACGGCGACCTCGCTGGTGCCGCCGCCGACGTCGACGACCATCGAGCCGACCGGCTCGGCGACCGGAAGACCGCAGCCGATCGCCGCGGCCATCGGCTCCTCGATCAGGTATGCCTGACGCGCGCCCGCCGACAGGCACGCCTCCTCGACCGCGCGCTTCTCGACGCCCGTGACGCCCGAGGGGACACACACCACGACCCGGGGATGCGCCCAGCGGTTCTGGTGAACCTTCTGGATGAAGTGACGCAGCATCTGCTCCGTGACGTCGAAGTCGGCGATCACACCATCCTTGAGGGGTCGGATGGCGCTGATCGTCCCGGGGGTGCGCCCGAGCATCCGCTTAGCCTCGAGTCCGACGGCGTGGACCTCGCCGTTGCGGGAATCGACGGCGACCACCGAGGGCTCCGAGAGCACGATGCCGCGACCGCGCACGTAGACGAGCGTGTTGGCGGTCCCCAGGTCGACCGCCATGTCGCGGCCGCCGAAACCGGTCAGGTAGGTGAACAGACCCATTGAAGAAGGTGCACGGAAGCTTTCGCCGGGGGGACGGCCAAGCTCGCGTCTGGCGGTCGAGGTCAGGCCGTCCATCCCCCCAAAGCTCAGCGATGTTAGCGGACGATCTCGTGCGTGAATCGCGGCCTGCAACGGCTAACCGTAAACCCCAGCCTCAGGGTTTTTCGAGGACGTCGGGCAGGAGCGCCAGAAGCGCCGTCACGGGCAGGCCTACCACGTTCGAGAAATCGCCCTCCAATCGCTCGATCAGGATCGAGCCGAGGCCCTGGATCGCATAGGCGCCGGCCCGATCGCGCCATTCGCCCGAGCGGAGGTAAAGCTCGATCGTCTCCGGCTCGACCGGGCGAAAGGTGACCCGCGAGCGCGCGAGCGCCGTGCGATCGTCGGCGCCGGCGGCGACGAGGGCGACCCCGCTCAGGACCTCGTGGGTGCGGCCCGAGAGCGCCTCGAGCCGCTCTCGCGCCTTCCCTTCGTCATCGGCCTTGCCCAGGGTGCTGCCATCGAGCACGACGTCGGTGTCGACCCCGAGAACCTGGCCCGCCGTCGCAGTCGCCGCGAGCCCGGCTCGGGCCTTGCGCAGCGCGTTCTCGACGACGAGCTCCTCGGGCGGTCCCTCCCGAAGCTCCTCGACCTCCGGCACGACGACCTCGAACTCCACATCCAGCGCGGCGAGGATCTCGCGCCGTCGGGGCGACGCGGACGCCAGGACTAGAGGTCCGGGAACCAGATCTCGATCTCGCGCTCGGCCGACTCGTCGGAGTCGGAGCCGTGGACGAGGTTGAAGGTGACCTCGGTCGCGAAGTCGCCGCGGATCGAGCCCGGGGCCGCCTCGAGCGGATTGGTCGCACCGATGATCTGCCGGGCCGCGGTCACCGCCTCCGTCCCCTCGAGCACCATCGCCACCAGCGGACCGCCGGTGATGAACTCGACCAGCTCGCCGAAGAACGGCTTGTCGGTGTGCTCCTCGTAGTGGCGGTGGGCGATTCCCTCGTCGGGAGTGAGCTGCCGAAGGGCCGCGATCCGCAACCCCTTGCGCTCGAAACGGTCGATGATCTCGCCGGTGAGCCCGCGCTCGAACGCGTCCGGCTTGACCAGGATCAGCGTGCGCGACACGTCGGACTACCGCTACGAGCCGGGCTTCTCGCTGGTGCGCGAGGGCGAACGGACCGGCCGCCGCTCGGCGGGCTGCTTCGAATCGGAGCTCGCCGCTCCGGAATCGGATGAGCTCTTGCGCGGCGGGGGCGCGGAGGATCGGCTGGATCCCGCCGGCCGGCTCGGCGCCGAGGAGCGGGCCTTGCTGCGGGCAGCGGGACGCTGCGACGTACCCTGCTGGGGCTGCCGCGTCTCGCGGCCGCTTCGCGCCTGCTCGCGGGCCGCCTCACGCGCCGCGCGCGAGGGCGGCTCGCGGTCGCTCCGCGCCCGGCGGCCGCGGGACCGGCGCTCGGCGCGCTCGGGGGCGCGCCGCTTGATCGGCGTCTCGCAGTACGGGCACATCGCCCAGCGGGGATCGATCGGCTTCGAGCACGAGGGGCACGGGTCCTTGAGCCGCGCCTCGCAGCTCGGGCAGCGCAGGTAGCTTCGCTCGACCGGGAACTCGCAGTTCGGGCACGACTGCTCGCCGAGCTGCTTGACCCGAAGCTCGGACGCGCGGATCTCGAGCTCGCGCTCCTTGCGGTCCTCGATGAACTCCGGCGGGCGCAGGATCGCGTAGACCATCGCGCCGACGAAGGGGAAAAGCGAGGCGGCCGTCGCGCAGGCGACCAGCCACGAGTCCTCGATCCTGCGGCGGGAGTCGAGGAATGTCCAGACGATCAGCGCCAGATAGACGACGACCAGGAGGACGACGAGCAGGTTGACGGCCAGGTTGAGGCCGTCGTTTGAGATCCCGAACAGAGCGAGGAGGGGCATGAGCGACGCGCAAGCTTACTCAGTAGGTCGGAAACCCCTGCAGGTAAGGGTGCTCGCGAGCTAAAGGAACAGGCGGCCGAACAGGTAGCCGAGCCCGAAGAAGACGAGGATCACGATCGCGACGACCGCCGCGACCAACCCCATCATCTGCAGCAGCTCCGAGCGCGCTTCCCTGTCCATGCGGGAAGCCTAGCCGCGCAATGCGGCGAGTAGGTAGAACGAGCCGGTGACCAGGACCGCACGCTCCTCGGCGCCCGCGAGCTCGCGGGCGCGGTCCAGGGCACGCGTTGGGATCGGGAACGGCCTCCGCCTGCCCGCCCGCCGCCTCGCAGGCGGCGGCGAGCTCCGCGGCGGGATGACCGCGGGCGCCGGGGCGGCCGACCCCCTCGAGCCTTGCCGGCGGGATCTCGGTGCAGACGACGGTCGCGCAGGCGCGTGCGAGCGGGGCGGCGATCTCGGAGAGCGGCTTGTCGGCGAGCGCCGCGAGCACCGCTACAG
The DNA here is from genome assembly GCA_963838175.1 of uncultured Thermoleophilia bacterium. Classification (GTDB taxonomy): domain Bacteria; phylum Actinomycetota; class Thermoleophilia; order Solirubrobacterales; family 70-9; genus DASUSH01. Next base: position 372,693 of record CAWIPP010000002.1, on the reverse strand, counting down.
GCGGCCGGTCACCGGTCAGCTCCGGCAGCGACTCGACCACCGCCCCGATGCCCTCCGGGTTGTGGGCGGCGTCGAGGATCAGCGGCGGCTCGCCGTCGCGAACCTCGAGCCGGGCCGGCAGTCGGAGCGAGTCGGCGACCCGCTCCACCGCATCCGGGGCGGGGGCTCGTCGGGTGAACGCCTGCGGCGGCCGCGAGCGCGACCGCGAAGTTGCGCCGCGGGTACGCGCCGACCACTGACGCCGGCACCTCGGGCCCGGCGTCGGGAACCGCGATCAGCGTCGCCGCGCGCTCGGTGGCGGTCCGCTCGGCGAGCGGCGATCACGGCGTCGCTGACCCTTCCGACGACGAGGGTCGAGTGGTCGCTGAGCGACAGCGAGCTTCTCGGCCGCGATCTCCTCCTCCGTGTCGCCGAGGAGGTCGGTGTGCTCGAGCGAGATCGAGGTCAGCACCGCGACCCGCGAGGGGATCACGTTGGTCGCGTCGAGCCGACCGCCGAGTCCCGCCTCGACGACGGCGACCTGCACCCTCGCCTCGGCGAACGCCTGGAAGGCCGCGGCGGTCGCCGCCTCGAATTGGGTCACCCGCTCGCCGTCGGCTCGAACGTCCGCTCCGCGACCACGGCCGCGTCCCGGGTCCGCGCCACCGCGCGCTCGAAGGCCTCCCGCTCGATCTCCCGCCCGCCGATGTGCACCCGCTCGGACCAGCGCTCGAAGTGGGGCGAGAGGTAGGTGCCGGTCCGGAGTCCCTCCGCCTCCAGGAGCGCCGCGGTTATTTGAGCGACCGAGGACTTTCCGTTAGACCCGACCACGTGAATTGACGCGAAGCGGCGCTGGGGCATACCGAGCACGTCGCAGAGCCGACGGATCCGCTCCAGTCCGAAGCTCCAGCCGAACTTATCGAGGCCGGAGAGATACGCCTCGGCGCTCGGCGGGTCCGCGTTAGCCACCCAATTCGGCGAGCTCGGCTCGGTAGCGGTCGAGCTTCTCGCGCTCGGCGGCGACGACATCGTCGGGCGCCTTGGCGACGAACCCGTCGTTGGCGAGCTTCCGCTCCGCCCGCTCGACCTCCGATCGCAGGGCCGAGCGGCGCTCCTCGATCCTCCGTGAGACCCGCTCCGCGTCCAGCTCCGCCGAGGCGAGAACCTCGACCGGGCCCACGCTCGCGACGGGCTCGGCGGCCTCGCCGTCGAACTCGAAGCGCGCCAGCCGGCCGACCAACTCGTGCGGCGGCCCGTCCTCGGCGCGACCGCGCAGCACCGTCGCGGCCTCGACACCGGCGAGGTCGCGCCAGCGCCGCAGCGCGTGGGTCAGCTCGATCGCGCTTCCCAGCTCCCGCTCCGCCGCGTCGTCGACGAGCTCGGTGTCGGGCTGCGGGAACGGCGCGACGACGAGCGGCGTCGCCCGCGACGGCAGATAGCTCCAGATCTCCTCGGTGACGAACGGCATGAACGGATGGGCGAGGGCCAGCACCCGGTCGAGGACCCAGAGCAGGTTCGCCGACGCCGCCTCGTCGCCGTCGTACAGCCGGGGCTTGACGATCTCGAGGTACCAGTCGCAGAGCTCGGACCAGAAGAACCGGTAGATCTCGAGCACCGCGTGGGCGAAGTCGTAGGCGTCGAGGTGGGCGGAGACCGCTCCGATCGTCCGCTGAAGCCGCGAGAGGATCCAGCGGTCCTCGACCCGCTCGGGGACCGGCGCGGGCTCGACCTCGGCGGCGTTCAGCAGCACCAGCCGCGAGGCGTTCCACATCTTGTTCGCCAGGTCGCGGCCCTGCTCGACCTTCGCCGCGGAATAGCGGACGTCCTGGCTCGAGGACATCGCCAGCAGGCCGAAGCGAAGCGCGTCGGCGCCGTGCGCCTCGATCTCGTCGAGCGGGTCGATCCCGGTCCCGAGGCTCTTCGACATCCGCCGCCCGTCGGGTGCCTGGATCACCGAGTGGACGTAGACGTCCTCGAACGGGATCGCGCCGGCGAACTCGATCCCCATCATCACCATGCGTGCGACCCAGAGGAAGAGGATGTCGCGGGCGGTGGTCAGGAAGTCGGTCGGGTAGAACGCCTCGAGCTCGGGCGTCTGGTCGGGCCAGCCCAGCGTCGCGAACGGCCAGAGCGCCGAGCTGAACCACGTGTCGAGAACGTCCGGGTCCTGGCGCACCTCGCCGCCGCAGGCGCCGCAGCGCTCCGGGGTCGACTCGGCGACGTAGGTCTCCTCGCAGGCGTCGCAGTACCAGACGGGGATCCGGTGGCCCCACCAGAGCTGGCGCGAGATGCACCAGGGGCGGATGTTCCGCATCCAATCGAGGTAGACGCGCTTCCACTGCTCGGGCTCGATCCGCACCTCGTCACGCTCGACCACGTCGATCGCGGGCTTCGCCAGCTCGTCCATGCGGCAGAACCACTGCAGCGAGATCAGCGGCTCGATCCGCTCGCCCGAGCGGTGCGAGAAGGGCACGGCGTGGGTGTAGGGACTGCTGTCCCGCACCAAGCCCTGCTCGCGCAGCCCACTCAGCACCGCCTCCTGTGCCTCGTCCGCCGTCAGGCCGGCGAAGGGCTCCGGCGCCGCGTCCGTGAGCCGGCCGTCCTCGCCGATCACGCCGATCTCCTCGAGCCCGTGCGCCCGGCCGATCTCGAAGTCGTTCGGGTCGTGGCCGGGGGTGATCTTCAGCGCCCCGGTGCCGAACTCGGGATCGACGTGCTCGTCGGCGAGGATCGGCAGGCGGCGCCCGACCAGCGGCAGCACGCAGTGGTTGCCGACCAGCTCGCGGTACCGCTCGTCTTCGGGGTGCACGGCGACCGCGGTGTCGGCGAGCATCGTCTCCGGCCGCACCGTGGCCACCGTGAGCACGCGTTCGGAGTCCTCGACCGGATAGTCGATCTCGTAAAGGGTGTCGGTGACCTCCCGGTTCTCCACCTCGAGGTCGGAGATAACCGAGTGCGAGCCGACGTCCCAGTTGACCATGTAGTTGTCGCGGTAGATGTAGCCCTTCTCGAAAAGCCGGACGAAGACCCGGTAGACCGCCCGCACGTAGCCGTCGTCGAGGGTGAAGCGCTCGCGCTCGTAGTCGCAGGACGCGCCGAGGCGCTCGAGCTGCTCGACGATCCGCGAGCCGTACTTCGCCTTCCACTCCCAGGCGCGCTCGAGGAACGCGTCGCGGCCGAGCTCGTGACGCGACGTCCCCTCCGCGCGCAGCTCCTTCTCGAGCACCGCGTGGACCGCGATCGAGGCGTGATCGGTGCCGAGCAGCCACAGGGTGTTGCGCCCCTGCATCCGGCGCGCGCGAACGACCGCGTCCTGCATCGAGCCGTTCAGGGCATGGCCCATGTGGAGCGCACCGGTGACGTTCGGCGGCGGGATCGAGACCGAGAAGTTCCCGTCAGCCGGCCCCTCCGCCGGTGGGTGGAAGTAACCGCCCTCGAGCCACCGCTGGAAGACGCGCCGCTCGACCGCCGCGGGGTCCCAGCGGGTCGTCTCCTCGAGCCTCTGTCGCTGCTCCGCGTCCACGGAGCGCGATGTTAGTTAGGGCGCACTCGCCGCAAACTTTCTGCACTTTGACCCCGTCACGGGAGTCAACTGCGGAAACTCGCTAAGCGGACTCGGCTTCGGCTTCACCCAGCTCGGCGGGCTCGCTCTCCTCCGGTGGCACCGCCTGGGTCACCAGGGTGGGCTTCAGGCCCTTCTCGATCGTCTCCTTGGTGACCACGCACTTGGAGACGTCGCGCCGAGAGGGCAGCTCGAACTGGACGTCCATCAGGGTCTCCTCGAGGATCGAGCGCAGCCCGCGCGCCCCGGTCTCGCGCTCGAGCGCCTTGTCGGCGATCGCGCCGAGCGACTCCTCGGCGAAGACGAGCTCGATGTCGTCGAACTCGAAGAAGCGCTGGAACTGCTTCGAGAGCGCGTTCCGTGGCTCGGTGAGGATCTGGATCAGGTCCTCGCGGGTGAGCTGGTGGATCGCCGCGACGACCGGCAGCCGCCCGATGAACTCCGGGATCAGCCCGTACTCCATCAGGTCCTCCGGGAGCACCTGCTCGAAGAGCTCGCCGGTGTCCTTCTGGTCCTTGGATGCGACCTCGGCCCCGAAGCCCACACCGTTGTGGCCGATCCGCTTCTCGATCACCCGGTCGAGGTTCGCGAATGAGCCGCCGCAGACGAAGAGGATGTTCGTGGTGTCGATCGTCAGGAACTCCTGATGCGGGTGCTTGCGCCCGCCCTGCGGCGGCACCGAGGCGCTCGTCCCCTCGAGGATCTTCAGGAGAGCCTGCTGTACCCCCTCGCCGGAGACGTCGCGGGTGATCGACGGGTTGTCGGCCTTGCGGGCGATCTTGTCGATCTCGTCGATGTAGATGATCCCGGTCTCGGCCTTCTTGACGTCGAAGTCCGCGGCCTGGATCAGCTTCAAGAGGATGTTCTCGACGTCCTCGCCGACATAGCCCGCCTCGGTCAGCGCCGTGGCGTCCGCGATCGCGAACGGGACGTTGAGGATCCGGGCGAGCGTCTGGGCGAGGAGCGTCTTTCCGCAGCCGGTCGGGCCGAGCAGCATGATGTTCGACTTCTGAAGCTCGATCTCGTCCTCGCCGCCGTTCTGCGACATCTGGACGCGCTTGTAGTGGTTGTAGACGGCGACCGATAACGCCCGCTTGGCGGTCTCCTGGCCGACCACGTACTCGTTCAGGACCGAGTAGATCTCCCTCGGCTTCGGCAGGTTCTCCAGCTCGAAGCTGGGCGGAGCGGTGAGCTCCTCGTCGATGATCTCGTTGCAGAGATCGATGCACTCGTCGCAGATGTAGACGCCGGGGCCAGCGATCAGCTTCTTGACCTGGCGCTGCGACTTGCCGCAGAAGCTGCAGAGCAGCTGCTCGTTCGAGTCGGTTGGACGTGCCAGCGGTATCTCCTTTCGCGCGGTCTTCGCTGCGCCGTCCGCTCGACCTCAGCTTAGAAGAAGCCCGGCGCCGCCTCGCTGCGTGGTTGTTACTTCGCCGGACCCGCGGTCCCTGCCGCTGACAGTGGGGGTGCGTGGTGGGACAGCCGCAACCGTTCGCGAGGAGGGGTCGACTGCACAGATCATCGTTTGGGATCTGAAGGGGTGGATCCGACCCACGGCCGGTGCTGTTGACTAGTTCGGTACCGCGCAGGCGTCGAGCGGATTGCCCGCCGCGGTCGCGAAGCTGTTGTCGGCGCCGCAGTTGCCATCGCCGTCGTTCTGGAGGTCGGCGACGCCGTTGGCGGAAGCGGCGTTACGGACGAGTGCGTTGAGGTCCGAGTTCTGATCGAGCCACACCCCCGAGGTCCCGTTGCTCTGGGAGGAGTTCTGCTCGATCAACACCCCGTCGCTGTTGCGGATGTAGATGCCCGCGGAGGTCGACCCCTTGTCGTTCTCGAGAGCGGCGTTGTCGGTGATCGTGATCTCGGGTTCGGGCAGCGAGTCCTCGATCAGGATCCCGTGGTTTCCGTCCCTGGCGACGTTTCCGCGGACCTCGATCTCCGTCTGGGGGTTGCGGATACCCCCGACGTAGATCGCGGCGTCGAGATAGCCGGTGATCACGTTCCCGGTCGTCGATACGTCCTCGGAGTCGAAGACGTTGATCCCATACTGGGTGCCGGTGCAGCTCTCGGCCAGCCGCAGGTCGGTCGCCGCCCCGTGGCCGCCCTCGATGAAGTTGACCTCCGCGCCGCCGTACTGGGAGCCCGCCTCGTCCGTGGCGCCGGTGACCCGGAGCCGGGTCAGGCTCACGTTCCCGTCGAGCACCAGCACCGTGAACGCCTCGCGGCAGCGGCCGTCGACGATCGGACGGGGACCCTCGCGCGGGCCCCGGATCGTCAATCGCTTCTCGATCACGACTCCGCCCTTGTACGCGCCGTCCCCCTTTAGCTCGAGCTTGTCGCCGGGCGCCGCCCGGTCGACCGCCCGCTGCAAGGTGCCCTTGCCGGGCTTGACCTGGATCTTCTTCGCCTGCGCCGGTGCGGCGGCCAGCAGCGCCGCGAGCGCGGCCACCGCAATCAGGAGGGGTCTACCGATGCTCGAGCACCCGGTCGACGATCTTGTACTCCTGCGCCTCCTCGGCGCTCATGAAGTAGTCGCGCTCGGTGTCCTTGGCGACCTTCTCGAGCGGCTGCCCGGTGTGCTTGGCGATGATCTCGTCGAGGCGGCGGCGGACGTCGATGATCTCCTTGGCGTGGATCTCGATGTCGGTGGCCTGGCCCTGGAAGCCGCCCGAGACCTGGTGGATCAGGATCTTCGAGTTCGGCAGCGCCATCCGCTTGCCCTCGGCGCCGCCGGAGAGCAGCAGCGCCCCCATGCTCATCGCGACGCCGACGCAGATCGTCTGGATATCGGGCTTGATGAACTGCATCGCGTCGTAGATCGCGAGACCCGCGTAGACCGAGCCGCCGGGCGAGTTGACGTAGATGGAGACGTCCTTGTCCGGATCCTCGGACTCGAGGTGGATGAGCTGGGCGACGATCAGGTTCGCGATGTCCTCGGTCACGGGGGTGCCGAGGAAGATGATCCGCTCGTTGAGCAGGCGCGAGTAGATGTCGAACGCACGCTCCCCGCGCGACGTCTGCTCGACCACCATCGGGACCAGGGGGCTCATGAGTCGGCGAGTCTAGCGATCGATGTCGGCGGGCCGGGGCGCATCCGGCGGGCCGCTGCCGGGCGTCCACAGGCTCCCCGCCCCCTCCCGCTCCTTCTCGGGAGTCCAGAGCTTCTCTCGGGCCTCCGCCTGCCCCAGCGGAATCGCTGTCGCCGAATCGACGACGACCTCGGCCGCCCGGCGGATCCTGATGTCCTCCCGCACCAGCGCGTCGCGCCCGGACGAGCGGAGCCGCTCGAGCGCCTTGCGAGCCTCCTTTTCCGTCGCCGGGGACTCGTCGCCGCCGCGCAGGGCCTCGAAGAGGTCGTCGTCGGTGACCTCGATCTCCTCGGCGTCGGCGATCGCCGCGAGCACGGCCTCTCGCTGCAGGCTGCGCTCGGCGTCCGGCCGAACGTCCGCGACCATCTCCTCGCGCGGCTTGCCCTGGATTCGGGCGAAGGTCTGGGGGTCGATGCCGCGATCGGCGAGCTGGTGCTCGAAGCGATGGAACATCTCCTCCGCGCGGGCGGTGGCGAGCTCCTCGGGCACCTCGACGCTGGCGTTGTCGACGGCCGCCTCGACCGCGGCCTCGCGAAACTGCTCGTCGCTGCGGCTCGAGGCCGCCGCGCGGAGCTTTTCGGCGATGTCGGCGCGCAGCTCGTCGATCGTGTCGAACTCGGAGGCCTCGAGGGCGAAGTCGTCGTGGAGATCCGGGAGTCGCTTCTCGCGGACCTCGCGCACGCTGACGTCGAAGGTCGCCTCCTTGCCGGCGAGCTGCTCCGCCCGGTAGTCCTCGGGGAAGCTAACCGTGACCTCACGCTCGTCGCCCGCGCTCGCGCCCCGCAGGCCCTCCTCGAAGCCCTCCACCAGCGAGCCGGAGCCCAGCTCGAGCAGCTGGTCGCGGCCCTCGCCTCCCTCGAACGCCTCGCCGTCGACCGACCCCTTGTAGTCGATCAGGAGAAAGTCGCCGTCCGCAGCCTCGCGCTCGACCGGGTTGAGCGACGCGAAGCCCTCGCGCAGGCGGTCGAGCTCCGCCGTGATCGCATCCTCGGGGACGTCGGGCTCGGCGCGCCCCACCTCGAGGCCCCGGTAGTCACCGAGCTCGGCCGCCGGCCGCACCGCGACCTCGATCGAGAGGCCCAGCGGCTCACCCTCTCCGGGTAGCTCCGAGACGTCGAGCTTCGGGTCGCCGACCGTCGAGATCCCGGCGTCGAGCACCGCTCGCTCGTACCAATCGGGGAGCGCCTGGCGCAGAGCCTGCTCGAGGACGGCCTCGCGGCCGACCCGCTGAAGCACGATCTGCGGGGGAACCTTGCCCTTGCGGAAGCCGGGGATCCGAAGCTCCCCGCCGAGCTCCTTCGCAGCGCGCTCGACCTCACGCTCGACCTCGGCCGGCTCGACGCTGGCCTCGATCCGAACCCGGGACTCGGGAAGCTCTTGGACGTCAGTCTTCATCGGCGGCGGGTACGTTAGAGCCCTTGCGACCACTCACTCCCATGGATCGCTTCCGCGCCTGGCTGGTCACCGGGCCACTCGCGCGCGGAGCCGCGTTCGTCATCGACCTCGCTGTGCTGGCGGTCCGCTCGCTGCGGCGGAAGGGTCCCGAGGCCGGGGACCGCTGACCGACGCTCAGCCCTCGTCCGAGGCATAACCAAGGATCGAGCGGTCGATCAGCCATTCCACCGGTGCGCGGTCGTCGGTGTAGACCTCGCCCCCGGGAAGTCGTGGCCCGATCTCGGCGAGCTGCTCCGCCGCCACCCCTTGGAGCTCCCGCGGCAGCTCCGGGATCGAGTCGCGTAGGCGGCCGGCCGAGGTCGGCGCCTCGGATCCGATCAGGAGCGTGTTCGTGGGCTCGATCGGATCCCGGAGAACCGTCGGGAAGACCTCCGACATGGTCCGGCCGAGCACGGTCTCGAGGTCGTCGTTGCCCTCCGGGTGCCCGGCATTGACGATCACCACCCCGCCGGGGGCGAGGCGGTCGCGAACCAACTCGAAGAACTCCGTCGTCGCGAGGTAGAAGGGGATGTAGGGCTGCCGGTACGCGTCGACCAGGATCGCGTCGTATCCGCCCTCGGAGCGGCGCAGCCAGGGACGGGCGTCCTCGTGATAGGTGGTCAGGTTGGGGTTTCTGAGATCGAAGAACCGCTCCCCCACCTCGGTCAGCTCGCCGTCGATCTCGACCCCACTCACCTCCGTCTCCGGGAAATAGTGCCCGTAGGCCCGGGCGGTCGTGCCGGCGGCGTTGCCGAGGATCGCGATCCGCTCCGGCGGGCGCGTCGAGCGCGGTGAACGGGAGGACCAGGTATCCGTCCCAGACGTCGCCGGTCAGATACTCGCCGGGCCGGTACAGCGAGTGCACCGCCTGGCCCTCGTTGAGCTCCAGCAGGCGATCGCCGTCGGCCTGCTCGACGACCCGCACGTACTGGTGCTCGGTGTCGGCCTCGTAGATCACCTCGCCGGTGTCCGCCCCTTTGACCGATCCGACTGGGATCACGGCGACTCCGACGAGCGCGATCGGGAGCGCCAGGTAGCGCCAGCCGAGGCCGAGCGCCGCCGCGAGCCCGAGCGCGATCGCAAAGACGACGAAGGTCCGCTGGGTGCCCAGGAAGCGGGATCAACGCGAGCGCCGCGAGCATCGTCCCGACCAGCGACCCGACGGTCGAGATCGCGTAGAGGCGGCCGGCCACCCGGCCCGAGTGCTCGACGTCGGGGACCGAGAGCCGGATCGCCCAGGGAGAGACGGTGCCGAGCATCAGCACCGGCACGGCGACGAGGAAGAGGACGGCCACCAGCGAGCCGACGAAGGCGCCGGCCGAGATCTCGTCGAGGGCATCGACGGAGACGTCGAAGAACGGCTGCGCCACGAACGGCACCACCGCGAGGAGCGCCGCCGCGATCGCGACCACGAGGCAGAGACTTCGCACCTCTGGGCGGCGGTCGCCGAGCCTGCCCCCGAGCCAGTAACCGGCCGAGAGGGCGACGAGAACGACCCCGATCGTGTTCGCCCAGACGATCGTCGAGGCGCCGAAGAACGGCGCCATCAGCCGCGCGGCGGCGATCTCGGCGCCGAGGCTCGCGGCTCCGACCACGAAGACCAGCGCGTAGAGGAACCGGTTGCGGCGCACCGAGGCGCCGTCTCGCTCATCCGCGGCGGCGGGCCCCTCCCCGGCGGCGCGCTCCCTCTCGGCGACGGCGCTCACGATCCGCGAAGCCTGCGCTCGAGGCGCGCGCCCTGTCCTGCCGCGACCGCTCGCCCTGCGCGCGCATCCTCAAGGTCAACCCCCCGCTCGCGGGCGAGGTCGAGGAGCCGCTGGCGCTCGGAGTCCTGCCGTGCCCAGCGGAAGAGGATCCAGGCGAGCACGCCGAGGGTGATCAGTCCGCTCTCGACCATCATCACCATCCCCGCCGCGCCCTGATCGGAGAGCGGCGAGATCCCGTGCTCGGCCTCCCCGGGAGCGTAGTCGGGATAGAGCGGCGAGCCGGACCACGCCAGCACGTTGGCGAGCACAGCGCCGCTCAGCCGGACGACGACGATGTAGATCGCCATCGCCGCGTTGCCGAACCAGGCCGGCTTCGGAAGCGGCCCGAACAGGGGCATCCACATCGCCAGGCCGAAGCCGAAGAAGGCGGCGTGCTGGAGCAGATGGAGCGCGGGGCTGTCGAGCACCCCCTGATAGAGGGCTGAGAGATGCCAGAGGTAGAGGTTCAGCGCCCAGGCGGGGAGCGCCACGAGCGGGTTGCCGAAGACGCGCAGCCAGCGCAGGCCTCGCTGGGCGAGGATCGGCTGGAGTAGCGGGCCGGTGAGCCCGAGGGCGACCAGCAGCGCGGCGAGGTCCGCGACGATCAGGTGCTGGACCATGTGCGCGACCACCAGCTCCTCGGCGATCGTCGCGAGCGGCGGCAGATCGGCGACGACGAGCAGGAGAAGCCCGGCGGCGAAGCAGACCCGGCGCCAGAGGGGAATGGGGCGACCCTCGCGCGCCAGCGTCGCGCTCCGCGTCGCGTACGCCGCCCCGATCGCGATCAGGGCAAGCGGCGCCAGTACGTCGATCGCCGTGCTCACGGGCTCAGCGTAGAGAAGCGCTCTAAGCCGGAGCTATCGCTCGTATCTACACCCAGCCGATGCGCCGGAAGAAGCGGTGGAGGACGAGGACCGCGATCAGCATCACGGCGAGGGCCAGCGGGTAGCCGATCTCGGAGTCGAGCTCGGGCATGTGCTCGAAGTTCATCCCGTAGACCGATGCGATGAAGGTTGGCACCGCGATGATCGCCGCCCAAGCGGAGATCTGCTTGACCACCTCGTTCTGCCGGACGCTGAGCAGCGCGAGGTTCGCCTCCAGGACCGAGGTGAGGAGCTCCCGCTGGGCGTTCACCTGCTCGTTCACCCGGCGGGCGTGGTCCGCGACGTCGCGCAGGAAGCGGCGCAGGGCGTCCCCGATCTGCGGGTAGGCGCCGCGCTCCAGCGCCTCGAGCGGGGCGAGCAACGGAAAGACCGCGTGGTGGAACTCGATCACCTCGCGCTTGAGGAAGTAGATCCGCTGCGTCGACTCGCCATGGCCGGTCGCGAAGACCTCTTCCTCGACCTCCTGGATGTCGTTGTCGATCCCGGCGACCACGGGCATGTAGTCGTCCACGACCTTGTCGAGCACCGCCCAGGCGACAGCCGCGGGGCCCTCGCCAAGCAGCTCCGGTCGCGCCTCCAGCCGTCGCCTGGCGCCGGTCAGGTCGCTGGCCTCGCCGTGGCGCACGACGATCGCGTAGCCGGTGCCCAGGAAGAGATTGATCTCGCCGAACTCGACCTCCTCCCGATCGTCGTTGTAGCGGGCGGTTCGAAGGACGACGAAGAACGAATCCTCGTAATCCTCGAGCTTCGGGCGTTGATGCGCCTTGCGGGCGTCCTCGAGCGCCAGCTCATGCAGCCCGAAGGTGGCGCCGATCCGGTCGAGCTCCTCCGCCGAGGGCTCGTGGAGGCCGAGCCAGACGAAGTCGTCCCCGGCACCGTGCGCCAGCGCCGCCGCCTGCTCGACGTCGAGTGGTCCCTCGTGCTGACGGGCGCCATCGCGATAGTGGGCGCAGTCGATGATCATCGGACGGGGGCGCTCGCCCCCAGCTTCCTTTCAAGCCGCGCGTCCGCGCTCCTGCCGCGGGTAGGGCCTATCCCGGTAGGGGGCGTGCCCTGGGGCGGTTCAGGGCCGAGCGGGGCGGTGGCGGCGTGAAGCCCGCATGGCAGCGCCATGTGGGCTTTGCGCCGGCGCCGCATCCGCGAAGCGCCCTGGGCCGCAGCCAGGGGTGCGATCCCCTATCGGGATAGGCCCTAGGCTCGCGGCGTCTCGAGGTCCTCCTCGAAGCCCTCCAGCTCGTAGCGAAGCAGGCGCAGGAACGGGAGCTTCGGCGCGGTTCGCTCGACCATCTCGAGGTCCTCGCGCCACAGGACGACGCGAACCTCCAGGGAGACCTCGAAGCTGTCGCGGGCGCGCCGCGGGTCCCGGCTGTAGGCCTCACGGGTATCGCGAAGGTTCGCGAGCTTGTCGGCGGCGTAGATCGCCGCGGGCCGTTCGCCGCCCCGCTCGACCTGATCGCGTAGCGCGCGCTTGCGGGCCTCGTAGCCCTCGATCTCCGGGTCCTCGCTCAACACCGCGACCAGGCGGGCGACCTCGGGACCGAAGCGCTCCTCGACCTCGGCCCTCCCCACGGCGGAGCTCTCGACCACGTCGTGGAGGAGCGCTGCCGCGAGGAGCTCCTCGGAAAGGTCGGCCTCGTCGAGCTGTCGCGCGACGGTGACAGGATGCCCGATGAAGGGCGTATTGCCGCCTCGCGTTCGCTGGCTCGCGTGAGCCAGCCGGGCGAACTCGTAGGCGCTCGCGAGCAGCTCCGAGCCACGGACGAACTCCGGCGCCGTGCCGTCCTCGGTCCGATCGCGAGCCGCTGTCCGCTCCATCGCCGGGGCGAGACTAACCCCCCTGGGTAAGATCGGCAACGCACCGGCAGGTACAGGGTCGTACATGAGCGGGCCGAACCGAGAAACCGATGGCGGGAAGGGCGCAAGACCATCGCTCGCGCTCGCGGTTTCGGTCGTCGCCCTCGCCGTCATGGCGCTCGCTCCGGCGGCGCGAGCCGACGACCTCAGCGTCGTCGAGCGCGATGGCGGGGCAGCGAAGGCGCAGGCGATCGCCGACTACTGGACCGCGAAACGGATGCGGAAGACGAGGCCGCTGGAGGCGATCCGGTCCGAGCATGGGGCCTCGCGGTTGCGGCTCGGCGAGCGAGGGCCGCGCAACCATCCCGCCAGTTTCGAGAGCGCTGAGGTACCGGATCCGGGCGTCTTCCCGAACACCGTGTACGGGAAGGTCTTCGGGAGGATGCCGGGCCTCGGCGGCTACAACTGCTCGGGGACCGTCGTCGAATCGGCGAACCGAAGCACGATGATCACGGCGGGGCACTGCGTCACCGATCCCGAGTTCGATACCGCGACGAAGCTCGTGTTCGTCCCCGCCTACGATCGGCGAGCGCGTCCGTTCGGGACCTGGGTCTTCGACCGGATCGTCACGCAGCGCGCGTGGCGCCGGAACGCGAACTTCAACTTCGACCTCGCGGCGCTCAAGATGTCACCGCTGAACGGCGTCGCCCTCCAGGACGCGGTCGGCGCGATCCCGGTGGCGCCGAACCTCCCCGTCGAGCAGACCTACGTGGCGACCGGATACCCGGCCAACCGCGGCGATACCGAGGTGATGTGGCGCTGCACCGCTCCCTTCGACGGCTTCGATCCGCGGCCGATACCGAACGGGCCGACGCGCGTTCGCGATCGGCTGCGACATGGGCGTCGGCGCGAGCGGCGGCAGCTTGACCGTCAACGGAGCGCTCGCCTCGGTGGTGAGCTTCGGCTACCAGGACCATCCGAAGGTCCTCTACGGGCCCTACTTCGGGCGCAAGCTCGTCTCCGTCTACGAGAAGGCCGCGAACGGCTGACCGCTCACCGCGCTCCCTCGAGGCGAAGGAGCGTCTCCTTGACCTCGAGCCCGCCGCCGTAGCCTCCGAGCGCGCCGCCGCGGCGAAGCACGCGGTGGCATGGCACCACCAGCGGCAGCGGGTTCGAGCCGAGCGCGGAGCCGGCGGCGCGGTGGGCGCGGGGGCTCCCGGCAGCGGAGGCCATCGCCGTATAGGTCGAGGTCTCGCCGAACGGGATCCTCGCCGTCGCCTCGAGCACTCGCCGGCGGAATCCGGCGGTGAGCTGCCAGTCGAGGTCGAGGTCGAACTCCTGCCGACGGCCGGCGAAGTACTCGTCGAGCTCGCGGCGCGCCTGGTCGAGCCGCTCGGGCCGCTCGAGGATGCGGGGGGATACCTGCGCCGCAAGACGTGAGAGGGCGGTTTCGTCCCCCTCGTCCGGGAAACCGACCCGGACGAGGCCGCGGGGCGTCGCCGCGAGCAGCAGCTCGCCGATCGGGGAGTCGATGTGCGCGTAGGCGACGTCGAGCAGATCGCTGGACTCGGCCGCCGCGGCGACTCGGCGCTTGAGCTCCGGCAGCGCGGTCATCGGATCATCTCCTCGAGGTCGCGCGAGCGCAGCCGCAGCGTCCGGAGCCCGTCGCTGACCCGCCGCCGCGCCGCCTCCTCCGAGCATTCGAGGGCCGCTGCGATCTCGCGATAGCGAAGGCCGCCCGCGTAGCGCAGGGCGACCGCCGCGCGCTGGCCCTCGGGAAGGGCAGCGACCACGGTCCAAAGCTCCGCCGCCGCGACGGCCTCGTCGGGTCCCGCGCGCCCGTTCGTGTGCCGCGGCTCGGGCGGCTGCGCGACCGGGCGGGGGCGCCGCGCCGTCTCCCGATGATGGTCGAGCGCCTTGTGTCGCGCGATCGTCATCAGCCAGGCTCGCAGCTCGGCGCCGTGTTCGAGGCGGGGGTAAGCGCGAAGGGCGGCCATGAACGTCTCCTGGAAGCAGTCGTCGGCATCAGCGGGCCCGACGAGCCCGCGCAGAAAGCCGAGCACCGATTCCGCGTGGGCGTCGAGCAGCTCCTGAAAGGGCGGTAGCGGTGCTCGCTGGGCCATCGTCCAAGTAAACGCCATCGGCGCGGAAAGCGTGAGATCGCAAATCCCCGACGTACGATCCGGCAATCCGGAAACGAAACGAGGAGACGCGGAGATGAGAATCAGCCTTGCGGGCGCCGCGGCGGTCGTCGCGGCGGGTGCGCTCGTGGCACTCGCGGCCACGAGCATTGCGGACGAGGGCGGGGCCTCGCCGGCGCCCGCCGCGGACCTCGAGCTGGAGCGGGTGCGAGTCGAGCCGGTCTCTCCGCGCCTCGCCCGGCGCGGAGCCAAGTCTGGTGGTCAGGCACTCACCTACTTCGAGGTGCCGACGCCGCTCGAGGTGCCCCCGAAGACCGAGGTCGCGGTCGAGCTCAGCAGGTGCCCGAAGGGCAGCAAGGCCGTGTCGGGCTATTTCCACCCCGAGCGCCAGGGGACGTTCCTCGATCGGAGCAGGCCCGTGCTGAGCACCTCACGGATGTGGGCGATCGGCGCCTACAACTCGACTGACGCGCCGGATCAGGTGACGTTCGGGCTGGTCTGCCTGAGCCGGGTGAAATGAAGCGGGGCGGGCCACGTGGCCCGCCCCGCTCACGACGATCTACGCGCTCCTCAGACCGCGAAGCACTCCCGATTGCCGGTCGCGTACTTGACGTCGCCGGTCCGGTTGACCAGGCGAACGACCACCAGCCGCTGACACTGGATGGGGACGCCCGCGCGATCTCCGTTGTTGACAGCGATGCAGCTCACACGCCGGACAGCCTGCCGGCGGCAATTGGCCGCGAAGTACTCGAAGCAGCTCGCGTCCCGCTGACAGTCGCGCTTGGCGACCTTGTTCGTGACGGCGGCTGCCCGATTGCCCGACAGGACCTTGCCCCGTGCCTGTGCCATCGCCGCGAACGAGACCGACAGCATCGCGGCGAGCGAGAGAACGATGAGAACCTTCTTCACTCGGGTCCTTCCTTTCGAATCAGGTACGGCTCCCACGGACCCGCACCCCGTCTTGGCGGCTCCCCTGCACCAGGAAACCCCTGCCTGGAAGCCGACCGGAAACATATCTACATGGACGATCCTCTAGGCGCTGGGGGTTTTTCGCATCAGGGGCCCACCCCAACATCCCCCCCAAACTTTCGGCGCCTCCACGATCGACGCTCAGTCGCCGCGCGTCGCGGTCTCGATCAACCGCGCTCCGCATCTGCGGCAGACGCGGTACTCGGCCGATGCCAGCTCCTCGCCGCAGACCCGGCAGCGCGGCCGGCGAGCGCGGGCAAGAAGCCAGATCGTCCCAGCCGGCAGGAAGCCGATGAACCAGACCACGGCCAGCCCGGAGACCGTCGAGTCGCGGTCGAGCTCGCAGACGTGCACGTCGGCGGGGCCGACGTCGCCGCAACCGGCGGTGAGCCCGACCACGGCGGCCGCGGCCGCGATCGCGGCGGTCCAGACGACCGCCGCCCAGCCGACAGCCTTCGCCCACCGGGGCATGGCTCAGTTGTAGCGTGCCGCGCCTCCCGGCCCCGGAACGGCGAGAGCGCCGCTTGCGCGGCGCTCTCGCACGACCCGATGCGCGTTCGGCCTGACTTCTAGAGCGTCGGAGCCGTCTGCAACGTGTAGTTGACGCCGGTGAACCCCTGCGCGCGCTGGACCATCGGCCCGAGCCGGACGACACCGACCGTGCCCGCGTCGACGCCGCTGCTGCCGACCGAGCTCGAATGGACGCCGGTCGTCACGACGACTCCGACCGCGCGTCCGTCCGCCGACTGGATGCCGCTGCCGGAATCGCCGGGAACGACGAGGCCCTCGGCGTACACGTGATTCGGGTTCGGCATTCCCAGCGCGAGCGCCGAGCGGGCCGGGACGGTGGTCTGGTTGGTCACCACGGCGTTGCCGACCAGGATCCCGTTGCCGAAGTGGTTCAGGGTGGTCGGCGGCACTGGTCCGGGACGGTCCGAGTTGAGACCGGTCGGCCCACCGAAGTGGCACATCTGGGCGCTCGCGGGAACTCCCGCGTCCAGCCTGATCAGCGCGAAATCGGCCTCCTGGTTGTCGTTGAGAGCCGCGTAGGCGAACTCGCCGATCCTGTTGCCGTCGCCGTCACGTGCGACCGGGCCCTGGCCGGGCGCCCACTGGCGGTCCGGGAAGTTGCCTCCCGTCGACGGCGCCTCGATGATGCAGTGGCCGGCGGTGCCGATGTAGCGGTGTCCGTCGGAGCCCGTGAACAGGAAGTTCATCGTGCAGCCGCCGACGTCGCTCTCGACGAGCGCGCCGGGCCGCACGCCTCCGCACGGTACGCCCGCGCCGATCGGCGAGGCGGTCCGAAGCGGCGGGATCAGCTTGCACTTGCCGTCCGCCGTGAGGCTGTCGGCCCGCTGGCTCTTCAGCAGGCCGGCGTTCGCGGGCGTCGCGGCAATCGCGAGCACGAGCAACGCGCCCAGCGCGACGACCAGCGTCATACGTGTTCTCAACTCAACCCCCCAAAGGTCGATTTGCTTCAGATGACGCTTCGCCCCCCACGCGAAGTCGCCAGGAATGTACCCGAGGACGGTCGGGCATGACCCCATACGCCCAGATGGGGTACTACCACCCCTTCGAGCAGCTCTGCTTGCCTAGGTTCTCCCGCTCGATTTCACCGGTGTCGGCGGTCCAGAGCACCGGCTGGACGCAGGTGACCTTCCCCTTCTTCGGCTCCTTCCCGAAGACCTCGACCAGGCACTTGAAGCCCCCCTGCTTGGGCTTGCACTGGCGACCGTTGATCGAGGGGCACGCCTTGACCGTCGTGCATTTGTCGGGATTGATCTTCACTCGGCAGCCCTGGGTCTTCTGGCAAAGCTCGTCGGCTCGGACGAAGGAGAGCTCGATCGCCTGGTTCTTGGTGAGCGTGGTCGGCGGCCTGCCGCCGGAGCCGACGATGTCGGCGCCGACGAGCTGCGAGGCGGCTCCCTGTAGCGCGCTTCGCAGCGGATCGGCGCCGAAGCGGCCGTAGATCCCCGGGATGAATGCCCGGGCGCACTCGAATCCGCTCTGGACGTCGCCGACGAGACGCGCGGAGCCGTCGGCGGTCAGCGTGGTCAGCGGCCCGCCGCTGTCTCCCTGACAGCTATCGCGCTTGCCGCTGTACAGGCCGACGCAGAGGGAGGTCGCGGTGTCGAACTGAACGCCGAGGGGACGCCGGCAGGTCGAGTCGGGCAGGACCGCCGTCTCCGCGGAGAGCAGGGCGTCGCTGCCCGGGCCCTCGAACGAGGTCGCCCCCCAGCCGGTGACGTCGGCGCGCCGGCCGACCGCCCAGAGCTCGGTCTCGTCGGGCCCGGGGATCTTGATCGGGGTCGCGGTCGAGGGCTGCCCGAGGACCACGAGCGCGACGTCCCAGCCGCTTGACGGCGGGACGAAGAGCGGGTTGCCCTGACCGTCGACGAAGAGGAAGATGTCGGCGACGGGGATCTCCTGACCCTCGCTCGAGCTGAGCTGGGTGCGTCCGGTGACCGCGGCGATTTCCCCGTCCGCCCAGATCGTGTCGGTCCGCGGATCGACCATGCAGTGCGCGGCGCTGATGATGAGGCGCGGTGCCACCAGCGAACCACCGCAGAACTGCCGCTCGAAGGCGTTGCCCGCGTAGATCGCCGGGTTCAGCGTCAGGGCCGCCTGCCACGGCGCTTCGGCGATGTTGATCGGACGGCCGTTGACGATCCGTGGCGCGAGCGATGCGGACCGGCCCGCAGCGGCGCCGTCGAGCGAGGACGCATCGGCGATGTGGACGCCCGGCGCGACGCGCGGCCCGACGTCCGAGTCGGCGCGAGCGGTCGCGGCGAAAAGCAGCGCAGCGGCGAGCGCGGCCAGCAATGCGAGCGCGCCGAGGCGCAAATGGGAGCCGCTACCGCCTACCTGCACGAACGGGACACTACTTGTCCGAGTCGTCCATGCCGCTTTGATCGAGACGGGCGCAGCCCTAACCGAGGTCCCTGTTCTCCGGCACGAACTTGCTGGCGATGAACGTCGCTCCCTGCGGGTCGGTGAGGACTGTCATGCGGACCCAGGGGGCGTCGAACGGCGCGGCGACCACAGTGCCGCCGAGCTCCTCGGCCTTCGCCGCCGCGGCGTCGGCGTCGTCGACCGCGAAGGTCACACCCCAGTGCGCGGGCGTGTCGGGCTGGTCGTCGGAGATCGGGTTGATGCTGGCGACGACGTCCTCGAATCCCTCGGGGCCGCCGAGCTCCTTGGTCTGCTCGCGGATGCCAGGGTTGATGGTCTCCAAGTGGTCGCCGTAGCCGCGCAGCGTCCACATCTCGAAACCGCCGCCCACGTCGAGCGTCCCCCAGCCGAACACTGACCCGTAGAAGGACCTTGCCCCTTCGACGTCGCGGGTATTGAGGTCGTTGAAGTTGACCGAGCCGTGCTCGTTGACGATCCCCGCGCCCTTGTGGTCCTTCGCCTGCCAGACGCGAAACGCCGCGCCCTCGGGATCGGTGAAGACCGCCATGCGGCCGAAGCCCGGGATGTCGAATGGCTCCCTCAGGACGCTCCCGCCAGCGTCGCGGACCTTCGATGCCGTCTTGTCCGCGCTGTCGACCCAGATGTAGGTGTTCCACGCCGCGACCGGGGGGAATCCCTCGGGGATGGGCCCGACCGCAGCAGCGTCGCGGCCGTTCAGCCGGGCTACGAAGTAGGTAGCCGGCGCCTCCGGCGGCATCGCGTTCTCGAGCTCCCAGCCGAAGAGGCCGGTGTAGAAGTAAAGCGCCGCCTCCGGGTCGGGCTGAGAAGTGTCCACCCAGCAGGGCACTCCGGGGATGTATCCGTCACGCTCGGGCATTCGCCGCTCCTTCCGTTGCTTCGGGCCCGCCGGACGCGCGCCGCCTCGACAGAGGATGAGGGGTGAGCGACGGGACTCGAACCCGCGACCGCCTGGACCACAACCAGGAGCTCTACCAGCTGAGCTACGCCCACCGCGGTCGGTCCAATGTAGCGGCGGATCGGGGTCGGCGGAGGGCGCTCAGCGGACGAGCAGCTCGACGCCCTGGACGCGCTCGAGCTCGCCGGTCGGCAGGCTCACGTAGACCGCGCCGTCGCGCTCGAGTTGCTCGCGCGGCGCCATCAGGGTGATGCCCCGGAACCGGCCGCGGTCGTCGAAATGCCAGAGGTGCTCCTCCGGCGTTCGCTCCCGCCGGGACGCTGGCAGCTCGCCGATCGACGCGTAGAGCACATCGCTGGGGCCGTCGTAGGTCACGTTGCCGAAGGTGTAAGGGCCGACTCGGATCGCCATATACCCCCGGCAGGACTCGAACCTGCGACCCGTGGCTTAGAAGGCCACCGCTCTATCCAGCTGAGCTACGGGGGCCGGTCGGCTCAGCGTAGCGGCGGGTCGTACCTGTACCGAGCGTTGCAACCCAGTCGGTGGCTTGACGCCGCGAAGTCGAGGCGCGTAGGATCGCCGGCTGATGGAAGCCTCTGCACCGCGCCGCGAGATCGACGTCGGCCGAGTGATCAGCGAAGCGTTCTCGCTCTACGGGTCGCACGCCGGCGTGCTGCTCGGAACCGCAGCCCTGTTCTTCGTCGTCGTGGGCGTCATCAACGGCCTGCTCCTCTCGGCGGGGGGCTTCTTCCTCTACCTGCTGTCGGTCGTCGTCAGCATCCTCGCGCTGACGCTGTTCACGGGCTTCGTCGTGAAGCTCGTCGAGGACGTCCGGGATGGCCGCAGGGATTCGACGATCGGGGAGCTCGTCTCCTCGGCGACGCCCGCGATCGGTCCGCTGATCGTCAACGGGTTTCTGAAGGCGATCGCGATTGCGATCGGCTTCGTCCTGCTGATCGTGCCTGGACTGATCCTTCTCACGATCTGGGCGGTCACCGCTCCGGCGATCGTGGTCGAGCGCGTGGGCGCAATCGACGCGTTTGGCCGTAGCCGAGAGCTGGTGCGCGGCAATGGCTGGGCGGTGTTCGCGGTGATCGTCGTGGCCTTCCTGATCACTTTGGGCGTCGGTCTCGTGCTTGGCGCGATCGGCGCCGGCATCGGCGGCGTCGGCGCGATCATCTTCCGGATCGTTTCCGACGTCGTGACGGCGCCCATCGCCGCCCTGGTAGCCGCGATCCTGTTCTACGACCTCGGCGGCGGGCAGGCAGCGACGACCGCTCCCGCCGCGGCGGCGGAGCCGCCTCCCCCGCCTCCCGCCCCGGCGGCCTGAGCGGCCCACCTTTCACAGTCTCTTCACGACAAGGCCGCGGCGCCGGGTGATCCTGGGGGCCTGATCCTGGAGATCGAGCGCAAGTTCCTGGTTCCGGATCCACCCGACTGGTTGGCCGAGCATCCGAGCGAGGAGATCCATCAGGGATACCTCACCACCGCGGCGGATGAGACCGAGGTGCGCGTCCGGCGCGGCGGCGGCGGGGACGTGCTCACGGTCAAGCGAGGCTCGGGGCTCACTCGCGAGGAGACTGAGCTCGAGATCTCGGCCGAGCAGGCGGAGGGGCTCTGGCCGCTCACCGAGGGAAGGCGGGTCCGCAAGCGCCGCCACCGCGTCGAGGCCGATGGAATTACGATCGAGGTCGACGTGTACGGCGACGAGCTCGACGGACTCTCCGTGGCGGAGATCGAGTTTCCGTCCGAAGAGGCGAGCGGTCGATTCGACCCGCCGCCCTGGCTCGGACGGGAGCTGACGGGCGACCCGCGGTACGGCAATGAGCGGCTGGCCGAGCACGGCATGCCGGAGGAGTCCAGGTGAGCAAGGGCCCGAGCCGCACCTACCGGCTCAAGGACTCGGAGAGCCCGCCGGCCGGCCTCGAGCGGATCGCGCTCGGTCGCGTCGCCGACGCGCTCGACGAGCTTCGCGGCAAGGGCTCGGACACCTTCGCCGAGTCGGTCCACGAGGCGCGCAAGGACCTGAAGAAGCTGCGCTCGGTGCTGAGGTTGTCGCGCGAAGAGCTCGGCGACGAGCTCTACCGACGCGAGAACGAGCGCTTTCGGGACGCAGGTCGGCTTCTCTCGGGCGCCCGTGACGCGGAGGTGAAGCTGGGGACGATCGACGTCCTGCGGGAAGAGGACGGCGACATGCCGACCAAGAAGACACTCCGCAATTACATCCGGGCGCTCGAGTCCGAGCGCGACGAGCACTCCGCCGACGAGGCCGAGCTCGAGCGGGCTGCGACTGAGATCGAGGCCGGGGGTGCGGCGATCGAGGACTGGGATCTCGAGCGGGACTCGTGGGATCTCGTCTCACCCGGGCTGACCCGCGCCTACCGCCGGGGGCGCAACCGCTTTCGCGACACGCGGGAGGACCCGAGCGTCGAGAGCATCCACGAGTGGCGCAAGCGGGTCAAGGACCTCTGGTACCACCTGCGCATCCTGAACCCGATCTGGCCGGTGTTGCTCGAGGAGACTGCCGATCAGGCCCACGAGCTGTCCGATCGGCTCGGCGACCATCACGACCTCGCCGTGCTCGCCGACGACGCCCGGGGCCGCCGCGACCGCTTCAAATCCGAAGCCGACCTCGAGGCGCTCCTCGCCGCGATCGAGCGGCGCCAGGCGAAGCTCCTCGACGAGGCGCTCGTGCTCGGCGCACGCCTCTACGCGGAGAAGCCGAACGCGTTCGCCAACCGACTCGCGGGGTACTGGTTGGCGTGGCGGACGAGCTCAGGCTTGCCCGCCGCCCACGGGTGACTTAGGTCGAGCAGGCCGAACATGCTCAATCCGTTCACACACCGCAAGATCCTCAAGAAGGGCACGCCCGGCAAGGCCAACATCGTCGCCATGGGCGCGCTGGACCGTGGGGGGACGAGCTTCAACCTGCCGATGACCCTTCAGGTCTTCGTCGAGGGCGTTACCCCGTACGAGGTCGAGGATCAATGGATGGTGAAGGCCAAGGACACAGGCGGCCTCTCGGGAACGATTCCGGTCCGCGTCGATCCGGACGATCCCACCAAGGTGGCGATCGACTGGGACGGAGTGCGCGAGCAGGAAATGGTCGGGGATGAGCAGCGTCGCCAGGCGCTGGCCGCCCAGGGCCCCGTCACCGATCTCGATGTCGTCGGCGACCCGTTCGGCGCCATGGCCGGCCAGGTCGGAGGCGAAGCCCAGGGCGTGACACCGGTGCTCGACATCCGCAACGACCCCGAGCTGCGCGCGAAGCTAGAGCAGGTGCTGGGCCGCAAGCTCGAGCCGGGCAGCACCGAGACCGTCGCCGCCGGCGACCCCGAGACCCAGATGAAGATCATGCAGGTCGTGCAGGAGCACATGACGCAACGAGGCGGGCGGGGCGTCGATCTCCGGCTTCCCGGCGGCCGGCGCCGAAGCCGACGACGACGACGACCCTGCGGAGAGGCTCCGACAGCTCGCGGAGATGCGCGACTCCGGCCTGATCACCGCCGAGGAATACGACCAGAAGAAGTCGGAGATCCTGCGGGAGCTGTAGGCGTCGGCCTGAGGTCGGGGCGCCCGGATTCGAACCGGGGACCTTGGCTCCCCGAAAGCCACGCGCTACCAGGCTGCGCCACGCCCCGATGTAGCCGAGTCTAGACGCGTTCTGTGTCGCCTAAACGTCGCTATGGCGACGGTTACCCGACAATCGGCACTCCGAGCCCGGCGTGCGTCACGCCCCGGCGGCGCTGACGAGGGTGTCGAGGTCGGATTCCTCGGGGGCGGCGTAGACGATCGTGCCGCTCTGCTGGGCGGCGAAGGTGCCCTCGGTCTCGTAGTTGTCGAAGACGTCCATCGCCTCGGACTCGTCGCCGAAGCTGAGGACGAAGGCCGTGCCTGCGAGGTCGCTGCCGGAGACGTCGAGCTTCTCCTCGGCCTCGACGTCTCCGCTCTCGAGCGTCACCACGCGCGAGGAGGGATCGCCCTTCTCGACCGTGTAGCCCGCTTCCTCGAGGGTCTGCTGGACCTGGGAGATGTCGCCCGCGGCGCCGGTCGTCCCGGTCGCTCCGCTGACGCCGCTCAGTCCCGTCGGCGTGGTTGTCGCCACGGTCGTGTCCTCGTCGTCGCCGCCGCAGCCGGCCACGAGCAGGGCAGCGGCGACCACGAGCGCGGTCAGGGGAGCGAGCTTTGTCAAGGGACCTCCTGGTCGGGTCACGAGCGGCGGCGAGTGTAGTGGGCCGTCCACCAACCACACGAATAGGGTTCTGCCGATGGCTGAGGTGCGCCCGCTGGAGGCGGTCCACTACGAGCTGGGGATGGTCGGATCGCTCGAAGCGGTGATCGCGCCCCCCTACGACGTGATCGGGCCGGAGCAGCGGCAGGCGCTCGTCGCGCGCTCGCCTTTCAACGTCGTCGAGATCGACCTGCCCGAGGGACCGGCCGGCGCCGACCCGTATGAGCACGCGGAGGAGACGCTCGACGAGTGGCTCCTGCAGGGGATCCTGAAGCGGGACCGGGAGCCGGCGATCTGGGCCTACGAGCAGGAGTTCACGGGACCGGATGGCGCACCGCGAACCCGGCGCGGGATCCTCGCCCGGGTCCGCCTCGCGCCCTACGGCCCGGGCGGAGTACGACCGCACGAGCGGACCCAGCCGGGGCCGAAGGAGGACCGGCTGCGACTCACCCGCGCGACCCGGCACAACCTCTCGCCGATCTTCGCCCTTCATCCGGGCGACGCCTGGCGCCATCTCGAGCCGGCCCTCGGCGAGCAACCATGGGGCGAGGCCGCCGACGGCGACGGAACGGTCCACCGCGCCTGGCGCGTCGACGATGCCGGGGTGCACGAGGCGGTCGCCGCGGAGCTCGCCGACGCCGAGCTCCTGATCGCCGACGGTCACCACCGCTACGAGACCGCGCGCGCGTACGAGGCGGAGGTCGGCGCCGACGACCCCGGCCCCCACTCCTACGTCCTGATGTCCCTCGTCTCGCTCGACGATCCCGGCCTCGCGGTCTTCCCCACCCATCGCCTCCTCTACGACCTCGATCCCTCCCAGTTCGAGCCGCTCGGCACCGGGCTGAAGGAGCTGTTCGAGGTGGAGGAGGTCGGCCTCGACGCGATGGACCCCGCGGGCGAGACCGGGGTCGGCGTCCTCGGCTACGCCGACTCCTTCCACAAGCAGGGCTACCGGCTTCGCCTCCGCGACCCCGCCGCGCTCGCGCGGGCGATGCCCGACAAGCCCGACGCCTACCGCGAGCTCGACGCGGTGATCCTCGAGGAGCTGGTCCTGCGCGGAATCCTCGGGATGACCGACGAGGACATCGCCGCGAAGCGCGGGCTCGCGTACGACAGCGACCCTGCCTCCGCGCGTGCGGCGATCGAGTCCGGCGAGCGCGACTGCCTGTTCATGCTGCGTCCCACCCCGATCGAGGCGGTTCGCGAGGTCGCGGCGGCTGGTGAGACGATGCCGCCGAAGTCGACCTACTTCTACCCCAAGCTCGCGACTGGGATCGTCTTCAATCCACTGTCCTAGATGACGCGCATCTACACGAAGAAGGGAGACGACGGGACCACGTCCCTCTGGTACGGAGGGCGCAAGCCGAAGGACGACGTGCGGATCGAGGCCTACGGGTCGGTCGACGAGGCCGGATCGGCGCTCGGCGTGGCCCGCTCGCTGTGCGGGCCCGAGGACGCTGAGCTCCACGCGGACATCCTGCGGCTGCAGAACGAGCTCTTCGTCGCCGGGGCCGAGCTCGCGACCTCCCCCGAGGCGGCGGAGCGGCTCGAGGAGGGGGTCAGCCGCGTCACCGACGCGATGGTCGAACGGCTCGAGGAGCGAATCGACGCCTACATGGAGCGGGTCGAGCTGCCCCCCAAGTTCGTGATCACCGGAGGCACGCAGCTCTCGGCCCAGCTCGACCTGGCCCGGGCGACGATCCGGCGCGCGGAGCGCCGCGTGATCGCACTCCGGGACACCGACGGGCTCGCCTCCGATGCCCTCCTTCGCTATCTCAACCGGGCCTCCGACTTCGCCTACGCGATGGCGCGCTTCGCCGACGTCGACGACCCCGAGCTGTTCGAGGGACGGGGCTGAATGGCCGAGAGCGAGAGCAACATCCGGCGCGCCGTCGCTCGCCGTCGCTCCGGGTACACCCACGACGTCGAGATCCGCGGCCACACGCTCGTCGCCGACGAGACCGAGGACAAGGGGGCGACGATCTCGGTCCGAAGTCGACCGAGCTGCTCGCGGCCGCGCTCGCCTCCTGCACCGCGATCACGGTCGAGATGTACGCCGACCGCAAGGGCTGGGACCTCAGCGAGATCGAGGTCGCGGCCGAGTTCGAACCCAAGCCCCGCGGCGAGTGCGACCACTTCGACGTCACGCTGAAGCTCCCCGGCGGGCTGAGCGAGGAGCAGACCCAGCGGATCAAGACGATCGCCGGCAAGTGCCCGGTCCACCGCACCCTCACCTCCGAGGCGAGGGTGTCGATCACCGACCGGGTCGAGGTCGCCGGCTGATGGACCTCGGCCTCGGGGGCCGGGTCTGCGCCGTCACCGGCGCCAGCCGCGGGATCGGGAAGGAGACGGCCCGCCAGCTCGCCGCCGAGGGAGCCGCGCTGGTCCTCGTCGCCCGCTCGGCCGACGCGCTCTCGGAGACCGCGCGCGAGTGCGAGGAGCTCGGCGCCGAGGCCGAAGCGCTCGTCCTCGACGTCAGGGACCCGGGCGCCGGCGAACGAATCGTCGCGGCCAGCGAGGATCGCTTCGGCAGGCTCGACGTCCTCGTCAACAACGCCGGGACCGCTCGCTGGCGGCGTCTCGAGGAGGTCCCCGACTCCGACTGGCAGGACGCCTGGGACCTCAACGTGATGGCCCCGATGCGCGCGATGCGCGCGGCGATCCCGGCGATGGCCGAGCGCCGCTGGGGGCGCGTCGTCAACGTCGCCTCCACGGCCGGCAAGCGGCCGTCGGCGGCGATGCCCGAGTACTCGGTGGCGAAGTCGGCCGAGCTCGGGCTCTCGCGCCTCTTCGCGGACCGCTACGCGGGCGACGGCGTCCTGGTCAACGCGATCTGCCCGGGGCCCGTGGAGGGGGAGCTCTGGATGGAGCCCGGCGGCCTGCTCGACCAGTCGAAGGAGCTCTCGGGCGCCGACTCACGCCAGGAGGCGCTCGAGGCCGCTGGCGCCAAGCGCCCGATCGGCCGCTTGGCCACGGTCGAGGAGATCGCCAGCGGGATCGTCTTCCTCTGCTCGGAGCGCGCCAGCTACGTCGCCGGCGCCGCCTGGTCCGTCGACGGCGGCACCGTCCAGGTGATCATCTGAGCCGGGCGATCGCGGCCTACCCGCGCACGATCGAGACGACCTCGTCCGTCCTCGCCACCTCAGCCCCCGCCTCGCGCATCTCCTCGAGCGCGCGGTCGCCGTCGCCGGGATCGACGTCGACGGCCCGGATCGCATCCTCGACCACGGTGACGTCGAAGCCGAGCCGGCGGCCGTCGAGGACGGTGGCGCGGACGCAGTAATCGGTGGCGATCCCGGTCACGAAGAGGCGCTCGGCACCCTGGGCGCGAAGGAAGTCCTCGAGGTCGGATCCCTCGAAGCCCGAGTAGCCCTCGTCGTCGCGGGCGGAGCCGACCTCGACGACGTGCTGGATCCGCTCGCGATCGAGCTCGGGGTGAAGCTCGGCGCCGTGCGATCCCTGCACGCAATGCACCGGCCACGGGCCTCCCTCGATCTCGAACGAGGCGTGGTCGGGCGGGTGCCAGTCGCGGGTCGCCACCACCGTGTCGAAGCTGCGGGCGAGCTCGTTGATCGGCGCGGCGATCTCGTGTCCTCCCTCGACGGCGAGCGCGCCGCCCGGGCAGAAGTCGTTCTGGTAGTCGACGATCACGAGCGCGTCGGGCACGGCTACCTCCTTCGCGGGCTTCATCGACAATCGTAGTCCCGTGACCGACTCGGCCACCCTGCGCGAGCGCCTCGACCAGGCCCTGCTTACGTCCGACGAAGCCGAGGCGATCGATGCTCACGGCCGCACCGAGGCAGCCGTGCTCGTGCCGATCTTCGGGCTCGAGGCCCGGCCCGGGATCGTCTTCACGGAGCGCCGCGGCGACCTGCGCCGGCACGCGGGCGAGATCTCGTTTCCCGGTGGTCGCCGCGACCACCCCGACGAGGCCCTTCTGACCACCGCCCTGCGCGAGGCCGAGGAGGAGATCGCACTCGATCCCGACTCGGTCGAGGTGATCGGGGCGCTGCCGCCGATCGGGACCTTCGTCACCAACTACAAGGTGCATCCCTTCGTCGGGGTGATCGGCGACGCGCTCGACCTGCGGCCGAATCCGGCCGAGGTCGAGGCGATCCTCCACCTGCACCTCGAGGCGCTCCGCGAAGGCTATGCGATGCGCCGCCTCGTCAGGCGGGGCGTCCCGTTCAAGACCCCCACCTTCGAGGTCGACCGCCACCTGATCTGGGGCGCGACGGCGCGGATCCTCGAGGAGCTCCTTCGACGGGTGGACGGCGACTCAGCCTGAGCCGAGCTGCGACTGGCAGTAGGCGTCGCGACGAGCCCGCGCGCCGGGCTCCTGGGGAGCTGCGATGCCGCGCGCCCAGTCGGCGGCCTGGGCCTCGATGTCGGCCGCGATCTGGCGGCGCTCCTCAGCCGATTTCGCATTGGTGAGCCGCTCCGCGTTACGCCATACCCGTTCGCGCCAGGTGCGCACCAGCTCGAGGCCGGCGGCATCGTCCAGTGGGACCCCGTCGGGGTTGGTGACCGCAAGCATTGGGTCGTAGCGGCGCTCGACCTCGTCGACGACCCGCTGGTAGGCCATCTCGAGCACCGCGTTGACGACGTCGTGGTCCGGCTTTCGAGACCTGCCGTCGGGAGTCTCGAGACCGAGCTCGGCGATCACGAACGGCATGTCGCTCTGCACATGCGCGTTGATCCCGAGGAGCATGTCCTGCGCGCCATTCACCTCACCGTCGCGCGCTGTGTCGAGAGCCGTCTCCCAGGCCGGTGGCACTTCCTCCCCGCGCTGGTGGACCCGCAGGGTCTTGAAGTAGTAGTTGGCGAACTGGGCCACCTCGGTGAAGAGGTACTTGCGGTCCTCGACGAAGTCGGGGTCGTCGCGGAGCACCTGGAAGTAGGTCTCGGTGAGCGTGAGATAGGTCGTCGCGAAGACACCTCGGTGGTCGCAGCCGAGCTGCGCCTGAAGCTCTCGCATGCGCTTCATCGTCACGCGGACGCACTTCATCCTCGGCTTCCTGCAGTTGCGCACGGGACCCGGCTGGACGTCGCCCGCGACGTCGACCGGCGGCAGATGCTCGACCCAGTTGATGCCGCCGCCCGCCGGGGCCGCAGCGCCCGCGCCCGCAGGGCCGGTCGTGAGCGCGGCCGCCGCAAGGGCTATCGCGATCCCCCTTCTCACGCGCGAGATGTTAGGTGCGAGAGCTCCCGCCCGCGCCGGGTCTCAGGATTAGAAGCGCCCGAAATGCTTCAGCAAGCGCTTCGCCACGCCGCGGATCGTCTGCCGGCCGTATCCGTAGGACGGTCCTTGGCGCGTGAGCACGGTTAGCGCGAAGTGCTCGTGCCCGCGGCGGAGCTGGGAGACCTGGTTCACCGTCCAGCCGGGGTTCCCGCTCGGCGCCCAGCCGCCCTTGAAGTAGATCTTCCAGCCGTCGGGCGCCTCCGGGGGGATCCCCCAGCTCTGCGACGGCACGATCCGTGTCAGCAGGCGCATCGCGTACTGGCGGTGGCGCTCCGGGATCTGCTCCCGGATCCCGGACATCCACACCGCCTGATCGCGGGCGGTGATCTGCGAGAGCCCCCACGAGCTCGAGGGCTGGAAGCGCTCCATCCCCGACCGCTTCGCGAGCCGGACCAGAGCGTCGTTGCCGACGATGTTGCGGATCGTGGTCGCGGCGTTGTTGTCGGAGCGCTTGATCATCGGCCCGAGCAGGCGCTTGTCGGAGCTCCTCAGCGGCTCGTCGTTCTGGTCGCCGTGGCGCAGGAAGGCGACCATCAGCATCACCTTCACCGTGCTCGCCGAGTTGTAGCGGCGGTCGGCGCCATAGCCGTGGAAGCGCCCGTCCGGGTCGACGATCCCGATCGAGACCTTGCCGGTGCGCCCCGCCGCGAACTGCTTCGCTTCCTTGAGGCGCTCCCCCCAGGGAAACTCACCGGGGGGCGCGGCGGAGCCGGCCGTCCCCGGAAGCGCAAGGACCGCCAGTGCGACTACGAGTGCGACGCGCTTCCTCAAGCGTCCTCCCCGGTCGACACGTCGCTGAGCCTAGAGTGTATTATTCGGTTGCCGGTGGCACAAGCCGGGTGCTCTCGGTACAGTCGGCGCCGATGCGCGACGACGATCCGCACAATCCTCCCGAGGACCGCGAGGAATCCGGGTCCGACGAGCCGGACGAGTCCCGGTCCGCGGACGACGAGGACTCAGGATCCGAGGAGTCCGCCGGGCAGACGACCGGGGGCGATACCTCGGACGCCGAGGGCCAGGAGGTCACCGCGCCATCGGTCGGGCCCAACACGGTGATCGAGCGCACGCCGCCCGAGGAGCGACTCGACTTCGACAAGATCTCCGACGAAGACGCGATGGGGAAGAAGAAGAAGCGCAAGGTCGTCGGTGGCACTTACGGCGCCACCCGCACCCGCGTCTTCGCCACCTTCGCCGACCTTCTTCGCGGTCGTCGCGGCGCTCGCGGTCGGCCTCTACTTCCTCGCCAAGGAGCTCGACCAGCCGCCGAAGGAGAGCCCCGACGAGGCGCCCTGGGCACAGGATGGCGCCGACCAGAAGCGGCCCCGCCCGATCCAGTAGGCGCCGTCGTTCCTCACGCCACGACCCGGTCGACGGCTCTCTGCGCCGCCTCGGCCCAGGGTTCGTGGTCGGCGGGGTCGGCCGAGATCAGCTCGAAGGGGATGCGCCAGCGCTCGCGCGCGTTCCGCAGCGCCCTCTCCCCCGCCTCGCGGTGGCGCGCCGCGACCGTCCCGGCAGATTCGTAGACGACCCCCCGCACGGGGGTGTCGACGAGCTCCTCGAGCAACCGCTCCAGGCGGGGGCCGTGAAGCGCCGCCAGCGCATCGTCGTCGCCCCGCGCCGAACCGAGCAGCCAGCAGACGACCGCGACGCCCTCGATCCGCTCGAGGATCGTGATCGCCCGATCCGGGTCGGCGACCGCCGCCTCGATCCCGGCCGCCTCGATCTCAGCGCACCGCGCCGGGTCGCGGGTGGTCCCACGGACCGCCCAGCCAGCTCCGAGGAGGTTCCGGCCCAGCTCTCGCCCGCGGCAGCCGCAGCCGACGATCAGCGCTCGGGCCACTGGCGCTCTTGGCGGAGCCTCTCGTCCTCCCGCGCCATCTCCTCGGCGTCGTCGGAGGTGATCTCCTGCGCCCCGCGACGGCGCCGGTACTCGTTCTGGGCCTCGAGCATCTGCGCTACGTCGTCGACCTCGAGCTGGGCCTCGGTCTCGTACGAGCGAGTGGGCTTCCAGTCGACCAGGTCGGCGCCGCTGCCGGGATAGGCGCGCGCCAAGAGAACGAGGACCAGGACGAGGAACCCGATGAACCCCAGCATGATCAGCAAGTCCACGATGCGAGGATAAGTCACATCTCCGCACGCACTCCCCGATAGCCTCGTCCGCCTATGGCGGAGGCAGTGCTGGCGAGCATCGACGGGGCGATCGGCCCGGCGGAGGGAGCCCTGATCCCGGCGACCGACGACGGGCTCCTCCGCGGCGACGGGGCGTTCGAGGTGATCCGCCTTTACGAGGGACGCCCCTTCGCCCTCGCCGATCACCTCGACCGCATCGAGCGCTCGGGCGCGGCGATCGAGCTGGGCGTCGATCGCGCGGCGCTCGAGCACGAGATCGGCGACCTGCTCGGCGAGTTCGGAGCGCGCGACGGCGCCCTGCGGATCGTCCTCACGCGCGGCGGCAAGCGCCTGCTGCTCTGCGAGACCCTGCCCGACTGGGAGGAGACGATCGCCGTCGCCACCGTCACCTACGCGCCGAGCGTGATCCTCACCGGGGTCAAGTCGATCTCCTACGCCGCGAACATGCAGGCGACGAGGATCGCGGAGGGCAAGGGAGCGGACGAGGCGATCCTTGTCCGCCCCGACGGCGTCGTGCTCGAGGCGCCGACCTCGTCGGTCTTCTGGGTCTCGGCGGAGGGCGGCCTGCGGACGCCCGCCCTGGACACGGGCATCCTCGAGTCGATCACCCGAGCGCGCGTGGCACGCGAGCTCCACGTCGAGGAGGGCGACTGGCAGCTCGACGAGCTGCTCGGCGCGCACGAGGCGTTCCTCGCCTCCACCACCCGCGAGGTCCAGGCGATCTCCGCGATCGACGGCCGGGACATGCCCGAGGCGCCCGGGCCCCGCACCCACGAGGCGGTCGAGGGCTTCGCCGGCGCGCCGCTCGCGCGTGAACTCGCGCGGGTCTAATCTCCGCCGTCCTGTGGACCTCTCGCTCACCGACGAGCAGAAGCTGATCGCGGAGACGGCGCGCGAGTTCGCCGACGGGGAGATCGCGCCGCGGGCGCGCGACTCCGACCGGGCCGGCAAGTTCGACCGCGAGCTCGCTACGAAGCTGGGCGAGATGGGCTACCTCGGAGCGCCGGTCGCCGAGGATTACGGCGGCCGCGGCCTCGACTACCTCTCCTACGGACTGATCGTCGAGCAGGTCGGCCGCGCCGACTCCTCGGCGCGGACCGTGGTCTCCGTGCAGACGTCGCTGGTGTGCGGGTCGATCGAGCGGTGGGGGACCGAGGAGCAGAAGAAGAAGTGGCTCCCGCGGCTCTGCTCCGGCGAGGCGCTCGGATGCTTCGGCCTGACCGAACCCGACACCGGCTCCGACGCGGCGGCGCTTCACACCCGCGCCGAGCGGATCGACGGCGGCTGGCGGATCTCCGGCCAGAAGATGTGGATCTCGATGGGGAACGTCGCCGAGGTGGCCCTGATCTTCGCCCAGACCGACCCCGAGCAGGGACACCGCGGGCTCGCCTGCTTCCTGGCCGCGACCGAGAGCGAGGGCTACTCGCCCCAGGAGATCCACGGCAAGCTCGGCCTGCGCGCCTCCGACACCGCGGCGATCTCCCTGGACGGGATCGAGGTCGCGGACGACGCGATGCTGGGCGAGATCGGCGACGGCTTCAAGGTCGCGATGTCGGCGCTCGACTCGGGCCGGTACTCGGTCGCGGCGGGCTGCGTCGGCATCTGCCAGGGATGCGTCGACGCCTCGGTCTCCTACTCGACCGAGCGGCAGCAGTTCGGCGTGCCGATCGCCCGCTTCCAGCTCGTCCAGGAGCTGATCGCGGACATGGTCGTGCGCCGCGACGCAGCGCGGATGCTGGTGCGCCGCGCCGGCTCCCTAAAGGACGCCGGCGACCCCTCGACGGTGGCGACCTCGGTGGCGAAGCTGTATGCGACCGAGGCCGCCGTGCAGAGCGCCAACGACGCGATCCAGGTCCACGGCGGCGCCGGCTACGTCGACGACCACCCGGTCGAGCGCTACCTCCGCGACGCCCGCGTCACCACCCTGTACGAGGGGACCTCACAGATCCAGAAGCTGATCATCGGCCGCGACGCCACCGGGATCAACGCCTTCCTGCCCTACGAGGCGGCCGACGAGTGACCCAGCTCGTCGACGTCGAGCCGCGCGGCGAGGGCGTCTGGCTCGTCCGGCTCGACCGGCCCGAGGCGCGCAATGCCCTCTCGCCGGAGCTGATGGAGGAGCTGGCGTCGGAGCTGGAGCGGCTCGACGCCGATCGCGAGGCCCGCTGCCTGGTGATCGCAGGGTCGGACGAGGTGTTCGCGGCCGGCGCCGACATTCGCGCACTGCGGGAGCGCACCTTCGAGGAGTCGATGCGCCACCCGGCGGCGTCCTTCTGGCCACGGGTGGCGGCGGTGAAGACGCCGCTGGTGGCCGCGGTCTCGGGCTGGGCCCTGGGCGGCGGATTCGAGCTGGCGCTCGCCTGCGATCTGATCGTGGCCTCGGAGACCGCGGAGTTCGGCCAGCCCGAGATCACGCTCGGGATCATCCCGGGAGGCGGTGGCACCCAGCGGCTTGCGCGGGTGATCGGCAAGCAGCGGACGATGGAGCTCGTCCTCACGGGCAGGCGGATCGACGCGCACGAGGCGGCGAGCCTGGGCCTGGTCAACGCGGTAGTGAAGAAGAAGGAGTGGCTGGAGCAGGCGCTCGAGCTGGCGGGCCGGATCGCCCGCCGCCCGCCGATCGCCGCGCGGCTCGCCAAGCAGTCGGTGATCGCCGCCGAGGAGACCGGCCTCTCGGCCGGGCTCGAGGTCGAGCGGCGCCTCTACGAGCTGGCGATGGCGACCGAGGACCGGATCGAGGGGATGGATGCGTTCCTCGAGAAGCGACGACCGGAGTTCCGCGGACGGTGAAGATCGAGCGGGTGGGCGTCGCCGGCGCCGGCACGATGGGCGCCGGGATCGCGCAGCTTGCCGCCCTCGGGCGCTTCGAGACGCGTCTTTTCGACCCCGACCGTGACGCGCTCGCCGCGGGCGAAGAGCGACTGCGAGCCGGGCTGGTCAAGGGGTCCGACCGGGGCGCTGGAGCGAGGAGGAGGCGGAGGCGGCCTCGGCACGCTTCCGCGTCGCTCCCGAGGTTGTCGACCTAGCCGGCTGCGATCTCGTGATCGAGGCCGCGCCCGAGGACCTCTCGTTGAAGCGGGATCTGTTCGACCGCCTCGCCGAGGTGTGCGGGCCCGAGACGATCCTCGCCACCAACACCTCCTCGCTGTCGGTGACGGCGATCGCGGCCCCGATCGAGCGACCGGAGCGGGTGTGCGGGATGCACTTCTTCAACCCGCCGGTGCTGATGCCGCTGGTCGAGGTGGTCGCGGGGACGAGACCGCGGACGAGCTCGGCGGACGCGGTCACCGAGGTCGCGCGGGCGCATGGGCCGCACCCCGGTCCGCGCCGCGGACGAGATCGGCTTCATCGCGAATCGCTGCGCGCGCCCGTTCAGCCTCGAGGCCCTGCGGATGCTCGGCGACCGGATCGCGACGGTCGAGCAGATCGACGCGATCGCCCGGATCGGCGGCGACTTCCGGATGGGCCCGTTCGAGCTCATGGACCTGGTCGGGGTCGACGTCAACTTCGAGGTCGCGAAGTCGTTCTGGGAGCAGAGCTTCCACGAGCCTCGCTGGCAGCCGCACCCGATCCAGGCGAAGATGGTCGCCGCCGGGCGTCTCGGTCGCAAGTCGGGGCGCGGGCTACTACGAGTACGGCGACGGACCGCACCGGCCCGAGGATCCCGACCACCCGGAGCCGCCCGCGGACGTCACCGAGTGGGGCGGCCACGAATCGATCGGGCTTCCCGCCGAGGCCCAGGTCGAGGTCCTGAGCCGGATCGTCTGCCAGCTCGCCAACGAGGCTTACTTCGCCCTCGGCCGCGGCGTCGGCACGCGCGAGGACATCGACACCGCGATGCGGCTCGGGTTCAACTGGCCCCGGGGCCCGCTCGAGTGGGCGGACGCGATCGGGCCGAGCCGGGTCCTGGGCGTGCTCGATGACCATCGCTCGTCGCTGGGGGAAGAGCGATACCGAGCGGCGCCGGCTCTGCGACGGGCCGCCGCCGGCCGGGAAGCCGGCCCTCCGCCGCCAGGTACGACCCGCTGACGATCAGCACCATGCCGGCGATCGTGGCCGCGGTGATCTCCTCGTCGAGCAGGGTGGCGCCGTAGACGACCGCGAACGCCGGCGCCAGGTAGGTCACGACGAAGGTCCGCGCCGGCCCGACGGTGGTCATCAGCTCGTAGAAGAGCGCGAAGGCGACGCCGGTGCCGAGCACGCCGAGCGCGACCACCGACGCGATCGGCCCGAGCGCCACGCCGTCCTCGGGGAGGCTGAACGCCGCGGCCGGCAACAGCAGCAAGGTGCTCGCGACCATCACCGCTCCGGCGACGCCGATCGGCTGGAACTCCCGGAAGCGGTGCTTGACCATGAAGCCGCCGATCGCGTAGCCGAGGCCGGCGAGGACGACCGCCAGCCCGCCGAGGAGCGCCGCGCTCGAGCCGCCGAGGTCGACGCCGAGCAGGACCACGACGCCGACGATCCCCGCGAGGATCCCGACCAGGCGAAGCCCCTCCGCGCGCTCGTCGTGGTCGACCCAGATCGCGAGCAGGGCGGTGAAGATCGGCGTCGAGGCGACCAGGATCCCCGCCAGCGAGGAGGCGATCTCCTGCTCCCCGAGCGCGATCAGGAGGAACGGGCCCGCCGCCTGCACCGCGCCGAGCAGGAACACGAGCGGTGCCTTCTCGACGAGGCCCCGCAGCGCGCCCCGCGTCGCCGCCAATGGGACCAGCACGAGCGCCGCGAGGGCGATCCGCGCGAACGCGATCATCACCGGATCGAGGTCCCGCAGCCCGACCTTGATGAACAGATAGCTCGCGCCCCAGATGGCGGCGAGGATCAGAAGCAGCGTCCAGGAGCGGCGATCCATTCTCGATCCAGGCTAGGGACCGCCCGTCCCGGCGGCCATAGGCCCCACCGATACAACGATCCGCGCCGCCGAAACCGGTGAGCGGTGGGCGGCTGAGCCCGCGAATGAACTGTTCGTCGCGTCACGCCGGTCGCAACTGACTACTGACCCGAAACCCGTACCGCGCCCGGCGTGCGCACGCAGTCGCCTTCGCGAAACTAACCGCGTACCACCGGGTTACCGAGATCAGATGGCCAGGATCGAGATCGCACGCCACCTTCGCCTCACAGTCGTCGGCCTCGCCGCAATCATCGGCGTTATTGCCTCGCCCTCTCAGCTCGCGGTCGCACAGACCACTCCGCCACCCGAAGATTGCTCATTCTCGCCGGCAGAGGGCGTCGTCTCCGTCGACCTGCGCATCGCGCGGATCGTGCGAAGCGGGCAAGAGATCGAGGTCTACGAGGTGATCGTCGACGGGCCATACGGCTCCTACCGCGGGCACTGGTTACGTGCGCGGATGCCACCGCAGGAACCGGCACCCCCACCGTTGCGAACGTCAGCAGGATCGAGGTACGCGGCCGTGGCCTCACCGTCGATCTGACCGGTGGAGAATTCGCGTCGCCAGGCGGCACCGGCACAGGCGCAGAGCGGGAGATCGGGATCGAATGGGAGCCGGAGAACCAGCGAAAAAATGACTCGCTCGTTGTTTATGCCGCTGAGCATGACATCGCGCTTGGAAGCCCGACCTCGGGCGAGATTGCTCGTCAACCTGAACGCGGAGGACGAGACGCCGGCGGGATTCGTTGACGCCGACCTGGCGGTCGCCCCCGGAACCGACACCTCACGATCAACGCCGGCGGGTCCGGCGCAGTGCTCGATGCGAGCGGCGGCAGCGGGCTCGGCGGACCCGCGAAGGTCCAAACCGAGCTGGACGGAACTGCGGGCCGCGACCTGCTAATCGGCGGAGCCCGCCGCACGGATTTCCTAGGAGGCGGCGGCAGGGACGAGCTGATCGGGGGCCCGGTTTACGATGCAGTTGACGGGCGGCGGCGGAAACGATCGCCTCGTCGGTCGCGGCGGTGGCGACGACTTCTACCCCGGAGGGCTGTCGCTCGACGAAGCGCCTGGCGAGGATGGCGACGATGTCATGCTCGGCGGAGCCGGACTCGATCTCCTGTACGCCTACCAGCCGCAGGGTGTGCGCATCGACCTGCGCGAGACGGGACCGCAGGAAACCCACGGCCTCGGCCTCGACACGATCCGCAGCATCGAGAACGTCGATGTGAACGACGGCGCGGTGATCGGAAACAACCGCGACAACGTCCTGCTCGGCAGCTCGAAATCCAGCGCCTCGGATGGAAGCGAGCGACTGATAGGCGGCGGCGGCGACGACCAGCTTCAAGGTGATGAGCTCAATACAACGGCGGCAATGACATCCTCCGCGGCGGCTCGGGCGATGACCTGCTGATCGGGGACCGACTTAATCCGGAGAGCTATGAGATCCCCGGGCGAGACGCGTTCTATGGTGACGGTGGCGACGATACGCTCGTCGCGAGGGACCGCACGCGTGACCGCGTCCTAAATTGCGGACCCGGTCCTCGCGACGAAACTGTTCGGCGCGATCCGATTGATCCTCGACCGGTCGGCTGCTGAGAAAGTCCGAACCGCTGAGAAGCGGAAGGTGCGGCTGCGGCCCTAAAGTCGCTTCGAGACCTGGTCCGATTTGTCCAATACTTCGTCGAAATCGGCCCGGCGTCATCGAAGGGGCGAGGTCCTCTGTCACATCGTCGAGGAGTTCGGCGGGCTATGGCTCGTGCTCGGCGCCGACGCGGCCGCCCTTCGGTGATCGGCGCCACACGCCAGCGACCGGTGAATCGAAACGTGGTCTGGGCGTGCGGCTCCTTGGCGAACGCCAACACCTTCGCCGGCTCGATCCGGTAGACGGCGACGGCGTCCTCGCCCTCTCCGGAGACGCCGTCCCCGGCCTCGAAATGCCATGCGCTGCCGTACTTCGTCTCGTAGGCGTCCGCGAGTCGCTGCAGGGTCTCCCGGTCGGTGACTCGGACCGCGGTCCCCTCGACGACGACGTCGAGACCCCGGTCCCAGGTGTTGTTGCCGGTGGTGAGGGCCACCTGGCCGTTGTCTTCGAGGTTGCGGGCCTTTTGCTCGCGAAGCCCGGTGCAGAAATGCACCGCTTCATCTTCCGCGACGCCGATCAGCGGGTCACATGCCGCCGACCCTCCGTCCGCACCGTCGTCAGCCAGTACAGCTCGGAGTGCTCGAGAAGGCGCAGGGCTTCTGGCCAGGGAGTCGGGCCGGCCTCGGGATCGCTGAACCGGCGGTCAATTTCAGCGGTCGGATCGGACTTCGTGGTCAAACGCGATCTGGGCGCTCGATGGCCCCGTAGTCGATCCCCCCGTAGCTGAACGTCGGCACGACCGGCCACTGGCGCTTCCAGTCCGCCATCTCCGAGGACGGGAAGACGTTGAGGAAGCGCGGGTCGCGCGGGTTCGGGTCCGCGAGCGCCTTCTCCTTGATCATCGAGTCGTACTGGTCGATCGAGTCCTCGAGGGTGTTCGAGTTGAGGATCACCTCGCGGCCGAAGTATTCGGCGAACCGCTTGACGCCGGGGATCCGCGAGAGGTTCGGGTGCCAGTTGTCGGCGCAGACGCCGTTCTCGGATGAGACCCAGACGCCCTCGGGGGTGTTGACGCAGAGCGAGTGGTTGCCGTCGGTGTGGCCGGGGGTCCAGACCAGGGCGACCCCCTTGCCGAGCTCGACGTCCCCCTCGAGCAGGACGACGTTGTCGGTCGGCACGTCCTTGATGCCGTCGCCCACGTACCAGGCCCACTGCATCGGGTGGATCGAGGCGAAGGTGTCCCACTCGGTGCGCTGGGTGAGCAGCTTCGCGTTCGGGAAGAGCGGCGGCCGCGGCTCGGACTCGCCCCCGATCGGCTCGGTGGTGCCGAGGACGAAGCGGACATCCTGGACGTGGAGGTGGTCGAAGCTGACGTAGTCGACGTCCTCGGGCTGCAGGCCGGCTGTCGCCAGCGCCTCGTCGGGCTCGTGCCAGATCTTTGCGAGCACGTTGTAGGCGAGCCAATCTGGCGCCTCGACTCCGCCCGGCAGCTGCATCATCTGCTCGTAGAAGGGCGCCTCCTGCGGGCCCTCGGTGACGGTGGGCTCGTAGGCGAGCGTCCGCAGCTCGCCGTCGAAGTCCTCGAACTGGACGACCTGGAGCCGGTTGATGATGTTGATGTAGGGATTGACGCCGTGGGCGGCGCCGCCGAAGGCGAACTTGAGCGGGTAGGGCGCGGAGGCGATGTCGACCGTGCGCATCGCGCGGACGCGGTTCTCGGGCGTCGCGAAACGGGCGCGGAACTCCGCCGCGGCCTCGCGGATCGCCGCCGGGCGGTCGCCCCGCGGCCAGGTCGCGTTCGCCTCGTCGAACTCGTTGAACGGCCTCAGCCCGAGCGTCTCGGGCTTTTCGATCACTGACATCGCTGGTTCACCTCGCTGGTCGTCGTCGCGGCCCCAGCCTAGCCCTCGGACTCAGGGCGCGCCGGCCACGCGTAGTCCCAGATGTTCACGCAGCCGGAGTGACTCCTCCCCGAGCCCTTCGGCGGTCGGGCCTTCCAGCACCCGTCGCCGTCCGTGGTCAGTTCGTATCGGCGCCCGCTCCCGCTCCCCGGGTCGGTCTCGACCCTGCACGTCCACCGTCTCCCCTCATCGCGGGAACACGTCCCACCGCCGGGCTCCGGGGTCTCACGAGCCAGCGAGGACCCGAGCTGCTCGCCGTCGACGCCGAGCAGCCGCTCCGGGTTCATCGCCACGTAGACGACGGCCCCGACCACCAGGACGATCGGCACGGCGACGAACAGGACCATCCTGACCACGCGGGGATCGTCCCAGCCCTGCTCTCACGGAGCGCCGATCAGGCGCTGAGCTTTGCCGGCGGCGCCTCGGCCCCGACGCGCGCCTCGCGCTCGGCGCCGGATGCCCAGTGGGCCTCGGGCGAGGGCGGTGTGTCGCGGAGGTACCACTCGGCGTCGAGCGCGCCCTTGGTGCCCGAGCCGGCTGCGGTGACGGCCTGGCGGTAGGTGTGGTCGACGAGGTCGCCGACCGCGAATACGCCGGCGAGCTTGGTGCGGGTGGAGGGCTCGTCGACCAAGACGTAGCCGTTCTCGTCGGTCTCGACCTGGCCCTCGACGAGCTCGGAGCGAGGCGTGTGGCCGATCGCGACGAAGGCCCCGCCGACCTCGACCTCCTCGGTCTGGTCGGTTTCGGAGTTGCGCAGTCGGGCGAGCTTCAGCTTGCCGTCGTCGCCGGCGACGAACTCCTCGACCACGAACGGGGTCTTGAAGTCGATGTTGTCGGTGGCGCGTGCGCGCTCGAGCATGATCTTCGAGGCGCGGAACTCCGGCCGCCTGTGGACGACATCCAGCTTGTCGGCGAACTTCGAGATGAAGATCGAGTCCTCCATCGCGGAGTCGCCGCCGCCGATGACGATCACGTCCTCGCCCTTGAAGAAGGCGCCGTCGCAGACGCCGCAGGTTGAGACGCCGCGGCCGGCGAGCTCGGTCTCGCCGGGAACGCCGATCCGCTTGGGCTCCGCGCCCATCGCCAGGATCACGGACTTCGCGACGTACTCATCGTCCCCGACCCAGACGTGCTGAAGGCCTCCGTCGGAGAGCTCGATCCTGGTCGCGTCGTCGGTGACGAAGCGGGTGCCGAAGCGCTCCGCCTGGTCGCGGAACTTCTGCATCAGCTCCGGGCCCATGATCCCCTCCGCGGGAAAGCCCGGGTAGTTCTCGACGTCGGTCGTGTTCTGTAGCTGCCCGCCCCACTGGAACCCCTCGATCACCAGCGGCTCGAGCTCCGCGCGAGCGGCATAGAGCGCGGCGGTGTAGCCGGCGCAGGCACCGCCGACGATGATCACTTCCTCGATCCGCTGCTGCTCGCTCATCGGCTCCTCGATCCTAGTCCTCGCCTCGGCTGTGTAGTTGCACGCACAATTATACTTTACTTTCTGAAGTAATGGGAGCCCGCGCGACCGGCGACGGCGTCTCGTCGTCCGTGGGCCGGCGGCCCTCGTCGCGCTCCGCGTCCCAGCGCTTGACCGTCTGGCGGAGCTGGAAGAAGGCCACGATCCCGGGCGGGATCGGCAGCCAGAAGGCGATCAGCCGGTAGGTGAGGATCGCGGTGAAGACCTCTGAGCCGGGGAGGCCGAAGAGGACGAACGTGCCGATCATCCCGGCGTCCACGGCGCCGACCCCGCCCGGGGCGAACGGGAACAGGTTGGCGATCATCCCGATGAAGAACCCCTGTATGACCACCCCCAGGGGCACCTCGATCCCGTACGCGTGAAAGCTCGCCCAGAGGATCCCGATGTTGGTCGCCCAGAACCCGATCGCGCCGACCACCGCGAGGCCGCCGCGCGAGGGCTCGCGGACGAAGGCGATCGCGGTGCGGGTGCCGGTCGCCATGGTGGCGGGGACCGTGGCCAGCCGCCGCGCCCAGCGCGCGCGCCGATAGCCGCGGGCGAAGTCCTCGATCCGGCGCTCGAAGTCGTGCGGCAAGAGCGCGATCGCGAGGAAGAGGATCATGATCGCCCCAGCGATCGCGGCGGGGATCAGCGTCAGCCCGACCGGGTTGGCCCCCGAGATCAGCTCGGTGCGCAGGAGGATCCCGAAGACGACGAGCGCCAGCAGGTAGACGCTGTAGAGCAGGACGAGGAAGGCGGTCATCCGGCATGCCGACTCGCGCCGCGACATCCCGCCCTTCCGTAGCGCCCAGTAGGTGAGCACGATCCCGCCGGCGCCTCCGGCCGAGAACAGCCGGGTCGCCGCGAGCCCCGCCATCGTGATCTCGTAGGACTCCTGCCAGTTCAGGTGGATGCGCTCGCCGACGACACCCCGGAACTGGGCCACGTAGCTGACGAACATCAGGACGCCGAAGACCAGCGCGATCGCCACCCAGACCGCGTTCGCCTGCCCGAGCCGCTCGATCGAGTCCTCGAGGCCGACGATGTTCGGCAAGAGGACGTAGATCCCGACCACCAGCAGGAGGACGATCACGAACGTCTGAAGGAGGCGCTTCGCGTCGAAGAACGACGGCTCCTCGGAGTCGTCCCCGTTCGCCGATGCCTCCTCGAGCGAGGTCTCCTCGAGGGACGGCTGGTCGGCCCCGTCCTCCTGGCGTTTGCGCGATCCGATCAACAAGCCCCACATGGTCCCCGATGCCCCTACCCGTTCGCGATCCGCTCCAGCCGCTGCACTCCCCTGCTCACCGCAAGCGCCAACGGCTCCACGAGCGGCTCGCCTCCGCGGACGAGCGCGACGAGTGCGGCCCCGGCCGCCAGATCGACGACGTAGTGCTCGCAGAGATAGACGAGCGCGAATCCGAGGGTGAGCGCGTATCCCCAGCCCAGCGCGCCCGGCGCGCGGCCGCTCTCCGCGAGTAGGAGTGCGGCCTGCAGCGACGTGGCGAAGTGAAGGGAGGGCATCGCCGCCCAGGGGTTGCCTCCCAGCGCCTCGTACAGCGGCGGCCAAGCGGGTCCCCAGACGTCCTCGCCGACCTCGACCATCACCCGGCGCACCTCGCCGTCGATGTGCCCGTTGTCGCCCGCCCACCAGGGGGGCGCGGTCGGCACGAGGGAGTAGACGAGGCAGCCGAGGTCGTAGACCGCGGCCATTTGACGTGCGGCGCGCGGGAAGTGTTCCTTGTCGCGCAGGAGGATCCAGACCAGGGAGAGGTGGGGCTCGAAGAACCAGGCCCAGTGGACGACGGTGAGGAACCGGTCGCGGACCGTCACCCGGCCCGGCACCGAGAAGGCGCGCTGGAGGCGGACGTTCGGCAGCTCGCCGAGGCCGATCGCCCGGTCGAGGGTGATCGGATAGCGCACCCGCAGCCTGTGCCGCAGCGCCTCCGGGTCGTCGTAGGGAAGCTCGTGGGCGACGGTGAAGGCCCACATCTGAAGCGCGAACACGACCGCGTCG
This sequence comes from uncultured Thermoleophilia bacterium, assembly GCA_963838175.1. Lineage (GTDB taxonomy): Bacteria > Actinomycetota > Thermoleophilia > Solirubrobacterales > 70-9 > DASUSH01. The sequence continues at coordinate 329,835 of CAWIPP010000002.1, read as the reverse complement.
CGGGTCCGCGTTCGCGGGCGGAGCACCGCGAGGGCGAGCGGGGCGGCGGCCGTCGCGGCGACGCTCACCGGGGCCGGGATGCGGTAGCGGCGGCGGACCAGTGGAACCACGGCGGCCGCTGCGATTGCGAGCGCGGCGCCCGCCCGCACTCCCGTACGCGCCAGCGGAGAGCGGGAGCCTGAGCGGAGGAGCGCCAAGGCGGGCGAGTATATGAGCGGGTTCGTCTCATCTAACCTCGCGCGCATGGCCGGCGATGGTTCATTCGCGGGTCGCCGGGTCGCGGTGACCGGCGCCGGCGGCTTCATCGGCGGAGCCGCGTGCCGACGTCTCGTCGCCGAGGGCGCCGAGGTGGTCGGCATCGAGGTGGACGAGGCGGCGGCGGAGCGCGTTCGGGCGAGCGGCGCGGAGCCCGTGGTCGCCGACGTCACCGACCGTGAACGGCTCGACGCCGCGCTCGCGGACGTCGACCTCGTCATCCACACCGCCGCCCTGGTCCACGAGGGCCGGGACATGGACGGGTTCGTGCGGGTCAACGTGGGCGGCACCGCGAACCTGCTTGACGCGGCGGAAGCCGCCGGCGCCGAGCGCGTCGTTCACGTCAGCTCGGTCGTCGTCTACGGCTATCACGCGCCCGGCGAGCAGGACGAGTCGGCCCAGCTCCGCACCTACGGACTCCCCTACATCGACACCAAGGTCGCCTCAGACCGGCTGGCGCGCCGCCGCGGCGCCGTGGTCATCCGCCCGGGCGACGTCTACGGGCCGGGGGGACCCCAATGGATCCTGCGCCCCGCCGAGCTCGCGCGTGCCGGGCGCCAGTTCCTGCCGGCGGGCGGCGGGACGATGCTGCCGGCCTACGTCGACGATCTCGTCGACGCGCTCCTGGCCGGATTCGAGCGCGGTGAGCCGGGCGAGGCGTACACGGTCTGGGACGGGAAGCCGGTTTCGTTCGAGGAGCACTTCCGCCGGATCGCCGAGATGGTCGGCGGCGAACCGCCGAGGCGCCTTCCGCGGCCGGCTCTCGCCGCGGCGGCGAGCGCGATCGAGGCGCTCGCGCGACTTCGCGGCCGGCCGCCCGAGTTCTCACCGGCGGCGATCACCTACGTGGAGCGGCGCGGCACCGTTTCAAACCGAAGGGCCCGCGAGGAGCTCGGCTGGTCGCCCCGGGTGAGCTACGGCGAGGGCATGCGGCGGACGGCTGAATGGCTCAGCCACTCGGGTACCTTCGTCGCGTGAGGCGGACGCTTCTCATCGGGGCGGCGGCGTGCCTGATCGCGCTCATGTTCGTGCCAGCTGCGGCGCCGGGCGGGGGGCAGAAGCCGGCCTTCGTCGGCAAGTCCCAGCAGATCAACCGCGAACGCGAGAAGCGGATGACCGGACGATCCTGGCATCGCGGGTGCCCCGTCCCGATCAGCCAGCTCCGCCTGCTCCGCGTGCGTCACTGGGGCTTTGACGGCGACTTCCACCGGGGCCGCCTGATCGTCCACGAGGAGGAGGCGCGGGAGGTCCTGCGGGCGCTCGAGGACCTCTTCCGCAAGCGATTCCCGATCCGCCGGATGGAGGTGATCGATGCCTACGGCGGCGACGACCACCGCTCGATGAACGCCGACAACACCTCCGCTTTCAACTGCCGCTTCGTCGCCGGCACGAGCAGGTGGTCCCAGCATGCCTTCGGGCGCGCGATCGACGTCAATCCGATCGAGAACCCGTACGTGACCAGCTCCGGCCACGTCTCTCCCCCCGCCGGCCGGCCCTACGCGGATCGCTCCCAGGACGCGGAGGGGCTGATCAAGCCCGGCAGCTCGACCGTGCGCGCGTTCAAGCGTGTGGGCTGGGAGTGGGGCGGCAACTGGCCCGGGACCAAGGACTACCAGCACTTCTCCTCGAACGGGAGCTGAGCGGGGGCCCCGCTCCTCCCCGGCTCGCGGGACATAGAATGCCCGCGCCTTGGAGCCCCTTCTCTCCATTGCACTGACGCCAGAGTCGCCGGTCTCCCCGAACGCCGACGAGATGCAGGCCGCCTACGTCGTGATGCTGGTCGTCGCGGCGGCGATCGCGATCGCGATCAACGCGGCCCTCGTGGTCGCGGCGCTGCGGTTCCGCGCGCGACGCGGTGCCAGCCCGGCGCGCCGGACGGCCGGTCGGCGGACGATCCCGCGTGCTCAGCGCCGGACTCGGGATCCTCGCCCTCGCCGTCTTCCTGCTCGGAGTCGTCTACACGGAGTCAGCGCGCGAGGCCGATCCGTCAGGTCCGGAGGGGCTCCAGGCTGCGTCGGCGCGCTTCGCCCAGACCTCGATCGCGCCGCCGCCCCAAACCGACGAGGGCGAGACGCTGTCGATCAACGCGATCGGCCAGCAGTGGCTCTGGCGTTACGAGTACCCGGTCACCGAGTCCGAGGACCAGACGTTCCAGCCGGTCTTCTCCTACTTCGAGCTGGTCGTCCCGGTCGATACGACCGTGCTCCTCAACGTCACCTCCACCGACGTCCTGCACCGCTGGTCGGTCCCGGCCCTGGGCGGCAAGGTCGACGCGGTCCCGGGGCAGACCAACACGACCTGGTTCAAGGCGGAGGAGGAGGGCTCCTACCACGGCGGCTCCTACGCCTATTCGGGTCCCGCCTATCCGACCATGCGGACGAGGGTGACCGTGGTCAGCCCCGAGGAATTCGAGAGCTTCCTCGAGACCCAGCAGCAGGAGATCTCCGATGCCCAGGACGTCGTCCGCCAGCAGACCGAGCTCTCCGCGACTGAGGGGGACTCGTCCTCGGGCGGCGAGGGAGGCAGCCAGTGAGCGCCCGCCCGCAGCTCGGCATCTCCCCCGCTCACCCCGAGGTGGTCACCCGCGAGCCCCCGCGCCGCCGCGCCGGCTGGATCGAGCTGATGACGGCCACCGACCACAAGCGGGTCGGCCTGCTCTACATCGGCGCCTCGCTGAGCGCGCTGGTGCTCGCGGTTGCGCTGCTCGTGCTCATGCGGGTCCAGCTGATCGTGCCCGAGAACACGATGATCGATCCGGTCACCTTCGACCGGCTGCTCTCGGCCTACGGGGCCACCGCCGTCGTCTTCTTCGCGCTGCCGTTCGCGATCGGCCTCGCCACCTACGTCGTGCCGCTCCAGATCGGCGCCCGCGGGGTCGCCTTCCCGCGCCTCGCGGCGCTCTCCTTTTGGCTGTATCTGTTCGGCGCGATCGTCCTCTACGCGAGCTTCCTCTTCACCCCGCCCGAGGCCGGGACCCTGAACCTGCCGCCGTTCTCCGACGACGCGTTCCTCGTGACCCACGGGGTCGACGCCTGGATCGTCGGCGTCGGCCTGGCGGTGATCGGGTTCATCTGTGCCTCGGTCAACCTGGTCGCGACCCTGCGCCTCGACCGCGCGCCGGGGATGGCGTGGCGGCGGACGCCGCCCTTCGCCTGGGCCTCGAACGTGATCGCCTACCTGATCCTGATCGCCGGCCCGGTGCTGCTCGCCGCGCTCGTGATGCTGCTCTTCGACCGCCGTTTCGACGGGGTCTTCTTCGAGTCCGGACAGGGCGGCGGACCGGTCCTCTATCAGCACCTGAGCTGGTTCTTCTTCACCGCCGCCTACACCGCGATCGTGGTCTTCGCCGCGGGGGTGATCTCCGAGATCGTTCCCACCCTCTCCGGCAAGCCGGCGTTCTCGCACCGGGCGACGACGACGGCGATCACAGCGATCGGCGTGCTCGGTCTGCTCGCGTGGATGCAGAACATGTACTCGGCCGAGATCGCGCGCGGCTGGCTGTACCTGGCGATGGCCGCGTCGCTCGCCCTGGCGGTGCCGATCGGCGTCCTCGTCTTCGGCTGGATCGCGACCCTCTGGGAGGGCGCTCTCAGACTCCGGGCGCCGCTCCTGTTCGCGCTGGGCGCGATCAGCACGATGAGCATCGGCCTCGCGGGCGAGCTCGCGAACTCGGTGATCCCGGTCGGCTGGCAGACCGGGAACACGATGGCCGCCTGGCAGGACACGCACTACGCGCTGATCGGCGGTGCCGTCTTTGCCGGCTTCGCGGGCCTTTACTACTGGTACCCGAAGCTGACCGGGCGGACGATGGGCGAGGGACTGGCGCAGGGCTCGTTCTGGGCGATGCTCATCGGCGTCAACTTGATGTGCATCGCGATGTTCCTGGCCGGGGTCGATGGCCAGCCCGTCGACGTCGGCGAGTACTACGAGGGGATCGGCCTCGACGGCGACAACCTCGTCGCCTCGATCGGCGCCTTCGTCCTCGCCGTCGGGATCCTGCTGACCCTGGTCAACGCGGTCCTCGGCGTCCGCCACGGGGCGCGAGCCGGGCACGACCCCTGGGGCGGGTCGACGCTCGAGTGGCTCACCCTCTCGCCCCCGCCGGAGCACAACTTCGACGCGATCCCCGACGTCCGCTCGGCGGAGCCGCTGCGCGACATCCGCGACGCGGTGCGCCGTCGGACCGAGAGCTGGAGCCCTCCGGCACGCCGAGAACCGGAGCCGCGGGCGCCGCTGAAGGCCGTCGGACGGCGACGAAGGGTCCCGCCGCTAGCCTGAAAACGTGACTCTCGCGCGCTCGCGCGGCGGCCGGGAAGAACTCGACCGGTTTCGCCGCCTCGTCAAGCTGACCATCGCCGCAACCCTGGCACTGATCCTGATCGGCGGGGTCGTCCGGGTCAGTGATTCCGGCCTTGGCTGCGGCCCGCCCGGCAGCGGCACGCAGGGCTGGCCGCTCTGCGAGGGGCAGGTGGTTCCCTTCCTCGAGGGATCGACGCTGATCGAGTTCTCGCATCGGATTGCGGCCGGCGTCGTCGGCGTGCTGATCCTGCTGATCGCCTGGCGGGCGTTTCGCCATCTCCGGGACCGTCGGTGGATCGTCCGCGGGGCGGTCGCCGCCGGGGTACTGGTCCTCGCCCAGGCGATCCTTGGCGGAGCGACGGTGGAGAACAACCTCGACGAGGTGCTGGTGGCCGCCCACCTGGGACTGGCGATGCTGCTGCTCGGGACGCTGATCGGGCTGCTGCGCGTCGCCCGCGACCCCGACGACGCGCCGGTCCCCCCGGGCGCGACGCGCGGCCTGCGCACCGTGGCGGCGATCGCCTCGGCGCTCGTCCTGGCGACGATCGTGGCCGGCGGTCTCGTCGCCGGCACCGAGGAGGAGGGCGTGCAGGGGTCGACCGTCGTCAACGGCGCCCATCTCGCCTGCGGCAAGGAGTTCCCGACCTGCCTCGACGGCGTCATGCCCTACGGGGTCTCACGGCTTACCGACATCCACCTCACGCACCGCGCCTTCATGTACCTGGCGACGATCGCGGTGGTCGCGCTCTTCGTGCTCGCGCGGCGGCGCGGGGTTCGCACCTGGCCGTTCGCGGCGGCGCTCGGCGCGCTCGTCGTGCAGGTCGCGCTGGGCGCCCTCAACGTCTGGCTCGGCGAGCACGCCGGTCTCGTCGTCGCCCACCTGACGGTCGGGACGCTGCTCTGGGCGGCCCTCACGCAGGCGACCGCGAGCCTGGCGCCGGTCCCCGCCCGGGCCGCGGAACGGGTCGATCGCAGCGCCGAGGAGGCGGCAGTACCGGCATAGACCCATGGAGAGCTCGACCAGGACAGCCGGCTTCCCCGAGCGCGCGCACGAGCCGCGAGCGCCGCGGCTGCGGGTGGCGCCGCCGATCAGCCGCCCGGTCGGCGCGGTCGTGCGCGACTACGTCGCGCTGACCAAGCCGCGGATCATCTCGCTGCTCCTGCTGACCACGGTGGCGGCGATGTTCATCGCCGACCCGGCCGGTCCGTCGCTCGAGACGATCCTCTGGACAATGCTCGGCGGCTATCTCGCCGCCGGGGGCGCCGGCGCGATCAACCACTATCTCGACCGCGAGCGCGACGCGCGCATGGCTCGGACCAGGGGGCGCCCCCTGGTCGCCGGGCGGATCGAGCCCGTCCACGGTCTCGTCTTCGGGATCGCCCTCGGGGTCGCGGCGGTGGCCCAGCTCGCGATCACGGTCAACCCGCTCGCCGCCCTGCTCGCCGCGGCGGGGCTGCTCGGCTACGTCTTCGTCTACACGCTGTGGCTGAAGCCGCTCACCCCGCAGAACATCGTCATCGGCGGGGCGGCCGGCGCGGTACCGCCGCTGGTCGGCTGGGCGGCGGCGAGCGGTGGACTCACCCTCGAGGCGCTGTGGCCGTTCGCGATCGTCTTCCTGTGGACGCCCCCGCACTTCTGGGCCCTGGCGCTCTTGATCAAGGACGACTACGCGCGCACCGGCGTGCCGATGCTGCCGGTCGTCGCGGGCGACGCGGCGACGCGCAGGCAGATCCTCGGCTACTCGCTCGGCCTGGTCGCGCTCACCCTGCTTCCCTTCCTCACCGGGCTGTTCGGAACCGTCTACCTGGTCTGCGCGCTTGCCCTCGGCGCCGGCTTCGCCGGTCTAGCCGCGCTGCTTGCCGCACGGCCCTCGCGCCGCGCCGCGCTGCGCGTTTACCTCGGATCGCTCGCCTACCTCGCGCTGCTCTTCTGCGCGATGGCGGCCGACCGCGTTCTGGGCGTCTGATAGAAACGCGCCGATGGACCGGGAACGAGCCCGCCGCAGGATATCCGCCGGCCTGGCCGCGGCCTCGATCGCAGTGTTCATGTTCGGGTTGACGTTCTTCGTGGCGATCAACTACATCGCGTGATGGCGCCCGACGGCGATTCACCGCGCCTGCCGGAGCCAACCGAGCTGGTCTACGTCCCCCAGCCCTCCTGGATCCCGTTCTTCCTCGCCGCCGGCCTCGCCGCCGTTTTGGTCGGTCTCTATGCCGGCATCGTCTGGGCGATCATCGGCCTGGTCGTGGTGCTTGCCGCGTTGCTCGCGTGGCTGCGCCGGGTCGGCGACGAGGTCTCGCGGATGCCGCGATCGCAGCGCCCGACCACCGCGGTGCTGCCGACGATCCCGCCCCGCCGCGGCTAGCGGCCGCGTCGCCTACGGCGGGTTCGACGCCAGCGGTGGCGTCATCCCTGAGGTGGCGCCCTCCTGGGTCCAGCAGCGCACGATGTCGCGGATCGAGAGCACGCCGACCAGCTCGCCGTCCTCGACGACGACGAGGTGGCGGACATGCCGTTTCGACATCTCCGTCGCCGCGCGCTCGAGGCTCCAGTCGGGGGCGGCCGTGATCACGGTGTCGCTCATGTGGGCGCTGACGCGCTCTTCGTCTGGGTTCTCTCCTCTCCCGATCGACGTCAACAGGTCCCGCTCGGAGATGACCCGGGGACCCGGCGCCTCCTCGTCGATGACCACGGCCGCGCCGACGCCTTTCTCGGTCATCCGCCGCGCGGCCTCCCGCAGCGTGTGCCCCGGTCCCGCGGTGAGAACGACGCTCGACATTCCATCCCGGACGTCCATGTGACGATCAGCGCGAAGGCTACCCGATCGGTGCCCACAGGTCCGAATTGGCCGGGAACCCCGGCATATAGGATTCCCGCCGCCTTGGCAGCCCGTCGCCGCAAGCCCGTCCTCGCCCTGATCGGCGCCTTCGCGGCGGTCGCGATCGGTTCCGGTTGCGACGCCCAGGAGGACGCCGACACCGACAACGGAAGGGCGCTCTTCACCGACAAGTGCGGCACCTGCCACTCCCTCGACGAGGCGGCGACCACGGCCGACGTCGGGCCCGATCTCGACGCCGCCTTCGCCAACGCCCGCGCATCCGGAATGGACTCCGACACGATCGAAGCGGTGGTCCAGGCGCAGATCTCCAACCCGCGTCAGGCCGACCCGGACGCGACCAACGTCTACATGCCCGCCAACCTGGTCACGGGCCAGGACGCCGAGGACGTCGCCGCCTACATCGCCGACGTCGCGGGCGTTCCCGGGATCGAGCCGCCCCAGGCGCCCGGCGGCCCGGGCGGCCAGGTGTTCGCGAACAACGGCTGCGGCTCCTGCCACACCCTCGCCGCCGCGGAGAGCACGGGGACCGTGGGGCCCGACCTCGACGAGGTGATCCCCGGCCAGGACGCCGCAATGGTCGAGGAGTCGATCATCGACCCCGAGGCCGAGCCCTCCCAGGGCTTTCCGGCGGGGGTCATGCCCGCCGACTACGAGGAGCAGATCCCCGAGGAGGACCTCCAGCTACTCGTCGACTTCCTGATCGAGAACGCCGGCAAGGGCGGCGGCGGGGGCCAGTAGCCCGCTGACCTGTCCCCTTACGGGTCAGACCCCTCCTCCGCCTTACGGGTCAGACCCCTCCTCCGCCTGCCAGTGGCGGAAGTCGGACCAGAGCCTGCCGGCGCCGAAGCCGAGCAGGGCGGCGCCGACGACGACTCCGTAGATCGGCTCCGAGGCGAGCGCGACCGCGATCACGATCGCGCCGCCGATCGCGAAGGCGACGAGCATGCGGAAGGCGTCCTGCTCGCTGCGAAACGGGTTCGGCACGGCGGTGATTCTTGCAGCGGGAACTCAGGCAGCCGTGCGGGACTGGCGCTCGAGGTCGACCACCACGTGGGTGATCGGCAGGTCGATCTCCTCGCGGGCGCGGTCGACGACGCCGCGCTCGAGCCAGCGGGAGCGCTGCGGCGGGTGCGTCGAGATGATCAGCTCGTCCGCGGCGAAGTCGCGCAGCGCGTCCTCGATCGCGACGTTCGGCTCGGAGTCCCCGATCTCGCCGCGCGCGTTCAGTCCCACCGAATCGATCGCCGCCAGCGACCGGGCGAGCCGATCGCGCGCCTCCGCCACCGCCGCATCGGTGTCAGAGGTCCAGTGCTCGAGGCGCGAGCGCTCGATCGCCGGCACCACAACCATGACCTCCGTCTCACGCCCTCGCGCGCGGTTCTCGATCTCGCTGAGGAGCTCCGCGCCGCCAACGGTCTCGTTAGCGACCACGAGGATCCGGTGGGCGGTGCCGTCTCCCGCGGCGACCTCCGCCTTATGCGGCGCCCTCCCCCGCGAGCGCTGCCAGACGAACCCGATGCCGAAACCGACGAGCACGCCGGCGAGGATCGCGCCGTAAACCGGCTCGGTCAGCAGCGCCACCGCGATCACCGCCGCCGCTCCGGCGACGATCACCACGGTCGCCGTGAAGACCTCGGCCTCCGACCTGAGCGGATTGTGCATGCCGCCTCCTCCCGCCGAGCCTACCCGAAGGAAAGACGACCGTCGATTGCGTTCCTCTCAGGGGCGTTGAGTCGACGCTCGATGCCTAGAAGGAGCGCCCGCGGAGCGGAGGCGCGCGAGGGTCTCGCCAGGACGGGAGACGGCCTGGTCCCAGGTGACCCTGACCACGCGTTCACCATGCGCCTCGAGTAGTGCCTGGCGCTCGGCGTCGTCCTCGCGTGCGATGCGGTGCCCATGCCAGGCGGCGCCGTCGGCTTCGACGACGAGACGTGCGGCCGGCCACCGGAAGTCGGGGATCACGCGGCGACCGTCGAGCAGGAGGGGGACGTTGACGTCCGGCCGCGCGAGACCTCCTCTGAGCATCAGATCGAGCACGACGTCTTCGAGCTCGCTGCGCGTCGGCGCCGGCCCCGACGCAAGGATCCGAGCCAGGTTCCGGGCGCCGCGACGCGGGCGAAGGCGCGCGAGGGCCTCGGAGAGCTCGCGGAAGGTGACCCGCTTCCGCGATTGGGCCTGGCGAACCGCCCGGCGCAGCGTCCCGTAGTCGACCACGGACGCCAGGTCGACGAGGGTACGGGCCGGCGACGTGACCGGGATCCCGCGAAACCGTCGGACATCGGCGGGGATGAGCATCGACGTGCGATGGACGCGGATGCCTGGCCGGATTCGCGTGCCGGCGCTCCGCACCGTCACCTCCAGCTCGCGCCCGTCCCACCGGACGAATTCCCACAGCGCCGAGCCGGCGAAATGGCTGAGAAACGCATCGGGCTGGCACGCCTTGACCGCCGCGAGCATGTGCCCCTCGAATGGCGGGTTGGGATGGCCGACCGCATAGACACCCTCGTGCAGCCGGTGCAGCCATCCCTTCCGCGCCCGGCCCCAAACAGCCTTGCCCGACAGCCCACACTCCCGGAGCTCGTCCAGCGACATGACGCTCCATTGCTCCGCGGCCCGCAGCGCGACCATGCGATCCGGCTCGCCGTCGACTGAGTGCCCTTGAGGGGACCTGAGTCGACGCTCGGACATGACGGCGGGAGCGTCGCGGCGTGCGGCGCGCCGAACAAGGCGCACTCGTCACGTCATCGTGTCGGGCTCCTCAGAGGATGTAGACGGCTGGTGAAGACGATGATCCACATCACGTCGACGAAGTGCCAGTAGATGCCGGGCACCTCGACGCCGAGGTGGTCCTCGGCCTTCGGGCCGAAGTGGCCCTTCCAGGCGCGGATGTTGGCGAAGGTGAGGAGCAGCAGGCCGACGAAGACGTGCGCGCCGTGCAGGCCGGTGAGGCCGTAGAAGATCGAGCCGAAGGCGCCCTCGCGGGCGGAGAAGCCGATGTGGACGTACTCGTTGATCTGGATGAAGAGGAAGGTCGCGCCGAGCAGCCAGGTCAGCGCGAGGCCGATCCTTGAGCGCGGTTCCGGTTGCCGCGGCGGATCGACTCGAGCGCCCAGTGCATCGGTGAAGCTCGAGGAGACGAGGATCGCGGTGTTGACGCCGGCGACGGCGACCGGCAGCTCGAACGGCTCCGGCGGCCAGGCGCCGCCCTCGTTCGCCACGACGCGGATGAAGAAGTAGGAGGCGAAGAAGGCTCCGAAGAGCATCACCTCGGAGACGATGAAAAGCAGGATCCCGAGCGTCTGGCGGTCGATCCGCGAGCTCTGCGTTGGCCTCGGGCGGGCCGTGGTGCTCGTGGCCGTGGCCGACCGCTACGGAGGCGCTTTCCATCAGGACTCCACCCCGGCGCCCGCGGTCTCGCGCGTCCCCTCCGAAGCTTCGTCGCGCCCGACCTCGACGTGCTCGATCGGCTTGTCGGTCAGCTCCTTGACCTTCTCGATCAGCCCCTCCTCGAGCCACTTCGACTTCTCGCCCGCGAAGGTTGAGATCAGGATCTCGTCGATCCGGTAGTGCTCGATCCCGTTCTGGACCGCCGGCGAACGGCTCCGGGCTCATCGGCTGACCGGTCGCGTCGATGTCGTTCCGGTACATCTCGGCGAGCGTGCGTGCGAGGCGGTCGCAGACCTCCTCGCGCGAGATCTCACCGGATCGCGGGCAGATGAACGTGTAGCGGTGGGGCCGCTCGGAGGCGCGGTCCTTCAGCCGCTCGACGAGCTCCGGCGAGTTCACGGTCTGCGTCGCGACGACCAGGGTGTGGGTGACGTCCCAGCGGACCGCGTCGTCGTCGACGCGGACCGGGATGTGGGTGACCGCGGGCTCGAAGTGCTCCTTCGCCCACTCGACCAGGTCGCGGCGCAGCATCCCGACCCGGGTCTCGTAAAGGCACGAGATCAGGACCTCCTGCGGCTCGAAGGCGCGCACGGCGTCGTCGAGGGCGAGCAGCGGGTCGTCGTCGAAGACGGCGCCCTCGGCCTCGATGCCGAAATCCGCGCAGCACCGCCTGGGTCACCTCGACCCGGCTCAGGGCGGCCTCGCGGACCTCGTCGCGATCGACGATCTGGCCGACCTCGGGCTGGTTCTGGGGCGCCGCCAGGGCGACCCGGGTGGCGCCGTGCTCGACCCGGTCGCGGATCGCCTCGAGCAGCTTGCGGCCGCCGGCGACCTCGACCAGGAAGGCGAGCGCGGTGCCATCTCCGTGGACCGGGCCCTCGGAGATGTCGGTGGGCTGGGTTGCGGTCTCCGCCTCGGTCATGTCGGCCCGCCGGTTCTCCCGCCTCCCGCCGTCGCGGGCTCGGGCTCCTCGACCTCGGCGCCCTCCTCGCCGGCCATGATCGCGTGCCGCGCGCCCGGCACGCCGAACTCGTACGGGCCGCCGACGACGCGCGGGATCTCGTCGAAGTTGAAGAGCGGCGGCGGCGAGGACACCTGCCACTCGATCGTCTTCGCGCGCCACGGGTTGGCGGCCGCGCGCGGGCCCCACTTCCAGGAGACGACCATGTTGTAGAGGAAGATCAGCTGCGCGGCGCCGAGCAGGAACGCGAAGATCGAGATGAACAGGTTCCAGTCGCCGAACTGGGCGGCGTAGTCGGCGACCCGCCGCGGCATCCCCTCCATCCCGATCCAGTGCTGGGGGATGAAGGTGCCGAGCATCCCGATCAGGGTGAGCCAGAAGTGGAGCCTGCCGAGCCGCTCGTCGTACATCCGGCCGGTCATCTTCGGGAACCAGTGGTAGACGCCGGCGAAGATCGTGAACACCGAGCCGCCGAAGAGCACGAAGTGGATGTGGGCGACGACGAAGTAGGTGTCGGAGACGTGGATGTCGAGCGGCACCATGCCCAGCATCACCCCGGAGATGCCGCCGATCACGAAGGTGGCGATGAACCCGAGCGAGAACAGCATCGAGGTCGATTTCAGGTGTAGGACCGACCCGAACAAGGTCCCGAGCCAGGAGAAGATCTTGATCCCGGTCGGCACCGCGATCAGGAGCGTCGTGATCATCATCGGCACGCGTAACCAGCTGAACATGCCGCTGACGAACATGTGGTGCGCCCACACCGTGTAGGAGAGGACGACGATCCCGATCAGCGCCAGGGCCATCAACCGGTATCCGAAGATCGGTTTTCGGGAGTGGGTCGAGATGACCTCGGAGATGATCCCGAAGCCCGGCAGCATCATGATGTAGACGGCCGGGTGGGAGTAGAACCAGAAGATGTGCTGGTAGCTGATCACGTCGCCGCCGGCCGCCGCCTGGAAGAAGTTGGTGTGCAGGGCGCGGTCGAAGAGGACCATGAACTGGACGCCGGCGATGAACGGCGTCGCGGCGACGACCAGCAGCGAGGTCGAGAGGTTCGCCCAGACCAGGAGCGGCAGGCGCCAGAAGTTCATCCCGGGCGCCCGCATGGTGACGATCGTGACGAGGAAGTTGAGCGCGGTCGCGACCGACGAGGCGCCCGCGAACTGCACGCCCAGGTTGAAGAACGACTGCCCTAACGGCGCCCCGGTCGAGAGCGGCGCGTATCCGGTCCAGCCCGCGTCGAAGGCGCCGCCCGGGACGAAGTAGCTGGCCAGGAACAGGACGCCGGCGATCGGCAGGAGCCAGAAGGAGAGCCCGTTCAGGCGCGGGAACGCCATGTCCGGGCGCCCCGATCATCAGCGGCAGCACGTAGTTCGCGAGCCCGGCGAAGACCGGGATCACGAAGACGAAGATCATGATCGCCGCGTGGGTCGAGAAGAGCCCGTTGAAGAGCTGAGTGTCGACGATCTGGGTGCCCGGCTGGGCGAGCTCGGCGCGGATCCCCATCGCGATCAGGCCGCCGATGAAGAAGAAGATGAAGCTGGTGACCGTGTACTGGATCCCGATCACCTTGTGGTCGGTGTTGAACTTGAAGTAGTCGCGCCAGCTCTTCGCGCCGTGCTGGGAGTGGTCGTGCGGGTCGACCCGAGCCGCCGGCCGCCCACTTGAACCAGTAGTCGAAGCAGCCGAGGCCGATCAGATAGCCGAGCGGGGCGGTGATCGCGGGCACGATCACATGCGGGTAGCCGGTCTCCTCGGTCTGGAAGATCTCGAGCCCGGAGATCGCGCGCAGGACGACGACGAGGCCGAAGCCGAACGCGCCGCCGATCAGCGCTCCCAGCCACGCGCGCCACTGCCCGGGGCTTCTCAGGGCCACCGCCATCTAGGCGCTCACCCTAGCCACCGGTTTCACCCGGCTCCTCCTCAGGGGCCGAGAGACACCGGGATCGGGCGCCTCCGCGTTCGGACTCCGACTCGACCAGCGAGACCCTCGTCGCCCTCCGGGATCGTCTCCTGCTCGGCGACCCAGTCGTCGAACTCGGCCTGCGACTCGACGGTGACGAACGCGCGCATCGTCGCGTGGCCGGTGCCGCAGTACTCGGTGCAGACGAGCGAGTAGGTGCCCTCGGCGTCGGGCGTCGCCGCGACCGAGGTCGTCAGGCCGGGCACGACGTCCTTCTTCATCCGCCACTCCGGGACCCAGAAGGAGTGGATCACGTCGAGCGCGGTCATCTCGAAGTTGACCTGGCGGTCGACCGGCACGTGCAGCTCGTCGGAGACGACCCCCTCCTCGGGGTACTCGAAGCTCCACTTGAACTGCTGTGCGGTCACGTCGACCTCGAGCCGGTCGGGCTCGCGGGCCTCGATGTCGTCGAGGATCACCCAGCTGTAGCCGGCGCCGAAGAGGACGATGATCGTCGGGATCACGGTCCAGGCGATCTCGAGCTTGGTGTTGCCGTGGATCGGCTCGCCGTCGGACTCGTCGCCGGGCTTCGCCCGGTACTTCCAGACGCTGTAGCCCAGCATCACCATGACGATCGAGAAGACGAACGAGCTGAGCACGATCATCACGTCGAGCAGCGTGTCGATCTTGTCCGCCTCGACCGAGCCGTCGAAGCCGTTCCACTCCGGGATCAGCATGATCACCGAGGTGATCGACGGTGAGCACGAGCATCGCGCGCGAAGAGCTTGAGAAGGGTTGCCCTGTCCATGCAGCGGCGCGCAGTCTATTGCATCTGGGCACGGCGCGGCAGATCGTCCGAGTCTGCCCGCGGAAGCGGCGAGGATTCCCGCGCGCGACCCCCTCCCAGCTCCAGCGGCCGCCGCGCGGTCGTCGGCGAGCGCCTCGCGGGTCGCCGCCGGGTTCCGTCGTCCAGCGCGAACCAGCGGTTGAGGCGATCGGCGATCTCGCTCACCGCACCGTCGCCGAGCGGCGAAGGAGACCAGCTCGCGGGAGGCCGCCGGGAGGGTGCCCGCGAGCTCGCGCGAGACCTCGAGCATGCCCGAGTGGGCGGCGCTGACGCGGCAGCACGCCGGCCGCGGCGGCCTCGGCGGCGACCATGCCGAACGCCTCGGGGAAGGTGCTGGGCATGACCAGGGCGTCGCAGGCGGGGACCAGCCGGCGACCTCGTCGTGCTCGAGCCGCCCGGCGAACGCGACCGACCCGGCCGCCTCGCGGGCGAGGCGCTGATACTCGCCCGGCGGGGCGGCGAGGAAGGCGTCGAGCATCCGCCACGCGGTCGACTCATCCCGCTCCCGCGGCGAGCTCGCGGGCGGCCGGCGAGATCGCCCCGGTCGATCGCGTCGCGACAGGCGCTCGATCCGCTCCCGGCCCTCGCCGAATCCCGCGATGAGCGAGGCGCGCGCCCGGGTTCGCGGCGACCACGAGCGGCCAGGCCGCGAGCAGCAGGTCGACGCCCTTGGTGTCGATCAGCTTGCCGACGAAGACCGCCCGCGGCGCCGCTGCGCGTCCGCGAGACGCTCGACCGCGCGCGCCGCCTCGGACGGCGTCGCGGGCGAACGCCGCCGCCGGATCCGCCGGCACGGCGCGCAGGTCGCCGGCGAGCCTCGATCAGCGCCTCGGCGCCGGCGGTCTGCGCTCGAGCGGGGCGAACAGCTCGACGTCGACGCCCGGCGGACCGAGCCGGGTCCGCTCCGGCACGCCCGGGTCGTCGAGCGCCGCCCACAGGCTCTCGGCCGTGTGGCGCGAGCCGACGAGGACGCCGCGCGGCCGCGTCGACCCCCTCGCGAGCGTAGCGGCAGGAAGCGCGGGTTCGGCTTGACCGTGAACTCGAGCGCCGAGCCGTGGATCTTCGACCGCGAAGCCCGGGCCCGCCGTCGGCGCTGCCCGAGCCCGGCGCGGGCGAGGATCGCCGGGCCCATCACGAGATGGTTGGCGAGCGCGGCGTCGACCCCCCCGAGCGCTCGAGACGACGTCGCGCACGGCGCCGACGTTGGCCTCGAGGTAGCGCTCGAGCTCCTCGTCGGAGAGCTCCGGGAACGTCTTCACCTCGAAGCCCTCGTAGCGGTCCGCGACGTAGACGGGCAGGAGCCCGCCGATGTCGGGGACGTGGACGGTGACCGTGCCCTCCTGCCCCGTCGCCGCCGACCGCGTCGACCCACGGCAGCTCCCCGGCCTCGCGGTCCTGGCAGAGCAGATGGACCTCGTGCCCGAGCTTCGCCAGCGCCGCGGCGACGCTGGCGTTGTAGATGTTGCTGCCGGTGCCCGCGCAGCAGATAGCCGTGGAAGATCAGGACGCGCATCCGCGTGGCGGTATCTTGTCGCGCTCGCCGATGTCGAACGACCGCCAGACCTACCGCCTGCGCGCCCCGGGATCCGGCCGCGAGGCGCTCGCCGCAGGTCGATGCGGAGGGCGTCTACGTCGATCGCGAGACGCGGCGAGGAGCTGCGCCCGGTGACCCGGACCCTGCCGCTGGCGCCCTCGGACTCGGCGCTCCTGCGGGTGCCCGAGAACCTGCGCGAGTGCCGTCGCTGCGATCAGCTGATCGGCCTCGACGTCAGCGACTGCCCCTACTGCGGCCTGCGCCAGCCGGCGCTCGACGGGATCCTCGTGAGCGCCGATCGACCGGTGCGTGCGCCGGCCGGCGGGCCGGCGTCGCACTCGCTGTCTCGCCCTCGCCCTCGGCGGCGGGCGCGTTCGCCGGCTGCGGCGACGACGACTGAGGACGACGACGCCGACGACCGAGCCGGCCGACGATCGAGCCGGCGACGCCCACGGGCCCGACCGGCGCGGCCGGCGAGCAGGGCACCGAGGGCGGGCAGGCCGATGACGAGCGGCGACGTCGACCTCGAGGACGGAACCGTGACGCCGCCGCCCGAGAGCGACTCGCAACCGCCCGGCGGAGCCCGAGGACTCCCCGGAGAACGACACCCCTCCCCCGCCCGGGCTCCCCCGCGGAGCAGTTCGAGAAGTTCTGCGACGAGAACCCGGAGGCCTGCGGCTAGCGGTTCCGCGGGACGCGCTAGGGGTTGCCGCCGCCGTTCCCGCCGTTGTTGCCGCCGCCGCCGCCGCCGCCGTTTCCGCCACCGCCGCCGCTCCGTCGGACGAACCAGGCCCAGTAGAGGAGGCGGGCGGTCGTGTAACTTGCAGCCGTAGCGGCGGGTCGAGCCGACCTCCGTCTGCGGCGGCTCTCCTCGATGTCGTCCTCGCCGGTGCACCGCTTCGGGCGAGCGGCTCGCGCGCCAGTAGTCGTCGCGCTTGGACTGCTCGACGGCGAAGTTCGGAGAGCCAGGTCGGGACGGTCAGGCCGACGACGTCGCCCTCCTTGACCTTGAGCGGGTCGTTGAGGGTGACCAGCGGCGTGCGCGCCCGAGCTCGGACTCTGGAGCGCGACGCCGGGCTCTGGCGCTTCAGCTTGAACTCGCTCTTCCCCTTCGGCTTCAGGATCGCGAGCCGCGCCGCGGGGTTGCGCGCCGAACTCGTTGTCGCTGTAGAACTCGCCGAAGAACTCGCGCTGCGATCCTTGTCGGGCTTCGACGAGCTCGGCGCTCCAGGCGACGATGTGGCCGTCGCTCGCGGACCTTGAAGACGGCCCTTCTTGCCGTCGGCCGACTGCTGGAATCCGGTGACGCTCGCCGACCGCCTCGCAGGCTCGCCGGGGCAGCTCGGCTTCGGCGTGCGCCGGTCTCGCCGATCGTCTTCGCCTTCGCGGCGCCGGCCTGGCCGGGCCAGCTCGAGCGCCAGGGCGAGGCAGAGCGGCCGACCAGCACGAGCGCAGGCACGACGGCAGCGGGCCCAGGCGGATCGCGGTCGATCGAGCTGTGATCGCGTGAGGCTCGCATCGGTCTGCAGAACACGGCGCCCAGGCGCGTGTTTCGCCCGAAAGCGCCGCTTAGGGTAGCCCTACCGGGCCGCGGAGCCCGGCGCGCGAATTCGGCCCGCAACCGGCCGGTTCATAGAATCGTGCGCGTGGCCGCGATCGAGGTCCGGGGGCTGAGGCGGGAGTTCGGCGACGAGGTCGTCGCCGTCGCCGGCGTCGACCTCGAGGTCGCCGAGGGCGAGATCTACGCCTTCCTCGGCCCGAACGGCGCCGGGCAAGACGACGACCGTGCGGATGCTGACCACGCTGCTGCGCCCGAGCGGCGGCAGGCGACGGTCGCCGGGCACGACGTGGTCGACGATCCGGGCGCCGTCCGGCGGGCGATCGGCGTCGCGCTCCAGGAGGCGGCGCTCGACCCGCTGATGACCGGGCGCGAGCTGATCCGCCTGCAGGCGACGCTTCACGGGATGCCGCGCGCCGAGGGCCATCGCCGCGCCGAGGCGCTCCTCGACCGGGTCGGGCTCGAGCGGGCCGCCGACCGCCGCGTCGGCACCTACTCCGGCGGGCATGCGGCGCCGCCTCGACCTCGCCTCGGCGCTCGTCCACGAGCCCGAGGTCCTCTTCCTCGACGAGCCGACGACCGGCCTCGACCCGGTCAGCCGCAAGTCGATCTGGGAGGAGGTCGAGAAGCTCAACCGCGAGGGCACCACCGTCTTCCTCACCACGCAGTACCTCGAGGAGGCCGACATGCTCGCCGACCGGGTCGGGATCATCGACGACGGCCTGATCGTCGCCGAGGGCACGCCCGACCTCGCTCAAGGCCGAGATCGGCCGCCCGCATCTCGAGCTGCGGCTCGCGGAGGGCGAGTTCGACCGCGCCGAGGAGGTGGTCGCCCGCTTCGGCCGGCCGCTGCCCTCGAAGGACGGCGCCGTCCTGGTCGAGCTCGAGGGCGGCGCCGCCGAGGTCGCGCCGGTCGTACGCGCGCTCGACGAGGCCGGGCTCGCGGTCGAGTCGCTCGACCTCGTGCAGCCGACGCTCGACGACGTCTTCGTCGCCAAGACCGGCTACCACCTCGAGGGCGACGAGCAGCCGACCGGCGAGCAGGACGCTCGCCGAAGCCGAGCCAGCCGGCGTGATCGAGCGATTGCTGGTCAACCTGCGCGTCGTCGGCGCGCTCGGGGCGCGCTCGGTCAAGCAGACCTTCCGCCGGCCGCAGCTGATGGCGCCGATCATCGTCTTCCCGACCCTGCTCCTCGCGATCCAGACCAGCGGCGCCGGCAGCGCGATCGGGCTCGAAGGGTTCCCGGAGGTGAACGGCTTCCTCGACTTCATGCTCGCCGGGGCGATGGTCCAGTCGACGCTGCTCGCCGGCAACAGCGGCGGGATCGCGCTCGCGGTCGACATCGAGATGGGCTTCACCGACCGGCTGCTGGCGGCGCCGATCTCGCGCTTCGCGATGGTCCTCGGGCGGCTCGCCGGCACCGCCGCGCTCGGCGCGGCGACCGCGGTCTGGTTCCTCGCGATCGGCCTCGATCTTCGGCGTCACGATCGAGGAGGGCATCCTCGGCGTCGCTCCTGATGATCCTCTTCGTCAGCCTCTCGGCGGTCGCCTTCGGCGCGATCGGCTCGGCGGTCGCGCTGCGGACCGGAACCGCCTCGGTCGTCCAGGGACTCTTCCCGCTCGTCTTCGTGGTCCTCTTCCTCTCCACCGCCTTCTTCCCCGCCAACCTGATCCTCGAGCCGGCCGGGACGGTCGCCGAGTACAACCCGCTCAGCTTCGTCGTCGACGGGATCCGCGACCCGACGATCTCGGTGCTCACCGCCGAGGTGTTCTGGAAGGCGGTCGGGGCGATCGCGCTGATCCTCGCGATCGGGATCGGCCTCAGCGCGATGGCGCTGCGGCACCGGCTGAGGACGGGGGGTTAGCCGTGGAGGCCCGCTCGATCCCGGTCGCGCGCTCGTTCGGCTCCCGCGCCGACATCGAGGTCGTCAGCGCGCTGATCCGGCGCGCCGCAAACGAGATCCTGCGCGTCCCCGGCGCGGCGATCCCGGGCGTGCTGGCGCCGACGATCTTCTTCCTCGGCCTGACCGCGGTCTTCGGCAACCTCACCCAGCTCCCCGGCTTCACCACCGACACCTACCAGAGCTTCATCATCCCGGTCAGCCTGATGCAGGGCGCGGGGTTCACCGGCGCCGCGACCGGCGTCAACCTCGCCCGCGACATCGAGCAGGGCTGGTTCGACCGCCTGCTCGTCTCCCCCGCCCCGCGCCCGGTGCTGCTCGCCGGCCTGGTCCTCTCGGCGAGCCTGCGGGCGCTCGTCCCGGCGACGGTCCTGCTCGGCGGTCGGCTTCGCGCTCGGCGTCGAGTGGCCCGGTGCTCGACGGCCTCCTCGTCGCGATCCTGCTGGTGATGGGGATGGGGACCGCGGCGGCCCTCTGGGGCGCCGCGATCGCGCTCAAGTTCAAGACCCAGTCGGCGGCGCCGCTGATGCAGGCCGGGATGTTCACGCTGATCCTGACTGCACGACCGCCTACGCGCCGCTCGAGCTGCTCACCGGCTGGCTTCAGACCGTCGCCGAGTACAACCCGATGACCCAGGTGATCGAGGCCGCCCGCCAGGGCTTCATCACCGGCGGCGTCACCTGGTCGGAGACCTGGCCCGGCCTGCTCTGCCTCGCCGGCCTGATCGCGCTGTTCGCCTGGCTGGGCCCTGCGCGGGATGAACCACGCGTCAGACTGACCGGGGTCAGACCCCGTTTGTGTCGACGCCGTCCTCGACGGGCCAGAAGACGACCAGCGAGCCGTCGTAGGCGTCTCCCTCGATCAGCGGCAGGGCGCTGACCTCGACCTCGCGAAGCCCGCTCTCCCCGAGCCGGACATGGAAGCGGCCCTGTGCCGGATGGCCGCCGCGGAGCGCCCGCGCGAGGGGCAGCGAGTCCGCGACAACCGCGCGGCCCTCCTCGTCGAACGGCCCGTACTCGCGCGCCCACTCCTCCCGGGAGAGGTGTCCCACCTCCTCGAAGCGCCGACCGAGGACCGCGCCGGCCGGCCTCGTTGTAGAACAGCAGCCCGCCCTCGTCGTCGGTGAGCAGCGCCGGCAGCGCCAACCCGGTGATCAGGTTTCTCGCCTGGATCAGCAGCAGGGGCTTCTGAGTGACCGTCGCCACAGGAGACTCATTCCCCAAAAGGGTGAGGGCGAACCGCGCCCTACTTGTAGCGGTAGGTGATCCGGCCCCGGTCGAGGTCGTAGGGCGAGAGCTCGATCTTCACCCGGTCGCCGGGGAGGATGCGGATGTAGTGGCGGCGCATCTTGCCCGAGATGTGGCCGAGGACCTCGTGGTCGTTGTCGAGCTTGACCCGGAACATCGTGTTCGGGAGGGCCTCCGTGATCTCGCCCTCCATCTCGATCTTTTCCTCTTTACCCATCGGCGGCGGAGGGTAGCGACCCCTAGCGCCCTTGAACGTCGGCTTTTCCAGGCCCTTCTCGATGAACGACGTGACCGCGCCCTGCAGGTCCTCGGTCGCGAACAGGCCGCTGAAGACCTCGGGCGTGACGCTCGTCGGCCTCGTCGACGCCGCCGCGGCAGTAGGCGCGGACGATCCGCTTCGTCTCGCCGTGGGCGACCGTCGGGCCGCTCGCGAGCCGCTCGGCGAAGCGCATCCCCTTCTCCTGGAGCTCGTCGTCGGCGACGCACGCGGTTGACGACGTTCCAGCGCTCGAGCGTCGCCGCGTCGTAGAGGCCCCCGGTCATGACGAACTCGCGCGCGCGAGCGGGGCCCGCGCGCTCGGCCATCCGCTGGGTGCCGCCCGCGCCGGGCGTCAGGCCGACGACCGCCTCGACGAGTCCGAACTGGGACGACTCGCCGGCCCAGATCATGTCGCAGCCGAGCGCGACCTCGAGCCCCGCGGTCAGGCAGAGGCCGTGGCAGATCGCGAGCGTCGGCACTGGCAGCGCCTCGAGCCGGCGCACGGTGTCGATCAGCGGCTGGGAGAAGCCGCTCGCCTCCTCGGGCCCGCCGTCGACGATCCGCTGGAACGCGTTGACGTCGACGCCGCCGGTGAAGATCTCGCCCTCGGCGCGCCAGACCGCCGCGCGGGCATCCGAGCCCTCGAGCTCGTCGATGCAGTCGTTCGAGCTGGTGGAAGGCGTCGTCGGTGAACAGGTTGAGCGGGGGGTTCGAGAGCACGATCGAGGCCGACGTCTCCGTCGCGCTCGAGCCGGATCACCCTGGCGCCGTCGCTCACTCGCCCTCGCCCCTGATCTCGCCGGCGATCCGCGCGATCTCGTCGGAGTCGCCCGGCCCCGGCACCCACGGCAGCTTCAGCGGGTCGTCCTCGTAGCGGGGGACGACGTGGATGTGGAAGTGGAAGACGGTCTGCCAGGCGGCTGGACGGCAGGAGTTGAGCAGGTTGAAGCCGTCGGGCTCGAGCGTCTCGTCCATCCGCCGGGCGAGCCGGCGGGCGGCGAGCGTCGTCCGCTCCAGGTCCGAGTCCGAGATCTCCATCAAGTCCGCGGAGTGCTCGCGCGGCACCACCAGCGCGTGCCCGCGCGTCGCGGGGTTGATGTCCATGAACGCGACCGTGTGCTCGTCCGAGTCGACGATCTGCGCCGGGACATGCCCGGCGACGATCCCGCAGAACAGGCAGTCGTCGACCACGCGGGATCTAGGGCTCGACGCCGCCGGTTTCGGGGGGCGGCTCGGTGACGGTCTGTGGTCGTCGTCGGAGGTGGTCGTGGACGTCGTGGGCGGCGACGTCGTCGTCGCCGTGGTGGTCGTCGGGTCGGCGGTCTCCGTCGCGGTCGTCGTCGAGGCGCTCCGCTCCCGGTCGTTCCCGTCGTCGTCGCTGGAGACGATCACCAGCCCGACGAGCAGGCCGATCACGAGCGCCGTGAGCAGCGCGATCACCGCCTTGACGCCGGTGCTCATCCCCTCGTCCGGCGGAGGCGGCGGCTGCTGGTATCCGCCCTCGCCCGCGTAGGGAGGCTGACCGCCCCGGCCGGGCTCGGGCATTCGCCGAGTGGGGTCCTCGTGCATCTCAAGCAGATGAGATCAGCCGAACCGGACGCGAAGCGGAGGATTCGGCGGGGTTCATTTCGGGGACTCTATCCGCGGCGAAGGGATTGGGCCATTTCGATCGCCTCCTCGCGGGTCGACGACCTCTCCCGCGAACGCCGCGGCCTCGAGCTCGCGCAGCAGGCGGCCGAGCTCCGGTCCGGGATCGATCCCGAGCGCGGCCGCGAGCTCGTCGCCCCTCACCGGGAGGCCGGGGCTTCCCGTCACGGCGCCAGGCGAGCGCCTCGCCGAGCATCCGCCGGGCCAGCTCGAGGTGGGCGTCGATCGCCTCGCGGCGCGTGCGCTCACCCTGCGTCGCGAGCCGGTCGGCGACCGTCAGCAGCGTCACGTCAGGCCGAGTCCGGCTCGGTGGCGACAGGTAGTCGAAGACCGAGCGCGCGCGAGAGCGGCCGCTCGTGGACCAGGAAGCCGAGGCGGAGGTGGTTGAGGCAGATTCCCTCGAGGTAGGAGCGCAGGCGCCGCGAGCTGCGCAGGCGCTCGCAGATCGCGCCGACGATCCTCGCCCCGGCCCGATCGTGTCCGAGGAAGAAGACGCGGCCCTCCTCGTTGACGGTTCGGGTCTCCGGCTTGCCGAGGTCGTGGAAGAGCGCCCCCATGCGCAGCGCTTCGCCGCGGGTCATGCCGTCGGCGAGCGGCTCGTCGAGGACCTGGCGGACCGCTTCGGCGTGCTCGCCCGCGTACGCGTCCAGGTCCCGCTCGACCGCGAGCAGGCGCTCGAGCACCTCGATCGTGTGACCGTAGACGTCGAGGTGGTGGTAGGGGTTCTGCTCGACTCCGCGCAGCTCGTGCAGCTCAGGTAGCACGGCCGGCGTCGCCCGCACGTGGTCGAGCACCTGGAGGCCGGCAACCGGGTCCGGCGACCGGCGAGGAGGGCTGCCAGCTCCGCGAGCTGTCGCTCGCCGGCGGGCTCGCCGGCCCGCGATGCCTCGGCGCGGGCGAGCTCGGCGGTCGGCTCGGCGATCTCGAAGCCGAGCTCGGCGACGAAGCGCGCGGCGCGCAGGACCCGCAGCGGGTCGGATGAGAACGTCTCCGGCGAGGTCGCCTGCAGGGAGCGGGCCGCCGCGTCGGCGACGCCCCCGAACGGGTCGACCAGATCGCCCGGCGCGGTCGCGGAGCCGACCTCGGAGAGCGGCAGCGCCATCGAGTTGACGCTGAAGTCGCGACCGCGCAGGTCGTCCTCGATCGCCTCGCCGTGAACCGGCGTGACGTCGACGTGCACCGCCCCGTCCGGCCACGCCGCCCGCCAGGTGCGCCACTCGCGCGAGAAGACGAAGGCGTGCCCATCCGCCGCCACCGCCACGGACCGTGCCACCTCGCGCTCGCGCCCCGGCTCGACCGAGAGATCGAGGTCGCGGAACTCGCGGCCGAGAAGGGCGTCGCGGAGTGCCCCACCGACGATCCAGGCCCGCTCGTCGGCGAGCGCGTCGCGCGTCGCCCGCAGCGGCGCCGACGCCTCCAGTCTCGCGCCAAGGCTCACGGATACGAGCGCGGCACCCGCGAGCTGATCCCGCAGGTCACCTCGTAGTTGATCGTCCCCAGCCGCGCCGCAAGCTCCTCGCAGAGGATCCGCTCCTCCCCCTGCCCGCCGATCAGCACCGCCTCCGCCCCGGGCTCCAGCTCGGACTCCGGACCCAGGTCGACGGTGACGTTGTCCATCGAGACCGTGCCGACCAGCGGCACCCGGCGGCCGCCGACGAGGACCTCCGCGTTGTTGGAGAGCCCTCGCCTGACCCCGTCGCCGTAGCCGATCGGCAGCACGCCGACGCGCGTCTCGCGGCCGGCGGTCCAGGTGCGGCCGTAGCCGGCGCTCGCGCCCGGCTCGAAGCGCTTCACGTCGGCGACGTAGCTGCGCAGCTCCAGCGCCGGGTCGAGCCCCTCCTCGGAGGGATCGGACTGGAAGGGGTCGAGGCCATAGATCGCGATCCCGCAGCGAACCATGTCGAAGTGCGAGGCCGGCTCGCGCAGAGTCGCGGCGCTGTTCGCGGCATGCGCCCTCAGGTCGGAGTGGCGCCGGCGCGCGCGCTCGAGGAGCCCGGTGAACCGGTCGAGCTGCTCGCGGAAGAAGTCGCTGCCCGGCCCCTCGCGCTCGTCGGCGGTGGCGAAGTGGGTCCAGAGGGCGGCGAGCTCGGCCCGATCGTCGGCGGCGACCGCATCGAGGAGCTCGAGCACGCGCTCTGGATCTCGCTCCCCGAGCCGTCCCATGCCGCTGTCGTACTTGACGTGGACTCGCGCCGTGGCGCCCAGCTCCGCGGCCGCCGCCGCTGCGGCCTCGAGGAATCCCGAGCGCCAGACCGCGATCTCCGACCGGGCGCCAAGCGCCTGGCGCAGCTCCGAGGCGGAGAGCGCTCCCATGGTCAGGATCGCGGTCTCCGGGAACGAGGCTCGGAGCGCCTCGGCCTCCGCCGCGGCGGCCACCGCGAGGGTCGTCGCGCCGCCGGCGAGGGCCGCGCGCGCGGACTCGACCGCGCCATGGCCGTAGCCGTCGGCCTTGACGACCGCGCAGAGCTCCGCCGAGCCGCCGAGCCGGTCGACGATTCGTGCGCAGTTCCGCTCGATCGCCCCCGTGTCGACCCGCGCTTCGGCGCGGAGCCGCTCAGTGATCATCCGATGACCCGCGTGTGCGGCTGGCGAGCGCCGAATGGGGCCAGGCAAGGACGCAGCCGGTGAAGCGTGGTAAAGCCACGCGAACCGGCGAGGACGCCGCATGGCGCCATTCGGTGCCGCCAGGCGTGCGCGAGGGTTGTCGGATGCTCACTGAACATCCTCTTCGCCGCTCGCTGCGCCGAGGCCGGCCGGGAGCGCCTCGATCACGTCGGTGGCGATCACCGATTCGGCGCCGCGCCCGCGGGCCGCCTCCCGGCCGGCGCGACCGTGCGCGTGGACCGCGGCGCAGGCGGCGGCGAACGGCTCCATGCCGCGCGCCAGCAGTGCCGCGGTCGTGCCGGTGAGCACGTCGCCGGTGCCGGCCGTGGCGAGGGCCGACGCTCGAGATCCCCTTCACCGCCAGCCTCTCCCCTCCCTCGCCCGCCTCGCAGACGATCGTGTCGTCTCCCTTGAGGACGACGATCGCGCCGCTGCGGCGCGCCGCCTCGCGCGCGTGCTCGAGACGGCGCGCGGCGACCTCCGCCGACTCGCGTCTCGAGCAGCCGCGCGAGCTCGCCCTCGTGCGGGGTGAGCACGGTCGGCGCCTCGCGCTCGCGCGAGCGAGTCGAGCGACCCGGCGTGGGCGTTGAGGCCGTCGGCGTCGATCACCAGCGGCGCCTCGATCCGCGGCGCGAGCGCCCGTGCGAGCGCGAGCGAGGACTCCTCGCGGCCGAGGCCTGGGCCCAGCGCGACGCAGGCCGCGCGCTCGGCGGCCTCGACGATCGCGTCGGCGTCGCCCTCGGCGAGGCTCGCGCCGCTCGCCGATCGCCCGCGACATCACCTCGGTCAGCTTCACCTCGAAGATCGGTCCCAGCTCCGCCGGGACCGCCACGGTCGCGTAGCCGGCGCCGGCGCGGATCGCCGCCTGCGCCGCCATGCAGACGGCGCCGGTGAGGCCGGGCGAGCCCCCGACCACGAGCACCTCGCCGGAGCTGAACTTCGTCGACCCCGGCTCCCGGCGCGGCGCCAGCTCGAGCACCGCGTCCTCGATCAGCCCGGCGCCGGGCTCGGCGGGGTAGCCCTCGGGGATCCCGATCGGGGCGACGATCAGCTCGCCGCGCAGCCCGCGCCCGGGCGCGATCCAGTGCCCGAGCTTGTCGGCGTGGAAGGTGACCGTCGCGTGGGCTTCGACCGCCGCGCCCTCGGCGACCCCGGTCGAAGCGTCCACCCCCGAGGGGATGTCGGCCGCGACCACCGGCGCCCCGGCAGGAGTTGATCGCGTCGATGGCCGCATCGGCGGGAGCGCGCGGGGACCCCGAGAAGCCGGTGCCGAAGATCGCGTCGACCACGGCTCCGGAGCCGCTCAGCGCCTCGCCGAGCTCCTCGCCGGCGACTTCCCGCGCCCCCTCCCCGAGCCGGTCGAGGTTCGCGGCGGCATCCCCCGACAGCTCTTCCGCGGGCCAGAGCAGGATCGCGTCCACCTCGAAGCCGGTCTCCCGCAGGCGCCGCGCGGCGACCAGCCCGTCGCCGCCGTTGTTGCCCTTGCCGCAGACGACCCGGACCCGGCCTGAGACCGCGCGCTCCCGGACCGCCTCGGCCAGCGCGGACCCCGCGGCCTCCATCAGCTCGAGCGAGGGAACGCCCCGCTCCTCGATCGCCCAGGCGTCGACCGCGCGCATGCGCTCGGCGTCGAGCAGGCCTCGAAGCCACGGTTCAAGCGACATGCGACGCAGCCTACGTGTCGTCGGCGGCGCCGCGCGAACGCACCGGTGCGGCGGGGCGCGCGACGACCACCGCGGCCGCCAGCTCGCGGGAGTGGCGTGAGCGAGACCTCGAGCTCGACGCCGCGCTCGCGCGCCAGCGGCCGCTGCCCGACCGTGGAGCTCGAGCCGCGGCGGGGCGGTGCCGACCACCTCGACCTCGCTCGGCGCGAGGGCGCGAGCCGAGAGCGCCTTGACCGCCGCCTCCTTGGCGGCGAAGCGGGCGGCCAGATGGCGACCCGGTCGCCGCATCCGGCCGGCGTACTCGAGCTCTCCGGCGCGGAACAGCCGCGACGCGAGCCGGGGGCGGCGCTCGAGCGCGCGCTCGATCCGCTCGATCTCGATCAGGTCGATCCCGATCCCCGGGCCGGCGCCGATCATGTCGCCGGCCCCGATACCGCCTCCTCGAGGCCGAGGAAGAGCCGCAGGCGGTCCCGCCCCGACTCCGAAGCCGAGCCGGTGATCACGAAGTCGATCGCCTCGAGATAGGGGAGCGCCAGCTCGAGCGACGGATCGGTCGGTCGCCGCCAGGTCGAGGAGCTCGGCGATCGGAGCGAAGTCGAGGTAGAGGCCGACGTCCAGGCCCTCGCCCAACGCCGCGGTCGCGGCGCGGAAATCGTCGCTCTCGGCGAGGGTCGCGTCGGGTTCGACGGCCGCGGCGGCTGCGTCTTCCCCGTAGGCGATCACCACGCGGTCGCCGGCGGCGACGAAGTTGATTGTGCTCGGGGTGTCCGGAGTCGCGATCGAGAAGCCCTCGACACCCGGGCCTCCGCCGGTGAGCGGGCGCACGCTCTCCCCCGAGCGCATCGAGCCGCGGCGCAGCCCCTCGACGACCCTGGCGGCGGCCCCGGGGCCGTCCGTTCGGACGACGAGTCCGCCGCCGGCGCCGAAGACGCCACGACCGCTGGCGAAGAGCGCACCGTCGCCGAGCGGCGCGTAGAAGTCCTCCAGCCGCAGCCCGTAGTTGCGCTGGAACTCGCGCTCGGCGCGCTCGACCTCGACGCCCGCGACGCCGTAGTCCTCGGATCGCCCGAGGAAGGAGTCGATCCCCTCGCCGAGATCCTTGAAGCCCGCCGCGAACCAGGCGTCCTCCGGCAACTCGCGCAGCAGCGCCGACTCGCCGGCAGCGGACAGGAACGGCACATCCGCCGCGCCGTAGGAGACCTCGAGCGCGAACCCGTTCGATTCGGCCGCCAGGATCGCCGCGAAGGGCTCCTCGGCCACCCCCGCAAAGACCGTGTCGAGCGTCTCCTTGTCGGATCTGGTCAACTCGCCGGCCGCGTCGGCGTCCTCCACGACCACCGGCACGTCGACGTAGAGGCTGCGCCGCCTCGGCGCCGTCCTCGAGGACGGAGTTGAACTGCTCCTCGTCGGCGAGAGCGGGCGCGCCCGATTCGGTGTCGACGACCCGTTGCATGGTTTCCTCGTCCGCGATCACCATCCGATCGCCGACGAGCCCGACTCCGACGTGGTCGTCGAACAGCGTGTATTCGACGTCCTCGTAGGTGGCATCCTCGGTCGTGTCCGCCTCCGCGGCGGCCTTGTCGATCAGCGCCTGGGCCGCGTTGGCGTCGGTTACGTCCAGCGCGATCGCCCCTCGCTCGCCGTCGTCGCCGAACGCCGGGTCGGCGCCCTCCTCCGGGAAGAGCTCGGTGAAGAGGATCGCCCCGCGCTCGCCGAGCCAGGGCTCGATGTCGCCCTGGTAGCTGACCTCGGCTTCCTCCTCCGCGAGCGATTGGTTGAGCTCGTCGATGAGCTCCCCACCGGGGTTCCCTGTGTCGAGGAGAAGCGCGAGCGAGGACTCGAGCGCCTCGCGCTGCGCCCCCTCGGGACGAAGCACGAACTCGGTGTAGACGCTCGCATCAGCGGGGGCCAGCGTCGCCAGCGTCCCCCCTTCGGGCTCGTCGTCGGTGCCACAGCCCGCGAGAGCGAGCGCGGCGAGCCCCGCCACCACCGCCCTGCTTCGGCTCACTCGACCGTGACGGTCTTGGCGAGGTTGCGCGGCTGGTCGACGTTGAGACCGTTGCGGCGCGCGATGTAGTAGGCCAGAAGCTGCAGCGGCAGGATCGCGAGGAGGGGCTGCAGCACCCAATCGGTGCGCGGGATGTAGATCGTCTGGTCCGCGTTCGCCTCGACCGCGGTCGAGCCCTCGGTGGCGACCGCGACGACGTCAGCTCCGCGAGCACGGACCTCGGCCATGTTCGAGAGCACCTTCTCGAGGATCGGGCTCTCGGTCGCGACGCAGACGACCGGCGTCGACTCGTCGAGGAGCGCGATCGGGCCGTGCTTCATCTCGCCCGCGGCGTAGGCGTCGGTCGGGATGTAGGAGATCTCGCGGAGCTTCAGCGCCCCCTCCAGACAGACCGGGAGGCCGATGTTTCGGCCCAGGTAGAGGAAGAAGCGCTGGTCCGCCTGGGCGCGGGCGATCGCCCGGACCTGATCGTCGATTGACTCCATGGTCTGCTCGATCTTCGACGGTATGCCCTTGAGCTCGCCGATGATCCGACTCACCTCTTCCTCCGGCAAGGTGCCGCGGACCTGTGCCAGCCAGAGCCCGACCAGGTACATCGCTGCGACCTGGGCGGTGAAGGTCTTCGTGGCGGCAACCGAAATCTCGAGCCCCGCCCGCGTGTGGAGCGTCGTGTGCGCGACCCGGGTCGCCTCGCTGCCCATCACGTTTGTGATCGCGAGGACCTTGGCGCCGCGCTCCCGAGCCAGCCGCATCGCCGCGAGCGTGTCCGCCGTCTCCCCCGACTGGCTGATCCCGATGACCAGGTCCTTCTCGCTCACCACGGGATCCCGGTAGCGGTACTCGGAGGCGATGTCGATCTCGATCGGGATCCGGGTCCACAGCTCGACCGCATAGCGACCCACCAACCCGGCGTGGTAGGAGGTCCCGGCGGCGACGATCACGATCCTCGAGACCTTGCGCGCCAGCTCCTCGTCGAGCTCGACATCGCCGAGGTCGATGCGATCGAGGCTCGGGAGGCGATCGGCGATCGTCTCCGCCACGGCGTCCGGCTGCTCGTGGATCTCCTTCATCATGAAGGTGGGATAGCCGCCCTTCTCCGCTGCGTCCTCGTCCCAGGTGACCTCCTCGACCTCTCGCTCGCACCGGAGCGCCGGAGGGATCGGTGACGATCGCCCCGTCGGGGTCGATGGTGACGATCTCGTCGCTCTCGATCTGGAGGACGTTGCGCGTCTGCGCCAGGAACGCGGGGATCGCCGAGGCGAGGAACGTCTCCTCCGAGCCGAGCCCGACGATCAGCGGACACTCCTTCCGCGCTCCGACGAGGAGCTCCGGATGGTCGGCGTGCATCGCCCCGAACGCGTAGTGGCCGCGCAGCTCGCCGAAGGCCGCGCGCACCGCCTCGGTCAGGTCGCCGTCGTAGTGGCGCTCGATCAGGTGGGCGACGATCTCGGCGTCGGTCTCGGAGGTGAACTGGTGGCCCTCGGATTCGAGCTCCTCGCGCAGCTCGGCGTGGTTCTCGACGATCCCGTTGAGGACGATGTGCACACGGTCCTCGCAGTCGCCGTGCGGGTGCGCGTTCTCCTCGGTCACCCGCCCGTGAGTCGCCCAGCGGGTGTGCGCAAGGCCGATGCGGGCGCCGCCGTTGCCGGTCGCGACAGCGACCGGGCCGCCGTCACCGCTCGCGCCGTTGCTCGCCGCGGCGACCGCGGCCCGCAGGTTGGCGAGGTTCCCGACCGCGCGCACGGTCTCGATGTCGCCGTTTTCGAGCAGCGAGATTCCGGCCGAGTCGTAGCCTCGGTACTCGAGCTTTTCGAGGCCGGCGATCAAAAGATCGCGACATGGCCGCCGGCCGACGTATCCGACGATTCCGCACATGAATTGGTGGTGGGTTGGGAGGACCGGGCGGAGAGCCTTTATGGCCCCCGGACGTACCGGGAAAGGGTAGCTCACGGAGGGCCGATTCCGGTAGGTGTCGACTTTCGTTGCGTACCGACGATATGTCGACAAAGTCGGTCTGTTCGACTCGCGGTCGGGGCCAGCGCTGAGGGACTATCCGAAAACTCGCGCGTGCCCGGGGCGGTCGAGGTGCGAGCGGGGCGGTGCCGGCGGGTTCCCCGCATGCCAGCGCCATGTGGGGGTTCCGCCGGTGCCGCATCCGCGAAGCTCATTTGGCCGCATCCGGGTGCGTGGGACTTCTCGGATAGTCCCTAAGAGCGTGCTCAGCTCGGCTTCGGCCGTCTCGACCAGGAGGGCGAGGATGCGCTCGCACTCCTCGTCGCTCGGCGCCTCGACCATCAGCCGGACGAGCGGCTCGGTGCCGGACGGCCGCACGAGCACCCTCCCCCGACCCTCGAGCTTGGCCTGCTCGCGCTCGACCGCACTCCCAGAGCGCGGCGGCGTTCTCGAGTGCGTCGCGGTCGACCATCTCGACGTTGGCGAGGCACTGCGGGAGCTTCTCCATCGGCCTCGCCTGGGCGAGGTCCCGGTCGCCGAGCGCCTCCATCACGAGCAGCGCGGCCGCGATCCCGTCGCCGGTCGGGGCGAAGTCGGTCCAGATCACGTGTCCCGACTGCTCGCCGCCGAGCGTCCAGCCGCGGTCGCAGGAGCTCCTCGATCACGTGACGGTCGCCGACCTTGGTCGTCGCCACCTCGATCCCCGCCGACTCCATCGCGCGGTGGAAGCCGTAGTTGCTCATGACGGTCACCGCAGTGCCGCCGAGGTCGCGGCCGGAATCGCGCAGGTGAAGCGCCGCCAGGGCGACGATCTCGTCGCCGTCGCGAACGTTGCCTTGACCGTCGACGGCGAGCACGCGGTCCGCGTCGCCGTCGAAGGCGAACCCGATCGTCGCCTCCGATCTCGCGAGCCGCTCGGCGAGCGAGTCGACGTGCGTGGAGCCGCAGCCCTCGTTGATGTTCCGTCCGTCGGGCTCGATAGCGACCGCCTCGACGGTGGCGCCGAAGCGTTCGAAAGCCGCCGGCGCGGCGCGAAAGGCCGCACCGTTGGCGCAGTCGAGGAGGACCCTGCGCCCGGAGAGGTCGGACCGGAAGGTGGACTCGAGCTCGCGCAAGTAGTCGTCGAGCGCTCCCTCGAGGTTCCGGACCCTTCCGATCCCGCCGCTGCGTGAGGAGTCCGCCGAGCCGTTCCTCGATTTCAGCCTCGCCGTCGTCGTCGAGCTTCACCCCGTCGCGGCCGAAGAACTTGATCCCGTTGTCTCGCCACGGGTTGTGCGAGGCCGAGACCACGGCACCGAGATCGAGGCCATGGCGGCGAACCAGGATCGAAGCGGCGGCGCTGGGCAGGATGCCGGCCAGCCAGGCGTCGCCGCCCGCGGCGGCGACTCCGGCCGCGAGTGCGGCCTCCAGCATCGGGCCCGAGTCGCGGGTGTCGCGGAGGATCAGCACCTGCGGGCGCTCGGTCCCCGCGGCCCGAACGGCCTCGGTCGCGGCCCGGCCAAGGGCGAGTGCGAGCTCAGGTGTCAGCATCGCGCCGACCGGCCCCCGCACGCCGTCGGTGCCGAACAGCTTGCGCTCGCGGGCCAAGGGGGCCCTCAGCGCTTGGAGAACTGCGGACGCTTGCGGGCCTTCTTCAGCCCGGCCTTGCGCCGCTCCTTGCGACGCGCGTCCCGGGTGAGAAGGCCGCGGCGCTTTAGGTCCCTGCGCAGCTCCGGCTCGATCTCGGTCAGCGCGCTGGCGATCCCGTGCCGGACCGCGCCCGCCTGGCCGGAGATGCCGCCGCCCTGGACCCGAACGCTCACGTTGACCGTGTCCTCGTAACCGGCGGTGACCAGCGCCTGGCGGGCGACGGCCTGGTGATGGGGGCGGGGGAAGTACTCGTCGATGGTGCGACGGTTGATCTTGATCGTCCCGTCGCCGGCGGTCAGCACCACCCGGGCGATCGAGCTCTTGCGCTTGCCGGTCGCCTGGATCCGGGCGCTCGCATCCACCTCGGCGGTGGGCCGGGCGCGGGGCTCCTCGCTGGTGTCCGCGGTGGCCTCCGCCTCCTGGCGGGCGCGCTCCTCGGCCTCCGCCTCGCGGCGGGCGCGCTCCTCCGCGGTCAGCTCCTGCTCGGACTCGATCGCGATCGGCTCGAGCTCGGCTCCGGGGGGGACGTCCTTCGCGCTGGTTTGACATCACTTCCGGCAGCGTCGCCGGCTTCGCCGGCTTCCTCGCCGGAATCTAGCTCCAGCATCACATCACGCCGGCCGCCTCCTCAGCTTCGCTTCCGGGGGCGGCCGGGTCTGACGGCGCTGGCCTCCTCAGCCTTCGCTTCCGGGGGCGGTCGGGTCGGAACCGGGCCCCTCTCGGTCTTCCTCGCTTGCCTCCTCGGAGACCTCGGGGTCGGTCTCGGGCGGGGTGGCCTCGGTCTCCCCCGCGGGCGGAGAGTCCTCGGGCTGCTCGGGCGGGGACTCCGCCGTCGGTTCCTCGGGCTGCTCCGGGGTCGGCTGGTCGTTCTCTTCGGCCATCATCGGGTCCTCGATCTCCAGCGGCTTGGGTTGCTGGGCGGCGTGGGGGTGGTCCGGGCCCGCGTAGACCTTCAGCTTGCGGAGCTGAGCCCGGCCGAGGCGATTGCGGGGCATCATTCCCTTGACCGCGCGCCGGATCACCTCCTCGGGCCGGCGCTCGAGCATCTCGCCGAGCGTCCGCGAGCGGATCCCGCCCGGGTAGCCGCTGTGGCGGTAGTAGCGCTTCTGCTCGCGCTTGTCGCCGGTGACGGTGATCTTCTCGGCGTTGACCACGACCACGAAGTCGCCGGTGTCGATGTGCGGCGTGTACTCGGGCTTGCGCTTGCCGCGGAGCGCGTCCGCGATCCGGGTCGCGAGCCGGCCGAGGTTCTTGCCCTCGGCGTCGACCACGTACCAGTCGCGCTGGCGGGTCTCCGGGGTTGCCACGTAGGTCTTCATTCGATACGGAAAAACGCGCCGGGCGCAAACCGCGCGCCGGCGCGAGGCGTGGGAGATGATAGCCGCGAGCGAGCAGGCACCGCACCGGCGTTAGCAATTTGTGAGCGTCTATCCGCTATTTGCACAAGTTGTGGGTTGACGCCGCCTGACGCGTGGTTATACTGCCGCCGCCAAACCTGCCGAATCCTCGGTGGCACGCCGCCGAGGAGCGGGGGAACCGGAGGGAGGACACCGAATAGGTCCTCCCAGGGGCGAATCGGACGAAGGTCCGTAGCGCGGCTCTTTCAGCGCGAGCCCGACAGCTAACCCCGTAGGCCCGAGAAAGAGAGGGTCGAGTGCTGTCGACCGTTCGGCCTCCCGGCCGGGCAAAGCAAGGAAAGCTGAGGATCCCGGTGGCCACGGCCGTCGCGCTCTTGAGCGTCGGCGGAAGTGCGGCGCTGGCGGCGGGCGGGGGCGGCATCGGCGCGCCGAAGCCGCCTGAGCTGACCGACGTCACCTGCCAGAACCGCTGCGCGGGGCTGCGCGAGGCGACCGCCGGGCTCCCGCATTCTGCGTGACCGGCCGCAACCTCGATTACGTCGAGGAGGTCCGCTTCGACCAGCGCGGCGGCGGACCGGGTCGGCTCGGAGCCGCAGAATCTGACCGCCGGCAGCCTCGAGGCGGTCGTCCCCGACGCGGCCGCGAGCGGCAAGCCCGAGGTCGCGGACGCCGGTGGCAACGTCGCCGAGTCGCCGCAGGAGCTGGTGATCGTCCCCGAGACCGAGGTGCTCGCCTCGGTGGGCGCCGGCGTCGGCGACGTCGGCGCCGATCCCGGCGAAGGGCTTCTTCGCGGGACGCAAGCAGGCATCCGCCACGTTCGTCGCCCAGGGCAGCGGTCCCCAGGACATCCGCGTCGACGTGGTCTCCGCCGAGCGGCGGAGTCGTGCGCAGCATCGTCAAGGAGGACATCGAGCCCCTCTCGCCGGCGAACGTGCGCTGGAACGGAAAGACCGAGTCGGGCGAGGTGGCGCCGAACGGCGAGTACGAGTTCGACGTGAAGCCGCTGGCGGGGGGCGACGGCGCACAGGCTCGCTTCGAGCAGTACGACCACATCTTCCCGGTCCGCGGCAAGCACGAGTACTGGGCCGGGCTCGGCGACGGTCGCGGCCACCAGGGAGTCGACGTCGGCGCCGACTGCGGCAAGCGGCTGGTCGCCGCCCGCGCGGGCAAGGTCGAGTGGAAGGCGTACCACGGCGCGGCCGGCAACTACATCGTCATCGACGGCAAGCAGACCGACGTGGACTACGCCTACATGCATCTCCTCGAGCCCAGCAAGTTCAACGAGGGCGACAAGGTCAAGACCGGCCAGACGATCGGCCAGGTCGGGGAGACCGGCAACGCATCCGGCTGCCACCTGCACTTCGAGATGTGGAACGGCCAATGGCAAGGCGGCGGCTCCGTCATGGACCCGGTGCCCCACCTGAAGCGCTGGGACGGCTGGAGCTAGCGAGTCGCCTGGCCACCCTGGCGAGGGTGGCCCCGACGTAATCCGGATCGAACCTGACCTGCGCGCGCGTGTAGCGGAGCGGGGTCTGCCCGGCGGCGGTATGGGCCTGATCTCTCAGTCGGTCGCGAGCCTGCTGGGCGGGAGTGCGGTGATACCGCAGGCCGTCGGTCTCGACCACGAGACCGAGCTCCGGGCCGAGTAGAAGTCGACCTTGAAGCCGTTCACCCGACTCACCGGTTAGCGGCGGCGGCAGACCGAGCCGTTCGACGATCGCGAGGAAGCGACGTTCCAGCTCGGAATCGGTGAGGGTGAAGGTGCCGCGGTCGAGGAGGTCGCGGAGCTTTGCGACCCAGGCTCGGCCGGCGCGGCACCTCGTAACGCTGCGCGAAGCGTCTCCGGATCGACCCGATCGAGCTTGTCGGCCTCGTTGATCGCCGCCTCGAGCCGAGCCGCAGGCCACCGGGCGGCGAGATCGATGAGTGTGCGAATCGGGCTCGTGACCGGAATGCCGCGTGCGTCGCGCGATCCGCCTGCGTGAGATTGGAACGGCGGTGAACGCGCAGGCCGGGTGGCCGACCGATCGTAGCCTGCGGGGACCGACACCTCGATCGCTCCCCGGAAAACCCCGGCAAATCATCCAGAGCGCGGCCGCGCTCGCATGGCTGAGCATTGCCCCCGGGCCACGAGCTCAGGACCGCGGCCATCCACTCGCCCAGCCGAGTGAGCTCGGGCCTCCCGACCGCGTAGATCCCCCGCCTGATCGGATAAAGCCGCCCATCTCAACCCGATGCTTGATCGCCTGCGCACTCAAGCCGAACCCAACGAGCTGGCCATACGGCAATGCACCCCTGCTGCCGCCTGGCAAGCGCCCACGGAGACTCAGTCCTTCGCTGGGATCGGGAGTGTCCTATGGACTACTTAAGTCCCCAGCGAAGGCTGGGCGCCCCCGGCGGCCGCCCCGCGGGGGCTCGTCCCTATTCCCACTCGATCGTGGCGGGGGGCTTTGAGGAGATGTCGAGGGTGACGCGGTTGACGCCGCGGATCTCGTTGATGATCCTGGAGGAGACCCGCTCGAGCAGGTCGTAGGGGAGGCGGGCCCAGTCGGCGGTCATCGCGTCGTCGGAGGTGACCGCGCGGATCACGATCGGGTAGGCGTAGGTGCGCTCGTCCCCCTGGACGCCGACCGAGCGGACGACGGGGAGAACGCAGAACGACTGCCAGAGCTGGCGGTAGAGCCCGGCGGCGCGGATCTCCTCCTGGAGGATCGCGTCGGCGTCGCGAAGCACCTCGAGGCGCTCGGCCGTGACCTCTCCGCCGACGATCCTGATCGCGAGGCCGGGACCCGGGAAGGGCTGGCGCCAGACGATCTTCTCGGGCAGGTCGAGCTCCGCGGCCACCGCCCGCACCTCGTCCTTGAACAGCATGCGCAGCGGCTCTACGAGGTCGAGGTCGAGATCCTCGGGGAGCCCACCGACGTTGTGGTGCGACTTGATCGTCGCCGCGCCGGAACGTCCGTCGCCACCTGACTCGATCACGTCCGAGTAGAGGGTCCCCTGGACCAGGAACCGGACGTCCTCGAGCTTCGACGCCTCCTCCTCGAAGACGCGGATGAACTCCTCGCCGATGATCTTCCGCTTCGCCTCCGGCTCGGTGACGCCGCCGAGGCGGTCGAGGAAGCGATCGGCCGCGTCGACGTGGACGAGCGGTACGCCGAGGCGGTCGCGGAATGTGTCGACCACCTGCTGCGCCTCGTTCTTTCGCATCAGGCCGTGGTCGACGAGCACGCAGGTGAGCTGGTCGCCGACGGCGCGGTGGACCAGCAGCGCCGCCGTCGCGGAGTCGATCCCCCCGGAGAGCCCGCAGACGACCCCGGCGTCACCGACCTCGGCCCGGATCCGCTCCACCTGCTCGGCGATCACCGAAGCCGGGGACCACTCGTGCTCGCAGCCGGCGATCTCGCGCAGGAACCGGGTCAGGATCTCGGTGCCGTACGGGGTATGGACGACCTCCGGATGGAACTGGATCCCGTAGAGCCCGCTGCCGGTGTCCTCGAAGGCGGCCACCGGGGAAGCCGGGCTCGAGGCCAGCGCGGCGAAGCCGGGCGGCGGCTCGAAGACGGTGTCGCGGTGGCTCATCCAGCACTGCTGCTCGGAGGGAAGCCCGGCGAGCAGCGTGCCGCCGCGAGTCCGCGAGCGCGAGCGGCGTGCGCCCGAACTCGCCCGACGGGGCCGCCTCGACCTCGGCCGCCGAGCTCATGGACCATCAGCTGCATCCCGTAACAGATGCCGAGCACGGGGATGCCGAGCTCGAGCAGCTCCCGGCGAAGCGGCGGAGCGCCCTCGGCGTAGACCGATGCCGGGCCGCCGGAGAGGACCAGCGCCCGGGGCCGGCGCTCGCGGATCCGCTCGATCTCGGTGTCGTGCGGAAGCAGCTCGGAGAAGACCCCGCATTCGCGAATCCGACGCGCGATCAGCTGCGAGTACTGACCCCCGAAGTCGAGCACGAGTACCTCTTCGAGGTCAGCCGCGCGCTCGGCGCTGGCGATCGCCTCGAGGTCGGAGGCCGGCAGCGGCGCACCCTCCGGCTCGCCCTCGGTGATCGCCTCGGCGACCTCGGGCGAGGCCGGGACCTCAGTCATCCGAGACGGCCACTCCAGCCGACACTCGGGCGCGGCCGTTCGAGCCCATGCCCACCGCCTGCTCGCGTTGAAGCGCCTTGCCCTCGGTCTGCAGCGACGGGGCGACCATCACCTCGGCGCGGTGGAACGAGGGGATGTCCTCGTAGCCGCAGGTGGCCATCGAGGTCCGCAGCGCCCCCATCAGGTTGAAGGTGCCGTCGTTCTCGTTCGCGGGTCCCGAGCAGGATCTGCTCCAGGGTCCCGTCCTGGACGGTCGCCACCCGCGCGCCGCGCGGAAGCGAGGGATGGAACGTCGCCATGCCCCAGTGGAAGCCGCGCCCGGGTGCCTCCTCGGCGCGGGCGAGCGGCGAGCCGATCATCACCGCGTCGGCGCCGCAGGCGACCGCCTTCGAGACGTCCCCCCCGGTCCGCATGCCGCCGTCGCCGATCACGTTCACGTACTCGCCGGTCTCGAGCATGTGCTGGGAGCGGGCCGCGGCGACGTCGGCGATCGCCGTCGCCTGTGGGACGCCGATCCCGAGCACGCCGCGGGTCGTGCAGGCGGCGCCGGGTCCGACGCCGACGAGGACGCCGACGGCGCCGGTCCGCATCAGGTGCAGCCCGGTCGAGTACGAGGCGCAGCCGCCGACGATGCACGGAACCGGCACCTCGGCGATGAACTCCTTCAGGTTGAGCACCCCGTCCTCCTTCGAGGAGACGTGCTCCGCCGAGATCACCGTGCCCTGGATGACGAGGATGTCGAGGCCCGCCTCGAGCGCGATCTCGTGCCAATCGGTCACCCGCTGCGGGGTCAACGAGCCGCAGGCGACCGCGCCCTCGGCCTTGATCTCCTCGACCCGCCGGGCGATCAGCTCCGGCTTCACCGGCTCGGAGTAGACCTCCTGCAGCTTGCGTGTCGCGAGCTCGACGGGCGCCTGCGGCGATCTCGTCGAGCATCTCGTCGGCGTCCTCGTAGCGCGACCAGATCCCCTCCAGGTTGAGGACGGCCAGCCCGCCGAGCCGGTTGACCTCGACGGCCGTTGCGCGGGCTGACCACCCCGTCCATCGCCGAGGCGAGCAGCGGCAGGTCGAAGCGGTAGGGGCCCAGGGTCCAGGTGATGTCGATGTCGTCGGGGTCGCGCGTCCGCCGCGACGGCACGATCGCGATGTCGTCGAACCCGTAGGCCCGGCGACCCTTCTTCCCGCGTCCGATCTCGACTTCCACGCTCCCGCTACCTCCTCGAGGGAAGGCCCCACGCTACGCGCGCTCGCGGACGAAAAAGGCCCCTCGACGAGGGGCCGAAAAGGCGCGATTTGCGGCTTGGGGCCCGGATTTCCAAGGCCCCGGCGATGATAACAGCGGGTGGCCCGGTCACCCTGACGCCCGCCGGATCCAGAAGGCGCTCGGCTGCGCGTCCGGGCCGAAGCCCGCGACGAGGCGCGCAAGCTCCTCGCGGTGCGCCCGAGCCACGGCGTGCGCGGCGAAGATGATCTCGTACTCGGGATTGAGAGCAAGGAACGCCTGGACGAGGTACTGCTCGTTCCAGCCGCGGTCGAGCCAGGTCCGGTGGTACTCCCAGGGCAGGAAGACGTCGTGGAAGTGGACCACTACCCCCCGTGCGAGCCGTGGGAGGACGTCGAGGACGACGCGGTTGACCTCGCCCCCGGTCTTGACGGTGTGCGATGTGTCGACGAAGACCATGTCGTCGGGGCCGAGCGCGTCGAATTCCTCGAGCGAGACCTCCTGGGCCGGCGTCGATCGAAGCTTCACTTCCGGCGGCGGCCGGTCGCCGAGGACATCCGAGGGATGCGGGTCGTACGTGGTGAGGACGGCGCTACTTCCCTCCTCGGCATTGCGCCGGATGCCGTGAGCGAGGACGAGCGTCGAGTATCCCGACCC
This sequence comes from uncultured Thermoleophilia bacterium, assembly GCA_963838175.1. GTDB lineage: Bacteria > Actinomycetota > Thermoleophilia > Solirubrobacterales > 70-9 > DASUSH01. Next base: position 290,013 of record CAWIPP010000002.1, on the reverse strand, counting down.
GAGCTCGATGATCCGGCGCGGCTTCAGGTGACGAGTCATCGCGTACAGCAGGTCGGCGTCACCGCTCGCGTAGTAGGCGTTGTCCGCCTCGAAACGGCCGATCCGCCCGTCTGGCATCAGGTCACGGGCGAACTCGGCGATGTAGGGCGCGAGCGTCGACTCCGCGAACCGGATCTGCGCCGCCGGATCGAGCTCGATGCCCGCCAGCGCGTTCGGGCGGTCCCAGGTCGAGTCCGGCAACCCCTCCGGATCCGGGAGGGGGCTGTAGAAGTCGCGCCGAACGAGCTGATGAGTACGGCGGCGGGCGACGTGCCAACCGAGGCGGTCGACGATCCTCGACAAGAGCCCTCGGCTCGGCATCTTCGGGAACCCGCGATCCGAGGCGGCGCCGATCGCCCCGCTCAAGCCGTGGCCGCAGGGACCTCCAGCTCGCGCACCTCGACCCGGCAGAGCAGGCGCTCGACCTCCGCCGGCTCGATCTCGCCGGCGCCGAAATGCTGCGTCGACTGGGCCCCGCAGGCGACCCCGTAGGCCAGCGCCTCGGTCGAGGCGGCTTTCTGGAAGCGGGCCGAGATGTATCCGGCGACGAAGGCGTCGCCCGAGCCCACCGTCGAGATCGGCTCGAGCGGATCGATCGCGACCTCGTAGCGGCGCGCCGACCCGTTCTCGGTGATGATCGCGACGCACCCGTTCTCGCGGGTGACGATCGCCTCGCGGGCGCCCATCTCGATCAATCCCGAGAGCCCGAGCGCGAGATCGCCGGGGTCGCCGAACTCGTGCCCGACGGCCTGCTCGGCCTCGAGCTCGTTCGGAGCGACGACGTCTGGGCCGGCGCGAAGCCCCAGCCGCATCGGCTCGCCGTCGGTGTCGAGCAGGGTCGGCACGCCGAGCGTGCGCAGCTCGCAGACCAGCCGCGCGTAGACGTCCGGGGTCGCCTCCGGTGGGACGCTCCCGGCGATCACGCAGAACTCGGCGCCCTGCGCCAGGTAGAGGAGCTTGTCGACGAAGCGCTCGATCTCCTCCGCGGTGACGATGGGGCCGCGCTCGTTGATCTCGGTCTGCTGGCCCGAGGTCGGGTCGATCACGGCGAGGTTGGTCCGCGACTCCTCCCCGATCCGGGTGAAGTCGTTGAGGATCGACTCCTCGGCGAGGCGCTCGAGGATGCGCGTACCGGTCGGGCCTCCGGCGAGGCCGGTCGCGATCACCGGCCGGCCCAGGAGCTTCAGCGCGCGGGCGACGTTGACCCCCTTCCCGCCCGCGACCGTTCGCGCCTCGACCGCACGGTGGCGATGGCCGAGATGGAAGTTCGGCACCGCGACCGTTCGGTCGATCGCTGCGTTCAGCGTCACGGTGAGAATCACTTCGCTATTCCTCTCATGTCCCCCCTCCGGTCCGCGCGCCTCGCCCGCAGGACGATCACGATCGCAATCACTATCACGATCGCGACGCCCCCGGCAAGCGCCAGTGTAGGGAGTTGTTGCTCACCTCGTCGCCGATGCCGGCGGCGGGCGCGGAACTCGCAGCGATCAGGGGGACAGCGCCCGCGGCCCTGCCGTCGACGCTGACCCGCGCCCGCCCGACGCGCTCGCCCTTGCGGATCGGGCCGGCGAGCTCCGCGGGCGCGTCGACGCTCGGTCTCGACCCGCTGGTCGCGGCGCGCGGTGACCGTCAGGGTTCGTTCCGCCACGAGGCGCATCGTGCCGCCGGAGTCGACCTCGGCCCGCGCGAGCGCCTCGCCCCGCTCGACCGGGGTCGCGCGGCGATACAGCGAGAAGCCGTAGTCGAGCAGCGAGAGGACGCCGTCGTCGCGCGCCGCCTCGCTCGGCGCGCCGAGGACGACCGCGATCAAGCGGGTCGCCCTTTCGCTCGCCGGAGCCGACCAGGACGTTGCCGGCCTCGATCGTGAAGCCCGTCTTCACGCCCGTCACCCAGGGCACCTGGGTGAGCAGGTCGTCGCGGGTGACGATCGGGCGGGTGGCGCGATCGGTCTCGAACGGTGTGCTCGGTGTATCGGCGACGCGCCTGAAGAATCGATCCTCGAGCAGGACGGAGGTCAGCTCGGCCAGATCGGTCGCGGTCGAGTAGTTGCCGGGCTCGTCGAGCCCGATCGGGTTCGCGAAGCCGGTCCCGTCGAGACCGAGATCGGCGGCGGCGCCGTTCATCTCGCGGACGAAGCGCGTCGACCGATCCGCTGACGCCCTCGGCGACCGCGACCGCGCCGTCGTTCGCGCTCGCCAGGATCAGGGAGTAGACCAGCTCGCGATAGCTCACCCGCTCCCCGGCCTCGAGCCCGAGCAGCGACTCCGCCGCGGCCGCCGGTTGGTAGGCGGGGGCGGCGACGCGTTTGTCGAGGTTCTTCTCCCGCAGCGCCAGATAGGCGGTCATCAGCTTCGTCGCGCTCGCGATCGAGCGCTCGGTGGCGGCATCGTCGGCTGCCAGGCGTTCGCCGTCGCGAGCGTCGATCAGGACCCACGCCTCCGCCGCCGGCTGCGGCTCCCGGCTCGCGGCGCCCGCGGCGGGCGACGCGACCAGCAGGACGATCGCGGCGGCGAGCGCTACTCGCGCTGCTCGCATCCGCGCTCTTCCAGGCTCACGCACTGCCCGGGTGTGAGCGCCTGCGGATCGACCTCCGGGTTGAGCCGGGTGATCTCGTCCTCCGGCACGCAGGTCCGCTGCGCGATCAGGCTGAGGAGATCGTCCTCCTGGACGATGTAGAAGCCGGCTTCCGCCGCGTCCTCGGCCTCCGGTTGCAGCCCGCCACCCGCTCGCCCCGTCCTTCTTCTTCTTGCCGCCGCCGTCCTTGCCGTCGATCGAGCTCGTGACGACGACGACGATCGCGACGGCGGCGGCAACGAGCGCGACCACGGCCAGCGCCCGCGCCACGACTCTCCCCCTCCGCGGATTCTGGCTTCATCGCGACCGACAAGGCTACGACTGAGGGCGTCGCGTGGTGCACGTGCGCGGTCAGCGCGAGGCGACGGCCGCGACCTGCTCGCGCAGCCGCTCGGCGGCCTCGCCCGGATCCTCGGCGCTCGCGATCGAGCGCGACGCGGTGACGACGACCGACGCGGGGTGATCCGAGAACGCCGGGCCGAGCTCGGCTGCGCTCCCTCCCTGGGCGCCCACCCCGGGCACCAGGAGGATCGCCTCGGGCATCAGCTCGCGCAGGCGCGCGAGGAAGCGGGGCTCGGTCGCCCCGGCCACCGCGCCCATCCCCGACAGCCCCTTACCGTCAGCCGTCCCGGCGAGCCTTCCGGCGCGCTCGGCGACCAGCGCCGCCAAGCGCTCGTGGAGCGGCGCCTCGGGGGCGGGCAGGTCGAGCACGTCGGCGGCGCCCGGATTGGAGGTCCGGACCAGTGCGAAGACGCCGGCTCCGGCATCCGCAGCCGCTTCGACGAGGGGCTCCAGCGCGTCCCCGCCGAGCAGCGGATTGGCGGTGAACGCGTCGGCGCCCAGACCCTCGACCTCGCCCCACGGGCTCGGCGTCGACCCGACCAGCGCCTGCCCGTACGCCGCGGCGCTGACGGGTACGTCGCCCCGCTTGCCGTCGGCGATCACCAGCAGGCCGGCGGCGTGGGCATCGGCCACGACCCGCTCGAGCGCTTCCCAGCCCGCCGAGCCGAGGCGCTCGAAGCAGGCGAGCTGCGGTTTCACCGCCACGCAGGCGGGCCCCGCGCGCTCGATCAGCGACCGGCAATGGTCGGCCACCGCGGCGCCGGCTCGCCGGGCGGGATCCGCCTCCCCGCCGCCGGCGCCCTCCGCGAGCGCGCCGGGATCCGGGTCGAGCCCGAGGCAGACCTGACTTCCGCGCGCCTTGACCAGGCCCGGCGAGCCGGTCGGCGAAGGTTGGGTTCAGCCTCTCAACCGCCCTTGACCTTCTGCTTGAGGCCGGCGCCGGCCGAGAACTTCGGCACCTTGCCACCGGGAATCGTGATCCGCTCGCCGGTCCGCGGGTTGACGCCCTGGCGCTGGCCGCGCTCGGCGACGTGGAACTTGCCGAAGCCGGTGAAGTTCACGGCTTCGCCGCTTGAGAGCGCGTCGGTGATCCCGTCGAGGACGGCCTCGACCGCGTCCCCCGCCTGCTTCTTCGACTCGAACCGGTTGTCGCCGGCTACTCGATCAACGAACTCGGACTTGGTCACAGGGTTCCTTTCGGTCGCAGGTCAAACGGCGTCGCAACATAACAGCGACCACCGACGCGCTCAGGCACGGTCACGCACGAGCTGGTCCACGACCTCGTCCGCCTCGCGGACTGCGTAGTTCGTGCCCCGGTCGTCGGGGTAGACCTGCGTGGTGTTGGCGAGGTACAGGCCCGGGACGCCGGTCTCGTACGGCGGCATCCGGTCGCGATGGTTGGGCAGCACCACGGGCTGGGCCGCCGGTTCCCGGAACAGCCAGCTCCGCTTGATCTGCGAGCGGTCGAACCGCGGGTTCGCCAGTTTCAGGCCGGGCTCGTAGAAGTCGATCAACTCGTCCATATCGAGGCCCAGGAGGGGGTGCTCGCGGGGCAGGTAATTGGCGACGTAGAGGAACCGCCGGTCCCCGTAGCGCTCGGGGGGCACCAGGTTCGTCTGCTCGATCAGGCCGATGAAGCCGGTCTCGCGGTCCGCGACGTTGGTCCAGTAGAAGGGATGGAACTGGCGGTCGATCTCGCAGAGCAGGCAGAGCGCCGCGAAGTACTCGATCGAGCCGGCGCGCTCGAGGTACTCGTCGCCGACCGCTCGGCGCAGCTCCGGGTCGAGGAGCTGCTCGAAGATGTCGGTCGGAAGCGCGGCGATCACCGCGTCGTAGCGCTCGGGCTCCCCGGCGTGCTCGAACTCGCGCGGGTCGTGCCCGCGGCGGAACGAGTCGGGGGCGGCCGGCTGCACCACGAACCCGCCGTCGTCGCGGCCGATGCCGGCGGCGGGCCGGTCGATCAGGACCCGTCCCCCCTGCTCCGCGATCAGATCGCCGAGGCGGACGAAGATCGATTCGAAGCTTCCCCGCGGGTAGACGAGCACCTCGCCCCGAGCCTCCTCCCCCGAGACCTGGCGGCGGTTGCGGAGCTTCGCCCAGAGCCAGGACATCGAGATCCGGTCCGCCTGGTCGCGGAACTTCCCCCACAGAAGCGGCCCCCAGATCTTCTCCCACGCCTGCGGTCCCATCGCCCGCACGACCCACTCCTTGATCGTCTGGCCCTCGAACGGCTCGACCTCGTGCGCGCGGCGCTGCAACCAGACGACGGCGAGGCCCATGCGGACCCGGGCCGCCGGCGACATCGGCCTGTAGCGGAGCAGGTCCAGCGGCGAGGTGAACGGGTGCAGCTCCCCCTCCGCGAGCATCCCGACGGTCGAAGGCCACCGCTCGAGCTCCACCCCGATCTCCTCGCAGAGGTCGTGGATCTCGCGATCGCTGGTGAACAGGTGGTGGTAGTAGCGCTCGACCAGCACTCCGTCGCCGACGTCGATCGTGGCCGCCTGGCCGCCGAGCCCCGGCCAGCGCTCGTAGACGTCCGCCTCGTGGCCGAGCTTGGTCAGCCGGTAGCCGGCGACGAGGCCCGCCATCCCGGCGCCGAGGACCGCGACCCTCATGCGGCGGCCTTCGCGGCCGCTGACCCCGGACGGGCGTAGAGGCGGATCTGCGAGCCGAAGACGAGCGACTCCCCCTCGGCCACGCGGCGGTAGCCGAGCTGCTGGAGCCAGTACTCCGGGCGGCGCCAGAGGTCGGCGCCGAGAGTCGCGATCTCCTGCACGAGGACGAGCTCGTAGTCCCGATCCCGGACCGCCGCGGTGAACTCCTCGCGGGAGGTGTAGCCGCGCAGCATCTCGTCCTCTCGCTCGCCCACGAAGCCGACATCATTCCCGAGCCGGGGCCCGAACAACGGGTACGCGCCCCAGCCCTCCCCCACGATCCCGATCCGCCGGCCACTCGGGGCCGTCTCCTCGACGAGGCGATATGGCTCGGACAATCCGGCGTAGCGACGCTCGGCGTAGCGGTTCTCTAGCGCCGCGCCTCCGACCACCACGGCGACCAACGCGAGGGTGACCACGGCGGCGGCGGCGATCGGCCGGCGGCGCCCCAGGCCGAGCAGGGCGCCGCCCCACCGGCGGGCGACCAGGGCGAGGCAGACGATCGCGATCCCGATCACGACCGACGGAGCGCCGACCGTGCCGTCGGGCAGGTCGGCTCCGCGGCGAACCGCGTCGAGCACCGCGATCGCGAGCAGGACCTCGAGCACGGCGCGAAGGCGCCCCGCCCGCGAGATCGTCCAGGCCGCGGCGACGGCGGCGGCGAGCAGGGCGGGGACCACATAGCGAGCGTTGACCCAGGCGCCCGTCGGGACCCCCGGCTCCGGTCCCGTCGCCGAGTAGGGGGTGATCACATACGCGCCGACGATCAGCGCGACGGTCGCGGCGAGGGCGAGGGCGCGCCCCGCCAGGGGGCGCTGCGGCCCGCGAAGCAGACGGACCCCGAGTACGACCGTCGCGACGACGAGCCCCCAGAGCCCGATCGCAACCCAGGTCATCGTGTTCAGGAACGGCGTCCACAGGTAGTCGTTCCAGACCTCGAGGTCGAACAGGTACTCGGACAGCGAGGCACCCTGGAGCTCGCGGACCAGGTCGCGGGGCGCGTCGAAGATCTCGATCCCGAGCGGCGCCACCTCGACCGGGAAAATCGGGTTGCCCGAGACGACCAGGTTGCGGAGGAGCCAGAAGCCGCCGCAGAGCGCGATCAGCCCGGCCAGCGCAGCGAGCTCGCGGAGCACGCGGCCGCGCGGGTGGCGGGCGAGCAGGGAGACGACGAGCCAGACGGCGAGGACCGCAGCGACAGCGGTCACGGCGTACCAGCGGGTGCCGAAGGAGAGTCCCAGGCCGACCCCGGCGAGAACCAGGTCGAAGCCGTCGCGGGTCCGCCAGTGACGCAGGAGGAAGTACCCGCCCGCGGCGAACGTGCCGAGCATCGCGGGGTCGGCGAGGCCCAGGAAGGCGGTGTAGGAGACCACCGGCATCGCCAGGACCGCGGCGGCGAGCAACGCCGCCGTGGGCCTCGGCGCGGCGAGCTCGCGGGCTCCGGCGTAGACCCCGAGCCCCAGCATCGCCAGGAACGGATAGGGCGCCGCGCGGACGAGGAAGTCCGAGTCCCAGGGCAGGATCGCGGCGAGCATGAAGAGGTCCCCGGTCTGCGGATAGTTGCCCGCGGCCCGGTCGGGGATGAAGTCGTCGACCCGCCAGAGCGACCCCTCCTGGAGCCAGAGGGCGACGTTCGGCAGGTGGAAGCTGAGCGTGTCGGTGTGAATGAGCGCCTCGTCGGCGTAGTGAGCGGCGAGCGCGACCAGGTAGGCGCCGACGATCGCCAGCGAGCCCCAGCCCGCGAGCTTCGAGACGAGCTCGGCGGCCCCGCTCCCCGGCGGCGGCTCTCCCGGCACAGGCGGCGTCGTCTCCTCGCCACGACGAAGGCGATCCAGCCAGAGCCAGGTGAGCGCGAGCTGCAACACCGCGGTCGCCGCGACCGTCTCGCGAGCGAGCAGCCCGAGCGCCCCGGGCACGAGATGCGAGACGAAGACGCCGAGCGCGGTCAGGAGCGCCCAGGCGAGCGTCCTCGCGACCGGATCGAGCGCGCCACCCCGCCGGGCGACGATGAGCCAGGCGGCGACGCCCGCGGAACCGAGGATGGCCGCGGCATAGAGCGCTCCGGTCACGTACTCCCCTCCCGACAAGGCGCGCCAGTGTATTCCTGCGGTCCCGCCGTGGCTATCCTCGCGCGATGCCCGGAGCCGAGGTGGGAGCGGCGTGCGCCGCCTGCGGATCGGGACCCTTGCAGGCCCACATGAAGGTCGGCGGGGAGATCGGCGAGGACGGCCTGATCCCGACGACCAAGGAGTTCGGCACGGCCCTCGGCGACATCGTCCGCTGCCGGGCCTGCGGGCACATGCAGCTCGATCGCTTCCCGAGCGAGGCCGAGCTCGGCGAGCGCCTACGCGGAGGCCGCGTCCGACGACTACGTGGAGGAGGAGCTCGGGCAGCGCGCGAGCTTCCGCGGCGTGCTCGAGCGGATCGAGCGCTACGCCCCGCGCGGAGCGCTCCTCGACGTCGGCTGCTGGGTCGGGTTCCTGCTGGCCGAGGCGCGCGAGCGCGGCTGGCGCGAGTGCGTGGGCGTCGAGCCCAGCGTCTTCGCGTCCGAGCACGCCCGCTCGCGGCTCGGTCTCGACGTCAGGACCGAGGACCTCTACACGGCGGACCTCCCCCGAGGCCACTTCGACGCGGTGGTGATGGGCGACGTGCTCGAGCACCTGCCGCGCGCCGGCGAGGCGCTCGACCGGGTATCCGAGCTGCTCGCCCCCGGCGGCGTGATCGCGCTCGAGCTCCCCGACGCGGGCAGCCGGGTCGCGCGGCTTCTCGGTCGGCGCTGGTGGTCGGTGATCCCGACCCACATCCACTACTTCACCCGCTCGAGCGCGGCGACGATGCTCACCCGTCACGGCTACCGGCCGCTGTACGTCGCCACCGACCCGAAGGCGTTCACCGTCCGCTACTACCTCGACAAGATCGGCGGCTACTCCCCCACCCTCTCGAGCGCCTTGGTCTCCGCGGCCGAGCGCGCCGGCCTCGCCGACTCGCTCTGGACCCCCGACTTCCGCGACCGGATGCTCATGATCGCGCGCACCAAGAAGGGCTAACCCGAGTTCCGTTCCTCCCCATCGGGACGGCACTACAGGCGCGCTGATGCTGGGGTGAACCTGCCCGCCGGGCGCCCTACTTGAGCTCGGAGGGCTTCAACTTCACCCGCTTCAGCACGACGGTGACGTCGTTCGTTGAGGTCTCCCCCGGGAACGGCGCGTACCCCGGCGGCGCCTCGCCGACGAGGGTTTCGTGCGCGGTCAGCTTCGGCTTCCTCCCGAACAGCTCTCCGCGGGTGAACACGATGGGCTCGAACACGTTCTGAACCATGATCGGGAAGTGGCTGGAGGCCGCGGCATGCCAGGGGCAGGCCCTGAGCGCGGCATTCTCGTCGCCGGTCGCTCCGATCGCGGCACCGCCGTTCTCGACCCGGACCCCCGCCAGGAGCGGCGACCAGGGCTGGGTCGTCTCGACCGCGCACGTGTGCTCGCCGGAGAAGCAACCCGTGGCGTCCGAGAACTCAACCGACCGGGTGACCTTCGCCTCGCCCTCGACCTCGACGATGTCGAAGATGAACGGGTCCTTCGGGGTGGTCGTCCAGAGGGTCCTTAGCCTGCCGTGCGTCTTCTTCACGAACACCCACGCGTTCTGTGGCGAGGTTGTCCGGTACTCGACGCGCTCCTGACCGGACCCGATGCAGTGTCCCTCCGGCTCCTCCGGCGGCTCCCCCGGGTCCGGCCCGAAGCCGCGGGTCAACCGGCTGTCGGCCGTGAACGCGCTCTCCTGGACGCCGTGGATGGAGAGGACCTTGAACTTCGCCTGGTCGTAGTACTTGGCCTCAGCCTGCGGCGCCGAAGCCATCGCGATCGCGGCGAGCACGCCAACCGCCACGCCGCTGCTCAAACCCGATGCGCCCCCCGTGGCCATCTGGCGTGACCGTACCGCTATGCACACGGCGTGTCAACGCTGCGAGCCACGCCTCTCGACAAGCGACTTGAGAACGAGCTACTAGCTCGGGCGCCGCAGCAGCGTGAGCCGGTCCGAGCGGGCGACCTCCTCGAAGCCCGCGGCCTCGGCCCAGCGCTCCTCGGGGAGGCTGGGCCGGCGGGGGATGCCGTGGCCGACGAAGAGGTAGTCGTACTCCCCCTCCCGAAGCGACGCGACGAAGGGCTCTGGCTCGGTGTAGCGGCGGAGGAAGTCGCCGTCGTTGTACCCGAGGTAGGCGACGCGGTTCTCGAGCCGGGGGCCGAAGGCGGGCAGCACCGGCGGGATCCCGTTGTCCCAGTTGCCCGCCAGCCCGACGCGACGGCCCTCGGGCACGTCGCGGAGGATGTGGTCGACGGTCGGGTCCAGGCCGGCGTAGCGGACGCCGTTGAATCGCTTCTGCGTCTCGTACCCCGCGATCGCGATTGCGAGCGCGCCGGCGCATGCCGCGAGCGCGACCGCGGGCCGGCGGTGTCGTGGATCGAGACGGGTCCAGCCCCTGACCGCGGCCCAGACCACAGCCGAGCCGACGAGCGCGAACGCGATCGCGGCCAGCCAGTCGTTGCGATCGATCGACGCGGCGGTGAGCCCCGAGTCGGATACCCGGACCGCCGCATCGACGACGCCGAGCAGGCCGAGCGCCGCGAGCGCGATGGTCCCGTATGCAAAGCGGCCCGCGACCCACGCGCAGAGCGCCGCCGCGATCACGAACGCCGGCCCGGCGTAGCGGGAGTCGGGGCCGACCAGGTCGGGCATCCCGGCCGGGCCGCCGGCCGTGTACGGGGTAATCGCGTAGGCGAGCAGGATCAAGCCGGCCGCGACGACGCCGGCGATGACGAGTCCCCTGGACGGGGCGTCGCGCCAGCGCCGCAGCGCGACCAGCCCGGCCGCAAGCACGAGGCCGGCGAGCAGGAGCGCGCCGGAGAACGCGACCGCATCGCGGTACTGCGGCACGACGTAGTCGCCCCAGACGTCCGGGTCGTCGACGTAGTCGGCGAGCGAGAAGCCGCCCGCCTCTCGGACCAGGTCGCGCGGTGCGTCGAAGATCTCGATTCCGAGCGGGGCGACCCGGACCGGGAAGACCGGGTTGCCCGATTCGACCCAGTTCCGGACGAGCCAGATCCCGCCGGCGAGGGCCATCAGGCCGGTCAGCGCCAGCGCCTGGCGGCCGACCGTCCGCCAGGACCTGCCCGATGCGAGCGAGCCCAGAGCCCAGACCGCGACCACCGCGGCCACGGCCGGAACCGAGTACCACTTGGTCCCGAACGCGACCCCGAGCGCCAGGCCCGCGAGCACCAATTCGCAGGTCAGCTCCGTTCGACGGTGGCGAACCAGGAACAGCAGCCCGACGGCGAAGCCGAACAGGGCGAGGATGTCCGGGTAGCCCGAGATCAGCGCCGGGACCAGGACCGCGGGGGTGACCAGGAGCAGGCAGGCGACGACCGCGGCGGCCGCGCGCGGGGCCCGAAGCTCGCGCGCCAACGCGTAGACCGCCACCCCGGTAAGCAGGTAGACCGGATAGAGGATCAGGTGGGAGAGGAAGTCGTTCGACCACGGGAGCACCGCGGCGAGGAGCAGGACGTTGCCGTTCTGCGGGTAGTGGCCGGGGGCGACGTCCGGAAGGAAGACGTCGATCTGCCAAAGCGTGCCGCTCTGGATCCAGCCGGCGACGCCGGGGAGATGGAAGTGGAGCGTGTCGACGGCCAGCGGCGAGAGGAAGAGCTGGTCGCGGGCGACGGCGAGCGCGAGCAGGGCGGCGAACCCGACCGTGATCGCGGAGAGGATCCGGCCGCCGCGGCCGATGTCCGCGGGCGCCGGAGGGACGGGGCTGGGAGGCCGCTCGACCGCGGGTACCAGCGCGCACGCGCCGAGCCAGAGGCCGGCGGCGGCGAGCACGGTCCCCCGGCTGAGGATCCCCAGGATCAGGGGCAGGAGGTGGATCGCGAGCACCCCGAGCACCGCCAGCATCCCCAGCGCGGCCACCCGCTCGGGCCCGCGCAGATGGGGGTAACGACGCCGCACGAGGAGCCAGGCGCCCCCGATCGCGGAGGCCAGCATCGGAGCGAAAAAGAGGAGCCCCACCAGGTAGTCGCTCCCAGGCACCGGCCTACACTAGCCACCGCTCATGGCGCCTGAGAACCCGCTCCGGGACCTGAGAAAGCTCGCGATCGGCTGGCGGTGGCGGCTCGAATATGTCCTCGGAACGCCGGTCCCGGCCCACTACGACGACGAGCTCGCGGGCGTGATCAAGCGGGTCCGCCGGCAGACGATGACCAGCGCCCAGCGGATCGCGGCGCTGTGCGACAGCACCGAGTACCTGGTCCGCTCCGGGATCGACGGCGCGATCGCCGAGTGCGGGGTCTGGCGGGGCGGCAGCATGATGGCCACGGCCCTGACCCTGACGCGGCTCGGCGAAACCGATCGCGACCTCTACTGCTTCGACACCTTCGCCGGGATGACGGAGCCGGGGCAGGGCGACGTCCGCTCCCCCTACGACGGCTATTCGATGCACCGTCGCTGGCGCCGCAGACGCGGAACGGGCTGGGTCGCGGCCTCCGCGGCCGATGTGCGCCGCAACATCGAGAGCACGGGGTACCCCGCCGAGCGCATCCATCTGGTCGAGGGGAGGGTCGAGGAGACCCTGCCCGAGCAGGCCCCGGAGCGGATCGCCCTGCTGCGCCTCGACACCGACTGGTACGAGTCGACCCGTCACGAGCTCGAGCAGCTCTATCCGCGACTGGCCCCCGCGGGGGTCCTGATCGTCGACGACTACGGTCACTACGAAGGAGCGCGGCGCGCGGTCGACGAGTTCTTCGCGACGGACGAGGACCCGGTCCTCCTGCACCGGATCGACTACACGGGCAGGGTTGCCCTGAAGCCGGCGGCCGCGACCGCCGCCCACGGGGGCGCCCGCTGACCCGCGCCGGACCGACCCTGCTCAGCGTCGTCGCCCCGGTCCTCGACGAGGAGGGTCTGATCGAGACGTTCTGCGAGCGCACCCGCGAGGCCCTCCCCGGGATCGACTACGAGCTCGTGCTCGTCGACGACGGCTCCCAGGATCGAACGCCGGAGATCCTCGAGCGGCTCGCCGCCGCGGACGAGCGGGTGCGGGTGGTGCGGCTGTCGCGGAACTTCGGCTACCAGGCGGCGGTTACGGCCGGGCTCGACCACGCGCAGGGCGATGCGGTGGTGACGATCGACGCCGACCTTCAGGACCCGCCCGAGCTGATCCCGCAGCTCGTCGAGCGCTGGCGTGAGGGCGCCGACGTCGTCTACGCGGTCCGCCGCCGGCGCTCCGGCGAGAGCCGCGCGAAGCTGACCAGCGCGCGCTGGTTCTCGAGCCTGTTCAGGCGTCTCGCCCAGATCGAGATCCCCGAGGGCGTCGGGGACTTTCGCCTCCTCGACCGGCGCGCGGTCGACGCGCTGAGCCAGATGCCCGAGCGCAGCCGCTTCCTGCGCGGGATGACCGTCTGGGTCGGCTACACCCAGAGCTCGGTGCCCTACGACCGCGATCCGCGCCAGGCGGGCTCGACTCGCTATAGCTGGCGGACGCTGGCCAGGATCTCGGTCGACGCGCTGTCCTCGTTCTCCCGGGTGCCGCTCCAGGTCGCGACCGTGGCCGGGTTCGCGATCTCGGCCCTCGCCTTCCTCGGCATCCCCTACGTGATCGTCAATCGCCTGCTCGGCTTCTACGTCGAGGGGGTCAGCACCCTGCTCTTCGCGATCCTCTTCCTCGGCGGAATCCAGCTGATCTTCCTCGGGATCATCGGCGAGTACATCAGCCGCATCTACGACGAGGTCAAGGGGCGGCCCCTGTACTTCGTCAGCGAGCGCCTCAACGTGGATGCGCCCGCCGAGAGTCCCCGCGAACCGGTCCCTTGAGGGGCCGGCTCGCGGCGCGCCGGCAGGAGCGGCGCGGTCGGCGCAGATGGCGCCGCTACGAGCGCCGCAAGGCGATCACCGAGCTGCTTCGGCGCTTCGCAACCGCCTATCCGGATGCCTCGTTCGTCGAGATCGGCGCCAACGACGGCGTCCAGCACGACCACCTGCGTCCCCACGTTCTCGCCAACGCATGGAGCGGGGTCATGGTCGAGCCGGTGCCCTACGTCTTCGAGCGCCTGCGTCGCAACTACCGCGAGGTGCCAGGGGTGCGGCTGGAGAACGCCGCGATCGCGGACCGCGACGGCCGGCTCCCCTTCTTTCATCTGGCCGAGGTCGACCCCGGCGAGGAGCTGGAGCTGCCGTCCTGGTACGACGCGATCGGGTCCTTCTCGCTCGAGACGGTGCGGCGCAACGCCTGCGCGATGCCGGGCGGCGAGTCCCGCATCGTCCGCGTCGAGGTCCCCTGCCTGACCTTCGAGTCGCTCTGCCGAAAGCACGGTCTCGACCGCCTCGACCTGGTGGCGATCGACGCCGAGGGACAAGACGCCGAGATCGTGCGCCAGATCGACTTCGAGCGTCGCCGCCCGAGGCTGATCCTCTACGAGCACTATCACCTGCCCGCCGAGCGGCGGGCCGAGACCCGGGAATGGCTGCGCTCGCTCGGCTACGAGACGATGGAGGAGTTCCTCGACACCTACTGCCTCGATCCCGGCGAGGACGAGCTCACCCGCGCCTGGCGGCGGCTGCGCCCCGCGGTCCCGGGGATCTCCGCGCTCGAGGCCGCCTGACGTAAGCCCCGCTCAGGCGGCGGCGCGCTCGGGGTCCGGTCCGCTCTTTGGCTCGATCGTCGCCCGGCGCAGATAGCCGGTCAGCTCGCGCAGCAGGCGCCATTCGAACGCCGCCGTTGCGATCGCCGTCACCGCCGCATAGAGCGCCAGCTCGCCGAGGACGACCTCGAGCGAGCGGTCGCCGATGTCGGTCAGCCCTCGCAGGGCGAGCACCGCCCCGACGCCGCACGCGGTCGGAGCGATCGAGCGGGCCAGGTGGGCGAGGACGGCGAACCCCGTGAAGATCCTCTCCATGAAATAGACCCGGACGGCGATCTGAGCCGCAACCGTCGCCGCGGCCCCGATCGCGAATCCGTTCAGCCCGACGACGATCAGCATCGGCGCGGTCACCAGGGCGAAGGCGGCTACTACCAGGGCGCCCTCGACGGCGACCGGGCGGGTGTTGCCGAGCGCGCTGACGAACAGCGTCCAGTTGAAGGCGAGCTGGCGGAATGCGTAGATCACGCCGAACGCCTGCAGCAGGAACTCCCCCTCGCGCCAGCTCTCGCCGAGCACGTAGGTGATCAGATCGGGAGCGAAGAGCGTCAGCGCAAGCCCGAAGGGGAACCCCCACAGAAGCGCCAGCCGATTCGACTTGACGAACGTCTCCTGGAGCAGATCGAGGCGGTCCTTCACGGCGCAGACGGCCGGGTAGATCGTGCGGGAGATCACCGCGTCGACCTGGTCGACGAACTTGGCGACCTGTCCGGCGAGCCCGATCACCCCGAGTCCGGCGAGGCCAACTGTGTAGTTGGCGACGATGACGGTTCCCTGAACCGCGACGAGCGCGCTCGTGCTCGAGGCCACCAGGGGCCAGGAGAAGCGGTAGTACTCGCGCAGCGTCCCCCTGTCGTAGCGCAGGCGGATCCGGAAGGGGCAGGTGATCAGCGCGACCGCTGCGCCGGCGACCGAGCCGGCGACGAGGCCCACGATCAGCGACCAGTAGCCGGTCCCAGCCACGGCAAGGGCAACCGCGACGACGGTCGAAACGAGCGGATCGACGGACTCGAGCAGGCGCTGCCGGACGAAGCGCATCTGCCGGTAGGCGATCCAGATCGGTGTCTGCAGCGAGCTCGTCAAGACGATCAGCGAGAGGACGATTCCCGGGACGATCACCTCCGGCCGGTCGTAGATGACGGCGAACACCGGCATCGCCGCGACAGCGAGCGCGAACAGGCAGCCGCTGTAGGCCAGCTCGAGGGTGAACGCCCTCTGGAACGCGGCCTCCTGGTCGCCCTCGTCCTGCTGGATGTACTTGTCGCCGACCCCTGCCTGCTTGAGCCAGGTGAGCGCCAGAAGCATCGTGATCACCAGCGCGAGGAAGCCGAACTCGCTCGCGGTCAGAAGCGCCGCGAGCGCGACGTTGCGAACCAACCCGAGCCCGACGATCGCGACGTGGAAGCCCGAGTTGACGATCGCGCCTCGGGCGGTGCGCTGGCGAAGGCTCTGGCCGCCGAGCTCGATCCGCCCCCCGTAGGGCTCGAGCGGCCCCGCCGTCTCGTCGACCCCCGTCGAGAGTGCGGGCGGGTCGACCGGCGGCTCGGGCGGTGTCCGCATCCTCCCCATGGTCGCCCGGGGACGGTAGCGAGGGGGTTGATTCAGAGGACCAGGACCCGGTTTCGCGCAGCCTCGCGTGCGGTGACCGCGAGCTCGATCGAGTCGACCGCCACCCGTGCGGCGAGGTTGACCGCGACGCGGGCGATGCCGCGCGGACGGGCGAGCTGGCGCCAGTCCACGTATTGGCTGAGGTACGGGAGCGTGAGCGCGGCGGCGAGCACGGGATGGCGTCGCAGCGCGACCTGCCCGGCGAGCGCGAGCACGAGGGTCGCATGGGTGGGCTTCCAGAACACCCCCAGATGGAGCTCGCGCCGGTGCTCGGGATGGCGGGCGATCAGAAGCGGCGTCGAGTCGCGGGCGAGCGCCGCGGAGATCGCCCGGGGGATCGGCGTCGGGACCACCGCGTGCCAAACCAGGGCCCGGTGCTCGTAGCGCCGCCGCATCCCGTCCGCTCGCGCCCTCAGCCCGAGGTCGGCGTCCTCGGCGCTGAACCTGAACTGCTCGTCGAAGCCGTCGAGCCGCCGGAGCGCCTCGGTCGGGTAGAGGATGTTGCAGGTCTCGTACCAGTCGCTCGGCCGGTCGATGTTGATCGACCGCGCAAGGCCGATCAGCAGGTGCGCCTCATCGGGGTCTGGCTCGGTGCGCCCCTGGACGAGGACGTCCGGCCCGTCGTGAGCCTCGAGCAATCGCTCGAGCCAGTCGGGCGCCGGACGGCAGTCATCGTCGGTGAACGCGACGAGCGGAGCCGTCACGTGGCGCAGGCCCGTGTTGCGCTGCGCGCCGGGCCCGGGGTTGCCGCGGTGGTCGACGAAGCGCACCCGCAGACCGTCCGGGGCCTCGGCGAGGGCGCCACCCGCGCCCGCCCCGCGGACCACCACGACCTCGAAGCGCTCGCTGTCAAGCGTCTGGCGGGCGAGCGCCTCGAGCGCGAACGAGAGCCTGGTCTCGCGCTCCCGTGTTGCGATCACGACGGCGACGTCGGGCTCGGGCACCACGGCGGCACCCTAGACGAGCGATTCCCGATGAGGGGTAACCCGGTTAGCTGCCCCAGATCGCTTCGCTTTCAACGCCCAAGCGAAGGGGGCGCCGGTGGGTTTCGCCCTACGCGTCGCACCACGCGGAGGTGCGTCGGGCGAAAACCACCGTATGGGTGGTTTTCGGCCCACGCGTCCCGCCGAAGCTCGACGCGTCCGCGGGTAGTGTGGCCCGCCGCGATGAACGTCGATTCGGATCTCGCCCAGCGGGTCGCAGGGCTGCGCTGGTACCACACGATCGAGCTCGCGCCCGGGTTGGTGACGCCAGGGTGGTTCGACCTGCGGCCCTACGTCTCCCACTATGGGCTTCCCCAGCGCATGGACGGGATGCGGGCGCTCGACATCGGCACCTGGGACGGTTTCTGGGCCTTCGAGATGGAGCGGCGCGGCGCGGAGGTCGTCGCGATCGACCTCGACGACGAGCGCGACCTCGACTGGCCGCCGCGCCACCGGCCCACGGACCCCCCCGAGGTCCCGCGCGGCGCGGGCTTCGCCGTCGCCCACGAGGCGCTCGGCTCCTCGGTCGAGCGGATAGAGCTCAGCGTTTACGACGCAACGCCGGAGGAGCTCGGGTCCTTCGACCTCGTCCTCTGCGGATCGGTCCTGATTCACCTGCGCGACCAGCTTCTCGCCCTCGAGCGGATCGCCGGCCTCTGCCGCGGCACCTTCGTCTCGGCCGAGGAGTACGACCGCATCGCCGGCCTGGTGCCCGTCTCGGTCTCGCGATACCGGGCGAACCATCCCGGCGCGGTCGTCTTCTGGCGCCCCGGTGCCCGCACCTGGAAGCGGATGATGTGGACCGCCGGATTCGACCGGATCGAGGAACTAAAGCGGTTCCGGATGCGCTCGACGGAGGGGTTCTCGGTCCCCCACGTGGTCCATCACTGCTCCAGGTAGCGACGCGCTCGGCCGATCGCGCGGCGCACGCCGCTGCGCCGGCGCTCCGGCTCCAGCCTCCCGGCCAGCCGTTCACGCGCCGCCGCCACCCCCTGCTCGAGGTAGAGGTCGAGCTCGCGCGGCTCGAAGAAGATCCGCTCGCGGCAATCGAAGCCTCCCTCCCAGAACAGCGTCTGCACCCGCTCCTCATCCGACAGCGTCGCCGCCAGCGCCGCCGGGAGCCGGCAGCTCTCGCGGCCGTGGACGATCGCCGACTTGAAGACGAACTCGAGCCCGCCCGGCGAGACGTCGATCAGCCAGTGATGGTGCGACCAGCCCGTCCAGGTGCCGTGGATGCCGTAGGCCTGCTCCTCAAGCCGCGACGGAACCTCGATGTAACCGGCCCGCGCGACCCGGTTGAGCTCGGCGCAGACCCAGACCGGGTCGCGGACGTCCTCGAGCGTGTGGGAGCAGACTGCGAAGTCGAACTGGCCGTCGTCGAACGGCCACGGCTCACGATCGCAGATGTCGCGCTCGACCCAGGTCCGCGAGTCGAACCGCTCGGGCTCGGGGTCGGGCTCCCCGTAGAGGCCGCGGGTCTCGTACGGCATCAGATCGATCACCCAGTCGGCGCGCGAGAACGGCTTCGCCCAGCCGCCGACGTCGAGGACCAGCTCGTCCTCGCCGACGAGGCTTGCGATCCGTTCACGGCTGGCCGGGAGCACGCCTCGCGAACCTACGCCACGGCGCTCGCATCGACCGCGTCCCGGTAGGCGTCCTCGTAGCGCTCGACCACCCGCGACCAGTCGAACTCGGCGGCGCGCTCGCGGCAGGCTGCTGCGGTCCCCTCGTCGCCCGCGAGGGCTAGCGCCCGGTCCATCGCCGCAGCGAGATCGGCGGCGTCACCGGGCTCGAACAGGCGGCCGAGCCGCTCGTCGGTGACGATCTCCGGGCAGGCCCCCGAGCGAGCGGCGACGACGGGGGTCCCCGCCGCGAGCGACTCGACCAGCACGAGCCCGAACGGCTCGTCCACGGAGGGCAGGACGCTTGCCCAGGCGCTCGAGTACTCGCGCGCCAGGTCCACAGTCGTCTCGGCCTCCACCCACTCGGCCCCCTCGGGGAGGACGATCGACTCGGGGCTGAGCAGCGGATCGCGAGTCCGGACCACCCGCAGGCGCGCCTCGGGCCTTTGCTCCCGAAGCAGCCGGAACCCCTCGACGAGCAGCGCGCCCTGCTTGCGGGGATCGCCGACGCTGGCTGCGCAGAAGATCGTCGGCGCCGGGACGCGCTCGGCGTCGACGGAGAACGAGTCGCCGACGACGCCGCCGGGAAGGATCCGCGGCTCGCGCAGCAGGTAGCGGCGGAAGAGCGTGGCGGCCGCCTCGCTCAGGACGGCGGTGACGGCGGCCGATGAGGCCACCGCCTGAATCATCTCCAGCCTGTAGCGGCGCGCCACCAGGTGCTCCCGGGTCGGCATCCCGTGGAAGGAGAAGACGAACGGCGGCGCGCCGAGACGCCGCGCCCACGTCGCCGCCCAGGCATCGGCGAGGTGGAACGCGTGGGCGACGTCGTAGCCGCCGCGGGCGAGCCGGCCGACGATGTTGTGGACGTTGCCGAGGAAGTCCTCGTGCAGGCCGAAGGTCGGCGGCTGCGGAAGTCGCCTGCTGCGCACCACCCGAATGCCGTCCTCCGCCGTCGTCGCGCCGCGATGCGGGTGGCTGGTCAGCACCGTCACCTCGTGTCCGCGCGACGCGAGGGTCGCGCCGAGATCGTGCACGAGCCGCTCCGACCCGCGCATGACCTCGGGCCAGTAGGTGGGATGAACGAGCGCGATTCGCATCGTGGGCGGGAAGCTAGATCACCGGTACGCGATGGCGGACCGCCGCCCGCAGGGTGACCGCGAGCTCGGCCAGGTCGCACGCGACGACCGCCGGCAGGTGGACGGCGAAGCGCGCGAGCTGCCGGGGGGTCGGACGGTTGACCCCGAGCCCATAGGCGAGGGCGCGGAGCAGATACGGCGCTGCCGCCACGCCGGCGAGCGGGCGGCGAAGCACGGCGGCGGCGAGGATCGCCACGAGCAGGGTCACGTGGGACTCCTTGATGACCCCGAGCGGGAAGAGCTCTCGCCGGAGCTGTGGATAGCGCGCGAGCACGCGGACGAGCCACTCGTATCGGCCCGCGTCGCGAATCGCGGCCGCCAGCGTCCGGGGCATCACCGCGTGCCAGACCAGCGCGTCGTCGACGTAGACGCGGTTCGCGCCGGCGGCCCGCGCCCGCAGGCCGAGGTCGGTGTCCTCGCCCCACGCGTTGCCCGGGAAGCTCTCGTCGAAGCCGCCGAGGCGCTCGAGCAGCGAGCGGGGGTAGGCGATGTTGCAGCTCTCGTAGCGGGGGCTCGGGCCGACCACCTCGAGGCTGCGGGCAAGCCCGAACAGCAGGTGCCGTTCCCCGGGATCGGGCTCGGTCCGGCCCTGGATCAGCGTCGTCCTCGCCGTCGGCCTCGGCCGCCAGCAGCGCCTCGAGCCAGTGCGGCGCGGGGCGGCGTCGTCGTCGGTGAAGGCGATCAGCGGCGCCTCGCTCGCGCGCCAGCCGAGGTTTCGTTGCGCGGCCGCCCCCGGAGCTCCGCGGTGGACGAGGAAGCGAACGGCGAGACCGGCGGGCGCGCCGGCGAGCGGGGGCTCCGCGTCCGCGGCCCGGACCACCACCACCTCGAAGCGCTCGCGCGACAGCGTCTGCTCGGCAAGCGCCTCGAGCGCGAACGCGAGGCGGGTCTCGCGCGCACGGGTCGGGATCACGACCGCGAGCTCGGGCTTCGCGCCGGTCACTAGAGGAGCGGGCTCCGGCGGCGGATCGAACCGGCGGCGAGGGCGGCGAGCCCGACCGCGTCGGCGGCCACATCGGCGGCCGCGACCAGCGGCGCCCGACGACGCCATGGGCGCGCCCGGCGGGCGGCGATCCGCGCGTAGGGAATCGCCGCCGCCAGCGGCAGCGGCGAGCGGGTGCGAGCGGCGACGCCCACCGCGAGGACGGCGGCGTCGAATGCGGCGCTTCGCTGGTTGAGGAACCAGCGGCGCCAGAAGAAGCGCTCCCGGAGCTCGGGGATCCTCGCGGCGATCGTCGGGAAGTGGACGAGGCGAGCCCGCTCCGCCACGTAGTCCCTGGGGCCGCGCGGGAAGACGGCGTGGTGGACGAGCGCCCGATCGCAGAACGCCGTCCTCGCCCCCGCCCGCCGGGCCCGCCAGCCGAACCAGAGGTCCTCGCCCATCGGGCGCCCGTCCGCATCGATCCAGTCCTCGAAGCCGCCGATGCGGTCGAAGAGCTCCCGCCGGACAAGCAGGTTCGCCGTCTCGTAGAGCCCGCTCCTCCCCGCCCACCCAGACCGAGCGGTCGAAGGGCCCGAGAGCGGCGCCCGGATCGGGCTGCACGGCGCCCTGGACGAGCTCCGCGTCCGCGAGCGCCGCGAGGCCCTCGCGAGAGCCAGCTCGGCGCCGGGAAGCAATCGGCGTCGGTGAACGCGAGGGCAGTCGGCCGCGGCCGCGCGGGCGCCGGCGTTGCGGGCCGCTCCCGCGCCCGGCGGGGCGGCGCTGATCGCCCGGACGGGCGGACCGAACCGCTCGGCGAGCTCGAAGGTGCGATCGCTCGAGCCGTTGTCCACGACCAGCACCTCGATAGGGCTGATCGAGGTCCTGGGCCGCGAGGGCGTCGAGCGTCCTGCCGATCGTCGCAGCGGCGTTTCGCGCGGGGACTATGACGCGTTGCCGCCGGCACCTGGGCACCCTCGTTTACCAGGTCCGCTGGGGCGAGGCGCACTTCGGTTGCGGCTATTAGGCTCGACGCCGATGGCGTTCGCGATGTCCGCGTGGCTCTCGGCGGGGCGGCTCCGCGGCCGCCGCCGACTGCGCATGGACTATCCCGAGCGCCGCCGCGGACTCGTCCGGCAGCTCGCTCCGGGGAGCACCTTCGTCGACGTCGGGGGGATGTGGAACTCGCACGGGGAGATCGCCTTCCTCGCCGAGCAGTGCGGGCGCCGAGCGGGTCGTCGTCTTCGACGCGATGGAGCCGACGGACGAGTTCGACTCCGAGCGCGATCGGCGCGACTCATCGGGTCGAGCTGGTGCAGGGCGATCTTCACGATCCGGCTGCGATCGCCGAGCTCGGGGGCTTCGACGTCGTCTGGTGCACCGGCGTCGTCTACCACTCGCCCAACCCGTTCGGTCAGCTCGAGCACCTGCGCCGGCTCTGCGAGCGGGACCTGCTGCTCGGCAGCCACGTGATCCCCGAGGTTCCGGGGATCGAGCAGGCGTGCATCTGGTTCCCGGCGATCTCCGACGACGCTCGCGCCGCCTTTCGCCAGGCGCACGGCGGCGCCCGGGCGCCGTCGCGCGTCGGGGTCACGGAGCCGTTCGATCCCGGCGCCGGCTACTCGAACTACTGGTGGGGGATCTCGCCGTCGGCGCTCAGGGCGATGGTCGAGGCGGCGGGCTTCGAGGTGCTGGAGGAGCATTTCTGGACGCACCTTCCTCGCCGACGTCCACGCCAGGCCGGCGTGAGCGCCCGGGCACCCGAGGTCTCGGTCGTCGTCGCGACCTTCAACCGCGCGCCGCTGCTGACGCCCCTCCTCGAGGGACTGCGCGCGCAGGGCTCGGCCGCGACCGCTTCGAGGTCGTGATCGTCGACGACGGCTCGACCGACGAGACCGCCGAGGTGCTCGAGCGCGAGCGCGAGCGCGGCGAGCTCGACCTGCGGCTGATCTCCCGGGCCGAGAACGGCGGCCTCGCCGTCGCCCGGCAGGAGGGCTGGCGGGCGGCGCGGGCGGACCTGCTCGCCTTCACCGACGACGACTGCGTGCCCGGTCCGGGCTGGCTGGCGGCCGGGCTCGCCGCCGCGCGGGCGCAACCCGGGCGCGATCGTCCAGGGACGCACGGACCCGAGGCGTGCGGACCTGGAGCGCCTCGGCCCCGATGAAGCGCCCGTTCACCCGCACGCTCGAGATCCCGGCGCCGGATCCGCACGTGCAGACCTGCAACGTCTTCTACCCGCGCGAGGTGCTCGAGCGAGTCGGCGGGCTCGACACCGTCGGCTTCGCCCGGCTCGCCGGCGACGACGCGGACCTCGCGTGGCGGGCCATCGACGCCGGCGCCGAGGTGAGGTTCGCGCCGGACGCTCGCGTCGAGCACGCATATCTCTACCTCGGGCCGCTCGGCAAGCTGCGCTACGCGGGCGGCTGGGACTTCAAGGTCTACGCGCGCCACCCGGGACTGCGGCGCGCCTACTTCACGCGCCGTTTCTTCTGGAAGGGAAGCCACTACCTGCTCGCCCGGGCGCTCGTCGCCGCGCTCCTGCCCCGCCGGCTGCGGCTCGTCCGCGCCTGGCTCGCCCTCCCCTACGCCGTCCACCTGGCCGAGCGGGGCCGGGTCGAGGGCGGCGGGCTCGCTGCTCGCCCCCTACTACCTGCTCAACGACCTGATCGAGCTCGGAGCCGCGCTCCGCTCGACGGTCCGCTACCGGCTGCCGATGCTCTGAGGAGCGTCCGCGGCGTCGATCAGCTCGAGCAGGCGCTCGGTCTGGCGGCGCAGATCGCGCTGCTCGCGCGACGAAGGCGCGGCCGGCGGCGCCCATCTCGGCCCGCGCTCGACGGGGACAGTGCGAGGAGCTCGGCGATCGCCGCGGCGAGGGCGGCCGCGTCGCCCGGCGGCACGAGCCGACCCCATTCCGGGCGCACGACCTCGGGCAGGCCGACCTCGTCGGAGGCGACGACCGGGCACCTCGAGCGCGAGCGCCTCGAGGACGACGACCGGCACGGCGTCGCGGTTTCCGTCCGGCGGCGATCACCGACGGCATCGCGAAGAGGTCGGCCGCCTCCATCAGCTCCCGCACCGCGGCCGGGTCGAGCGGCCCGGCCAGCTCGACCTCGCTCTCGACGCCGAGGCCCTCGGCGAGCGCGGCGAGCTCGTCGTGCAGCGGGCCCGCCGCCGGCGATCACGAGCGCGGTCGAGGGGCCGGCTTCGCTCGAGGATCGCGGCCGCCTCGATCAGGTGGCGCGAACCCCTTCTGCGGCACCAGCCGACCGACGGCGAGCACGGTGCGGCCGCGCGGGGCGGGCCGAGTCACGCCGGAGCGCGTCCGGCGTCGACCCCGAGCGGGACGTTGTGGATCCGCGCCCCGGCGCGCTCGGGGGCGAGCTCGCGCAGCCGCTCGACGTTGTACTCGCAGACGGTGGTGACGAAGGCGGCGGCGCCCGAGCTTCTCGGGCGACCCCGCGCGGCTCGGCATAGACCTCGTGCGCGTGCGGGGTGATGCTCGACCGGCACCCCGACCAGGCGCGCCGATCCGCAGCGCGCTGGCGGCCGCAAGCGCCGCGAAGTGGACGTGGACGTGGCGCTCGCCGCCGCCGCTCGAGCCGGCGGGCCGCGGGCGCGAGCGCGCGCAGCGGCATCCGCTCGCCGGGGTCGAGCGATCGCCGCGCGACGCAGGTCGCGCGGGGCAGCGGAGCGGATGACGGGCGGCGAGCCAGCCGAGCGCGGCGAGCCGGTCGAGCGTGCCCTCGTCCTCGAGCCAGTTGACCTCGAGCCCGCGCGCGCCGCCCTCGAGCGGGCGCTCCGGCCGGGCCACCGCCTCCACCCGGACCCGCCGGCCGGCGGCCCGCGAGCGCGGCGACCTCGCGGGTGACGAACTGCTCGGTGAGGACGGGGAAGTAGTCGGTCGCGACGACGATGCCGGGCCGGTCGAGCGCTAAGGGCGCCTGCGCGCGGCGCCGCGTTGCCGCGCAGGTACCCGACCGCCTGGGCGCCGACGACGACCGCGTCGATCGCCTTCATCCGTGCCCGGTCGAGCTGGCCGGTGACCGCGAAGCCGGCGATCCCGGCGACGGCGCGCGCGAGCGGGCGGAGCAGGCGCGGGCGCGGGACCGAGCCGGGTCGCCGCCGGTTGAGCCAGGCGTCGCCCGCGGCGTACATCGAGAACTGCCGCAGGACATCGCGCAGGCGTCTCGCGATGGGCGTGCTCGACGACGGCGCTCGGGCGGTAGTCGAGTCGCCAGCCCGCGTCCTGAAGGCGCCAGCAGAACTCGAACTCGGTGCCCAGCGAGGGGCCCTCGAGGAAGCCGCCGACCTCGGCCCAGGCCGTCCGGCGGACGAGCAGGTTCGCCGTCGCCGCCGCCGGGCCCGCCGGGCAGCCGCATGCTGCGCTCCTGGCTCAGGACCTCGCGGGAGGCCGCCCAGCGCGCCATCACCGAGTCCTGCTCCGCGGCCGGGGCGATCCTGCCCGGCGAGCGCGCCGACGTCCGCCGCGGGTCGGCTCAGCGAAGTAGTCGTCGAGGAGGGACGGCGACGGCAGGCAGTCCGCGTCGATGAACAGGAGCCAGTCGCCGCGCGGCGCGCTCCGCCGCGACGTTGCGCGCGTAATAGGCGGATCGCTCGGCGGTCGCGGGGACCGCCTCGACGCGCGCCTCGACCGGACCCGGCGCCCGCGCGAGGAGCGATCCCCGCGGGGGTGTTGTCCGCGACGACGATCTCGTCATCGCCGTCCGAGGCGCAGGCGCGCGAGCGCCGCGAGGGCCTCGTCGGCCTCGGCCTCGGAGCCGAGGAAGGGCATCACCACGCTGATCGCGGGACGGTCGGCCGGCATCGGGCGCGAACCGTAGGGTCTGGGGCCGACGGGCGGTCATCCCGAAGCCACGCCGGACGAGGTTCTAGCCTGCGGCCATGGTCGAGCTGAGCGTCGTGATCCCGAGCCGCGAGCGCGAGACGGTGCTCGACGAGACCCTGCGCCGCCTGATCGACGACGCGGCGGGGCTCCCGGTCGAGCTGATCGTGGTCTACGACGGGCCCGCGCGACGTGCCGCGGGCGCGCGTGGCGCCTGGCGCCCGGCAGCGAGGTACCGCTGCGCGTTGCCGAGCAGCCGGCGCTCGGGCCCGCCGCCGCCCGCAACCGCGGCCTCGCGATGGCCCGCGGGGCCGTCTCGCTCCTGCTCGGCGACGACGTCTGGGCGCAGCCGGGGCTGCTCGAGCGCCATCTGGAGTTCCACCGCGCAAACCCGGAGGACGCCGCGGCCCTCCTCGGGCTGGTCGAGCCCGCCCCTCCGCTCGACCGCTCGCCGGTTCATCCGCTGGCTGCATACCGCCGGCGTGCAGTTCGGCTACGGCGGAGCTGACCCCCGGCGACGTGCCCGCGACCTGCTTCTGGACCGCCAACGTCTCCGCGAAGACCGAGCTGCTGCGCGCCGCCGGCGGCTTCGACGAAGCGTTCACCGACGCGGCCTGCGAGGACACCGAGCTCGGCCTGCGCCTGGCCCGCGCCGGCATGCGGCTCAGCTACGACCCCGCGGCCGCCGCCCTCCACTACCACCCGACCGACCTGCCCCGGACGCTCGACCGGATGCGCCGGGTCGGCCGCGCCTTCCGGCTGCTCTCAGAGCGCGCCCCCGAGCTCGCGATGCCGCGCCGTCCAGGCATCCGCCACCGGGCGAAGGCCGCGTTGGCTCGCCGCCTTCGGCGCCGCGCGAGGCGACCTGGCGCTTCCTCTGCGACGAAGCCCAGCGGGAGGCGTTCTGGGACGTCGAGCCCCGCGAGGGCCGCCGGCTGCGGATCGGCGAGGGACTGGCGCGGCGGGCGATCGCGGCGGAGAGTGAATCCGAAGGCGAGTCTCCGAGAAGCGCCGCCGTGCTGCGAGACGAGGGCACGTAGGGGAGGGCTCCCGGGAGGCGGCGGGTCATTGGCGCTTTTCTCTCGCATACCGAGAGGAACGCGCCAACGAACCGGAAATCCCGTGCCGGCGCCCCGAACCCCTCCCCTACAAGCCCGCCGTTTTTCGCCCCTCTGAGCGCGACGGCACCCCCCGCACCGCCATCCCCGCCACCCGCCAGCACGCCCGCGCTCGCTCGCGGTGCCGGGGCAGGTTGACCACCGCCCGGACCACGCCGAGGACCGCGGCCGCGCCCGCGAGGACGACCTCCTCCCACCGCGGCCGGTGGCGGGCGAAGTAGCGGAACAGCCCCGGGTACCAGCTCAGGATCCGCTCGGGACGGTCCCACTGCGCGAAGGTGGCGCCGCCGACGTGCTCGAAGGTCGCGTCGTGGACGTAGGCGATCGCGGCCGCGGTCGCGCAGGCGGCGCGCCAGGTCGACGTCCTCGTACCAGTAGTAGAAGCCCTCGTCGAACCCGCCGACCGCTTCGAAGTCGGCTCGGCGGCACGGCGAGGCAGGAGCCGGCGGGCTGATCGACGTCCTGGGTCCGCGAGTAGTCGAGGCCGAGGCCGAGGTAGCCGCGCGAGAGCGGGTTGCGGGCCAGCGCGCGCTCGAGGCCGAGCATCTGCGCGAGCCTGGGGCATCAGGCTGGGAAAGGCGCGCACGTTGTGGCCGACCTGAACCGAATCGGTGCCCGGGTCGACCAGCCTGCCGCCGGCGGCGACGTGCTCGGACGCCGCCGCGAGGAAGCCGGCGAGGCGCCCGATCGCCCCCGGCCGCGCGTAGACGTCGCTGTTCAGGATCAGGACGACCTCGCCCGCGCCGTCCGCGAGCCCCTGATTGCAGGCCGCGCCGTAGCCGGCGTTGCGCGCGTTGCGAATCACCCGAACGCCCGGGAGTCGATCCGCGAGCGCCTTGGCCGTACCGTCGGCCGAGGCGTTGTCGACCACGGTGCAGGTCACGCGAGCCTCGCCGGCGCTGTCGGCCGCGAGCACCGATTCGACGCAGCGCAGGGTGAGCTCGCGGGTGTCGCGCGTCACCACCACCACGTCGACCGCGGGAGCGCTCATCCTCCCTCCACCGCCCGGTAGCGGCGGCCGCGGGCCCAGCGGCGGCGCAGCGACTCTCGCCAGCTCGAGCCGCAGCAGGGGCAGTCGCTCGGGATCGCCGCCGCGGGGGCGGTCGGCGCCCCGACGAGTGCGCCGCTCCTCGAGCCGGCCGCGAACCGCGTCGGCGTTGCGGTCGAGCACGACCTGGCCGCCGTAGGTGACGCGCGTCGATCACGAACCCGCGGAAGCGGGCGCCCGCCGTGAGTTCCGCGCCGTGCTTCCACAGAAGGCGCCCCCGCCCCGCACCCGAGCAGACGGTTCTTGGCGCTCGACCGCCGGCCCCCAGGCTGCCGGCGTGCCGATGCCAGGCGAACGCGCGCGGAGCGATCTCGCAGGGCATGCCCGCCTGCCGAAGCCGGATCGCCAGATCGACGTCCTCGAGGTAGGCGAAGAAGTCCTCGTCGAAACCGCCCAGTCGCAGGAACGCCTCCCGATCGAACGACGCGGCGCCACCGCAGGGACCGAGCGGCGGCGGGGCTCCATCGGGCGGCGGGTAGGCCTCGCCGTGGAGGTGGTCGTAGGCGATCAGCGACCGATCGATCTGCACGCCGGCGCTGTCGATCGTCCCGTCCGGGAGGCGCAGGCAGCCGGCCACCGCGTCGGCGCCCGTGCGCTCGCCGACGCGGACGAGCTCCTCCAGGAAGCGCTCGTCGGCCTCGGCGTCGTTGTTGAGCAGACAGATCTTCGTCGCGGTGCTCGAGCGAGCGCCGGCGTTGACCGCCGCCCCGAAGCCGCGGTTGACCTCGAGCTCGACGAGCCGGACGTCCGGATGCTCGGTGGCGAGCATCTCGCGGCTTCCGTCGACGGAGCCGTTGTCGATCACGCAGACGGCGGCCTCGATCGTCTGCCGGCGCAGCGAGTCGAGCGCGAGGCGCAACCGCTCGCGGCCCTCGTGATGCGGGATCAGGACCTCGCCGCCGTCACCCCTCTCCCCCCGTAAAGCGCCCGCGGATGCTTGCGCCAG
Source organism: uncultured Thermoleophilia bacterium (assembly GCA_963838175.1). Classification (GTDB taxonomy): domain Bacteria; phylum Actinomycetota; class Thermoleophilia; order Solirubrobacterales; family 70-9; genus DASUSH01. Next base: position 261,503 of record CAWIPP010000002.1, on the reverse strand, counting down.
TAGCGGGCCAGGCTTGCGATGTGGCGACGCCTCGCGGCCGAGCCGATCACGCTCGCCCCGGGAGCCGAGCTGGCGCGCGCGTAGCCGTGGCGAAGCCGCACCCCGGGGAGGTAGTCGACGCTCCACCCGGCCAGGTCAAGCCGCGCGCAGAAGTCCGCGTCCTCCATGTAGAGGAAGAAGCTCGAGTCGAAGCCTCCCACATCATCGAAGGCGCGGCGGCGGATCAGCATCGCCGCTCCGATCACCCAGCGCGACCGAGCCGGGGACTCGGACTCAGAGGGCGAGAGGTAGCGCTCGTAGCTTCGCCGCAGCGGCGGCAGCGCCGTCAGGGCGGGCAGGCTGCCGAGCATCGCCGGCAGGCTGGCCGGCAGCCTGGCCGTGGGCTGGAGGCTCGCCGTCGCCGCCGATCAGGCGCGGCGCCGCGAGACCGGCGCGAGGCCGGTCGGCCAGAGGGCGGCGAGCGCCGCGACCGGGGACGGGCTCGTCGAGCTCGACGTCGGGGTTGAGCACCATCACGTCGGATCGCCGGGACCCGGTCGAAGGCGGCGTTGATCGCCGCCGCGTAGCCCCGGTTCGGGTCGAGCTCGACGAGCTCGAGTCGCTCGCTGCGCCCACGCCAGGAGCGCACTAGCTCGCGGCTGCGGTCCCGCGACCCGTTGTCGACCACGATCAATCTTGTCCCGAGTCGCTCGGCGGTGGCAATGTGGCCGGCGAGGTTTCGCTGCAGCTCCTCCTCCGACTGATGCGTCACCACCGCCAGGGCCGGGGGCGAGGCAACCGATCCATGGCCGCGGCACGATAGCCGCGCTCGCGAGCAGCCATTTCCGCGCTCCGTGCGGCACGCGGCGCCCGGGGTTTCGACTACGCTGGCCCGCCTGAGGTGGGGATGATGGAGAGAGCCGCGATTCACCAGGGAGGGTCCGCCACCCCCGACGAGCTGCCGCTCGCGGAGGCGGTCGCCGTTCGGCCTTCGTTTTCCGAGCGCGCCTGGCGGGTCGGCCAGGCGATCGTCCACCGCGACTCGACCTTCCGCCGCTCGCTCGCGCTCGCAGACGTCTCGGCCCTCGCCGCCGCGCTGGCGCTCGCCGCCTTGGTCGCGGGCGGCACCCTCGAGCCCGCGGCGATCCTCGCCCTGCCGGCGATCGTCCTCGTCTCCAAGCTGATGGGCCTGTACGACCGCGACGCCAACCTGCTGCGGCGCTCCACGCTGGACGAGGTGCCCGCGCTCTTCCAGCTCTCGACGATCGCCACCCTGGTCGTCTGGCTGGCCGGCGGTGCGATCGTCGACGGGGGTCTCGACGCCACCGCGGTGCTCGCGCTGTGGGGCTCCCTTTTCGTGCTGATGATGAGCCTGCGAGCCTTCGCCAGGGAGCTGGCGAGGCGACTCTCGCCGATCGAGCGATGCCTGTTCGTCGGCGACGCGCGGAGCGAGGACGAGTTCCGCCACAAGCTCGCCGCCTCGCGCGGGGCCAAGGCCGAGGTCGTTGGGTGGGTGCCGGTCGAGGACGCTCCGCCTCCCGGGGCCAACGGCTCCTGGGCCGCCCGCCTGGTCCCGAGGATCGGCGAGCTGGCGGTCGAGCACGCGGCCCACCGGGTGGTCCTCGCCCCCGGGCCGGGCGCCTCCGAGGAGCTGGTCAACTCGATTCGCCAGATCAAGGACGCCGGGCTCAAGGTGAGTGTGCTGCCGCGGCACGCCCGCGTCGCCGGCTCCGCGCTGGCACTCGACCGGCTCGACGGCCTCACCCTGCTCGGGGTCCAGCGCTTCCACATCACACGCTCTTCGCGCGTCGTCAAGCGGGGCTTCGACCTGATCGGCGCGACGATCGGCCTCGTGGTCCTGTCCCCGCTGCTCGCCGCGATCGCGCTCGCCGTGCGCCTCGACTCCCGGGGCCCGATCGTCTTTCGGCAGCGACGCGCCGGGCTCGACGGCGAGCCGTTCGAGATGCTCAAGTTCCGCAGCATGGTCGAGGGCGCCGAGGAACAGCTCGACGAGCTGGTCGCGCGCAGCGATGCCGACGGGACGTTCAAGCTGCTCGCCGACCCGCGGGTCACGCGCGTGGGCAGGATCCTGCGCCGGTACTCCCTCGACGAGCTGCCACAGCTCGTCAACGTGGTCCGCGGCGAGATGAGCCTCGTCGGCCCGCGGCCGCTCCCGCTAGACGAGGACGAGCGCATCGAGGGCTGGCACCGCCGCCGCCTCGAGCTGCGGCCGGGGATCACCGGCCCCTGGCAAATCCTCGGCCCGGCTCGCGTCCCCCTCCGCGAGATGGCGAACCTCGACAACCAGTACGTCGCCGACTGGTCGCTGTGGACCGACGTGCGGATCCTCCTGCTGACGATCCCGCACGTGCTCGGCCGCCGCGGCATCTAGTCCACCGCAAGCGTGGTCGGGTAGGCGAACAGCCGCTCCGGCGCCTTGGGGTTCAAGGCCTGCGCGCGGTTGAGGGCGTAGACGCCCGGCGCGACCCGGCCCGCCTCGAACTCGATGCCGGCCTCGACCAGCCAGAGCCGCCAATCGCCCTGGGAGCGCTCCTGGGCTTCCTCGAGCGCCCGTCTCGCGGCCGGGTAGTCGCGCCGCTGGCGCTCGGCCTCGGCGAGCTGTAGGTGGGGCTCTGCGGCGAAGGGGAGCAGGTCGACGGCTCGGTGAGCCTCCTCCGCCGCCCCCCGGGGGTCGCCCGAGGCCAGCTCGGCCCGGCTCTCCTCGAGCGCCTCGTCGGCGAGGAAGAGCATCCCCGCCGCGACGACCGAGGCGAGTCCGACGGCGAGGACGGAGATTGCCGCCAGTCGATTGAGCCCGGATCGCACCGCCCCGGCGAGGGCGGGCGCCGCCGGCGGCGGCGCCACCAGGATGCCCGCCGCGACCACCGGCGCGACGAACGCGGCGGGCAGGTCCCAGACCCAGTCGAGGTTGGCGGAGACAAAGCCGGCCGCGAGAACGGCGAGGGCCGCGCCGACCGCCCCGCCCTCGGCATCGGGATCGGCCGACGTCGCCGGTGCGCGAAGCCGCTTCGCCCCGGCGATCGCGGGGGCGGCGAAGAGCCCGAGCGCGAAGACCAGGCCGGCGAGCCCCAGCTCCGCGGACGACTCGAGGAACAGCGAGTGGGCGTGCTCGACCGAGAGGTCGAGCGAGCCGTTGAGGTTCCAGTACGACTCGAACGCGCCGGCACCGATCCCCCGAAGCGGCTCTTCGCGCGTCGCGTCGACGGCCGCGCGCCAGTACTGGGCCCTGCCGCTGCCGCCGACGCTCGCAAACCGCGTCGTCTCCTCGCGGTTCGAGAGCTCGGCCGACTCCGGAGGCGCGTCGAAGGTGTCCCAATCGACCGGGCCGAGGACGGGGACGGCGACCACCCCGGCGATCGCGAGCCCGGCCACGGCCGCCAACACGCCGCGCGTTGGGAGGCGGAGCGTCTCGATCAGGCCGGCGAGCTTCCAGGCCGCGACGGCGAGGACCGCGCAGACCGCAAGACAGACGAACAGGAGCTCGTCCCCGGCCTGAGCGGCCGCGGCGCTGTCGCTCCCGTCGACGAGCGGCTCGCTCGACGCGGCAATCGCGATCAGCGGTAGCCCGCCGCCGAGCCCGAGCGCGGCGACCGCGGCCAGCGTCGCCCGCCCCGGCCCGGCGATCAGCAGCACGGCGAGGCCGGCGACGGCCGCGGCGGCCGCCCCCCTCGAGCCGGAGAAGAACAGGGTCAGGAGCGGAATCGGAATCGTGCCCACCGCGAGCGCCCGGCCGATCGGAGAAACCACTCGGGCGCCGAGCCACGCAAGCAGGAGCAGGGCGCTGGCCATGCAGGCGCCGAGTCCGTTCCAGTAGCCGAGCGGATAGCTGAGCCGCCCGCCCGAGACCTCGAGCCCGAGCGCCTCCCCTGAACCGCCGACGAATCCCGGCTCGAGGCGCGAGACGAGTGCCAGGGCGGCGACCACGAGCAGCCCGACCGCGAGGCCGGTCAGGAGCGCCCGGCCGGCCCCGGCGCGGCTCGCGAGGACGACGAGGACGAACAACCCGAGGTAGCCGGCGGCGCGGACCGCGTCCGTGTACGCCCCACCCAGGTCGACGGTCCATGCGATCGAGGCCGCGGTCAGCGCGGTCAGGCCCAGCAGGCAGAGCCCGGTGACCGTCGCCGCCGCCGGGATCGAGGAGCGCGGCCAGGCGCGCGCGAGGACCGCGACGACGACGGTCCACCAGACGAGGATCGTGGCGGCCGCCCAGGTCCCCGCCCCGAAGCCGCCGTCGGCGAGCGCGAGCAGGACGAAGCCCGCCGCCGCGATGCCGCCGGCGAAGTACGCGATCGGCGAGCGCGGCGCCGCGGAGCTCATCCGTCCTCGAACACCGACGGCACCGGCTCCTCGCCGAGCTGCTGGCGCAGGACCGCGAGGTGTTGTTCCTCGTTGCCGACGATCTGGGCTCCGGTCTTCAGCAGGTCCGGCGCCTGGAGCTGCGTCGCCGCCTCACCGTAGAGCGCGATCGCCTCCTGCTCGAGCTCGGCGAGGAACTCGAGCAGCGCGGCCTGTGAATCGAGGTTGGCGAGACCCTCGATCTCAGCGGGCTTCGGCGGCGGCGGGGCCGTTCCGCCGAGGTCGGCCAAGGCCGAGACCAGCGCCTCGGCGTGCTCGCGCTCCTGGTCCCCGAAGAGCTCCGCGGCCTCCCGGACCTCCTCGTCGAGGAGCTCGCCGCCGGCCGCGACCCCGTAGGCGGCCGCGAGTGTCTGCTCGAGCTCCAGCGCCCGTTCGAGGACGAGGATGTCGTCGGCCGGGAGCTTGGGGGCGCTTGGCGCCTTCGCGAGCGCGCGCGGACCGGCGGCGACCGCCGAGGCCGCGACCAGGCCTCCGAGTACGGCATCGCGCCGCCGCCAGGCTCTCCGTGGGGGCATCAGGCCGGCTGACCGGTGACGAAGGCGTCGGGCACCTGGACCTCCCCCGCGGCGCCCAGGAGCACCGTCACGTGCGCCGCGGAGTTGCCGGCGAGCTCGTAGAACGTTCGCCGCAGGTCCGGCTCGGAGAGCTTGGAGACCGTGTCCGAATAGCCCCCGATGGCGGCGCTCTCGGTCTCGATCGCGACCCGGATGAAGCCGCTCTCGTCCTCGACCTCCTTCAGCTCCGCCTTCTCCAGGTACTCCTCGTCGGGACGCCGCTCAAGCGGCGTCCCGTCGCGCTCTTCGACCAGCGCGGTCAGCCGCTCCACCCGTTCGGCCGCCTGCCGGGAGAATTGCCGGAAGATCTCGCGGACGTCGCCCCCCAGGTAACCCGGCGCGTCCCCGTATACCGCCGCCGCCGTGTACTCGAGTCCGAGCGCGCCGTTCAGGATCTCCACGTCGCCGCGGCCCTCCTCCCCGGCCGGCGGACGCTCGGATTCGCACCCCGCGAGGGCCGCCGTCGTGGCGCCGACCGCGCCGGTGCCGAGCATGAGCAGGGCCTGCTTTCGCGACAGCGCTGGGCCAGCCGCCGCGGTCCCGGCAACCGCGCGTTCGCGGCCATGCGTTCCGCTACTCTGCTCGCTCGTCATCGGAGGGGATCCCTGGCGGGATGGAACGGTACTTGAGTGACTATCCGAGAACCCACGTGCGCGGCTGGCGGGTGGTGAGCGGCGCCAGGCAAGGACGCAGCCGGCGTGGCGTGGCAGAGCCACGCGAGCCGGCGAGGACGCTGCATGGCGCCGCTCGGCGCCGCCAGGCGTGTGCGGGGGTTGTCGGATGGTCACTCAAGGCCTCAACGATTCTCACCGTCACGGTCGCGGCCGCCGCGGCCCTGGCGTCGCTTCCGGCGACCGCCGCCGCCGGCTGTCCCGGCTGTGAGGAATACACGCTCGACATCCCGGAGGACGAGCCCGCACCGGCTCCGGCGCCCGCGCCCGCGCCCGAGGCCGCCCCGGCACCCGTCGGCCCGGCGGTGCCGGCCGCGCCGGTGACCCCGACGACACCCGAGGCGGACGCGACCGCAGTCGCGACCGAGACGGCCCCCGGGGCCGAGCCCGACGCCGAGCGCGACAAGCCGAAGGATCCCGACGAGGACCCGGTACCGGGCGGGGCGGTCAAGCCGGCCGCCCTGGCCAACGTCCCTGCGGTCGCCGCCAGCCGGGCAAGCGATCTCGAATCGTCGAGCCCCGGCGGAGTCCTGCCCCTGGCGATCGCGATGGTCGCGGTCGCGATCGCCGGCGCCGCGCTCTCCCTCGCCCGCCGTCGCGACGACGCGCAGCCCGAGCCCTGAGCTACATCCGCTCCGGGGCGGAGACTCCGAGCAGCGCCAGGGTCTTGGCGATCACGCTCCCGGTGGCCACGCATAGGGCGAGCCGGGCCTCCTCGACCTCGCCGCCGGCGCCGACCACGGGACAGTCGCGGTAGAAGGCGTGGAAGTCGGCGGCGGTCTCGGTCGCGTAGGAGACGAGACGGTGCGGGGCGCGAAGCTGGGCGGCGGCGTCGACCTCGCCGGGTAGCTCGAGCAACCGCTTGGCCAGCTCGCGCTCGGCCCGCTCCGCCGGGGCATCCGACCCCGCCTCGGCGGCGGCGAGGGCGCGCTCGGGAGTGTCCTTCCAGTCGCCCTCGTCGGCCGCCTTGCGCAGGATGCTGGCGATCCGGGCGTGCGCGTACTGGACGTAATAGACCGGGTTGTCCGCGGACTGCCGGCGCGCCAGCTCGAGGTCGAGGTCGAGCGTCGTGTCGTGGCTTCGCTGGACCATGAAGAAGCGCGCCGCGTCGACGCCGATGTCGTCGACCAGCTCGTCGAGGCTGACGAACTCGCCCTTGCGCTTCGACATCTGCGCCCTCTCGCCGCCCTCGATCACGTGGACGAGCTGCACGATCGGCGCCTCGAAGCGCTCGGGGTCCGCGCCGAGGGCCTCGATCGCGGCTCTCATCCTGGCCACGTACCCGTGATGGTCGGCGCCGAGGACGTTGATCAAGCGGTCCACCGAGCCGAGCTTCTCGCGGTGGTAGGCGACGTCGGCGGCAAAATAGGTCGGCTCGCCGCCGGAGCGGATCAGGACTCGATCCTTGTCGTCGCCGAACTCGCTGGTCCGCAGCCAGATGGCCCCCTCGGACTCGTACACGTGGCCGGCCTCGCGAAGGACGTCGATCGTCTCCGCGACCTTCCCGGACTCGTGAAAGACGCGCTCCGAGAACCAGGTGTCGTAGGCGACGCGGAACCGCTCCAGGGTCGCCTCGATCCGGGCCCGCATCGCCTCGGCCCCGAGCTTCCCGAGCGCGTCGAGCTCGCCGGGGTCGGGGACGGCGCCCCGGAGCTCCTCGGCGAGCTCGCGGACGTACTCCCCCCGGTAGCCGTCCTCGGGCGGCTCGGTCCCGGTCATAACCGCCGCGAGCGAGCGAGCGAACCGCTCCACCTGGCCGCCGGTGTCGTTGAGGTAGTAGTGGCGCTCGACCCGGTGGCCCGCGAGCTCGAGGATGCGCGCGAGCGAGTCGCCGTACGCGGCATGGCGCCCGCCCGCGGCCGTCAGCGGCCCCGTCGGATTGGCGGAGACGAACTCGACCGCGACGCTGCCGAGCGGCTCGCCGCCGGCGCCGAAGCGCTCCCCCGCGACGAGCAGTGCAGCGACCGAGCGGCGGAACCAGCGATCGGAGAGGAAGACGTTGAGGAATCCGGGGCCGGCGACCTCGATCCGCTCCGCCTCGGCGAGCTGGGCGGCCAGCGGCTCGCGAAGCCGCTCGGCGACCTCGCGCGGGGGGCCGCCGAGCGCCGGCGCAAGCAGCATCGCCGCGTTCGTCGAGTAGTCGCCGAGCTCGGGGCTCGGCGGTCGCTCCAGCCTCGCCCTCGCGGCCCCGTCGGCGCCGGGGCGCAGCTCCTCGACCGCGGAGCGCACGGCGTCGCGCACACCGGCGACCGGGTCGGCGGCCAGATTGGGGGGCTCGGAGGCCACGGTGCGATACTAGGTCAGCGATGGCAGACGAGGGCCAGGAGCGCCAGATCAACATCCACACCTCGCCGGAGGCGATGGCGGGCGTATACGCCAACTTCGCCAACGTCAGCCATTCCGACTACGAGTTCACGATCACCTTCGCGCGCGTCGACCACGAGGTCGAGGACGACGAGGTGCCGGGGGTCGTCGTTTCCCGGGTCGCGCTCTCGCCGCGGTTCCTTCGCGAGCTGATCGACGCCCTCGAGGACAACTACTCGAAGTGGCGCACCCGCGAGGGGATCAAGAGCCTGCCCGAGTTCGAGGGCGGAGAGTCGAAGGGTTGAGAGGTCGGGTTGGGCTGTTCGTCGCGACGCTCGCGGCGGCGGCCCTGATCGTCCCCCCGCCGGCCGGCGCCGGGAGCGGCGTGCCGAGGGACTTCTACGGGGTGGTCACCCAGACTGGCCTCGGCCCCGACGACGCGCGATTGATGAGCGAAGCCGGCGTCGGGACGCTTCGCTTTCATCTCGACTGGCGGAGCTTCCAGGCCGAGCGGGGCCTGTGCCAGGCGGATGCCGAGGTCGGGGTCTGCGATTGGCGCGGGCTCGACTACGTGGTCGGATTGATGGCCAGTGCGGGGATCCGCTCATTTCCGTTCCTGCTCAACGTGCCGGAGTTCGTCGATCCCGACTCGAACGTGCCCCCGACCCGCTCGAAGGCCGACCGCAAGGCCTGGGTCGGGTTCGTGACGGCGCTCGTCAACCGCTACGGGCAGGGCGGCGAGTACTGGCGAAGCTTCTTCGAGACCCAGTTCCCGGGGTTCGCGCCCCTCCCGATCACCCACTGGGAGGTCTGGAACGAGCCCTCCGACGGCAGCTACTGGCAGCCGAAGCCGAACCCGAAGGAGTACGCGCAACTGCTCGAGCTCACCGGCGAGGCCATCCACCGGGCGAACCAGCGGGCCGACGTCGTCTTCGCCGGCCTCTTCGGGACGCCGGACCGAGACCAACGACGGGATCCTCGCGTTCAAGTACTACCGCAAGGCGTTCGCCCAACCGGGGATCGGGCGCGCCTTCGACGACGTCGCCGTCCATCCCTATGGGCCGACGCTGGCGCGAGTGAAGACGCAGATGGGCTGGGTGCTCGACGAGATGAAGGCGGCCGGATTCAAGGATCGCGACCTCTGGGTGACCGAGATCGCATGGTCCTCGAGCGAGCCGCCGGCGATCCTCGGCGCGGGCCCGGAGGGTCAGGCCGCCAACCTGGATGCGGCGTTCGCCCTCTTCCGCCGCCAGCGACAGAACTGGAACATCGCCGGCCTGCACTGGTACGCGTGGCAGGACCTGCCGGGACCTGGCCTCTGCGAGTTCTGCCACGAGGCGGGCCTGGTGACCTTCGACCGCCAGCCAAAGCCCTCCTACCTCGCCTTCGCGGAGAACGCCGGCTAGCGCCGCTCAGCTGCTGCGCTCGTACGCCTCCGCGGCGCCGAGGCGCTCGAGGGTCGTCGGATGTGTCCCGAAGGCGAAGCGGGCCCACCCCGGCGGGTCGGGATCGGAGAGGTTGCGATCGGCGAGCCTCCTCTGGAGGTCGATCAGGGCGCCCGGGTCGTCGGTGAGCCGCAGCGCGAAGGCGTCCGCCTCGGCCTCGACGTCGCGGGAGAGCTGGTTCCCGGCGACCCCGAGGACGCCGGATGCCACGGCGATCGCGAGGGCGTAGGACGGCAGGGCCGCGGGCGACGCGGGGTCGGCGCCGCCGCGCCGCGCCAGCGCCGTGCCCGCGAGGTAGACGAACAGCATCCCGAGCGGAGCGACGATGGCGAGGAAGGCGATCCCGCGCCAGATGTCCTGGTTGTGGGCGTGGGCCAGCTCGTGCGCGAGCACCGAGCGAAGCGCCGGGCGCTCGACCCCGGCGAGCAGGTTGTCGTAGACGACCACCCGCTTGGTCGGGCCGAGCCCGGACACGTAGGCGTTCAGCGAGGTCGAGCGGCGGCTGGCGTCGACCGAGTAGACCTCGCCGACGTCGACGTCGGCGCGCTCGGCGAGGGCTCGAGCACCTCCTCGCGCGCCGCTCCCGGCTCGAGCCTGCGGAAGTCGTTGAAGATCGGCGCCAGCAGGATCGGGGCGAGGACGACGAAGGCGATCGCGTAGACGACGACCCCCGCGGCCGCCACCGGCCACCAGCCGCGCGGCAGGCGGCGAACCAGGGCGAGGAGGATCGAGGCGCCGATCCCCGCGAGCGCCGCGGAGATCGCGGCGGCGCGGCCCGCGTCCGCGAGCCAGTCGCCGAACCCCTGGGTCGAGATGCCCACGTCGACCGAGCGCTCGTGAGCGATCGCAGACAGCGGAAGCTGGGCGAGGGTGACGGCGATCGAGATCGCGGCGCCGGCGGCCGCCGCGCCGAGGATCGGCCGGCGGGCGAGGGCCTCGAGACCGCGGCGCGCCACCCGCGGGCGTCCCAGCGCCAGCGCCAGGAGAACGCCGGCCGAGATCGCGATCTCGCCGAGCAGGAGCAGGCGCTGGCCGTCGCGGTAGTCCTCGGCCCGCTCCACCTGGTCGGGCTCGAAGTACTCGCTCGCGGCGACCGGCGCCGGCTCGATCGGCTCGCCCCGCGGGCGCAGCAGCCAGACGGCGACCTCCGCCACCAGTACCGCCGCCACCGCCGTCGCGCCGATCTTCAGGGCGCCCGGCGAGCGCAGGCTGATCCGACGCATACCCCTACGATATGCCGCCGCTCACCCGCCCCGGCGGCGTCCGAGCGCCGGCGTCCTGCTCCCCCTCGCCCACCCACCCCGCGATGCGAATAGCGATCCTCTCCGACATCCACGCCAACCTCCCCGCGCTCGAGGCCGTCCTCGAGGACGTCGACGGCACCGACCCGGAGGAGATCTGGTGCCTGGGCGACGTGGTCGGCTACGGCGCGCAGCCCGACGAATGCACCGACCTGGTCCGCGAGCGGTGCTCACTGTCGCTGGTCGGAAACCACGACCTCGCCGTATTGGGGGATCTCGACCTGCAGACCTTCTCGCCGGCCGCCGCCGCGGCCGTGGAGTGGACCCAGAACTGCTCGCGACCGGAGACGATCGAGTATCTGCGCACGCTCGACCCCTCAGACAGCTCGCGCGAGGTCGCCCTCTACCACGCCTCTCCTCGCGACCCGGTCTGGGAGTACGTGCTCTGGCCGGAGCAGGCGGCGGAGTGCATGCGCGAGCAGGATTCGCGCGTCAGCTTCATCGGCCACTCGCACGTCGCCCTGTTCTTCGTCGGCGGGGATGGAGACGGCGAAGAGAAGCCCGAGGTCCGCGGTGCCCAGGCCGGCGCCGGAACCGACCTCGACGTCGGCGAGAACACCTGGCTGATCAATCCGGGGAGCGTCGGCCAGCCTCGCGACGGAGACCCGCGCGCCGCCTGGCTGGAGCTCGACACCGACGCCTGGAAGGCCACGTATCACCGGGTCGCGTACGAGATCGATCGCGCGGCGGAGGCGATCGAGAGCACGGAGCTTCCGGTGGCGCTGGCGCGGCGCCTTTACATCGGACAGTGAGCGGGGCGATGGCTAGAGCGCTAACTAGACTCGCCGCGATGCCCCGAGGGACGCGATTGGCCGGCCCGGCGGTGACGCTTGCTCTCGCCGCATCCGCCGCGGGCTGCGGCGGCGACGGCGGTGCCCTGATTCCGAGCGAGAGCGCCGACGAGATGGTGTCGACCGCCCAGCAGATCGAGGACGCGACCACCTCACAGGATTGCGAGCAGGCCCAGGCTTCGACCACCGAGCTGCGCGGCCAGGTCGAGGCGCTGCCGGAGGAGACCGACGACGAGATCGTCGATGCCCTCGACCAGATGGTCAGCCGGGTGGACGAGCAGCTCGACGCCGAGTGTGTCGAGGAGGGCACGACGGACACCGAGGAGGAGACGACCGAGCCCACGGAGACGACCGAGACCACCGAGACGACGACGTCGATACCCACCGAGACCGAGACCGAGACCACCGAGCCGCCTCCCGAGGAGGAAGAGGAGGCGCCGCCCGAGCAGCCGCCGAGCGAGGGCGGCGGCCCGCAGGGCCCGCCGGTCTCGCCGCCGGGTCAGTCCGGCGGGGGGCCGCCCACCGGCGGCGTCGAAGGGGACGGATGATGCGCGAGACCACGATCTCGGATCGATACGAGCTAGGCGAGCGGCTCGGCTCGGGGGGCATGTCGAGCGTCTTCAAGGCGACGGACACCGTGCTCGAGCGCGAGGTCGCGGTGAAGGTGCTCGCCGAGCACCTCTCCGACGACGAGAAGTTCGTCGCCCGCTTCCGCCGCGAGGCGCTGGCCGTCGCGAAGCTGATCCACCCCAACATCGTCCAGGTCTACGACACCGGCGTCGACGAGGGCCGCCATTACATCGTCATGGAGTACGTCGAGGGCAAGTCCGGCGCCCAGCTCCTGCAGACGGAGGGGTCCCTGGGGCCGCGGGTCGCGGTCGAGGTCGGGGTCCAGTCCTGCGCCGGGCTCGAGTACGCCCACCGCCAGGGCATCGTCCACCGCGACGTCAAGCCGGGGAACCTGATGATCATCGGCGGTCCGGCCGCCGACGGAGGCGAGCTCGACACCGAGGCGATGACGGTGAAGCTGACCGACTTCGGCATCGCCCGGGCCGCGGAGCAGACCCGGCTCACCCAGGTCGGCTCGGTCGTCGGCACCGCGGCCTACCTCGCCCCCGAGCAGGCCCGCGGCGACGAGGCGACCTCGGCGTCCGACGTCTACGCGCTCGGCGTCGTCCTCTACCAGTTCCTCACCGGCCGGCTCCCCTACGAGGGGTCGACGCTCGCCGAGCTCGCGATCCGGCGCGAGAACGAGCGTCCCCTGGCCCCCTCGATCTACGACGACTCGGTTCCGCAGACGCTCTCCGACGCCGTCCTCAAGTCGCTCGAGAATGACCCCGCCGATCGCTACTCGACCGCCCGCACACTGGCCAGCGCGCTGCGGATGGGCTACGCCGGCGAGGACCCCACCCAGCTCTCCGACGAGGCCCCGACCAGGGCATTGACCTCGAGCGAGCCGGTGACGGACCGCACCCGCCGGATGCCGCCGACCGTCGACGAGCCCGCGACCCCGGCGGCGGCCCAGCCGGTGCCCCAGCGTCCCGCGCCGGTGGCCGCGGCGCCGCGGCAGCGGCCGCCCGCGAAGCGACGCTCGTTCCTCGGCACGTTCGCGCGGATGCTCGGCGCCGTGCTCCTGGTCGCGATCCTCGCCGCGATCATCGTCGCCGTGGTCCTGCTCGTCACCGACGCCGGCCAGCAGACCGACATCGGCGAGCTCCTGCGCGACTCGGTCGACGAGCAGATCGAGTCGCTCGAGGACTTCATCCGCGAGAACACCGAGTAGCGACCTGTCCCCGAAGGGGTCAGACCCCTCAGGGGTCCCCTGTCCCCGAAGGGGTCAGACCCCTCAGGCGTCCCAGGGGGCGGTGCCTGTGAGCACCGCCTCGCGGTAGGCGGCGAAGCGGCCGGCCGCGATCGCTTCCCGCGCCCGAGTGACGATCGCCTCCGTGTAAGCGAGGTTGTGCGCGGTAAGCAGGCGAACGCCGGTCAGCTCCTCGGCCCGGGAGAGGTAGTGGAGGTAGGCGCGCGAGTGCTCGGTGCAGGTCCCGCACGTGCACCCCTCCACGAGTGGGGCCTCCGTCGCGCGCGAGCGCCGCATTGCGGACGTTGAAGCGGAAACGCTCGCCGGGCAGCGGCGCGAGCGCCATCCCGTGGCGCGCGAGCCGGGTGGGGACGGCGCAGTCGAAGCTGTCGATCCCGCGGGCGATGCCCTCGACGAGGTCGTCGGGCTCGCCGATCCCGAGCAGGTGCTTGGGCGCCTCGGCCGGCAGGTGCGGAAGGGTCATGTCGAGGACCCCGTACATCTCCGCCTTGTCCCGGCCCAGGGTCCCCCCGATCGCGATGCCGTCGACGCCCGCCGCCGCGGCCCGCTCGGCGGAGGCGCGGCGCAGGTCCTCGTGGATACCGCCCTGGACGATCCCGAAGACCGCCTGGCGCGCGGGGCCGTTTTGCGCGTGCCACTCGAGGCAGCGATCGAGCCAGCGATGGGTGCGCTCGGTCGAGCGGGCGGTGTAGTCGCGGTCCGCGTGGAACGGGGTGCACTCGTCGAACGCGAGAGCGATGTCCGAGCCGAGCGCGGCCTGCACCGCCATCGACTCCTCGGGACCGATGAAGCGCTCGGCGCCGTCGAGGTGCGAGCGGAAGCGGACCCCCTCCTCGGCGATCTCGAGGACCGAGCCGTGCTCTGGAGCGCCCGGCTTGGCCCCCCGCCGGCCCTTGATCTCGTCGGCGACCGCGCCGTGGGCGAGCGAGAACACCTGGAAGCCGCCCGAGTCGGTGACGATCGCGCGCTCCCAGCCCATGAACCGATGCAGGCCGCCGAGCGCCTCGATCCGCTCGGCGCCCGGTGAGAGCATCAGGTGGTAGGTGTTGCCGAGGACCAGCCCGTAACCGAGGCCGGCGACCTCGGCCGAGGTCAGCGAGCGCACGGTCGCCTTCGTCGCCAGCGGGACGAAGGCGGGCGTCGCGACCGGTCCGTGAGCGGTGAGGAGCCGCCCGGCGCGGGCGGCTCCGTCACTCGCATCGATCTCGAAGACAAGCCGCTCGGGGTCGTTGCGCACCCCGAGCAGCCTAGATGCCTTCGAACTACTTCTCGGTTGCCTCGCCCTCGACCGGGCCGTCGCCGATCTCGACGCGGTGCGGCTTGCGCTCCTGCGGCTTCGGCACCCGTACCTCGAGCACGCCGTCGGCGAACTTGGCGCTCACCGAGTCCGGCTCGACGCCGTCCGGCAGGGCGAGCGAACGGGAGAAGCTCCCGAACACGCGCTCAGCGCGGTAGAAGCTCTCGCCCTCCTCGGAGTACTCGGAGCGCCGCTCGCCGGAGACCGTGAGGACGTTGTCCTTGATCTCGATCGCGACGTCGTCCTCGCGCATCCCCGGCAGGTCTGCGCGCAGGACGAGCTCATCGCCCGCCTCGACCACATCCATGGCCGGGATCCAGCGGCGCAGGGTCGCGCCGTTGCGGGCGCCGGTGCCCGTCCCGAAGAAGCCGTCGAAGAGCCGGTTCATCTCGCCCTGGAGCGAGTCGAGCTCCCGGCTGGGGTCCCATCGAACGATTGCCATCTCAATACCTCCTACGCATGGTTCTTAGCGCAGCAATTATAGAAACCTAAGTCGTGTACTGTCAAGTTTCTTGTAAGAGGCTCCTACCGGTCATGGCCGCGGGCTTCTCCAACCCGAGCAGCTCCAGCGCGGTCGGGGCGACGTCCGCGAGGATGCCGCCGTCGTCGAGACCGACGCCCTCGACGGTGACCAGGAACGGCACCGGATTCAGCGAGTGGGCGGTGTTCGGGGAGCCGTCCGGCTCGAGCATGTGGTCGGCGTTGCCGTGGTCGGCGGTGACGATGCAGACGCCGCCGGTCGCGTGGACGGCGCCGGCGACCTCGGCGAGGCACCGGTCGACCGCCTCGATCGCCTCGACCGCCGCCGGGATCGATCCCGTGTGGCCGACCATGTCGGGGTTGGCGAAGTTGATGAGCCCGAAGCGGTAGCCGTCCTTCGCCCACCGCTCGCCGAAGGCGCGCGCGGCGTCGAAGGCGGACATCTGCGGCTTGTGGTCGTAGGTCGGTACGTCCCGCGGCGAGTCGACCAGCAGCCGCTCCTCCCCCTCCCACTCCTCCTCGCGGCCGCCGTTGAAGAAGTAGGTGACGTGGGCGTACTTCTCGGTCTCGGCCACGTGGAGCTGCTTCAAGCCGGCCTCGGCGATCACCTCCGCGAGGGTGGTCTCGGGTTCATGGGGTGCGAAGGCGACCGGGTGGTCCCAGTCGGCTCGGTAGCGGGTCATCGTCGCCAGGTGGACCGCCGGGGCGGGGCCGCGATCGAACTCGTCGAAGCCGGGGTCCCCGATCGCCATCGTCATCTGGCGCGCCCGATCGGGCCGGAAGTTGAAGTGGAGGACCGAGTCGCCGTCGGCGAGGCCGTCGTAGTCGCCGATCACCGTCGGCCTGATGAACTCGTCGGTCTCGTCGCGCTCGTGGGCCGCGCTGACGGCGTCGAGCGCCGTCGCGGCCTCGAGGCCGCGGGCGTGAACGATCGCGTCGTAGGCGAGCTTGGTCCGCTCCCAGCGGCTGTCGCGGTCCATCGCGTAGTAGCGGCCGCCGACCGTGCCGATTCGCCCGGCGCTGCGGAGCCAGCGCTCGAGCTCCGAGATGTAACCCGGCGAGGAGCGGGGAAGCGTGTCGCGGCCGTCGGTGAACGCATGGACGACGAGGTCCGGCACCCCCTCGCGCGCTGCCAGCTCGATGCACGCCTCGATGTGCTCCCAGCCCGAGTGGACGCCCCCGTCGGAGACCAGGCCCATCAGATGCAGGCGTCCCCTGGGCCCCTCCCGCGCCTTCGCGCAGGCCTCGAGCAGCACCGGGTTCTCGAAGAAGCTGCCGTCCGCGATCGCGTCGTCGATCCGGACCAGGTCCTGCTTGATCGACAGCGCCGGCGCCCAGGTTGAGGTGGCCGACCTCGGAGTTGCCCATCTGCCCCGGCGGCAGCCCGACGGCCTCGCCCGAGGCCTGGAGCTCGGTGCGGGGGAAACGCTCCCAGAGGAAGTCGAAGAAGGGGGTGTCCGCCTGCGCCACGGCGTTGCCGGGACCGGCGGGCGCGAGCCCCCACCCGTCGAGGACGACGAGGCAGAGGGAATCGACCGGGACGCCGTCGGGCGCGGGGAGCTCGCCCGCCGGGCTCACGGAATCGCCGCTTCGACGATCGCCGCGAAGTCGGCGGGGTCGAGGCTGGCGCCCCCGACCAGCGCGCCGTCGATCTGCTCCTCCGCCATCAGCTCCGCCGCGTTGCCGGGCTTCACCGATCCCCCGTAGACGATCCGAAGCCGCTCCGCCGCCTCGGCGCTGCGGCCGGCGACGAGGCGGCGGATGTGCGCGATCGCCTTGGCCGCCTGCTCCGCGGTGGCCGTGCGCCCGGTGCCGATCGCCCAGACCGGCTCGTAGGCGATCACCACGTCCGCGAGGCTGGCGTCGACGACGCCGGCGAGGTCCTCGGCGACCTGGCGGAGCAGCACCCCCTCGGTTGCGCCCGCGTCGCGCTCGGCCTCGGTCTCGCCGACGCAGAGGATCGGCTCAAGGCCCGCCTCGAGCGCCGCCGGGACCTTGCGGGCCAACGCCGCGTCGGTCTCGCAGAAGTGGGTGCGCCGCTCCGAATGGCCGAGGACCACCCCGCTGACCCCGAGCTCGGTCAGCATCGCCGCCGCGAGCTCGCCGGTGAAGGCGCCGGAGGACTCCTCGTGCATGTTCTGCGCCGCGATCCGGACCCAGGTCTCCGTCGCACCTCTCGACCGCGGCCGCCAGCGCGGTGAACGGCGGGCAGATGACGACGTCCGCCGCCTCGAAGGCCTTGGCGCGCGGCAGGAAGTCGGCGAGGAACCGCTGGGTCTCCTCGACCGTCTTGTGCATCTTCCAGTTGGCCGCCACGTAGGGCCTGCGCTCGCTCACGCCGGGACCTCTTCGGAGTCCAGCAGCGCCGCGATCCCCGGCAGCTCCTTGCCCTCGAGCAGCTCCAGCGAGGCGCCGCCCCCGGTCGAGACCCAGTCGATCCGCTCGCCGAGGCCGAACTCCTCCAGGGCCGCGACGGTGTCGCCGCCTCCCGCGACGGTCCGGCCGCGCGCCGACGCCACCGCCTCCGCCACGATCCGGGTGCCGTTCGCGAACGGCTCCAGCTCGAACGCGCCCATCGGGCCGTTCCAGAGCACCGTCCCCGCGCCCGCGATCGCCTCCGCGTATTCGCCCGCCGTCCGCGACCCGATGTCGAGCCCCATCCAGCCGTCGGGTACCTCGCGGCCCTCCGACTCCCGTCGCTCGGCGCCGGCGTCGAAGGCGTCGGCGAGGACGAGGTCGACCGGCAGGCGGAGCTCGCATGGCGACGAAGGAGCCGCGGCGAGAACCCGCCGGGCGAGCTCCACCCCCTCCTCCTCGACGAGCGAGTCGCCGGTCGGGACCCCCTCGGCGCGAAAGAAGGCGAAGCACATCGCCCCGCCCACCAGGATCGAGTCCGCGACCTCGAGGAAGCGCTCGATCACGCCGATCTTGTCGGAGACCTTCGCCCCGCCGAGGACCACGACGAGCGGCCGCTCCGGGTCGTCGCGGACGGCGCTCAGCTCGAGCACCTCGCGCTCGAGGAGAAGGCCGGCGTAGGCCGGGAGGATGTGGGCGACCCCCTCCGTGCTGGCGTGCGCGCGATGGGCGGCGCCGAACGCGTCGTCGACATAGAGCTCGGCGAGCGCCGCGAGCAGGCGCGCCAGCCCGGGGTCGTTGCCGGTTTCCCCCGGCTCGAAGCGGGTGTTCTCGAGCAGCAGGACGTCTCCCCCGCTCAAGCCCTCGGCGAGCCGCTCGACCTGCTCCCCCACGACCTCGGGCGCGAGAGCTACGTCGGTGTCGATCAGCTCGCCGAGCCGCTCGGCGACGGGGCGCAGCGAGAGCTCGGGGTCCCGATCCTTCGGCCGGCCCAGGTGCGAGGCGAGCACGAGGGCGGCCCCGCGCTCTCGAAGGAGCTCGATCGTCGGCAGGGCGGCGCGGATCCGGGTGTCGTCGGCGACCCGCCCGCCGTCGAGCGGGACGTTGAAGTCGACCCGGACGAGAACGCGCCGGCCCTCGGCCGGCGCGTCGCGGACGCTCGCCTTGCCGAACGCGGCTCGGCGGCCGCGGTCGTCAGCGCTCAAGCGACCGCCGCCGGCTCGAGCACCTTCGCCGCGAGCTCGACGCAACGGTTCGAGTAACCCCATTCGTTGTCGTACCAGGAGATCGTCTTCACCATCCGGCCCTCGATCACATCGGTCAGCGCCGAGTCGAAGATCGAAGAGTGAGGATCCTTGACGATGTCCGTGGAGACGATCGGGTCCTCGGTGTAGGAGAGGATGCCCGCGAGCGGTCCCTCCGCAGCGTCTCGCATCGCGGCATTGATCTCCTCGACGTCGGCGGTCTCCCGCGAGGCCTCGAAGATCGAGGTCGACGACCGAGCCGGTGGCAACGGGCGCCCGCATTGCGAAGCCGTTCAGCTTGCCCTCGAGCTCGGGCAGCACGAGGCCGACCGCCTTCGCGGCGCCTGTCGTCGTCGGGATCAGGTTCAGCGCCGCCGCGCGGGCCCGTCGCGGAGGTCCTTGTGCGGCATGTCCTGGAGCCGCTGGTCGGCCGTGTAAGCGTGGATCGTCGTCATCAGACCCCGCTCGATCCCGACCGTCTCGTGCAGCACCTTCGCCAGCGGAGCCAGGCAGTTGGTCGTGCAGGAGGCGTTGGAGATGATGTGATGGCTCTCGGGGTCGTAGGCGTCGTCGAAGTTGACCCCCAGAGCGACTGTGATGTCAGGCTCCTTCGCGGGGGCGGAGATGATCACCTTCTTCGCGCCGGCCTCCAGGTGCTTCGCGGCGTCCTCACGCGTGGTGAAGAGGCCGGTCGACTCGATCACCACCTCGACGCCGAGATCGGCCCAGGCAAGCTGTGCCGGATCACGCCCGGGAGCGCCTTGATCTCCCGGCCGTCGACCGAGATCGATTCCGTCGCCCGCCTCGACCTCGCCGGGGAAGCGGCCGTACATTGAGTCGTACTCGAGCAGGTGAGCGAGCGTCTCCGCGTCGATGAGGTCGTTGACGGCGACGAACTCGAGATCCGCGTCCGCCTCGTATGCCGCCCGGAAGAGGTTGCGGCCGATCCGGCCGAACCCGTTGATGCCCAACCTTGACTGCCATCGCGACCTCCTCAGCGCTCTTCGATTACCCGACGTGGAGGCTAGTTAGTCGGCGCGAACGGCGATCTCGAGGCGGTGACCGTCGGGGTCGCTCAGGTAGGCCGAGTAATGACCGGGCCGGTAGTGCGGGCGGGTGCCCGGCTCGCCGTCGTCGCGCCCGCCGGCCGCAACCCCCGCCTCCCAGGCGGCCTTGACGGCCGGGGTGCCGGCGGCCGCGAAGCAGACGTGGCCCGTGCCCGGAAACGCCGTCCGGCGCTGGTTGACGACGAAGACCGGGCTGTCGAGGAGGCCGTACCCGATTGCCTCCGCGGCCTGCGTGACGCGCCGCCACCCGAGCGGCGCGAGCAGGGCGTCGTAGAAGCGCGCGCTTCGCTTGAGGTCGCTTACTCCAACGCTGACATGGTGGATCATGCGGGGCGGAAGCTAGCCGGAGGAGCGGTCGTCCGCGCCGCCCGGGGGCTCCACCCGGACCTCCCGCTCGGGCCGCGAGTCGATCCACTCGATCAATGACCGCGCCGCCTCGGGCATCGTCTCCTCGGACATCCGCGCGGTCCGGCTCCGTCCCCCCTCCTCCACGGTGACCTCGAGGGCGAGCTGGTCGGGGCGAGCGGGCCCGGGCGCCGCTTTCGCGGCCATCAAGCCGGCCTCGCGGACGTGCTTCTCGAAGGCCTCGGCGTCCGCGGAGGGGAGCGCATCGGCGCCGAGCTCGGTCCGCGTCAGCATCCCCCCGATCCCTCCGCCCCGGAGCACCGACACCTTCATCGTGCTCCGATACTACGACCGGCCGCGGCTCAGGTCAGGACGCCGACCTCCCGCCACGCGTTCCCGACCGCCTCCTGCTCGGGGCCGCCGGACTCGAACAGCTCGCCGGCCACGTCGATCGTCGCCTGCGCCGCGTCGGTGAACTGGGAGTCTGACTCGAGCTTGTCGGTCAGGGTCGCGTACCAGACCCGCCCGGCCTTCTCCCACGCGTTGCCGCCGATCGCGGTCGCCGCGAGGTAGAAGGCACGGTTCGGGATCCCCGAGTTGATGTGAACGCCGCCGTTGTCGTTGCGCGGGTCGTTGTCGTCGGGGAGGTCGACGTAGTCGTCCATGTGTCCCGGCTGGCGATCGCCCTCGTAGGCCGTCCCCGGCTCCTTCATCGAGCGAAGCGCCTGGCCCAGCTCGGGAACCAGGATCCCGGCGCCGAGCAGCCAGTCCGCCTCCTCGGCGGTCTGCCCGAGCGCGTACTGCTTGACCAGGGAGCCGAGGACGTCGGCGAACGACTCGTTCAGCGCTCCCTGCTGAACGCTGTACTCGAGGGCCGCGGTGTACTGGACGACGCCGTGGGTGATCTCGTGGCCGATCACGTCGAGCGCCTTGGTCAGGCCGCCCTCGACGAAGACCCGCCCGCTGCCGTCCC
Source organism: uncultured Thermoleophilia bacterium (assembly GCA_963838175.1). Taxonomy (GTDB): domain Bacteria; phylum Actinomycetota; class Thermoleophilia; order Solirubrobacterales; family 70-9; genus DASUSH01. The sequence continues at coordinate 240,498 of CAWIPP010000002.1, read as the reverse complement.
CGTAGGCCATCTGGACGCCGTTCCAGAAGGCGTTGTCGTAGTTGGAGCCGTAGTGGACGGAGGAGACGATCTCCATCCCCTGGCCGTCGATGCTGTCGCGCTCGAGGACCTCCTTGTAGAAGTCGTAGGTCTTGTCGGCGCCGTCGTAGGCCTCGTCGGCGGCGGCGTCGCCGGTCGGGTCCTCGTCCTGCGCGCGGACCTTGCGGCCCGGCAGGTTGTCCCGGCCATTGCCCTCGTTGTCGTAGACGGTCTGGCGCTGCCCGGTGGGCGGCTCCAGGAGCCCAAGCGCCTGGGCGTCGACGTCCATCTCGCGCATCACCCGGCCGACCAGCGCGCGCTGGGTCCGCATCGACGCCGAGGCGGCGAGCGTGTTGATCGCCGCCTTGCGCCGCTCGGGGTCGTCCGACTCGGCGAGCCTCGCGAGCAGGTCCGGAGGCGCGATCGAGCAGCAGACCGCCGCACCTCCCTCGTTCGAAGCGTTCATCCCACGGTTGGTGCGATCCATCTCCCCTCCTCCTGCTGAGTGCCTGCCAGTCGGCCGAGCATATGTCAGTTCACCCGCGGCGTCCACCGAAAAGTCTTGACCGCAATCGCGAGCCCGGCGACTCCCCAGGCGGCGACGATCGCGAGGTGCCCCCACTCGAATCCCGCTCCCGAGGCGACCGGATCGTAGGAGGCGAAGAACGCCTCGAAGAAGTGGCGGATCGGGAAGAGGTCGGCGAACTGCAGTACCCCGTCCGGGATCTCCGACTCCGGGATGAAGACGCCGGAGAGGAAGTAGAGGGGCAGGACCGCGACGTTCGAGATCGGCGCGGCGGCGTCCTCGGAGGGGATCGCCGCGGTCAGCGCGATCCCGAGCGAGCAGAAGGCGGCCGCGCCGACCAGCAGCGTGACCAGGACCGCCGGGAGCTTGTCCCAGGGCACCTCGACGTCGTAGATCAGCCGGCCGAGGGTCACGACCAGGACGAGCATCAGGAGCGAGATCACCACCGCGTTTCCGATCCGCCCGGCGAAGAAGGCCCAGTTCGGCAGAGGCGTCCCCCGACCACGCTTGAGGATCCCGTTCTCGCGATCGACGGTCAGCGAGATCGCGAGGCTCTGCATCGTCGCCGAGACGATCGCGAGGGTGATGATCGCTGGGACGTAGTAGGTGGTCGTCTGGATCCCGCCGAGCTCCTCGATCTCCTCGTTGCCGAAGATCGTCGCGAAGATCAAGAGGAAGATGATCGGGAGCAGGACGGTGAAGAACACCGAGGCGGGGTTGCGCCAGAAGACCCGCTGGTCGAAGCGAAACTGATGGAGGGCGAGGGCGGCGCCGCTCATCGCGTCGCCTCTCCGGGTCCCTCGACCGCGTCGGTGAGCTCGAGGTAGATGTCCTCGAGCGTCGGCCGGCTCACCTCCAGACCCTCGAGCTCGACCCCGCGCTCCAGCGACCAGCCGGTCAGCCGGTTGAGGAGGGGCACCGGCGAATGCGAGTGCAGGGAGACCACTCCCTCCCGCTCGGAGAGATCCTCCGCTCCGTCCAGGGGCATCGAGTCGAGCGGGACCCCGGCGGGGAGGCGGAAGCTGATCGTCGGCGGATGGCTCGCGCGGTCGCCCAGGTCGGCCGGTGTCCCCTCCGCGACGATGCGCCCGCGGGCGATCACCGCGACCCGGTCGGCGAGCGCCTGCGCCTCGTCCATGTAGTGCGTGGTCAGGAACACCGTCTTCCCGAGCCGCCGCAGACCCGCAATCACGCTCCACGCCTGGCGCCGCGCCGAGGGATCGAATCCCGTCGTCGGCTCGTCGAGGAAGAGCAGCTCCGGGTCCCCGATCAGGGCGACGGCGACGTCGAGCCGGCGCTGCTGGCCTCCGGACAGCCTTCCCGTACGCTCATCCGTCTTCTCGCGGAGGCGGACGTGCTCGATCGTCTCCTGCACCGGGCGGGCCTCGCGGTAGTAGCCCGCGTAGAGCTCCAGCGTCTCGCGGACCGTCAGCTCCGGGCGCATCCGGCACTGCTGGAGGACGATCCCGATCCGCTCCCGCCACTCGCGACCGGCGGCCACCGGGTCGGAGCCCAGCACCTCCACCTCGCCTTCGTCGCGGCTCCGGTACCCCTCGAGGACCTCGGCGACGCTCGTCTTCCCGGCGCCGTTCGGGCCGAGGAAGGCGAAGATCTCGCCCCTTCGCACCTCGAGGTCGACGCCCCGCACCGCCTCGTTCGCCCCGTAGGACTTGCGCAGGCCGCGGGCGCTGATCACGGCCTCGCTCACGGGCTGCCCCTGCCTCGGATCCGGCCGACGAGCTCCGGCAGCCCCCGCCGGCGCGCCGCGTCCATAAGCCGACCGCGGACGGTCTGCGCCGGGAAGACCTCCCGTGGCTCGCGCTCGGGCCAGCGAGGGGCCTCCCCTGGACCGGCTGTCGCGGAGACGGGGATCTCGAAGCGCTCGCCCCGGAAGGCGAGCAGGTTGACCATGTTCCCCGGCTGCTGGCCGAGGTGGGCGCGGGGCATCCGCACCTCGAGCACGGAGGAGAAGGCTGCATCGGTGAGCAGGTTGTAGAGCGAGGGGCGGGTGAGCCAGAGGCTGGCGGGGTTGTCGAGCGAGGCGCGGAGGTTCTCCCGGCGCGCCGCCTCGCCGGCGCCGCGGGGGTGCTCCCCGACCGTGCTGCCGCGGTAGGTGCGCCCGCGGAACTCCACCCGCCGCTCGGGAAAGCGGCTGTGCTGGGTGGAGAGGAACATCAGCCCGTCGCACATCTCGGCCGCCGCGAAGACGAGCTCGAAGACCGCCGGCGCGTCGAGGTGGTAGAGGATCCCGATGTTGAGGATCACGTCGAAGCGCCCGTAGCGGCCCGCGTCGACGTTGCGGACGTCGTCCTCGTGGATCTCGTAGCGCTCGCCCAGGCCGATCGCCTCGGCGGCGAAGCGGGCGCGCGCGACGTTCCCCGAACGGCCCTCCACCGCGACCACGCTCGCTCCCCGCCGCGCGAGCTCGATCCCGAAGATGCCCTCCTCGCAGGCGAGGTCGAGGACGCGGAGCTCATCCAGTGGCTTGGCGGCGGCGTCGGCGACCACCTGGAGGTAGCGGCGGGCGCGGGAACCCTCCACGAGCTCCCGATGGCTGAGCGTCCAAATCCCCTCGCCGAGGTGGATGTTGTGCGAATGCCACGGCCCGTGGCGCTCCGCCACCTCGGCCATTCCCCGTCGCAGGTCCTCGGGTCCCATGGCGCGGGATGCTAGGCACCGGGAGTCCGGACGGCTGATCCCGGCCTAGACGGGTGATTCGAATTCCCGCACCCACAGATGGCGGGCATGGCTTCGGTGTGGCGGCGCGGGCACCGGTGGTTTTCACCCGACGCGTCGTGCCACGCGGAGGCGGTTGGGGCGAAAACCACCGTATGGGTGGTTTTTGGCCCACGCGTCCCACCGAGACTCGACGCGTCGTGCGATATCCCCCCCCTCATTTGGGTGGGGCGGTCTGCCCCCTCCGGCTAAGTCACGTCATATAGACCAAAAGTCGCCAAGGAGCGGGTCGACGACAGAGACCGATGCCCGGATCCCGGGGTCGCGCCTACCGCCAGCCGTCGCGGAGGACGCGCCGCGGGTTACCACCCAGCACCGCCTCCGCGTCGTCGGACGAGACGCCCTTGGCGTCCAGCATCTCCCGGATCCGGGGGAGCTCGCCCTCGCTCTTGCAATCGTCGGGGGGATCGGTGAAGCCGTCGAAATCGGTCCCGATCGCGACGTGCTCCCACGAACCGCTCCACTCGCGCAGCTGCTCCATCGTCCTCCAGATCGCGTCCAGCCCCGGGCCTGGATGCGACTCGTCAAGCCAGTAGGGCATGAAGATCACGCCGACCACCCCACCCGAATCGGCGATCGCTTGCACGTCGGCCTCGTCGAGGTTGTAGGGCTCGGGGTTCATCGATTGCACGCCGTTGTGTGACGCGATCAGGGGGATGCGGTCCGCCACGAGCTCATAGATCTGGTTCCGGGCGAGGGGGGTGCAGTGCGACACGTCGGGGACGATCCGCAGCTCCACCATCCGCTCGACCACGGCCCGGCCGGTCTCCGTCAGGCCGCGGCTCAGGTCCACCTTGGCGTCGAGCGTGCAGAACGGGATCTTGGGCTTCGCGGGGATCGCGTTCGCGTGGCCGGCGAGCTCGTTGGGAAACAGGTGCGCCAGGGTGAGCGACGCCACGCCCCACTCGGCGAGCTCGTCGAGGCGCGCGAGCCGCGCGGCGAGGTCGCCGTCCTCGAGGCCGGCGCCGAGGACGTGGCCGCCCTCGACGGTGTGGACGATCGCCGTCTCGCCCTCGGCGAGCACGCCGTCGAGCTCGTCGTTGGAGCGGGCGAGGGCGAAACCTTCGGCTCGGCCGACCTGGTGCTCCATCTCCGCCCTCATCTCCTGCAAGCACTCCCATGCGTCCAGCTTCAAGAGCTTGCGCCCGCCGCCGGTGAGGTGCGCGGCGAACCGGATGGGCCAGCAGCGGAAGTAGTCGGGCTCGGGTATGTGGAGCGAGGACCACAGCACCTTCACCCCGCCCTTCTCGAGCATCTTGAAGTCGGTGTTCGAGGCCAGCGGGTCGAAGGTGTGGCCCGTCCAGTAGTGGCGACGCAGGTCGCGGTCCCAGAGGAACGCGTTCATCGCCGGGTGGGCGTGGATGTCGGTCAGCCCGGGCCCCGCCATGGCTACGCCGGGCCGATCCGCTCCGCCAGGTGCTCGTTCACGAACATCGGGGAGACGAGCGGCCGGAACGCGTCAAGCCGGTGGTTCCGCGCCGCGAACTCGGGATCGATGAAGTTGATCTTCCCCCAGTGCGCCTTGAACGGGACCCCGGCGGATTCCAGGTGCTCCCAGAGGCCGCGGAGGTGGGCGTAGATGGCCTCCTTCTCGCCCGGTTCGGTGCAGATCTCCGTGAGGTACATCCAGTTGAACTTGACGATGTAGTCGAGCCCCTCCCAGTCCCACGCCGACATCCAGTTCCCGTCCACGCGGGAGAGCTCGATCTCGATGGGGATGTTCGGCCAGCCCTGGCGGCCGAAGTACTCCTCGCACTCACCCAGCACGCGGTGCACGTCCTGCGGCCGGAAGCTCCACTCGGCCATCGCCACGCGCAGCGGGGCGCGACGGTCGACCGGGAGCATGTTGCGAAGCGGGCCGGTGAACTCGCGCTCCCCGTAGGTCAAGGCCATCACGTCGTAGACCACCTCCAGCACCCCCGTCAGCAGCGGCCCGGTGTCGGCCAGCTTGTCCATCACCTGGCAGACGAAGTCGAGCACGTGCTCGGATTGGTCGGTCGGGTAGTCGCCGTCCGGTTTCGACCGCTCGGGCGGGACGGCGGTGGCCGCCCAGAGCAGCGCCTTGTCGCTCTTCGGCACCTGGTTCACGCGCCAGAAGTCGTACTTGGCGGAGGTCGCATCCAGGTCGACCATCACCTCGTCCAGGCTGACGATCTTCTGGACGACGTTGAAGTAGCGCTCGTCCACGAGGCGGAAGCGGACACGGGTCAGCACGCCGAGCAGACCCAGCGAGCACACGGCCGCCGGGAAGTCGGGATCGCCGCGCGAGATGCGCCGCTCAACCGCGCTCCCGGTGGCCTCCTCGACGCTCACGAGCTCCACCCACTCCAGCAGCTCGTACAGCGCGAACCTCGAGCTGGCCGGCGCGGTGCCGGTGGAGATCAGCCCCGCCAGCGTCTGGTGGTCGGTGCCGCCGGTCGCGGTGACCGACTTGCCGCGGCGGCCCAGCTCGGCGAGGAAGTCGTGCAGGCTCACGTTCGCCGAGGCCTCCACCGCCGCGTCCCCCTCGTCGAAGTCCATCGTCTTCGGGAGACCCGAGGTGTCGATGATCGCGTCGGAGACCACGATCTCGGAGCAGGAGTGCAGGCTGCCCCGCACCCGCACGCGGTCCGCCCCCAGCTCGCCGCGGTGGACCCGCTCGAGCGTGGCCTTCAGCTCGTCCACGCTCGCCGGCCGCAGCACCAGCTCGGGGCTGAACGAGATCAGCTGCCCCCAGTCCTCCATCGCCGGGAACCATATTCGCGCGCCGGATACGATCGGCGAATGGACGCGCGACCGGGCGAGCTGATGCTTTCGATGGAGCGCGTCCTCCCGGCACCCCCTCCCGTCGTCTTCACTGCGTTCAGCGAGGCGAATGAGTTGGCGAACTGGTGGGGTCCGGAGGGATTCACCATCCCGAGCCTCGAGTTCCGCGCCCGTGTCGGCGAGAGCTACCGGATCGAGATGCAGCCGCCGGAGGGCGACTCCTTCCATCTGACCGGTGAGTTCCGCGAGGTCGACCCGCCCGCCCGACTCGCCTACACGTTCGAATGGGAGCCGCCCAATCCCGACGACGTCGAGACCCTGGTCAGCCTGTCATTCGAGGACCGGGACGGGTCGACGGAGGTTGGCCACACGCAGGGACCGTTCAAGACCGAGGAGCGCCGGGCGCTTCACCGCGACGGCTGGACCGAGAGCTTCGACAAGCTCGAACGGTTCCTCTCCGCGCAGGCGTAGTCGGAATCGCCTCACCCCGCCCGGTGGAGCTGGCGGTGGATCTCACGGCCGACCTTCGCGGGGATCCCCGGGACCGCCTCCAGCTCCTCGCGGCTTGCGGCGAGGAAGCGGTCGGGGGAGCCGAAGTGGCTGAGCAGCGCGCGCTTGCGGACCGGACCCACCCCGCGCAGCTCGTCGAAGACCGAGCCGGTCATCGCCTTGTCGCGGCGGTTCCGATGGAACTCGATCGCGAAGCGGTGGGCCTCGTCGCGGACGCGCTGGAGCAGGCGCATCGCCTCGGAGTCGCGGGGGATCGGCACCGGGTTGCCGCGGCCCGGCACATAGACCTCCTCGAGCCGCTTCGCCAGCCCGATCACGGTCACGCCGCGGTCGACCAGCGGTGCGAGCGCGCGCATCCCGGCGGAGAGCTGCCCCTTGCCGCCGTCGATCACGATCAGGCCGGGCAACGCGGCGAAGCTCTGGTCGCGCTCGGCGTCGTGCGGCGAGAGGTCGGCCCCCGCCTGCCAGCGCGCCATCCGCCGCGAGAGGACCTGCTCGATCGCGGCGAAGTCGTCGGGCCCGCCGGGCCGGCCGTTCTCGTCCCCGCGCACCTTGAACCGCCGGTAGTGGGCCTTCTTCGGCGCGCCGCCCTCGAAGACGACCATCGACGCGACGGTGTGCTCGGCGCCGAGGTTCGAGATGTCGAACCCCTCGATCCGGACCGGCAGCTCCTCGATCCCGAGCGCCTCCTGGAGCGAGGAGAGGGCATCGACGCGCTGCTGGCGGCGGCGCTCGCGGCGCAGGCGGTCCTGGCCGAGCGCGAGCTTGGCGTTCTTCTCCGCCAGCTCGCGCAGGCGGCGGAGGTCGCCGCGCTCGGCGACCCGGACCTCGACCGGCCCGTCGCGGCGGTGCCGCAGCGCCTCGGCGACCAGCTCGGCGCGCTCGCGCATCGCGGGGCCGACGATCACGCGGCGGGGGATGCTCGGCGCGGCCGAGTAGTACTGGGCGAGGAACTCCTCGGTCACCTCGCCCTCGTCGCGCTCGGCGCGGTTGTCGAGGTAGAAGCTCTGGCGCTCGGCGAGCACCTCGTCGCGGACCTGGAACACCTGCGCGTTCGCGTCGGCGCCGTCGACGGCGACGCCGATCAGGTCCGCGTTCTGGAGCGACTCGCCGGCGATCCGCTGGCGCTGCATCAGCGACCGCACGGCGCCGAGCCGGTCGCGGTAGACCGCCGCTCGCTCGAACTGCTGGCCGGCAGAGGCGCTCTCCATCTTCCCCTCGAGGTCCCGCTCGATCTCGCGATAGCGACCCGAGAGGAAGCTCATGATCGCCTCGATGTTGCGCCGGTACTCGTCGCGGTCGATGTAACCGACGCAGGGTGCCTGGCAGCGCTTGATGTAGTAGTCGAGGCAGGGCACGCCGGACCGGCGCCCCGGCTCGGGCCCCTGGCAGGTGCGGTACTGGAAGATCTTGCCGAGCAGATCGAGCGTCTCGCGGACCCGCTTCGCGCTTGAGAAGGGGCCGAAGTAGGCGCGTCCCGGGCGGTGGCGCTCGCGCGTGAAGTACACGCGGGGGAACTCCTCGTCGAGGCTGACGCCCACGTAGGGATACGACTTGTCGTCGCGGAGGCGGACGTTGAAGCGGGGGCGGTGGCGCTTGATGAACTGCTGCTCGGCGAGCAGCGCCTCGGCCTCGGTGTCGGTGACGAGGAAGTCGATCGAGTCGACCTGGCGGGTCAGCTCGGTGCTGCCCCCCGCCTGCTTGGTGAAGTGACCGCCGACCCGTTTGCGGATCGAGAGCGCCTTGCCGACATAGATCACGCGCCCGCGAGAGTCGGCGAACAGATAGACCCCCGGCGCGTCCGGAAGGCGCCGCCGCTGCTCCGTTACCCGCTTCTGGAGATCCTCTGCCATTTCGGTTCAAGGTTAGGGTTCGGCGCCCCATGGAATGAGAGGAGTCCCATGCCCACCGAGACCGTCAACGCGCCCGAGCTGAACACGCTCTCGTTCGACGCCGATGACGGGGTCGGGACGCTGACCCTGGATCGGCCGGACGCGCTCAACGCGATGGACCCCGAGATGATCGGCGAGCTCGCGACGATCGCGCCCTGGCTCGCGGACCGGGCTCCGATTCGGGCGCTGATCGTGACCGGCTCCGGTCGCGCGTTCTCGGCCGGCGGCGACGTGACCTGGTTCCGGCGCGGGGTCGAGGATGAGGACGTCGACCTGCCGGCCGAGGTGCGCCGCGGGGCCGACGTGCTGCACCAGGCGATCGTCGACTTCAGGCGGATCCCGTACCCGGTGGTCGCCGCCGTCAACGGCCCCGCCGCCGGCGCCGGCTTCTCGCTCGCCCTCCAGTGCGACGTCCGGATCGCCTCCGAGGAGGCCTTCTTCGCCTGCGCGTACGGCCGCATCGGCGCCTCGCCGGACGGCGGCATGACCTACTTCCTGCCTCGGGTCCTGGGTCCCGCCAAGGCGCTGGAGCTGCTCCTCAACGACCCCAACCTCGACGCGCGGTCGGCGCTCGATGCCGGGCTCGTCTCGGAGGTGGTGCCGGCCGACCAGCTTGCCGAGCGGGCCCGCGAGAAGGCGGCGAAGCTGGCGTCGCGGGCGCCCCACTACGTGCGCATGTGCAAGCGGCTGGTCGCCGAGAGCCTCGACAACTCGCTTGCCGACCACCTCCAGCTCGAGCGCCACGGGATCGCCGACTCGATGGCGACCGAGGACCTCGCGAGCGGGGTGCAGTCCTTCTTCGCCGGCGAGAAGCCGAGCTTCAACGGCCGGTAGGTTTTCGAGCGATGTCGAGGACGACGACCCTCATTGCGCTCTTCCTCGCGGCGCTCGCGCTCGCCGCTTGTGGGGGTGACGACGAGGAGACGGCGCCCACCGACACGGCGCCCGACGACGTCAACCCCGCGACCGAGAGCCTCGAGGTCTCGGCCGTCCCGGACGGAAGCCTCGCCTACGAGCAGGATTCGCTCGAGACCGAGGCCGGCGCCGTCACGGTGACGTTCACGAATCCCGCGCCGGTCGCCCACGACTTCTGCGTCGAGGACTCCGGCGGCGAGGAGATCGGCTGCGCCGCCATCGTCGCCGACGGCGACCAGAGCACGACCACGCTCGACCTCGAGGCCGGCGAGTTCACGTTCTTCTGCTCGGTCGCGGGCCACCGCGAGGGCGGCATGGAGGGGCCGCTGACGGTGGAGTAGCGGCTTTGGCGCCTTTCTCTCGCATAGCGAGAGGAACGCGCCAAGCGGGCGACCGGTTCTAGGCGCCGTCCTCCGCGGGCACGAACGCGCGGCCGACCGACTCTCCGACGCACGCGGGCTTGTCGGAGCCCTCGACCTCGACCGTGAACTTGGTCGCCACCTGCCACCAGCCGTCGCCGACGTCCTCAACCGAGATCACCTCGGCCGTCGCGCGGCAGCGGGCGCCGGCCGGGACCGGCGCCGGGAAACGCACCTTGTTCCAGCCGTAGTTGACGCCCAGCGCGAACCCGGTCGAGTTGATCAGGTCGCGGCGGAAGCCGTCGATCAGCGAGAGGGTCAGGTTGCCGTGGGCGACCGTGGTCCCGAACGGGCTCTCGGTCTTCGCCCGCTCGACGTCGACGTGGATCCACTGGTCGTCGCCCGACAGCTCGGCGAACTCGTCGATCATCTCCTGAGTCACCTCGCGCCACTCGCCGGGGCCCACGGTCTGACCCAGCAGTCCCTTCAGCCCCTCGATTCCGACGACTTCGGCGATTGCCATGGCGGCTTCAGCCTACCGTCGTTGAGGGCGCGCCCTCCCGGCCCCTACTCCACCAGCCGCACCTCCAGCGGCGGCACCAGCAGCGCGCCCGCTCCGTCGAGCAGGGCGAGGATGCGGGCGACGTAGGCCTGGGTCTCGGGGTAGGGCGGGATGCAGTCGCAGGCGGCGACGGCGCCGGGACCGGCGTTGTAGGCCGCGAGGGCGAGCGGGATCGAGCCGAACTGGCGCAGGAGGTCGGACATCATGTGGGCCTGGGCGTCGATCGCGGCGGCGGGGTCGAACGGGTCGTCGAGTCCGTAGGAGGCGGCGGTCGCGGGCATGAACTGGGCGATCCCCTGGGCGCCGGCGGGCGAGACCGCATTGGGGTTGAACCCGGACTCGGCCATGATCTGCGCCGAGATCAGTGCGGCGGAGACGTTCCAGCGCGAGGCCGAGCGCAGGACCATCGCCCGGAAGCGCTCGGGGACGAAGCTCGGGACGCCGCTGGAGCCGGCCGACTCGCCGTCCCCGCCCCCGCCGGACCCCACCGAGTTGCCCGCCTCCGAGCAGGGCGCCGGGCCGCGCGTGAAGCCGAAGTGCCAGGGCTCCCACGAGTAGCGCTTGACGAACCCGAAGCGGGGCGCGTTCGCCGCCAGCCAGCCGTAGGCGGCCGGAGGCCCGAGGTCGAGCTCGGTGGCGCAGCGGTGGAGGGACTTGCCGGGCGGCGCGACCATCGTCGGGTTGGGGTTCTGTGCGAAGAGCTCGGCCTGCTCGGCGTCGGAGCGAAAGCCGGAGTTGACGATCAGCGAGATCCCGGCCCGCCGAGCCGCGGCGGCCATGCGATCGAAGGCCGCGGCAACGTCGGGGCGCATCCCCTCCCCCTGCCGGTACACGAGCGGCCCCGAGTAGCCGCCGCCGCTCGCCATCGCCGGCATCCCGTCGAACGAGGCGGGCGCCGCGGCCTCGGCGGTCGCCGTGGCGACGACGTCGATCGGCTCGCCGCGGCGCGCGGGTCGGCCCGACGGATGCCGCTCGGGACCGGGGATCGCCTCGCGGTCGATCTCGCCGAGGACCCTCGCCCGAGCCTGGACGGGCGCGAATGCGTCGCGGTCCGGGAAGCGAATCCGGACCCGTCGGGGATCGACCCCGTTGGCGCCCGCGGCTTCGCGCCCGGCGACCCTCGCACGGGCCAGGTACTCGCCCTTCGGCATGTGGGCTGGGTTGAGCGCGCCGCTCTGCGAGCCGCGGTGGCGCCAGCAGGCGATCGAGGTCGTCGCGCATCGAGCGGACCGCCGAGAGCGCGGTCAGGTCCGCGGCGCGCTGCGCCCTCCCCTTTCCGGTCACTGCCCCGCCAAGCGCTGCGAGCAGGAGCGCCGTGAAGATCACCGCGACCGCCGCTCCGAGCACGAGGGGGAGCGCCTGGCCGCGCTCAGAGGCGAGCGTCGGCGGGCGGATGGCCGAGTCCGCATCCGGCGAGGGCGAGGTCTCCGGCGCCCGACCGACAAGAGCGTGCGCCGCGCGCTCGGCCCGTCGCGACGCCTCGCCGCCCGGCTCGAGCCCGGCCAGCGCGCGCCGGGTCGCGACCACGCCCGGGGGGCGCTTTGCGATCCGGGCGGCAATGCCGCGTCCGCGCAGCTCGGCGACCGCGAGCGCCGCGAGCGCGCGGTCGGTCGCGAGGTCGGCCCGCACCAGCCCGCCTGCGATTCCCAGACCCCGCCGGTCGATCGCCCGAGCCCAGTCGCCGGCGGGCAGGTACGCGACGACGAGCAGGCACGGCAGCGGCTCCGCGAGCAACTGCTCCAGCGCCTCGAGCGGGTCCTCCTCCCCCGACGCTCGAAGCGTCAGCCAGCAGAGGTTGCCGCGGGCGACGCCCTCCTGGCCGCTCAAAGCCACCGCGGATTCGAGGTCTCGCGCCGGATCCGACGCCAGCAGGGTCGGCCGGCGGCGGCGCGCCTCGCCGTCTACCTCCACCAGGAGCACGCCGGCTGAGCGGTCGCGCACCGCGACCGAGACCGCGAGCGCGGCGGCCTCCGCAAGGCCACCGCTCGCCCGGCCGGCGTCGGTGGCGATGACGAGCGGGAACTGACTCATCCCGAGGACCTCCGGACCCACGCCTCCGATTCCGAGGCGAGCCGGTTCGCGATTCCCGGAACCGGCGACGGTGGCTGCAGCCGGACCGACAGACGGCCCCCGTCGACGTCGACGTCCACCCGCCCATCCGCCCAGCCCGGGAGCGCGTCGCGGACGGCGGGCCGCGCCGGCTCACCGGCCGCCAGCGCAAGAGCGCCGGCCTCGACCGCGCCGTCGGCGAGCGTGAGCGTGTAGCCGGCGGCGAGGAGCTGGAGGGCGACGAGTCCGGCGAGGAGGAGGGCGGGCACGCCGGCGAGGAGCTCCACGGAGGCCTGGCCTGACGACCCGGCGGGTTGGGTCAGCTCAGTCATCGGCCAGCGGGTCGAGGCTCGACGCCGCCGTCACCGCGACGTCGGGGATGCCCGGGACGAGGCCCGGCGCACGGACCTCCACCCGCACCTCGTCGTCGTCAGTGACCTCGGCCTTCTCGCGGAGGGGCCCCGGGAGGGCCTGCGCGCGCCACCCGCTCGGCGTCCTCCCCGACGTGCGCCGCCCGGGCGCCGGCGCGTGCGGCGTTCCCGGCCGACCAGAGCGCCCAACCGGCCGCCGCGAGCTGCGCCGCGGCGACGACCACGAGGACCAGCAGCGGCACCACCGCCACCAGCTCCGCCGAGGCTTGCCCGCGCTCCGATCGCATCGTGCGCGACGCTAGGAGCGCCGGTCGAACGGGTGGCGCGTCGGTCGCGCCGGAAGACGCGCTGATCCCGGACTAGAGCGTGTTCGCCTCGCGCCAGACGGCGAAGATGAGGAAGCCGCAGGCGACCACGAGGCCGATCCAGATGATGAAGCCGCCGCCGGTCTCGGTCAGCTCGTCCTGGCCGGCGATCAGCAGGGCGAGCGCGCCGGCGGCGCCGAAGAGTGCCGCCCGCCGGGAGTCGCTCAGGGTCGAGAAGGTGAGCTGGTTCTGGCGATACAGCGTGTAGACCATGAAGGCGATCCCGGCCAGGAAGGCGATCAGCAGCGCGGTCAGGATCGCCTCCGCGACGTTTCCGCCCCCGGGGACGAAGGCGACCGGGACCGCGAGCAGGGCGATGATCGCGATGTTGCGCGCGGTGCGCACGACCGGGAGGCTACTCGCCGCCGGCTACTTGTCGGTCATCACGATCAGGCCGACCACGATCGCCGCGGCGAATGCGCCGAGCGCGAGGATCGTTAGCCCCGCCGCGCTGGCCGCAGCGACGCCGCGTCCCTCGCGCTGCAGCTCGATCCATCGCGCGGCTCCGAAGATGCCGAGCGAGAAGATGCCGGCGACGCCGATGCCGGCGACCGCGGCGGCGGCAACGGTCTTGCCGAGCTCCCCCCATTCGACGATCGTGGCGATCAGCTCCATCGCTGCCTCCTCACGCCGGCACCGGCGCTCCCGCCCGCGCGCGGCGCACGAAGGCGGCGGCGATCAGGGAGATCGCGAGCAGGCTGACGATCACCGGCCCGGCGGCTCCGGTGCCGAAGATTCGGGTCAATCCGTAGGTTCCGGCGCCAACGGCGGCGGCGGCCGGAAGCGTCAGAATCCACGCGACGACGATGTTCCCGGCGACCCCCCAGCGGACCGCCGAGAGCCGCTTCGCCGCGCCCGAGCCCATCACGCTTCCGGCGATCACCTGCGTAGTCGAGAGCGGGAAGCCGTAATAAGACGAGGCGAGGATCACCGCGGCCCCCGAGCCCTGGGCGGCGAAGCCCTGCGCCGGGTCCATCTTGTGGATCCGAGTGCCCATCGTCCTGATGATCCGCCAGCCGCCGGTGTAGGTGCCGAGGGCGATCGCGGTCGCCGCGGAGACGATCACCCAGAACGGCGGGTCGCTGCCGCCCGAGAGGTTCCCGTTGACGATCAGCGCCAGCGTGATCACGCCCATCGTCTTCTGCGCGTCGTTGGTCCCGTGGGCCAGCGAGAACATGCTCCCGGAGACGATCTGCCCGAGCCGGAACCCGCGTGAGACCACCGCCCGGGCCGCTGTCGGCCGACGATCCAGTAGATCAGGAGGATCGCGACCGCTCCGATCAGGAAGGCGACGACCGGGGCGATCACCGCCGGGACCAGCACCTTGCCGAGCACCCCGTCGCCGAGCACGGCGTCCGCCCCGGACGCGGCGAAGGCGGAGCCGACGATCCCGCCGATCAGGGCGTGCGAGGAGCTCGACGGAAGCCCGAAGTACCAGGTGATCAGGTTCCAGGTGATCGCGCCGATCAGGCCGGCGAACACCACGGTCAGCGTGATCACGTCCTGGTCGACGATGTCGTCGGCGACGGTCGCCGCCACCTCGAGCGAGATGAACGCGCCGACGAAGTTGAGCGCCGCCGCGAGTGCCACCGCCGGGCGCGGCCGCAGCGCCTTGGTGGAGATCGAGGTGGCGACCGCGTTCGCGGTGTCGTGAAAGCCGTTGGTGAAGTCGAACGCCAGCGCCGTCACGACGACGATGGCGAGGATGATGTCGCGAGTCCATCGGGGCTGGAGCCCGCTAAGCGTTCTTTATGACGACGCCCTCGATGATGTGCGCGGCCGTTTCGGTCGCGTCGATCGCCCGCTCGAGCACGGCGAAGAGGTCCTTCCAGCGGATCACGACCATCGGGTCGATCCCGTTGGCGAACAGCGAGGCGACCGCGTCGCGGAAGAGCCGGTCGCCGTCGTTCTCGAGGCGGTGGATCTCGATCCAGTAGTGCTCGAGGTCCTTGAAGCCGCGCAACTCGTCGAGCAGCACCGCGAGCTGCTCGCAGCGAGGAGACGAGCACTTCGGCCATCGCCTGCGCCTGGGCCATCGGGGCCTCGATCTTGTAGAGGCCAAGGAAGTCGGCGACCTCCTCGACGTGGTCGACGATGTCGTCCAGGCCCGTCGCCAGCGCGTAGATGTCCTCCTGGTCGATCGGGGTGACGAAGGTGGTGTTGACGCGCTGGATGATGTCGTGGGTGATGCGGTCGCCCTCGCTCTCGCACTTGAGGATGTCGCGGGCGAGGCCCTCGTCGTCGGGCCACTTGGCGAGCATCTCGCTGAGCAGCCGAGCCGCCCGCAGCGTGTTCTGGCCCGCCTCGCTGAACAGGTCGAAGAAGACCTTGTCGCGCGGGACGAGGGAGAACGCCACGGCGGCAAGCTAGCAATCGAGCGAGTCGGCGATCCGCTCCGCCGCGCGGCCGTCCCAGAGGGGCGGTGCGCCATTCGCGCGAAGGTCCGCGATCCCGCATCAGCGACGGGATCTCGCGGATCCGCGCCGGGTCGAGCCCGAGCAGGGTGTTCGTGCCGGCCCGGATAGTCACCGGCCGCTCGGTGTTGTCGCGCAGGGTGAAGCAGGGGACGCCGAGGAACGTCGTCTCCTCCTGGATCCCGCCGGAATCGGTCAGCACCGCCGCCGCGTCGGCCTCCAGCGAGAGGAAGTCGAGGTAGCCGACCGGGTCGACGAGGCGCACCCCCGGCGGCTCGCGCCAGCCCTCGCCCAGGTTCTTCCGCGTCCTCGGATGGACGGGGAACACGACGGGCAGCTCGCGGCCGACCTCGGCGAGCGCGTCCATCGCCCTTGCGAGAAGGGGTCCGTCGACGAGCGAGGGCCGGTGCAGGGTGACGAGGAGGTAGGCCCCGGCCTCGACGCCGAGCCCGTCCGCGGCGTCGCGCTCCCGAAAGCGGTCCTCGAGCGCGACCAGGGTGTCGATCATCGTGTTGCCGACGAACTGCATCCGCTCCTCCCTCACCCCCTCGGCGGCGAGGTTCTCGACCGCCTCCTCGGAGTGGAGGAACAGATGCTCCGAGAGATGGTCGGCGACGATCCGGTTGATCTCCTCGGGCATCGAGCGGTCGAAGCTGCGCAGGCCGGATTCGACGTGGCCGACCGGGATCCCGCGCTTCGCGGCGCAGAGGGCCGCCGCCAGCGTCGAGTTGACGTCGCCGGGGACGAGGACCAGATCGGGACCCTCGGCCTCGAGCACCGGGTCGAGCGCCTCGATCACCCCCGCGGTCTGCTCACCGTGGCTGCCGGAGCCGACACCGAGCAGGTGGTCGGGGTCCGGGACGCCGAGCTCGTCGAGGAAGACGCCGGACATCATCCGGTCGTAGTGCTGGCCGGTGTGGACGACGGACGTGATGCCAGTCCGGCCGGCGGCGCCGCAGCGCCGCGATCACCGGCGCCATCTTGACGAAGTTCGGGCGCGTCCCGACGACGTAGACGATCCGCACGTAGCGCTTAGGCGAGGTCGTCGATGCGAGCGGCGAGCTCGAAGTCGTTCTCGGTCAGCCCGCCCTCCGAGTGGGTCGTGATCGTCACCTCGACCTCGCTCCAGGAGATCGCGAGGTCGGGGTGGTGGCCCATGTCCTCGGCCGGCTCGACCAGCGCCTTGACGAACTCCACCGATCCGACGAAATCGCCGCGCTCGAACGTCTTGCGGATCGCGTCGCCCTCGCGCTCCCAGCCGTCGAGCCCGCTCCAGCCTGCTCGTCGATCTCCTCGTCGGAGAGCAGCTGCCATCGCGGCGCGATGGTGCCATAGTCGAGCCCGATGAGTGGTCCGCCTCGGAGCCGCATCGCGAGCCTCGTCCCCTCGGCCACCGAGATGCTGTTCGCGCTCGGGCTCGGCGACTCGGTCGTCGCCGTCACCCACGAGTGCGACTACCCGCCGGCCGCCCGCGAGCTTCCGCACCTGACGCGCAGCGTGATCCCCGACGGGCTGGGCCCCGGGGAGATCGACGCGGCGGTGCGCGAGGTGACCGGGTCGCGGCGAGGCCCTCTACGAGCTCGACGAGGCGACGCTGCGCGAGCTCGAGTCGGATCTGATCGTCACCCAGGCGCGTCTGCGAGGTCTGCGCCGTCTCCTACGACGACGTCCGGGCGGTCGCCGAGCGGCTGCCCGACGGCCCGACGGTCTCTCGCTCGACCCCTCGACGCCTCGGCGACGTGCTCGCCGACGTCGAGACGCTCGCGGGAGCGATCGGGATCCCGGAGACCGGCGCCGAGCTGCGCGCCGAGCTCGAGCGCCGACTCGACGCCGTGGCGCGAGGCCGTTGCCGACGCTCGAGCAGCGCCCGCGCGTGCTCGCTCTCGAATGGCTCGATCCCGCCGTTCGTCGGCGGCCACTGGGTACCGGAGATGATCGAGCTCGCCGGCGGCAAGGACCCGCTCGGTCAGGCGGGGGTCGACTCGCGGACGGTGCGCTGGGGAGCGCTCGCGGCCGCGCGCCCGGAGGTCGTCGTCGTGATGCCGTGCGGGCTCGACCGCCGCCGAGCCTCGGCGGAGCAGGCCCACGACCACGACGAGCTACTCGACCGCGCTCGGCGCGAGCGAGGTCTGGGCCGTCGACGCCGCCGCCACCTTCTCCCGTCCCGGCCCGCGCCTCGTCGAGGGCGTCGAGCTGCTCGCCCACCTGCTCCATCCCGACCGCGTCCAGGCGCCGCGAGGACCTCGAGTTCTCCCGCATCGAGGTCGGCTCGCGAGTGGGCCTGACCCGCGGCGAGCAGACCGCCGAGATCGCCGCCTCGCCCGAGGACTGCTTCGAGGCGATCGCCGACTACGAGTCGTTCCCCGACTGGCAGCGGGCGGTCGAGCGGGTCGAGGTGATCGAGCGCTATCCGGACGGGCTCGGCAAGATCGTCGAGTTCGACGTCGACGCCAAGTTCCGCCGGGTCACCTACCGCCTCCACTACCACTACGACCGCCCCGGCCGGGTCTGGTGGGACTTCGTCGAGGGCGATGGGGTCGAGCACGTCGACGGCGAGTACCTGCTCAAGCCGGCCGGCGAGCGCACCCTCGCCACCTACCGGCTCGGCATCGACGCCGGCATCCCGATCCCGGGCCTCATCGCCCGCCGGCTCAACGACCAGGTGATGAAGCGCTCGGTCGAGGACCTGAAGCGCGAGGCGGAGCGGCGAGGCGGGTCCGGCTAGCCCCCCGCCACCGAGAGCGAGCCGATCACCGAGGCGACGGCGAGGATGACGAGGCCGCCGCCTTCGATGGCGAGGCCCTGGCCGCCGCGCTGGCGCTCGCCCGCCGTGATCGCGAGGGCGGCGAGCGCGCCGCCGACGAGGCCGCCGATGTGGCCGCCGATCGAGATGTTCGGGATCGTGAAGGTGATCAGGAGATTGATCCCGACGAGCATCGCCGATCTCGCCCGCCAGGCCCTCCATTCCGCGGCGACGGGCGATCACGAAGGCGGCGGCCATCAGGCCGAAGATCGCGCCCGAGGCTCCGACGGTGATCTGGTTGGGGTCGAGGAGCAGCGCGCCGAAGGCGCCCGCGAGTAGCGAGACGAAGTAGATCGCCGCGAACCGGGCTCCGCCGATCGCCGGCTCGAGCAGGCGGCCGAGGAAGTAGAGGACCAACATGTTGAGGCCGAGGTGGATCAGCCCGGCGTGCAGGAAGCCGCCGGTGAGCAGCCGGTACCACTCGCCGTCGTCGACGGGCGGGCCGGCGAG
This sequence comes from uncultured Thermoleophilia bacterium, assembly GCA_963838175.1. GTDB lineage: Bacteria > Actinomycetota > Thermoleophilia > Solirubrobacterales > 70-9 > DASUSH01. The sequence continues at coordinate 221,783 of CAWIPP010000002.1, read as the reverse complement.
GCCGTAGTCGGCGATCACGGATCCGCCGCCGTCGATCGCCGCTGCGCCGCCCCCCATCGAGGCGATGAAGGCGATCGACGTTGAGCGCGATCAGCGCGTAGGTGACGTAGGGCGTCGCGGTCGGCGAGATCGCGGCGGGTCCGCGCCTTACCTGGGTCCGCTCGCCGGCGCACTCCGGGCAGCGCATCCCGACCGGCGTCGAGGTCATGCAGTCGGGGCAGATCGGGCGCGCGCACATCGAGCACGAGACCGCCGTCTCGCGATCGGGATGGCGGTAGCAGGTGGCCTTGGTGGCGGCTTCCACGCGGAAAGCCAATCTAGCCGTCGGTCGATGTCAGCTCAGCGGCGCGGTGAGCAGCGGTGGAGTCGTCGGTTGGTCGCTTGCCGCCCTCGGGCTCCTCGGTGACGAGCACCTCCGTCGCGTCCGTCGGGCAGCTCCCCAATGGCCGCCGTCGCCCGCCCCTCCTCGTCGAGCATGAAGGTCGGGTAGGGCTCGACGCCGTCGCCGTCGCTGACCCAGAGCTGGTAGACCCGGTCGGGCTTCGAGCGCGGGCAGCCGCTCGACCCGCAGCACCGCATCCTCGCCGCTGCGAGCGAGAACGCCGGCCGCGTCGCCGTCTCCCTCCGCCCGGATCTCGGTCACCGTGCGCTGATCGGCCTGGTTGGCTTCGTTGACCGCGTAGCCGGCGATTCCGGCCCCCAGCAGAGCCATCGCACCGACGGCGACCGCCGGCCGGGCTCGGAGCGTGATCCAGCCCGCCCGCCGCGCCCACCAGCCGCCGCGCTCGGCGCGCGCCGTCTGCCCTGACCGTCGCATCAACTCGCGCCGAAGCCGTCGCGGCGGCTCCATCTGCGGTACCGAGGAAGGCAGGACGTCGACCGCGGGCTCCAGCCAGCGGAGCTCGGCGCGGCAGCGCTCGCAGTCCTCGATGTGCTCGCTCGACCGCCGCCGCCTCGGCGGGCTCGAGCGCCCCGAGCGCGTAGGCCGCGAGATCGTCGGCGGGATGGCCGTTCCCGTGCTGGCGAGGGTACTCGGTCATCCGAGCCCCTCCGCCATCCGGCCGCGCAGCTTCTCCAGCCCGAGGCGCATCCGTCCCTTGACCGTTCCCAGCGGCATGTTCAGCATCTTCGCGATCTCGGACTGGCTGAAGCCGCCGAAGTAGGCGAGCTCGATCACCCGCGACTGGTCGCTGGGCAGGGCGCCGAGCGCTCCCCGCAGCTCGCGCGCGGTCTCCCGCCGAACCGCCTCGGTGTCGGTGCGCTCCTCCGCGGGGCGCGCCTCCAGCACGGCGTCGTCGTCGAAGTCGAGCCGCGGACTCCCGGCCTCGCCTCGCGCCGCAGCGCGTCGATCGCCCGGTTCCGGACGATCCCGAGCACCCAGGCGCGCACGCTACCCCGGGCCCGGTCGAAGCGCGGCCGACTGCGCCAGATCGAGAGGAACGCCTCCTGGGTGACGTCCTCGGCGGCCTGGGCGTCGCCGACGATCCGGTGGGCGAGCGAGTAGGCGGCGCTGCCGTGGCGGTCGAAGAAGATCTCGAAGGCGACCGGGTCCTTGCGGTCGACGAGCGTCATCAGCTCCTCGTCGCCGAGCCGCCGGATCTCGTCGCGCTTCACGCCTGATCCGATCCGCGATCGTGCGTGTATCCCGTCATCGAGGCCACCAGATCAACCTACGCCCGCGAGCGCAAGCCGGATCATCGGCCAAGTCCGTCCGCCCATGCCGCCAGAGTCTTCGGGCGCAAGGCACCGGAAGGGAGAACAGAATGGACACATGCAGCCCAGCGCGGCTCTACGCGACCCTCGTCGGGGCGGCCCTCGTGGTCGTCGGGATCATCGGCTTCTTCTACGAGGCGAGCTTCGCGATCGGTGACGACATCCGTCGTCGACGACGAGTTCGGCTTCCTCGCCGATCAACGGTTGGCACAACGTCGTCCACATCCTGCTCGGCCTGCTCGGCCTGGCGATGGCGGGATCGACGCCTCCGGCGCGCGCTCTACTGCCTCGGCTTCGGGGCGCTCTACATCGTGCTCGCGATCTGGGGTTCCTCGAGACCGAGAACGGCTCCTCGAGCTGATCGACCTGTCGATCAACACCGAGGACAAACTTCCTCCACCTGATCCTCGGGATCACCGGGATCGGCGCCGGGCTCGCCACCCCCGCCGATCGCCCGTCCGAGCCGGCGCCGCCCGGCGCCGGACAGCGGGCTAGTCGCGGACCAGACGGCGCAGGCCCTGGAGCGCCCGCTCGCCGCGGGCGCTTCGCCTGTGCCGGCGTAGCTCGATCAGGACCAGCGCCCCTGTCGCGACGCCGCCGGCGGCGACGGCGACCACCGGGCGGACCCAGTTGCGCGGGTCGCGCAGCGCCTCGAGCTCGGACTCGGAGAGCTCGTCGGCCCAGTCGGAGAGCTCGCTGGCGGCGGTCTCGGTGACTCGCGAGAGGGTCTCCTCGAACCGGCTGGCGAGCGTCTCGGGAGGATCGATCGGCCGCAGCGCCGACGCGAGCAGCGCCTCGAAGTCGGGGCTGCCGCCTGCGGGCTCACTCATCGCCGATCTCCTCCTGAAGCTGCTTTGTCGCGCGATGGATCAGCACCTTGGTCGCGCCGTCCGTACGGCCGAGGGCGCGGGCGATCTCGCGGTTCGACATCCCGAGCGCGAAGCGCATGATCAGCGCCTCGCGGCGGTCGTCCGGCAGGTGCGTGAGCCCGTCCATCACGCGCCGCAGCTCCTCGCGCCCGCTCGACCACCTTCTCGGTGTCGTGCGGATGCGAGATCGGGTCGGCGGCCTCGATCGTCGACTCCGGCCGGCGCGAGCGGTCGCGGTGATAGTTCGAGGCGAGGTTGTGGGCGATCCTGATCAGCCAGGGACGCAGCGGCCGGCCGTCCGACTCCCGGCGCGCTCGCTCGAAGTGCCGGTAGGCCTGGAGAAAGGTCTGCTCGGTCAGGTCCTCGGCATCGTGGTGGTTGCCGATCCGGTAGTAGGAGTACGAGTAGACGTCGCGCAGATGCGCGCGGTAGAGGTCCTCGAAGGCGCGGTCGTGCTCGGCCTTCGCGGCCGGGCTCAGCTCGCTGTCCTCGATCGGCACGCATGGAGCCTACCCTTGGGAATTCAGCCTCGCCTGACGCGGCGACCCGGCCGCGCTGCGGTCGCTCTCCGCCCGCCGCAGCCGGGCGACCCACTCGCCCGGTCCGATCTCGCCCTCGACCAGCTCGGCGAGCCCGTCGAGCCCGTCGGCGTCGATTCCGGCGGCGCGCGACCGCCTCCGCGATCAGCGGGACCGAGTCGAGCGCCTCCGAGGCCTGCCCGATCTGGGCCGGGATCTGCGCGGCTGGGATTCCCGCGCCGAGCAGCTCGCCGGCACGACGGTTGCGGCTCCCGGGGGCGAGCACCGTTGCGGTCAGGTCGCCGACGCCGGCGAGCCCGGTGAAGGTGTCGAGCTCGGCGCCGCGGGAGAGCGCGTAGTCGACGCACTCGCGCCAGATCTCCGCGGCGGCGATACCGGCGGCGTTGAGCCCGTGGGGCTCGGCCGCGGCGGCGGCGAGCGCGGCGGCGTTCTTCGCCGCGCCCGCCGTCTCCACCCCGATCCAGTCTCCGGTCCGCTCGCAGACCAGCCCGGCGCGATCGAACACCTCGCCGAGCTGGGCGCGGAGGTCGCGGTCGTCCGAGCCGAGCACGAGGGCGGCGGTGCCCGCGGCGGCCTCGCGGGCGTGGGCGGGCCCACCGAGACAGGCGATCGCCCGTCCCCGGACGCGCTGGCGGACGTACTCGGTGGGCAGCGCCCCCATCGGCGCGACCAGCCCCTTGGAGAGCAGCAGGACGGCGGTCCGCGAGCCGATCCTGTCGCCGAGCGCGCCGACCGTCGGCCGGCAGCGCCGAGGAGGGGACCGCGAGGCAGACCAGGTCGAGCCCCGCGACCTCGATGTCAGCCGAGCGCTTGACGGCGATCTCGGGCGGAAGCTCGACGCCGGGGAGGTACTTCTCGTTCTCCCTCGCCTCCCTGAGCTCGACGGCCTGCTCGTGCGTGCGGGTTCCGAGCTGGACCTCGAGCCCGCCGCGGGCGAGCAGCACCGCCATGGCGGTGCCCCAGCTCCCGGCGCCGATCACCGCCGCCTTGCGCAGCGGCGGCAGGCCGCCGAGCCACTCCCATTGCAGCTCGATGTTCGGCCAGATCCGCCCGTTGACCGTCGCCGCCAGCGACGGCGACGGACGCTCGGTTCGCGGGAAGGTCATCGCCCGGCCGGCGCGCAGGCGCACCTTCTGCGGCCGGATGCGCCAGCCGCGGCGAACGCGCTCGGTGCCGATCACCGCGACGGGAAGCACCGAAGCGCCGGTCTCGAGCGCCAGCCGTCCGGCGCCGCGCTTCGGCGTTCCCAGCGAGCCGGAGCGAATCCGGGTCCCCTCCGGGAAGATGCAGACGGCGCCGCCGCGGTCGAGGATCCCGCGCGCCGTTTCGACCGCGTCGGTGTCGGCCTGCCCGCGGCTCATCGGGAAGGCACCCAGACGGGAGAGGAGCCAGGCCTGCCAGCGCTTCTCGAAGAGCTCGACCTTGGCGACGTAGTGGAGCGGCCGCCGCCAGGGCAGCGTGACGCCGATCACGAAGGGGTCGAGAAAGCTGCGGTGGTTGGCAGCGACGAGCAGCGGCCCCTTGACCCTGGCGTGCTCGCGGCCGATCCGCTTGAGGCGGAAGTAGACGAGGAAGAACGGCTGCAGGACTAGCCGCGCGAGGAGGTACAGAGGCATGTTGACCCCGCGCGTCGCGCGTGTAGGTATGCAGGCGCTCGAGCCGCTCCTCCGTCACAACTACGCCTACACAGGTTCGTGACATGGGTTACCAGGGGGGACGAACGTTGATTCACCCACACCCTGTGTGGTCAAGTCCACCTGCGTCGAAGCTCAAGCCCTCGGCGATTAGCCGCCGCCCGTCGCCTGCGGGATACTGGCGGCGCGATGTCGCAAGAGAAGGTGGAAGTCATCCGTCGAGGCGTTGCGCTGGCTAACGGGAGCGACGACCCTCAGGCCGTAGAGGCCGCCGTCGCCGAGCTCTACCACCCCGATGTGGAGCAGCGCGATCTTCAGCACCCCCCTGACGTTCCCGAGGTGATCCGGGGACGTGCGGCCGTGGTCGCCGGGTTACAAAAGTGGATAGAGCTCTTCGATGATTGGTCGGTCGAGGTTCACGAGTACATCGACGCCGATCCTTGGGTCGTCTGCGACACCCGCTGGCGGGCCACCGGCAAGGGCAGCGACCTGTCGATCGACTGGCGTGTTGCCGACGCCCACGAAGTCAAGGACGGCAAAATCGTCCGCGAGATCTACGGCTTCCCCGACGTTGCGGCGGCCCTCGAAGCCGTGCGAGCTGAGGGTGGAGAAGTGGTGGGCTTCGCTGGGCAGGAGTAATTGCGGCGCGTCTACCAGGCGGCGTCTACGAGGCGGCGGAGCTCGTCTCGATCAGGGGAGTTGGGGGTCATCCCGAGCTCGCCGCGGTCGAGGATCGCGTCGAGGGCTTCGTCGAGGCGGTCGCGGTCGGCGCCGAGGTCGGCGAGGTGGCGGCGGCCGCCGGCGAGCTCTTCGATGCGTGCGCCGATGGCGGCCGGCTCGATGGCGAGTGCTTCAGCGAGGGCGGCGATCGCCTCCGGGGCGCGGTCGCGCATCGCCTCCATCGTCCGCGGCAGCATCGCCGCGTTGGTCTCCGCGTGCGGGGTGCCGAGCACGCGGACCAGCGACTGGCAGACGACGTGGTGGAGCGCGAAAAGCGCCGAGTCGATCGCGAAGGCGCAGAGCAGAGCGCCGAGCGCAACCTCGTGGCCGTCGCGCTCGGCGGCCGGGAGGTCGAGCCCTGCCGCGATCAGCTCCGCGCCGCGCAGCGCCGCCATCCGCGAGACCGGACTGGCGAGCGGGGTGTAGAGGGAGTCGGCGCCGTGGGCCAGCGCGTTCATCGCGCTGGCCCGCATCTGCGGCTCCGGCTGGCCCGTCATCGCGTCCGGGTCGGCGATCACGAGCGCGGGCCGGACCAGGTGCGGCGCCTGCGCTCCCGCCGGCAGCCGGTGGATCGTCGTCATCGGGGCTCCGGAGAGCGTCGTCGGGATCGCGCAGACCCGGCCGCCCCGGACCGCCGCTACCGCCTTCGCGGAGTCGATCACCCGGCCGCCGCCGAGCGCGACGAGCGTCGGCACCGTCACCCGCTCGAGGATCTCGGCCGAGACCTCGGGCACCGGGCCCGCCGGCACCTCGTGGACCCCCGCGGCGCCGTCGGCGATCCCCACCGGCGCATCCGCCAGCGCCCGTCGCGTGGTCAGGAGCTCGTAGCGCTCCCAGCCGCGCCCGGGAAAGATCTCCGACGCTTCCCGAAGGCGCCCCGCCCCGAACAGGATCGTCCGCTCGCCGTCGCGCCAGGTGAACTCGCGCTGGTCGAAGGGGAACGCTCCGGTCACGGCGGCGATTCTCCCTACTCTTGAGCGCAAGTGCCGGAGTAGCTCAGCTGGTAGAGCACTGGTTTTGTAAATCAGGCGTCGCGGGTTCGAGTCCCGCCTCCGGCTCTCCTCCCCGCGCCGCGGCTACAGTGGGCCGGTGATCGCGGAGCAGGGACGCGCGCCGCAACCGGCCCGGAGGGCGATCCTCGTCGGGGCTCTGATCGCCGCCGTCTTCGTCTTCAAGCTCTTCGTCGTCGAGCCCGGCCCGCTCTATCTGATCCCGGTCCTGCTGGCGGGGGTGTGGTTCGGCCCGTACGTCGGCGCCGCGATCGGCGTCGCCTGCGCGGTCCTGTTCGGAATCGGCAACGACCTCAATCCCGGCGCAGGCATGGAGGAGCAGGAGGTCTTCGTCCCGGCGCTGATCCGCGCAGTCATCTACGGCGCGGCCGGGGGCGATCGTCGGCGGGCTGAGCAGCTCGCGCGAGCAACTAGAGGAGCGGGTCGCCGACGCCGAGCGCGAGCTGGCCGAGATGCGGACCATCCAGGGCGCGCTGGCCCCGCCGAAGGCGCCCGTTCGCCCCGGGCTCGAGCTGGCCACCTGCTACCTCCCCGCCGAGCAGGGGGTCGCCGGCGACTTCTACTTCGTCGGGCCGGGCTCCGACGGCGGCACCGTGGTCGCGATCGGCGACGTCGCCGGGCGCGGGCTCGAGGCGGCCAAGCGGGCCTGGTTCGTGCGGACGGTGCTGGCCAGCTCCGCGGAGATCACACCGGACCCCAGCCAGCTCCTGGAGCTCGCCAACTACTCGCTGCTGGAGGAGTCCGGTCCCTCCGCGCTGTTCGTGACCGCAGCTTGCGTCGTCTTCCTACCCGGCGAGCGCACCGTCCGCTGGGCGGCCGCGGGCCACGACTCTCCGATCGTCCTCGACGAGGGGAGCTCGCCGCCCGGCGACGGACGCGGGGTGCCGCTCGGGGTCGAGTCGAACGTCGGCTGTACGACCTCGAGCTTCCGCCTCGATCCCTGGTCGGGCCTCTTGCTGTTCACCGACGGCCTGACCGAGGCGCGGCCGGCGAACGGAAACGGGCCCGTGCGCCTCTTCGGCCTGGAGCGGGTCGGCGACCTGGTCTTGGAGCTGGCGGGCGAGCCGCCCGAGGTGATCATCGACCGCCTGCGCACCGAGGCCGAGACGTTCGCCGGGGGCACGCTCGACGACGACCTCTGCATGGTCGCGGCGCGGGCCTCCGACGAGCCCGACGCGACCAACGTCTGCTGAGCGCAGCGGCGGGCTAGGGCCTAGAGCTTCACCTCGCGCGCGGCGAGGTGGGAGCCGACCTTGCGCTTGACCCGCTGGAGCGCGTTGTCGACGGTCTTCGTGTCGCACTCGAGCCGCTCCGCGATCGTCTCGTAGGAGTAGCCGTCGAGATAGAGCGCCAGCACCCGGCTCTCGAGCTCGGAGAGGACGCTCGACAGGCAGGCCACCAGGCTGCGCAGCTCCTCGGTGGCGATCGCCTGGGTCGCCGGCTCGAACTTGCCGGGCCCGGGCAGCAGCTCCTCGAGGGTCGTCTCGGAGTCCCCTGGGGCCGCCGGCGTCTGCCCGAAGGAGACGTACTGGTTGAGCGGAGCGTGCTTGTTGCGGCTCGCCGTCTTCACCGCGGTGATGATCTGCCGGGTGATGCAGAGCTCGGCGAAGTTGCGAAAGCTCGACTCGCGGTCGGTGCGGTAGTCGCGGACCGCCTTGTAGAGGCCGAGAAGCCCCTCCTGAACCAGGTCCTCGGCGTCGCCGCCGAGCAGGAAGTACGACGAGGCCTTCAGCCTCACGAACCCCCGATAGCGCTTGACGATCCGCTCGTAGGCGTCGGCGTGGCCCTCCTTGGCGAGGGCGACGAGGTAGTGATCATCAAGCTCAACTCGAGCTTCAGAGTCAGAGCGGTGCGCTCCTTGCGCCGGCGCGACGGCCGCGAACTCATGGGTTGGTAGTGCCACTGGGACCCTCCTCGAATTGGGGTTCCGGTGGCGCCCGCTACCTCCCCTGGAGCGCCCTCTGTATCTTCGCAAAGCCTTCAGGTCTCGACCTGAGGTTTACGTTTACGGCGCGCAGCCTAGAGCCCCGGCATTGTTCTGTCAACCCCGCCCGGTCGACCCTGCAAGATCCGTTGCCCAGAAGGCCAGCACCGCGGCCGCCGCCGAGACGTTCAGCGAGCCCACCTTTCCGCGCCGCGGGATCGCGACCAGGGCGTCGCAGCTCGCGGCCACGCGCGGGCGAAGTCCCTTCCCCTCTCCCCCGAGGACGAGCACCACGCGGCCGGCGTAGTCGACCGCTCGATAGGAGCCCTCGGCCTCGGCGGCGGCGCCGTAGACCCAGGCGCCGGCCCGCTTCGCCTGCGCGAGCCAGTCCGCCAGGTTCCGCACCCGCGCGACCGCCAGGTGCTCGACCGCGCCCGCCGACGCCTTGCAGGCCGCCGCGGTCACCGCCGCCGAGTGCCGCGCGGGGACGACCACGCCGCTCACTCCCGCGACCTCGGCGGAGCGGCAGATCGCGCCGAGGTTGCGCGGATCCTGGACGCGGTCGAGCGCCAGCACCACCGCCTCGGGATCCGCGAGCAGCGAGCCGGGGTCGGCATATGGGTACGGCTCGACCTCGGCGATCACCCCCTGGTGGTCCGGCGAGCCGCAGGCGCGCTCGAGCTCCTCGTCGCCGACCTCCTCGCGCGTGATCACGCGCAGGACCCGCCGCCGGCCCCGCCGTGCCTCCTCGACCGGCCGTCGCCCGTAGATCACCTCTGCCGCGCCCCCCGCGCTCATCCGGCGCGCACGAGCCGAGCGCCCTCGGGCGTATCGCGGACCTCCCAGCCGCGCGAGGCGAGCTCGTCGCGAAGCGCGTCGGCGCGCTCGAAGTCGCGGTCCGACCGGGCTCGCTCGCGCTCCGCGAGAAGTCGCTCGGCCTCGGCATCGGCGGACTCCGGCACCGCGGCGAGCGCCTCCAGCCCGAGCAACGGCAGCAGCCGCTCGACGGCGGCGTGTGCGCCGGCCGAGCGGTCGCCGGTTCCCCTCGGCGACCAGCTCGAACAGCTCGCCGAGCGCCCGCGGGGTGTTGAAGTCGTCGGCGAGCGCCTCGAGAAAGGCTGCCTCGCGCTCCGCCACGTACGCATCCGGCTCCGCCCTCGGGTCGCTCGGCGTCGCTGAGGAAGTTGCGGATCCGCTCGTTGCGCGCCACCGCCTCCTCGAGCGCCGCCTCGGAGAACTCGAGCGGCTGGCGGTAGTGGCCGGAGACCAGATAGCCGACCACGGCGGGTGGTCCGTAGCGCTCGATCGCCTCCGAGAGCTGGAAGATGTTGCCGACCGACTTCGACATCTTCTCCTCGGCGATCCGGACCATCCCGTTGTGCATCCAGATCTTCGCCAGGGGCTCGCCGCGGGCGGCCTCGGTCTGGGCGATCTCGTTCTCGTGGTGGGGGAAGACGAGGTCGGAGCCGCCGCCGTGGATCGCGAAGTTCGTCCCCAGCTCGGCCTCGGCCATCGCCGAGCACTCGATGTGCCAGCCCGGCCGCCCCTCTCCCCACGGCGACGGCCAGCCGGTGTCCTCGCCCTCCTTGCGCGCCTTCCAGAGCGCGAAGTCGAGCGGGTCCTCCTTCAGCTCCTCGGTGCCCGCCTCCTCGCCCTGGTCCATCTCGTCCGGGTCGCGGTTCGAGAGCTTTCCGTAGGGCTCGAAGCTGCGGACCCGGAAGTAGACGTCGCCGCCCGACTCGTAGGCGTGGCCGCCCTCGACCAAAGTCTTCGATCAGCTCGACGATCGGGCCGATCGTCTCGGTCGCCAGGGGCTCGGCGTCGGGCCGGCCGAGCCCGAGCGCCTCGGTGTCGGCGAAGTAGAGGTCCGTCATCTCCCGCGCCCACTCGGCCGAGGGACGACCCGCCTCGCGGGCGGCGTCGTAGATCTTGTCGTTGACGTCGGTGACGTTGACCACGAGCCGGGGCTCGTAGCCCCCGGCCGTCGCGAGGAAGCGGCGCAGGAGCATGAAGACCACGTACGGGCGCGCGTTGCCGACGTGGATCCGACCGTAGGTGGTCGGCCCGCAGGCGTAGATGCCGACCTCGCCCGCCGGCAGCGGCTGGAGCTCACCCGTCAGCGTGTCGCGGATCCTCACCTCCGGCACCGCCGTGAGGCTAGATGACCCCCACGACGCGGCGAGTCCGACCCGCGAGTTGACTAGTGTGCCGACGGCCTTGACGTCCTCTTTACACGCGCAGCGACTGCTTCGTGTTGAGCGCGCGTTCGGCTCGTTGCCGGAGCGGTACCTGGGTGGCGCCGAGGGATTCGGCCTCCTCGGCGAGCGCGAGTTCGACGCGACCTTCGAGATCCGCCTCGGCGACGTCGGCCGCACCTGGCAGGTCCATGTGACCCCGGCTCGCTGCGCCGTCCACACCTCGAGCGTCAGGGAGCCCTCGGTGGTGATCGGGACCGACGCCTCGACCTGGCTCGGATTGCGGGAGGGGCGGCTCTCCGGGCTCGACGCCTTCGCCGATCGCCGCCTCTACGCGCGCGGCGACCTCGACCTCGCCCTCGGCTTCGAGGGCCTCTTCCGGCTCCCCGGGAATCGGCCCCCGCTGGTTCGCGTCGGCGAGGTCCCGGTCAAGGGCGCGAAGCTCTCGACCCTCAGCTCCGGCCATGGGCCCGAGCATGTGATCTGCGTCCACGGGCTCGGCGGCAACAAGACGTCGTTCTTCTCCACCGTCGCCGCGCTCGCCCCCGAGCACAGCGTGCACGCGATCGACCTACCGGGCTTCGGCTCCTCCTCGAAACCGGCGCGCGCGGCCTACGACGCGCCCTACTTCGCCCGCACGGTGCGGCGCTTCATGGACGAACTGGGCATCCGCCGCGCGCACCTGGTCGGCAACTCGATGGGAGGGCGCGTCGCGCTCGAGGTCGGCCTCGGAAATCCCGAGCGGGTCGCCAGCCTCAGCCTGCTCGCTCCGGCCCTCGCCTTCCTGCATCGCCGCGCGCTGGTCCCGCTGGTGAAGCTGGTCCGCCCCGAGCTGGCCGCGATCCCCCACGCCCTGCGCCAGGCTCGGGTCAGGGCGCAGTTCTGGAGCATGTTCGCGCAGCCCGATCAGCTCGATCCGGCGGTCGCCGACGTCGCCTGCGACGAGTTCAGCCGGACCTATCGCTCACGCGCGGCCCGGATCGCCTTCTACGCGGCGGCGCGCAACATCTACCTCGACGCCCCGCATGGCGAGCGCGGCCTCTGGACGCGCCTCCGCGAGCTGGAGGTCCCCGCGCTGTTCGTCTGGGGCGACCACGACCGCCTCGTGCCGGCCGGGTTCTCCCGCCATGTCGCGGAGGCGCTCCCGGACGCCCGGCAGGTGACCCTCACCGACTGCGGCCACGTCCCCCAGGTCGAGCTGCCGGTCGAGACCAACGCACTGATCGCGGAGACGATCTCGGCGGTCTCGGCGCCCGCCCTGCGGGCAGCGCTCGCGCGCTCGGCCTGACCCGCACGCGTCCGCATCCATCTCCCTAGACTTTCGCCCCCGATGGGGGATCCGACCACGATCCATGACGAGGCGAGCCGCAACGGGCACGGCGACGTCGACGACATCGGCACGCCTCGCTCCGACGACACCGACGTCGGAATCGGGAGCGCCCTCGGCGGGATCGCCTCTGGCCTGACCAGCCGCATCACGGGCGCGGGACGGGCGGTCGCCGAAAGCCTCGGGGGGCAGTTCAGCAAGGCCCTCACCGCCGACCTCGACGACCGCGACCCCGACTACATACGGGCCAACCTCCCCTCCCTCTGGCTCGCGACCAGCATCTGGTTCCGGGGCGAGGTCCGCAACCTCGGGAACATCCCCGAGGACAGGCCGGTGCTCCTCGTCGGCAACCACTCGGGCGGCAACCTGACCCCCGACACCCACCTGTTCACGCTCGCCTTCTACGCCTACTTCGGGGTCGAGCGGGCCTTCTACCAGCTCGCCCACAACCTCGTCCTCGCCTCGCCGTTCGGCCCGATCCTGCGCCGCTACGGCACCGTCGCCGCCTCGCACGAGCACGCGCAGGAGGCGCTGCGCCAGGGCGCCGCGCTGCTCGTCTACCCGGGCGGGGACTGGGAGGTCCACCGCTCCATCCTCGAGCGCGACAAGGTGGATTTCAACGGCCGAAGGGGGTTCGTCCGGCTCGCCCTCAACGAGGGGGTGCCGATCGTCCCGGTCGTCTCCGCCGGCGGCCAGGAGACCGCGATCTTCCTCAGCCGCGGCGACTGGCTCGCCCGGCTGCTCCAGCTCGACAAGTCGCTTCGCCTCAAGGTCCTGCCGATCTCGCTGGCGCCGCCGTGGGGTCTCAACATCGGCGACTTCTTCGGCCACCTCCCCCTGCCCGCGAAGCTGACCGTGGAGGTGCTGCCCCCGATCGAGCTCGAGGAGCAGTTCGGCCCCGATCCCGACGTCGACGAGATCTACGAGCACGTGACCCGCACGATGCAGGAGACGCTCGACGCGCTGTACGCGGAGCGCCGCTTCCCGGTGATCGGATGAGGCTGAAGGAGTCGGTCGTCGTCTCCGCGTCCTGCCGGCAGGTCTGGGATTACCTGGAGGACCCCGAGAACTGGCTTCACTTCATGTCGGGGGTGACCCGCTGGGAGGTCCGGGGCGAGCAGCGCAGCGGCCTCGGGGCGCGCTACCGGATGCTGATCCGGGTCGGCTCGGCGGAGGTCGGCGGGCTGGTCGAGATGGTCGAGTGGGACGAGCCCCGCGACATGGCTTGGAACTCGGTCACGGGCGTCGACCAGCGCGGCCGCTTCCGGATCCGCGAGGAGGACGAGGGCCGCACCCGAGTCGAGTTCCGCTACTCCTACGGCGTCGCCGGCTCCGGGATCCCCGGAGTGATCTCCGAATGGGTTGCCGCGCCGACGCTATCCGCCCACCTGCGCCGCTCCCTGCACCAGCTCAAGCGCCAGGTCGAGCACGAGAAGCTCCGCGCCGAGGCCGCCCGCCGGCGGGCTGAGCGCGAGGCGGCTACCGCCTAGTAGGGGTCTGACCCCTCAGGGGTCTGACCCCTCAGGGGACAGGTCTGCGACCTGTCCCCGCCGGGGTCAGACCCCCTAAACCAGCTCGCGCTTGAGGACCTTGCCGGTCGCGTTGCGGGGCAGCTCGTCGAGGAACTCGACCTCGCGGGGGACCTTGAAGCCGGCGAGGTTCGACTTGACGTGCTTCTTGACCTCGTCCTCGGAGAGGTCGGCGCCCTCGTCGGTGACGATGAACGCCTTCAGGCGCTGGCCGAACTCCTCGTCGTCGACTCCGATCACCGCGACCTCCTTGACGGAGTCGTGGTCCGAGAGCAGGTCCTCGACCTCGCGCGGGAACACGTTCTCGCCGCCGGAGACGATCATCTCGTCGTCGCGGCCGTCGATGAACAGGCGGCCCTCCTCGTCGAAGTGGCCGACGTCGCCGCGAGGAGAGCAGGCCCTTGTACTCGTCCTTGCCGCCGCCGCCCGTGTAGCCCTCGAAGGCCATCTCGTTGCCGACGAAGATGCGCCCGGTCTCGCCCTCCGATACCTCGCCCTCTCCCTCCTGGTCGACGATCCTGACCACGGTGCCCCGCGGCGGCTTGCCGGCGGTGCCGGGGGCGGCGCGCAGGTCCTCGGGGATCGCGATGGTCGCCCAGGCGACCTCGGTCGAGCCGTAGAGGTTGTAGAGGTTGTCGCCGAAGGTGTCCATCCACTTCGTCGCCAGCTCGCCCGGGAGCGCCGAGCCGCTGGCGGCGGTCACGCGCAGGTTGGAGAGGTCGTACTCGCGGATCGTCTCCTCGGGCAGCTCGAGGATCCGCTGCATCATCACCGGGACCACGACGAGCGCGGTGGCGCCGCTCTCCGCGGTCGCCCGCAGCGTCTCCTCGGGGTCGAACTTGCGCCGCAGCACGTAGGTGGAGCGCAGCGAGAGGCCGAGCTGGAAGTGGGCCATCCCCCAGGAGTGGAAGAGGGGCGCGGCGATCATCGTCCTCTCCTCGGCGCGCAGCGGGATCCGCGAGAACATCGCCGCGAGCGGCGCGAGCGAGGCGGGAGCGCTGCGCTGGGCCCCCTTCGGGGTCCCGGTGGTGCCCGAGGTGAGGATGATGAAGCGGGCCTCCTCCTGCGGAGGGTCGACGGGCGAGTGGTCGGTGTCGGCGATCAGGTCCTCGAGCGCCGTGTCCGGGACGTCGCCGGTGGCCGCCTGCGCCGGGACGTCGTCGTCGTCGCGGTCGGCCCAGGCCACGAAGCGCTGGAGGTCCTCCCCGCCGTCGGCCTCCAGCGCCTCGCCGAGCAGCTCGCGGAACTCCTCGTCGTAGATCAGGGCGGTGGGACGCTCGTTCTCGACCACGCCGGCGAGCTGAGGGGCCGCGAAGGCGGTGTTCAGGTAGAGCGCCTGGGCGCCGAGCTTGGCGCAGGCGAGGGTGGCGTCGATGAAGCCGCGGTGGTTGCGGCACATGATCGCGATCCCGTCGCCCTCGCCGATGCCCTCGTCGGCCAGGGCCCGCGCGAGAGCGTTCGAGCGCTTGTCGAGCTCGGTGAAGGTGAGCGATCCAGCCTCGTCGACCAGGGCCGTCTCCTCCCCGCGTGAGATCGCGCCGGTCGCGACGCCCGCGGCGGGAGAGGCGCCCCACCGAATCAGCTCGCGGAGCGTGCGCGCGACCTTGTCGGGTCGGTTGACCCGGATCACGCCGGCCTCGTAGAGCGTCCTCGCGTTGAAGGGGACGTCGACGAGCTGGCCCAGGGGGCCGGCCGGGATCTTGCGCACGACGGAGCCGCCCGGGGCGCTCTCGGCCAACTCCTTGATCCTCTTCCTGATCGCCACGGGTGAAATCTATTGCTACCCGGAAAACCGTGTCATGAACTCATGTCTCGATCAGGGCGACCGCGAGGCATGCGATTCCCTCGCCCCGCCCGATCCAGCCCATCCCCTCGTTGGTCGTCGCCTTGACGCTCACCGGCGCGCCGAGCGCGGTCGAGAGGTTGCGCTCCATCTCCGCGCGATGCTCCGCCAGCCGCGGCTCCTCGCAGACGACCGTCGCATCGACGTTGACGACGTGGCCCGGGAGCTCGCCCAGGACCACACGAAGCAGGTCGAGCGAGTCGGCGTCCCGCCAGCGCTCCTCGTCGTCGGGGAAGTGGGAGCCGAGGTCCCCGAGCCCGGCGGCGCCCAACAGCGCGTCGATCACCGCGTGGCAGACGACGTCGGCGTCGGAGTGCCCGGCGAGCCCCCGGTCGTGCTCGATCTCGACGCCGCCGAGGACGAGCCGTGCGGCCCGCCTCGAAGCGATGGCTGTCGTAACCGGTGCCGACCCTCATCCGAGCGGCTCCAGGCGGCGCTCGCGGCCCTCGAACAGAGCGATCTCCTCCACACCCAGATCATCGAGGAACTCGCGCGCCGCGTCGTATCGAAAGCCCACGTGCTCGGGCAGGTGCGCGTCGGAGGAGAGCGCGAACGGCGCGCCGGCATCGGCGCACATCTCCGCGAGCGCCCGCGAGGGGTAGAGCTCGCCGACCGGCTTGCGCAGCCCCGCCGTCGAGACCTCGACCGCGATCCCGCTCTCCGCGATCGCCTCGACCGCCGGCTCGTAGAAGAAGCGCGGGTCGCGGTCGGGAAGCGGGCGCCCGGAACCCCAGACCTTGACCAGATCGGGGTGCGCGAGGATGTCGAAGAGGCCCGAGCGCGCCGCCTCCGCCACGGTGTCGAAGTACCGGCGCCAGACCCGCTCGGGGTCCCCCGCCGCCGCCCAGGCGTCGTAGCCGTCGTGATCGACGGCGACCTCGCCGATGAAATGAACGGACCCGACGACGTAGTCGAAGTCGTGTGCGTCGAGCAGCACCGCGGTGCGGTCCTCGGCGCCGGGGACGAAGTCGGCCTCGATCCCGAGCCGCAGCGGAGTCGTGCGCACGAACTCGCAGTAGGCGGCCAGGTCGTCGGTCGCCTGCTCCTCCCAGAACGGGTGCCGCCAGAGCGCCAGCGCGTCGCGGAAGCGGTAGACGTGCTCGGAGACGCCGATCTCCCCCACCCCCGCCGACTCGGCGGCCTCCAGGTAGCGATCGACGTTCGCCTCGGTGAAGTACTCGCTCGCCTCCGTCCCGGGCTCGTCCGGCCGCAGATGCAGGTGAAGGTCGGTCAGCACGGCGATTACGCTAGCCGCCGATGATTCATCTGCGGATCGTGGTCCCGAGCTATCAGGCCGAGCATGCGCTCGACCTGCTCGAGCAGTCGCCCTCGGTGGTCAACGTGATCTACCTCGAGCGCGCCGCGCGCAAGCCCCAGGGCGATGTGATCCTCTGCGACGTCGCCCGCGAGGAGGCCAGCGTCGTGATCGGCGATCTCAAGGAGCTCGACATCCACGAGGAGGGCTCGATCGCGATCGAGATGATCGACTCCCAGATCTCGGAGGTCGCCGTCGCGGCGGAGAAGGCGGCCGCGGGGCTCCCCACCGACGCGGTGGTCTGGGAGGAGGTCGAGGCTCGCACCTCGGAGAACGTCGAGCTCTCGGCGAGCTTCATCGCCTTCATGACCCTCGCCTGCCTGATCGCGGGGGCGGGCATCTACCTCGACCAGACGATCCTGATCATCGGCGCGATGGTGGTCGGACCGGAGTTCGGGCCGCTCGCCGGGCTCGCCGTGGCGGCGGTGGAGAAGCGTCGCGAGTTGGCGAAGCGCTCGCTGGTGGCGCTCGCGGTCGGCTTTCCGATCGGGATCACCGCCGCCTTCCTCGTCACCCTCGCCCTCAACGGGCTCGGCCTGCTCCCCGAGAGGTTCACCAGCGGCGCGGAGGGCACCTTCACCGACTTCATCTCGGAGCCCGACTTCTTCTCCTTCTTCGTCGCCTACCTGGCGGGGGTGGCGGGGGTGCTCTCGCTGACCGCGGCGAAATCGGGCGCCCTGGTCGGGGTGCTGATCTCCGTCACCACGATCCCCGCGGCCGCGAACATCGGGGTCGCGGCGGCGATGGGAGACGTCGACGAATGGCTGGGGGCGATGGCGCAGCTCTCGCTCAACCTGACCGCGATCATGCTCGCCGGGGTCCTGACGCTGTTCATCCAGCGCCGGATCTACGTCAAGCGTCGTCGCGAGCATCTTCGGGCGGCCGGCGCCCGCGAGGCTGCGGGGCTGCCGATGGGGCGCAGCCGAAGGGCCAAAACGGCGGAGAAACAGGAACCGACTGCATCTTCCTAATGACTTGCTAACATGCCGCCGCTTCCTGCTGAACCCCCGCGCCACATACGCGGGGGGCGGGGGACCCAGATAGTCGGGGCGAATCGCGGTCTGATGGCCGTGTAGCGCAGCGCTCTTCACGCGCGAGCCCGTCAGCTAACCCCGTAAGCGCTGAGAGCGAAGCGTGATGAAGACGATTTCCGATTTCACCATCCGTGCGCTGCCGGCATTCGCGCTTGCGATCGCCGTGCTCGTAGCGAGCCCGATCTCACTCGACGCGGCCGGGGCCGCATCCTCGGGCGGAGTCGGAGCCCCCGGAAGCGAGGCCGAGGCGTCCAAGTCGGGCGACAAGTACGCCGCTATGTGGGTGGAGACCTCCCATCGTGACAAGCGCTGGGCGCGCAAGACCGCCGAATGCGAGTCCGGCCGCGACCCGAACGCGATCGGCGGCGGCGGCCAGTACCGCGGGGCGTTCCAGTTCCTCAAGTCGACCTGGAAGGCGTCGCCGAAGAGCCCCGGCGGCGACCCGATCAACTACCCGTACCGGACCCAGGCCGTGGTCGCGGTCGCGCTCAAGAACCGCGACGGCGCGGGCCACTGGCCGGTCTGCGGCTAGGCCTCCCGCTCCGACAAGAGGTGCTCAGCCAGGCGAAGGTCGAGCGGGGTCGTCACCTTGAGGTTCTCCGGCGGAGGCCTCGTGGACGAGGACGCGGCCCCCGCCTCGCTCGACCAGCATCGCGTCGTCGGATGCCTGCGCGAGGAGCGCGGTCGAGCCGAGCGCCTTCCGCAGCGCCTCGGTCCGGAAGGCCTGCGGCGTCTGCGCCGACCAGAGGCTCGAGCGGTCGATCGTCCGCAGGACCTCGCGGCCGCGGATCACCTCCTTGGTCGTGTCGGTCACCGGGGTCGCGGCGACGATCCCGGCGAGCTCCCGATCGCCGGCGAGGGCCCCGAGCACCTCGTCGAAGAGCTCGGCCGGGGCGAGGGGGCGGGCGGCGTCGTGGACGACGACGAGCTCGCTCTCGACGCGCTCGAGCGCGTTCGCGACCGACTCCGAGCGAGACGCCCCGCCGGGCACGGTCTCCACGCCCTGTAGGGCGGGGTCGTCCGCGTAGCCCTCGGGGACCGTCACCAGCGTACGGTCGACCGAGCTCGCCTCCTTCAGCGCGGCGAGCGACCACTCGACCATCGGGCGGCCGGCGAGCTCGACGAACGCCTTCGGCTCGCTCGCTCCGAGTCGCTCGCCGGAGCCGGCGGCGGCGAGGATGGCGGTTGCCTTCACCTCGGCGCCGCCGGCTCGGCGGTCGGTTGGTTCAGATTGTGCTCAGGCAGGCGCCTTCGCCCCGAAGCGCTCCTCGAGCAGCCCGTCGAGATAGTACTCGGCCCCGTCCTCGTCCTTGTCGAGGGCGTACATGAACTCGGAGGCGAGGATCTTCTTCGCCCGCGTGTACATCTGCTTCTCCCCGGTGGAGAGGCCCTTCTCCCACTCGCGGATCGCGAGGTTGCGAACCACCTCGGCGAGCTCGAAGACGTCGCCGGTCCGGATCTTCTCGCGGTTGTACTTGAACCGGCGGTTCCAGTTCTTCGGCATCTCGGATACCTCGCCGGTGAGCACGTCGGTGACGCGCTTGACGTCGTCCCCGTCGATCACCCGGCGCAGGCCGGCCCGGCCGGCGTTCTCGCAGGGGACCATCACGGTCATGTCGTTGTGATGGATCTGGATCGTCAGGTAGTCGCGCTTGTCTCCCAGGAGCTCCTTCGCTTCCTTCTTGAGAACGACGCCGGCCCCGTGGTGCGGATAGACGACGTTGTCGCCAACGTCGAAGTTGACGGGCACCGCCTCGGCCTCGAGGCCGGCGTCGATCTCCTCTTCCATTAGCTCTGTAATTGCTGCCTCCTTTTGATCTGGTTGGTGTTTGGTTCGATCCCGCCGGTCGCCGACGGGTATCAGCTTTGTAAGTAGCGGTCGACGAGGTCGACCTCCTGAAGCCTCCTCAGGCCCTCGCGGATGTCCTTCGCCCGGGCCTCCCCGACCCCCTCGACCGCAGCCAGCTCCTCGTCGCCGGCGGCGAGGATCTCGTCGAGACCGCCGAGAGCGCGGATGATCTTCTGGCTGACCAAGCGGCGGAAGGCGCGGGATCCTGCCGAGCGCGCGGTAGCCGCGCGGCGCGACGGGGAAGTCGAGCGTGTTCATCTTGCGGTCGTAGCCGAGCAACTCGGCCAGCCGCCCGAAGTCGAGCAGCTCGGTGTGCGGGATGCGCGCCTGCTCCGCCAGCGCGGTCTCCACGGTCTCCTCGGCGTCGAGGGCGATGTAGTCGCGGACCAGCGCGGCGCGATCGGCCATCACGCCGACCACCGTCTCCTCGAGCTGCATCTCGATCAGCCGACCCTCGCTCCCGAGCTCGATGATGTAGCGCTCCACCTCGGCCGCCATCCGGGTCACCAGCTCGGCCCGCTGGAGCACCGAGAGGACGTCATAGAGAACACCGCCGCCCTCGAACTCGAGCGCGAACAGGCGAGCGGAGACCTGATCGAGCCGAGACCTGTACTTCTCCAGCGTCGCCAGGCCCTGATTCGCCTTCGAGAGGACGGTGGGGATGTCCTGGAGGATGTACTTCATCCCCTCCAGATAGAGCGAGACGACCTCGCGGCGGGAGGAGATCGCGATCACGAGCGCGTTGGTCTGCTTGGAGACGCGCTCGGCGGTGCGATGGCGGGTCCCGGTCTCCATCGAGAGGATCGTCGGGTCGGGCATGAGCTGGACGTTCGACCAGGCGATCCGCTTCGCCTCGGGGTCGAGGATGATCGCCCCGTCCATCTTCGCCACCTGGTAGAGCAGCGCCGGCGTGTAGTCGATGTCGAGCTTGATCCCGCCCGAGAACAGGAACGAGATCTCCTCGGGCTCGCCGATCACGATCAGACCGCCGGTGCGCGAATAGACGATGTTGTCGAGCCCCTCGCGGAGCGTGGTGCCGGGCGCGACGACGTCGAGCGCCCGCAACAGGCGCGGGTCCTGGCGCGCCTCCAGCTCGTGCAGCTCGTCCCCGGAGACAGGCGCCATCGCCAACGATTGTGACAAACGGCGCTGCAATCGCGCATTCTCGCTATTTCCCGGTGGATAGATCGGAATGGGATTTGTCAAGCCTTGACATTTATTGATCGATCGGTTAAGAATTCAGGTCCCCGGCCCGCGATCGACCGAGGAGTGAACCGCATGCAGAACCACAACGGCCCCAAGGCAAGCGCGAACGGCGACGTCGACGACACCGCTCTCGACGTCCTGCTCGACGGCGACATCGACCGCGTCATGGCGGGACTCGACCGGATCGTCGAGGCCGCACCCTCCTACCGGAAGCTGATCTCGCGCTGGGAGCGGCAGGGCTGGAGCTCGGAGTCGTTCGACTTCTCCCGCGACGCGGAGCAATGGGCGGACGATTCGCTTTGGAGCGAGGAGCAGCGGCGCTTCATCATGTTCTTCCTCTCCGAGTTCTTCGTCGGCGAGGAGCGGGTGACCACCGAGCTGCTCCCGTTCGCGATCGCCGCGCCCACGGACGACCAGCGGATCTTCCTCGCCTCGCAGATCGCCGACGAGGCGCGCCACTGCGTCTTCTTCGATCGCTTCTACCGCGAGGTGATCGGCTCCGGCGCGCAGACGATCGAGGAGAACCTCCAGATGCAGCGCGCCCACGTCAACGAGGACTACAAGGAGCTCTTCGACGGGATCCTCCACGACTGCGCCGAGACCCTGCGCAAGGATCCGTCCGACATGGCGGCGCTGGTCCGCGGGATCACCGTCTACATGGTCGTGATCGAGGGCACCCTCGCCCTGACCGGCGCCCGCTTCCTCCTGCGGACGCTGAAGGAGCTGGACCTGATGCCGGGCTTCCGCGACGGGTTCACCCATGTCAACCGCGACGAGTCGCGCCACGTCGGCTTCGGGGTCAAGTTCCTCGCCGACGCAATCAAGGAGGACGAGCGCCACAAGCAGGTCGTCCGCGAGACGCTCGAGGAGACGCTGCCGGTCGGCGTCCTCGCCTTCGCCCCCTCCTGGGTCGAGAACCGCTACGACTTCCAGACCCCGTTCGGCTACGGGTCGGCGGAGATCTTCGAGTACGCGATGCGCTCGCTCTCGAAGAAGCTCGCCGCGATGGGGATGGAGCCCGTCGCCCCCGCGGTGGCTTGAGCGCGACCGCGACCCCCGCGGCGCGCCCGCGGCCGGGGCGTCCGCCCTCGGGCGCCCGTGAGCGGATCCTCGAGGGCGCGCTGGAGGTGCTCAAGGAGGACGGCTACGCGGGCCTGACCACCGCGAAGGTCGCCGCCGCAGCCGGCGAGAACAAGGCGCTGATCGCCTACCACTTCGGCTCCAAGCAGGGGCTCGTGGCGGAGGTCGCCCGTCGGGTCTCGGAGACGATCGTCGCCGAGGTGCTCGGTGCAATCGGCGAGCCCTCATCGGCCGACGAGCTCGTCCGCGGCCTCACGGCCGGCGTCTGGCGCCTCGTCGACCGCGACCCCGGGCTGCAGCGGGTCTACTTCGACCTCGCCTCCCAGTCGGTGGTCGACCCCGAGGTCAAGCGGATCATGGCCGAGATGAAGGCGAGCTTCCGCGCCATCCTCGGCGACCTGATGCGTGGGGTGGACGACGGCCCGCCGCCGCAGCGCGCCGCCGCCGCCGCCGTCTTCTTGATCGCCGGCGTCGAGGGGCTCTCCCTTGAGCGCCTCGACCGCGGCGACACGCCGGAGCTCCGCCGCGCCCGGGCGATGTTCGAGCGCTCCGCGCCTGCGGCGATCGCCGGCTGAGCGCCGTTCGGCGGCGCCCTCAGTCGCCGGTCAGGCCGCCTCGCGGACGGGGCGCGGCCCCGCCTTCGCGCGCCGGAGCGCGTCACGGAGCACCGATGCGCCGTGCATGCCGTCGATCCCCTCGCCCGCCGCGGGGCCGAGCACGGGCCCGAGGCCGAACTTGACCGCTTCGGCGACCCGCCGGTCGGCGTGGGCGACGTAGCGGAGCTCGCCGGTCAGGCCGAGCTCGCCGAAACACGCGAGCGGACGTCCCTCGGGGCCGCGCAGAGGCTCGCCGCGGAAGGCGGAGACCAGCGCCAGGGCGACCGCGAGGTCGGCTCCGGGCTCGTCGACCCGGACGCCCCCGGCGACGTTGACGAAGACGTCGTGGGAGCCGAGCGACGGCCCGCCGTGGCGGGCGAGCACGGCGAGGACCAGCGCCAGCCGGTTGCGGTCGACGCCGCTGACGACCCGCCGTGGCGGCACGATCTCGGTCGGAGCGACAAGCGCCTGCACCTCGACCAGGAGCGGCCGGGTCCCCTCCATCGCGCAGAGCACCACCGAGCCGGGAGCCGCCGTCGCCTCGGCAGCGAAGCGCGCCGAGGGGTCCGCCACCTCCGTCAGGCCACCGGAGCGCATCTCGAACACGCCGACCTCGCTGGTCGCCCCGAAGCGGTTCTTGAGCGCCCGCAGGGTGCGGTAGCTGCGCTCGCGCTCGCCCTCGAAGAGGAGCACGCAATCGACCAGGTGCTCGAGCACCCGCGGGCCCGCGACCGCGCCCTCCTTGGTCACGTGGCCGACGAGGATCACCGCCGTGTCGGTCCGCTTCGCGACCTCCATCAGCCGGTTCGCCGACTCCCGCACCTGCGCCACCGAACCCGGGGCACCCGAGAGCTCGGCCGAATGGAGCGTCTGGACCGAGTCGATCACGCAGGCCCCGGGCCGGCCCTCCTCGAGCGCGGCGAGCACCGCCTCGAGCGAGGTCTCCGCGATCGCGGGCACCGCCAGCGCCCCCTGACCGAGACGCTCGGCGCGAAGCCGGACCTGCGCCGCCGACTCCTCACCCGAGACGTAGAGGGTGCTTCGGCCCCCCGCCTCGAGGTTCCCCAACGCCATCCCCGTCAGGGTGGACTTGCCGATCCCAGGCGCGCCGCCGAGTAATACGAGCGAGCCAGGGACCAGCCCACCTCCGAGCACCCGGTCGAGCTCCCCGATTCCCGTGCGCAGGCGGTCGGTCTCCGGGAGCTCCACCTCGCGCAGCCGAACCGGACGCGGTGCCTGCGCTCGCGTCCCGGCGCGAGCCTGCGCCGGCGCGGGCGCCTGCTCCACCAGCGTGTTCCACTCGCCGCAGCCGGCGCAGCGACCCGACCAGGCAAGCGCCTCGTGTCCGCACTCCTGGCAGACGTATTTCGTGCGGGCCTTCGCCATTGTCCGAGACTACGAAGCCCACCCGACGCCACCGCGCCCCCCGGCGTGAGAGGGTTGCCGGGATGACGATCCGCATCCCGAAGTGGGTGCTGTGGGCACTCGGGGTGCTCTTGGTGGCAGGGGCGATTGCCGCGGCATTCCTGGTTGGCCGCTCGAGCGACGACGATCCGGAGACGGCCCGGAGCTCGTCTTCAGCAACCTCCCCTACCTCGACGATATCGACCACCCCAGATCCGACCGCGGTGCCGGCGAAATGCTCGGAACGGGAGGCGATGCGGGCGACCGAGGAGACGGAGTTCGCCGACGAGATCCTCGCCGTTGGCGAGGCCCAGAGCCAGATCGCGGGCTTCGGGGGAGTGAGCGGACCCGGAGTCGATGGGCCCTTCTTCGACGAGACCACCGGCTACCGGCCGGCGATCCTCGAGTGCCGGGATCTCACCGGTGATGAGGTCGAGGAGATGATCTTTGCGCCCAGCGCGGGGGCCTCTGGCTCGATCTTCAACTGGGCGATCTTCACTCCGGACGAGAACGGCGAGTGGCGGTTGGCGTTCGACCGCGAGGCGGTCAAGATCCGCGACATCAAGATCCGCGGCGACATCGTCGTCGAAACGGCGCCGACCTACGCGGAGGGTGAACCACTCTGTTGCCCCTCGGGCAAACGTTCGACCGAGTTCGCTTTCGAGGACGGCGATTTCAAGGTCGTTTCGCCCGTGGCAACGCGCAACGAGCGCCTGATCGAGGTCTCGAGCAGCGGGGTCGACGGCCTAGGCGATTTCGAGCCGGAGACCGACAGCTCGGCCGAGACCTACTCGGCGTTCGGGATCCCGAGCTCGGTCACGCACATCGACGAGGCGTGCGATTACGCGTGGGAGGATCTGGGCCTCACGATCCACTTCGCCAACTTCGGCGGCGCGGACCCCTGCGGGCCGGATGGCGCCGTGGGCTCGTTCGACATCTTGGGTTCCGCGGCCCAACACGCCGGTTGGCACACGCGCGAGGGGGCTGAGATCGGGATGAGCGAGTCGGAGCTGACGGATCTTTACCCCAGCGCCAAGACCAAGCGCGGCGAGCTCGTTCTAGTCGAGAAGTCGAGCCCGATCGGCGGGGGCAACTACCTTCCCGTACTGAGCGCGGTCATGGTAGATGGGGACGCCAAGGCCTTCCGCGTTTATGTAGGCGCCGCGGGGGAGTGAGGCGTCCGGTGCTCCCTTGAGGGATGGCGACTTCTCTTCAGACGTCTGAAAAGAAAGCGCCAAGCGGACCCGTCTAGGGCCTCAGATGCACTTCCTCAGCCCGAAGTCCTTGACCTGCTTCTGGCCCTTGGTGACGATGCGGTCGGACTTGTCCAGGAGCTTGGCCGCCTTCCGCACCTTCTCCCGCTTCAGCTTGCGGCCCGCCTCCTCGAACAGGTGGGCCCCCCGGTCCTCGGCGCTGAGCCAGCGGTTGATCGGGCGGGTGTCGGCTGGCGGGGAATCGAGCTCGGCCACCCGCTCGATCACCCCGTGGACGATCTTCGAAAGCTGAATCAGGATTTCCCCCGCCGGTCCCCAGCGCTCGTTGTCCGCCCGCTTGGAGAACTTGTCAACCAGCTTGTTGCCGCGCTTGTAGGGCTTCTCGCAGATGTCGTCCGCCTGCCTGACCCATTGTCTGCGGGTCGGCTCCTCGTAGCCGCCCCCGATGGCGACGGACGAGAGAAGGAGCGGCAACACGAGCAGCGCGACCGCCAGGGTCATTCGAATGGGCGACCTCATGTACACACCTCGAAGTCGATCCTACGGACTTGCCGCCGTCCCTTCTCGAACAGGCGGTCCGCCTGCTCGATGAGCCGCGCCGCCCGGTCGAGGTTGCCGTTGGTGAGCCACTGGCCCGCTTTGATCGCCCGCCGCACTCCCCTTTGAACAAGTGCGAGCCACCATTCGATGCGGTCGGCGTCCGCGGGCGGCGGCTCGAGCTCGGCCAGCTTGCGGCCGGTCTTCTGCTGGAAGCGCTCCCCCTTGATCAGGTTTCGTCCGGCGGCGACGAGGCGGTCCTTGCGGACTTGCTTCTCGACCTTCCTGAAAAAGGGCGCCGATTTGCGGTCCCCCTCCCGGCAGATCGGGTCCGCTTGCGCGATGAACTCCGCGCGGGTCGGCGGCGGCGGGCCGTAGCCGTCGCCCTGCCCGAACGCCGGGCCGGCGACGCACGCAAGGATCGCGAGCGTGGCGAGGGTCGCCGACGCCGGCCCCCGCCCCCGCCCGGCGCCCTGGGTCACTCCGCTTCGTCGCGGGGATCGGCGGAGTCGCCGGCGGGCTCGTCGTCGCCGGCGGGCTCCTCGTCGTCCTTCTTGGCGCCGACTGCGACCGGCTCCTTCTCCGTCTTCGGCGGCTTGTCCGGCTTCACCATCTTCATCGACAGCGGCCGGTCGTCGTCGTCGTCGTCGTCGTCGCCGGACTCGTCGCGGTCGACGAGCACGGTGGTGCCCGATTCGAGATCGCCCTGCCTGAGGACCTCGTCGGCGAGCGGGTCCTCGATGTAGCGCTGGATCGCGCGGCGGAGCGGCCTCGCCCCCATCGCCGGGTCCCAGCCCTTTTCGACCAAGAGCTCCTTGGCGTCGTCGGTGAGCTCGAGCTGGAGCTCGTGCTCGGCGACCTGGGCGCGGACGCGGGAGATCATCAGGTCGATGATCTGCTTGATCTCCGACTTCTCGAGCTTGTGGAAGACGATCACCTCGTCGATCCGGTTGAGGAACTCCGGCCGGAAGACCTTCTTCAGCTCACCCGTGATCTTCGACTTCATCTCCTCGTAGGTCGTGCCGGTCTCGTCGGTGAAGGTGAAGCCGAGCGGTGTGTTGCGGGCGATGTCCTTCGCGCCCACGTTCGAGGTCATGATCACGATCGAGTTGCGGAAGTCGACGGTCCGCCCCTGGGCGTCGGTGAGCCTGCCGTCCTCGAGGATCTGGAGCAGGATGTTGAAGACGTCGGGGTGGGCCTTCTCGATCTCGTCGAGCAGCAGCACCGAGTAGGGCTTGCGGCGCACGGCCTCGGTGAGCTGGCCGCCCTCGTCGTAGCCGACGTAACCGGGCGGCGACCCGACCAGGCGCGAGACGGCGTGCTTCTCCATGTACTCCGACATGTCGATCCGCACCATCGCGTCCTCGTCGCCGAACAGGAACTCGGCGAGGGTGCGCCCCAGCTCGGTCTTCCCGACCCCGGAGGGGCCGAGGAAGATGAACGAGCCGGCGGGCCGCTTCGGGTCCTTGATCCCCGCGCGCGAGCGGCGGATCGCCTTCGAGACCGCGGTGATCGCGACGTCCTGGCCGATCACCCGCTTGTGGAGCTCGTCCTCCATCCGGATCAGCTTCTTGGTCTCGGCCTCGGTCAGCTTGAAGACCGGGATCCCGGTCCACATCGCGACGATGTCGGCGATCTCCTCCTCGCCGACCTCGGGGCGCTCGCCGCCCTCGCCCGCGGACCACTCCTCCTCGAGCTCGCGCTTCTTGTTCGTGAGCTGGCGCTCGGTGTCGCGCAGGTTCGCGGCCTTCTCGAACTCCTGGGCCTCGATCGCCGCCTCCTTGTTGCGGCGCGTCTCCTCGATCTCCTCCTCGAGCTCGCGGTAGACCGGCGGCTGCGACATCGACTTGATCCGCAGCCGCGAGGCGGCCTCGTCGATCAGGTCGATCGCCTTGTCGGGCAGGAAGCGGTCGGAGATGTAGCGGTCGGCGAGCTCGGCGGCGGCGGCCAGCGCGTCGTCGGTGATCTCGACGTGGTGGTGCTGCTCGTAGCGCTCGCGCAGGCCCTCGAGGATCTTCACCGTCTCCTCGTTGGAGGGCTGGTCGACCTTGATCTGCTGGAAGCGGCGCTCGAGCGCCGAGTCGCGCTCGAGGTACTTGCGGTACTCGTCGAGCGTCGTCGCGCCGATCGTCTGCAGCTCGCCGCGGGCGAGCGCCGGCTTCAGGATCGAGGCGGCGTCGATCGCGCCCTCGGCGGCGCCCGCGCCGACGAGGTTGTGGAGCTCGTCGATGAAGAGGACGATGTCGCCGCGCTGGGTGATCTCCTTCATCACCTTCTTGAGGCGCTCCTCGAACTCGCCGCGGTACTTCGAGCCGGCGACGAGGGCGGCGAGGTCGAGCGTGTAGATCTGCTTGTTCTTGAGCAGCTCGGGGACCTCGCCCTTCGTGATCCGGGCGGCGAGCCCCTCGACCACGGCGGTCTTGCCGACGCCGGGCTCGCCGAGCAGCACCGGGTTGTTCTTGGTCCGCCGCGAGAGGATCTGCATGATCCGCTCGATCTCGGTCTCGCGGCCGATCACCGGGTCGAGCTTGCCCTCGGAGGCGAGCTTGGTCAGGTTGCGGCCGAACTGGTCGAGCAGCTTCGAGGACTTCTTGCCCTCGCCCGAGCCGCCGCCGCCGGAGCCCTGGCGCCGGCCGCCGGGCCCCGAGAGCATCCGGATCACCTCGTTGCGGATCTTCTCGGAGTCGGCGTCGAAGTCGAGCAGGATGCGCGCCGCGACGCCCTCGTTCTCGCGAACGAGGCCGAGCAGGATGTGCTCGGTGCCGATGTAGTTGTGGCCCAGGGAGAGCGCCTCGCGGAGCGCCAGCTCGAGGACCTTCTTCGCGCGTGGCGTGAACGGGATCTGGCCCGAGGTGACCTCCTCGCCCGAGCCGACGATGCGGACGACCTGCGCCCGGACGCGCTCCACGGTGATGTCGAGCGACTCGAGCACCCGCGCGGCAAGGCCCTCCTCCTCGCGGAGCAGTCCGAGCAGGATGTGCTCGGTGCCGATGTAGTTGTGCTTGAGCGTGCGCGCCTCCTCCTGGGCGAGGACGACCACCTGGCGCGCTCTCTCTGTGAATCTCTCGAACAAGTTGTGCTCTATCTCTTCAAACCGCGGGGACGCAAAGGCACCGGAGCTCCTATCCACTTTCTTCGGCTCGGGGTGCCGATCGGATTGGCCTCCGGTTGTCGACTACAGCGAGAGGCCAGTATACCCAGGGTCCCCACCCGCCCATGGGGGGTCCCGTGGCCGGAGGATGCGGGATTTCAGGCGCCCGAGATCGGCGGCCGGGAGATCAGTCCCGCATCGCCGGGAACAGCACGACCTCGCGCAGGTTGCGCGCCCCGGTCAGGATCATCACCAGGCGGTCGATGCCGAGACCGACGCCGGCGGTCGGAGGCATGCCCTGCTCGAGCGCCTGAAGGAAGGGCTCGTCCATGGGCTGGGTCTCCTCGTCGCCGCGGGCGGCCTCGTCGCGCTGGGCCTCGAAGCGGCGGCGTTGCTCGTCGGGGTCGTTCAGCTCGGTGAAGGCGTTGGCGATCTCGATCCCGCCGGCGAACGCCTCCCAGCGCTCGACGAGGCCGTCCTCGGAGCGGTGGGCCTTTGCGAACGGCGAGAGCTCGACCGGATAGTCGGTGACGAAGGTGGGCTGGATCAGGGTCGGCTCGACCCGCTTCGAGAGCAGCTCGTCGACGAGCTTGCCCCAGCCGGCGTCGGCGGGGGCCTCCTCCCCCATCGCCTCGGCGAGCGCCTCACGGGAGGGGTGCCCGGCGACGTCGATCCCGGTCTCGTCGCGGATCGCGTCGCGGAGCGTCACCCGGCGCCACGGCGCGGCGAGGTCGATCTCATCTTCGCCGCGGCTGAGCCTGGTCGTCCCCAGCACCGCCTCGGCGACACCGGCGACGAGCTGCTCGGTCCGCTCGGCGGCGTCGTTGTAGTCGGCGTAGGCCTCGTACCACTCGACCATCGTGAACTCGGGGTTGTGCTTCGGCGAGATGCCCTCGTTTCGGAAGTCCTTGCCGAGCTCGTAGGCGCGCTCGATGCCGCCGACGACGAGTCGCTTCAGGTAGAGCTCGGTGGCGATCCGCAGGTATAGGTCGCGGTCGAGCGCGTTGTGGTGGGTCGTGAACGGCCGCGCCAGGGCGCCCCCGTAGAGGGGCTGGAGCACCGGTGTCTCGACCTCGACGAATCCCCACTCGTCGAGGCGGCGGCGGACCTCGGCGACGGCGCGGGCGCGGGTGAGGAAGAGCTCGCGGACCTCCTCGTTCGCGATCAGGTCGAGCTCGCGGCGCCGGTAGCGGGTCTCCACGTCCTCGAGCCCGTGGAACTTGTCCGGCGGCGGGCGCAGGCTCTTAGCCAGGAAGGTCCAGCCGTCGACCCGCAGCGACAGCTCGCCCTTGCGGGTGGCGAAGACCGTCCCGTCGACCCCGATCAGATCGCCCAGGTCGACCGAGAGGAGCTCGCCGTGCGAGTCCTCGCCGACCACGTCGGCGCGGGAGTGGAGCTGGATCCGACCGCTGCCGTCGACCAGGTCGAGGAACGCCGACTTGCCGTGGCCCCGTCGCGCCGCGAGCCTGCCCGCGAGGCGGTAGGAGGCGTCCGTCTCCTCCCCCGCATCGAGTCCCTCGTGCGCGGACCGCACCTCGGCGATCGGGACGCGCCCCTCGAACGAATGCGGGAACGGCTCGACCCCGCGCTCGCGCAGCCGTGCGAGCTTCTCGCGGCGCTCGGCGAGTAGGTCGGAGTCACTTCGCTCGCCCTCGCTCATCGGAGCGGCGAGCCTAACCGCGAGGCGGCTACGCCGCCTCGATCTTGGTGATCTTGAGCTTCCGCTTCGGACCGCGTGGGACCTCGACGCTGACGACGTCGCCGCGCTTGTGGCCCATCAGAGCCTTGCCGACCGGGGACTCGTTGGAGAGCTTGTCCGGCGGCTTCGCCTCGGCGGCGCCGACGATCTGGAACTTGCGCGAGTCGCCGGACTTCTGGTCCTTGACGTGGACCCTGACCCCGACGGAGACCTCGTCGTTGCCGATCCGCTTCGAGTCGACGACCGTGGCCCGGCGCAGGCGCTCCTCGAGCTGGGCGATCCGCTGCTCGAGCATCGCCTGCTCGTTCTTGGCGTCGTCGTACTCGGAGTTCTCCATGATGTCGCCGAACTCGCGCGCCTCCTTGATCCGCTCGGCGACCTCGCGGCGCTTGGTCGTCGAGAGGTGCTCGACCTCGTCCCTGAGCTTGTCAAGACCTTCCTTGGTGATCAGCGACTCTCGGCTCACAGCTTCTGACCTCTTCCTTGCCTGCTCCGGGGCGCCCCTCCGGTGCCCCATGACGAACAAAAACGCCCGCAAACCGCGACCTCAGGTCGGCCGCTGCCTCGGGCACGAGGGCGGGGATTATAGCGGCGCGGGTTCGCCGGCCAAGGCGGTGTTCACGGGTGCGTCGGGAACCCCGCTCGGGACGAGCGAATCGAGCATCCGGCGGACGTCCTGAAGCGTTCCCGCGCGCTGGAACCGGTCCGCCTCTGGACCGCTGAGCCCCAGCCGCTCGAGGTACCAGGGGTAGAACTTGCGCAGGTTCCGAGAGGCGCGGTCGGTGCCCAAGTGGCGCACGCCGCAGTCGATCACCCAGCGAAGCTCTGCGGCGATCTCCGCATCGCCGGGCGCACCGTTCCTTCGGCCCGTGAGCTCCCCGAAGATCCACGGATAGCCGAGCGAGCCGCGCGCGATCATCACGGCGTCGGCGCCGGAGGCGGCGAAGGCGCGGCGCGCCGAGTCGGCCGTGCGCAGTCCCCCGGAGAGGATCACCGGCACCGCGATCCGCGAGCGCAGCTCGCCGACCATCCCGTACTCGGGGCGGCCCTTGTGATGGGTCTGCGCAGAACGCGGGTGCAGGGCGATCGCCGCGACCCCGGCCTCCTCGGCGAGCCGGACCGCCAGCTCGATCCCCGACCGATCGCCCGGGACCAGCCCCGAGCGCACCTTGACCGTGACCGGCAGGCCGGACCCGCCGATCGCCGCGCGGGCTACCGCGACCGCGCGATCCTGGTCCTCGAGGAGCGCCGCGCCGGCGCCGGTCTTGCGTACCTTCGGCACCGGGCAGCCCATGTTGATGTCGATGAGGTCGGCGCCCGCCTCCGCCACGATCGCGGCGGCGCCGCGCATCACCTCGGGGTCGGGGCCGAAGAGCTGCACGGAGACGGGATGCTCGTCGGGGTGGATGCGGAGCATCTCCTCGAGCGTGCGGCGATTGCCGTGGCTGATCGCGAAGCTCGAGACCATCTCCGAGACCGCCATCCCGGCGCCGTGACGGCGCGCCTGCAGGCGCACGAACCAGCTGCCGATCCCGGCCAGCGGCGCGAGCAGCACGCGGTTCTCGATCTCGACGTCGCCGATCCGAGAACGGGTCGGTGAGTCGGCGCTCAGTCATGCGCGTTTCGCTCATGGATCAAGCGTAGGCCGGTGAGCGTGAGCAGGTCGTCGATCTCGTCGATCGTCTCGCAGAAGGGGACGATCGCCTCGGCGAGCCCGCCGGTGGCGAGGAACTAGACCCCCTCGCCCATCTCGTCCTCGAGCCGCCGGGCGATCCCGTCGATCAGCCCGGCGAAGCCGTAGACGAAGCCGGACTGGATCGCGCCGCGCGAGGAGCGGCCGATCGCCGCCTCGGGCTTCGCGAGGTCGATCCGCGGGACCCGCGCGGCGCGCTGGGCCAGGGCGGTCAGCGAGATCTCGATCCCGGGAGCGATCGCGCCGCCGAGGTACTCGCCGGCGTCGGAGACGGCGTCGAAGTTGATCCCGGTCCCGAAGTCGACGACCACGCAGGCCTCGCCGAAGCGGTCGTAGGCGGCGACGGCGTTGACCAGCCGATCGGCGCCGACCTCGTGCGGGTTCTCGATCTTGATCGGCATCCCGGTCTTCACCCCCGGCCCGACCAGCAGGCACTCGGCGTCGAGGTAACCGACTGCAGATCTGCGCGTACTCGTTGCCCAGCGGCGGGACGACCGAGGAGACGGTCATCGCCTCGATGTCCGCGAGCGCGATGTCGCGCAGGTCGAGCAGCCCGGCGACCCGGTCGGCGAGCTCGTCGCCGGTGGCCCCGCCGCGCGTCTGGAAGCGCCAGTGCTCGACCAGCTCCTCGCTACGAGAAGGCGCCCACGTGGGTCTGGGTGTTGCCGACGTCGACCGCGAGCAGCATGCGGCGCCGATTATCACGCCACCGGTGGCGGTGGGGCATAGGATCGTCCCGTGGAGGCGCGGCTCTACGTGATCCCGGGGTCGCACCCTTCGATGACGGCGCGCCTGATGCTCGAGCACAAGGGCATCCCCTACAAGCGAGTCGACCTGATGCCGGTGATCTCGAAGGCGGCGCTGAAGGTGCTCCGATTTCCCGGCATCACCGTGCCGGCGCTCAAGATCGACGGCCGCAAGATCCAGGGGAGCAGGGAGATCGCACGGGAGCTGGATCGCATCCAGTCCGACCCGCCGCTGTTCCCCGCCGACCCGGCCGAGCGCGCGGCGGTCGAGGAGGCGGAGCGGTTCGGCGACGAGGACCTGCAGCCGGCCGCGCGCCGGATCCTCTGGTGGGCGCTGCGCCACGACCGGGCGCCGCTGGAGAGCTTCTCTCAGGGAGCCCAGCTCGGCATCCCGACCGGGCTCGCGGTGAAGACCGCGGCGCCCGATCGTCGCGGCCGCGGCGCACCTCAACCGCGCCGACGACAAGAGCGTTCGCGCCGACCTCGCCGCCCTCCCAGGGCTCCTCGCTCGGGTCGACGACTACATCGCCGCCGGCACGCTGGGCGGCGAGGAGCTGAACGCCGGCGACCTCCAGGTGAGCACCTGCCTGCGCCTGATGATGACCCTCGACGACCTGCGCCCCTGGATCGAGTCCAGACCCTGCCGGCGAGCTCGCCCTCCGTGCGGTCCCCGATTTCCCCGGTCGGGTGCCGCCGATCCTGCCCGCGGCCTGGCTCGCGCCCTTGCGGTCATCGGTCCCGGCCCCCGCCGGACCGTAAAACTCGACGATCTTGTTGAGGGCGCTGATCACGTCCTCGGCCTCGTCCGGGACCTGCGTCTGATCGAAGGTGATCGGCTCCTCGGCGGCGAGCGTCAGCTCATATGAGTAGCAGTCGGCGCACTCCGTGGGAGGGGCTGAGCTGAGCCCGGCGTCAACCGCCGTGGATACGTATAGACGAAGGTTGACGAGGTCCTGGTCGCGGAGCTCGAAATCGCGGCGCTGGGTCTCGCCGGCCGCCTCCACGGTCAACGTTCCGCTTCCGAGGTCGTCGATCTCGACCGCCTGGGCGGTGAACGCGATCCCTCCCGCCCGCTCGTAGGAGACCAGGTTGTCGCTCGCCGGCGCGGGGTCCGTGGTCGTCTCCTCGTCGCCGCCGCAGCCGGTCAGGGCGGCACACGCGATCAGGGCGGGGAGCGCGATCCTCATCGTCAGGTTCGACTACGCACGAGCGACGATGCCATCACAGGGGTCCGAGGCTGCGAACCGTCTGGCCCGGCCCGAGCCG
Organism: uncultured Thermoleophilia bacterium; assembly: GCA_963838175.1. GTDB lineage: Bacteria > Actinomycetota > Thermoleophilia > Solirubrobacterales > 70-9 > DASUSH01. The sequence goes on along the minus strand of CAWIPP010000002.1, from coordinate 187,750 downwards.
CTCGAGGACTCCCCCAGAGCGGTGCCGTCGGGAAGCGTGAGCTCGGGGTCGAGCTCGAGCAGGGGCACGAGGACGAAGCGGCGGCTGCTCACCTGCGGGTGCGGGATCGTCAGGCGCTCGCTCGAGTGCTCGAGGTCGCCGAGCAGCAGGACGTCGAGGTCCAGCGGTCGCGGGCCGTGGCGCGGGCCGGCGAACATGCGGCCGCGCTCGGCCTCGATCGCCTTGCAGACGTCGAGGAGCTCCTCGGGTTCGAGCTCGGTCGCCATCCTCGCCGCGGCGTTGAGGAAATCGGGCTGGTCGAGGATCTCCCCCACCGGCTCGGTCTCGTACGCCGAGGAGACGGCGTCGACCGAGACGCCGTGCTGCGGCAGCAGCTCGATCGCGGCGCGCAGGTGCTCGGCACGGTCGCCGACGTTCGAGCCGAGCCCGAGATATCCGGTCCGGCTCAGTCCGCGGCCTCCTCGCCGTCGTCGCCGGCGATCTCTTCCTCGTCTGCCTCCCGGGTGACCTCGACGGCCACCTCCTCGATCGCCAGCGGCAGCGGCGGCTCCGGCTTCGCCGCGCGCACGGTCACCGACTCGCAGCCGGAACCGCTCGGCGAGCCGCTCGCAGATCACGTGGCAGAGCCGCTCGAGCGTCCTGTAGCTGCGCTCGGTCGCGGCGAGGGCGACGATGTCGGCGACCTCGCCGTAGTCGACCGTGTCCTCGATCCGGTCGGTGAGCAGCGCGTCGCAGTCGGGGACGTCGAAGGAGACGTCGAGATCGAGCCGCTGACCGATCTCGCGCTCCGCCTCGCTCACACCGTGATGGGTGTAGATCGACAGGCCCCGCAGCTCGACCTCGACGGAGTGATGGGGTCCGTTCCCGTGGGCTTCCACGGCGCTGAGGGTATGCCAGACTCGCGCCGTGGTCAGCGAGCCAGCCGGCGAGGCGGCGGTCGAGCCGACGAGCGGCGCGGCCAAGGGATTCGCCGACGGTTACTTCGACCGCGACGGGGTCCGCATCCACTACGTCGAGGAGGGCTCGGGCGAGCTGGTGCTGATGCTCCACGGCTTCCCCCAGTTCTGGTGGCTGTGGCGGGCTCAGCTCGACGATCTCGGCCAGGACCACCACGCGGTCGCGGCGGACATGCGCGGCTACAACCTCTCCTCGGCCCCGCAGGAGGTCGAGGCCTACCGGATGCGGCACCTCCTCGGCGACGTCCGCGGCCTGGTCGAGCACCTCGGCGCCGAGCGCTTCACCCTCGTCGGCCACGACTGGGGCGGGATCGTCGCCTGGGCCTTCGCGATCAAGCACCCGGAGCTGCTCGCGCGGCTCGTGATCTGCGACGCGCCGCCGCCGTTCACCTGGGGGCGGGAGCTCGAGCGGACGCCGCGCCAGCGCGAGGCGGTCCGTTACATGGAGGACCTCTCGAAGCCGGCGCCACTGGCCGAGGAGCTGCTGACGAGCAACGACTACGCCGCGATGGACGCGCTGGCGATCCACCGCGGTCTCGAGATGGGCTACCTCGAGGAGTCCGACCGCGCGCCTCTACCGCGCCGCCTGGAACCGGCCCGGGCGTTCTGACCGGCGGGGTCAACTACTACCGCGCCGCGCAGATGGGCGAGCAGGTCCAGTTCGGCCAGCCTGCCGGAGGCCCAGGCGCGGCTGCGCGCGATGCGGGTCGAGGTGCCGACGCTGGTGATCTGGGGCGGCCGAGGACCGCTTCCTGCTCCCCGGCCTCACCGACGGGCTCGAGGAGTGGGTCCCGGACGTGAGGGTCGAGATCCTGCCCGGGCGCCGGCCACTGGGTCCCGCAGGAGCGGTTCGCCGAGGTCAACTCGCTGATTCGCGAGTTCCTTCAATGATCCCCAGCTCGTCGAGCAAGGTGAAGAACGCCTTCGCGTAGGGCGACTCCGCGGTCAGCTCGCGCACCTCGTCCCAGTCGATCTCCTCGCGCAGCGCCCGCGCGATCGCCAGCGAGCCCTCGTAGTCGAGCGAATGCGGCTCGAGGGCGAGCAGCTTCGTCGCCAGCAGGTCCTCCAGCGACATCACCTGGACGACCACGGCGAAGACCCGCAGATCGTCGGCGCGCTCGAAGAGGTGGTCGTCGATCGGGCGCCGCTCCGCCGGCTTGCCCTCGTGCTCGACCGTGAGCAGCTCGAAGATCAGGTCGACCAGCACCTCCCCGTCCCAGGCCTTGTAGAGCCACTGCTCGGGGGGCCGCTCGGTTCGCATCCCCGCCTCCTCGAGCGCGTCCAGTGCACGATCCGCGTCCCGCGGGCGCAGCATCAGGTCGAGGTCGTTGCGCGTCTCCGGCCCCCCGCGCGCCCAGGCTGCGAGGCTTCCGCCGACCATGAACTCCACGTCGGCCTCCTCGAGCGCCTGGGTGCAGCGCTTCAGCGTCGTCTTGATCGCCTCGAACGAGGCCTCGGGCTCGGGCACGCGCTGTCTGATACCCCGGGTTTCCCGGGTATAGGCCTCCCATGCCAGCTTCCGATCCGGTCAGGGTCGCGGCCGCGGGGGACGTCCATTGCGACGAGTCGAACCGCGAGGCGGCGACGAGGGCGTTCGCGGCGCTCGCCGGATGCGCCGACCTGGCCCTGCTCGCAGGAGACCTGACCACCACCGGCGAGCCGGCGCAGGCGGCCGTGCTCGCGGATGCCTGCCGCGAGGTCGACATGCCCGTGATCGCGGTGCTCGGCAACCACGACTGGCACGCGGATCGACGCGACGAGCTGGTCGACGTACTGGAAGCCGGAGGGATCGAGGTCCTCGACCCGGGCTCCTCGGTGGTGACGGTGGGCGACGCGCGGGTCGGGGTCGCCGGCGCCAAGGGCTTCATCGGAGGGTTCGCCGGCTCGTCGCACCTGCCCGACTTCGGCGAGCCGACCCTGAGGCGGGTCTACGCCGAGGCCACCGCGGAGATCTACGGCCTCGACGAGGGGCTGCGCGCGATCTCCACCTGCGACCTGCGGATCGCGCTGCTCCACTACGCACCCACGAGCCAGACGATCGAGGGCGAGCCCGCCGGGATCTGGGCCTTCCTCGGCTCCGACCGGCTCGCGGCCCCGATCCTCGAGCACGAGCCCGACCTCGCCCTCCACGGTCATGCCCACGCCGGCGCGTATGAGGGCCGGATCGGCTCGGTCCCCGTCTACAACGTGTCCGTGCCGGTGATCCGGCGCGACTTCCAGGTCTTCGAGCTCAGCCCCTCGCGAACGGCGAGCCCGATCCACTGAGAACGGCGTCGGCCGTCCGGACCGCGTCGCGGACCTCGGCGACGTCGTGGACCCGGACCCCGTCGGCGCCGTTCGCCACCGCGAGCACGTTGGAGGCGACCGTGCCGCCGAGGCGCTCGTCGACCCCGCGGCCGGTGATCTTGCCGATGAAGCTCTTGCGAGAGGTCCCGACGATGACCGGCCGGCCCAGCTCGCGAAGCTCGCCGAGGCGCCGCAGCAGCTCGAGGTTGTGCTCGACCGTCTTGCCGAAGCCGATCCCGGGGTCGACCCAGATCCGCCGCTCCTCGACGCCGGCCGCGACCGCCGCCTCGATCCGCTCGGCGAGGAACGCCTTGACGTCGGCGACCACGTCGTCGTAGCGCGGGTCCTCCTGCATCGTCCGCGGGCTGCCGAGCATGTGCATCAGCACCACCTCGCAGCGCCGGTCGGCGCAGAGCGCGGCGAGGTCGGGATCGCCGCGGAACGCGGTCACGTCGTTGACCCAGGTCGCGCCGGCGTCGAGCGCCGCCTCGGCGACCGCCGCCTTCGAGGTGTCGATCGAGATCGGAACCCCGACGCCGACCAGCCCGTCGAGCACCGGGACGACCCGGCGGATCTCCTCCTCGGCGCCGACCGCCTCGGCGCCGGGACGCGTGGACTCGCCGCCGATGTCGAGAACGTCGGCACCGTCGCGGACCAGCTCCGCCGCGTGGTCAATCGCCCTGGCCGGGTCGAGGAACTCGCCGCCGTCCGAGAACGAGTCCGGGGTCACGTTGACCACGCCCATGATCAACGGCCCGCTCATGTCTCCAGCCCCGCGGCCGCCGGGCCTCCTCCCAGCTCGGGTAGATGTCGAGACTGACCGCTAGCCCGTCCTCGCGCGTGCGCCAGAGCTGGCCCGCCTCGAGCTCGAGGTCCATGCCGCCGTCGCGCTCCGTGCGCGCCTTCGCGAGGATTTTGACGAGCATCCCGTCCTCGATCTCCTCGAACTCAAGCGGCTCGACGAGGTACTGGTCGAACGCCTCGTGGAGCTGAGCCAGGTTCGCGGCGAGCGCCTCCGGGCCGACCGATCCGGTGCCGCCCTCCAGGATCACGTGGTCGCGAACCTCGAAGTCGGGCGCGAAGTTGGCGTTCACCGCCTCCATGTCGCCCCGCGAGAACGCCTCGAACGCGGCACGAAACCGCTCGATCTGCACGGAGCGCACAGACCGATTATCGCGGCGGTGCTGACGTCGCGGCTAGCGCTCGTCCGCCCGCATCTCCGCTGAGCCGCCGGCGAAGCCGGGGCGGGGGCGCGGGACCGGGCGCGGGCCCTCGCGGGCCGGCTTCTCCTCGGCCTCCGGCTCGGCATCTCGGGTGACCGCCTCGCCCTCCTCCTCGTCGCCGAAGACCTCGTCCTCGGGCTTGCCGTCGAGGAGCTCTACGAACTGCTCGGCGTCGATCGTCTCGCGCTCGAGCAGGATCTTCGAGATCCGGTCGAGGTCGCTCGCTGGTGGCTCGGTGAGGATGTCCTTGGCGGTCTGGTGCGCCTCCTCGACGACGCGGCGGATCTCGTCGTCGATCTCGCGCGCGATCTCGTCCGAGTAGTCGGGCTCGGAGGAGAACTCGCGGCCGAGGAAGGGCTGCGAGCGATCGTGGCCGAAGACCCGCGGGCCGAGGCGCTCGGACATGCCGTAGCGCATGACCATCTGCTTCGCGGTCTCGGTCACCTTCTCGAGGTCGTTCGAGGCGCCGGTGGTGATCTCCGAGAAGATGATCTCCTCGGCCGCCCGGCCGCCGAGCGTCATCGCCATCGTGTCGGTGAGCTCGGCGCGGGTGGTGAGGAACTTGTCCTCGGTCGGCAGCGAGATCGTGTAGCCGAGCGCCTGGCCGCGGCTGATGATCGAGATCTTGTGGACCGGGTCGCAGTTCGGCAGCACGTGGCCGACGATCGCGTGGCCCGAGCTCGTGGTAGGCGGTGACCAGGCGCTCCTTCTCGGACATCACCCGGGTCTTCTTCTCGGGGCCGGCGATCACGCGCATGATCCCCTCCTCGAGCTCGCAGCATCGAGATCTCGCGCTTCCCCGAGCGCGCGGTGAGCAGTGCCGACTCGTTGATCAGGTTGGCGAGGTCGGCGCCGGTGAAGCCGGGCGTCTGGCCGGCGAGCGTGTCCAGTTCGATGTCCTTGGCGAGCGGCTTGCCGCGGGTGTGGACCTCGAGGATCTTCTTGCGGCCGCGGCGGTCGGGGCGGTCGACGACGATCTGGCGGTCGAAGCGCCCGGGCCGCAGCAGCGCCGGGTCGAGGATGTCGGGGCGGTTGGTGGCGGCGATCAGGATGATGTTGTCCTTCATCTCGAAGCCGTCCATCTCGACGAGGAGCTGGTTCAGCGTCTGCTCGCGCTCGTCGTGGCCGCCGCCCATGCCGGCGCCGCGGTGGCGGCCGACGGCGTCGATCTCGTCCATGAAGATGATGCAGGGGGAGTTCTGCTTCGCCTGCTCGAAGAGGTCGCGGACGCGGCTGGCGCCGACGCCGACGAACATCTCGACGAAGTCCGAGCCGGAGATCGAGAAGAACGGGACGCCCGGCCTCACCGGCGACCGCGCGGGCGAGCAGCGTCTTACCGGTCCCGGGCGGCCCGTAGAGCAGCACGCCCTTCGGGATCCGGGCGCCGAGCGACTGGAACTTCTTCGGGTTCTCGAGGAACTCCTTGATCTCGTGGAGTTCCTGCACCGCCTCGTCGGCCCCCGCGACGTCGCGGAAGGTGATCTTCGGCGCGTCCACGGACATCCGCTTCGCGCGCGACTTGCCGAAGCTCATCACCTTCGAGCCGCCGCCCTGCATCTGGTTCATCAGGAAGACCCAGAAGGCGAAGAAGAGGACGAACGGCAGGATGTAGGTGAGCAGGCTGAGGATCGACGAGCCGCCGGCGCCCTCGACCACGGTCTCGACGTCGTTTCGCTGCAGCGCTGTTGACCAGCGATTCCTCGGTGTTCGCGGGGAAGCCGGTCTCGTACTCCTCGCCGTTCGCCTCGAGCGACGGTGATCTTGTTCTCCTGAGCCGCGATCGTGACCTTGTCGATCGACTCGGGGTCGTCCTCGATCTGGGTCAGGAACTCGTTGTAGGTGGGCGCCTCCTCGGTCTCGCCGGGGCTGATCAGGCGCTGGGCGAAGAACGCCAGCACGAGCACGATCAGGATCGGGAACGCCGCGCTTCTGAAAAACCGCTTCACAATCGGAAATCAGTGTAACCGGGGGCCTATGCCCCTACTAAACCTGCGAGCGCGGCGGTCGGAGCGGATCAGGGCGCGCCGGCGCGATCGCCCCTACTCCTCGAGCACGGCGATCTGGCGCAGGTTGCGGTAGCGCTGGCCGTGGTCGAGGCCGTAGCCGACCACGAAGCGGTTCGGGATCTCGAAGCCGACGTAGCGGGTCGGCAGGTCGACCCGGCGGCGGTCGGGCTTGGTCAGGAGGGCGCAGACCTCGAGCGAGCGCGGATCGCGCGCCTTCAGGTTGCGCAGTAGGTACTGGAGGGTGAGGCCCGAGTCGATGATGTCCTCGACGATCAGCACGTCGCGGCCCGCCGATCGAGGCGTCGAGGTCCTTGAGGATGCGGACCACGCCCGAGGAGTCGGTCTGCGAGCCGTACGAGGAGACCGCCATGAAGTCGACCTCGCAGGGCACGGTGAGATGGCGCATCAGGTCGGCGATGAAGACGACCGCGCCCTTCAGCACGCCGACAGGACAGGTCGCGGCCCTCGTAGTCGCGGCTGATCTCGGCCCCGAGCTCGGCGACCCGGCGCTCGAGGTCCTCGGTCGAGACGAGGGTCTCGCCGATCTCCGCGACCGGTCCGGGGCGACTCCACCGCGCCGCAGGCTACTCGGGCAGGCGGGCGCTGAGCACCGCCACCTCGCTGGTCCCCTCGGTCAGCCTGAACTCCTCGGACACGGCGACGCCGGCCACCCAGGCGATCTCGCCCTGCGGCCTCGACGACGGGCAGGCTGCGGCGGAGCGAGCGGGGCACCCGCGGTCGGTGAACAGGTCCTGGAGCGACTTCGTGCCCGCCGAGGCCGAGCGGGCGCATGCGGTCCCCGTCGCTCCAGGCCGCACGACGACGTGCTCGCCGAGCGTCGCCGGCGTCGAGCGTCGCCCGTTCGGGGCCGGCCGGCTCGACCGGCGGCGGCCGGAGCTCGGCTCGAACCAGCCAGCTGCCCGAAGCGGCACTCGCCGGGGACCGTCAGCGTCGCCGGCTCGAGCTCGGCCTCGTCGGCTCGCAGCGAGAAGCTGACGAAGCCGCCCTCGCAGACGGCCCGCAGGCCGCCGCCGAGGTCGACCTCGCCGCCCTCCGAGGATCGCGCGAGGCGCAGGATCTCGGCCGCCCGCTCGCGCCCGAGCGCGACGTCGCGCCGGGCGGCGCGCTCGGCGAGCGCCCGCAGCGCGAGGCGCGCGCGAGCGCCGGCTCGAGCCGGCGAGCGCGTCGGCGGCGACCGCGGTGACGCCCGGCGCCGGCGCCCGCGGCGCTCGAGCAGCTCGCCGACGACGCGGTCGAGCACCTCGGCCTCCTCCGCGAGCTCGGCTCGGGTCTCGGCGATGTTGCGCTCGGCGGCGGAGCTCAGCTCGCGGAGCACGGGCAGTACCTCGGCCCGGATCCGGTTGCGCGCGAACGCGGGATCCTCGTTCGTCGGATCGTCGGCGAACGGCAGCCCGGCGGCGGCCGCGATCCGGCGCGTGTCGGCGCGCCCGAGCGCGAGCAGTGGGCGGACCACCCGGCCCCGGCGCGGCCGGCAGGCCGAGCAGGGCGCGGCGCCCCGGCGAGACCGCGAGCCGGTAGAGCACGGTCTCGGCGACGTCGGTGCGGGTGTGCCCGGTCGCGATCCAGTCGGCGCCGCGCCGGGCGCGGAGGCGCTCGGCGGCCGCGTAGCGGGCGTCGCGGGCCGCGCGCCTGGAGGTTCCCCTCGCCGAGCGTCGGGGCGCTCGACGATCCGAGCTCGATCCCGAGCCGCTCGCAGAGCTCGCGCGCGGCGGCTTCGTCGCGGTCGGCGGTGTCGCGCAGCCCGTAGTTCAGGCACAGCGCGACGAGCGCTCTGACCGCCGCACGACCGCCGACCAGCCCGGCCGCCGCGCAGGCCGAGTCGGCGCCGCCGGAGACGAGGACGACCCCGCGCGAGCCCGTCGCTGAACCAGTCCGCTCGCGCCGATCGCCGCGGCCAGCTCGGCGATCGCCCGCTGGTCCCCGGTCGCCTCCATCAGCTCCCGACGATCCCGTGCTCGCCGGTCTCGTGCGCCGGGTGCACGGTGAAGAGCTCGATCGGCTTCGGGAATCCCTTCAGCGCGACCTCGCCGATCGGCTCGAAGTGCAGGTACTCGGAATCGGCGGCGGCGTCGGCGACCTCGCGGGTGACCATGCACCTCGCCGCCGAGCGCGCGGGCGACCACGCGGTGGGTGAGGTTGACCTGGGTACCGAAGTAGTCGCCGTCGCGGTAGACGGCGTCGCCGTAGTGGAGGCCGACGCGCGGCTGCGGGCGCTCCTGGAACAGGCCGAGGAAGCCGACCGCCCACTCGGTCAGCGGCACCGGCTCGGGCGAGACGATCATCACCTCGTCGCCGATCGTCTTCACCACCGTCGCCCCGCCCGGGCAGGGTGGCCTCGACCGTCTCGACGAATCGCTCGATCAGGTCGAGCGCCTCCTCGTCGCCCTCCTCCTCGGTGAAGCGGGTGAAGCCGGCGAGGTCGACGAAGCAGAAGGCCATCGTCACGCGGCCGAGGCTGTCGCGGCCGCCGAACTCGGTCTCCATGTGGCCGACGACGTCCTGCTCGGAGAAGAAGCGGCGGTAGCGCTGGTGCAGGTACTCGATCAGCGGCGCCGTCAGCGGCATCAGCTCGGCGGCCAGCCCCTCCATCTCCTCCGCCATCTCGAGCGCGCCGACGCCCTGGCGGATCAGCGGCTCGTGGACGTAGAGGTGGAACATCCGGATCTCCGCCTCGGCGATCTTGCGCATCGACTGGGCGTAGACGCGGACGAGCTGGAGCAGGGCGACGAGCGGGAAGCCGGTCGCGAGGATCTCGGCGATCAGCTCCATCGCGTCGGCGTCCTGCTCGGTCAGCGTTCCCTCGAGCGCGGTCGGGGTCCCGAGCAGCGCCATCAGCCGCTCGATCAGCTCCTCCTCGAGCCCGGTGCGCTCGGCGACCTCGGCGACCGTGTACGTCGCGCTCGGCGTCGGGGAGCAGGCTCTCGGCGTAGCCGAACGCGAGCCGGCCGTCGCGGACCGCCTGGCGCAGCGACTCGAGCGAGTGCCCGCGCTCGCGCATCCGCGCGACGACCCGGGCCTGGGCCGCGGCGGCGACGGTCCAGTCGTCGCCCTTCCACCGGGATCACGCCCTGGCGCGCCCAGCGCTTCAGGGTCGCCGGGCGAGACGCCGGCGCGGCGCGATGCCTCCTGGAGGGAGATCCGATCGTCGCTCGGGCACGCTCCGATGATCGCGGATCGGATCGGAAAGGTGTGTGACGCGGGACGAGCCGGGCCAGAAAGAGAGCGACGGGGTCGCGCTGCCCCGTCGCTCGCGGGCTTACCGGCCCGCAACGTCGGCCGTCGGCTCTCGCCTCGCGGACCGCCGGCGAGTGCCCCAGTCGCCAGAGGGCGTGGCCGGCGCTGTCCGCTCTCGGCCTGCTGCCTTTGTCGTTGAGCAGAGCCTACGCCCGCGAGAGCCGCGGGTCAATGGCTCATGTGGACGAGACGTGCTTAGGCCGACGCGGAGGTGGCTGATACTTCGGCGGCGATCAGTCGCCGGTAGGGATCCGCCGAGCAGCCTCGCGGCCGGCAGGAAGAAGAGCGTCGAGCGGCGTCTCGCCCGTGCAGCTGGACGCGGCCGCGGGCGATCGCGATCGCGAGCGACTCGGTCCCCTGAAGCCAGCCGTTGGCGACGTCGGAGTCCATCCTCAGGGTCACCTTCGGCGTCCCACGGCGCCGGCGTGCCGAAGCCCCACTCGACGCAGTGCTCCTCGCCGTCGGCCGAGGCGACGTTGAGCGCCAGCCGCATGTCGGTGAACTCGAAGCCGGGTGCGGACGTGGGCGGCCCGCAGCAGCGGACCCACCCGCTCGTCCGCGTCGACGTTCGCGAGCAGGCGTCTCGAGCACCTCGCGCAGCTCGGCGGGGGAGCGAAACGCGACCTCCCCGGTCGGCTCTGCGAACCGTCGCAGTACCACGTCAGGCAGTCTATTGCGATCGTGAGAAACCGCACGACGATCGCGGCAGCGCTCGCGGCCTCGTCCTGGCCGCGGGATGCGGCGAGAAGGAGGAGCCCTCGGCGACCGAGACGACACCGGACACGGCGTCACCGGCGCCGGCCGCCCCCTCCGGGCCCGAGCCGGGCGACGGCGAGCGCGAGCGGGTCGAGGGGGACTCGGGCGGTGGATCGCCGAACGTCTTGAGCCGAAGCGAGCGGCTCGCGGTGCGGGCGGCCGAGGACTACGTCTCCGCGATCGACGCGCGCCGAGGAACGGAAATCTGCCGGCTCCTCGTCCCCGGGGCTATCGATGCGATCGAGCTGCCCCGGGACCGCGGCGACTGCGGGTCCTCGCTCGACGCCTCGCTCGGCTACCGCGACCCGCGCGGCCTCCCCGTCTGGCAGAGCTCGACCCTGGAGGCGGTCGACTCGGTCGACACGAGCGGCGACGCGGGGACCGTCTTCGCGACGGTCTTCACCCGCTTCGCCGACCGGCCCGAGCCCTCGGTCGAGGACGATCCGATCTACCTGCGCCGGGACGGCGGGCGCTGGCTGGTGGCGCAGCCAAGCCTGACCCTCTACCGCGCCGTCGGCATTGCCGAGCCGCCGCCGGCCGTGCTCAGCCCGCCGAAGTCGTGACCCAAGCGTGCGCGTCAGCCCTTGGCGGTCGCGCCCCGCCCGCGGATTCGACCATTGCCGCCATCACCGAAACGGCTTCGGCATCTTCGAGGCCCTGCTGGCGCACGAGCGACTGCCAGGTCGGGAAGGAGATCGCGTGTCCCACCGCCGCTTGCACGCGCCTTCGCGCCCGGCCGCGCTCCGGCCGGCCGGCGACTATCGCAGCGGCGGCCGTGTCCAGGTAGCGGCGAAACTCCGCCACCGGCTTCGCCATCGCCTCGATCAGAGGCGCGTCGCGATTCGTCTTCTCCAGCATCCCTTCGGTGCGGCGGAAAAACGCGTACATCTCACCCAGCGCATGCCTTAGTCGGGTCCCGGAACCGGCGATCGTCGACCACGTCACCGGATCCGGCATCGGGTTGCCCGCCCAGTAGTGCGCCGAGCAGGCTGCGAACAGCGATACCTCGTCGGGAAAGTGGCGATAGACGGTCGCCCGCTGGACGCCGGCCTCCCTCGCGACACCGCTGACGGTCGTCCGGGCCGGCCCGACGGTCCCGTGGAGCCTCACCGCCGCCTCCGTGATCCGCTCCCGGGTCTGCCGCTCCTGCTCGGCGCGACGACGCTTCGTGTACCTCCGAGCTTCGGCATTTCTCGTGTTCACTAGACATAGCTGTTCATCCAATATTGACAGATCGGAAGGGTGTGTGCTAGGTTCGCCGCACACCACTGTTCACCCAATAAGGAGCTGTCACATGGAAGCGACCTCGCAGACGACTGGCCTGAAGCGATTCGATGCCTCGCAGGGGCCGCGAATCATCGGGCCCGAGGGTGGCAAGGCGGTCGATCTGGGATCGATCGGCGCTCGGCTCATGGCGTGGACCGAGGAGACCGGCGGGGGCTTCTCGCTGGTCGAGCACCCGATGCCGCCCCGACGCCTGGCGGCCCCCATCCACAAGCACTCCCGTGAGGACGAGTACAGCTTCGTGCTGGAGGGGCGGATGGGCGCTCTACTCGGCGATGACCTCGTCTACGCGGACGTGGGGGACCTGGCATTCAAGCCGCGCGACCAGTGGCACACGTTCTGGAACGCCGGCGACGAGCCCTGCCGGATCCTGGAGATCATCTCCCCGGGCGGGTTCGAGCGTTTCTTCGAAGAGCTCGGGGCCATCGTGGAGGCCCCGGACTTCGACCCGGCGCAGCTCGGGGAGCTCGGAGCCCGCTACGGGCTCGAGTTCCAGCCCGACAGCGTGCCGCAGTTGTGCGAGGAGCACGGGCTCGACCACCCGCTGCTGCACAGGGGCGAGCCGGACAACTAGTCGCCGCACCCGCTGGGGTTGCCGCTCAGCGGCGTCCCACCGAGACGATCCGGGTCCGCGGACGCGCGAAGCGGCGCGCAAGGGTCTGACCCCTAAGGGGGACACGTGGCACCTCAGGGGTCAGACCCCTCGGGGTAGCGTCAGGGACGGACGATCTCGAAGCCTGGGTCCGGCAAGTCGAAGAGCCCGAGCAGCTCGCCGAGCTTCTCGCCGTCGCCCGCGATCTTGATCCGGCCGGCGGCGAACTCCTCGCCGGCCGCCTCGGGGCCGTCGAGGATCAGCGCGTCGAGGGCGTCGCGGGTGAGCTCGATCGTCGCGTCGGCGTCGTCGGCGAGCCGGCCGCTCACCGTGCTCAGCGCCCCGTTCTCGATCGTCATCACCCACGCTCGCCCGAGGTCGGTGAAGTCCCAGTTGACGACGATCCGCACGTCCCAGCGCGCGCGGGCCGTTGAGCCGCGCGCCCATCGCGTCGAAGACCATGTCGACCGGCAGCGAGCGGGCGACGTCGCGCCCGCGGCGACCTCGTGTCGCGCGCTCCGGCCTGGACGCCGTCGCGCAGCTCCAGCGCCCCGGCGAGCAGGTAGTTGCGCCAGATCGCGCTCTCGGCCTGGTAGCCCATCTGCTCGAGCGCGTCGCGCCTCGAGCTCGCCGCCTCCTCGTTCTCCGGCTCGGCGAAGACGAGGTGGTGGGCGAGCTCCGCGGCCCAGCGGTAGTCGCCGCGCGTCGAACGCCTCGCGCGCCTTCGGCGAGCAGCCGCCTCCGCCCCGCCCGCGAGCTCGACGTAGCGGCGCGCCGGCCTCGACCGGCGGCAGCGGGTCGAGGTGGGCCGGGACCCCGTCGAAGTAGCCCAGGTAGCGCTGGTAGACGGCGCGGACGTTGTGGCTCACGGTGCCGTAGTAGCCGCGGGCCGACCAGGTGCTCGGCCGAGCGCCGGCGGCAGCTCGACCTCGGCCGCGATCTCGACCGGGGTGAGGCCCTTGTTCATCAGCCGCAGGGTCTGGTCGTGGACGTAGCGGTAGAGGTCGCGGTGGGCGCGCAGCATCTCGGTCAGCTCCTCGCGGCCCCAGGTCGGCCAGTGGTGGCCGTGGAAGAGGACCTCGGAGTCGGCGGCGAAGAGCTCGATCGCCTCGTTCAGGTACTTCGACCAGCGCGAGCGCGTCGCGGACCTGCGGCGCCGCGCAGGGTGAGCACGTTGTGGTGGGTGTGGGTCGCGATCTCGGCGACGTAGAGCGCCTCGCGCTCGGGCAGGTGGAAGTTGAGCTCCGCCGGCGCCTCGGTCTCGGGGACGAGCTGGAAGTCGAAGCGGACGCCGTCGATCATCTCCCACTGCCCGGTGTGGTGGATCTCGACGGTCGGCGGGATCAGGGAGACGGGCTTCCGTCCGAGGTCGTCGCAGCCGATCCCGGCGCCGACCTGCCCGCGCGGGCCCGCGCTGCGAGGAAGTTGCCGAACATGAACGCCGCCGCGGCGGACCATCGCGTTGCCGGCGAGGACGTTCTCGGAGACCGCCTCGACGAGGAACTTCTCGGGCGCGTAGACCGTGGACCTCGCCGGAGCGGACCGCGCTCCTCGATCGACGATGCCCTTGACGCCGCCGAAGTGGTCGGCGTGGCTGTGCGAGTAGACCACCGCCGGTCACCTCCCGCTCGCCGCGTGCTCGGAAGTAGAGCTCGAGCGCCGCCGCGCGCGCACTCGATCGAGATCAGCGGGTCGACGACGACGACGCCGCGCTCGCCCTCGACCAGGGTCATGTTGGAGACGTCGTAGCCGCGCACCTGGTAGACGCCCTCGGCGACCTCGTAGAGGCCGGGGCGGGTGTCGATCCGAGGCGTGGCGCCAGAGGCTCGGGTGGACCGTGTCCGGGCGCCTCCGCCGTCCTCGCGGAGGAAGCCGTAGCCGTCCATGTCCCAGACGACGCGGCCGTCGTCGTCGCGGATGACGAGGCTCTCCGGCCCGCCGACGAAGCCGCGGGCCGCGTTCTCGCGTCGTCGTTCTCGGCCGGCAGCTCTCGCGGCCGCGGCGAGCGCTGCGCGTCGCCTCGGTCGGCTCCTTGGCTCCGTGCCCGCTCATTCATCTAGAGAAACGCCGAGCCGCGCTTGACGAGGTTCTCGTAGATCTTCTCCTGGATCGTCTCGCGCACCTGCTCGGAGAGGTCGAAGACGAGGCGGCGGTCCTCGGCCGCCTCGGGCGGGTACTCGGAGAGGTCGATCGGCGGGCAGAACTCGATCCGCCATTTCGAGGGCAGCGGGATGAGGCCGAGCGGGCCGAGCCAGGGGAAGGTCGGCGTGATCGGGACGAACGGGGCGCCGGCGAGCCGGGCGAGCGAGCCCGGCGTTGCCGAGCATCGGGTAGATCTCCTCGGAGCCGACGACCGCCACCGGGACGATCGGCGCCTGCGCGCGCAGCGCGACCTCGACGAAGCCGCCGCGGCCGAAGCGCTGCAGCCGGTAGCGCTCCGAGAACGGCTTGCCGGTCCCCTTCACCCCCTCGGGGAAGACCATCACCAGGTGGTCCTGCTCGAGCGCGCGGGCGGCGTTGTACGGGCTCGCCGGGAGCCCGCCGACGCGGCGCATGAAGGCGGAGAGGAAGGGCAGGACGAAGGCCCAGTTCAGGACCATGAACTTCGGCCACCGCGGCAGCGGGTGCTCCTTCATGATCGCCGCCGTGATCATCGAGGCGTCGAACGGGAACAGCGAGCCGGCGTGGTTGGAGACGATCAGCGCCCGGCCGTGCGAGGGGACGTTGATCGAGCCCGTCGGCCTGGACCCGCCACCAGCGCTCGTACAGGAACTCGAAGAACGGGAAGACGGCCTCGGCGAACTCCTCGTCGAAGCCCCACTCGTCCTCGTGGTAGTCGCCCCGCATGCCGGCGCGCCGCCCGCTCGACCGAGTCGCGCAGGTTCCCGCGGCAGCCCCGAGGCGGCGCGCTCGGCGGCCGCGGCGGGGTCGAGGCCGGCGCCGACCCCGCTGCCGAGGCTGCGCAGGAAGCTCGGCGATCGCCTCGGCCGCGGCGGTGTCGGTGCGGCGCGTTCACGAGACTCGCCCCGCAAGCGACCCGAGGCCCGGCAGGGGGACCACGCTGCGCCCGCGCGACTTCGCGGCGAAGTCGCTTGCGCCGCCCCGACCGCGTCGAAGCGCGGCTCGTAGCCGAGCTCCTCGCGGAGCCGGGTGTTGTCGACCCCGCGGCCGTAGCGGAGCAGGCGCAGCGCGTCGCTGTAGGCCTCGCCGGCGCCGAGGCTCGCGGCGCCCGAACCGAGAGAGCGCCGGCCCGAAGACCGGATGCGGGATCGGGACCTGCGGTCGTCCGGCGAGCCGCAGCAGCCGGGTCAGCGAGATCGATCCCGACGGCGCCACGTTGACCGCGCCGCGCACCGGGAGCGATCGTCGCCGCGAGGAGCGCGCCGGTGGCGTCCTCCGCGTGGACGAGCTGGAGCCGCGGGTCGAAGCCGAGCTGGACCGGCACCGCCGGCAGCGAGAGGTAGCGGCTGAGCGGCGTGTCCAGGTCCGGGCCGATCTCGGGCTGGAAGCGGAGCATGCGTGCAGGTCGACGTCGCTGCGGCGGCGGGAGAAGGTCTCGAAGTAGTTCTCGAGCTCGCCGATGTCGCGCTGGAAACGGGTCCGCAGCGGCAGCCGGCGCGCCATGTCCTCGGTGAAGAAGGACGGCGAGGCGCCCTCGCAGCCGTAGATCGCTGCGGAGCCGCGGACGACCACCCGCTCGAGCGTCGGCGCCTTCTCGCAGGCGGCGAGGAGCTGGAGCGAGCCGATCACGTTGATGTCGTGCAGCGCCCGCGCCGGCTTGCCCGGCGTCGGGTACCAGACGATCCCGCAGTGGACCACCGTGTCCGGCTCGGTCGCCGGGATCAGCCGCGAGATCAGCGGGCTGCGCAGGTCGGCCTCGATGAACTCGGTCCGCTCGAGGTCCGCGGTCGGGCTTCTCGGAGTCGATCCCGGCGATGAACTCGACCTGCGGGTCGCGCTCGAGCCGGCGCGCGAGCTCGACCGCCCAGTGGTCGGCGATCCCGGTGATGAGGATCCGCCGTCCGGCCAATTCTAATCCTCAGGTTTAGCGTTAGACATGCCGTCCGGCACCGACCGCAGGGCGATCTCGAGCGCGCTCGATGCGGGCGCTCCAGCTCCGTCAGACGCTCCCTCCACCGCCCGCAGCGCTCCTCGGCGTGCTCGCGCATCCGCATGCCGGCGCAGGCCCTCGCGGGTGCGCTGTGCCGCGCCGCGCGACCTCGTCGAGAGCTCCTGGGCGCGCCGGCGGTCTCCGCCGCGGTGCCGGCGGTGGCCGCGAGGGTGCGCTCGACGGCCGGTGCGCGAGGCTCTCTGGTCAGCGCCGCCGGTCTCGCTGCTCGAATCCGCCGCCTCGCGCTCAGTGCGGCGCAGCTCTATCCTCGCTCAGGTGACGATCCACCTTCGCCCCACCGCCCCGATCGCGCCCGACGCGCTCCTGCCCGGCGACCCGGGCCGCGCGCTCGCGCTCGCCCAGGACCTGCTCGACGCGCCGAGGATGTCGAACCACCACCGCGGGCTCTGGGGCTATCACGGCGAGACCAAGGCCGACGGCCGGCCGCTGACGATCCAGTCGACCGGGATCGGCGGGCCCGAGCGCGGCGATCGTGCTCCCGAGCTCGCCGAGCTCGGCGTTCGCCGGGCGATCCGGGTCGGCACCTGCGGCGCCGCTCGGCGAGCGTGGCTCGGCTCGGCTCGCTCGTGATCGTCGACCGAGGCGATCGGCCGCGACGGGACCAGCCGCGCGCTCGGCGCCCCCGAGCTCGGTACCCGGCATCGAAGCCTCCTGAGCGAGGCGCTGCGCCAACGCCGCCCCCGAGGCGCCGGCGGTCCGCGGTGGCGACCACCGACCTCTTCTACCGGCCGACGGGTCGCAGGCGCGGCTCGACGGCGCGCTCGCGGTCGAGATGGAGGCCGCGCCCGCTGTTCGCGCTCGGCCGCGCGCTCGGGGTCGAGGTCGCGTGCGTGCTCACGATCGCCGCCGACTCCCGCGCCGATGCGCGGATCTCGGACGAGGCGCTGCGGGAGGCCGAGCTCGAGATGGGTCGGGCCGCGGCCGAGGCCCTCGCGGCGGCCCCGGATCGAGGTCAGGAAGCGGCGGACTCTTCCTCGACGCCGAGGCCGGCCTGTCGTCCGCGACCGCCGGCTCGGCGGCCTGCTTGCGGAGCTGGGCCACGTCGCGCGCCATGTCGTCGATCCGATCCTCGATCGCCTCGACCCGCTCGGAGACCGAGCGGACGCGGCGCTCGAGGCGCTCGACGTCGGTCGCCGCCGGGAGGTTCAGCGCGCCCATCGCCGATCGCTGGGCCTGCACCGCCTTCTCGCCCGCCCCGAGCGCGGTCGCGAGGGCCGGTTGAGCACCGGGTTCTCGAGCAGCGCCTGGGCGAGGTTGCCGATCGCCTCCTCGCCGCCGGAGGAGATCCGGTCGCGAATGCCCTTCTGATCGTCCTCGTCCATCGGCGGCGGAGCCTAGTCGATGCCGCCGTTTGAGGCCCTCCTTAGAGGGTTCCGGAGTGCCGATGAAGATTGCGTTAAGTGGCGTCGGCAGCCTGGTTCGGTTCGCCCGCGTTGGGTAGGCTTTAGCCACGCTTGCTGGGGCGCGTGCAAGAGCCGGTTGTACGTTGCAAAAGAATGACGATCAAGTAGCGTTTCGCCCGCTTCCGGGGTGGGCGTTCGTGCCTGGCCGGAATGCTTCGCCACGGTAGCTCCGTGGCCAGGGTTGGAGAATCGTTGAGAAACAGGCTTGGCACTGATCGCTCGCACTTGGCCGCTTTCGGCCTCGTGGTCGTGGCCGCGGTGGCGGGGGCACAGGACGGCGACCTTCTCGGCCAGGGCCAGGGCGACGTCTCGATCGACCTGCCCAGCGGCCAGGATCTCCCGCCCGTGGGCGGCCCACCCGTGGGCGGCGGCGGCGGCGGAGCCGGCGGTGCGGCCGGCGGCGCGCTGCCCGTGTGCTCCAACACGGCCGACGACGACGGCGACGGCGCCGCCGACATGGGCGACCCCGGCTGCTCGAGCCCGGCTCGATACCGACGAGTACAACGCGCCCCGGCTGAGCCTCGACCACAACCTGACGGTCCCGGGAGTCACCGGACCGAGCGGGCCGACCGGACCCGGAGGCGGTGGCGGCGGAGGCGGCCGGCCTCGACCGGCCCGACATCGCCGGCGGCGGCGGCGGCGGAACGGACGACGGCGGACCGGCGGCGACCAAGGGTCCCGGCAACGGCAAGGACGGGCCCTCGGGCGCCGGCGACCGCGATCCGCTCGAGCCGCCGCCGCATCCGCGCACCCCGACGGACAGCCCGACCAACTCCAACCCGACGCCTGAGCGTCGCCGACTTCGCGCCCGCGCCGATCGGGATCTCCAACGAGATCATCGACGAGTTCTCGATCCCGCCCTTCCTGCTGCCGATCTACCAGGCCTGCGGCACCCAGTACGGGATCCCCTGGCAGGTGCTCGCCTCGATCAACCGGATCGAGACCCACTTCGGCCAGCTCGCCGGGGTCACCTCGACCGCCGGGGCGATCGGATGGATGCAGTTCCTGCCCTCGACCTGGGAGGCCTACGGCGTCGACGCCAACGGGGACGAGCGCAAGGACCCCTACAACCCGGTCGACGCGATCTGCGCCGCCGCCCGCTACCTGCGCGCCGCCGGCGGCGAGACCGACCTGCGCACGCGCGATCTTCGCCTACAACCACGCCGACTGGTACGTCGACGAGGTGCTGCTCTACGCGCGAGCAGTACGGCGACCTCCCCGACGACCTGGTCGGCTCGATCACCGGCCTCACCGAGGGCGCCCACTTCCCGGTCGCCGCCAAGTCCCGCTACGCGGACGACGTCTCCGAGCGCGAGGCCGCCGAGCGGGCCAAGGAGGGCGACGCCTCCGGCCTTTACGAGTCCTCACCGACCCGGCGCGGGATCAACATCTACGCCGACGAAGGCGCGCCGGTCGTCGCGGTCAACGACGGCGTGATCAAGAAGATCGGCGAGAGCCCGAAGCTCGGCAACTACCTGGTCCTCCAGGACGCCTACGGCAACCGCTACACCTACGCCGAGCTCGGCGAGATCTCCGAGGTCCACCCGGTGCCCAAGGAGCGCGACCTGAAGGCCGACGACTTCGAGCTGATCTCACCGGGCAAGGACCCGAAGCCCTCCGGCCCCGCGACCGACGCGGCGACGCCGAAGCGGAACGGCGGCGGCGGCGGCGAGCCGGAGTCCGAGGAGCCCGCCCCGAAGCCGGCGAGCACGATCTGCCAACACCGAGGACACCCGCGAGCGCCTCTTCGCGCTGCCGGAGCGCCCGCGCAACGTCGACCAGGCGAGCCTCTCGGGCCAGCTCGACCAGCTCCTCGACGACAAGATGCCCGGCGTACGAGAGCTTCAAGTCCTACTTCTCCGGCGTGCTCAAGTTCGACCGCGAGTCGATGGACCTGCGCGCCGCTGCGCGAGGGCTCCCAGGTCGTCGCCGGCACGGTGCTCGGCCGGATCGGCGGCCCGAGGAGCTCGCCCCGCACGTCAACTTCCAGATCCGCCCGACCGGCCGCGGCGCTCCGAAGATCGACCCGAAGCCGATCCTCGACGGCTGGAAGCTGCTCGAGGCGACGGCGATCTACCGCGCCGCCGGCAAGGACCCGTTCGGCTTCTCGAACGCCTCGATCGGCCAGATCCTGCTGCTCTCGAAGGCGCAGCTGATCGCCGCGTGCTCGCCGACCCGCGGCTCGAGATCTACGCCTGCGGCCGCGAGGACATCCAGACCGGCCAGATCGACCGCCGGATCCTGGCGGCGATGGAGTACCTCGCCGAGTCCGGCTTCCGGCTGACGGTCACCTCGCTGAAGTGCGGCCACAGCTTCTACACCGCCTCCGGCGGCGTCTCGCACCACTCCTCGGGTAACGCGATGGACATCGCCCAGGTGAACGCGATCCCGATCCTCGGCAACCAGGGCCGCGGCTCGATCACCGAGGCGACGATCGAGGAGCTCCTGAAGCTGCAGGGCAACATGGACCCCGCGCAGATCATCTCGCTGATGGAGATGGGCGGCCCGACCTTCGCGATGGGCGACCACGCCGACCACATCCACGTCGGCTACCAGCCGCTGTACGCACCGGGCGAGGAGGGCAAGCAGTTCGTCCGCCTGCTCAAGCCGAAGCAGTGGGAGCGCCTGATCGGCCGCATCGCGCGAGATCGAGAACCCGGAGATCCCCACCGGGCCCGTCCAAGTACTCGCTGCCGGCCGACGGCGACGAGGACGGCAAGAACGGCGCCGCAACGGCCGCTCCTCCGACGCCCACATCGGCGAGTAGCGCGCCCCGAATCGCGTCGGCGCAGCTAGCGTCTGACCGATGCCGCTCTTCCCCTTCGCGCAGTTCGAGGTCCCGGGCCGGCTCGGGATCGCCGACGGCCGCTACCTCGCCCGTGACGACGAACGGCGAGGCCGACGACGTCCTCGTCGTCTCCTCCCTACGAGCCCCTCGGCGCGAGCGCCGGCAGGCGATCGCGCCGAGCCGCCGGACGCGCGGCACGCCGCCGACGCCGAGGCGCTGCCAGCGACGCGAGCGACGATCGTGCGCGCAACGACGCCGTTCGCCGACGAGGCCGAGGCCGACGGCCTGGCTCGCCGCCATGCGCCGCGACCCCGAGGCGCGCGACGACTTCGCCGCCGCGGCACGCACCCTCGTCAACGCGCGCGCTCCACGTCCAGCGGGCGGCGACGATGGACCCCTACGTCACCGAGCTCGGCCCGCACGACCGCGACGCGACGAGGATCGGCTACGGCGACGGCGATGAGCTCGCCGCCGGCCGCTGGACCGAGGCGGTCGACGCGCCCGCCCGACCCCGGCCGCCGCAGGCCGCGCCGAGGCCCTGCGCCCCCAGGAGCGCCTCGCCGCCGTCCTCGCCGGCCGCGAGATCGTCGACGCCTGCGAGACGCTCGTCCTGCGCGCCCGCCTCGACCTCGACCACGGGCCGCGATCGCGAGGCCGCGCTCCAGCTCGAGCCCGCGATCAGGGCCGTGCTCGCCGAGCTCGCGGCGGAGGCGGGGTCCGACCAGGCCGACGACCTGAAGCTCCTGCGAACGCGACTCCCGCAGGTCTCACACGCCGCCGAGCAGGCCCTCGAGGGAGAGCTCCCGCCGAGCTCGGCGCGGTGCTCGCCGACACCCTCGGGGTCGCCGAGCGCACCCTCCGCCGCCGCCGCCTCCTGGACTAGAACGGGGTCTGACCCCTCTGTCCCCGAGCGTCCGCTACGGCCGCAGCCGCTTCACCTTCGCCACCGGCTCCGCCTTGCGGACCTCGGCGGAGCAGAACGGCGGGTCGACCCACTCCTTGTCGGAGAACATCCGGGTCTGGTCGGCGTAGTAGGGGGAGTTGGGGTTCGTCGAGAGCGAGTAGGTGAGGATCGAGCGGTCGTCGGGGCAGCCGTCGGTGAAGCTCGTGACCATGACGAAGCTCGAGCCGTGCTGGACCGGGTCGGAAGCCGTTGCCGTTCCAGGGGGCGCTGATCGCGTTGAAGACGCCGTTCGGGTCGCCGGGGCCGCCGTGGATCGGGATCTGCTCGCCGTCGCGCTCGGTGAACTGGTAGTCGCGGAGCGTCGCGTCGAGCGGGATGCCGGCGTCGCGCAGGTCCGTGACCGCGTCGGCGAGGGCGCTGCGGACGGCGGCGGCTGTCGGTGTCGAGCCCGTTCGGCGTGTTGACCGGGTCGGAGACGTCGAACGGGGTCGAGAACGGGCTCACCGGCGGCCCGCCGACCCCGGCCGGGTGAGCCGAGCGCCCGCGACGCGAAGCGGCGGAAGAGGATCGCGCCGGCGGAGTCGAGGTCGTCGCGGACGTCCCAGGCCTCGAGCACCGGGCAGGCCTCGCTGACGTCGACCGGGCCCGAGCTTCCGGTCAGCGTCGGGTTCTGCTCGCACATCGCGACGAGCTGCGTCGCGCCAGAGCTCGCCGGCGTACTGGCGGTTGTTGAAGACGACGTCCTGGAGCTGCTCGCGGGTGAAGCCCTTGCCCTCGTACTCGTCGGTGCCGGCGATCCGCTCCTGGACCATCAGCAGGCCGAGCCGGGTGCGCAGCGAGCGCGCGGTGCGCTCGTCGCCGATGATCCGCGGCGAAGCCCTCGAGCGGCTGCTCGGGGTTCGAGAGCCAGTAGCTGTCGTTCGAGTTGGTCACGTAGTCGTCGCGGAAGAGGTGCGGCTCGTGGCTCGGGCCGAAGGTGCCGGGGACGACCGCGTCGGGCTCGTTGTCCCAGTTGCAGGCCGAGCGCGAGCCGTCGAGCACCGGCAGGCCGAGCAGCGTTCGTCGGTCGCCGGCCCGAGCGCCGTGTTGCACGAGGCCGTCTTCGAGTTCGGCACCGCCGGGATCGCGCCGATGTCGGCGTAGAGCGCCCGCCCCTTCGAGTCGGAGGCGATCGTGTTCACCCACGGGATCCCCTGGTAGCGCTTGAGGATCTCGTAGAGCTCCTTCGTCGACTGCGCCTGGTCGGTCTCGAAGAAGTGGTTCAGGTAGCGCAGGTTCTCGGCGTTGACGTCGCCCATCGCGTAGGCCGTGGTCGGCGTCCACGGGAAGAGCGGCAGGCCGAGGATCGAGGTGAAGACCGGGCCGTACTCGGTGTTCCAGAGCGTCCGGGTCTCGTTCTGCGAGTCGAGCCGTCGGCCTGGCGGACGTCGACGGTGACCTCGTCGCTCGTCATCTGCTTCGGCTGGCCGTCGACCAGGTAGGTCGTCGGCGAGCCCGGCACGAGCCGCAGCTCGAACGGGGTGAAGCGGAAGGCGGTCGAGACGGTGTGGCTCCAGGCGAGCTTCTGGGTGTGGCCGATCAGGACCGCCGGGACGCCGAAGAGGCTGGCGCCGCTGACGTTGAGCTTGCCGGGGACGTCGGACGTGCGCCTGGTAGAAGCGCTCGGGGCCGAACCAGGGGAAGTGCGGGTTGCCGAGGACCATGCCCGTGCCGTTCGCGGGTCGCCTCCTTGCCCGAGCCCGTAGGCGTTCGAGCCGAGCCCGCCGATCGGCAGCTGCTCGCCGAGCTCGGCGATCATCTCCGTCGCGCTCGCTCGCGCGCTCGGCGTCGCTCGGCCGCGCAGCGCCGGCGTCGGCGGGCTCGCGTTGGCGATCCCGTCGACGGCGACGGTCTGGCTCGCCAGCATGCCGAGCTGGTAGAAGCGCCGGTAGGCGTCGAGCTCGGTGATCGGCTGCACCCACTCGGCGCCGCGGCAGCGCGGGTCGCGGATCTTCTCGACGCCGGTCTCGCGCAGGTAGGCGTTGTAGCCGGCGACGTAGCCGCGGACGACCTTCTTCAGTCCCGGCAGCGGGCCGACCGGCGGCGGCCGGCTCATCAGCTCCTCGACCTTGCCGGTGTCGATGATCCGCTGGTAGAAGAAGTCGGAGTCGAGGTTGTTGATCGTCGCGCCGTTGCCGCGCGACGTCGTACGACTCGTCGGGCCCGAAGAACCGCGCCCGGTCGGCCCGCACGGTGACGTAGGTGTCGGCCATCTCGCAGATGTTGTCCTCGGCGAACGCGTAGCCGTAGCCGTAGCCCGCCGCCGCGGAAGTTCTTCGCGGTGATGTTCGGGATGCCGCCGGTGGTGCGCTTGATCGTCACCTTGGCCGCGAGCGCTTGCGGCGCCAGCATAGAACGCCGCGAACGCGGCGATGCCGCACGTTCCCAGCCTGCCCCGGACCGAGATCCCCATCGCGGCCAGCCTAGACGCGCCGGGGAACGTTCGCGCCGATTCCCCGAGTCCGTCCGGAAACGCGCGTGCGCGGTTTGCGGACGACCCTATGGCCCGAAGATTCTGCACTTGACCCTCGTGAGGGGGCGAACTGCGGAAACGGCGGCGACAGACGGGTCAGACCCCGTTTAGTTGTGCCTGAGCGCCGCCAGGACGGCGGTCAGCTCCTCGACCACGTCGCCGTGCATGCGGACGTCGGCCTCGCCGTCGTATGGGGTCGGGCCCTCGGTGATCACGGCGAGCCCGCCTCCGGCCGACATGGTCAGCTCGGGCAGGCCGGCGACCGGGTAGACCTCGAGCGAGGAGCCGACGCAGAGCATCAGCTCGGCGCCGGCGGCGAGCTCGCGCGCCTCGTTCATCGCCGCCTCGGGCAGCAGCTCGCCGAACAGGACGACGTCGGGCTTCACCTTGCCCATGCAGCCGGAGCACGTGGCGACCCCGTCCTCGCCGAAGAGCTTCTCGACCTCCTCCAGCGGCCACGAGGCGCCGCAGGTCGTGCAGCTCGAGCTCGCGATCGAGCCGTGCACCTCGATCACGCGCTCGGTGCCGGCCCTGCGGTGCAGCCGGTCGACGTTCTGGGTGATCACCGCCTCGACCAGCCCGCGGCGCTCGAGCTCGACGAGCGCCTCGTGGGCCGGGTTCGGCTGCTTCTCGTCGAGCATCTCGAAGCGCGGCCGGTAGAACTCCCAGAACGTTTCGTGTTCGCGGTGGAAGGCGTCGATCGTTGCCACCTCGAAGGGGTCGACGTTCTCCCAGATCCCTGTCCCCGGAGAGCGGAAGTCGGGGATCCCGGAGGGCACCGAGATCCCGGCCCCGGTCAGGACCACGGTCGAGCGCGACTCGCGCGAGAAGGCGCGCGAGCTCGGCGGCCTTGCTCGAGACCACTGCTTCCCCCGCCATCGCGCTCAGGCTACCTGCCCTGCCACTTCGGCGTTCGCTTCTGCAGGAAGGCGGAGACTCCTTCCCGGCCGTCCTCGGACGGGAACGCCGCCGCGAAGGCGGCCTTCTCGGCCTCGATCCCCTCGTCGAGGTCGCCCTTGTGCGAGGCCTTCTTGATCTGCTCGACCGCGAGCGGCGCCTGTCCCGCGAGCTTGCGCGCCCAGGCGAGCCCGGTCTCGAACAGCTCCTGGTCGGGGACGACGCGGGTCACGAGGCCGTGCTCGAACGCGCCGCTCGCCGTGATCGCGTCGCCGATCAGGTTCATCTCCAGCGCCTTCCCCGGCCCGACCAGCCGCGGCAGCCGCTGGGTGCCCCCGAAGCCGGGCATGATCCCGAGCTTGATCTCCGGCTGGCCGAAGATCGCCGACTCGGCGGCGATCCGGAAGTCGCACGCCATCGCCAGCTCGCAACCGCCGCCGAACGCGATCGAGTTGATCGCGGCGACGGTCGAGACCCGGCTCGAGCCGAGGTCGCGCAGGAGCGCGTGGCCGGTGTGGATCAGCTCCTCGCCGCCGGCCTCGTCCATCTGCGTGAACGCCTTGATGTCGGCGCCGGCGGAGAAGACGACCGGGATCGAGGAGGCGATCAGCATCGCGCCGACCTCGCCCTCGGAGTTGACCTTCTCCCAGACCGTCTTCAGGTCCTTGATCACCTGCGGCGAGACCGCGTTCATCGGCGGGTTCGCGAGCCAGGCGATCGCGACGTCGTCGCGGGTCTCGAGCTTGACCGTGTCGGTCTGCTCGCCGTCGTCGGGCTGCGGGTAGGCGTAGAAGCCCTGGCCGTTCTTGAGGCCGTGGCGGCCCTGGGCGACCAGCCGGCGCAGGATCCGCGGCGGCGCGAAGCGCTCGCCGTGGGACTCCTCGAGCCGCTCGAGCTTCTCCAGGTAGTTGTCGAGGCCCTCGAGGTCGGCCTTCCAGAACGGCGGGAAGAGGCCGCGGCGCGGATCGAGCCCGGCGCCGGCCATCATCCCGAGGTCGATCTCGCGCACGGTCGAGACGCGCTCCTCGAGCAGCAGGCAGGCCTCGACGAACGCCTTAGCGTGAACAGCTCGCCGAGCTCCTCGGGCGGGTCGGCGTCGCCCTCGAGCTGCGGCTCGCCGTCCTTGTAGAAGCCGTCGCCGCCCGACTTCGCCCCGAGCTTGCCGTCGGCGACGAGCTTCTTCATCCCCTCGTGGACGTAGAAGCTGTCGCCGTAGGACTCCTGGAGGTGCTCGGCGACGTGCTGGACGTCGTCGAGGCCCGAGCATGTCGCCGAGGAAGAACGGGCCCATCGGCGCCAGGTTCTGCGCGGCCAGTGCCTCGTCGATCTTCTTGATCGAGAGGCCGCCCTCCTCCTGGGCGCGCCAGACCTCGCCGACCGCCGAGTTCAGGATCCGGTTGACGACGAAGCCCGGCACCTCGGCGCAGGTGATCGGCTGCTTCTTGATCGTCTGGGCGAAGTTGATCGCCGCCTCGACGGTCTCCTCGGAGGTGTCCTCGCCCTCGACGATCTCGAGCAGCGGCATCACCGAGGCCGGGTAGAAGAAGTGGAAGCCGACGACCTTCTCCGGCCGCAGCGTCGCCTCGCCCATCTCGGTGATCGAGAGCGAGGAGGTGTTGGAGGCGAGGATCGCGTGGCCGGGCGTGACCGCGTCGAGCTCGGCGAAGACCGACTGCTTGATCTCCATCCGCTCCGGGGCCGCCTCGACGACGAAGTCGACGTCGCCGAACCCGTCGTAGGAGGTCGTGCCCTCGATCCGGCCGACGATCTCCTCGGCCCTGGCGTCCGCCTGCTCCTGGGTCAGCTTCTCCTTCTTGACCAGCCGGCCGAGCTGGCCCTCGGTGACCTGGCGGGCCTTCTCGAGGCCGGCGTCGACGAACTTCTGGTCGATGTCCTTGAGGACGACGGGGATGTCGGCGGCGGCGATCGCCTGGGCGATCTCGCCGCCCATCGTGCCCGCGCCGACGACTGCGGCCTTGAAGACGAACATCTGTGAGGACTACCTCCGGATCGGGTCGGGTGGGTCGGGGGCGCGAGAGGCTATACGCTCGACTCCACCTCCGCCCGCAGCCGCGACAGCGATCGCTCCAGGGAACGGCGCACCTGAGAGCGGACGAACAGGACGTCGGTGAGGCCGCTCAGCGGGCCGCCGCCCTTGATCGCGTAGCTCATCGTCTGGGTCACCCGCGTCGCTGGCGGATCGGCTCCCGGCTCGATCGCGAATGCCACCTCGAGCTCGCCCTCCGACTCGGGGTCTGAGAACGCGACCCGGTGAAGCGAGCGGGGCTCGTGCTCGAGCACGCGCTCGTCGACCGTGCCGCGCCCGGCGGTCCCCGATTGCCAGCGCAGCGTCCCGTCGGTCTCGGGGTAGCCGTCCGAGCGCTCCACCCGGGCGAACTGGTCGACCCATTCCGGCCACGCATCAGGGCGGAAGTAGACGTCCCAGACCTCGGCCAGGGGCGCCTCGATCACAATCGCCGCGGAGACGCTGCTCACGCTGGAACCCTATGTCCGCGGGCCCGGTGCGTGATCCGGCCATGGGGGGTGTCAGACTGCGCAGGCGATGGCTCGCCCGGACGCCGCACATACGGCATCCCCGACCGAGCTCCAGGAGCGACTCGACGCCGAACGGGAGGGGATTCCGTTCCTGCTCTACCGCGATCGGCGGGGGCAACGGCTCGTCGTGCTCGAGCCCGGCGCCGGCCGGGTGGCGGTGGGCCGGGGCGAGGAGGTGGACATCGCACTGGTCGACGATGAGCAGGTCTCCACTTTGCATGCCGAGCTCGAGCGGATCGGCGGCCAGTGGACGGTCGCCGACGACGGGCTTTCCCGGAACGGGACGTTCCTGAACGGGGACCGGGTCGGCGGCCGCCGCCGGCTTCGTGACGGCGACGAGCTCCGCTTCGGAGAGACGCTCGTCGTCTTCCGCGACCCCGGCGCGGTCGGGAGCGGCGAGACGGCCGCCTCCCCGGACGCGCCGCCGGTCGAGCGGGTCACCGAGACCCAGCGCAAGATCCTGATCGCCCTCTGCCGCCCCTTCCGGGACGGCAGCCCGTACGCGACCCCGGCCACCAACCAGCAGATCGCAGACGAGGTCTTCCTCAGCGTCGACGCGGTGAAGGGGCATTTGCGGACGCTGTTCGATCGCTTCGACGTCGGCGACCTGCCGCAAAACCAGAAGCGCGCCCGGCTCGCGGAGCTGGCGCTCAAGGGCGGCCTGATCTCGATCCGCGACCTTTAGACCCGGATGGCCGACCAGCCAGCGCAGGGAACGGGGCGTCCCGCGATCGGCGCCGAGTTCGCCGGGCACCGGATCGTGGCGGTGATCGGCCGCGGAGGGATGGGCGTCGTCTACCGGGCGCACAACCTCGCCCTCGACCGCGAGCGGGCGCTGAAGGTGGTCGCGCCGGCGCTCTCGACCGACCGGCGCTTCCGAGACCGGTTCAAGCGCGAGTCCCGGCTCGCGGCCTCGATCGAGCACCCCAACGTGATCCCGGTGCATGCCGCCGGGGAGGAGGACGGCCTGCTCTTCCTCACCATGCGGCTGGTCGAGGGCAGCGACCTGCGCCGGATCGTCGAGGCCGAGGGCCCGCTCGATCCGGCGCGCGCCGCGGTGGTGGTCGACGGCGTGGCCGCCGCGCTCGACGCCGCGCACGCGGCCGGTCTCGTCCATCGCGACGTGAAGCCGGCGAACGTCCTGATCGAGGCCGGGACTCGCAGGAGGCCTCCGGAGGAGGCCGGTAGTTGGTCCCACGAGCACGTATTCCTCACCGACTTCGGGATCACCCGCCCCGTCCGCGGCGGCGAGACCGTCACCGGCACAGGGGAGTTCCTCGGCAGCCCCGACTACGTCGCTCCCGAGCAGGCAGCCGGAGAGCCGGTGTCCCCGCGCACGGACGTGTATGCCCTCGGCTGTGTCGTCCACTACGCGCTCACCGGTCGCCCGCCGTTCGTTCGCGACAACGACCTGGCGACCCTGTTCGCCCACGCCAACGCTCCTCGGCCCCGAGCGACCGCGGCCAACCCCGAGCTCCCCGAGGCCGTGGACGGGGTGATCAGGAAGGCGATGGCCATCGACCCGGATCACCGCCACACGACGGCGGGCGAGCTGGCCGCCGACCTGCGAAGGGCGCTCGGGCTGCCGCCGGCGGCGCTCCCCGACCCCGACGCCGGCCCCACCCGCCCGCTTCAGCGCCGCGTGGACCGTCGCCGGGCCCTGGTCCCGGCGCTGCTCGTCGCCGCGGCGCTCGCCGTGGCCGCCGTCATCGTCTTCGCACTCACCCAAGGCGACGATTCGGGCGGCGGCGCGGAGGGGCCGTCGGCGCCCGAGTCGGTGGCGCCCCCCGAGGCCGTCGCCACGATCCCCGTCGGCGAGGCGCCGAACGGCCTCACGGTCGGGGCGGGAAGGGTCTGGGTAGCGGAGACCGGGGCGCGCGCGGTCGAGGGGGTCGATCCGCGAAGCGAGCGATCCGTCCCGCCCTCCTTCGCGGTCCCCGGCGCTTCCTCGGTGGCCGTCGGCTTCGGCTCGATCTGGGTGGTGAGCCCGCCCGGCGACGCCGTCTACCGGCTCGACCCCTCCGGCGAGGAGGACCCGGTGGTGATCGACGTCGGCGAGGCGCCGTCCGACGTCGCGGTGGACGCGGATTGGGTGTGGGTGGCGAACCAGGGGGACAACACCGTGTCGCGGGTCGACCCGAACGCGAACGAGGAGGACCTGGCGGAGCCGGTCGGGATAGCCCCGCGCTCGCTCGCCACCGGAGGCGGGTCGGTGTGGGTCGCCAACATCGACGCCCGTTCGATCTCCCAGATCGACGCTTCCACCGGGGAGCGGGTGGGGAGCGCGATCTCGGTCCCCGGCTCGCGCCCCAACGACGTCGCATTCGGAGAGGGCTCCGTCTGGGTGATCGACAACGTCGACGGAACCCTCACCCGAATCGATCCGAGCCGCCAGACGGTGGATGGCGACCCGGCCCCGGTCGGGCCGAAGCCGCGGGGCGTCAAGGTCGCCTTCGGGTACGTATGGGTCGCGAACGCGGGCGACGCGACGCTCAGCCGCGTCGACCCCGACCGCCTCGAGCCGGTCGGCTCCCCCACCGAGGTCGGCGGCGACCCGGCGGACGTGGCGGTGGGCGAGGGGTCGGTCTGGACCGCCGACCAAGCCGATTCCACGGTCACGCGGGTCGAGCCGTAACCGGCTCGACCCGCGTTCCCCGCGTCCCGCGCCGATCGACCCGGGGTCCTCCGCTAGGCCTACGGAATGCCGCTCACCGTTTCGCAGTCGGTGGCGGTGTCCGTCCCGTCCTCGCCGTTGCAGTCGTCCGGGTCGAGACCCCCATTCAGGGAGTCGTCACCCCAGGAGCCGAACAGCGCGTCCGCACCGGCGCTGCCGAGCAGCTGGTCGTTGCCGCCGTCGCCGCGGACGATGTCGTTCCCGCCGGCCCCGTCGACCACGTCGTCGCCGGATTGGCCATCGAGCACGTTGTTCTGATCGCTACCGACCAGACGATCCCGCTGGTAGGTCCCGACGAGGACGTCGACCGTCACGTCGACGTTGTCGCCCTCACATACCTGAGGGCAGCCACCGCCGTCGTTCGCGACACCGTCGAGCGTCACCGTCACGCCGGCCGACTCGTACGACTCGTAGCTCAGCGTGTCGGTCCCGCCTCCACCGAGAAAGACGTCGGGGTTGGGGGCGTCCCACGCGTAGATCTCATCGTCTCCGCCGTCGCCCGAGACCCGGTTGGCGCCCTGCCCGGGGTCCAGGATGTCTGCATCGCCGCCCGGCGAAGACTGGCCGTTGTCGCCTTCGAGCGAGTCGTTGCCCTGTTCGCCGTACAGCTCGTCCTCGCCGGAAGAGCCGCGGACGTCGTCGTCGCCCTCGTCGCCGAACAGGTCGTCGTCCCCTTCGCCGCCGTCGAGGTCGTCGTTGCCCTCCTCGCCGCTCAGGTAGTCGGACTCGGAGCCGCCGTCGAGGCGGTCGTTGCCGATCTGCCCAATGACCGAATCGATCGCGAAGCCGCTCTTGACCTTGTCGTTGCCCGGGCCGGCGCAGATCCGATCCGGGCCTCCGCGGCCGATGATCTTGTCGTTGCCGCGCTTCGCGAAGATCACGTCGGCGTTCTGGGTGCCGACGAGCTTCTCCGACCTGTCGGTGCCGACGATCTCGGCCGGCTTGCCGAAGCACTTCGGCGCCGCCTGCGCCGCCGACGCTCCGAAGAGCGCCGTCAGCATCAGCGCCGCCGTCGCGGCAATCGCCAGCGAGATCGGCCTGCCTGTCCCTGCTCGTGTCATTCCTGCTCCTCTCGGAAGGCCCGCCTCCGGCGTCCGGCTGCGGGCGTTTTCTGTTGCACGAGGAGCGTCGGCGAGCGAGGCCGCCGCGGAAAGAGGCCCAAGGGCTGCGCCCGGGGCCCCAAGGTGTCGATTCGCGGTCCCTAGGTGTCCCCGTAGATCTCGCGCTCGATCAGGCCGACCGAGCGGATCACCGAGTCGAGGAAGGGCTTCAGCTCCTCGCGCAGGCGCCTGTACTCCTTGCGGCCGGCGGGGGTGATCGCGTAGAAGCGGCGGGTGCGGCGGTCGGGGTGCTCCCAGCGGCCCTCGATCATCCCCGCGGCTTCGAGCTCGCGCAGGAGCGGGTACATCGTGTTCGGGTTGACCGAGATCACCCCCTGCGTCATCTCCTCGATCTCCTCGATCAGGCGGTTGCCGTAGGCCGGCTCGCGCGCCACGAGGTGGAGGACGAGCAGCGGGAAGAGGTCGCGGCGGCGAATCTCGCCGCCGAAGACGTCCGAGGGCCGGCCTCCCCGGCGCCCGCGGCTGCCGCGCGTGCGCGCCTCGGCGTGGCGCGCCGTCTTCGCGACCGCGTCGGCGACGGGCTTCCGGCCATGTGGCTTGGGGCGCGCCATCAGCTGCAACCCTGCTCGGAAGCGACGAGCTTCGGTGAGCCGCCGGCGAAGCGTCGCCTCGAGCACGCCGCGTCTTGCGGTCGTAGCTCCAGCCGCGACCGGGGCATCTCCTTCCCGTCGAGCCGCAGCTCGCATGGCTCGAGCTCTCCGCGGAGCGCGCTCAGCGAGGCCTGGAGCTCGAACCTTCGCGCGCCGCCGCCGTCGACCCGCAGCTTCCACGCGTGCCCCTTCTCCCGCGAGTGGATCTTGCCGTTCTCGCCGAACCGCGCCCTCGCTCTTTCCGCGCGGGAACGCGATCAGCGCCAGCTCCCCGCGGCGCTCCTCGAGGCTGACGAGGCCGTCGGATCCGAAGTCCGCCAGGGTGTCGACCTCCGGCGGGAGCAGCGGCAACACCGCGCCGGCCCGGACGCAGCAGCGGCAGCTCGCTCGAGCGGCGCGGGGATCGTCTTCGTCCCGCCCCCGCCGAGGGTCCGAGCCGAGCCGAGGCGGAGGCCGCCGCTTCGCTCGTCGAACTTCGCCGAGCGCCAGAGGTCGACCCAGCGTCCCCCGGGCAGCTAGACGTCGCGCTCGCGCGACGCCCTCCTCGACCACCGGCGCCGCCAGCAGGTCGGGGCCGAACATGAACTCGTCGTCGCGGGCGGCGGCGCGCGGGTCGCCGGGCTCGACCAGGCTGAGGTGCCGCATCAGCGGCATGCCGCTCTTCCGATAGGCCCGCTGGGCCGCGACCAGGTAGGGGTAGAGCTGCGTGTGGAGCTTCGTGTAGCGGCGCCAGTTTCCGATCTGGTCGGGGTCGATCACCTGCGGGCGGTCCTTCGCCGGGACGCGCGACCCCGTTCGCCTGCGTCCGCATCACCGCCGAGACGGCGCCGAACTGCACCCAGCGGGTGAGCAGCTCGGGCGAGAGCGAGTTGCTCGCCGATCGCGAAGAAGCCGCCGATGTCGGAGCCCCAGACGCTGACGCCCGAGAGGCCCATGTTGAGCGCCTGCGTGCACCGCCGAGCGCAGCCCGTCGAAGCCGAACGAGGTCGTCGGGTCGCCGCCCCAGACCACCTGGGCGCAGGGCGCCGAGCCGGTCCAGCCGGAGCGCTGGAAGCGGACGATCGCCCGCGGCTCGTCGCGCGACCGCGCCGCAGGCGGCGCAGTGGTAGCGGGTCGCGTAGGGGTTGTGGGCGCGGGTCCCGTCGATGCCGTCCCTCGGAGACGGAGTCGAGCGGCGTGTACTCGCCGAAGTCCTCCATCCAGCCGTCGTAGCCGTCGGCGACCGCCTCGTCGAGCAGCCGGCCGTACTGCTCGGCGCCGGCCGGCGCCGAAGAAGTCGAACTGGGCGACGAAGGTTCGGTCGATGGGCGGCGCCGTAGCGGTAGAGGTAGGGCTCGCCGGCCTGGGTGCGGGTCAGCGCGCCGGCCGCGGCCGCCGGGCCGAACCCGGCGGCGTAGTCGGCGCAGACCATCGGGTTGAAGTAGGTGGTGATCGCGACGCCCGCGGCGTGGGCGGCGGCGACCCGCTCGCGCTCCGCCTCGGTCCGCTGCTCGCCGCAGGGCAGGTAGTGGGTGTAGGTCTGAAGGACCGAGAGCGGCGCGTCCCGCTCGCGAAGCAGCTCGAGCTCGGCCGCCGCGTCGTCGTCGGCCTGGTACCAGGGCCCGTGGACCCATGGCGCGGCCGGCGCCGGCTGGCGCCCGGTGGACTTCGTGAAGCGCTTCAGACACGTCCGCGGGATCCGGCCCCCCGAAGAAGGTCAGCGCCAACCGGTCGGGGGGCGGACGCGAGCCCTCCGCCGGGCTCTCCCTCCGGCGCCCTCGTCACCTCGACGCTCCAGGCGTCTTCGGCGTCGGAGCGAAGCCGGAAGTAGCTCGTCTCGGGGTTCTCGGCGAGGACGCCGTAGCCGCCCGTGGAGAGGAGCCAGGGGATCGGGAAGTAGGTCGAGTCGGTCCGCTCGCGAAGCCCCCAGGGCGGCACGAAGAGGTTGATGGCCGGATACTCGTTGGCCTGGTAGGGGCCGTCGGAGACGTAGTTCTCGACCACCCCGCTCTCGCGGCTGACCGCGTCCGAGCGCTCGCCGAAGCCCGAGATAGCGCTCGCCGGCGGCCGCACGGAAGCCGATGCCCACCGCGTCGAGCCCGGCGGTCGGCCCGAGCACCCGCGCCTCGCAACCCGATCGCTCCCTCCCCCGCCGGCCGGATCCGCACCTCGAACCCGCGTGAGGGATCGGTCGTCGCCAGCTCGGCGACGTAGGCCTCGCCCTCCCGGCGCGCCGAGACGACCTTCGTGGCATGCGCCCATCCGCTCGCGGTGCGAAAGCCGAGCGTGCCGGCCGCGTCGGGCGTCCCTGCCGGGATGCTCGGCGAGCACCCGTGCCCCCTCGGCGTCGGTCAGCTCGAGCCCCCACGGGTCCGGCTCGACCAGGGCACGCAACGACCCGGAGTCCGCGGCGAGCTCGGCGGCGGAGGCGTCGGCGGCGGAGAGGCACGCGAGTGCTCCCGCGAGAGCGGCGATCCCTGCCAATGTGCGCCCGGCTCGGCCCACCGCGTCCAGGCTAAAGGAGTCGCCGCGCTTGACCGCAGCCGTGCGGTGGGTTACAAGGTGAGTAACCTCACAGAAGAGGCGCCCCGCGAGGCGCGATGGTGGGGCTTCACGGGTACGGACTGACTGGAGGAATCGATGTCCCGCATGACCGAGAACCAGCGGATGCAGTTCGACCGCCCGGACCTCAAGGGGCCCGACCGGAGCGTCCATATGGCCAGCAACCGGCCGCTGATCATCTACATGGTGATCGCGGTCGTGATCGCCGGACTGCTCAGCTGGCAGGCGATCGAGCGGATCGACGGCTGGCCCTCGCTCGTCGTCCTCGGGATGATCATCGTGACGACGATCGGGATGATCATCGCCGTCAGCCCAACCCGCCGCAGCTAGCTACCGCTCAACCCGCCAGCGCTTCTTCGCCGCGGTCGGGTCGACGTTGCCGACGGCGTCGGTGGCGCGCACCTGGAACTTGTGCTTCTTCGGGTCGAGACTCTTGTAGCTTGCTGCGGCGACCGGCATGGCTTGAACTTCTTCTTGTCGATCCGGCAGGCGAAGGTCGAGCCGGGCTCGTCGGAGCTGAACCTGAACTTCGCCTTCCGCGAGCCGGTTCGCTTCTTCGGCGACTTGGTGATCTTCGTCTCCGGCGGATCGGTTTCGACCGAGAAGCTACGCCGGGCCGGCGTGGCGTCCGCATTGCCGCGCGGGTCGATCGAGCGGACGACGAAGGTGTGCGGACCTGGGCCGAGCGGGCCGACCGTCTGCACCACCGCTCGGACAGCCGGCGAAGTTGGCTCCATCCACCGAGCACTGGAAGCGTGGTCGAGGGATCATTCGACGAGTAGCTGAACGTCGCTGAAGCGCCCTTGGCTGGCGCGCCCCGTCGCGAGGCACGATCTGGCGCCGATCTCTGAGCCCTCCGCCGGCCCGCCCGTGATCGAGGTGTCGGCCGGCATCGCCGCCATCGCCGAGCCCACGTTGAACCGACCGCCGGAGACCGAGGTGTTCGATAGCGAGCCAAGCGGATCGACCGTCGAAAGGATCTTGTTTCGCAGCTCGGCACCGTCGGCACCCGGGTTGCGAGACGCCAACAGGCCCGCGGCGCCGGCCACGTGTGGAGAGGCCATCGAGGTTCCGCTCAGAAACTCGATGCCCGTTGCCCGCGCATTGGAGCCGGATGTTGTCGATATGGACCCCGTCCGCCTGGATTCCGTTGTTGTTGCTCGACAGCGTCAGCCGGATCTTCACGTTCCCGCCCGCCGCGATCGCGCTCCCGAGCGGTGGCCCGAGGGTCACGTTCGCCCATGGCTGGTCATCCGAATGAAGTTGTTCGCTGCGGACGACCACGTCGTTCAGCAGTACCTCGATCCTGAAGAAGTCGCCCGTC
This sequence comes from uncultured Thermoleophilia bacterium, assembly GCA_963838175.1. Lineage (GTDB taxonomy): Bacteria > Actinomycetota > Thermoleophilia > Solirubrobacterales > 70-9 > DASUSH01. Next base: position 151,950 of record CAWIPP010000002.1, on the reverse strand, counting down.
CCGTCGAGATCCCGGCTGCGCGTAAACGACAGCTGGCACGACGGAGGCCGCCCGCGGGGACCGGAAACGCCCTGGACGTCATCGAGACCGTCGTGTTGTTCGGATAGTTGCCGCCCGCGGAGTCCGTGGCCCCGAACGAGATCGGCGGGTGCTTCGGCTCGCGCGCTCCCACCCGGTGTTCACCGGCCAGTTGGACCGCGAAGTCCGCGGCGCCGGCTTCGAAGCGGTCGAAGAAGAAGTCGCTGAAGATGCTCGAGCTGAGAACGAACAGACCCGGGGCACCGAGGTCGACGCTGGTCGGCCCGAAGTTCGAGCCGCCGAAGCGAGCGTCGTTGGAGGTGGTGTCGGCTACACAGAGGGTGTTGTCCGCCTCCGCACCTTGCGGCGCGTGGGCGCACGGAAAGGTCTTCGTCGCCCCGTGTCGCACGTTGACGCCGTCGTTGCCGGCGGCGAAGACGTGCAGGAGCTGGGGTGGGAGAAGATCGCGTTCCGCCGCGCGATGTTCTCCGTCGGGGACGGGCCGCCGAGCGAGCCGTTGAGGACCCTCGCGCCCGTCCGCCGCCGCGTAGTTGATCGCCTGGATCTGGGCGTCCACCGAGCAGCCGCGGGGCGCAGACGCGTAGCACCATCAGCGAGGCTCGCTGGGAGACCCCGGTGACGCCGACACCGTCGTCGCCGCGGGCGAGCGCGATGCCGGACGACGTGGGTGCCGTGGCCCTCGACGTCGGTCGGGTCCGGGTCGCCGTCGGCGAAGTCGTAGCCGTTGACGTCGTCGACGAAGCCGTTGCCGTCGTCGTCGACGCCGTTGCCCGCCGACCTCGCCCGGGTTCTGCCAGAGCTGGGGCGCGAGGTCGGGATGGTTGAGCGCCGCGCCGGAGTCCATGATCGCGATCACGGTCGCCGGGTCGCCGGTGCCGATGTCCCAGGCGGCCGGCGCGTCGATGTCGGCGTCCGCGGTTCCGGGCGTCCCGGCGACGTTCTGGCCGGTGTTCTGCAGTCCCCACTGCTCCCCGAACAGCGGATCGTTCGGGACTCGCGAAGAGCTGGTCGATCCGGTTCGGCTCCGCGAACTTGACCGCCGGGTCGGACTCGAGCTCGCGGATCGTCTCCCCGACCGAGTCCCCGTCGGAGATCTGGACGCACCTCGAGGCCGCGCGAGCCGAGGTCCTCGAGCGCGGCGGTGCCCGCGTCGGCGCGCGCGTCGGCTCGATCGGCGGCATCGGCGCCGCGCTCGAACTGGACGATCACCTCGTCCGGGACCTTCTCGAGCGCGCGAGCGGGCGCCGCGAATACGGCAGCGGCCAGTGTGCACGCCGCGAGCGTCCCCGTTACCCGTAGTCCCTGGATAGACGTCATGGTCCCACGAAAAAGGGGCCTTTCGGCCCCTTTCTCGAGAATTCCTTGGTCGCCGGATCAGGCGGTGGCCGCCTCGGCCTCCTTCGCCGCCTCCGCGTCGCCGGCGCCGTTCTTCTTCGCCACCGCCTCGGGGATCGGCTCGTTGACGTCGCGGCCCATCAGGACCTCCTTCGCGATCACCAGGCGCTGGATCTGCGAGGTGCCCTCATAGAGCTGCATGATCTTCGCGTCGCGCATCAGCTTCTCGACCGGGTACTCCTTGATGAAGCCGTAGCCGCCGTAGACCTGGACGGCGTCGACGGTGATCTCCATCGCCGAGTCGGCCGCGAAGCGCTTCGCGTGCGAGCAGGCGAGCGTGTTGCGGATCCCCTTGTCGAGCAGCGCCGCGGATGACCAGGTGAGCAGCCGGCCGGCCTCGACCTTGGTCGCCATGTCGGCGATCAGGAAGGCGACGGCCTGGTGCATCGCGATCGGGACGCCGAACTGGACCCGCTCCTTCGAGTACTCGGCGGCGAACTCGAACGCGGCCCGGCCGATGCCGACCGCCATCGCGGCGACGCCCGGACGGGTGCGGTCGAGGGTCATCATCGCGAGCTTGAAGCCGTGGTTCTCCTCGCCGAGGAGATGATCGGCGGGGACCTCGGTCTCGTTGAAGGTGATCGTCGCCGTGTTGGAGGCGCGCTGACCGAGCTTGTCCTCCTTCTTGTCGACCGTGACGGTGTCGTCCTTGGGCACGACGAAGGCGGAGATCCCGCGGTGGCCTGCGTCCTTGTCGGTCTTCGCGTAGACCGTGAACCAGTCGGCGTAGCCACCGTTGGTGATGAAGCACTTGGAGCCGTTGAGGACGTACTTGTCGCCCTTCTTCACGGCGGTCGTCTTCATCCCGCTGACGTCGGAGCCGGCGTCGGGCTCGGTCAGGCAGAAGGAGGCGAGCTTGGGCGCCTCGGTGAGCATCCCGAGGTAGGTCTTCTTGACCTCCTCGGTGCCGCCGAGGGTGACCGGCGTCATCGCGAGGCCGTTCGCGGCCAGCGAGGTGCCGATCCCGGAGCAGCCCCAGCCGAACTCCTCCTCGATCAGGCAGCCGGAGAGGTAATCGAGCCCGGGGCCGCCGTACTCCTCGGCCACGTGGGTGTTCATCAGCCCGATCTCCCAGGCCTTCTCGATGATCTCCTGCGGCCAGGTCCCGTCTTCGTCGTAGTCCCAGGCGACCTTGCGAATGTCCTTCTCGGCGAACGAATGGGCGAGCTCGCGCAGGTCCTTCTGCTCGTCGGTGAGGGTGAAGTCAACCACTGTGGAAGCGCTCCTTTGTAAGCGTCTGAGTGTCCAGCTCCTAGCCCGGATGCCGGCACTGATTGACTGGTCAGTCAATGGCGAGATTACCACGATCGGCCCCGACCCCAAACATGGGTTCGGTGCCGGTGGCCGGGGGTACGCTTGACGGGTGGCCCTCCTCGCCATGACCAAGGGCGACGTCCTGATCCTGATCTGCCTGGTCGCGATCCCGATCGCCGCGCTCGCCTTCGTCACCGTGGGGCCGCTGCTCGAGCAGCTCGGCAAGGGCCGCTTCGCGTTGCGGATGGACCGCCCCCCGCCGGAGTCGGGCCCGGCCGCCGGCGGCAGCGCCGAGGAGCGCGAGGCCGAGATCCGCCAGATGGTCGAGGCCAAGGCATACCGGCAGGAGAGCCGCGGAGAGCGGCCGCTCGACGTCGACGCCGAGACCCGGCGGCTGCTCGACGACCGCCCGGCGACGCTGGAGTCCGACCCCGGGCTGGTCGAGGAGGTCCGCTCGCTCGTCGTCGCACGCAACGAGCGCCGCGCCCGCCAGGGCAAGGAGCCCCTCGACGTCGAGGCCGAGACCGAGCGACAGCTCCGCGAGCTCGAGGATCTCGGGCAGTAGGGGCGATTCCGGTAAACGGGTATAAGGAACCCATGACTCCCGACTCCGAGATCGACAAGTACGTCGTCGAGCTGGACGAGCTCGTCGTCCGCCCCGGCACCTACTTCAACCCGCAGACTGAGGTCGTCGTCGTGGTCGACGACTCGACCTCGATCGACCAGGAGATCTTCGACATGGAGGAGTTCGAGGGGGTCGAGTGGGTGAGGGTCTCCGACGAGGTCCCGGTCGACGAGGACGCCCTCGACACCGCGATCCAGCGCTTCCAGGCCAGAGCCCCGGGCGCCCTCAGCGCCGACGTCGCCGACGACGACGAGCCCGTTGGGGCCGATCTCGACGAGGAGGAGCCCCCCGAACCGGTGATCGAGGGCGAGGAATAGCGCGGGGCCGAGCGGCGGCCCTCACCCCAGCAACTTCCAAAGCTCCCGCGAGCATGAGCCGCGGACGCTCGAATACGTCGCCCCAGGTGTAGCGGCGAAATTCATCGCCGCGTGCGTACGCCTCGCGCTCACGATGGCGGTCGGTCTCCCAGGCATGGCGGGAGGAGTGGTAGGTGTAGGAGTCGAGCTCCACCGTGAGCCGACGCTCTGGCCAGCGGCAGTCGACGTGGCGCGCGCCGGCGGGGCGGTTGGTGACCGGTAACGGCAGGCCCTCGGCGCTCAGAAGCTCGAGGAAGCTTGACTCGAGCCTCGAGAGAGTGACCCTCGCCTCACCGCGGATCACCGCTCGAAGCTTCCCGGCGCCGCGGGTTCTGGGACGGCGGGCGAGCGCCTCCTCGACCATCCTCGGGGTGGTGCGGTATTTCACGCCCGCCTCGTGGCACGCCAGGGCGAGCCCTTCCTTGGACAACCCACCGGCCAGATCGCAGAGAGTGAGCGCTACCGAGGTCACGGGTATCCCGCGATGGATGATGATCTCGCTCCGGCCGAGCCTACGCCGGCGGGTCTTCAGGCCCGGGATGCGGTGCTCGGTCGGCGCGCTCACCTCGGGTGGCGGCGGCTTCCCCCTGACCAGGCCCAGGAGCCATCCCGCCGGGTCGCCGGAGAGGCCGGCGCCTTCGCCGCAGGCCCTGACCGCGGCAAGGTAGGAGGCCTCGACGCTGGGGGCGGCATGGCCGACTCGGTACACGCCCCGGTACACGGCGATGAGCGCTCCGGTGCGGGTCCGATGGGCGGCCTCGTCCGAGCTGACGCCGGCGGCAAGTAGCTCCTCCCGAGTCACCACTCCCTTCGAGCGCGCGCCCAACCTGGCAAGGACCGCGTCCGCATTCCTGACTTCTTGGGCCACTGCCCTAGGCAGCGCTCTCCCCTGCGCCTCTCGCTGCTCGAGCGTGAGGAGATCCGTGCCGGGATCGCCACCGGGGACCCCTTCCGCGTGATCGCGCGGCGACTCAGGCAGATCAGCCGTCGACGGTGAGCCGCGAGGTCGGTGGCGTGGCGGGCCGAAGCCGCTACCGGGCAACGAGAGCCGACGACCGCGCTTGCCTGCGGATGCGCGAGGCCGAAGCCCTCGAAGCTGGCCCGAAACCCGAGGCTTCGCCGGCGAGTGGAGAGGATGCTCTGCGGGCGCTTCTCGCCGCAGCAGATCTCGGCCAGACTGAAGCTCGACCATCCCGACGATCCGGAGATGCGCATCGCTGCCGAGACGATCTACCAATCGCTCTATGTCCAGTCGCGGGGCCGCTTTCGCAAGGACCTGACCCGCTACCTGAGAACGGGTCGTTCCACTCGAAAGCCCCGCCGCGAGCCCACCGGCCAGGGCCGGATCCCCGAGATGGTCTCGATCTCCGAGCGCCCGGCGGAGGGAGCCAATAAGTCAGGAACGTTTCCGGGCGCCCCCCTCAGCCGACCAGCACGTACCCGAGGAAGACCGCGTAGAGGATTCCCCAGCCGATCACGGCCGGGAGCTTGAAGCGGCCGGTGCGATGCAGGGCGAAGTAAGCGAGCAGGCCGCCCGCCAGGCCCAGCGCGGCGGAGAGCAGCGAGAAGCTGTCGAGGTCCCACTCGGTGAAGACGAGGCCGAAGGCGATCGGGATCGTCGACTGGAACACCATCGCGCCGGTGATGTTCCCGAGCGCGAGGCTGTCCTTGCCGTCGCGGACCCAGAAGAAGCTGTTCGCCTTCTCGGGCAGCTCGGTCGCCAGCGGCGCCAGGACCAGCGAGAGCACGATCGTCTCGACCCCGAGCGACTCGGCGACCGCGATCAGCTCCTCGACGAAGAGCTGCGCGCCGCCGACGATCGTCGCGAGGGAGATGACGAGCTGGAAGACGACCAGCCGGGTCGAGGGGTCGTCCGGCTCCGAGGGGACCGGGCCGGGGCGAGCTAAGAAGAGCGGCGCGATGGTTTCCTCGGCCTGGACGTCGCCGCCGGCCATGATCGTCCGCCGCACGTACGTCGCGTAGGCGCCGAGGAGCACGACCGCGACGCCGATCTGCACCCCCGTCGGGAGGTCGAACGCGCCGGCGGCGCAGCCGAGCGCGAAGAAGATCAGGAAGAAGACGAGGTCTCGCTCGAGCGTCGGCTTGTGGGCGCGAAGCTCGAGGCCCTGCTCGCGGCGCTCGCGATATAGGAAGGCGAACAGCCCGACCAGCATCATCGCGATCGTCGCGAGCAGGAAGGGGGCGCCGATGATCGCTCCGATCGCGACATCCTCGGCGCCCTCCGCCCCGCCGAGGATCGCGATCACCGGGATGATCGTCTCCGGCATCGCGGTGCCGACCGCGGCGATCAGGCTGCCGACGGCCCCCTCGCCGAGCTCGAGCTTGTGCCCGGTCCACTCGACCGCGTTCGTGAAGAGCTGGGCGCCGGCGAGGATGACGGCGAAGCTGATGGCCAGGAAGACGACGTCCATTGCTACCGCCTACCCGCAGGGGCGCGCCTCACGCCGCGAAGAAAGAGATCGCGAGGATCGCGTAGACGGCGAGGAGCTGCACTCCCTCGAACCAGTTCGACTCGCCGTCCTGGGTGACGTAGTTGGCGATCAGGATCGCCACCAGCACCGCCCCCAGCTCGAACCCGTTGAAGACGAGCGGCATCGGCTCGGGGCCGATGACGAACGAGGCGAAGACCAGGAGCGGGGCTGCGAAGAGGGCGATCTGGGCGCTCGAGCCGATCGCGATGTTGACCGCGAGGTCCATCTTGTTCTTCAGCGCCATCAACACGGCGACCCAGTGCTCCGCCGCGTTGCCGACGATGGCCACCACGATCACGCCCACGAAGAACTCCGAGAGCCCGATCGACTCCGAGGCCTCCGAGATCGAGCCGACGAGGATCTCCGACATCAGGCCAACGGCGACGCCGGCGATCGCGAGCATGATCACGGCGCGGCGCACGGACCAGCCGAACCCGTGCTCCTCCTGCTCGGCGTAGGGCGGGTTGAAGAGGTCGCGGTGGGTGCGCAGCGAGAAGAAGAGCCCCGCGATGTAGCTCCCCATCAGGACCACCGCGGTGGCCAGCGAGAGCTTCTCGACCTCCGAGTCGTAGTCGACCAGCTCGGCGCCCACCGGCGGCAACCCGGTCCCCCGGACCAGCTCGAAGATCGCCGGCATCAGGAGCGCGACGACGGCGAGCAGGAGCATCGTCGACTGGGCGTTCGCGGCGGTCCGGTTGAAGGTCTGCTTCTCGCGGCCCAGGCCGCCGACCAGCATCGAGGCGCCTAGCACGAGCAGGATGTTCCCGAGGATCGACCCCGCGATCGAGGCCTTGACGACCTCGTGCAGGCCGGCGCCGAGCGCGAAGCCGGCGATGATGATCTCGGGCGCGTTGCCGAAGGTGACGTTGAGAAAGCCCCCGATCCCCGGACCCGAGCGCGCCGCCAGCTCCTCGGTGGCAAGACCCATCAGCGCGGCGGTGGGGACGATCCCGAGCGCCGCGACGGTGAAGATCAGCGTCGCCGAGGCGTGCGCGAGCTCGAGCACTACCGCGAGCGGGATGAACGGGACCAGCATGTAGGGCCAGCCCTGGCTGGTCAAAAGGAAGCCGGGGAACCCCCTTCGCTCGTGGCTCTCGGCCTCCATCGAGCGGGGAAGACTATTGAGCGAGTGGAATCCGCCGAGCGGGGTAGCGGAGGGGCATGCGGCTGCTCAATCCCTGGAGGCTCCATGCGAACGTGCGCAGCCTGCGCTCCGTCCTCGACGGCGGCGGGCCGTCGCTGGTCCGGCTGGTCAGGGTCGGCGAGCCGCGCGGGCTGATTCTCCCGACCAGCGAGGTCGTCCTCGAGGTCGAGGCCCGCGACGGGACGAAGGTGCGGCTCGAGCCCGAGCTGCCGGTCCCGTTCTTCTACGCGTGGGCGATCCGAATCGCCCGGCGCCTCGGCGTCCCGCTGATCTCCGAACTCGAGCCGGAGAGCTTCCGCGTACAGGTCCCGGTGCCGGGCGCCCGCTAGTCCTCAGGCCCCGCCCACCGCCATCTCGCCGATCAGGAGCGGCGGCGTTCGGACCGAGCCGCCGAACGGGACCCAGCGGGTCTCCGATCCCGTGGCCCGGACCGCCTTCAGCATCGAGACGAGGTCGGAGGCGATCGTGAACTCGTTGGCGGGCTTGGCGAGCTTGCCGTCCTCGATCAGGATTCCGGTGGCGCCGACCGAGAAGGTCCCGGAGACCGGGTTGACCCCGGAGTGGAGGCCGGCGACGTCGGTGACGTAGACGCCGTCGCCGGCGTCGGCGACGAGGTCGTCGAAGCTCGCCTCCCCCGCCGCGACGACGAGGTTCGAGGTGCCGACGCGATGGCGGCGAGCGGTAGCCCGCCCGGGAGGCGTTGCCGGTCGAGCGGGCGCTCGCCGCCCTCGCGGCGGGCGGTGTAGGAGTCGTGCAGGTAGTTGGCGAGCGTCCCGGCCTCGATCAGCGGGGTGCGGCCCCTCGGGGTGCCCTCGGCGTCGAACGGGCTGAGGACGCGAGCCCCTCGGGAGTCGCGGCCGTCGTCGGTGAGGGTCAGCGCTCCCGAGCCGATCTCCTCGCCGAGGCGGCCGGCGAACGGGGAGCGCCCGCGCTGGACCGCGTCGGCGCACAGAACGGCCGCCGATGAAGCCGGCGAAGGAGGCGGCGACGGTGGGGTCGAGGACCACCGGGCAGGTCCGCGAGGCTTCGGCTTCTCGGCGCCGAGGAGCGAGGTCGCCCGCTCGGCCGACTCGCGGCCGATCGCGCTCGGGGTCGAGGTCCGCCGGCGAGTCGACCGAGGCCGAAGCCGAGGCCGGTCTGGCGGTCGCCGTCGGCGACGGCGATCGCCTGGAGGTACGCGTAGGCGGTGGTCGCCTCGAAGGCGCCCTCGGCGCCGCGGCTGGAGGCGATCGCGATCCGCTCGGACTCGTCGGCGTAGATCGTCTCCTCGATCACCTTCGACCCGCTCGTCGGCGCTCCGCGACGCCCGCTCGATCGCCCGCGCCAGCTCGACCTTGCGCTCGGTCGCCCACTCGTCGGTCGAGCGGTCGGCGAGACCCTCGATCGGCTCGGCCACGCCGCCCGGCTCCGGCGGCGCCGCGTGCTCGTCCTCGTCGGCGACCCGGGCGGCGCCCACCGCGGCCTCGCCGATCGCGGTTCAGGCCGTCGTCGGTGAGATCGGTCCCGTAGGCGTAGCCGGCACGGCCGTGAAGCCAGGCGCGGATCCCGACCCCGCGCGCCCCGGAGACCGAGAGGCTCTCGACCTCGTCCTCGTAGACGCGCAGCTCGAGCCCGCGCGAGTCCTCGACGTATGCCTCGGCGTCGCCGGCACCCGCTGCGCCGGCGGCGCGCATCGCCCGCTGGGCGAGCTCGCCGAGCTCCTCGAGGGTGATCTCGCGCCGGAGGCCCGCGTGGCTCAGTCCCCGAGCCGTCGCGGTCCCCGCCGCGGACGGTGCCACCGCGCTCGCGCAGCGCGGCACGTGCCCCTGGCCGGTCGCCGACCGGCACCCGCTGGCCGTCCTTGCCGCAGAAGCCGGTCTTCATCTCGAAGTCGCGAGGCGACCGCGTCGATCTGCTTGAGCGCGTCGAGGCAGTTGCCGATCAGGGTCGCGCCCTTGCACGGCGCGGTCACCTTGCCGTTCTCGATCAGATAGCCCTCGGAGACGCCGAAGACGAAGTCGCCGGTCGCCGGCTGCACCTGGCCCCCGGCGAAGCAGACTTCGCGTAGAAGCCCTTGTCGATCTCGGCGATCAGCTCCTCGGGGGAGGCGTCCTCGGGGTCGATGTAGGTGTTGGTCATCCGCGGGATCGGCTGGTGGCGGAAGCTCTGGCGGCGGCCGTTGGCGGTCGTCTCGGTCCCCTCGCGGCGGGCGCGGCGCAGGTCGTAGAGGTAGGAGATGAGCTTGCCGTCCTCGATCACCTGGGTCTTCTGGGTCGGCGCCCCCTCGTCGTCGATCGCGTTCGTCCCCCACTCGCCGGGCAGCCGCCCGTCGTCGAAGGCGTTCAGGTGCGAGTCCGCGATCGCCTCGCCCATCTTCTCCGCGTAGACCGAGGCGCCCTTCTGGACCGCGTCGGACTCGAGCCCGTGGCCGGTCATCTCGTGGAAGAGGACCCCGCCGAAGCCGCCGCCGACCACGACCGGCATCGACCCGGCCGGCGCCGCATCGGCGTTCGAGCATGGTCAGCGCCGCCCGCGCCGCCTGCTCGGCGATCCGCTCCGCCGCCCCGTCGTACCAGCTCGAAGCCGCGGTGGCCGCCGAGCGTCTCGAAGCCGGTCTCGACCGTGCCGTTTCGCCGCGCCGACCACCTGGGTGCCGAAGCGGACCCGGGTGCGGTCGTCGGTGGCGTGCACTCCCTCGGAGTTGACGACCGCGATCCGCCGCCGCCCCTCGGCGTAGGAGGCCGGACCTGCGCGATCTCCTCGCCCTGCGAGCGGGCGATCTCGTCGGCGGCGCGCAAAAGCTCGGCCTTGCGCTCGGCGGGGACGCTCTCCCGGCGCGACCTCGATCGCCTGCAGCGCCGGCTCGGCGGGGGCCGCGGACCGCTTGCGGCTCGGTGCGCTCGCCCGACAGCGCCGCCGCGGCGGCGTCGGCGGCGCGCAACAGATCGGCCTCGCCGAGGCCGTCGACGTGGGCGAAGTAGGCGGTCTCGCCGTCGAGCACCCGGACGCCGGCGCCGCGCTCGGCGCCCGACTGCGGGCGCTCGACCCGGCGACTCGTCGATCCCGATCGAGAACGCCCTCCGAGTGCTCGCAGAAGAGCTCGGCGAACTCGCCGCCGGAGCGAGCGCGCGCTCGATCACGCGCCGTCGCAGCCAGGTTCGCGAGCGCTCGACCAGGCTCCATCGGGTCCGGCGCCGGCGACGTCGATCAGATGCGCGGCGGCGCGAAACAGCTCGCGCCCCTCGGCGGTCTCGGCGTCGAAGGCCGCGCTCTCGCCGCCGGGCCACTGCACCCGCGCGAACGGGCGGCGGATGATCCGCCGCCGGCGCATGTAGGCGCTCGCCTCGTCCGCGTAACCGGAGACGCGGTCCATGAGCAGCGCCTGTGCGGCTTCGGGGGCATCAGTCGACGGGCGGGGTCGCCGCCTCGGGCGCTTCGACCTCGTCGGCTCGCGCGCGACGGGACCCGCCGCGCTCGGGGGCGCGCCGGTCGACGACCTCGCCGGCGGAGAGGTCGCGGAGGATCACCCGCATGTCGGAGATGACCAGCGAGGCGAGCGTGAAGCGCTCTGTGACCGCGACCATCGCCAGCTCGCCTCGGCGCACCGCGAAGACCTCGCCGTCCTCGGTGGCGACGTGGACCTGCTCGGCGCGGGACTTCGGCCGCGCGGCGTCGGCGGCGGCGAGGAACGCGCTCGCAGCGTCGCCCCAGACCCCCGTCCTCGCCGCTCGCCGCGAGCGCGCGGCCGCCGCCGTCGAGGATCGCGCAGCCGCGCAGGCCGGTCGCCATCTCCTCCATCAGCTCCACCCCGCGCTCGGCCTCGCCGGCCGCCGCGGCGGGGATCTCGGCTTCCACCTCCACGGGGCAAACATAGAGCCTGCCCGGCGCGGGCTACGCTGCCGCCGTGAGCTTCGCCCGCGCGTCCTGGATCACGGTCCTCGGCATCTGCGCCGTGGCCGTGATCATGCTCGCGATCAACGGCTACACCGGCTACTCGATCGTGGTCGGCGCGGTGGGGCTGTCCGCGGCGGTGAACCTGCTGGACTGGCCCTAGAGGGGTATCCGGTCAGCTGCCCCAGATCGCTTCCGCTCTCACCCGAAGGCGACAGCCGTGGCACTTGGTGGATTTCGCCCCACGCGTCGTGCTTCGCGGTGACGATTGGGATGAAAACCACCGTATGCGAGGGTTTCGCCCCACGCGTCCCACGAAAGCTCGATGCGTGGGGGCCTAAATCCCATCCTGATTTGGGTCAGGCGGCTCGTTCGCGACCGCCGATCGGCGAGACTGTGGCGCAATGGGCTTCTACGGCGATCAGGTTTTGCCTCGGATCACCAACGCCGCGTGCGGGATGAAGACGGCCGTCCCGCTGCGAGAGCGCGTCTGCGACGGGCTCGAGGGCGAGGTCGTCGAGATCGGATTCGGCTCGGGGCTCAACGTCCCCTACTACCCTGACTCGGTGACGCGGGTCGCGGCGGTGGAGCCGGCCGACCTCGGCTGGAAGCTGGCCGCCAAACGCCTGCGGGCATCGAGCGTTACGGTCCAACGGTCGGGCCTCGACGGGCAGTCGCTGCCGTTCGAGGACGACAGCTTCGACACCGCGCTCTCGACCTGGACGATGTGCACCATCCCCGATCTCGAGCAGGCGCTGGGCGAGATTCGGCGCGTGCTCAAGCCCGGCGGCAGGCTGCGTTTCGTCGAGCACGGCTTGGCGCCTGACGAGGGGGTGCGCCGCTGGCAGCATCGCTTCGAGCCCATCCAGAAGCGGGTCTTCGGAGGCTGTCACCTGACACGCGAGATCCCTGACCAAGTGCGCGACGCCGGGTTCGAGATCACCGAGCTCGATGTGTTCTACGAGGATGGCGCGCCCAAGTTCCTCGCTGCCGACTCGCTCGGCGCCGCCGTCTCGCCCTGACTCGGGGGCGCAGGCAGGGTCAATCGGAGCGGTGCGAGAGGATATTCACGATCGTGCCGCTCGGCTCGCGAAGCATGAAGCGTCGGACTCCCCACTCCTCGTCGCGCAGGGGATAGGCGATCTCGAGCCCCCGCTCCACGGCGCCGGCGTGGACCGCGTCGACGTCGTCCACCTCGACCGAGATACCGGGCGCGGCGGGATCGTCGTTCGCGATGATCGTCACCTGGGCCGAGGGATTGGTCGGCGATGCGAGGGTCACGACCCAGCCCAGGTCCATCGCCACCTCGAAGCCGAGCAGCTCGACGAAGAAATCGCGCGTCTCGGCCGCGCGGTCCGACCTTATGTTCGGCACCGCCCTCTGAGCGGTCATCTTCGGGTTCCTTTCCTCGCTAACCCGGCCAAGGCTACGTCTGCGGGACGGTCCGGTCTTGTACGAATTGCCTTCAGTCCTCGCTCAGCCCGGCGTCTTCGAGGGCCTCCCGCTCGTTCACGAACACGTCCACCCGCACGATCCTTCGCTGACTGACCGTGTGCACGAACCAGAAGTCCATGGACAAGAGGCACCTCGGCTCGTTGCCGCTTCGCGCGAGCGAAAGCGCCGAGGGCAGCGAACCGGATGCCCCTTTGGCCCAAAAACGCCTCCCCGACCGCAACCCGCCGGGGGGTGAGCGGGTTGTTGGCGCAAGGGACCGAGGGGTTCCCGGGAAATGGGCAGGGGCGAACTGCGACACGGCGCCCGGCGCACGGGAGGGGTGTGGCCGCGATGCCGATGGAGGTGTGTGCCAGCGATGAGCTCCAAGTCGATCGGCACGCTTGCTGCGCTGAGCCTGTTCGCGACGGCGGGAGTCGCGGGCGCGGCGACGACACCGATCCCGCCAGACGCGCAGGGCCCCTACGTCGAGGGCTCCTGCAGCCCGGTCAACGGCGCCGCGCTCCAGGGCGACGGCGAGAACGACCGCATCGTCGGCACCGACCAGAACGACCTGCTGCGAGGCGGCGGCGGTGACGACGCGATCAACGGCCTCGCCGCAAACGACTGCCTGAACGGCGAGACTCGGAGACGACCTCGTCGACGGCGACGACGGCAACGACTCGATCCGGGGCGAGGCGGGCAGCGACCTGCTCTCCGGGGACCCGGCGACGACACCGTCGGAGCCGGCGACGGCGACGACGAGCTGTTCGGCCAGGACGGCAACGACGCGATGGGCGGCGAAGCCGGCACGGACGGCATCGACGGCGGCGACGGCAACGACCCGATCGAGCGGTCGGCGCCGGAGACGACGATGTCGACGGCGACGCCGGGGACGATGCGGTCACCGGCGACGACGGCAACGACGACCTCGAGGGCGGCGACGACCAGGACGCGCTCGACGGAGGGCTCGGCAACGACAAGGTCCGCGGCGACGGCAAGGAGGATGTCGTGAACGGCCGGGGCGGCGACGACAAGCTCTCCGGCGGGAACGACGAGGACGAGCTCCGCGGCGCCGCCGGGGCCGACCGGCTGTTCGGCAACGCGGCCGCGGACGAGCTGCGCGGCGGCGCCGACAACGACCGCCTAAAGGGCGGCGAGGGTCCCGACGTCCTCAACTGCGGAGGCGGAGACGACGTCGCGATCGCGGACCCGAAGGACCGCGTGAACGGCAACTGCGAGACCGTCGAGTAGCGGCTGCAGCGGGGGGCCGCGCCGCGGCCCCCCGCCGCCCCTCCGGACGGACTCTTAGCCGTGCCGCAGCGGATAGGACTCGTCGGCGTCCGTCACCGAGGTCTCGGGCTCGACGTGGATCAGGACGTCGTCGGCGGCCGTCTCGCGCTCGATCGCGCCGCGGAGCGCGTGGGCGAGCTCGTGGGCGCGCTCGAGCGTGGTCCCCGAGCGGAACTGGACGTGGAGGTCGATGTGGAGCGTGGCGCCCGCCCGGCGGCCGCGGAGCTTGTGGTAGCCGACCATCTCCGGCGGGCGCGCCCGTCGATCGCCGCCTCGATCTGTGTCGAGCTCCTCGGGCGAGGGCGCCTCGTCGACGAGCACGCGCGAGGAGCGGGTGAGGATCCGGATCCCGGACCAGACGATCGCCGCGGCGACGCACGAGCGCGGCGATCGCGTCGAAGGCGGGCTCGTCGGTGATCTCGACCAGGACCGAGCCCGGCGAGGACGCCGATCGAGGTGAGCGCGTCGGCGCGCAGGTGGGCGGCGTCGCCCTCGAGCGCCGCCGAGCCGTGCTCGCGGGCGCGGCGGTAGAGGAACGCCGGAGACGACGAGGTTGGCGACACCGAGAACGGCGATCACGGCGATCCCGACGCCGAGCGACTCGACCTCGGCGCCGCTGGCGAGCCGCCGCGTCGCCTCGAAGATGATCACCGCCGGCGCCGACCAGGATCAGCATCCCCTCGATCGCCGCGGCGAGGTTCTCGACCCGCTCGTGGCCGTAGGGGTGCTCGGCGTCGGCGGGCTCGTCGGAGCGGCGCACGGCGATCAGCGCGATCACCGAGGCCATCAGGTCGATCGAGGAGTGAAGCGCCTCGGTGATGATCGCGATCGAGCCGGTGATCGCCCCGGCGGCGATCTTCAGCGCGATCAGCAGCGAGTTGGAGACGACCGAGAGCCAGGCCGCGCCCGCTCTTCGTGCGGATCACCGGGGCGCTCCCTCGACTGTTGCGATCCCGAGCCGCTCGGCGAGCGCCCGCGCGGCGCGGCCGCGATGGCTGATCGCGTGCTTCTCCGCCGCCGCAGAGCTCGGCCATCGTGCGCTCGTCGTCCGGGCCGGTGTCGTCGGGGACGAACGCCGGGTCGTAGCCGAAGCCGCCGCTGCCGCGCGGCTCGCGCGCGAGCGTCCCCGTCGCAGCGCCCCTCGACCGTCCACTCCTCCCCGTCCGGGCCCGGCGTATGCGATCGCGCAGACGTAGGCGACCGAGCGGTCCTCGGCGTGCGTCGAGCTCGCGCACGAGCAGCGCCGAGGTTCTCCTCGTCGCTCGCGCTCAGGGCCGGCGTAGCGGGCCGAGCGCACCCCGGGCCGGCCGCCGAGCGCGGCGGCGGCGATCCCCGAGTCGTCGGCGATCGCCGCCTCGCCGGTCGCCGTCGCGCGCGGCGCGCGCCTTGATCAGCGCGTTGCCGGCGAAGGTCTCGGCGTCCTCGGGCGGCAGCTCGACCTCGGGCGGCAGCGGAACCAGCTCCACGCCGGAGAGGATCTCGCCCAGCTCGCGCAGCTTGTGGTCGTTTCTGTGTCGCGACGACGAGCGTGCGCGGCGGAGCCGCGCTCATCCCGCGGCGAGGATCGCCGGCCGGCGCCGCCGCCTGGGCCTCGCGCAGGCGTGCGATCCCGGCCGCGGCCAGCTCGAGCAGCTCGTCGAGCGAGGCGCGGGAGAGCGGCGTCCGCTCGGCGGTCGCCTGGACCTCGACCAGGCCGCCGTCGCCGGTCATGACGACGTTCGCGTCGACCTCGGCGCGCGAGTCCTCGGAGTAGTCGAGGTCGCAGAGCGCCTCGCCGTCGACCATGCCGACGCTGATCGCGGCGACCGTGCCGGTCAGCGGCATGCGCTCGATCTTCGCCTCCTCGACCAGCTTCGCGAAGCGCGAGCTGGAGGGCGACGAAGCCGCCGGTGATCGACGCGCAGCGCGTGCCGCCGTCGGCCTGGAGCACGTCGCAGTCGACGTAGACCGATGCGCTCTCCGAGCGCCTCGAAGTCGACCACCCCGCGCAGCGAGCGCCCGATCAGCCGCTGAATCTCGACCCCGCGGCCGTCCTGGCCGCCCGCGCTTGGAGTCGCGCTGCTTGCGATCGCCGGTCGACGCGGGCAGCATCGCGTACTCCGAGGTGACCCAGCCGCGGCCGCGCCCCTCCATCCAGCGCGGCACCGACTCCTCGCACCGACGCCGTGCAGATCACCCGCGTCTCCCCCTGCGAGTAGAGCGCCGACCCGTCCGCCGTGCGGACGAACCCCGGTTGAACGTCGACCGGCCGCAGGTCGCCGGGTCCTCGGTCCTCACTCCGCGCCGCCATCGGGCGGGAGTCTTCCAGAGGGCCTTCCCCAGGGCTTCGCGAGTAAATGGCACATTGCGCCAAAAACTCGCGCAGTCCCGAGGACTTGGTGGGGAGGCCAGACCCGCCGCCCGCTCTCCCCGCGGGCCCTGGGCTCGCGGTCGGGGCGGGCGGCGGGAGGGCAGGCGGGTTCAGATCGGGGAGGAGGCGTCCCGAGGCCCCGCCGCAAGCCGGCTACTTGAACGAGATCGCGTTCACCGCCGACTTGATCTTCGTGACGATCAGCTCGGCCAGCTCGGTGCCCTGCTGGCCGTTGAATCCCTTCATAGCCGCCACCATCCCAACCATCAGCAGCGAGACGAGCAGGATCAGGCCGACATACTCGACCGTCCCCTGGCCGCGCTCGGAGGCGGCGCGCCGCACGGCACGCCGTGCCAGCGGATCTTCCAAAAGGGCGCGGATCGCCGCCGCCCGGACCATGAGGTAAGCCGCAAGAGCGTTCAAATCGATCTCCTTTCGAGGGATTCCGTCGTGATCGCGATGGTTGCCTCGAAGGGGTGGCCGAACAAGACGCGGGGGTGCCGAATGATCGGCGCGGGGGTTACGGATTCCTCGCAGGCGAGATCGTGGCGATCCTCAGGACGCAACAACGCACCTGCATCAGGAGGTTGAATTGCTTAGGGACTCCTCCGGGGCGAGGGTTCCGGCACGTCCCCCGCCCTGTCGTTCAACCATGTGGGTAGGAAGGAGTGTCCAGGGCGAGCGGCAAGCGGGGCGAAGATATCTACGCCCAGATCAAGACCGACTTCTCGGACGCGGTACAACTTGCGTTGTACCTGATGGCAGGTGTGATGGCCGTGGTGTTCGTGATCGCGCTGACTTTGATGAGACCCGGGCGGGCGGAAGCGCCCGAGCCGGCGGAGCCGGCGGCGGCAGCGAGCACGTAGGGCCATGGCCGTCGCGGCCGAAGCACGGACGCTCCGCAACTACGTCGGAGGCGCCTGGGTCGAGGTCGCGGACTCCGAGCCGATCGAGGACGTAGATCCCGCGACCGGCGAGCTCGCGGCGCTGGTCCCCCGCTCCTCCGCCGCCGAGGTCGACGCGGCGGTCCGCTCGGCGCGCGAGGCGCAGCACGAGTGGCGGGAGGTGTCCCCCCAGGAGCGAGCGCGGGCCGTGATGGCGCTGCGCGAGGCGCTGGTCGCGAGCCGGGCCGAGCTGGCGGCGCTGGTTACGGCGGACATGGGCAAGACGCTCGCCGACGCCGACGGAGAGGTCGGCCGCGGGATCGAGTCCGTCGAGGCCGCGACGGCTATCCCGCATCTACTCAAGGGCGAGACCCTTCCCGGCGTCGCGGCCGGCGTCGACGTGGAGATGGTGCGGGACCCGGTCGGCGTGGTCGCCGCGATCACCCCGTTCAACTTCCCGGCGATGATCCCGCTGTGGTTCCTGCCGTTCGCGATCGCGTGCGGCAACTCGTTCGTCCTCAAGCCGTCCGAGCGGGACCCGCGCCCCTCCGAGCTGATCGTCGAACTCCTCGACGCCACCGGGGCGGTCCCGCCGGGGGTGGTCAACCTGGTTCACGGCGAGCGCACCGCGGTCGAGGCGATCCTCGGGCACCCCGGTATCGACGCGGTCTCGTTCGTCGGGCGGGCATCGACGGCCCGGCTGGTCGCCAGCCGCTGTGCCGAGACCGGCAAGCGGGCACAGCCGCTCGGCGGCGCCAAGAACGCGCTCGTTGTGATGCCCGACGCGCCGCTCGAGCAAGCCGTCCCGGCGATCATGGGCTCGGCCTTCGGCGCGGCGGGACAGCGCTGCCTCGCCGGCTCGGTCGGCGTGATCGTGGGCGAGGGCGACCGCCAGGACGAGGTCCGCGACGCGCTCGCCGCGGCCGCGGCGGATCTGGTCGTCGGCCCGGGAGCCGACGCCGCCACCGACGTCTGCCCGATGGTCTCCTGCGACGCGCGCGAGCGGGTCGAGGGGGCGATCGAGCGCGCGTCGGCGAGCGGCGCGAAGCTCGTCCTCGACGGCCGGGTCGGCGGCGGGGAGGCCGGGACCACGCTGCGCCCCACCATCGTCGAGGTCACCGACCGTGAGTCGGAGATCGCCCGCGAGGAGGTGTTCGGCCCCGTGCTGACGCTCGTCCGGGTGGCGGACCTCGACGACGCCATCACCTTCGTCAACGAGTCGCGCTACGGCAACGCGGGGGCGATCTTCACTGCCTCCGGCGCTGCCGCCCGCGCCTACCGGCGCGGGGTCGAGGCGGGGATGATCGGAGTCAACATCGGCGTCCCGGCGCCGGTCGCCTGGTTCCCGTTCGCGGGCTGGAAGGACTCCTGCGACGGCGACCTGCACGCCAACGGCACCGACGCGGTGGACTTCTACACGCGCAAGAAGGTGGTCACCTCCCGCTGGAGTTCGAGCTAGGCGGCGCCCCTCCAGCCCTCGCGGCCCGGGACGTCGGTGAGCTCGAGCTCGTAGTCGAGCCAGCGCGAGGGCTTCGCGCCGACCCGGTCGTAGACGGCCTGGGCGCGCTGGTTGTCGAGCGCCGTCTGCCACTCGAGGGAGACGGCGCCGGCCTCGCTGGCGCGGTCCGCGCAGGCCTCGATCAGCCGGTCGGCGAGCCCCAGACCACGCGATCCCGGGTCCACCAGGAGGTCCTCGAGGGTGGCCACGCGCGCACCACGAAGGAGCGACCAGCGGTAGTCGACGGTGGCGAAGCCGACCGCGGGCTCGCCGTCGGCGCGGGCGAGGAGCACGAACCCCTCGCCGCCGATTAGCGCCCTGGCCATCTCCTCCATGCCGGTCTCGGGCGGCGAGGCGCCGTAGAAGTCGCAGTATGCGCGCATCAGCGGCAGGAGCTCCGGCAGGTCCTCCTCGCTGGCCTCGACGATCCTGTGCTCCGCGCTCATGTCTGAAACGTAACCGGGTAGCCTGGGCAACCGATGGCGCTTGCGAACGAGACACCCACGCCCGGGCCCCCCGACCCGCCGACGCCGCAGCCCGAGCCGCCGAGCCCGGGTCCCGGACCGCAGCCGGAGCCGCCGGCTCCCGGCCCGGAACCGAACCCGCCGCAGATCTAGAAGCGCTCGCGTTCGCTACTCGCGGACCAGAGGCCGATCAGCGCGCCGTCTCGGTGCCGCGGTGCTCGTCGAGCTCGTCGAGGCGGCCGCGGAACTCGCCCGAGCCGATCACGTCGGCGCCGGCCTCGGTGACCGCGCGGACCAGCGCCTTGTCGGAGGTGACCACGGTGACGCTGCCCGGGTCGGGGTGGTCGGCGATCAGCTGCTCGATTCGCCGGTCGGCGGCGTTGGTGCCGCCGGGGGCGAACTGGACCTTGATCCCGTGCCCGCGCAGGACGTCATCGATCGGCCGCCCGTCGAAGACGACGGTGAGCTGCTCCCCGGTGTCCTCGGCGAAGGCGCGAAGCTCCCAGGCGAGCAGGCGCATCGCCTGGCCGCGGTCCTTCCACCAGCCGTCTGGCCGGGAGCCGATCAGATTCATGCCATCGATGAGGAGCATCGGTCGATTCCCCTGCCGTTGCGGCCGCGCACCCTAGTAGTAGGAACCCGCCAACGCGGTCAGGGATTCGGCACGACCGCGGAGGTCGGCCGCGCGGCGATCCCGCGCGGCTCCGCGAGTCGCTGCAGCACCACGGCCGTATCGGCGATCGCCACCCCGGTGAGATGATCCTCGCGGCCCTCGAAGTCGCGGACGATCGCCGTCAGGGCATCGGCGTAGCGGCGCGCATCGCGCGCCGCGAGCGCGTCGACCGCTGCCGCGGCGCGGCGAAACGCCTCGTCCCCCTCCCCCATCGCGGCGGCCGCGGCGCGCGCCCGCGGGTCGTCCCCTGAGACCAGCGACGCCAGCGCGAGCGCCCAGGCAGAGGCGGGCGAGTCGGGGTCGTCGATTTGCTCGCGGACGTAGGCCGCCTGGTCGGTCGCGTCGCCGGCGAGGACCGCCGCCTTCACCATCCCGGCGAGCCGTCCGTAGGCCCGCTCGTGCGCCTCCTCCCAGGAGCGACGGTAGAGCTCGGCCACCCCACGGAAGGCCACGGCCGCGCCCTCGCGCTCTCCCGCCATCAGCAGCCGCTGCGCCTCGGCCTCGCGCTCGAGCGCCTGTCCAAGGAGGACCTGCGCCTCTTTCAAGCTCCGGCGACCTCAGCCCCGTCCGCTGATCAGATCCCAGGCGCGGCGCAGCTTCTCCGTCAGGGGGCTCTCCTCGGCGTCTGCCGGGTCGACCTTCAGGACACCCGGGTTCTCGCTCGGCTCCGGGAGCGCCTCCGCCGCCGCGGCTTCGATCTTGAGCAGCACCCCGCGCTCGAAGACCTCCTCGACCTGGTCGGCGTCGACGAACCTGTGGCCGCCGGGGAGCACGCTCCGGTCGAGAACGATGCCGTCGAAGATGTCGGCGTCGGGCGCGGCCAGCACGTGCTCGACGACGCCGATCCGCTTGCCGTCGCAGGTGTAGACCGGCTCCCCGCCCTCGAGCGCGAGATACGAGCTGGGCTCCCCGAGGTCGTCCACGGGGCCGAGCCTACCGCGGGCTATTCCGCGCCCGCGTCCTGGCGGGCGAGCTCGAGCTCGCGCTCGACGGTGGAGGTCTGGTCGGGGATCTCCAGACGCTGCTCGAGCACCGGGATCGCCTCCTCGGGGCGACCCGCCAGCCGCAGCGCGTTGCCGAGGTTGTAGAGCGCGTAGGCGTAGTTGAGGTCGGTCGAGCCCTCCGGGTAGGAGTCCACGGCCTGCTGGAGCACCGGGATCGCACCCTCGTAGTCGCCCTGCTGGATCAGGGCAAAGCCTTCGTCGTTCAGCGCGGCCGGATCGTCGCCCGTCGGAGCCGGCTCCGTGGGCGCAGTCGTCTCCTCGGGCACGATCGGCTCCTCGGGCGCAGGCGCGGGGGCGGGCTCCTCGGACCCTCCGCCGCCTCCTCCGCCGGGATCCTTCTCTTGCGAGCTCGCAGCCCGCTCCCGGCCCCCGGAGCCGCTCTCGTCGTCGCCGCCGATCAGCGCGATCGCCAGGGCGGCGATCCCCGCCAGCGCGAGCCCCGCCATCACGAGCAGCGCGCCGCGCGGGCCGCGACGTTCGGTCGGCATCGCAGGCGGCGGCTCGACGGGGGGCGGAGCGACGGCGGTCGGCGCGGTCATCGTCTCCGTGGGATCGTCGACCGGCTCCTCCTCCAGCACCGGCGCGTCGAGGGAGTCGCGCAAGCGGGCGACGAAGTCTCCGGCCGTCTCCGGCCGGCAGTCGGGATCTGCGTGCATCGCCTCCTGAAGAGTGAGGGCCAGTCCGGGCGGGGCGTCCGGCCACGCCTCGCGCAGGTCCGGCGGGGCCCCGGTGGTGGCGCGGTGAAGCACCTCGGCCGGCGTGGAGCCGCGGTTGAGCTGCTCGCCGCTCAGCATCTCCCAGGCGAGGACGGCGAGCGAGTAGACATCGGACTCCGGGCCCCCAGGGCTCGCGGCCTCGAGCCGCTCGGGCGAGATGTAGGCGAGCGTGCCGACGATGTCGTTGGCGGCCGTGATCCGGGTCGACTCGGCCGCGGTGGCGATCCCGAGGTCGGCGAGCTTGACGTTCCCCTCGGTCGAGATCAGGACGTTGCCCGGTTTCACGTCGCGATGGACGATGCCGGCGGCGTGCGCGTGATCGAGCGCCGAAGCGACGGCCTCGAGGATCGCGATCGCCCGCTCGGGTTCGATCCTGCCGCGGTCGATCTCCTCCTCGAGGGTCTCCCCCTCCACGTACTCCATCACGATCAACACTCCGTCCTCATCGGCATACGTGTCGAAGACGGTGACCACGTTGGGGTGCGAGAGGCTGGCGCCCAGGCGGGCCTCGCGCCGAAATCGCTCGGTGTTACGGCGACCGCTCGAGCCTCTTCGCATCCGCTTCACGGCCACGCGGCGACCGAGGACCTCGTCCTCCGCCAGGTACACCGTGGCCATGCCTCCTGCGCCCAGGCGCACGAGCACCCGGTAGCGGCCCGCGAGCACGGTGCCTTCGCGGATCTCATAGGTATCCAGCACGGGACGCTCTGGTACCCGGGGATCGGAGAACTCATTCATCGACGCTGGTGTTTTGCGTTACTGGGGCCGGGTAGCGGAACCGCATGGCCGAGGCCGAGACGATCGAGCCGAAGGAGGCCCGTGAGCCGGTTGCCGCGGGCGAGCTTTACGTCGTCGACGTGCGCACCGAGGAGCAGTGGGAGAGTGACCCCGAGCGCGTCCCGGGGGCCGTCCACATCCCCGCCGATCAGCTCGATTCGCGGCTCGACGAGCTGCCGGGCGACACGAAGATCCTGCTCGTCACCCCCGACGGCGAGGGGTGCGACGAAGCCGCGGAGAAGCTCGGCGGCGAGGATCGGGAGGTCGCGATCCTCGTGGGCGGAGTCGCGGCCTGGCGCAACGATCGGCTGATGACCCAGCCCTCGCCGGATCCCGATCCACCCAAAAGCGAGGGCGAGGAACCGGAGGAGACGCCCGAGGACGACGAAGACGAGGATGGCGAGGATGAGGACTCCGACACCTCGGACGACGGCGACACCTCCGAGGACACCTCGGACGACGAGCAGCAGGGCGAAGAGCAGCAGGGTCAGCGAACCGAGGGCGCCGCGTCATGACCGTCGTTGTGATCGTCGTCGTCTGCATCGTCTTGCTCATCCTGGCCTTCCTCCTGCCGAAGCTCTCGCGCCACCCGCAGCGCGGCGTCGACAAGACGCTCGGCGCGGGCCAGCGCGCCGGCGGCTCGGCGCCCGGACCGCTCGGCCGGCTGCTTCAGAAGCCGTTCGGGACCTCGCGCCGGGCGACCAACAAGAGCGCCTCGACGGGCCGCAAGGCCCGCGACAAGCTCCCCCTCTGAAGCGCTACCTGCTCAGCTCGACCAGCCGAGCAGGGTGAAGGTCGGGTAGCGGACCCCGTGCGCCTCGATCGAGACCTCGGCGTCCTCGACCTCGCCGCGCAGCCGCTCGGCCAGCTCCTCGGCGCGCTCCTCGCTCGGGGCGCCGACGAGCACGTGCCGCCAGCGGCGGTGCACGCGTAGCCCCTCGTCGGCGAGCCTTTGCTCCAGCTCCTCGGCCCGCTGCACGTCCTCCAGGTCGACCGAGACCTCGTAGGGCACCTCCCCGGTGTCCTCGGCGCGCGCCTGCGCCGCCGCCTCGCGTCCGCGGCGCTCGGCCTCGCGCTCAGCCTCCGAGTCGGGCAGGGGCACGTCGGCGCCCTTCCACTCCTCCGCGTCGGGGTGCCAGCGCGCCAGCCAGATCTCGGCCGAGAGCTCGTCCTCGTCGATCAGCGACCGCACGACCCCCTCGGCCTCGCGGGCGGCGGCCTCGCTCTCGGAGTAGATGAAGAGGTTGGAGCCGTCGCGGGTGACGATCGCGCGGTCCCCGAGCCGCTCGCGCGCCTGGTCGTCCAGGCTCATCCCGCGAAGCCGCTCGCCGAGCGAGAAGCCGTGCTGCTCGTCGTCGAGCTCGACCTGGAGTCGCCATTCCTCGGCCATCGGTGCGGAGACTATCGGCGCCCGGTCGCCGGGGATATGGTCGGTCGATGCCGGAAACCCTCACCGCCGACCAGGCCGCCGACCGCCTCGAGGCGGCCGACACGCTCGGGATCCCGCTCGGGCCCGGACAACCCGCCGCGTTCATGGAGGCCCTGGGGAAGCGCGACGACTGGAGCGACCTGCGCGTCTACGGCGCCCTCCTCGGCGTCCTCACCGAGCTCTTCGGCCACCCGAACGTCCATTACCTCTCGGGCTTCTTCGGCCCGCTCGAGCGCGCGCTCCGCGACCAGGGCGCGAACCTGAGCTTCGCCCCGGCCGACTTCCGCCGCTTCGCGCCCCTCCTGGAAGAGCAGCGGCCGCGGGTGATGGCGACGGTGGCCTGCCCGCCGGACGCGGAGGGGTGGTGCAGCCTCTCCCTGCACTCGGGCGCCACCGCGCCGGAGTGCAGCCGGGCGGGCGCCGACCCCGACCGGCTGCTCGTGCTGGAGGTCGCCGAGAAGTTCCCGCGCACCTTCGGGGTGCTTCCCGACCACCGCCACGCGATCCACGTCGACGAGGCGGACGTGGTCGTCGAGTCCGACCGCGAGCCGCTACCGATCCCCGAGCCCGAGGCGAGCGACGTCGATCGCGCGATCGCGACCAACGCCGCCGAGCTGATTCCCGACGGCGCGACCCTTCAGACCGGGATCGGCGCGGTCCCCTCGCGGATCGCGGGCCTGCTCGCCGAGGGCGACGGCGGCGACTACGGCGTCCACTCGGAGATGTTCACCACCGGGCTGATGCTGCTCCACGAGTCGGGCAAGGTGACCAACCGCAAGGGCACCTACGACGGCGTCTCGGTCGCCACCTTCGCCGCCGGGATCCCCGAGCTCTACGAGTGGCTCGACGAGAACTCGGAGGTGGCGTTCCTGCCGGTGGAGCTCGTCAATTCACAGGATGCGATCGCCCGCAACCGGTCGATGGTGACGATCAACGGCGCGATGGCGATCGACGTCCAGGGACAGGTGATCGCCGACACGATCGACGGCGAGCAGTACTCGGGGATCGGCGGCCACGAGGACTTCATCGCGGGGCCGGCGCTGTCGCTCTCCGACCGCGCGCTGCTCTGCATGCCCTCGACGGTGACCGTGGACGGCGAGCTTCGCTCGCGGATCGTCCCCTGGTTCGAGGCCGGCGCCGTGATCACCACGCCGCGCCACCAGGCCGACGTGATCGTCACCGAGCACGGCGCGGCCGAGCTCCAGGGCAAGACGATCCGGGGGCGCGGCGAGGCGCTGGCCGCGGTCGCCCACCCGGACTTCCGCGAGGAGCTCCTCGCCGCCGCCGCGCGAGCCTCGGGCGGGCGCTCGCCGATCCCGCGCGGGGGCGCCGCGTAGGGTCCCCCCGCAGATGACGGTGGGTCTCGGCGACTACGTCGCCGGCGCGGCGGAGCTGGTCGTCGTGGTCGGCGCGGCGGCCTTCGCGGCGGTCGGCGTCCGCGCGCGGATCCTGCCGGGGTGGAGCGGCGCCCCGGCGCGGCTCGCCGAGGCGGTGCTGGGGATCGCCCTCGTGGTCCTGGTCGGGCAGCTACTCGGCCTGCTGGGGCTGTTCGAAGAGCCCCTGTTCGTCGCCGCCTGTGCCGTGGCCGGGCTCGGCATCGGCCTCGCAGCCGGGCGGTCGGCCGAACGCGCCCCCCGAGGCCGCGGCCGCGAGGCCCCGCCGCCCCTGGTCTCCCCCCTCGAGCTCCTCGTCACCGTGGGCCTCGTAGCCGTCGTCTTCGCCCACTGGGGCTTCGAGACCCAGCAGAGCCTCAACAACGCGATCACCAACTTCGACAGCCGCTGGTACCACCTCCCGTTCGCGGCCGAGTTCGTCCAGGAGGGGTCGGTCACCGGGCTCCACTTCACCGACCCGCTCTTCCTCAACTGGTTCTACCCGCAGAACTCCGAGCTCCTCGACGGCGTCGCGATCCTCGTCACCGGGCGCGACACGCTGGCCCTGTTCCTCAACCTCGGCTGGCTGGGGCTCGCGCTGCTCGCCGCCTGGTGCGCGGGTCGGCCCTACGGCCGCGGACCGCACGCGATCGCGGCCGCCGCGATCGTGCTCGAGGCCCACACGATCGTCGTCCGCGAGCCCGGGACGGCGAAGAACGACGTGGTCGCCGCAGCTCTCTTCCTCGCGGCGGTTGCGCTCCTGTTGAACGCCTACGCGCGGGATCGCTCGCGCTCCGGAGGCGGACTCCCGGCTATCCCCACCGCCGGTGGACTCGCGGTCGCCGGCCTCGCCGCCGGGCTCGCCTGCGGCACGAAGCTCACCGTCCTCGCCCCCGTTGCGGCGCTGACCGTGGCGGTGATCGTCCTCGCCCCGGTCGGCCTGCGCTGGCGGACGGGAGCCGTCTGGGGCGTGCCGCTCCTCGCGGGCGGTGCGTTCTGGTATCTGCGAAACCTCTTCCACGCCGCCAATCCCCTGCCCATGGATCACCGAGCTTGGGCCGCTGTCGCTGCCGGGCCCCGAGCGGCTCCAAGAGGCGCGCCCGGACTTCGCGGTCTCCCACTACGCCACGGATTTCGACGTCTGGGGCGACTGGTTCGGTCCCGGGCTCAACGACGCCTTCGGGGTGCTCTGGCCGCTCGTCATCGGCGGCGCGATCGCAGGGATGGCCCTCGCGATCGCGCGAGGGCGGGGTGGTCGCGGCGACCGCCTCTTTCGCGATCGCGACGCCGGCGATCGGCTCCTCCGCGCGCTTGGAGCGGTCGGCGTGTTCGCCCTGGTCGCGTATCTCTTCACCCCCCTCGGCGCCGCCGGCGAGGAGGGGATGCCCGTCGCCTTCGAGATCAACGTTCGCTTCGCGATCCCCGCCCTGATCCTCGGCCTCGTCCTGCTCGCGATCGCGTTCCCGGCGCGGGGACCGGCCGGGCGCTTGACGCTGCTCGCCGGACTGATCGCTGTCTGGGCGATCACCGACGACCCGTTCGAGATCCTCACAGCCCCCGAGCGCGCCGCAGGCGCCGGAATCGCGGTCGCCTTCGTCATCGCCCCGGCGGCGCTGTGGGCGCTACACCGCCGCGGGCTCCCCCGCGCCGTCTTCACGGGCGGCCTCGCCGCGCTCGCCATCGCCGTGCTGGCAGCCGGCTACCTCGTCCAGGACAGCTACCTGGAGGATCGCTTCGAGCGCTTCGAGGCGACCGCCGACGTCGACGAGCCCTGGCGCTTCGCGTCGGGACTGACCGACGCGCGTATCGGGCTCGCCGGCACCACGGCCGGCTTCTACTCCTACGGCTTCTACGGTGGCGACCTCTCCAACCAGGTCACCTACATCGGCCGCGAGGGCTCCGATGGCGCCTTCTCCGCGATCACAAGCTGCGAGGAGTACCGCCGCTCCGTCAACGCCATCGGCGTCGACTACCTCGTCACCGCCCCCGAGCTCAACTTCGCCGACTCCGACGACCCCCTCCCCTCCCCGGAGGAGAGCTGGATCCGCGGCGACCGCGCAGCCGACCCGGTCGTCCACGACGGGGACGTCACCGTGTGGCGAATCACCGCCCCCCTCGACCCAAGCCGCTGCTGACCTGTCCCCTCAGGGGTCAGACCCCTACTCCCCGCGGCGGAGCTGGTACAGCCCCAATGGCGGGTTGGCGTTGACGATCCGGCCGTCGCGGCAGGTCGCGTGGAAGCTCGCGAAGCGCTTTCTCGGGTGCTCGGCGCTGACGGTGTAGGTGTCGCGCGGAACCTCCGTCCAGATGATCCCGCCGTCCTTGGAGGTCTCGCTCAGCGAGCGGTCGGGGACCACGTCCTCGTTGAAGTAGATGGGGTTGCCGAGCGAGGGCCGGGTCGACGCGGTCGCGCCGGGGACCCCGTGGGCTCCGAATGCGACGAACTCGCTGAAGCTCAGGTCGCGGATCTTCACCGTGCTCGCGGTGGAGACGATCGCGCAGCGGGCGGGGTCCCCGTTCTCGTCCAGCTCGACGTCGAGGAAATCGGCGAGGGCCATGTAGACCTCATCTGTCGGGGTCTGGACGTTCACCCGGTGCAGGTCGCGCCCGTCGGTGTGGAAGGTCTGGAGGTAGATCCGGTGGTAGCCCTCCGCGTCGATGTAGGGGGTGACCTTGCGGTCGTCGGGGACCTCGAGCGCGTAGCTGCCGTTGGGGCGGCTGGTCGCCTCGGCGCCGGGCGCCCCGACGGCCCGGATCGTCGCGCCCGGGATCCCCTCCGGGTCGTTGAAGCGGTACGCGGTGCCCTTGATCGTCACGGTGTCGCCGCCGGCCCTCGGCGCAGGGGGCCCATCCGCATCCGCGGCGGCTACCCAGAGTGCAAGGCAGAACGCCACGAGAAGTGCGACCCGGATCAAGAGCGGACGACGGGTCTCGAACCCGCGACCTCGAGCTTGGGAAGCTCGCGCTCTACCTACTGAGCTACGTCCGCGTGAGGGCGCTCATTCTAAGGCGAGGCGCAAGACCCTCCCTAGAGTTTTGGGCGTGAGTGCGCGGGCTTTCGCGGCGACCTTGGGCGTCCTCGCCGTGGTCGGGCTGCTCGGCTTCGGGTTGATCGCGAAGGGGGCCGACGAGCTCGCCGTCGGCGACGCCGCGCCCGATGCCGAGCTACCCGTCCTCGGGAGCGACGAGACGGGCTCGCTCGCCGATTACCGGGGACGCTGGGTGCTGGTCAACTTCTGGGCCTCGTGGTGCGATCCCTGCCGCACCGAGGCGCCCGCGCTGGAGGAGTTCCAGCGCCGCCACGCCGGCCCGGGCTTCACCGTGCTCGGCATCGACCAGCGCGACCTCACCGATGACGCGCTCGAGTTCGTCGAGGAATACGAGCTCTCCTATCCCCAGCTCCGCGACGGTGAGGGCGACCGCGCCGACCCGTTCGGGATGACCGGCCTGCCCGAGTCGTTCCTCGTCGACCCCGACGGCCGGATCGCGCTGATCCGGCGTGGGCCCGTCGACGAGGAGTACCTGGACCGCTACGTGCTACCGCTGGTCGAGACGCGCTCGTGACCCGCCTGCTTCTCGTCCTCTCGCTCTTCTGGCTCGCCGTCGCGGCACCCGCCGTGGCGCAGGAGAACGACTCGAGCCCGGGGATCGCGGCGCCCGCGCCCGAGCGTGGCTCCGCGGAGCCGCGGACCGACCTGGCCGACCTCGAGGACGAGGTGATGTGCCCGATCTGCGGCACCGCGCTCGGCCTCTCCGAGGCGCCCCAGGCCGACCGCCAGCGCGAGTTCATCCGCGAGCTGATCGCCGAGGGCCGCACCAAGGACGAGGTCAAGGACGCGCTGGTGGCCGAGTACGGCGAGGAGGTCCTCGCGGTCCCGGAGGCGAGGGATTCGATCTCGCCGCGTGGGTGGTTCCGGGCGCCGTACTGGTGGTCTGCGCGGTGGCGATCTTCGTCGGGGTGCGGCGCTGGCGGCGCTCGGCAGGCGAGTCCGAGGACGTTCCGGAAGGCCTGTCGACGTCCGAGGAGGAGCGCCTCCAAGCGGACCTCCAGCGGTACCGATCCTGAGGAGCGCGAATAGGATCGCCGGGTCGCCAGCCCGCCCAACATCCTGCTCCTGATCACCGACCAGCAGCGCTATCCGCGCCACTGGCCGCAGGATCCCGGATGGCTTCGCGAGCTGACGCCGAACGACGCCGAGCTCGCCCGGACGGGGCTGAGCTTTCGGCGGGCGTTCTGCAACACGTCGATGTGCTCGCCGAGCCGGGCGACACTGTTCACCGGGGTCTATCCGGCCCGCCACGGGGTGACGCTGACCCACACGACCCAGGGGCTGAAGCCCGATCCCGAGAACGCACCCCACGTGGCACGCAAGATGGCCGAGCTGGTCCGCAAGCCCGGGTCGCCCCGCAACCGGCTCCTGCGCGGCTTCGGCCGCGGGGTCCTGCGGATCGGTCCGCACTCGGGCAACGAGCCCGAGCTGCCGGCGGACATCCCGACCCTCGCGAAGGTGCTGCGGAGCGCCGGCTACGAGGTCGGCTACAAGGGCAAGTGGCATCTCTCCCACGCGATCGGGGGGCAGTGGTCCGCGCGCGACACCGAGCGGCTCGAGCGCGACTACGGGTTCGCCGACTGGGAGCCGCCCGACGCGGGCGAGAACGCAAAAGCCGAGAACTTCGGCGGCGGCAACGCCGGCCCGCTCGGGGTCGGCTGGGACGAGGTCTACACCCGCCAGGTCGAGGACTGGCTCGGCCGCGGCGATCTCCCCGAGCCGTTCTGCCTCGTCGTCTCGCTCGTCAACCCGCACGACGTGCTCGGCTACCCGGCCTCCTATGAGCGCGGCGGCTACTCGGCCGGGGAGTTCCGCGACC
This sequence comes from uncultured Thermoleophilia bacterium, assembly GCA_963838175.1. Lineage (GTDB taxonomy): Bacteria > Actinomycetota > Thermoleophilia > Solirubrobacterales > 70-9 > DASUSH01. The sequence continues at coordinate 122,014 of CAWIPP010000002.1, read as the reverse complement.
TCGGCGTCGAGCTGCCGCCGACGATCGACGAGGACCTGCGCGGCAAGCCGAGCGTCCACACGGTGATGCAGATGGGGATGACCGCCTACCTGGGGCCGCTGCAGGGCCGCCGCGCGCAGCTCGACTACGTCAACTTCTACGCCCACCTGCACCGGGTGATCGACGAGAAGATCGGCCGCGTGCTCGGCGCCCTCGGCGACGCCGGCGACCCCCGGTCGCTCCGTGCGCGCACGGTCGTCGTCCGCGTCTCCGACCACGGCGAGATGGGGCTCTCGCACGGCGGCCTGCGCCAGAAGGCGTTCAACGCCTACGAGGAGACGATCCACATCCCGATGGTGGTCTCCAACCCGGTGCTCTTCCCGGAGCCGAGGGAGACCGACGCGTTCGCCGGGCTGATCGACGTGGTGCCGACGCTGACCTCGCTCGCCGGCGCGTCAACGCAACGGCGCGCTACCAGGGCAAGGACCTGATGCCGGTGATCGCCCGCCACGCCGCCCCGGGTCGCAGGACCTCGAGGAAGTCGGGGGCGGACTTCCGGGGGCTGGTCGGGAGGCTCTCGCCCGCCGACTCGGTGCAGGACTCGATCCACTTCACCTACGACGACCACCAGGCCGGGACCGCGCTCCAGAACGTCCCCGGCCAGCCGAACCGGGTCCGCGCTGTGCGCACGGGCCGCTGGAAGTACGGCCTCTACTTCGACCCGAACGGACGGGCCGCGAGCGAGTACGAGCTCTACGACCTCGACCGCGACCCCGACGAGACGGACAACCTGGTCGGGCGCCTCGACGGCGAGGCGCGCAATGTCGCCGACCGCCCGGCGCTCGAGGAGATGCGCGAGCGGCTCGACGCCGCAATGGCGGAGCACGGCACCGCCCCGCCGGGCTAGGGTCGCCGGCATGGACCCGACAGAGCTCTCGTTCGCCGGGATCGCCCGCCAGGCCGAGCTGGTCCGCGAGGGCGAGGTCTCCTCACGGGAGCTGACCGAGGCGCTCCTGGCCCGGATCGAGCGGCTCGACCCCGGTCTGAACGCGTTCCGGGTGGTGATGGGCGAGGAGGCGCTCGCCCAGGCCTCCGCCCGCGACGAGGCGCCGCCGGACGGGCGGGGTCCGCTTCACGGCGTCCCGGTGGCGATCAAGGACGAGTTCGACGTCGCCGGCCAGGTGACGACGTTCGGCGGCTCCTCGCAGACGACGCCCGCGACCGCGGACGGATCGACGACCCGGCGGCTGCGCGAGGCCGGGGCGGTGATCATCGGCAAGACCAACCTCTCGGAGTTCGGGCTGTGGCCGTTCACCGAGACCTCGACCTTCGGTTACACCCGCAACCCGTGGGATCCGACGCGCACCCCCGGCGGCTCGAGCGGGGGCTCGGCGGTCGCGGTGGCGAGCGGCATGGTCGGCGCGGCGCTCTCCGGCGACGGCGGCGGCTCGATCCGCCTCCCCGCCGCCTGCTGCGGCCTCTTCGGGCTGAAGCCGCAGCGGGGCCGGGTCTCGTTCGCGCCCTGGAGCCACCTCTGGTTCGCGCTCGGGACGAACGGGCCGCTCGCGCGGCGCGTCGCCGACTCGGCGCTCTTCTACGACGCCGTCCGCGGCGCCGAGCCCGGCGACCGCTTCCGCGCCGCGGAGCCGCGGATGAGCTTCGCCGACGCGGCGGCGAGCGAGCCGGAGCGGCTGCGGATCGCGGTCTCGACCCGGATGACGACGCGGGGGACGAAGCTCCATCCGGACCAGCGCGGCGCGCTCGAGTCGGTCGCCGAGACCCTTCGGGGGCTGGGCCACGACGTCGGCGAGGCCGACCCCGATTACCCCGACCCCTCCCCCGCCTTCACCCCCCAGTACCTGGCCGGGGTCCGCGAGGAGGCCGACTTCGTCGAGCACCCGGAGCGGCTCGAGCGAAGGACCAAGCAGGCGGCCGCGCTCGGACGACTGATCTCGGAGTCCGCCGCCGAGTGGGCGATCCGCCGCGGCGAGGCGATCGCCGACCGCGTGAACCGCTTCTTCGAGAGCTGGGACCTCCTGCTCACCCCGACGATCTGCGCGCCGCCCCGCCCTGTGGGCGCGCTCGACGGGATCGGCTTCGCCGTCGCGGCCCTCCGCGCGCAGCCGATGATCGCCTACGCCGCGATCTGGAACGTGGTCGGCAACCCGGCGGCCTCGATCCCCGCCGGCAGGAACTCGGACGGACTACCGCTCGCCGCCCAGCTCGTCGGCCCGCCGAACGACGAGCCGACGATCCTTCAGGTCGCGGCCCAGCTCGAGCGCGAGCTCGGCTGGCCCGACGAGCGCCCGCCGCTCAACTAAACGGGGTCAGACCCCGATCCGCTCCGCCAAGGCCGCCGCGCTGTTTACTTGATCACGGATGATCGCCCGCCGCCGCCTTCCTCTCCTCGCCGTCGCGCTCCTCAGCGCGGTGCTTCCCGCGTCGGCCGGGGCCGCGTCGGCTCCGAGGGGCTCGGCGATCCCTACTTCCCGAAGGCGGGGAACGGCGGCTACGACGTCGCGAGCTACGACCTCGAGCTCGACTACACGCCGGAGACGAAGGTGCTGGTCGGCCGGGCTGTGATCGCGGCGAGGGCGTCGATCGACCTCGACCGCTTCAACCTCGACTTCCGTGAGCCGCTCGAGGTCACGAGCCTGATCGTCAACGGGGCCCCTGCGAGCTTCGAGCACTCCGGTCAGGAGCTGGTGATCACGCCGGCGGCGCAGATCCCGAGCGGCAGCCAGTTCACGGTCGAGGTCGCCTACCGGCGGCAAGCCGCAGCAGGTCAAGGACCCCGACGGGACCTACGCGGGCTGGGTCACGACCAAGGACGGCTCCTACGCGCCCAACGAGCCCCAGGGCTCGCCGAGCTGGTACCCGTGCAACGACTACCCGACCGACAAGGCGACGTTCAGGTTCGCGATCTCGGTCCCCGAGGGCCTCAAGGCCGTCTCGAACGGAACCCTCCAGGGCAAGACGAGCTCCGGGGGCCGCACCACCTGGCTCTGGGAGGAGGCCCAGCCGATGGCGACCTACCTGGCGACGGTCGCGACCGGCGAGTTCAAGTTCACGCGCACCGACGACGGGCCCGCGCCCCGGCCTCTTCGCGGTCGACCCGGCGGTGCGCCGCGCGCCGACCACCCGAAGGAGGACTCGAAGCCGCTCGAGCGGACTCCGCGGACGCACCGGGTATCTGGCGGAGCAGTTCGGGCCCTACCCGTTCACCGCGCTCGGCGGGATCGTCGACCGGGTGCCGAAGATCAACTACGCCCTCGAGACGCAGTCGAGGCCGCTCCTACACCGAGCTCCCCGGGACGGGCCTGGTCGTCCACGAGATGGCGCACCAGTGGTTCGGCAACTCGGTGTCGCTCTCGAGCTGGAACGAGATCTGGCTGAACGAGGGCTTCGCCACCTTCGCCGAGTGGCTCTACGCCGAGGACCACGGCGGGCCGAGCGGCCGCAAGATCTTCAAGGGCCTCTACAAGCTCCCCAACTCGAACGACGAGCTCTGGCGCCCGCCGCCCGGCGACCCGGGCGGCCCCAAGCACATGTTCGCGGACTCGATCTACGACCGCGGGGCGATGACCCTCCAGGCGCTGCGGGAGAAGATCGGCGACGAGGCCTTCTTCCGGATCCTGCGCGCCTGGGTCTCGGAGCACGCCTACGGCAACGTGACCATCGCCGAGTTCATCGCCCTCGCGGAGCGCGAGTCGGGCCAGGAGCTCGACGACTTCTTCCGGATCTGGCTCTACGAGCCGAAGAAGCCGCGCGAGTGGTGAGCCGTCGCCCGCGGAATCGGCCCGCTGGTACCTTCGATCGGCTGATGCGACGAGTGGGGATACTCGCGGCGCTCGCCGGCCTTGCGCTGGCCGCGGCGCCGCCGGCGCCGGAGCGAACGAGACCCGGCGGCTGAGCGTCGAGCGCCCGGTCGAGCGGACCTGCTCCGATCGCCTCCTCCCGACGAGCGCCCCCGGCATCGCCCGCGAGCGCTGGACCGCGCCCGGCCGAGGGCTACCTGACCGCTGAAGCTCGGCGGCGACCCGCTCGCCCCCGACTGGGACCTCGCGACGTTCGCGCCGGGCTCGGGCGAGGCCACCGGCGCCTCGACCTCGTCGGGCGCCCTCGAGCAGGTCAACCTCTGGGTCGAGGCGGGGGACCGCGATCGCGATCCAGGCGTGCCGCCTCGCCGGCGCCGACGCCGAGCTGCCGCTGACGATCGAGCTCTACGAGATGGCGATCCCCGAGCCCTCGGGCGAGCGCACCTCGCTGGAGTCGGTCGCGATCGCAGGTCCCGGCGACGTCGGGCGGCTCGAGGCGCTCGGGCTCGACGTCACCCACGACGTAAGCGCCGCGTCGGCGACGGTCGCCCTCCACACCGACGCCGAGCGCGCCCTGCTCGCGGCCAACGGGTTCGAGTCGCGAGACGCTGATCCGCGACCTCGCCGCCCGCGACGCGGCCCAGCTCCGCCGGGCAGCCTCGCTCCAGGCTCGCTCCAGACCTCCCCAGCACGCGCGACTCCTACCGCGTCTACGACGACTACACCACCGAGATGAAGGCGCTCGTCACCTCCTACCCCAACCACGTGCGCCAGGTCGTAATCGGCACCTCGCTCGAGGGCCGCCCGATCGAGGGGGTCGAGATCGCCTCGAACGTGAACGGCAGCGACGGACGCCCGGTCTACCTCAACATGGGCATCACCCACGCCCGGGAGTGGCCCTCGGGCGAGTTCCCGATGGAGTTCGCGCTCGACCTCGCGCAGAACTTCGGCTCGGACCCGCGGATCACGGCGATGCTGGAGCGGGTGCGGGTCGTGATCGTGCCGGTCGTCAACCCCGACGGCTTCGTCGCCTCGCGCAGCTTCGGTGAGACCCCGGCGGACGACCAGGACCCGGTTACCGGCGGGACCCTGCCGCTGATCGCGGCCGGGAGCGGCGCCTACAGGCGCAAGAACTGCCGCGGCGTCACGCCGGCCGACCAGGCGATCCCCTGCACCGCCCGCACCTCCGGCGTCGACCTCAACCGCAACTTCGGCGCCTACTGGGGAGGACCGGGATCCGGGTCCACCCCGGACTCGCAGTCCTAGCGGGGACCGTCCCCGTTCTCCGAGCCCGAGTCGCAGGCTGTCCGGAACTACTCCGCGAGTCGTCCACCCCACCGTCTTCATCACCAACCACACCTTCACCGACGGCCGCTGGCTGCGCCAGCCCGGGTTCGATCCCGACTTCCTGCCGCAGACCGACCTCGGTCAGGACTACGCCGACAACTGCGGCAAGGGGACGATGGGCGCGATCACCCCGGACGAGCCGGCGATGAAGGCGCTGGGCGACGCGATGGCGGCGGCGAACGAGCCCGACTGGATCTCCGAGCTGGGCTACGAGACGCTCTGCGACATCACCGGCGCGACCGAGGACTGGAACTACTTCAACCAGGGGACCTACGGCTACACGCCGGAGGCGAGGGGGCCGAACTTCCACGCCAGCTACGCGTCGATGGTCGTCGCCGAGTACCTCGGCAACGACGAGGACGGCTCCGACTTCGACGGGATGCGAGGCGCCTTCGTCGTCGCCGGCGAGGAGGCCGCCGACACCGACAACCACGGCGTGATCGAGGGCAACGCGCCCCCGGGCGCGGAGCTGCGGCTCCGCAAGGAGTTCCAGACGCCGACCTGCGAGGACTCGACCTGCGCCCAGGGCAACGGCCCGCGCACTCAACGACGTCATCGACACGCGGCTCGCGGTCACCGCCTCCGGGACCTACTCCTGGCACGTGATGCCCTCCGGGCGCCCGCTTCACCGCGAACGAGCGCTGGACGATGACCTGCAAGCAGCAGGGCCAGGACCGAAGCGAGGCGGAGCAGGTGGCGATCGGCCGCGGCCAGCAGGTCACGGTCAACTGGCTCCAGCGCTGCGGGATCGTTCAGACCGGGCCGGGGTCGCCCGGCGAACAGGGCGACGGACCCGGGGGCGAGGCGCCGACCGGTAAGCCGGCGCGGTGCAAGGGCGAGATCGCGACGATCGTCGGCACCGGCGGTCGCGAAGCGCTGCGCGGGACCGGACGCGACGACGTGATCGCCGCCCGCGGCGGCGACGACGAGATCCGCACGGGCGGCGGACGCGACCTCGTCTGCGCGGGCGGCGGCCCCGACAGCGTCAGGGGCGGCTCCGGCAAGGACGTCCTCTACGGGAACGGCGGCCCGGACCGGCTCGCGGGCGGCAAGGGCGGCGACAAGCTGGTCGGCGGCGGCAGCGCCGACCGCCTGCGCGGCGGCAAGGGGAGCGACCGCTGCCCCGGCGCCGGCGGGGGCGACGAGGTCCGAAGCTGCTGAGCCCGCTGGTCGCTCTACCCTGAGCGGCCATGGACCTCGCCCTGCTCGAGAGCTTCCTCGCCGAGCGCGGCGAGCCGGCATACCGCGGCCGCCAGGTGTGGGAGTGGGCCGCCCGCGGCGCGCGCTCCTACGACGAGATGACGAACCTGCCGGCCCGGCTTCGGGCGGAGCTCGAGGCGGGCGTGCCGTTCTCGACCCTCTCGCTCGTCCGCGAGGCGACCTCGCGGGACGGCACCCGCAAGGCGCTCTTCGAGACCGCCGACGGGAGGCCGCTGGAGACGGTGCTGATGAGCTATCGCGACGGCCGCCGCTCGCTCTGCCTCTCGGCGCAGTCGGGCTGCCCGCTGACCTGCACGTTCTGCGCGACCGGCTCGATGCGCTTCGGACGCAACCTGAGCGCCGCCGAGATCCTCGACCAGGCGCTCCACTTCCGCCGCCGCGCCCCGGTCAACCACGCTGGTCTTCATGGGGATGGGCGAGCCGATGCTGAACCTCGACGCCGTGCTCGCCGCCTGCGAGCGGCTGCCGGAGATCGGGATCACCCACCGGCGGACGACGATCTCGACCGTGGGCTGGGTGCCGGGGATCGAGCGGCTCACCGAGTCCGAGATGCCGGTCCGGCTGGCGCTCTCGATCCACGCCGCCGATGACGCCCTGCGCTCGGAGCTGATGCCGGTCAACGACCGCTACCCGCTGGCCGAAGCGCTCGCGGCCTGCGAGCGCTACCACGCCCGGCGCCGGCGGATGGTCTTCGTCGAGTACCTGATGCTCGCCGGGGTCAACGATCGCCCCGAGCAGGCCGACGCGCTCGCCGACCGGCTCGACCCGCGGATCTACAAGGTCAACCTGATCCCCTACAACCCGACCGACGCCGCGTTCGAGGGCTCCGGCCGCGAGGCGATCGAGGCGTTCCGCGGAACGCTCGGCAGGCGCGGGATCCGCGCCACCGTACGGATGACCCGGGGACGCGACATCGACGCCGCGTGCGGGCAGCTCGCCGCCGCTGAGCCGGCCACGGTCGCCCAATAGGCTGCGCCCGGTGAGCGACCCCGCCGTCAACCTCGACGTCCGCGACGGTGCCGCGGTGATCGAGCTCAACCGGCCCGATCGCCTCAACGCCTGGAACCGCCAGTTCGGCGAGGAGCTGCTGGCGGCGGTGGAGCGGGCGCGCGACGACGACGCGGTGCGCGCGGTGATGATCACCGGCGCGGGCCGGGCGTTCTCCTCCGGCGCCGACCTCGGCGAGCAGCGGGAGGCCTCGGAGGGCGAGCTGCCCGATCTGAGCGAGCGGCTGAAGGAGCTTTACCACCCGATCCTGGTCGGCGTCCGCGAGATGCCGAAGCCGGTGCTCTCCGCGGTCAACGGCCCCGCGGTCGGGATCGGCTGCTCGCTGGCGCTCGCCGCCGACCTGATCGTCGCCTCCGAGAGCTCCTACTTCCTGCTCGCGTTCATCAACATCGGCCTCGTCCCCGACGGCGGCTCGACCGCGTTCGTCCCCGCCCGCATCGGCGCCGCCAGGGCGAAGGAGATGGCCCTGCTCGGCGAGCGGGTCCCGGCCGCGCAGGCGCTCGAGTGGGGGCTGGTCAACCGGGTGCTTCCCGACGACGAGTTCGGGGACGCCTCTCGCAAGCTCCTCGCCTTCCTCGCGAAGGGGCCGACCACGGCCTACGCCAACGCGAAGCGGCTCCTCAACCGCCGCCTCTACCCCGGCCTCGAGGCACAGCTCGAGGCCGAGGCCGACGCGCAGGCCGAGCAGGGCCGGACCTCCGATTTCATCGAGGGCGTCCTCGCGTTCGCCGAGAAGCGCCCCCCGAATTTCACCGGCCGCTGACCTGTCCCCCAAGGGGTCAGACCCCCTTGGGGACACCTGTCCCCGGAGGGTCAGGCCCCGGCGCGCTACTCCTGCGGCGGGGCCGCGCTTATGTCGGCGAGCACCGACTCGGGGTCGCGGTCGACCGCGAGGTCGCCGAGCGAGACGATCCCGACCGCATCGCCGTCCTCGACGACGGGCAGGCGGCGAACGTCCTGATCGCGCATCGCCCGGATCGCGTCCTCGACCGAGTCGTCGGGCGAGAGCGCCGTCAGTTCCTCGCTGGCGACGTCGCCGACGCGGGCCGACTGCGGGTCGGCCTCCTCGGCGATGCCCCGAACCACGATGTCGCGGTCGGTGATGATCCCCGTGACGGTTCCCTGCTCGGTGACGATCAGCGAGCCCACGTCGCGGTCCTTCATCGCCTTCGCCGCGGCGGCGAGCGGTTCGCTCGCATCGACGGTCTGCGGGTCGGTGGTCATCACGTCTCGGATGCTGTCTGCCATGTCCCCCCCTCAGGGTCGTGGTCTCTCAGTGGCCGCTTACCCGACGGGGACGCGGCGAAACCGTTTCCGAGGTCCTTCGCCGGGGTACCGCCCGACCCCGTGTTCGTGTTCTTCTCGAACAACCTCGGCTGCATCGGCTCGATCCTCGTCTCGGTGATCGGGACGCTGCTCCTGCTCGTCCTGCTCGGCGTCATCAACTGAGCCGCATAGCCTTGGCGCATGTCCTTCGACGGCCTCCCCGACCGGCGCACCAGCCTTCGCGGCCTCACCGACGAGGGGGACGAGGCATGGCTGATCCGCGGGATCTCCCAGAAGCTCTACCGCTGCCCGGGCTGCCACGGTGAGATCGAGATCGGCGCCGAGCACGTGATCGTCCAGTACGTGCACCGGGCGGGCGGCACCGACCATCACCATTGGCACCGCCCCTGCGCCGAGGACCTGCTCGTCCCGGAGCTCCGGAGGGTCGCGGCGGTACCAGCGGGCGAGTCGAGCCGCTCCCGTCTCGAGGCCCGAGGGCGCCGGCCCGCCGGCCGGCGGCGCTGAACCGACGCGTGCGGCTGGCGATCGTCGCCGACACCCACATGCCCCGGGGCGGCAGGCACCTCCCCGGGGAGTGCCGGGCCCGACTCCGCGATGCCGACCTCATCGTCCACGCCGGCGACTTCACCGGTCCCGAGGTGCTCGCCGAGATCGAGGCGCTCGGGCCGCCGCTCGTGGCCGTGCACGGAAACGTCGACGCGCCGGAGGTCGTCGCGCGGCTGCCGGCCGAGGCCGAGTTCCAGGCGGACGGAGCTCGGATCGCGGTCATCCACGACGCCGGGCCGCGGCGCGGGCGCCTGGCGCGCATTCGGCGCCGGTTTCCCGACGCGGACGCGGTGATCTTCGGCCACTCGCACCTGCCGCTCCACGAGCAATCCGAGGGCCTTCAGATCTTCAACCCCGGCAGCCCGACCGAGCGCCGGCGCGCGCCGAGGCACACGATGGGGGTCGCGGAAGCGCAGGGCGGCGCCGTCGAGTTCACACTTCTCGAGCTCCGTTAGAGGACCGGCGCACCGGGTAGGAGGCCCGAGGGGAAAGTCCAAACCGAGGAGGCAGAGATGGCAAGCACCGAGGAGACCGGACAGGTCACCGGGACCAAGGACAAGGACTACAACATCATCTGGTTCACGGAGCAGTGCCTGAACAACGTGCTGCGGCTCGAGGAGTACATCCAGGACGCGGAGCGCGATGGCGATTCCGACCTCGCGGACTTCTTCCGCCGCGCCCAGAGCGAGAGCCGCAAGGGGGCCGAGCAGGGCAAGGAGCTCCTCGGCCAGCGTCTCTCCGGCTGAGCCGCCGGGCCGGGCCGCAAGCCGAGCCGACATCCAGGTGGACACGGCTCGAAACGAGCTCCGCTCCCCCTGGCTCGCGGCCCCCGGCCCCGAACCCGGGCCCTCGCTGAGCGAGGACCTCGAGGTCGAGGCCGCGGTCGTCGGCGGGGGGATCGTCGGGGTCTCGGCCGCCCATCAGCTCGCCGAGGCGGGCCTCTCGGTCGCCGTGCTCGAGGCGCGAACGATCGCGTCCGGGGTGACCGGCAACTCGACCGCGAAGCTGAGCGCCCTCCAGGGGACGATCTACAGCCGGATCCGCGGAAAGCACGGGCCCGACGCGGCGCACGCGTACGCGGAGCTCAACCGCGCGGGTGTCGAGGAGGCGTTCGCGATCGCGGAGCGCCTCGGGATCGAGTGCAGGATCGAGCGCCGCCCCGCGTTCACCCACGCCGAGCGCGAGGAGAACCGGGATCAGATCGAGGACGAGATCGAGGCGGCGCGCGCCGCGGGCCTCGACGCGAGCTTCACGGAGGAGACCGATCTGCCATATGCGGTGGCAGCGGCGGTCCGGCTCGACGAACAAGGGCAGTTCGACCCGGTCGCGTGGTGCCGTGGGGTCACGCGCCAGATCGCCGACCGCGGAGCGCGGGTCTTCGAGCGCACGCGCGCGAAGAGGGTGAGCACCGGAGAGGAGATCCGGGTCGAGACGGAGACCGGGGCCGAGGTGCGCTGCGAGCGGCTCGTCGTCGCGACCCACATGCCCTTCCTCGACCGCGGCCTCTACTTCGCCCGGCTCGGCCCGAAGCGCTCCTACGCGGTCGCCGGGCCGGTCGCCGGCGAGCCGCCGCGGGGGATGTACCTGAGCGTCGAGTCCCCGACCCGCTCGATCCGCTCCTTCGCCGACCTCGACGGATCCGAGCACGTCATCGTCGGCGGCGAGGGACACAAGGTCGGGCACTCCGACCCGGTCGAGCACTATCGAAACCTCGAGCGCGACCTGCTGAGTCGCCACGGCGCCGAGGCCGTCGACTACCGCTGGGCGGCCCACGACCTCGTGCCGGTCGACTCGCTTCCATACATCGGCCGGCTGACCCCGTGGGGCGACCGCGTTCTGACCGCGACCGGATTCAGCAAGTGGGGGCTGGCCGCGGGGATCGGCGCGGCCGGCGTGTTGCGGGACCTGGCCACCGACCGGGGCAACCCGCTCGCTGAGGCCTTCGACCCCACGCGCCTCAACCTCCGCGCGGCGCTTCCGGAGCTGGTCAAGGAGCGCGGCGACGATGCCTTCCGCTTCTTCTTCGACCGGCTGAAGCGGCGCCCCACCGCCGACCCGGCGCCGGGCGAGGGTCTGATCGCGGCCTCCGGGCGCGAGCAGCATGCCGTCTACCGCGACGAGGGAGGCGAACTCCACCGTCTCTCCGCTCGGTGCACCCACCTCGGCTGCATCGTCGCCTGGAACCCCGCCGAGCGGAGCTGGGACTGCCCCTGCCACGGCTCGCGCTTCGCGGCCACCGGGGAGGTCCTCCAGGGCCCGGCGGTTGAGCCGCTCGCCCGCAAGGACTAACTTCTCGGGGGGCATGCGGTCCGGGGCATGCGGCAATCGGGAGCCGGGGGGCGGTGGCGGCCTGCTGAGCGGCGACGACTGCTCAGGCGACCCGGCTGACCTCGTCCTCGAAGGCGACCCGCGCCGCCTCGAGCCGGAACTCCGCCAGCTCCTCGATCTGGCGCTGAGCCCGGGAGATCAGCCCGTCGAGGTTGCGGCCGGCGACCTCCTCGCCGAAGGTCGCCCGCAGGGCCTGAAAGCCCGACATCTTGCCGGCGATCCCCACGTGGAGGCCCTCCAGCTCGACCAGGCGGCTGAGCGGCGAGTAGCCGGTGATCTGGCCGTTCGGCTTCAGCCGCCCGAGCTTCTCGGCGCTCCATCCGAAGGCGTTCTTGACCCGGTCCTCGCCGACGTCGAGCGCCGCCATGATCTCCCGGAGCGTCTCACGGTCCTCCTCGATCTCACCGGCCAGGCGCTCGAGGAAGTCGCCGAGCGCGGTTCCTTCGTTGCTGCCGGCGGCGCGGCGGGCCAGCTCGAGGCCGCCGGTGGCGCCGGCGAGATGGTCCTGGAGGTAGATGGCGAGAAAGCGATCGCTGAACACGGGGCGAGCATAGGGGGTCTGACCCCATGACTGACCACGGTGGGCCGACGCGACGCTGCAAGGGGGTCAGACCCCCGGGCGTGCTAGATATCCCCGACGATGCGCGGGCTCGAGCGGCAGCGGCGGATCTACCTCGGCGGGGTGAGCGGTCGGCGCCCGCGAGTGCCCGTCGACATGGACAGGCTCGCCCGCCGGGCGCGCAAGCGGATGACCCGGGAGGCCTGGGCCTACGTCGCCGCGGGCGCCGGCGGAGGGTCCACCATGAAGGCCAACCGGGCCGCCTTCGACCGCTGGCGGATCGTGCCGCGAATGCTTCGCGACGTCTCCGAGCGCGACGGCTCGGTCGAGCTGTTCGGCCGTCGGCTCGCCCTCGCCGTTCATGACCGCGCCGATCGGCGTCCTCGAGCTCGCCCACCACGACGCCGACCTCGCCGTCGCCCGGGCGGCGGCGGCGGCCGGGTGTGCCGATGGTGATCTCGAACCAGGCCTCGACCCCGATGGAGGAGATCGCCGAGGCGCTCGGCGACAGCCCGCGGTGGTTCCAGCTCTACTGGTCGACCTCCGACGATCTGGTCGAGAGCCTCGTCTCCCGAGCCGAGGCGAGCGGCTGTGAGGCGATCGCGGTCACCCTCGACACGACGATCCTCGGCTGGCGGACCCGCGACCTCGAGATCGCCTACCTCCCCTTCCTGCGCGGCATGGGGATCGCCCAGTACACCTCCGACCCCGTCTTCCGTCGCCTGCTCGACGAGCCAGAGCCCGCCGACTCGCCCACGCGCGAGCAGCCGCGACCCACGCCGCGCGCGCTCGGCACCCTGATCCAGGTGCTCCGCCACTGGCCGGACGGCGCCGATCGAGGGGCTGCGAAGCGGCCACGCGCGCAAGGCGGTCGAGCGCTTCGTCCAGATCTACTCGCGGCCCTCGCTGCGCTGGGAGCACCTGCCTTTCCTGCGCGAGCGGACGAAGCTGCCGATCCTGCTGAAGGGGATCCTCCACCCGGACGACGCGCGCCGCGCGGTCGACGAGGGGATCGACGGCGTGATCGTCTCCAACCACGGCGGCCGCCAGGTCGACGGCTCGATCGCGACGATGGAGGCGCTGCCGGGCGTGGCCGACGCGGTCGGCGGGCGGATCCCGGTGCTGCTCGACTCCGGGATCCGGGGCGGCGCCGACGCCTTCAAGGCGCTCGCCCTCGGCGCCACCGCCGTGCTCGTCGGCCGCCCCTACGTCTGGGGCCTCGCCGCCGGCGGCGAGGACGGCGTCCGCGAGGTCCTCGAGAACCTCCTCGCCGAGTTCGACCTGACCATGGGCCTGGCCGGCGTCACGTCCACTGCCGAAATCGGCCCAGAGACCCTCACCCGGATCGAGTAGTCCGGCGCGCCAGTACCCTTGTAGGTGCGCGCTGGGCTCTCGCCGTCCCCCTCTCGCCCTCCGAGCAGCCGATCAAGACGAGCGGGACGAGGAAGGCACATATGGACGAGGAGGCGCCGACGGGCGGCATGCCCGCCGAGGTCACGAGGTCGTTGAGCGCGGTTTGGAAGCGGTACTCGGCAACGCGGCCGCCGGCTGTGGAGACCGAGATCAGGGGCAACAAGGTCCGCTGCGTGCTGCACGACGCCGTCGGGGACTTCGAGCTCGGGCTGTCGGCGCAGGACGCGGCCGACGGCGCCGCTCGGGACTTGACGAGCTACCGGCGCGAGGCGTCGGCGGCCGTCGCCAAGGCGACGCATCACCGGGTCCTCGCCTTCATCAGCGAGCACGACGCGAAGACCGACACGGCGACGGAGCTGTTCCTCCTCGACCGTGATCCCAAGCCGGCTCCGATGGGAGACGCGGGCTGGATCGCCCGCTGAGCTCGATGACGATCGGCAACGGCGCGACCTGGACCTGCCTCGATTGCGGCGTCGTCGCGAGCTTCGATCCTCCCCGCACGAACGGGGCGCCCGACGGCTGGGCTGAGGGGGAGCGCGGCTGGCTCTGCCTGAACTGCCGCCGCGAGGCGGTCGTCGCCGGCGTCGACGGCGAGAACCGCGAGGCGCGCCAGTCAGACCGCCGCCGCGCGCTCACGGAGTTCGAGCTGCTTCGCGATCCGGGCGCCTCGGACGGGGCGATCGCGCGCCGGGCGAAGACGTCCTCGGCGACCGTGAAGCCCGTCCGCGCACAGCTGCGCGCAGCGGGCAGGCTGCCCGACTCCGAGTAGGACCTGTCGTCCTACCCCCGGCGCCGGCGGCGGCGATGACCTCCGCGCCGGTTGCCTCGCTGGTGCGGCGAATCGCCGGACGGCCCGTCCGGCCCCCGCCGCCTGAACTCGTGGCGCAGACCGAGCTGGCCCGCGATCGCGCCGACGTCCGCGACCTGGTCGCCGAGCACGAGGGTGACGCCGACGCCGCTGGCCCCCGCGCGGGCGGTGCGGCCGACCCGGTGCACGTAGCCGTGCCGGTCCTCGGGCGGGTCGAAGTTGATCACGTGGGTGATCCCGGCGACGTCGATCCCGCGCGCCGCGACGTCGGTCGCGACGAGGGCGTCGATCCGGCCCGCGTCGAGCGCCGCGAGCGCCTTCTGGCGCTGCGGCTGGGACTTGTTCCCGTGCATCGCAAGCGTCTCCAGGTCCTGGTTCCGCAGGCGCTTGACCAGGCGGTCGGCGCCGCGCTTGGTCCGCACGAAGACGAGCGCGCGGCCTCCCTCCGTGTCGCGCAGCTCGCGGACGACGGCGTCGAGCTTGCCCTCGCGGGAGACGCCGATGAACCGGTGCTCGATGCGAGGACGCGAAGCGGGCGGGGAATGCTCGTGGCTCCGGGCCGAGCGCGTGTAGCGGTCGGCGAGCCGGCCCACCTCGCCGTCGAGGGTGGCGGAGAAGAAGAGCGTCTGACGGTCCCGCGGCGTCCCGGAGACGATCCGGTCGACGTCCGGGCGGAAGCCCATGTCGAGCATCCGATCGGCTTCGTCGAGGACGAGGACCTGGACGTGGTCGAGGGTGAGCTCGCGCCGCTCGAGCAGGTCGAGCAGGCGGCCCGGGGTGGCGACGATCAGGTGCGCCCGGCGGGCCCGCTTCGCCTGGGCGTGGAGCCCGACGCCGCCGTAGACGGGAGCGACGGAGAGGGAGCGGGCCGCGGCGAGCGGTCGCGCCTCCTCGACGATCTGGGTGGCCAGCTCGCGCGTGGGCGCGAGGACCAGCGCCGCGGGCCGCGGCGAGGAAGGATCGAGACGGTCGACGATCGGTGCGGCGAACGCGAGCGTCTTGCCCGACCCGGTCGGGGACTTCGCGAGCACGTCGCGGCCCTCGAGCACGTCGGGGACGACGAGCTCCTGGATCGCGAACGGCGCGGTGATTCCCTCGCGGGCGAGGGCCTTGCTGACGGCATGCGAGATGCCGAGTCCGTCGAAGGACTTGGAAGACATATTGGTGACTCCTTGCGCGGCATCGGACCGCGCGACAGTTCGGGAGATTCGACCTAGACCCGAACCGCGCTTGAGCGCACCGGAGATGAAGACGAAGCTCACGGACGACCTTCGTCCGTGCGCCCACGGTAGCAGCGTTGCGGTCCGTCCCCCTGTTCCTAGGCTGGGCTGGCGCCGCCGTTGAGCCCGTCGATCCTGTCGATCAACTTGAAGATCGCCTTGGTCTGCGCACGAACCTCCGCGCCGAGGTCGGTGCGCAAGTCGTTGATCGCGTCGATCAGCGCCGTGGTGAGACTCGCGTGGCCCTCGAAGGCCATTCGGTTGCCTTCGAGGGCCTTTCGGTTGCCTTCGAGGGCCTTTCTGTTGCCCTCGAAAGCCTTTCGGTTGCGCTCCATGACCTCATTGCTCCGTTGCTGAAGTCGCTGGTAGCGCTCCTCGGAGCGCAGGATCACCGTGCGGGTCAGGTCGAGCTGATGCTCATACGAGATGCGATTGAGCTGCATCTCCTCCCGAACCTCGGCCATCAGCTCGTTGCCGCGGGCCATGTGCTCGTCGATCCGCTCGAGAAACTCCCTGTCCATGGGCGTCCGATTTTCGCATAGCCCTGCATGCGCAAGACGCGCAAAAGGTGCGAATGAGCCAAGGAACCGTCGCGTGCGTGAGACCGGTAGTCGAGCTCGGCGACGCGGCGAGCGCCGACGCCGTCCGCCGCGTCGAGCGCGACGGGGTCTGACCCCTATGGGGACAGGTCAGCCGCGCAGCTCGGGCAGGACCTCGTCGCGGTAGACGCGGAACCAGCCCTCGGGATCGGCGGAGGAGACGTTCATCACCGCGACCGCGGTCGCGCCCATCGCTCGGATCGCCTTCAGCTTGCGGACGTGGGTGGAGGGGTCCGAGGAGATGATCGCCGACGTCTTGAAGGTGGAGTCGGAGACGGCCTCGCCGTTGGCCTGAAGCTCGTGCGGCTCGTGGATCGGCTCGGTGTAGTGCTCGTCGACCGCGGTCCCCTTCCACTCCTTCGAGCCCTCGAACGCGGTCTCGTCGTCCTCCGCCCATGCGGAGAGGCCCTGGAGGATGATCTCGCCCGGCTCGCGCCCGGCACCCTCGGTCGCCTCCCGGTAGGCGGCGATCACGGGCGGCGCCGCGGTCGGGTCGGCGAGGGTCCAGACGCCGTCCGCCAGCCGTCCCGCGATGTCGGCCGCCTGCGGGCCGAACGCCGACATGTAGACCGGCGGGCGGCGCTCCGGCAGGGCCCAGAGCCTGGCTCGGCGGGCGCGGAAGTGGCGGCCCTGGAAGTCGACCGTCTCGCCGTCGAGGAGGCGGGTGATGATGTGCAGCGCCTCCTCGGTTCGTTCGAGCTGCTCGCCGACCGAGGGCCACTCCATCCCAGAGGGGATCTCGTTCATCGCCTCGCTCGAGCCGACCCCGAGGTAGGCGCGGCCCGGGAAGAGGCCCTCGAGCGTCGCCACCTGCTGGGCGACGACCACCGGGTTGTAGCGGTGGACGATCCCGGTGACGGCCGTTCCCAGCGACACCTCGCTGGTCGTCTGGCCGGCGGCGCCGAGCCAGACCCAGGCGTTGCCGCAGGCCGCGGGCGCGAGGTCGTCGGGCACCCACCACGGGTTGATGTGGTCGCTGGTTGCGATCGCGTCGAAGCCCGCCTGCTCGGCGGCCACCGCCTGCGGGAGGAGCTCCTCGGGCCCGAAGCGCTCCGAGCCCAGCCCGGCGATGTACGCGACCTCGTCGGGCTGGCGCTTTCGCGCCCAGCGAATCGCACGGACGCCCTCGATCACACCCATGCCTCGCGGCTACCCCACGCCGCCCGCCGCAAACGGCGGACCTGTCCCCTAAGGGGTCAGACCCCCTCGGGGGAGGATGCGCTCGTAGGCCTCGCGGGCCCAGCGGAACGCGCGCTCGTCGCCGAGGAGGCGGTAGCGGGAGTTGGCTCCCTGGCCGAGCGCGAGGATCTCGAACGCGAGGCGCTCGGGATCGTCCGCGCGGGCGATCTCGGCCTGGCGCGCGAGCTCGCCGACCCAGGCGGCGACGGCACCGCCGACGCTGTCGCGGACGGGCCCGGGCCGATCGTCGAACTCCGCCGAGACCGCTCCCCAGAAGCAGCCGCCCGAGAACACCTGGCGCTCCAGGTGGGACACGTAGTGCTCGCAGAGCGCCCGCAGGCGCGGCGGCCCCTCCTCGGCGGCGAGCGCCGGTTCGATCACCTCGGCGACGAATCGCCGCGCCCCGGCGTCGATCGCGGCGAGCTGGAGCTCCTGCTTGGAGCCGAAATGGCGGAACAGGCCGCTCTTCGACATCCCCGTCTCGGCAGCCAGTCGCCCGATCGTCAATCCCTCGAGGCCCTCGGCGGAGGCGAGGTCGACGGCCCGTTGGAGGATCGCCTCGCGCGTCTCGGGGCGTGCCCGCCGGTCCGTCGTTTGCGTCGCGGCCATCGCGGACAGCTTACCGCGTTGCAAGCACGAACGTTCGTGCTTATACTCCCGCTCCCCACGATCCAGTCAGGAGGCACACATGGCCGACTACACGATGAAGCGAATCGACGAGATGGAGGCGGTGTACTACGGCGCCTTCAAGCGGGCACGGGCCGAGCTCGGCGTCGAGGCCTTCGGCTTCAACGTGATCGACTTTCCGCCGAACGCGGATCAGTACCCGGAGCACGATCACGGCGAGGACGGCCAGGAGGAGGTCTATGTCGCGCTCCGCGGCTCGGGCGAGATCGAGATCGAGGGCGAGCGCCACACGATCGACCCGGAGATGATGATCCGCGTCGGCCCGGGCGTCACCCGCAAGGTCTCGACCGGCGACGAACCGATGCGGCTCCTGATCATCGGCGGCGTCCCGGGCGCGGTCTACGAGGCGCCGGATCACAACAAGCTCGGCGCCCCGGACCCCGCCCGGACCTAGCGCTTCCCCGGGCTACCTGGTCACGTCTCCGGGTCTTCGACCCCGCGCGCCTGGCCGCAGCTCGCGCGCTGGACTAGTCGTCCAGGCCGGCTGCCGCCCGCGCCGGGCCCGGGTCGCTGAACGTCTCGTACGAGGCGATCTTGCCGTCGCGGAGGTGGAAGGCGAAGTGGAAGCCCCGCTCGACCGGGATGTCGTCCCTCCCCACGCCGTGGAAGAGCGTGGCCGCGAACACCGACTCTCCGCGGGCCTCGATCTCCCGAAGCTCGATCCAGATCTGGTTCCAGGAGCCGCGGAAGAGCTCCCAGAATTCGCGGAAGCCGTCGTGGCCTCGGTAGACGCGCTGTAGATCGGGAAAGACGCCGGCCAGGGTGATCTCGGCGTCCGGCTGGCCCAGCTCGATCGCCGCCTCGAGGTCGCCGCGGTTCCAGGCGTCGATCGCGCGCCGGACCACCGCCAGGTTCTCGTCCTCGGACACGGACTGGCAGTATCCCGGAGCGGGTTTTGACCCGGCCACCGCGGGGCATCCGTGGCGACAGCCGATCAAGGAGGAATGGGATGACGACGAAGGCGGAGTTCAACGCGGAGGAGTGGTCGACCGTGGCCGAGGGCCCGCCGATCGCCGGCATGATCGTGATCACCGCGCAGCGCGGCGGCACCATCCGCGAGAGCATTCAGCTCGGCAAGGCTTACGCCGAGGCGCGCCGGCAGCAGGGCGCGAGCGAGCTGCTCGACGCGATCGTCTCCGAGCAGCCGCAGGTCGACAAGTCCCGATATGGCTCGCAGGAGGAGCTGCGCGAGAAGGGCGTCGCCCGGCTGCGCGAGGCGGTGGAGCTTCTCGACCAGAAGGCGAGCCCGGAGGAGGTCGAGGACTACAAGCGCTTCATCGTCGGGCTCGCGGAGCGGGCCGCGGCCGCCCACAAGGAGGGCGGCTTCCTCGGGGTCGGCGGCGAGGAGGTGAGCGACGCCGAGCGGGCGGCGATCGACGAGATCCGCGCCGCGCTCGATTCGCCCGAGCAGCAGCACGCCTCCGCCGGCTGAGAGATAATCCGATGAAACCCACCACGGAGGGAGGAGCAAGATGGTTGGAGAGGTAATCGGTGCGATCGTGCTCGGGATCGTCGCCGGCTACATCGGCAAGCTGCTGATGCCGGGTGAGGACCCCGGCGGCTTCATCGTCACCATCCTGCTCGGGCTGGCCGGCTCGCTGGTCGGCTACTTCCTGTTCACCGAGTTGTTCGGGATCGGCGACGACGACAAGTTCGACCTCGGTGGGATCCTCGGCGCGATCATCGGCGTGATGATCCTGCTCGGTATCTATCGGATGATCGCGGGTCGCTCCCGAGCCCGGGAGCCGGCGACCGCACCGGCGGAACCGCGCCCAGGCGCGCGCCGCCGCGACCGCCGCTGAAAAACGCCGCCGCGGTCCGACGCGGCGGATAATCTGGTCGGGTGCAGCTTGTCTCATCCGTGACGAGCGTGGAAGGAGACGGTCTTGTCGCGTAGCTGGACCTGCACCCGATGCGGGATGACCACGAGCTTTCAGGCCGGGGCGAAGGCGCCGCGCAAGCCGGAGGGGTGGTCGCGTGACAACGGCAAGTGGCGCTGCCTTCGCTGCCGGCGCGAGGAGGTGGTCGAGGCCGTCTCGGAGGCCGGCGGGGACAAGGCCGCCCAGCGCAGGGCGCTGATCGAGTTCGAGCTGGTGCGCGAGCCCGAGGCCAACGACCGCGACATCGCCCGGCGAGCCGGCTGCCAGGCGCCGCTCGTGGGGCCGGTTCGGGCCGAGCTTCGCAAGGAAGGGCGCCTCCCCACCGCCGGCTGAGCGCCGGCCTGACTGCACTCCGGCCGCCGACGCTGCTACCTTCGCGGCGTCAGACCGGGTCGAAGTGCTCGGTGAAAGCGGTGCCGCGCCGGTGTAGTTGCTCTTTGAAGCATCCTCCGCGTTTGCAGCACAAATCCGCGGAGGAGCTATATGCCCACCGGAACAGTGAAGTGGTTCAACGACGAGAAGGGCTACGGGTTCATCACGCCCGACGACGGCTCGAAGGACGTCTTCGTACATCAGACGGCGATCGTCTCCGAGGGCTTCCGAAGCCTCGAGGAAGGTTCGTCGGTCGAGTACGAGACCGAGGCGAGCGACAAGGGGCCGAAGGCCACCAACGTTCGCGCCAACTAGCCCCGATCGCATCGGAGCTTTGAAGGGGCCCCGCGAGGGGCCTCTTCTCGTTTGACATGGATGCGCTCGCCGAGCTGTTGCCGCTCGCGCTGGTGATCGCGGTCAGCCCGATCCCGGTCCTCGCGGTGATCCTGATGCTGCTGACCGAGCGCTCGACCCTGAACGCGTCCGCGCTCCTGGCCGGCTGGGCGCTGGCGCTGACGGTGATCGCCGCCGGCGTGGCGGCCCTTGGCATCGGCACCACCGAGTCCGAGCCCAGCACCGGAGTGATCGTCGTCCAGCTCGCGCTCGCCCTCCTGCTCTTCGCCGGAGCGGCACGCCGCTGGAACATGCACCGGCGCGGGGAGGGCGAGCCTGCTCGCTCCCGATGGATGGAGCGGCTGCGCGCGATCGGTCCGATCGGCGCGCTGGCGCTCGGCTTCGGCCTTATCGCGCTCAATCCGAAGGACGGCCTGCTCACCGTGGTCGCGGGCGCGAGGCTCGGGCAGGCCGATCCCGGTGGCGCCGCGGCGGTCGGCGCGCTCGCGGCCTTCGTCGCCGTATCCAGCAGCACGATCGCCGCCCCGATCGCGGCCGAGCTCGCGCTGGGCGAGCGCGCCGACTCGCTCCTCGAGCGCTCCCGGGTGTGGCTCGAGCGAAACGGGAACCTCGCCCTCGCGATCGTCCTCCTCGCCCTCGGCCTGCTGGTCGCGATCGACTCCGTGCGGAGCCTGTGAGCTAGCGCGCCGCGCGCCACATCCGCCACAGCGGCGGCCCGCCGTCGGGCAGGGTGAACCGTTCGGTGACCTCGAAGCCGTGGCGGAGATAGAGGTCGCGGCTTTGCGGCGAGCCGGCGTTGAGGTAGGCGGGCGCCCCCTCGGCGTCGCAGCGCTCGAGCATCGGCGTGAGCAGCGCCGAGCCGACCCCCCTCCCCTGCCCGGACCGCTCGACCCCGATCCAGTCGAGGAACCAGTGCGGCTCGGCGGGGTGGTTTCGCTCGAGCACCTCGACGCCCTGCATGGCGCGGACCGGATGGCGGCGGAAGGTCCGCAGCTCGACCGGGATCACGCGCCGGCGGCGTCGCGCCGAGAACGGCCAGGCGCCCGGCTTCACCCATCCCGCCGCGCCGGCCGGCTCCTCGCTGACCCAGACCTCGCCGTAGGGGATGTGCAGGTGGCGGATCAGCGCCCGGAAGTAGGGCCGCAGGCGCTCCTCGCGATCGTCGTCCTCGGGCAGGAACCAGCGCATCGGCGGGTCGCCGTCGAAAGCCTCGGCGAGGGCGTCGGCCGCGCGCGGGATGTCCTCGGCGCTCGCGGGGCGTACCTCCACCGCGGCTCAGCCGCCGGACATCGCGCGCTGGACCGCCTCGAGCTGCGCCTGGGTCCCTATCAGCCCGCCCTGAAGCTCGGCCTCGAGCGCGAGCGCCTCAGCGGGCGGCTTCCCCCACGCCTCGGCGGCGAGCCGCTTGATCCCGCGGACGGCGTCCGGGGACTTCTCCGCGATCTCCGCCGCCAGCTCGCGGGCCGCGGCGCCGGCGTCGTCGGCGAGCCGGGTGACGAGGCCGAGCTCGAGCGCCTCCTCGGCCCCGACCATCCGCCCCGTATAGGCGAGCTCGCGGGCGACGTCGGGGCGCACCAAGGGGACGATCGTCTGGCTCAGTCCCATGTCGGGGACGAGGCCGTACCGGACCTCCATCACCGACATCCGGGTGGAGGGCTCGGCGATCCGCACGTCCGCGGCGAGCGCGAGCTGCAGGCCACCGCCGAAGCAGGCCCCCCGGAGCGCCGCGATCACGGGCATCGGCAGCGTCCGCCAGCCGTAGGTGACTCGCTGAGCGAAGTTGGCGTCCTCGCCGTCGCGGCGAGCGAAGCCGTCCCCGGCGAGATCGCCCTCCCCGGCCATGAAGCTCTTGAAGTCGAGCCCCGCGCAGAAGCTCGGCCCCTCACCCGAGATCACCACGCAGCGGGCGTCCTCCGCGGTCGGCCAGCTCGTCGACGGCCTCGTTGAGCGCCTCGAACATCGGCCAGTCGAGCCCGTTGTGCTTGTCGCCGCGGGTCAGCCGGACGTCGGCGACCCCGTCGGCGACCTCGATCCGCACGCGCTCCGGATTCGGCATCCCAGCGACGCTACCGCAAGCGAAGACGGGCAGTACGGAGGTCGCCACCGCCTCCGGCTCTCGTCCAGCTCCACGTCGGCGAAGCGCATCACGTCGAGCCCGCGGCGCCCGAGCTCGCGGTCGCGGCGCGATCGGTCCGGAAGCTTCGGCGGTTCGAGTGATGGCGGTAGCTGTCGACCTCCACCACCAGCCCCGCATCGCGCCAGAGAAAATCGACCTCGTAGGGGCCGATCTGCACGTTCACCTCGGGCTTGGGGATTCGTGCTCCCGGCAGATACGAAGGAAGAGGCGCTCGAGGTCGCTGCGAGTGCGCTCGGGTCCCTAGCCGAGGTCGGCGAGCGTGCGGGCGAGGTGGTCACGGGGATCCCTCGGCGGCGCGTCATGTCCGCCGCGGTGAGGGTGGTGGAGCGGTGGATGACGATGCCCCTCCGCCGGCTGCGGCCGCCGGGGGCGGGGACGGTGACGTGTATCGCCCCAGGGCTCTTGGTGGAGATCGAGTGGAGGACGGCCGCGCAAGCGTGGCTAAGCGCGGCGCCTGGACCGCAGGCGAGAACGGCAGCCATCCAGTGTCCGTCGCGGGTGATGTTCGGGTTGCCCACCGCGTAGACGCCGCGGTGGATGCGGTGTAACCATCCCTCTCGCGCGCGTCGCGAATCGGTCGCGTGGCTCATCCCCGATGCCGAGTAGCTGCGCAAACGTGACGACACCTTGCTGCCGAGCCGCAACCTCCGCCACCGTCCGCTGTGCCTTGACGATTTTTGCCCGCACGTTGAAGAATAAGTCGTCGAGCGGCCTCGGCGCCCCCCCTTCCCCACGTGCCCGCCGTTCCCCCGCCAGCTCAGAACTTCGCGAGAGCCCGCATTTCCTCGTACGTCTCCTTGCACCGAGCGAGGACGTCGGGCGGCACCTCGACCTCCCGGTGCTCGTCGGTCTCCGCCTCGAACCCCGTCGACCGCACCGCCTCCTTGTGCCAGGCGCGCCAGGGCCGCCAGTCCTCGTCCGGCTCGCCCTCCTCCCACTCGAGCGCCTCGGGCACAAACTCGAGGCCCATCTGCTCGCAGAAGCGCTCGACCTCGGGACCGGGATCCTCGCGCAGCCGCTCGGCGTCGACGACGACGAGCGGCTGGTCGGTCTCGGCGTCCACCATCCGCATCAGGCGCAGCTGCTGCTCGAAGCCGGTCTCCTCCATCGTCGCCTCGGGCAGCAGCCGGTAGAGCGACGGCAGGCTCCGCTCGGGGTCGCGCACGAGGAAGCCGTTGTCGAAGCTGCCGACCAGCTCCGGGGTCATGATCCGGCTGAGGTAGTAGGCCATGTCCTTGAAGAACACGGGCCCCTTCTCGGCCTCGTCGCGGATGTGCTCGAGGATCGCCCGCCAGTCGTGTGAGGGGTCGGGCTCGACTCCCTCGTTGAAGTGGTCGTTGACCCGCTCCTCGCCGTAGTAGTAATAGGGGAGGAAGGGCTCGTGGAGGACACGGAGATCGCCGCGGGCTCGCATCATCTGCTCGAACGCCGTCGAGACCGAGCGCGGAACCGCCCACAACGCGATCACCCGATTCACGAAGCCTCCAGCTGTCCGAGGAATTCCTGCAGCACGCGCTCGGTGTCATCGGTACGACGCTCTACATCGCCCGCGCGGTCCCCTCCACCGTGCAGGTGATCCGGACCCGCCGGGTCGACGAGGGCGGCGTGGTCGGGCTGGACCTGCTCACCGCGGCTCGCGCCGTGACGGCGGCGGTGTCATGATCGCGGTGCCAGAGGCGATCTCGCTGATGCGCGACCCCGAGCGGGCCGACGAGGACGTCTCGCTCACGATGTGGCTGCTCGTCGCGGTGAATGCCGTCGTCTGGCTCGCCTATGGGGTCATGATCGAGCATCCTGTGCTCGGCCTCGCCGGCCTCGTCCAGCTCCCGACCGCCCTGATCATCTGCTGGCGCGCCTGCCGGCCAGCGTTCACTCAGCCGGTATCTCCTTCTGCACAGCACCCAGATTGAACCCCTGCCGCGCCCGCAGGAGCCGCGCGATCACGTAGACCGCCAGCGCCAGCACGTAGAGCCCGCCCATGTAGAGGAACGAGTCCGTCGAGTTGAGCGCGTAGAGGTCGTCGCTCAGCCACTTGTAGATCGTCCAGCCGAGGAAGCCGATCATCACCAAGGCCGCAACGGTGACCAGCGGCACCGGCCCGATCTTGTAGCGCGAGGCGGGCGAGTTGGCCCACATCTCCGGCCGGCGCCACGGCAGCACAAGCGCCGCGAACGCGCTGCCGAAGAAGGTCACCGCGATCACCAGCGTCGCCGCCAGCGTGTAGTCGCTGAACGTCGCCGAGTAGGCGTAGAACGCGCTGATCGGGATCGACGGCAGCAGCATGATCGCCAGCGCGCCGATCGGGAACCCGGCGGCGCTCGGAGATCGCCGCGGCCCACTCGGGCAGGATCCGGTCGAACGCCGCGGCGAAGATCACCCGGGTGGAGGACAGGAACAGCGTCCCCATCCAGGCGAAGAACCAGAGGCTGAGCAGCAGAATCAGCACGATCTGGAAGACGGCGCTGTCCACCAGCCACGAGACCAAGAGCCCCGGGAACGGGAAGATCGTCGAGACCCCGGTCGCCGCCCCCACCTCGCTCCAGTAGTTGTAGTTGGCCGCGTTGTAGAAGTCCCAGCCCATCGTCTTCGAGGCGAGCAGGACGAAGATCACGCTGATGATCACCGTCACCCACAGGCCGGTGAACATGGGCCAGAACACACGGGTGAAGCTGTTGGTCCCGCGGATCTCGCCGTAGAGGGTTGCTCCCCAGTTCGGGTAGAGCAGGAAGAAGAGCAGAAACGGGATCAGGAGCATGCTCGAGCTGAGCGAGCCGAGCGCCAGGTCCTGGGCGACGTAGTCGTTGCGCGCCGCGGCGTCGATGGTCCCCTGGTAGGCGTTGCCGCTCCCGCCGAGGAGCTCCGCCGACTCGCGGTTGACGGCGCTCTCGAAGGCGCCCTGGCTCGAGAAGAGCAGGAGGCCGAGCATGATCAGAAGGCCGAGCACGGCGCCCCCGAAGGCGATCTTCTGGAAGCGCGCGTAGGCCTCCATCCCGATCGCGACGAGGACGCCCGCGAGCGCGATCACGAAGAGCGAGGTGACGAACACGCCGTCCTCGCTCGCGATCCAGGTCGCGGCCTCGGACCATTCGAGGGTGGTGAACAGGGGCACCAGCACCTGGACGACGAGGATGTCGCCGTAGATCGGCGCCCAATGCCAGAGGATGAAGACCCACCCGGTCATGGCGAGCACGAATGCGATCGAGCCGCCGAGCGTCCGGCTCTGCCACAGGTAGTCGCCCCCGGCTCGCGGCATCGTCGAGATCAGCGACGTGTAGACGATCACCAGGGAGGTGACCAGGACGCCCGTGACCAGGAGCGCGGTGAGGACCTGGCCGTCGGGCACGAAGGAGATGACCGAGAGGCCGTAGTAGAGGCCGAGGGCGACGAAGTTGACCGCGAGCGTCGAGTAGAGGAACGCGTCGCGGGTCGACCAGCTCTTCAGCAGTCCGCTCGAGTTGCGGACGAACATCGACGGCGCTTCCTTCGTCTGCTCCGGGGTTGTGGCTCCGGCTTCCATCAGGACCTCCTCAGCCCTCTAGCAACGCGTAGTTCTTGACCTTGCCCTTCTTTGCGTTCAGGTCGACCAGCGCCCCTTGCAGGACGCCTTCGTCGTATGCACTTCCAGGGTTGACCGCCAAACACCTTCCCATCCGCACCGCGGCACGGCTCTCATGCACGTGACCGTGCAAGGACAGAAGCGGCTGGTAGTCGTTGATCGCATCGCGGACGGCGGTCGATCCGACCGGTTCGACCGCGCGGCCGCCCTGCTTGGGTCGCAGCTCCTCGTCGAGGGCGGGCGCCTCGTCGAGGCCGCTCCCGTAGGGCGGGCAGTGGAAGTTGAAGACCGCCCGCTCGAAGTCGTCGTACTCCGAGGCCATCCGGTCGATCCGCTGCCGCAGCTCCTCCTCGGACTCCTCGCGGTGGGTGTCCCAGGGGGTGGCGTTGGTCCACCCCATCGAGGCGATCCGGAAGCCCTCCTGGTCGATCACCCGCTGCTCCCCGAGCTGGACCACCTCCGAGGAGCGGATCACCTCGTCGACCTCGAGCACGTCGTCGTTGCCCGGGCAGACGATGCAGCGGCGGCCCGTGCCGCCGAGCTTCTCCGCCGCGATCTCCATCCAGCGGGCGACCGTGTCGAGCATCAGCTCCTGGAACAGCTCGTCGACCTTGGCCTGGTCGTCGGAGAGCTCCGCGGCGCGCTCGGGATCGACCCGCACCGGGTAGTAGCCCTTGTCGGCGATCCGGCGCTCGAGCGCCCGCGCCTCGTCCTCGCCGGAGACCTCGTAGCGGCGCTCGCCGAAGGTCGCCTCATGGCCGCCGTTGCGGGAGACGAGCGGGATCATCGCCTTGCCGGTCATGTCGCCGCCGAGCACCAGGATCTCCGCCCCGTAGTGCTCGCCCGCGTTCAGAAACTTACGCCAGCAGACCTCCGAACCGTGGACGTCCGTGGCAAAGAAGATCTTCGGCAGCGGGGTTTCCTCTCTCTCCCTGCCCGCTACCCGGCGGGCGTTGGCGCAACTCTATGCGCATCCGGGCTGCAATGATCGGGTTCCGCCGATGACCGAGGCCGAGCCGAGCACTCCCGACCTCCTGTCGCGCGCCACCGATCTGGTCGAGCGGGCGGACGAGCAGGGCGTCTGCCTGCGAATCATCGGGGGATTGGCGGTGCGGGCCTGCTGCCCGGAGTTTCCGGCGCGGGCGGTGGACGGCCAGGACCTGGACCTCGGCTCGCGCTCGAAGCAGGCGAGCGGAGTAGCGGAGTTCCTCTCCGGCGAGGGATTCGAGGGCGACGCTCAGTTCAACGCGATCCACGGCGGCCGCCAACTCCGCTTCGGCGGCGGCGACCCGCCCCTGCACGTCGACGTGATGCTCGACCGGCTGGTCATGTCGCACGAGCTCGACTTCGGCGAGCGGCTCGACCGGCTCCCGCACACGCTCGACGCAACCGACCTGCTGCTCTCGAAGCTCCAGATCGTCGAGCTGAACGCCAAGGACGTGCACGACATCGCCTCGCTCCTCGCCTGCCTACCGGTCAGCGACGGCGACGAGCCGGGGACGATCGGCCTCGAGCGCTTCGGCGAGGTCGTCCGCGGCGATTGGGGCTGGTGGCGGACGGCGACCGGCAACCTGGAGCGGGTCGCCGGCGGCGACGTCGGATCCGCGGAGGAAGCCGTGGCGTTGGCGGCGGACTGCCCGTTCGACCCGGCCGCCCAGGCCCGCCGCCTGCGCGAATACGCCGACGAAGTTCCCAAGACCCGCCGCTGGAAGCTCCGTGCCAAGGTCGGCGAACGAAGGCGCTGGTACGAGCTCCCGGAGGAAGTCGACGAGGTCTGACCTGTCCCCGGAGGGGTCAGACCCCCGGGTGCAGAGGAAGTCGACGAGGTCTGACCTGTCCCCGGAGGGGTCAGACCCCCGGAAGTCGACGGGGTCTGACCTGTCCCCGGAGGGGTCAGACCCCTCCCCCGGGTGGGGTAGGCGGCTGAATCGCGATGAGTTCTCTGCGATCCCGGAGTCTTTCAGGCATGAGCGAACGCAATGGATACGAGCACGGGGTTCCCTGCTGGGTCGATACCTGGCGGGCCGACCCGGACACGGCGCTCGGCTTCTACACGCAGCTCCTCGGGTGGGAGGCCGAGCAGACGATGCCGGAGGAGAGCTCCGCGCGCTACTTCATGTGCCGGCTGCGCGGCCGCGACGTGGCCGCGATCGGATCGCCGCTGCCGCCGGGCGCGCCGGAGGCGGCGTGGACGACCTACGTGTGGATGGATGACGCGGACGCGGCGGCCGCGAAGGCACGCGAGGCCGGCGGCAGCGTCGTCGCCGAGCCGACCGAGGGCCTCGACGGCGGCCGGGTCGCGATCGTCGCCGATCCAGCCGGCGCGGCGATCGGCATCTGGCAGCCGGGCGGGCACAAGGGAGCCCAGCTCGTCAACGAGCCGAGCGCCTGGAGCATGAGCGTTCTCAACACGCCCGACCCCGAGTCGGCGGCGGCCTTCTACGGCTCGGTCTTCGGCTGGACGACCGAGAGCTTCGGCCCGGTGACGATGTTCCGCCTTCCCGGCTACGAGGGCGGCGAGCCCGGCCAGCCGGTCTCGCGCGAGGTCGTCGCGACGATGGCGCCGATGGGCGACGATCGAGCTGCGGACACCCCGCCCCACTGGGGCGTCGACTTCTGGGTCGCCGGCGCGGACGAGCTCGCGGAGCGCGCCGGGCGGCTGGGCGGCTCCGTGGTCGCACCCCCTGCCGATCTGCCGGGCGCCCCCCTCCGCCAGGGTGTCGTCGCCGACCCGGAGGGCGCCGCCCTCTCGGTGACCGAGCTGCGAGTGCCCGGGTAGGACCTAGCGCGCGACGCTTGCTGCCGGCTCGGGAACGCGCTCCTGGCGCGCCTCGCGGAAGCCGACCAGCCGGCCGGTCTCCTCGTCGATCAGCTTGAAGCGGATCGCGCGGATGCCGTCCCAGAACGTGAGCGTGGGCACGTCGTGGAAGACCGGGTTCGCGTCGTGGGCGCGCTGGAGGTGGTAGTTGGGGACCTTGGCGCTCAGGTGGTGGACGTGGTGGAGGCCGATGTTGCCGGTGAAGAACTGAAGCGGCTGGCGAAGCTTCAGATAGGAGCTGCCGCGCAGCGCCGCGTCGGCGTAGCTCCACTGGTCCGAGCTCTCCCAGTAGACGTCCTCGAACTGGTGCTGGACGTAGAAGAGCCACACTCCGGCGGTCCCCGCCAGGATCACCGAGGGCATCTCGACGAGGAGGAACTCGCGCCAGCCGAGGAGCAGGCAGAGGGCGCCGACCGCGATCGCCAGGGCGATGTTCGTCGCGATCACGCTCCGCTTCATCCGCGGACGCGCGTCGCCCGGGACGAGCCGCGGCATGAACATCATCGAGTAGATCGGCCCGATCCCGAACATCACGAGCGGGTTGCGGAAGAGGCGGTAGCCGAGCCTTCCCTTCCACGAGCTCTCGCGGTACTCGGCCACGGTCATGGTGTGGACGTCGCCGGTCCCGCGCCGGTCGAGGTCGCCGGCGGAGGCGTGGTGGACGGCGTGCTGGTGGCGCCAGCGGGCGAAGGGCGCCCAGACGAGCAGGCCGCAGAACGCGCCGAGCCATCCGTTGGCCCGCTTCGAGGCCAGGAACGAGCCGTGGGTGCAGTCGTGAAAGACGATGAACGTCCGCAGGAGAAAGCCCGCCGCCGGGATGGACAGCGCCAGCACGAGCCAGTAGGAGACGTCGAGCAGCAGGTACATCGCGACCCACAGGCCGAGGTACGGGACGACCGAAGTCGCGAGGTCAAGCAGGCTGCGACCGAGGTGCGGACGCGCATACGGCGCGAGCCCCTCCTGCCAAAAAGGGCGGTCTGCGCGCGCCTCAGTTTCTGACCGCGCGGACGCGATCGTCCCCGACTGCTCGCTCATCATGCTCCCTTCGTAGTTGTCAGCTGGGAATCTCAGACCGGCGTCTGCCATTCCCCGCCGTAGCGCGCAACTGTACCCGTATTCGGGTCACCTAATCGCTGATTGCCGGTATCCGAGTCGCTCCCGCGATCCGGTTGGCGTAGCCTGACCCCATGGAGGTGGTCGTCGCGGGTGGGCACGGCAAGGTCGCGCTGCGGCTGCTGGAGCTCCTCGCCGAGCGCGGCGATCGCGCCCGCGGGCTGATCCGCAACCCCGACCACGCCGCCGACCTCGAGACCGTCGGCGCCGAGCCGGTGCTGTGCGACCTCGAGGGCCAGGACTCGATGGCCGACGAGGTAAAAGGTGCCGACGCGGTCGTCTTCGCCGCCGGCGCCGGACCGGGGAGCGGCCCCGAGCGAAAGCGCACCGTCGACTACGGCGGCGCGGTGAAGCTGATCGAGGCGGCGAAGGAGAACGGGATCTCGCGCTACCTGATCGTTTCCTCGATGGGCGCCGACCGGCCGGACTCGTGGTCCGAGCAGATGCGGCCCTACTTCCAGGCGAAGGCCGATGCGGACCGCGAGGTCGAGGGCAGCGGCCTCGACCACACGATCGTTCGCCCGGGCTTCCTCACCGACGATCCCGGAACGGGCCGGATCGCGGCCGCCTCCGGGTTGCCGAGCGGGCGGATCCCGCGCGACGACGTCGCCGCCACCCTGCTCGCCTGCCTCGACGCCTCCAACACGATCGGCAAGGCTTTCGACCTGGTCGGCGGCGAGACCCCGGTGGACGAAGCGGTCCGCGCGCTTTAGGCTGGATCCGATGGGTGAGCTAGAGGCGAGCTGGACGGTCGAGATCGAGGCGCCGCGCGAGCGCTGCTACGAGATCGCCGCCGACATCGAGGGCGCCCCGAAGTGGCAGGGCACCCTCAAGAAGGTCGACGTGATCGAGCGCGACGCCGAGAAGCGCCCGCGAGTCGTCGAGACCGTCTCCGACGCCAAGGTCAAGGAGGCGGCGGCGATCCTGCGCTTCGACTACGACCCGCCGGGCGGGATCTCCTGGGAGCAGGAGACGGGCGACGTCAAGTCGCTGGTCGGCTCCTGGGAGTTCGAGGAGCTCGGCCCCGAGCAGACCCGCGCCACCTACGCTCTGCGGGCCGACCCCGGCCGGATGATGGGGATGCTGCTGCGCGGCCCGGTCGAGGGCAAGGTCAAGGAGGCGCTCACCCGCGGCGCCGCCGAGGGACTCAAGGAAGAGGCCGAGGGCCGCAGCGCCTGAGGGGGGGACAGAGGGGTCAGACCCCGTTTAGGTTGGGGACAGAGGGGTCAGACCCCGTTTAGTTTTCGAGCTCCACCTCCTCGACCTCCTCCGCCTCGAGGTCGATCATGTAGTGGCGCTCGGGCAGGAGCTCCGGCTCCGTGCCGGCGAGGCACCCGAGCACGATCCGGAAGGTGTTGACCGGCAGCTCGGCCCCGGGTCCGGAGGCCTCGCAGCCGCGCGGGAGCCGCTCGGCGTTCAGGAGCGCGAAGCGCTGCTCGAGCTGGGTGGTCGTCCACTCGTCGAGCGGGCGGTGGAAGTGCATGCCGAACTTCGGACCGTGGTCGCCCTGGATCACGATCACCGCGTTCGGGTCGGCGGCGACGATCCGGTCGACGCTTCGCAGAAGATCGGCGTTGACGCACTCGACCGCCCGGCGGTAGCCGTCGCCGCCGGCGCCGGACGCCTCGCCCCACAGGTCGAGTCCCTTGTCGCTGAGGTCCTCGCGCAGCGAGCAGTCCTCCAGGTAGCGATACGGCGGGTGCGGGGTGAGCAGGTGGCCGTAGACGAAGACCGGCGCCTCCGAGCGCTCGGCCTCGACCGCGTCGACCAGATCCTGCGGCGAGAGGTAGCCGCTCAGCGGCCGGAAGTCGATCCCCAGCTCGGGCAGAACCGTGGCCAGCGGGGTCGCCTCGAGGATGGCCGACTCGCGCTCGCCGCCGACGCCCTCGGCGTCGTCGGGCGGCTCGACGCATAAGTCGACCGCCTCCCCGCACTCCAGCGAGGAGTAGTCGGTCCCCATCGCGAACTCGTAACCGAGCTCCTCGAGGGCCCGCACCGTCGGCGTTGTCGCCGCCCATCGCCTCGTAGTAGGGGGCGTGGTCGGTCAGCTCGCCCTCGCCGGCCGGGTAGTCCATCTCCAGGGTCGAGGCGACCGAGAGGAAGGTCATCGGGTACGCCGCGGTGGCGGCGTCGCGGATCTCGAAGCCGCGGTCCTCGAGGTCCTCGAGGAACGGGCGGTTGTCGTGGTCGACGATCGAGGAGAGCTGGTCCGCGCGCGCGTATCCGTCGAGGAGGAAGAAGTAGACGTCCGGGAGCTCCTCCGGCGGCGGCGCGGCCGCCAGGTCCGGGAGCGCGGCGCCGCCGTCGGCCGCGGCCGTGTCCTCGGTCGCGGCGAAGAACGCGTACTGGACCACCGGCAGCGCCAGGAGCAGGGCGCCGGCGACGAGCATGTAGTTCCAGGCGAGGGCGTGGGCCGAGAGCCGCACCGCGAGGACGATCGCGGCGCAGAACAGCGCCAGCCAGACAGCAGAACGCGACCCAGTCCGCGTCGGAGACCAGCTCCGCCAGCGACTCCGCCGCCTGGTACTGGAAGAGGACGAAGGCGGCCGCCGCAAAGACGACCGCGGCGCGCTCGGCCGCCACCCGCCCCCGCCGCCAGGCGACGAGGGCGACCACGACGAGGCCCGGCAGGAGCAGGAACAGCGAGTAGAGGACGAGGTCGAGGTCGAGGACGCCCTGCGAGCGGTTGTCGTTGACGAACACCGCGAAGGGCAGGAGCGAGAAGGCGGCCACGGTCAGGGCCGGCCGCCACAGGGTGCCGCTCACCGCGCCCGGGCCTCGTAGATCACCCGGGTGCCGTGCTGCTCGCGACGCTCGACCTCCAGGCGCCCCTCCAGCTCGCGCTCGAACTGCTCGAGCTCGTAGTCGGGATGGGCGCCGGGGCGCTTTCGCGCCAGGAGCCGCTCGACCATCGGGTCGTCGCGGGTCGGGAACTCGACCACGAGCGTCGCTCCCAGCCCCGCGAGCCAGTCGACCACGTCGGCGACCGGGACGTTGCCGCCGATCGTCAGGTGGTGGACGAGCGCCAGCGCCAGGACCAGGTCGGGCCGGCCCCGCTCCTCCAGCCGCGGCCGCTCGGCGCCGCGCCACCCCAGCCCCGGCGAGGAGTCGATCAAGTCGAGCGCCAGCGGCAGGATCCGCTCGTCGCCCTCGGCGCGGAGCTCGCGGTAGAGCCGCTCCACCGCGACCTCGTCGCCGTCGATCGCGAGCACGTACGCGCCGCCGTCGGCGGCGATCCGGCTGAACCGCCCGTCGTTCGCGCCCAGGTCCCAGACCGTCCCGGGCCGCGAGTCGGCCACGGCGCGCTCGACGAAGCGCTCCTTCGCCCGAAGCTCGGCGTCGTCGTAGGTCGAGATCTCGCGGTACTCCGACCACTCCGACCCGCCCGGCATCCAGTCGAGCTTTCCGACCAGCCGGGCGAGGCGGTCGGCGTTCGCCTTGATCAGCTCGGGCTTGAAGCCCGCCCGCTTCAGCTCCCGGCGGGCGTCGGTCGAGCTGCGCTCGCCGTGCCCGCGCTCGAGCCGCGCGTGCAGGACCACGTTGCTGAGGACGCCGCGGCGGAAGCGGTCGCGAAAGGAGAGCAGCCGGCGCATCTGCTCGGGAGGGATCCCGTCGAGCTGGCCGCGCAGAAGCGGCCGGAAGGGAACGTCGCGGTATGCCTGCGAGCATCAGCGGATACAGGCACTGCATGCAGAACTGGCGGTAGCCGAACCACGGCTCGCCCTCGCGCAGGCGCTCGAACGAGCCGATGTCGATGAACGTCGGCGACAGACCCGCGCCACTGGACGTTGTAGGGGGTGCCGTCCTTGAGGATCAGCCCCTCCGCCACCCCCCGGCCCACCAGGTCGCAGATCAAGAGCGCCGCGTCCTTGAGCATCGAGAACGGCCACTCGAACGGCCACGAGACGAACGGGACCCGCTCGTGGCGGAGGACCGCCGCGAGCCCGGCGGGCGGCACGCACTCGGGCGGCGGGTCGAATCCGTCGACGAGCTCGGTCGCGACCAGGGCGCCGGACTCCTGGCCGGCGCGGTAGAGCTCGGAGCTCGCCAGCGCCTCGAAGTCCTCGAGGGCGGCGGGAGAGAGGCTGCGGTAGATCTCGCCGCCCGAGGCGAAGACGCGACTCTCGTAGTCGCGGAACGACCCGGCTACCCGGGCGGGCGAGGCGGCCACTCGGGCCGGGCTAGGCCTGGTCGGATCCCGGCGACTCGGCTCCGGGCCTGGTCCGAGCCGCGCCTGAAGATCGAGGTGACCCGATGCCACCAGAGCTTCGCGGTCACGGCCGCCGCCGCGACGCCTCCGAGGATCGCCTGGAGGATGACGCTGCCGGTGCCGGGGTCGAGATACCCGGCCAGCGAGATGCTGGACATCCGAAATTCCTCTCTGTTGGTGTCCCCCATTCCCAAAGCCCGGGGACGGCGGCAAATCTAGCAGCGGCGCGAGCGCCCTGTGACGGCTAGGGGCCGAACGGACGGGGCTCGCGCGGCGGCTCGCCGGCGCCGTTCCCCTCGTGTCCGCCTTCGCGAGTTTGTGGCGCATACCGACATAAAGTCGCGAAGTCGCCCACGGTCGCCTAGAAGTCCAGCTTGAGCTTGCAGCCGATCGTGTCGCCCGCGTGGAGGGTGGTGTAGACGTTGCACAGCCGTCCGGGATCGATCCAGTGCTCGGGCCTCTTGGGCCGTCGCGCCGACCTGCGGCTGTTGATCACGACGGTCGCCTGCCAGACCGAGCGGTAGCGGAGGTCGGCCTCGCCCTCGGTGTAAGTCGCCGTGCGCTCGTAGGGGACGGTGCCGCCGCCTGACTGGGTGACGTCGACGAGCAGCCCGTCGGTCGGGGGCTCCTCGTAGAGGAACCCCCTCCCCTCCACCGTCCTGACCCCGAACCGCGCCGAGCAGTTGACGACCCGCCCGCCGTAGGTCATCGAGGTGCCGGCCCGCGCCGCGAGTGGGCTCGAACCGGCACGAGCCGCCCTTGTCGGTCTTGGCGACGACGACCTGCGCCTCGTAAGAGGCCGCCGCCGGTTGCGCTGCGAGCGCCACCAGGGCGACCATGGTCCCGAAGCTGATTCCCGCCTTTCGCACGCGGGCGCTAACCCTAACCGGCCGCGGGCGGCGGGCGGTCGATAACGATCAGGACGTTGCGGTCCTCGGGCGCGCCGCGGGCCGCCGCGGCTGCCCTGGTAGTCGTTGTAGGCGAGCTCGCGGCCGATCGAGGCGAGTCGCAGCACGCTCGCGCCGGCGTTGCCCTGACCGGGGTGCGAGGCCGGCGGCCCGCCCGGATCCGGCGGGCCCGCGTGGTCGATGATCGTCAGCGCCAGGCTCATCGTCCCGTCGCCGTTGTCGATCAGCTCGACCATCCGCGACTGCTGCGGCCAGTCGATGTGCGCGGACGTGGACACGTGCCAGAACTGGCCCGGCCCCGCCGTCGGCGGCTGGTCCTCGGCGCACTCGTGGCCCTCGACGTAGTTCTCGTGCTCGTGCCCGGCGATGTGGGCGATCACGGCGGGGTGCTCGCAGAAGAGCTCCTCGAGCGTCTGCCCCGGGGAGGGCGGCTGCGGCTGCCCGCCGCGGCGGTCGACCCGCTCCCCGAAGTGGAGCGGGTCCTCGAACGGATCGGTGCTCGCGAAGCGGGTCGTGCGCAGGGTGTGGTGCGAGAAGACCATCACGTACTGGCCGGCCGCCTCGGCCGCCTCGATCTC
Source organism: uncultured Thermoleophilia bacterium (assembly GCA_963838175.1). Lineage (GTDB taxonomy): Bacteria > Actinomycetota > Thermoleophilia > Solirubrobacterales > 70-9 > DASUSH01. The sequence goes on along the minus strand of CAWIPP010000002.1, from coordinate 86,089 downwards.
CCCGCGCAGCCACCGGAACTGGGTGTCGTCGACCGACCCCTCTGAGCAGATCGGCGCGCCGCACTCGTCGGTGACCGTGTCGAGGACGACGAAGCGGAGACCCGGCCGCGGCTCGAACGAGTAGTAGCCGTCGTTGTTCGCCACCGCCTCCGGCGGCCGGTTAGCGAACCCGTGCCCGGCGGGCGCACCGGTGGTGTCGAAGTGCTGCTGGATCCAGCCGCCGCCGGCGCACGGGGGCGGCGCCCCGCCGCCGAGCTCCTCGTCCTTGGCGAGGAAGCAGCGGCGCGGGTCCGGCGGGACATTGAACGGCGCGGTGTCGGCGAGGGCGTCGGCTGGGGGCTCGCTCCCGAGCCGGGCGAGGAATCCCTCCGGGTCGTTCGCAAACGCCGACGGCAGCCGGCTCGGCTTCTCACAGCCGGTGGCGATCGCCTGGTAGCCGGGGTTCGAGGTCTCGCCGCTCGGGCCGAAGCGGGCCCACGTAGGCGTCGGGGCTGTTGCCCTGGACGAGCGCGTCGTGGTTGCCGAAGGCCGAGTACCAGGGCATGGCGAGACCGAGCGACCGGAACGGGTCGTTGGCGCGCTCGAAGAGGCTCGGGAAGTCGCGGACCGAGATTCCCGGCCGGCCCGTCTCCGCCTGGTTCTCGGCGGGATCGGGCGAGTAGCCGTCGCCGTCCTCGCCCGCGGAGGCGTCGGGCTCGTAGTAGCCGATGCCCTGGCCGCCGCCGCGGACGCCGTCGTAGACCGAGCCGGGCGTCGCCTCGCAGCCGGGGACGTCGGTCGGAACGCCCGGAGTTCGGGTCGATCGTGTGGCCGCCGTCGAGGATGTCGATGAACCAGCGGGTCTCGTTGTACTGCTGGGAGTCGGCGTTGTCGCCGGTGAGGATGCTCAGCTCGAGGTCCTCGCTGGTCAGCGGCGAGCGCGTGTTGCGGACCTGGCGCACCATCGCCTCGGTGATCTGCGTGGTCAGCGCCTCCTGCGGGCGGTAGGCCGCCGAGAACGGGGCGGGCGGCGTGCGCTGGGTCGTGTCGAGGAACTCGACCCGGGCCGGCGACTCCTCGTCGACCATCTGGAAGTCCGAGAGCTGGAGGAAGTTGAGGATCGAGCCCTTGCGCGGCGGGCGGAAGTCCTGGTCGGCGCCGATCACCGTGTAGTCCTCCCCCGGCGCGCGCTCGAGCCGGCTGTCGCCGTCGCGGTCCTGGATCGTCCCCTCGACCGTGGTTTGTGGTGCCGCGAGCGCCCCCGCGGGCAGGCTCAGGATCGCCGCACCCGCGGCGATCGCCCCCACGATCCAGTTTCTCCTCAAGCGTTCGCTCCTGCCCCGAGCGGTTCTCCTCGACGCTGGGCTACCCCGCGACGTGCTGGGCAAAACGGGGGAACCGGCTCGGCCCGCTCGCGGGGCGCCTACCCTCGCGATTCGATGACCCGCCGGCCGCCTCACATGTCCCGCGCCGCAATTGCGACCCTTGCCGCCCTGGCGGCGACGCTCCTCGCCGCGCCCGGCGCCGACGCCCAGGTCCCGGGCGCCCCGGTCCTGCCGATCCCGGGCGCGAGCGGCGACGCCCCCGCGTTCGTCGGCCAGCCGGCCGATCCCGATCCGGTGCGGCAGCGCTGGCGCCCGCCGCAGAACCCGTTCATGGCCCCCGACCCGAACAACAACCTCCACAACGACGCCTATATGACCGACGCCTACCGCCGACTCGGCCCGCTGGGCCGCGGGACCGACGACGACCTCCACCCTGTTCAGCCGCGAGTGCGCCTCGGTCACCTTCGACTCGCAGGGCCGGATCGTCACCGTCTGCGTCGGGCTCGACCGGCCGGTGCTGGCGCTGCTCGACCCGGTCACGCTCCAGACGCTGGCGGCGCTCGAGCTGCCGCCGCGCGACCCCTCGCGGCGGCGGCAACCCCTTGACCGGCTTCGCCGGCGGCGGCTACTTCTACCTCGACGACCAGGACCGCGCCGTGGTCCCGACCACGACCGAGCACGTCCTCGTCGTCGCGCAGACCGCCGCGCCGGGCTTCGACGTCGTCGCCGACCACGACGTCAGTGCGACCGTCACGAGCGGCGACGCGATCGTCTCCGCGCTCCCCGACTGGCGCGGGCGGATCTGGTTCGCCTCGATCGAGGGCAAGGTCGGGTGGATCGACCCGGGGACGGGCGAGGTCCACGCAACCGACCTCGGCGAGCGGATCCACAACTCGTTCGCGATCGACGAGACCGGCGGCGTCTTCATCGTGAGCGACGCGGCGCTCTACCGCTTCAAGGCGCGCGCCGGCGAGGTGAGGACCGTGTGGCGCCGCCCCTACGCCAACACCGGCGAGATGAAGCCCGGCCAGACCCAGGCGGGGTCGGGGACGACGCCGACCCTGATCGCGAAGCGAAACGTCGCGATCACCGACAACGCCGACCCGATGCGCGTCGTCGTCTACCGCCGCTCCGCGCGCAGCCGCGGCCGCAAAGTCTGCGCCGAGCCGGTCTTCGAGCCCGGCGCCAGCGCGACCGACCAGTCGCTGATCGCCGCCGGCCGCTCGCTCGTCGTCGAGAACAACTACGGCTACACCGGCCCTACCTCGGTCCAGGACGGCCGCACGACGACGGCCGGGCTCCAGCGGGTCGACGTCCGCCGCGGCCGCTGCCGGACGGCCTGGGTGAGCGAGGAGACGGCGCCCTCGGTGGTGCCCAAGGTCTCGCTGCCGGCGGGCCTCGTCTACACCTACACGAAGCCCGCGGACCCCGGCGGCGCCGACCTCTGGTACTTCACCGCGCTCGACTTCGACGACGGCTCCACGGTCTACAAGCGGCTCGCCGGCGAGGGCTTCGGCTACAACAACAACTACGCCCCGGTGACGATCGGGCCCGACGGGAGCGCCTACGTCGGCGTCCTCGGCGGCCTCGTCGCGTTCCGCGACACTGCCAACTGACCGGGGTCTGACCCCTCTGTCCCCCCCACGCGGCGCGGATAGGGTCCGCAGCGATGGGCGACCCACGGTGGCGACATCTCCGCGCGATCGCCCTGCTCCCGGGAACGGTGACGATCGTCGTGCCGGCGCTGATCGTCGCGACCACCGGAGCCGATGTCGGATGGGGCCTCGACGGCGCCGCGGCGGCCCTGCCGGTCGCCCTCGGCGCCGCGCTGGTCGCTGCCGGGGTCGCGATGTGGGTCTGGACGGTGCGCCTGTTCGCCCGGATCGGCGAGGGCACGCTCGCTCCCTGGGACGCGACGCAGCACCTGGTCGTCGAGGGCCCATACCGCCACGTGCGAAACCCGATGATCACCGCGGTCCTCGCGGTGCTGCTCGGCGAGGCGGCACTGCTCGGCTCGCCGTGGATCCTCGTCTGGTTCGCCGTCTTCGCGACGATCAACGCGATCTACTTCCCGCTCGGCGAGGAGCCCGGCCTCGAGCGACGGTTCGGCGACGAGTACCGCGAGTACAAGCGCAACGTCCCGCGCTGGATCCCCCGCCGCACGCCGTGGACGCCGTAGGCTCAGACAACGGATGCCCACTCCCCTGATCGAGTTCCCCGCCGACGACCCAGACCGCGCGCGACGCTTCTGGGCCGGCGTGCTCGACACCGAGCTCGAGCCACGACCTGCGGAGGCCGGGTCCGGATGGGAGACCGAGCGCGACGGGCTGCGGCTCGGGGTCCACGAGCGCGGGCCGGGACCGGGCGACACCGCCTCCCTCCCCTACTTCACCGTCGCCGATCTGCCGGCCACCCTGGAGCGCATCGACGAGCTCGGCGGCTCGGTGATCCACCCCGGCGAGCGCTGGGCGATCTGCCGCGACACCGAGGGCAGCCCGTTCGCGCTGGCGGCGGCTTATCCCGCCTAGTGCTTCGTCCCCGGCGTCCCGATGAGCGCGGCGAGGTTCCGCTTGCCGCACTTCGGGCACCTGCGTAGCGCCTTGACGGGGGTACCGCAGCTGCGGCAGGTTGGCGTGGGCTTGACGATGTTCGGCATGTGGCAGAAGGATCTATAACGCGGGGGCGCGCGTGTTCTAACGCATGGGCCCACGACTTGGCCGGGCCTTTGGCGACTTTTCTTCAGACGTATGAAGAGAAGTCGCCACGAACGGGCTGTACCGTCCAGCGTGAGATGAGCATCTTCGCCCACATCGCCGAGGCGAAGATCGCCGACGCCATGCAGAGAGGCGAGTTCGACGACCTCCCCGGCGCCGGCAAGCCGCTCGAGCTCGAGGACCTCTCGCACATCCCAGCGCACCTGCGGCTCGGCTACAAGGTGCTCCGCAACGCCAACGTCCTCCCGCCCGAGGTCGAGCTGCGGCGGGAGATGTACTCGCTCGACCGCCTGATCGAGGCGACCAGCGACCCGGACGAGGTCGACGAGCTGCGCCGCAAGCGGCGCGAGAGCGAGCTCCGCTACAGCCTCCTGGTCGAGCGGCGCGGCGCGGCGATCTAGGTATCGGCCGTCCGCCCGTGCGGACTTATGGTCGTCCTGCGACCAAGAGTCGGACCAGCGGCCGCTGAACGACCTGGTCGTTCCGCCGCGAATTCGCTCGTGCCAAGAACTCGGCACGCCCTCGAGTGAAGATCGCTGAGATCTGCCCGCAACGCGTGATTCGTCCTCCACGACCGTGGAGGCGTGGCCACGAAGTACCGCGAGGTGAAACGGGCGCTGCGGGGCGCGGGATGGTCGCGGGCCCGAACCAGTGGCTCGCATGAGATCTGGATGCATCCGGATGGACGCCGACTGGTACTCGCCGCCGGTGGGAAGGACAACCGCGAGGTGCCAACGGGCACCCTTTCTAGAATTCGAAGGGCCACGGGTTTGAAGGAGCTCAGGTGACTAGGTACGGCGTGATCTATGAGCAAGCGGGAGACGGCAGCTGGAGCGCCTCTGCCGCCGACCTCCCGGTTTTCGCGGTCGGCGACACGAGGGAGGAGGCCGAGCGAGAAGTCCGTGCCGCAATCGCCACGTACCTCGATGATCTCGCCCGAGACGGGCTACCCGCACCCGAGATACGAAGCAGCGTGGGAACCGTCAGCGTCTGATCGAGGAAGCCTCTCTACCTCGAGTAGCGTCCGGGACCTTCATTCCCCGCAAATTCCAGCGATTTCGCGTGATTTCGGGAATTTAGGTTTCGTCCGTTGCACACCGGGCAGGCGGGGAGTTCGGCCGCTTTGGCAGGGTCGGGGGCGTTTCGCCGCGCGGGGGCGGCCGGAGGGGAAGAAACCCGAGGAGAGGGAGGTAGCGCCGTGCCCGCATCCGCGATCCGGCTGTCCGCGCTCGACGACTCGTTCCTGACGGTCGAGAGCCCGACCGCTCACATGCACGTCGGCTGGGCGTCGTTCTTCGAGCCCCCCGCCGGGCGCCCGCGCCCGAGCTTCGAGGAGCTGCGCCGGCACGTCCGCGCCCGCCTCTCCCGCGCGCCCCGCTACCGGCAGAAGATCAGCCCCGCGCCGCTCGAGCTCGACGCCCCGAGCTGGGTCGACGACCCGGACTTCGACATCGACCGCCACGTCACGCGGACGGACTCGGCGGACCTCGACGAGGTCGTCGCCGACTGCATGTCGGAGCAGCTCGACCGCGACCGCCCGCTGTGGGAGATGCGGGTCGCCGACAACCTCCCCGACGGGCGCATCGGCGTCGTCGGCAAGGCCCACCACTGCATGGTCGACGGCGTCGCTGCCGTCGAGCTCGCGTCGCTTCTCCTCGACCCGACCGAGGAGGCTCCCGAGGAGGACGACGACGACTGGCGCCCGCCGGCCGGAGCCCGACACCGCGTCCCGGCTGACCGCGATCGGCGCCGAGCGGGCGCGCGAGCAGCTCGACCTCGCGCGTGAGGGATCGCGCCTCCTGCTCTCCCCGCGGCGCCTGCTCGAGGTTCCGGGCCGCGCCGCCGGCGCCGCGGTCGGCGCGGTCACCCGCACGCTGCGCCCGACGACCCCGGTGGCGCCGCTCAACGAGGAGATCTCCTCCGGACGGCTGCTGGCCCGGGCGAGCCGCCCGCTGGACGACCTGCGAGCGGTGAAGGAGCGCTTCCGCGCGACCGTCAACGACGTCTACCTGGCCGCGGCGGCGGGCGCGCTGCGCCGACTGATGCACGAGCGCGGCGAGACCCCGGTCCCGCTGAAGACGATGGTCCCCGTCAGCGTCCGCGACGACGGCGAGCTGGACGACCTCGGCAACCGGATCTCGTTCATGTTCGTCGACCTGCCCTGCGACGAGCCCGACGCCGAGCGCCGGCTGCGGCGGGTCCAGATGGCGACCGGCGAGGGCAAGGAGAGCGGCGACCCCGGCACCTCCGAGCTCGCCCTGCGGCTGATCGGCTACGGGCCGCGGACGGTGCGCCGGCTCGTCGCCAAGGCGATGGCGAGCCCGCGGATGTTCAACCTCGTCGTCTCCAACATCCCCGGCCCCAGCGAGCCGATGTACATGTGCGGCTGCGAGCTCAAGGAGGCCTATCCGATCGTGCCGCTGGCCGACGGCCACGCGCTCGCGATCGGGATGACGACGATCCAGGACCGCGCCTGCTTCGGTCTCTACGCCGACCGCCGCGCGCTCGGCGACGTCGACCGGGTCGCCGAGGCGCTCGAGCAGTCCACCGACGAGCTCGTGGCGCTCGCCTGATCGTGCGCGACCGCAACGCCAAGACCGCCCCCGCCAAGCGGGGGGCGATCTTCCTCACGGGCGCGACCGGCTTCGTCGGCATGGAGCTCCTGGCGCGCTACCTGGAGCGCACCGACCGCCACGTCTACGCGCTCGTCCGCCCGAGCGAGGACGCCGAGCCCGCCGAGCGCCTGCGCGCCGTGGTCGAGGACCTGAGCGGCGACCCCGACGCCCACCGCGGCCGCTGGACCGCGGTCGCCGGCGACGCCGAGCAGGCGTGCCTCGGGATGGACCCCGTGTCGGAGTCGGAGCTGGCGGCCGAGGTCGACGACGTCGTCCACAGCGCCGCCTCGGTCTCCTTCACCCTGCCGCTGGAGGAGTCGCGCCAGATCAACGTCGCCGGCACCCGCCACGTGCTCGAGTTCGCCGAGCTCTGCCGCGAGCGCGGCGGCCTGCGCAACCTCGCCTACGTCTCGACCGCGTACGTCGCCGGCGACCATCCCGGCGAGTTCGGCGAGGACGAGCTCGACGTCGGCCAGGAGTTCCGCAACCCCTACGAGCGCTCCAAGTTCGAGGCCGAGCAACTCGTTCGCGAGTACGCCGACCGGCTGCCGGTGCAGATCTTCCGTCCCAGCATCATCGTCGGCGAGGAGTCGACCGGCTGGACCGCGAGCTTCAACGTGCTCTACCCGCCGCTCAAGGCGTTCGAGGCCGGCGCCTATCCCGCGCTCCCCGCCCGCCCCGACACGCCGGTCGACGTCGTCCCCGTGGACTACGTCGCCGACGCGATCTTCGAGCTGGCCGAGCGGCGCGGAGAGCGCGGCGAGGTCCACCACCTGGTCGCGGGGCGGAGGGCGACCACGGTCGGCCGGCTCACCGAGCGCGCCGGTCGCTACTTCCGACGCCGGCCGCCGCGCCTGCTCCCGCCGCGGCCCTACCGGCTCGTCCTGCACCCGCTGCTCCTGGCGACCAGCCGCGGCCGCCGCAAGCGCGCGCTGCGGCGCACCGAGTCCCTGTTCCCCTACTTCAGCATGCGCGTCCGCTTCGACGACCGCCGCTCGCGCGCGCGGCTCGAGCCGGCGGGGATCCGAGCGCCGCGACCGGAGAGCTACTTCGAGCGGCTGCTCGACTTCGCCGTCGCGGCGCGCTGGGGCAAGCGGCGGGTGAGCCGGGCCGAGGCCCGCCGCACCTAGCTCGTCCTGAAGTCGATCTCCGAGATCGTCTGGTTGCCGCTCTTCTCGATCGCTTGGAGCTCGAACTTGTAAGCGGTGCCCGGCTCCAGGTACTCGGACGGGACCCTCATGCTCGTCACCGACGCCGGCACCTCGGCGTTGAAGATCCGGAGCGGATCCTCGCGCTCGACGATCACCCGGTAGCCAGTGAGGTCGACCCCGGACGGCTGCGAGCCGGGCCCCCAATTGAGGACGAGGTCGCTGTCGGGGACGGTCGCGTCCGGCGCGGGCGAGGTGATCTCGGGGCCGGCCGGGGTGTCGTGCGAGAACCTCGCCGAGCCGCCCAGCGGGCGCCCCTCGGTGGTGGTGCCTGAGAACCTGTACTTCCCCGCCGGGAAGCGCTTCTTGAACTTGTTCAGGGGCAGCTCGGAGAACTCGGGCTCGTGGCTCTCGGAGAAGAGCTCGGTGAGACCGAACTTGTTCAGCTTGCCCTCGGCGTCGACGTCGGCGATCCTCTTGCCTTCAGGGTCGGTGACCCTCATGTCGCTCCACGGCTCGCCGTCGAGGAACACCTGGAGACCGGCGTCCCCGTCGGTGGAGTTGACCTCGATGATCATCGTCGCCTCCTCGAGCTTGACCGGCTTCCCGCCCGCCTTGGCGCCGGGGCTTCCGTCCGATTTCGCCGCCGCGATCGCGACGAGCGCCGCGATTCCGGCGAACAACGCCGCCGCCGCCAGCAAGAGGGGCCTCGGGCATTGGACGCGCTTGATCATGGCCAGGACTCCTTCCGGTTCGCCTACGAACGCGACCGTAGGCGGGGTCGATGAGAGAACGATGAAAGGCGGTTGCCCAGGTGGGCGCCGGAGGTAGGCTGCGCTGCCCCATGAACGAGGCTCTCGATTCGGTCGTCATCGGCGGTGGATACGCCGGCCTGGCGGCCGCCCGGAGACTCACCGAGGAGGGGCGTTCGACCGTCGTCTTGGAGGCTCGCGATCGCGTCGGCGGTCGGACGCACACGGTCGAGGAAGCCGGTGCGAGGATCGACCTGGGCGGTCAGTGGATCGGCCCGACGCAGGACCGCATCTACGAATTGGCCGCAGAGGTGGGAGTCGCCACCTTCCCACAGTGGACAGATGGCGAGGACGTCGTGCTCGAGGAGGGCGAGCCGCGACGCGTCCGGGGAGAGGAGGGTTACGACGCCGACGACCTCGCTGCATACGCGACCGCCGTCGCGGAGATCGAGGAGGCGGCGGCGCGGATCCCGCTAGACCGCCCGTGGGAGACGCCGGACGCGGGCTCGCTCGACACGCTGACGTTCGCCACCTGGCTCGATGCCCACCTCGAACGCCCAGGTGCGCACACCATGCTCGCGACGACCGTGGCGAACGTATTCGCCGCCGAGCCGGCCAATATGTCGCTTCTGCACCTGCTCTTCTACGTCCGCTCGGGGGGCGGGTGGGAGGCGCTCGTCACCATGGAAGGCGGTGCGCAACAGGACCGGCTCGTGGAAGGCCTCCAGGAACCGGCGGTCAGGCTCGCCTCCCGCCTCGGAGAGGCCGTTCGCCTCGAATGGCCGGTCCGCGCAATCTCGCAGGACACGGACGGTGTCACGGTTGCGGGCGAGCGCGGGGAGGTTCGCGCCCGCCGGGCGATCGTTGCGATTCCACCGGTGCTGGCCGGCCGCCTGGTCTACGATCCGCCGCTCCCGGCTCGGCGCGACCAGCTGACCCAGCGCCTTCCCGGCGGATCCGTCGTCAAGTTCGATCTCGTGTATCCGACCCCGTGGTGGCGCGAGCTCGGGCTGACGGGTTTCGTGTATTCCCCGGACGAAATGGTCACGATGATGTTCGACGCAACTCCGGCCAAGGGCGAGCCCGGTGTGATCGTCGGTTTCATGGAGGGTTCCCACGGCGTCGAGGCCGGCAGCCTCGCGGAGGAGGAGCGGCAGGCGCGGGCCATCGAGCAGGCCGAGCGCGCTCTGGGAGATCAGGGTGAGCAGAGCATCGGCTACGTCGACTGCGACTGGAGTGCGGAGGAATGGACCAGGGGCTGCTACGGCGCCCACTTCCCGCCGGGAGTCTGGACCCAGTTCGGACCGGCGCTTCGCGAGCCGGTCGGTCGCATACATTGGGCGGGCACCGAGACGGCCGAGCGCTGGATGGGCTACGTCGACGGCGCGATCGAGTCCGGCGTCAGGGCCGCGGACGAGGTGCTCGATACCTAGAGCCGGCCGGCAAGGCCGACGATGACTCCGACCTAGGCGCCGCCCCCGCCGGTCTCCTGTGGCGGCACCTCGAACTCGATGTTGCCCTCGTCGTCGGTCTGGGTGACCTGGATCGTGAACTCGTCGCCGTTCGGCGCCGTGCCCGTGCACTCGAACTCCGAGCCCTCCTCAACCGTGATGTCGTCCGGGCACTCGACCGACTCCGGCGACACGCCGGCCTGCTCCTCGAGGCCGTCGGAGATCGTCGTCTGCAGATCGTCGGTGTCGAGGGTCTCCTCGCCGCACCCGATCGCCACCACCGACAGCGCCCCTGCGAGCGCGAGTACCGCTTGCCTTCTGCCCATCAGCTTCCTTCCTCGAGGGTCACGATCGGCGCAGCATATGGATCAGGAGGCCGGCGCCTCAACGCCGCGCCCAGCGCCATACGATCCGCCGATGGCTGACGAGTGGTCGCGGGCGGAGACCGACGACGGGCAGCGGTTCGTCTTCGCCGAGGCAGGCGAGGGCCCTCCCGTCGTCCTCCTCCACGGCTTCCCCGACACGCCGCACGGCTGGGAGCGGATCGCCGGAGCGCTCGCCGACGCCGGCTACCGGGCGCTGCGGCCGTGGCTCCGCGGCTATCAACCCGAGACGATCGTCGAGGGTCGCCCCTACGACCTCGCGACGATCGGCTCCGACCCGATCCGCTTTCTCGACGCGCTCGGCGAGCGCGAGGCGATCATCGTCGGCCACGACTGGGGAGCCGGGATGGCGTATGCCGCCGCCGCGCTTCCACCCCGACCGACTCCGGGCGATCGTCGCGGTCGCGATCCCCCACCCAGACGCGGCGCCGCGCGACCTGCCGACGGTCTGGGCCGCCCGCCATTTCATCGGCCTCAACATGCCGTTTGCCGAGCAGCGTGTTCGCCGCGCCGACTTCGCCCACCTCGACAAGCTGTATCGGCGCTGGGCGCCGGACTGGTCCGGTCCCGAGCGCGACCGGTCCCTGGCCGAGGCGAAGCGGGTGTTCGCAGACCCCCGCTCGCTGAACGGCGCCCTCGACCACTACCGGGCCCTTAAGGAGCGCGTCTCCGCGGAGCCCCTCCCGCCGATCGCGACCCCGGGCCTCGTCGTCGCCGGCACCCAGGACCTCGCCCCCGAGGTCTACGAGCGAAGCGCGGAGATGCTCGGCGAGGGCTCGGAGGCGTGGATCGTCGAGGGCACGGGCCACTGGCCGCACCGCGAGCGCGAGGACGCCTTCATCGAGCGGCTGCTCGCGTTTCTTCGCGGGGTCCAACCGGCAGGCTAGATCGGAGGTTGAGGGGGCCGAGCCCCCGGCGCTGTGCGCCTGGGTGAACTGGGCACTTCGCCGGCGGCGGGAATTGGCAGGCCCGCCGGCCGGCGTACAATTCTTGACCTGATTGGCAGTTGGGCCCGGGGTAGCTTCCCTGGCCGCAGCTAACGGCCCGCCTCGGCGGGCCGTTGCGGTTCGAGGGTCGCAGCTCGCATTCCTCCCGGGGTCGACGCGGCCTCCTGAGATCGACCAGGGCCCGATTTGGCGTTTGGCCGAGGCTGGGGTAGGAATGGGCAAGCGAAGCGATCGGGAGGCGCCTATGCACGCACGAGTAGTCAGGTTCACGGATGTGACGCCGGAGCGAATCGCGGAGATCGTCGAGCGCGTCGAGGCCGAGGACGGACCCCCGGAGGGTGTCGACTCGACCGGGTTCAAGCTGTTCTTCGACCAGTCTCAGGGAACCGCCCTATTCGTCGGGTTTTTCGAGACCGAGGAGAAGATGCGCGACGCGAACGAGGTGTTCGAGCAGATGGATCCGTCGGACACGCCGGGAGCCCGCGCATCCGTCGACCTCACGGAGGTCAGGGCGGAGACCGACATGTAGTGACCCGGCACATTGCCCGGCGCAACCGCCGCCGATGACTCATCGTCTCGGCGGCGGTCCTATTGAAAGACGGAACTCACCGATTCCAAGGAGGCTCAAATGGCCCGTTACGTCGACGGATTCATCCTGCCGGTCCCGAAGCGGCATCTCGACGAGTACCGGAAGATCGCCCGCAAGGCCGGGAAGGTCTTCCGCGAGCACGGCGCGCTCGAGTACCGCGAGTGCGCCGCCGAGGACGTCAAACCGGGGAAGCAGACCTCGTTCCCGCAGAGCGTCAAGTTGAAGCGCGGCGAGACGGTCATCTTCGCCTGGATCACCTACAAGTCCCGCGCGCACCGCGACCGGGTCAACAAGAAGGCGATGGAGGACCCGCGCTTCGCCGACATGGAGTCCGACGCCGAGCGGTTCGACATGTCGCGGATGGTCTACGGCGGCTTCGAGGTCATCGTCGACCTCTGACGGGCTAGAGCCAGCCGGCGAGCCAGAGCGCGGGGTGGCTCACGCCATGCTGACGCGCAGATCGGGAGCCAGCCGAGCGAGGTCCTCGAAGTCGTCGTCCTGAGTCCAGACCACGAGGTCGTGGACGAGGGCGGTGGCGGCGATGATCGCGTCCATCGGCCCGACGCGGACCCCGCGCGTCGCGGGCCGTCGCGATCAGCTCGCCGAGCCGCTCGGCCACGAGCTCGTCGTAGGAGAGCGCGATGTACGTACGCGCCTCCGCCAGCGTCGCCTACGCAGGGTGCTGCAGCTCAGTCCCCGCCGCTCGCCGGGCGCCGATGATCAGTTCGGTGACAGTGGCGACTGAGACTCGTCGCCTCCCCGGCGGGCGGATCAGCGAGGCTCCGGCCGCTGCTCCGAAGCGACGAAGATGCTTGTATCGACGAGATAGCCGCTCAATCGCGCATGTCGTCGATGCTGAGGCCGGTATCGAAATCGGCGGCATCGGAGCGAACGCCGAGCTCCCTCGCAAGTTTGCTGATCTCCGCGAGGCCCGCGAGCAACCAGCTCGCTCGGCCGCCGCTCGCTGCGAGTTCGCCGCGGGACGATGTCCGCCACCGGCCTCCCGTGAACGGTCAGGACGACCGCCTGGCCGGCCTCGATCGCCGCGACCACGCGGCCCGTGTGATTGCGCAGCTCACGCACCGAGACATCCACTGTGGCACAGCGTAGCACGCCCTCACTCTGTCGAGCTCGACCACGACCGCGAGCTTCTCCTCCTCCCAGATCAGGACGATCTCGTTGTGCTCCGGCTCGTGCCGGACCTCGTCCGGATCGCCCAGCCCGGCCGACTCGGCGATCTGGCGCATCCTCGCTCGGCGGCCTCCGCGACCGGCCTTCCTCCGTTCACGCTCACAACCGCGAGGATGGCAGCCAAGCTGCGACCCCTCGCGCGACGAATGCGACGAGATGGGGACGCTTCGCGCAAGGAACTCACCCTTGCGCGAGACGCCGTGAGCACAGAGACTCGGGCCCGAGAAACGCAGAGGAGGAGCAACATGCCGAAGGCATCGAGGGAGAGCGCGTCCGAGCACGAGTCGCTCGAGGGCTACGAAGGCCACTTCGAGCACTTCGACGACGGCTGGACGGTCGCGTTCGAGACCTACACCGAGGACGCCGACCTGGCGCCGCTTCTGAAGGGGCTCCCGGACGACCGCTGCCAGTGCGAGCACATGGGCTACGTCATCAAGGGCAAGGTCGCCTTCCGGACGGCGGACGGCGAGGAGGTCTTCGAGGCGGGCGAGGCCTATTACGTCGGCCCCGGTCACACGCCGATGATCTACGCCGGAACCGAGGTGGTCGAGTTCAGCCCGACCGAGGAGCTCGCCCGCACGATCGAGGTCGCGAAGCGGAACGCCGAGCAGGCCGAGGCGCGTCCGCGTAGGCGCGGGCAGGACATAGGCTCCCCGCCGGTGGCCGAGCAAGTCTCGATCGAGATCCGCGACCTGCGGCCCGAAGAGGTCGACGAGGCGGTCGGGGTACTCGCGCGCGGGATGCGCGACAACCCGCTCCACGTCGCCGCCTACGGCGAGGACCCCGAGTGGCGCCTGCGCTGCCACGCGCGCCTGATGGCGGCGCTGTTTCGCAACTTCCCCGCGCAGCAGCCGATCGTCGCGAGCCGCGACGGCGTCCTCGTCGGCGTCACCGGCGTGGCCCCGGTCGGCACCTGCCAGCCGACGCCGGGTCAGCGGCTTCGCCTCCTCCCCTCCATGCTCGCCCTCGGACCCCGCACCGCCGCCAGGGTCGGGAAGTGGATCTCGACCTGGGCCCAGCACGACCCCGACGAGCCCCACGTCCACCTTGGCCCGGTGGCGGTCGACACTCACCTCCAGGGCCAGGGGATCGGCTCGCTGATGATGGCCGAGCACTGCCGCCGGCTCGACAGCGCCGGCGAGCTCGGCTACCTCGAGACCGACAAGCGCGACAACGTCCGCTTCTACGAGCGCTTCGGCTTCGAGGTCAGCGACGAGGCACCTGTGCTCGACGTCCCGAACTGGTTCATGCGCCGCGAGCCGCGGGCCGGCGCCGGTACCTACGGAAGGATCAGATGGCCGTCCCCGAACTCGTGCCAGCGATATCCGTGCTCGACGGCCGCGTCATAGGAGCGTTCGAGGAGCTCCGGGCCGAGCGCGGCCTCGAGCAGGCGCAGATGCGATGCCTCGGGCTCGTGCCAGCCGGTGAGCAGGCCGTCGACCGCGCGTAGGCCGCGGTCCGGGGCGATCACCTCGCTGGTCCAGCCGTCGTCGGGCGATGAGCTCGCCGTCGGTGGTGGCCGCGGTCTCGAGGGCGCGGGCGACCGTGGTGCCGACCGCGATCACGCGGCCGCCCCAGGCGTGGACCGCGTTCGTCGAGTCGGGCCGTGACGCCGGGGACTTCGTAGCGCTCGGCGGTCGGGGTCTCGTCGTGCTCCGGTGAGGAGACGCCGGCGTGGAGGGTGATCGGGGCGATGAGGACGCCGCGGGCGACCAGCGCGGTGACGAGGCGGGGGGTGAAGGGGCGGGCGGCGCTCGGCATCTCGGCGCTGCCCGGGTGGAGGGCGAAGGCGGTCTGGTAGGTCTGGAGGGGGTATTCGTCGGGGACGTAGGCGTAGCGGATCGGGTGGCCGTAGCGGAGGAGGTAGTCCTCGACGGGCTCGCCGATCTCCAGGCGCGCGATCCACAGCCGGGTGCCGCCGTTGTAGGGCGCGGCGATCGCGGCCTCGCCGCCGCCCGGCAGCGCCAGCCTCTCCCCCGCCGGCGTGCCGTCGAAGGGCTCGTCGCCGTACGGGCTTCGCAGCTCGACCACCCACCAGCGGCGCTCGTCCATCCGCGGCACCGGGGTCGCGAAGCGGAGCTCGACCGGCGTCCCGTCTCCCAGCCTCGCCGACACGGCGGCGGGCAGGGTGGCGGAGTTGTTGACGACGAGCAGGTCGCCGGGGTCGAGGAAGTCGGGGAGGTCGCGGAAGGTGGCGTGGGTGATCTCGCCGGTCGAGCGGTGGACGACCATCATCCTCACTTGATCGCGGGCGAGGCCGCGGCGCTCGGGCGGCTCGGAGGCCTCGAGCTCGGGTGGGACGGTGAATGTCGGGCGTGCTCACGCCGCGTGCGGGCACGAGGTCGGCCGCGCGGTAGCGGCCGCTCGGGAGCTCGCCCTCGATGAGTTCGAGCAGGCCGGGGACGCTCTCCTCGGGCGGCGGGCGGTCGGAGATGTCCTCGCCGGGGAACGCCTGCTGGTGCAGCCAGGTGCGCATGTCGCCGGGGTCGACGGCGTAGACCCGCAGGTCGGGGCGCTCGGCGCCGAGGATCGCGGTCAGTTGTTCGAGCGCTGCCTTCGAGGAGCCGTAGCCGCCCCAGCCCTCGTAGGGCTCGACGGCGGCGTCGGAGGTGACGTTGAGGATCGCCGCGCCCTCGCCCATGTGCGGCAGGGCGAGCTGGGCGAGCGCCAGCGGCGCGACGACGTTGACCTCGTAGACGCGCTCGAGCTCGGCGAGCGGGTATTCGGCGAGCGCCGGCTGCGGGCTCGGGCCCAGGACGCTGGCGTTGTTGACGAGCAGGTCGATCTGCCCGTCGGCGGCGGCGACGAGGCCGCTTCGGTGCCAGCCGTCGGCGACGTCGCCGGGCAGGGCGACCACCTCGGTGAGCGGTCGCAGCTCGCGCCGCGGCGTGCTCGAGCTCGGCCCCTCCGCGGGCGTCGATCACCAACCTCCAGCCGCGGACGGCGAGCGCCTTCGCCAGCTCGCGACCGAGGCCGCGGGAGGCTCCGGTGACGATGGCGGTCGGCATGCGACCCCCTAGGCGCTTCGCGTCTGGTAGCAGCCGCGTCGTGATCGGCATGAAGATCGCGGTCAGGACGGCCGCGGTCCCCAGCGCCACGATCATCTCGGAGCCCACGGCGGTGCCCTCCATCAGGTCGCGCGTGGCGTCGACGAGGTGTGAGATCGGGTTGACGTTGACGAACGCCTCGAGCCCCGCCGGCAGGGTCTCCGGCTCGACGTAGACGTTGGAGAGGAAGGTCAGGGGGAAGATGAACATGAAGCCGGCGTTCATGACCGCGTTCGGGGCGCGCATCAAGAGGCCGAGGGTGGTGAAGACCCACGAGAGGCCGAACGAGAAGAGGACGACCAGGAGCATCGCCGCGAGCACGCCCGGCAGGCCGCCGCCGGGGTCGTAGCCGAGGATGATTCCGAGGACGACGATCACGGTGCCCGCGACGAGATAGCGGACGGCTGTCGCCGAGCAGGGAGCCGAGGAGCGGCGCGGGGCGCCAGATCGGCAGTGAGCGGAAGCGGTCGACGACGCCCTTGGTGAGGTCGGTGTTGAGGGAGACCCCGGAGTAGACGGTGGTGAAGGTCACGCTCACCACGAGGATGCCGGGGAGGATGTACTCGAGGTAGGCGTCGGTCGAGCCGGAGATCGCGCCGCCGAACAGGTAGGTGAACATGAGCACGAACATCACCGGCGTGATCGTCACGTCGAGGAGCTGCTCGGGGACGTGCTTGACCTTGAGCATCCCGCGCCAGCCGAACGTGACCGCCTGCGACAGCGCGCTCGGAGGGTGCGGCGGCGTGGCCGAGGAGAGCGCCTTGCGGACCGCCTCCTCGTCGAAGACCTCGTAGCGGGCTCGGGTGGCCGGGGTCGCGCTCATGCCGCCTGCTCCTCCACCTCGGCCGCCGCTTCATCGGCTCCGTGCTCCTCGGCCGGGTGGCCGGTGAGGGCGAGGAACACCTCGTCGAGGCTCGGCTGGCCGAGCGAGAAGTCGGCGACGCTGATGCCGGCGCGCGAAAGGGCGGCGACGCCCTCGGCCGCGCGGTCGGAGTCCGCGCACGATGGCCGAGAGCGCCGCCGGGTCGGGCTCGAGATGGGCGCCGCCGAGCTCGCGGGTGAGGATCTCCGCGGCCTCCGCGCGCTGCTCGGGGTCCAGCAGACGCACGTGAAGGGCGCCGGAGCCGACCGAAGCCTTGAGCTGAGACGGAGTCCCCTCCGCGATCACCTTGCCGTGGTCGATCACGGCGATCCCGTCCGCGAGCTGGTCCGCCTCGTCGAGGTACTGCGTGCAGAGAAGGATCGTCGTCCCAGCGTGCGAGAGCGCGCGGATGATCTCCCAGACCTGGTTTCGGGAGCGGGGGTCGAGTCCCGTGGTCGGCTCGTCGAGGAACATCACCTGGGGGGTGACGACGATGGAGGCCGAGATGTCGAGCCGCCGGCGCATCCCGCCGGAGTAGTTCTTCACCTGCTTGCCGGCCGCGTCCGCGAGGCCGAAGGCCTCGAGCAGCTCGTCGGCGCGCGCCTTCGAGTCGGCGCGCGAGAGGCCGACCAGGCGCCCGATGAGAATGAGGTTCTCGCGGCCGGTCAGGTCCTCGTCGACCGAGGCGATCTGGCCGGTGAGGCTGACCACGCCGCGGACCTGGTGGGCTTCCTCGACGATGTCGTGCCCGAGCACCCGCGCGGTCCCGGCGTCGGGGCGAAGGAGGGTGGCGAGCAAGCGGATCGTGGTCGTCTTGCCGGCGCCGTTGGGGCCGAGGACGCCGTAGACGGAGCCGCGACGGACCGATAGGTCCACGCCGTCGACCGCCCGCGTCTCGCCAAAGCTCTTGGTGAGGCCCTCCGCCTCGATCGCGAGGGCGCTCTGCGGTGTCGAGTTGTTGTCTCCCCTCACGGTCGTGATCTTCTCCGTTGCGCTCGTCTCGTCCAATGGGGCTTTCCCGCCAAGCGGGGTACGGCTATCCGTACTCGTCAAGTTAGACGGCCGGAGGGCCATGAACTAATCGCGGAGTCGCTCGAGGATTTCGTCGATCCGGCGCCGCGCGTCCGCCCGATCGGTGAGCGCGTGGTAGGGCTCGCCGGCGGTGGCGGCCCAGGGCACCAGCACGTCGAATTCGAGCTCGCGGATCAGCTCGAGGCTCTCGACGTAGGCGGCGCGGTCGCTCGAGTCGAGCAGCGCCGCGGCCCACTCGCCCCGGTCGAGGTAGATCGTGTCGCCGGTGAAGAGGAGGCGGTGGGAGCCGGTGTCCCAGAGGTAGGCGGTCGCGCCGGGCGTGTGCCCCGGCGTCGGGATCACCTCGAAGTCGTCGTCGAGCAGGTGGCGCCGGGAGAAGGTCGCGCGAACGTGGTGGGCCTTCTCCACCGAGCGGCGCTCCGCCTCGTGGACGAAGAGCGGGGCGGTGACCCAGTCCGAGGCGAACATCGCCTCGTGGCTGTGATTCAGGTACTGGCGCGAGATCCCGCCGAGCCCCTCGATCGCCTCCGCGTCGGACTCGAGGCCGGCGACGCTGTAGACGAGGATGTTCCCTCGGTCGCGCTGGAGGAGGAAGGCGCGGATCTCGAGCGAGGGCGCGAACGGCAGCCGCTCCGGTGTCGAGGCGAAGACGCCCTCGAGCGGAGTCGAGGCGAAGTAGCCCTCGGCCGGGTTCTCGATCGCGACGAGCCCGTTCATGCCGCCGTCTCCTTCGGGAGCCCGTACCGCTCGACGATCCGGTCGTAGTTGAGCCGCATGATCGCGACGACGTCGCGGCGGTCGTCCTCGTCGTGGATCGCCCGGGCCCCCATCGCCGGCTTACCCGGGAAGACGGGGTGGTCGACGACCCGGTCCTCCTCTCGCAGCCGCAGCCCGAGCTCTCGCCGAGGCCGAAGTGGGCGGCGCGGTCGCCGTGCAGGTGGCCGACCTCGTGGGTCCCGACGCGGAATCCCCACTCGCCGCGCTTGCCGTAGCCGGCCTCGACGCCCGGCCAGGAGGAGACCTCCTCGGTGATCAGCTCGCTCGCGGTTGCCGTCTCGGTCATGGGGCTCTCCTTCGATCGAATGGCCACTTCGACTACACTACAAGTTCAAGTGAACTTGAAGTCAAGCCCGATTTCTGATTTCCTTTCTCCATGGCCGAATCGCTGACGATCGGCGAGGTCTCGAAGCGGAGCGGCGTCGCCGCCTCCGCCCTCCGCTTCTACGAGGAGCGGGGCCTGATCACCGCCGAGCGTGCCGGCTCGGGCCATCGCCGCTTCCCGCGCGCGGTGCTGAGGCGGATCGCCTTCATCGTCTTCGCCCAGCGGGTCGGGCTGACGCTCGAGGAGATCGGCGCCGAGCTCGAGAAGCTCCCCGAGAACAGGGCCCCCACTCGGCGCGACTGGTCACGCCTTTCGAGCAAGTGGAGCGCGCGGATCGACGAGCGGATCGACGAGCTCGAGCGGCTCAAGCTCGGCCTCACCGAATGCATCGGATGCGGCTGCCTCTCGCTCGCCCGCTGCCAGCTCTCCAATCCCGGAGACCGGGCGGCGGACCGCGGGCCCGGCCCGCGGTATTGGATTGGCGACCGCCCGATCAGCGGCTGACCAACGCGAGGTACTGCCGCGATCCCGGCGAGGCGAGCGCGGAGCTCCTAAGAAGCTGTCTCAAAACGCGGTGAGTAGCCTGCCGCGCGATGGCGCGAACGTGGCTGCAGGTCCAGGTTGAGCTGGTGAGCGGAAGGGGTGCGGAACTCGACCCGTCCCCGGGCCGAACGCTGATCGTCGGCCCATCCCACACCTTTGGCCAGCTCGGCGACGCGATCAACGCCGCCTTCGCCCGCTGGGACCTCTCCCACCTGCATGAGTTCGAGCTCGCCGACGGGCGGCGGATCGGCTATCCGAGCGATGACTATGCCCCCGATCTCGAGTGGGAGGACCAGGCGAAGCTCAAGGTGGCGCGCGAGCTAAAGCCCGGCGACGAGTTCGAGTTCGCCTTCGACTTCGGCGACGACTGGCGCCATCGCTGCCGGGTCCTCGCCGAGAAGGTCGACCCGGCCGAGGAGTACGGCCCGATCCCCGATCGCCCGGTCCCGATCTGGGGCTGGGGCTCGATCCCCGACCAATACGGCCGCGAGTCGCTCGAGGAGCTGGGCTAGCTCCAGCCCAGCATCCGAGGCAGATCACCGCGCAGCCAAGGTCCAGAAACGCCTGGTGCAGCTCGGGCAAGCGCTCATAGCGGATCCGCAGCCGCCGGAAGCCGTGCAGCCCAGGCGAAGGTCCGCTCGACCACCCAGCGCTCGCGCCCGAGCCCGGAGCCGTAATCGGTCTCGCGGCGGGCGATCACCGGCCTGGCGCCCCGCGCCCGCAGCTCGCGCCGGTACTTGTCGTGGTCATTGGCGCGATCGGCGAGCAGCCGCTCGGGTCGGCGCCGAGGGCGACCCCGCCTGCCCTTCACCGGCTCGATCCCGTCGATCAGCGGGAGGAGCTGGGTGACGTCGTTTCGGTTGCCGCCCGGCAGCGAGACCGCGAGCGGGGCGCCGTTGGCATCGCAGAGCAGGTGGTGCTTTGAGCCGGTTCGGGCACGGTCGACCGGCGAGGGCCCGGTCAAGCCCCCCCTTCAAGCGCCCGCACCTGGCTTCCGTCGATCACCCCCGCGGACCAGTCCAATCGCTCGGCCGCGTTGAGGCGGCGAACCAGCTCGCGGTGGAGCCGCTGCCAGACGCCCAGGCACTCCCACTCCTGAAGCCGTCGATGCGCGGTCGCCGGCGAACAGCCCAGCTCCGGCGGCAGGTGGCGCCAGGCAATACCGGTCACGAGCACGTAGACGACCGCGTTGAAGGCGATCCGGTCGTCGACCCGCGGGCGCCCCGTTCGCTGCGGCTTCGCCTGCGGCAGGAGCCCCCGGAAGACCTCCCATAGCTCATCGCGCACCGCCCACACCGATCCGGCCATCGGCTACCTCCAGCGCTCGGACTTATGTCACCTCGCGCAAGAGGTTTCGCCGCTGGGCGCCCGACCCCTTTTGAGACAGCTTCTCTAAGGAGCTGCTTGCTCGTAGCGACGCGCGCGCCGCTCCGAGACCGTGGCGATCCGCTCCAGCTCCTTCAGCCGGGCCGAGCTCGTCGGCCGCGGACCGTAGACCTTCGCCCGGTAGAGGTCGCGTCGTTCGCGGGCGTGGCGGGCCTCGGCGCGCAGCTCCTCCGTGCGGCGTGAGGTCATTGCCCGATCCTCTCGGCGCAGATGTCGCGCAGGCGCTTGTAGAGGCGTCGATCCTGGGGCCGGGAATGTTGGATCGGCCCGCGGATCGCGCCCTCGTGCTCACGAACCGCCCGGGCCAACTCTGCTAAGCGCCCGTCCGCGAACCGGCGCTCCGCGACCAGCTTCGCGTTCACGTCGTCGGCGGCCGCCTGTGGAGGCTTCACCCCGGCGCCGACGGACTCCGAGGCCGGTCGTTCGTTTACGACCCTGGCATCTCCCATGCTGGCTCCAGTCGTCAAGGATTCACAAACAGTGTACGCTGATTTCATGAATCAGGCTTCCACAGATGGCGCAGCCACCCAAGCCGTCGACAGCGGGCCCCACTGGGACTTCCTCACCCACCACGCTCACGTCCTGATCTGCGTCTCACGCGACCCCGGCATCCGCCTGCGCGACATCGCCGTCGCCGTCGGGATCACAGAGCGAAGCGCCCACCGGATCCTCTCCGAGCTCGTCGACGAGGGTTACGTGCAGCGCGAGCGAAGCGGGCGGCGAAACGTCTACGAGGTCGAGTCGGAGCTGCCGTTGCGCCATCCGCTCGTCTCGGAGCGGGGAGTCGGGGATCTGCTCGAGGTCCTCCATGGGCCGGCGCCGGCATCCGAGCGCTGAGTCCGGAGGCGCCCTCGATGGCCTCTGACGTGAACCACTCGGAGATCAGGCTCGCCGACGGTGAGACCTTTGTCGTCGAGGGGGTCCTGGACGAGGTCGAGAAGAAGCTCTCCGATGCGGGGCGATCGGGTCAGACGCGTCTGGCGTGGTTCAAGGCGCGCGGTACCGAAGCTCCGATCGGCGTCAACCCCTCCCACGTCGCCACGCTCAGGGCGGGCGACGATACGGACTAGGGCCGGCGTGCTCGCGCACCGAGATCCGCCCGGCAAGCTCGCCCGCCTGCGGGCTTGGCTTCGCCGCCACCCCACCGCCGTGACCGTGATCGGCAGCCTGGTCGTCGCGGCGGCGCTGGTCGTCGGGCTCTGGGACAAGCGCGGCGATTTCGGGACGGCGTTCGGGAACGCCTCGCTGCTGATCCTCGGCGCCGCCGTCCTGCTCCAGGTGATCTGGCTGATCGCCCGCAGCGAGGCATGGCACGTCTGCGTCGGCGCGGCCGGCGGGCAGCGTCACCCGGCGACGCCTGTACCGGGCGGCGAGCGTCGGCTACCTCGGGAACCTGTTCAACAGCAACTTCGGCCTCGCGGTGCGGATCGCCGCCCTCCGCCGCTCCGCGCCGGCGGACAGCCCGCGTCCCTCCGTCCTGGTCGCCGCCGAGGTGCCGATCCTCGTCGTCGAGGGCGCGCTCGCCGCGCTGATGTCGTTCACCCTGGTCGGCCCGCTCGGCGTCCCCTGGTGGGTGCCGCTGGTCTGCTTCACGGTCGCTTTCGCCGTGATCGCCGGCCTGACCAGGCTCGTCCGCGACCGTCGCGAGGGATTCTGGAAGGGCCTCGCCGTGATGCGCGGGCTCCAGAGCCGCAACGCGATCATCGGCCTGGTCATCTTCGCCGTCTGCGCGCAGGTGGCGCGCAACTGGCTCGTCCTCGAGGGCATCGGCGTCGACATCTCGATCTTCGACGCGATCGCGCTCTTGATCGGGGCGGCGGCGATCGGATTGCTCCCGGTCGGCCCGAGCCTGGGCGCCGCGACCGCGGTCCTGATCCTCGGCACGAACGGCGTCGCCGCCGTCGCAGCCGCGGGTGCCCTGCTCACCGCCACGGCGGCGGTCGGGGCGCTCGTCTTCGCCTCCTGGGCCCTGGTCGATCGCCTCCGCCGCTCCAGCACGCCGGCCCTTGCGGGCGCTTCGCCCTGACCACCCACTTGTCCCGAAGAAACCAACCGGAAGGCGGAACGATGGCCAAAGAAATCACATCCGATCAAATCGTGGGCGCAGCGAAGGAGCTCGACCAAGCGGAGTTCACCCGCGCTCAGGTGGCGGAGAAGCTGGGGGTGAAGCCGACCGACCTCAAGGAGGGCTTCAAGGCGGCTCGTGAGTCGAATCGGCTCGAAAAGGTCCGCGACGACGAGGAGGGCAGGGGCCAGTTCCGGCTCACGGCCGAGTAGCCGTCGTCCCGGCGGCCTCCGGATAAAGCCTCGGGCGCGCAGTTCGCGCTCGAGCTCGAGCAGGCCACGGCCGGCGCGGCCGGCGCGCGCCGGTAGGCCCTTGTGGGCCCGACCCCTCATCGCATAGGATCGCTCGACCCTCCGAAGGACAGGGATGCCTATACCGCGCCAAGCAGCTGGAGGGTGCAGGTGACGCAGGGGTTGGGCTGCACGCTGCCGAAGGATTTCCTGCGCTCGGCGCTCCTGCTCCTGCTCCGGGAGGGCGACGCGCACGGCTACGACCTCCTGCAACCGGTCGAGGCCTTCGGCTTCGACCAGTCCGACCCGGGCGGCCTCTACCGGACCCTGCGCCGTCTCGAGGCCGAGGGCCTCGTGCGGTCGCATGGCAGCCCTCGGAGTCGGGCCCGCCAAAGCGCGTCTACGGGATCACCGACGCCGGTGAGGAGGAGCTGGATCGGCTCGCCGCCGATCTCGCCGAGGGCGAGCGGCGGATCGACGCGTTTCCTGATCGCTACCTGCGCGCCCGCCGGCTGCCGGCGTCGAGCCCCCGGCGCCGCGCCGTCGTCGGTCGCTTCACCGCCCATCGGGCCGCCACGCGTGCCCGGCCGCCCGTCTCCTCGAACGGCCGGAACGCTGGGGGCCGCAACGGCGCCGGCGCTCGCATACCGCGCCCCGATCCGGGTTCCCGATAAGAACGACCGACCTCGCCCGACGGCGAGGTCATCCGAGGAGGAGACCCCGAGCCGGCGCCCCTCGCAAGTTGGGCGCTTCCTTCCCCCTGAACTAACCCACGAGGTATGTGCGTCGCGCACTTTGCGCGGCGTACTTACCAACCCCGTTCTCCCTCAATAGCTTCGCGGCTCGAGAGGAGGCAGGTTGCCGTGTGCCTGGCGATACCGGGCCAGATCATCGAGATTTCCGACGAGCAGAACACGCTCGCACGGGTCGATGTGGCGGGGGTGCGGCGGAGCGTCAACGTCGGCCTGCTCGACGACGGCAACGGCGGGCCGGGCCCAGGCGATTGGGTCCTGATCCACGTCGGATTCGCGATCTCGCAGATCGACGAGGAGGAGGCGACCGCGACGCGCCGGCTGCTCGAGCAGATGGGCGCCGAGTACGAGCAGGAGCTCGAGGAGCTGAAGGCGAGCGTGATCGAGTGAGCGATCCCAGTGTCCTCGGCGGCTGCGTGGAGGACCACTGCACCACCTGCGGCGACGTCGCCGAGCCGATGCGGGTGCTGAGGATCGACACCGACCGCGCGCTGGCGCTCTGCGAGGACGGGGCCGGTACGCATCACACGATCGAGATCGCCCTCGTCTCCCCCGTCGCCCCCTCCGACCGGCTGCTGGTCCACGCGGGCACCGCGATCGGGAGGGACGCGTGAAGTTCGTCGACGAGTTCCGCGACGCCGAGCTCGGCAGGGCCGTCGCGGGCGAGATCCTCGCCGCGGTCGAGCCGGACCGCCACTACAAGCTGATGGAGGTCTGCGGCGGCCACACCCACTCGATCTACAAGTACGGGATCGACGACCTGCTCCCCGAGAACGTGGAGCTGGTCCACGGGCCGGGCTGCCCGGTCTGCGTGATCCCGATGGGCCGGGTCGACGACGGGATCGCGATCGCCCACCAGGACGGGGTGATCTTCACCTGCTTCGGCGACATGATGCGCGTCCCCGGATCCGACGGCACGCTGACCGACGCCAAGGCCGCCGGCGCCGACATCCGGATGGTCTACTCGCCGCTCGACGCGCTGCGGATCGCGAAGCAGAACCCCGACCGCACCGTCGTCTTCTTCGCGATCGGGTTCGAGACCACGGCTCCCTCGACCGCCCTGACCATGCGGCGGGCGAAGGCCGAGGGGGTCGAGAACTTCCTCTGCATGTGCAACCACGTGACGATCGTGCCGCCGCTGCGGGCCCTGCTCGAGTCGCCGGACCTGCGCCTCGACGGCTTCATCGGCCCCGGCCACGTCTCGACGATCGTCGGCGTGCGGCCGTTCGAGTTCATCCCGGCCGACTACGGGCGGCCGCTGGTACCGCCGGCTTCGAGCCGCTCGACATCCTCTACGCGATCCAGATGATCCTCGCCCAGCTCGCCGAAGGCCGTTGCGAGGTCGAGAACCAGTACAAGCGGGTGGTCCCCTACGAGGGCAACCGGGCGGCGCTCGAGGTGATGGCCGAGGTCTTCGAGCTGCGCCCGCACTTCGAGTGGCGGGGGCTCGGCTTCATCTCGCAGAGCGCGCTGCGGCTCTCCGACGCCTACGCGGACTTCGACGCCGAGCAGCGCTACTCCGTACCCGGCGTCCGGGTCGCCGACCCGAAGGCGTGCCAGTGCGGCGAGGTGCTGAAGGGCGTGATCAAGCCCTGGGAGTGCAAGGTCTTCGGCACCGCCTGCACCCCAGAGCACGCGATCGGCACCTGCATGGTCTCCCCGGAGGGCGCCTGCGCCGCCTACTACAACTTCGGCCGCTACGCGCGCGAGCGCCCCCAGCAGGAGGCGGTCGCGTGAGCTCCCCCGCCGCGACCAGCGACCGCGAGCAGCGGATCCTCGAGATCATCGAGACCGCCCGCTCGAAGCGCCCCCGGTTCAAGGACGAGCGCGTGACGATGGCCCACGGCGCCGGGGGCAAGGCGACCCAGACCCTGATCGAGGGCCTCCTCGCCCCGGCGTTCTCCTCGCCCGCCCTCGACGAGCTCGCCGACGCGGGAACGGTGACGGTCGAGGGCCTCGGCCTTGCGCTGACCACCGACACCTTCGTGGTCCGGCCGCTTCGCTTCCCCGGCGGCTCGATCGGCGAGCTCGCGGTGAACGGCACGGTCAACGACCTCGCGGTCGCCGGCGCCGAGCCCGTGGCGATCAGCCTGGCGCTGGTCCTCGAGGAGGGACTGGACTCCGACGTCCTGCGCGCCGAGGTCGAGGCGATCGCCGCGCGCGGCGGCCGCGGCCGGAGTCGAGGTCGTGACCGGCGACACCAAGGTGGTCGAGCGCGGGCACGCCGACGGGATGTACGTCTGCACCAGCGGGATCGGGCGGCGCGACCCGCGCGCGTCGCTATCGCCGAGCGCGCTGCGGCCCGGCGACCGGGTCCTGGTCTCGCGCACGATCGGCGAGCACGGCACGGCGATCATGCTCGCCCGCGGGGAGCTCGGGCTCGAGGCCGAGGTCGAGTCCGACACCCGCTCGCTCTGGCCGCTCGCCGACGCCCTGCTCGACGCCGCCGGCGAGGAGCTGCGGACGATGCGCGACGCGACCCGCGGCGGCGTCGCGACGGTCCTCAACGAGCTCGCGCGGGCCTCGGGGGTCGGGATCGAGGTGCGCGAGAGCGAGGTGCCGGTCCTGCCCGAGGTCGCCGGCGCCTGCGAGCTGCTCGGGATCGATCCGATGTACGTGGCCAACGAGGGCGTCCTGGTCGCCTGCGTCGCGCCCGAGGCCGCCGACGCCGCGCTGGCGGCGCTGCGCGCGCAGCCCGGCTGCGAGGCCGCCGTCGAGATCGCCGAGGTCCGCGACGAGCCGCCGGGGATGGTCCTGGTCTCGACCGCCTTCGGCGGGCGGCGGGTGATGGACCTGCTGGCGGGCGACCCCCTGCCGAGGATCTGCTGATGGAGGTGATGTGCACGAGCTCTCGATAGCCGAGTCGGTGGTCGGGATCGCCCGCGGGCACGCCGCCGGGCGCCGCGTGGCATCGGTCCAGCTCCGGATCGGCCAGCTCCGCCAGGTGGTGCCCACCTCGCTGGAGTTCGCCTTCGAGCTCCTGAGCGACGGCACCGAGCTGGAGGGGGCGGAGCTCGAGATCGAGGTGGTCCCCGCCGCCGGGATCTGCCGCGCCTGCGGCGCCGAGACCGCCCTCACCCCCTTCCCCCTGAGCTGCGCCCGCTGCGAGGGGATCGACGTCGAGGTGACCGCGGGCGAGGAGCTCGTGGTGGATTCGCTCGAGCTCGCGGAGCTCGAAGAACTTGAGGACAGGTTGACCCAAACCGGAGGAAGGCGATATGGCGACTGAGGAACGAACGGCTGCCGGCGTCGACGAGGTCCACATCCTCTGGATCTCGGAGGGGATGAGCTGCGACGGGGACTCCGTCTCGATCACCGCGGCCGGGCAACCGGCGATCGAGGACGTGCTGCTCGGGGCGATCCCCGGCCTGCCGAAGGTGAACCTCCACAACAAGGTCCTCTCCCCCACCCTTGGCGGCGAGGAGTTCCTGAAGCCGTTCCGAGCGGCGGTCAACGACGAGCTCGACAAGCCCTTCGTGCTGGTGATCGAGGGCTCGATCCCGAACGAGCAGATCAACGGCGAGGGCTACTGGACCTCGTTCGGCAACGACGAGGCGACCGGGGAGCCGCTGACGATCAATTGGTGGATCGACCGGCTCGCGCCGAAGGCGTGGGGCGTGGTCGCGATCGGGACCTGCGCCACCTACGGCGGCATCCACGCGATGGCCGGCAACCCGACCGGCTGCATGGGCCTAGCCGACTACCTCGGCTGGGACTTCCGCTCCGCCGGCGGCCTGCCGATCGTCAACGTGCCGGGCTGCCCGGTGCAGCCGGAGAACTTCATGGAGACGCTGACCTGGCTGCTCTACCAGGCCGCCGGGCTGGCGCCCGACGATCCCGCTCGACGACGCGCTGCGCCCGCAGTGGATCTTCGGCAAGACAGTCCACGAGGGCTGCGACCGCGCCGGCTACTACGAGCAGGGCGACTTCGCCCAGGACTACAACTCGCCCAAGTGCCAGGTGAAGATCGGCTGCTGGGGCCCGGTCGTCAACTGCAACGTCCCCAAGCGCGGCTGGATGGCGGGGATCGGCGGCTGCCCGAACGTGGGCGGCATCTGCATCGGCTGCACGATGCCCGGCTTCCCCGACAAGTTCATGCCGTTCATGGACGCGCCGCCCGGGGGCGGGCTGTCCTCGGCGATCTCCGGCACCTACGGGCCGATGATCCGGAAGCTGCGCGGGATCACCAACAAGACCGTGAACAAGGAGACGAAGTGGCGGCACAACCGCCCGGAGCTGACCACCGGCTACGAGCCGCGCTGGGGCAACGACTGATTTCGAGATAGGAGAGGGAAATGGCCGTTCGCGAGAAGGATCAAGCCGGAAGCCGGAAAGATCGTCGACATGTCGTGGGATCCGATCACCCGGATCGTCGGCAACCTCGGCATCTACACGAAGATCGACTTCGACAACAACGAGGTGATCTCGTGCAAGAGCACTTCGTCGCTGTTCCGCGGCTACAGCGTGTTCATGAAGGGCAAGGACCCGCGGGACGCGCACTTCATCACCAGCCGCATCTGCGGCATCTGCGGCGACAACCACGCGGTCTGCTCCTGCTACGCGCAGCAGATGGCCTACGGGGTGAAGCCGCCGCCGCTGGGCGAGTGGATCGTCAACCTCGGCGAGGCGGCCGAGTACATCTTCGACCACATCATCTTCCAGGACAACCTGGTCTTCGTCGACTTCTGCGAGCAGATGGTCCAGGAGACGAATCCGAGCGTGATGAAGAAGGCCGACAAGACGGACGCGCCCCACGCCGAGACGTCCACGGCTACCGGACGATCGGCGACATCATGCGCTCCTACAACCCGTTCACGGGCGAGACCTACAAGGAAGCCCTGCACATGAGCCGGGTGGGCCGGGAGATGATCTGCCTGATGGAGGGGCGGCACGTCCACCCCTCGACGATCTATCCGGGCGGGGTCGGGACGCAGCCGACGCCGACCCTGTTCACCGACTACCTGAGCCGTCTGCTTCGCTGCCTCGACTTCATCAAGAAGGCGGTGGCGATGAACGACGACGTCTTCGACTTCTTCTACGAGGCCCTTCCGGGCTACGAGGAGGTCGGGCGCCGGCGGATCCTGCTCGGCTGCTGGGGCGCCTGGAACAACCCCGACCACGTCAACTACACGTACCAGGACATGGACGACTGGGGGAACGAGATGTTCGTCACCCCGGGCGTGGTCGTCGACGGCGAGCTGGTGACCACCAACCTGGTCGAGATCAACCTCGGGATCCGGATCCTGCTCGGCAGCTCCTACTACGACGACTGGGCGAACGAGGAGATGTTCGTCGACGAAGGACCCGCTCGGCAACCCGGTCGACAGGCGGCATCCGTGGAACCAGACGACGATCCCGAAGCCGCAGAAGCGCGACCTCGAGGGCGGCAACTACTCCTGGGTGATGAGCCCGCGCTGGTACGACAAGCGCACGGACGACCACCTGGCGCTCGACACCGGCGGCGGCGCGCTCGCGCGGCTGTGGGCGACGGCGCTGGCCGGCAAGGTGAACACGCCGTACGTGAAGTCGACCGGCGAGAGCGTGCAGATCAACCTGCCGAAGACGCCCAACACCGCGAGGAGACGCTGGAGTGGAAGATCCCGCAGTGGTCGAACGCGATCGAGCGCGACCGGGCGCGGATCTACTTCGTCGCCTACTCGGCGGCGATGGCCCTGCACTTCCTCGACCGGGCGTTCGCGGAGGTCCGCTCGGGCCAGACCAAGGTGTTCGAGGACTTCGACGTCCCCGACGAGGCGATCGGGTGCGGCTTCCACGAGGCCGTGCGCGGCGTCCTCTCCCACCACCTGGTGATCCGCGACGGCAAGATCGCCAACTACCACCCCTATCCGCCGACGCCGTGGAACGGCAGCCCGACCGACTCCTACGGGACCCCCGGCCCCTACGAGGACGCGGTCATGGGCCAGCCGATCTTCGAGGAGAACGGCCCGGACGAGTTCAGGGGGATCGACGTCATGCGCGCGGTCCGCTCGTTCGACCCGTGCCTGCCCTGCGGGGTGCACATGTACCTGGGCAAGGGCAAGACGATCAAACAGGTGCACTCGCCGATCTTCGGCGAGCACGGCTGAGGATCGTTGGCGGTGGCCGCCGTGGAGGATCGCGACCTGGTCGCGAGGGTGGAGGGCCTCCTCGAGGAGCTCGAGGGCCTCGAGGACCGGGTCGCCCGCGAGCAGGCGACGGAGGTGGTCGCGGCGCTGCTGGACCTCTACGGCGAGGGCCTCGGCCGCATCGTCGAGCGGGTCGCCGAGCGCGACGACGGCTCGCTCGCCGAGGCGCTCGCCGAGGACGAGCTGGTCTCCCACCTGCTCCTGCTGCACGGCCTGCACCCGGTGCCCGTGGAGGACCGGGTCCGAACCGCGCTCGACGAGGTCCGGCCCTACCTCGAGTCGCACGGCGGCAACGTCGAGCTGCTCTCGGTCGCCGACGGGATCGCGCGGCTGCGCCTCGAGGGGAGCTGCAGCGGCTGCCCCTCCTCGACGATGACGCTGAAGCTGGCGATCGAGAACGCGATCGCCAAGTCGGCGCCCGACATCGAGACGGTGGAGGCCGAGGGTGCCGTGGAGGCCGCACCGGCCGCCTCGCCGCTGATCCAGCTCGAGGGGCTCGACGCGCCTTCGGCGGGGGCCAACGGCGCTGAGCCCTCGGCGGCGGGCGAGGACGGCTGGACGATGGCCGGTGGGATGCCGGAGCTCGCCGCCGGCAGGGGCGATGCACCGGTGATCAAGGACGTCTCGGGCGAGCGGCTCCTGTTCGTCGCTCTCGCCGGGTCGACCTACGCCTACCGGCCCGGCTGCCCGGCGTGCGGCGATCCGCTCGGCGACGCGACGCTGGAGCGCACCGACCTCGACCTGCCCCGGCTGCGGCAACCGCTACGACGTCATGCGGGCCGGGCGCTGCCTGGACGAGCCGCAGCTTCACCTCGAGCCGGTGCCGCTGCTGGTCGGCGACGACGGACTGGTCAAGGTGGCGCTGGGGGCCGCCGCCTGATGCCGATGGCCGCGGGCGGCAGGCCGATCGCCTCCTCCAGGCTCGCCGGCCTGGCGCAGCGCTCCCGGGAGGCGGAGCGCGAGGCGGAGGAGGAGCGCTGCGAGCTCTGCGGCGTGGAGATCCCGCCCGAGCACCGCCATGTGTTGGACCTCGAGACCGGCGAGCTGCGCTGCACCTGCCGGGCCTGCTCGCTGCTCTTCGACCGCCCGGCGGCCGCCCAGGGGAACCTGCGCCTGGTCGGCGACCGGCATCTGCGCCTGGTCGACTTCGAGCTCTCAGACCTCGCGTGGGAGGAGCTGCGGATCCCGGTCGAGATGGCGTTCTTCTTCCGCAGCTCCAGGCGGGAGCGGGTCGTCGCCTTCTATCCCGAGCCCGATGGGCGCGACCGAGTCGCTGCTCGAGCTCGACGCGTGGACTCAGCTCGAGGCGCGACAACCCGCTTCTCGTCGAGCTCGAGCCCGACGTCGAGGCGCTGCTCGTCAACCGGGCCCGCGGGGCGCGCGAGTACTACGTGGTGCCGATCGACGAGTGCTACTCGCTCGTCGGCCTGATCCGGATGCGCTGGAAGGGCCTGGGCGGCGGCACCGAGGTATGGGAGGAGATCAAGCGCTTCTTCGCCGAGCTCGACCGCCGGTCGAAGCCCGCCGCGAGAGCGCAAGCGAATGCCGCGACCGCCGTCGCGGCGGAAGGGAGATGAGCTGATGGCCGACATCAAGACCGGGAGCGGAGACGTGGAGCCCGACCTCCCCTCGCATACGCCGGGGATCAAGCAGGGCAACTCGAAGGGGAACTACGAGAAGCAGGGCGGCCACCTGGCGGACGGGCGGCGCACCGCGCGTGCCTCGACCGGCGTCAACCCGGACGCCCACGGCCCGATCGATCCCAGCATGCCCAACCTCCCCCCGGCTTGACCGGAGCCGCGAGGATGCCCGCCGCCGCCGAACGGCGCGAGGTCCGCGAGGATGCGATCCCCGAGATCTCGTTCCGGATCGCGGGCTGCGAGGTCGTCGCCCATGCCGCGGTGCCGACGCTTGCCTTCGAGCTGCGGATCGACGGCCCCGCGGATGTCGCCGGTGCGCTCGGTGATGCTCGACGTGCAGATCCAGATCGCGGCGCGCCGGCGACCCTACGACGACGCCGCGAAGGAGCGGCTGGCCGAGCTGTTCGGGACCGCCCGACCGCTGGGGTGACACGCTTCGCACCCTGCCCTGGACGCGGACGACGATGGTGGTGCCGCCGTTCACCGGGACGACCACGGTCGAGCTGCCCGTGGCCTGCAGCTACGACCTCCACCTCAACGCCTCGAACTACTTCAACGGGCTGGAGGACGGGGATGTCCCGCTCGAGTTCCTGTTCAGCGGCTCGGTCTTCTACGCCGATCGCGCCGGGGGGCTCCAGATGACGCGGATCACCTGGGAGAGCGACGCTGAGTTCGCGCTCCCGGTCGCGACCTGGAAGGAGGCGATCGAGCGGCACTTCCCCGGCGCGGCGTGGCTGCGACTCGACCGCGACAGCTTCGACCGCCTCCAGGCCTACAGGGCCCGCAACGCGCTGCCGAGCTGGGAGGCAGCGATCGACTCGCTGCTCGAGGCGAGGGACGGTTGACCGTGGACGCCGTCCGCCAGATCGCCGACGCGGTGCTCTACGAGGGCTACATCCTCTGGCCCTACCGCCGCTCGGCGACCAAGAACCAGCAGCGCTGGACCTTCGGCGGCGTCTATCCGCGGGCCCACAGCGAGGGGCGGGTCGACGACCCATGGATGATGCGGACCCAGTGCCTGCTCGAGGCGCCGGCCGGCGCCACGGTCGAGGTGGCGGTGCGGTTCCTGCACGTCGTCCGCCGGCAGGTCGCTCGCGTGACCGCGGACGGGCTCGAGCCGGTCGAGGAGCTGACCGTCGGCGGGGAGCGCCACCTGAGCTGGGACGAGGCGGTGGAGCGCGAGCCGGCGCTCGTGCCGCTCGAGCTCGACGATGACGCGACGAGCGAGCGCTGGCCGATCGCGATCGAGGCCGGCAGCGAGCGCGAGGACCTCCTCGACCCCTCGGGGCGGCGCGCCGGCGCGGTCGTGCGGAGCTGGGAGGGCCTGGAGGGCGAGATCGAGCTCGTCGCCGAACCGGCTCGGAGCAGGGCGTCGACCACCGGCTCGACGGTGACGATCCTCAACGAGCACCGACTGCGCCGCCGATGGGCCGCGCGACGAGGCGCTGCGGCGTACCTTCTGCTCGACCCACACGGTGCTGCGCGCGTCCGGCGGCGAGTTCGTCTCGCTCACCGATCCGCCGGCGCACCTGGCCGAGGCGGCGGCGTCGTGCCGCAACGAGGGCGCCTGGCCGGTGCTCGTCGGCGAGCGCGGCGATCGCCACACCCTGCTCTCGTCGCCGATCATCCTCGAGGACTACCCGCGGGTCGCCCCCGAGAGCCCGGGGGACCTCTTCGACGGCGGCGAGATCGACGAGCTCCTCGTGCTCAACGTGCTCAGCCTCACCGACGAGGAGAAGGCCGAGATGCGGGACTCCGACCCGCGCGCGCGGGAGATCCTCGAGCGCACCGAGGGTCTCACCGAGGAGCAGCTCATGCGCGCTGCACGGGACGATCCGCGAGTTCGGGATGGCGCGGTGACGCGTCCCCGAGCGAGCACCGTGGGAGGAGCTCGAGCGGCCCGGGCCCGAGGTGATCGAGGTCGATGGGACGGAGCTGCGGGCGGGCAACCGGGTGCTGCTGCGGCCGCGGGCCGGCGGCGACATCATGGATCTCGCCCTGGCCGACCGCACGGCGGTCGTCGAGTCGATCGAGGAGGGCGTCGACGGGGAGGTCCAGCTCGCCGTCACGGTCGAGGACGACCCCGGCCGCGACCTCGGCGAGCGCCGCCAGCCGGGTCACCGGTTCTTCTTCTCCCCGGAGGAGGTGCGTCCGCTCGAGCCGGCCACCGCACCCGCGGGGCCGCGGGTCCTGGTCGCCGGGATCGGCAACATCTTCCTCGGCGACGACGGGTTCGGCGTGGCGCTCGCCGGCCGCCTGGCGACGCGCGAGCTGCCGGCGGGGGTCGAGGTCGTCGACTTCGGGATCCGGGGGATGGACCTCGCCTGGGCGATGCAGGACGGCTACGACGCGGTGGTGATGCTCGACGCCGGCCCCGCGCGGCGAGGCGCCCGGGACGCTGTACGTGATCGAGCCCGAGCTCGACGACACCGAGCCCGCGCTGGAGACGCACGCGATGGACCCGGCGCGAGTGCTGGCGCTCGTCCAGCGCGCTGGACGGGGAGCCGCCGCGCACGCTGGTGGTCGGCTGCGAGCCGGAGACGGTGCTCAGCCCCGACCACGAGGACGTGGTCGCGGACCTGAGCGAGCCGGTGAGGCTCGCGCTGGACGAGGCGGCGAGGCTCGTGCTCTCGCTGCTCGAGGAATTGACGGAGTCGAATCAGGAGGTCGGTACACGATGATCGGAAAGATCCTGGCGCTCGCGGTCGTCGGCGCGATCGGCGCCGCGGTGGCGGCGCAGCTGCCGGAGCTGAGGCGCTACATGAAGGTCCGGGCGATGGACCCGTGAGGGGAGGCGCGAATGCATAGGACGAAGATCACGATCGCCGAGGACGCGCTCGGCGCGAACGAGACGATCGCGCGGGCCAATCGCGAGGACTTCGACCGCGCCGGGGTGGCGGTGATCAACCTGATGAGCGCGCCGGGGGCCGGCAAGACGACGCTGCTGGAGCGCTCGCTGGCCGAGCTCGACGGGGTCCGGGCGGGCGTCCTCGAGGGCGACGTGCAGGGCTCGCTCGACGCCGACCGGATCGCGGCGCTGCACGTGCCCGTGACCCAGCTCAACACCGGCGCGGGCTTCGGCGGCGAGTGCCACCTGGACGCGAACATGGTCCGCTCGGCGATCCCGGGCCTGCCCCTGGAGGAGATCGACCTGCTGGTGGTGGAGAACGTCGGCAACCTGGTCTGCCCGGCCGAGTTCCGAATCGGCGAGGACGCGCGGGCGATGGTCTGCTCGGTCACGGAGGGCGAGGACAAGCCGCTCAAGTACCCGCTGATGTTCCGCGCCTGCGAGCTGGTCGTGGTCAACAAGCTCGACCTGCTCCCGCATCTCGACTTCGACCTCGACCGGTTCCTCGAGAACCTCGACGTCGTCCACCCCGGCGTCGAGCGGATCCTGACCAGCGCCCGGACGGGCGAGGGGATCGAGGCGTGGCGGGAGTGGCTCGAGCGCGTGCCCGACCGCGCCGCGGCGGTCGCCTAGGGGCGGAGGGCCGGCGGCGATGCGCGAGGCGACGGCGGTCGGGCTCGAGGGGCACCTCGAGTCGGCGCTCGCGGCCCGGGTCGAGGCGTGCGGCGAGTTCTTCGAGGCCGAGGCCGGCAGGCTCGCGCGCTGCTGTCACGCGATGGCGGAGCGCTTCGCCCGCGGCGGAGACTGGTCGCCGTCGGCAGCTCGCCCGCCGCGCTCTCCGACGTCCGCCACGTCGCGGTCGAGTTCGTCCACCCCGTGATCGTCGGCAAGCGCGCCCTGCCCGCGCTCGGGATCGGCCCCGAGGGCGGATCGCTCGCGTCCCAGGTGGAGCTGATCGCCGAGGACGACGACATCGTGATCGGCTTCGGCGCCGAGGAGGCCGAGGGCGAGGTCGGCGCGTCGCTCGCCGCCGCCCGCGAGCGCGGCTGCCTGACGATCGCATTCGCGCCCGCCGGGGCGGAGTGGGAGTTCGAGCCGCGCGGGAACGACCCGTTCGTCCGCCAGGAGCTGGTCGAGACGCTCTACCACGTGCTCTGGGAGCTCGTCCACGTCTTCTTCGACCACCGCGGCCTGCTCTCCGGCCGCGAGGCGCGCCCGGTCCACG
Source organism: uncultured Thermoleophilia bacterium (assembly GCA_963838175.1). Taxonomy (GTDB): domain Bacteria; phylum Actinomycetota; class Thermoleophilia; order Solirubrobacterales; family 70-9; genus DASUSH01. The sequence continues at coordinate 50,138 of CAWIPP010000002.1, read as the reverse complement.
ACACCGGCGCCTCGTCGTTTCTCTACCCGTTCCTGGCCGAGTCCGAGAGCGACCTCGACGCGGTCATCGACGACGTGCGCGCCTCGATCCTGATCAAGGCCGACGAGGTCACGGAGCTGCGCCGCCAGACGCTGGGCGAGGGCCGCGACGCGCTCCTCGCCGCGGCCTCCGAACTGCGCGCGCGCTTCGACCGCGGCGGCAAGCTGCTCGCCTGCGGCAACGGCGGCTCGGCGACCGACGCGACGGACCTGGTCGCGGACCTCCGCACCCCAGGGGGTCTGACCCCTCAGGTGCCAGGTCTGTCTCCCCGGCCCGCGATCGACCTGACCGGGGACCCCTCGATCCTGACGGCGATCGCCAACGACATAGGGACCGAGGAGATCTTCCAGCGCCAGGTGATCGCCTACGGCCGCGAGGGCGACGCCCTGATCGTGCTCTCGACCAGTGGCAATTCCGAGAACCTGATCGCGGCGCTCGGCGAGGCGCGCGAGCGGGACCTCCTGACGATCGCGATGGTCGGTTACGACGGCGGCCGTATCGCGTCGGACGGGCTCGCCGACCACGTCGTGATCAGCCGCTCTCAGCACATCCCCCGGATCCAGGAGGCACAGGCGAGCGCCTACCACGTGCTCCGCGAGCTGGTGGAGCTGAGGTGACCGAGGGTGCCTCGACGGCCGAGAGCAGCTCGCAGGAGTCGACCCTCGGACCCCTCGAGCTCGCGCATGCCGGGCTCCGGGGCACGATCGCCGCGATGGCGATGACCGGGATGCGGACATTCACCCAGAACGTCGGGCTGGTCGAGCAGTCCCCACCGCAGGCGATCCTCAAGCAGCGTGCCCGGGGCCTGCTGCGGCGGGTTCCGCGAAAGCGCCGCCGCAGCGCCGTTGAGCTCGCCCACTGGGGCTACGGCGCCGCGGGCGGGGTGGTCTTCGGGATCCTTCCGGACGCGATCCGCCGGACGGCCTGGTCGGGTCCCGTCTACGGGCTCGCGGTCTGGGGCGGCTTCGAGCTCCTGATCGCGCCGGCGCTGGGACTGCGGCAGGCGAAGCAAGTCCGCCTCGCCGAGCGTGCCGCGCTCGCGGTCGACCATCTGCTCTACGGGTTCGTCCTCTCCGAGACGCGGCGGCGGCCGCAGGAGTAGGGCGTTGAGGACGCGCGAGCAAGCGATTCGCCGCAGCCGCATCCGGGTGACCGGGACGGTGCAGGGAGTCGGCTACCGGCCGTTCGTCCACCGCCTTGCCCACGAGCTCGGCCTGGCCGGATTCGTCTTCAATGACAGCCGCGGGGTCGTCGTCGAGGCCCAGGGCGAGCCGGCCGCCGTCAAGGAGCTGACCCGCCGGCTGCGCGACGACGCCCCGCCGCTCGCGATCGTCGCCCGGGTCGATGCGGACGCGATCGAGGTCTCGGGCGAGCACGAGTTCGAGATCCGCGGCTCCCCTCCCGGCGGCGAGCCGGTGGCGATGGTCTCCGCCGACTCGGCCACCTGCGAGGCGTGCCTCGCGGAGCTCCGCGATCCCGCGGACCGCCGTCACCGCTACCCCTTCACCAACTGCACCGACTGCGGGCCGCGATTCACGATCGTCCGCGGCGTTCCCTACGACCGCCCGCTGACGACGATGGCCTCGTTCGAGATGTGCGACGCCTGCCGGCGCGAGTACGAGGACCCGCTCGACCGCCGCTTCCACGCGCAGCCGAACGCCTGTCCCGAGTGTGGGCCGCGGGCACGGCTCACCGACCGCGCCGGCCGGGTGCTCGACCCCTCCTCCGTCCCTCTGGGGTCAGACCCCTCTGGGGACGCAGTTGCGGCGGCAGCGGGCTCGCTGCGGGTCGGCCGGATCGTCGCGGTCAAGGGACTCGGGGGCTTCCACCTCGCCTGTCGCGCGGACGACGAGAGCGCCGTTGCCGAGCTGCGCGCGCGGAAGCATCGCGAGGACAAGCCTTTCGCGCTCATGGTCGCCGACGCGACGGCCGCCGAGCGCCTGGTCGAGCTGACCGCGGCCGAGAGCGAGCTCCTCGCCGGGCGCGAGCGACCGATCGTGATTGCTCGTCGGCGAGCCAGGAGCACCGAGCACCGATGTGGCGCCCTCGGTCGCGCCCGGCCGCTCCGAGCTCGGGGTGATGCTCCCCTACTCGCCGCTTCATCACCTTCTGCTGGCCGACGCCGGCGTGCCGCTCGTGATGACGCTCGGGGAACCTCTCCGACGAGCCGATCGCCTTCCGCGACGAGGACGCGCTCCGGCGCCTCGGGGCGGTTGCCGACCTCTTTCTCCTCCACGACCGCCCGATCCACATGCGAACCGACGACTCGGTGGTGCGCGCTCTGAGCCCGGCGCTGCGCCGCCGGCCGCTGCTGATCCGGCGCTCGCGCGGCTTCGTCCCCGAGAGCCTCGAGCTGCCGGTCGCGGGCCCTCGCCACGTCCTCGCCTGCGGCGCCGAGCTGAAGAGCACCTTCTGCCTCGCCAAGCGCTCGTCGGCGTGGGTGGGGCACCACATCGGCGACCTCAAGAGCTACGAGACGCTGATCTCCTTCCGGGAGGGAATCGAGCACTTCAAGCGGGTCTTCGCGATCGAGCCGGGGCTGGTCGCCCACGACATGCACCCCGACTACCTCTCGACGGCGTACGCCCTCGAGCTCGAGGGGGTCGACCACGTCGCGGTCCAGCACCACCACGCGCATCTCGCCGCCTGCCTCGCCGAGCACGGCGAGACGGAGCCGGCGATCGGGGCGATCTTCGACGGCACCGGCTACGGACCCGACGGGACGGTCTGGGGCGGCGAGCTCCTGGCCGGCGACCTCGGCGGCTACGAGCGGGTCGGCGCGCTCCTCCCGGTCAGGCTGCCCGGCGGCGACGCCGCGGTGCGCGCGCCCTGGCGGATGGCCTGCGCCTGGCTGTCGGCGGCCGGTGAGGAGCGCTCGACGCCGCCCCCGACCCTGGCCCGGCGAGGTCGAGCCGGGCGAGTGGGAGGCGGTCAGCGGCCTGGTCGAGAGCGGCGTCGGCTCGCCGATGACGACCAGCGCAGGGCGGCTGTTCGACGCGGTCGGGGCGCTCTGCGGGTTCCGCGCCCGGGTCAACTACGAGGGGCAGGCCGCGGTCGAGCTCGAGGCGATCGCCGACCCGGCCGAGCGAGGCGCGTATCCGCTCCCGGTGGACGAAGCGTCGACGCTTGACGCGCGCGAGACGATCGTGGCGGTGCTCGCCGACCTCGCGCGCGGCGTGGACGTGGCGAGAGTCGCGGCGCGGTTCCACAACGGGCTCGCAGCCGCGACCGCCGAGGCGCTGGGATCGAAGCGGAGCGGCGGGACCTGCGGCTCACGATCCTCTCGGAGCGGGTATTCCAGAACCGCCTCCTACTCGAGCGGACGGCGGAGAGAGTCGCCGCCGCGGGGCTGCGGGTGCTGATCCCCGAGCGCCTGCCGCCAAACGACGGCGGCGTCTCGTACGGGCAGGCCGCCGTCGCCACCTGGCGGGACGCTCATGAGGACGGCTCCTCCGTCCCCATGGGGTCAGACCCCGTAGGGACGGAGGAAGGGGGCCGGCCTTGAGTTTCGAGTTCCTCTTCGCCCCGGTCGAGGACCTCGACGCATGGCTCAACGGGCTCTTCGCCGGAGCGCCGCTCCTCGTCGCGATCGGCATCGCGCTCGTCCTCGGGCTGCGCCACGCTTCCGACCCCGACCACCTCGTCGCGGTCACCTCGCTGGTCGCGGCCGAGGGGGGCGACGCGAGGGAGGCGATCCGGCTCGGCGCCTGGTGGGGTCTCGGGCACGCGGCAATGCTGATCGCGGTCGGCCTGCCGCTGATCGCCTTCAAGTCCGAGCTTCCGGCGTGGCTCGAGAGCGCGGCCGAGAAGGGAGTCGGCGCGGTGATCCTGCTGCTGGCGGGGCGGGTGATCTGGAAATGGCTTCGCGGCGATTACCGCCTCGGCCCGCACCGCCACGCCGGTGAGGGCGCACGGGACGTCGAGGAGGGCTCCCGCCACCGGCACCTGCGTCGCGGCGCCGGCTCAGACCATCGTCACGTGGCCGTCCGCACCCCGGCGCAGGCGTTCTCGATCGGCGTCCTGCACGGGCTCGCGGGCACCGGCGCCGTCGTCGTACTTCTGATCGCGGCGCTGCCGACGCCCACCGAGGCGGCCGCCGCGCTCGCGGTGTTCGCCCCGATGTCGATCGTCTCGATGGCCGGGCTCACCGGCGCCTTCGCCTGGCTCCTGACGCGGCGGATCGTCGAGCCGGTCTACCGGGCGGTCCTGATCCCCGCGCTCGGCGTCTTCGGGCTCGCGTTCGGGCTCTGGTACGTGGGGATCACCTGAGCGGCCTCCGCCCTTCGCTTCTACGAGGAGTGGGGCCTGATCACCTCCGAGCGCGGCGGCTCGGGCCATCGCAGGGCCCCCCGGCGCGACTGGTCACGCCTGTCGAGCAGGTGGAGCGCGCGGATTGACGAGCGGATCGACGAGCTCGAGCGGCTCAAGCTCGGCCTCACCGAGTGCATCGGCTGCGGCTGCCTCTCGCTCGCCCGCTGCCGGCTCGCCAATCCCGGAGGCCGGGCGGAATTGGGCGGATCCGGCCCGCGCTACTGGATCGGCGACCGCCTTTGGGCTGAGGGCGCGGCACCCGACCTGTCCCCTCAGGGGTCAGACCCCTTCAGGCGTCGGTGACCGCCCTTCGGGCTGAAGGCCCGGCACCCGACCTGTCCCCTCAGGGGTCAGACCCCTTCAGGCGTTCGACCTGTCCCCTCAGGGGTCAGACCCCTTCAGGTGTCGAGGAGGGCTCCCGCCACCGGCACCTGCGTCGCGGCGCCGGCTCAGACCATCGCCACGTGGCCGTCCGCACCCCGGCGCAGGCGTTCTCGATCGGCGTCCTGCACGGGCTCGCGGGCACCGGCGCCGTCGTCGTCCTGCTGATCGCCGCGCTGCCGACGCCCACCGAGGCGGCCGCCGCGCTCGCGGTGTTCGCCCCGATGTCGATCGTCTCGATGGCCGGGCTCACCGGCGCCTTCGCCTGGCTTCTGACGCGGCGGATCGTCGAGCCGGTCTACCGGGCGGTCCTGATCCCCGCGCTCGGCGTCTTCGGGCTCGCGTTCGGGCTCTGGTACGTGGGGATCACCTGAGCGGGGCTCAGCCCTGCGTCAGACGCTCCTCAATGCGGTCGAAGAAGCCGCCCCAGCCCTGCTTCGCCCGCTCGTAGCTCTCGGGGGACATGTGGCCGCCCGACTGGGTGAAAAGCATCTCGGTGCGGTCGTCGCCGAGGTCGGTGAGGACCACGGCGCAGAGGTCGCGCTCGGGGTTGCCGGGCGTGTCGGTGACCGTGAAGGCGAGTCGCTCGGGCTCATCGACCTCGACGTACTCGCCCTCCCACTCGATCTCGCGACCGCCGAAGTGCATCGTCAGCTTCCAGGTGCCCCCGGGGCGGACGTCCATCGAGACGGTCTCGAGCGGCACCTCGCCCTGGGTGCCGCCGTACCAGTCGGCGAACGCCTCGGGCTCGGTCCACTCCCGCCAGACCCGCTCGCGCGGGGCGTCGAAGACGCGGGTGATCGTGATGTCGGGCTCGGTGCTCATCGGCGTCGCCCAGTCTTTCTCATTCGCTCCTCCATGCGATCGAAGCCCTCCATCCAGAAGGCCCGGTAGTCCTCGAGCCACTCGGCCGCGTCCCCGAGAGCGGCCCCGCGGATCCGCGCCGGCCGGCGCTGCGCCGCGCGTTCGCGGGTGACGAGGCCGGCTCCCTCCAGAACCTTGAGATGCTTGGAGACGGCCTGGACGGTGATCGGGAACGGCTCGGCGAGCTCGTTCACGGTCGCCTCGCCCTCGGTGAGCCGGGCGAGGATCGCGCGGCGAGTCGGATCGGCGAGCGCCGCGAAGGTCGAGCTCAGCTGGTCGGGGGATGAGGTATTCATCCGTTTGGTTGCTAAAGTGATCCGTTGAATATAACGCCTGAATCGGAAGGAAAGATCCAATGGGAAAGATCGTTGTCACCGAGTTCGTCTCGCTGGACGGGGTGATGGAGGACCCGGGCGGGTCCGAGGACTTCAAGTACGGAGGCTGGAGCTTCGAGATCAGCCGCGGCGAGGACGGAGACCAGTTCAAGCTGGACGAGACGATGGCCTCGGACGCCCTGCTCCTCGGCCGGGTCACCTACGAGGGCTTCGCCGACTCCTGGCCCGAGCGCGAGGGCGAGTTCGCGGACAAGTTCAACGACATGCCCAAGTACGTCGTCTCCTCCACCCTCTCCGACCCCGAGTGGAAGAACTCGACGGTGATCGACGGCGAGAAACCTCGCCGAGGAGGTCGGCAAGCTGCGCGACCGCCACGACGGCGACGTCGTCGTCCACGGCAGCGCCCAGCTCGTCGAGGCACTCGTCGACCAGGACCTCGTCGACGAGATCCGGCTGATGGTCTTCCCGGTCGTCCTCGGCGAGGGCAAGCGCGTCTTCGGAGAGGTCGGCGACAAGAAGACGCTGCGGCTGGCCGACTCGAAGCCGGTGGGCCCCGACGGTGTCGTCGTCCTGACGTACGAGCGGGCCTAGCCTTCGACGGCTCTACGATCAGACCTCATAGCGAAGCGAGGATTAACGAGGCCAGAGGGATGGGCCCGCGAGGACGCGGACCGAAACGAGCGCGTCCGGCTAGCCCGCCTGCGGCAAGACGCCGCGAAGACTCCAGGGGAGAACCTCGAGGAGGGTTCCCGGCTGGTTCGTTTCGCCCATGAGTTCGCGGCGGCGTTCGAGAGGGCGCGCGCGAAGGATTGACCGCGCCGCTCGATCCGGCGGCTTTGTTTCGCCGACTTCACGAGACGGGCGTCATCTATGTCGTCGTCGGGGGGTTCGCGGTGATCGCTCATGGTGTGCAGAGGGCCACCAAGGACCTCGACATCTGTCCGGACCCTGATCCGGACAACCTGGCTCGCCTGGCCTCGCTGCTGGAAGCGCTGGGGGCCCGCCACGCCGAGGCCGGGGACTTCGGACAAGAGGAGTTCCCGTACGACCCGACCGATCCTGCGCAGCTCGCCGAGGGCGGCAACATCTGGCTGGAGACCAGTCTGGGGAGCCTGGACGTCATGCAGTGGATCTCGGGCGTCAGCGGCGAGCTCGCGTATCCCGAGCTCGCGCGAGACGCAATCACGGCAGACGTGCAGGGAGTTCCGGTGACGGTCTGTTCCCGCTCCCACCTCGTGGCGATGAAGCGCGCCGCCGACAGGCCACTCGACCGAGCGGACCTGGACCAGCTCGGTTCTGGCTGATCAGCCGGCGAGCTCGCCGAGCACGCGCTCGGCGTCGCCGACGATCCGCTCCACCAGCTCGGCGGCGGGCAACTCGTCGGCGAGCGGTGCGCCCTGTCCAGCCCACATCGCGAGGAAGTCGCTCGAGCCGCGCTCGGCCGCGCCGACCCCGAGCGGTATCGCCAACGAGGTCTGCGCCGGATACGGGAGCGGGTCCTCGCCCGCCTCCTCGGTGGCGCGGTTGCGGAGCGCGCGGGCGGGGCGACCGGAGAAGGTGCGGGTGATCGTCGTGGCCTCCGCCGGCGTGGTGCGCAGCGCCTCGCGATGGAGCGGGTGGATCGTGGCCTCCGGGCAGGCGAGGAAGGCGGTGCCGACCTGCGCGCCGGCGGCGCCGAGCGCGAGCGCGGCGGCAAGCCCACGACCGTCGGCGATGCCCCCGGCCGCGATCACCGGCACTCCCACCGCGTCGACCACCTGCGGGACGAGCGCGAGCGTGCCGACCGGCCCGTCGTCGCCGTCGACCAGGAAGCTGCCGCGGTGACCGCCGGCCTCGGCCCCCTGGGCGATCACCGCGTCGACCCCGCGCTCGGCGAGCTGCTCGGCCTCGGCGACGGTGGTCGCGCTCGCGATGATGCGAGGGCCCGCCTCGCGGATCGCCTCGAAGGCCGCCTGCTCGGGAAGGCCGAAGTGGAAGCTGGCGACGGCGGGCCGAATCTCGAGAAGCGCTTCGAGACGCGCCTCGTCGAAGGCGGTCTCGGGGACCGAGGGCTCGGGCGGCTCGCCAAGCCCGAACTCCTCGTAGGGGCCGGCGAAGCGCTCGCGAGCCCGGGCGGCGTCGGCGTCGTCCAGGGCGGGCGGCTCGTGGCAGAAGAAGTTGACGTTGAAGGGCCGGTCGGTGAGCTCGCGCACGGCCCGCGCCTGCTCGATCACCTCGTCGGGCGCCAGCATCGCCGAGCCGAGCGAGCCGAGCCCACCGGCCCCGCTCACCGCCGCGACGAGCTCCGGAGTCGCGGCGCTCGCCATCGGCGCCTGGATCACGGGGCGCTCGATGTCGAGCAGCTTGGTGAGCGCCGTCCGCAGGGGCATGGCCTCACACGAGGCTACTCCGCAGCGGGCGCGGGCAGACGAACGGGCGCCCCTTCGCGGGGCGCCCCCCGTCCCGTTCGTCCTAGGCGGGTCCTACGCGCTGGTTGCCGCCGCTCCCTCCGAGAGCGCGCCGATCTCCCTCATCAGGCCGAGCGTGTCCCACTGGTTCCAGGTCTCGACGAGCTGCCCGTCCTCGTCGTAGCGATCGATCGAGATGCCCTCGGTCGGCGCTCCCTTCTCGCCCGTCGGCTGCTGGCCGAAGAACTCGTTCTCGAACGTGCCCTCGCCCTTCCAGCGCATCACCACCCTGTCGCCGGAGGCGAAGGCATCCTCGATCGTGAACGAGAGATCCGGGAACGCGGCGCGGTAGGCGGCAATCGTCTCCTTCACCGCGGCGAGGTCCTGGTCGCCCGCGATCGGGTCGTGCCCGACGTAGTCGTCGGAGCAGATCTCGTCAAGCACCTCGAGCCTGCCCTCTCCGAACGCCTCCTCGATCCCTCGGCGCGAGGTCTCGAGGTTGTCCTCAGCTGCCATGGTCACCTCCCGTAGTTGCCTGCTCGCCAACCGTACGCCCGTTATCCCCCGGGGGCAAGGGTGAGATCGGGTCCGGCCCCCGGGGCGGGCTCCGGCCCTCAAGCCGCCAGGGCAGGCTCGCGCAAGCGACCGAGGTAGCCCGTCACCTCCTCGAGGTAGAGGTCCGGGTGGGTGACGTGTGGCGCGTGTCCGGCGCCCGAGTAGGTCCTCACTTCCGCGCCGTCGATGAGCTGCGCGAGCCCCGAGACGATCCCGGAGAACCACGGCGGGCTCTGATCGCCCTGGGTGAGCAGCACGGGCCGCTCGACGCTCGCCGTGGCGGCGGGGTCCACGCTCGCCCAGTCGGGGTCACGCTGCTCCGCGGCGAACGCGGGGGCGCTGTCGATCATCGTCTCGCGCAGCGGCTCGGGGAGCTGCTCCCACGCGCCCGGCCCCAGCGCCACCTCCTCGACGAACTGCCGTGCGCCACCCTCGATGTCACCCCGTGCGAGCCGCGACAGCACCGACTGAACGGATGCCTGGGCGTCCCTCAGGAGGCGCTCGGCCTCGGGGTCGCCCGCGACCACCGACATCAGCGGTGGCTCGTGGGCGATCACGCTGCGAACGAGCTCCGGCCGGCGAGCGGCGAGCCCGATCGCGATCGAGGCCCCGAATGAGGTGCCGACGACGTGTGCGGGGCCGTCGCCGAGCCCCTCGATCAGGGCGGCGAGGTCGTCCTCCTGGTCGCGCCTCGTTCCCTGGTCCGCTCGCTGGCTTCGGCCGTGGCCTCGGCGGTCGTAGGCGACCACGAGGTAGGACCGAGCCAGCCCGGACGCGACGGGCTGCCAGTTGTGAAGGTCCGACCAACCGCCGTGGACGAGGACGAGCGGATCGCCCCGCCCGGTTGCCTCGTAGTGGAGCTCAACGTCGTTTGCTGTGATCTTGGGCATCTGTGCCTACCTTTCCCGGTCGTGGGGCCCGATGGCCCTGGACGCTTGGTGTCGGGCACAGCGTCGCCCGCGGGCGTCGGCCGCGCATCGGTAGGTCTGCCCATCTTTCGCGCGCCCGAGGAGCGCTCAGGCGGGGGCGGGCTCTGAGACGAGTTCGTGCTCCTGCGCGAAGAGGGCCAGCGCGGCCCGGCTCGAGACGCCCACCTTCGCGTAGATGTGCTGCACGTGATGCTCGGCCGTCCGCCGCGAGATCACCAGGCGGTCCGCGATCTCCGGATTCGAGCATCCGGCGGCGACGAGGCGCGCGACCTCGACCTCCCTCTCGCTGAGCCCGGCCGGCCGGAGGTTCTCGCGCCGGCCCGGGCGGCGCCGGCCCGCGGCCTCGAGCACGGCTCCGACGGCCTCCCCGTCGAGGCGCCCATCGCGCACCTCGCCCTTCAGCTCCTCGGCCGCCCGCTCGGCGCCGAGCGCCGGCCGGTGCGGCCGATCCTGCGTCATCGCCTGGAACGCATCGGCGGCGCCCAGCACGCGCGCGGCGGGCGGGAGCTCGCGCGCTCGGCAGCCCCGGTGATAGCCCGAGCCGTCGAGGCGCTCGTGATGCTTACCGGCCAGGCGGGCCATCGGCTCGAGCGCGGTCGAGGTGGCGAGGATGCGCTCCGAGTGGTACGGGTGCATCCGCACCTGCTCCCACTCGGCGCCGGTGAGCGGGCCGGGTTTCTCCCAGATCGAGTTCGAGACCGCGACCCGGCCGAGATCATGTAGCAACGCCGAGACCTCGAGCCGGGAGACGGTCTGCCGGTCGAGGCCCAGCTTCTCGGCCGCGGCCACCGACAGCCTCGCGACCGGCCCCGCGTGGCCATGCGTCCAGGGCGTCTTCAGGTCGGCCAGGTCGCCGAAGGCGGCGGCGACTCGCGGCAGCTCGGCCGCGTCGATCTCCTTGACCGGCTCCGGCTCGGCCTCGAGCACCCCGTCCCGCGGGTCGCCCGCCTGCGAGGCGGCGAGCACGCGATCTGCGTCGGACGCGAACGCCTCGACGATCTCGGGATCGAGGATCACGTCGGCGCGGCGCCGCAGCGCGGCCACCGCGGCCTCGCTCCCACCGAGTTCGTCGAAGCGCGCGGCGTCGGCGGCGGCACGCGCGATGCGGGCCGGAAGGGCGATCTCCTCGCCTCGGAGCCCATCGGGCGGTCCTTCGCCGTTCCACCACTCGACGACCTCGTGGAGCGCGCGCTGGACTCCCGGGCCGAGTCCCACCCGCTTCGCCGTGGCTCTGGCGACCTCACAGCTTCCGGTGTCGAAGCGGCGGCCGAACTCCCGACCTTGGGTGATCGCGTAGTGCTCGACCCTGGAGCGCTCCGCCGGGCCCATCCCCTCGACCAGCCCGGGCAGCAAGGTCTCGGCGATGTCGTCCGGGTCGGCCACGTTCGTCCGCGCCACCGCGCTCAGCAGGGCTCGCTCGTCGCCGAAGGCGGCGGCGGTCTCGTGCGATAGCGCGGTGCAGCCGACGTGGACGAGCAGTGCGGTGTAGAAGGTGTCGGCGACCTCGTCCTCGCTCAGCCCCCGCTGCCGGGCGAGCGCCGTGGCGATGAGGCAGCAGCGCATCGCCTCCTCCGGCGGAAGCCCGAATCCGAAATCGGAAGCGATCGAGAGACCGCCGAGCAGATCGGCGAGCCTGAGCCGGGCGCCCCCGCCGATGGTCTCGCTCATCGCCGGTCGGCCGCCCGCCGGACCGCCTCGTCGATTCGCTCGAATCGCTCGTCGTCCGAATCAATCATCGTGGTCAGGGTTGCACGCACGGCCTCGAGGTCGAGCGTCTCCGCGGCGATCATCGCCTCGATGTCCGCCCAGTCGCGGGTGCGGTCGAACATCGCCTTGAAGACGGCGAGCTCGACGGGGCCGAGGATCGGGATCTCGGTGCCGGCGAACGGCACGGTTCGGGTGTTTCGCGCGGCCTCGTCGTGCACTGGCACGTTGTTGAAGAAGAGGTCGACCGGGGTCTCGTCCCACCACAGCCGGACCTGGCCGTCCCTGGCGATCTGCTCCGCTGTCCCCTCCGGAGTCGCGACGCCCGCGGGCAGCGCCTCCAGGATCGGGCCGGATTCAGTCGCCGGTACGAACACGTTGACGTCGATGTCCCTGGTGCCCCGGGGCTCCTGGGTCCAGTAGGCGAGGGCGAGCGCGCCGCCGAAGGCGTGGGGGATCCGCTCGTCAGCGAGGGCACGGTGCAGCTCGAGGATTCGCTCCGCGAGGGTCACGCGGCGCGACTCAGCTCGTCCCGGAGCGGCGGGTAGTCAAGCGTCGGTTTCGATCGCGACGGCAGGGCTTCGGCCAGGGCGAGCACCTCGGCGAGGGTTCGGCCGCGCGACGCCAGCTCCGCCTCGTTCACTTGGAGGACCGGTCGCTCGGCCGGCTCAGACGTAAGCCGCCATCCCGCCGCGGCGAGCAGGCGAGCCAGGGTCGCGGCCGACGGCTGCTTTCGCCCGCCCTCGTAGGCGGAGACGGTCGCCTGGGAGGTTCCCGCTCGCGCGGCGAGGTCCGGACTGCGTCAGTCCGGATCGCCGGCGGGCGTGGCTGAGGAGCGATGCTGCATCCATGCGTGGATTATATCCAATCAGATATGTGCGTCCGTGTAGGAGGATAACGAGCGAATGTCGCAGCAGCACTCGGACCGCGAGCTCGGAATGGACCGGGGGATCACCCGGCGGGACTTCCTCGACGGGGTCGCGGTCGGGGCGGGGGCGCTGGCGCTGGGCTCCGTGCTGCCCGGGTGCGGAGACGGCGGCGGGGACGAGGCGGCGCCCGGCGCGGCCGCGGCGAGCGACCCCGACCGGCTGACCGGGCTCCAGGGCCTGACCGACGAGGCGATGGAGGTTCCCCACCGGCTTCGCGACGGGACCTTCTGGGACGACGCCGGCACACCGCGCGACACCGGCGAGCGCTACGACCTGGTCGTCGTCGGGGCCGGGATCAGCGGCCTCGCCGCGGCGCGCTATTTCCAGTACGAGGCCGGCGAGGGCGCTCGCATCCTGATCCTCGACCCGCTCGCGCAGCCGGGCGGCCACGCCTCTCGCAACGAGTTCACGCCCGAGGGCGCGGGGGCGCGCGCCCTGCTCGGCTACGGCGGCTCGCAGTCGCTCGACACGCCGTCGTCGTTCGCCCGGCCCGCTCGCGCGCTCCTCGACGACGTCGGCATCGAGCTGCGGCGCTTTCACCGCTACTTCGACCGCGGCTTCAACCGGCGCCACGGCCTGCGCCGCGCCTACTTCTTCGACGAGGAGACATACGGGCGCGACCAGCTCGTCTTCGGCGAGGTGCCGGAGCTGTTCCGCGACGCGCCGCTCAACCCCCGCGCGAAGGCCGACCTGACCCGGCTCTACTCCGACCCGCCGGACGCCTTCCCCGGGCTCTCGGAGACCGAGAAGAAGGAGCGGCTCACCGACCTCACCTACGAGCAGTACCTGCGCCGATACCTGCGGCTCGACGAGCAGGCGCTGTCGTTCCTGCGGCGGCTCTCCGACGACCTCTGGGGGTACGGGATCGACGCGGTCGGCGCAATCGACGCCTGGGCCGACGGCTATCCCGGCTTCGACGGGCTCGGGCTGAGCTACGCGCGGCCCTTCCGCACCAACGCGCCGACCGAGCACAAGGTCTGGGACTACTCGGACCCCTACATCTTCCACTTCCCGGACGGCAACGGCGGCGTCGCGCGCTCGATCGTCCGCAGGCTGATCCCGGCGGCGATGCCGGGGCAGGGCATGGAGACGATCCCGACCACCGAGCTCGACTACGGGCGGCTCGACGAGGACGGAAGCCGCGTCCGCATCCGCCTGCGAAGCCCGGTGGTGCGGGTGCGCCACCTGGGCGACCCCGACTCGGCGCGCGAGGTCGAGGTCGCCTACGTCCAGGACGGGGAGCTGCGAAGCGTGCGCGGCGAGCGGGTCGTGCTCGCCTGCTGGAACGCGATGATCCCCTACCTCTGCGAGGAGCTGCCGGCGCGCCAGAAGGAGGCGCTCGCCTACGCGACCAAGCTCTCGCTGATGTACGCGAACGTCCAGATCCGCGACTGGACCTCGTTCGCCGAGCTCGGCCTGGCCGGCGCCACCTGCCGCAACATGTACTGGCTGGGCGTCACGCTCGACTTCCCGGTGTCGATGGGCACCTACCGCTTCCCCGACAGCCCGGAGGAGCCGATGGTCCTGCACCTGCCGAAGGCGATGACGAAGCCGGGGCTCTCGCCGCGCGAGCAGGGCAGGGCCGGTCGCCAGGAGTTGATCGCGACGCCGTTCGAGGAGATCGAGCGCGCGACTCGCGACCAGGTCGCCCGCGTCCTCGCCGACGGCGGCTTCGACCCCGCGCGCGACATCGAGGCGATCACGGTCAACCGCTGGGCACACGGCTACGCCTACGAGTACGGACGGCCCTGGGACGAGTTCTGGCCCGACGGCCCGCTGCCGAGCGAGATCGCCCGACAGCGGTTCGGCCGGATCGCGATCGCGAACAGCGACTCCGCCCCGCGCGCTTACGCCGACACCGCGATCGACATGGGCTACCGCGCCGTCCGCGATCTCGCCGGCCGCCCGGCGGGCGAGGTCGGCCGCGGCGTCGACGGGGTGACGGGTTGACCTGGCGAGTTGGTCCCGACGTCAGAATGCACCGATGGGCGGCACCGCCAGGGCGTTTGCGAAACGGCTCGGATTGAAGCGGCCTTACCGCGCGCTCCGCGCTGAAGTGGTTAGTCGCAGGGGCCCGGAGCGGGTCTGGAACGACGAGCTTCCATCCGAGCTCGAGTTTTGGGCGCGCGAGCTTCCGCACCGGGTCGCCACCTGGCCGGACTACATCCGGAGGGCGGACCCGCGGGCGCCGGTGCGAGATCCGCTGATGAAGGTGCTGATCGCCGGAGTGCCGAGGGAGACCGTCTCGATCATCGACGTCGGGGCCGGCCCGCTGACCTCGTTGGGCAAGACCTATCCGGGGAAGGCGCTGAAGATCACGGCCACCGATCCTCTCGGGCGAGAGTACGCTCGCCTGATGGAGGAGGCCGGCATCGAGCCCCCGGTTCGGCCGATCGCCTGTCGCGGTGAGGACCTGCTGGAGCGGTTCGCGCCTTCCTCATTCGACATCGCGTTCGCGAGGAACGCGCTGGACCACTCCGTCGACCCGCGCCGCGTGATCGCCAACATGGTTCGGCTGGTGAGGGGCGACGGCTTCGTCCTCCTGAAGCACCGGCGCAACGAGGGGCAGGCCCATGCATATCGCGGGCTGCACCAGTGGAACTTCGACATCGAGGACGGCCAGCTCGTCATCTCACGACCCGGCCGGGGCAAGGTCGAGCTGCAGCGATCGTTCAAGGCGACGGCCGCGGTCCTCTCCTTCGAGGTGGGGGGATGGCTCCTCTGCCTCCTTGCCAAGCGCGGAGGATCTGTCGCCCCCTTGTGAGCAGGAACCCCAGCAGCTGGCGGCGATTCGCGAGTCCCCAGAACTGGCGCTGGTAAGTGGCGAACGCAGAGATGCTCGGCCGCTCGCCCTCGCGCGCGGCCTGTCTGCGGTAGCGGGCCCAGCTTCGCAGCGTCAGGACGCCCGGGTACGGCCGGGCCTGTGCAAGTCGGAGGTCGAGGCGCTCCGGGCGTGACCGCGGTATCGCGCTCAGCCGCGCCAGCACGACGGGTGGGACGTCGAGCTCGAAGTGATCGTCCAGGAAGCGAAGCCCATGCTCCAGCGCCAGCGACAGCTCGTTGGCGCGCGCCTGCTCGACCGGTCGTCGCCAGTCGAGCCGGCCCTGCCGCGCGCGCATCAGCATCACGGCGTCAGCCGCCCAGTACGGCGTCTGCATGCTCCAGCTCGCCCCGTGAACGCAGAGGTGGAAGAGCTGGTCCTCCGGGCAGAGGGCGCGCGTCCGCGTGCCGCCGATCTCCAGCGGGATCGCGCGCTCCCAGAAGGGCTCCTCGTCCGTCGGCTGCCACAGGGGCGACCAATGCAAATCCAGCTCGCCCCCGCGCGGATGCGACCAGGCGCCGCTGTGGCGCGTTCGCAGCATGCTCTCGATCGGTGTCGCGGCATTCGGATTCCAGCCGTGGCGCTCGAGGACCTCGATCGCCTGGCGAACCTGGCGCCTTCGGACCAGCACGTCGACGTCCTCCATCGGTCGGGTGCCGGGCGCGTCGTAGTAGAGGCTCGCGAGGGCTCCCCCTTTCAGCACCAGCGTGTCGACCCCGGCCCCCTCGAGTGAGCCGAGCAGCTCGCCCGCACGGCGGAAGTGCATGTGGTTCGCGTACCAGGAGTGCCGGTAGACGCCCTTGAGCCGCCCGAGCTCGGGCCCGTTCACGCCCTGCTCGGTGAGGTTGCGATAGAGCAGCGGCAGCAGGCGATACGTCTCGCCCTCGAGTCGGTCGACCGTCCCCACGCGCCGGCGCGCCTCCTCCCAGGCCGCTCGCGCCTCGTCTCGCTCGGATAGCGCCGCCTCCAGGAGAAGCAGGTCGAGCCCGCTCGGGCGTGCCGGCTGCGCGCGGGCGCGCATGCTCATCGTCCGCCCGGGCGGGCCGCCTCGAGGGTGGCCGGGACAGCGGCCGCCGGCGCGGGCGAGACCATGCGGCCGTCCCGCAGGGTGTAGACGCGGTCGGACCCTTCGGCCACCACCGGGTCATGGCTGATCGCCAGCACGGCCGGGCCCGCCGGCAGCTCCCGCAGGTTGGCCATCAGGCGGCGGATCCCGGCCTCGTCGAGGTGCGTGGTCGGCTCGTCGAGGAGGACCAGGCTCGGCCGTGACAGGAGGGCCCGCGCGAGCGCTACCCGCTGGCGCTCGCCGCCCGACATCAAAACGCCCTCGTCCCCCGTCGGCGTCTCGTAGCCTTCCGGGAGCGCCTCGATCCAGTCGGCCGCGGTCGCCCAACGCGCGGCCTCCGCGATCTCCTCCGCGGTCGCATCCGGGCGGCCGTAGGCGATGTTCTCGCGGATCGTCGTCGGGAAGACGATCGGGTCCTGGAGGATCACGCCCATCTGGCGGCGCATCTCGGTGACGTCGAGCTCGTCGTAGGGGATGCCGTCGGCAAGGAGGCGACCGGCGCGAGGGCGGTACAGGCCGAGGATCAGGCTGAGCAGCGTCGTCTTGCCGGCCCCGTTCGCCCCGACGAGGGCGACGAACTCGCCGGGATCCACCTCCATGCTCACCGCCTCGAGCAAAGCCTCCCGGCCGAAGTCGAAGCTCACCTCCTCGACCGCGACCGAGCCCGTGAATCGCAGCGGCCGGGTCCCCGTGTAGGGCTCTGGCTCGGCGCTCTCCGTGATCTCCTCGAGGCGCACGAACGACTCGTAGCCCGACAGCGCCTGCGGCGCTGCCCAGAGACCCGCGGTGAGCTGGCGCAGAAGCAACGCGACCACGGCGTAGAAGGAGAGGAGCTCGCCGAGCGACATGGTGTCGTTCGCCACCGCGACCCCGCCCACGATCAGGACGACGACGCCGGAGGCGGCGGCGAGCGCGCCCTGGACGACCTCCCAGGCGCCATGGAGCCAGCTCATCTCCTGGCCGGCGGCGCTCAGCGCCTCCACCTCCCTGCGCCGCTCCGCCAGCTCGCTGCGCGCCGCCGCCCGCACCTTGATCAGGGTGATCGCTCGCAGCGCGAGCTGAGTCTGCGAGCTGAACACGTCGAAAGCACGCTGCCAGGCGCGGGTCGCAGTCCGCACCCTGCCGCCGAGCCACCCGGCGAGCAGGATCACGACCGGAACCACACTGGCGAGCGCCGCCAGCAGCAGCGGGTTGAGCGCCGCGAGGATCCCGCAGAGGCAAACCCCGACGACCACGGCCGGCAAGAGGCGCGCGACGAGCATGTAGCTCATCACGTCGACGCGCTCCGAGTCCTGGACGATCGTGGAGTGAAGCTCCCCAAGGCTTCGGCGGTCGAAATACGCGCGCGGCAGCCCGTAGACGCGTTCGAGGAGCTCGCAGCGCAGCCGGGTGACGGCGGCCTTCGTCGACCTGACGGTCAGGTAGCGAGTCCAGAGCCCGAGTCCCGCGCTTACGAAGTAGAGCCCGAGGATCGCGAGGCCGGACCACACGACCGCGCCGGCGTCCCCCTCCGGGACCTTCGTGTCGAAGAGGTCTTTGACGAGAAGCGGAATCGGCACCAGCAGCGCCGCCTGAGCGAGAGAGACGATCAGGCTCACGACGAGCAGGCGCTTCGAGTCCGAGAAGAACCGGGCGAACTCCCTCCACGTCCTCAGGGTCATCCCGGCGCCTCCGCGCGGCGGCGGTCGAGCGACGCCTTGAGCACGTGCGCGAAGTCGCCCACGCGCTCGCGGTGGCGAACGCTCTGGTTGGCGTCGTGCAGGCGGCGCCGGAGCACCGTCGCGTCGAGCATCAGCTCGCGCAGGCCGAGGTCCCTGGCGCGCGCCATCCAGTCGACGAACTCGCCCACATGCAGATCGGTCCGGAAGCGGCCGACCCGCTCGACGGCGGGACCCGAGGCGAGCATCGCGCCCGGCAGGTAGCCCGGCTGGGGGTCCGGCGGGCACACGAGCCGAGCCCGCTCCTCCGGGGGCAGCTCCGGGCTCACGAACTGGCGGACATGGCCGAAGACGAGCTCGGGGCGCTCGGACCCCGAGCCCAGGGCGGCGAGCTGCCGCGCGAGCTTGTCCCGCTCCCAGACGTCGTCGGCATCGAGGAAGGCCAGCTGATCGCCGCGCGCGAGGTCGAGGCAGCGGTTGCGGGCGGCGCCGATGCCGGCGTTTCGCTGGCGCTCATAGCGGACGCGGTCGCCGAACCCCCGGGCCACCTCCGCCGTCGCGTCGCTCGAGCCGTCGTCGACGACGATCAGCTCGACCGGCGCCCACGTCTGCGCCAGCGCGCTCTCGATCGCCTCGGCCAGGTAGCGCTCCGCGTTGAACGCCGGGATCAGGACGCTGACGCGGGGTGCGGTCACACGCGTCACACCACCCTCCCGCTCGCCAGGAGCTCAGCGATCGCGGCGGGCACATCCGCGGGAGGTCCGCCGAGCTCGAGCACATAGGTCGGAACGCTGCGGACGAGCTCGGACATCGGCCCGAGCGAGACGCCTCGCACGCTCGGGAGCTGGTAGATCGTGCTCGGCGCCAGGGCCAGCAGCGCCTGGGTCGGGCTCGTCGGTCGCAGAGCCACCCCGCCGCCCTCGGTGAGCCGGGGCAGCAGCACCGCGTGGATCGGGGTGCTCCGCGCGAGCCGTTGCGGCAGGTGGCGGTTCAGGTCGAGCACGTACTTGGCGTCATCGGCTGGGTCGACCTTGTGTGCCAGCTCCCGGATCCATGGGTGGAACCGGAGGCCCTCAGGACGCAGCTTCGCGGTGCAGAAGATCCCGTACGCGACCGGCCTGCGTCCGGGCTCGAGCAGGACGTAGTTGTCGCTGACGAACCGGAAGCCCGCCTCGATGCAGGCCACCGCGGAGGTGGACTTGCCCGAGCCGCCGCTGCCGCCGATCAGCACGCCGCCGTCCTCGTTCGCGACCGCTCCCGCGTGAACCAGATGGCGGGACGGAGTCGCGAGTCCCCAGTGGAGGAGCGGCCGGAGCGGCTCGGCGACCTCAGGCCACGGCAGGCGCTCCGCGCCCTCGACCCAGAAGACGCCACTTCGCTCCTCGGCGTCGTACATGGAGAGGGCGTTGAAGCCGAGGGTCGGGTCCATGACGTCTCCGTGGTAGACGGTGCGAAAGCGGGCGTCGTTGTAGCCGGCGACCTCTCCGCGCTGGCGCAGGTCGCGCGGGAGCCACGGGAACGGCGGGGCGTCGACGCCGGTCGAGGCGCTGTCCCAGAGGCTGAGGGTCAGGCTCGGGGCGCCCGGCACGCTCGTTTCCAGGTGAGCCATGGCCGGCATCATTCGCCGCGCGAGCGCATCCCCCGCGAAGCGCAGGCGCACGCGCGCGGGCCCGATCGCGAGGTCGCGCTCGACGGGGTCGCCGGCCGCCTCGCCGGCGGCGAGGAACCGCTCCTGAAGACGACGCATGTAGCTCGCGCCGGCTGCCGCCGGAGCGCGCGGTGAAGGAGAGGCGGTCGGCGCGCCCACGGTGGAGAAGCTATTCGCTCGGGGGGTTCGGCCAGCCGATGGCGTCGACCTCGTGGATCGGGTCGAGCATCAGGAAGTACTGCATGTCCGTGTACCTCTGAAGCTTCGGCGGGTCGAACTGCGGGCGTTCGGCGTTCGCGTGGTCGCCGCCGCCGTTCGCGGACGCCCCGTTCGAGCTCGGCGCGTTGGCGTCCTCGTCGGTGCCCTCCTCGAGCAGCTCCTCTCGCCGCAGCTCACGCACGAGTGCGTCGGTGGCCTCGGCGAGCTCGTCCCGGGAGCCCGCGTAGCGCTGCTCGAGCTCGCCCACGACCTCGCCGGCGGACCTCCCGGCGGCGAGCATCGCCCAGATCTCCGCCCCCGACCCCGCCAGGCTGTAGTAGGTGCCCGTCTCGAGCTGGATGATGATCGTCTCGCCGTCGATCGTCTCGTGGACGACACGATCCGGGTTCAGCCTGAAGCGCCCTGCGGGTCCCATGGGGCGCTGATCTTAGGGTCTATCCGGAACTCCGCGTGTGCCCGGGGCGGTTCAGGACCGAGCGGGGCGGTGCCGGCAGGTTCCCCGCATGGCAGCGCCATGTGGGGGTTCTGACGGTGCCGCATCCGCGAAGCGGCCTGGGCCGCATCCGGGTGCGCGGGGGGTTTTCGGATAGATCCTTAGGGCAGCACCTGAGGGAACTCCTGCGTAGCTTTCTCACCCGTGAAACATGGGAGCGAACGGCGACCTCGGGCGCTTGTGCTCGCCACGCGCCTTCCACTGCCGCCCATGGGCGGTGGCGACCTGCGGGTGCTGCAGGCGATCAGCGGCCTGGCGCGGTTCGCCCGGGTCGCGGCCTTCGGCCTCGAGGACGGGACCGCGGAGGCGCCGGAGGGGGTCGAGATCTGGCGAAGCTCGCGCGATCGCTCGGTGACGGACGCGAGGAGCGTCGCGGCCACATCGCTGAGATGGCTGCGCGAGCCGGACGGCCACCCGTACGGCCGCTTCGTCACCGAGACCGTCGCAGGTGAGCTCGAGTCGCTGCTCGCCGAGTTTCGCCCGGACGTGGCGATCGTGGAGACCCTGGCGCTTGCTGGGTACGTCGACCTGCTCGAGGCCTCGGGGTCACGAGTCGTGCTGAGCGCGCACAACGTCGAGGGTGCGCTCCAGCGCGAGCTGCTGGGATCGCTGGGCAGGGGCCTTCCCGAATCGCTCGCGGCGAGGCTCGCGAAGGGCGTCGAGGGGTTCGAGCGGCGAGTGCTCTCGTCGGTCGACCAGGTCTGGGCCTGCTCGCGGGACGACGCCGAGCTGATTGGGGCCATGTACCCGTCCGCCGCACCGGTGCGGGTCGTCGCGAACTCGGTCGACGTCGCGAGCTACGCGGCGGCAGGCGAGGACAAGCGGCGCGAGCACACCGTCGTCTTCCCGGCCCAGTTCGCGTATCCGCCGAACGCCGCGGCGGCCGCGTGGCTGGTGCGGGAGCTGCTTCCGATCCTGCGCGAGCGCTTCGCCGACGCCGAGATCGTGCTCCCCGGCGGGCAGCCCACGCAGGAGATGATGGAGCTGGCGGAGGCCGAGCCGGGCGTGACCGTCACCGGCGCCGTGCCCGACATGCGGCCGCAGCTCGCGATGGCGACGGCGATGACCGTGCCGCTCTTCCAGGGCGGCGGCACCCGCTTCAAGGTGCTCGAAGCGTTCGCGTCGCGGCTGCCCGTGATCAGCACCCTCAAGGCGATCGAGGGACTTGCGGCCAGGCCGGGAGAGCACTTCATCCGGGCGGAGACCCCGCGCGAGTTCGCCGACGCCCTCGAACGTCTCTGGACCGAGCCGCAGGAGCACGCGCGTATCGTCGAGGCCGGTCTGGAGCTGGTGCGCGAGCGCTATTCGTGGGAGGTCGCCTCCCGGGAGATGGAGGCGGGGCTTCGCGCGCTGAGCCCGTCAACCTGAGCCCCGAGCGCCGGGCCGCTCCGCGGCCAGGCACTCCAGCAGCGCGCGCCCCTGGTGGAACGGGCACTCCCAGGCTCCGGCCTTGTCGCCGCTCACGGTCCCGTCGCCGGCGACGACCCTGTGCCAATCGCCTCGTTCCCAGTCGGCCTGCCCCCGAACGATCCAGTCGAGGATGCGCAGGAAGGCCCGTTCGAAGCGCTCCTCGCCCGTGTGCAGGTACATCAGCCTGGCGCCGACGAGCCCCTCGGCCTGGGCCCACCAGACCTTCTCGAGTCGGTTGGCCGGTCGGCCGGGGTCGCCCTCCCCGTAGAGCCCGCCCCGGTCGTGGTCGAAGCCGTGCTCCAGCGCGTTCTCCCAGACCGCGCGCCACAGGGTGAGCAGCTTCGGGTCCGAGACGCCCAGCACCTGGCAGGCGCGCATCGACAGCCAGACGGCCTCGACGTCGTGCCCGAACGAGCTTCGCCAGTCGGTCACCGGCGTCCACTCGGCGTCGTGGCGGTCGGGATAGGTCGCCGGCTCGCTGCTCGCTGCTCGCTCGCCGAGTAGCGAGACCAGCTCGTGCAGCCGTTCGCGCGGGCCTCCCGCCGGATCGGCCTCGACGAGGGCGGTGAGGGCCGAGGTCATGTGCATGTGGGCGTTCGCGGTCTTTACGCCGGACGGCAAGCCGAGGGGGCTCGTGCGCCCCTCGGGCTCGGGTCGCCAGTCCCGAGACCGGCTCTCGTCGTATCCGCCGAAGCGCGTGTCGTGCGTGCGGCGGTCGATCAACTCGAGGAGCTCCCGGGCCAGCTCATGGGCCGCCTGAACCTCCGCGGCGCGCGCGAACTCGGTCAGCGCGAGCAGTCCGAAGGCCTGGCCGTAGAGGTGCTTGCGAGCATCGGTCGGGCCGTCCGACTCGACCTCCCAGAAGAAGCCGCCGTGGACCGGGTCCCACATCCGCTCGCGCAGGAAGGCGAAGCCCTGGGCCGCCCACTCGAGATGGCGCTCGGATCCGTAGGGGCTGCGCGCCAGGCGCGAGTAGAACCAGAGCGTACGAGCCTGGGTGACGACGCGCCGGCCGTGGGCGCGCTTCGGCCTCCCCCACGCGTCGAACGCCAGCCGGTAGCCGCCGGTGGGATCGATCACCCGCTCGTCCCAGAAGCCGAGGAGGTTCTGCGTCAGCAGTCGCTCCAGCGCCGGCCGGGCGGTCGCCTCGGTGACGGCCGGGAGGTCGGTCCGAAAGCGCGCGGCGGGCGGCGCGCGCCTCAGCGACGGACCGCGGATCCTCATCGCGGTCCCTTGCCGCGGAGCCGCTCGACATCGACCGAGGGCGGCGCGAAGAGGAAGTCGTTGACGTATCCGGCCGGCATGGCGCCCAGCTCGAAGCCGGAGACGAAGCGAAGCTGGTCCCGCTCGAGGTCGAATCGCTCGAGGGGGAAGGGGCCGTCGGGGCCGATCGCCCAGCCGTGGTAGCCGAGCCCGAGCAGGTGCGCGAGCGTCGCGTCGACGCCGGCCTCGCTGTGTCGCTCCTCGATCTCGACCAGGAGCGTGGGGCGAAACTCCCGCAGCGTCCGCTGCGCGCCCCGCAGGACCGCGAGCTCGTGCCCCTCGACATCGCACTTGACGAAGCTGATCTCGGCCGCCCCGGCCTGCAGCTCGCGGTCGAGAGTGCTGAGCGTGACGGGCGTCCGCCGCCAGCTCACGCCCTCCGCCCCGGCGGGCGGAGCCGAGAGCCGTCCGCAGGGCGGGATGGGCGCCCCCCGCTCGACCGGGACCTGGAGCTCCCCGTCACCCTCATGGTCCGACAGGCCGAGCGGATGGATCTCGACATTGGGCTGCGCCGCCGCGAGCGCGGCGAGGGCCTCGTGCCGCGCCGGGTTCGGCTCGAAGGCGTGCACCCGTCCTCCCGGGCCGACGAGTTCCGCGAGCTGAAGGCTGTAGAGCCCGAGGTCCGCGCCGACGTCGACGACGGTCTCCCCCTCCCCCACGAGCCGCTTCACGAGCGCCACCGCGGGGTCGTCGGCGTGAGCGCGTGCCCACCACAGCCGGGCGACCCTCGGGTTGAAGCCCGCCCGCCCGATTCGCTCCTGATCTCCATTCACAGCATCGATAGTTTGCTCGTCTGGGCGCGAACGACACCGCAACAAGCGGAACCGCACCTGGTCGCGGGGTGAGCGGGTTCGAACTCGCGGCATGGCTGAAGGCGCGCCGGCGGGCAATCGAGATCACGGCGCTGACGATGGCCGCCGGAGTCGCCGGCTTCCTGTTTCTCTCTCGGGAGAGCTTCGGGCTCGACGAGGCGTTCAGCGTTGAGCTCGCCGGCTCGAGCTGGGGAACGCTCTGGGAAAAGCTGCGCTACAGCGAGATCAACGGGAGCCCGTACTACCTGCTGCTTCGCCCATGGCTCGGGCTCGGGGAGGAAGAGCTCCCCGTGCGCAGCCTGTCGGTGCTGATCGGCGCCGCCGCGATCCCGCCGTTCTACGCAACCGCGGCGCGGCTCTTCGATGCGCGTTCCGCGGGGCTCGGCTCACTGCTCCTGGTGGCGAACTCGTTCTTCGTCTACTACCAACAGGAGGCGCGAAGCTACGCGCTGGCGGTCCTCCTCGTCATCGTCGCCACCTACGCCTGGACCCGCTGGCTCGAGCGGCCGTCGGCGTCGTGGACCCTGGCCTATGCCGCCGCGGCCGCGCTGGCGATCTACGCGCATCTGTTCTGCCTGTTCGTGGTCGCCGCCCACGCGGCGTCGCTCGTCGCATGTCGGCACTCGCTTCCGAGCCCCCGTCGGCTGGTCGCCGTCTACGGGCTGCTCGGGCTCCTTCTCGTCCCATTGGCGCTCTACTTCGCGACCGGCTACACGGGTCAGCTCTGGTGGGTGCGGGAGCCCGGGCTTGGCGATCTGGCCGAGGCGTTCGCGACCCTCTCCGGGGCCGCGGACCCCCCGGCCTTCCCGGCGTCCGGATGGCTCCTCCTCCTCGGCTACGGGGCGATGTGCTGCCTCGCCCTGGTGGCGGCGCGAAGCGGGCGGCGTCCGGGGCGCGACCGCGCGTGGAGCTGGCCCTACGCGCTGGTGCTCGCGTGGCTCGTTCTCCCCACCGTCGGCAGCTTCCTCGTGTCCCTGTGGAAGCCGATCTTCGTGGAGCGCTATCTGATCGTGGCACTGCCGGCGCTGACGATGCTGGCGGGAGTCGGCCTCGCCTCGATCGGAGCGCGCCGGATCCGAATCGCGGCGGTAGCGGCGCTGGTCGGACTGGCGCTCGTCCAGCTCGGCTCCCAGTATCGCGACGAGACCAAGGAGGGCTGGCGAGCCGCGGTCGCCCACCTGACGGCGCACGCGAGGACGGGGGACGCGGTGGTCGTCTACGCCCCTTACACGCGGATCCCGTTCGAGTACTACCTCGAGCGACACCCGCGGCTGGCGGAGCGGCTCACTCCGCTCTATCCGGCGCTCCCGTGGGGCGGGATCGATCTCGCCGTCGACCAGAACCAGCCGCCGGACTTCGCCCGGCTGGCACGAACCGAGGACCGCTACGAGCGGATCTGGCTGGTCCTCTCTCACAACGGGCTGAACCAGACCGGCGTCGACACGACCACGCGCCTCGAGAGCGTCCTCGGCGTCGACCGCGGGTCGAGCACCGAGGACTTCCCGGGGATCTCGGTGACGCTGGCTCGCGGATCCGAGGGGCGTCGCTAGCCGACCTGCGGGCGAGCACTCGTCAAGCACCTGGGCTGCCAGCACCGCTCGCGACCAGGTCGCCCGCGTCCTCGCCGACGGCGGCTTCGACCCCACGCGCCTACGCCGACACCGCGATCGACATGGGCTACCGCGCGGTGCGCGATCTCGCCGGCCGCCCGGCGGGCGAGGTCGGCCGCGGCGTCGAGGGGTGACGGGCTAGCGCACGAAGTCGTAGCGGAGCTGGGCCGCACCGCCCTCGAACGGGCGGACCTCGGTCAGCCGCAGCCGCTGGCGCAGGCGGCCGACGAACGTCGGGAGCCCCGCGCCGAGGACGACCGGGATGATCGTCACGTGGAGCTCGTCGAGGAGCTCCGCGTCGGCGAACTGGGTCGCCAGGTTGCCTCCGCCGAGCATCCAGACGTTGCGCTCGCCGGCCGCGGCGACCATCTCCTCGTGCACCGGTTCCACCGGGCCGCTGACGAAGCGAACGTCGGCGCCCTCGGGCACGGGCAGCTCACGCGAGGTGAACACCCAGGTCGGTCTGTCCCCGTAGGGCCAGTCGCTCTCCTCGGAGATCAGGATCTCGTAGGTCGCCGAGCCCATCGCCAGCGCGCCGACCTCGGCGAGGAAGCGGTCGACGTCGGCGCGCGCGGACCCGGACGTCTCGACCTCGCTCTCGCCCTCGAACCCGAAGAGCCAGTCGAGCCCGCCGTCGGGGTCGGCGATGTAGCCGTCGAGCGTCTGGGCGAGGTAGTACTGGGTGGAGCCCACCGGCGCATCGTAGGACCGGGGGATGACCTGTCCCCCAAGGGGTCAGACCCCTCCCCCGGGTGGGGTATCCGCTCCCTCCGGGGTCGCCTCGAGGGCGTCGAGCATCGCCCGCGGGTCCGCGGGCCGCGCTTCCGGATCGCGGGCGAGTGCCGCCTCGATCGCCTCGGCCAGTTGGGGCGAGACCGCCAGCTTCGGGAGCTCGATCGTCTCCGCGAGCGCGGAGTGGATCATCCGCTCGAGCGACTCCCCCTCCCGGGCGGGAGTGCCGGCGATCATCTCGTAGAGGATCAGCGCCAGCGAGTAGAGGTCTGCCCGGATGTCCACCGGGTCTCCTGCGAGCTGTTCGGGCGCGGCGTAGCGCGGGGTACCGAGCACCGATCCGGTGCGAGTCGGCCCGTCCGCCTGCGCCTCGCCGACGTATTTCGCGAGGCCGAGGTTGACGATCACCGGCTTCAGGGCGTCGTCGACCATGACGCTGGAGGGCCGCAGGTCGAGGCGCGCGATCCCCTTGTCGTTGATGTGATCGAGCGCCTCGAGCACCCGGCAGGCAACCGAGACGGCGTCATCGGCGCCCAGCGGCGGCCCGGACTTCAGGCGGTGCCCGAGCGACTCCCCCGAGACGAACTCCATGACGATCGCGAGACGTCCATCGGACTCGTCGAAGGTGTCAAAGGTCTTGACGATGTGCGGGTGGTCGAGGTCGAGTGCGATCCGGCCCTCGCGCAGGAACCTGGCGCGCATCTCGTCGTTCTCCTTAAGGGCGGGAAGGTCGAAGACCTTGATCGCCACCTCGGCGTCGCCCTTGGATTCCTGCGCGCGATACACCCGGCCGGTACCGCTGCGATCGATCTCCTCGACGAGGGTGTACCGACCGTCGCCCAGCGACTCGCCGACGTGGCCCTCGAAGGCCGCTTTAAGCTCCGCGGCGACCTCGCTGTCGGCCGACGGTGTGCCCGCGAAGGCCGCCACGGCCTGCCCGACGTCCTCCGCGACCTCGTAGGCCGCCATCTGCGCCGCCGGCGCGTCTCCGTAATAGGTCTGGCCGGCGAGGGCGCCGGTGACCTGGCGAACGAGGCCGGTGTCCTCGAGATGTTCGAGAAGATCGCCGACCTCTTCCTCGCTCAGCACCAGGAGCGGGTCGATGCTCTTCCCTTCGGCGAGAGAGTTCACGTCCTCCGCCGAGAACGTGACTCGGAACCGGAGGATCCAGTCGACCGCGTAATAGATCGCCAGCCGCCATTGATCGACCTCGATTTGGTCCATCGCGGATCCCTGGGATGCCTCCTCGAGGCCGGCGTGCGACTCGACGAAATCGCTCACCACGCGCTCGAGGCCGGCGAAGAACCTGATCCGCTCGAGGTCGGGTGCCGCCAGGGTGAGGTATGCCGAGTCGCCGTCCCAGTACACGAACGAATTGAGCTCGCGCATCATCAATCCGGGCACACCGCGCCCCCAGAAGGCCAGATGACCGCGCAACAGCTCCACCTCCTCGCGGTTCGATTCCGGATCCGGGATCACCGCCTGGAGGAGGCGCTCCTCCGCCCCCCAGATGCAGGGGACGTACGCGTGCCACTTAAAGACGGATTCGAAGATGCTGTTCCCCCGTTTCTGATCCTCGAGGGCCTCGACGTGCAGATCCGGCCCGCCGACGAAGAGGAAATGCGTGCCGCCGGCGGCGAGCAGTGTCTTCAGCTCCGTGATCAGCTCGCGAACCGTCTCCCTGCCCTCGGACTGATTGGTGAGCTTGTCGAGCTCGTCGAGGACCACGACGACCTGGCCTGACCACGGCCCCGATTGGTCCCGCCCCCGTCCGAAGATGCGCGAGAGGCCGCGTGGAGGCGGCGGCTCATCGTCAGGAGGCGACTTCAGGTCTCGGACGAAAGACCTGAACTCATGCTCGAGGTCGGCGGGCTTGAGCTCGAGGAACTCGGCCTCGCTCGACGACGATCCCGTCGTCTTCCGCCCTACTTGGCCGGAGATGCCGGACACCGGCCCCAGGCTGACGCCTTGATTTCGCTCGATGCCCTCGGCGCGACCCTCCCTCATCGACAGAGAGGTCCGCCGATAGGTCTGGCTCAACTTGGCCTGGAGATCCGGCGGCAGGCGACCCAGCACCCGGGTTCGGTCGAGCTCCTCGTACAACCGCCTCACCATCTCGGTGAGCAGCTCGCCCTTCGTCTTCGGCTGAGGGACGTCGATGAAGATCGGAATCAGGTTTAGGCCGCCATCTCGATCATCGAGACCGGAGAGAGCCTGGCGGACGATCGTCGTCTTCCCGACGCCGCGGAAGCCGGAGATCAGGAACGAGCCGGTATCCGAATGCGCGATTCTCTGGGACACCGACTCGACCACGACGTCGTTGCCGAGCAGGGGAATGGCCGCGTCGGGATCGCGCGGCCCATGCAGGAACTTGAACCCTGAGATCAGCGGGATTCGAACGGGCTTTCTCGAGTCAGGGTCGCGCGCCTCGACCGCATGGTCGCGGCGGCGGCGAAAGCGCCGGCCGCCTCGGCCCCGTCGGCCCGAGCGGGAAGGTTCGGCCCTCACAGGGGGAGCGGGCGGGGACGGGGGCGGGGGTGGTAGGGGTTGCGCGGTCGTCGGGTGCGGGATCTCGCCGGCGGTTGGTGGGGGCGACGCGGAAGGCCGCGCCAGGAACTCTTCCGGTGGGGCCGACGGCGCGATCGTTCCCTCGCCTGGTGGCGTGACGCGGCCATCCTCGGCGGCCTCCGCCGCGGCCCGCCCCAGGTCTCCGGCCGACGGGTAGCGCTCGCTCGGCTCTTTCGCCATCGCGCTGGCGATCACCGAATCGAAGGCCTGAGGGAGCGACGGGACCTGCGCTGACGGGACCGGCGGCGGCTCCGCCATGTGCGCGTACATGGTTGCCACCTCGGACTCCTTATCGAACGGCGGACTTCCAGTCAGCGCCTGGTAGAGGACGGCCCCGAGCGCATATACGTCGGTGCGCGCATCTACCTCCGCTCCTTGGATCTGCTCGGGCGCCACGAAGTCGAGCGACCCGACCCACTGCCCCGTCTTGGTCAGCCCACTATCCGCGGTGCGTTGCTTGGTGAGACCGAAGTCGGTCAGGTACGCCTGATCCCGCGCGCCGCTCCTCGTGAGCAGGATGTTCGCCGGCTTGACGTCACGATGAACGAGACCCCGCTCGTGGGCGGCGTCGAGAGCGCCCGCGACCTGGCCGAGGATGCCGATCGCCCGAGCCGGAGGGAGCGGGCCCTCCTCGTCGACGAGGTTGCCCAGATTGCGACCCTCGACGAAGCGCATCGCGAGGAAGAGGCGCCCGTCGGCATTCCCCGCTTCGAAGACCGGCACCACGTTCGGGTGGTCGATCGATGCCGCCATGCGGGACTCGCGGCTGAACCGCTCACGGAAGCCGGAGTCCGCGGCGAGTTCGGGCGTCAGCACCTTGAGGGCGACGGTCCGGTCGAGGTTGAGCTGGGTCGCCTTGTAGACGACGCCCATGCCCCCGCGGCCCGCTATCTCCTCGATCCGATAGCCGGCTATCTCCGAGCCGATTTCCAGCTCAACCGGCAGCTGACCCCTCCTTTGCACTCATAGGTGAGCGAACACCCCGTTCTAGTGTCAATCGTAACCCGCTCCGACCCGGGGAAACAAGCGAACCGGGACCCGGGGATACTGCCGCGCGGTGCAGGAGGCGAGTGACGCACGCACGACCGCGGCGCTTGATGCGAATGCGACTAGGGACGAGCACTTTCGCGCGTTGATCAGGGCCGCGAGGACGCTTGCGCTCGCCGGCGGGGCGATCGTGGTCGCGGGCGTCGTCGGCGTCGCGGTGGCGGGGCCGGGGATCGGGGCCGGGGCGGCGGTCGTGGCCTGCTGCTCGCCCTGCTCGTCGTCTTCGTGATCGCCGACAGCCGCGCCGAGGAGGACTTCTTCGAGGCCTACGCGGCCGAGCGCTCGCTCGCCACCGGGGGCGGCCAGGGATCCGTTCCGCCGGCCAGCGGTCTCCTGCGCCAGGGCCTGCGGCGCTACACGCAGCGCACCTTCGCGGGCAGGCTCCCCGGCGAGCTCGACGGGCTGCTTGCGCTCTACACCTACGAGACCGAGTACACGGACAGCAAGGGCAACCGCCACACCCAGTACCACCACTTCACCGTGGTCTTGGCGGCGGTCGCGGGCGCCCAGGGCTTCGTCAAGCACCTGGCCTGTCAGCGCCGCTCGGGCTTTCGCTTCCTCGACTCGGCCGAGGACATCTTCCGCGACCGCCAGCGGGTCGAGGTCGAGAGCGAGGAGTTCGACCGCCGCTTCGAGCTGTTCATCGGCGAGGGCGACGACCCGAACCGCGCTCGGCAGCTCCTCTCCCCCAGCTTCGTCGACTGGATGGCGTCGGGAAACGAGGAGTTCGCGTTCGAGCTCGAGGACGGGATCCTGGTCGCGAACGTCCGCGGCCACCTCGACTCGGCGAAGGACTTCGACGAGCTCTGCACGTCGGCGGCCGAGGTCGCCGCGCGGATCGTGACCGAGGTCCGCGAGTCCGCCGGAGGCGAGCCGGTCAAGCCGGCGAGCGCCTTCGACGCGGGCTCCTACGTGGCGACCGGCGAGGGCAAGGGCTCAGCGCGGCTCAAGCACCGTCTCTGGGCGCTCGTCTTCCTGCTCGCGATCCCGGTCGGGATCGGCATCGGCTTGCTCTCCGCGAGCGAGGAGGACGGCGGCGGGGGCGGCGCCTCGGGCGAGCAGCGGTCGGTGGACTTCGGCTCGCCGCGGCTGGCCGCGCAGGACAAGACCCTGCTGCCGCTGATCGACCGCCTCGACGACGGCAAGGGCGTCCATAGCGACGAGCTCTGGGGACACGGCGTCCCGCAGCCGCTGGTGGGGGACTGGATCGCCGACGCGTTCGTCCGTGACCTGATCGACCTCGATCCGGAGACCCGCACCTTGCACCTGACGGCGAAGGGGAAGCGGGAGCTGGGACAAAGCTAGCGACGCGGCGCTAGCAGACGGTGAGCCCGCGCGATCTGCCGATCGCGCAGTAGGCGGGCTTCGGCCTTCCCTCGCTGTCGACGCTGCCGTATCCCGTCTCGAACCTGTTGTCGCCGTGAGCGTCTTGGAAGCGGTGGAGGATCAGGGCCTTCACCTGCGGGATGCGACGCGTCACCTCGACGATCTCCGTCAGCGCCCGCGCCTGTTCCTCACCCGAGTGCGCACGAGAGCCGACGGTCGACACGCCCGTCTCGGTGATCCAAAGCGGCCGCTGCGTATCGCGTTTGCGCCTCATCACCTTCCAGAGGTCGCCGAGCCGCTTGCGGATCGCGGTGGCGACGTCCTCCCGGGGAGCGGTGCCCGGGAACGGATGGGTCGAGATCCCGTCCGACTGCCGTACGGCCTTGAACTTGTAGCCCCGCCGGAGGAACTTGGCCGCGGCGAGGGTGCCCCCGCGACTCTTCGCATGGGGGCTGAGGCCGCCGAACAGCACCGGCAGGCTCGGGTCGACCTTCTCGACCTCCTCCTCCACCGTCTTGAACAGCTCGGCGTAGAGCTTCGGATTGGACCGGCCCCCCCAGTACTTCTTCATGTTGGGCTCGTTCAATATCTCGAGCGCGCCGATCTCTGGATACCGCTGCGCGGCCGCAGCCGCGAAATCGGCCAGCTCGTCGTAGTGCTTCGGCGCCGGTTTTCCCGTTCGCACGCACTTGGACGGTCGCTTCTGCGCCCAGCAGGGAGCGGCGTAGACGATCCAGAGCGGGCGAATCCCACGCGAGAGCAGCTCCGCATAGAGCGCGTCGTAGGCCCACCAGTCATAGGAGCCGCGCTTGGACTCGACCGTGGTCCAGGCGAAACCGGAGCGGGCGAGGTCCGGCCGGAGCCGACCGAAGGTGTCGAGGAGCGACTGGCTCGACTGGTCCCACGCGTCGGCGTAGCCGAAGAGCGGCTCGCTGACCCGGTTCGCGGCGGCCGGGATGAGCGTCGGGGCCTGGTTCTTGCAACGGGAGATGCCGATGAAACCGAGCTTCCCGCTGGGGAGCTTGCCGTAGAGGGCGCTGCCGTGGCAGCGGTAGGGCTGCGGTCCGGGGTTGACGCCCTCCGAGTACCAGGTGCATCTGATGGTGTTCGCGCCCCGCACCTTCTTCGCGAACACGCACCGACGGACGTCGACGTTGTCGAGGCCCCGAGCCTCGAGCCGGTTCTGGAGCTGGGATTTGATCCGTTGGGCCTTCTTCCCCGGCGGCCTAAGCCGATCGGCGGATGCGGGCGCCGCCACGCACACGCCGACGAGCGCGGCGAGCAGCGCGAGCGAAATCAGGGCTATGGCTCTTCTTCCCACGCTTCGTCGTGCGCGCACGTTAGCCACGCGACTGGCGGAAAGTCGCAGCAGCCGATCGGCCTAGCTAGGTGAGCCGCCGCTAGCCGACCTGAGGGCCGAACAGCTCGGCGCGGAGGGTGGCGATCTCGGTCACCGCCAGGCCGACATACACGTGCCGGCCGAGCCGGATCTCCTCCTCGAGGTCGTTCTTGTAGGTCGCGACCTGCGCGAGGCCCGTCAGGTGTGAGAGCGAGCGCTCCGCCTCGAGCTCGGCGAGGTGGTCGCGCATCTCGGCGGCGGTGATCACGGTTTCCTCGGTGTGTTCGTGAGCCATGTCGTTCCCCATCTGCTTCAACCAACGCTCACGGGCGCGAGCAGGATCACTCCGGCGTCGCGGCGCCGGTTGCGCCGGTGCCAGTGACGGCTGAGGCGGCGGCGCCAGAAGCTCATCGCGTTGACCTCGACCCGGCTTTCATGGGCGACAGTGTCCGCCCGTGCCGCGCTCGCGCCAATGGGGCTGGCCACCGATCGCAAGGGGGGATATCCGTACCCGCTCTAGCGCGAGGCCCAGAGGTGATCTCGCCGGTAGGCGTCCAGCGCCTGGTCGGCGTCGGGCGCGGGCGAGCGCACGAAGTCCTCGGCGATCGTCGAGAGCAGATCGTCGATCGCCTCGCGGAGCATCTCCGCCTGGAAGCGCAACGCGGGCTCGCGTTCGGGCGCCGAGCACCTCTCGATCACCTCCAGCAGCTTCGGCAGGAGGACCGGCAGCGCGTGGCGCTCGTCGCGAGGGTGGAAGTAGTAGGCGATCGGCGCGTGGACGAAGTCGTCGCGCATCGCGAGCATCCGCGAGGTGAGGTCGCCGAGCACCTCAGCGGCCACCGCCGGCTCGAGCTCCGCGAGCTCCGTGCCGCTCCGGCGCTCCGTCCCGACCAGCAGCGAGATCTCGTGCGAGAGGGCGCGGTAGTCGGACAGCACCTGGTAGACGAAGAGGATCCACGAGATGCTCGCGGTCAAGAGCCCGAGGCCGATCACGGTCTCGAGCGGCCCGAGCAGCCTCAGTCCGGTGGCGGTCGGCACGATGTCGCCGTAGCCGAGGCTGGTCACGTTGACCATGGAGAGGTAGAGGGCGTCGAGAAAGCCGTCGTGCTGCGTGGGGTCGAGGGAGGGGGCGTAGGAGAAGCCCTCGGGCAGATACGCCCAGATCACGAGCGCGAAGCCGAGCACCACCAGGATCCCCCAGGCGGCGATCACGGCGAGGAACGCGATCGGCCCGGCGAGCGAGAGGACCCGGTGGTTGCGACGGGCGATCGCCCGCGCGCCGCGCCAGATGGTCCGCATCAGCAGGTCGCTGACGACGCCGCGGGCGTGCGGGTGAAAGAGCGTGTCGAAGACGTCGCGAAGCGCGACGACCACGAGCAGCGCACCGACCAGCGTGAGGACGACCGACACGCGCGCAGCGTATTTGGCGAGTCAGCGCGCGGTCAGGCCGATTCGTACTCGGCGATGACCTCGTCGAGCATCGCCAGCGAGGGACGCCACTCGACCCGCGAGCGCGATGCCGCGAGCGCTTCGAGATCCAGCAGACCCAGCTCCCGGGCACGTTCGAAGCACTCTCGAAGCTCATCCGCGTCCATCACCTCGGCCAGGTCAACGAGCGTCCGCGACACCGACGTGACCGGAATCCCGCCCGCCGATCGTGACGTCGTCGGGATGAAGCGGCGGCCCTCGGTGGATCCTCACGCCCGGAGGCGCCGGCGTCGCATCACGCGGGTCACCGAGATCCGCGGGGACGTAGACGTCGATCGGCTCTTCTAAGTTCACGGGGCCGATCTTGCACGGCCTCGTGTGACCGATCAACACGAGATCGTCACGGATGTGTGACTCCCTTCGTGAGCGGGGCTCGTGGGGTCAGAGCCCTCCTCGCGACTGTGCACGTGACCACACGATGGAGTGGTCAATCGCGCAGTCGCGGGGCTAGAGCCGCGCCGGGCTCTCGGGGTCGATCAGGATCTTCGCGTGCGTATCGGGGTCGCCGAGGGCGTCGAAGGCACCCTCGACGCCCGGCAGGCCGACGGTCCCGGTGACGAGCGGGGCGGCGTTCACCTTGCCCTCGGCGAGCATCTTCAGGGTGTCGCGGAACTCCAGCGGCGTATAGCCGACGACGAAGCGCAGGTCGATCTCCTTGTTGATCGCCATCACGGGGCGGATCGAGTCGGGCTGCATGCAGACCCCGACGACGACGACGCGTGACCAGAGCGGCGCGCTCGTGATGATGCCGTCGAGGATGCCCGGAACGCCGACGCATTCGAAGATGACGGGGCGCTTCGGCTTCGCCCCGAGCTTCTCGGCGGTGCGCCAGACGTGATGCCACGGCACCGGCAGGCGCCTGAGCTTCTCCATCGTCTGGAGCGCGAGCTCCGCGGCCTGCGGCACGGTCCTCAGGTGACCGCTGTCCTCGGGGGCCTCGTAGGGCGAGTCCTCGCTCGGGTCGACGACGACGTCGGCGCCGCACGCTGTGGCGAGCTCTCTGCGGCCGCGGGAGAAGTCGCTTGCGACGATCGTGCGGACCCCCTGCGCCTTCAGCATGCAGATCACGGCCAGCCCAACCGGGCCGCAGCCGATCACGATCGCCACGTCGCCCTTCCGGATCTCGGCGCGGCGGACGGCGTGCCAGCCGATCGCCATCGGCTCGGTGAGGACGCCCAACTCGGGCCCAAGCCCGTTCGGGAGCTCGAACATGAGCGACTCCTCGACCACGACCTGCTCGGCGTAGGCGCCCGGCGTGGCGGCGGAGAGACCGATTGGGTGCATCTCCTCTCCGCGCCTGCGGAGCGGCAGCGCCACGACCGGCGTGCCCGTCGCAACCTTCTTCTTCGTCTTGGGCCCGTACTCAGCGGCCTCGCCGCAGAACTCGTGGCCGAACACGACCTGCTGGTGGGAGCGCATGAACCCGTCGTAGCCGGCCTCCACGAGCACGTCCGCCTGAAGGTCGGCGTGATGGCGCGCGTGGAGGTCGGACCCGCAGATGCCGCAACGCAGGACCTTCAGGAGGACCTGGCCGTCGGCCGGCTCCGGCGTCGGCAGGTCGGCGACCCCGAGCTGGGTGTTCTCGCAGACGACCGCCTTCATCCCGTGGCCCTCAGGCGGGCAGCAGGCTGTCGTCGAACGGCGGCAGCGGCTTGATGTGCGCCTCGAGCAACTCGGCGGCCCGCTCGGTGGTCAGCACGTCCTCCGGATCGAGCTTGATCACGTCGTGCTCGCTCTCGTCGTACTCCCAGACGTTTTCGCCGACGAGGCGGCCCCGCTCGTCGTACGGCCAGATCATCGCGACGCGGCCCCTGACCAGGTACATCGCGTCGGGGTCCGCCTCGACCCCTCCCGCAGCGAGGGCTGAGCCCAGGGTCTGCTGGTAGCCGGTCATGGTGCTGACGACCAGCCAGTCGCCGACGGACACCGTCTCGCTCTCGTTGTAGAAGACGGACTGGTTGGTCTCGGCCCAGAGTCGGTACAGCGACTCCACCTGCTCGCGGCCCTCGAGCTGAATCGGCGGCTGGCCGGCCATGTTGAAGCGATAGACGGGGTGATCGACCGTCATCTCGGGAGCGAAGATCTCCTCGAAGCGGCCCGCGTGCTCGAGGTTGCGATGGCGGTCGTAGGCCTGGAGGAGATACAGGTGGCGCGGGTTCTCGGTGGCCTCGATGAGCTCCTGCACGGCGATGTTCGTCTTGGTGATGTCGAGCTGCGCGACGTCTGTAGAAGCCATGCGATCCATCTTCGCGCATGCGAGCCGGTCGGGCTTGGCGGGCGCCGGTGCTGGGGCGCCGCCCGGTCCGCTCAGCCGATCGTCGCCCGCGCGCCGGCCGTCGAAGCGGATGCGACCCGCCGGGGCACCAGAATCCTGCGTCCCCGCATGTAGCCGACCGCGTAGACGAGGCCCGAGAGGAGGGTGACCGCGACCATCAGATAGACGAGGGCCAGCGTCGCCGCGCCCGTCGGGTCGGCGACGAGGAGCACGAAGACGACGGACGCCTGCAGCACGGTCTTGGCCTTGCCGAGGCGATTCGCGGGGATGATCACCCCCTGCCGGCGCGCCGCGAGCCGCAGCGCGGTCACCAGGAGCTCACGCGCGAAGACGACGACCACGACCCAGAGCGCGATCCGGTTCGTCGCGGCGAGGCAGACCAGGGCGGTGCCGACGAAGAGCTTGTCGGCGATCGGGTCCATGAGCGTGCCGAACCTCGTCACGCTCCCCCGCGAACGCGCCATGTAGCCGTCGACCACATCGCTCGTCATCCCCGCGGCGAACACGGCCAGGGGGATCGACGTCGCCACGTCCGGCTGCATCGCGACGGCGAGTACCGGCGCGAGCATGATGCGCGCGATCGTCAACGAGTTTGGGATGTTCAGGCCCATAACAGGCATAGGAAGCCGCCCAGCCGCCCCGTGGCCGAGCTTCCTGGTCTTTCGAGACGAAGGCTACCCGAGCCGCCCCCGGACAAACGCCGTCAGGACGACTCGAGCGCTCCCCTGGGCTCGCGTGAGAACTCCGGCTTGCGGAAGGGACGCCGAAAACCCACGAGAACCGCGCCGGCATAGACGCCGGCGAGGGCGATCGCGATCCCGGCGACGTCGTCGATCAGGTAATGCCAGCCGAAGTAGACGGTCGCGAGAACCGTCAGGCCGAGGAAGATCCAGAGGCTGACGCGAAGGAAGCGCGGCGCACCGACCCGGTGCGCGATCAGCGCCGCCGTCATGATGACCGCGATGTGCAGCGACGCGAAGCCCGCGATGCTCTGCACCACATCCGTCGCGTTCGGGTCCGCGACCACCTCGCGCCGGTGCTCGAGCAGCGTCGCCTGGAGCTCGGAGACGCCGGTTTGCGGCAGGTCAGCGAACAGGCCGGGCCGAACGTAGACCGGTCCGAGCGAGGGCACGAGGTAGTAGCTGAGGATCCCGAGCATCCAGACGACCCCGAGCGAGGTGACGTACCAGACGCCCGCGACGACTCGGGAGGACCAGACGAGCGCGACCCCCAGGGAAAGGGGCACGAACGTCAGAAAGGCCAGATAGACGGCCGAGAGAGCCTCCGCGGAGAGTCCAGTCCCCAGGAGGTCGTGCATCAGCGTCGAGGGCTGGCTGCCCAGGAACATGGCCTTGTCGAGATCCAGGAGCCCCGCGTCCTGCAATGCGCCGTCCGTGACGAACGGCAGGAAGCTCTTCAGGTTGCGGTAGGAGAGATACGTCGCGTAGAACCCGAGGATGCAGACGAGGACGATCAGCCCGCGGCGTCCCCACCATCGCCCGAGGAAAATCTCGCGGACGGCTCCCCCGAACTTCACATCGGAGGAGCGAACTCGCCGGACGGCGCGCGGAACGATGTCGAGCAGGAGGAAGAGCACGCAGATGAGCGCGATCAACGCGAGCGGCGATCCGACGTAGCGCGCGTCCGGATCCCGGATCGGCAGGTCCTCGATGCCCGCCACCGCCAGCATCACCAGAAGGGAGGGAATGCCGATCGCCAGCGGCATCAGGAACTGGCGCGGGCGGAGTTGCTCGGCCGCCGTGTCGGCGTCGACGGGGCGAGAGATCGAGGGGGATGAAGGGGGATTCACAGCGTGGCGGAGGCTAGAGGACGGTGCGGTGACAAACGCCGTCAACCCGGGGACCCGACAACTTGCCGCTTGGAGAACCTAGGCTCTCCGGCTATGTCGGACCGACAGTCTCCAGAGACGAGCCAGCCTCCGGACCGGGAGGTGGGATGGCGGCTGATCCTGTCGGGGCCCCTGGTGGCGCTCTTCACCCTGGTCGCGGCGCTGATCGCCACCGCCGCGGCGGGGTTCACCTTCCGCGATCCGGATCATGTCGCCGCCCTCTACGTGGTCGAGGTCGGGGCCGGGGTCGGCCTGCTGATCTGTCTGGACATCTTCTTGCGTGCTCGGCGCCGTACCGGCGAGCGATGGCCCTCGCGGGAGGCATGGGCGGCCGTGAGGCGCGAGCGGTGGACGGCGAAGCGAGGCGCGGCCGTCGGCGTCGCGATCGTCGCCTTCTACCTCACCTACCTCGCCTACAGGAACCTGAAGGCTTCCGTTCCGCTGCTGCGGCCCGGCGACCTTTTCGACAGCCAGCTCGCCGATTGGGACCGGGTCATGTTCTTCGGCAGCGACCCCGCGACCCTTCTTCACGACCTCTTCGGCACGGGCATCGCCGCGCACGTCCTGTCGACGTTCTACGTGGCGTTCATCGTCTTCCTGCCGCTGTCGCTGGGTCTGGTGCTGGTGTTCGCCGAGCGGCTTCAGGTGAGCCTCTTCTTCGCCACGGCGCTTTCCATCAACTGGATCCTGGGCGCGGTGAGCTACTTCATGCTCCCCGCCCTGGGGCCCATCTACTACTACCCGAGCCTGTTCTCGGACCTCCCCCACACTGGGGTATCGGCGCTGCAGGAGATGCTCATGGACGACCGAGTGGGCTTCCTCGCGAACGTGGCGACGGGGACGCCGCAGGCGATCGCCGCCTTCGCGTCCCTCCACATCGCGATGAGCTTCACGGCGCTCTTGGCCTCGTACATGCTGAGGCTCGGCCGCCGCGTGAAGCAAGCCCTCTGGGCGTGGCTGGCGATCACGTTCGCGTCGACGATCTACCTCGGTTGGCACTACGTGCTCGACAACGTCGCCGGAATCCTGATCGGCGCGGCGGCACTCGTGCTCGCGCGGGTGCTCACCGGCTTCGACCCACGACCGGTCGCTGCCGAGGAGAGCGAGAGGGGACGGCGGCCCGCACCCCAGGACGGCGCCCCGGAGCCGGTGTTCTCCGACTAGCGAGCGCACACGTGCGGTCACTACGGTGACGTCGGTGCGGATCGCGACCTGGAACGTCAACTCAGTCAAGCAGCGCCTGCCGCGGATGTTGCCTTGGTTGGACGAGCGGCGTCCCGACGTGGCATGCCTACAGGAGACGAAGCTCTCCGACGAGGTCTTCATGGGCCTGCTGGGTGACGAGCTGGCCGCCCGCGGCTATGCCGTCGCGGTGCACGGCGAGGCGACCTGGAACGGGGTGGCCATCCTCTCGCGCGTGGGGCTCGACGACGTCGTCGCGGGGCTCGCGGGCGCGCCCGGATTCCCGCATCAAGAGGCGCGCGCCGTGTCCGCCACGTGCGGCGGGATCCGGGTCAACTCGGTGTACGTGCCGAACGGGCGCGTGCCCGGGTCCGAGCACTACGAGTACAAGCTCGCCTGGCTGGCCTCACTGCGGGACGCGGTCGCCGCGGGCTCGGAGGCAACGGTGGTGTGCGGCGACATGAACATCGCCCCGACCGACGACGACGTGTTCGATCCCGGCGCCTACGTGGGGCAGACCCACGTGACCGAGCCCGAGCGCAAGGCACTCGCCGAGCTGCAGGAGGTCGGGCTCCGCGACGTCGTGCGCGACCGGTGGCCGGACGAGCGGATCTTCACCTATTGGGACTACCGGGCGGGAATGTTCCACCGGGACCTGGGAATGCGGATCGACCTCGTCCTGGCGGGAGCTCCCGTCGCGGATCGCGTCCAGGCGGCATGGGTCGATCGCCAGGCGCGGAAGGGAAGCGGGCCGAGCGACCACGCGCCGGTGATCGTGGACCTCGACGAGGCCCCGGACGGCGACATCGGGCCCGTCGTGCCCCCGCCCTCGAATCCCGTCACCCGGCGCGGCGCGGTCAAGCTCCCGCAGTCGCCCTAGCGCCGACTGCTCATCGCGGGCGGTCGCGGTCGCGCGAGGGCTGAACGCGCTTCGGCTCGCCGGGCATCTTCGGATAGTCGGGCGGGTAGGGCATGTCGCCCTCTTCGTCCCTTTCGTACATGTCCAGCAGCGGCTTTAGCGAGTGGGCGGCTTCGTCGATCCCCGCGTGGCGATCGCCCACCTCGGCGAACCGCGCGGGCATCGTCGCGACCGTGAAGTCCTCCGGAGCGACCTCGGGGAGCTCGTCCCACGTCACCGGCGCCGAGACCGGGGCGCCGGGCTTCGGCCGAACGCTGTACGCGGAGGCGATCGTGCGGTCGCGCGCGTTCTGGTTGTAGTCGACGAAGATGCGCTCGCCGCGCTCCTCCTTCCACCACTTCGTCGTCACCTGGCCCGGTAAGCGCCGCTCGAGCTCGCGCCCGAATGCGATCGCGGCGTGGCGGACGTCGGTGAAGGTCCAGCGCGGCTCGATCCGGACGTAGATGTGCACGCCGCGACCACCGGAGGTCTTCGGGAAACCGGTGTAGCCAAGCTCGTCGAGGAGGACGCGCGCCTCGGCGGCGACCAGGACGGCGTCGGCGAAGTCGGTGCCGGGCTGGGGATCCAGATCGAGGCGCAGCTCGTCGGGATGGTCGACGTCCTCCCTGCGCACCGGCCAGGGATGAAAGGTGATGGCGTTCATCTGCGCGGCCCAAGCGACGACCGCCACTTCCGTCGGACAGATCTCATCGGCGTGGCGGCCCGACGGGAACTCGATCCTCGCGGTCTGCACGTAGTCCGGAGCGCCTTTCGAAACGCGCTTCTGAAAGAAGGCGTCGCCGCCCCCTTTCTCTCGCGTGGAGAGCACGGCTCCGGGGTGCACTCCCTTCGTCCAGCGCTCGAGGGTCGTGGGGCGGCGATCGAGCGCGCGCATGATGCCTTCCTCCACCGAGAGGTAGTACTCGACGACGTCGAGCTTGGTCACCGCGCCCGTGCGATCGGTCTTCGGAAACGCCACCCGGTCGGGGCTGGAGACACGCACCTCGCGCCCACCGGCTTCGACGATCGCGGCATCCGACGGCGCCATCTCGGGAGTTCTACGGGAATACCGGCTCGGGGAGGAGGCGGTCCACGAGCGCCAGGACCGGACGGCCCTCGAACATCCGCCTGACGTCGGGCCGGTAGAGGATCAACGCCAAGCTCGGCCCGACCATGAAGTCCGCGGCGTTGAGCTGCGCTCCGAGGGTGCCGTCGGTGATCCAGGCGTCGATCCGGTCGAGCATCGGGGGGGAGCTCGGCCAGGACCTCGTCCTCAGTCCCCGGGCCGGCGGCAAAGACAGCGGTGGGATTTGAATCCACGACCTCCGGGTTATGAGTGCGGGTCTGGCCTATCCGAGCTTGTCCACCAGTTGCACCGAGTAGGCGATTGTCGCGAAGCCGAGCACCAGCACGGCCAAGGCAATTGCTGCCGCCCCTTTCCGATCGCGTGTTCGCCAGGCACACAGGCCCAGCGCGAGCGCGCCGCCCGCAATGACAAATGGAGGGCCGAGCCAGAGCGCGGCGATGCCGGGAACGACGGCGACGATGCCGAGGATGAGCCCGTCGCGGCCCTCGCGGCCGGCGGTCTTAGCCCGCGGAAGGATGCCCCCAAACACGAGCAGCGCCAGCCCGATGGTGATGGCGCACGAGATCGCGAACATCGGCGGGTCCTCGAGCCCGGGGTCGTCGCCGAGGAGATGGTCCACGGCCATCGCCGCGATCGCGAGCAGGATGACGACGATCGCGATCCGCGTCTCCTTGGACTGGCGGGCGTCGACATCGGTCTGAATCAGAG
Organism: uncultured Thermoleophilia bacterium; assembly: GCA_963838175.1. Taxonomy (GTDB): domain Bacteria; phylum Actinomycetota; class Thermoleophilia; order Solirubrobacterales; family 70-9; genus DASUSH01. The sequence continues at coordinate 8,205 of CAWIPP010000002.1, read as the reverse complement.
CCTCCACCGGACTACTCCGAGCTCGGATCGGGGAGGACCCCGACCTGGAGCAGGATCGTCGCCGTGTCGAAGTAGACCTTCTCGCAGACGAGTCGGTCCTCCTCGAACTCGAAAATCGCGAGGAGTGGATACTCGATCCGGCGTCCTGTCGGCGGAATCCCGGCGAACGGCCCACCGTGGGTCGCGGTCACCCGACCTTCTGCGATCACGGCGTCGTCGGAATGATGGACCTTGCCGTCCTCGGCGTTGAAGTCGGGGAACGCGGTCAGCAGCCCCTCGAGCAGCTCGCGCACTGGGCCCTCCCCGTCGCTGGCCTCGCCGTTGACCTCGTAGCGCGGGCGATCGAAGGTCGCGATCACGGCATCGATGTCACGGCGGTTCTCGGCGTCGACGTGTTCTCGCACGATCGCCTCGCGCCGCTCGCGCAATTCCCGGTGGTCGATCGAGCTCCCCGCTGTGATCGTCGTGTGGCTGTTGCTCATGGTCATCCCTTTCACTCGAATGGCGCGGATGACCATCGCACCGGATCGCAGCCGGATCATCGGGGAGCTCCCCTATTTCTTCCCCTGTTCGCCTCCCTCCAGGCGGGCGGCATAGGCCGCTGCCTCGGAGCGGTTCCGTAGGTCCAGCTTGGAAAGAACGTGCCCCACGTGGTGTTCCGCCGTCTTTCGGCTGATGAACAGGCGCTCGGCGATCTCGGGGTTGGACAGTCCATGGCCGAGCAGCTCGAGGACCTCGGACTCCCGCTTGGTCAGCCGTTCGCGACGCTTGGGAGCGCTGCGTCCCGGCGCGCCCAGGGTGCGCAACAGCGACGCGGCCGCGTCGGCATCACGCGCCGCCCGGTGAAGGTCGAACGCCTCGAGGGCCCCCTTTGCCTCCGCGATCGCGACCTCTGGCTGCTCGTCCGCGATCGCCTGGGCCAGCTCGAGCCTGGCGCGCGCGAGCTCGACCGGCATCTGTGCGGCCGAGAACGCCGTGAGCGCATCTCGCAAGCACGCCTTGGCGTCGCCGGACCCGGTGGCCACGCAAAGTCGACCCTTCGCCAGCGCAGCGCACGCGGTCAGGTAGGGGCTCGGATGGCGCCCGGCGAGCTCAGCCAGCCTGTCCACCGCGGCCGCCGCATCGTCGTCGGCGCCCTCGGCGAGGCACGCCTCAACGAGCAGCGCCAGCAAAGGGCCGATGACCGCGGGCGGGGGCGGCTGGACCGGGGCGATGGGCCAAGGCATTTCGAACGCCGGCATCGCCAGCCTGCGCTCGAGGACCTCTCGGCCAAGCGCGGTTTCCCCTCGCGCAAGGTGCAATGCCGCGAGCGGGCGCGCGGCGTCGGGAATCTGATCGAGCCCTTCCAGCAGCCCCGCGGCCTCCTCGAGACGTCCCTGTCGCACGCGAAGATCGGCGAGCCGGACTAGAACGATCGCGCGAGCCGCGGCGTAGCCGCCCTTGAACACACGCGCGGCCTCGGCGAGCTCGGACTCGGCCTCGTCCCAGCGACCCGCCGCGGTGAGGAGTCCGCCGTAGTGGGCCCGGCAGAGCGGACCCACCGCGAGGATGTTGCGTCGGCGAACGAGGTCCCCGGCAGCCCGCAGCCACTGCTCGGCCCGGACGACGTCGTGGACGCGCTCGCAGGTCAGGAACATGCCGCAGAAAACGCTCTCGACGACATAGAGGTCCCGCACCTCGCCGGCGCACGCGGCCGCCAGCGCCTCGTCGAAGCAGACCATCCCCTCCTCGACCCGACCGGTCATCGCCAGCGTCTCTCCGAGCCGCGCAAGCGCAGCGAAACGGAGGTCCGGATCCCGGAGCCCCCGGCCGATGTCGAGCGCAGTCGCGAGTTGGCCTACGCGGCCCTCGCCGTATGGCTCCCGCGTCGCGCGCGTCAGCTCAACCCAGCCGCGCTCCACCCCTTCTTCGGGCGCCTCGCCTAAGAGCCCGTCAGCGCGGGCGAGCCAGCCGCCGGCAACGGCGAAATCGCCGAGGACGTTGACGAACAGCCACGAGAGCAGGCGAGCACTTCGCGCGGCGCTAAGGGAATCGCCCTCGCTCGCGTAGGCGGCGAAGGCGCGCTCATGCGCTTCGATCGAGCCGGGGTAGTCCACCTGGAGATACTTAGCCCGGGCGAGGCCCTCGAGCAACTCGCCGCTCTCGCGCTGATCCAACGCCGCCTCGAAGGCGGCGCGCGAGGCCTCGGCATCGCCTCGCTCGAAGGCCGCGTGGCCCTCCTCGATCAGAGAGTCAACGGATTCGATCGCCACCCTGGCGCATCATCGCGCAGTGCCCGGATTGGCAGGGGCTTCCGTCGCTCATTAACGACAAAACCCCCGCGTCAGCGGGGGCTTCGTCCGATAGCGGCGGCCCGATTCGTCCCCTCGCGGTGAACCGGCCCGCGGAAGCTGTCCTTGCCCGGCGGCGAGGTGTAGGTCACGTATCCGCTGAAGGCACGACCGGAACGAGCCGCGGTCATCCGCACGCCAACATTTCGCGTGCCGTCCTCCTCGCATTGAAGCGTTCCTACTCAGGCCGCTGGTCCCTAAGGCGTCGTCGCGCGCCAGCCGAACCAGAAACCATTCGCTTGTCCGATCGCCGCCGAGATGTGCAGGAGGATCCTGCTCCCGGGCTGAATCGTGGCCGTCGCCCCGCCGCTGTTGCAGGTTTGGTCGTCGGCGCCGGCGATCGTGCAGCTGACCGCGGTATCAGTGCCCTCGACGCGCAGCGCGTAGGTGCGCGACCCAAAGGTGGGGTTCGCCTGCTTGACGAACAGATCGCGGGCGACGATCGTCGCGTTCGGGGAGAGCGCGGCGCGCTGATTCTGCTGCGTCCCTTCGTCTGATTCGCAGGTATTGCCTGCCTGCACAGTCGCGGGGCTGCAGTAGTGATGGTTTAGGACTCCTCCCAACGGAGCCGGGGCGAACCCGCCACCCGAGAAGGAGCTCGCCGCACTCGACCCCTGTTGACCTTGGACCCCCGGCAGCCCCTGTTCGCCTTGCGGTCCTTGTTCGCCTTGCGGTCCTTGCAGCCCCCGCTCCCCTTGAGGTCCCCGCTCTCCCTGCGGCCCTTGTTGAAGCTGCCCAGGCGCGAAGTCATCACTCAACAGCGATCCGTCAGCGACCTTGGGCGAGGTAACCGCGTTGTCGGCGAGGTCGGGGTTCTTCACCTGCCCCTTGCCGATGTGCCTCGACTTGACCTCGTTCCGGTCCAGTTCAGACGCTGCCCATGTGGTGCCGCTGAGAGCGACGAACAGCGCCACATAGCCGACGAGGTTGCTCCGGACGTGGCTGCGGATTCTCCCTGTCATGGGCGCTCCCCTGTAGACGCTTGCCAAGCGTACGCCCGATTCGGGCGTTTGCAAATCGATCACCGGGCCGGGGGGACGAACCACGAGCTGCTCGCGCTAGTCGAGGACGCGCTGCGCGAGTTCGGCTCGCCGCCGTCCACGCTCCCGGCGCCGGCTGGCGGACGAGCGGCAGCTGTAATCCGTCGGTCGGCGGCGCGGCCGATTCGGATAGCCCTAGAGGAACCTCAAGGTCCCGCTTCGGCACGGGATCCCGATCCCCCCGCTTAGCGTCTCGGTGGAATAGCTATCGCTTTCGTCAGGCCATCGAGCAGCTCGTGGAGATACATGACGAAGCTCGCGTCGTCGGGCGAGGCAGCGGGGTTGGAACAGAGCGAGCCGGGGCGAGCCAAGCAGCGTCGAAGTGAAGACCGACTTCTCGATCAGGCGTCCGTCGGGTCCTGAAAGGCGCGCACCTCGATGCGGCCACCTAGTGCCTTCGACGCCTGCGTCGCCCACCGGACCGCGGCATCTTGGTCTGCGGCCTCGATCACCCAGAAGCCGCCGACGTACTCCGGTGCGTCAACGAACGGTCCGTCGACCACCACGGGCTCGCCGTGGGTGGCATCGACGGTCTTGGCCGACGACGGTGGGTGCAGCCCCCCGGCGAAGCGAAACGCCCCGGACTCTTGTAGGTCGGTGTTGAACTCCTCCACGGCGGCCAGCGCGGCCTCCAGTTCGGCCGGGTCCATCGACGCCATGGTCGGCTCCTCGGCCGAGTCGTGGGGCACGGTCAAGAAGAACTGCATCACTCGTCGCTCCTTCTGTCGGGTGGTACGGGGCCAGCTATCAGCGGCCCCCCTAATCACTTGGGCTCTGTGGGCCTCCACTTGCCTGATGTCTTGACTGCCGCGCTGGCCGAACCTCATCGGTCACGCTGCACTACCGGCGACGACGCGATGGCAGCATCCCAGTAGCCGATCCCTTAACGGGGCACGCAGTCCTCTCGCTGTCGAAGCGATCCGGGCTTCGCTCGTGGGCGCCGGCAAGCTCTCGCACGAGACGAGCAGCGTAAGCGGTGCCGACAGCGTCGCGCGCTGGCGCTTCGCGCGACGGATGAGTCAAGTCCGATTTGCGTTCTCGGCCCCTCCTTGCAATAGTGCGCTCGGGCGCGGGTGACGACGAGCTAAAGCGCAGGGTCTGGGACCGATGCCCTGCCGCGCTGCTTGCCGCTCAGACGGCCTGAAGATGCGCGTCCCGGTGTCGCGCCCGCGCCCTTCTTCTGCCCCTGCCAGTCGGCGACCGTTCGCCGGTAGTCCTCCTCCCGGCTGAGCAGGCACCAGAACAGGCAGGCGAGCTTGCGGCGGCGGCGACGATCGCCATCGGGTGGCCGCGGCGGGCGCGGATGCGCTCATAGAAGGCGCGCACCGGCCCCGGCTGGCGAACCGACGCTCCAGGCGGCTTCGACGAGCGCGTAGCGCGCCGGCGCCGAGCCCTGCTTGGAGATCCGCCCGTGCTTGGCCGGGGCCGAGCCCGACTGGCGAACCCGCGGGTCGAGGCCGAGGTAGCCGACCAGCCGCCGCGTCGAGCGGAAGCGAGAGACCTCGCCGATCGCCGCCACGAACGTCGCCGCCGTGATCACGTTGACCCCCGGCACCGTCATCAGCCGCGGATCTCGGCCGAGCCGAGCGCGCCGGTGGCGATCACCCGCTTGACCTCGGCGAGCTCTCGCTCCCAGAAGGCCCCTTGTCCCGGTCGACGGACCGTAGGTCCGGAGCCGGACGTCAGCCTTCGGGGGCAGTTTCATTCCGCCCTTCGGAGCGGACCTCACTCCCTCCGCGATCGCGACCTCGCAGACGAAACCCCCTGGAAGCTTCCAGGGGGTTTTCGTAGTAGCGGGGGCCCGATTCGTTCCTCGCTACCACCCACGGATCGATCGAACGATCACGCCTGAAGGGATAGCTCAGAGAAGTTCCGCTTTGCATGGAGGATGTCGCACAAATGGTCCTGGCGACAAGCACCCCTAACGAGGCTCAGATAGCGACTGGAGCGACTAGGCTGGCGGCCTGCAGGACGAGTGCGTGGTGGACGAGGCCGAGGTTGCCCGGATTGTTAACCCGTGGGGAGATTGGCTCCTATCGGCCCGGTTTGGGTTTGTGCGACAGCCTCCATGGCAAGCGGTAGTTCGAGGGCTCATCGGGTACATGCCTACTCCGACCGGGAGGAAGGAGGGCCCCTATGGATGGCGCAGTCATGTACGCGCCCGGCGACGTGCGGGTTGAGCAACGCCCCGACCCGGAGATAGTTGATCCAACCGACGCAATCATCCGCGTCTCCGCCGCATGTGTCTGTGGTTCCGACCTGTGGCCGTACCGGGGGATCGAAGAAATGGAATGGCCCGCGCCCATGGGCCACGAGTACGCAGGCGTTGTCGAGGAGGTCGGCGACGAGGTCGAGACGCTCAGGCCGGGCCAGTTCGTCGTCGGCTCGTTCTGGGCCTCCGACAACACCTGCGAGCTATGCCGCGCTGGCTACCAAAGCGCCTGCGTCAATCGCGTCCCGATGGGGATGTTGGGTGCCCAAGCGGAGTTCCTGAGGATCCCGCTTGCCGATGGCACGCTGATAGCGACTCCGGACCTCCCGGCGGATGATCTGTTCCCGAGCCTGGTTGCGGCCTCCGACGTGCTGGGCACCGGATGGTTCGGGGCCGTGGCCGCCCAAGCGGGACCAGGCACGACGGTGGCCGTCGTGGGTGACGGCGCCGTCGGCCTGCACGCCGTGCTCGCCGCCAGGCAACTCGGTGCCGAGCGCATCATCGCCATGAGCCGCCACGAGTTGCGCCAGGGTCTCGCTCGCGAATACGGCGCAACCGACGTAGTCGAGGAACGCGGCGAAGACGGCGTCGCCAAGATCAAGGATCTAACCGATGGCATCGGAGCGCACTCCGTCGTGGAGGCCGTCGGGACTCAGGAGGCGATGATGCAAGCGATCCACTCGACTCGCCCGGGAGGCAACGTTGGCTTCGTTGGGGTCGGTCACGATGTCGCGATTCCCGGGATGGAGATGTTCTGGAGCCTCGTGAACCTCCACGGTGGGCCTGCTCCAGTCCGCCGGTTCCTATCGCAGCTGATCGAGCTGATCTGGAACCGCGAGATCGAGCCGGGAAAGGTCTTCGATCTCGAGCTGCCGCTTGATCAGGTTGCCGAGGGTTACGCCGCGATGGACGAAAGGAGAGCGATCAAAGCTCTGCTTCGTCCCTGAGTCGCTGTGGCGCTTTGGACTGCCATGAAGAAGGGCCCCCTCTGGTGACACGCTCAGTCGTGTTCACCAACCAACGAGCACCGAGGAGGCCCGCCCACATGTTGCACGCTGGACTCGACCTGAGTCGAAAGAAGCTCGACGTCTGTTTGCTCTCCGAGCGAGGGAGAGCATCTGGACCAGCTCGCCGTTCCGCCTGACGTCGACTCGCTGAGGAACCTGGCCGGCGAGGATCGAGGAGGTCCACGAAGAGCCGGTCTCGGCCGTCGTCGAGTCGATGACCGGCGCCAGGCTGGTCCACGACACCCTCGAAGCCTGAGGCTGGTCGGTCGAGATCGCCGACGCGCAGAAGGTCAAGGGGCTCGCGCCGCTTGCCTGCAAGACCGACAAGATCGACTCGAAGGTGCTCGCGGTGCTCAGCCACCGCGATCTGGTGCCGGCGATCTGGCTGCCCGATCCGCGGGTCCGCCAAGAGCGCGAGCTCGCCCGCTTTCGCCTTCACCTGGTCAAGCACCGCTCGATGCTGAAGAACCGGATCCACTCGACCCTGATCAACTTCGGGCGAGCCTGCCCGGTCTCAGACCTCTTCGGGGTCGAGGGGCGAAAGCTCCTCGATCGCCTCGAGGTCCCCGAGCCCTGGCGCTCGAACGTCACCGCCTCGCTCTCGTCTAATCGACACGCTCGAGGAGCAGATCGCCGAGATCAACGAGCGCCTCAGGCAAGGCCACGCCGATCACCCCTACATCCCGCTGCTTATGAGCGCGCCGGGGATCGGCTGGGTCCTCGCCTTCACGATCGGCTCGGAGATCGGCGAGATCTAGCGCTTCGAATCACCGGCGAAGCTCACCGGCTACACCGGCCTATGCCCGCGCGTGGTCCAGTCCGGCGAGTCCGATCGCCGCGGCCCGCTGACCAAGCACGGGCCGACCTACCTGCGCTGGGCCCTGCTCGAGGCGACGATGCACGCGCTTCGCCACCCCGCCTACTCGGAGCGCTACCAGCGCACGAAGAAGAGGCTGGGCAAGCAGCGCGGCGCCAAGGTCGCCCAGATCGACATCGCCCGCCGGCTCGCCCACGCGATCTGGCACATGCTTTCTCGCAACGAGGAGTTCGCTCCCAGAGGCGCCGCTTTTCGTCTGGCGGCCTGACCGCCCTTTTGGAATTGCGCCCGCGAGCGAACGATCCGATTTCGCCTGATCCTCCCGGCGAGGAGGCCATAGAGACATGAGCGTCGCTCCAACCCGCGAGCGAGAGGAGGCCCGCCGAGCTACGAACCGCTACTTGACAGCCGGCCCTTCTTCATAGAGACGAGAAGCAGAAGCGACCGTTAGGGAGGCGGGGGGCGCCGGGGACGCGACTCCTCAGTCGGGGCGACTGGGTTTGAACCAGCGACCTTTCGGCCCCCAGCCGACAGGCAGTTGGTGTCTATGTGTCCGTGAGCGTCCAGATCGTCCTATGCGTCCACGTTCGTGGACGATCTGGACGCATAGGACGATGCGTTGGGTACCAAAGCGGTACCACGAGAGTCGCGGGGCTCGTAGGTCCCAAAGGACCATTCGTAGCCCTCCGGGTCGAGGCCGCGGGCGCGCTCGGTTCCCCACTCGGTCTCTCCGGCGCGAGACGCTGCTGCCACCCGCCCGCAGGGCCGCTCGATGGAGCGCGGCCAGTGATCGCCGCGT
>CAWIPP010000001.1:0-186318 GCA_963838175.1 uncultured Thermoleophilia bacterium | reverse complement strand
CGCGTCGTAAAGCCCCAGCTCTCGACGACAGGCGTCGCGGAAACTATTCCGCCGTTGCTCGAAATTGGTTAGTGTGCGCGCGGTCAAACCAATTGGCGAGGTCGTACGACCCCGTCAAGTGCACTTGTGGCTCAGGATCAGAGAGGGAGGTACTGGCAGTGGGATTGACTGACATGGGATTGCTTCGGCTCAAATCGAGCACAAAGTACGCGGCGGTGCGCGTGCGGAATCCGCGTGCCCGCAGCGATGATTTAGTGATCGAGGAGATCGAGGACGAGGTCCTCATCTATGATTTCAGGAACAAACGCGCTCACTGCCTGGGGGCGACCGCGGCACGCGTGTGGCGCGCCTGCGATGGCAACAGCGAGGTAGACGCGCTCTCCGAGGCGCTCCAGTTGGACACGGAAGTGGTCACCAAGGCGCTGGACGAGCTGGACGCGCTTGAACTGCTCGACACCGACGGGCTACAGGTTGTACAGACGGGGAACGGAAACGGCAACGGGATCACCCGCCGACAGCTCACCAGGAGGTCGGTGGGGGTTGGCACTGGGCTCCTCGCCGCCCCGATGGTCTACACGATCAACGTCAGCACAGCGTGGGCTGCCTCCCCGATTCCGTTCCAGTGTCAGCTCTACAGCACCAGGAGCTGCGGTGAGAGCGCGGGCTGCGGGTCGATCGCCGGCTGCTGCTGTTGCTGTAACTCCGGCGGGTCATGCAAGATCTGCTCGGCGGAAAGTTTCTGCCACGAAGGCGGGCAGGTGTGCCCCAACCCTGGTGAGGAGCCTGATTGCACCAACGTGGGCAGAATCCGTCCGGCCAGCCCGCAGGGCTGCTGCGGCGTCGCCGGCGCGGATAATTGCGGGTGCGGCTTCGGGCCGCAGGCCCGCTGCTGCGAGCCGGCGACCGGTAACCCGTGTGTCCCTGGCTCGAGTGGGACCTGCGTCCCGTGTTGCGCCGGCCAACCTCTTACAGCGACTGCCCCGCTTGGCTGCTGCACTTCGAATACCACCAACAACTGCGATTGACGCGCGGCATCAGCGCGGGGAGCCCGCGCGCCTGGCGCGGCGCCTGAACCGGTACGCGCGGGCGGCCCAGGTTGGCGCCCGCGCGAGATGGGCGGCGTAAGCGGCGATTAGCCGCAGCCCGCCCTCCCGCGCGGACGGGTACTCGTGAAGGATCCACGCCCGGCGCGGCAGCAGGGCCCGGCGCAGGATCCGAAGCCGCTCAATCAAACCGTTGGCATCTGCCAGCGCTTCCACGTGAAATGTGCCTCGTGGTCGCGTTGACTTGTGCTTGATCTTCCAGTCCAGCTCAGCCGTCGAGGGCAACCTGAGGCGGGAGGCCTCGGCGGCGCCTTGCGGCAGCAGGCGCAGGCCCGCCGCAAACGCCAGGGTCGCGCCGATCTCTTCGGCGAGCTCAGCCGCCGAGTCCCACACATCGGCGGACCAGCGCTCAAGCGCCAGCGCGAGCTCATCGAGATGGCGCTCGTACGCAGGGCCGTGTTGGGCAGCATGCAGGGCAAGATGCATCGCCTGCCCCGCGCGGTCGAGGACCGCGGCGCGCCGACCGCACACCTCGATCCACGTTCGTCGCGCAAGAAGCGCGTCCCATGCCACGGCCGGCGAACAATCGGCGCCGGCCAGCCAGTGGTGTAGGTCGATCATCGACTGGTCGACTGACGTCGCCCGAATCCACGAGTGGGCGTGCACGACGCCTCCGATGTCATCGACCCCGGTTTTACTGTCGCCGTTCGCATACCCCAGCGCGGCCAGCGTCTTCTCGGTGGCATCGAGCGCGCTTGGCGGGACGAGCAGGTCCGTGTCCGCATAGCTGCGGTGCTCGCCGGCCGCATAGAGCAGCGCGGTGAGGGCAGGACCCTTAAGCAGCAACGCATCGACGCCGGCGGATTCGAGCGCCGCGAGGACTTCGGCGGTGGCGACGTCGACGGTCGCCGTGACATCCGTGTGGCCTGGGACACGACGCGCCACGAACGCCCGCAGCGTGTCGACGCTAGGTCCAGCGCGGCCGGGCGTATCTATGCGACCGCGCCTTCCACCGAGGCGAGGTTCACGCCCTGGCGTAGTGCGAGGCGGACGAGCGGTTCTATGGCCGACTCGGTCTCCCCGAGGTTTGACGCGATCAAGCCGTTACGGGATACGACCACGGCCGTCGGCGTGCCCTTCACGTGAAATGCGTCTGCGACCTCCATTTCTTCCTGCAGCAGTACGTCCTCGAAACCCTGCTCCGCAATCGAGGCGTTTTGCTCAACGGTGCCCGTGCTGATGAGGGCGATCGTCAGCCGGTCGGCCAGCGTCTCCTGCCAATGGCGGACCTTCGGGAACATCGAGCTGCACGGCTGGCACCAGGGGCTCACGAACATGAGGAGGATCGGGCGTCCGCGGTCGAGGAGGGCAGCGAGCGTCGCCGGCTCGCCCCGCAGGTCCTCGATCGCGAACGACGGGGCCTCGGTTCCGACGGGGATGCCGAAGCGGCCGCCAATTGCGCCCGCCCTCTTGGCGACACGCAGGTCGTTCGTGAGCGTCCGGTTCTGCGTGCGAAGCGTCCACGCATACGCCGCGAGGCCAACCGCGCAGACGCCCAAACCTATCGCCGCCAGCTCGGCTGCGCTGCGAGCGCCGGCCCAGTCGTCGACCGCCGGACCTGACCCGTAAGAGACGATCACGACCGCGAAGGCGAACAGCACGGCGTTGCGGAGCAGCGTGGAGCGGCCCGCCGGCGCTGAGTGGATCTGTCCGAAGCAGTGGCAGTCGGGCTCCTCCCCACGCGCCAGCGCGTGGGCGATGCCAGCGATGAACGCGGCGAGCAGGAGTGCGGCGCCGAGCGCACCCCAGCGCGCCGTGGGGGGGAAGACGAGTGCGACTGCGACTGAGAACTCCGCGAGCGGGAGCAAGAGGCCGATGACCCGAGCTGCGCGGTCGGGTACGCCGAAGTCCGCGACGGCGCGCCGCGAGCCTGTGAGATCGCGCAGCTTGCCGACGCCTGCGGTGAGAAACACGGCCGCCAGCACCAATCGTAGCCCCAACACAACCGCTTCCATCGAGTCAGAATGTAGCGGGCTGTAGACAATTTGAGGGTAGTTACCCTTTGCAACCGCAGACGCGCCTCGTTGTTCGTCCACCGGCGATGCAGGAATTCAACGACAAGACCGCGCCACACCAGATCCCCTTCGAGGCGTTCGGCCTCGAGATGAGGTTTTGCACGAACTCCCCCGAGCTCCTGGAACGTGCCCAGGCGATGTTGCCTCCAGGCTGGCGGCAGCGCCCGCGGTCCTCGAAGCAGGTCCGTATCGGCTTGCTCGAGGAGGAAAACGACATCTACTCGATCTACCACGACGAGATCTGCACCCACGACGCACCGGGCAGGGGATACGCCCTGATGATGCTGGAGAACCAGCTGTCCTCCCACATCACTGTCGAATCGGACTTCTTCGCCGTCCACGCCGGAGTTGTCGCGGCCGGGGACCGCGCGATCGTGATGCCTGGCTTGAGCTTCTCGGGCAAGACGACCCTGGTGCGCGCGCTGGTCGAAGCCGGCGCCGTCTACTACTCGGACGAGTACGCGATGCTCGACGAGACAGGCCGCGTCCATCCCTACGCAAGGCAGCTGTCATTTCGCCCCCCCGACGGTCGCCCGGTCGAGCTCAGCGTCGAGCAGCTCGGCGGCGTCGCCGGCACGGAGCCTCGGCCCGTCGGGATGGTCGTCGTGACGCGCTACCGCCCTGGGGGGGAGTGGCAGCCGCGTGAGCTCTCGTCCGGCGCCGCGGTCCTCGCGACGCTTGAGCACACAATCCCGGCCGAGCAGCGGCCTGAGCAGTCCATGCGTGTGCTAAAGAACGCGATCAACGGGGCGGTCGCCCTCGAAGGCGAGCGTGGCGAGGCGGATGAGCTCGCAGCCGAGCTGCTTGAGACCCTCCGGACCGCTGCCTGACCCGCGTTGTGCTCGTTTATGGTTGCTGACTCTCTGACTCTCGCTCGGCGATCCGCTCGTCCAGACGCAGGTCGTCGCTACCTCGAGGGGTTGGCCCGGCGGAGACACACGATCCGCCTGCTGGCATTCGATCCGAAACTAGCCGAGAGAGAGAGCGGGCGTTCGCCGAGAACCTCGCCAGCCGCGGAATCGGCTGGCGCTCGCTGCGCTATCACGAGCGCCTGATGCTTCCAGCAGCGAGCCCTGATCGGCCAGCCTGCTGACCGACTGCCCGGGGTCGCCTCGAGAGTGCTGCGAAGCGACCGGCCCGGAATCGCGTCCCGGGCGCTACGTCTCTTCGCCCGCCGCGGCCGGCATCGTCAGCACGGGCGGCCAGCTCGGGCGCAGCTCGATCGCGGCGACCAAGGCCGATCCGCCGACGAGCGCGATCCAGGCGGCGACGAAGCCGATCGCGGGGTTGAGGTGCAGCAACGGGACCGAGTACTACAGTGCGGACTACGAGGACGCGAAGCGTGCGGCCGCCGCCGCCACGCCTCAAGCCCAGGCCAGTACCGCACCCGCAAGCGGGAACGCCAACCGGCAGCCGGCTGCGAATGCCGCGCCGCAGCAGACGGCGGACGGCGAGCCGCACCACGCCGAGGACGCCGAGCGGCGACGGGCAACTTCGCAGGAGCCTTAGAGGGCTTCATGTGCGACGCATCGCTCATCGTCGGGCGTGGCGTCCATGGCGTACAAGCGAGCGAGCGAGCGCGCGCAGCGGCTTGGATCTGAAGCACGACCGTAACCTCGCCGAGGTGCGCCCGGCAGCCGCTGCGATCGTCGTGTTCTTGGCCGCAGCGGCAGTTCTGGTGCTGGAGATCCTGGCCGTGCGGGTTATGGCGCCGTACGTCGGCGTCTCGTTGAACACATTTACAGGGATCATCGGAACAGTGCTCGCGGGCATCGCGGCCGGCGCCTGGATCGGGGGCTGGGCGGCCGACCGGGTGGCGCCGCAGAAGCTCCTGGGACCGATTCTGATCGCCGGGGGTCTGCTCGCCCTGGTGGCTGCACCGCTGGCCACCGTGCTGGGTGAGGAGATCCAATCGGACACCCTCAAGGCAATTGTCGCCCTGTCGGTAGCCACCGTCTTCCTACCCGCCTTCGTACTCAGCGGCGTGACACCGATCGTCGTGAAGATGCAGCTGCAGAGTCTGAACGTGACGGGCCGCGTCGTCGGACGGATGTCCGCGTTCGGCACCGCCGGCGCGCTCGTCGGCACCTTCGGCACTGGTTTCTTCCTCACTGAGCGCTTTCCGACGCGGACCATCCTCGCCGGGGTCGGTGGGATTCTGATCGCCACTGGGATAGTCCTCTCGTGGCGACTGATGGGACCGGTGCGGCCGGCGGGCATCGTAGCCGCTGCGGTGGCGATCCTGGCCGCGGGCGGCGCGGCGGCGAGTGTGCACGGCCCATGCAAGCTCGAGAGCGCCTACTCGTGCATTGAAGTGCGCTCACACCCGGGGGGTGGGCGGGTACTGATACTCAATGCGGTCACGAACGGGCACGCCGATCTCGGCAACCCAAAGAGGCTCATGTTCGAGTACGCGCGGGTCATTGGGGCGGTCGTGGACACGTTGGGAGAGCGCGGTAAGCCGATCGCAGCGCTGCACATCGGTGGAGGGGCCTTCGCGCTGCCGCGTTATATCGCCGCAACTCGGCAAGGATCGGCGAACACGGTGATGGAGATCGATCCGGCGCTCATCGATACTGCGCGTCAGGATTTCGGGCTGGACGAGATCCCAGATCTCCGGATCGAGGTGGGCGACGCGCGTCTGCTCGTGGGCAGAGAGGCGCCCGGAAGCTACGACGTCGTGATCGGCGACGCGTTCTCCGGCCTATCGGTCCCCTGGCAGCTGACCACGAAGGAGTTCCTCGCAGAGGTGCAGCGCCTACTGAAGCCTCGGGGGATGTACCTGATGAACCTCATCGACCAGGGCGACGAGTTCGTCCGCGCGGAGGCGGCGACATTCAGGCGCCAGTTCGAATACGTGGCGCTCTACGATCTGGGGGGCAACCACATCCTGGTCGGCTCGAATATGCCACTCGACCGGGCGGCGGTAACCGACCGCCTGGCGATGCACCGGGTTCCGGTTCACGCGGTTAGCGGAGACGATTTGGAGCGCATCATCGGCGATGCGCCAGTCCTAGAGGACGACTTCGCACCGGTGGATCAGCTGCTCGGGTAGCGGGTCGCTTCGAGCGCGCTGCGAAGCGACCGTTCCGGAATGGCGTCCCCTGGCGCTACGCCTCTTCGCCCGCCGCGGCCGGCATCGTCAGCACGGGCGGCCAGCTCGGGCGCAGCTCGATCGCGGCGACCAGGGCCGATCCGCCGGCGAGCGCGATCCAGGCGGCGACGAAGCCGATCGCGGGGTTGAGGTGCAGCATGCCGATTGCCAGCGCCACGCACGCGCCCTGCGCGATCGCCATCACGGCCGCGACGCTCCACGTCGACCCGAGCCGGGCCGCGAGGCGGTGCGTCAGGTGGTCGCGGCCGCCGCTCAGAACCGCGACGCCCCGGCGCCTGCGCGAGACGATCACGAGCGCGGTGTCGAAGGCGGGCAGCCCCACCATCACCGCCATCACCGGGACGAGCTCCCAGGCGAAGCCCGCGTGCGGCATCGACATCAGCAGGGCGGCGAGCGCGATCCCGATCGCCATGCTGCCGCCGTCGCCGAGGAAGACGCGCGCGCGCGGCTTCGCGAGGTTGAAGGGCAGAAAGCCGACGCAGGCGCCGGCGAGCGCCGCCGCCAGCACTGCGATCGTGCCGTCGCCGGCGAAGGTCGCGTAGAGGGAGATCGCCGACGCGGTGACGAACGCGACCGTTGCGGTGGCGCCGTCGTAGTTGTCCATCAGGTTGTAGGCGTTCACCACGGCGAGCACGAATGCCACCGTGAGCACGAAGTCGAGCGCGCCGCCGCCGAACAGCGACCAGCCGAACCCGGTGAAGAACAGAGCCGACGCCGCGGCCACCTCAACTGCGAGCCGGGGGGCGATGCCGAGCCCGAAGCGATCGTCGAGCGTCCCGACGAGCAAGAACGCGACGGCGACGATCAGGATGACGTCGACGCTGCCGACCCGCGACCCGAGTATCTGGGCCCCCGCGAGCAGGCCGAGCACGACCGCGAGCCCGCCCAGATACGGCGTCGCGACCCCGTGCTTCTTATAGCCGCCGGGCCGATCGTAAAAGTGGGTGCGGCGCGCCACGGCTATGGCAGCAGGGGTTGCGACCCCGGCAACCAACGCGGCAGTTGCGAAC
Organism: uncultured Thermoleophilia bacterium; assembly: GCA_963838175.1. Classification (GTDB taxonomy): domain Bacteria; phylum Actinomycetota; class Thermoleophilia; order Solirubrobacterales; family 70-9; genus DASUSH01. Next base: position 179,075 of record CAWIPP010000001.1, on the reverse strand, counting down.
GCGAAGAAGTTGAGGCTCTCGGTCAACGTTCAATCCCAGTGGACCGGGCCCCTAGGGGCCCCTGTACCCGACCGATCGGCGGAGGCGCAATCAACCGCACGATCATCCGATCGGACGTTCAACACCTTAACTGACGTTCATCCGATGTCAAGCGGCGCGGGCGGCGACAAGAGGGTTTCGGCGGGTCCGGGTTGGATGGTGCGATAGAAGTCGGCGAGTTGAGCTCTGCCCCCGCAATCACGGTGGTGATTCCGGCCTGGGGCGCCGATTTCGTGGCCTTGCTTCCGGTTGCGGTCGGGAGCGTCAAGGCCCAAAATCGGCCGGTGACGATCGTGGTGGTCGACAACGCCTCCGAGGTCGCGGTTCCGCCGCTGCCGGGGGTAACGATCGTCCGCTCCCCTCGGCGCCTGAGCGCCGGCGAGGCGCGCAACCTCGGCCTCGAGCACGTGGCCACCGAGTACGTCGTCCTCCTGGACGCGGACGACGAGCTGGTCGCGGGGATGCTCGAGGCGCTCGAGGCCGGCATCGCATCCGATCCCGGAATCGCCGTCTACGCGACATCGCTGCTCGAGGCGGCGACCGGTACCCGGCACCGCTCCCCACGCCGCTTCGTCGGAGCGCTTACGCGCTTGCCGAGGTTGTTCGCGCTGCTGACCGCAATCTGGTCGTTGTATCCGATCCAGGGCAACGCGATCATGCGTACGCGCTGGATCCGGGAGGCCGGCGGATACGCCGACTGCAGCGGCGGCGAGGACTGGGTGCTCGCGGTCTCGCAGGCGTTTCGCGGCCGTGTGGTCGTCGATCGGCGACCGGGGCTGATCTACCACGCGAGGCCGGATTCGCTTTGGCGGCGCTCACGCGGAACGGGCGACCTGCTGGCGGCCGCGCGCCGGGTCCGGGGCCACCTCAGAACCGACCCCGGCGTGCCACGCTGGGCGCGGGCTCTGCTCCCGCTGATAGCCGCGGCGCAGAGCGTTCTGATCGTGCTCGTCCGGCCTGCGTATCGGGCGTTACGCCGCGGCGACCGCGGTGACGGGCAAAGCGACCAGAGTCGGCGGACCTAACGGCAAGGCGCGACATGCGGCGAAGAACGCCGCGAAGGCGATTGCGGAACCCGATTTGCGCCGTTGCTCGAAATCGGCTACGGTGAGTACGGTACAAAGCAAGGACCCAGACTGATTGGGAGGGATCGTCCCAGCGGTCAAGGGCGCTTGAGCCAGATCCAGAGAGGTTCGGAGGAGAAATGGGACAGAGGAGCGGTGGTCGGCATCCAGGTGGGCCCCTTGCCCGTGTTGAAGGCCTGCTCGTCGAGGAGATCGGCGAGGAGACTGTGGTCTACGACACCGATAGCGGGGAGGCGCATTGCCTTTCGCCGCTGGCTGCGGCCGTGTTCGCGCATTGCGACGGTGAGAGCTCGCGTGAAGCAGCTGGCCGGGTTCGCCGCTGCGCGCACCGGCGAGCGCGTTGAGGTCGAGGGTGTCGACGCGGCGCTCGCCGAGCTCGAGGAGCGCAAGCTGCTGATCTCCGCCGAGCCCGCGGCGGGACAACGGCCTGTCTTCACCCGCGGATGGGCTCACGAGGCGGAACCTGATCGGGAAGACGGCGGCCGCGACGGCTGCGGTCACCGCGGCGCCGATGGTCACCAGCATCGTCACCCCGGCCTTTGGGGCCCTAGGGTCTCCGCGCCAAACATGCCGAGAGGGCGCACGGTGCGTCTCGCAGGCGCAGGGCGACGAGTTCTGCGGCTGCTTTAACGCTTGCCCGCCCGGATCCCCCGGGGGGGGCACCAACTGCAACGGCTTCCCTTGCTTCACCCCGCAGCGCGCGTTCTACGACTCCTGCGAGTGCGCCGATGTGCCCCCACTTCGACTCAGCGACGGGTGCCTTTGCAGCCGGGCCAGGTACCCGCGGCGTTTATCGCGCTGTGCCCCGGCGGCGCCACTGGGATACTGCCGAACGGGACGCGGTTCATCCCGGCGAACTGCACCGGAAACACCTGCGCCGGTGGCTGCAACAACACCGGCAGCCAACTCGACGGGATCTGCATCTCGGTCGAGGGCGACAGCTCGGAGACCTGCCTCCAGAACCCGGTGTGATGGTCGCCGAGGCAAAGCGCCGGACGGTGATTGAAGGCCACCGTCACGCAGAAGACCAGGAACTGAACGAGCACACCCACGACGGCTCCCTCGCTTTTGGGAGCGGCCCCCCGGAGGAGCGCTCGGCCTGGAGGGGCCTCGAGATCTACGGCGTGTGCGTCGGGGTGGCGGCGCCCGACCACGACGCGCTGGAGCTCCTCGTCGCACTGCTTCCGCCCGGCATCCCGCGCTGCGAGCCCGCAGCGGACGATGCGTGGTTCGTGCTGCTGGCTGAGGGCGAGCAGACGTGGAGCTACCGCACGCCGCTCGGGCCCCAAGCCAAGTTCGCCGACCTGACGCTCGTCCTCGCGATGATCGACACGGAGCTGCGACGCTACATCGCCGAGAACGCCACAGGAGTCGTCTTCATCCACGCCGGCGTCGTTGCCCATCGCGGCCGCGCGATCGTGATCCCTGGAGATTCGTTCAGCGGCAAGACGACCCTCGTCGCCGAGCTCGTGCGAGCCGGTGCGGAGTACTACTCCGACGAGTTCGCCGTGATCGATGATCAGGGGCTGGTGCATCCCTTTGCGAGGCCGCTTTCGATCCGCATGCCCCGTCCGCGTCAACACGACAGGACCTCGGTCGAGAGCCTCGGCGGCACGGTCGGGGTGAAGCCCGTGCCGGTCGGGCTGATCGCGGCGACCGCCTACCGACCCGAGACATCCTTCCGTCCCCAGCGTCGATCCGTCGGCCAGGGGATGCTCACGCTCCTCGCGCACAGCGCTCGCGCGCACGAGCAGCCGCAGGAGACGCTGACCGCGGCCCGCAGGGCCGCCTCCGACGGCGCTCGTTCTCGAAGGCGACCGGGGGGAAGCGGCCGCCGCGGCGCAGATACTGCTGGAAGCCCTGTCCGAGGAGCCGTCCGGCATGCGCGACGAACGTGTGAGTGCGGCGCCCGAGCGGTGAGCAAGAGCGCGGGCGCCCAAGACGCCGGCACTGGGCGCGTCGCGTTCGAGGTGTACGGCACGACGGTCCAGGTGACCTTCCCCGACGCGGAGCTGGTGCCGCAGGTCGTCAAGCTGCTCCCATTGCACGCGAGCCGGTGCGAGCCGCGGCCCCCGGACCGGCGCTTCGCGCTCGAGCGCGATGGGAACGACGGCCATGCGGTGCTCGAGGAGGGGTCGGTCCAGGCCCGCTACGCCAGCCTCGAGAACGCGCTCGCGTTCCTGCGCCATCGACTCTTCTACCACGCCGTCCACCACGCCCGCGACCACCTCATCGTCTCAGCCGGCGTCGTCGCGCAGGAAGGGCGCGCAATCGTTCTGCCGGGACCCAGCTGGGCGGGAAAGACGATGCTCGTCGCCGCGCTGCTGCGTGCGGGAGCCGTCTACTACGCCGACGATTGGGCGATCCTCGACCCTCAAGGACGTGTCCACCCGTATCCGACGCGGTTGTTTCGGCTGGGGGACGGGAAGGTCACGGCCGAGAGCCTCGGCGCAGTTACCGGCGACACGCCGATCCCGGTCGGGCTGATCGCGCTCACCGCGTTCGCACCGGACGGGCGCTGGGATCCGCAGACACGGACGCCGGCGCAGGGGATGATGATGCTGGTCGAATACGCCTACGGGCTCGACGACCCGTCCGCCGCGATGAAGATCGCACACAGTGCAGCAGCGGACGCGGTCGTCGTCCAGAGCGAGCGCGGCGAGGCCGACGAGGCGGCGGCCGGGCTGCTCGAGATCGCCGCTCAGGCGCGGGCCGGCGGCTCTCCCTGAACCCGTCGGCGCGCCCGCCGCCAGGCGCGCAGGGCTCCCGGCGCGCTCCTCGCCACCCACGAGAGGCGTCGGACGTATGCGATCAGCAGGCTCAGCGGCCCGCGGCGCGCCCGCGGCAACCAGTGTCGCATGAACGTCGCCGGCGGAAACAGCTTGTGCCATGCGATCGCGAGGCGCTCCCGCAGCCCGGAAGCGCTCGCCAGCCGCTCCACGGTGAGCGCCTGCGGCGGAGCGAGCGCGTCTCGCAGGGCCGAGTCGACAGTGACGGCATCGGGCAGGCCCAACCTGACCGCGAGCGCCTCTCCCTGTGGCACGAGTCGCAGGCCGATCGAGAAAGCGGAGCTCGCTTCGAGATCGCACGCCAGCTCGGCGGCCCGCTCCCACGCGCGTGCGTCGGCATGCTCGATCGCACGGGCAAGGTCGTCCTTGGTGATGATGTCCTCGTTGCTGCTGTGCAGGCCGAGCAACAGCGCGCGTCCCGGCACGTTCAGGACGGCCGCTGGAAAGCCGCCAACGATCATGGTTTCGGTCTCCGCCTGGAGCACCTCCCAGACGAGCGCGTCCCCGACGCCGACACGGTGGACGCTGTGGTGCAGGTCGACCGCGGCAAAACGGTCCGCATGCACCCACTCGATCGCGTGTTCGCCCCACCACGCCGGCATCCTGCTCTGCTCCACTGACGGCGTGAAGCCGAGCCCCGCCAGCGCCCGTTCGGCGGCGCCGATCGCTTGCGGTGCGACGAGCAGATCGCAGTCGCTGTAGGGGCGCGGCCGGCCGGCGTAGAGCCACCGAACGGTGCTCGGCCCCTTCAGCAGCACGCTCGCCACGGCCTCACGGTCGAAGGCTCGAAGCACCTCGGCGGTGACCACGTCCACCCGCAGGTTGTGGGCCGCGGCTTGGACTGCCTGCCTCACGCCGCCTGGCCGGAATACACCGGCGACCCCGCGCGGCGCAGGGTGATGCGGATGAGCGCCTCAATGGCCAGGTTTCCGGCGGCTCCGACGCTCGCGATCGTGCGATCCGGATCGACGACGACCGCCGACGGTGTTCCCTGCCCCAACCCATAGGCAGAGTAGGTGTCCGCACGCTCTTCGACCAGAAGATCGTTGAAACCGTACTCCTCCTTGAGCGGCTCGTTGGCCTCCACGCTCCCGGTGCTGACGACGGCGAACGTGAGTTCCGCCCCGATCCGCTCATGCCATGTGGCGAGCCTCGGCAGCAGTCCCAGACAGGGGCCGCATGTCGGTGAGACGAACACGAGCACCACCGGAAGGCCGCGTACGCACAGCTCCTCGAGCGAGCGCTCGCCGCCACCCGTCTCGCTCAGCGTGAAGTCCGGCGCAGGTGAGCCGATCGGCAGCCCGGAGCTTCCGAACTTGGTCTCGAACCGCACGCAGAATCTTCGCCTGCTGACGACGTCGGCGAAGCCGATCGGCGATGGCCGCCGCGGCGGCGAGCACCACGGCCAGCGCTCCGCATTTCGAGCGCACTGCGCTCCGAGATCCAGGCGTCGATCGCCGGCCCCGGACCCGGCTACGGCGACAACAGCCGCAATCGCAATCAGGACGCCGTTTCGCACCAGCGTGCTGCGGCCGGCGGGCTCGGAGTGGACCTGGCCGAAGCAGTGGCAGTCGGGTGCGCGCCCGTGGGCCATCGCGTTTGCGATCGCCGCGACGAACAATGCCAGCAGCACCGCCGCCGCGATCGCGCCCCAGCGCGCCGTCGGCGGGAACAGCAGGGCCACCGCGATCGCGATCTCCGCGAGCGGCAGCAATACGCCGCCGGGCCGGGCGAGCGGCGCCGGCAGGCCAAACTCCTGCAGTGCGTTGCGCGACCCCTCCGGGTCCCTCAGCTTCGCAACGCCTGCCGTCGCGAACACGGCGCCCAGCAGCACGCGCAGCGCGAGAACCAGCGATTCCACGCCGGTGATTTTATCGATGCCGAGCCCGGCGAACGCGGTCAACGGCAGCTCGAGCTCATGGACGCGAATTTTGAGCCGGCGCTGCGGATAGGGTTTCGCTCGTGCAGACCGCCCGGGGAGAGCTCTGGACCCTGCGAGCGGCCGCCCTCGTCTCGCTCCTCGTCGGCGCCGCGCTGCTGCTCGCGTCCTGGGACGGCCTGTACGAGTCCCTCGAGCTGCCCCAACCGCTCCCGGCGCTCATGGCCCAGGTTGGCGGGGTGGCGCTGGCGGGTCTCGCCTGGGCGCTGTGGGCGGGGGCGTCCCGCCCCGAGTCGGTCGCGGTCGTGGCGCCCGCCGGGGCGATCGCGATGGGCGGCGCGGCGGTCGCGATCGCAGCCTGGCTGTCTTTCGAGACACGGCCCTCACCGCGTACGGGGTGGACACGCTCGGCACGGTGATCCTGATCGCCGCGGCGGCCGCGCTGGGCGTGCTCGCGCTGGCGCTTGCCCGGCTTGCTGGGCGGCGCCGGCGGAGCGCCTGAGGCTCTCCGCGCAGCGACGATACTGGCGCCAGTGCCGGCTCTCGAGGCAACGCGGCGCCTCGTCGTCGAAAGCCCTGCGTTCGGGTGCTTCCTGCTCGCCGTCGCGCTGCTGCCGTTTCGCTGGCTCTCGCCGATCGGCTCGTTCTACGAGAACGCGCAATGGACGGACGTTCTCGTCGCGCTCGCCGCTCTCCTGTGGCTGATCGAGAGGGTCCGCGATCGCGACCTGGTGCGGGCGTTTCGGTGGTGGCAGCTGCCGCTGGCGGTGTACCTGGCCCTCGCGTGCGTATCCGCGATCGTCGCGGTGCCCGGGCTCGGCGGCGGCTGGAAGACGGTGCTGCTGATGACCGAGCTCGCCGTCTTGGCGACGATCACCGCGGATTTCGCCGCGGAGCAGGCGAGGCGCAGATTGATCGCGAGGGTGATCGTCGCGTCGGCGCTGGCGACGGTGGCGCTGGCGGCGCTCGCGCTGGTCCTCTTCTACGCCGGAGAACGCAGCGGCCTGCTCGGCGCTTACGGAGAGGACCTCGCCCCATCCGATCTCTACGCGCGCGTGCGGGCCGGGTTCCACAGCCCGCCGCTGCTCGCGAGCTTCTGCATCTTCGCCTCCGGGATCGCCGCCGGCGCGGATGCGGCGCTCCCACGTCGGCTGCGGATCACCACCCAGATCGGCCTTGGCCTGACTTGCCTCGCCACGGTCTCACGCGCGCTGATCGGCTTTCTGTTCGCGATCCTGCTCCGCTGGTCGGCCGCGCTGAGCGAGCGCCGGCGGGTGATCGTGGCGCTCGCGGGGGCGGCGGCGAGCGTTGCGATCCTCGCCGCGCTCACGGTCGGCGAGCTGCAGCTCAACCCCGCCGGGGAATCGTCGATCTCCTATGTCGTACCGGACCCCGGTAACCGCCGCGAGGCGTTCGTCACCTCTGCGACGACGCTCGGCGACCATCCGCTGTTCGGCGTCGGGCCGGGAGCGCTCCCCGGCCTCAACGCCGGCGTCCCGTTTCGCGCGCACTTCACCCCGCTGAACGTCGCGGCGACGCTCGGCCTTCCCGCGCTGTGCGCGCTCGGCGCGATGTTCTGGCTGCTCTGGCGAACGCGCCGGCGACCGACCGACGTCGCGCTCTGGAGCGCGCTCGCGGGCATCGCGATCGATGGCTTGGTGGGAGACGTCGATCACTACCGTCACGTCTGGATCCTGATCGGGCTACTCGGCAGCAGCCGACCTGGCTCCCGCGCCCGACGCGGCGGAGATGCCAATAGGAAAGCCCCGCCTGAACGGGGCCTTCCCTCAGCAGGCCGGTAAGCCGGATTTTGCCCTGAGCATGAGTTCAACCGGTGGCGATCGCGGGCTTCCATCTACCCGCTCCTACACTGTCGGGGAGTCCGACAGATTCAGCGTCGGCGCCTGTCAGAAACGACGACCGCTCTTCGTAGGCAGCATGGATGAAGCAATTCCAAACAGTTCGCGATCTTCTCAGCCGCAAGTGATTGGCCTCGGTCCGAGCGCCGGATCGTGCGGTTTCGCGCGATGAGGGCGGGAGCATTCATCGCTGTCGCGGCAATCTGCCTCGTGGTTGCCTTCCCCGCGGACGGGGAAGCTGCGACGTTCCTGAGAGGCGTCTATGACCCGCAGATCACGGGTGAGGACGCTCTGCTTGACGAAGCCGTACGCGTCGACGCGGACACCGTGCTGATCTACACCGCCTGGTCAGACGTCGCCACGCGGCCCCCTGCCGATCCAACTAATCCGAGCGACCCCGCGTACTCGTTTGATCGCTTGGACACCCAGGTCCGGGAAGCAGCTTCCCGCGGCCTTTCCGTGCACCTTGGGGTCACGCGCGCGCCGGCGTTCGCCGAGGCGCCCGGGAGGCCGGATGGGGTCGAGCCTGGAACCTGGAAGCCCGATCCCGATGCCTTCGGAGAATTCGCGCAGGCGATCGCGACCCGATACTCCGGCAGCTTTCGCGGGGTGTTTGGGGATCCGCTTCCTCGGATCGGTTCCTTTCAAGCGTGGTCCGAGCCGAATCTCCAGCTGAACCTCGCTCCGCAGTGGGAGGACGGGAAGGCCTTCGGCGCGCACCACTACAGGCGGCTGGCGAATGCCTTCCACGATGGCGTAAAACGCGGCAGTCCCGGGGCCAGCGTCGTAACCGGCGGGATGTCGCCGTTTGGCGATCACCCGACTGGTCCATATGCCTCGGGCAGTCCCCGAATGCGTCCGCTGCGTTTCCTTCGCGAGTACCTGTGCCTGAAGGGCCGCAAGGACCTCAAAGCTTCGAAATGCGCCGACCCGCCTCGATTCGACATCTTGGCTCACAACCCGATCACGTTCAACAGCTCTCCTTGGCTCGGTGCGTTTCACGCCGACGACGCTGCGACCGCCGACTTCAAGAAGATCGTCGCAACGCTCCGCGCCGCCGAGCGTCAGCGGGTCATCGAGGGGCGGCACCCAGCTTGGGCAACCGAGCTGTGGTGGATCACCAAGCCGCCCGCCCACGAGCACGGGATCTCCTTCAGGCGCCAGGCTCGGTATCTCCAAGATGCGCTCTTCCTGCTCTGGCGGCAAGGGGCGAAGGCAGTGTTCTGGTTTCAGCTCGCCGACAACCCAGCCCATGACCTGACAACCGGTCTGCTCACCGCAGACGGCAAAGAGAAACCTTCGTTTCAGGCATTTCGCTTTCCGTTCGTGGCGGTTCGGGCCGAGAAGCAGCGCGTGGTGGTGTGGACGATCGCGCCCTCCTCGGGCAGTCTGGCGATCCAAAGCAAGCGCAAATCCGGCTGGAAGACGGTAAAGCGCGTCCAAGTCGCAGAGGGGAAGCCGAAGCGAACCACGCTGAGCGAGCGCGGGAAGCTGAAGCTCCGCGGGCTGGTCGGCGGCGAGACCACCCTCTCGGACTCCCTCCGGGGACGCTGACGGCTGCACCTAGCCCTCCAGCCACCAGGGCGGCCTCTGCGGGAAGACCCGGATCCGCGGTCAAACGCGCGAGCGCTGGCTCCGGGAGGAACCGGGCGGCTGCGTCGTAGGCCTGGTGTCGAAGGTCGGTGCCGCTGGACGCCGTCATGTAGAAGGCCGCGCCAGGGCTCGGCGCGGAAGCCGGCGAGACGGAGCTCAGGCTGTTGCTGAGGAGCGGCCGCTCCGCTGGCGATACGCGAGGAGCGCGGTGATCGCGAGGATCGCGAGGAGCACGAACGGGAGGAACACGAGGCCCGCGGAGGCGAACTCGCTGCCGGTCCCGATCGCGGCGGGGTTGGCGGGGCTCTTCCCTTGCCCCCCACCGGACTCTGCCGGGCTCGGCGAGCCCTCTTCGCCGCCCGCCGCTCCGGCTCCCGTCCCTCCCCCTCCGCCGGGCGCCGACTGGCCGGCGGAGACGCCGGCATCCACGCCGCCCTGACCGCCCCCGCCGCCGGCCGCCAGACCGCCGCCGGCCGCCAGACCGCCGCCGCCGGCTCCCTGACCGCCGTCGCCCCCCTGACCGCCACCACCGCCGCCGGCCCCCTGGCCGCCGCCGCCGAAGGCGGGTTCGTTTTCGAGGTACTGGGAGATCTGCGAGGCCGCCGGGCCGCTTCCGGCATCGACCGGATCCTGCGCCGAAGCCGAGGCGGCTGGCAGGCCGAATAGCGCCAGGGCGAGTGCGGAGGCGAGTCTCCTCGACATCGGGCTAGGATAGCTCGCGGGGAGCCGCACGTCGAGTGCGGGTCCTACGAGACGGTGAAGGTCCGAGGGGCGGAGCTGACCGTACTCCCGCCCGGCAGCTCTAGGACGGTCGCCGAGTCCGCCGTGCAAGCCGTTCCCCGCGCCTATACTGGCGCGCCCGTGAGGGCCCTGGTAACCGGCGGCGCCGGCTTCATCGGCTCGAACCTCGTCCGCCGCCTGCTCGACGACGGACACGAGGTTCGAGTCCACGACAACTTCTCCACCGGTCACCGGTCGAACCTGGACGGCCTCGGCGTCGAGCTCGTCGAAGGGGATCTGCGCTCCTTCGAGCGTGTCTCGAGCGCCGCACGAGGCTGCGAGGTGATCTTCCACCAGGGCGCGCTGCCATCCGTGCCGCGCTCGGTCCAGGACCCGCTGACCTCGAACGCCGTCAACGTCGAGGGAACGCTGAACACGCTCCTGGCAGCGCGAGACCACAGCGTCCGCAGGCTCGTGTTCGCCTCCTCGAGCTCGATCTACGGCGATGCGCCCGGCATGCCCCGCCGCGAGGACGCGCCGGTCGCGCCGCTGGCGCCGTACGCGGTAGCGAAGCTTGCCGCGGAGCAGTACTGCCTCGCCGCCGGCCGAGTCTACGACCTCGAGGTGGTCGCGCTGCGCTACTTCAACGTCTTCGGCGAGCGCCAGGACCCCCTCTCGGGCTACGCGGCGGTGATCCCCAAGTTCATCCGCCAGATGCTCGCCCGGGAGCGACCGACCATCAACGGCGACGGCCTCACGGCTCGCGACTTCACCCACATCGACAATGTCGTCGACGCGAACCTCGCCGCGGCGCAGAGTCCCGACGCGAGGGGCAGGGTGATCAACGTCGCGATGGGCGAGTCGCACACGCTGCTCGAGCTCGTCGATCGCCTCAACGAGCTGCTCGGGACGCGCCTGGAGCCCACCCACGGCCCGGTCAGGCCGGGGGACGTGCCGCTGAGCCAGGCCGACATCGGCCTCGCCCGCGAGCTCCTCTCCTACCGGCCGTCGGTCGACTTCACCGAGGGACTGCGGCGAACGATCGACTGGATCTCGGCGTCGAACCTCGCCGCCCGCGTCTCGCCCGCATGATCCGGGGGCTGCTCTGGGTCGAGGCGGGTTCGCGATCCTGCTGGTCAGCGCCTTCGCCCTCCCGAACTGGATCGGCTTCGAGGCGTGGATTCCCGCCCTGGCGGTCGCGATCGGTCTCGCATCCCTTCACAACCTCCTGAAGCTCTACCGGGCACTCATTGGGCCACGTCGGGGCCTAATTCGGGCCGATCCCGGAGGACCAGGCCCTCCGTGTGCGGCGAAATACGGATGCGGCTTCCCCAGGGTGCGGCTACGATCACCCCGTGCCTAGGTCTCTCTCCCAGGTGGCCGAGGCTCAGTCGCGTCGGCCATGCCAGGTGGAAACGGGGAGTGATCGGTAGATGAGGAGGAGCGCGCTACTCGCGGTCGTGAGCGTGGGGGCCCTTGCCGTCGCCGCCCCGGCCGCGTCGGGGACCGAGCTCCAGGACGCGAGCGGTGCTCCGTATACCGGCACGCTCGCGGGCACGCTCAGCGGCAATGCAGTCTTCTCGGCCGGCGTCGGCACGATCACCTGCAACCAGTCCGCGTTCGCAGGCGACGTCACCGGCGCCGGCTCGTCCGGTAGCCCGGCGATAGCCGACGTAGACAGCATCGACTGGGAGAACAGCGGCAGCGAGGCCTGCACGAGTTCCATCCCGCATCTCGACCTAGTGGCCGGCGCACTGCCGTGGAGTGTCCAGATCGACTGGCTGAGTGCCAATACGATCGGCGCTCCCAACGGCGTTGCGACCCTCTCGGGGGTGAGCGTCACGGTGGTCCTCGACTTGGACGACACCTGCACTTACGCCGGGAACTTCAACGACAGTGCCGGGAGCGGGAACCAGATCCAGGTCGATGTCTACAACCCGGACAACCCGGGTCCCGATACGCGGCTCGCCTTCAGTTCGGAGCCCTTCCGACTCTTAAGCGGGACCTTCGCCTGTCCTGAAACTGCCGAGGCCACCGCCACCTACACGGTCGCCGGCGATGCCGGGAAGAAGCTCCGGGTCACCGAGATGACGGGCCAGCGCGCCGCGGCGCTCAAGGAGTGCAAGAAGAAGGCGAAGAAGAAGAACTGGACGAAGAAGAGGCTCAAGAAGTGCAAGGAGAAGGCGAGACTTCTCCCGGTCTAAGGCGCTTAGCTGCGCACGAGGCTTCGGTTCCGCTCGCTCGTTTGGTGTGTCCGAGTGAGGATGCGCCCTTCGGGAGCGTCCTCCACTTCGTCATCCTCAATCTCGGCCTCCGTTGGCGTGAGACTTGCCAGGATGGGCGCGGCTGGTTTCGAACCAGCGACCTCTCGCGTGTGAAGCGAGCGCTCTCCCACTGAGCTACGCGCCCTCTGTCGTCCGATGATAGGTCGGTGCTACGTCAGGCCTTCGACGAGCTCGAGCTCGTCGTCTGCGCCGATGCCGACGACCTCGAGCCGGTCGTCGCGGAGTTCACGAATGGCGGGCGTTTCCTGACCGATCTAGTGCGGATCGCTGCTATGGTTGCGCCTCGGACGTCGCGGGACGGAGGACCGCGACGCCCGTCATTTGCAGGGGGGGTTGGCACGTTGAGCCGCTTGCCGTGTCATGACCCTGCCTGGGGGAACGAAGGAGTGAATCAGTGGCGTACCTGAACTGCCCGGAGTGCTTCTACCGCGTGCGCACCGAGATGGCGCGCAACCTGGACGGGGAGGCGAGCTGCCCCCGCTGCGCGCGGCTCGGGCGACTGGTCGCGATGTACTCCACGGCGCTCTCGCTTCGCCCCGACGCCGAGGTGAAGGCCGGCGAGGATCTCGGGACGAGGATCGGCGGGCCAGGCGCCGAGCAGGGATCGGTCGCGCCCTCCTGACGTCGGCCGCTAGGATCTCCCGCGGACCGTGCTAGGCGGGGAATTAGCGGTGCCCTATTACCCGCAATCCGCTCTAGCGGGGCCGAAATCCCGTCCGAGGGAAATGGCCTTCGGGGCCAGTACGTCGCGGGCGGCGTTGACGGTCAGGTCCCGCGCGATGCGCGCCCGCGAACCAGGTCAGATCCGGAAGGAAGCAGCCTTAAGCGGTAGCGAGCAGGCGCCGCGGTAAGCCTGACCCGAGCAAGCCACGACGGGAACGCCCGGGGACCACTCTCGACGACGGGAGCGCACGGTCCATATCTACTCCGGCGTTGCTAGGGGACGTTGATGACGGTTTCGCCGTTCACGGCGGTGTCGAGCAGCCCCGGCCCACCGTCGATGAAATCGGTTCCCGCCCCCCCGTCGAGGTCGTCGTCGCCGTCCTCGCCGTTGATCGTGTCGTCGCCCTGGCTCCCGTCCAGGATGTCGTTCTCCGTTCCGCCGTTGAGCGTCAGGCGGATGCTGGTGCTGGCCAGGGAAGATGCGCTGACGAGGTCATCTCCGCCCAGGCTGTTGACCGTCAGCATGTCGTTCGCCGGCTCCGCGTTGGTGATGCTCAGATCGAGGTCGGGGCTGCCGAGGTTCACGGACCCCCCGCCACCCGATATCCCGACGACGTCCTGTGCGTTCGTGCCATTGACGGTGACCGTGTCGGCGGCCAGGTCGCCGGCGCCCGAGACACCGAGATCGAGGTCCACGTCGCCGACATCGGTCGCGGCGAGATCGTTGATCGTGATCGTGTCGGTGCCCCCGAGGGCGTTCAGGTCGAGGTTCTCGACGCCGCCGGCGTCGATGGTGATGCTGCCCTGCAGGCGTGTGAACGAGAGGCGAGCCCCGTTCGGGGACGCGGCGAAGTCCTCGGGGGTGGCCGCGCCGTTGAAGCGCAGCGCGTCCTGGTCTCCCTGGCCCTCGACGATGTCGCTGCCGTCGCCGGGATCCCAGATGAACGTGTCGTTCCCCGCCCCGAGCAAACCGATGTCGGCGCCCGCGTTCCCATCGACCGTGTCATCCGCCGCCCCGCCCATGAGCAAGTCGCTGCCGTTGCCACCGTTGACCGTGTCGTTCGCGTCGCCGCCGTCGAGAGTGACCTGGATCAGCGCGGCAAGAGCGCCACCGGAGAGCGTGTCGGCGCCGCCGAGCCCGTTGACCGTGAGTCGATCGTTCGCCGCCTCCGATCGGATGACGTTGATCGACGCCGCTGTCCCGGTGACCTGCACGGTGCTACCGACCGCCGACGCCAAGACCACGTCGGCGCCGGTCGTGCCGTTGACGACGACCGAATCGGCGGCGGCGTCCCCGGCCCCCGAGACACCCAGATCGGCGTTGACCGCGCTTACGCCGGTCCCGGCGAGACTGTCGATCGTGAGAGAGTCGGCGCCCCCGAGCGCGTTCACGGCGAGTGTCTCGATGCCGGCGGTGTCCATGACGATGTTGCCGACGTTGCGCGTGAACTGGAGCCGGGCTCCGTTCGCGGACGCGGCGAAGAGCTCCGCCCCGCTGGAGCCGTTGAAGCGCATCGTGTCCTGATCGCCCTCGCCCTCGACGACGTCGCTGCCATCGCCGGGATCCCAGATGAAGAGGTCGTTCCCAGCGCCGAGCGGGGCCGTGTCGGCGCCCTGGTTGCCGTCGGCGGTGTCGGTTCCCGGGCCGCCGGCGAGGGTGTCCGGGCCGTTGCCCCCGCTGATCGTGTCGTCGCCCTCGCCTCCGGCGAGCGTGACCTGGATCTCCGCCGCCAGTGCGCCGGCCGACAGCGTGTCGTTCCCACCGCGGCCATCGACCGTGAGGCGATCGTTTGCCGCTTCTGACTGGCTGATCGTGATCGCCGAGGTGAGCCCGGAGACCTGCACGCTGGCGCCCAGCGCCGCCTGGATCGCGTCGGCTCCGCCGGACCCGCTGACGCTCACCTGGTCCGCGGACCCGTCCGCGCCGAGGTCCACGGCAACGTCGCCGACGCCCGCGGAGGCGAGCTCGCCGATCGTCACCGAGTCCGCGCCCCCCGAGGGGACGATCGAGAGCGCTTCGATTCCGGCGCCGTCGAGGACGGCTCCGCCGTCGCGTTCGAGCGACAACCGACCGGCGTTCGACGATGCCGTCAACGCCTCGGCCCCGACCGACCCGTCGAGGCGCGCGGTGTCCTGGTCCTCCTGACCCTCGACGACGTCGCTGCCGTCGCCGGAATCGGAGACGAAGGTGTCGTTCCCCGCCCCGAGGAAAGCGGTGTCGGCGCCCCGGTTTCCGTCGACCGTGTCGTCCCCCGTCCCGCCGATCAGCGAGTCGCCGCCGTCGCCGCCATTGATGGTGTCGTTGCCGTCACCCCCGTCGAGGGTGAGCTGGATCAACGCCGCGAGGGCACCGCCAGACAACCTGTCGTCTCCACCGAGGCCGTTGACCGTAAGGCGATCCAGTGCCGCGTCGGACTGGATGAGATTGAGGGACGACGCATTCCCGGTGCCCCGCACGCTGCTCGGCCCAGCGTGGAGCGAATCGGCGTTGCCGGTCCCGTTGATCGTCACCTGATCTGCGGCCGCATCCGCCCCGAGATCGAGGGCGAACTCCTCGATGCCCGCGCCACTGACGGCGGTTTCGCCGCCGCGGGCGAGCAATACCCGTCCCGCTGTCGCCGACACCGCAAAGCTATCCGCCCCGTCCGACCCGTTGAGGCGCGCGGTGTCCAGGCCCTCCTGGCCCTCGACGACGTCGCTGCCGTCGCCGGGATCGGAGACGAAGACGTCGTCACCGACTCCCATGAGGGCCGTGTCGGAGCCGGCGTCGCCGGTGTTCGCGTCGGAGCCCTTGCCGCCGATCAGCCTGTCCTTACCGCCCCCGCCAGCCGACTTGTCGTTGCCCACGCCGCCGATCAGCTTGTCCTTGCCGGCCGCTCCGATCAGCTTGTCCTTGCCGGCGGCTCCCAGCAACCTGTCGTTCCCGCGCAACCCGATCAGCTTGTCGTTCCCGGCCCTCCCGACGATCCTGTCCGGCCCGCAGGTCCCGCGCAGCTTGTCGGCCTTCGCCGTCCCCTTGATCGTCTTTCCCCTGCATGGGGCGGATACCGCCGTAGCTGGGAGCCCGCCGACCAGCACCACCAGCACGCCCAATCCCACTGCCGTCCTTCGCATCGCTCCCTCTCCGTGTGCTGGAGGCCGACTGTAACCGAACGCCCGCCCGCTCGTCCAGTCGTCCCGGTTCGCTCAGCAGCGCGCGTAGAGCACCCAGCTCTCGTTCTCGTCGACCGCGCTCGAATCCGGCCGGGACCGGCGCGGTCAGCTCGCCAGGGTCGTTCGGGTCGAGGGTGAAGTTCTCCTCGACCTCGGTGGTCGCGGGGTCGAAGTAGTAGCCCGACTCCGGCTCCACCCGGACGAGCTCGCCGTCCTGCTCGCGGACGGCGGTGACGATCTCCGACGGGCGGCGGTCGAGCCACAGCGCGAGTAGCGGCACGGGCCGATGGTTGGGGACCGTGATCGGCTCGCACGCCGTCCTCGATTCGCGCCCTCGTCGGCGATCCGCTCGAGGTCGTCGCGGATCCCCTCCTGGATCGCGATCGAGTCCTGGAGGTTCTGGAGCCGGTCGACCTGGCTGGGGGCGAAGACGACGAAGAGCGACGGCGACGAACGCGCCGAAGCCGATCCACCACGGCCGCCACGGGATGCTCCGCGCGGCAGCTTCATCCAGCCGAAGACCCCGGCGCCGCAGAAGATCGCCAGGATCACCGCGGCGAGCATCGCGTAGCGGGTGATCACCGCGAGGCCGGCGATCGCGAGCAGCGCGAACGCCGCCGGCCGCGAGGAACGCCGGCCGCGGCGCCGAGCCGGGCGCGGTCGCGGAGCAGCCACAGCGTCAGGACCGCAGCCGCCCGCGGCGCCGAGCAGGACCGGCTCGCGCAGGATCTCGCCGAGCCGGCGGGGGAAGAAGCGGATCCAGTCGCCAGAGCCCGGTGTCGCGGCCGAGCGTCTCGACCGTGTCGCGAGTCCCCGTCAGCGAGTAGAGCGGGTCGCCGGCGAAGGCGAGGTCGTAGAGCAGCCAGAGCACCGGTGCCGCCGCCGCCAGCGCCGCCAGCCGGAGGAACTGCAGGCTGCTTGACCGCGTGGACGATCGGGAGCAGGACCCGGTTGACCCGGTCGCGGCGAGTCGGCGCGACAACCTGGGCGAGGCCGCTTTCGAGCGGTGCGCGGCCCCGAGCGCCTCCAGGGCGCTGGGCCGGAAGCGCGTGTAGGCGAGGTAGACGAGGTAGGCGGCGGAGAAGAGCCAGGCCTCGGGGCGGAGCAGCCCGGCGAGCGCGAGCAGCGCCAGCACCGGCCAGCCGGCGCGCGGTCGCTTCGTCTCGACCACCAGCGCGGCGAGGACGAGGGCGATGTAGGGGATGTCGACGTAGGCGCGGACGCCGTTGGAGAGGACCGGCTCGCGGGTGATCACGATCGCCGCCGCCAGCAGCCCAGCGGGCCACCCGAACCAGCGCTCGCCGAGCCGGTAGGTCAGGTAGGCGAGCGCGGCTAGCGACAGGAAGGCGATCGCGACCGTGATCGGCTCGGCGCCGTCGCCGAACGGCGCGAGGACGACCCCCACCGCCGTCGCCAGCGGGTGCGGGGTCGGGGGGATCGGGGCGCCGTAGTCGGGCTCGGCGCCGCCGAAGATCTCGTTGCCCCAGACGAGCGCGTAGAACGTGTCGTAGTTGGCGAACCCGTGCCCGAAGGCGAGCCAGAGGGCCGCCGCGCCCCCGGCGATCCAGGCGAGGGGAATCAGTCTCCGCATGGCGCGGGAACGGTAGTCGCCCCCCCGGCCACCTGTCCCGGGGCGCGCCGAGCCCGTCACTAGACTCGACCTCGATGGCCGAGGCCTCCCTCTACCGCCGCCACCGCCCCCAGTCGTTCGACGCGGTGGTCGGCCAGGAGCACGTGGTTCGCACGCTCCGCAACGCGGTCGAGCGCGATCGAGTCCACCACGCCTACCTGTTCGTCGGCTCGCGCGGGACCGGCAAGACCTCGATGGCGAAGATCCTCGCCCGCTCGCTCAACTGCGTCGAACGGACCGACCGCTGACCCCCTGCGGCGAGTGCGAGTCCTGCCGTCAGATCGCCGCCGGCACCTCGCTCGACGTGATCGAGATGGACGCCGCCTCGAACCGCTCGGTCGACGACATCCGCGACCTGCGCGAGCGCGTCGGCTACGTCGCCGCGGCCGGCCGCTGGAAGGTCTACATCCTCGACGAGGCGCACATGCTCACCCGCGAGGCCTGGAACGCCTTCCTGAAGACGCTCGAGGAGCCGCCGCCCTCGACGGTCTTCGTGCTCGCGACGACCGAGCCGCACAAGGTGATGCCGACGATCGTCGACCGCTGCCAGCGCTTCGACTTCCAGCGGCCCGCCGCCGAGCAGATCGCCGAGGTGATCCGCCGGGTCGCCGAGGCCGAGGAGCTGACGCTGGAGCCGGGCGCCGTCGCCGCGATCTCGCGCGCCGCCAACGGCAGCTTCCGCGACGCGCTCGGCACCCTCGACCAGCTCGTCGCCTACTGCGGCACCGAGATCTCGACCGACGAGGCGCTCGCCGTCCTCGGCGTCGCCGACGCCGAGCTGATCGCCGCGGCCGCGGACGCGATCGCCGCCGGCGACGGGCGCGCCGCGCTCGAGGTCTCCGAGCGGCTCGCCGCATCCGGCCGCGACGTCGCCCAGTTCGGCCGCGACCTCGTCGACCACCTGCGCCGGCTGCTCGTCGTCCGCACCGCGGGCGAGGTCCCCGAGGGGCTCGCGATCTCCGACGAGGAGGCGGGCCGGCTCGCCGAGCAGGCTCGAGCGCGTGCCGGAGATCGCCCTCGTGCGCTCGCTCGACGTCCTCTCCGCGGCGCTCGCCGAGGTCCGCGAGGGCGACGAGCCGCGGATGACGATCGAGGTCGCGCTGCTTCGCTGCGCCCGCCCGCAGGTCGATCCCACCCGCCAGGCGCTCGCCGAGCGGCTCGAGCGGCTCGAGTCGCGGCTCGCGGGAGGCGAGCCGGCCGCCGCCGGACCCTCCGAGCGGGGGGCCGAGCCGAACCCGCGACCGAGCCCCCCGAGCCGGAGGGCGCCGAGCCGACGGTCGAGGCCAGGAGCGCCCCGCGCCGCGGCCGCGGCAGCCGATCGACCTCGAGAAGATCATCGGGCTCTGGCCCGGGATCGTCGACCACGTCCGCCAGTCCGGCTCGGAGCTTCTGTCGGCTGTCTACGAGGCGGCGCGCCCGCTCGCGGTCGACGCGGAGGAGGCGGTGCTCAAGGTCGGCTTCCCGCCGAGCGCGGCCTTCAACAAGCGCAAGGCGGAGGCGCAGGGAAACCGCGAGCGCTTCGCCGAGGCCGTGAAGACGATCGTCGGCGAGCGGCTGCGCCCGGTCTACGTGCTGCTCGACGAGGAGACCCTGACCACCGCGGAGGGCGGCATCGAGCTGAGCGACGAGGAGCTGATCGAGCAGATCAAGTCGACCTTCGACGCCGAGGAGATCGTCGACGACGACGCGTTGAAGGAGAGCGCATGACCACGAGGCGGACCCGGAGGCTCCTGGGCGGCATGGACATGAACAAGATGATGAAGCAGGTCCAGCAGATCCAGGCGAGATGCTCGAGGCGCAGGAGAAGCTCAAGGACGAGATCGTCGAGGCGAGCGCCGGCGGCGGCATGGTCAAGGTGAAGATGACCGGCGACCTCGAGCTGCGCGAGCTGAAGATCGACCCCGAGGCGATCGACCCCGAGGACGCCGAGGTGCTCGAGGACATGGTCACCGCGGCGATCAACGAGGCGCTCCGCTCGGCCCAGGAGCTGGCGCAGTCGAAGCTCGGCGGCGCCGACCGGCGGCCTCGGCCTGCCGGGCCTCTAGGCGACGGGTCGACCCCGATGTACGCGGGCCCGATCAACCGCCTGATCGCGGAGCTCGCGAAGCTGCCCGGGATCGGGCAGCGAAGCGCGCAGCGGCTCGCCTTCCACATCCTCCGCGAGGACGACGAGGACGCCGCCGCGCTCGCCGAGTCGATCCGCGAGGTGAAGGAGAAGGTCGGCCTCTGCGAGGTCTGCTTCAACCTCGCCGAGGGCCCGCGCTGCCGGATCTGCGAGGACGAGCGCCGCGACCGAACGGTGATCTGCGTCGTCGAGGAGCCCGGCGACGTGATCCCGATCGAGCGCACCCACGAGTTCCGCGGCCTCTACCACGTGCTCGGCGGAGCGCTCTCGCCGATCGACGGCATCGACCCCGAGGACCTGAAGATCGCCGAGCTGGTCGAGCGGATCGAGGCCGGCGGCGTCGAGGAGGTCGTGCTGGCGACCAACCCGACCACCACCGGCGAGGCGACCGCGCTTCACATCGCCGAGCTCCTGCGCGACCGGGTGACGATCACCCGCCTCGCCTCGGGGCTGCCGGTCGGCGCCGACCTCGAGCACGCCGACGAGGTCACCCTCGGCCGCGCCCTCGCCGGGCGCCAGGCCGTCCGGGCTAGCGCGGAGATCCTGCACGTGGTTTCGCCACGCATCGTGCTTCGCGGCGACGCTGGATGAAAACCACCATATGCGGTGGTTTCGCCCACGCGTCCACCGAAGCTCGGCTGCCCTGGAAGGAGCGCGGGTCAGTAGTCCTGTCGTGGCGCCGTCGGCCGCCGCCGCTCGCCTGCGCGAGCCCCAGTAGCGGAGGGGCCGAGATCAGCGCGAGCACGAGCGACGACGATTCCGGCGGCGATCAGGATCAGCCCGAGCGTGCCCTCCTCGAGGCCGGCGATCTCGATGTTGAGCGCGTAGCGGATGATCGCCCCGACGACGATCAGGAATATGCCCATTCCAACGGTCATCGAATCGGCTGGTACCCCAGCCCGAGGATTCCTAAGCAGTACTCGGTAGCGGCGGTACCTGCGATCCACCGGCTAAGCAGGGCTCGTCGTGGCGTCGCTCAGCCCGATCCGCTGGTGCAGGCGCCGAAGCGGCCGCGGCGCCCACCAGTTCCACCTGCCGAGCAGCTCCATCAGCGAGGGGACGAGCAGGGCGCGGACGATCGTCGCGTCGATCAGGACCGCGAGCGCCGTGCCGAAGCCCAGCTCCTTGATGAAGATCATCTCCGAGGTGACGAAGGCGCCGATCGCGACCGCGAACAGGAGCGCCGCCGCCGTCACGATCCGCCCGGTCCGCTCGAGCCCGATCGCGACGGCCTCCGAGTCCGAGGCGCCGCCGTCGCGCGCCTCCTTGATCCGCGAGAGCAGGAAGACGCCGTAGTCGGTCGAGAGGCCGAAGGCGACCGCGAACAGGAGCAGCGGCTGGGTGACCTCGAGCGCGCCCTGGCTCTCGTAGGCGAGCAGCCCCTCGAGTCGGCCGTCCTGGAAGATCAGCACGAGGATCCCGAACATCGCCGAGAGGCCGAGCACGTTCATCAGGAGCTGCTTCAGCGGCAGGACGACCGAGCCCGGTCATCAGGAAGAGGATCACGAAGGTCGCGACCGCGACGATCGCGAGCACCAGCGGCAGGTGGTCGACGAGGCTCTCCTGGAGGTCGACGTAGCCGGCGGTGTAGCCGGTGACGAGCGCGTCGCCCTCGATTCCGCGAAGCTCCGCGACGAGGTCCTGGCTCGAGTCCGAGAGGGGCGCGGTCCGTGAGATCACCTCGACCGCGGAGACGTCGCCCTCGAGCTCGGTCGGCGGGTTCACGGCGGCGACGCCGTCGAGGCGCTGGGCCTCGGACGCGACCTCCCTGGCGGCGTCGGGCCCTCCGACGACGGCGAGCTGGATCGGGGTGTCGCGGAAGGGCGGGAACTCCGAGCGCAGGCGGTCGTCGACCTCCTTCGCGCTCGCCTCCTCGGGCAGCACCTGGGCGTCGACCGTGGTGAACTCGATCGACAGAAGGGGATCCCGAGGGCGATCAGGAGCGCCGCGCTGGCAACCGCGATCCGCCCCGGGACGCGCATCACGACCTGCGAGAGGCGATACCAGAATCCCTCGGAGGCCTGCGTGGCGTCCCGCTCGGCGCGGCGCTGCAGGAACTTCGGGGCGAGCGAGTTCACCCGCCCGCCCAGCATCGCGAGGACCGCCGGCAGCACGATCAGCGCGATCGCCGCCGCGATCAACGCGACCAGCGATCCGCCGAGCCCCATCGAGTAGAGGAAGCGCTGCGGGAAGACGATCAGCGCCGCGAGCGCGGCGGCGACCGTCAGCGACGAGAACAGCACCGTGCGCCCCGCGGTCGCCATCGTCGTCCGCATCGCCTCGAGGCCCGGCCCCGAGCGCGCGATCTCCTCGCGGTAGCGCGAGACCATGAACAGGCTGTAGTCGATCGCCAGGCCGAGCCCGAGACCGGTGACGAGGTTGAGCGCGAAGATCGAGACCGAGGTGAGCTCGGAGACGACGCTCAGCATGAGGAAGGTGCTGACGATCGCGAGCCCGCCGACCAGGAGCGGCAGGAGCGCCGCGACGAGGCTGCGGAAGAAGAGCAGCGAGAGCAGGAAGAGGATCGGGAAGGCGAAGAGCTCCGCTCGCTGGAGGTCCGCACTCGGTCTTCTCGTTGACCTGGGCGTTGGCGACCGCGGCGCCGCCGACCGTGACCCCGCGCTCGCCGTCGAGCGACTCCTCGATCCGCTCGGCGGCCTCCTGCTGGGCCTTGTCGTCGGTCGGCGTCACCGAGATCGCCAGGTAGGTGGCGTCGCCGTCGCGGGAGAGGAAGGCCGGCGAGCGGCTCTCGGCGTAGCCGGCGACGGAGTCGACCTCCGGCTCGTCCTCGACGAGGTTCGTGACCTCGGCCACCCGCTCGCGGCCGGCGGGAGAAGTCGGGTCCTCGTCGATCAGGACGACGACGCTCGTCTCGCGGAAGCCGGCCCGCTCGAGCCGCTCGTCGGCCTTGACGGTCTCGGTGTCGGGATCGTCGGCGCCGTAGGGGTCGAGCCGTTCGGCGACCCCGCCGCCGATCGCGCCGGCGGCCAGGAAGAAGACGATGCTGGCGCCGACCACCCAGCGGCGGCGCCGCTCGGCGAGCGAAGCGAGGAACGGGAACATCAGGCGGTCTCCTCTCTGGGCTTCCCGAGGTCACGGGCGGCGCGCTTGCAGTGCTCGGCTCCCCACTCGTTGAGGCCGATCCCGTAGCGGAGGACGGCGAGCTGGTACGGATTGCCGCCGGCGAGCACCTTCGGCTCGATCTCGCGCAGCCGCGCGGCCTTCTCCGCGTGCTCGGCACCGCGGGCGGCGAGCATCTCGGCGCCGGCGGCGCGGCTCGTGTCCTCGCCGCCCGCGGAGGCCGTGAAGAACAGCTTCAGGAGCTTCTCGTCGCGGAGCTCCGTGGTCTCGGCGGGCTCCGCGAGCCAGCGGCGCAGCTCCCGCCGCCCCGCGGGCGTGATCCGGTGGCGGGTGCGCTTGCGCCCGCCGGCGTCGTCGCGCTCGGAGGTGACGAGGCCGCGCCTCGCGAAGGCGCCTCAGCTCGGGATAGATCTGGCCGTAGCTCGCCGCCCAGAAGAAGCGGGTGGAGGTGTCGACGGCGCTGCTTGATCTCGTATCCCGTTCGCGGCCGGGCGTCGAGGAAGCCGAGGATCACGTAGGCGGTGGTGGAGAGCTCGCTCATCTATCGCCGCAATATATCGCAACGATAGATCCTCGAACTGTGAGCTTGCTCACTCGAGATAGGTCCTAGTCGATCAGCCCGAGCGCGAGCTTCAGCTCGAGGACCCGGCCGATCGCCTGGTCGAGGCGGGCGGCGCGGACCTCGTCCGCCTCCGCCGCGGCGAGCAACGCCGACCGCACGCCGGCGACCTCATCCGGGTCCTCGACCAGGAGCATGTCGGCGCCCGCGTTGAGCGCCTCGGTCGCGGCGCCCGGGACGCTGCCCGTGGCGCGGATCGCGCCGGTGGCGAGGTCGTCGGTGATCGCGACGCCGGCGAAGCCGAGGTCGTCGCGGAGCAGGCCGGTGGCGAGGTGTGGCGAGAGCGAGCCGGGCGTCACCGGGTCGAAGCCGGCGTAGAAGGCGTGGGAGAGCATCACCGCCGGGACCCCGGCGGCGATCGCCGCCTCGAACGGGGCCAGGTCGCGCGCCGCAAGCGCCGCCGGGTCGAGGCTTACGGTCGCGGGCCCGTCGTCGGTCGCGCCCGAGGCTGCGCCCAGCCCGGGAAAGTGGCGCGCCACGCAGGCGATTCTCGCCTCGGCGCAGCCGCGAACCGCGGCGGCGGTCATCAGCGTCACGACCTCCTCGTCGTCCGAGAAGGCGCGGTCGGCGAGCGGGCTGTCGAGCGTCGCCACGTCGGCGACCGGTCCCAGATTCATGTCGAGCCCCGCGTCCCGCAGGGCCTCGCCCGTCGCGCGCGAGGTCTGCTGCGCCAGGTCGGGCGAGCCCTGGTCGCCGATGTCGAGCTGGCGGCTCTCCGGCGGCAGGTCGGCCAGCGCCCGGTACTCGCCGCCCTCCTGCGCCGCCGCGATCAGGGGCGGCACGGCGCCTCCCGAGCGCGCGGCCTTCCTGATCTCCTCGACCAGGGCGGCGCCCGAGAAGGAGTCGAGCCAGTTCTCGCCCCGCACGATGACGCCGCCGAGCTGGCGCGCGCGGAGCTCGTCGAGGATCGGAGCGCTCGCGTCCGTGCCCTCGAAGCCGACCATCAGGATCCCGTCCACCTTCTGCTCCGGGGTGAGCGCCGCGACGAGGCTCCGAACCTCCTCCGGGAGCTCCTCGCCGGCGGTTCGCGGTTCGTCGCTCGTCCGACCGGAGTCCTCGCGGACGACGAGCAGGTAGATCGCCGCGGTCGCCGCGAGCGCGGCGAGGACGAGCAGCGCGCGCGGGAGCCGCTCCCTCAACGCCGGAAGCCGATCCCCGGGGCGTATCCTGCGCCGCCATGCCCGGCCTCGTGGTGATGAAGTTCGGCGGTACCTCGGTCGCGGAGGCCGAGGACATCAAGCGCGCCGCGGGGCGCATCGTCGCCGCGCGCGAGAACGGAAGCCGCGTCGTCGCGGTCCTCTCCGCCCGCGGCAAGACCACGGACGACCTCGACCGCATGGCGCACGAGGTCTCGGCCACCCCGTCCCCGCGCGAGATGGACATGCTGCTCTCGGTCGGCGAGCGGATCTCGTGCGCGCTCTGCGCGATGGCGATCAACGACCTCGGCTATCACGCCGTCTCCCTGACCGGGTCGCAGGCGGGCATCGTCACCGACTCCTCGCACACCAAGGCACGCATCCTGGACGTGCGGGCGGACCGCATCCGCGAGGCGCTGGAGGAGGACCGGATCGTGCTCGTGGCGGGCTTCCAGGGCGTCTCGGTGGAGCGCGACGTGACCACCCTCGGCCGAGGCGGCTCGGACACGACGGCGGTGGCGCTCGCCGCGGCCCTCGACGGCGACGTCTGCGAGATCTACACCGACGTCGCGGGCGTCTTCTCCGCCGACCCGCGGATCGTGCCGGAGGCGCGAAAGCTGCCGATGGTCTCGTTCGAGGAGATGCTGGAGATGGCGGCGTCCGGCGCCCGGGTGCTCCAGCTCCGATCGGTCGAGTACGCGCGCAACCACGGTGTCCGCATCCATTGCCGAAGCTCGTTCATGGATGCCCCCGGTACCCTCGTGGTCGGCGAGGACGAGACCATGGAACGCCCGCTCGTAACCGCAGTCACCCATACCGACGATGAGGCCCGCGTCACCCTGACCGGGGTCCGCGACGAGCCTGGCATCGCGGGGCGGATCTTCTCCGCCCTCGCGGACGCGAACGTGAACGTCGACATGATCATCCAGAACGAGCCGGTGGGCGCCGACGACAAGGCCGATCTCTCCTTCACCGTGCCCCGGTCGGAGCTGGCCACCGCCCGCGGGGCGATCGAGGACCTGGCGCTCGGGGACGGGGTCCACGCCGACGAGCGGATCGGCAAGGTCTCGATCGTGGGCGCCGGGATGCGCAGCCACCCGGGCGTCGCGGCAAAGGTCTTCCAGACGCTCGGGGACGGCGGCATCAACATCGAGATGATCTCCACCTCGCCGATCAAGATCTCCTGCGTGATCGACGCCGACCAGGTGCCCGGGGCCGTTCGCGCCCTGCACTCCGCCTTCGAGCTCGGCGAGGGCGCGATCCAGCTCGAGGACCCCGCCGGCGACCACCGGCCGACGGTGACCTGATGGCCGCGAGCGACGGATACCGCGACGACCGGTCGCCTCCGGCGACCTCCTACAGGGTCGGGGTCGTGGGCGCCACCGGCGCCGTCGGCACCACGATCCTCGAGGTTCTCGCCGAGCGCGAGTTCCCGGCCGCGGAGGTCGTCCCCTTCGCCTCCGAGCGCTCGGCCGGGCGGCGCGTCCCGTTCGCCGGCGGCAGAGCTCGAGTGCCGTCCCCTCTCCGACGAGTCGATCCAGGGACTCGACCTCGTGCTCTCCTCCGCGGGTGGCGCGATCAGCTCCGAGTGGGCGCCGCGCTTCGTCGAGGCCGGGGCGGTGGTCGTCGACAACACGAGCTTCTGGCGCATGCACGACGACGTGCCCCTGGTCGTCAGCGAGGTCAACCCCGACGCCGCCGCCGAGCACAACGGGATCATCGCGAACCCCAACTGCACGACCATGCAGATGGTCGTCGCGCTGGCCCCGATCTGGCGCGAGGCCGGGATCGAGCGACTCGTCGTCTCGACCTACCAGTCGGTCTCGGGGACCGGCCGCAACGCGGTCGAGGAGCTGCGCGCTCAGTCGCGCGCCGTGCTCGACGGCGAGGAGCCCGTCGCCGAGGTCTATCCGCATCCGGTCGCCTTCAACGTGCTGCCCCAGGTCGAGACCTTCAAGGACGGCGACGACTACACGACCGAGGAGCGCAAGGTGATGCGCGAGACCCGCAAGATCCTCGGCGCCGCCGAGGAGGAGCTGCCGATCTCGGCGACCTGCGCGCGGGTGCCCGTGATCACCGGCCACTCGGAGTCGGTCAACGTCCAGACCCGCCGGCCGCTCGCTCCGGAGGAGTGCCGCGAGCTGCTCGCGAACGCTCCCGGGGTCGTGGTCATGGACGATCCCGCCGGCGGGATCTATCCGCTTCCCACCGCCGTCGCCGGTCGCGACGAGGTGCTCGTCGGCCGGATCCGGCGCGACCCCTCGCACGAGCGCTGCCTCAACCTCTGGGTCGTCGGCGACAACCTTCGCAAGGGCGCGGCGACCAACGCCGTCCAGGTCGCCGAGCTCCTGCACGAGCGCGACCTGGTGCGGGTGCCAGAGGGCGCGGCGGCCCCCGCCGCGTAGCCGTTGCTCGCCGCGATCGCCGCGGCGGCGATCACCGTCGCCGCATCGCTAGTCGTCGGCCAGGCGCTGCTCGCGCTCGCCGGGCGCCGCGAGTGGACCCCGCTCGCGGCCGGGGTGGGCTTCGCGGCGCTGCTGGTGGTCTGCGGGCTGGCGGCGAAGCTCCCGGGGCGGGGCGTGGCCGCGTTGGTCGCGGCTGGGGTCGTGGTTCTCGGGGCGGTTGCGGTGCTCGTGCGGGGAGGGAACGGGGGGGACAGAGGGGTCAGACCCCGTTCAGTGGTTGGCGTGGGGGTTGTTGCCGCTGTCCTGGCGGCGATCCCGTTCCTGGTCAACGACCGGGTGGGGGTGCTCGGGGCGGGGCTCGTCAACGACGACATGGCCAACCACCTGCTGATGGCGGACTGGGCGCAGAACGAGACCGAGCCGCGGCCGGAGCTGATCGACGACGGCTACCCGCTCGGGCCCCACTCGATCGCCGCGACGCTCGCCGACCTGCTCGGAACCGGCCTCGTCGAGGCCTTCGCCGGCCTCACCCTCGCGATCGCGGCGCTGGCGGCGATCACGGCGCTGGCCGCGCTTCGCGAGCTGTCGCCCGGGCGCGGCGCGGTCGCCGCCGTTCTCGCGGCGCTTCCCTACCTCGGCGCCGCCTACCTCGTCCAGGGCGCCTTCAAGGAGCCGATCCAGGCGCTCCTTCTGATCACCTTCGTCCTCCTGCTCGCCGCCTGGCCGGGGAGGTGGACGGCGGCGGTGCCCGCTCGGCGTCGTGCTCGCCGCCGCGGTCTTCAACTACAGCTTCCCGGGGCTCTTCTGGCTGGTCGGTGCCGCGATCGCCTGGTGGCTGTTCACGCGTGCATTCTCCCTGCGTGCGCTCGCCGTCGCATGATCGGCATCGCCGCCCTCCTCACCCTCCCCGACTGGACCCGGATCGTCGAGTTCGCCGGCTTCGGAGCCTTCGACCCGGCCGGCGAGCAGACCGGGCTCGGCAACCTGCGCCAGGCGCTCAACCCGCTCGAGGCCCTCGGGATCTGGCCCACGGGGGAGTTCCGGCTGGCGCCGGCCGACGCGAGCCTGCCAGCGGCGCTCTTCTACCTCGCGGGGCTGTTCGGGCTCTTCGCCCTCGCCGCGGGGGTGGTGCGCGCCTTCCGCCACCGATCCGACGAGCCCGCCGGGCCCGCGCTCGTCGCCGCCCTCGCCGCCGCGGCCGCGATCTACATCGGGGCGGCGATCGCCGGCACCCCGTACACGAGCGCCAAGGCGCTCGCGATCGCCGCGCCGGTGGCGATGCTCCTCGCCCTGCGGGGCCTGCTCGCGCCCGATCCGCTCGGCTCGACCCTCGGCCCGACCTGGCGCGCCCGGCTCGGCCGCATCGCGAACCCGGCCGCCACCGCGCTCGCGGTCGCCTTCGTCGCGGCGGCAGGGGTCTCCAGCTTCCTCGTCCTGCGAGGTGCCGCGGTCGCCCCGGAGGACCACGCCGACGAGCTCGCCGGGATCCGGCCGCTGGTCGAGGGGGACCCCGTCCTCTTCCTCGGCCGCGACGACTTCATCGCCTGGCACCTGCGCGGCGCCCCCGTCTCCACCCACATCCAGAACTTCTTCTCCACCGGCCGCGTCCCGGCCCGCGTCGACCCTCCCGACGGCGAGAAGTTCGACTTCGACGCCGTCTCGGCGGCGACCCTCGACCGCTTCGACTGGGTGCTAACGACCTCCAGCGGCTATGCCAGCTCCCCGCCCGAGAACTTCAGGCCGGCTCACAGCACCACCTCGTACGTGCTCTGGGAGCGGGAGGGGCCGACCGCGGACCACGAGATCCTCGACGAGGGCGCGGCGCCCGGCGCGACGCTCGATTGCGCATCCGACGAGCTCGCCGGGGACGAGGCGATCGTCTGGGGGACGGAGCCCGTCGTCGGCGAGCCCTCGCGCTGGCACCCGTCCGCGACCGCCTCGTCGGGGACATCGACCAGTCAGCGCCTGCGGCTCGGACGCGGGACCTGGGAGCTCTCGCTCGCCTACGACAGCCCCCGGCCGCTCGCCCTGACCGTCACCGGTCCGGAGCCCGTCGCGGAGCGGGCGGCGGAGCTGCCGGCGAATCTCGACTTCAGGGGACCGACGCCGCCGTTCCCGTTCACCGTGGTCGAGATGAAGCGGCCGGGAGCGCTGACGGTCGAGGCGCGGCTCGCGGAGCCTCCGCTTGCCGCCCGGGTCCTGGGTGGGGAGGGAGAGGCGCACCTGCGCGAGCTGTTCGCCACGCCCTTGGGCCGCGGCGAGGCGCGGGGCCGCTGCGGCGATTACATCGACTGGTACCGGGCGCGCTAGAAAACATTGGGGTAGCGGATTAGGGGTCCCTTCGATGTCACGCGCGGCGGTCGCGTCGATCATGCGCGCTTCCCGGCCACGAGGTGCGGATCGAGGTGCAGACCGGGCGCCTCGATCTCACCGTTGACGGCGAGACGCGGCCCCTTCGGGCCGGCGAGGCGCAGATCGTTGCGGCCGGAATCCCGCACCGGATCGCGGTCGCCGATGGCTACGGGACCGCCCGTATCCTGTGGCGGGTGCGACCGGCCCTCGCCGACGAAACCGAGCTGGAGCGGGCCTTCGGGCTGGCAGCGAGCTGAGACCACGACCGACTGACTCACGGAGGAGAAAGCCATGTACATGATCAGCACCGGCGATCTGACCACACTCGAGGAGCGCCTCTCGGGCTCCGTCGTCGCCCCCGACGACGCCCGCTACGACGCATCCCGCCAGGCTTGGAACCTCGCCGTCGACCAGCAGCCCGTCGCGGTCGCCCACCCGGAGTCGGCCGACGACGTCGCCGCGGTGGTCCGCTTCGCCGCCGCCGGTGGCCTGCGCGTCGCTCCCCAGGCGACCGGCCACAACGCGAGGCCGCTGGGCTCGCTCGAGCGGACTCGTGCTCCTGAAGACCGAGCGGCATGCGCGGCGTCGCAGGTCGACGCGGAGTCGCGACGGGCGCGCGTCGGACGCCGGGGCCCAGTGGTCCGACGTGACCGGCCCGGCGTCCGAGCTGGGCCTCGCCGCGGCCGCCGGGTCCTCGCCCCGGACGTCGGCATCGTCGGCTACCACGTCGGCGGCGGCATGAGCCTCGGGCTCGGGCCGCAAGCTCGGCCTCGCCGCCAACCACGTCACGGCGGCGGAGATCGTCACCGCCGATGGCCAGCATGTTCGCGCCGACCGCGAGACCGAGACCGACCTGTTCTGGGCGATCCGCGGCGGCAGCGCGAACTTCGGCGTCGTCACCGCGCTCGAGTTCGACCTCTTCGAGCTCCCGTCGCGTCTACGCCGGCATGCTCGCCTGGCCGCTCGAGGCGGCCCCGGAGGTCCTGCGTCGCTGGCGCGACTGGACCGCCGACCGTGCCGCGACGAGTCACCACCTCGCTGCGGCTCATGCGGCTCCCCGACATGCCCGACATGCCCGAGCCCTTCAGCGGCCGTTCGCTCGTCGTGATCGACGGCGCCTATGCCGGCGACGAGGCCGGCCGGCGTCCGCGCAGCTCGCGGCCGCTGCGCGAGCTCGGCCCGGAGATCGACATGTTCATGGACATGCCCCCGGCGGCGCTCAGCTACATCCACATGGACCCGCCCGAGCCGATGCCGGGCGTCTGAGCGACCATCAGATGCTGGCCGGGGCTGCCCGACGACGCGCTCGATGCGGTTGCTCGCCCTCGCCGGGCCGGGAGTCGAGACCCCGCTCCTGATGGCCGAGCTCCGCCATCTTGGCGGCGCCCTGAGCCGCGAGCCCGAGGCGCCGGCGCGCTCGGCGCTCTCCGCGGCGAGTTCGCGATGTTCAGCGGCGGGCATCCCGGCCGGCCCCGCGGTCGCCCGCGGCGCTCCAGGCCGACGCTCGACGGCCTGAGGGAGGCGATGACCCCGTTCGACACGCGGGCGCCCTACCTCAACCTCGCCGAGAACCCGACCGACGTCCCCTCCGGCTTTCGCAACCGAGGATCCGCCCGCCGGCTCGCCGAGCTCAAGGCGGCCCACGACCCGGATGGTCTCTTCCACGCCAACCACGAGATCGATCCCGCCTAAGTCCCCCGCCTGAGCCCTCGCCCCTGAGGAGGCCGCGCTCCTGCAAACCCGGCGCCCCGGCCGCTTCGCCGTCCGGACGCGTCGGCCTGAAAGGCTCCCCCCGTGAGCGACGGCGAGCTGATCCTGGTCGCGGGGGCGCTGCTGGCAGCGGGGCTTGCCGCCGCGCTGCTCGCGTCGCGCCTGCGCGTGCCGAGCCTGATCCTCTTCCTCGGCGTCGGCATGCTGATCGGCACCGACGGCACGGGCTGGATCGACTTCTCCGACTACGAGCTCGCGCGCACGGTCGGCATCATCGCGCTCGCGCTGATCCTCTTCGAGGGCGGGCTCACCTCGGGCCTGATCGAGATCCGGCCGGTGCTCGGCTCGGCGATCAGCCTGGCGCTGGTCGGGACGGTGCTCACCGCGGTCCTCACCGGGCTCGCCGCCGCCTGGCTGCTTCGACCTCGGCACGCTCGAGGGGATGCTGCTCGGCTCGATCATCGCGACCACCGACGGCGCCGCGATCTTCGCGCTGCTGCGCGGCTCGACCCTGCGGCGGAAGCTCGCCGCGCACGCTCGAGGGCGAGGCCGGCCTCAACGACCCGGTCGCGATCCTGCTCGTCCTCGGGTTCATCGAGTGGATCGAGAACCCGGGCTTCGGCGTCGACGGGATGCTCCTCCTCTTCGTCGAGGAGCTCGGCATCGGCCTCGCCGCTCGGCGTCGCCGTCGGGTGGGCTGGCGGTCGAGGTCCTGCGACGGATCCGCCTCGACACCGGCGGGCTCTACCCGGTCGCCTCGCTGACCGTCGCGGCGCTCTCCTTCGGCGCCGCCGACGTGCTCGGCGGCTCCGGCTTCCTCGCCGTCTATATCGCCGGCCTCGCGCTCGGCGGCGCCGCGATCCCGGCGAAGCGGACGATCACCACCTTCCACCAGGGGCTCGCCTGGGTCGCGCAGGTCGCCCTCTTCCTCGTCCTCGGCCTGCTCGTCTTCCCGAGCGACCTCGGCGACGTCGGCTCGAGGGAACCGCTGCTGGCGCTGATCGTCCTCTTCGTCGCCCGGCCGACCGGCGTCTTCGCTGCGACCGCGCCCTTCCCGTACCGGAACTCCGAGCGGGTCGTCCTCTCCTGGGCCGGGCCTGCGGGGGGCGGTCCCGGTCGTCCTCGCGACCTTCCCCGTGATCGCCGGGGTCCCGAGCAGCCGAGAGTTCTTCGACATCGTCTTCTTCGCCGTGCTCTTCTCGACGCTGCTGCAGGGCTCGACCTTCGAGGCGCTCGCCGACCGGCTGGACGCGACCACGAGCGAGCCGGCGCTGCCGCAGCCGCTCGCCGAGACGCGGGGTGATCCGCCGGCTCGGCGCCGAGGTGCTCGAGCATCCGGTCCAGCGAGGGCGACGCGATCGCCGGCGCGCCGCGTCTCCGACCTCGGCCTGCCGCGCGACGCGATGGTCAACGTGATCGTCCGCGGCGACCAGGCGATCCCGCCGCGCGGCTCGACCCGCCTTCACGCCGGCGACCGCCTGCACCTGCTGGTCCGCCAGGAGACCGCCGACGAGGTCAACAGCCTGATCGAGCGCTGGCACGAGGGCCCGATCGGGCCCGCCGCGCGGCCGCCGCGGAAGATCCAGGGACGCCCGCCCGTCTTCACGGTGCGGCCCTGGCGGGAGGGCGACGGCGATCCCGGCCGCCCCAGGCGGGCTCGCCGGCGAGCCGCGTGGTCGAGCGCCTGCGCGAGCGCCGCGACATCCCGGGCGCGCTGGTCCTGCTCGAGGACGGCCGCTACGCGGTCACGCGGGCCGCTGCTCGCGGTCGGCGGCCGGGAGGACCTCACCGCCTGGGCAAGCGCCGGCTCGGCCGCGCGGAACCCGACGAGCGCGCCTGGTCGAGGCGTGATCGGCACCCTCGGCGCCGAGGGCTATAGACGACCGATGCCAGCCACGCACCCGGAAGACGCGCCTGGCGCGGCGCTGGATCGCCACCCACGGCACTCGCGCGGAGCACCGCTACGCGCTCTCGGCCGCGCGCGGCGCCCAGCTTGGCCGCACGACCAGGCGCACGTCGATTAGTATCGATCATCCGGGCGAGGCGGCGCGACTAGGCTGCCTCGATGGACCTGGATTTCGGCGAGGCGCTGCTGATCGTCGGCCTGCTGCTGACCTGCGCGGCGGCGCTCTCGGGGGTGATGCACGGCACCGTGCTCTCGATCTCGGTGCTCTCGGTCACGCTCGGCATCGTCCTCGCCGCCGCCGACGTGGTCTCCGTCGACCGTCGGCGACGAGGACATCCTCCACCTGATCGAGCTGGCGCTGGTCCTGACCCTGTTCGCCGACGGGCTCGTCGTCGAGAACGAGCTCCTGCGCCTGCACTGGAGCCCGCCCGTGCGCGCGCTCGTCCTGGCGATGCCGATCACCCTCGCCCTGCTCGCGCTCGGGCGCGAAGCTGCTCTTCCCCGAGCTCACCTGGGCCGAGGCCGCCTGCTCGGCGCGGTCCTCTCGCCGACCGACCCGGTCGTCACCTCGACCGTGGTCACCGCGCAGAAGGTGCCGCAGCTGATCCGCCACACGCTCAACCTCGAGTCCGGCCTCAACGACGGCCTCGCGCTGCCCTTCGTCCTCTTCTTCCTCGTCCTCGCCACCCCGGGCGGCGACGCCGGCAGCGAGGCGGCGACGCTGCTCGGCGAGGCGGTCTTCGGCGCCGTCGTCGGGATCGCGCTCGGGATCGCCGGCGGGCGCCTCCACGACCGGCTCCCGGGCGGCGGCCTGATCCGCCGCTACGAGGGCATCTACGCCGTCGGCATCGGCCTGGCCGCGTACGGGTTCGCCGACGTCACCTTCGGCAACGGGCTGATCGCCGCCTTCGTCGCCGGGATCGCGCTCGGCGCCGCCGAGCACGACATCCCGGAGAACTTCATCGACTTCTCCGAGAACGTCAGCTCGATCTTCCAGGTCATCACCTTCTTCGTCTTCGGGGCGTTGATCGTCGCGACCGGGTTCGACTAGCGAGCTCTGGCCGCTGCTCCTCTTCATCCCGTTCGCCCTGCTCGTCGCCCGCCCGGTGGCGGTGATGACCTCGCTCGGGGGCACCGGGCCTGCCGCGCCCGCACAAGCTGTTCATGGCCTGGTTCGGGCCGAAGGGAGTCGCCTCGATGCTGTTCGCCCTGCTCGTCCTCGACTCGGTCGTCGACAACGGCGACCTGATCTTCGAGGTCGCCGCCTTCGTGATCCTCTTCTCGATCATCGCCCACGGCCTCACCGACACGCTCGGCGCGCGCTGGATCGAGCGGCGCATGAGGAGCCGACGAGGAGCCGCTCGCCGGCGACCCGGGGCTGCTCTAGGCCGGATCTCGGTGCGCCGGCCGTGAGCCGCTCCTCGACCCACCCGGTCGAGGCGATGTGCTTGGGCATCCCGAGCTGCTTCGGATCTGCGCCGAGCGCGAGGCCGACGAGCTGGGGGAGATGGAGGACCGCCAGGCCGAGGTCGCGGTTCACGACCTTCGCCGCCTCCGGCTGCTGCATGTCGAGGTTGAGGTGGCAGAGCGGGCAGGGGGTGACCAGGCAGTCGGCGCCGGCGTCGATCGCGTCGCCGATGTGGGTGCCCGCCTGTCGCAGCGAGGTGTCGCGGTTCATCGTGATCACCGGGAAGCCGCAGCACTTGCGCGATCCGTCGTACTCGACGACCTCGCCGCCGAGGGCCTCGATCACGCGCTCGAGGTAGAGGTCGCGCTCGGGGTGCTCCTCGTAGCCGAGCCGATGCTTGGGGCGGACGATGTAGCAGCCGTAGAACGGCCCGACGCGAAGGCCCGAGAGCGGCCGCTTCACCTCCGCCTTGAGCTTCTCGAGACCGATGTCCTCGACCAGGATCCAGAGGAAGTTCTTGTTCGTCCAGCCGTCCTTGTCCTTCACGTACTCGAGCCCCTCCTCGGCGAGGATCTCGTTGATGTGGGCGCGGTAGGCGGAGTCGGCGTCGAGTCGCTGCTGGCACTCCGACTGGGCGCCCTGGCAGGTCGAGCAGATGTTCATCATCGCCAGGCCGGTGCTCTGCGCCAGGGCGAAGGTGCGCGCGTTGAGCGAGTCCGCGAGCTCCTGGTTGTGCTCGGCGATCACGCCGGCGCCGCAGCAGTTGGCGCGGTCGAGCGTCACCAGCTCGATCCCGAGCCGCTCGGCGACCAGCGCCATCGAGCCGTGCAGCTCGGGGGTGAAGCCGCGCGAGACGCAGCCGGGCCAGTAGGCGAGCTTCAAGCCTTCTCCTCCTCGGAGTCTCCGGAGTCGTCGGATTCCGCGGCCGCCTCCGGACCCGTGGACTCGGAGTCCTCGGTCTCGCCGCCCGTGGCCTCCCCAGAGGAGACCGTGGTGCCGCCCTCGGTGGCCTTGTCCATGTGCTGGCGCCCGCCGCCGACCGCCGGCGCCTCGCTCGGGGTGCCGGCGCCGCCGACCTCGTCGTCGGGCGGTCCCGCGGCATCCTCGGCCGCGCCCCTGGCCGCCTGGTCCGACTTCTCCTCGGCGCCCTCGCCTGACTGCTCCGACGCCGCCGCCCCCTCCTCGGCGAGCTCCTCGTCCGACTCCTCGTCGGGCTCGGGCTCGATCTCCTCCTCGCCCTGGATGTACAGGTTGAGCTCCGTGCCGTGCTCCTCGGCGTGCGAGTAGATCCGCTTCACCTGGGGCTGGGCGTCGCCGGGAAGCTTCGGGTGGACGCCGGGGATCAGCTTCGAGAGCGAGCGCATCTTGCCGGTTCGGATGCCGCGGACCGCGGTCGGGATCGAGCCGAGCAGACCGGTGATCGCCCCCTTCGAGGGCTTCAGCTTGCCGCCGATCCCCTGCGCGTAGGACTCCTGGAGCAGCAGCGACTCGTCGAGCGTGCCCTTGTCCTCGATGATCTTCGTGAACGCCGTCTCGTGGCGGTGGCCGTTGTTGACGTCGTTGATCCCGGCGTCCCCCGCGCCGCGGCGCAGGCGCATGATCTGGTCCATCGGCGCGACGCCCTTCGGGCAGGCGTCGATGCAGTTGAAGCAGTGGGTGCAGTCGTAGATCCCGTGCGGGTCCTGCGCGAGGTCGTAGAGGCGCTCCTCGGTCTGTGCGTCGCGCGGGTCGCCGACGAAGCGGTAGGCCTTGGCGAGGGCGGCGGGACCGATGAACTCCGGGTCGACCTCCATCGAGAGGCAGGAGGAGACGCAGGCCCCGCACTGGATGCAGGCCATCGACTGGGTGATGTCGATCATCGACTCGGGCGGGACGATGTACTCGCGCTCCGGCGGCTCCCCCTCGGGCAGGAGCCACGGGGTCACCCGCCGGACCTTCTCCCAGTGCGTCGACTCCATGTCGACGACCAGGTCCTTGATCACCGGCATGTTGCCCATGGGTTCGACGACGACTGGGTTGGAGCCGCCGTCGAGCCTGTTGGCGCGCTCCTGGGCCTCGCCGATCTGGGTCAGGCAGGCGAGGGTCGACTGCCCGTTGATCTTCACCCCGCACGAGCCGCAGATCGCGGCCCGGCAGGAGCAGCGGACGGCGAGCGAGCCGTCGTCGCGGTCCTTGGCCTGGAGCAAACCGTCGAGCACCGAGAGGGTGGGCTCGAGCTCGACGTCGAAGTCCTCCCAGTAGGCGCCCTCGCCACTCTCGGGCAAATAGCGCCGCACCCGGACCGTGTACTCAGCCATTCCTCATCCCACCCTAGCTATCTCACTCAGTAGGTCCGCTCCTGCGGCTCCCACTGGGTCATGGTCACCTCGGAGTAGCTGATCTCCGGTCCCTCGCTGTCGAGCGAGAGATCGATGTGCTTGAGCCACTCCTCGTCGTTTCGCTCCGGGAAGTCGGTCCGGTACTGGGCGCCGCGGCTCTCGGTGCGGTGGAGCGCCGCCGCGGCCGTGCACTCGGCGTTGTCGAGCATGAAGCCGAGCTCCAGCGCCCCGAGCACGTCCTGGTTGAAGACCGTCCCCTTGTCGTCGATGTAGGCGCTCGCCGCCTCCTCCTTGAGCCGGTCGACCGTCTCGATCGCCTGCTTGATCCCGTCTTCGTCGCGGAACACGGCGACATGGCGGTCCATCGCCTCGCCGAGCTCCCTGCGGATCTCCGAGACCCGGCGCCCGGAGCCGCGCTCGCGGCCGAGGATCTCGGCGATCTGCGCCTCCTCCTCGGCGAGCACCGCCTTCGACGGGCGCCCTCCCCCGGTGCCCTTCGCCCGCTCCGCGGCGTGCTCGCCCGAGCGGCGGCCGAAGATCAGCGTGTCGAGCAGCGAGTTGGCGCCCAGCCGGTTGCCGCCGTGGACCGAGACGCACGCCACCTCGCCGGCGGCGTACAGGCCGGGGATGTCGGTCGCGCCCCAGACGTCGGTCTTGACGCCGCCCATCGTGTAGTGGTTGCCGGGCTTGATGTGGATCGGCTCGCTGGTGATGTCGACGCCGGCGAAGTCGCGGCCGACCAGGACGATCTCGCGGAGCGCCTCGTGGATCCGCTTGCGGGGGACCACCGTGATGTCGAGCGCGACGGTGCCGTCGTCGAAGCCGCGGCCCTCGTCGATCTCGGTCTGCTCGGCGCGCGAGACGACGTCGCGCGAGGCGAGCTCCATCTTGTTCGGCGCGTAGCGCTCCATGAACCGCTCGCCCTTGGCGTTCAAGAGGTGGGCGCCCTCGCCGCGCGCCCCCTCGGTGATCAGAAAGCCCTTGCCCGCCAGCGTGGTCGGGTGGTACTGGATCATCTCCATGTCCATCAGCTTCGCCCCGGCCCGGTAGGCCATCGCGATGCCGTCGCCGGTGCAGATCAGGGCGTTGGTGGTCGGGCGGAACATCTGCCCGTTGCCGCCGGTGGCGAGGATCACGTTGCGGGCCTCGAACAGCTCCATCGAGCCGTCCTTGACGTTGCGGGTGACGGCGCCGACGCACTCGCCCTCGTCGTCGAGGGCCAGCGCGGTGGTGAACCACTCCTCGTAGCGGTGGACCAGGTCGGAGTGCTTCATCAGCTGCTCGTAGAGGACGTGCATGATCGCCTGGCCGGTGATGTCGGCCACGTAATAGGTGCGGGCCTGGGACGCCCCGCCGAAGGCGCGGGTCCCGAGCTTGCCCTCCTCGTTGCGGTGGAAGGTCACCCCGAGGTGCTCGAGGTGAAGGATCTCCTCAGGCGCCTCCCGGGTCATGATCTCGATCGCGTCCTGGTCGCCCAGATAGTCGGAGCCCTTGACCGTGTCGAAGGCGTGCGATTCCCACGAGTCGTCGGGGTTGAGCGCCGCGTTGATCCCGCCCTGCGCGGCGTTCGAGTGCGAGCGCACCGGATGGACCTTGGAGATGATCCCCACGGAGACGCCCGCCTCGGCCGCCGCGAGCGCGGCCCGCTGCCCGGCGAGGCCCGCTCCGATCACCAGGACGTCGTGGCTAGGCACGCGGCGATCCTATATGTGCACTATCCGACCGAGTCGCGCAGCGTGCGGCCGATCGCGTCGACCGTGACGACGCCGCTGACGTGGCCCTCGGCGTCGATCGCGACCAGGCCGCCCAGCCGTCGCAGGTTCTCGTTTCCGAGCACCGATTCGAGGGGCGCGTCGTCGCGGATGTGGAGGCTGCCGTCCGCGTCGGCGGTGAGGAACTCGCGCACGAGCGCGTCCGGCCGCCTCCCCTCGGGGACCGCGTCGGCGGCGCCCCGCTGGAGCAGGCCGAGGAACCGCTGGGCCGCGTCGACGACCGGGAACCATGGCCAGCGATAGCGCAGGAAGAACTCCTCGAGCGCGCGCTCGACCGAGGTGTCCTCGGGGATCGAGACCGGCTCGGCGTCCATCACGTCGGCGACCTTGAGGTGCTCGATCCGCGCCGAGAGCTCGGTCTGCATCGCCGCCGAGCGTGCCGAGCCGGCGAGGATGAAGCCGATCAGGGCGAGCCAGACGCCGTCGATCAGGGCGCCGTTGAGAGCGAGGAAGATGCCGATCCCGATGAACAGGTAGGAGAAGCCCTGGCCGAGCATCGCCGCGAAGCGGGTCCCGCGAGTGCGGCTGCCTGAGAACTTCCACGCGATCGCCCGCACCACGCGCCCGCCGTCGAGCGGGAAGGCGGGGATCAGGTTGAAGAAGAGGACCAGGACGTTGATCGTCGCCAGCCAGGCGAGCAGGGCCAGGGGTCCGGAGGCGTCGGCGCCGCTCTGGCCGCGCATCGCCTCCCAGAACTGCTCGCCGCCGGCGGCGAGGCCGATCCCCGTGCAGGCGAGGGCGATCAGGAGCGTCACGGCCGGCCCCGCGAGGGCGATCTGAAGCTCGGTCCCGGGCGAGTCGGAGTCGCGGCGCATCCGGGCGACGCCGCCGAACAGCCACAGGGTGATGTCGGAGATCCCGATTCCCTTGCGGAGCGCGACCAGCGCGTGCCCGAGCTCGTGGAGGACGATGGAGCCGAAGAAGAGGAGCGCGCTGAGCACGGCGAGCAGGTACGGCTCGGCGTCGGAGCTCGCGGCCCCCAGGACGTCGCGGTAGAGGTCCGAGAGCCAGATGATCACCAGCAGCAGGACCAGGAACCACGAGTAGTCGGCACCGATCCGGATCCCACGGATGTGAAACAGGGTCACGGCCCCGCGCGCCGGCATGGAGGTCAGTCTAGGTAGGTTGACTCGCGTGACGACCGCGACCGACGACGCACTCCCCGAGATCACCGCCCCGCCCCCGGCCGAGACCCTGCGCGAGCAGCTCGACGAGCTCTGCTCGTTCGAGCGCGAGACGGCGACCGAGGGCGAGCGGCGGGCCGCGGAGTGGCTTTGCGACCGCCTCGCGGAGGTCGGGGTCGAGTCGAGGCTCGAAGAGGAGCGGATCCACAACACGTTCTGGTGGCCGCTGGGCCTCACCTCGGCGGCGGGGGCGTTGGCGGGGATCGCTGGGCGCCCGCGGGCACCGGCTCGCCGGAGCGGCGCTGGGCGCCGCCGCCGCGGCGCTCGCGGCCGACGACATGCCGGGGGAGGGGACGCGCACCCTGCGCTCGCGGCTGCGACCGCGGACCGCCACCCAGCTCGTCGCCGAGATCGGCCCCGCCGACGCGGAGCGCACCGTGGTCGTCGGCGCCCATCACGACGCCGCCCACCGCGGCCTGATCTTCCACCCGGCGATCCCCGAGCTCGCCGACCGGGCGGGGTTCATCGAGCGAAACGACACCAGCCCGCCGCTGATCGCGATCGGGGTCGCGGGGCCGGCGCTCGCGGCGCTCGGGGCGGTGACCGGCTCGCGTGCGCTCGCCAGAGCCGGCGCCACGGTCAGCGCCGGGTTCGGCGCGGCGATGGCGAACATCGGCATGAGCCAGGTCGTTCCGGGTGCCAACGACAACGGCACCGGCGTGGTCACCCTGATCGCGCTCGCGCGGGCCCTGGCCGAGCGGCCGACCGGAGAACGTCCGCGTGATCCTCCTCTCCACCTCGGAGGAGGCCACCTGCGAGGGGATGCAGGCGTTCGCGCGGCGACATTTCCCCGACCTGCCCACGCGATCGGACCTTCTTCCTCAGCGTCGACACCGTCGGGTCGCCGCACCTGCTGCGTGCTGCGGGGCGAGGGCATGCTGCGCATGAGCGAGTACCCGCACGAGTCGCTGTCGCTGCTCGACGGGCTCGCCGAGGAGCTCGGAATCGGGCTCTTCCCGAACCTGCGCCTGCGCAACGCCACCGACGCGGTGATCCCGCTGTTCGCCGACTACCAGTGCGCATCGCTCTGCTCGGTCACCCAGCTCAAGCAGCCCGCCAACTATCACTGGCCCACGGACGTGCCGGAGAACGTCGACTACGGCACCCTCGCCGACGCGATCCGCCTCAGCGAGGCGGTGGTCCGGCGACTCGACGAACGCTGGCTCTGAG
This sequence comes from uncultured Thermoleophilia bacterium, assembly GCA_963838175.1. Taxonomy (GTDB): domain Bacteria; phylum Actinomycetota; class Thermoleophilia; order Solirubrobacterales; family 70-9; genus DASUSH01. The sequence continues at coordinate 138,194 of CAWIPP010000001.1, read as the reverse complement.
CCGGACGTGCGGGCGCTCGCGATCGTCCACCAGCGCGACGCCGGGCCGGGCGTCTTCGCCGAGGCCTTCCGCGATCGGGCGGCCGAGCTCGACACCTGGCTGATCGCGGAAGGTGCCGATCCGCCCGGCGACCCGGCGGCCTACGACGCCGTGCTCACCTTCGGCGGCGCCATGCACGTCGACCAGGAGGACGAGCACCCATGGCTCGCCGCCGGAGAAGCGCCTGCTGGCCGAGCTGCTCGAGCGCGGCACCCCGCTCTTCGGCGTCTGCCTCGGCGCCCAGCTCCTCTCCGCGGCGGCGGGCGGCAGCCCCGCCGCGTCGCCTCGGAGCCCGAGATCGGCTGGCCCGACGTCGAGGTCACGGACGAGGGCGCGGCGGACCCGCTGATCGGGCCGCTCGCTCCCCGCTTCGAGGCGTTCGGCTGGCACAGCTACGAGTGCCGGGCCGCCGGACGGCGCCGCCGTCTCGCCGAGAGCGCGGTCTGCATCCAGGCCTACCGTCTCGACAGCTCCGCCTGGGGCATCCAGTTCCACGCCGAGGTCAGCGCCACCGACGCCGAACCTGGATCCGCCACTACGACACCGACCCAGACGCCGTCCGCATCGGCATCGACCCCGAAGCCCTCTGCCGCTGCGACCCGCGAACGCATCGAGGCGTGGAACGAGCCTGGGCCGCGACCTCTGCCACCCGCTTCCTGAAACGCCGTGGTGCAGATCCCCTAGGCCGGGTCACGTCACACGGGGTCTGACCCCTAGGGGACACGTCACCGAAGGGGTCTGACCCCTTAGGGGACAGGTCGGGGGGGCGCCGTGGCGAGCTGCGGGCTTTAACAAAGGACATGCCTCGTAGGCCGCAGGGAGGAAGTCGAGGGCGGGATCTACCACGTGTATTCGCGTGGGAACGATCATGGACCGGTCTATCGCGACGATGAGGACCGAAGTTGCTACCTCGAGCTTCTGGAAGAGGTGATCGAGGAGACGAGCTGGCGCTGCCTCTCCTTCTGCCTGATGGACAACCACATGCACCTCCTGCTCGAGACGCCGAAGCCGAATCTCGGCCGCCGGGATGCGTCGCCTCCACGGTGATTACGCCCGCAAGTTCAACGACCGCCATGACCGCAGCGGTCACCTGTTCCAAGGCCGCTACGGCGACAAGCGCATCAAGACGGAAGTTCAGCTCTGGGCCACGATCGCCTACATCGTCCGCAACCCTGTGAAGGCGGGACTCTGCGAGCGGCCCGAGCAATGGCGATGGAGCAGTCACCGTGCTGTTGCGAAAGCGGTGGCCCCGAAGTGGCTGGACGTCGATCGCCTGCTCTGGTACTTCGGCGATCTCGGCGGCGATCCGAGGCGGATCTATCTCGAAATGACTGACGGGAGACTGTCCCCCGAGGGGTCAGACCCCGCGGGGGTACCTGTCCCCTGAGGGGTCAGACCCCTTACTGGGGGGTGACGTAGGCGCCCGAGAGGCCGCCGTCGACGAGGAAGGTCGAGGCGGTGACGTAGCAGGAGTCGTCGGAGGCGAGGAAGAGGGCGCCCTGGGCGATCTCGCGGGGTTCGGCGAAGCGGCCGATCGGGACGTGGATCAGGCGGCGGGCGGCCTGCTCGGGGTCCTTGGCGAAGAGCTCCTCGAGCAGCGGGGTGTAGACCGGGCCGGGGCAGAGGGCGTTGACGCGGACCCCGCGGCGGGCGAACTCGACGCCGAGCTCGCGCGAGAGCGCGAGCACGCCGCCCTTCGAGGCCGTGTAGGAGATCTCCGAGGTGGCCGCGCCCATCACCGCGACGAACGAGGCGGTGTTGATCACCGAGCCGCCCCCGGACTCGAGCAGGTGGGGGATCCCGTACTTGCAGCAGAAGAAGACCGACTTGAGGTTGACGTCCTGGACCCGCTGCCACGCCTCGACGGAGGTCTCCAGCACGCTGACGTCGTCGCTCGGTCGACGATCCCGGCGTTGTTGAAGAGCACGTCGATCCGGCCGAACTGCTCGTGGACCCGCTCGTACATCGCGCCGGACCTGCGCCTCGTCGGCGACGTCGGCACGCGACCGCGAGCTCGGTCCCCGAGCTCTCGTCGAGGTCGACGCCGACCACGTGCGCGCCCTCGTCGGCGAACAGGCTCGCGGTCGCGGCCCCGATACCGCTCGCCGCGCCCGTGATCACGCAGACCTTTCCTTCGAGGCGACCGGGCATCAGCTGTCCTCAGTGGCGTAGTACACGTTCTTCAGCTCGGTGTAGTGCTCGAGCGCGTTCGGGCCGAGCTCGCGCCCGACGCCCGACTGCTTGAAGCCGCCGAACGGCGTCTGCACCCGCACGGACGTGTTCGAGTTGATCGAGATCACGCCGGTCTCGATCGCCCTCGCGATGCGCATCGCCCTCGCCCCGTCGCGGGTCCAGATCGAGCCCGAGAGCCCGTACGGGGTGTCGTTGGCGATCGCGACCGCCTCCGCCTCGCCCTCGAACGGGATCACCGCCGCGACCGGCCCGAACACCTCCTCGCGAGCGACCCGGTCGTCGTTGGAGACCGGGCAGAGCACGGTGGGCGGGAACCAGAAGCCCGGGCCGTCCGGCGCGCCCCCGCGGATCGCGACCGGGGCGTCGTCGTTCGACGTAGGAGGAGACGGTCTCGAGCTGGTCGGCCGAGATCAGCGGCCCCATCTCGGCTCTCGGGATCGAGCGGGTCGCCGACCGTGAAGTCGCCGACGGCCCCTTCGAGGTGGCCCATGAACTCGTCGAGCGCCGGGCGCTCGACCAGGATCCGCGAGCGCGCGCAGCAGTCCTGCCCGGCGTTGCCGAACACCGCCGCCGGCGCCGAGGCGGCGGCCGCCTCGAGGTCGGCGTCCGCGAAGACGACGTTCGCCGACTTGCCGCCGAGCTCGAGCGTCACCCGCTTGATCCTCTCCGCCGCGGCCGCGGCGATCCGCCGCCCGACCTCGGTCGACCCGGTGAAGGCGATCTTGGCGACGTCGGGATGCTCGACCAGCCGCTGCCCGCAGACCGAGCCCGGACCGGCGACGACGTTGACGACCCCCTCGGGCAGCCCCGCGGCCGCCGCGATCTCGCGCCAGCTCGAGCGCGGTCAGCGGCGTCAGCTCGGCCGGCTTCAGGACGACGGTGTTGCCCGCCGCGAGCGCCGGCGCGACCTTCCATGAGGCGATCGTCAGCGGGAAGTTCCAGGGCGTGATCAGGCCGACCACCCCGAGCGGCTCGCGGAAGGTCATGTCGACGCCGCCGGCGACCGGGATCGTCTCGCCGATCAGCCGCAGCGGCGCGCTCGCGTAGAAGCGGAAGGTGTCGACGACCATCCCGACCTCGCCGCGGGCGTCGCCGATCGTCTTGCCCGCGTTCCGCGCCTCCAGCACCGCCAGCTCCTCGCACGCGGCGCTCGATCTCGTTCGGCGAGGTCGTGCAGGAGCTGCGAGCGCTCGTCGGGCGCGATCGCGCGCCAGCCTGGGAACGCCTCGTGCGCCGCGGCGATCGCCGGGTCGGCCTCCTCGACCCCCGCGCGCGGCACCTCCGCGATCACCTCCGCCGTGGCCGGCTCGACGACGGAGATCACTGCGGCCACCCCCGCCCCGTCCCGTGCCGCGGCGACCAGCGCCTCGATCACCGGGCTCGGCGACTCCTCCTCGGCGTGCCAGAGGATGCCGAGCGCGAAGCGCCGATCGGGCGCCTCGATCGCCTCGATCACCCCGTCGGCGACAGCTCGGCCGGTGACCGTCAGCCCCTCGCCGAGCTCCGCGATCCCCTGGTGGTGGTGCGAGAGCACCGAGACCCGCTCGCCGCCGACCGCGCGGGCGGCCAGCGTGCCGGGCTCGAGCTCGACCTCGTGGTCGGTGAACTCCCGGGGGTGCGCAGGTGGGCGTCGGGAGTCTCGAGCTGTTGGACCAGCGTGCCGCCGAGCGCGACGTTGAGCACCTCCATGCCGCGGCAGACGCCGAGCAGAGGCAGATCGCGGTCGAGCGCCGCCTCCGCGAGCGCGAGCTCGAAGCGGTCGCGCTCGGGCCGGATCCCGTAGGTCTCCGGCCTGGCCGGCTCGCCGTAGATGGCCGGGTCGATGTCGCCGCCCCCGGCGACGATCAGCCCGTCGACGAGCTCCAGCGCCTCGTCGGCCGCCGCGGCGAGAGCGTCGTCGGCCGGCAGGATCACCGTCCGCGCTCCGGCCGCCGACAGCGCGGTGGAGTAGACCCGCGGCGAGAGGTTCGCCTCGGTGTCCCAGACCGTCCAGCGCGCGCGCTCGAGCGCGGCGCAGACGCCGACCACCGGACGGCGCGCGCGCGCTCACAGCCGCTCGAAGCCCCGGAATCGCTCCCAGTCGGTGACCGCCGCGTCGAACGCCTCGATCTCGATCCGCGCCCGGTTCAGGTAGTGGTCGACGACCTCCTCGCCGAACGCCTCGCGGGCGATATCGCTCGACGGCGAACAGGTCGCGCGCCGCGTACATCGTGCGCGGGACGTGGGGCTTGTCGGACTCGTAGGCGTTGCCCTCGAACGGCGGCTCCAGCTCGAGCTCGTAGTCGATCCCGTGCAGGCCGGCGGCGATCATCGCCGCCAGCGCCAGGTAGGGATTGACGTCCGCGCCGGGCATGCCGGTTCTCCATCCGCAGAGCGCTCGCCGTGGCCGACGACCCGGATCGAGCAGGTTCGATTGTCCTCGCCCCAGGCGACTGCGGTCGGAGCGAACGAGCCGGGCGCGAAGCGCTTGTAGGAGTTGATCTGCGGAGCGAAGAACAGCGTCAGCTCCCGCATGCAGGCGAGCTGGCCGGCGATGAAGCGGTCGAAGAGTCGCCTCGTCGGCGGCGAAGACGTTGCTCGCCGCCCTCGTCCGACGAGCGAGCAGTGGATGTGGCACGAGTTTCCCTCGCGCTCGTCGAACTTGGCGATGAACGTGAGCGCGTAGCTCCTCCTGCGGCGGCGATCTCCTTCGCGCCGTTCTTGTAGATCACGTGCTGGTCGGCGGTGGTCAGCGCGTCGTCGTAGCGGAAGTTGATCTCGTGCTGGCCGAAGTTGCATTCGCCCTTGGAGTTCTCGACCACCATCCCGGCGCCCATCATCGAGTTGCGGATGCGCCGGATCAGCGGCTCGACCCGCGCGGTTCCGAGCATCGAGTAGTCGATGTTGTAGAGGTTCGCCGGCTCGAGGTCGCGGTAGGCCTCCTTCCAGGCCTCCTCGTAGGTGTCGCGGAAGACCATGAACTCGAGCTCGGTGCCGGCGAAGGCGCGATCCAGCCCCGCTCGGCGAGCCGCTCGAGCTGGCGGCGGAGGATCTGCCGCGGCGAGGCCAGCACTCGGCGAGCCGTCGTGCCACTCGATGTCCGCCATCAGCTGCACCGTGCCCTCCTGCCAGGGCACCCGCCGCAGCGTGTCGAGGTCCGGCTTCATCGCGAAGTCGCCGTAGCCACGCGACCACGAGGACATCGCGTAGCCCTCGACCGTGTCCATGTCGACGTCGACCGCGAGCAGGTAGTTGCATCCCTCGGCGCCGTGCTCGGCGACGTCGTCGAGGAAGTGCGCCGCGGTCAGCCGCTTGCCCTGCAGCCGCCCCTCCATGTCGGCGATCGTCAGCAGGACGGTGTCGACCGTCGCCGTCCTTGACCGCCTTCTCCAGCTCGTCGAGCTTCACGCCCCAGCCAGCCTACGCGCCGCGTCAGTCGGCGCGTGACCTCGTCCTCCTCGAGCGTCCGCACCGGCCCTTGGTAGTCGTTCTTGGCCGAGACCAGGTACCAGACCCCGAAGATCAGCGGGATCAGGATCGCCAGCGGCGTGTAGTTGACGACGGTCGCGTCGAAGTCGTCGTTCCACGGCAGCCCGGTCGGCGTGAACGGAAGGTCGAGGCTGTAGACGACGAGGACGACGAAGATGATCGCCAGCGTGTTGACGAGCTTGTAGCGGCGCCCGAGGTTCCACGGGCCGGGCTCGAAGTCGTCGCCCGCCCGCAGCCGCAGGTAGACCGGGAGGATGTAGGCGAGGTAGAGCCCGACCGTGCAGATCCCGGTGATCGCGAAGAACGCGAACGGCACGTCCGTCCGAGCCCCAGAGCGCCGGGATCGTGATCACGAGCGCGAAGAACGAGACCGCGATCACCGCGTAGAGCGGCACCCGGTCGCGGTTGACGCGCCGGAACAGCGCCCAGCCGGGGATCGCGCGGTCGCGCGAGAACGCGTACCAGGTGCGCGAGGCGCTGGTCAGGCCGGCGGCGACGCAGAAGATCTGGCCGATCGTCGCGATCAGGATCACCAGCTTCGCCGCCCAGGGATCGAGCGCCGTGGTGAAGATCTCGCCGACGAACCCGGCGGCGTCGTTGATCGCGGTGACGTCGTTGGCGGCGAAGAGGAAGGCGAGCAGGACGAACCAGCCGATCAGCGCCGAGAAGAAGACCGAGCGCCAAACCCCCTGCGCGGCGGCGATCGCGGCGTTCTGGGTCTCCTCCGCGGTGTGGGCCGAGGCGTCGTAGCCGGTCTGCGTGTACATCGCCAGCAGGAAGCCGATCGGCAAGCACGAAGAACCAGAAGCCGAGGCTGCGTGGTCGAGCCGTCGAAGAACGCCGTTGTTGTTGATCCGCTCGCCGAAGACGAAGCTCGCGTCCTGGTGCTGGTCGGGCACGAAGACGAGCAGGGCGATGATCACCGCGACGCCGATCACGTGCCAGCCGACCGAGATGTTGTTGAGCAGCGCCAGCACCCGGTCGCCGAAGATGTTGAGCAGCGTGACGAACGCGAGGATGATCAGGAAGAGGATGAAGGTGTCGCCGAGGACGTTGTCGCCGGCGGCGAAGTTCATCCCGAGGAAGTCGACCCCGTAGAGGCCGAGCAGCGTGTAGAGGAAGAACGCCGCGCCGTAGGCGACCGAGGCGACGATCCCGACCAGCCCGACGATGTTGAACCAGCCCGTCATCCAGCTCCAGCCCGGGCCGCCGAGGTTGTGCGCCCACCAGTAGGGCCCGCCGGCGGTCGGGTACGCCGAGGTCAGCTCGGCCATCGAGAAGGCGACCATGAGCACGAACGCGCAGAGGATCGGCCAGCCGATCGAAGCCGCGATCGGGCCGCCGTTCTGCCAGGCGAAGGCGAACGTCGTGAACGTCCCGGCGAGGACCGAGATGATCGTGAACGAGATCGCGAAGTTGGTGAACCCGCCCCACGCCCGCGAGAGCTCCTGCTTGTAGCCCATGCTCGGCGAGCTGTCTGCTCGTCGCTCGGTCGCCGTCATCCGGAGCCGGTCTAGCGTCCTCAGTCGCCATCCGTGTCCACCTCGATAGTGCGGTTTGTGACCACTGCGACCCTACGCCGACCGTGACACCCAAGTCAATGTGACCTTCCGTATGAAGGCGGACGTCGCAGTTGTTGGTGCAGGCGTAGTCGGCAGCGCCACCGCGCTTGCGCTCGCCCGCCGCGGCGTCGCGGTGGCGCTGCTCGAGGCCGAGGCGGAGCCCGGATTTGCGCGAGCGGGACGAACTCCGGCGATCCTCCACACCGGCTTCGACTCGTCCGCCCGGCGAGCTCGAGACCGAGCTGATCCTCCGCGCGGCCGAGCTCCGCGACCCGGTGATCGAGGCGCTCGGCGTTCCCGGTCCGGCGCTGCGGCGGGCTGATGCGGCCGCGGTCCCCGCCGAGCGAGGTCGCGATCGTCGGCGCTGGCCGAGAACGCCGGCGCGCAACGGCGTCGAGGCGAGGCTGCGCGAGGACGGGGCGCTCGAGATGCCGGGCGAGTCGATCACCGACCCGATGGCCTACACCCAGGCGCTCGCGGCGCGCGGCAGTGCGCCACGGCGCCGCGCTGCGGACGGGCTTCCGGGTCGAGTCGGTCGAGCGCGACGGAGACGGCTTCGTCGCTCGCCGGCGGTGACGGGGAAGAGCGCGTGAGTGCACGCGTCGCTCGTCAACTGCGCCGGCCTCGGCGCCGACGAGGTCGCCGCGGCTCGCCGGCGACGAGCGTTCGACGTCTACCCGCGCAAGGGCGAGTTCCTGGTCTTCGAGCAGCCGCGGCGAGCGGCTCGAGCAGATCCTGCTGCCGGTGCCGAGCGAGGGGACGAAGGGGGTGCTCGTCTTCCCGACCGTCGACGGCAAGTCGTCGCCGGCCCCACCGCGGTCGACCAGGACCGACAAGCGCGACTGGTCGGTCCGAGCGAGAGGCGCGGGAGGAGATCCTGCCGAAGGCGGTTGCGATGTACCCGAGCGCTCGCCGGCGCCGAGCCGATCGCGGCCTACGCCGGGCTGCGACCCGGCGCGCGCGCGCGGCGCCGGTCGCTCAACTACGTGATCGGGCCCTCGCCAGCGATGCGACGGTCTCGTCAACGTGGCCGCGATCCGCTCCACCGGGCTGACCGCCTCGCTCGCGATCGCGCGAGCGGGTGCGCGAGATCGTCGGCGGCCTCGGGGTCGAGCTCGCTCGCCGAGCGCGCCGCTGGAGCGGGCGGACCTCGAGATCCGCTCCGAGTTCCCTGGTGGCGGAGGAGTCGGCGAATACCGGGCGCGGTGACCGCGGCGTGACCCACCTGCTCGGAATCGACGAGGGCACCTCGGCGGTCAAGGCGGTCGTCTTCGACGAGGAGCTGAAGCCGATCGCCGAAGCGCGGCGCGAGAAGCGCCTCCACCACCCCCGCCCTGGGTGGGTGGAGCAGGATGGCGAGGAAGTCGCTCACCGCGGTGGTCGAGGCCGTTGCGGAAGTGCTCCAACTCGCGCGCGAGACGGGCTGCCGAGATCGCCGCCTGCGGGCTCGACCACCAGGGCGAGTCGGTGCTCGCCTGGGACGCGGAGAGCGGCACGCCGCTGACGCCGATCGTCACCTGGCAGGACAAGCGCTCGCAGGAGGTGCTCGACCGGCTCGAGGCCGACGGGCCGCGCCGAGGCCGTGACGGAGCGAAGCGGCATGCCGCTCGACCCCTACTTCTCGGCCGGGAAGCTCGACCTGGCTGCTCGAGCACGACGAGTCGGTGCAGCGGGCCGCCGACGCCGGGACGCTGCGGCTCGGCACCGTCGACTCCTGGCTCTGCGACCGCCTCGGCGCCGGCTTCGCCACCGACCCCTCGACCGCCTCGCGAACCCAGCTCGGCGCGCCCGAGTGGGATCGACGGCCCTGCTCGACGATCTTCGGCGTCCCGCGCGAGACGCTCCCCGAGATCGCCGACACCGCCGGCGACCTCGGCACGCTGCGCCACGACTCCTGGCCGGCCGAGCTGCCGCTGCGCGCCCGCTGCGTCGACCAGCAGGCGGCGCTGGCCGGCGCGGGCTGCGTGCTGCCCGGGCTGGTCAAGGCGACCTACGGCACCGGCGTCTTCGTCCTCGCCCACGCCGGCGACGAGCGGCCCGAGGTCGACCGGAGGACTGCTCCCGACCGTCGCCTGGCGTGTCGACGGCCGGGTCGAGTGGGCGATCGACGGCGGCGTCTTCACCGCCGGGGCGCTGCTCGAGTGGATGAGCCGCGACCTCGGCCTCGCGGAGGACCCGCCCGCGCTGGCCGCGCTCGCGGCGACGGTCGAGGACTCCGGCGGCGTCCGGGTCCTGCCGGCGCTGCCGGGAGTGGGCGCTCCCTGGTGGCGCCCCGAGGCGCGCGCCGTGATCGCCGGCCTGACCGCGGCTCGACCCGCGCCGGCCACATCGCCCGCGCCGCGCTCGAGGCGATCGCGTGGCGGGTCGCCGACATCGTCGCCGCCGTCCGCGAGAGCGGTCCCGGCCGAGGCCCTCCGCGTCGACGGCGGCCTCACCCGCGACCCGACCCTGCTCCAGCTCGCAGGCCGACTGCATCCGGATCCCGGTCGAGCGGGGCGCCGTCGACGCCACCGCCGCCGGGGCGGCGGCGCTCGCCGCGGTCGGCGCCGGGATCTGGGGATCGACCGCGGAGATCGCCGAGCGCATCCCGGTCGGCGAGCAGCATCGAGCCCGAGCGCGACGACGCCTGGCGCGAGCGCGAGCACGAGGCCTGGCGCGAGTTCGTGCGAACGGCGGCCGAACTGTGAACGGGGTCTGACCCCTCGTCCCCGAGGGGTCAGACCCCGAAAGGGACAGGCCTTCGACCTGTCCCCTACGGGGTCAGACCGCCGGGCGTGTGGCGGGCGATGATGCGCTCGAAGTCGGTGCCCTTCGGCAGGGTGCCGAAGGCGCCGCCCCAGTCGCCGCCGAGCCGGGACGCGCAGAAGGCGTCGGCGACCGCCTCGTCGCCGTAGCGGACGACCAGCGAGCCCTGGAGCGCGAGCGCCATCCGCTCGACCACCCGCCGGGCGCGCGACTCGATCGCGTCGAGGTCGGCGAGCTCGGTCCGCAGGTCGTCGGCGAACGCGTCGAGTCGGCGGTCGGCGCCGCGTCGCCTCGTCGACCTCGGCGAAGAACGCCTCCAGCGCCTGCGGGCTGCGCGCCATCGCGCGCAGCACGTCGAGGCACTGGACGTTGCCCGAGCCCTCCCAGATCGAGTTGAGCGGGCGCCTCGCGGTAGAGCCGCGGCATCCCCGACTCCTCGACGTAGCCGTTGCCGCCGAGGCACTCGAGCGACTCGCCCGCGTGGGCGCGGGCCGCGCTTGCAGGTCCAGTACTTGAGCACGGCGTTGGCGATCCGCTTGAACTCGCTGGGCGTCCTCGTCGCCCGGCCGCTCGCTTCGTCGTAGGCGCGCGCGAGCCGCAAGCGCGGCGATCGTCGCCGCCTCCGCCTCGACCGCGAGGTCGGCGAGGACGTTCTGCATCAGCGGCTGCTCGTGCAGCACGCTTGCCGAAGGCCGAGCGGTGGGCCGTGTGCCAGGCCGCGTGCGCAGACGCCGGCCGCGCATCCCGGTCGACGGCGCCGAGCGAGCAGTCCAGCCGGGTGTGGTTGACCATCTCGATGATCGTCCGCACCCCGCGGCCCTCCTCGCCGACGAGCCGTCCCCAGGCGCCCTGGAACTCGACCTCGGAGGAGGCGTTGGAGCGGTTGCCGAGCTTGTCCTTGAGCCGCTGGAGGTGGATCCGGTTGCGCTCGCCGTCGGGGGTGAAGCGCGGCATGAAGAAGCAGGAGACCCCGCCCTCGGCCTGGGCGAGGACGAGGAACGCGTCGCACATCGGCGCCGAGAAGAACCACTTGTGGCCGGTGATCTCGTACTCCGCTCCGGGGCCGCCGCCGTTCAAGGGCCGCGCCGTCGTCAGGTTCGCGCGGACGTCCGAGCCGCCCTGCTTCTCGGTCATCCCCATCCCGCACAGCGCGCCCTTCTTGTCGGGCGCCGGGACCATCCGCTCGTCGTAGGAGAGCGACAGGAAGCGCGGCTCCCACTCCGCCGCGATCTCGGGCTGGTCGCCGCAGCGCCGGGATCACCGAGTAGGTCATCGAGATCGGGCAGCCGACCCCGGCCTCGACCTGGCCGAGCAGGTTGAACAGCGCGCCGCGGGCGACGTGCGCGCCCGGCTGCGGCTCGCGCCACGGCAGCGCGTGAAGGCCATGCTCGACGCCGAGCCCGAGCAGCTCGTGCCAGGCGGGGTGGAAGGCGACCTCGTCGATGCGGTTGCCGAAACGGTCGTGGGTGCGCAGCTTCGGCGGGTTCTCGTTCGCCTCGGTCCCCCAGCGCTGCGTCTCGGGACGGCCGCAGATCGCGCCCAGCTCCTCGGCGCGCTCGCTCGGCCCAGCTCGCCGCCCTCGCGCCGAGTGCCTCGACCAGCACGCGTGTCGGAGCTCGAACAGGTTGTGGCCCTCGAGCGGAGGAGCCTGGTTCAGGACCTCGTGGGTGCCGCGCGCCGCGGGCTGCTCGACGGTCGCCATCGCCCGCAAAGGCTACCCGGGCGCTAGGAGCAGTCGTAGATGTCGCGCGAGGGAAGGTCGCCGGTGACCACCGCGAGCGGGGTGCCGGGCGCGGAGAGGGGGTAGGTGAACGGGACGGAAACCGCCTCGTCGTCGACGCGCGGCTCCTCGAACTCGAAGTCGGCGAGGGGCCCGGTCCTCGCCCGGTCGGCGACGAAGCGATCTGGCGATGCCTCCCCGGCGGCGACGATCTTCATCTCGCCGCGTCCTCCGCCAAGCTCGTCGGCGACGGCGAAGCCCTCGACGCAGGCGTCACGCGAGCCGACCGAGCTGATCGCAGGGGCCTCCTCCAGGCCGGCGAGAAGCTCCCGGTCGGTGCCGCTCGGGGCCGGCGTCTCGCCCTCCGCCGCCGAGCTGACCAACTCGAGGTCGCCGCCCATCGCGACGACGTCGTCGCCGCCGGCGACGATCGTGTGCACGACCTCGATGCCGGATTCGCGCGTCTGCAGCACCTCGCCCTCGCGCTTGTAGCCGGCCGCGCTGAGTGAGTCGGCGATCTCCTCGAAGGGCTGCTCGGTCGCGAGGACGGTGACGGCCTGCGGACCAGAATACGCGCTCGACGCCGCCGCGGTTACCTGGCTCGCATCGATCGCCTTCGTCAGCGGGACGGGGGAGGGCGCACGGAGGATACGGGATCGCGGTCCCGGCGACCGCCGCGAAGCGCAGCTCCTCGTCGGTGCCGTCGGGGAAGCCCTCCATCGGATCCGCGTCGGCCGGCAGCCCGAGGGCATCCCGCGACACTGCGAGGTCGACCGCCGTGACAGCGGCGATCGGCCCCTCGGGAACCCGCTCCGCAAGTGCCACCGCCGGGTTTTCGGCGGACTTCAGCTCGGGCGCCTCGTCCTCACCGCAGGCGGTCAGGACGAGGGCCGCGGCGATCGCGGTGGCCGTTGCGCGGAGCTTGATGGGCGGGGACTGTAAGCGGGGACAGAGGGGTCAGGGGACAGAGGGGTCAGACCCCGTTCAGGTGGCGGACCAGCGCTCCGGGTCGCCGCCGTCGCGACGGGCGCGGCCGGCCACCTCGAGGTGGTTCAGGTAGACGAGCGTCTCCGAGAGCCACCAGTTGCCCGTCCGCTCGTCCGCCGGGCGACCGTGGACCTGCGGCTGGACCTCGACCCCGGTCAGCTCGGCGCCGTCGATCGCCCGGTGGGCGTTCTCGACCCGCTCCGCGACCAGCGCCCGGTTCGCCTTCACGTGGGCGCGGACGTCGGTGAAGGTGCGCCCGTGGCCGGGCAGGCAGAGGCGCGCGTCCAGCTCGTCGACGGCGTCGAGCGAGGCGACGAACTCGCCCGCCGGGTTCGGCGTGTAGCCGTAGTCGTAGTAGAGCGATACCCGTCCGAGCAGGTGGTCGCCGGAGATCAGAAGCCGCCGCTCGGGCTGGAAGAGGCAAACGTGCGAGGGGGCGTGCCCGGGCGTCTCGATCACCCGCCAGGAGCCGGCGTCGCTCTCCACCTCCACCCCCGGCACGAGCTCGCGGTCGGGCGGGACGATCTCCGCGACCCCGAAGCCCTGGCCGCGGCGCGACTCGCGGTACCGGGCCAGCGCCTCCTCCGGGACGCCGCTCTGGCGGCCGACCTCGAGGCGCGCCTCGAGCCAGGCCTCGGGATCGCTCGCGGCGCGGGTCATGTGCTCGTGGTTGGGATGCATCCACAGCTCGCACCCCGCCCGCGAGACGATCGGAGCGGCCTGCCCGTAGTGGTCGGAGTGGGCGTGGGTGCAGACCAACAGACGCACGTCCTCGACCGAGTGCCCGGTCATCTCCAGCGCCCGCTCCAGCTGGATCATCGATCCCGGTTCGTGGATGCCGGTGTCGACGAGGACGATGCCGTCGCCGGCGGCGAGCGCCCAGGCGTTGCCGTGCGGGACGCCGGGCCAGGGGAGCGGCAGCCGCAGCCGCCAGATCCCCGGCAGCACCCGCTCGCCGCGGCCGAGCTCGCGCTTGCGTGAGGGGCCGTTCACGCGGGAAGGCTCTCAGGTGTCGGCGCCGATAGCATCGCCCGCCCCCCGATGGAGAAGATCAAGGTCGAAAACCCGATCGTCGAGCTCGACGGCGACGAGATGACGCGGGTCATCTGGGCCTTCATCAAGGACCAGCTGATCCTCCCCTACCTCGACGTGGAGCTCGTCTACTTCGACCTCGGGATCGAGAACCGCGACGCCACCGAGGACCAGGTCACCGTCGACGCCGCCAACGCGATCAAGGAGCACGGCGTCGGCGTCAAGTGCGCGACGATCACGCCCGACGAGGCGCGGGTCGAGGAGTTCGGACTCAAGGAGATGTACCGCTCGCCGAACGGGACGATCCGCAACATCCTCGGCGGGGTGATCTTCCGCGAGCCGATCGTGATCTCGAACATCCCCCGGCTCGTGCCGGGCTGGAAGAAGCCGATCATCATCGGACGCCACGCCTACGGGGACCAGTACCGCGCCACCGACACCAGGATCCCCGGCGAGGGCAAGCTGATGCTGAGCTTCACTCCGACCGACGGCGGCGACCCGATCGAGCTCGAGGTCTTCGACTTTCCCGAGGGCGGCGGCGTGGCGATGGCGATGTACAACCTCGACGAGTCGATCCGCGACTTCGCCCGCGCCTCGTTCCGCTACGGGCTCGAGCGCGAGATGCCGGTCTACATGTCGACCAAGAACACGATCATGAAGACCTACGACGGGCGCTTCAAGGACCTCTTCCAGGAGGTCTTCGAGAACGAGTTCAAGGACGAGTTCGACGCCAAGGAGCTCACCTACGAGCACCGCCTGATCGACGACATGGTCGCCGCGGCGCTCAAGTGGGAGGGGGGGTACGTCTGGGCCTGCAAGAACTACGATGGCGACGTGCAGTCGGACACCGTCGCCCAGGGCTTCGGCTCGCTGGGCCTGATGACGAGCGTCCTGATGAGCCCCGACGGGGGCACGGTCGAGGCCGAGGCGGCGCACGGCACCGTCACCCGCCACTTCCGCCGGCACCAGAAGGGCGAGGCGACCTCGACCAACCCGATCGCCTCGATCTTCGCCTGGACTCGGGCGCTGGAGGCGCGCGGGCGGATGGACGACACCCCCGCGGTGAGCGAGTTTGCGCACGCGCTCGAGCGTGTATGCGTTGAGACGGTGGAGAGCGGCAAGATGACCAAGGACCTGGCGCTCCTCGTCGGGCCCGACCAGGAGTTCCTGACCACCCAGGAGTTCCTCGGCGCAATCGACGAGAACCTCAAGCAGGCGATGGAAGGAGAGGGCACCCAGTGAGCACACCCGTCAACGTGGCCGTCACCGGCGCCGCCGGCCAGATCGGCTACGCGCTGCTGTTCCGGATCGCGAGCGGCGACATGCTCGGCGACGACGTGCCGATCAACCTGCGCCTGCTCGAGATCCCCGACGCGCTCGAGGCCGCGGAGGGCACCGCGATGGAGCTGGTCGACTGCGCCTTCCCGCTGCTCGGCGACATCGACATCACCGCCGACCCGAAGGAGGCCTTCGACGGCTGCAACGTCGCGCTCCTGGTCGGCGCCCGCCCCCGGGGCAAGGGAATGGAGCGCGCCGACCTGCTGGAGGCCAACGGCGGGATCTTCAAGCCCCAGGGCGAGGCGATCAACGAGGGCGCCGCCGACGACATCCGCGTGCTCGTCGTCGGCAACCCCGCGAACACCAATTGCCTGATCGCGAACGCCCACGCCCCCGACGTCCCGGACGAGCGCTTCAGCGCGATGATGCGGCTCGACCACAACCGCGCCCTGGCCCAGCTCGCATCGAGGGTCGAGGTGCCGGTCACCGAGATCTCCAAGATGTCGGTCTGGGGCAACCACTCCCCGACCCAGTACCCGGACCTGGTCCACGCCGAGGTCGGCGGGCAATCGGCCTGGGACGCGGTCGACGACGAGCAGTGGATCGCCGACGAGTTCATCCCCACGGTCGCCAAGCGCGGCGCGGCGATCATCGAGGCGAGGGGGGCGTCGAGCGCGGCATCGGCCGCGAGCGCGGCGATCGACCACGTTCGCGACTGGGTTCACGGAACCGAGGACTGGGTCTCGATGGCCGTGCGCTCGGACGGCTCCTACGACGTCGCCGAGGGCCTCTTCTCCGGCTTCCCGTGCACCTGCGCGGACGGCGAGTGGACGGTCGTCGAGGGGCTCGAGATCGACGAGTTCTCACGCGAGCGCATCGACGCCTCCGCGGCCGAGCTGACCGAGGAGCGCGACGCGGTGCGGGAGCTCGGGCTGATCTGAACGGCGGCACCGCACATTCCGTCGGTCCCGCCCCGCGGCCGTTCTTCGGGGTGCCGACCGCGCGGGGCCTCGACCAGCTCGATGCCCAGGTCGCCTTCCTCGGAGTGCCCTACGACGGCGGCACGTTGGGACCGGGGGTCCCGACCGGCCAGCGCGCCGGGCCCGCGGCGGCGCGCGAGGCCTCCGAGTCGCAGTTCTACTACCCGGAGGGCTGGTACGACGTGGAGGCCGACCGCGACTACCTGGCCGGGGTGACGATGGCCGACGTCGGCGACGTCGTGATCCAGGGCTCGGACACCGAGGCGAACTACGGGCGCATCACCGGCGCCGCGCGCGGAATCGCCGAGCGTGGAGCGCTGATGGTCGCGATCGGCGGTGACCACTCGATCAGCTACCCGCTCGGCCGGGGGATGGAGCCTCTGGGCGAGTTCGACGTCGTGCACGTCGACGCGCACACCGACTTCCTGGACGAGCTGGACGGCGCGCGTCTCACGAGCGCGAGCCAGCTCCGGCGATTGGCGGAGCTGCCGTTCGTCGGGACCGTCACCGCGCTCGGGATCCGGAACGTGGAACGCGCCGAGCTGGACGGGATGCGGGAGCTGGGGGGCCGATGGGCGACCAGCCTGGACGTGCTCGAGCAGGGCGCCGACGAGGTGGTGCGGGAGACCGTCCCGGAATCGGAGCGGCTGTACGTCTCGATCGATCTGGACGTGCTCGATTCCTCGATCGCGCCCGGGCACTCACTGCCGGAGCCAGGCGGTCTCAGCTACCGGCAGCTGCGCGCGATCCTGGTCGAGGTGGCGAGACGCGGACGCGTGGTCGGCTTCGACGTCGTCGAGCTCAACCCGGCGCGCGACCCGTCCGGAGCGACGGCACGGGTGGCGACGTGGATCGTCACGCACCTACTGAGCGAGATCTTCGATCAGTCGCGCTGAACGCGCTACTTGGCGGGGTGGTAACCCCGGCCCTTCTTGCGAACCCGCCCCTCTTTCTCGAGCTCGCCCATCACCCGGTACATGTAGTTCGGCGCGATCCGCATCTGCGTGGCGATCTGGCCGGCGGTGATCCCCGGCTCCGAGGTGACCATCTTCACGGCCTGATCGGCGCGGGTTCCGCCGCGGCGGCGACGGCGCCGCCGCCCGCCCGCCGCGCGGGTCCTCGAGCCGCGCGGGCGGCCCGGTCCGCGGCGACCGCCGAGGTCCGCGAGCGCCTTGTTCACCTGCGCGCGCTCGGAGTCGAGCTCGCGGAGACGCTCCTGCAGCAGGGTGCGTGCCTGTGCGACTGCATCACTGGTACTGGCCAACATGACCTCCGTGTGTATGTATGACCGCACCCTGCGCCGCGGCCCAACTAATCGTTAGTTACCGCTTGAGAGTAACGGTCAGCGAACCTGGCGGTTGCGCGGCAGGGTGCGGAACACCACATCCCAAAGCGGTGAGGACACACCGAACCCGTACCGGTGATCCTGGAAGTGATGCCGCATGTGCTGTTCGCGTAGCCGCTTGCCGAGGTCGCTCTTCGGCACGAAGTGATGGACGTAATAGTGGGTGTAGTCGTAGACGAGGTACCCGATCAGAAAGCCGGCGAACAGCGGCAACGCGGTCGGCAGCCCGAAGACGAGGTAGAAGAGCGCCGAAGAAGAGCGCCGCCAGCGGGATGCTCGCTCCCGGCGGCATCACCAGGCGCAGCTTGTCGTTGGGATGATCGTGGTGGACGCCGTGGATGATGAAGTGCATCCGCCGGCCGATCGCGTTGTCCGGCTCCCAGTGGAAGAACTTGCGGTGGAGCCAGTACTCGGCGAGGGTCCACAGCGCGACCCCGCCGGCGAGGAGCAGCACGATCTCGAGCGCGCCCTGGCCGTCGTCGGCGCCGAGCCACACCAGGAGCGCGATCACCGGCACGAAGACGAGCGCCGGAACCGCGGGGTGGATCCGCGAGAAGAAGTCGAGGAAGCGGTTCTCGAACAGGGGCGGTGAGGCGCTGAGCCGGGCGGTGCGCTCCTGGGCCATGGCCTCGATTCTAGCGCCGGCTCGGCGCCCGCCGGCGCTCGCCGCAAACACGGCGGTTTTTCGCTGGAGCATTCAGAAAACATGCCGATTTGCAGGCACTTTCAAGTCGTTACGGAATTGTTGCGATTTGCGGAAAGCGGCCTGGCGCGGCCCGCGGGCCGGTGACATGATCGACGCGAGGAGACCGAAACGATCGAAAGGGGCCGGGAGCGATGATCGAGATCGAAGGAGCGCAGCCGACGGGGGCGACACCGGCACGGGCGGGGATCGCCACCGCCCGAAAGCGCCGCCGCAAGAAGGCCCCGAGCTGCGAGAGCTGCTTCTTCGGTTGCCACGGCCTCTGCGCGCTCGAGCTCGGCCGCCCCTGCGCGACCTACCGGCCCGACGGCCCGGAGGGCCTCGCGCCCCCCCGCCAGCCCGAGCTCCTGATGCGCGAGGCGGACGAGACCGCCCTCGCCGCCTAGCTCCCTTTCCGCCCGATAGCGGGCCGGGGGTCTGACCCCCTAACCGCATCGACTACGGATCACCGTGCATGGTGACGGGGTCAGACCCCGCACCGCCGCATTAGAGTCCGCCCATGCGCCTCACGGTGCTGGGCAAGTCGCCCTCGTGGCAGGACGCCGGCGGCGCCTGCAGCGGATACCTGATCACCGAGGACGAGACCGCGCTCCTGCTCGACTGCGGCAACGGCGTGTTCTGCGAAGCTCCGCCAGCACATCGACTACGTCGACGTCGACGCGGTGCTGATCTCCCACCTGCACGCCGACCACTTCCTCGATCTGGTTCCCGTACGCGTACGCGCTCACCTACGCGCCGCGGCAGCAGCCGGTCCCCGTCGACCGCTGGCCGGGGACCGACCAGCCGGCTCGCCCCGAGCTCCACGCTGCCCAAGGGCGCCGCGGAGACCTTCCGCCGCGTCGTCGGCGCGTGGGGCAACGGAGGACCTGATCGACAAGCGCCTTCGACCTGCACGAGTACGGGCCCCGGGACACCGTCCGGGTCGGGAAGCTGGAGGCCCGCTTCACCGAGGTTCCCCACTTCACCGAGACCTTCGCCGTCAACGTGACCAGCGACGCCGGCGGCGGCCGGCTCACCTTCGGCGCCGACTGCCGGCCCCGGCGAGGAGCTCGTCGACGCGGCCCGCGGAACCGACCTGCTGCTCGTCGAGGCGACGCTGCCGCGCCCCGAGCGCACCGGCGAGCGCGGGCACATGACGCCCTCCGAGGCCGGCGAGCACGCCAAGCGCGCCGGCGCCAAGCGGGTCGTGCTCACCCACATCTCCGACGAGCTCGACGCCGACTGGGCGCGCGAGCAGGCCGGCGAGGCCTTCGGCGCGCCGGTCGAGGTCGCCACCGACGGCGCCATCTACGAGCTGTGAGCCAGCCGGCCTAATCTCTAGGTCGATGTCGCGACAGCGGGACCTGTTCGTCAACTTCGACCGCGTGCGGCGGGAGATGGACGAGCTCTTCGGCGACGTCTGGGAGCGAACCGGGCTGGCGCCGCGGCGCGCCAGCGGCTTCTCGCCCCGCGTGGACGTCTACTACTGCAACGTCGCGGCGGCATCGGAGGGCGAGCCGAAGGCGGTGATCAAGGTCGACGTCGCGGGCGTCGAGCTGGGGGAGATCTCGCTCGAGGTCTCGGGCCGGCGGCTGGTGATCTCCGGCGAGCGGCCCGTCCAGGAGACCGAGGGCCGCGTCTACGAGCAGCTCGAGATCGCCACCGGGCCCGTTCCGGCGGGTCGTCGAGCTCGAGCGCCGACGTCGACGCCGAGCGCTCGCAGGCCACCTACGAGGACGGCATCCTGCGGATCGAGCTGCCGCTCGTGGTCGAGGGCTCGCGCTCGCGACCGGGTCCCGATCGAGCGCGGCGAATAGGAGACGGCGTGCCCGCCGAGCGCGACGACATGCCCGGTGCCGAGGCCGACGAGCTTCTCGACGATCCCAGTCCCGGCATCCAGATCGTCGAGTCCGCCGACGTCGACGACGCGATCCGCGAGAGCCAGGGACGGCCGCTCCCGGCGGCGCTCCCGGTGCTGCCGCTGCGCGACATGGTCACCTACCCCGACACGCTGACCCCGCTCGCGGTCGGCCAGGAGCGCTCGATCAAGCTCGTCAACGACGTCCTCTCCGGCGAGCGGACCCTGGTCATGGCCACCTCGCGCGACCCGAGCCTCGACGAGCCGGGTCCTGGACGACCTCTACGACGTCGGGGTCGCCGGCGTCGTCGCGCGCATGCTCAAGGTCCCCGACGGGAGCGTGCGGATCCTCGTCCAGGGCACCGCAGCGCGTGCAGCTCGGGGAGTTCATCGCCGAGCAGCCCTACCTCGTCGCGCGGATCGAGGAGCTGCCCGACGTGATCGAGGAGAGCCAGGAGCTCGAGGCGCTGACCCGCAACGTCCAGCGCACCTTCAGCGAGATCATCGAGCAGATCCCCGTACCTGCCCGAGGAGCTCCAGCTCGCGGTCACCAACATCGAGGACCCGTCGGCGCTCTGCCACCTGATCGCCGGGCGCGCTGCGGATCTCGACCGACGAGAAGCAGCGGCTGCTCGAGGAGGTCGACGTCGGCCAGCGGCTGCGCAGCCTCTCGGAGATCCTCGCCCGCGAGCTCGAGGTGATCCAGCTCGGCACGAAGATCCAGACGCAGGTCCAGTCGGAGATCGAGAAGGGCCAGCGCGAGTACTACCTGCGCGAGCAGCTCAAGGCGATCCAGGACGAGCTGGGGGAGGGCGACGAGCGCCAGGCGGAGATCAACGAGATCCGCGAGCGGATCGAGGAGGCGGGCCTGCCCGAGCACGCCCGCAAGCAGGCCGAGCGCGAGCTCGCGCGGCTCGAGAAGCTCCCGCCCGCCGCCGCCGAGTACGGGGTGATCCGCACCTACCTGGAGTGGCTGATCGAGCTGCCCTGGTCCGATCGAGTCCGAGGACAACCTCGACCTGAAGCACGCCCGCGAGGTGCTCGACGCCGACCACTACGACCTCGAGCAGGTCAAGGACCGGATCCTCGAGTACCTGGCCGTGCGGAAGCTGAAGCCCGACTCGCCAGGCCCGATCCTCTGCTTCGTCGGCCCGCCGGGAGTCGGCAAGACCAGCCTCGGCCGCTCGATCGCCCGTGCCCTGGAGCGCGAGTTCGAGCGGATCTCGGTCGGCGGCGTCCGCGACGAGTCGGAGATCCGCGGCCACCGCCGCACCTACATCGGGGCGATGCCGGGGACGATCATCCGCGCGCTTCGCGACGCCGGCACCCGCAACCCGGTGTTCATGATCGACGAGATCGACAAGATGGGGACGGACTTCCGCGGCGACCCGGCGAGCGCGATGCTCGAGGTCCTCGACCCGGCGCAGAACGACTCGTTCCGCGACCACTACCTCGACCTGCGTTCGACCTCTCCGACGTGATGTTCATCACCACGGCGAACATGCTCGAGCCGATCCCCGGCCCGCTCCAGGACCGGATGGAGGTGCTCCAGCTCTCCGGCTACACGCTCGACGAGAAGCTCCACATCGCCAAGCGCTACCTGGTCCCGCGCCAGATCTCCGAGAACGGGCTGAAGACCTCGCAGATCGAGTTCTCCGACGCGGCGATGCGGGCGATCGTCGAGGAGTACACCCGCGAGGCCGGGGTGCGCAACCTCGAGCGCCAGATCGGCACCGTCTGCCGCAAGATCGCCCGCGAGGTCGCCGAGGGCAGACCGCACGGGGAAGACGAAGATCTCCGGCGAAGCGCGCCCGCGAGCTGCTCGGGCGCCGCAAGCTTCTTCGCCGAGCAGCGGCGCCGAACCCGCGAGCCGGGCGTCGCCACCGGGCTCGCCTGGACGCCGACCGGGGGCGAGGTGCTGTTCGTCGAGGCGACCGCGATGCCGGGGTCGGGCAACCTGACGATCACCGGCCAGCTCGGCGACGTCATGCGCGAGTCCGCCCAGGCCGGCGCTCTCCTACGTCCGCGCTCACCTCGGCGAGCTCGCCCCGGACCTGCCCGCCGACTGGTTCGCCCAGCAGCGACGTCCACGTCCACGTCCCCGCGGGCGCGGTCCCCAAGGACGGCCCCTCGGCGGGGGTCGCGATGACCGTCGCGCTGGCCTCGCTGGTGACGCGGCAAGCGCGTCTCGGCCCGACGCGCGATGACCGGCGAGATCACCCTGACCGGCCAGGTGCTCCCCGTCGGCGGGCTCAAGGAGAAGGCGCTCGCCGCACAGCGGGCGCGGATCAAGCGGATGATCGTCCCGTCGCGCAACGAGGCCGACATCGCCGAGATTCCCAAGCACGAGCTGGGCGACCTCGAGTTCGTCTACGTCGAGGAGATCGGGCGAGGCTCTCGACGGCGGCACTTCGCCTACACGGCGCTGAGCAGGCAGTTTCCGCCGCCTCCTGCGCGGATATATGCTCCGACAAGGAGCCTTTTGAAACTGCGATAGGAGAGGTTGATGGCATCGAAGAAGGGAAAGGCGGCGAGCACGGCTGCCAAGGCGGGCGGCGCCGCGACGGCGGTCCGCTCCAGCCCCTACGTGCAGCGCCTGATCGAGGACGAGGACCTGCGCGACAGCATCCGCGAGGCGTTCGAGGCGGCTCGTGACGCCTACGCGCGGATGGCGAACGGCAAGGGCCCCGCGAAGGCGCTGATGGACGACAAGAAGGTCCAGCGCGACCTCAAGGAGGCCGCGGAGAACCTTCGCGAGGCGTCCGACCGGCTGCGAGGCAAGAAGCAGAGCAAGGGCCTCACGTTCGGCCGGCTGCTCCTGCTCGGTCTGATCGGCGCGATCGTCGCCGCTGGTCCTCTCCGAGGACGCTGCGGAAGACGCTGATGGACAAGCTGTTCGGGGCCGAGGAGGAGTTCGAGTACACCTCCACGACCACGGCCTCGACACCGGAGGCCGCTCCGACCACGAACGCCTCTTAAGGGCGAGCGCTCTGGCGGAAGTACACGTCCTCCTGCCGGCCCAGCGGTACGTCTTCTCGCTGGCCGGCGGGGAGGCGGAACCGGCGCGCGCGGACAGCTCCGCCGACGGCTTCCGCCGCTACAAGGAGCTTCAGGCCGAGGGGAAGGCGGCGGGAATGGTCGCCTTCCCGAACACGCTGCTCCTCCGCGGCGAGCGGGACTACCTCATCGACCCCGGCCTGGTCATGCAGGGGGCGCCGATCTTCGCCGCGCTCGGCGAGCTCGGCGTCGATCCGAATCAGGTCAAGGACGTGATCCTGACCCACATGCACTTCGACCACGCGGAGGCGCTCGTCGCCTGGCCGCAGCGGCGGGTGATCGTCCACCGGCTCGAGACCGAGGCGCCATACGCCCAGCTCGTCGCCGGGCCGCTGGAGATGGTCAACCTCGACGTGGTCGACGGCGACGAGGGCGAGATCGAGTCCGACATCCGCTGGATTCGCACGCCCGGTCATACCGACGGGTTGATCACGATCCTCGTCGACACCGACGAGGGCCTGGTCGCGATCGCCTCCGACTGCGTCGGCCCGCTGCCGGAGTACTTCGACGAGATGGACCTGCCCGAGGACTTCGGCCCCGAGCGCGAGGAGCTCCTGCGCCAGTGGAAGCGGATCCGCGACCTCGACCCCGCGATCGTCATCCCCGGCCACAACCCCCCCGTCCACCTCCAAACTAAACTCGGGGTCTGACCCGGAGGTCGCCGCGGATGCAGGGGTCTGACCCCTGAGGGGACAGGTCGCCTTCCCGGAATAGGCTGGCGCCGTGCACGACTACGTGATCGTCGGGGCGGGGTCGGCGGGCTGCGTGCTCGCCAACCGGCTGACCGAGGACCCCGGCGACCCGGGTGCTCCTGCTCGAGGCCGGGCGGCAGCGGCCGCCACCCGAACATGCGATCCCGGCCGCGTTCGCGAAGCAGTTCCGGACCAAGCTCGACTGGGCCTTCGACACCGAGCCCGAGCCCGGCTGCGACG
Organism: uncultured Thermoleophilia bacterium; assembly: GCA_963838175.1. Lineage (GTDB taxonomy): Bacteria > Actinomycetota > Thermoleophilia > Solirubrobacterales > 70-9 > DASUSH01. The sequence goes on along the minus strand of CAWIPP010000001.1, from coordinate 114,316 downwards.
GGCGCTCGCTGTTCATCCCGCGGGGCAAGTCGCTCGGCGGCTCGAGCTCGATGAACGCGATGGTCTACATGCGCGGGCGGCCGATCGACTTCGACGCCTGGCGCGACGCGGGCTGCGAGGGCTGGGGGTGGGAGGACGTCCTGCCCTACTTCAAGCGCTCGGAGAACAACTCGCGCGGGACCCTCGGCGAGCTGCACGGCACCGGCGGGCCGCTCGAGATCACCGACCAGGTGCTGCCGAACCCCCTGACCAAGCGGATCATCGACTCCGCCCAGGCGGTCGGGACTGCCGCGCAATCCCGACTTCAACTCGCCCGAGCAGGACGGGGTCGGGATGTGACCAGGTGACGCAGCAAAGCGGCCGCCGCTGGAGCGCCGCCGACGGATACCTGCGCCCGGCGATGAAGCGCCCCAACCTCGACGTGCGCACCCGGGCGCAGGTGCTCGGGCTCGAGCTGCGGGGCAATCGCGCGGACGGCGTCCGCTACCGCGACCGCCGCGGACGCGAGCGGTCCGCCCGGGCCGAGCGCGAGTGATCCTCGTCGCCGCCGGCGCGATCGGCTCGCCGTGGCTCCTGCATGCTCTCGGGGATCGGGCCCGCCGAGCACCTGCGCGAGGCCGGGGTCGAGCCTCGGGTCGAGATTCCCGAGGTCGGCGAGAACCTCCAGGACCACCCCTACTCGTCTGCGTCTGGGAGTCGCGGACTCGGCGGCACGCCTGCTCGACGCCGAGAAGCCGACGCGCGCTCGCCGAGCTTCCTCTTGCGCCGGACCGGCCTGCTCACCTCCAACGTCGCCGAGGGTTCGCTCTTCACCCGCACCCGGGCCGGCCTGCCGGCGGCGGACCTCCAGTTCCACTTCGGCCCCGTCTTCTTCGTCGACCACGGCTTCGACGAGCACGAGCGGCCACGCGTACTCGCTGGTCCCGTCCTGGTCACCCCGAAGAGCCGAGGCCAGTGCGCCTCAGGCTCCGCCGACCCGCGCGGCGAAGCCGCTGATCCTGGGCAACCACCTGACCGAGCCCGAGGACGTCGCGACGCTGGTCGCCGGGGTCAAGCTGGCCCGGCGAGATCGCCGCCGCCGAGCCGCTCGCGGAGGCCGCGGGCACGCGAGCTCTTCCCCGGCCCCGAGGTCGAGGACGACGACGAGGCGATCGAGGCCGACATCCGCCGCCGGGTCGAGCTCACCTACCACCCGGTCGGCACCTGCCGGATGGGCGTCCGGCGACGACGCCGTCGTCGATCCCGAGCTGCGCGTGCGCGGCGTCGACGGCCTGCGGGTCGCCGACGCCTCGGTGATGCCGCTGATCCCCGGCGGCAACACCCACGCCTCGACGGTGATGATCGCGGAGAAGGCCTCGGACCTGATCCGCGGAAAGGCTGTGAGCTGGCGGAGGCTTCTTCGCAGCCTCCGCGCGATCAGAGGGCGATGCCCGACCCGGATCGCCCGAGTTCCAGCAGATGGTGAGGGCTCGGCGCTGCCCGGCTCGCCGAAATGGGCGGGCTAGGGCTGGGCGTCGGCGAGCGCGACGCTCCGGCGGCGACCGGTCCGGCGCGGCGCCATCGCGCGGCGGCACCCCGGCGTGACCCCGAGTCGCTGATCGCCGCCGGCGTCCCGCCGGAGCAGCGTAGACGCGCGGCGGCGCTCGCGCAGCTCCAGCAGGCCTTCGGCGGCGGCACCGCCGCTCCGACGACGTCACGGATCCGGCGGCCCGCACGCTCGACCTGCAGGGATGCAGGGCCTCGGCGACGAGATGATGCGACGCTGCGCGAGTACGGGGTCGACCCGACTCGGGAGTCCTTCGACGCAGCTCGGTCCCCGGCGCTGCAGGAGGCGCTGCTGCGGGTGCTCGCCGAGAACGGCGTCGACGTCAGCCAGTCGGCGGCTAGGCCTAGCCCTACGCCGCTGGACGTTTACGGCCTTGGGCCCTTCTGGCCCTCTTCGGTCTCGAAGTTGACCCGCTCGCCGTCGGCGAGGACGCCGCCGCGGTCGGCGAGGCCGGTGCGGTGGACGAACAGGTCCTGGTCGCCCTCGTCGGGGTGATGAAGCCATAGCCCTTCTCGTCGCTGAACCACTTCACGGTTCCGCTAGCCATGTGCCCTCCGTATTCGCCCTGATGACTCTCCCGCCGGGCCCCTGCCGCCAGCGAGCGCGCGAGATTACCGATTCGTAGACTCCGGATTGACGCAGTGCGGCATCGCTCGCCGGCGAGACCGGCGAGCAGGTTGGCGACGGCGAGGTCCGCCATCGCCGCGCGGGTCGCGCTGGGTCGCCGAGCCGAGGTGGGGGATGACGAGCAGGTTCGGCGCCTCGAGCAGCGGGTCGTCGGGCGGCAGCGGCTCGGGATCGGTGACGTCGAGCGCGGCGCCGGCGATCCAGCCCTCGCGGAGCGCCCGCGCGAGCGCGGCCTGGTCGACGATCGGCCCGCGGGCGGTGTTGACGAGGTAGGCGGTCTCCTTCATCGCCCGCAGCTCGGCTTCGCCGATCAGTCCCGGGTCTCCGCGGTTGAGCGGGACGTGGAGGGAGACGAAGTCCGAGCGCTCGAGGAGCTCGCCGAACGGGGTCGGGCCGTCGCGCCCGGCGACGAGGACCTCGCAGCCGAAGCCGTCGAGCCGCCGGGCGACCGCCGCCCCGATCCGCCCGCCGCCGACGATCCCGACGGTCGAGCCGTGCAGGTCGCGGCCGAGCATCCAGTTCGGTGACCAGGTCGACCACTCGCCCGCGCGTGCACGATGCGCTCGCCCTCGCGGATCCGGCGGGCGATCGCCAGCATCAGCGCGACCGCCAGGTCGGCGGTCGAGTCGGTGAGCACGTCGGGCGTGTGGCCGACCGGGATCCCGCGCGCGGTCGCGGCGGCGACGTCGACGTTGTCGACGCCGACCGCGTAATTGGAGATCGCCCGCAGCTCGGGCGCCGCCGCGATCAGCTCGGCGTCGACGGTGTCGGTGAGCAGCGAGAGCAGGCCCTCGCACCTCGGCCGGACCCGCTCGCGAAGGATCTGCGGCGGCGGCGGGGCCGTCACCGTGCCAGACCTCGGCGTCGTGGCGCGGCGCGGAGTCGTTCGAGCGCCGTCGCCGGGAAGCTCGCGGGTTACGAAGCAGCGAGCCACTCGGCGATCCGGCTCGCCGATCATCTCGCCCTGGTCCTCCTGGAGGAAGTGGGAGGCGTTCGGGGATCGGCTCGGGCTCGGGCCAGCCGAGCTTCTCGGCGAGGCGGGCGCCCATCTTCGGCGTCAGGATCGGGTCCGAGTCGGCCCAGAGGACGAGCGCCGGCGGGGACGAGGCCTCGAGCTTCTCGAGCGCCTCGCGCCCGGCCTCGGCCCCGGGGGCGTCGGGGGTCGTCGCGAGCATCAGCGGAAAGGCGCGGGTGCCGGCCTTCGACTCGGGGTTCGGGAAGGGCGCCTCGTAGGCGGCGATCACCTCGTCGGGCACGTCGCTGGCGCAGGCCCCCTGGACCAGCATCCCGATCGGCAGGTCCTCGGTGCGCTCGACGAAGTCGCGGAACGCCTTCCAGGCGTCGGTCATCCTCTGATAGCCGGTGAAGATGCCGGTGTCCATGATCACCAGCCGGTCGATCCGCTCGGGGTTCTCCGCCGTCACCCGAAGGCCGATCGGCCCGCCCCAGTCGTGGAGGACGAGGGTCACGTCGCGCAGGTCGAGCTCCTCGAACAGGGAGGCGATCGCCGCGGTGTGGCGGTCGTAGCTGTACCAGTCCATGTCCGTGGGCTTGTCCGAGCGACCGAACCCGGGCAGGTCGGGCGCGACGCAGCGATGCCCGGCCTCGAGCAGCGGCGCCATCACCTTCCGCCACAGGATACGACCAGGTCGGCTCGCCGTGCAGGAGCACGATCGGCTGCGTCGCCGTCGCCCTCGTCCAGGTGCGCGAGCCGCAGCCCCTCCCAGTCCCGGTAGCTGCGGCTCCCAGGGGAAGCCGGGCAACCCCTCGAACCGCTCGTCCGGCGTGCGCACGGCTGCAGTCACCGCGGCGATCCTATTCGTCGATGGGCGGAGATCCGACCGCCGCCAGCGCCTCCTCTCGGGTGGAGAAGAAGCTCATCCCGAGGATCTTTCCGTCGCGGACCGTGCAGAGCAGGGGCGTCTCCTGGCTTGTCTCGATCCCGGTGGATGCGCCGCGGGCGGTGATCCGGATCGTTCCCACCACCTGGCCTCCGTCGACCTCGACGAGATCTCGGGCCTCGAGGCCGACCCGATCCATCACCTCGTAGAACGAGTCGAACCAGCGCCGAACCCCGTCCGGACCCCGATACGTGTCCGGCTCGGCGGCGAACTCGGGCGGCGTGTACATCTCGAAGTCCTCGTGGATGAACGCCAGCATTCCGTCGATCCCGCGCTCAGCGAGGGAGTCCAGCGCCTTGCGCACCACCCGGGCGGCGTCCTCGGCCACCCCGGAAGTATCCCGGGGTCTGACCCCAAGACTGCTGACGGTGGGTCGTTAGCGATGCGACATGGGGGTCAGACCCCTCGCCCGCCTACCGCGGGAAGATCTTCGGCATCCGCAGCAGCACCAGCGGGTTGCCGCTGGGGCGGAGCTTGCGGCGAAGCATCGCCCGGCGCGGGTCGCCGCCCCAGGTCGAGACCTCGAGCCACTCGCGCCAGCTCGTCTCGAGGGTGAGATCGGCGTCCGGCGCCTCGCCGGGCGCCGCCGAGGTCGGTGCCGTTGTCGATCCGTCACGTGCCAGGGGTCGGCGTCGGTGAACCGCCACTGGATCGTGATCGGCTTGCCGTTCACCGCCGAGTGGTCGACCGAGCGGGCGATCACGTCGAAGACCATCTGCTGGATCTCCGGCGAGGAATCCGGCTCGGGCACCGGCTCGCCGGTGACCCCGGCCTCGAGCAGCTTGATCGCGTCGACGGCGCGGTCCTCAGGCGACTTGGAGAAGTCCAGCGGGAAGACGTCCGAGGGCATGTCGGTGATCGGGTAGCCGGCCGCCTTCCACTTCGTCTCGATCGAGCGCATGCCGAAGGCGTAGATGTCCTCCATCTCGAAGCCGTAGCAGCGCGTGTACTCGCGGTCCCAGTTCGGCGGCACGAAGACGCCCATCGAGTAGGGCAGCACCTCGCGCAGGAGCTCGACCACCGCCGCCTTGCACTCGTCGGTCTCGGCGAAGCACTCGGCGAGGGTCTTGACGCCGAAGCCGATGTGCCGCTGCTCGTCGCGCGAGACGTTCTTCATCCCGGCGCTGAAGCCGGGCATCGTGCCCTCCTTGGTGAAGAAGTCCTCGATGTAGTGCTGGCCGGGCTGGGCCAGGGTCGCCTCGACGACCATGTGGTAGAGCGCGATCGCCTGCGCGAACTTGGGCAGCGAGCGGTCGCGGCGCAGCTCGTCCGCCATCCGGTCGAGGCGGTCGAAGACGTTGCGATAGCTCCAGTTGAGCTGCGGCAGCGTGTAGGCGAGGCCCGCCGCAATGCTGTACTGCCGTGGTCGCCCTCGACGCCGATCACCTCGCGGAAGAAGCGCGACGAAGAAGACCGCATGGCGCGCCTCGTCGACCTGCTGGGTGGCGAGGAAGTACTTCTGCTCCTCGCGAGGGGCGGCGTCGATGTAGGGAGAGAGGTTGTCGGTGACCGAGTCCTCGCCGTAGAAGAACATCGAGTAGATCCACAGCGCCGAGCGCCGCTGGATCTCCGAGAGGCCGTCCCATCCGGCGCGATCCTCCGAGAAGTCGATCTCGGTCGCCTTCCAGTTGCCCTGCTCCCAGCGCTCGTAGAGATCCTCGTACGAGATCTGGGTGCTCGCCGAACCGGACGGGTCGGCGGGCTGGGTCGTGGTCGTCGCCATCTGGCCTCCTCTACACCGTTCGATGTCGAGGTTAGTGGAGCGGCGCCCCGCGGACCAAGCGAACTGTGATCGATGTCACATTCGAGGGTCGCTACGACCGCAGGAACGTCAGCACCGCCAGCACGCGGCGGTGGTCCTCGACGGTGGGGGGAAGGTCGAGCTTCGAGAAGATGCTGGTGACGTGCTTCTCCACCGCGCGTTCGGTGACGACGAGGCGCTCGGCGATCGCCGCGTTCGAGCGGCCCTCGGCCATCAGCTCGAGCACCTCGCGCTCCCGCTGGGTGATCTCGGCGAGCGGGTCGTCGCGGCGGCTGCGGCCGAGCAGGCGGGAGACGACCTCCGGGTCGAGCGCCGAGCCACCGTCGGCGACGCGGCGGACGGCGTCGATGAACGCGTCGACGTCGGCGATCCGGTCCTTGAGCAGGTAGCCGAGGCCGCCGGACGGCTCCGAGACGAGCTCGAAGGCGTAGGCCTCCTCGACGTAGGCCGAGAGCACCAGCACGCTCGTCTCGGGGTGACCGGCGCGGATCTCGAGCGCCGCCCGCAGGCCGTCGTCGGTGTTGGTCGGCGGCATCCGGATGTCGACGACGGCGATGTCGGGCTTGTGCGCGCCGACCTTGCGCATCAGATCCTCGGCGTCGCCGGCCTGACCGACCACGTCGAAGTCGTTCTCGGTGAGCAGGCGGACGATCCCCTCGCGGAGCAGGACCGAGTCCTCGGCGACGACTACTCGCACGGGATCTTCGCCGTCACCGTGGTCCCGGCACCGGGAGCCGATTCGATCTCGAGGTCGCCGCCGAGCGAGCCGATCCGGTCGGCGAGCCCGCGCAGTCCGGTGCCGCGCCGCGGATCGGCGCCCCCGACCCCGTCGTCCTCGATCTCGACCACGACGTTTCCATTGTCATGAGCGAGCCGGACGAGGGCCTGGCTCGCCTCCGCGTACTTGGCGACGTTGGTCAGCGACTCGGCGACCACGAAGTAGGCGGCGAGCTCGACCTCGTCGGGGACGCGTTCTCCGAGCCGTTGCTCGATCTCGACCGGCATCGGCGAGCGGCTGGCGAGCGCGTCGACCGCTGGGTCGAGGCCGCGGTCCGAGAGCACCGCGGGATGCAGCCCGCGCGCGAGCTCCCGAAGCTCCTCGAGGGCCTCGGCCAGCTCCGCGTCGGCGGCGCCGAGCAGGTCGGCCGCGGTGTCGGGGTCGTCGCGAAGCGACGACTGCGCGAGCCGCAGGTCCAGCGCCAGCGAGACCAGCCGCTGCTGGGCACCGTCATGGAGGTCGCGCTCGAGCCGCCGCCGCTCGGCGAGGCCGACGGCGATCATCCGCGAGCGCTGGTCGCGGAGCTCCTCGATCTTCGCCCGCAGCTCGGCCTCCAGCCGTTGCTTTTCGAGCCCCAGTCCCGCCGCCGCGCCGACCGCGTGGACCAACTCGGGCTCGCCGAGGAGGCTCGGGTCGTGGACGATCGCCGCGATCCGCCTGCCGTCGAGGGTGACGTCGGAGGCCGCGCGGGCCGCGCCGGCGCCCGGCAGCTCGATCGGCCGCCCCTCCGCGTCCACGTAGCGCTCGGAGTCGGGGATCCAGTAGGCGAGCTCCAGCGACGGATCGCCGAGCGCGCGGGCGAGGGCGCGCCGGAGCTCCTCCTCGCCGAGCCCGCCCCCGATCTGGGAGACGAGCTGGCTGACGGCGCCGCCGCGGAGCATCCGGGTCCGGACCAGGCTGCCGAGGAACAGGTACGGCATCAGCCCGAACGGGATCAACGTCGCGTAGTAGAGGTCCTGCTTCATCTCCACCGAGGCGTCGGCGAGGCTCGCGACGAGCAGCACCGTGAGCATCGCCATCAATGCGGCGCCCGCGACGTAGAGCGGGGAGATCACGCGACGCAGGGGAGGGGACGCGTTCCGCCACCGGAAGATCAGGCGGAACAACACGATCGGCAGGACGCGTCGCGCCGACGATGCTGAGGCCGTCGCCCCAGGCCTCGACGAAGCCGAGCTCGTCGGCGACCAGGAAGACGTTCTCCGGGCAGCCCACGCATCCGGCCGCGGCGGGGTCGATGAACAGCACCAGCGGCAGGTAGCCGATCGTGGTGACGATGTAGGCGTAGCCGACGAGGAAGCGATCGAGCCGCGACTCGAGCTGCCCGCTGGGGAACGCGAGGATCAGGTGGATCGCGACCGTGATGAAGAGGTTGCTGAGCAAGTGCCCCAGCGTGAACAGCAGGGAGGCTCGGTCAGCGCAGCGGTGCTGACGAAGTACGCGAACCCCGCCGCGACCATCAGCGTTCCGACGCGATTGTCCGGGCGGCGGTACCAGGCGAGCAGCCCGGCGGCCACGAAGCCTCCTCCGATCACCCAGTTGAGCGCGATCCACAGACCGCGGTCGGGCGTGAAGTCGGAGGTCGCGAGCGCCCAGGTCTGAAGCGCCAGCACGACCAGCGCGATTCCCCCGAGGGCCCAGAGAGCTCGACGAAGCCCGATCAATCCAGTAGCTCCTCCATCGCGCTCGCCGAGAGCTTCCCCTTTGGAATGAAGCCCCGCGCGCCGCAGTCGGTGACGATTGCGCCCCACTCCTCGACCTCACGGCTGGAGATCAGGATCACCTCGGGGCATGCCGGGTGCCCGTTCGACCTCGCCGCCCCGGTGATTCGCGTGCAGACCGCGAACCCGTCGAGGTCGGGCAGCCGCACGTCGAGCAGGATCACCTCGGGGTCGAGCTCGCGCGCGAGGCGAAGCGCCTCCGTCCCGTCGGCGGCCTCGCCGACCACCTCGTAGCCGGCGCACTCGAGCATCCTGCGGGCGCTCGCCCGGAAGCTCGGATGGTCGTCGACGATGAGAACGGTCCTGGCCATTGGTTCGGATTGTCCCGTACGGAGCCCCGAGAGCAATACGGCTAGCCGCACCCGCCTAAGGGAGAAAACCCCATTGCGATGGGGTCCCGACGGCGAGAAGCTGCCACGCGATGAATCGCGAATCCGGAGGTAACATCGTGGAACGCAGCACCAACCTCGCCGCTCGCGCGGGCCGCTGGAGCGCCCAGCATCGCTTCAAGGCGATCGCCGGGTGGCTCGTCTTCGTCGTCCTCGCGGTCGCCGTCGGCGGCTCGGTCGGCACCCAGACCCTCGAGGAGGAGGACTACGGCGTCGGCGAGTCGCGAGCGGCCGATCAGGCCAAGGCGGACGCCTTCCCCAAGGGCGCGGACGAGACGGTCCTGGTCCGGAGCGAGAACGGCGCCCGCGCCGGCGATCCGGAGTTCAGCGCCGTGGTCGACGACGTCACCCGCGAGCTCGGGGCGACCGACCACGTGACCCACATCGAGAGCCCGCTCGCCCCCGGCAACGAGGGCAACATCTCCGCGGACGGGCGCACGGCGCTGGTCACCTTCGAGATTCCAGAGCCGGCCGAGGACGGCCCGACCGAGGTCGCGGACCTGGTCGAGGAGCCGCTGGCGACGGTGGCGAGCCTCGACGACAGCCACCCCGAGTTCCGGATCGAGCAGTTCGGCGAAGCCAGCATCGACAAGGCGCTGACCGAGTCCTTCGAGGAGGACTTCCAGCAGGCCGAGGTGACCTCGCTGCCGGTCACCCTCATCATCCTCCTGCTCGCCTTCGGCGCCCTCGTCGCCGCCCTGGTGCCGCTGGCGCTGGCCGCCACCGCCGTCGCCGCCGCGATCGGCCTGATCGGCCCGTTGAGCCAGATCTGGCCGGTGGACGAGTCGGCGTCGTCGGTGATCCTGCTGATCGGCCTCGCCGTCGGCGTCGACTACTCGATGTTCTACCTGCGCCGCGAACGCGAGGAGCGCGCCCGTGGCAACGACTCCGGCGCAGCGCTGGAGGCTGCCGCGGCGACCTCGGGACGGGCGGTGCTCGTCTCCGGGATCACCGTGGCGATCGCGATGGCGGGCATGTACCTCGCCGGCGCGTCCACCTTCACGTCGTTCGCCACCGGGACGATCCTGGTCGTGGCGATCGCCGTGGTCGGCTCGCTGACCGTCCTGCCGGCGATGCTGTCGAAGCTCGGTGACCGGGTCAACAAGGGCCGGATCCCGTTCCTGAAGCGGCCCGAGGAGCGCGCCGCGCGCGAGTCGCGCGTGTGGTCGGCGATCCTCGACCGGGTCATGCGGCGACCCGGGATCTCGGCCGCGGCGGCGACCGCGTTCCTGCTGGTGCTGGCGATCCCGGTGCTGAACCTGAAGATGGCGGTGCCCGGGATCGAGTCGATGCCGCAGGACCTCGCGGAGATCCAGACCTACGACCGGATCCAGGAGGACTTCCCCGGCAACGGGATCCCGGCGGAGGTCGTGATCGAGCACGGCGACGCCTCCCAGGCAGAGGTGGCCGGCGCCGTCCGCGACCTGCGGGCGGAGACCGGCGCGAGCGATCTGTTCGAGCAGCCGCTGACCGTCGAGACGAGCCCGGATCGCACGGTGACGGTGGTCGAGGTGCCGATCGCGGGCGACGGCACCAACGACACCTCCTACGCGGCGCTCGAGGCGCTGCGGGGAGAGGTCATCCCCGCGACGATCGGCGCCGTCGACGGCACCGAGGCCAACGTGACCGGCTTCACGGCAGGCTCGGCGGACTTCAACGAGCTGATGGAGTCTCGGGTGCCGATCGTGTTCGCGTTCGTGCTCGGCCTCGCCTTCCTGCTCCTGATGGTCACCTTCCGGTCGATCGTCATCCCGCTGAAGGCGATCCTGCTCAACCTGCTCTCGGTCGGGGCCGCCTACGGCGTCGTCGTCTGGATCTTCCAGGAGGGCAACCTGGAGTCGCTGCTCGGCTTCGAGTCGACCGGCGCCGTCACCTCATGGCTGCCGCTGTTCCTGTTCGTGCTCCTGTTCGGGCTCTCGATGGACTACCACGTGTTCATCCTCAGCCGGGTCCGGGAGCTGTACGACCGCGGCCTGTCGACCGAGGAGGCGGTCTCGCAGGGGATCAGGAGCACCGCATCGGTGGTGACCGCGGCGGCCGCGGTGATGATCGCGGTGTTCGCGATCTTCGCCACTCTCTCGTCGATCGAGTTCAAGCAGTTCGGCGTCGGCCTCGCGGTGGCCGTGCTGATCGATGCGACCTTGATCCGCGGTGTCCTCCTGCCGGCGGCTATGAAGCTGCTCGGCGACTGGAATTGGTACTTGCCCCGCTCGCTTCGCTGGCTTCCCCGCGTCGGCGCCGGGCGTGAGGCACGGCCGGCCGAGGCGTAGGGGGCGTAGGGGGTCTGACCCCCAAATCGCGCCGCTCACGTCGTCTGCATGCGTTCACGGGGTCAGACCCCCGACCCCCGCCGATGAGTTCCGTTCCTTACGCTCGTCCAAAGGAGTGGCATCCACGATTCCGCCCCGACGAAAGGACGCGCAGATGAGTCAGAAGATCACCCCGAACCTTTGGTTCGACATCGAGGCCGAGGAGGCGGCCGAGTTCTACACCTCCGTCTTCGAGAACTCCCGGATCGTCAACGTCACCCGCTACACCGAGGCGGGGCCGCGGGAGGCCGGCATGGTGATGACGGTGGACTTCGAGCTGGACGGTCAGCGCTTCACGGGCATCAACGGCGGACCCGAGTTCAAGTTCGACGAGGCGGTTTCCTTCATGATCGACTGCGAGGACCAGGAGGAGGTCGACTACTTCTGGGAGCGGCTGACCGAGGGCGGCGAGGAGTCAATGTGCGGGTGGCTCAAGGACCGCTACGGCCTCTCCTGGCAGGTCGTTCCTGCCGGGATGGAGGAGCTGTTCGCCGACTCGGACCCGAAGCGGGCCGAGCGCGCGATGCAGGCGATGCTCACTATGCGCAAGCTCGACATCGATGAGCTCCGCCGGGCGGCCGACGGCGAGCTCGCGGCCTGACCGCGAGCGCGGTTGGCCGGTTCAGCTAGCGCGAGAGCCCGCAGGCGCAGGCGACGAGCGTGGAGACGCCGACCTCGGTGCGACCCGCGGTGACGAAGCCGCGCAGCGTGATCGCATCGCCGACCTCGGCGCCGTCGGAGTCCAGATAGGCGGTGAGCTTCCCCGACGGGATGTTGGTGACGACGAGCTGCTCGGCAGGCTCGTCGCCGACCAGCGCCTCGATCCTGACGTTGCCGGCGCTGACGGACTGCTGGGACCCTCGCACCGCGGCGAGGATGATCAACGGGTCATCCCCGCCGTCGCCGGAGGGCCGGGCCTGGGCGAGGGTGGCCCCCTCGGCGGTCACCGCCACGGGGTCCGTCTCCAGCGCGCTGGCGCTGAGCGCAGGGCCGCTCGTATCGTCGAGCTGGACCTCGGGGAAGATCAGGAGCGAGCGCGCGCCGACCCGGGCCGTGCCGGCGTTCGCGGTCCCCTCCAGCACGACCTCGTGCTCGCCGGTCGCCAGCGAGCAGGCGCAGCTCACGACGGCGGTGGTGTCGCCGCCGTCGCGCACGGTGCTCACCTCGGCGTCGCGCTCGGGTTCCCCGTCGACGAGCAGGCGGAACTGCGCGGTCTCCGGCGCCCCGGGAAGCTCGACCTGGCCGACGATCAGCGCGTCCTTGTCGCCGCGCGTCGTTATCTGGGAGGTGGCCAGAGTGGTGAAGCCGTCCGCGGCGGAGAGCCGTGCCGAGCTCGGGACGATGTCGCCCTCGGGCGCCGCCGGCCCAAGCAGGGGGCCGGGGGAGGGGGTCTCGCCCGAGGACTCCTCGCCGCAGCCGGCCGACACGAGGGCGCCGACGCAGAGCAGCGCGAGCACCCCGAGCGCAAGCGGGCGCGGCACGGTTGGGACCTCCTCTGCCCCCATCGCGCGCCAAGACTATCCGCTGATCGGTTGACCCGAGCCGGGTCTCAGGAGCTCAGTCGAGCTTCGGAGTTCGCCAGGGGGCTTGCAGCCGCGCGGCCAGCTCGCCCGGGAGCTCGTCGGCCGGCACCCGCGTCTGCTCGAGCGAGTCGCGGTCGCGGAGGGTCACGGTGCCGTCCTCGATCGTCTGGCCGTCGATGGTGACGCCCCAGGGCGTCCCGATCTCGTCCTGGCGGCGGTAGCGCTTGCCGATCGACCCGCCCTCGTCGTACTCGGTCGGGATCTCGGCGCGCACCGCTTCGAAGATCTCCCGCGCCCGCTCGGGCATCCCGTCCCGGGAGACGAGCGGGAGGACCGCGGCCTTCACCGGGGCGAGCCTCGGGTGCAGGCGCAGCACCGTGCGCTTCCGGCCCTCGATCTCCTCGACCTCGTAGGCGTCGACCAAGAAAGCGAGCATCGCCCGGTCGACGCCGGCGGCGGGCTCGATCACGTGCGGGACGTAGCGCTCGCCCGATCCCTGGTCGAAGTACTCGAGCTTCTCGCCGGAGAATTTCGCGTGCTGGGCGAGGTCGAAGTCGCCGCGGTTGGCGATCCCCTCGAGCTCCGACCAGCCCATCGGGAACAGGTACTCGACGTCGGAGGTGGCGCTCGAGTAGTGGGAGAGCTCGTCGGGCGCCGTGCTCGCGCAGGCGCAGCTGGTCGGGTCGGATGCCGAGCTCGGTGTACCAGCGCATCCGCTCGTCCATCCACCGCTGGTGCCATTCGGCGGCGTCCGCGGGCGGGACGAAGTACTCCATCTCCATCTGCTCGAACTCGCGGGTGCGGAAGACGAAGTTCCCGGGCGTGATCTCGTTGCGAAACGACTTGCCGATCTGCGCGATCCCGAAGGGCGGGCTCTTGCGCGAGAACTGGAGCACGTTCTTGAAGTTGACGAAGATCCCCTGGGCCGTCTCAGGCCGCAGGTAGACCTCCGATCCGGACTCCTCGACGGGTCCCATGTGGGTCTCGAACATGAGGTTGAAACGGCGCGGCTCGGAGAGCTCCCCGCCGCACTCGGGGCAACGGATCTCCGCCCTCCGCAGCTCCTCGGCGCCGAGCGAGTGCTCCTCGCGCACGTGGTCCTCGCGCCAGCGCCGCTTGCATTTGCCGAGGCACTGGACGAGCGGATCGGTGAAGCCCTCGAGGTGGCCCGAGGCCTCCCAGACCCGCGGATGCTGGAGGATCGCCGAGTCGAGCGCGACGATGTCGTCGCGGTCGCGGAGCATCGAGCGCCACCACTCGTCCTTGACGTTGTTGCGCAGCAGGACCCCGTAGTGGCCGTAGTCGTAGGTCGAGCCGAGGCCGCCGTAGATCTCGGACGACTGGAAGACGAAGCCGCGCCGTTTCGACAGCGCGACGATCTCGTCCATGCTCGGCTCGGTCTGCGTTTCGTCGCTCACTCTTGGTTAGAAGGTCGGAAATTGCGGGTAGGACGTCCGCGAACTGACGCCGATGGGGATGTCAGCCTCTATAAACCCGCCGGCGTCGATCCTATAGACGACCTCCCGAGCCGATCGAATGACCGAACTGCTGACGAGCCCCCTCCGCGCCAGACGCCATCTCGCCGTCTGGCTGGTCTGGCACTCGACGGGCGTCTCCCTGGTAGCGGTCGACCAGACCGACTGAAGGGCGCCCGGCGGGAAGCCGGGGGGCCTACTGCTATACTCACGCCGTGCCGATCTACGAGTACCGGTGCGGTAACGGCCACGAGTTCGAGGTCGTCCAGCGGATGACCGACGACCCCGTGTCGACGTGCGAGGTCTGCGGCGAGCCCGTGGACCGGGTCTTCCGCCCGGTCGCCGTCCACTTCAAGGGCTCGGGCTTCTACACGACCGACTACGCGCGCAAGGGCAAGGACGAGTCCAAGCCCGCAGCCAAGAGCGACTCCAAGCCCGCCGATTCCAGCAAGTCGGAGTCGAAGTCCTCCGATTCCGGCGAGAAGGCGAAGAGCGGCACCGGCAGCGACTAGGCCGATCGCGACCGCGGGACGCTCCGGCGCGCTCCCGGCGCTCGGGAACTCCCCACGCACCGTGGGCGAGTCAGACGCGTGGGGACTTGACCCCCATATGGGGGGTAAACACCCCACGCGCCACGCGAAGCGGCGATGCGTGGGGTGTTATCCGCGTTTCTAGGGGTTCACCGCGCGACCCGGTAGCGCAGGTGGGTGACCGCGGGGGAGTCGATCACCCGGGTCTGCTCCAGCTCGATCTCCGGGCCGATCCCCTCGAGCAACCGCGTGCCACCGCCGAGCAGGACCGGCGCGACGTGGATCTGGAGCTCGTCGACGAGGTCGGCTCGCAGGTACTGCTGGGCTGCGTCCGCCCCTCCGGCGATCAGGACGTCCTTGTTCCCCGCGGATTCCCTCGCCTGCTCGAGGGCGGGCTCGATGCCGTCGGTGACGAAGGTGAAGGTGGTTTCGCCGAGTTCGAGCGGCTCCCGCTCGTGGTGGGTGAGGACGAAGACGGGCATTCGGAACGGTGGGTCGTCCCCCCACCAGCCCTCCCAGAGCTCGTCGCCCCACGGTCCTGGGCCGCCGCCGAACATGTTGCGCCCCATGACGACCGCCCCCTGCCGTTCGCGCAGCTCTCGGACAACGTCGTCGTCGGCGTTTTGCTCCCCGCCGGGCTTCCCGTGCTCCTCGCGCCAGCTCGCGAGCCCGATAACCCACTCGTGGACCGCCTCGCCTCCCTCGCCCAGCGGTTCCTCGACGCTTGGGTTCGGCCCGGCGACGTACCCGTCGAGGGACACCGAGATGTCGATCAGCACTGCCATGGGAATCCTCCTGTTCGTCTACGGCGGTCTCTTCTACTGACCGCGACCACCGGGAAACTAAGCGCCCACCGGCGAGCAGGCCGGCTCGCGGTCGGGCTCGGAGCCGAGCAGCTCCTCGACCTTCTCCAGGCACTCGGCCTGGGGGATCACCAGCGGCTGGCTCAGCGAGTCCGGCTGGAGCACCTCGGTCGGGGAGTCGCCGCCGATCACCGCGGCGAACAGGAGCTGGGGCATCGTCAGGGCGCCCATGTCGGTGACCAGGGCCTTCGGCGCGTTCCAGCCGATCAGCGGCCCGCGCAGGAAGTTCAATGGCAGGGACAGCGGGCTGGTCAGCTTGCCCTTGATCCCCGAGATCACCTCCTGCTGGAAGCGCACCCGATCGAGGTCGTTGATGTCGGCGTCCGGGGTGCCGTCGTCGTTGCAGTCGCCGCTCGTCCGCGTGCGCGCCAGCGACAGCGCCTCCTCGCCGTCGAGGTCGTTCTCGCCCTGCTTCAGGTCGAGGGTGATGCCGCCGTTCTCAGCGCCGCCCGAGATCTCCGAGCAGACCGGCTCGTCGAGGTCGACGGTGATCCCGCCGAGCGCGTCGATGAAGTCGCGGAACCCGGTGAAGTCGACGATCGCGACGTGGTCGATGTCGATCCCGAGGAAGTTCTCGACGGTCTCGATCGTCAGCTTCGCGCCGCCGTTCGCGTAGGCGGCGTTGATCTGCGTCGCGCCGATGCCCGGGACCTCGGCGAGCGTGTCGCGCGGGATCGAGAGCTTGCGGAAGGTGCCGCCGCCGGCGCGGACGACCATGATCGTGTCGGAGCGGTAGGGCTCGCAACCCTCGGGCGGCGCGCGGCCCTTGCCTGCGGCCTCGAGGCACTTGTCGGCGGCGGTGTCCTCCTCGCTGCCGAGCCCTGACGGCCGCGCGTCGGTGCCGAGGACGAGGATGTTCTGCGGGCTGACCGCGAGGAAGGGGTTGCCGTCGAGGGCGTCGCCGGCGCCGTTGGCGAGCTTCGACTTCTGGATCTGCGCCGAGATCGCGAAGGCGAGCAGGCTGATCAGGATCCAGCCGAAGATCGCGATGCAGGACCCAGCTCCAGCCAGCGCCGCTTCCCGTCGCCGGCGCTCCCGGGGCGGCTTCGGCATCTTCGGCCCGGACGGCTTCTTCTCGCCGCCGCCCGGGAGCTTCTCGCGCAGGCCCGAGAGGTCGGGCGTCGGCAGCCGGCTGAGGAACCCCGGGCGCGAGCGGTAGACCTTGTAGTCCGGGCGGTCGCCGCCGCCCTGCGGGGCTCTCGTCGTTCACCTGTGTCAATACTGCCGCATGGGGTCGGCTAAGCGGGCGCCCCGGTGAGCGCGCGGGTCGCGATCGGCGCCGACCTCGGCGGCACGAAGCTCCTGGTCGGGCGCGGTCGACTCCGAGCAGCGGATCCTCCATCGCGGCCAGGAGCCCTCGCACGGGCGCACGGGCGAGGAGGTGCTGGCGCTGCTCGAGACCGAGGTCCGCGAGGCGCTCGACGCCCGTCCCGAGGCCCTCGCGGTCGGGCTGGGGATCCCGGCGACGATCGACCACCGGCGCGGCGTCGCGATCAACGCGGTCAACCTGCCGATCGTCGACGTGCCGGTGCGCGACCGGATGCGCGAGCGGCTCGGGCTGCCCGGTCTTCCTCGACAACGACGCCAACACCGCCGCCCTCGCCGAGTACCTGTACGGCGCCGGCGTCGGGACCGAGAACATGGTCATGCTGACGATCGGCACCGGGATCGGCGGCGGCCTGGTGCTCGGCGGCAAGCTCTACCGCGGCAGCACCGGCGCCGGCGCCGAGCTCGGCCACGTCGTCATCGAGAGGACGGCCCCCGCTGCCAGGGGACCTGCCCGAACCGCGGCTGCGTCGAGGCGTTCGCCTCGGGCACCGCCATCGGCCGCGAGGGCCGCGCCGCCGCCGAGCGGGAGCCCGACTCGGCGCTCGGCCGGCTCGTCGCCGCCGGCGAGGAGGTCGACGGGCAGCGCGGTCACCGAGGCCGCGATCGCCGGCGACGAGGTCGCGATCGAGGTCGTGGCGCTGATCGGCAGCCACCTCGGGGTCGCGCTCTCGTCGACTTCGCCAACATCTTCGATCCCGGACGTGATCGTGATCGGCGGCGGCGCCAGCGCCGCCGGCGACCTGCTGCTCGATCCGGCGCGCGAGGAGCTGCGCACGCGGGCGCTGCCGCCGATGAACGACGTCGCGGTCGTCCCGGCGACGCTGGGCCCCGACGCCGGCATGATCGGTGCCGCCGCGATGGCGATCGGCCGAGCTCGAAGCCGGCGAGCCTAACCGCTCTAACCTGCGAACGTGCCCGGCAAGCTGACCGTCTGCCCGACCCCGATCGGGAACATGGAGGACGTCACGCCGCGCGTGCGGCGGGCGCTCGCCGAGGCCGACATCGTCGCCTGCGAGGACACCCGGCGCGCCGGGCGGCTGTTCGAGCGGCTCGAGATCGAGCCGCCCCGCTTCGTCTCCAACCACGAGGGGAACGAGGACGAACGCGCGCTCCAGCTCGCCCAGGCGATCGAGCGCGGCGCCAAGGTGACGCTGGTCACCGACGCCGGCACGCCGGCGATCTCCGATCCGGGCTGGCGCGCTGATCCGCACCTGCATCGACCGCGACCTCGAGATCGAGGTCCTGCCCGGCCCCTCCGCGGTGACGACCGCGCTCGTCGCCTCGGGACTGCCCGCTCACCGCTGGCGCTTCGAGGGGTTCCTGCCGCGCCGCGCCGGCGAGCTCGAGCGGGTGCTGCAGGCGACGGAGACCGTGATCGCGTTCGAGTCGCCCCGCCGGCTGCCCGACTCGCTCGCGGCGCTGGCCGCGCTCGCCCCCGACCGCCCCGCCGCCGTCTGCCGCGAGCTCTCGAAGCTGCACGAGGAGGTCGCGCGGGGGACGCTCTCCGAGCTCGCCCGGCGCTTCCGCGAGGACGTCCGCGGCGAGATCGTGCTCGTCCTCGGCGCCGGCGCCACGGCCGGAGCCGTCAGAGGGCGGGCGAGGACATGCACTTCGCGGTCGACGCCCTGCGCCGCCTGGTCCAGTCCGGAGCCCGGCCGCGGGCCGCCGCCCAGGTCGTCGCGGCGCTGACCGGCACCCGGCCGAACGAGCTCTACACGGCGCTCACCGGCCGCGCCCCGCGCGAGTAGAGCCCCCTTTTCTGCGACCTACGCGCCGCCTAACATCCAGTCCATGGCTAAGCGCGATCCCCGCATGGTCTCGCTCGGATACGGGAAGCTGGTCCGCGCCGACCGCGTCTACGCGCTCGTGCCGCTGCCGCCGGAGGAGCGCGGCGACGGCCGCCGCACCTACGTCCACGTCGACGGCATGGCGGAGCCGCTCGTCGCCTCGCGCTCGGAGAAGGCGATCCTCGCCGACGTCGAGGAGGCGCTCACCGAGGCCGCCGGCATGCCGCGCCGCCGCCAGCCGAAGGGCCAGGACACGCTGCTCTAGGGGTCGGGGTCCGACCCCATGGCCGTGAATATGCTCGCCTGGTGAGCTACTACGTCACCACGCCGATCTACTACGTCAACGCCGAGCCGCATCTCGGGCACGCGTACTCGACGATCGCCGCCGACATCCTCGCCCGCCACATGCGCCAGCGCGGCGAGGACGTCTTCTTCCAGACCGGCACCGACGAGCACGGGGAGCCGACCGCGCAGGCCGCCGAGCGGGAGGGCGTCAGCCCGAAGGAGCTCGCCGATCGCAACTCGGCCCGCTTCCGCGAGCTGATGCCGAAGATCAACGCTCTCCGAGCGACTTCTTCATCCGCACCTCCGACCCCCGGCACATCGCCAAGGTCCAGGAGGTGATGCAGCGGGTCCACGACAACGGGCACGTCTACGAGGGCGTCTACGAGGGCTGGTACTGCCCGCGCTGCGCCGACTTCAAGACCGAGTCGGAGCTCGGGCCCGGCAACACCTGCCCGATCCACGAGATCCCGCTCGAGCGCCAGCGCGAGGAGAACTGGTTCTTCCGCCTCTCCTCCTTCCAGGAGCCGCTCGAGCGTCTCTACGCGGAGCGGCCCGGCTTCGTCGTCCCCGATTTCCGCCGCAACGAGGCGCTCTCGTTCATCAGGAGCGGCCTCGAGGACGTCTCCCTCTCGCGGCCGAACCTGACCTGGGGGGTGCCCCTGCCCTGGGACCCGGATCAGGTGATGTACGTCTGGTTCGACGCGCTCCTCAACTACTACACCGTCGCTCTCGCTTCGCCCGCGAGGGCGAGGACCTGACCGACCGCTTCTGGCCCGCCGACCTGCACGTCCTCGCCAAGGACATCCTCAAGTTCCACGCGGTGATCTGGCCGGCGCTGCTCATCGCCGCCGATCTGGAGCCGCCGAAGCGGATGGTGATCCACGGCTATCCTGCTGATGGGCGAGAAGAAGATGTCGAAGTCGCTCGGCAACGTCCTCGACCCGTTCGAGGTGATCGAGCGCTTCGGCGCCGACGCGCTGCGCTTCTACTGCTTCCGCGAGGTCAGCTTCGGCCAGGATGGCTCGATCGCGCCGTCGGGGTTCGAGACCCGATACGAGACCGAGCTCGCCAACGACTTCGGCAACCTCGCGAGCCGCACGCTGGCGATGGTCGAGCGCTACCGCGACGGCGTCGTCCCCGATGCCGCGTCCGGATCCGGAGCTCGCCGGCGGCGAGGACGGGCTCGAGGGGATCTCGCCGCAGGTGCAGGAGCTCCTCGACCGGGTCGAGCTGACGCCAGGCGCTCGACGCGATCTGGCGCCGGGTGCGCCGGCTCAACCGCTACGTCGAGGAGGCGCGGCCGTGGGACCTCGCCAAGGACGAGGGCGCAGAGCGAGCGGCTCGACCAGGTCCTCTACTCGCTCGCCGAGGGCCTGCGGGTGGTGACCCTGCTGCTCCTACCCTACGTCCCGCGAGACCGCCGAGAAGCTGCTCGCGGCGCTCGGCGAGGAGGGCCGGGAGCTGGCCGACCTCGGCTCGCGCGGCGGCGGCGCGACGGTCGAGCGGATCCCGCCGCTGTTTCCCAAGATCGAGGACTAGTGAGCTACTTCCTGCGGACGGTCTTCGGGCTCGGCCTGCTGCTCGCCGGCGCGACCGTCTGCCTCGCGTACGACGTCTACCAGCTGCTTCAGATCGGGACCTGCGCGACCGGCGGCCCCTACGTCTCGGCGCGCGAGTGCCCCGACGGGACCGAGCGGCTCGCCTGATCGTCCCTTCGCGGTGATCGTGCCTGCTGGTCGGCGCCGGCCTCTACGGCGCGCGCGGACCCGCGCCGGGCAGCGAGGGCGGCGGCCGCGGGTCAACGCCTGGATCCTGCTCTGGTGCGCTGATCTTCCTCGGCATCTCGTTCGCCGGCTTCTGGGGGGTCTGGGGCCCGGACGCCAACCCCGGGCCGGGCGGCAAGGAGGGCGGGCTGATCGTCGGCTTCCTCTTCGTCCTGATGGGGCTCGCGGCGCTGCCGTTCCTGGTCACGCCGCGAGCGGAGCCCGGCCGAGCGCCAGGCGGCGATGGAGCGGATCGTCGGCCGGGTTCACCCCGAGCTCCTGGGACGCGCAGCCACCGCCGGCCGGCGCCCTCCGCGACCGGCGGCGGCGACGCCGTCTCGAAGCTCGAGCGGCTGAACCGGCTGCGCGCGAGGGCGCGATCACCGAGGCCGAGTTCGAGCAGCTCAAGGCGCGACATCCTCGAGGGTGGGGCATGAGCCCGGTCGCGCCGATCGCCCACCTGCTCGCGATCGCCGCCGGCGTGCTGGGCGGCCTCTGGCTCGGCGGCTGGGTCGCCCCGGACCTGCCCGTCGGCCGAGACCGAGCCCGGCGTCGTCGTCGGCGAGGAGGTGAAGGGCGGCGACCCCGAGTCGCTCTACCATCCCGGCCCGCTGGCCGAGGCGGTGCCGCAGACGAGTGAGCAGTTCCCCGCCGGCGCCGGAGGTCTCGAACGTGACGATCGAGCCCGGCGACGCTGCGGGCCGCCGAGAACGACGGGCGCCAACCTGCTGCCGCTCGCCGATCCCGGTCGACGCGCCCGAGCGGATGCTCGCGGGCATCCGGCGGGCGCGCGCGGAGGCCGGGGTCGACGACGCCGGTCGACCTCGACGACGTCCTGCACTATAGCTGGAGCCCGGCGAACCCGACCGCGAGCGAGTGGTCGGTCCTGCTCGACGTCACGACCGCCGGCCCGCCGACCCAGTTCCAGGCGAGCCGCGACGGCTCGCGGGTCAGGGTCGGGTCCGCAGCAGCGGTCCCTTCCGGCGGCCGTCCCAGAGCAGTGCGGAAGGCGACCTCGGTCACCTGCTCGCGCGGCACCTCGCGGTTCTCGAACCACCACTCGGCGAGGCCCTGGACCGCTCCTGCGATGCCTTGGCCACCATCACCGTCGCCGCGCTCGTAGGGCACGCCGAGCAGGTCCTCGTGGGGCGCCGAGCATCCCGGACGAGCTCGGTGATGCCCTCGGTGGCGCGATCGTGGATGCGGCGGTGCACCGCGGCGATCTCGCGGGTCGGCGGGCGGGTCGCGGAAGAGGAAGCGCCAGACGAACGGGTCCGCCTCCATGAAGCGGTAGAAGAGATCGATGCTGGTCCGCAGGAGCTCGGCGGGGGGCGCGGGCTCGAGCTCGGTGATCGTCCGCTCGATCAACGCCGCGCCGTGCAGCTCGAGCAGCTCGATCGCGAGCTCGCGCTTCGATCCGAAGTGGTCGTAGATCACCGATGCCACGACTCCTGCCCGGGCGGCGATCTCGGCCATCGAGGCGGCGACGTAGCCGCGCTCGGCGAAGACCTCGGTCGCGGCGCCGAGGATCCGCTCGCGGCGCTCGGCCGCTCTCAGTCTCCTCCGGGTGGGGGCGGTGCGCCACGTACCGAATGGTAATTCGGTAGGCTGACGGACGCAACCGAACCGCGATTCGGAAGGAGGCGGCGATGGACAGGTTCATTCTCGGCGAGCGGGGCATCCGGGCGGGGCTCCTCCTCCTCGCGCTCCCGCAGCTCGCGATCGGGTCTGGGCGCTCGTCTCGCCGAGCGGCTGGTTCGAGAAGTTCCCGGGCGCGGGCAACCACTGGCTGCCGCTCTACGGCCCCTTCGACGAGCACCTGGCGACCGACGTCGGCTCGACCTTCCTGGCGATCGGGGTGATCCTCCTGTCTGGCCGCGGTCTGGATGGACCGGCGCCTCGTGATCGCCGCCGCGATCGCGCTACCTCGTCTACCAGGTCCCGCACACGATCTTCCACTTCGGCGCCGACGACGTGCTCTCGAGCGGCGACCAGATCGCCAACGGGATCGGCCTGGTGCTGGCGATCCTCCTGGCGCTCAGGAATCCTCGTCGGCGCCCTGCGCATGGGGTCGGACCCCGTCGCCCCATCCGGGGCGATGGCGGTCTGACCCCTCGGGGACAGTCGGCGGGTGAAGGGGTCTGACCCCTTCGGGGACAGTCGGGACGGCGTCGGCCGCCTCGGCCCGCCCCCCGGTGGCCTCGTCGCGCGACTCGCCGCTGCGTACGGGCGCCGGCGCTTCGGCCAGGAGCTGGCGCCCACCGACGCCTACCTTCATCACAAGGGCCTGCTCTTCGGCTACGGCGCCTTCGAGATGGCGACCGCGCGCTCGCATCGCGTCGACGAGCGGCTGAAGCTGCTCGCCGAGCTCAAGGCCGCCGCCGTGGTCGGCTGCGAGTGGTGCATGGACTTCGGCTCGAGCTCTCGCGCGAGCCCACGGCGTCCCCGACCGCCAGCTCCGCGAGCTGCCGGTCTACCGCGACAGCGACGCGTTCGACGAGCGGGAGAGGCCCGTTCATCGAATACGCGGCGGCGATGAGCCGGACGCCGGCGGAGGTCGACGACGATCTCTTCGCCCGGCTTCGCGAGCACTTCGACGACGCCCAGCTCGTCGAGCTGACGAACGTGATCGCGATCGAGAACCTGCGCGCGCGCTTCAACCACGCGCTCGGGCTCGAGCCGCAGGGATTCTCCGAGGGCGCCGCCTGCGTCGTCCCGGAGCTGGCGTCGGCGAGATCAGGCTCGTATCGTCGCCGCCGGTGATCGACAGCCACGCTCACCTGACGCTGTGTGAGGAGGAACCCGGCCGAGCTTCTAGCGCGGTCCCGCGAGGCGGGCGTCCGGCGGATCCTCACCGTCGGCCTCGACGAGGACACGAATCGGGCCGCGATCGCGCTCGGCGGCCGACCACGAGGAGGTCACGGCCGCGGTCGGGCGCCATCCCGAACTCGGCGGGGGGCTTCGACGACGCCGCCGCGGCCGACATCGAGCGAGCTCGGCGTCCGATTCCGGCGTCGGCGGCGATCGGCGAGACCGGGCTCGACTTCTACCGCGATCGGGCGCCGCGCGATGACCAGTACGCCGCCTTCCGAGCGCAGATATCGGGATCGCGCGACGGCTGGGCAAGCCGCTCGTGATCCACATGCGCGACTCGATCGACGAGACGTCTCGAGCTGCTCGCCGCCGAGGCGGACGGGGTGACGGTGATCCTCCACTGCTTCTCGGCACCGCCCGAGCGCGTCGGCGAGGCCGCGGACGCACGGCTGGTACTGCTCGTTCGCCGGCAACCTCACCTACCCGAAGGCCGAGGAGCTTCGCGAGGCGGCCCGGAGCGTCCCCGACGAGCTGCTCCTGGTCGAGACCGACTCGCCGTTCCTCGCCCGCAGCCGATGCGCGGCAAGCCGAACCGCCCCGCGAACGTGGTGGCCACCGCCGAGCGGCTCGCGGAGGTGCGCGGGTCGACCTACGAGGAGCTCGAGCGCGCTGGTGGAGGCGAACGCCGCGCGGGTCTTCGGATGGTGAGCGCCCCGCGCCCGGGCGCACGGCAGCGCCGGCTCGGCCAGAACTTCCTCCGCGATCCGAACCTGCTCGACGCGATCGTCCGCGACTCTGGCGCCGGCGCGGGACGACGTAGTGCTGGAGGTCGGCGGCGGGGGAGGGGCGCTGACCGAGCGCCTCGCGCCGGCGGTCGCGCATCTGCACGTGGTCGAGCTCGACGAGCGGCTGCGGCCCGAGCTCGAGCCGCTCGCGACGGAGCTCGGCAACGTCGAGCCTCCACTGGGGGGACGCGATGCGCCTCGACCTCGGCGCGCTCTCGCCGCCGCCGAGTCGCGATCGTCTCCAACCTGCCCTACTCGGTCGCGACGCCGCTCCTGCTGCGGACGATCGAGGAGCTGCCGTCGGCTTCGCAGCTGGACGGTGATGGTCCAGCTCGAGATCGCCGAGCGGCTGGCGGCCGAGCCCGGCGACGCGGGCCTACGGGTCGCCGAGCGTGCTCGCCCAGCTCGCCTGCGGGTCGAGATCCTGCGCCGGGTCGACCCGGCCGTGTTCGTGCCCGCGCCCGCGCGTCGCTCGGCGGTCGTGCGGCTGGAACGGCGGGGGCCGGCCGCGACGCCCGCGGTCCGCGACCTCGTGCGCGGGGGCGTTCGCCCATCGCCGCAAGACGCTCGCCGGCTCGCTCGCGCTGGCGAGCCGGGGACTCGACCGCGACCGCGTCCGCGCCGCGCTCGCGGGCCGCCTCGCTGCCCGAGGACGCCCGCGCCGAATCGCTCGCGCCCGAGGACTTCGAGCGCCTCGCCGAGGAGCTCGCGGGGTCTGACCCCAACGGAGACGCCGGCCATGACCTTGCGCGCGCCGGCGAAGCTCAACCTCTGCCTCTACCTCGGGCCGCGTCGGGATGACGGCAAGCACGAGCTGGCTTCGCTCGTCGTGCCGCTGTCGCTCGCCGACCGGATCACGGTGGCGGACGCCGACGCCGACGAGGTGGTCTGCCCGGAGCGTCGAGGGATCGAACCTCGCGGTCCGCGCGCTCGCCGAGCTGCGCGAGCGCGGCTGGCGGCGGCCGCCCGTGCGGATCGAGATCGAAAAGCGGATCCCGGTCGCGGCCGGCCTCGGCGGGGGCAGCGCCGACGCCGCGGCGGTCCTGCGCCTCGCCGCGCGGCGAGGTCGACGGCCTCGAGCAGATCGCCGCTGAGCTGGGCGCCGACGTCCCCTCGCAGATCCATCCGAGCCTCGCGGTGCTCGCGGGGCGCCGGCGAGCAGGTCGAGGAGCTGCCGCGGCCCGGGGAGTTCGGCCTCGTCCTGATCCCCGGCGAGGACGGGCTCTCCACCGCCGACGTGTTACGCCGAGGCCGACCGGCTCGGTCTCGGCCGCTCCCGCGAGGAGCTCGACGAGCTCGCGGCGCGGATCGCCGATCGGGCCGGGTCGGGCCGATCGCCGCTCGACTACCCGGAGCTTCTCGTCAACGACCTCGAGCACGCGGCGCTCTCGCTGCGTCCGGAGATCCGCGAGGCGCTCGACGCGCTGCGGGACGCCGGCGCGGCCGTCTCGCTTGTCACGGGCTCGGGTCCCACCGCCTTCGGGCTGTTCGAAGACCTGGCCGCCGCCGACCGGGCCGCGACGATGTTGCCCCCGCGCTGGGCCGGCGCGATCGTCACGGCGCCCCGGAGACCTTCATCTGAATCGACTGACGTGAGCTCCACGATCGACACAATCCGCGGCCTGCTGGCCGACAAGAGGGTGCGGATCCCGCTGCTCGTCGCGCTCGCCATCGGGGGTTATTTCCTCGTCAAGGCGCTGCTCCCCGAGATCGAGCTGCAGGAGCTCCTCGACGACGTGGCGCAGACGCTCGGGGGCTGGACCTATTTCGCGGTTGGGGTTCTCGCCTTCCTCGAGACCGGCGCGTTCGTCGGCCTCGTCGCGCCCGGCGAGACCTTCGTCATCCTCGCCGGCGCGGTCGCGGGCGTCGGTGAGACCGACGTGATCCTGACGATCGCGGTGGTCTGGTTCTCGGCGTGGGCCGGCGATACCGCGAGCTTCTTCCTCGGCCGGCGGCTGGGGCGGACGTTCATCCTTCGCTTCGGCCCGAAGGTGCGGATCACCGAGGAACGCTTCGAGCAGGTCGAGTCCTACTTCGACCGCCACGGCGGCAAGACGATCCTGATCGGCCGATTCATCGGCCTGGTGCGGGCGCTGGCGCCCTTCATCGCCGGCAGCTCGGGGATGGTCTATCGCGCCTTCGTTCCCTACAGCATCCTCGGCACCGGCCTGTGGGCCGTCGGCGTTCACCCTGCTCGGCTATTTCGCGGCCCGCAGCCTCGACCAGGTGGCGCACCTGGCCGGACGGGGCACCTTCCTGTTCGGGATCACGGTCGCGGTGATCGTCGCGACCGTCGCCACCGTGCGGTACCTGCGGAAGCCGGAGAACCGGGAGCGGATCGTCCGTGAGATGGAGAAGCGGCGGGTGCTCCGGCCGCTCGTCATCCTGGGCAGGCGCGTCAAGCCGCAGGCGCGCTTCCTCTGGGAGCGGGTGACTCCGGGGGAGCTCGGGCTCCAGCTCACCAGCCTGGTGGCCGTGCTTGCGGTGGGCTCGTTCGTCTTCGTCGGCTACGCGATTTTGCTCGACGGCGATCCGGGGCCGACGCCCGGCGACACCACTGCCCTCGAGATCGTTCGCGACATCCATGCGCCGTGGCTGACGGACCTGACCAAGGTGGTGACGGAGCTCGGCGCCGGATACGTCGCCTATCCGATCGCCGCGATCGGGGCGATCCTGCTCGCGGTGAGGCGCCGGTTCGCCGCCGCGGCGGTCGTCGTCTTCGCGATGCTGATCATCCTCCTCACCGTCGACGTGGTGAAGGAGGTGGTCGACAGGCCGCGCCCCGCCGACCGGCTCACCGAGACGTCGACCTCCTCGTACCCGAGCGGCCATGCCGCTTACTCGATCGTCTACGTCTGGGCGGCGGTGATGGTCGCGATGCGCCTCGGCGCAGCGCGCCTGGGGACGAAGCTGACCGCCGGCGGGCTGGTGCTGGCGATCGGAATCCTGCTCGCGGCCGCGGTCGGCCTGTCGCGTGTCTATCTGCGGGTCCATTACCTGAGCGACGTCAACGGAGGTTGGGGGCTGGGGGTCGCCGCGTTCGCTCTCTGCGGAGTCGTCGCGATCATCGCCTCTCATCTTCGGCAGAATGGCGACCGAGGTGAGGTGAGCGGTGGTGAGCGAAGATCGCGCCTGAGTACCTGCTCTTCGGCGGAGCGGGTCTGCTCAGCCTGCTCGCGTTCACGGCGCTGATCCTGGCGCCCGCGATCGGTTCCTACGGCCGCGGCTGGGAGAAGGCGACCGCCGCCTTCCTGTCGCTGTTCGTGCTCGCGGCGCTCGTCCTGATCGGGGTCGCGGCCGGCGCGCTCGTCGTCTACTACTGGAGCGACATCAACGACCTGATCAAGGACGTCTTCTAGGGGCCCGAACGCCCGGTCGGGACGGCCGACCTACAATCGTCCGGTGGGCACCGAAGACCGTCTCTCCGCTCCCGGGGGGACGGATGGCGCGGCCGAGCCGGCGGCCGCGGACGCCGATCCCCTCGCCTCCCTCACCTCCGCGGTGGAGGCGGGCGCCGGCCTGCCCACCCTCGCGCGGGCGGTGGCCGGGGCGCTCTCGGCGAGCGTCGCGGTGATCGACCGCTCCGGCGCGGTGCTCGCGGTCGCCGACGCGTCAGCCGGCGAGGAGAAGGAGCTCCTCTCCGGCGGGGAGCGGATCGAGTCGGTCGATCTGCGGGTCGGGGAGGAGGTCGTCGGAGAGCTTCGCCTGCGCCCGCGCGGCGACTCCGCCGCGGCGACGACAAGGCTCGTGGCCGCGGTCCTCGCGCTCTCGGTCGAGCGCGCGCGCTCCCCGGACTGGGCGAGCGACCGCCTCGCGGGCGACTACGTGCGGGCGGTGCTCGAGCGGGAGGTCACCGACCGCGGCGACATCGTCGCCCGCGGCGCCGAGCTCGGCTGCGATCTCGAGTCGGGGGCAGGCGTGCTCGCCGTCCGCGCGCAGCCCTGGAACCCGCAGAGCGGCGAGTGGCGGGAGCGGGTCCTGAGCCTCGCCCTGCGCGCGCTTCGCGGGGTCAGCGCCGGCTCGCTCGCCGCGCTCTACGACCCCGACGAGAGCGCGGCCCAGCATTCCCGGGGAGGAGAGGTCGCCCAGGTGGCGGCGATCGTCCCCGGTGCCGACGACGTCGCAGTTCGCGCGCGCTGCGGCCGCGGTCCCGGGCGAGCTCGAGGCCTCGCTCTCGGGCTTCGGCGTGACCGTCGGGCGCAGCCGGCTCACCGGCGACCCGGCCGACCTCTACCGCGCCGGCAAGGAGGCGGTGCTGGCGATGAACGTCGGCGCCGCCGAGGGGCGACCGACGCTGGCCTTCGAGGACACCGGCTCCTACCGGCTGCTCCTGCCGGCGATGAGCGAGGACCCGGGCGAGCTCGAGCGCTTCTACGAGGAGACGGTGGCGACGCTCGTGGCCTACGACGAGCAGTACGAGACCGACCTGGTGACGACGATCGAGACCTACCTCGACGAGGACGGCAGCGTGACGCCGACCGCGGAGCGCCTCTACACCCACCGGCACACCGTGCGCTACCGGCTCGAGCGGGTCAAGGAGCTGACCGGGCTCGACCTCACCTCGACCGAGGGACGCGAGAAGGTCGGCCTCGGGCTGAAGGCGATGCGCGTGCTCGGCATCGCCGCCCCCGCCGGCCCCGCGACCGAGCCCGGCACCGAGGCCGGCCAGGTGCGGCGGAGCCAGGAGAGCTAAGCAGTTCCGGGGGGAGGACTCGAACCCAAACCTCCTCGGCATCCAAAGTGCCGCGTGCTAGCCGGTTACACCACCCCGGAAAGGTGATGGAGGTTCGAGTCTAAGGGGCCGAAATCGAGCGTTCCGTCCGGTTTGCATGCGAACATGTGTTCGATACAGATGCCCTGGAAACCCGCTTACACAGAAGACGAGGCGCGCGCCGCGATCGAGTCAGCCACTACATGGAAGGCGGCGCTCGAAGCGATCGGGGTTACGTACCACGGGCGGAATATCGCGACCCTTCGACGCTGGGCTGCGCGATGGGGGATCGATGCAACGCATCTCTCGGATCGCCGTTCGATTCCGGGAAACCCGAAGCGGTACACGCAGGAAGAAGCCCGTGCTGCAATTGCTGCATCGCGTTCCTGGGCTGAGACGTTGCGGCGCCTGGGCTACTGCCAGACGGGCGCGAACAACGTCCTTCTGAAGCAGCGAGCCGCGGAGTGGGGTATCTCGACCGATCACTTCGATCCCTATGCCGCGCTTCGTGGGCGGGGGTTGCGTCCGAAGCGGCCACTCAGCGAAATCCTGGTTCGAGGCTCGACGTATTCACGTGGCCACCTCAAGGAGCGACTGTTCCGCGAAGGACTAAAGGAACGGCGGTGTGAGCTCTGTGGACAGGGCGAGACGTGGACGGGGAAGCCAATGGGCCTGATCCTCGACCACGAAAACGGAGTCCGCGATGACAATCGCCTCGAGAACCTGCGCATCATCTGCCCGAACTGCGCGGCGACGCTCGATACGCATTGCGGACGGAAGAACCGATTGGTCCGCCGACAGCCCTGCGCGTTCTGCCGGAACGAGTTCACGCCAAAGTACTCGAGCAATCGGTTCTGCTCCCAGTCCTGTTTTCGCGCGGCACGTCGGAAGCACGGCAATGGACTACGCGGCGTTCCGCGGCCCGCCAGTCGCAAGGCCGAGCGACCGCCCTTTGAGCAGCTCAAGCGCGAGATTGAGGAGATGGGATTCCTGGCCGTCGGCCGCAAGTACGGCGTCTCCGACAACGGGATCCGCAAGTGGGTGCGGCAGTACGAGCGCGAGGCCGAGCGGGCGGAGCGGCTCGACAAGGCCGCCTGATCGAATCGGCTGCGCGAGGGCGGGTGGGGCGAAAGCGTTCAGGCATTGGACGGAATAAGACCAGTGCCTCGGGCGGGTAGCTAGGGAAATCCCCGGTGCTTCTCGGGGATTTCGCGTGTTAGGACGCAATAGATATGTCGCTTTGCGGGAGGATCCCGCTGGCGGGACGACAAGGAGGCAAGTTGACACGGGTCAGGTTGGGAGTGGCGGCGCTCATGCTCGCGCTGGGAATGACCACCGCCGCCGTCGCGATGGCGGGGAGACGAGTCCGTCTCGAGCGGCCTACGCGAAGACTCAGTTCGCGGCCGTGAGCGGGGAGCAGGTCAACGGGCTCGTCGCGGCCGGCAAGGTGGCCCAGAAGCGCCGCGTGGACGTGTACGTGTCGCTGCACGGGCTGCCGCAAGGCAGCGGGGATGGCCCCGAGTACGACGTGCTCGCCAGCACGCAGCCGTGCGACGGAGACACGGACGGCGCCGACTTCCTCGTCTGGAGCACGAACATCATCATGGCCAACACCGAGGGCGACTTCGCGGTTGCCAAGGACGTCCCGCTCGAGGGCCGGTTTCGCTCGGTGAAGAGCATCAGCATCTTCGACCCCGCCGACCCCGACCAGCCGAAGGAGGAAGCGTGCGGTTCCGCAACGCGGCGCTAGCCCTCTCGGCCGCGCTCGTCGCCGCCGCGCTGCCGGCGGCGAGCGCACACGCGGCGACGAGAACGGTGGCGGAGTCGGCGACTCTGGCCCCGGACTCGATGGTCGCCGCCACGGCCGGGTGCCCATTCGGCAAGTTCCTGGCGGGCGGCGGCTTCGGTCTCGTTCCCCGCTACAACCCCGTCGACGACACCGGCGCCCAGCCCCTGGTTCAGCAGGCATCCCCGATCGACCACAGACGGTGGAGGTCCGGCGCGTTCTCGACGTTCGGCGGCACGGACTCGACCTTCTTCTCGGTCGGCCGCTGTGACGACAGGAAGAGCACGCGGGAGCGGAACGGCGCTCCCATCACCGCTGCGACGGAGCTGACCGTCGGCGTCAAGTGCCCGACCAAGCGGCACGTCGTCGGCGGCGGCTACCGCATCACCCCGCACTACGACACGAACACCGACACGGGCGCCAACGTCTCCGTCCATATGAGCAAGCGGCGCAATCAGCAGGTGTGGGAGGTCGGTTTCACCCGAGACTTCGGCGAGGACGCGACCGTGATCGCCCACGCGTTCTGCCAGAGGGACATCGGCCCCAATGTCAGGTCCGCCAGTGACTCCGTCGCCGCCGAGGACGTGGGCCGCTACACCGCCGTCGCGGATTGCCCGAACTTCGCCGAGGTCCTCTCCGGCGGCTTCAAGGCTGAGCCGGTCGGAACGCCCGGGAGCGCGATGAGCACCGGGCTCTTCCCCTGGATGAGCCTCAACGGTCCCCTGCCGCAAGAGGACGGATGGGCGGCGACGGTCAGCAACGACGTCGGCCCCCTTCCGGGCGCGGAGCTCACCGCGTACGCCTACTGCAAGTAGCCGTACGTCGCCGTCCCGACCGGCGGCCCCGGTCTAACATCCCTCCGTGGCCGGCCCAACCGTCCTCGTCATGGCCGCGGGCGAGGGAACGCGGATGCGTTCGTCCGTGCCCAAGGTCCTGCACCCGCTCTGCGGGCGGCCGCTCGTCGCCTGGCCGGTGCTGGCCGCCCGCGCCGCTGGGGCCGGACGGGTCGCCGTGATCGTCTCGCCCGACCGCGATCTCTCGAGCGCGCTCCCCGAGGGGACCGAGACGGTCGTCCAGCCCGAGGCCGACGGCACCGGCGGCGCGATCCGCGCCGCCTCCGAGCTGGTCCGCGACGCCGAGGAGGTGGTGATCCTCTCCGGCGACCACCCGCTGATCACCTCCGAGGTGATCGAGCGCATCCTCGCCACCCATCGCGACGCCGGCGCCGCGGCGACGGTCATGACCTTCGTCCTCGAGGACCCCGGCAGCTACGGCCGCATCGTCCGCGACGACGCCGGCGACATCGATCGGATCGTCGAGACGAAGGAGCCCACCGACGCCACCCCCGAGGAGCTCGCGATCAGCGAGATCAACACCGGCACCTACGTCTTCCGCGGCCCCGACCTCGCCGCCGCCCTGGAGCGGATCTCCAACGACAATTCCGCGGGCGAGTACTACGTCGGCGACGTGCTTCCCCTCCTGCGCTCCGAGGGCGGCCGCATCGCCGCCCACCGCGAAGAGGATCCGGGCGTCAACCTCGGCGTCAACAGCCGCGCGGACCTCGCCCTGGTCGCCAACCACGCGCGCAGCGCGATCGCCGAGCGGCACATGCTCGCCGGCGTCACGATCACCGACCCCAAGGCGACCTGGATCGACGCCGGCGTCGAAATCGAGCCCGACGCGACGATCGAGCCCGGTTCCTATCTGCGCGGCGCGACCCGGATCGCCGCCGGCGCCACCATCGGCCCGCACTCCACCCTCACCGACTCGACCCTCGGCGAGGGCGCCTCGGTGATCCACTCCTACCTCGTCGACTGCGACGTCGAGGCAGGCTGCTCGGTGGGCCCGTTTGCCTACCTGCGCCCGGGTGCGCTCTTGCGCGAGGGAGCCAAGGTCGGGACCTTCGTGGAGGTCAAGAACTCGGAGATCGGCGCCGGGACCAAGGTCCCGCATCTCTCCTACGTCGGCGACGCCGACGTCGGCGCCGGCTCCAACCTCGGCGCCGGCACGATCACCGCCAACTACGACGGTTTACGCAAACACCGCACTCGCGTCGGCGACCGGGTGCGAATCGCCGTTGACACGATGCTCGTCGCACCGGTAAGCATCGGCGACGACGCCTACACTGGCGCCGGCGCCGTGATTCGGGAGGACGTGCCGCCCGGCGCGCTCGGAGTCTCGAGCGCCGAGCAGCGAAACATCGAGGGCTACGCGGAGCGCAAGGCAAAGGAAGCCGAGGAAGCCGAGGAGGACGACGAGTAATGGCCACCGTCGAAGAGCGGCCCCAGGTGCTCAGCTCGCTCACCCACGAGTACAACAAGCGCCTGATGGTGTTCGGCGGGCGCTCGTCGGGCGAGCTCGCCGCGCGCATCGCAGAGCACCTCAACGTCGACCTCGGCTCGGTGAGCCTGAAGACGTTCGCAAACGGCGAGGTCTACTGCCGCTTCGAGGAGTCGATCCGCGGCGCCGACGTCTTCCTCGTCCAGTCGACGGCCGCGAACGAGCAGCACGGGATGACTCCCAACGACGCGCTGCTCGAGCTCCTGACCATGATCGACGCCGCCCAGGGCGCCTCCGCCCACCGGATCATCGCGGTGATGCCCTGGTACGGCTACTCGCGCCAGGACAAGAAGTCCGCGCCGCGCGAGCCGATCTCCGCGCGCGTCGTCGCCCGCTGCCTGGAGACCGTCGGCGTCGACCGCGTCCTCACGATGGACCTCCACTCGGGCCAGGTGCAGGGGTTCTTCGAGATCCCGGTCGACCACATGACCGCGATGCCGATGCTCACCCAGTACTTCCTCGACCAGCACTTCGACGACGACCTCGTCGTCGTGTCGCCGGACGCGGGCCGCGTGAAGATGGCGCGCAACTTCGCCCGCAAGATCGGCGTGCACTGGGCCGTGATGGAGAAGGAGCGCCCCGCCCAGCAGGTCGCCGAGATCGGATACGTGGTCGGAGACGTGCGCGGCAAGACCGCGATCCTGGTCGACGACATGATCGACACCGCCGGAACGCTCTGCGCCGCCGCGCGCACCGTCCTCGACGAGGGCGCCGCGCGCGTCATCGCCTGCGCCACCCACGGAGTCTTCTCCGGCCCCGCCTACGAGCGGCTGCCCCAGGAGTCCTCGGGGATCGAGCGGATCGTCGTCACCGACACGATCCCGCTGCGCCCGGGCGCCCCCGACAACATCGTCGTCCTCTCCACCGCCCAGACCCTCGCCGACTCGATCCGGCGCATCTTCGCCGACGACTCCGTCTCCGAGATCTTCGCCGGCGAGAACCAGCTCTTCTAGGTGGCGGATCCCGCTGAGGTCCGCGACCGGTTGCTCGCCGGGTTCCAACGCTGGAACCAGGGCGCGCTCGACGACGTCGACGTGCTGTGGCACGAGGACCTCGTCTGGGAGGAGGCGCCGCTGTTCCCGGACTCCGGCACGCACGAGGGGCGCGACGCCTGCGTGGCGCGGATGCGGGAGCGCTTCGACCTCCTCGGGGCGGTCAAGCTCGAGGTGGTCGACCTGGAGGTTCGTCGGACGTTCGTGCTGATCGAGGTGGTCGTGCGCGGAGAGGGCGCCACGAGCGGCGTCCCGGCGGAGGCCCGCGAGTTCTTCCTCTGGGAGCTGGCCGACGACGGCCGGGTCCTTCACTGGCGCGAGTTCCTCGAGCGCGAGCCCGCCGAGGCCGCGTTCCGGGAGCTGCGCTAGCTCCCGAGCCGCGAGACCTCCCAGCTCTCGCCGGTGAGCTCCATCTCGAACGAGCTCTCGCTTGCCGGCGCTCCCGAGCTTCGCACGCTCGTCTCCGCGACCGCCTTCGGGCCGCTCACTCGCACGTCCAGCACCTCGATCTCCAGGTCCTCGCCGGCGCGACCCACCGTGGCGGCGAGCCTGTCCTGGCACTGATCGCCGCCGAGCTGCGTCGCGAGCGTCTCCGTGAGCATCCCGCAGGCGCTCTCGAAATCGCCCTCGGTGAGCACGCTGACGAACTCCTCGGCGCTGGTCCGCGCCGCCTCGTCGGGACTCTCCTCGCCGCCGCCGAGGACGAGGATCAGGACCACGGCGACCGCCGCGACCGCGACCAGGAGCAGGATCAGCCGCCGCCGCGGCGCGTCAAGTCGCATCGGCGGCGGAATCTACATTTACCGCGTGAACGAGCGAACCCTGCGCCGCGTCGGCCACAAGGGGGCCGACGCGATCGTCCCCGGCAACACGATCGAGAGCTTCGTCGCCGCGGTCGAGGCGGGGGCGGACACGGTCGAGTTCGACGTGCTTCGCCCGCGCAGCGACTTCGACGAGCGCGGCGATTGGCGCCGCGCCGCCGCCGGGCCCGCCCCGACCCGCCCGGACGGCACCCCGGCGGATCCCCTTCTCTGCGCACACGACTGGGGCGACGCCGCCCGCCGCGTACCCCACACCCTCGAGGAGGTGCTGGACGCCTTTGCGGAGCCTCCGCTCGACCGGGTCGAGTTCGACTGCGACCTGAAGGTCGCGGGTCGCGAGGGCGAGGTGGTCGCCGCGATTCGCGAGCGCGGCCTGGTCGGCCGCGCGATGACCTCGACGATGGAGCTCGCCAGCGTCCGGGCCCTCCGCGAGCTGGCGCCGGAGCTTCGTGTCGGCTGGACCTATCCGCGCGCCACCCGTCCGTGGGACCGCAAGCGCTGGGCGCGTCCGCTCGTCCTCGCCGCCGGCGCCAGGATGCGGCGCCGGCTGCCGGCGCTCGCGGCGCGACGGATCCCCGAGCTCGGGGTTCGGGCGATCTGGGTCTATCACCCGCTGGTCAGCGCGCCGCTGGTCGAAGTCTGCCGGGACGCCGGGGCCGAGCTGATCGCCTGGACCGTGGACGACCTGGCGCGGATGCGGGTCCTGCGCGAGATCGGCGTCGACGGGATCTGCACCAACGACCCGCGCCTATTCGCCGAGCTCGAGGGGAAGTCCGCGCCGGAGCCGCTCAGCCCTTCTGCTTGACCGCCGACACGAGCTCCGCGGCGGTGAAGGTCCCGCTCGGCTCTCCCTCGGCCGCGTAGCGGTAGAGCGCGACGCCGAAGACCCTGTTCAGCGCCCGCATGATCAGCGCTGGCTGCGAAGAGCAAGACGGCGCTCGGGATCGGCCTGACGACCGCGATCTTCACCACCGCGTCGGAGAACGACCTCTCCACGAAGGCCGCCGACGCGGGCGCCAGCCTCTCCGAGCATCAGGCCTCGGTCGCCCACGGCCTCCTGGTCGGGACCGACCCGAGCGTCGACGCGACGAGGGGCCTCAGCCCCGACGCGGTGGAGCGGATCGAGGGCCTGGTCCGCGACTCGTTCGTGACCGGCATCCAGGCCGGTTTCCGGATCGTCTCGGCAATCGCCCTGATCGGCCTCTTCGTTTCGGTGCTCTGCGTCGCCGGGCGCCTCGGACGTGGGCGCCGCCCCGCCCGTTGACGCCGGGTCGAAGCCTGGATAGAGCGCCACTGCTGCCTAGGTGTCGCTATGGCCACGGTTAGGCGGCAGTCGCTGAGTCGAATACTCTGCCCGCGCTTTGCTCGTCCGCATCTCGACATTCGTCCTGATCGCGCTCGCCTCGCTCGCCTTCGCCGCCTGTGGGGGCGGCGAGGACGAGCCGGAGGGTCCGTGCGTGAACGAGTTCACCGGCGAGCCCGTCGACTGCTCGAACGAGTCGGCGATCTCGGCCTCCGACGCCGAGACCACCGAAACCACGACCGAGGACACGACGACCACGGGGACCACGACCACCGCGACCGACACCGAGGAGGTGCCCCTCGAGGAGCTGGTCGCGTTTGCGGCGCAGGTCTCACCCGAGGATGTCGAGTGCGGCGACGAGGGCCTCGAGGCCGCGATCGGGGGCGGCGGCACCTGCGAGGCGGACGGGACCGAGTACGTGGTCGCGGATTTCGGCGAGAACCTCGAGCTCGACACCCTGACCGCCCGGCTCTCCGAGATCGAGACCGCCAAGAAGGTCAGCGGCAGCTACCTGAAGCCGCGTGCAGCCAAGAACGGGATCTACGTGGTTGGAAGCCTCGCGATCGAAAACGAGTCCAACAAGCCCGACCGCTTCGACGACTTCGGCGAGCAGGTCCAGCTCAAGGCCGGCCAGGCCACCTACAACGAGCCCTTCAACGTGCTCAACGGCGTGCTCACCGACTCCTTCCTGTGGAAGGGCAAGAAGATCCCGCCGGGCCAGAGCCAGGTCGGCAAGGTCGCCTTCGACGTCCCGGAGGAGGCGATCGAGTCGATCGAGACCGAGGGCGCCCTCCTGGTGCTCAACTTCGGCGACGAGGGCAACGCCCGCCGCGCCGACCAGGTCGGCCTGATTCGCACCGCGGAGGGGGTCTGACCCCCATGTCGCGGCGCTTACGTCGCTCGGTGTCGCGATCACGGGGTCAGACCCCTTGGCCCCCTTCCTCACACGGGCCGCCGGGCGAATCCCGGCACCCGCTTCTGCCCGCGCGACTCGAAGTACTCCCACTCGCGCTCGCCGAGCTCGGTCGCGGGCTCGTCGGCGTAGACCCACTCGCGCATGATCCGGTACCAGTTGCGCTTCGCCCGGAGCTGGGCGAGCACGGCGAGGACGCCGGTCTCCATCCGCCGCCCCATCAGCTCCTCCGCGGGGACCGACTCGCGGCGCATCAGGTCGTAGTACTCCGAGCGCGGATCCGAGGTCGACTCGATCACCTTCATCACCCGCCGCGCGGAAACCTCGTACTCGCGGTCCTCCATGTACCAGCCGCCGACCAGCATCACGTGGTCCATCAGCCGCTCGGCGTCGACCTTCTTCGGGTTCTTGACGAAGCCGAGGTCGTGGAGCGCCTTCATCAGCGCCTCGGGGTCCTTGCGCACGGCGGCGTCGATCGCAGCCTGCTCGAGTTCGATCTGCTCGGGATCGAGCTTCTTCGTCATCCCGAAGTCGAGGAAGGCGACCCGGTCGTCGTCCATCAGGATGTAGTTGCCGGGGTGGGCGTCGGCGTTGAAGTGCTGGAGGTGGTAGATCGATCCGAAGCAGAAGCGGAAGATGATCTCGCCGAAGCGGCTGCGGGCCGCGTCGTCGAGCTCCTTCACCGCCTCGAAGCCGATTCCCTCCACGTACTCGGTGACCAGCACCCGGCGGCGCGAGAGTCGCGTGATCACCTGCGGGACGTAGATGAACGGATGGTCGCGATAGGCGCGCGCGAAGGAGCGCTGGTTCTGCGCCTCGAGCTCGTAGTCGAGCTCCTCCGTGACCCGCTCCTTGAGCTCCTCGGCGATCGACTTCGGATCCAGACCCGGTGCCAGCGCCTTCGCCAGCCGCACGATCGTGCCCGCGTTGCGGAGGTCGGACTCGATCGCCTCGGCGACGCCGGGGTACTGGATCTTCACCGCCACCCTTCGCCCGTCGGTCATCGTCGCCCGGTGCACCTGCCCGATCGACGCCGCGGCGAAGGCCTCCTGCTCCACCTCGTCGAACAGCTCCTCCAGCCGCTCCGGCGCGTACTCCTCCTCGAGCACCTTGACCACCTTGTTCCAGGGCATCGCGGGCGCCGAAGTGCGGAGCTTCGCCATCTGCTCCTGGTAGATCTCGCGGTACTCCTCGGGCAGGAACTCGGTGTCGACGAAGGAGGCGAGCTGCCCGACCTTCATCGCCGCCCCCTTCATCTCGCCGAGGGTGCCGGCGATCCGGAGCGCCGTCTCCAGGTGGCGGTTCTCGAGTCGCTCCTCCGAGCGCTCGCCCGAGCGGACGACGTTCGCCGCCTTCGTCCCCGCGTAGCGCGTCGCCTGGGTCCCCAGAGCCGAGCCGAGCTTTGCCGACCGCCTCACCCGCCCCTTCGGGATCCTCTCGTCGGCCACGCGCGAAGCCTAGACAGCCACCGTGGCTCTATCCTCAGTCGCCGTCATGGCCACCGAGCAGCGGGCGAAGTTGAAGGTCTCCGAGCGCAGCGAGTTCGGCTCGCGCGTGAGCCGGCGCCTGCGCCGCGACGGCTTCCTGCTCGGGATCGTCTACGGCGGTGGCCGCGACGCGCAGCCCTTCCAGGTCCCCGAGCGCGAGGCGCGCACGGTCCTCCAGGAGGGAGGCGCCCTGATCGACGTCCAGTTCGACGGCGGCAAGGCGACCCCGGTCGTGATCAAGGACGAGCAGCGCCATCCGCTGCGCGGCGAGCTCCTGCACCTCGACCTGCTCGAGGTGAAGCTCGACGAGGCGATCCAGTCCGAGGTTCCGATCGAGATCGAGGGAACCGATGACGCGCCCGGGGTCAAGGAGGGGGGCGTGCTCGAGCACGTCGGCCGCGAGCTAACCGTCGAGGCGCTGCCGACCGACATCCCCGAGCGGATCACGGTGGACGTCTCCGAGATGGACATCGGCGACACGATCCAGCTCTCCGCGGTGAGCCCGCCCTCCGGCGTCACGTTCGTCGTCGACGAGCCCGAGGAGTTCACGATCGCGACGCTTAGTCCCCCGCGGCTCGAGGAGGAGCCCGAGCCCGCGCTCGAGGAGGAGGCCGAGCTGGTCGGCGAGGAGGGCGAGCTGCCCGAGGGTGAGGAGGCGCCGGCCGAGGGCGAGGAGGCCGAGGGCGAGGAGGAGCAGCCCCAGCCCGAGCGGATCGGCGAAGAGGACGGCGGGGAGTAACCGCTGCGTCTGTTCGGCCGCCGGGGCGGCGGCGAGACGCGGATCCTGATCGTCGGTCTGGGCAACCCCGGCCAGAAGTACGCCGCATCGCGCCATAACCTCGGCTTCGAGGTCGCCTCGGAGCTCTCGCGCCGCTGGGAGCTGTCGAAGGCAAAGGCGAAGTTCCGCGGCCTTCTCTCGGAGGGCCGTGCCGGGCCCGGCGGGCCGCACGTGGCGGTGCTTTGGCCGCAGACCTACATGAACGAGTCGGGCGACTCAGCCGGGCCGGCCCGCGGGTCGCTGCGGGTGCCCCTGGAGCGCTTGGTCGTCCTCCACGACGAGATCGACCTCCCGTTCGGCGAGGTGCGCGCGAAGCTGGGCGGCGGGGTCGCCGGCCACAACGGCCTCAAGAGCCTCAAGCGCGGCCTCGGGAGCACCGATTTCTGGCGGGTCCGGGCCGGCGTCGGGCGCCCGGACTCGACCGACCCCGAGATCGTCTCGGCGCACGTGCTCGGTCGCTTCACGGAGTCCGACGAGGAAGTCCGCGAGCTGATCTCGCGGGCCGCCGACGAGACCGAGCGCCTGGTTGAGAGGATCGCCGCCGATGAGTGAGGCACTCACCTCCTACTCGGTCGACGAGAACGGGGTCGCCCTGCTTCGCCTCGAGCGCGACGAGGCCCGCAACGCGATCAACACACAGATGCTCGAGGAGCTGATCGGCCACCTGCGCACCGCCGCCGAGGACCCCGACCTGCGCGTGCTCGTGATCTCCTCCAACGACCACATGGGACTCTCCGCCGGCGCCGATGTCCGCGAGGAGCTCGACGAGGAGGGCAGGGTGCGCCGGATGGAGCGTTGGGCCGAGTTCTACGACGCGCTCACCTCCTTCCCGCGGCCCACGGTCGCCGCCTGCCACGGCGCCTGTGTCGGCGGCGGCGCCGAGATCGCGATCGCCTGCGATCTCCGGGTCGGCGGCTCGAACCTCCGCCTGCGCTTCCCGGGCGCTGCCCTCGGCGTCCCCGTCGGACCGGCCCGCCTGGTCACCCTCGTTGGACTCTCGATCGCCAAGTACGCGCTGCTGACCGCCCGCGAGATCGGCCCCGACGACGCCCACCGCTGGGGCATCGTCCACAAGATCGCCCCGGCGGCCGCGACCGAGGAGGCGGCACTGAAGCTCGCCGAAGGCGTCGCCACGCTGGATCCCGAGGGCACGGCGAGGCTGAAGCGCATGCTCCACGATCACGACGGCGTCGTCGAGCGCTCCGCCGCCGAGGGCCGCGGCCAGGTCGAGTGGCAGCGCTCGGGGCCGGGGCTGCCGTACCGCGGCTAGGTCGCCGGGGCGCTCGGCGCCAGCTCCGGGTCGCCGCGCTTGATCGCCCCCGCGGCGGCGAGCAGGTAGAAGCCGGCGATGACGAAGTCGATCCCGACCAGGAGACCCAGCGCCCAGTCGGCGGAGCTCGGCAGCTCGGCGAGGACGAGGATGCCGACGACGAGCGAGGCGGCGCCGCTCACGCCGACCAGTCCGGCGCCCTCCCGGCCGCGTTCGACCAGGGCGGCGGTGATCCGCGCGCCGCCGATCACCAGGAAGTAGACCCCGAGGACGACGGTCAGCGTGAAGGTGCCCTCGAGCGGCGCCGTGACCAGGTAGATCCCGGCGAACAGGGTCAGCGCCGCCCAGAGGACCCGCAGCACCACCCGCCCCGCGTCCCGGTTGGCAAACGCGTCGATCAGCAGGTAGCCGCCGCTGAAGACGAGCATCCAGCCGATGAACAGCGCGGTCGTCACCGAGGCGACAGCGGGGACCAGGATCGCGACGATGCCGCCGATGATCGCCAAGACGCCGGCCGCGGTCAGCCAGCCCGTGCGGGGCTTCTCCGGCGTCGCCGTGGTCGGGACTGCTTGAGCTTCCATGCCTCCTCCTCGGGTTGTTCCCCGCCCTACGGAACGCGCCCAATCTAGTCCCCAAGGGGGCGGCGCGGACGCGTGGCGACTTATTAGTCGTATGGATCAACAAGTCGCCACGCCCTACCGGAAGATCGCGGAGCTCGCCGCTCGGCAGTGGGGCGTCATCGCCTACGCCCAGCTCCTGACCGCCGGGCTCTCGCCGACGACGATCGCGAAGCGCGGCAAGGCCGGATGGCTCTTTCGGATCCACCGTGGTGTCTATGCCGTCGGCAACCCGAGACTCAGTCGCGAGGGGCACTGGATGGCGGCGGTCCTCGCCGTCTCGGGCGCCGTCTTGAGCCACGAGAGCGCCGCCGCCCTCCACAGGCTCTCCCCTGCATGCCCTCCGGTCATCCACGTCACCGTGCCTGGCTCAGGGGGCCGAGCGAGGCGCCGGGGGATCGTGGTCCACCGCTCGAAGACGCTGACTGCCGCGGACGTCACCATCCACCGTGGGATCCCGGTGACCACGGTCGCCCGCACCCTCGCTGATCTGGGCTGGGGTCCCGAGCGCACGCGAAGCGACCTCGAGCGCCTGTTCCTGCGGATCTGCCGCGAGCACGGGATCCCCAAGCCCGAGGTCAACGTCAAGGTCGGCCCCTACGAGGTCGACTTTCTTTGGCGCGACGCGCGTCTCGTGGTCGAGGTCGACGGATATCGCTACCACGCCAGCAGGGCGGCCTTTCGGGCGGATCGCTCCCGGGACCGCTACCTGGGCCGGCGTGGCCTCGCCGTCATTCGCTTTGCCGACGAGGAGCTCAACCGCGAACAGACGGCAGTTGCCGCCGCGGTGAAGGCCCGCCTCCCCCTAACCGAGGATCGTGCCGTGGCCGACAACAAGCTCGCCGGCGAGGGGGGCGCCGCCGACTCCGGCGGTCTGAGCCGGTGACACCGCTCGCTACGATCGATTCCGGCCGGACCCCGCGTCCGGTTTTCTGCCGTGCTCAAGCCGCTGCTCGACATCGCCTACGACCTCGACCGCTTCCGGGCGCTCGCCGCGGATGCGGCCGGGCCAGGCCGCACCGAGGCGCATATGTCCTCGGCGATCCGGCCCTACCTGCTCGCGGCGCTTCTCTCCGACGAGGACGGCCTCGCGGATCGGCCCGCGCTCCTGGTCACGGCGGACGACCGCTCGGCGCGTGATCTGGCGCGGGATCTCGGAGCCTTCGTCGCTCCCCGCGCGGTCCGCTTCTACCCGTCGCGGGGGACCGGCTACGAGTCCCATGTCGCGCCACCGCCTCACCTCGTCGGGCTGCGGATCGCGGCCCTCGACGCGCTCACCGGCGCGACGGGGTCTGACCCAACGGGTGCCGGGTCGAAGGCCCGGCTCCCGGGGGTCTGACCCCGTCG
This sequence comes from uncultured Thermoleophilia bacterium, assembly GCA_963838175.1. Taxonomy (GTDB): domain Bacteria; phylum Actinomycetota; class Thermoleophilia; order Solirubrobacterales; family 70-9; genus DASUSH01. The sequence continues at coordinate 71,767 of CAWIPP010000001.1, read as the reverse complement.
CCGCTCGTCGTCGCCAGCGCGATCGCGCTCGCCGAGGCGGTCCCCGACGCGAGCCTGCGGCCCGGCGCGTTCACCCTCCACCGCGGCGAGGAGGTCGACCTCTCCGACGTCGCCGCGCTGCTCGTCGAGTCAGGCTACGAGCGCCTCGACCAGGTGGAGGAGCGCGGGCAGTTCGCGCTTCGCGGCGGCATCCTCGACGTCTACCCCGCGACCGAGGAGCGCGCCGTGCGACTCGAGCTCTTCGGCGACGAGATCGAGTCGCTGCGCTGGTTCTCCACCTTCACGCAGCGATCGCTCGGCGAGGCCGAGCGGGTCGAGCTCGCCCCCGCGGCGGAGCTCGCCGCCGAGCACCGCGAGCTCGCGGAGGCGGCGGCGGGGGAGGAGGAGCGCCCCGACATCACGGAGCTGCTTCCAGTGGATCGTTTCCAGGCGCCGCTCGACCTGGTGTCCGACGACACCGCGGTCGTGATCGCCGCCGCCGACGAGATCCCCGGTCGCGCTCAAGGACCACTGGGAGGACGTCACCACCGCCATGCACGACGAGGACGCCCGCCACCTCTACGTCGAGGTGTCCGAGCCGCTGCGCGAGCGCGCCGCGCTCGAGGTCTCCGCGCAGCACCACGACCAGCCGCACTCCTTCCGCGCCCAGCGACCCGCCTCCGCGGCCCGCACCCCCGCCGAGGCGGAGGCAGAGCTCTCGAAGCAGCTTCGCTCCGGCTACGCGACCGTCGTCGCCTTCGACCGGCGCGGCGAGGCCGAGCGCGCCCGCTACTCGCTCGACCGGCTCACAGCGACGATGCTCGCCGAGCGGGCGCCCGAGCCCGGTCAGCTCGCCTTCGCCGAGGCGCCGCTGACCGAGGGCTTCGTCTCCCCCGAGCTGCAGCTCGCGGTGCTCCCGTGGCGCCAGCTGCTGCATCGCCGCCGGGCCGCGGCTCCGACGCCCGCCCGCGGCCGGCTGCGCGCCTTCTCCGAGCTTCGCGTCGGCGACCACGTCGTCCACGAGGACCACGGGATCGCGCAGTTCGCCGGCTTCGAGACGAAGACGCTCGCCGGAGTCACCCGCGACTACCTCCAGCTCGAATACCGCGGCGAGGACCGGGTCTTCGTCCCCGCCGAACAGCTCGCGAAGATCAGCCGCTACATCGGCGCCGGCGGCGAGGCGCCGCAGCTCTCGGCGCTGGGCGGCTCGCGCTGGGAGCAGATGAAGGCGCGGGCCCGCCGCGCCGCCGGCGAGCTGGCCGGCGACCTGCTCAACCTCTACGCCGAGCGCCGGGCCCGACCGCGGTCACGCGTACTCGGCCGACGGCGAGTTCCAGATCCAGCTGCGCGACTCGTTCCCCTACCGCGAGACCGCCGACCAGCTCGACGCGATCGAGGCGGTCGACGCCGACATGGAGGCGGCGACGCCGATGGACCGGCTGATCTGCGGCGACGTCGGCTACGGCAAGACCGAGGTCGCGATGCGCGCGGCGTGAAGGCGGTCGCCGACTCGAAGCAGGTGATGATGCTGGTCCCGACGACGATCCTCGCCCAGCAGCACCTCGGCACCTTCCGCGAGCGCCTCGCCGACTTCCCGATCGAGGTCGACTCGGTCTCCCGGCTGCGCAAGCCGGCCGAGGTCCGGGACGTCGCTCGCCGGCCTTCGCCGAGGGCAGGCTCGACGTCCTGATCGGGACCCACCGGCTGCTCTCGCGCGACGTCCGCGCCCGCGACCTCGGCCTGCTGATCGTCGACGAGGAGCAGCGCTTCGGGGTCAAGCAGAAGGAGCTCCTGCGCCAGCTCAAGCTCAAGGTCGACGTGATCTCGCTCTCCGCGACCCCGATCCCGCGCACGCTCCAGATGAGCCTCGCCGGGCTGCGCGACATCTCGGTGATCGAGACGCCCGCCGGAGGGCCGCCGGCCCGGTCCGCACCTACGTCGGCCCCTACGACGACGAGCTGGTCGCGCGCGCGCGATCGAGCGCGAGCTCGCCCGCGAGGGCCAGGTCTTCTTCCTCCACAACCGGATCGAGACGCTGCACGAGATCGCCGAGGGGATCCGGGCGCTGGTCCCCGGCGCGCGGGTCGCCGAGGCGCACGGGCAGATGGACGAGTCGGAGCTCGAGTCGACGATGATCACCTTCCTCCGCGGCGACGCCGACGTGCTCGTCGCGACGACGATCATCGAGTCCGGGCTCGACATCCCCACCGCGAACACGCTGATCGTCGAGCGCGCCGATCAGCTCGGCCTCGCGCAGGCGTACCAGATCCGCGGCCGCGTCGGCCGCTCCCGCGAGCGCGCCTACGCCTACCTCCTCTACCCGGCCGAGGAGACGCCTCACGGCCGACGCCGGCGCCCGCCTCGCGACGCTCTCCGACCACACCGAGCTCGGCTCGGGATTCGCGATCGCGATGCGCGACCTCGAGCTGCGCGGCGCGGGCGACCTGCTCGGCGACGAGCAGTCGGGCCACGTCGCCGCGGTCGGCTTCGAGCTGTACGTGCGGATGCTCGAGGAGGCGGTCGAGTCGCTGCGCGGAGAGGAGGAGCGCGAGGCGCCGGAGACGCGCGGTGCGGCTCGACCTCGACGTCGACGCCTACGTCCCCGCCGAGTACGTCCCCTTCGAGGCGGCGAAGATCGACGTCCACCGCCGCGTCTCCGCCGCCCGCGAGCCGGGCGAGCTGCGCGAGCTCGCCGACGAGCTGCGCGACCGCTTCGGCCCGCTGCCGGAGCCGCTCGAGAACCTGATCGCGCTGCAGCGGGCGAGGATCGAGTTCGGCCGCGCCGGCGCGGGCTCGGTCGAGGTCCGCGGCGGCCGGCTCACGGTCGTCGCCGCTCGAGCTCGACTCCGAGCAGTCGGCGGCGGTCTCCGAGCGGGTCGAGGGCGCGATCTACGAATGGCGGCAGCGCTCGCTCTCGGTGCGGGTGCCCGCGGAGGCCCGGCGGCGCGGCTCGGCGCCGCGGTCGCCCTCGCCGAGGCCCTGGCGGCGCTCCGATCCGAGCCCGTCGCCGCGCCTCCGCCCAGATCACGGCCTGCCCGCTCCCTTGAGTCCGCCTTGAGCCGGATGGGTATGCTGCCCCGCTCGTGAGTCCGCAGCCGCCAGGAAGGGAATCCCCGGCGAAGGGGGCGCGGACGAATCGGCCCGCGCCCAAGGGGCAGGGCGGCATGCCCAAGCCGCGCAAGCGGCTCGTCGCGCTGATCTTCGGCGTCGTCCTGATCGCCCTCTCCGCGATCGTCGTGCTCGGCCGGGGGCACGTCGGCGAGGGCAGCGAGCCCTCCGACGGGCGTCGCCGAGGTCCAGGGGTCGACGACGGGATCGTCACCCAGGAGGACTTCGACGCGGCGCTCCAGCGAGTCGCCGAGCAGCAGGGCCTGAAGAAGCCGCCCGCCGAGGACGACCCGCAGTTCGAGCTGCTCCAAGCGACCAGGCCCTCGGCGAGGCGCTGCTGCCGCTCTGGATCGCAGGGCGAGGCCGAGGACCGCGGGATCACGGCCGACCGACGAGGAGATCGCCGACCGCGCCGAGCAGATCGTCGAGCAGAACTTCGGCAACCCGAAGGAGTTCGAGAAGTTCGTCAGCGAGCAGGGCTTCTGCACCGAGGACGAGCTCTCCGGCGCGGCCGACCCGACCGAGTGCGAGGGCGTGCAGCCGGAGGTCGAGGTGATGCTCCTCGCCGAGCAGATCCAGGAGTCGATCCTCGGCTCGAATCCCGAGGAGGCCGCCGCGGCCGTCCCGCAGGAGGACGTCGAGGACTTCTACGAGGAGAACATCAGCCAGTTCCAGGTCCCGGAGACGCGCGACGTGCGCATGATCCAGAACCAGGACGAGGCCAAGGTCGAGGACGCGATCGCCGAGCTCGAGTCCGACGACTCCGACGAAGAACTGGGACGCCGTCGCGAAGGAGTTCTCACAGGACCCGGTCTCGAAGGACCGCGGCGGGCTGCTGGAGGGCGTCGTCGAGGGCCAGAGCCCCGGCGGCCCCGCCTTCGACGAGGCGGTCTTCGCGCGCCGGCGAGGGCGAGATCGTCGGACCGATCGAGACCGACAACGGGTTCTACGCGGCCCAGGTCGACAAGATCAACGCGGCCGAGACCACTCCGCTCGAGCGAGGTCGAGGAGCAGATCCGCCAGCAGCTCGCCGCTCAGCAGCAGGAGCAGCTCGCGGCCGAGTTCGAGGAGGACTTCGTCAACAAGTGGACCGAGCAGACCATCTGTCGTCGAAGAACTCGCGAACGACCGCTGCGTCAACTTCGAGCCTCCGCCGCCGCCAGTCGTGCACCGAGGAGCAGGCGCGACGCAGGGCTGCCCTGCCCCGGTCACCATGCGCAAGCCTGCGGCGCCGGGCTCGCCGGCTCGAGCGATCCGCTGACGGCGCTCGCTCAGGGTCCCTTCCCGGCTCCCGCGCCGGCGGCCGGCGCGATCCCCGGTCTGCCGCCGGGCGGCGCCCCGATCCCCGGTGGCGCCCCCGTCCCGCCGGGTGCTCCGCCTCCGGGCGCCGCCCCGGTCCCGCCCGCCGGGGCTCCTCCGGGCGCGGTTCCCCCGGGTGCCGCTCCGCCGGCCGCGCCGCCGGCCGCTCCGCCGGGCGCAGCGCCACCCGGTGGCGCCCCCGTGCCGGTGCCCCCCGCCGGCGGCGCTCCGCCGGGCGCGGCGCCGCCTGGCGGCGCGCCGGTCCCGGCCGGTCCCGCCGGGTGGCTGAGCACTCCGCCGGCACCGCCGAAGCCCTCGAGCGCCTCGACGCGATCACCAGGCGGCTCCGCCGCGATTGCCCCTGGGACCGCGAGCAGGACGAGCGCTCGATAGTCCCGCATACGGTAGAGGAGGCCTACGAGCTGGCCGACGCCGCCGGGCGCGGCGACGACGAGAAGCTCCTCGACGAGCTCGGCGACGTCCTCTTCCAGGTCCACTTCCTCTCGCTGCTGCTCGAGGAACGCGGCGCCGGCGACCTCGGCGACCGTCGCCGAGACGATGATCGAGAAGCTGGTCCGCCGCCACCCGCACGTGTTCGGCGAGCAGCCGAGGCGGAGACCGCGCGCGAGGTGCTGCGCAACTGGGACCAGATCAAGCGCGAGGTCGAGGGCAGGGGCGCCGACGACCCGTTCGCCGACGTCCCGGAGAACCTCCCCGGGCTCCTCTACGCTCGCAAGATCCTTCGTCGCGCGGACCCCGACGCCGGCGAGCCGGCGGCCGGCGAGCCGGCACGAGCGCGACGCCGACGAGCGCCGGATCGGCGAGCTGCTGCTCTCGGTCGTCGACGACCTCCCGGAAGCTCGGCGTCGATCCCGAGCTCGCCCTGCGGGCAGCCGCCGACCGCTTCCGCGACGCCCGCCGCTAAGGAAGCAACGACCGTAGCCGTAGCCGCCGCCCGAGCTCTCCGACGCCGATTCACCCACGGTCGGCTCCGACCCGGTCACCGCGAGCGCGCCGCGCATGTTCTCCGCGGTGTGGAACTTGCAGTAGAACTCGATCAGGCCCTCCGCCGGGATCTCAACGGTCACGAACTTCGTCTCTCCCGCCGCCGTGTCCTGGTCGACTGCCTGCTCCTCGATCGTCAGGTTGTGGTCGGCCTCGCCCTCGTTGGTGATCTCGAGTCTGACGCTCTGGCCCGGATCGCCGGTTATCACCGTGGGCTCGAAGTAGAAGTCGTCCTCCTCGAACGCCATCGTGTCGCTCGACATCGCCTCGGTTCCCTCGTAGTTCGCGGTCTCCCCGTCGATCTCGACGGTGGAGGCATCCTCGGAGCCGCCGGCGGTCTCCTCGTCGTCGTCACCGCAGGCCACGAGAAAGAGCGCGGCGATCGCGATCGCCAATGCCGCGAGCCTCATGGATGGAAGGCTAACCGCCGGCGTACTCGACGTGCCACCACTCGCCCGGGATCGTGGCGACCCATCCGAACTGCGCTCCGATCTGGTCGATCACGTCGCGCATCTCCGGGGTTGCGACGTCGACGCCGATGCCCAGCTCGTGGGTCGAGGAGCCCGGCGGATTCGCGGGCGCGCCCGTCCCGGCGAGGTACTGGTCATACAGGGCCGCCTGCTGCTCGTAGGTGCGGTACGCGGAGACCGTGCCGCCGGGGTGGAGGTCAATGCCGAACTGCTGCATCGCGGCGTCCGCCATCGCGTTCCACGCCGTCGCGGCGGCGGGATCGAGGTGCAGCTGCCCCCACGGCGAGTCGATGTGCCCCATTCCCGGCGCGGGCGCGATCATCCCCGGCGGCGGCGCGGGGTCGGCCGGCGCGGCCGGTGCGGCGGTCGGCTCGGCGGGCGCGACCGCCGGATCCGGCGCCACGGGAACGGTTGCGAGAGCGGCCGCCCCCTCGTCCACCGTCGGGACGTCGATCGTCTGGCCGACGATCACCTGCGCGTCCTCGGGCAGGCCGTTGAAGGCGGCGACCGTGCGAGTCGTCAAGTTGTTGGCCGCGGAAACGGACCAGAGCGTCTCGCCCGGCTGGATCACGTGCGGGGCGGAGGCCGAGGCCGCCGGCGCCCCCGCCGCCAAGGCCGCGGCCGTCCCAAGGAGCATCCCCGCTCCCAATCGGCGCTCCCCCACTTTGAGCTCCTTTCGTCTGATGCGCTCCCGCTTCGCGGCCCTGCTGCCCGTCCCTTTGTCAGGGGGTGACTTATGTCTCCTGAAAGGGCTCTGGCAGAATCCCGCGGCCGATGGCAGCCGTGGAGAGCGTTCATGCGCGCCAGATCCTCGACTCGCGGGGCAATCCCACGGTCGAGGTCGAGCTGACGCTCGCGGGGGGCGCCCGCGGGCGCGCGGCGGTGCCGTCGGGCGCCTCGACCGGGGAGTTCGAGGCGACCGAGCTGCGCGACGGCGGCGAGGCCTGGAACGGGAAGGGCGTCTCGCAGGCGGTGGCAAACGTCAACTCGGAGATCGCGGAGGCGCTTCGCGGCGAGGAGCCGAGTCAGGAACAGCTCGACCGCACGCTGATCGAGCTCGACGGGACCGAGAACAAGTCGCGGCTGGGCGCCAACGCGATCCTCGGCGTCTCGCTCGCCTACGCGAAGGCGAGTTCAGCCGAGGCGGGCGAGCCGCTTTGGCGCTTCCTCGGCGGCGACGACGCCAGGGTGCTCCCGGTGCCGATGATGAACGTGCTGAACGGCGGCGCGCACGCCGACAACCGGGTCGACTTCCAGGAGTTCATGGTCGTCCCGGCGGGCGCGGAATCGTTCTCGGAGGCGCTAAGGGTCGGGACCGAGGTCTTCCACGCGCTCAAGCGGACGCTCGCACGAGCGCGGCCTCGGGACCGCGGTCGGCGACGAGGGCGGCTTCGCCCCCGACCTCGACTCGAACGCCGAGGCGCTCGAGGCGCTGGTCTCCGGGCATCGAGGCGGCCGGCTACGAGCCCGGCGGCGACGTTTTCATCGCGCTCGACCCGGCGACCAGCGAGATCTACGAGGACGGCTCGTACGCGCTCGAGCACGAGGGGCGGACGCTCTCGTCCGAGGAGATGGCCGGCCTACTGGGCCGAGCAGGTCGAGCGTTTTCCGATCGTCTCGATCGAGGACGGCATGGACGAGGAGGACTGGGACGGCTGGAAGCTCCTCACCGAGCGGATCGGTGAGCGCTGCCAGCTCGTCGGCGACGATCTCTTCGTCACCAACCCGGAGCGGCTACGCCGGGGGATCGAGCTCGGGGTCGCGAACTCGATCCTGATCAAGGTCAACCAGATCGGCACCCTGACCGAGACGCTCGAGGCGATCCGGATCGCGCGCGAGGCCGGCTACACGGCGGTCATGTCGCACCGCTCCGGCGAGACCGAGGACACGACGATCGCCGACCTCGCGGTCGCCACCGGGGTGGGCCAGATCAAGACCGGGCGCGCCGTCGCGCTCGGACCGCGTCGCCAAGTACAACCAGCTCCTGCGGATCGAGGAGGAGCTCGGCGAGCGGGCGATCTATCCCGGCCTGAGCGCTTTCGCCGGCGCTGAGGCCTGGGCGGTGCGCCCAGCGCCGTTCCGGAAGGGTGGCGCCGAACCCGAATGAGGCGTGAGCGCACGCGCGCACCGACCAACCCCCGCAGCGCCGGCTACCGGGTCGCTCCGCGATCGCGGGCGCGCGGCGAGGGCGCTCGCGGATCGACTGGGAGCGCGCCGGCCGGATCGCGCTGGTCCTGGTCCTCTTCCTGATTTGTCGTCCTCTACGTCAACCCGGTCGCGGGCTTCGTCGACGCCTGGCAGGAGTCGAAGGCCGAGCAGGCGAACCTCGACCGGCTCGAGCGGACGAACGAGGAGCTGAACAGCGGGTCGCGATCCTCGAGCAGCCCGACGGTGCCGAGCGCGAGGCGCGCAAGCTGGGCATGGTCGCCGAGGGACGAGCGGGCCTACGTCGTCCGCGGCCTGCGCGAGAAGTAGCCGCCCGCTCGGCAGGGGGCGCGGCGCCGTGCTTGACCTCGGCGCGTATCTGATCGGCGGTTGGGCGAGCTCGCCGCGATCGCTGCGGCGCTGGCGTTCGGGGCGGTGCGGTTGCGGCGCGGCGCTCGTGCCGCTGGGCCGGGGCGCCGGCGCGGTTGGTGGAGGCGGTCCTGGCGCTGTCGACGTTGCTCGTGGTCTGCCAGGCGCTGGGGTTGGTCGGGCTGTTCGAGGAGTTGCCGCTCCTCGTCGCGTGCGTGGCGGTCGGCCTCGCTCAAGGGCTTGTGGGAGGGAGGGTTATCGGCCGCCTCAGGGGCGACGGAGCTGCCGTCGAGCGCGAACCGTCAAAAGCGTCCAACTATCGGACGGATTCGACGGTTCGTCCGTTTGGCGGCGGTCGAGCTCCAGGTCGGGATCGCGATCGCGGCGGCGGCGCTCGTCTTCACGCACTGGGCGATCCCGACGCTCGATGCGCTCGATCGAGGGGATCTACGGCTTCGACAGCCAGTGGTACCACCTGCCGTTCGCCGCCCGGTTCGCGGAGACGGCGCAGGTCTGGGACTTCCACTACACGACGCCCGGTCCTCCTGAGCTGGTTCTACCCGGCGAACTCGGAGCTCCTGCACGGTGCCGGGATGGTGATCTACGAGCGGGACCTGCTCTCGCCGCGTGATCAACCTGGGGTGGCTGGCGCTGGCGCTGCTCGCGGCGTGGTGTCTCGGGCGGCCGTGGGGAGTCGGCGGCCTCGCGGTGCTGGGCGCGTTCGTCGTCCTCGACGCCGGCGTCTTCGCCGACCAGGCCGGCGACGCGCGCAACGACGCGATGGCGGTGGCGCTGATCCTCGCCGCCGCGGCGCTCCTCGCCCAGCGGCCGGCGGCCGTGGCGACGTCGGCGCTGGCGGCGGGGATGGCGCTCGGCACCCGGCTGACCAGCCTCGTGCCAGTCGCGGCGCTGACCGTGGGGGTGATCGCGCTGGCGCGGCCCGGAGGGCGCCTTCGGACCGCCGCGATCTGGATCGTGCCGCTGCTCGCTCACCGGCGGCCTCTGGTACCTGCGCAACCTCGTCGGCGACCGGCAGCCCGCTGCCGCAGGTCATGAGCTCGGGCCGATCGAGCTTCCCGGCCCCGACCAGGCGCTCGGCGGGCGACCGTCGTTCTCGGTCGCCCACTACGCGACCGACTTCGCCGTCTGGGGAGACTGGTTCGCGCCGGCCCTGCGGGACGCGCTCGGCCTGCTCTGGCCGCTGGTGCTCGTCGCTCGCGGCGGCCGGCGCGATCCTCGCCGCTCGCGCGTGGGCCCTCGCTGGCCGTGCGGATGCTCGGCGCGGTCGCGATCGTCACCGCGCTCGTCTACGTCGTCACCCCGGTCACCGCCTCGGGCCCCGAGGGCGAGCCGATCGGCTTCGGGCCGAACCTGCGCTACCTCGCGCCGGGGCTGGCGCTCGCGCTCGCGCTCCTGCCGGTGGCGCTCGCCGCTTCGGCTCGCGCGCTGGCAGCTCGCCGGCGCCGTCGGCGCTCGCCGCCGCCGCGATCGCCGTCGCCGCCGAGCCGGAGCGGTGGGAGGGCGGCCACGCTCGTCGCCGCGGTCGCCGCTCGGCGCGGTGGTCGCGCTCGCGCTCGCCGGCGCCGCGCTCGCAGTTCGCGCCGCGGCAAGCCGGCGGCGCGGCGTCGGCCCCGCGGTCGCGGTCGGCCTCGCCGTGCTCGCCGCTGGTCGCGGTCGGTCGCCGGCTACTTCGAGCAGCGCCAGCTACCTCGACGAGCGCTACGCCGATCCGGCCGCGGTCCTGCCCAACCCCGGCCTCGACGCCGTCTTCCTGTGGTCGCGGAGCACGGAGGGCGCGCGGATCGCGACGACGACCACCCGCCAGTACCCGCTGTACGGGACCGACCTCTCGAACCACGTCCAGTTCGTCGGCATCGAGCGAGCCGAGCGCCGGCTTCGTCCGCGCCGACGACCTGCGAGGCCTGGCGCGAGGCCGATCGACGCCGGCGACTACGACTACGTCGTCACCGCGCTCGACCGGATCGAGGAGGGCGGCCCGCGAACGCCCGCCGGAGCGCGCCTGGACCGAGAGCTCGCCGAACGCGCGGGAGATCGTGCGCGACGGCCCGGCCTCGGTGTTCGAGCTGACCGGCCCGCTCGACCCGGAGCGCCTGCGACCGCGACCTGGGGCGCTCGATGAGCGACGCGAGCCTCGACCTCGGCGACTACCTCCTCGGCATCGTCGAGCTCGCCGCGATCCTCGCCCCGCTCGTCCTACGCGGTCGGTCGTCGCCCGCCGCCTCCTGCTCCCGGCCTGGACCGGCGCCCCGGCGCGCCTCGTCGAGGCGATCCTCGCCATCGCCCTGCTCCTCTGGACCGCCAGCTCGTCGGCACCGTCGGCCTCTTCAAGGACGATCCCGCTGATCGTCCGTCTCGATCCTGGTCGGCGGCGGGCATGGGCGTCTAAGGCGTAGGGCTGACACGGAACGGGGATCCCGTGCACTCCGACGTACGGCGCCGACGGCGGGTCAGTGACCCCGCGGTCGTGTCCCCGCCCCCGGCCGACTCGCCGCTCGCGCTCGCCGCGCTCGCCTGCGCGCTCGTCGCCGCGGCCTGGGCGGTCCCGCTCGCCGCCAGCTACGCCGGCGGCATCGACGGGGTCGATTCGATGTGGTACCACCTGCCGCAGTCGGCCGGTCTTCGTGCAGACGGGCTCGGTCACGGACCTCCACTTCACCGACCCTACTTCCTCAACTGGTACTACCCGGCCCACTCGGAGCTCCTGCACGCGGTGCCGATGCTCGCCTTCGACCGCGACTGGCTCTCGCCGCTCGTCAACCACGGCTTCCTCGCGCTCGGCCTGCTCGCGGCGTGGTGCATCGGGCGCCCCTGGGGCCTCGGTCCCGGCGACCCTGATCGCCGCGGCGATCGTCTTCGGCGCCGAGATGATGATCGACTTCCAGCCGGGCGAGGCCCGCAACGACGCGATCGGCCTAGCCCTCTTCCTCGCCGCGATCGCGATCCTCGTCACCGTCCGACTCGGGCAGAACTTAAAGGGGGTCTGACCCCGCTTATGTTTGCCGGGCTCGCCGCCGGGCTCGGCAGTGGGGACGAAGCTGACGCTGCTGGCGCCGGTGGCGGCGCTGGCGTCGGGGTGGCGGTGCTCGCCGGGGGCGGGCGGCGGCTTCGCGGACGCCGGCGTCTTCCTCGCCGCGGTGATCGCCGGCGGCGGGTTCTGGTACCTGCGGAACCTCGTCCACTCCGGCAACCCGCTGCCGTGGATCGACGAGATCGGGCCGATCTCGCTGCCCGCGCCGGAGGTGGCGCTCGAGCTCCGCCCGCCCTTCTCGGTGGCCCACTACGCCACCGACTTCGACGTCTGGCGCGAATGGTTCGGCCCCGGCCTCGACCGACTCGGATCGGGCCCCTCTGGCCGCTCGTCCTGGCTCCTCGCCGCTCGGCGTCGCGCTGTCGCCTGCGATCGCCCTGCGCGACCGCTCTGCCGGTCCTCGGCGGCATCGCCCTCGTCACCCTCCTCGCCTACCTGTTCACCCCACTGACCGCATCCGGACCGGAGGGCGCGCCCGAGGGCTTCGTCTGGAACCTCCGCTACATCGCGCCGGCGCTCGCGCTCGGGCTGGTCCTGCTGCCGCTGCTGCCGCCGCTCCGCGGGCCGCAGCCCGAGCCTCGCGGTCGCCGTCGGGCTGTTCGCGATCCTCGCGATCCAGACCGCCCTGCTCGACGTCTGGGACTCTGGGCCAGCGGAGCTGGGCGATCGCCTCGGCGGTCGCTCGTCCTCGCCGCCTTCGCCGCCGGCTGGTGGCTGCGTGCGCCGACCGTCGCCCCGCCCGGCGCTCGCGCTCGGCGCCGCGGCGCTCGCGGCGGTCGCGATCGGAGCCGGCTACGTCGAGCAGGATCGCTACCTCGAGCGCCGCTACGCGGACGTCTTCGACGGCCTGCGGCTCGACACCGCGATCGCCTGGGCGAACCCGGTCGCGGGACGCGAGCATCGCCACCGCCGGCCGCGGCGGCGTCTTCTTCCAGTACGGCTTCTACGGCGACGGACCTCTCGAACGAGGTCCAGTGGGTGGGCGAGCCCGGGCCCGCGCGGCGCCTGGCTTCCGCTCGAGACCTGCGAGGAGTGGCGCGAGGCGGTCGACGAGGGCGGCTACGACTACGTCGTCACCACCTACGACAGGCGCTTCCCGGGGCTCGACCAGACCTCGCGCGAGCGCGAGTGGATCCGCCGCGACCCGGCCGCGAGGCGCTCCTTCGCGAGGGCCCGGTGACCGTCTACGAGCTCTCGAGCGAGCTCGATCCCGCCGGGTGCGGCGCCGCGCGAGGCCGACGGCGGAGGACCGGCCCACCGGCGTCGCCGAGCGGACCGATTGAGTTCGCTCTGAGGACCGATAACTAGCCTTCCCCGGCCGTGATCGGGATCTACGTCGCCGCGATCCTCATCTGCGCTTGCCTCGCTCCTCGTCGGGCGGGCCCTGTTCGCTGCTGCTCGGACGGGACGACTGGACCTGGCTCGAGGGCGCCGTCGGCCTCGCGACCCTGATCGTCGTCTGCCACATTCGCGATCTCCCTGCCCGGCGGCGCGATCGTCGCGGTGTCCTCCTCGCCCTGCTTCGTCGATCGGCCGCCGGCGCCGTCGCCTGCGCGTCAGCCGGGTCGCTCCGCCGCGCGGACCGCGCTGATCGCGGTTGGCGGTCGTCGCGCTCGTCCTCCTCGCTCGCCGCGATCCCGTTCGCGCTCAACGCCCGCACCGGCGTCCTCGGCGAGGGCATCTACTCCAACGACCACGCCGTCCACCTCTACTGGGCCGACTGGCTCCAGAACGAGATCGGCCCGAAGCCCAAGGGGATCGGCTGGGGCTACCCGGTCGGCCCGCACGCGCTCGTCGCCGCGATCGCGGAGGCGACGGGGATCACCGTCGAGGCCGTCTTCAACGGGCTGCTGCTCGCGATCCCGGCGCTCACCGCGCTCACCGCGCTGGGCGCGCTCGGCGGCTGCCGCCGCTGCCGCGGATGGTCGCCGCCGTCGCTCGTCGGCCTGCCCTTCCTCGCCGCCTCGTTCCTCGCCCAGAGCTCGTTCAAGGAGACGGCGCTCGCCCTGTTCGTGCTCGCCTTCGCGCTCTCGCTCGCGGCTCTCTCGCGGGAGGGACCGGAGGGCCGGACGGAACGCGCCGGCCGCACATCCCGACCGGGCGATCGTCGTCGGCATCGGCGTGCTCGCGATCGCGTCGTGCTCGCGTTCTCGGTCCCCGGGCTCGCCTGGTTCGCGGCTCGGGATCGCCGTCTGGCTCGTCGTCGAGCTGATCGCCGGCCGGCTCCCGTTCTCGCTTCGCGCGCCGCCCTCGCCGCCTGCGCCGCGCCTGGCCGCTCCTCGCCGCCGGAGCCGTGGTCCTCGTCGTCCTCGCGATCGTCGAGGCCGGCACGATCTCGCGCTTCGCCGACCGGATCCGCGAGGTGCAGGAGTCCCAGGGCCGGCTCGCCGGCCGGCTCCCTCCGTGGGAGGTGCTCGGCGTCTGGCCGCGGGGCGACTTCCGCGTCGCCACGAAGGCGGTCGACGGGGCCGCGATCGCGATCGTCTTCAGCCTGCTCTGCCGCGGCGGTCGCCGCGGTCTGGTGGCTGCGCCGCCGCCAGCTCGCGGTCCCGGCCGTGCTGGCGGGCGCGCTCGCGATCTTCCTCGTCGCCCGCGTCACCTCCGGCATCCACGTCGAGGCGAAGGCGCTGATCGTCGCCGCGCCGCTGGTGATGCTGTTCATCGTCCGCGGCCTGCTCGAGGACGATCGCCCGCGGGGCCCCGGCGAGCGCTCGCGCTCGGGCACCACCCTGCGGATCGCGCTCGGGGCCCTCTTCGCCGGCGCTCGCGGTCCTCTCGAGCTTCCTCGCCCTGCGCGCGACCCCGGTCGGCACGCTCGGCGCACGTCGACGAGCTCGCCGAGCTCCGCGCGCGGGTCGCCGGCAAGGAGGTCGCCTTCCTCAGCCTCGACCGCTTCGCCCCGTACCGGCTGCGCGGCGCCGAGCGGGTCCAGAGCCCCGGCGGCTACGTCCCGAACGCGCTCCGCGCCCGCGAGAACAAGGAGTGGGAGCAGAGCGAGGCGATCGACTTCGACACGCTCGAGACCGACGTCCTCGACCGCTTCGGCTACGCGGTCACGACCGGCGCCGCCTACGGCAGCTCGGCGCCGGAGAACTGGAACGCCGGTCGCGCGCACCGACAACTTCGTGCTCTGGAAGCGAAACGGCAAGGCGCCAGCCGCGCGAGGTGCTCGCCGAGGAGCCAGCGCCGGGAGACCGCCGAGTCGGGCAGCTCCCCATGCGAGATCACGCCGCGCGCCGCCGCCGGCGAGGACGGGCACGGCCGGGTTCTGGCTCGACCGACCCGGTCCTCGCCGACAACGACCCCTGGCGGCCGACCGGGAGTTCGCCGCCGGCGAGAGCGCGCGGGCTCGAGCTGCTCCTGCCCGACGGGCTCCTGGCAGCTCTCGCTCCAGTACAACAGCGAGGTGCCGCTGACCCTGCGCGCGAGCGAGGGGGTCCAGGCCGAGCGCACGCTGCCGGCGGCGCTCGACGGCTTCTACGCGAACGCTCCCGGCAAGGGCCCGTTCTGGCCCGCCGGCGAGCGTCGACAGCGACGGCGGCACCGTCGAGTTCGAGGTGACCGCCGACGAAGCGCCGGCGCCTCAGCCGCCTCGTCGGCGCCGAGCGTCGCGCCTGGCTCGGCGATCTCGCGGCGGTCCGCGTCGCCGCGCGATCCGCGAGCCCCATGGACCCGCCGTCGCTCGACGAGGCGGGTCCCGTGGGCACGGCCCCGCTCTCCGCGGCCTGCGGACGCTACGTCGACTGGTACATCTTGGAGCGATGAACGAGCCCGGACCCCTGGTTTTCGTCGGCGGCACCGGTCGCAGCGGCACGCACGTGGTCGCGAGCCTGCTCGACCGCCACTCGCGCTTCTACTCGATCCCGATCGAGTGCCGCTTCCACGCCAACCCGCAGGGCTTCCCCGACCTGCTCGCGGGCCGGGTGACCAAGGGGCAGTTCCTGCGCAAGCTGCGCCGCTTCTGGTGGTACCGGATCCGCGCCGGCGAGCCGTTGCCGGCGGTGCTGCCGCAGCTTCCGCTCGGGCGCCAGACCCGCGGCCTGCACAAGATCGTCCCGCGGGAGCCGCTTCGACGCCGCGGCGACCTCGCCTTCGACGACGACCTACGACGAGGACCCGGAACGCCGCCTGCCGCGAGCTCTTCCGCGAGCTGCTCATGCCGCTCGCCGAGGAGGCCGGCAAGCCGGGCCTGGTCGAGATGAGCTGCTTCACGGTCGCGCAGGCGCCGACCCTGGTCCGCCTCTTCGACGAGGCGAAGCTCGTCCACATCGTCCGCGACGGTCGCGACGCCGGCTCGTCGAAGGTCGCCAAGCGCCAGAAGCGCGAGCACCCGCGCGACGCGCGCCAGGGAGTCGAGTGGTGGAGGGGCCGTCTCGCCGAGGCCGAGGCCGGCGCGCGCGCGGTGCCGGCCGACCGCCTGCTCACGATCAGCCTCGACGAGCTCGTCGGCGGCGACCGCGAGGCGAGCTACGCCCGCCTCCTCGAGTTCCTCGAGCTCGCCGACGAGCCGGCGATGCGCGAGTTCTTCGACTCCGAGATGACCGCCGAGAACGCCCACCGCGACCGCTGGCGCAAGGGCCTCTCCGAGCCCGAGCAGGCCGACGAGGTCGCGAGCGCCTACGAGGCAGCCCTCGACCGGGCTCGAGGCCGAGGGCTACCTCTCGGCGCCGCTGCTGCGGAGGCGTCTATGAGCGCTAGCACCCGCGGGTCAGCGTCGTCGACGCCCGCAACTGGTCTTCGTCGGCGGCACCGGCCGCAGCGGCACCCACCTGGTCGCGAAGCTGATCGGCCGCCACGCCGAGTTCGCACAACCTCCCGATCGAGTGCCGCTTCCACGCCGACCGCGGCGGCTTCCCCGACCTGCTCGACGGGCCGCATCACGCAAGGAGCGGTTCCTGCGCCGCCTGCGCGGCTTCTGGTGGCACCGCTATCGAGGCGGCGGCCGACCGCCCGACATCTTGCCCTGGCTCCCGCTCGGCCGCGAGGCCCGCGGGCTCCACAAGTTCGTCCCGCGCGAGCGCTTCGAGGCGGGCGACCGAGCGCTTCGCCGCGGCCTTCGACGCCGAGCCGGAGGCCGCCTGCCGCGAGCTCTTCGATGGACGCTGCTCGCGACCGCTCGCGGAGGAGGCCGGCAAGCCCGGCCTGGTCGAGATGAGCTGCGACAACGCCGCCGCGGCGCCGGCGCTGGCCCGGGTCTTCCCCGAGGCGCGCTTCATCCACGTCGTCCGCGACGGCCGCGACGCCTCCGCCTCGCGAGTGCGCCAGGGCCGCGGCCTGCTCTATCCGCGCACCCGGGTCCAGGGCGTGCGCTGGTGGGAGGGCCGCGTGCGCCGGATCGAGCAGGCGCTCGCCGAGCTGCCGCCCGACCGCATCCTCACCCTCAGCCTCGACTGGCTCGTCCAGCTCCCCCCGAACCGCCGCGGCTACCGCCTGCTGCGCCGCTTCCTCGGGGTCGACAAGCAGAACACCGCCGACACGCTGTTCAAGCGAAAGATCAACCCCGAGCGCGCCAACGTCGGCCGCTGGCGGCGCGGCCTCTCCGAGCGGGCGCAGGAACGGGTCCGCGCGCGAGTACGAGGCGCTCGCTGGAGCGGATCGAGCGCGACGGCCTCGTCTCGCGCGCCGCTCCTGCGCGAGATCTACGAGCATCGAGGGCGCGCGGTCGGCAGCGAGCAGACCGGCCTCGCCGAGGCGAACCGCGCCTACAGCGGCGGTCCGGCAGCTTGAGCCGCGTCCTCTTCGTCACCTCGAACGGGACCGGGCTCGGGCACCTGACCCGCGGGATGGCGATCGCTCGCCGCTTCGGCGAGGGACTCGAGCCCGTCTTCCTCACCCTCTCCGCGGCCGCGCCGGTGGTCGACCGGATGGGCTTCCACGTCGAGTACTTCCCATCTCACAGCGCCGCGGCGGCGGAGTCGCCCGCGGCGCTGGGACCGGCGCCTGCGCGCGCGCCTCGAGCTCCTGATCGGCGAGCTCGAGCCCGCGCTGCTCGTCTTCGACGGCGCCCACCCCTACGACGGCCTGGTCGCCACCCTGCGGGCGCACCGCGGCCGCCCGATGCGGACGGTCTGGTGCCGGCGGCCGATGTGGCGCGCTGGGTTCGGCGCCGAGGCGATCTACTGGTCGGGCGAGTTCGACCGCGTGCTCGAGCCGGGCGAGCTACGCCGAAGCCGAGGACCGTGGCCTCACCGTCGAGCGCCGCGCCGAGGCGGATCGGATCGGACCGATCGTCTTCCTCGAGCCGGATGAGCTCCTCTCGCGCGAGGACGCTTGCGACGAGCTCGGGCTCGACCCGGGCCGGCCGCACGCCCTCGTCGCGCTCGGCCAGGGCCCCGAGCTCGACGCCGCCGTCGCCCGCTCGCCTCGAGCGGCTCGCGGCCGATCCCGAGGTCCAGGTGGCGGCGCTCGAGTCGAGCCTCTCGCCGGAGCTGCAGCGTCCCCGACGAGGTCGTCCACCTGCGCGGCACCTACCCGATGAGCCGCTTCTACCGCGCCTTCGACCTCGCCGTCGCGGCCGCGGGCTACAACGCATTCCACGAGCTCATCGCGCACGGCGTCCCGACCCTCTTCGTCCCGATGCCCCGCCAGATCGACGACCAGCCCGCCCGGGCGCGCTGGGCGCAGGAGAGCGGAGCGGGGAGGGGGGTGGCGGCGCCGGACGACCCGGCGCTCGAGGAGCGGCTCGCCGAGCTCCTCGACCCGGCCGCCCGCGAGGCGGATCCGCGCCAACCTCGCGGCCCTGCCGCCGGCCAGCGGGGCGGACGAGGGAGCCCGCTTCCTCGAGCACCTGGCACCCAGGGGGTCAGACCCCTCCCTGGGTGGTGGGCCCCAGGGGGCCAACCCCTACGAGGGGTCTGACCCCTCAGGGGACAGGTCGCGCCGCGGCGCGGCGGCTTCGGTCTCGCTCGAGCTGGTCAAGCGGGTCGGGCCGCGCTTGCCGGTGATCGTCGCGCGGCGGGTGCGCGACCGGTTCCGGAATCCGCCTCCGGCACCGGCGAAGCTGGCGGCGATCGCGCTCGGCGTGCCGGCCGAGGAGCTGGTCGCTCGGCTGCGCGCCCTGGCCCGCGACGAGGGCATCGAGCCGGAGCGGCTGCTCGTGATCACCGACACGCTCGACTTCACCGCCCTGCGCCGGGCCGGCTTCGCCTTCGAGTACGTCCCGGATCGCCGACCGCGCCGCCCGGATCAGCGACGAGCCCTACGCGACGTTCGCCGAGCGCCGGGTCGAGGCCGCCCTCGCCGGGCGTCGTGGCGCGCAACGGGTGACGGTTTCGGCACCATAAGGGGAGATGGAGGCCTCGCTGAAGAGCCCCGGACGGACGCCTGCCGAGCGCGGGACGGGTGCGCTGCCCACGACGATCGTGATCGGCGCCCAGAAGTGCGGCACCAGCACCCTGCACTACTACATGGGCTTTCACCCCGAGATCTCGGCCTCGAAGCCTAAGGAGCTCAACTTCTTCATCGAGGGCAACAACTGGGATCGGGGCGTCGACTGGTATCGCTCCCACTTCGACCCGGAGAAGGCGGTGCGGCTCGAGTCCTCGCCGAACTACACGACCTGGCCGCACCACGACGGGATCCCCGAGCGGATGGCCGAGCTGGTACCCGACGCGAAGCTGATCTTCGTCGTCCGCGACCCGGTGGCCAGAATCGAGGCCCACTGGGTGCACAACTACGCGAAGCGCCGCGAGCGGGGCACCGTGATCGAGACGATCACCCACCCCAACACGACCTACGTGCTTCGCAGCAGCTACTTCATGCAGCTCGAGCGGTTCCTTCGCTTCTACGACCGCGATCGGATCCTCGTCTTCCAGCAGTCCGACCTTCGGCACCGCCGCCAGGAGACGCTCCGCGAGGTGTTCGAGTTCGTCGGCGTCGATCCCGCGTTCGACCACAAGGCCTTCAACACAGTCCGCCACCGGACCGCGAAGAAGCGCCGCGCGACCCGGGCGGGGATGAAGGTCCAGGAGTGGAGCCGCACCGACTGGGGGAAGCGGGTCCCGAAGGTCTTCTGGAACTACGCCGAGGGAGGGCTCCGCCTCTCGAAGCCGATCGAGCGCCCGAACCTCCGCGACGAGTTGCCCGACGACGTGCTCCAATCCCTCCGCGAGGACGCGCTCAAGCTGCGCGAGTTCACCGGGCGCGACTTCGCCAACTGGTCGATCTGGACTTGAGTCCCAAGAGGCCAGGAAGCGGGGCGGTCCTCGGCGCCAAGGTCCTCCGCTACTCCGGGATCCAGGGCGCCCTGCTGGTCACGAGCACCCTGCTCACCTTCGCCAGCGTCGTCGTCGTCGCTTTCTTCCTCGGGCCGGCCGACTTCGGCCGCTTCGGGCTTCTGCTCTTCCTCTCCGCCCTCCTCACGGTGGTCTTCAACCTGGCGACCAAGCAGGGGACCTTCAAGCGGGTCTTCGGCATGGACGACGAGGACGAAGATGACGACGAGGACGAGTCCGCCGCCGAGATCGGGGGCGACCGGCGCAGCCTCGGCACCGGGATCTGGATGACGGTGGTCGTCTCGATCGTCGGCACCCTGGTCGTGATCGCCCTGGGCGAGCCGATCGCCGACCTCTTGCTCGGCGACGCCGCCGACCGCGAGCTGGTCGCCTTCGCGGCGATCGCCGGCGGGCTCGGGGCGATCTTCCGGCTCGCCTCGCTGGTCCTGTGGCTCGAGCGGCGGCCCGGCGCTCACGTCGCGGCCGAGGTCGCTCGACCGCTTCTGATCCTGATCGCGGTGGTGGCTTTCGTCGCCGGCGACGCCGGTCTCGAGGGCGCGATCGCCGGCACCGCGGTCGGCAGCGTGCTCGCGGTCGCGTTCGTACTCGTGCTCCTTTGGGGGAGCTACGACCCGCGCCCGAGCCTGGCCGAGGCCGGGGAGATCATCAAGCGAGGCGCGCCGCGAATCCCGGTCGTCCTCTCGATGTTCACCCTGATGAGCGCCGACATCTTCCTGCTCTCGCGGTTCGTCTCCGACGCGGATCTGGGCATCTACCAGCTCGCCTCGCGGACGGCGATCGTCGTCGCGCTGATCCCCGGCGGCTTCCGGATCGCGATGCGGCCGCTGCGCAAGTCGCTGAGCTTCCGCGCGGTCCAGGACGAGTACGGGCGCGCCACCGCTCGCGGCCAGCAGCTCACCTACTTCCTGCTGCTCTGCGTGATCTCGCTGTTCGGGGCGACGCTCGCGGCGGAGGTGCTCGCCCACATGGCGCCGAGCGGCTACGGCGACGCTGCCCCGCTCGTCCCCGTGATTGCCCTGGCGGTAATGGGCCCGAGTCTCATGCGCTCTGTCTCACAGGCGATCTCGATCCGCAACAAACGGATCACCTTCATCCTCGGCGCCGTCGCCGCGGCCCTGATCTTCGTCGGAACGGCGCTCGTCCTGATCCCGGAGCTCGGCCTCGAGGGCGCCCCGCTCGCGATGCTCGCCGGCTTCAGCGTCCCGACCCTCTACATGCTCGTCCGCTCCCAGCTCGGCCGCGAGCCGGTCGAGCTCGCCTACGGGAAGCTCGCCGCGGCGACCTTGCTCGCCGCCGCGCTCGCCGGCGGCTATCACCTGCTCGACCCCCAGAGCGGGTTCCTCCAGCTCGGCCTCGGAATCGCCCTCTTCGTCGGCTACGTGGCGCTGTTGCCGGCGCTCGGGATCGTCCCCCGCCACCACTGGGCGGCGCTCGCGCAGATCGTCCGCTCCCAGTTCGGACGGGCGCGCGGGCGGTTCGATCCCGCCCGCGCCCTCAGCGGGCTCGACCGCACCGACCGCGCGGCGCTGCGGATCGCGATCATCAAGGGCAGGCCGGTCGACCAGGTCCCGGAGCGGCTCGAGAAGCGCGGCCTGGCCTCCAACGGCGCCAGCGGCGAAGGGGGCGGTGGCGCGCTCGTGGTGGGTGCCCTCCGCAGGGCCGCCGCGGAGGGCGGCACACCGATCATCGAGGGCAAGAAGGGCGCGCGCCGCTGGGGCTCACCCGAGCAGCGCGACGCCAACATCGCCGCCTATCTCTTTCCCGAGGGGACGGTCGCCCGGCGCGACGCCGAGATGCGCCGCCTCACCGCCGAGGGAGTCAGAAGCGACGAGCTGATGGCGCTCGAGTCGGTCCTCGACGACCTCGCCGGCGCCCCGCGGAAGGCCTGGAAGGACGCGGGCTGAGCCGGCTAGCTGCGCCGGATCGTGATCCGGTCGGCCTCGATCTGGACCTCGACCGCGCGGTGGCCGGCCCAGTGCTCTGAGTAGACGGGATCGTCGGCGACGGCTGGGTCGAGCCAGAGGCCGTAGCCGTCCTCGTCGCCGTGGTCGAAGGTGGCCTCGAGCGACTTCGCCCGCTCGCCGCTCCGGCCGCGGCCGCGTCCACGGCCGCCCCGCCTCCGCCGGCGGCGCCTGGGCCTCTCGCCCTCCTCCTCCGCCTCATCGGCGGTCTCCGCCTCCGCCTCCGCCTCGGCGGCCTCGCCCTCCTCTTCTTCCTCTTCCTCCTCGGCCTCCTCTTCCTCCTCGAGCGCCGCGGCCTCGATCTCGGCCTCGATCTCGTCGCGGAGGTCGACGTCGGAGTCGTCGTCGCCGTTCGCGGTCAGCTCGTGGCGACGGCGGAACTCGCGGAGCTCGGAGGCGGGAACCTCGAGTTGGTGGGCGATCCAGGCATCGGTGCGCCCCTGGCGGACCCAGGCCCGGATCTGATTGAGCTGCGCGCGGAGGGATTTCTTGGCCATCTGAGGCGGGCGATACTACAACCGTCGCCCCCCGCGGACGGGTCGGGTACGCTTGTCTCTTAGGGGTGTGGCCCTTGGGGTCTCGCCAAACTCGTAAGGAAACGAGAGGCGATGCTGGTACTGACGAGAAAGACCAACCAGAGCATCATGATCGGGGATGACGTCGAGGTGTCCGTGCTCGCCGTGACAGGCGACAAGGTTCGCGTCGGAATCTCCGCTCCGCGGGACATTCCGGTGTTCCGCAAAGAGGTGTACCTGAGCATTCAGGCTGAGAACTCGGAGGCGGCTGAGGGGGCCGGTGAGCGGGTGAATCGGGCGCTCGACGAGATCAAGTCGAGCTGAAGGCTGAGCTTCAGCCGCTCGTAATCACCCAGGCGAGGATCTCGAACATAACGATCACCACCGTGACCACGGTCGCGGTGAGCGCGGTGAACAGGACACTGAACCTGATCTTTCCGCGCTGCTCGGTGCGCGCGATGCGCCGGGCGCGCGAGCGATTCGCGGCCCGCTGACGAAGCTGTCGGCGGCGCCGCCGCTCGATCGCGGCTTCCTGCTCGAAGGCGACCTCGAACTGGTCGAGGCTCTGCCCCATGCGCCGTGCCGGTGTAGCGCTCGATTCCATCGTCATCCCTAAGTCGCCGGTTTCCAACCGAGCGCAGCCCCGCCACCTCCTGCGCTCGGGAACCTACCAAAGGGTACACCGGTTATAGCGAGCCTTCACAGGTTGGTAACGCTTCGCACATGATCAGAGCTGCACGCTGACCAGAGCCCGCTTCCCTCGCGTCCAGCTTCGGCCTCCAGGCGCCCGAGCTGCTCCGCCCGCGAGGTGTTCGGTTCGATCTCCAGCGTGCGCGCGAAGCCGCCCTCGACCAGCTCGCCGTTGACGAAGACGTCCCCGGCGTACACGTACGCCAGCAGGCGCCCGTATTGGTCGCGCCGCTCGGCGTCGAAGACGAGCCGCACCGTCTCACCGGTTACGAGCCGCTCGTTCTCCCTGCTCGCGGCCTCCCCGAAGCACTCGACCGGCTCGCCCGGGGTGACCGACTCGGGGGTGTCGATGCCGATGTAGCGCACGTCCTCGACCTCGCCGTCGATCGTGACCTCGATCGTGTCGCCGTCGACCACGTCGACGACCTCGGCGCGGACGGCTTTCCCGGCCTTTCCGCCCCCGCCACCACCGTTCCCGCCCTCGTCGCAGCCCCGGATCGCGAGCACCGCAAGCGCGACGAGGAGCAGCACCGCCCCGAGACTCGGTCCCGCCCGTCCGATCCGCATGGCCTCAGCATGAAGCCCGCCGCGGCGCTCGCCGCCCCGTGCCGGCATCCCGTGCAGACTGCGCGGTCTCGTGGACCCGCCCGGCGCGATCTTCCTTCGCTTCCTGCGCTTTGGCGCCCTCGCCTGGGGCGGGCCGGCAGCGCAGATCGCGATGATCAAGCGCGAGTGCGTCGACCAAGAGGGCTGGGTCTCGGAGGAGACCTTCCGCAAGACGCTCGCCGTCTACCAGGTGCTGCCGGGCCCGGAGGCCCACGAGCTCTGCGTCTACTTCGGCCGTCTCCGGGGCGGCAGGCTCGGAGCCTTCCTCGCCGGCCTCGGGTTCATGCTCCCGGGCTTCCTCTTGATGCTCGGGCTCTCCGCCCTCTACGTCGAGGCGGAGTTCGCCGACGAGCTCGACGAGCTCTTCTACGGGCTCGCGGCCGCGGTGGCCGCGATCATCGCTCGAGCGCTGGTGCGGCTCTCCCGCAGCTTCATCACCGATGTGCCGCTCGCGGCCCTCGCGATCGGGGCCTTCGCGCTGACCCTGCTCGCCGACGCGAACTTCGTGCTCGTGCTCGTCGGCGCCGGCCTCCTCTACGAGCTCTGGACCCGCGGCGGCGCTCGCTTGGGAGCGGGCTCGTTCACCCTCTCGCCGCTCGCCATCGCGCTCGCCGCCGCCGCGGGGATCACGATTTCCCTGACCGGCGAGATCTTCCTCGAGGGCCTGAAGGCGGGTCTTCTCACCTTCGGCGGCGCGTTCACCGTGATCCCGTTCCTCCAGGAGAGCGCGGTCCAGTCGCATGGGTGGCTGACCCAGGCGGAGTTCGTCGACGGGCTCGCGCTCGGCGGCGCGCTGCCGGCGCCGCTGGTCATCTTCGCCACCTTCGTCGGCTATTTGGCCGGCGGCCTCGGCGGCAGCCTGGCGATGACGCTGGGAATCTTCCTGCCGGCTTTCGTTCTGCCGATCTTCTTCCACCGCGCCCTCGTCGCGATCGCCGAGAACCCGCATGTCCGCCCGTTCCTCCTCGGCGTCGCGGCCGGGGTGATCGGGCTGATCGCAGCGGTCACGGTGGAGATCGTCGACGCCGGAATCGTTGACGCCTGGACGGCCCTGCTCGCGGTTGCCGCCTTCGCCGCACTCACCCGCTGGCACGCGAAGCTGACCGTGCTCTGGGTCGTCCTCGGTTGCGGCGCGGTCGGCTACGTGCTTCAGGTCACCGTCGTCTGAGACATCAGTCCACGACCCGGAAGCGGTGCGTGTCCGGCGTCTCATCCTCGTTGCCGGCCTCGTCGATCGCCACGACCCGGAGGCGGTGCTTGCCCGGGTCGAGCTTCGGCGCCACGTAGGGGCTCTCGCAGGCGCGGAGCCTGCCGGAGTCGATCATGCAGCGGAAACCCGAGACGGGCTCGTCCGCGCGCAGCTTGAACTTCGGTGTCTTGTCGTCGGTCCGCTTCGGCCCCTTCACCTTCGTCGCCGGGTCGACGTTGTCGGGCGCGCAGGTCCCGACCACGCAGAGGAACGGCGAGTTGTAGGTGTTCCAGTGGGTCGCCAGGTAGGAGCCCGGCGGCGGCTCGGGGTTGAAGTAGTCGTCGCCGCCGCAGTCGAGCGGGAGCGGCAGCACCGTGGTCGTGTACTGCCGCACCTGGCAGCTGGGATCGCCGTCCGTGCACATCAGGTCGAGCTGGAAGTCGTCGCAGTGGCCGGCGCCTCCGGTGTGCGGAACGCTCGGTTGCACGGCGCCCAGCAGGTGGAATACCTCGTGCGTGCCGTTCTGCGCCACGTAGCGCGGGTTGAAGTCGCTGAGCACCGGGTTGAAGACGAACGCGAAGCGGTCGCCCGCGGCGTGCGTGGCGCCGCCTGGCGAGTCGTCGACCTCCAGCTGGGCGAGCCCGCCCGCCCTGCGGTTCTTGATGTCGACCACGACGAGGTAGATGCGCACGCCCGGCTGGGGACCCAGCCGCGGCCGCAGGTCGTCCTCGAGCGGCTTGGTGAACGTGGTCCCGACTTCCGGGTCCACGTAGGCGGACGCCGGCTTAGGCAGGCTGATCCGCTGCACGTCGACGCAGTCTGGCCCCTCCGCGGTGCCGAGGTCGAAGCGCAGCGACTTGCGCTCGCCCGACTCGAGGTACAGGTACTCGACGATCGACCGAACGGCGTCGGAGATCGTCGTCGAGACCGACTCGAAGCGGCTCGGAACGTCCGACGGGTGCGCATAGATCACCTTCACGAGGGGGCCCGTGTCCGGCTGGAAGGCGTTCGCGGCGTCGTCGGTGTCCCGGTCCACGGGGAGGCAGAACGCTTCCGGGAGGTATGCGGGCGCCTTGCCGCCGACGGCGCTCGCGGACGCCGGGATGCACAAGCAACAGGCGAGTCCCGCCAGCAGCAGGACCCGGAAACCCCGCATGTCCCGAAGACTACGGGATGCGCGTCACGTGGGAGAGGAGCGTCTCCTTGATCTGGCCGATGATCTCGAGCGCGTCCGACCACTCGCGCTGCCAGACGTTGCGGCCGAAGATCACGCCGGAGCCGCCGGCCTCCACGATCATCCGGGTGTGCTCGAGCACGGTCTCGTCGTCGGTCTTGGAGCCACCTGAGAGCACCACCAGCGCGCGGCCGGCCGACTCGACGCAGTGGCGGATCGCCTCGGCCTGGGAGACGTCGATCTCGTTGTAGGGGGCGGGGGAGTCCACGTCCTTGTCCTTATTGAGCTTCGGCATGTTCAGCTTGACCACGTCGGCGCCCATCTCCATCGCCATCCGGGCCGCGTAGTCGATCGCGTAGAAGGAGTCGCGCCCGCCCTTCGTCTCGATGTCGCGGCCGCGCGGGTAGGCCCAGATCACGAGCGGCATCCCGTAGCGGTCGCAGGCCTCGCGCACGCCCTGGAGCTGGTGCAGGTCCTCGTCCTGGCGCGGCGAGCCGACGTAGAGCGTGTAGCCGACCGCGTCGGCGCCCAGCCGGACGGCGTCCTCGACCGAGGCGTTGGTCGTCGAGAGCGCGTCGTCCGAGGGCGGGACGTCGGTCTTCCCGTTCACCTTCAGGATCAGCGGCACCTGCCCGGCGTAGTCGGGGTAGTACTTGGTCGCCAGGCCGATCTGGCAGGCGATCGCCGAGTAGCCGGCCTCGGCGGCGAGGCGGAACTGGTACTCGGGGTCCTTCGAGGCGGGGTTGGGGAAGAAGTCCCGCGGGCCGTGCTCGATCCCCTGGTCGATCGGCAGCAGCATCAGGGTCCCGTTGCCGGGGCCGAACTCGAACAAAAGCCGGCGCAGGCGGGTGCGCTTGCCCGGTGAAATGACGCTGAGAAGCGACTTCTGCTCGGCCGCGGACTTGATTTCCACTGTTCGGACCTCCTCCAGGTGGGTTGGAAAGCAGTCTAGTCCTGCGATTAGGCTCACGCCGATGCTCGAGCACCGGTTCGACGGGGGG
The DNA here is from genome assembly GCA_963838175.1 of uncultured Thermoleophilia bacterium. Lineage (GTDB taxonomy): Bacteria > Actinomycetota > Thermoleophilia > Solirubrobacterales > 70-9 > DASUSH01. Next base: position 44,973 of record CAWIPP010000001.1, on the reverse strand, counting down.
ACGCCGTTCACGATCGGCGTCGAGGAGGAGCTGATGCTGATCGACGAGGGGACCCTCGATCTCGCCCATGAGATCGAGGCGATCCTGGCCGGCGTCCCCGACCGCCTCGAGGGGCAGGTGAAGCCCGAGCTGTTCCAGTCGGTGCTCGAGGTCGCGACCACGCCCTGCGCCAACGTCGCCGAGGCGGCGGACCAGCTCGTCGAGCTGCGGCGCTGCGTCACGGAGATCGCGGCCTCTCGCGGATGCCTCGTCGGCGCCGCGGGAACCCACCCCTTCGCCCTGCCCGAGGACCAGAAGGTCGTCGACCGCGAGCGCTACCGGCGCCTCGCCGAGGAGCTCGGGTACATCGCCCGCCAGGAGATCATCTTCGGGACCCACGTCCACGTCGGGATCGACGGCGCCGACAAGGCGATCTACGTCGCCGACGGCATCCGTCGCTACCTGCCGCTGCTGCTCGGTCTCTCCGCCAACTCGCCCTTCTGGCGCGGTCGAGCGGACCGGCCTGATGTCGGCCCGCACGCCGGTCTTCCGCGCCTTCCCGCGGGTCGGGATCCCGCCGCACTACGGCAACTGGGAGATCTACTCGCGCCGGGTCGAGCTGATGATGGAGTCTGGGGCGATCGAGGACTACACCTACCTCTGGTGGGACGTCCGCCCGCACCCCAACCTCGGAACCGTGGAGACGCGGGTCTTCGACCAGCAGACGCGGCTCGAGGAGACGATCGCGCTGACGGCGCTCACGGTCTCGCTCGCGCACCGGCTCTCGACCCTGTTCGAGGACGGCGAGGTCCTGGTCGAGGTCCCGACCGAGCTCGTCGACGACAACAAGGTGCGGGCCGCGTGCCGGGGGATGGAGGGCGAGCTCGTCGACTTCCCCCACCGCAAGGTGGTCCCGTCGGGCGAGATGATGCGCCACCTGCTCGAGCTGCTCCGCGAGGACGCCGAGGAGCTCGGCTGCCTCGACGAGCTGGAGGGAATCGAGTCGATGATCTCGCGGGGCACGGGTGCCCGGCGCCAGCTCGAGCTGGTCGACGGCGGCGTCGATCTCCGCGGCTTGGTCGTCGAGATCGCCAAGGTGAGCCAGGTCTGAGTCCGCGCTCCCCGCGCGGCACCGCCCACCGACGGAGGGACGCTGGCTATTCTCGGCCTGTGAGCTCGCCTGAGCTGAGCGTCGTCTGCAAGAGCTGCGGCGCCGAGGTCAGCCCCTACGTCACCGAGTGCCCCTACTGCGGGACACGGCTGCGAAAGCGCGCGCCGAAGCTCGAGCGGGTGGGCGACGAGCTGACCGCGAAGGAGACGCGGCGCGCGAAGCGCGCCCGCCGCCGCCAGGAGGTGGCCGCCCGGCGCGCCTCCCGCGCGCTCGCCTCCGAGCGCCCCTGGGTGACGATCGTCGCCGTGCTCGCGCCGGCCGTGCTCCTGATCGTCGAGCGCGCCGGGGGACTGACGCCGGTGGACGTGGGCGCGATCTTCGGGCCGGTGGGCTCGGAGTGGTGGCGATATCTCGCCGCCCCGTGGGTCTTCGACGACGTCGGCTACCTGTTCGTGGTCGCTGTGGCGCTGGCGCTGTTCGCGCCGGGCCTCGAGCGGCGGCTGGGTCTGCCGACCACGGCGATCCTGCTGATCGCCGCGGGTTCGCTGGGGATGCTCGCCGCCGCCGGGCTCGAGAGCGCGCTCGACGAGGGCGGCATCGTCGCCGCGGGGGGCAACGGCGTGGCCCTCGGCGCGCTCTGCGCCTGGTACGTGATCCGGCGCGACGAGTCGACGGCGCTCGCCGACGAGGCGTTCGACTGGATCGGCGTCGCCGTGGCGGCCGCGGTCCTCGTGCTCCTGCCGGTGGTCGACGACTGGGCGAACTTCCCGGCCGGGATCGCCGGCGGCATCGTCGGCACCCTCGCCGGGCTCGGCGCGACGACGCTGGGGCGCGGGCGCGGCGGCGATTGAGCGTGTCGAAGTACACGGCCCTCGACGACGATCTCCACGGCTACCTGGTCTCGAGAGGGGCGCGCCAGGACGAGCTGCTGGGCCGTCTGCAGGAGGAGACCGAGCGCACGGAGGGCGACATGGCGATCATGCAGGTCGCGCCCGACCAGGGTGCCTTCCTCACCCTCCTGGTCCGCGCGATCGGCGCCCGCCGGGCGATCGAGGTCGGGACCTTCACCGGCTACTCGGCGATCTGCATCGCGCGCGGCCTGCCCGAGGACGGCGAGCTCGTCGCCTGCGAGCTCGACCCCGACCGCGCAGCCGTCGCGCGCCGCTGGATCGAGGAGGCGGGGCTCGCCGACCGCGTCGACCTGCGCGTCGGCCCGGCCGACGAGACCCTGCGATCGCTGCCCACCGACGAGGCGTACGACTTCGCCTTCATCGACGCCGACAAGACGGGCTACTCGGCCTACTACGAGGAGTGCCTGGCGCGACTGCGGCCCGGCGGCCTGATCGCGCTCGACAACGTCCTCCTCTCCGGCCGCGTGCTCGACCCGCCGCTCGACGACGAGTCCGCGCGTTCGATGGCCGACCTCAACGACCGCCTCGTCGCCGACGAGCGCGTGGACCTGGTCATGCTCGGGATCGCCGACGGGGTCACCCTGGCCCGGAAGCGCTGAGGCACGACGCTGGCGCCCAGGTCCCGAGACGAGTGGATCGAGCGGATCCTGGAGAGCATGGTCGCGACCTGGGGGCTGACGGCGGAGTCCACTCCCGACGGCCGCTCGTTCCGGCGCGACGGCGTCTTCGCGTCGATCATGCCGGCGACGCCGCGGCGCTCGGTGCTGAACTCGGTGATCTACTCCGACCGCGAGGCGATGCTCGGCTCGCTCGACGAGCTCGCGGGGACCTACGAGGACGCCGGAGTGGCCGCCTGGACGGTCTGGGTCCCCGAGGAGGACGTCGACGCCGCGCGGGCGCTGGAGGAAGCGGGCCACGCGCTCGACGCCGAGCCGCGCGCGATGGGGACCGAGCTCTCGTCGGTCGGGGAGCCGGACCTCGAGGGCGTCGACTGGTCTCGCGACGCCGATCTGGTCACCGTCGGCTGGATCAACGACGCCGCCTACGGCTACGAGGACCGCGGGTTCGAGACGGTGATCGCCGCCATGCCCGCGGAGCGGGTCCAGTCCTACGCCGCCCGCGTCGACGGCGATACCGCTGCGGTCATGATGGCCATCGACGTCGGCGAGGACACCCAGATCGCCTGGGTCGCGACGCTCAAGCCCGCGCGGGGCCGCGGGCTCGCCACCGCGCTGATGCGCCAGTCGCTCTGGGACGCCCGCGAGCGCGGCCAGCGCACCGCCACCCTCCAGGCCACGAAGCTCGGCGTGGCGATCTACGAGCGGGTCGGCTTCCGCGACTTCGGCGCCCTCCACATGTGGGAGCGCCGCCAGGGGGTCTGACTGAGGGGGTCTGACCCCATTACCGCAAGCGGCGGGCCGAAAGCGACGCGTCTTGGGGGTCAGACCCCCTCGGGCGCTGGCGGGCAGGCACGCCCCCGCGCATCCGCCAGCGCGCAGTAGGCGGGCTTCGGCTCGCCGTCGGCGCGGATGACTCCCCAGCCTGCCTCGGCCCGGTCGCTCTCGGCCACGTCCACCAGCCGGTGGACGATCACCGCGGGGACGTCGGACATCCGGGCGAGCCGCTCGTAGATCCGCACGAGGCCGTCTGCCTGCTCCTCGGGGGTGTACGGGAAGGGGCCCGCGGTCGAGAGGCCGATCTCCGTGACCCAGATCGGCGTCCCGCGCGCGCGGGACTTCGCGAGCGCCACCCGCACCTTCTTCAGGTGGTCGACGATGTCGCCGAGGAAGCCCTCGCGATTTCGGAAGCGCGGAAAGGGATGCATGGCGACCGCGTCCCAGTGGTCCGGGCCCACCGCCTCGTACGCGTCCCGGAGGAACTCGTCGTAGGCGATCTCGCGCTTCTTAGGGATCGTCTCGTAGAGCGGCGCAAGGCCGCCGAAGAGAACGGGGAGGTCGGGATCGACGGCACCGACTGCCTCGTCCGCCGCCGCGGTGATCTCGGCCGCCCGCTTCGCGTTCGGCTTGGGCTTCCAGAAGTCGACCAGGTTGGGCTCGTTCCAGCTCTGGATCGCCGCGGTCTCCGGATAGCGCTCCGCGACCGCGGCGGCGAAGGCGGCCCAGTCGTCGTCGTGCTTTCGGTGCGGCGGCCTGGCGATCCGCTCACCACCGCCGCAGCTCTTGCCGTTCTTCGCCCACGCCCAGCACGGGGCGTCGGCGAGCACCCACAGCGGCCGGGTCCCGGCCTCGGTCATGCGCGCGTACAGGGCGTCGTAGCGCTCCCACGAGAACTCGCCGGGGCGTGGCTCGACCGCGCTCCAGGAGATCACCGCGCGGCTGATGTCGGCACCGCCGGCGGCCGCCCGCGCGAACCTGTCGTCCTCGGTTCCCCAATCCTCGTTGTAGCCGAAGAGGGGCTCGGGCTCCGAGCCGCCCGCCGCGCGTTCCGCGAACGGCGCCGGAGCGATCGCAGCCGCGACGGCGAGCGCCCCGGCTGCCCAGGTCCATCCCGGCTTTGCTCGTCCGCGCCCGCCCTGCATCGTTCAGCGCGGGATGATCGCAGCCGCGCCCGCTCGCCGCCGCAGTCGGCCCGTCCTCTAACGTGCCCCCGTGCCCGAGCCGCGCTACTCGGAGGCCGAGCTCGAGCGAGCGATCGACCGCCTCGCCGAACCCGAGCGGCTGCGCGCGGCGGAGGCGCTGGTCGCCGGCGCGGCCCCGCGGCTCCAGCGGCTGCTCGCCCAGGCGCTCGAGGCCGGCGGCTGGTTCGGCGAGGCGCACGATGCGGAGGTGCTGAAGGCGGCGACCACCCCCGGCGAGGACGATCGGCTGACCGCGGTCAGAACCCTGCTCGCGGAGGAGACGCGGATGGGGATGATGGTCGGGGTCGCAGTAGGGTGGGCGCTCGCGAACGAGCTGTCCAGCGACGAGCAGGAGGATTAGGAGCGATGCCGGAAGTCGAGTTTCCCGCCAACGGGTCGACCGCGAAGGGCTATCTCGCCGAGCCGGAGGAGGAGGGACCCGGGGTCGTCGTCCTCCAGGAGTGGTGGGGCGTCGACGACCACATCCGCGACGTCTGCGACCGCTTCGCCGGCGAGGGGTTCGTCGCGCTGGCGCCCGACCTCTTCCACGGCGAGACCACCGACCAGCCCGACGAGGCGCAGCAGAAGATGATGGCCCTGAACATGGACGAGGCCGAGAAGGAGATGCGCGGCGCCGTCCAGCTCCTCCGGGAGCACGAGAAGTGCAACGGCAACGTCGGCTCGGTCGGCTTCTGCCTCGGCGGCGGGCTCTCGGTCTGGGCCGCGGCGACCAACCCCGAGATCGGCGCGGCTGTGACCTTCTACTACGTGATGCCGCACGGCAAGCCGGACTTCTCGGACATCGACGCCCCGGTGCTCGGCCACTTCGGCACCGGCGACGACTTCGTCTCCGTCGACGACGCGAAGGCGCTCGAGGAGGAGATCCGCGCCGGCGGCAACGAGGTCGAGTTCTCCTACTACGAGGGCGCCGGGCACGCGTTCTTCAACGACACCGACCGGCTCGGGACCCACGACCCCGAGCACGCCAAGAACGCCTGGCAGCGTACGATCGACTTCTTCAAGCGTCATCTGTCGAGGAGCTGAGCCATGGAGATCAAGTCGCTGGCCGATGTGCCGAAGCTGAGCCGCACCGAGCGGGACGACTTCAAGGAGACCAGCGACCCGGCGCTCGAGAAGTCGGCCGACCGCGGCGCCGCGAAGCTCCTCGACTACACCCAGCTCTACGAGCTGTGGGAGCGCCAGCAGTGGCTCACCCAGGAGCTCGACTTCAGCCAGGATCGGATCGACTGGCACGAGCGGATCCCCGAGGACGAGCGCTACCGCCGCATGTACGGCCTCTCCTCGTTCTTCATCGGCGAGCAGAGGGTCGCCGACGAGCTCGGCCCGGTGATGCGGGCCGCGCCGACCGAGGAGATGCGGATCTTCCTCGCCACCCAGATCGTCGACGAGGCGCGGCACGTGCGCTTCTTCGAGCGCTTCTACAGCGAGGTCGGCGTGCTCGAGGGGACCGAGGACCTCGCAGGCCGGCTCGAGACGACGAGCAAGCACACCAACGACGCCTTCCATCGGCTCTTCGACGAGCTGCTCAAGTCCCGGGTGGACCGGCTCGCCGCCGAGCCCGAGGACCTCGAGACCATGGTCGAGACGATCACCCTCTACCACCTGATCATCGAGGGGGTGCTGGCGCTGACCGGCCAGCACTTCATCATCGAGTTCAACACCCAGCAGGGGACGCTGCCGGGATTCGTCGAGGGGTTCTCGAACGTCGCCCGCGACGAGCATCGCCACATCGCCTTCGGCGTCCGCTTCCTCACCGACATGGCGCATCAGGACGACCGTTACCGCGACGCGATCCAGCGCATGCTCGGCGAGGCGCTCCCCGTCGCCGACGGCGTCCTCACCCCGCCGTGGCCCCCGGAGGAGGACCTCGTGCTGGCGGGTCAGAGCCGTGAGGACACCCGCGCCTTCGCCGCCCAGTGCCTGAACCGGCGGATGAAGGTGATCGGGCTGGCCGCCTGAACGAGGCTCGGGCCGGCGGGCCGTCCGCCGTCGAGCCCACCCTGCCGGAGCTGGTCGGTCGCGGCTGGCGCCGCGCCGGCATCGCCGGCCGGATCGCCGGGATCGCGGTCGCGATCGTGCTCCTCGTTCTCCTGCTCTGGCTCCTGTTCGGCCGCGGCGGCGGCTCGTTCTCCTACGAGGGCTCCGAGGCGCCCCCGTTCTCGATCTCGTGGAGCGAGCTCGAGCGGGGCGATCCGGCTGAGGGCGAGCTCCTGCGACTGGAGAGCGAGGAGAGCGAGCTTGCGATCACGCCGCTGCGATTCGACCAGCACGGGGACGAGCCTCTCCCCGAACTGGCCCTCAGGGCCGCGCAGGCTCCTGATGGCCGCCACGGTCCTCGAGGGTCGCACCCTGCTCGCGGTCGACCGTGGCCCGGAGGCCTACCAGCTCGCCTTCACCGCGCCCGCCGGCGGCGATTCGATCGTGATCGGCAAGGACCTGCTCGTCCCCGACCCCGACCGCCCCGGGGAGGGCGTCAGGATCGAGATCAGCGAGACGACCGACGACCCGAGGGTGATCGAGAAGGTCACCGAGGCCCCGACGGGCTTCTTTCTCAACTGGCCGATCCAGCTCCTGCTCGAGGACGCTGCGTCGGTGCGCACCGCGGAGAGCCTCGAGGAGCCGCTGCGCACCTTTTCCTTCGACTAGTTCTCCCCAACCAACTCCGTGTCCGTGAAAGGGGCCACCGACGTCGCCTCGGACCGCACCGTGCGGGCGATCGCGATCTGCCTATAGGCCCGTGGTGGGCTAGCTGCCGGCCGGGACGACCTCGACCACCGGGGCGGTCGGGGCCGGCCCCTGCGGGACCGGGGGCGAGGCGTTGCTCGGCGGAGGCTGGCTCGACCCGGAGAGGCTGCCGCTGGGGGCGGGAGTGGTGGTGACCGGGCCCTCGTGGGTGCCGGTCGCGGTCACGACGCCGCCCTGCTGGTCGCTCGGCGGCGGGCTCTCGCCGTCGGGGTCCGAGTCCTCACTCCCGCTCGCCGGCGGCGGGGCGCTGGCCGGCGCGCTCTCCGCGGGCGCCGGCTCGGAGGGCGGCGCGTCTGAGGGCGAGGCGTTCGCCGATGTGGGTTGGGACGGCGCGGGTTCCTCCGATGCCGGCTTCGCCGCGTGCGCCGCGGCAACCGGTGCCACCGAGGACATGGTGACCGGTCCACGAGCGGGCTCGCGGTCGGGGGCCGAACGCTCCGCGATCGCCGGCTTCGCGGGCGAGTCCTTGGCGACGTAGCGGTTCACCTCCACCGCTCCCGCGACCGCGATCGCCGCGGTCGCGACCCCGGCCGCGGCCTTGGTCCCGATCGCGCCGCCGATCACGCCGATCGAGCCGCCGATTCCGCCGGCACCGCCGCCGGCTGCCGCCGCGCCGCCGAGCGCGCCGCCAGCGGCCATTCCCGAGGCCCCGGCGCCGCCGGCAGCTGCGCCGCCGCAGGCGCCGGCCCCGGATGCCGCAGCGCCACCGGCGCTCGCGCCGCCGCCGCTCGTCGCGGAGCCGGCTCCGGCGCCGCCGAGCTTCGCGGCGATCGCCTCCTTGAGCACGGCGAAGGGGCCGAGCGGGAAGAGCGCGGCGAGCGCCTTGCTCGACGAGCGCAGCTCGCCGCGGAAGTCCTTGCACTGCTCGCAGGCCTTCACGTGCTGGCGAACCGGGCCCGAGGCCTTGGCGATCCCCTCGGCCGCCTCGGCGAGCTCGAGCTGGACCTCGCCGCAGGTGAGCTGGCGCGCCTGGCTCGACTCGGCGAGGGTGATCCGCGCCCGCACCAGAAGCGACTTCACGGCCGGAATCGTGGTCTCCATCGCCTGGGCGATCTCGGCGTAGGAGAGGGCGTCTGCCTCGCGCAGGAGCAGCGCGGTCCGCTGGGTCTCCGGCAGGTGCTCGACGTCGACCAGCACCTCCCGCAGCTCCTGGCGGGTCTGCACCTGCTCGGCCGTCGTGGTACCGCCGTTGAACGGGTGCTCGTCCATCATCTCGTCGGAGCCCTCGTGGACCGGCCGGCGCAGGTGGTTCAGGCAGCGGTTTCGGGCGATCCGGTAGAGCCAGGGCTTGACCTTGATCTGGCGGTTGTCGGCGAGGATCGCCTTGTGCGCTGAGACGAAGACGTCCTGGAGCACGTCCTCGGCGTCCTGCTCGGAGGGGAGCATGTTGCGGCAGAAGGCCAGGAGCCGCGCCTGGTAGCGGTCCCAAAGCGCCTCGAACGCCCACGCCTGCCCGTCGCGGATCATCGCGATCAGCCGCTCGTCGCCCTGGAGGCGGACCAGGGGCGAACGCCTGACCAGAAGGCCGGCGCGGCTGGCATGTGAGAGTGCGGATGCCTCCACGGGGAATGCGTCTCCTCCGCCCACCGCCCCAGCACGCGCGCCGGAGCCCTCGGCTCCTAGAACACGGGCACCGTACCAGTGGATCGGTCGCCCGCCGGCAATTCTTAACCAGCGCTTAGCAGGCCAGGCGCCGCGCTACGGTTCGCCTGGATTCGCCGGGGTGGCGGAACTGGAAAACGCGGCGGATTTAAGCTCCGCTGTCCGAGAGGACTTGACAGTTCGACTCCCTGCCCCGGTCATTGCGCGGATCGCGTTCGGCGGTGGACGTGAACGAGCCGCGCGGGTGGGAGCCGGAGCTCGAGGAGCTGCGACGGCGGGAGGAGCTGGCGGGGCGGATGGGTGGGGCGGAGCGGGTCGAGCGCCAGCACGCCTCCGGCCGGCTCACGGTTCGCGAGCGGATCGAGCGGCTCTTCGACGAGGGCACGTTCCACGAGACCGGGGCGCTCGCCGGGCGCGGCACCTACGACGAGCACGGCGAGCTGGTCGACTTCCTTCCCGCCAACGTGGTCATCGGCCAGGGCCGGATCGAGGGCCGCCGGGCGGTCGTCCAGGGCGACGACTTCACCGTCCGCGGCGGGGCCGCCGACGCGGCGATCTGGGAGAAGTTCGATCTACGCCGAGCGGATGGCCCGAGAGCTCCGGCTCCCGCTCGTGCGGCTGGTCGACGGCACCGGTGGCGGCGGCAGCGTCAAGACGCTGGAGACGATGGGCTTCACCTACGTCCCGCCGCTCCCGGGGTTCGACGTCGTCGTCCGAAACCAGGCCACGGTGCCGGTGGTCGCCGCGGCGCTCGGGCCGGTCGCGGGGCTCGGAGCCGCCCGGGTGGTCGCCTCGCACTTCTCGGTGATCGTGCGCGACACCGCGCAGCTCTTCGTCGCCGGACCGCCCGTGGTCGCGGCGGCGATGGGGGAGGCGCCGGACAAGGAGGAGCTCGGGGGCGCCCGCGCGCAGACCAGGGCCGGCGCCGTCGACAACGAGGCCGCCGACGAGGAGGACGCCCTCGCGCAGATCCGGCGCTTCCTCTCCTACCTCCCGCAGAACGTCTGGGAGCCACCGCCCGCCACGGAGGGGACCAGAGGGGTCAGACCCCGAGGCGTTGTTGTCGATCGTGCCGCGGGATCCGCGGAAGCCCTACCCGATGCGCGAGATCCTCGAGACGGTCTTCGACTCGGGCTCGGTGTTCGAGCTCGGCGCCCGCTTCGGGCGCTCGCTGATCACCGCGCTGGCGCGGCTCGACGGCCGCCCGGTCGGCGTCCTCGCCTCGGATCCGAATCACTATGGCGGTGGCCTCACCGCCGACGCCTCGGAGAAGCTCGCGCGCTTCGTCGACACCTGCGACCAGTTCCACCTCCCGGTGGCCAACTTCGTCGACCAGCCAGGCTTCGTGATCGGCACCGAGGCCGAGCGATCCGGGACGATCCGGCGCGGCGCCCGGGCCCTCTACGCCGTCCACCAGGCCTCCGTGCCCTGGGTCTCGGTGCTCGTGCGCAAGGTCTTCGGCGTCGCCGGCGCCGGCCACGGCGACGGCTCCCGCCTCAACCTGCGCTACGCCTGGCCCTCGGGCGACTGGGGCTCGCTGCCGATCGCCGGCGGCCTCGAGGCGGCGTATCGCCGCGAGCTCGAGGCGGCCGACGACCCCGAGGCGCTGCGGGCCGAGATCGAGGACCGACTCGATGCGGTCCGCTCACCCTTCCGCACCGCCGAGCGCTTCTCGGTCGAGGAGATCATCGACCCGCGCGACACCCGCCCGCTGCTCTGCGACTGGGCGGAGCGCGCCCACGAGCTGATCCGGCACGAGCTCGGCGCGGGCCCGAAGGCCCGCGGCCCGCGCCCATAGTTCACTCAGTCGATCAACCCCTCCAGCGCGTCGAGGGCGTCGCCGGCCGCCTCGCTCGAGACCGCGTCCCTGAGCGCGGCGGCGGCTCCCTGCGCGGTTTCCGATTGGGCGATGTCGACGATCACCGAGACCGGGACCAGCTCGATCGCCTCGCCGATGAGGGCCGCGTCGAGGCCGTCGATGCGGCCCGCGGCGACCGCGTCGTCGTAGGCGCGGTCGAGGCCCCCTCGCACGGCTGCCTCGAGGGTCGCGTCGGAGATCCGGTTCTCGTCGAGGAACGCCTCCCGCGTCTCGGGGTCGGCGAGCGCCGCGAGCAGGTCCTCGCGGGTCACCCGCAGCTCGCAGGCCGCGCCGTCGAGCGCCGAGAGGGCGATCGCCTGGACGTTCTCGTCGAGGCCCTCGGGCTCGGAGGCCGGCGGCCGCGGCTCGCAGGGGTTCGCGACCGCGGCCGGCTCGTAGGTCCCCCCGCCGAGCGCCAGGTAGGCGCCGAGCAGGCCGAGCGACGCGGCCAGGGTCGCGACAAGCGCCCTCATGCGGCCGCCGATCGGTCGCGGGCGGTGGCGATCGGGATCAGCGCGATCAGCGCAAGCGCGCCGGCGGCGAGGAAGGCGGGACTGAACGCGTGCGTGGCGGCGGCGTCGATCTCCGCCTCGAGCTCCCCCTGGAGCCGGGAGTAGGCCGCCGCCTCGTCCGGCTCGGGCTGCGCCGAGGCGAATGCGGGCTCGAGGCCCGGCAGCTCGCCGTCGGCCGCGGCGACGTCGTCGGCGATCGCCTCGCCGAGGGCGATCTTGGTCCCGGGCGAGAGCGGCGCGTCCAGCAGGAGCGCGGTTCCCGAGCGGCGCACCGACTCGTACTCGGTCTCGAGCTGGGCGTCGAAGACGGGGGTGAGCAGGACGATCCCGACGACGACGCCGAGGTGGCGGGCGGCGATCGTCCCCGACGCCCGCCGGCCCTCGGGATCGCGCCCGCCGAGGGCCCGGTCGGTAAGTCCCGGAAGCGATAACGCGATCCCGGCGCCGACGAGGATCTGCGGCGGGATCACCCACCACCAGTCGGCTTCCGGGATCAGGCCGAGGGAGGCCACGCCCGCCGCGATCGCGACCGCGCCCGCGGCGAGCACGGCACGGCTCTCGCCGAGGCCGCGGGCGAGGCGGCCGGCGAGCACCGTCGCCACCGGCATCGCGCTGACCACCGCCGCGGCCTCGGCTGGCGAGTAGCGCCAGCCCTCGGTGAGCATCACGACGAGCAGGAAGAGCGCCCCGGTCAACCCTGCGGAGAGCAGCGCCAGCGCCAGCTCCGGTTGGAGCTCGATGCGGCCCCCGGTCCCGGGCTCGGGCCGCAGGTCGGCGCCGCGGGCCAGCGGGATGAGCGCGATCAGCGGGATCTGGACGAAGAAGATCGACTCCCAGCTCAGGAGCTCGGTGAGGACCCCCCCGGCGGCGGGGCCGAGCGCGAGCCCGGCGAGCCCCGCCGTGCCCCAGATCGGCGCCGCCTCCCGGTGACTGCCGATATCACGAGATATCAACTCGATAGCACCCGCTATCGCCGCCGCGCCGCCCACCGCCTGCACGCAGCGCGCGACGATCAGGGTCGCGGCCGAGGGCGCGAGCGCGCAGGCCGCCGATGCGAGCGCGAAGACGACCACCCCGCCGGCCCAGAGACGCCCGGGCGCGCGGCGGGCGAGGATCGCAGCCGGCAGGAGCGCCGCCGCCAGCACCGCGTTGAACGCGGTCAGCACCCAGGAGACGCCGAAGACGGTGGCGTCGAACTCCGTCAGGATCTCCGGCAGCGCGAGGGTGACGATCGAGGAGTCGGCGAGGACGACACCGACGGTCAGCGCCCACGCCCACATCCGCAGGCGCCCCGGCTCGCTCACGTCGCTAGGAGTCGCGCTCGAGCCGCTGCTCCACCGAGCGGACCTTGTCCTCGAGCGACTGGTCGGGGCGGTCGCGGCGCTCGTCGAGCTTCAGCACCGTGTACACGCGCGGCAGGCCCAGCTCGAACGGCACGGCGTGCAGCTCGCCGACGATCGCGAGGATGTCCTCGGTCCTCCCCTCGAGCGACGTCCCCATCGCGTGCATCCGGTATCCGACCCGGTCCTGGGCTGCGAGCCGCCGCTGGACCTCGGCGATGTACTCGCCGGCGCTCGGATCACTCCGGCCGAGCCCGATCACGGTCAGATCCGCCGTCGCCACGGGCGGATTATCGTGGCCCTCGGTTAAGCCGAGCGCGGGGCGAACAACGGCAGGCACGACGGAGGGAAGGCCGGCCGCTTCGGGGTGGTCCTCTCGGGGGCACGGCCGGGGGTGGCTCCGGAAAGCCGCCGTTCAAGTCATGGAGCTCCATCGGTTCACCCGCTCAATCGACCGCGCAGGCGGGAGGCTTGAGCACGACCACGCCCGCGGACGCGCGAGGATGGCCAGCGCCAGCGGGCGGCGCTAGCCAGCGCGAGCAGGTGACGCCGGCCGCGGGGCGCGCATGGGACAATCCCGTCGAGCGCGATGGTCTTCGGACTACTCACCTTCCTCTACGGGAAGCTCGGTCGCTTCTACCCCGCCACCTACCTGACGCTCGAGCTGCAGAGCGCGTTCGGGGTCACGATCGGCACGCTCGCGCTGCTCTCGATCTACTACGACGCCCTCTCCTCCGAATGGCTCCCGATCGGCGGGATCGCGATCGGCACCACCGCGATCGCGATCGCCATCAACCTGATTCGCACCTACCCGCAGCTGCGGCCGATCAGCGCCTGGATCAAGGGGGAGCGCTCGCAGGAGAGCGCTGAGCGCGCTTGGACCGCGGCGGTCGGGCTCCCGCTCGAGCTGATCAAGCGCGACCTGTGGGTGCCGATCCTGATCGTCGTCATCCCGACCGCGGTCGCGGCGGTCCTCTTCGCCGACCTGCCGACGCTCTCGTTCATCCCGATCGCGAGCGCCGCCCTGGTGGCGGTCGGCTACGGCGGGGTCCTTCACTACCTCTTGATCGAGACCGGGATGCGCCCGGTCCTTCTCGACATCAGCGAGGAGCTCCCCTCCGGTCCCAAGAACACCGACGTCCCGGCGATCTCGCTGCGCTTCAAGCTGCTCGCGACCCTGCCGCTGATCAACATCATCACCGCCTTCGTGGTCAGGGCGCTGGCGACCGAGAACGCATCCGGCCCCGGTCCCGAGTTCGACTTCATGATCGCCGTCGCGATCGCCACCGCGATCTCGCTCGAGCTGACCGTGATGCTCTCGAAGTCGATCACCAACCCGATCGCCGATCTCCAGCACGCCACCCGGGAGGTCTCCGAGGGCCGCTACGACGTGTCGGTCCCGGTGACCACCGGCGACGAGATCGGCGAGCTGGCGGCCTCGTTCAACGAGATGGCGGCGGGCCTGGCCGAACGCGAGCGGATCCGCGAGGCGTTCGGCACCTACCTCGACGAGGAGGTCGCCGAGTACATCCTCTCCGAGGACTTCCCCGACCAGGGGGAGGAGGTCGAGGTCACGGTGCTGATCTGCGACGTCGTCAACTTCACCGAGTTCGCCCGCAGCTCCGAGGCGCGCGACGTCGTCGCCTGCCTCAACGAGCTGTTCGAGACGGCGGTCCCGATCATCGCCCGCCACGGGGGACACGTCGACAAGTTCGTCGGCGACGGTCTGCTGGCCGTCTTCGGCGCTCCCCAGCGGCTTCCCGATCACTCCGACCGGGCGCTGCGCGCGGCGCTCGAGATCACCGCGCGGGTGAACGAGGACGACCGGGCGCCGTTCCGGATCGGCGTCGGGCTCAACACCGGACGCGTCGTCGCCGGCGCGATCGGCGGGGGCGGACGGCTCAACTTCAGCGTCATCGGCGATCCGGTCAACGTCGCGGCCCGGGTCGAGTCCGCGACCCGCGACACCGGCGATCACGTCCTGGTCACCGAGGCGACCGCCGCCGCGCTCACCGACCGCTTCGAGCTCACCGATCGCGGCGAGGTCGAGCTGAAGGGGATCGACGAGCCGGTGCGACTGCTCGCTCCAGCGGTGGGGGAGGCGGGCGCCGCCCGGCCCGAGCCCTCGCCCGTCCCCGGGACGCTGGTCGCGTCATCCGCCGAGGAGCAGCCGCGCGGCCTGCGCCGGTTCTTCTGAGCGATAGGCTCGGATCCGTGGCGACCGAGCAGCAGACGGAGACCCTCCACGGTGGCCACCTCGCCGCCCGCGCGCTTCGCTCGCGCGGCGTGACGAAGCTCTTCACCCTCTCCGGCGGCCACCTCTTCTCGCTGTACGACGGCTGCAAGGCCGAGGGGATCGACGTCGTCGACACCCGCCACGAGCAGGCCGCGGCCTGGGCCGCCGAGGGCTGGGCCAAGGCGACCCGCGAGCCCGGCGTCGCCGCCCTCACCGCCGGCCCTGGGGTGACCAACGGGACCAGCGCGATCGCCGGCGCGAGCTTCAACGGCTCGCCGCTGGTCGTGCTCGGCGGCAGGGCCCCGGAGATGCGCTGGGGCTCGGGGTCGCTCCAGGAGATCGACCACGTCCCGCTGGTCGCGCCGGTGACGAAGTCGGCGGAGACGGTCAAGGACGCGGCGGCGATCCCGGAGGCGACCGTGGCGGCGATCGACCGCGCGCTCGAGCCGCCCACCGGGCCGACCTTCCTCGACTATCCGCTCGACGTCGTCTTCATGGAGGCCGAGGGCGAGCCTCCACCGGCTCCGGAGCCGCCCGCGCCCGAGCCCGCCGCCGGAGCCGACGAGCTCGCCGCGGCGCTCGCCAGAGCGGAGCGTCCGGCGATCATGGCCGGTACGGGCCTCTATTGGGCCCGGGCCGAGTCGGAGCTTCGCGCGCTGGCGGAGGCGCTCGGAATCCCGGTCTTCCTCAACGGGATGGGCCGGGGCTGCCTGCCCGCCGACCATGAGCTCTTCTTCTCACGCGCCCGCGGCGCCGGGCTCAAGGGCGCCGACGTGGCGCTCGTCGTCGGCGTCCCCCTCGACTTCCGGCTTGCCTTCGGCGCCTCGCTGGGCGAGGAGACGAGGGTCTTCTCGCTCGACTCCGGGCCCTCGCGGCTCGAGGCGACCCGCGAGCCCGAGCGCGCCCTGGTCGGCGACATCGCGGCGACGCTGGCGGCGATCCGCGACGGCGCGGAGGAGGCGGGGGGCAGCCCCGACCGCAGCGCCCGCTGGATCGCCGAGCTGCGCGAGACCGAGAAGGAGAAGCGCGCGGGTGAGGAGGCCGACTTCGGCGACGAGCGCGCGCCGCTTCACCCGATGCGGGTCTACAAGGAGCTCGCCGAGGTGCTCGACCGCAACGCGATCGTGATCGGCGACGGCGGCGACTTCGTCTCCTACGCCGGGCGGGTGGTGGACACCTACGAGCCGGGCTGCTGGATGGACCCCGGACCGTACGGCTGCCTCGGCGCCGGCCCCGGCCAGGCGATCGGCGCCAAGGTGGCCCACCCGGAGCGCCAGGTGGTCGCCCTGCTCGGCGACGGCGCCTTCGGCTTCTCGGGCCTCGAGTTCGACACCATGGTCCGCCACAACCTGCCGGTGGTCGGCGTGATCGGGAACAACGGGATCTGGGCGCTCGAGAAGCACCCGATGGAGTACCTGTACGGCTACTCGATCGCCGCCGAGCTGCGCCCGGCGACCCGCTACGACGAGGTCGTCAGCGCCCTCGGCGGCCACGGCGAGCTGGTCCACAACCCCGCCGAGCTCGGCCCCGCGCTCGACCGCGCCTTCGCCTCCGGCAAGCCGGCGCTGGTCAACGTGCTGACGGACCCGAGCGTCGTCTACCCGCGCAAGGCCGTCCTGGCGTGATTCGACGGTGGGCGGCGGGGCTCGCGGTGTTGCCGCTGCTCGCGCTCGGATGCGGGGGCGACGACGATGGGAACGGAGGGGAGGAGACCGCCGCGCAGCCCGAGGTCGTCTCCCAGCCCGAGCCGAGCGAGTCGATCTCGACTCGGATCGAGGTATTCAACGATGCCGTCGCCGATCAGGACTGCGAGCGCCTCGCTCCGCTGGGGCACTCGCTCACCCGCCCCGCGAACGAGCCGGGGGCGCCGCCGAGCGCGGAGGAGTGCCGGGAGACGGAGAGCTACATCAGCGACCTGCAGGGGGTGCAGCTCGACGCCGACGCCGAGTTCGGCACCGGCGCGATCGCCGAGGGATCCCCGCCCGCCGGCTCGGACTCACGCGGCACCGTGACTGTCTGGGTGGTCGACCGCGACGGCTCCTACAGGCTGCTGCTGACGGCCGACTCCAAGCCCCAGGTCGACACCGAGATCGCCGACGAGGCGGCGGTCGAGGAGATTGCACGCGAGTTCGTGGATGCGGTCGAGACGGACGACTGCGAGACCATCGAGCGGATCCTCGGACCCAACGGTCGGTTGGCCGCCAACGCCCCCGAGGAGCGATGCAAGGCGATCGTCGACGGCAAGCTCTTCGCTCCCGCGCTCGAGACCACCCCGGATCCCGAGCTCGAGCTGCTCGGCGGGACGCGTGTGTTCGCGTTCGTCGGCGTGCCGACCGCGGACGCCTACTTCACGATCGTGACCGGCACCCGGGCCTCCCAGGGCCGCCTCGAGCCGACGATCCTCGACGTGCTGCCGAGCACCGATCTCGACCTGCCCGAGCCGGGCGGCGGCTGACGGCACCTGCGATCTAGACTGCCCGGCCGGTGGCCGGCAACCAGCTCATGCGCTCGAGCGACGACCGGGTGATCGCCGGCGTCGCCGGCGGCATCGCCCACCACTTCGGCCTCGATCCCACCCTCGTCCGGGTGGTCTGGGCGCTGACCCTGCTGTTCGGCGGGCTCGGGCTGCTCGCCTACGTGATCCTCTGGATCGTGCTTCCCAGCGGCACCCCGGCGCGCCCGGCGGTCCAGGTAGCCGAGGAACGATTCGCGCGCGGGGAGATCACGAGCGAGGAGCTCGACCGGATCCGCGGCGACCTCGGGGCGAAGCCGTGATCGCCGACGCCTGGCTGGACGGCTGGGGCGTGCTTGTCTGGCTCGCCTCGGCCGCGTTCTGGATCCTGGTGATCGCCGGGATCGTCGTCCTGTTGCGAAGCAACACCGGCCGCGGCGGCTCCGACTCGGCGCTGCGGATCCTCGAGGAGCGCTACGCCCGCGGCGAGGTCTCCCGCGAGGAGTTCCTCGAGCGCCGCTCCGTCCTCACCAAGGCCCCGCCCGCCGAGGCCACGCCGCCGCCCACCGACGAGCCACCCCCCGACCCCGCCCGCGAGACCAAGCCAGGGGTCTGACCCCTCGGGGGACAGGTCCCCCGGCTCGGCTTCGCGACTTTATGTCGCTATGCGAAAGAAACTCGCGAAGTGGCGGACCACGGCGCTCAGAAGATGAGGAAGGCCAGCACGATGATCGCGACGACGATCAGGCCGATCGCGAAGATGACGCCGAAGGCAAGCTTTGCGAAAAACCCGAGGATCGAGCCGATCACGCTCCGGCGCTCGGCCGGCTCCCTCTCGACGACAACCTCGCGCTCGCGCCTCACCGGCCGCTCACTTCGAAGCCCGTGCCGCCGTTCCCTGGTGACCTCTGCCATGCCTGCCTCCTTGAATTGCCTGCTCGTCCTGGATACCTCGCATCGCTCCGGCTAACCCTTCCGTGGACAGAAGGGACAGATCCCTCGAATGCGGGTAGGGGAGAGGGGATGGACCGACACGAGGTGACCCCCGAGCAACTGCCGCCGCTGGAGCTGCGGCCGATGCGCGACCTCGACCTGGAGAAGGTCTCGGGCGGTCCGTCGCACCTCTCGGCTGCGTCGGGGGTGGTCCGCCGCGGCGTCTTCGCCTACGTGATCGGGGACGACCTGCTCGACCTCGGGGTCTTCGACCTCTCGGGGGCGGAGGCGGGCCGGCTTCGCCAGGTGCTCTCCGCCGTCGACGATGACAAGCCGGACCTCGAGGCGCTGACCGCGCTGCCGCCGTTCGGCAACAGCCCCTACGGCGGCCTGCTCGGCCTCGGATCGGGTTCGAAGAAGAAGAGCCGCAACCGCGGCTTCTACTGGTCCTTCGATGCCGACGGCTCGCTGCGGGGCGATCCGCACGAGGTCGACTTCAAGCCCCTCTACGACAAGCTTCGCGAGGAGCTCGGCAAGATCAACGTCGAGGGGGCCTCGGTCTTCGCCGATCGGCTCTGGGTCTTCCACCGCGGCAACAAGGGCGACGCTCCCAACACCGTCGTGGAGCTGGCGCTCGAGCCCCTCTTCGAATCGCTGGCCGGCGACCTCGTGGTCGACAGCGAGGAGCTCCTCGCGACCCGGGCCTACGAGCTCGGAGACCTCGACGGGACCGAGCTCTGCTTCTCCGATGCGGCGCCGCTCTTCGACCGCCTCGTCGTCTTCACCGCTTCCGCCGAGGTCGACTCCGATGACGCCGACGACGGGCAGATCCGCGGCTCGGTCGTGGGTACGATCGACGCCGAGGGCAAGGTCCATCGCCTGCGCCAGGTCGACCGGCGCTGGAAGGTCGAGGGCGTGCATGCCTCCGTCGACACCGGGGTGATCGACTTCGTCTTCGTCTGCGACCAGGACGATCCGGCGATCCCGTCGCCACTGCTCACCGCGACGATGCCGATCGAGCCGGGCTTCGAGGCGCCGGTTTAAGCGCAGGACGAGCCCCCAACTCAAGTGATCTTCGGCGGGGGCCGATAGATCGGTCGTAAAGGAAGCTCGATCCAACCCAGGCGTCCGGTCGCCGCGAACCGAAACGGACGGCCCGTCCGCTTCAATCCACATGTGACCGCCGCTGAGCTTCGACGCTGGTGCCTGGCGCGTCCCGGAGCCACCCAGGGGTTCCCGTTCGGGCCCAAGGTGTCGGTGTTCAAGGTGGCGGGCAAGATGTTCGCGCTCAGCGACCTGAGCGCGCGTCCGCTCGAGGTGAGCGCCAAGTGCGACCCGGAGCTGGCCGCCGACCTGCGCGCCACATACGCTGCCATCCGGCCCGGGTACCACCTCAACAAGCGGCATTGGAACACGATCCGTATCGACGGCTCGGTCCCCGACGAGACGGTCTTCCAGCTTCTCGAGGACAGCTACGACCTCGTCGTCGCCGGCCTGCCGCAGCCGATGCGCGAGGCGGTCCTCGACAAGTCCTGAAGGTCTGCCGACTGCGGCGGCGTTCAGGAGGGGACGGGTGCGCCGTTCGCCGCGGCTTCGAGCGCGGCGCCGTGGAGGATGTCGTGCTCGGAGACCTCGATCTCCGAGAGCCCGAAGGCGCGCATCACCTGGATCAGGATGACGACGCCGGCGACGATCGTCGGCGCCCGCTCGGGCTGAAGTCCCGTGACCCGGAAGCGCTCATGCAGCGGCATCGTCGAGAGATGAGCGAGCAGCCGCTGGATCGTGTGCATCGAGAGTCTGTGCCCGTGCACCCTGACGGGGTCGTAGGGATTCAGCTCGAGCTCGATCGCGGCGAGCGACGTGGGCGTGCCCGCGACGGCGATCCCGGCGTCGACCGATGGCGGCGACCCCGAAGCGATCGCCTCGACGAGGGTGGCGCGAGCCTCGTCGGCGAGCTCCTCCAGCTCCGCCGGGTCGGGCGGGTCCTGGGAGACGTGGCGCTCCGTCTGACGCACGACACCGATCTGCATCGAGGTCGAGAACAGCACCTCGCCGTCGCAGCCGACCACGAGCTCGGTCGAGCCGCCTCCGATGTCGCAGACGAGCGTGCAGGAACCGTCGGCCTCCCGGCCGGCGATCGTCCCGCGATAGGTGAGCCTCGCCTCGGTCTCCCCGTCGATGACGCGCGGCATGAGCGCGAACCGCTCTCGCAGTTCGGCGAGGAATGCCTCCCCGTTGGCGGCGTCGCGAACCGCGCTGGTCGCGATCGCGATCGTGCGATCCGGCTCGTGGGGATGCGCGGCGGCGAGATAGTCGGCGACCGCGGCGCAGACCGACTCGACTCCCTCCGAGGAGAGCCGGCCGGTGAGATCCACTCCGCGCCCGAGCCGGGTCACCCGGGTGTCGCGCGCCCGCTCGCTGACCTCGCCGTCGGCGATGTCGGCGACCATGAGCCGAGTCGAGTTCGTCCCCAGATCGATCACGGCGATGCGCGCGCGATCCTCTTCCCGCCGTTCAGCGGCAGCGCCATCCGTGGCATGCCCGGCGGACCCCACGCACGCACGGTAGCGCTTGCAGACTCCCCAGGTCGAGGCCCATCTGGGGGACCCCGATCTCCCCCGAGTCCCGCCCAAACTCGCGGATTTCGCGCTACATTCAGGGATTCAAACCGCCGCGGGGTGGAGCAGTCAGGTAGCTCGCCGGGCTCATAACCCGGAGGTCGTGGGTTCAAATCCCACCCCCGCTACTCAGGGAAAGCCCCGCTCAGGCGGGGTTTTCTCGTTCTAGTGGTCCCGCGCCCGTCCTACTCCGGGTCATACTCGCGCGGCCCGAGTTGCGGCCGCGGGGCTACTGGGGGTCAAACGACGCGAAGACGAATCGGACCTCGGCGTCCCCCTTGACGCACGTTGTCTCGGACGCTTCGCCGGTGGCCTTCGAGTCGCAGTCGTAACTGGATGCGGTGCAGGCCCCCGGGGGGCCGAGACAGTCTCGCTCCCACGCCTCCGCGACCTTCGTTGCCTCGTCGCAGGCGACGTTCTCGGTCTCGACGTTGTAGATGGTTCTGGAGTGGTTCGAGGAGGGCGAAGAAATGATGATCGGCGGGACCGAGGTCGCTGATTTCATGGGACGCATGGGCCTGACCTTCCCGACTTCCCCATAGCGGAGACCGCTCGGCGATCGGAAAGCGTCCGGGAACTGGGGCCAGGCGCAGGAGCGCAGCCGATCCTGGCGCGGACGTCGGAGGTGCTCTGCTCAGCTTGTACGGGCTGCCTTAGCTCGGCGCAGTCGGACCTCAGCCTGAACTAGGCCGTGATCGCTGCCGCTGATACCGGCTGCCGCGTCTTCCCAGTAGTGAAAGACGCGATCGACGATGAATTCATCCGAAACATTGATGTAGTCGAACCGGTCGTCGGTCTTGCCGCGACGATGGGTCACCGCTAGCGGTCCTTCGGGCCGGATCCGCTTGACTTCCTCGTA
Source organism: uncultured Thermoleophilia bacterium (assembly GCA_963838175.1). Taxonomy (GTDB): domain Bacteria; phylum Actinomycetota; class Thermoleophilia; order Solirubrobacterales; family 70-9; genus DASUSH01. Next base: position 23,218 of record CAWIPP010000001.1, on the reverse strand, counting down.
CTCGGCTGGATGTGAGCGCAGGTGATCAAGCAAGGCATCGCGAAGTCGGTGCTGAGGGTCGCTGCTGAAAAACTGGTTCTCGATCGCGTGCCGGCTCTTGGAGTCAAAAGCCCCGAGTTCGAGATCGATGTTCAGCGACCAGTGATTTGTGTCCATCCCGGCGATGAGGGGGCCGTCGATGGAGTTAACGGCATCAATCAGCGCCTGGTATCCGACCATCTTTCGAGCGATCGCCTCGGCCTTGGTCTGGGCTCGCTTGCGATTCGGTACTGCGTTCGGGGCATGCCAACTGACGGCGTGAAATGCGACGTCATCTTTCCTGGCGTTCGCGACGACGCCGCGCCCCGGAAGCGGCGTGCCGGGCATCACACCACCTTCAAGTTGCCATCCGTTGCGGGCAACTAGCGCAGCCGCATGTGGCCACCGTTTCCAGTGCTTGTACTCCTCATTCCAGCACAACTGGAGCCCGTCGATCACGGACCAGCCGTGATTTTGAATCGCTGCCGAAACGGCCCTATTCACCTCTTGGAGACATGCGATGTCCCAGTTCAGGCCAACCATGAAGTCGATCGCTTCGGCGCTGCCCTCCTTGCGTAGGTTCCAGCTGCCGTGCTCGGCGTCTCGGTCGCCGCCGCCGGCCGACTGCTTGGCGCATTCCGTCGCACCCCGAGCGGGTTCGCCCAGGCGCCCGACGGGTCCATCGGAGCTCGGCCTAGTCGCTAACCCGACCCTCGGCGAAGGCAAGCGGCCTGAGTCAACGGAAGGTCATGCGCGACACTCAGGCGGGACACGATGGCGGCTACCTCGGAGACACCGACGGAACTGTTGAAGCCCGACGGATTGCTGGGCGTTGCGGCGGAGTACGCGACCCAAAGCGTGCCGGTGGCGCGGCGCGATCAGTCCGTCGGCGAGGTCAGGGGCGAGCTCGCCGGGCGCAAGTTCCGATGCGCCGAGGATGTCGTCGTGCTCGAATCGGGGAGGCTGGTCGGCTTGATCTCGATCGAGCGGCTGCTGGCCGCCGACCCGGACGCCGGCGTCGAGGACGTGATGGACGCCGATCCCCCGAGGGTCGCTCCCGATACGGATCAGGAGCGGGCGGCCCGCCAGATGGTCGAGCGACACGAGTGCAGCCTGGCGGTGGTGAATACAGATGGCCAGTTCGTCGGGCTGATCCCTCCGTACCGGATGCTGCGGATGCTGCTCAACGAGCACGACGAGGACCTCGCCCGCTTAGGCGGCTACCTCGCCGGCAGCGTTCGCGCACGCGGCGCCGCGGAGGAGCCGGTAACGCAGCGCCTCTGGCATCGCTTGCCGTGGCTGCTGTTGGGGCTGCTGGGCGCGATGGGCGCGACCGTGATCGTCGGCAGCTTCAAGGACCAGCTCGAGGCCAACGTGCTACTTGCGTTCTTCATTCCCGCGGTGGTCTACATGGCCGACGCCGTCGGCACCCAGACCGAGACCGTCATGATCAGAGCGCTCTCGGCCGGGATCACCGTGCGCTCCGTGCTTCGGCGCGAGCTGCTCACGGGCCTGGTGATGGGTGTGGTGATCGGCGCGGCGTTCCTGCTCTTCGCGCTGATTGGCTGGGGCGATGCAGAGGTTGCGGTGGCGGTGGCCGTGGCGATGTTCGCGAGCTGCTCGATCGCCACGCTCGTTGCGATGGCGCTGCCGGCCCTCTTTCAGCGCCTCGGCCTAGACCCCGCCTTCGGCTGCGGTCCACTGGCGACGGTGCTCCAGGATCTGCTCTCGATCGCGGTATACCTGGCGATTGTGGTGGCGGTTGTGCTCTGATGGCGCCGTTTGACGTCGTCATCGCCGGCGGAGGCATCGCGGCACTCGAAGCGCTGCTGGCTCTGCGCCAACTCGCGCCAGAGGCGACGCGGATTCAGCTCGTCGCGCCCGAGCGGGAGTTCGTCCACCGACCCCTGTTCGTGGCGGAGCCGTTCGGGATCGGGGAGGCGCAGCGCGTCGCGCTTGCCGATGTCGCCGCCGAGAATGGCGCCGAACTCCGCAGGGGCGCGCTCGCGTCCGTGGACGCTGCCGGCGGAACGGTGACCACCGCCGAGGGAGACGAGATCGGCTACGACGCCCTGCTTGTCGCGGTCGGCGCCCGACCGGTCTCGGCCGTGCCGGGAGCACTCACGTTCGGCGATCCGAGCGAGCGCGAGTTCTTTGCCGCGCTCCTCGACCAGCTCGGGCGCCGTCCGGGTGAGCAGCTGGCATTCCTGGTGCCGCCGGAGGTGAAGTGGTCGCTCGCCGCCTACGAGCTGGCGCTGCTGACGGCCTCTCGCCTGAAAGCGCGATCCGCCGAGCACGCCAAGGTAAGCGGTGATCACTCATGAGGACAAGCCCCTGGAGATGATGGGCGCGGACCCGGCTCATGCCTTACGGGAGTTGCTCCGCGCCTCGCGCGTTGGTGTCGAGACCTCCGCTGTCGTGACCTCATTCGAGAGCGGCAGGGTCCAGCTTGCCGACGGAGGGTCGATCCACAGCGACCACGCCGTCGCGCTGCCCGCGCTCGAGGCGCCAGCCATTGAAGGGCTTCCCCAGCGCTGGCGCGGCTTTCTACCCACCGACACCCGGATGCACGTCGCGGGACTCGATCGAGTCTGGGCGGCCGGAGATGTGACCTGGTTTCCGATCAAACAGGGGGGCCTGGCGGCCCAGCAGGCCGAGGTGGCGGCGAAGGCGATCGCCGCCGCAGCCGGCGCCCGCGTTCCCGTAGCGGCGTTTCGCCCACATCTCCGCACCGCGCTCGTGACGGGCGCAGTGCCGCTGCTCCTCGAGACGGCGGAGCTCGATGCAGGGGAAGCCTGGTGGCCGCCCGCCAAGGCCGCCGGGCGCTACATGGGCCCTACCTCGCGGCGAAGCGACACGAGAGCGCGCCTGTCGAGCGCCACGAGGCGCAGGAGGGGATCGGGGAGGCCGTGGAATCCGAGGCGGAACACCGGGACGCGGTCGAGTTCGCGCTCGCCGCCGCCGACTCCGACGCGCGGCTCGGGAACCTTGCGGGCGCGCTGGAGTGGCTCGCCCTCGTCGACGAGATGAACCTGGTGATCCCGCCGGCGTACGCCGAAAGGCGGCGCCGGTGGGCGCAGGCCGCAGGCTAGGAGCGGGTAGTAGCTCGCCACGAATGCGCCGGGTGCCGCGATGCTGATCCTGCTCCTCGCCGCAACGGGCACGGCGCTTGCCACGGGCCTCGGTGCGATCCCCGTCTTCCTCCTGGGCCTGCGCGCCGCCGTGCTCCAGCCCCTGTTGCTCGGGATCGCGTCAGGCGCGATGGCCGTTGCCTCCGTGGTGGGGCTGATCCTGCCGGGCCTGGACGAGGGTTCGTCGGCTTCGGTTGGGGGCGGCCTCGCCGTGGGCGCGCTGTTTCTCGTCGGCGTCCGGGGAGCGCTGGAGGCTCGCCAGCGACATGTGCATCGCGCGATGAGCGCCGGCCTGCGAGCCTCGATTCTGGTCTTCGTCGTGCTCCTCGTGCACAGCCTGCCCGAGGGCTTCGCGATCGGCACCGCCTACGCATCCGAGACGGCGGGACTCAGCCTGTTCGTGATCGCCGCGATCGCGATTCAGAACATCCCTGAGGGAACTAGCGTCGCGATCCCGATGGCCGCGGCGGGCTTCTCACGCTCGCGTCAGTTCTGGGGCGCTGTCGCGACGAGCGCGCCGCAGCCCCTGGGCGCCGCGATCGCGTTTCTGCTCGTCGAGGAGATCGAGCCATTGCTCCCCGTCTCGTTCGGGTTCGCGGCCGGCGCGATGCTCGCGCTGGTGATCGTGGAACTGCTTCCCGACGCGCTGCGCGGCGGCAGGCGGGGCGCGGCGCTGGGCACGACCCTCGGCGCTGCCGGAATGCTCGGCCTGAGCGCGGCGCTCGGCCTGTGACCGCAGAGAAGCCTCGCACTCAGTCGATTTCGGGATACCTGTACGGGTCGAGCGCCATTGGTTCCGCGTGCCACTCACGCGGCAGCGACACCTCGACATCGAGCGAGCGCCCCGGAGGTTCCGGCTCCTGCTGAGCGCCGTGGTAGAGAAACGGCGCCAGGTAGCGCCCGCTGATCTTCTGTGGCGGCCACCAAAGGCAATCGAGGGAGGCCTCGTCGCCTCCGCCTCCGCCCGCGACGTCGGCGCGGAGGTGAAGTGACTCGTCCCCAGTGATCAGCTTGCCCCGCAGCACCGGGTGGAATTGCTCGACGTCGATGGCGGCGCCGAGACGCTCGGCGATATGCGCTGCCGCAGCGTCGGCCTGTTGCGTGCCCAGTCCCCCCTGCTTGATCGGGAAGTTCGTGCCGTCCCCGGCCGCGTAGACATCATCGACGCCGGTGACCCGAGCGTGCTGGTCGATGGGGATGAAGCCGTGCTCGTCCTGAGGCAGGCCCGGGAGCACCGGCCCGTCCATAGCCGGCAGTGCGATCACCACATCCGTTTCGATCCGCCGGTCGCCGGGCGTCAGGATCAGACCCGCGTCCTCCTCGCTCGCATGCACGCCGGTCTCAACATCGATCCCCCGTGCGGAGAGCAGCTTTGCGACTGCTGCGCTGGCCGTAGGCCCAAAGATGGCGAGCGGAGCCTCCTCGGGAGTGACGACGGTCAGCTCGACGTCATCGATCCCGAGCTCGATCGCTCTGCGTTGCGTCATCAGGGCGATCTCGTAGATCGGCAGGGCCCAGGTGACACCGGAGGGAACGACAAAGGCGATCCGTTGCCGTCCCTCCCCACCCTGGAGGAGCTCGTTGATCCGCAGCGGCTCGCCGCCGGATGGAAAGGTCCGCGCGCGTTCGAGGGCGGGACGGAAGCGCCCGCCCGCGCAGACGATGAGGAAGTCGTAGTCGAGCGTCGATCCGTCGTCGAGTTCGACGCTGTGCTCGTCGGGCCGCACGCTCTTTACCGCCTTCATCACGAAACGGGCACCCAGCTCCTCGGCCAGCGGCGCCAGCGCGTGCTGCTCGGCCGGCCCGAGGTCGAACGGCTCCTCGACCAGGAGCGGCTTGTAGAGGAAATCCGGGTCGGGAGCGACGAGCGTCACCTCGGCCCGATCCTCCGCCTGGTCGTGCAGCGCCATCAGCGCCTCCAGGCCTGCTACGCCGCCCCCGACGACGACGACTCGCCTGTTCATGAAGCTGGCACACCCATCTACGAGAATCCATCATGCCTCATTGGCGAGCCAGAGCCACGCACCTGATTCGATTGACATCGTGTCCACGCGCGGCAAGAAACCGACGCCAAGAGGCGAGCAAGGTCGCAGCGCGGGCGGCGCTCGAGCCGCGCCTTGATCCACTCGTAGACGCGACCTTTGTACTTGACGAAGTGGCCGCCGGCGCCGAGCGGCAGCCAGTAGAGGTCGATCGCGCTCGCACCTCTACCACTCCGCCTCCAGGTGCAGCTGCCCGAGGACCGGTACGTCATCGAACAGACACCCGAGCCCGACCTGAGTGGGGCCGACCCGGGGCGTGGTCGCAGAGGGGCCGGTCGGCAGTCGCTGGGCCAGGCCTGATGATCGACCGATGGCGCCAGGCGAACGCCTTCAGCGTCGTTAGGCGCGAGCCTCGACCGACCCCCGCGGGGAAGGTCCTGCCGCTTCACATCGAGCGCTGAGAGATGGTCGAGGGACTCGACACGACTGCGACCTGCGCTGGATCTGGCCGCTTTCCAATGCGAAGCAGAAGCGCCGTGGTACCGCTTTGGTACCCACCGCGTTGTCCTATCCGTCCAGATCGTCCAGGGACGTGGACGAATAAGACGATCTGGACGCTCACGGACGTATAGACGCCTCCTGCCTGTCGGCTGGGGGCCGAAAGGTCGCTGGTTCAAATCCAGTCGCCCCGATGATCCGGAAGCCCGCCTTCCGGGCGGGTGGCGTGCTCCTAAATCCTCCGCGCCGGGCACTCATCCTGAGGCCGGTCCCCAGTAGAAGCATGAACGTGCCTACCAGGGTCGGGATGCGGATGTCCAGGCCGGTGAAGAAAACCTCCCCTGAGCTCTCCACCGCATCTGACTTCCAGGCGCCGGCGCACTCGGGGATGATTGGTGCCGATGCGAGCGGGAAGCGAGATCGTGGCTCGGCGCGTTGAGCGCGTCCGCGAGCCTGCGCAGAGGTGACCTCAGGCGGCTCGGCCTGGTGGCGCGACGCCGTCGTCTACCAGGTCTATCCGCGCTCGTTTCAGGACTCCGACGGCGACGGCGTCGGCGATCTTCGCGGCATGATGGAGCGCCTCGACTACCTCGAGTGGCTCGGCGTGGACGCGCTCTGGCTCTCGCCGATCTACCCCTCGCCGATGGCCGACTCCGGCTACGACGTCTCAGATTACGTCAGCGTCGATCCGACCTACGGCACGCTGGCGGACTTCGATGCGCTGGTGGCCGAGTGCCGGGCGCGCGGCATCCGCGTGCTGCTCGACCTCGTCGCCTCGCATACCTCGATCGAGCACCCCTGGTTCCGCGAGCACCCCGACTGGTACGTGTGGGCCGACGGCGGCCCGCCGAACAACTGGCGGGCGGCGTTCGGCGGGCCCGCCTGGAGTTGCGACGAGCGCAGCGGGCGCTGGTACCTCCACTCCTTCTACCGAGAGCAGCCCGACCTCGACTGGCGCAACCCCGAGGTCCGCGAGGCGATGGGCTCGGTGATCGGCTTCTGGCGGGAGCGCGGCGTCGACGGCTTTCGCGTCGACGCCGTGGTGCAGATGATGAAGGACCGCGCTCTGCGCGACGACCCTCCGGCGACCCGCGAGTTCCCGCTGCCCCTGCACCCCGAGCTGGCCGAGCTCGACGGCGTGCACTCGCGAAACGACCCCGAGATCACCGTCGCGCTCGAGGCGCTGCGAAAGGCCGCCGGCGACGCGCTGCTGGTCGGCGAGGTTTACCTGCCGATGGAGGGCTTGGCCGGCTACCTCGAGCAGCTCGACCTCGTCTTCGCGTTTGAGTTGCTGCACGCGCCCTGGCGCGCCGCCGAGCTCGAGCGCGTGCTCTCGCGAGCAGCGGGGATCGACGGGATCGCCTGGGCGCTCTCCAATCACGACTTTCCGCGCCTGGCGACGCGGGTCGGCGAGCGCTTCACGCGCGCGGCGGCGCTCCTGCTCCTGACGCTCCCCGGAACGGCGTTCGTCTACCAGGGCGACGAGATCGGGATGGCGGACGGGCGGGGTGGCGACCCGCCTCACGACCGCTCGGGGCGCGACCCGCACCGCCATCCGATGCAGTGGGAGGTCGACGCGGATGGAGGCTTCTCGAGCGGCGAGCCGTGGTTACCGCTGACGGACCCCGAGCTTCGCAGCGTCGCCGCCCTGCGCGAGGATCCCGATTCGCTGCTCGTCCTCTACCGCCGGCTGATCGCGCTGCGCCGCGAGCTCGAGGGAAGCCTCGATGTGATCGATGCGCCGCCGGACATGCTCGCCTACGCCCGCGGCGCACACGTGGTGGTGATCAATCTCGGCGACGAGCCGGCCCCGGCGCCGGCGAGCGGTGTGGTCGTGCTCGCCACCTCGGACGGGTCGGATAGCCTTGGCGCCGTGCCAGCCGGTGATGGCCTCCTCATCCGTCGCGACGACGTTTGAACGCCTAGCCGGACGGGCATTTGGCACATCGTCCGCCCTCAACGGCGGTACGTAAGAGGAGAGCTTGGCCACAAGCCACCGCACCAGGAAGGTGTTGCTCGCGCTCATCGCAAGCGTGGCCGCGATCGCGGTGGGCGGCTGCGGAGGCGACGAGGCCGGCGGCGGTTCGACTCTCACCTGGTTCATCTTCAACGAGCCGAGCGGCGCGCTGCCCACCGTCGCGGATCGCTGCTCGGAGGAGTCGGATGGTCGCTACTCGATCGAGTTCGAGTTCCTGCCCAACGACGCCGACAGCCAGCGCGAGCAGCTCGTTCGCCGGCTCGGCGCCGAGGACTCGTCGATCGACATCATCGGCATGGACGTGATCTGGACCGGGGAGTTCGCCAACGCCGGGTGGCTCGAGGAGTTCACCGGCGGGACTAAGCAGGCGGTGAGCAGGGACGTCTTCCCGAGCGTGCTCGAGACGGCAATGTACGAGGACGCGCTCTACGCGGCGCCGATCTGGACCAACACCGAGCTGCTCTGGTATCGGGACGACCTGGTCAAGAAGCCGCCGAAGACCTGGGACGAGATGATCGCCGCCGCCGAGAAGATCGGTCCCGAGGAGGGGCTGATCCAGGTGCAGGGCAATCGCTACGAGGGACTCACCGTCTGGGTCAACCAGATGATCGCCTCGGCGGGCACCGAGATCCTCTCGGGCCCGGAGCAGATCGAGCTCGCGCGGGAGCCGACCGAGCGCGCGCTCTCGATCATGGGCCGGCTCTCGAGCTCGGACGTCGCCGATCCCAGCATCACGACCTCCGATGAGGACGGCGGCCGGCTCGCCTTCCAGTCGGGCAGCTCCGCTTTCATGGTCAACTACCCGTTCGTCTATCCGAGCGCCGAGGCTGAGGCCCCTGACATCTTCAAGGTGATGAAGCCGGCGAAGTACCCGCAGGTGGACCCGAAGCAGCCCAGTGCGCCGCCGCTCGGTGGGATCAACCTCGGCGTCTCCGCGTTCTCGGAGAACCAGGACCTCGCCTTCGAGGCGATCGAGTGCCTGGTCCAGCCCGAGAATCAGCTCGAGATCGCGAGCGCGGGCGGCCTGCCGCCCGTGCGTGAGGACCTCTACGACGAGAAGGAGATCGACGAGGTCTATCCCGGCTTCGCGCCGCTGATTCGCGACTCGATCAACGACGCCGTCCCGCGCCCTTCGGTATCGCCCGCCTACCAGGACATCTCGCTGGCGATCCAACGCGCGGTCCATCCGACCACGGACATCGATTCGCAGGACGCGGTGACGACCTACGACGACCTGCTCGAGCTGCTCGAGCAGGCGATCAATCGGGAGGGGCTCCTGTGAGCGACGCGGTCGCCACCGCGGCCGCCGGGCCCTCGGGGCCCAAGGTCACCGACCGCGCCAAGGCGGAGAGGCGGCTCGGCTGGATGCTCTGCGCGCCCGCCGTGATCGCGATGCTGCTCGTCACCGCCTACCCGATCGGCTATGCGATCGTGCTCTCGCTGCAGGACGTCGACCTGCGTTTCCCCGATGAGGGCGGTTTCGTCGGCCTCGACAACTACAGCGCCGTGCTCAGCTCCGACCTCTGGTGGCAGGGCCTGTTCAACACGGGGTTCATCACCGTCGCTTCGGTCGTGATTGAGCTCGTGCTCGGGATGATTCTCGCCCTGGTCATGCACCGGGCGATCTTCGGCCGCGGCGTCGTCCGGACCGCAGTGCTGATCCCCTACGGGATCGTCACCGTCGTCGCCGCGTTCGCCTGGTTCTACGCGTTCGACCCGGCGAGCGGGTTCGTCAACGGCCTTCCCTTCGTCCCCGACGACAAGGCCTGGTTCGGCGACCGCTGGTCGGCGATGAGCGTGATCATCATGGCGGAGGTCTGGAAGACGACCCCGTTCATGGCCCTGCTCCTGTTAGCCGGGCTGACGACGATCGACCAGGGCGTCTACGAGGCGGCGAAGGTGGACGGGGCGAACGCGGTGCAGCGCTTCTTCCGCATCACCCTGCCGCTGATGAAGTCGGCGATCCTGGTCGCGCTGCTCTTCCGCACCCTCGACGCGTTCCGCGTCTTCGACTCGATCTTCATCATGACCGGTGGCGGCCAGGACACCGAGTCGGTCTCGATCCTCGGCTACAACCAGCTGATCTCGCGGCTCAACCTCGGGCTCGGCTCGGCGGTCTCGGTGCTGATCTTCGGACTCGTGCTGCTGATCGCGTTCGCCTTCGTGCGCGGCTTCGGCGCGACGGTGCCGCAGGGAAGGCAGGAGGCCTGAGCATGGAGCGCTCGACCCGCGAGTACACGCTCTGGACGGTCGGCCTGATCGCAGTCCTTCTCGTCGCGATCTTCCCCGTCTTCTGGATCCTCTCGCTCTCGCTCAAGGACCCGGCGACGATCTCCGACGGACGCCTGATCCCCGCCGAGTTCACCCTCGACAACTACAAGGTCCTGTTCGAAGGTGGCCTCGACAGCCCGCTGTTGCGGCCGCTGATCAACTCGATCCTGATCGCGCTGATCGCGACCTCGATCGCGATCGTGCTCGCCTCGTTCACCGCCTACGCGATCGCCCGGCTCAACTTCCCGGGCAAGTCCGCCGTCCTCGCCGGATCGCTGGCGATCGCGATGTTCCCGGCGATCTCGACGATCGGGCCGCTGTTCGACATGTGGCGCACGCTCGGCCTCTACGACACCTATGCGGGTCTGATCATCCCGTACCTGACCTTCTCGCTGCCGCTGGCGATCTTCATTCTGGTCGCCTTCTTCCGCGAGATCCCGTGGGACCTCGAGCAGGCGGCGCAGGTCGACGGGGCCACGCCGTTACAGGCGTTCCGCAAGGTGATCGTGCCGCTCGCCGCACCCGGCATGTTCACGGCGGCGATCCTCGTCTTCATCTTCTGCTGGAACGACTTCCTGTTCGCGATCTCGCTGACCTCGTCGGACGCCTCGCGAACAGTTCCCGCGGCGCTCGCCTTCTTCACCGGCGAGTCTCAGTTCACCGAGCCGACCGCGAGCATCGCTGCCGCCGCGATGCTGGTGACGATCCCGATCATCATCTTCGTCCTGATCTTCCAGCGGCGGATCGTCGCTGGCCTGACCTCCGGGGCGGTGAAGGGATGACCCACTACCGAGAAGGGAGGAATCGCGATGGCTGACATCAATCTCGACGGGATCAGCAAGCGCTTTTCCGACGGCTACGAGGCCGTCAAGGACATGAACCTCGAGATCGCTGATGGCGAGTTCGTCATCCTCGTCGGTCCCTCCGGCTGCGGCAAGTCGACGGCGCTGCGGATGATCGCCGGCCTCGAGGACATCAGCGAGGGTGAGCTGAAGATCGGCGGCGACGTCGTCAACCAGCAGGCGCCGAAGGACCGCGACATCGCGATGGTCTTCCAGAACTACGCGCTCTACCCGCATATGAGCGTGCGCGACAACATGGCCTTCCCGTTGAAGCTGGCCAAGCTGCCCGAAAACGACGTTCGCGAGAAGGTCGAGGAGGCGGCACGGCTCCTCGACCTCGAGGCGCACCTCGACCGCAAGCCCGCCAACCTGTCGGGGGGCCAGCGCCAGCGGGTGGCGATGGGGCGGGCGATCGTCCGCGACCCGAAGGCGTTCTTGATGGACGAGCCGCTCTCGAACCTCGACGCGAAGCTGCGAGTCCAGATGCGGACCGAGGTCGCGCGACTTCAGAAGGACCTGGGCACGACGACCGTCTACGTCACCCACGATCAGACCGAGGCGATGACGCTCGGCGACCGCGTCGCGGTGATGCGCACCGGCGCCCTGCAGCAGGTTGGCACCCCCGCCGACCTGTACGAGCGCCCGCTAAACCTGTTCGTCGCCGGCTTCATCGGTTCCCCGGCGATGAACTTCATGCCGGCGAGGCTCGAGGGCGACTCGGTGAAGTTGCCCTTTGGCGACGTCCGGCTCTCCGACGAGCTTCGGGGCAGGCTCGGCGACGCTGGCGGCGGCCGCGACGTGATCGCGGGGGTTCGGCCGGAGAGTTTCGAGGACGCCAGGCTCGTCGGCGACGCCAAGGATCGCGGCCACACGTTCACGGCCAAGATCGACCTCGTCGAGTCGATGGGCTCGGAGCTCTACGCCTATTTCGCGATCGAGTCCGACAGGATCGAGTCGAAGGACCTCGAGGAGCTCGCCGCCGACTCGGGCGCCGCCGAGGTCCCAGGCGCTGGCTCGAGCCAGGTCGTCGCGCGCCTCGATGCGGCAAGCGAAGTCGAGCGCGGGTCCGAGGCCGAGCTCTGGCTCGACACGACCAGCCTCCATTTGTTCGACCCGCAGACCGGCGAGCGGCTCGGCGGAGACTGAGACCCACTCAGCCGCTCAGGAGGTCACGTCGCGGCGGAGACGGTGGACGAAGGTGTCCTCGTCGGCTGGTGACCGGCGCAGCTCCTCGCGCAGACGCTCGATCACGTCGTCGTTCCACTCGTGCGTCCGCAGCAGCAGGTACCGCAGGCTGACGACGCGCGCGTAGGCCTCGGTCTCGGTGCCGCGGCCGGCGAGGCCGGCCTCGCGCATCATCTCGGTGACGGGCCCGTATTCCTCGCGAAACCAAGCCTCGGCGACCTGCTCGCGGTTCATGAACTCGCCGCGAGCCTGCATGAGGCGAAATCCCCAAGCCTCGACTCCCTCCGCGAGTCCGGCGTAGTCGAATCCGTTTTCAAGGTGGATCCGACCCCGCATCGCCGCCGGCAGTGGCACCCGCTCGAAGAAAAGCCGCTCGTGATCCTTCAGGGGCAGGTCCCGGGGGGAAACCGTGCCGCCGGCGCCGACGTCGGTGAGGACCTCGATCACCCGCGCGTCGATCTTCTCGAGGCCGAGCTGGCGGGCGACGGAGACCCGGTGGTGACCGTCGACGACGAAGTGCATCTCGCCGATCCGGTAGACCTCGATCGCCGGCATGGCCTCGCCGCGGCGCATCGCCTCGGCGATCCGCTGCCAGCGCCGTCGGACGCGGCGTGAGCGAGGCCGGAAGCTGCGGTCGAACTCGCGCGAGCGATCGACCGTGCCGACGATCGAGTCGAGATCGATCGTCTCGATCCCGAGCTGGCGCTCGCCGCGCCGGCCGAGCGCCTCGACCACCTCGTCGAAGGGCAGGATCAGGTTGACGTCGTCGGGCTCGCGCCGCAGTCGTGCGGCGAGACCGGCGAGCTGCTGGCGGCGGCGCGCGCGGCTGAAGTCGGTCTGGGCATCCTGGGTGGGAAAGCCGGTGTCCATCCAGCCCAGCCTACGCCTCCCGTCTCGCCGCAACGAGCCCGTCCTCCGGCACTCGCTCGACCATCCGTGCGTTATCGCGATCAACCGAATCGGGCCGGGTATACGTCTGCCGCTGCGGGAACAAGCCCTCGAAGCCGCCGGGCTGTCGGAGTAGGCGTTGTACCGCAAATTCACGGCGCAGCAGAAGCTGGAGATCGTCCTCGCCGGCCTGCGCGGAGACAAGTCCGTGCGCGACGTCTGCCGCGAGCACGAGATCGCCGAGACCCTCTACTACTCCTGGCGCGACAAGCTGCTCGAGGGCGGCAAGGCCAGCTCGCCGGCAAGGACGAGCGCGCCGGCGAGAAGGAGCTGAAGAAGGAAGATCCGCGAGCTCGAGCGAACGCTGGGCCAGAAGACCTACGAGCTCGAGGTCGCGGGGGAAGCATTGCGGGGCTGGGAGTGAGAGAGCGCGTCGCCCGGTCCCGCGTGCTGGTCGCACGGGGGCGAAAGCCCGCCGTCGTGGCGCGCGTCATGCAGATCACCCGCCAGGCGATCTACCGCACCCGAAACGCCGAGGCCCGGGGCCGAGGCCGGTCTCGGGTCCGGTCGACGAGGCGATCGTCGAGGTCGCGAAGCAGAACCCGACCGACGGCACCCGGATGGTCGCCGCCTTGGCGAGCAGGGAGATCGGCCGCCCGATCTACCGCAAGCGTGCCCAGCGGGTGATGCGCCAGGAGCGCGCTGCTGCAGCGCCACCGGCCGCTTCATCGCCGCAAGCGCCCGGGCTTCTTTCGGGTCGAGCGCCCCGACCAGCTCTGGCACATGGACATGACCTCGGTCTGGACCGCCGAGCACGGCTGGTGCTACCTGAACGCGATCGTCGACTGCTGCACCCGCGAGATCCCGGCCTTCGCGCTCGACATCCGCTGCCGCGCCGAGGAGGCCCTGGCCGTCGTCGAGGCCGCGGTCGAGCGCACGGGGTCGAGGCCGGGCGGCTCGTCCTCGGCACCGACAACGGCACCGCGTTCACCGCGCCGCGGCTTCCGGGCCCGGCTCTCAGAGCTCGGCATCACCCACCGCCGCGGCGGCTATCGCGACCCCGAGTCCCAGGCCTTCATCGAGAGCTGGTTCGGGATGCTCAAGCAGCGCGAGGTCTGGCGCCAGGACTACGAGACCCTCGAGGAGGCGAGGGCGGCGATCGGCGCCTACGTCGAGCGCTACCACCACCGCCCCACATCAGTCCTCGGCTACCGGACCCCGAAGGAGGTGAGACAGACCTGGGAGGATGCCCGGGACGCAGAGCGTCTACGAAATCACGCGGCCTGAGGTGTCAACGTTGGAGGGGTCCAGGCCACAGTCCTCACGACCGGGATCCAGCCGCGCGAAGGTACGGGCGCCGGTCGGTTGAGGCTAGCTTGGCTCGCTTGTTAACAGGGTTGAGAAGAGCTCTGAAGAGGCCGCGCGGAGTTTGTGCGACAGCCTCCATGGAGAGCGATAGGACTCTCGGCACTTCTCCCGTTCGCGCGAAGCGAGAGGCGGTGGCGGCTCGGAGGCGCCGCGTCGCGTCTATCAACGAGCAGACCGATACGCTGGGCCCATGCGGACGAACCTGTCCGTTGAGGACTTGGGCACCTTCCTCTACGAGCCGCGGGTGGCGGTGTTGGCCACCCTCAGGGTCGACGGAACCGTTTTGCTCTCTCCCGTCTACCACGAATGGCGCGAGTGCGCATTCAACGTGGTGGTCGAGACGCAGAACGTGAAGGCTCGGCATCTGCGGCGCGACCCCAGAGCGACGATCCTGGTGGCCGAGTCCGAACCGCCGCTCCGTGGCGTCGAGGTCCGAGGCTCGGCACAGTTCATCGACGAGGGCGTCACCGAAACAACGCGCCGCATCGTGGCCAGGTACGGCGATGAGGAAGCCGAGGCTGACGCGGAGGCCCGCCGAGGCGCGGATGTCATCGTCCGGCTCGAGCCCGACCACATCCGGATCTGGGATTTCGCCGACGAGTTCGACCCCGGCTAGGGCCGGCGACAGCCGTCGCGTGTGCTCCACGCGGTTTCCCATCCCCGGCAGGGCGCCGCGACGGCTTCCGCACTCGCATTGCGTGAGAACCGCCCCTTGCGAACTCAAAATGGCGATGTAGGCTGGCCACGGGCGGGCCATCTCCAATCAAGGAAGAAACATGGAGAGCACCGGCAACGGCTCCCAGCCGACGATCGTCCTCGTCCATGGAGCCTGGGGAGATGCCACTGGATTCGATGGCGTCATCCGCATCCTGCACGACCAGGGCTACCGCGCAATCGGTTTTGCGAACCCGCTACGAGGGCTACAAGGCGACGCGCAGTACCTCGCCGACCTGCTGAAGACGATCGAGGGTCCGATCGTGCTTGTCGGTCACTCCTACGGCGGAGCGGTGATCACGAATGCCGCGAGCTGGCAACGACCAGGTCGTTGGACTCGTGTATCTCGCCGGGTGGGCTTTGGATGAAGGAGAGAGCATCGGGCAGCTCTTGGAGCTAAACGAGGGCAGCCTGGTTCCGACCGCGCTGCAGGAAGTGCCGTTTACGAACCCCGACGGCTCCGAAGGCGTGGATCTCTATCTCGACCAGGACGCGTTTCCCGAGGTCTTCGCCGGAGACGTTGACGACGACACGGCGCGCGTGATGGCGGCCGCCCTGCGCCCCTGGAGTGCCGCAGCACTCGGCGCGGAGTCGGGACCACCGGCCTGGAAGTCGGTCCCTTCGTGGTATCTGCTCGGCACCGAGGACAAGGCGATCCCTCCGGCGACGCAGCGCTACATGGCGGAGCGTGCTGAGTCAACGATCGAGGAGTCCCCGGCGTCGCACGCCTCGATGGTCTCGCAGCCCGAAGCCGCGGCGAAGCTGGTTATCGCAGCAGTGCGTGCGAACGTCGGCGCGGCTTCGTAGGCGCGCGCAAACGAACCAATCAACGGAATAGACGTCTCACTTCACGTGCTTGGCATGCCCGACTGTGCCTGTGATGACGGCGCGTGATCGGGTCGTCGGCGCTTCTGCAATCGCGTGAGGCTGTCGCATAAACCAAAATCGGGCCCCTGAGAGCCCGTCTCAGGCGTTCTTAGAAATCACGCGAGCTCAGCCTCGGCTTGCCCGGAGCGGTGGTGTCGGTCGCACCATTCGGGCTTTCTGGCGGCCATTTCAGCCCACCCGCCTTGCGTGTTGCGCGGACCCTTTGTGCGACAGCCTCGCGTGAATGCAGTACCGCCGCTGTCCATGAAAGGAACCCCTGGGCAGAGCGCCGGGCGGGGAACCCGCGAAAAGCAAAGAAAACTCCGCGTATCGGCAGTCGATCCAAACTAGTGATTTGCAGGTACTTCATGCCGGAGGAGGGATTCGAACCCACGGCCTTCGGATTATGATTCTGGCCCGGCGTCTTCTGGCCATTGCGGTTATTCCACATTTCGCCTGCTAATCGAGGCTTTTTCTGCGTTTCGAGCGCGGCACGGATTTGTGGCTATTTCCGGACCTCATGTTGACCCGCTGTTGACCCGCCGGGGAGCGCAAGCACCCCGTTAACTCGCTTCCGGCCCGGGCCGCTCACCTGCAAGGTGGGATGGCCTCATCGCCTCGCCAGAAAGTTCAACTCATCCGCCGGTATCGCCATACGCACAGCGGGATGAAGATCGCGAGCAGGCCGATGATCCAGGCGGCCGCCCCCGCGAGCGATCCCGGCACGCCACCGTCGAGCGCGTAGGTGCGGGCGGCATCCGCGGTCAGCGTGACCGGGCTCGCCTCCGCGAACGCCTGCAGCCAGTCCGGCATGGTCGAGACCGGCACGAACACGGAGCTCGCGAACACGAGCGGGAAGAGCACCACGAAGCCCGCCGACTGCGCCGCCTCCGCGCCGCGCACCGTCAGCGCCACGAACGCGAAGATCCAGCTGAGGGCGAACCCGAACGCGCTGACGATCGCGACGCACGCGAGCGCGTTCAGCAGCCCGGCCTGGAAGCTGAAGCCGATGAGGTAGCCGACCATCGTCATCAGCCCGATGATCAGGACGTTGCGGACGAGGTCGGCCACGGTGCGGCCGATCAGCACCGCCGAGCGTGCCATCGGCATCGAGCGGAAGCGGTCGATGACGCCGCGCTCGAGGTCCTCGGACAGGCCGACGGCGGTCTGCGTTGCGCGGAAGGCCACCGACTGCACGAAGATGCCGGGCAACAGGAAGTCGATGTACGTCACCCCGGGCGGAAGCGAGCCCTCCACCGCGCCGCCGAACACGTAGACGAACAGGAACACGAACATGATCGGCTGGATCGTCGAGAAGATCAGCAACTGGGGCTGGCGAATGAAGTGGCGCAGGTTGCGCCCGGTGACCACGCGCGCGTCGGCGGCGGCTGAACGCAGCGCCCGCAGCGAGGGACGATGCACCGGCGGGAACCTCCCCGCGCCGCGGTTGGCCGCGCTCGCCGGGCTCGTCGCCGCCGGCGCGCGGCCCGCGCTCGCGGACGCATCCGGGCCGGCGCCGTCCTCGCTCGGCGGCGCGCCCGTGAGCTGCAGGAACACGTCGTCGAGCGTCGGGCGGCGCAGCCCGAGGTCGCTCACCCCGATCCGCGCATGACGTAGCGCCGAAGCGGCGTCCTCGATCAGCTCGAGGCCATCGCGCGGCGCGGGAAGAGTGAGCTGGTCCAGGCGCTCCCCCGGCTCTGGATCGCCGCAGCCCACCCGGGCGAGCACGGACTGCGCCTCGTCGCGTTGAGCGGCGCTGGTCAGCTCGACCTCGAGGATCTGCCCGCCGACGCGATCCTTGAGCTCGTTGCCGGTCCCCTCCGCGATCACCCGCCCGTGATCGATCACCGCGATCCGGTCGGCGAGCTGGTCGGCCTCCTCGAGGTACTGGGTCGTCAGCATGATCGTCGTCCCCTCGCGGACGAGCTCCCGCACGATCGCCCAGATTTCGTTACGGCTGCGCGGATCGAGCCCGGTGGTGGGCTCGTCGAGAAACAGGATCCGAGGACGCGTGAGCAGGCTCGACGCGAGGTCGAGCCGGCGGCGCATCCCTCCGGAGTACGTGCGTGCCGGGCGGTCGGCAGCGTCGGCGAGCTCGAAGCGCTCCAGCAGCTCGGCCGCCCGCCGTCGCGCCTCGTCCCTCGAGAGGTCGAACAGGCGGCCGAACATCTGGAGGTTCTCCCGTCCGGTGAGGATCTCGTCGACGGCAGCGAACTGTCCGGTGAGCCCGAGCAGCTGACGAACGGCCGCGGCCTCGTGCACCACGTCACGCCCGAAGACCTCGCGCGCGCCCTGCGTCCGGCGCGAGCAGGGTCGCGAGCACGCGAACGAGCGTGGTCTTCCCGGCCCCGTTCGGCCCGAGCAGTCCGAAGACCGTCCCCTCCGCGACGTCGAGGTCGACACCCGCGAGCGCAACCGTCGCGCCGAAGCGCTTGGTCACACCCTCGACGTGGACGGCGGAAGCGGAGGAGCGGGCCGCAACCATGCTCGGGGAAGCCAAATCTCGGGGCTCTTTTGATTGTTCCGGTCTAAGGCTGATCGATGCAGTCGACGAAGTCAGCGAGAGGCGCCCGCAGCAGCCAGCCCGAGTGCCAGGGCGTCCTCAACGACAGCGTCGGGCGGGTCCGGTGCATGATGGGCGAGTCGCGCCCGCACGTCATGGCCGATCTTGCCGCGGGAGCGGCTGAATAGCGAAACTTGCTACCGCTCTGTGCGAAACCCAGCAGCGCCGGGAACCGACGCGACGCGTTCGCGGCTCTCGCCGGTGAGTACCCTTTCCGCGTCATGTGATTGGCGGCGGAACACCCTCTGCCGTCGCCGTTAACACCGGGTCCCACTCGCAGACCGCGCAGGCGTGGCGGAAACCGGACCGTGCGAATTCCAGCGCAAGGCCATGCGGATCGGCGCTCTCGCGGATGTCCTCCCACTCGAGCACATACTCGCCGAGCTGCCCGTCCCATCTCGCCGCCGCGGGGCTGAGGTCCGCGTCGGCAAAGCCATCTGGCGTTGGGTATGCGAAGGCGAAGAAGGCAGCCCCCTCGTGGTTCGGATCCCCTGGCCACCACCCGATCGCGACCTGCTGGGCATCGCCTCCATTGCGCATGATGAAGTCATCGGACGGTGGATCGGCCGGCCGGCCCGAGAACAGGTTTACCGCGAGGTCGAAGGTCCCCCACCAGGCGTTGACCGGCGTCGAGCGTCCGCGAAACGGCGCCCGGAATTCCGCCAGGACGAGCGCCGCGCGGGTGGCGGCGTCGAAGTAGGTCGCCACCTGGTCGGCGTCATAGGTCGCATGCTCGTGATCCTGATCCAGCGGCACCTGCCACGGCGTCTCCTGCGGGGTGGGATTGATCTCGAAAGCGCCCCCCATGCGGGCCACGGCCTCGAGCACCTCGCGGGTCACCTCCGCCACGGGCCGGTTGGGCGTCAGCGCGATCCGCGTCTCATGACCGCCGCTGTGCTCGACCACGGCCTCGTGGGCGTGCAGGTCAAGCGCCGCGACGATCGCGCCGGAGCCGTCGGGCGCCGGCAGCGGGAGCGTCTCCCAGCCGCGCGCGCTCAGCCGCAGGGCGGTGTGCTGTAGCTGCGGCTCGGGCGGCGCAAGCTCCACCGCGAGCTTTCCGAGCACCTGCGTGTGCGCGTGGAGCGTGTCGCAGGTCGCGCTCCACGGGCCGTAGCTGAGAGGTGGCCACCGCATGCTCCGGGCCCTCACCTTCCCTTGCAAAGCCATGCTTCGAAGGTAAGCGCGGGCGACGCAGCTCGCATCCGCCAGGGGACAGTGCGAGTGGCCAGTCTTGGTCCGGCCGCCACCGGAGAGCGGATGCACCGCAATGAGCAGCTGATCGACCGCGTCGCAGACGATATCGACCGGCCATCACGACCAGCCGGTGGCAGATGCGAGCGTGGCCTCCGGCCTCACCCTCGAATGGACGCTATTGGCCGAACCAAGGAGGACCAGCAGTGAGCACGACCGAAGCATCCGAACGCTTCACCGCACTTCCTGACGACGAGACGCTCGACGCGACCGTGATTGCGCTCGAAGAACACGGATTCAGCGTCGAAGTCGTCGATGACCTCGACGCTGCGCGCGACGCCGTGCTCGCCCACATTCCCGAAGGCTCGTCGGTGATGACCAACACCTCGGTGACCCTGAACGAAACCGGCATCGCGGACGCGATCGACAACGGCGGGCCGTATGAATCGGCGCGCAACAAGATGACGGCGCTCGACTTCGCGACGCAGCTGCAGGAGATCAAGGCGATCGGTGGCCAGCCCGACTACGCGCTCGGCAGCGTCCACGCGGTCACCCGCGACGGAACCCTCGTCATCGCCTCAGCCTCCGGAAGCCAACTCGCCTCCTACGCCTGGGGCGCCGCCAACGCGATCTTTGTCGTCGGCGCGCAAAAACTCGTGCCAGACCTGGAAGCGGCGCACGAGCGGATCGTCGAGCACAGCCTCCAGCTCGAGGACGCCCGCGCCTACGCCGCCTACGGGCAGAACAGCCACATCGGCAAGGTCCTCGAGATCCACCAAGAGGACCCCGGCCGGATCCGCGTCGTCCTCATCCGACAGGCGGTCGGGTTCTGACAGGCGAGTGACTGTGACTGAGCTCAACCTCGGCAACCCGGCCCGCCCGCGGCGGCGTCGCTCCGACGGTGAGGTCACGCGGCTGATCGATCGGATCAGGGAACTGGTTGCCGACCAGCGGCGGCTCGATGGGGACTCGGAGAGCGAACGGCGCGAGATCAATCAGCGCGAGATAGCCCGCCTGCAGGATCGCCTTGCGATCGCCGTTAGGCGCGAGCTGGGGCGCGACTAGCCCCGCCGCAGCGTCAACGCTATTGATCGTGTGCGTCGTCTTCGCCTATGAGCGGGACCGCCAGGCTCTCGAGGCGCCGCATCGGCGGGCCGGCGTTTAGCTCTTCGTAGTCGAGGTGCTCGAGCAGATGGCCGTGGAGATCCCCGAGGCCGTCGATGACGCGTTGCCGCGCAGCACTACCGTCGGCCTCGGTGAGCGCGCGGGCTGCCGCCTCGACCGCGTCCAACAGGTCGGACACACGAGCGTGGTCCGCTTCCAGGCGGTCCACGACGGGCCCGATCGAAGCATCGGACGCGCGCAGCGCGGGGAACAGAAGGCGGTCCTCAGCTCCGTGATGGGCGTGGACGAAGCGGCAGTAACGCAGGCAGTTGACCTTCAGCTGCCACAGCGGGCCGTTGGTCTTCAGCTCATCCAGGGCTTCGCGGACGGCCTCGCCGGAAAGCCCATCCCCTACATCAGCAGCAAGCTCTTCGACCCGGTCAAGGTCACGACGGATCGCCGAATGAACCCAGAGAAGCTCCTCGAACATCGCCCTGCCCTGGGCGGTCTCAGGACCACCCGCCTCGCCCCCGTCGCTGGCACCACGGTCATAGCGAGCCAGTATCGGGCCGACGGGGCTCGTTCGCATCCGCCAGTGGCTGGTCCTCGTCCCGGGTGTAACGTCGATTCTGTGGCGATGTAACTCGATGGTGGGCAGATGGCTACGATTCCCCGATCGGCGGGCACGCCGTGAGTTGATGGGCCGGCGCAGCGAACGCGATGTGCTCGACCGGCTGATCGACGCTGTTCGCGCGGGTGAGAGCCGGGCCTTGGTGGTGCGCGGCGAGCCCGGCGTGGGCAAGACCGCGCTGTTGGAATACTTCGTCGAGCAGGCGTCGGACTGCCGGATCGCGCGCGCCGTGGGCGTCCAGTCGGAGATGGAGCTTGCGTTCGCCGGGTTGCATCAGATGTGCGCGCCGACCTTGATGTCTCGACCGGCTGCCGGTCCCGCAGCGCGATGCGCTGTTGACGGCGTTCGGCATGAGCCGCGGGCCGCGTGCCGGATCGCTTCCTGGTCGGCCTGGCCGTCCTGAGCCTGCTGTCCGCGGCGGCCGAGGAACGGCCGCTGATCTGCCTGGTGGATGACGAACAGTGGCTCGATCGCGCCTCGGCGCAGGTGCTCGCGTTCGTGGCGCGCCGCCTGGAGGCGGAATCCGTCGGCTTCGTGTTCGCGGCGCGGAAGCCGAGCGATGACCTGGCGGGATTGCCGGAGCTGGTGGTCGAGGGGTTGCGTGAGGACGATCGCGCGAGCTGCTGGACTTTGTGCTCACCGGGCCCCTGGACGCGCGGGTCCGTGACCAGATCGTGACCGAGACGCGGGGCAACCCGCTGGCGTTGTTGGAGTTGGGCCGGGGCCTGACGCCGGCGGAGCTCGCGGGGGGCTTCGGACTTCCCGGCGCGGTAGAGCTGTCGCGGAGCATCGAGCAGAGCTTCCGGCGCCAGCTCGACGCGCTTCCGGCCGACACACGGCGCCTGCTGCAGCTGGCGGCGGCCGATCCCGTCGGGGAACCGCTGCTGGTGTGGCGAGCAGCCGAGCGGCTCGGAATTCCCGCTCAAGCCGCGGCCCCGGCAGCCGAGGCCGGCCTGCTCGAGCTCGGCGGCCGGGTGCGGTTTCGTCACCCGCTGGTGCGCTCGGCGGCCTATCAGTCCGCGTCGCCCGAGGAACAGCGCGCCATTCACGGCGCACTCGCGGAAGCCACCGATCCAGAGATCGACCCCGATCGTCGCGCCTGGCACCAGGCCGCAGCGACGTCCGGGACCGATGAGGAGGTCGCCGAGGAGCTCGACCGCTCGGCGGGCCGAGCGCAGGCCCGCGGCGGCCTCGCCGCGGCGGCCGCGTTCCTCGAGCGCGCGGCGATGCTGACGCCCGAACCCGCGCGCCGCGCCCAGCGGCTGCTCGCCGCTGCCACGGCAAAGCGCGACGCTGGCGCGCTCGACGACGCACTCGGGCTGTTGGTTGCGGTCGAGGCGGGACCCCTCGACGAGCTCCAGCGCGCCCGCGTCGACCTCTTGCGCGGACAGATCGCGTTAGAGCAGCGACGCGGCAGCGACGCTGGTCGGCTGCTCGTGAGCGCGGCCAGACGTCTTCGAGCCGCTCGACGGTGGCTTGGCGCGCGAGACCCACCTGGAGGCGCTCGGGTCCGCGATGACCAACGACCTCGAGATCCCCGGCGGCGTAATGGAGGCGGCCAAGGCCGCGCGTGCTGCGCCCCCCTCGGCCCGGAGCCGCCCCGTGCGGTCGACGTCCTGCTCGACGCATTCGCGATGCGGTTGACGGAGGGATACGCAACCGCGGCGCCGACGCTGGCCCGAGCGCTCGAGCTGCTTCTCGCTTTGGACGTCGCCGACGACGTAGCCGGCCGCTCGCTCTGGCTCGCCGGTGGACGAGTCAACGTCATTGTCGCCATCGAGCTGTGGGATGCCGACTCCTTCCATGCCCTGGCCGCTCGCCAGGTGCAGTTTGCCCGCGACAATGGCGCGCTCGTGCAATTGCAGCTCGCGCTCAGCTTTCTCGCCAGAAGCCATATGGTCGCCGGCGAGTTGACAGCGGCGGCGCTGACGGTGGACGAGGATCGCCTGATCGCCGAGGCGACCGGGAACCCACCGCTCGGGAGCGC